>NZ_CP094527.1:4800000-8130403 GCF_022811725.1 Mucilaginibacter sp. SMC90 | reverse complement strand
ATGGCCTTTGTGACCGTGAAGTTGTTGAAGCTGTTGTTAAGGAGGGGCCCGAGCGTATCAATGAAATAATTGAATACGGAACCAATTTTGACAAGACTAATGAAGGTGTTTATGACCTGGCAAAAGAGGGTGGCCACTCAGAGTTTCGTGTGTTACATTATAAAGATGTAACTGGCTGGGAGATAGAGCGTTCGCTTTTAGAGGAAATTCATAAAAACCCTAATATTGAGATACTTACGCATTATTTTGCGGTTGATTTAATAACACAGCACCATTTAGGAGAGCTGGTGGGTAAATCGAGCACCGATATCACTTGCTTTGGCATCTACGCCTTTAATACAGAGACCAAGATCGTCGAAAAAATTCTCTCTAAAGTTACTGTAATGGCTGCAGGTGGTGCCGGGCATATTTATGCAGTTACCACTAACCCCACTATTGCCACCGGTGATGGTATAGCTATGGTATACCGTGCGAAAGGTAAGGTTCGTAATATGGAATTCATGCAATTCCATCCAACGGCTTTATATAATCCGGGCGAGTATCCTTCTTTCTTAATATCTGAAGCTGTGCGTGGCTTTGGCGGTGTGTTGAAACGTACCAATGGCGAAGAATTTATGCATGAGTATGATGAGCGTAAGTCTTTAGCGCCGCGTGATATCACAGCACGAGCTATTGATGCCGAGATCAAGAAATCGGGCGAAGACTTTGTTTATTTGGATGTAAGGCATCGCAGTAAAAAAGATATCCTGAACCATTTTCCTAATATTTATGCCAAATGCCTGGAGATTGGGATTGATATGACCAAGGATATGATACCTGTTGCACCAGCCTGTCATTATATGTGCGGCGGTATTTTGGTTGATCATGTTGGCCAATCGTCTATATTAAGGTTATATGCCTGCGGCGAATGTTCGTCAACCGGCCTGCACGGAGCCAATCGCTTAGCTTCAAATTCATTGTTGGAAGCACTGGTTTTCGCACATCGCATTTATGAAGATGCTATAGATAAATTTGAGAATAATATTATCCCGGATAATATCCCAGACTGGGATGAGAAAGGTGTGCAGCTCTCAAACGAAGACATCTTGGTTACCCACAACGTGCGCGAAATGCAAAAGCTGATGAATGACTACGTGGGTATAGTACGTTCGGATTTCAGGCTGGATAGGGCATTACGCAGGCTGAAGTTATTGTACGAAGAAACGGAAGATTTTTACAAAAAAACAAAGCTTTCTGTTAAACTATGCGAGCTGCGTAATTTGATCCAGGTGTCGTTTATTGTAGTAAAATCAGCCATGTTACGTAAGGAGAGCAGGGGGTTGCATTACACTACCGATTATCCTGAGCATGCTGAGCAGATACAGGATACGGTGTTTTAGGAAGGAAATTATAAACGATCGTCATTGCGAGGCACGAAGCAATCCCCAAAATACAGAGTGGCTATGCAAGTAGCCCTGTACAGTTCGCGATTGCTTCGTACCTCGCAACGACGATTTTTTAAGAAAAGTTTTGATTTGAGCGAAAAACGGGATTCGAACCCGCGGCCTTCAGTTTGGGAAACTGACGCTCTACCGACTGAGCTATTTTCGCTTATAATGTATCCAAACATAAAGAAAATTATTTAAATCGCTAATTCACTAAATCAATAATTCGCTAATTAACTAAGCTATGCCTGTAATTCTGCCTGTAAAAGATAAAAGCCCGGTTTGGGGTAAAGATTGTTTTATTGCCGAAAACTGCACTATAGTAGGGGATGTGGTAATGGGCGATAATTGCTCGGTATGGTTTAATGCCGTGATCAGGGGCGATGTTCACTATATTAAAATAGGTAATAACACCAATATCCAGGATGGTGCGGTAATTCATGCTACCTATTTAAAAGCCCCAACCAATATAGGCAACAGTGTTTCTATAGGGCATAATGCGCTGGTACACGGCTGTACTTTACATGACCATACTTTGGTAGGCATGGGAGCCATTGTGATGGATCATGCGGTTGTAAATGAGTTTGTGATCATTGCTGCAGGTGCTGTGGTATTGGAGAATACTATTTGCGAATCGGGTTATTTATATGCCGGTATACCTGCAAAAAAAATAAAGCCCCTTACTGACGAGCAAAGGGCTATGTTGAAGCAACTGCCTCAAAATTATATCATGTATTCGGGTTGGTTTAAGGAGTAGCCTTTTCTTTCGGAATGGTTATCGGTTCTTCGGCTTCCCAATTAGGTCTTAGGGTAATGAGTTTATCATTCAGCCAGATATTTTCAGGCTGCCGTCTCTGCTTTACGTTTCCACTATCCCACTTACCGTTTTTGTTTTCATCGTAAATGATCCTCACATAGTATTTGGCAGCCAATATCCCCTTGTAAACAACGGAGGTGCTTTTTGTAATAGGATCGCTTTGAATTAACTTTTTATCTTCACTTAATAACTCAACCACATAAGCTTTGGAGGTATCTGGCACAGTTAGCTTTACGGTGAGCTGGCTATAATTATCCAGTTTATTGATCTGGAATTTTTTAGACAGGCGTTTATTTTTATCTCCATAAATATCGGTTAAGGCAGCTTCATTGAGTATCAGTTCATATTTACTGTTTTCGCGCCATTTATATTTTATATTGAGCAGTTTATAGTTTCCTGTATCTTTTTGTATGGTATAATCGCTGGTAGCAACCGAATCTTCGTTTAACGTAATTTGCGACTGATCAAAGTTTTCAATCGGAATGCTTGTGGTAACTACCAGGTTACTGCCCGGCTTTAACTTGCTGTCGTTGCCGATATTATAGCTTGCTGTTAAGGTGCGCGTAAAGCTTTCGTTTTTACGTTTTAACTGATAAATGGTATCAATAGCTTTACCTTTATCAAATATGGCAACCCGTACCGAGTCAAAGTTCATATTACGTAAATAAACAGAAGCGGTATCCTTTGTACGTGAAAAGGACACTTGCTTTCGGTTGTCGACATCTGACGGGTAAATTACTTTTACAGCCGGTTGCGTTAGCCCTTTATTAAATACCAGCAACAATTTTCCATCACTATCAAAACGCTTTTCAGATACCCTGAATTTTTCCGGATCCTGTTTAAAAAGGTTTAGCTGAATATTTGAAGTATCAGATTTGAGATGGACGGGCTTTTTAAGAAAAGCGATCAATTCATCATCGTGGTTAAAAATTTTATCGGGGCTCGCTTCTTTCAATGCGTAAATGCGATAATCGTCTTCGCGTAAATTATTTAGTGAAAAATTTCCTGACGAATCGGTTAGGGCAAAGATGGATGGCTTCTTTTTTCCAAAAAGTGTATCCTGTTTAACAGGAAATATAAATACAAGTACATCTTTTTCTTTTTCCTGGGTGAGGGTATTGGTTACGGTACCACTTATGCTCAATGAGTCGATGTGGCTGCCTGTCGAAAAAACGTAAGTAAAATTTTTGAGGGTATTACCTTCGTTCACGTCCTGGATAGATTTTCCAAAATTGATAACGTAGGTTGTGTTTTTCAATAGGGTGTCCTTAAACTCAACTTTTAGTTTCCTTTTATTTGATGAGTACTCCGGTTGTTTCTCCATGGCGGGGCTCATGCTTATTTCCTGGTATGCGTTGGTGAGTTTGATAAACTCGTCAAATTCCAGGTCAATTTGTTTGGCTGCAAAATTCCGGGTTTTATTTCCGGGAACTGCCTTCACCAATTTGGGCGGAGTCTGGTCGCGCGGCCCTCCTTGCGGTGGTTGCTGGGCCGCGCAGCCAAAAATGAATAAAACGATAAAAATCAGTAATGAATTTTTGTAAAAAATAGCCGATTTTGTATTTAACATGGTTTTTAGGCGATATAAGCGATTTTTATGTTTTTATAACAAGTACTATTAAAAAATAAAAATAATTGATTTTAAAGGGTATTTTATAATTACTTAATTATCAGTTATTTATATATTATCTTGATACATGAACCATTAAAACGGAGATATCGGACGGTGAAACTCCAGAAATTCGTGATGCCTGACCTAAAGTACGTGGTTTTATCCTCATCAATTTTTCGCGTGCTTCTTTTGAAAGTGATACCAAGGTATGATAGTCAAAATTCGGATTGATCTCGCGGTCTTCCATTTTCTTCATCCGGTCAACTATCTCCATCTCCTTGATGAAATAACTCTCATATTTGATTTTTATTTCAGCCTGCTCAATAGTTTCTTTATCGTAGGCCGAAAGCAATTCGGCCAAAGGAGCATCGGCAGTTTTCAGATCACTAAAAGTTACCTGGGGACGGCTCAATAAATTGAACAGTTTAGTACTTTGTGCCAGCGGACTTGTACCTAACTCTTCCATCAGGCTGTTTACTGTAGATGGGTCGATAGATTTGCTTTTGGTATAAGCTACAATATCGTCTGAGTTTTTTATTTTCTGATTTACTTTTTCTAAACGTTCATCGCTGATCAATCCCAATTCATGACCCATAGGAGAGAGCCTGATATCAGCATTATCCTGGCGTAATAATAAGCGGTGCTCAGCCCTTGAGGTGAACATGCGGTATGGCTCTTCGGTGCCTTTAGTCACCAGGTCGTCTATTAAAACACCTATATATGATTCTGACCTTTTCAGGATCAGCTCATGTTTATCGTTGATTTTTTGGTGCGCATTGATACCGGCAATGAAGCCTTGTGATGCTGCTTCTTCATAACCTGTAGTACCATTGATCTGCCCTGCGAAGTATAGGTTGCTGATCTGTTTAGTCTCCAAAGTTAAACCCAATTGTGTAGGAGGGAAGAAATCGTACTCAATAGCATAACCTGGTCTGAACATTTTGGCGTTCTCAAATCCAGGTATTTTGGTGAGTGCTTTGTATTGTACATCTTCAGGAAGGGAGGTAGAGAAACCATTTACATAGATCTCTACAGTATTCAATCCTTCGGGTTCAACAAAGATCTGGTGACGGTCACGTTCTGCAAAACGGTTGATCTTGTCTTCAATTGAAGGGCAGTAACGTGGGCCTAAACCTTTAATTCGGCCGGTGAACATTGGTGATCTTTCGAATCCTTCCTTTAATGTTTCGTGTACATCAGTATTAGTATAGGTGATCCAGCAGCAGCGTTGTTCCTCTATCATCGGTACGTCGGTGAAAGAGAATTTGCCTCTTACCGGGTCGCCCCATTGTTCTTCCATCAGGCTATAATTAAGGCTGCGGCCATCCACACGGGGTGGGGTACCCGTCTTCATACGGCCAGCTTCAAAGCCTAATTCAACCAGTTGCTCGGTTAATCCTGTAGCTGCTTTTTCACCTGTGCGCCCTCCGCCAAACCTTTTTTCGCCTATGTGGATTACTCCGTTTAGAAAGGTACCATTAGTCAGTACTACCGCGTCAGCTTCAATTTCGATACCTATAGAAGTTCGCACACCTGCTATGGTATTGTTTTTTACGATCAGGGATGTAACAGTATCCTGCCAAAAGTCAACGTTAGGAGTTGCCTCTAATGCTAAACGCCACTCTTCTGCAAACCTCATACGGTCGCTTTGAGCACGTGGGCTCCACATTGCAGGACCTTTTGATTGGTTTAGCATCCTGAATTGGATAGATGTTTTATCAGTTATAATGCCCGAATATCCACCCAAAGCATCTACCTCACGCACTATTTGTCCCTTGGCAACACCGCCCATTGCGGGGTTACAACTCATCTGTGCAATGGTACCCATATTCATGGTTATCAGTAAAACTGATGAACCTAAGTTAGCAGCGGCAGCGGCAGCTTCACAGCCTGCATGCCCGGCACCTACTACTATTACATTATATTTCTTAAACATTTTATCCTCCTTGTTCCACGTTTGGTTAGTCTTGAGTAGTAAGTTTTAAGTCTAAAGTTGACTTATTAGTGCTTTAATTCAAGATTTGTTCCACGTGGAACGGTTGTTTTTAAAGTCTTGAGTTGTCAGTTCTGAGTCGTTAGTCCTATTGTGTTGTTGACCTGCGACTTGAATTTCTGACCTTGAAAGAACGTTCCACGTGGAACGTTTCTGTTATATGTATTTATGAAATATGAATGAAGACTTTAGACTTACGACTTAGTACTTCAGACTTAAACCACAAAATTACCTCAATTAAGCAGATGTTCCACGTGGAACTCTGAATAATGATATTAAAGCTACAAATGCCCAGATGCTTTCTAATACCACAAAAGGGTAGAAGCTTATCATGTATGAAGCATAGCCGCATGTTCCTGCTCCTATAAAATTCATTAGGCTGTAAAGCTTATTCTGTGCCGATAGTTTACCCGCTAAATTTAATAAAAAGGCTATCAAAAGAATGATAACACCTGTTGTTGCTATAATATCTGATGTTTTCATTATCCTTCGTTTAACTCGGTTAATTCCATCCAACGGGCGCTTTTATCGTCCAATTGCTTATTTAAAACCTCAATTTGTTTCAGTATTTCATCAAGTTTTTTAGGATCGATACCTACTGTATCTAACTGTGCGGTTTTATCTTTTATACTTACTTCAATGTTGTTTATCTCAGTTTCTATACCTTCCAGTTCCTTAGCTTCTTTAAAGCTTAGCTTGCTTTTTTTAGCTGCTGGAGCCTGTGTTTGTACTACAGGGGCAGGTTTCTTAGCTTGCTGTTTGGCTTCTTCCAGTTCAAGCCTGTATGACGAATAGTTGCCATTAAAGATGCGTACATGGCCTTTTTCTTCCATGATGAAAAGCTGATCAGTAAGTTTATCCAGCAAATACCTATCGTGCGATACCATCATTAATACACCACCGTAGTTGGTTAAAAACTCTTCCAGTACGTTTAGCGTATCAATATCCAGATCATTAGTAGGCTCATCCAGTATTAGAAAATTTGGATTCTTCATCAGGATGCTCATCAATTGCAAACGTTTCTTTTCACCACCGCTCAGTTTTGATATAAAACCATATTGCTTGGCGGGAGGGAAGAGGAACAAGGTGAGTAAGGCAGATGCGGAAATTGTTTTCCCATCAGCCATGGTGATGAACTCTGCAACATTCTTTACGATATCAATTACGCGCTCATCCTCTTTAAAGGTGATACCAGCCTGGTGAAAATAGCCAATTACAGTAGTTTCGCCTTTAACTACGCTACCTTTATCAGGCTGTAAAGCGCCAGTGATGATATTTAATAGTGTTGATTTACCGCTGCCATTTTTACCAGCTAAACCAATCCTATCGCCTTTTTTAAATATATAGCTGAAGTTATTGATGTAGGTATTACCGTTAAATGATTTATAGAGATGATCCATCTCCATGATCTTGTTACCCTGGCGCGCTGTTTTAACGCTCAGTTCAACTTTATCACGGATTCCGCCATTCTTGGTTTTCTCTTCGAGGTCGTAATAGGCATCAATACGTGCTTTTGATTTGGTACCACGGGCCTGGGGCTGGCGACGCATCCATTCCAGCTCTTTCCTTAACAGGTTTGAGTTTTTTTGGAATGCTGCTTCATCAGCCGCTTCACGCTCGGCTTTCTTTTCAAGGTAGTAGCCATAACTGCCGTTGTAGGGCTGAATCTTTCCACGGTCAATCTCTAATATCTCGTTACATACATTATCCAGGAAATACCTGTCGTGTGTAACCATCAATATGGTTTTGTTTCCTTCGGTCAGTAATTTTTCCAGCCATTCAATGGTATCAATATCCAGGTGGTTGGTAGGCTCATCCAGTATATAAACTTCAGGGTCTTCAATAAGCAGCTTGGCTAATGCCAAACGTTTCTTTTGCCCGCCCGATAGGGTAGTGATGTGCTGATTAAGATGATGAATATCTAAACGGCCTAAAATGGTTTTGATCTTGTATTCATATTCCCAGGCGTCAACCTCACTCATCTCTTCCATGATCTTTTCAATGGCCTTGGTATTTTCAGGATCGTTCTCCATCAGTTCTTCATACCTGCGGATCAGTTGCTGCTGCACATCGTCGGCATGAAAAATATAATCGCTGATGGTAACAGCGTTTTTGAAGTTAGGATCCTGCTCAAGGTAACCCATGTTAAGGTCGCGGGCTTGTACCACTTTACCTTCGGTAGGTTTTATAGTACCACCTAATATTTTTAAAAGGGTTGATTTGCCGGCACCGTTAACACCCACAAGTGCAACCTTACGGCCGCGGTTAATACCTATGGTTACATTTTTAAATAGCCAGTTGTCATGAAATTGATGGCCAAGGTTCTCGGCAGAAAGATAAGTACTCACGATAGTTGTTTTATTTTATCCGACTCGTATACAAATACACCAGTCGCGTTTTTTATTGATTGTTTATACATGGCCATGGCAACTGTTGCTCCCGGAATGCTTTGATATTTTTTCCAGTTGCCAAAAAGCAGGGGATTGATCAATGCCATTAGACCGCTAAGAAACTTTTCCATTGGCCTGCTTTCCTGCCTGTCGCCAGCTAAGAAGGATGGCCTATAGATATGTACTGAAGGTAATGCTACCGCTGTTATATCAGCTTCGGTTTCGCCCTTTGTTTTGGTATAAAAATTTGCCCCGTTTATGTTTGCTCCAATGGATGACACCAGGTGATATTGTTCAACTCCGTTTTGTTTAGCCAATTGTGCCAGTAATAACGGATAATCATGATCAATCTTGCGATAGATGCTCAAATCTGGTGTTTTCTTTTTGGTTGATCCTAAACAACAGAACAAGGCATGGCCAGTCAGCTCATTTTTGTATGTGTCGGGCTGATCAAAGTCAATAACAAGCTGTGTTAATTTTTTATGCTGAAGTGGTATTTTTTTTCTGACCAGGATCAATACTTCATCATAATAGGCTTGTTCTAATAAAATTTGCAGGAGGTGACTGCCAATAAGTCCGCTTGAGCCTGCAACGACAGCTTTTTTGGCCATTACTTATTGATTTTCCGCAAAAATACGCATAATAAAATTGTGGAATAAATATTGTGTGTTTAAACATATATTAGTTAGCAGTTTATTTGGTTGATTAGGTGAGTGGTTTTCTTAACTGATCATTTTTTAAACTACCTACCAATCACAACTTAGTTAGCAATTGAATTGATTAGGTAAATAGCTTTTTATAACCACTCACCTAATCAACCATTCACATTCAACCCATGAAGTGGCTAAAATAAACAACCAGGTTTTAAACAAAAAAGATGCGCTGGGCGTTTATGATACAAGTTCACTTACAATTATAACCGAAGAGCCATCCCGTTTCCTGATCATTGATGTACCGATGTCATAATCAGTATTTACCTAAATCCGCAAAGTGAATATTATTGAAAGTTCAAAAACAATTGAGCATTGCTTCGTTGTTGTTTACTATTATTTAAGATTCACTGATGGAAGCACAGCAGGAACTAAGCGGATGGAGAAAATGGCTGGAAGGCATAGGCGACTATGTATTATTCTTCACACGCTTTTTCCGCAACATATTCACCGGCGGCTTTGAATGGTCGGAGTTTGTGAGGCAATGCTACGAAATAGGTTACCGATCAATGATGCTGGTGGGCATTACCTCCTTTATCATGGGCCTGGTGCTTATTTTGCAGCTCAGGCCTTCGCTCATTTCGCTTGGTGCCGAAAGCATGCTGCCTAAAACACTTTCGGTAGCGCTTGTTCGTGAAATAGGCCCGGTGATCACCGCGATTATCTGCGCCGGTAAAATAGCGTCAAGTATTGGTGCCGAGCTGGGCAGCATGAAGGTTACCGAACAGATTGACGCAATGGAAGTATCGGGCGCCAACCCCATTCAATACCTGGTAGTGACACGCGTGTTGGCTACCAGTTTCATGATCCCGTTATTAGCCATTATAGGCGATGCTATTGGGCTTTTTGGTGGTTTCCTGGCACTCAACTTTACCGATAGTATCAGCTTTTCCCTTTACTTCAATAAATGTATAGCCTCGCTTGATTTTTCGGACTTGTTGCCTGCCGTAGCTAAAACCGTGCTATTTGGTTTTGCGGTTGGTTTTGTGGGGTGCTATAAAGGTTACCATTCAGATAAAGGAACAGAGAGCGTAGGTATTGCGGCTAATTCGGCTGTGGTGACTGCTTCCTTGTGGATCTTCATTATTGATGCGATAGCCGTTCAGATAACCAGTTTGTTGTTTTATAAATAAGATGAAGAAAACAAACGAAGATATCGAACCTAAGAAGGAGGCTCCAGTCCAAAAGGATGATGTTGTGATCCATGCTAAGGAAATAAAAAAGTCCTTTGGTAAAAAGCAAGTGCTTAGGAATATCAGTTTCGACCTGAAGAAAGGGGAGAACATTGTGGTGTTGGGTAAATCAGGCCAGGGGAAATCGGTTACCATTCAATGTGTTGTAGGTATGTTACAGCCCGATGGCGGCATCCTGAAAGTTTTTGGCGAGGATGTTACCACTATGGATGATGATGAGCTTAAACAGCTCAGGATAAAGATAGGTTTCCTTTTTCAGGGTGGTGCATTGTATGATTCTATGACGGTTAGGGATAACCTGGAATTTCCGCTTACCAGGGTGTTAAAACTGAAAGATCAGCAGGAAATCAATAAAAAGGTTGAGGGTGTATTGGATGCAGTTGGTTTGTTAGATGCAATAGATAAAATGCCTTCCGATCTATCTGGCGGGATGCGGAAAAGGGTAGGGCTTGCCCGTACGCTGATCGTTAACCCCGAAATTATGCTGTATGATGAGCCAACTACTGGTTTGGATCCTATCACATCCCGCGAGATCAGTGAGCTGATCAATCGCCTGCAACGAAAATATAAGATCTCGTCTATCATTATTACCCATGATATGGAATGTGCCCGCATCACGGCCGACCGGATCCTGGTAATGGATGAGGGCGAATATATAGCCGAGGGTTCATACAAGGAGCTCGAAAAATCGGATAACGAAATGGTCAGATCATTTTTTAACGAATCCGCATGAAAACCACATCATCTCAAAAAATAAAAATAGGCCTGTTTACCTTTTTAGGGTTGGCAGTGCTGTTGGTTGCTATATTTTTAATTGGCAATCAAAAAAGCCTGTTCAACTCAACCTTTCATGTGTATGGCCGGTTTAAAAATGTAAGCGGTTTGCAGGTGGGCAATAATGTACGTTTTGCGGGTATTAACGTAGGGGTGGTACAATCTATCAATATCGTAACAGATAGTTCTGTACGGGTCGACCTCACGCTGAATAAAAGCGTTAAAAAGTTTATTAAGAAAGACTCCAAGCTGAGCATAGGCAGCGATGGCCTGATGGGGGATAAGCTGGTGGTGATAGCGCCCGGAGGCATTGTAAGCCATGAAGAGATCGAAGACGGCGGAAAATTAGGCTCCATAAACCCGGTTGATGTAGACAGAATCATCAATAAACTCACCCGTGTGGCCGATAACGCCGAATCATTAACAGAAAATTTGACAGGGATAGTAGCCAAGATCAACAACGGACAAGGCAGCATAGGCCGCTTACTTAATAGTGATAAAATGGCCCGCGACCTTGAAGGTACCGTTAAGCAAGCCCGGACTACCATTAAAACCGTTCACACCACAACAAACACCCTGAATGAGGACCTTACCGCTGCCCAGCATAACTTTTTACTGAGGGGTTTCTTTAACAAGAAAAAGAAACTGGAACAAAAGCGCCAGGACAGCATCCGCAAAGCCCAGGAAAAGATTCAGGAGGATAAAGAGAAAGCTGCTAAAGAAGCTGAAAAGCAAAAGGAGAAAGCAGCTAAGCAAGCTGCGGATAAGAACAAAGATAATTAATTGAAAATGAGATATTTAATATAAAATCGTCATTGCGAGGTACGAAGCAATCCCCTACTTACAGAGCAGCTAAGCAAGTTCGCTCTGCTTTTCGGGGATTGCTTCGTACCTCGCAATGACGGTAGAGAGATAAACGTTATTAATTCACCTTCTCCAGCCTTGCCGCCCAGCCACCGCCCGGTGCCAGTTTAATATTCAGCTTATCTTTTGACGTGAGATTTACCACAGTGCGCTTATAATCAGTGCCATCCCTGTCAGCATTTAAACCATCTTCAAAAATTACGGCTTTATAATTGCCCTCACCTAAAAACGAAAGATCAATGTTTAAATCACGGGCATCCCAATTGGTCATAGCACCAATGTGCCACGTGGAACCTTTTCGGCGGGCAATAGCTACATACTCACTTACTTTTCCGCTGATGGCAACGGTTTCATCAAATATTGTGGGCACAGCAGCTATAAAATCGGTGCTTTCCTGTTCTTTTTGATAAGCAGTAGGATTATCGGCCATCATTTGCAGCGGCGCTTCAAACACGGTATACATAGCCAGTTGATGGCAACGGGTCCCCTGGCTCATGGGATTGCCATTTACCGCGCGAAAATTAGCTTTACTGGCATTACGCATGGCTCCGGGTGTATAATCCATCGGGCCCGACAACATGCGAATGAAAGGAATACTTACATCATAACCGGGATGATCTTTAACACCCCATTTTACATTTTCCAGACCTTTAACACCCTCAAAATTAAGGATATTAGGAAAAGTACGCTGGATGCCACTGGGTTTGTACATGCCGTGATAATCTACAATTAATTGATTATCAGCTGCCTTTTGTGCAATATCGTATAGGGACGAAACCATCTTTTGATCATCGCGGTCAATGAAATCTATTTTAAAACCTTTGATCCCCATTTTCGAAAACTTGGCCATTGCAGCATCTGTTTGCCGGGTGAGGGCATACCAGCTCGTCCATAAAATTATACCTACGTTTTTCTGCTTAGCATAATCTATTAATTCCTGGAGATTGATATCAGGCGAGATCTGGTTCAAATCAACAATGTTCGACCAGCCCTCATCCAACACCACATATTCCACCTTATTGGCCGAGGCAAAGTCGATGTAATATTTGTAAGTAGGGTTGTTGATGCCGGCTTTAAAATCAACATGGGTAATGTTCCAATCGTTCCACCAGTCCCAGGCCACTTTACCGGGTTTAATCGGCTTCGAGAATAGCTGCTTTTTTATTGTCTCCAGCATCTACCAAAACCGGTAAAAAAGCAAGGCTGTCTTTAGTTACTTCTGATAGTTTAAGGTTATTATATAATGCCTCGAAAGAGGTTGTCCATTTATCTTTATTGCGATAATCATTTACAAAAGGAAGATAAGCTTTATCATCATTCTTAAAATTAAAACCGGCTTCTTCATTCATTATAATTATATCACCTTTTTTCTGTGTGATAAAACGATAAGCTACGCCATCATCATAAGCCCTGAATACCAGCGAATAATCATTTTTAAAATTGATAGTGAGCTGATTATACTGATCGTGAACCTTATTCTTTTTGTAGATAGGCGTATTGAAATCCTGATCAACAGATAATGCCTTTGTGCTTTTTACAATAGGAGATTTTCCCAATATTTCGCCGTTTTGAAGCGTCATTGATATGGGCGATGATGTGATAATCTCTGTATTCTCCTGTTTTACCGACCATTCTATTTTATTACCGGTTGTTACACTCAGATCTATTTTACTATCCGGCGATTTGACATGATAGTTTTTTGTCGTTTGAGCTACTGAAACTGACACTGAAAAGCAGAGAGAAAGCGTGAATAAAAGTTTTATCTTCATCAGGAGTGGTATTATGGGATTAAACGATGGTTTACAGTGATCTAAACTAAATAATAATCAACTTAATGAGTGATGGTTTTATGACGATTTGTGGTGAGATATATGCAGATTTTCTAAATCAGAATTTACAGAATAGAGGATTTTCAGAAGGAAAGCCCAAACTTAAAACACTACGCCGATGCTCGGCTCTGGCCCATAGCCGTTAACTTAGGGGAGTAATTTGGCGTAAGCGTTTTAAAATCCCCTCTCGAGAGGGGGCACGATGGAACGAGAGGCAGCAGGGGTGTGTTATACAAGCGATAAGCCGCACGTAGAATAACACACCCCTCCACCCCTCTCGAGAGGGGAATCGCACATTTCCGTGCTTTTCAGAGGTTTTTTCCTTAAGTTAACGGCTATGGGCTCTGGCCGAGTGACGGCTATTGCCTGGCCTCCCGGCCGGTGTATGCTGTAGATAGGAGAGAGGATTCGGTGTAATTACCACCCGGCAGGAGCTTGGGGTAGTATTTTTGCTTATAATGAGATTATTAATCCACCAAACATCCTAAACCCATTCCTAAAAGCCCCATTCATTTGTGTTTTATCAACTTCGCCGCTGTTGAGGTAAAGCTCATCGGTTCCATTGCCTGTTTGCCAATACAGATAGCCTGCCCCGGCTTGTATCCCGATGTGATTGCTAACAGTGTAAACCAATGCGACATTCATATTTAATCCATACCCGTTAGCATGGTGCCGGTAGCTAACCGGGTGCTGAAAATTAGTGATCAAATTCCAGTTGCCCTGGGCATTATAGCTTACTTGGTTATAGGTGATATCGGCATTAAACTTTAGCCTTTCAATGAGTTTTATAGATGCAATGGCTTTGATAAAAGCACCCTTCCACTTGGTTTGGTAACTTGAGTTTAAACCGGGGAAACGGTTATCGCTATCATATAAATAAAGCGATTGCCTGTTGTTGGTATAACCTGCATAGGGGATTATGTTAAGCCACCCATTTTTTATAAGCTGATAGCCTGCACCCAAAGCCCAGCCTTGCGTATTACCTTTGCCGGCATCAAAAGTTTCGTTATAGGTATTGCCGCTGCGGTTATCGGTACTGTAATCCGAATCATTTACCGTGCCCGATGTGATGAATTGCCGGATATAATCTGCATAGAGGCTAAATTTTTGGTACACGTTCCATTGCATGGAAGCTGCGAGGCTTTGGCCGCCAATTTTTGTCCATTTTAATTCCGAAAAAATATTGGGGTTTTGCCCGTTGCTGTTGCCGGCTATCGACCAGTGAAAGTTTTCGCGCTGGTAGCCGTCGGTGATATCAAACTGCAGGTTGTTTCCGCCAGATTGGGCGTACAAAGCACGAGCGCTTAACATCAGCCATAAAAAGCAAAAGCCGGTAAATTTTTTCATTAGTAGGTTTATAAAAAGAGAAGCCTGCCCTTATTTAAAAGAGCAGGCTAAATATATCATTTTATATTATTGGTTTACACCAAAGGCTTCCCAGCCCGATGCCGTTGCACGGGTGCAGGTCATAGCCTGCGTACCATTCTCGCTCGAAATAAACTTGCCGTTATTGCCCCTAAGCGTAACCTTACCATCGGTTGTAGGCACCCAGTCAAATTTTTCCCAGTCGCCAAAAGTTGGGCGGTTACAGGTGATGGCCTGTGTGCCATTTTCTGAGGATACGTATTTACCCATAGACTGCAGTGCTATTTTGCCTGCACCTGCATCAACAACGAGAAATTGCTCCCATGCCGACGCTGTTGGCCGGTTGCAATTCATGGCCTGGGTACCATTTTCGCTGCTTGCATACTGGTTGTTAAAGCCTTTAAGCGTAATAGTTGAACCTATAGGTGCGCCCGAGGTTGAACCGCCTGATTGTGTTCCTGTCCATTTGAAAGTTGCCACAGCACCGGCGGCTAAGGTGTAAGTAAAAGATTCGGCACCCCATTTTACTTTAAAGCCGGTGCTTGATGAGCCGTTATTAAGGGCGATGAGTACTTTACTGCCATCAGCATTTTTGAAGGCAACGTTTTGAATACTGCCCGACAGGTTTGAGGAAATACGAACGGCACCGGGCCTTACAAATTTAGAAGCATGACCGATAATGTAATAACCAACATTACGGGTAATGGATGAGCCGCTAACTGTGATACCGCCTAAACAAGTACTGCAACCACCAGGTGTATGCGGGTTATTGTTAGGATCGGCAGCCAGGTTCCACTCCAATACGTTACGGCTCCAGTTTCGGGTAGCGCCAATGATAAGTGTATTTACATGCCAAGATAAATCACCCCCGAAATTGCTTGGTGCCCCAACCCATTGCTCGGTAAAGTAAACGTTTTTGTTAGGATAAGCATTATGTACATCGGTTAAGGAGGCAATACTACCAGCATACAGGTGAAACGCCGAACCATCAACATATGGATTAGCGCCACCATCGGCCAGTACCGTTTCGGGATAGTCAATCCTGTCTGTATTATGATCATAGGCTATAATCTTGGTTTGGAAACCAGCAGCCCTAACCTGCGGACCGAGATTGTTTTTGATAAAGTTAGCCTGCTCATTGGGCTGCATCACCATGCTTGGGTTATTGTAGGGGTTAAGCGGCTCATTTTGTGGGGTAATGGCATCAATAGTGATGCCTTGTGCCTGCATAGCCTGCAGGTATTTTACAAAATAGCGCGCATACGCGTCATAGTAACCCGCTGCTGTGTTGAGGCTACCGCCTGTATAGCCATTATTGCCGGTAGTGTTTACCTTCATCCAGGTAGGGGCTGTCCACGGAGTAGCTATAATTTTGATGGATGGGTTTATAGCGATGATCTTTTTCAGGATTGGCAGCAGGTCCTGGTTTTCGGCACTGATGCTAAAGTTGTTCATATTAAAATCGCCGGCAGTTTGGTTGTAGGTAAAATCATTGGCACTTAGGTCGGAAGCACCAATGCTGATACGAATATAGCTGATACCAATTTGCCCGTTAGCTGTACCAAAAAGCTCATTAAGCACATTGGTTTGATTAGCTCCGAGGCCATTGAGCAGTCCGGCGCTGCCACCGGTTAAGGTAAAGCCGAAGCCGTCGATACCCTGGAAGGTTTGGTTTTCGTCTACCGTAATGGTGGTTGCATTGGTACCTGCATCGGCAGCAAAATTAAAACTGGTTTGAGCTTGTAAAAGCTTCGATTGATCGCCGGTTGTAACCCATGCATTTACTACCTCGTTTGCCGCCCGGGCTACAGTGCCTTTTGTTTGTTGATCAGGCGCCTCAGGCGTATTTACATTTTTTTTACACGAGTAAAAAGCTGTGGCCGAGAGCAGGGTGAGGACTGCAAGCCGCATTAATTTGTAATTGATTTTCATTTAGTTGTTATTTAGTTGATTGATTTGAATGCATGTTAAAAATGTAGCACAAGCCGCTATCCAACAGCTAAATACGCATGGTGGTATTTAACCTTTGCTTAATTATATCGAGGGCGTTATTACTGCAAACGCACTTTGCCGACATTGTTTTTCAGTAAGTAGCTTGTTTATAGCTTAAAATTGGTTGTAGCAAATCTACAGGAATTTAAACGGAATAATCAAGTTAAAAGTTTATAAATAATTGATTTATAGTGTATTGTGTCGTTTTTAATACGCTTGCATCACATGACTTAAAACAGTAAAAATTGCTTTAAGTAGCATGTGTGATGTTTTTGTTGCAATGAAATTTTTTTTGTGATACGCTTACTTCACAGTTAATTGTAAAGAAAATAATAGGGCTATATAGCTATGAGTTATAAATGGTTGGGAATACGAATTAAAGTATTCTACAAAAGAGTATAATTAAATATCACAATGACTTGACAGAGGGGAGTCACAAGTCATCCGCCCTCTCGCAACCGCACAAGACCTGCGCCATAGGGGCTATTGGGGCCAGGTTCGCCCTGTAAAGTCGGGGATTGCTTCGTACAGCAATGATGTGAGGGGACAGGAAATCGATCTTTATCTTTCGGGCAAGGTTTTAATTCGTGAAATTCGTTTAAATTGTTAAAACGTTTGCTCAGGCATTCGTGCTATTATCAATCACTAATTTACTCCATCCCTTATCACCGGCATTTTTGATCTCTTTTTTCCGCGCCTCCATCACTTTTTTAATGCGCGAACTGTATGCCCAGCAGGTACTTTGACGGATGGAAAGTATTTCGGATAGCTTATGTGACGAGATCTTGCCCTTGGTTGAGTACATCAAGAAGATCATGTAGAACGCCTTGTTGATAGGGATACGGGTGTTTTGAAGTATGGTATAGGCTATCACCGATTCTTCATACCCGCATTTTGAACACCGGCGACTGTAGGGGAGATGCCCGCTGCCGTAATGGGTGTTACTGCACTTACGGCAGGCATAACCATGCTCCCATTTCAGGTCGGAAAGGAATTTGAAACAGGTCTCCCTGTCCGGATAAATGCGGCTAAACTCTTCAAAATCAACTTCGGTAAGCATTACCCTGTCATGGGTTACTTTTTCGATATCATTGTGGAGTATAATATTATCTTTCTCAAGCAGCACATTCATGCGCGAAATTTCTTCTGCTTGCTGCTGCAGCAGTTCATTAACCGATTTCAGTTCTTCGTTTTGCTCGGCAATCATCGATGATTTTTCAACCAGTTCGCGGGTACGTTCCTGTACCTGAACTTCGAGGCTGCGGTTTAGGGTGTCTTTCAGCTCCTCGTTTTGCTTCATTTGTGCTATGATATTTTGCTGGGCATCGTCCTTTTCCTTTTTTAGTATACGTACCTTATCGCCTATGGCAAAAGAGATGAACAACATCTCCATAATAAAACAAACACTGAGACTGTAATAATCAAACTCCGTAACGGGCAGCCACCAAATATTTAGTGCGATACAAGTTTTGATCACAAAGCCCGTAAGCAGAAATGTATAACCAATAACAAAAAACCTTGCCGGTTTATAGCCCTTGATCAAAACATAACAACCTGCATAAAAAGAAATAGATAGCGGTAAAAATTCAATGATCTTGTAGTTGAACCAGGCCATGTTAATATTTATACACGCCAGGAAATAAATGCACCTGAAAATGATAACCCCTTTTATCATTTTGTTTAAGCGGGGGGCGTTAACTTTTAAATTGAGAAGTTTTTGGGCAAAAAGAATGGCGAAAATGCTGGCCGAAAACAGGGCAATGCCATAAGCATAATTATTCCAGCCCGGATTGTTTGGCCAGATATACTGATAGGCTATGCCATCAACACACATTTCATACAGGCCAATGCTTAGGTTATAAATGATGTAGTATAAATATTGTACCTGGCGCATGGCTATAAACATCATGAAGTTGTACAAGCCAAAAACTAGGATCATACCATAAAAAACACCAAAAAAGAAATATTCATCAAGTGCATAGCCAATAAACCAGCTTACCGTGCGCAGCACCATGATTACATTAACCGAGTGCCCCGAACGGATGCGGATGTAATAAACGTCATCGGCCCCATGGCTGCTGTTTATATTAACGCTGAAATTTTTATGCTTGTAAAAACGTGCCGCAAAGGGATGGCTGCTGCCAAGTGACGTAGCCCTATAAGTATTGTCTACAGGCGAATAAACGGTAATGCTATCAATAGTTTGATCAAAAAACTCCAGGATCCAGCTATTACTGGTGGTATTGGCCTTACCAATTTTGATGCGGTACCAATAGGCTGAGTTATTATGAGAGGTAACCGGGGTAGGCTGATGATTGGTTTGAAATTTGCCTGCCAGGAAAAGAGCATGGATACCATCAAGACCGAGTTTTCCGGTTGTATCCTCAAAGTAAGCTATCTGCTTATATTCAAATATATGCTGGTTTACATTATCATTTATTTGTACGGTAGTTTGGGCCTTTATGCCTGTAGAAAAGCATAAGCAAAACGTAACAATACCGATAAAAAATCTCAGTAGCAGTTTAAACATAGGCTCAGCAAAATGGATGTTTTTCGCACCTGTAATGTTGGATTCATTACAGGCGCGAATGAAATGGTTGTTTGGTTAGCGTCAGGCCGGATACAATTATAATATTTTTATTTTTCTATTCCTATTAAAAGTACGTTATACAGTTATTTAAAATGTTAATTTTTAGCTATTTGTTGTTAAAATACAGTTTTTACCATACATAAGTAGCCACCGAACCGTTGGCTAAAGTGCTCGAAGCCGCTTTTCCATCTATCTTGATATTAAAGGATTGCTGACTTCCGCTTGAGTTTAATACAATCAGCACCTTACTGCCATCTGTATTTTTGAAAGCCACGTTTGGTAATCCGGCAACACTATCAGATGAGATCCTGACAGCCCCTGGCCGTACAAACTTTGAAGCGTGGGCAATAATGTAATAGGATACATTTTTTGTTACGGCAGAAGATGAAGTAACTGTTAAGGCCCCGCGGCAGGTTGTGCAGCCGCCATCGGTATGCGGGCCGTAATCTGTATCTGTTGCAAGGTTCCACTCCAATACGTTACGGCACCAGTTGCGGGTTGCGCCAATAATGAGGTTGTTTACATGCCACGACAAATCGCCGCCAAAACCACCATTTGAGGGTGTGTATTGTTCTGTAAAGTATAGGTTTTTGTTAGGAAAGGCATCATGCAAGGGGCCGAGCGCATTGATATCGCCATTATACAAATGGAAAGCCGAACCGTCAACAAACGGGTTAGCTGCTGCATCACCGAAAATATCTACGGGATATGAGGTGTTATCGGCATTGTGGTCATAAACAATGATTTTGGTAGTAATACCGGCGGTTTTAAATTGCGGGCCCAGGTTGTTTTTGATAAAATTAGCCTGCTCATTTGATGGCATATACATTGCCGGATTGTTGTTTGCATTTAACGGCTCATTTTGCGGGGTTATGGCATCAATGGTAATACCTTCTGCTTTCATGGCCTGGATATATTTTACAAAATAGCGGGCATAAGCATCATAATAAGCCGCATTAAGGCTGCCGCCTTTAAAGCCATTGTTGCCAAGTGTATTAACTTTCATCCAGGTAGGGGCTGTCCAGGGGCTGCCTAATATTTTAATGTTTGGATTAATAGCGAGGATTTTTTTAAGCAAAGGGATAAGATCAGGTTTTTCGGCATCAATAGAAAAATTTTTCAGGTCAACATCTGTTTGGCCGGGCGTTACTTCATCATAAGTATAATCGGTAGCGCTCATATCTGATGCGCCAATGCTGATACGGAGATAACTAACGCCAATGTGGGTGTCATCGGCAGAAAACAGATCTTTCAATACCTCGGCCTGCTTCTGGGCGGTTAATTTATTGAGCACCATTGCACTGCCCCCCGTAAGACAGTAACCAAAGCCATCAATTGTTTGGTAGATAGTGGCTGCATCGACGTTGATGGTTGAGCCGCTGCCTGCCGTTGTACTAAAATTGATAGCCACATTTTGTTTGGCAAAAGCGATTGTCTGATCGGCAGTAGTGAGCCACATGGCAACATCGCTTTTAACAGGCGTTACCACCGGCGGGATAACAGGGGGAGCCGGTGGTGCGGGAGTTACGGTTGATTTTTTGCCGCAGGCCTCCCCGCTAAAAACGCCGATGGTAATAAAAGAGGCTATCAGAATACGTGTAAAATTATTTTTCATCAGGGGTATATTAAATATCGGTTGGAAGGCATAATGCCCTTAATTTTTGTTAAAAATTGGTTTATTTCATGGGTTAACATTACTAATATATGAACCGGTATTGGCTATAACAAGCGTATATTTGTGGTGTTATGGTATCAAAAGGGCATTTTCGGGAAATGTTGATACGCTTTAATACCAAACGAAACTATTGCCTGCAAGGCAAAAAACTATAAAAACCGATGCAAAGCGAACATTACAATACCAAGCCAAAAAAAATTATATTTTTTTTATTTGCCCTGCTGTTTACGGTATGTTTAACTGCAAACGCACAAAATATCCGGGTTGCTGCTGCTGCTAACCTGCAGCCGGTGATGGAGGTTTTGCAAAAGGATTTTAAACAAAAAACAGGTGCCACTATTGATGCAGTTATAGGCTCATCGGGTAAGCTGGTAGCGCAAATAAGCAATGGGGCACCGTTTGATGTGTTTTTATCTGCAGATATGAGCTTTCCGGAAACTTTGTTCAAAAATGGTTTTGCTAAAGAAAAGCCGGTAGTGTATGCCTCCGGCAGCCTGATCATTTGCAGTACACAAAACATCGGTTTTGAAAACTGGGAGCGCTTGTTGCTTACAGCAAGAATAAAAAAGATAGCGATAGGCAATCCGGCCATCGCTCCTTATGGAAAAGCCGCCGAGCAAGCACTGCAGGATAAAGGTATCTTGGATGATGCGAAACGAAAGATAGTTTATGGCGAAAGCATATCGCAGGTAAATACATATATAACCACAGGCGTGGCCGATGTGGGCTTCACCACGCAATCGCTGGTGAAGGAATTGGGAGATAAGAAACCACTGTATTATAAAATTATTGATCCTAAGGCATATGAGCCGATACAACAAGGAATCGTGATCCTGAAGCACGGCACGGATAATCCGGTTGCGGCGAAATTTTATCAATACATTTTAAGCCCGGCTGCAAAAAGTATTTTTAAGGCATATGGTTACCGGGTACAATAATTTGTATTTTTAACCAATGGACCTATCGCCCATATGGCTCACATTAAAATTAGCGGGCATCACAACGCTATTGCTGCTGCTTATCGGGCTGCCATTTGCCTGGTGGCTTTCAAGGGGGCGGGCAATTATAAAAATCATTATCGAGGCCATCATCACCATGCCTTTGGTGTTGCCGCCATCGGTACTGGGCTTTTATTTGTTGCTTGCGTTTAGTCCGCAGCGTGGTTTGGGGAAATGGCTGCATGATACGTTTGATGTGCAACTGGTTTTTTCCTTTCCGGGGTTGATCCTGGCCTCGGTCATTTACAGTATGCCTTTTATGGTAGGCCCTGTAAAATCGGCTTTACAGCAATTACCAGATTCCCTGGCCGAAGCTTCATATACCCTTGGAAAAAGCGAATGGCAAACGTTCAGGTATGTATTACTGCCCAATATCAAGCCATCACTATTAACGGCATCCGTTTTAACTTTTGCTCATACGCTTGGCGAGTTTGGTGTAGTGCTGATGATAGGGGGGAACATTCCGGGGGTTACAAGAGTAGCTTCGATTGCTGTTTATGATTCGGTAGAGAAAATGGATTATGTATCGGCCAATAATTATTCGCTCATTTTATTTTCCATTACGTTTGTTTTGGTAATGGCCGTTTTTATTGTCAATAAATATCAGGCGAAAGGTCCTCTGGCATGATCAGCGTAGATATTGAAATAAAACTAAAGGCCTACAATGGCGGGCAATTGCTCGGGATAAAAAAGCAGTTTAATAGCGGAGGGGTCACCAAAATTTTAGGGCCTTCGGGATCAGGAAAAACCACTTTGCTTAAAATGATCGCCGGCCTGTCATCGCCCCAAAAAGGGAAGATCACAGCCAATGGTGCCGCCTGGTTTGATGCTGAGCAAAAGATAAATCTATCACCCCAAAAAAGGAATGTGGGCTTCGTATTCCAAAACTATGCCTTGTTCCCTAACATGACCGTACAACAACACCTGGAATATGCCACAGGTGATGTTGGCTGGATCAATCAGCTTCTGAAACTGGGCCAGCTGGATAATTTCATCACTCACAAACCGGAACATCTTTCGGGAGGACAACAACAGCGCCTGGCCATTTTAAGGGCGCTGGCTATTAAACCAAAACTACTGTTGATGGATGAGCCGTTTTCGGCGTTGGATAGTAAGATGAAAACTTTGCTGATAAAGGAGCTTAAACCATTGTTCAAGCAATTGGGCACTACAGTTATTATTGTAAATCATAATTTGCAGGAGCTGGAAGGGTTTGAGGGAGAGGTTATGGATTTTGATGGGTTATCATAAACCTTTGGAATAAATTGGTTGCCGTTTTGTTCCCCAGGTGGGTAGGGAAAGCCAAAAATATGTCATTGCTGTAAAGGTTAGATAATTCGGAGACAGAATTAGCTTTATATAACTAAGCTAATTTTGTTATGCGAATAAACACTACTGACCTCACCTTAAAGCGAAACTATCTCAGTAAGTATCGTTTTTTAATCAGCGAATATGAGCAGGTAAAGCGTGGGGAACACCCGGGTTTTAGGTTCGCTAAAGACTTTTATTTGGCTCATGATACTGACCGGAGAAGTTTTCTGAAGTATTACAATCGGTTTAAACAATCCGGTAATGAACTCGACTTATTACCTGGTAAACGTGGGCCTAAGTACAGTACACGGCGTCCTGATCCCCAGGATGAACAGCAAGTGCTCGATTTGCGTTCGCGAGGCTGCAATAAGTTCGAGATAGCAGACCGGTTTAAACAAAAAGCTAATAACTTTACCCCATCGCCTTCAGGGGTGTACAACATCCTGAAGCGGCACAACAAGAACCGTTTAACTGTTACAGATAAGGAAGTAAAGCGAAAGATCATCAAGGAACGCATGGGCCAGTTAGGACATATAGACTGTCATCACCTGAGTAAAAGTGTGATCAGGGGACAAAACAGGAAGCTGTACCTGCTTTGTGTGTTGGATGATCATTCCCGTCTTGCCTGGGCAGAGGTGATGGAAGATATTACCGCCTTAACCACCATGTTTACTTCGCTGCGCTGTATGCAAGCCCTTAAGCGCGAATTCGGTATTCAGTTCGAAGAGATCATCGCTGATAACGGCCCTGAGTTTGGCACCTCTACCAGCTTAAATAAGAAAAACCATCCCTTTGAACGAATGTTGGTGGAAACTGGTATCAAAAGAAGATATATGAAACCTTACCGCCCGCAGACGAACGGCAAGGTAGAACGTTTTTGGCGTACACTTAAAGAAGATCTGATCGAAGACACTGATTTTGACAGCTTCGAAGAATTGGAGGATGAATTGCTCAAGTACCTCGTTTACTATAACTGGGAAAGGCCGCATCAGGGTATTAACGGCAAAAAACCTATTGAAATGGCAGCCTTAAACAACAAATAAAAACACCTGATTCTGTCTCCGAATTACTAAACACTTACAATTGCGAGGAGGAACGACGAAGCAATCTTGTAGCTACACAGGGCGGACATGCTTCCGTGCGATTGCCGCGCTGCGCTCGCAATTGACATGATTTATAGCTTAACACAAGAAAAATCTTTAATTATTTACTACTCTTATCCCCGTCGGATATTGACTTGATGAGGCTACCCCACGCAAGCGGGTTTAGCAGTGGGTTGGGGGTAAGGGAGTGCGAATTCAGGATAGTAGTGTGCATGTTTTGTGCGCTGGCCGATTGTATTTCCTGGGCATCGCGCGGTAAAGTGTTGTACAGGGCAGATAGGGTAGCTTTGCTGATGTTTTTACGGGCTATCTCCAGGTCATCATCAGCAAGCTTTATGGCCAGAAAATCTTTTTTAAACTCATCGGTAGTAGCCCATGGAAAAACGTGGAACGTTGGCAGGTTTATGATTTGCGCTTTCAGGGATACCTGGGTAGTATAACTTTCATTTGGCAGGTTTGATGGAATAACCACCGTAACCGGCGCATAACCAACACATGTAAAACGTAGTGTATCACGTTCATGAACTACAAAGGAGAAATAACCCTTGTAGTTAGATACGTTGATAATATTATGTGCCGATGTATTAGTAATGGTTACGTAGGGAATAGTAATCTTGAGGCTATCGGCATTATGCGTGATGCCTGTAAACTGCACAACAGGGCGGTCTTTGCTTTGTGCAAAGGCTCCCATTGAAAAAAACAGAAATAGCAAGCCAACTAAATACTTCATAAAACCATTAACTACTTAGTTCCACATAATATTACGCTGCCGGCAACAAAATAGTTTTTAATCTTCATCAAAAGTAAGTCATATCCCCTTATTGAACCGGGGATTTAACATTACTTAACAATTACCTTAAATTTTCCGGAAGCACGGCATTGGGGTCGTCAATGTCGGTTAAGTTGATGGCCTCTATCCCTGTAACTTCTGGCACAGCTTTTTTAATGGCCTGCTCAATACCAGCTTTAAGGGTCATGATGCTCATAGGGCATGATCCGCATGAACCCAGAAGCTTTAATTTAACAACCTTTTCAGGAGTTATCTCCTCAACAGAAACATTCCCCCCATCAGCCTCCAAATACGGACGGATAGTATCTAAAGCTGCTTCAACCTGATTTAATAAACTCATTTTTATTAATTTATAACGTTATGTAAAGTTATTAATTATTTACAATATTTTCTGCACCCATTGCTTTGGCGTTTGATATTGCCACCTGCTGGGCAACACGCTCGGCCATCTTTACAAAAGCAGCCGTCATCGGGCCGTCTTCTTCAAGTACGGTGGGCTTACCGGCATCGCCAGAATCGCTTATTCCTTTAATTAGCGGGATCTCGCCAAGGAATGGAACTTCCAAAATCCCGGCCAGTTTTTGGCCGCCGCCTTTGCCAAATATATAATATTTATTCTCTGGCAGCTCGGCAGGCGTAAAGTACGACATGTTTTCGACCACACCTAATATCGGCACATTAATGGCCGGCATCATGAACATGCCAATTCCTTTTTTAGCATCAGCAAGTGCTACATTTTGCGGCGTTGTAACAATTACTGCCCCTGTTACCGGGAAGCTTTGTGTTACCGTGATATGGATATCGCCGGTGCCCGGCGGTAAGTCTATCACCAGGTAATCCAGTTCGCCCCAGTCAGCATCATTGAACAATTGCTTTACAGCGGTTGATACCATTGGCCCGCGCCATGGCACCGGCTGGTTGGGGTCTGTAAAGAAACCAATTGAAAGTAATTTGATACCATATTTTTCAATGGGCTCAATACGGGTTTTTCCGTCAACCTGGCTGGCCATTGGACGTGCACCCTCTAAGCCAAACATAATAGGCACCGAAGGCCCGTAAATGTCGGCATCTATCAGCCCCACTTTCGCTCCTGATTTTGCCAGGCCTAAAGCAAGATTTGCCGCTACTGTTGACTTGCCAACACCGCCTTTGCCCGAAGCTACCGCGATGATATTTTTTACACCCGGCACGCCGGTGTTTTTTTGCGAGGTAACGCGCGAGGTCATGTTGATGTTGATAATGGCCTCTTTGCTTACAAAATGCAGGATGGCATTACGGCAGGCATTTTCAATCATGGCCTTTAGCGGGCATGCCGGTGTGGTCAGGATCACAGAGAAGCTAACGTTGTAGCCATCTATATGAATATCCTGGATCATGTTAAGGGTTACAAGGTCTTTTTTAAGATCCGGTTCTTCAACATTGCCCAGTGCCTGTAATACTTGTTCTTTAGTAATTGTCATAATATGAGGCAAATTTATGAAAACAGGTCGTTGATTGAGTTTATCAGGAAACAATTTGCATAAACAACCGTTTGCAGGGGATAAGATTTAGTTTAGTTTTGGATAAAATTAACAAATGAAGCGCCTTAATCCTAAATATATACGCATAGCCGCATACATTCTCGTTCCCTTAATTCTTATTCTGCTTGTCGGCGGATATGTTGCCTACTCAAAACGCGGCGCCCTGCTCGAAAAAGCCATTGACAAAGCTAAATTAAAAGCAAAGAGGGATTATAATTTAGATGTAAAAATAGGATCGGCACAATTCACCGGTCTTAGCACGGTTGCTTTCTCCAACATCAGTATCGTACCAGATGGTCGCGATAGTTTGCTGGACATCAAGAATTTTTCGGTAAGCATACGCATTATGCCCCTGCTGTTAGGCGAGGTAAAACTATCAGATGTGGTATTGCAGGATGGCTTTATCAGCCTTGTTAATAAAAACGGGGTTAAAAACTTCGATTTCCTCTTCAAAAAGAAAAAGGATTCGACAGCAACCGATACAAAAGCCGATTTAAGTAATATTGCGGATAACCTGATCAACGAGGTTCTTTATAAGATCCCTGATAACCTGTCGCTCAATAATTTCATGATCAGTTTTAAGAGCGATAGCGCCCAGCTTAAGCTTTTAGCCCAAACAGCACAAATTAAAGACGGGCAGTTAAACTCAACAATAAAAGTTAATGATGGAGAGGCAACATGGCATTTCGCCGGTAAAATGCACCCGTCAGATAAGGATATAGATGTGATGCTTTACGCAGATGGAAAAAAAGTAGAGCTGCCCATCATCGAAAAAAAGTTTAACCTGAAACTTAACTTTGATACCCTGCAAACCAAACTTACTAAGGAAGATCACAGCAGCGGTGAAACTACAATTTCCGGTTCATGGTCGGTTAAGAACCTGCTGATTCATCATCCGGGTATTTCGTCTACCGATATTGTGTTTCCGGAGGCGGCTATTGATGCCGATGTTAAGGTTGGTACTAATTACGTATCAATTGACAGCACTTCGCTTATCCACGTAAAAAAATTAACCGCCCACCCGTTTATAAAATATACGCTTAACCCTGTAAAAATTTACGAACTGAAACTTAATACCGGCTGGCTTAACGCCGCCGATATGTTTGATTCGTTCCCTTCGGGGATGTTTGATGCGCTTGACGGAATCCAGGTTGCCGGCAAGTTAAACTATCACATGAATTTTTACATGGATGCGTCAAAGCCCGACGATCTGATATTTGATTCGGGTATGGATAAGGATAATTTCAAGATCCTGAAGTTTGGGCGTACTGACTTAACCAAGCTGAACACACCTTTTATATACACGCCATATGAAAAGGGCAAACCGATGGCACCGCACCTGATTGGTCCCGACAACTCGGAGTTTACCCCGCTGCAGCAGATCTCGCCTAATTTGAGAAACGCCGTGATGACAGCCGAGGATCCATCGTTTTATACCAATCATGGCTTTGTGATGGAAGCTATCCGCAAATCAATAGCCACCGATTTTAAAACTAAAAAGTACAAGCGCGGTGGCAGCGGGATATCTCAACAGCTGGTTAAAAATGCTTTCCTGAGCCGTGAAAAAACCATGGCCCGCAAAATAGAGGAGATCCTGATAGTTTGGCTTATAGAAAACAACCGTATCATGACCAAGGACAGGATGCTGGAAGTTTATTTTAACATTATTGAATGGGGGCGTAATATTTATGGTATAGGCGAGGCTTCGCATTATTACTTTGGCAAATCGCCATCCGAACTTAGTTTGGGCGAAAGTATTTACCTGGCCAGTATTGTACCATATCCTAAAGGGGGATTGTACGCTTTTCAGCCGGATGGAACATTACGACCGGGATTGCACGGCTACTTTAACCTGATAGGTAAGCTGATGGCCATGAAAGGGTATACCGCCCGGGATACCAATGCCTATGGTTTTTATGATGTGCGTTTAAGAGAAAGCTTGCGCCGCCAGATAGCCCCTGTTGATACGGCTACTGCCGATAGCCTCATGAAGCAGGGCGGAGCAGACGATGACAGCATTTTGCCAGTTGTTGATGAACCGGTAAAAAGGCCAAACTTTTTCCAGCGTCTTTTTGGTAAAAAAGATACCACCGAAGAGAAGGCCGAAGAAAAGCTGAAACAAAAAGAACAAACGATAAAAGATCAGATCAAGGCGCAAATTGAAGCACTCAAAGCCGAATACAAAGCCAGGATTGACGCTGTTGATACAACAGGCGGTAAAACCCGGAAAGATGTACGGCAGGAGAAGCGACGGTTAAAAGATGAGGAGCGGGAGAAAGAAAAGGAATTGAAAGATAAGATGCCGTAACTGGGCATCAAAAGATGCCAATTGCGAGCGCGGCGCGGCAATCGCACGGAAGCAGATCTGCCCTGTATAGTATCCGATTGCTGCGCTCGCGATAACATAAGAGATGAAAACGGACATTCTGCCAAGTAGAATGTCCGTTTTGTATTTATACCACTACCGCGAGTTTAGCGCAGCGTAACTCGTGGTAGGCATCTTGTAAGCTTTCAGCTTACTACGGGTTGAAAACCTGCGGCAGTTAAACTGCTTAAATGAAAATTCATATAATTTGATCAAATTGTAATCCCAATAACGGGCCGTATTGATCTCTTGACAATTGCATGGCTAAATTTACATGTTTAAACATTTATATTTGTTTCAACAATTGAGATAATCATGTCATTAGTAGAAAAATTACAATGGAGATCGGCCGTTAAGAAATTCGATCCCACAAAAAAAATAAGTGCAGAGCAATTAGAGGCATTAAAAACTGCTATCCAGTTAGCTCCATCATCATTAGGCCTGCAATCATATAAAGTGATAGTTGTGCAGGATGCCGAAACCAAACAAAAACTACGCGCAGTAGGATACGACCAGGCGCAAATCACCGATTCGTCGGCCCTGTTTGTGTTTGCTTCATTAACCAATCTTGATGAAGACTTTGGAAAGAAATTCATTGACCTTGTTGCTTCAACCCGCAGCATTGCACGCGAAAGTCTTGCTGGTTACGAGCAAATGGTATTAGGAACTTTAGCCAGCCGTACAGATGCCCAAAAAGTTGAATGGTCGCATAAGCAAGCCTACATTGCTTTAGGTGTTTTATTGGCCGAAGCTGCAGAACTTGGTGTTGATGCCGCCCCTATGGAAGGTTTTGATGCTGCAAAGTTTGACGAGATCCTTGGTCTGAAGGAAAAAGGATTGACCACTACTGTGATTGCCGCAGTAGGTTTCCGTGCCGAAGACGATGTATACAGCAAAATGATCAAAGTACGCAGGCCACAAAGCGAACTTTTTATTGAAGCATAATTTAGGTTGATTGGGTGAATGGTTGATTAGGTGAGTAGTTGTTGGTATACAGAATTCAACCACTCTCTTAATCAACCATTCACTATTCACCAGAAGACGATTTCCTGATAAACAGCTTTGATTTTAATACGTGCTCTTTTTTTGGGGCCGTGCTGTTGTTTTCAAGCACATCGAATAATAGTGTTGCTGCCTTTACGCCCATTTCGTATGCGGGCTGTGTTATGGTTGAAAGCGGGGGGGACAACAAGGGTGCTACCCTCAGGCTTGAAAAGCTGATCACCTTCAAATCGTTGGGTATGGAGATACCGATATCATTACAAACATAATAAGTAGCAAAAGCTAAACGCTCAACCGAGCTGAAAATGCCGTCGGGTTTTATTTCCTGAAGGGCTTTTTTTAATATCTTATAATTTACCTTTTCGTCATTGCTGCAGTCAATAACCAGGTTATCATCAAAGGTAACCTTATGCTTAGCCAAAGCATCCATATAACCCTGCATCCGCACTTTACCAATAGAAATACTTTTGTTAACTACCAGATAAGCAACTTTTTTGCAGCCTGATTTAATGAGGTGTTCGGTTGCGGCAAAACTGCTGTCATAATCATTAGTGGTTACCTTGGCAGCTTCAATATCCTCATAAACGCGGTCGAAAAACACAACAGGCACATGTTTTTTCTCCAGCTGGCGTAAATAATTGTGGTCATTGGCTTCTCCGGATACTGACATGATAATGCCGTCGGCCTTACCATTGTTAAGATAGTTTACAAACGATACTTCTTTTTCAAAAACATCGTCGGTACGATAAAGCAAAATGTAAAAACCTTTTTTACGGGCAACCTCTTCAATGCCATTTATGGCCTGCGAAAAAAAATCATTGGCTATTTCAGGAACAATAACGGCCAGTGTATTGGTTTTTTTATCGCGCAGGTTGCTGGCATAATGGTTAGGCAAATAGTTGTGCTGTTGGGCGTATGCTAAAATCCTTTCTTTGGTATCTTTATTAATATCAGTATTTCCGTTAAAGGCCCTCGATATAGTTGAAGTGGATATATTGAGTTCCTTCGCCAGTTTCTTGATATTGATATTATCCATTTTGCCTGCTAAATCTATTTACTACGTGCCAAATGTAACAAAACAGATCAATTGTGTTTAATAATCAGGGCTATAAATGTTAAAATATCATCAGAAAATTAGTTGTATCAGGACACTGTTAAGGGATCCACTTTTCTGTCTTAACTGTAAGTTAATCAATGGCATGCACTTTGCACTGCTATCATTATTAAAAACGGGACACGTTTATGGCAAAACGAATTTTGATAGTTGATGATAACGAGCTGATGATAGAAGTAATGACCTATATTTTGCTTGGTAACGGTTACGAAGTAGCCGCGTCAACGCGTGTCCACGAAATTTTTAAGATCATTAAAGCCAGCCATCCCGACCTCGTGATCCTGGATATTGTTAACAAAAGTATGGATGGCCGGGAACTTTGCCGACTCATTAAGCTGAACCGGGCCACCAAAGATCTGCGTGTGATAATTTGTTCTGAAAACGAAGAAACACAGCATCCCGACCAGGAAAAAGGTGCTCCGGATGACGTTTTACAGAAGCCATTCGGCATGAACAGCCTCATCCGCATGGTTCAGCTACAGCTGGCGGCATAGCTGATGTTGTAAAATAATAAACTGTAAATTAGTTAGTTATGTTTGAATTTGGCATTGCCTGCCTGCGGTTGTTGTTTTTATAACATGGGATATGTATGTTTACCGGAGAGAAGATAAAGATGGGATTGCCACTAAGAATAACTTTTAACGATACCGATTACGTGTATCAGATCAATACCTCGCCAATTACCCCGGCCACCAGCGAACTTGAAATTTTATTGAACGGAGAAAAAATAGTCCTTCAAAAAGATGCCCGTCGTGTATGGATACAAACCGGCGAAGGTCCAGCAATTGAACCGGATTTTGCCCAGGCTTTGGGCAGGTCTGTAGCTTTAAGGTTTAGGATGTAAGCAATTTAATTTACCGTTGTTGCCGTTAATACCAATAAATTTCTTCCCTTTAATTTGTTAAGGAATGGTGATACATTGCTTTGATCTTTTATTTCCAGGATCAGGCCAATAAAGAAATCATTAGGTCTTTTGTCGCCAATTTCTACGCTTTTTATTTTGATGGGTTCATCAGTTAAACAAACAAAATCTCCGCTTGCAATTTGCCCCCGAATGATCTGACCTGTGATCACCAATCTTTAAGTAGAAACAATTCTTACGCTGAAAAATTTCTACACGAATGCTTTTCAGGCATTCAACAATTAATCGAACTACACAAATCTTAAATTGATTCAAATTCGTGTAATTCGATTAATCTGTAAAAATTAGTGTGAAAATTTTTTGTTTGTTGCCTTCAATCTGTTTGCGATTAAAAGCGATTTACCAGAGGGGAGACCCAATGCCGCTATATTGGAATAAAGCTGCGCGGAGCCTTACATCAATCCCAGCATCACAACCCCCATTAAAATCATTAACCCATCCTCAATAATGGTGACGGTGCTCATGGGCAGGTTAAATACTGCACCAAGGCAAGCACAACGGATCTGCCGTTTATTAAACACACTTTGCAGTACACCAATCAGGCTTACGGTCATTACCGCAACCATGATGATATTAACTGTTACCGGTAGTATATTTAGTGCAAAAGCAAGGCCCAGGCCCAATTCAACAAAAACATAAACGTAGCCCCATCCGCGCCAGCGTTTGGCAACCACATCGTACATGCTATAGCTATCGGCAAAACCTTGTATATCTAATAGCTTAAAAAATGAGAATACAAGGAAAAAACCGCTCATGAAAATACGCATCATGGTCATGGCATTAAAGGAGCTGTTATAGCCTGCAATTAATGATGCTGCCAGCAGGTAGCCGAATATAAGCAGGATGGGCTTGTAGGTTTGCAGCCATGTTCGGTTTCCGGTATCGTCTGCAATGCTCATGCTATGATGGTGATGTTCCGCTTCGCTGAGCTGGTATTTTGGATAAGCGGCAAGGGCCTGCTGAAGATCGGTGGTTGATACATGTTTTTTCATAGTGATATCAGCAGTGCCTTCGGTCAATGAAATATCAACCTTTTCAATATCAGGAACTTGTTGTAATAAGTTTTGAACTTTAGTGAGGCAACCGGTGCAGGTCATGCCGGTGATGTTATATGTGTGTGTCATGATAATTTGTATTTGCTGATACAAAATTACCATGAGCAGGTAGGGGAACTGTTACAGTATTATAGTTATGATTTATAAGATTTACAGTTTGGCACGAATGCTTGGTAAGCGCAGTGCAATTTGATCGAATTGCACTAAAATTCTCCGCAATGATTCGTGTAATTCGATTAATTCGAAAAAATTCGTGTAGAAATTTTTAACACGAATGCCTCAGCAAGCCCCCCACAATTTGATCGAATAGCAAGAATTTTTTGGGCTATAGATTTGTGTAGTTCGCTTCAATTTGCATAAAATTAGTGCCTTAATTAAATATCTTCTAAATTCCTGCGTTTACTGCCCTGCAATGTTTTGAATACCGATGGGGTCATCCCGGTTACCTGTTTAAACTGGCTTGACAGGTAGGCAACGCTGCTGTAACCCAATTGAAAGGCGATCTCCGAAAGGGTAAGCTCATTATAAACCAGCAGTTCTTTTACTTTTTCAATTCGCTGGGCTATGTGGTACTTTTCAATGGTGGTACCTTCTACGGCCGAAAACAAGTTACTCAGATAGCCATAGTCATAATGCAGCTTTGACGTAAGCAACGCCGAAAGCTTTAACGGTGATTGCGTTTCGGTATAATGAACATGTTCAATAATGAGTGTTTTGATCTGTTCTATAAGGCGGCTTTTTTGATCGTCGATCAATTCAAAGCCGAGGTTGCTTAATGAGCCCTGCAATTGCTTAAGCTGTGACGGAACCGGGACCTCTTTAACCTCAACCTCGCCAAGTTCTATTGCAACAGGTTGTAATCCCACTTTTTCAAGTTCGGTTTTTACCATAATTTTGCAGCGGCTGCAAACCATATTTTTTATGTACAGCTTCATAATTGGTAAAGCTACTATTTTACCAATTATTAAAACGTGAGCTCACATCAATAATGATTGCGCAAAAATTGGCATGTTTTGTAGTTTTAACTTCCTTTTTTACTCGTTTAACGATTGTTTTCCCTCTCTCAACTAATTGTAATATCCATTGTTAATGATTGTACTTTTCTTTGTATTACAAAACCGAAAGGCTATGAAAACCAAAAGAAAACCTTTGTATCAACGAAAAGCATTCATTATTATCATGATCTTGTTCCTGGGCTTTGTGGGCATCCAGTTTGTACGCCCCGATGTCCCTAATCCACCCGTAACCGGCGATTTGGAAGTGCCTGCCGATGTTAAGGCGATTATTCAACGCGCTTGTTATGATTGTCATTCAAATAACACCAATTTACGCTGGTATGATAAGGTTGTTCCCGTTTATTGGGGTGTTGCATCACATATTAAAGACGGCAGAGCTGATCTTAATTTTTCTGAATGGAACAAACTTGCTCCGGCAGATCAGAAAGGAAAACTATGGGAATCGATAAATCAGATCATCGCCGGGGCTATGCCATTACCCAGTTATAAGGCGGTGCATACAGAGGCAAATGTTTCTCCGGCCGATTTGCAGGTATTAAAAAATTATCTGGCAGGAATGGTGCACAGCAAACCTGCAGATACCGCAGCAATTAATGCGGCAGATAAACAGTATCAGCACTGGCAAAAAAATGAGGCCGAAACCGGTAAATTACCAACAGCCGCCAACGGCATCTCTTACATTCCCGATTATAAAAACTGGCAGCCCATCAGCACCACCGAACGTTTTGACAACAACACCCTCCGCGTGATTTTCGGTAACGATATAGCTGTAAAAGCCATCAAAGAAAACAACATCCACCCATGGCCAAACGGGGCCATATTTGCCAAAGTAGCATGGGCACAACTGCAGGACAAAGACGGCACCACCCATACCGGCGAGTTTAAGCAGGTAGAATACATGATAAAAGATGATAAAAAATATGCATCTACTTACGGCTGGGGCTGGGCGCGGTTCAGAACGCCTAAAATGGTTCCCTACGGAGGGGCTAACGTATTATTTGCAACAGAGTGTATGAATTGCCATAAACCAATGGCTGCCGAAGATTTTGTATTCACCCAACCAATTAAACACTAAATCCATGAAAGCATTATATAGTTTACTTGCTGTATGCGCGTTAATGTTGGCAGCCTGTTCTGACAATAAACCGGCTGAATTGTACAACACTAAAGCCGCACTGCCTGCATCGCCAAAATATAACCTCGACGGCCTTAAGGTGATAACATCATTTGTTAACAAAACAAAAGGAACAGCTTCAACCCTTTATGGCAATGATCTTGCGCTGAAATCGGCCATTGATGGAAATAAATCAATTGCCGCAAATGAGATTTTTACATTGGTAACCTGGAAGCAACAGGATGATGACCACTGGTTTGGTGCAAAGATCCCATCGGATGTTGAATCGGTTGAAGTGATCAGAACAGCACCATCGGGGAATAATATAGCCGTTAATTACCAGCAGCTTAATGGTAAAACGCTCGATTTAAAAACAGATACATCGGGCCAGGCCGAAAGAGTTAAATATATCCTTGGGCAAAAGCCCTCGGTTTTGCCGTAGCCGTTTAATATTTTGAAGATGCCGAAAGCCGGTGTAGCACATATTGCTGCGCCGGCTTTTTTTATTTATAAAAAAAATCATTTCTGAATAGGGGATAAACTATGTTTTGTTGTCTGCTACTTGATTGAACAGATAAAAAAGTAATTTACAGCCAACGTTTGCCAGCAGATAATACATATATACTGCATTTACATGCAGATGAGCCGGAGTTTGATAAGGTTTACCTTGAACATTACCCGGCATTGCACCACTATGCCTATACCATGGTTAATGACACTGCCCATGCCGATGAAATTGTACAGGATGTGTTTTTGAAGATCCTGGAGCGCGACGAACCGGTTAGCATTCACACATCGCTAAAGGCATACCTGTACAGATCGGTACATAACGAGTGCATGAATTATTTTAAACATCAAAAAGTTGAACAAAAACATCAGCAGCACATCATGCACGAAGCCAATAATCATTCTGAACACCCGTTGAGCAAAATGCAATACCGTGAATTTGAACAACATTTGCTCAAGGCTATAAATGACTTGCCTGCACAGTGCCGGATCATTTTCCAAATGAGCCGTTTTGATGAGCTTAAGTATGCCGAAATAGCTTCGCAGTTGGGCATCTCGGTAAAAACGGTAGATAACCAGATGGTTAAGGCGCTTAAACGTTTACGCCAGCAACTTGCCGAATACCTGCCGCTATTAATTATGTGTTTAATTAAATTATTACAATGAGTAAACCTTTACATATAACCGATGATCTGCTGATCAGCTATCTGCTTAACGAGATTTCGGACGAGGAGGCCCGGCAGGTTACAGCCTGGCGGGCATTGAATCCGGCCAACGAACAACAATTTGAACGTTTCAGCCTGATTTGGGAAAGCAGTAAAAACTTTTATGCAGATACCTCTATAGATGCCGGGGCTTCCCTTGCCAAAGTAAAGCAGAGGGCCGCCGAAGCCAAACAGCGGCAGGCCGTGGTTGTGCCATTGCGTAATAAATATAGCTGGTTGAAAATAGCTGCGGCGGTGCTTTTTATTGGCGGCTGTGCCTGGGTGTGGCTTAACAGGTTCGCCAATCCTGTGGTGAAATTTGAAACAGAAGCAGCGGTGAAAATTGATACCCTGTCTGATGGATCGGTAGTGACGCTCAATAAATTTGCCCGGCTTGATCATCCCGAAAAATTTAATGGCAGCCGGCGGTTGGTTAACCTGGTTAAGGGGGAGGCTTTTTTTAATGTGGCCCATAACAAGGCCCGGCCTTTTATCATTACCGCCGGAGCAGCAACCATAAAGGTGGTGGGTACCTCGTTTAACGTTAAAAAAAGGAACAACCAGGTTGAGGTTATTGTGGAGACAGGGATAGTACAGGTGGCTGATGGCAGTGGTAGTTTGATCACTGTTCTTAAGGCCGGTGAAATGGCTTTGTATAATCCGGATACTAAAAAGGTTATAAAACTTCCTACTCCGGATAAGTTGTATACATATTACCGGAGCAGGCAGCTGGTTTTTAAAAATATACCGTTGCCAAGGTTGGTGGCTGTTTTAAATGAAGCCTATGGAAGCGATATCGTGATTGGGCGCAAGGAATTAAACAACATGCAAATGGCAGGCGTATTAAATACCGGCGAAAACCTGCAGATTATATTGGATGTGATACAAACCGCTTTAAACATAAAGGCTGAAAAAAAAGGAGAAACAATCATCCTTAAATAAAACCCGACAATTTTAATGATAAACCAAATACCTAAGCCATATTATTTACTTATATCCGTATTGATGTTTTGCTTTGGGCGTGTTCAGGCGCAAAGCATTTTAAATAAACAGTTAAATTTTAGCGCTGACCGTAAACCCTTAGCCGATGTTTTGCTGGATCTTGGAAAAAGGGGAAATTTCAGTATTTCGTACAATGCAAGGCTGCTTCCCCAGGATAGCCTGGTAAGTATCAATGTGGCAAACCAAACTGTGGCAATTATTTTGAGTACGCTTTTAAAAGATAGGTATGCTATCCGCGAGTATCAAAACTACCTCATCATTACAGAAAAACTGCCCGGACTTGTGTTTTTGGATACGGATATCACCAATGATAATAGCAATAACTATTCAATAAGCGGCCTGGTTGTGAATGACCGCAGCGGCGAGCGATTAATGAATGCCAGCGTTTACGTTAAAGAGCAGTTAGTATCTGTACTGACAGACGAACACGGGTACTTCCGGATTAAATTCAGGGCAGATAATCCGAGCCAGATCAGCCTTACGGCAAGTAAACTCTCTTATAGAGATACTACCATTAATTTCCTGCAAACGGTATCAGTAAGCAGCCGCTTTAATCCCGGGGTATATGATAATACTGTAACCCGAAATAACCGGGTTGAAAGGACAGGGATGGGGCGTTTGTTCATCTCGGCCAGGCAGCGTATCCAAACGCTTAATATACCCGATTTTTTTGCCAAACGGCCTTTCCAGGTTTCCTTAACACCGGGGCTTAGCTCGCACGGTATGTTTAGTCCGCAGGTAGTTAACAGGTTTTCATTGAATATAGCCGGAGGTTACACAGCCGGAGTGAACGGCTTTGAGTTTGGAGGCTTGTTCAACATCAATAAAATGGATGCAAAATATGTGCAGCTGGCTACGGTTTTCAATTTGGTAGGAGGAAAGGTTACCGGCATCCAGGTTGCCGGGGTACACAACCGGGCTATAGATACAGTAAGGGGCATCCAGGCAGCCGGTTTTATCAACAAAGCCGAAAGCACCGTTGTTGGGCTGCAAATTGCTTCGTTAAACAACAATGCACATAAATTAAAAGGGTTGCAGATAGGTTTGGTAAACACTGTTGATACCTCATCGGGGGCCAGTATCGGGCTGGTAAATATTATAGGGAATGGGTTTTATAAAGTTTCCTTAACAACCAATGATGTTACCAATACCAATATTTCGCTTAAAACCGGAACGCATAACTTTTACAGTACTTTGCTCACCGGCACCAATATTTCTTCCGGCAGCAAGCTGCATTCGTTTGGTTTAGGTATTGGACACGATTTTATGCTGAGCAATAGTTTTTATGTTTCAACCGAGGTTGCATACCAGGCTGCCTACACAGGTCTGTGGGATGATCGCTGGTTTCAGGCTAAAATGCTCTTTAATGTACAGGTTTCCAAACACATCAGCCTTTTGGCTGGTCCGGTTTTTAACAGTTATAACCATAGCGGGTCGTTTCATCAGGAAGGATATAAGAATGTCACTCATATCCCGGATTATCCGGGGCAGGCAATTGACGGCCATCAAACCCGCAATTGGATAGGTTGGGAAGCGGGGCTGGCATTTAATTCGGTTTTTAAGCCGGTCAAAAAAACGGTTGATAACAGCCGGGCCTGGTATTTAGGCGGGGCTTTAACTGCCGGTTTGGGCTGGGACGATCCCTACAGCAAAGTATATGGTGCCGAGGTATTTGTTCAGCGGGATTTGGGCGAGCACATTTCAGGTATCATAACAACAGGGTATACTTATTTTCCTGTTGATAAAGGATACCCGCCAATTTACGGGGACGGTACCATTAATATTTATGACGAAACACGCAGCATGATGCCGCTAAAAGTAGGGGTGAGGCTTAAAACGGGCAGTGCCTTTTATATATCGGGCGATGTTGGCGTGGCCTTTGGTTTGTTCAAAGAGCCTGTTTTTTACTTTTCTAATCTTTCTTCTTCACCCGTGTATAAACCTTACCGAAGCACGATGATTTCGGCAGGGGCCGGCTTTAGCTTTCAGAGCGGGATAGAAACCGGGTTTAAATTTGAAGATTATGGCTATTACTATAAGCAGTTTGCCCTGCGCCTGGGGTACCGGCTTAAACTAAGCAAATAAAATATAAGAACATGCGTAGGGGTAAAACCTCCATTTGTTGTCACATCCTCAAAAAACAACAATGGATAGGTTCCGTGAAACAGCAATTGTGTTGCTGATGCTTTTTTTGCTGGCAGGCACACTCGTTATTATTTATAGCCTGGTGATGTTACAGGAGTTTCCTAAAACGCTGGCCATGACTATGCTTTTTGCCTTGGTGCCACTTAAAAGCTGTATAGCTGGGTTGCGTAAAAAACAGCCGGACCAGGAGTTTACCTGTGCCGATACCCGGTTGCTGAAATTTATTCTCTTATCTGTTTTCAGCGTTTTCCTAATCGTTGTTTACATTTCGTGTTTGCTCAAAAGCTGGCAAATGATTGCAGTTTTAGTATTTGTGCTAAACATTTTTACTATTAAAAAGGCCGTCGATCTGCTTCCTGCCGATTAATATCACTATCTCAATTATCTATAAATCAATTTACATAACATGAAACACCTTTTTTCATTATTTATCCTGTTAATTTTTTCATCTGCTGTAACAAAAGCACAAAGCAACGATAACAGCTGGCGCGTTGGGTTTGGCATAAATGCCGGAGTGGCTACTTCTGATGCTTTTAAATATGCACTTGGAGGCGATATCCGTATACAAAAAGATTTTAATCAGCGGGTTTCCGGCACGCTTACCACCGGTTTCAGTCATTTTTTTGAGAAAGATCATTTTGCCAATTATAGCCAATACGGGAGTCCTTATAATGTGATCCCGGTAAAGCTGGGTGTAAAGTATTTTGTGGGCGATAATTTTTACCTGGGTGGAGAGGCGGGTGCCGGTTTTGCCTTTGAACAATGGGGAACATCGTTTCTGTGGTCGCCTTCGGTGGGCATGGCGTTTAAAAATGGTATCGACCTGAGCCTTAAATACGAGGATTACACCAAAGACAAAGCCACCAAAACCCTGGGTTTGCGACTGGCATATGGGTTTGGTACCCGGAGCATGACGGCTCACAAAAAGGCGGAGAGCACAGTCAATGATGGCGCAACAGAACTTGGCGTAAGCTTTAATGCAGGATCTGACGTCAATTCGTCTGATAATAAGGTACTGGGCGGCGATATAACACTTTATAAACCGCTTACCAACAATTTGGTCGCTACTTTTTCTGCTGGATATACGCACATGAACAGGCAATACTATTCAACCTACGGCATTATGGATAGTAAGGGCAATGTGTATTATAACAATAATTTCAGCGTTCGCAATGTAGTTCCGGTTAAAGTTGGCTTGCGTTTGTTTTTGGGCGATATATTTTACCTTGGCGGCGAAGCAGGTGTAGCTTTTGCTTCTAAAAGAAATACCTCATTTGTTTACACACCCTCGCTGGGGTTCAAGTTTAAAAACGGCCTTGACATAGGCGCTAAATACGATAACTATGGCAATCGCCTTATCCAGGATGCGGTATCGCTTAAGTTAGGATATCACTTTAAACTTTAACGTCATCTGTAAGAAGCTGTTTAAAAACGATAGAAAGTTTTTTGTAAAGACGCATCACATGCGTCTCCCGGCAGACAGGCCGATTCAAAAGGCTTTTAATCCCGTCGGAAATTGCACACGGGAGACGCATGTGATGCGTCTTTAAATTTAAAATCGATGGCTCTCTTTATATATAAATAAAACTTCGTTGCCGCTGGTTTTAATCCACGGAAAGATGAGTAGCGATAGAAACGGGCATCAGCCCAAATTCGCTTGCATTGTTAGGCTAAAGCCATGGCTTTTCAACTTGTTTACCGTTGGTTAAAACCAATAGCAATTGAGCAAACAAAAACGGCGCTATGTTTATCATAACGCCGTTTTTATGTTTTTAAGCAATATCAATTTCAGTACGGTCGCCATCTGTTGGCGGGGCCTCAAGTGTTTTTACCGGGTCAAGGCCGGAAGCATAACCAAACAGGCGGCGCTCTTTGATTATGGTGGCAACTTCGGCAGGTACAAATTCTTCCCAGCCATTGGCCCCTTTTTTTATCAGGTCGAGCACATTGTCGGTTTCAACGTTAAGGTTGTTCTCGTTGTAATGACGGATATCTTCTATCTTATTATTGGCAATGAGATAGCGGTACAAATCTATCAGGTGTGGAGGCAGGTAAAAACGCAAGCAATTCCAGATCACGCCATCGCGCAGGGTAGGGTAAATAAACAATTTCACCTTACGGCTAAATAGTGTGGCGAACGATTCCAGGATACCGCCCGGCAAATCTTTATAATGCTCTTCAGAAAAGATGTACTCGAGGTTAGGAAAACCAAGTACCACGCCCATTTTTAGTTTGGTGATCTTTGAAAGATAGGCCACCAGTTTGTAATACTCGTGGAAGTTAGAGATCATTACCGTTTGGCCCAGTGAGCCAAGGATGTCTACGCGGTCAAGGAAATCCTTTTCGTCGATATCGGCATTGATATCGGCATTACGTTCTTTAAGGGCTTGCAGGGTGAGCTCGGTAACAACAACCACGTTTTCCTTATCAACATCCGATTCCTGCAAAAACTGCTTAACACCGGTGCTCAACATATCCATATGTACGTTGATAACCGGGCGGAAACGGCCGCGAACCATCACGATATGCTTTTTGTACAAAACCTCTGATGGCTGCAGGTTTTTACCATCGGGCCCAAACAGTGCGGCGTCCGAAAAGCCGTATTTTACAAGGTGAAGGCTCATTAACCGATTATCAACCTTGGTAAAGTTTGGCCCTTCAAATCGGATCATGTCAATCTGGATCCTGTCGCGCGAGAGGTTGTCCATCAGCGACAGCAGGAATACAGGCGGGATCTCGTTATAGTAAAAACAGGCGTACATCAGGTTTACCCCCAATATGCCTACGGCCTGCTGCTGTAAGTTATTATCATTGTCCAGCAGCTTAACGTGGATCACCACATCATTGTACTGCCCGTTAGGCTCCTGCTGAAAGCGTACACCCATCCAGCCGTGGCCTTCATTGGTTTTATTGTAATTAAGGGCTGATATCGTATCTGCGAAAGCAAAAAATGTTGATGTATCACCACGTTGCGCGCCAAGGCGTTCGATGATGAGGCCATATTCATGGCTAAGCATAGCCATTAACCGGGGTTCACTTACATAACGGCGGCTTTGTTGTACACCATAAATGGCATCTGAAAAAAGCATATCATAAGCTGACATGGTTTTGGCTATAGTACCGGATGATGCCCCGGCTTTAAAAAAATTTGCTGCTACGTCCTGTCCGGCTCCAATTTCGGCAAATGAGCCATAAATTTCGGGGTTAAGATTAATGGCCAGCGCTTTTTGTTTGGTCCCAATATCTTTATTGTGAATGGCATTCATACCCATAAATTATTATAGTTTACTGTTTCCAGTAGTATAACCTTGCTAAGAAAGCATAAAATTACGCTTTTTTGAGCGAAAGCGGTGTTAAGAATGTATTACAAAATAAACGGCTGCCCCGTTTTATTACTTTAAGAAAATAAACGAATCAATTTTTGGCAGGATATCGCAGCCTGCTATAATGTTTGCGGGTCAATGAGATATGTTTATGAACAGGCGCTGAACATGGGGGCTGCGCCAGCCTAAAACTGAACAACCTGAACGGGCACCTTTTTTAGCTTGTGTGTTTAAATTTATATGAATGCAAAAGTTTTAAATCACAGTTTATTTAAATCCCTTTCAGAAATGGATCTAAAAAGCGGGCAAATTGACGTTTCGTTCATGCCCATCTCCAGCAGGTGTGGTACAGCCGTATTTGAGAATAAAGTAACAAAGCAAGTGTACCATTGTAAATTTGTTTCAATTGATTCAAAATACCGGATAACGGCAGTAATGACAAAAGGCCGGTCATGGTTTGGGGCCGAAAGTCACTTGATGGCCGCCAGGATGCTTGCTGCTCCGTTAAGCGAGGTGTCGATATTGAAAGTGGTTGCTAATTGAACCACCATTTCCGAGTAATAACCAGTATCTCAAAAAAAACCAAAAATATTTTGCGTAGTTAAATGGCTACATTTATATTTGTAGTCAAATGACTACGCGATGAATTTAAGAAGAGATGTATTTCAGGCCATAGCCGACCCAACCCGGAGGGCCATTCTTTTGCTTGTGGCCACACAAGCCATGACTGCCGGCGTAATTGCTTCAAATTTTGATACCGCCCGGCCCACTGTTTCCAAACATCTGCAAATACTTACCGAGTGCGAACTGCTTAAACAGGAGCAAAACGGCAGGGAGATCTATTATCATATCAATGCAGAAAGAATGAAAGACGTAGCCGACTTTATTGAGCCCTTCCGCGCTATGTGGGAAGAAAGGTTCAACAAATTGGAAGATATTATGAAAAACTATAAAGGCAAATAACATGGAGAAGAAAACCAAAATTGATGCCGAAAACGGCAAACAGGATTTAACTATAACCCGGGTATTTGAGTTGCCGGTCAAGTTGCTTTTTAAAGCATATACCGAGGCTGAAATTGTTGAGCAATGGATGGGGACCAGGGTGCTGAAGCTGGAAAATAAAAAGCATGGCAGCTGGCAGTTTGAAACCAAAGATCAGCATGGCACTGTGGTTTTTAAAGCCAACGGAACAATTCATGAGTTTATCCCCGGCCAAAAAATCACCCGTACATTTGAAATGGACAACGCACCATTTGATGTGCAATTGGAGTTTCTGGAGTTTGAGAAACTTACAGAAGATACCTGTAAACTCAATATGCATGTAGTGTACAGAACGCCCGAGCTCAGGGATCAGATGCTGAAACTGCCCTTTGCCTATGGTATAAACATGGCGCATAACCGCCTTCAGGAAGTATTAAATAAATTGAAATAATTGCCTGTAATGAAAAGGAATAAAATTATTTACTGGATTGCAACCCTATGGCTTGCTCTCGGGATGCTGTCGACAGGGGCGGTGCAATTGCTGAAAATGAAATCAGGAGCCGGCGGGGCTGATAGCGTTGCTCATTTGGGCTACCCCGGCTATTTTCTGACTATATTAGGAATCTGGAAAGTTTTGGGAGTTATTGCAGTACTTACCCCTAAATTTCCGGTAGTAAAGGAATGGGCTTATGCGGGCTTTTTCTTTGCCATGTCAGGAGCAATATTTTCGCATCTTGCAGCAGGTAGTGCAGTAAACGAGATATTTCCTGCAATGCTGTTACTGCTGCTGACTATAATATCATGGTATTTCAGACCGGCAGATAGAAAGATTGTCCTGGTTAACCAATAATAAACACAATGAACCCCAAAGTTGATTTTTATTTTAATAAGGCCGAAAAATGGCAGGAGGAAATAGAGCAATTGAGATTGATTGCTCTTGATTGCGGATTGATCGAGGAATTGAAATGGGGCTGCCCTTGTTATACATACCGCGAAAGCAATATTGTTTTAATACATGTGTTTAAAGAATATTGTGCGTTTTTATTTTTTAAAGGTGCGCTGTTAAGCGACACGCATAAAGTTTTGATCCAGCAGTCGGAAAACGTGCAGGCTGCCCGGCAAATCAGGTTTACCCATGTTGAGGAAGTAACGGCGCAGCGAAATATCCTGAAAGCGTATATTTATGAAGCTATTGAAGTGGAGAAAGCAGGCCTGAAAGTCAATTTAAAAAAGACCGAAGATTTTGCTGTAGCAGATGAGTTTCAAAGTAAACTAAACTCGATCCCTGCTCTGAAAGTAGCTTTTGAAGCCTTAACACCGGGGCGGCAAAAAGCCTATCTGCTGCATTTTTCGCAACCCAAGCAGTCGTCTACCCGCGAGGCGAGAGTTGAAAAATGGATGCCGCAGATATTGAATGGCAAAGGGTTGAATGATTAATTAAACATTCGCCAAAAGCGTGGCCTGCGCGATTCCCTCCTCTGGAAGGTTGTAGAGAGGTGGTTCATCAGTTGGCTTCTTAACCCCAATAACGTATAAACCCCTCCCTGCTACAGCACATTCCAATCACATCTCTCCTTCGGGGGAGAGAATTTGAAACCAAACACCAATGAAACCATAACCACCAACAATGAAACTATCACCAGAACAACAGAACGAACTTATCGGTATATTAAAAACGCGTTTTGAAAAAAACATGAACCGCCATCCGGGGATAGACTGGGCTGAAGTACAGGCAAAGCTGGAAACCGGCGCAAAAAAGCTATGGTCGCTCAACGAAATGGAAATAACTGGAGGCGAACCGGATGTGGTTGCTTATGATGAAAATGCCGGCGAATACATCTTTTTTGATTGCGTTGCCGAAAGCCCGAAAGGCCGCAGAAGTGTTTGTTATGATCATGAAGCCCTGGAAGCCCGGAAGGAACATAAGCCCGCAAACAGCGCTATTGAAATGGCGAAGGACATGGGCATTCAACTTTTAGATGAAGAACAATATCGTGAGCTGCAAAAACTGGGAAAGTTTGATACTAAAACATCAAGCTGGATAAAAACACCTGCAGGTATCAGAAAACTCGGCGGGGCCATTTTTGCCGATTATCGTTATGGAACCATCTTTATTTACCACAATGGTGCCGAATCATACTATGCTGCCAGAGGGTTCAGGGGCGCATTGAGGGTTTGAGTTTAAGTAAATCGGTTATACAACATATTTATCATTAAGGGTTTAACCTTTTGTTGCGTTGTTTGTTATGTATTTGGCTATCTGATAGTGGATTGCCGTATAAATGCATAACGTGCGATGACAGAAAATACTACACTAATTGTAAGCGCATTTTCCGGACTTGCAGGCGCTTTGATTTCCCAAACGCTAACTGGTTTATTTGCTTATTTTGGTGATAAGCGCAAGGCCGGCATCGATCTAAAAAAACGCTATCGCAACAAACAGGTTGAAATAGCCGAAAGCTATTACTACGTAACCGGCGAAACGATGTCTATTCTTAAAAAGAGCGTTCAGTTATGGAAGGGCAGGAGCATAGCTCACAGTGCGGCCAGCTACCGGTCAATGACCGAAAGTTTAAACGAGGCCGATACCCAGCTCAAAAAAATGAATATCGACAACTGGAAACATAACCTCATCGGGCTTTATTTTAATGTTTCGCTCGCGTATGATGAACTGATTGCTGCAAATAATAAATCGCACGAGCTGTATCTTAACGTGCTGGATATTGCGGAGAAAGTCAAAAACGCAGATAATGATGAAGCCAGGGAAAGGTATCTCGCCAGTATAGTATTGGCATTTTTGATCTGTGCGGTCAGTACGATGCTGTTTATGAAATCCTCGCCGGCGATATGGACAAAGTTAGATCTGAATTATTAAGGAGTTTTGAATTAGACAGGTGATGAGTTTACTTATTTGAGTTGAGTTTCCCGTTTACATTATCACTAACGTGCACCACAGACATACTGGATTTTGTCAATGCTTCCCTAACCCTTGCCAATTCCTCTTTCATTGCAATTAAGTGGAATTTATATTCGGTTTCCAGTTGTTCGATCGCATCTAAAATGCGCCGTTCGCCTGCTAATAATATATCGTATTCTGTTTGTTTCATTTTGTTCTGTTTTGTGATAGGTGCTAACAACCAGCATTTGATATCCGCAGTTTTTAGGTTGTAATTATACATGCCATATGCTATGATGTGATTATGGTGCGGCATGTTTAACAAATGAAAACTTTTAGATCCCAAAATCAAAACAGAATCGACCATTAGTATAAATGTATCGACGAATGTAGGAGCTATTAATCTTACTATTTATTGTGTTGAAGCGACACAATAAATGTAACCCAAACCAAATAAAACCGTAAAAGGCTTGAAATCAGTAAAGAATGAGGGGTAGTGTGCATAAGTATTCAAACGTGAAAATTGAATTGTTGAAAAAGGAGGTTTTGATCAATGCTGATTTATCCCCGGTTACAGAGGCGGATATTGCCATTTTGGCGAACAGGATTAAAAAGGTTACGCATAAGGAATTGAGCCGAATAACCTTAAGCAGGCTCTATGGGTTTAATGAAGCCCGGTTCGGGCCGTCATTATTTGCGCTTCAGGTGCTTGCAAATTTCTGCGGTTATGAAAGCTGGGAGAAGTTTTGCGAGGGGCCACCACTTGAGTATACGACCGGCAACTCGGAGATAGCTTAAGCAATGGGCACTAAAAAACAGCCCAAAGCTAAACACGGGACAAAATACACCCAATATTAAAGGTGCCTCCGCCTGATATCACCTATACAGAAAGTATTGTTCAGTGACGTTGGCCTTGCCTGTGGTATTTTCATGCAATTATTAGTAAAGAAGGGGCATAATCCGAAAACGGACGCGTGATGTATCAAAAACGAACGCTTTTTAAACGTGCTCCATTTGTAATTTATTATTTCACAAGATATTATAAAAAAGGCATCGGTGTTGTTACCGGAATCTGTAACTATAACGATGTTGAGATATGAAATTATCATGGCATGTTACAGGAAGTTGTATGCCCCATGCAATAACGGAAGATTTGAGACCCGAACTTCCGATAGCGCCCTTTACAACTAACCAATAATGCACAAAATTGAAATAAATACATGGTACGGAATTACTTAAAAATAGCCTGGCGTAACATTGTTGCCAACAGGCTTTTTACTTTGCTTAATATTGTGGGGCTGGCTATTGGTATGTGTGTATGTATTACGTTGTTCGCCTGCATTTCCTACGAACTGAGTTTTGACCGCACTTACAAAAACTCAAAAAATATTTACCGTGTAAATACGCAAACTACTGCACAGTTTAATTATAAGGTATGGGCACAGTTACCTAATGCTGTAGGGCCCGCCATGGTTCAAAGCATACCGCAGGTTAAAACAATGGCCCGGCTCATCAAGCATGACTTCGGTGCAAGGGTATCGCTAAAAACTGATGATAAAAACTTTACCGAAAGGGGCTTATACCTTGCCGATTCGACGGTATTTGGTCTGTTTGATTTGAAGTTTATTGAGGGCACTGCACACAACGCTTTTGCCCAGCCAAAATCCATTGTAATTTCACAATCGGCCAAAGAAAGGCTGTATGGCAAAGATCAGGCCTTTGGTAAAATCGTCTGCGTAAATAACCGCGATACGTTGCATGTATCGGGCGTTTATGCCGATTTGCCCGCCAATAGCACCATTGATTGTGATATGATCTATAATATTATGGATTCATGGATGGGAAAGGATGTTTACTGGAGCAATTCAAGCTATGAAACATATTGCCTGCTGCAGCCAGGCGCAAACATAGCGCAGGTGCAGAAATTAGCCTCCGTGCTCATTAATAAAAATGTAAAAGAGGACGAAAGATACTTTACCAATTTTATATTTCAGCCGCTGGCCGATATCCATCTTTATTCGGCTGATATCCGCGAAGGTTACTCGGGCAAAATTGGCAGCATCGGTACTGTAAAAGAGTTGATGTTTTTATCTCTGCTGGTGTTGGTAATAGCGTGTATCAATTATATGAACCTGGCTACCGCACGCTCGCAAAAGCGCGCCAAGGGCGTAGGTGTTAATAAGGTTTTGGGTGCAGATAATGGTCATTTACTGGCGCTGTTTTATACCGAAACAGCCTTGCTCTCGCTCATGGCTATTGTTATAGGCTATTTTCTTGCTTTTGCTGTAAGACCATTGTTTCAAAACATTACCGGTATGGAGCTAAATACATCTGCATTTTTTGCATTGCCGATTTTGTTGGGTTTGCTCTCTATTTGGGTTTTCGTAACATTGATAGCGGGCAGCTACCCTGCATTTTCCCTGTCGCGCATTTCACCATTGGTGTTAATGAATAAACTAAAATTGAAGCACTCTTTTGCTGATTTGATCCGTCAAACGCTGGTTGTATTTCAGTTTGCCTCATCTATTATTCTTATTATTTCGGTTATTGTCATATTTCAGCAAATCCAATATGTCAGAAACCGCGATCTTGGTTATAACCCCAGGGGCGTGGTTACGGTTAACATTAAATCGGCCCAAAATAAACAGCAGGTGGCAGCATTGGCGAATGAGTTGAAGGGCATGCCTAATGTTGAAAGCATTTCGGCTGTCCAATCCATTCCGGGTGACGGAGAGAGCGGGAAAAGTGTCAGAAAATTTATTGCCGATAAGGAAGGTTTGCCGGTGAAATCCTGCCATACCGATGGTTCAATTGTAAAAACCATGCAGTTAAAGCTGTTGGCCGGCAGCTCATTGCCGTCAGGAATTGCTGATGCAGATACTTCTTGTTATGTATTGATCAATGAGGCCGTCGTAAAATATCTCGGCTTCAAATCACCGCAGGATGCAATTGGAAAATATATCGTGACAGAGATGTCAGGTAAATCTATAGTTAGTGGTGTGGTTAAAGATTTCAATTACCAATCGCTTAAAAACGAAATAGGCGGCTACGTATATTATGAAATGAATAAGGCACCGGAACCATTAAGGACATTACTCATCCGGTATAATACTACAAATCTGCCGCGCTTTATGCAGCAGTTGCAGAATACTTTTAAGGCAAATATGCCAAACTCAAGCTTTGATTATGAATTTCTGGATAATCATATCCAAAGTCTATACACTTCTGAACAGCATACGGCTCAAATAGCAACCGTGTTTTCATTCCTTGCCATTTTCTTAGCATGCCTGGGATTGTTTGGACTGGCTGCCTTTATTGCAGAACAACGAACAAAAGAGATCGGTATCCGCAAGGTGCTTGGGGCAAGTGTGCCGGGGATTGCCCGACTATTAACCGGGGATTTTTTGAAGCTGGTAGCGATAGCCATTGTAATTGCTTCGCCGGTAGCCTGGTATCTGATGAACAAATGGCTTATGGAATTTAGTTACAGGATCAACGTCAACGTGTGGGTATTTGTAATTGCCAGTGTAACAGCAATTGGCTTTGCAATGCTCACCATTAGCTCCCATGCGATAAAGGCCGCTATGGCAAACCCGGTTAAAAGTTTGAGAAGCGAATAATAATGACTGCTTATTTGCAAAGGACAAAGCCCTTAAAATATTAAGGGCTTACTTCCAACCGCTACTTAATGCTGGCCTACGATAATTGAAATAGTTCCAACACCGCCGGATCGGTTAAGATATGACGCGACTTTTCTTCATTGTCCTCCCTTGCTTCATACGGCTGTTGAGTGAATAAATAGAGATAAGGATGGGTAATGAGATAATCTATCTCACGGTTTTTGCTTTCCACAACAGCCTCTATCGAGTCGGTAAATTGACTATAAAACTTCACCGTGTCGGGCGATACAATACCATCCCTGATATATTCCTTTGTTTTCTTTTGGCAGCGGCAGGGTGCGGCTGCGTTGATCAATCCGCATTTGTCCTCCATAAATTTGAATAGGTCTTCTTTGGCACGCTGAAGCTGTTTTCTGAAGTTTTCGGGAGTAATATCAAGGATTTCAGCGGCAACATTCGATTTCAGATTGAAAATAGCACCAAGGATAAAAACCATGCGCTGTTGCCTGTCCAGGCAAATAAGCGTACCCGAGAGGCATTTATTTCGGGTCCAGTCGATTGCCTTTTCATTTTCAGCCTGTTCATCCGGCATCATCTCCTGGTCATTATAACTGTTGTCCAGGAAGTCGCCATACACATCAAAGGAAACGACCGACTTTTCAACTTTCTTTCTTTTGGTATCGATGAACTGGTTATAGACTATCCGGTACATCCAGGTGCGGAAGCTGCTGTTGCCCTGAAACTTATCTAATTTAGATACCAGTGTAAGTAAAACCTCCTGCGTTAGGTCGGCCGCCTCATCCCTGTCGCCCAGAAATTTTAATGCAAGATTATAAATAAACCGTTGATGACGGTTGATTAACTGATCAAGCGCGGCTTCTGATCCCTCAAAAGACTTTTTGACCAGCGTAAGATCATCTTCCTCGTTATAGGATTTGCTAAAAGGCGTCATCTGTCGAAATATGAGTGGATTAAATTTATAATTAATGCTTTATCAAGTACCCATGGCGATACCACTCTGCGCGAATGGCAACCAGCGGGAAACAGGCAATTTCATCAATGATTCCTGTTATGGAACCCAAAATAAAATCTTTCATCAGTCCATTTTTCCTTGCCAGACAGGAATCTGACCTCACCTGAAAGGCATGTGAAAAAAGGTGATGATGAAGGCCAGTTTATTCACAAAGTTAAATAACCCTTAAAATACACGTTCACAGCGATGTAAATTTTCATCTGGATATTTCACCGCCCCGGCAGGTTGAATCTTTTCCTGGCTTAGCATGAAATGTTTGTCACGGAATTTGAAAGTTACGTCAAAGGGTAAAATAAAATAATTAAGAATATGAAAACTCAGGATCTGAAAGGAAAAACAGCATTGGTTGTAGGCGGAACCAGTGGTATGGGCAAAGCAACTGCAACATTGCTTGCCGAAAGAGGCGCAAACGTTATCGTAGCCAGCAAAAGAAAAGAATCAGTTGTTGAAACGGTAACAGAACTCTCAAACAATAACCCCGACAGCAAAATTGCAGGCAATGTTGTTGACATTACCAACACGGATAGCGTAAAGGCATTTATTTCAGAAATTGAAAAGGAAAGCAGCATCGATTACCTGGTGAATGCATCCGGTATCTTCAGGCCGAAACCATTCCTGGAGACAACACCAGAAGAATACGCAGCACTTTTGGACATCAACACAGGATTTTATTTCATTTCACAGGCAGTAGCAAAAAAAATGAAAGAAAATGGAGGCGGATCGATCGTGAACATCGGTTCTTACTGGTCAGACAATGTGGTAAAAGGAATGCCAACTTCTGCTTATTCTGTAGCGAAGGCAGGTTTGCATGCGTTGACTAAACACCTGGCCGTGGAACTGGCCCCCGAAAATATTCGTGTTAATGCCATCGCACCCGGTCTGTTCGTAACTAATGTGTTAAACGATGTTGTAGGGGTTGACAAAGTTGAAGAAACTTACAACAGCCTGTTAAGTTTGAATCCGTTGGGCAAAAATGGTAAGCCAGAGCAGGCGGCCGGCGCAATCGTATTCCTCTTATCAGACGAAAGCGCGTTCACTACTGGTGCTATTTTAGCCGTAGACGGTGGCATGTCAACCGGCCGCGGTTGATCATAGTTACTGAATAAGGGCTTTGCAGCTATGGTGTCATCTTTTCTGTTTTATACCTAAGATGACATTATAACTGTGAAGCCCTCTCGTTGTATTATTATTTATCAGGTAAAGCGAGTTGTAAAGCAACAAGACCAATCAGAAGCCATTCTGATTGGTCTTGTTAAGTCGGGATGGCGGGATTCGAACCCACGACCTCCAGCACCCCATGCTTACTTGTCTCTCTTTTTTATTGATCAAAAACTGCTTAAATTGGCTTTAAATGCACTTTTTCCGTTTTTTCACAATTGTATTTTGAGTTAAATTTAGCTATTTTAGACCCAATTGTTAGACCTATGTTAGACCTGATTTTATTCAAAAAAAGGCCTTAACTTGTCTAAAATGAAGTTTTTAGTGTTTAAAAATAATTAATGTTAGACCTATTATGGCAATTAACATCAAAATAATTTTAAGAATTAATAAGACCCTTCCTAATGGGGAGCATCCGATTGTGTTTCGAATTACCGAGGAAAGGCGTAATTATGAGCTTGCTACGAAAAAGTCATCATCGTTAAAGGACTGGGATGGGCGTACCCAGACGGTTCACACAAGCCATCCCAACCACAAGCCTATCAATGCTTTATTGAACAATATTAAAGTTAAAACAACATTATATTTCGCAAGTTTACCGGACGACCAGCAGCCCCGTATTGGTGCAATAAAAGAAATAGTTGCGCGGTTGACAGGAGCCATACAGAAAGCGCCAACTAAAAAGATACTGGAGTTTTTCGATGACGAAATTAGTAGATTGAAGACCATGGATAGATTAGGATATGCTTCTGTTCATATAATGACGAAAAACCGTTTAAGCAAATTCATGAACCATATCGACATGGCTTTTGAGGATATCGATTTAAATTTCATTCGAAGATTTGAGGATTGGATGATAAAGAAAGATATCGCTGTGACAACTAGAAGTATTGACCTGCGAACATTCCGTACGGTATGGCGAAACGCTATAAAGGAGAAGCATTGTAAAGAAAATCACTACCCATTCAAAGATTTTGCTTTTTCTAAATACAATAATCCAAAAACGAAGAAGCGTGCGATTACCCAAGAGCAGTTTAAAAAAATTGCGAATCTTGAATTAGATGAAATGGACAAATATAATTGATGGTAATCTTAACTATATTAGAGCCAAGACAAAAGAAGAATTTGATTTCAAATTACATCCCGAGGCTTTACGGCTTTTAGCCTTCTATAAAACAATGGAAGGCAATAGTGATGATGGCTATGTTTTCCCGATACTTTATAAACGACATGCCTCTGTTCGCTCAAAGCGAGACCGTCGAATGAAAATTCTGAAGCGGGTAAATCAGGATTTGAAAATAATTTCGAAAAAGGCGGAGATAGAGAAGAATATCACAACTTATGTCGCTCGGCATACCTATGCTACAACGCTCAAAGCAAAGGGATTAACTATCGAAGAAATAGGAAAAACCTTGGGACATGATAGCACAAAAACCACCGAAATATATCTTGATGAAATAGGGGATCCGCTGTTTGACGATCGCATCAATGAAAGCATTTGATATTAATGTCTTTGTATGGTATCGACTTTGTGGACAATATATAGATGATTATTAAGTGCGTTAGAGAAGATGCATTTTAAAACGAATTCATGCAGGAAGATTATAAAATAGAATTTAAAAGTAACTTTTCAGAAGGTGTAATTGAGAGTTTGGTAGCCTTTGCAAATACCAAAGGAGGAAAGGTGCTTATTGGAATTGACAACAAAGGCAATCCCGTTAATAATTTCATCATCGGTTCAGAAAGTCTTCAAACATGGATTAATGAAATCAAAAATAAAACTCAACCCAGTATAATCCCCAACGCTGAAGTTATTCAAATTCAGGGTAAAAATATAGCATCCCTATCAATTCAGGAATTTCCGGTTAAGCCGGTCGCTTTTAGGGGGCGCTATTTTAAACGGGTAAATAATTCCAATCATCAATTATCTGTAGTTGAAATAGCAGACCTGAGTTTACAATCACTTCAACTTTCATGGGATGCCTATCCTGCACATGGGAGAACAATTGCTGATATTGATTTGGAGAAGGTTGAAAAGTTTGTCAAAAAAGTAAATGAAGCCGGTCGCTTTTTGCTAGAAGATACCACGATGGGCAATTTGAAAAAGCTGAAATTTATTAAAGGTGACACAATCACTAATGCTGCTTGGCTTCTTTTCGGCAAACATGCCACAGGCTACAACATCCATCTTGGGCGATTTAAAACACCAACTTTGATTATCGATGATAAGATGCTGAATGGCACTCTGTTTGAAATGGTCGAGGAAACCATGCGTTACCTCATTTCTTGGCTTAAAGTTGCCTTTGAAATAAAAGGCATGCCGACGCAAAGGACTGAGATATTCGAATATCCGTTACCCGCTTTGCGTGAAATAGTGTTGAACGCATTGATCCACCGAGACTATTTAAGTCCTGCTGATGTGCAAATAAAAATATTTGATAATAATATTACCTTTTTCAATCCCGGTAAATTATTTGGCGATCAAACGGTTAATGATTTAAAAAAGGACAGCTATCAGGCATTTGCTCGTAATAAGTTAATCGCAGAAGCATTTTACCTTACCGGAGATATTGAGAAGTATGGGAGCGGTTTTTTAAGAATTAGGAAGGAGTTAAAGTCTTATCCATCGATGGATCTATCATTTGATGAAGTCCCCAATGGATTTTTAATAGCCTTAAGTTATCAAGAGCAAAAAATCAGTACAAGCCAGCTTAATGACAATGAGGGATTAAATGAGGGATTAAATGAGGGATTAAATGAGGGATTAAAATCATTGTTGAAAATCATTGCCAAGAATCCTGGCATACAAGCTAAAGCTTTGCCTTCATTGTTGGAAAATAGGCCTTTGAAAACTATTGAACGTCAAATTAAAGAATTAGTATCGCAAAATCTTGTTGAACGGCGAGGAAGCCGTAAAACAGGCGGATATTTTATGTCTTCGGACCAAATAGATAACAGTTAAGCTTCGCAAATCAGGAAGAAAAGAGCTGGTCGCTTCGCGAAAGCGTATCAACTGTAAACCCATTTCAGGACGAGTCAGAGGAGCAAGCAAAGTTGGGCTTTTGAGTAAACCCCAAGGATACTTTAACGTCCTATAGCTGGCGAAGAAAAAGAAAAAAGTATACTGTGCAGTATACCATATATTTGAATAAGCACTTAAAAGATCTGCAAAAAAAATATGAATAGGGAAATCCTAAGCAATTAGCCGACCAAAAATGATGACTTCTAAGTGTAATTCCTTACATCTAATAATCCCGTTCCATTTTGGCATATCAAGCAGAAACAATAACCCATTGAACTCTTGCGCTCACTCAATTTGCACTAAAATATTAGTTTCGAATTAATTGGAGTATTTATTCAATTGATATCTGTCATGGTTTGGGTTTGACAAATAGGTAACGCACTAAAGCATTATTTATCTGGTCAATCTTTTTGCGAATTGCTCAAGCCGCTCGACTGCTTGAAGCGCGGACGAGAGGCTTTTGTGCAGGAAAACCGGATTTAACGACAACCCCTTGCGTTGCAAGATTTGAAGTGTTCCTTTTATCGTGGTTAAAGGCGTACGCCACTCATGGCTGATCCATGATCGCCGTCCATACAACGAGCCGTCAAAAGGTGAGGGCACTTCTCTTTGTATACCCACCAGGTGTAATAGTTTTCCATCATTGTCAAAGACTGGGGATAAGGATAGCTCATTCAGAAATGACACGCCATCCTTTCTGTAATTTTTCAGCACCACAGTACAATTTTTACTTTCGCTTATTGCTTCCCGAACAAGGCTAAGGGCACTTTGAGATCGGTCATGACCTTGAAGGAAACGGCAGTTCCGACCTATGACCTCGTCTTTCGTATAGCCCGTAAGTCTCTCAAAAGCAGGGTTGCAAAATATAATGGGGTCATCCGGTTTGGAATGATCAGTGATTATGACGCTATTGCTCGAAGCATTGACCGCTTCAGCTAAAATCGATAGATCCGTAGATAAAATTCCAGCTTGCATGATAATTCGTTTTACAAATATAATATCACGATGATTTATTTTAAAGATGAGGAAGAAGTATTGACATTTAAATATGGTGGTTTCTGCTTCCAATATTATAAAATCAGCCATGCCTCGGTTTGCTACTTCTCGTGTTCATTTGTTAAAAAATGTTAAACCTATTGCAGGATTTTGAAGAGGTTTTTTTATTTGAACCATCATTTTTTAATCCTTAAACAAATTTTTCGAAGCATTTTTTGAAAGCTATTATTAATCATTCTAGTCGTTGAATTATGTTAATTAAATTATCTACAACACCATCAGGCGTCTTACGCCAGACCACCCTCTTCCTTTTCCTAATTCTTATTTCTTCTATGAGTCATGCACAGCAATTGCCCGCTCAGTCGATTTCCGGATCAGGGTTCAGCGCCAAGCTCGTGAACATCGAAGCGGCGACCAACGAAACCTTCCGCTACAGCACGACGTTACGAAACGGATCGTCCACAACACATTTGTATGACTTACAGACCGTGCTTCCGCCTGGTTGGATCATAGCCTTCAAAGCCGAAAGCAGCCAGGTGACTTCTATCAGTGTAGATGCAGGCAAATCGCAGGATATCTCCGTCGAGATCAATGCTTCACCGGAAGCCAAGCCAGGAAAATATAAAATTCCGATTGATGCCATTTCCGGTAAGGATACGATAGCTTTGACGCTCGAAGCGGTCGTCAAGGGTACCTATGGTTTGACCCTAACCACACCGACAGGCAGGTTAAGTGAGGATGTTACATCCGGAAGCCAAAAACAGCTTCAACTGGTTGTCAAAAATTCCGGCACCTTGCCCCTCAGCAATATCAGCTTCTCCAATCAGTTGCCGACAGGATGGGAAGCGAGTTTCGAACCGGCCAATATCACCGCGCTGGAGCCCGCAAAATCTCAAAACATAACACTAACCCTCAAAGTGCCGGATAAGACACTTGCCGGGGACTATGCCGCTACCATCACCGCATCGAACATCAGTACAAATTCCCAGGCGGCTTTCAGGCTTAGTGTTAAAACATCGCTACTGGCTGGTTGGCTCGGTATAACCGTCATTCTCGTTGCTATCGGTATCGTTTATTACCTTATTCGTAAATATGGCCGAAGATAATCGATATATGCAGATGGAAATTCCTATCATACAATTAAAGGGCCTGACTAAACGCTACGGCAGTCACCTGGCTGTCGATAATTTAAATTTGCAGGTAAATAAAGGAGAGATCTTCGGCTTGCTCGGGCCTAACGGAGCGGGGAAAACCACCAGCATACTCATGATGCTGGGCCTGACCGAACCGACCAAAGGATCAGCACTGGTATGCGGATATAATGCTACCACCGATCCCATCAAAGTAAAGACGAAAGTCGGCTATATGCCGGATAGTGTTGGCTTTTATGATCACATGACCGCGTTGGACAACCTGCTGTATATCGGTAGGCTTAATGGCCTGGCAGAACATCAGCTTAAGCATAAAGTAGAATTGGTGCTTGAGCTTGTCGGGCTGAACGAGGCGGGGCTTAAAAAAACTGCCACATTTTCCAGGGGCATGAAGCAACGTCTGGGCCTTGCGGAAGTGCTCATCAAGGACCCGGAGGTGATCATCTTAGATGAACCTACGCTTGGGATCGATCCCACCGGCGTTAAAGATTTTTTAGTGTTGATTAGGAAGCTGAGCCGGGAACAGGGCCTGACCGTCTTACTATCGTCGCACCATTTACATCATGTACAGCAGGTCTGTGATCGGGTAGGTATATTTGTAGAGGGGCGGCTTCTGGCAGAAGGAGACCTGCCCCGGCTTGCTGAGCAATTATTTGGAAAGAACGGCTATGTTACCTCAATTGCCCTCGACGAGCATTTAAGCCATCCCTGGCCACCGGAACGGGTGCTGCAGGGCTGGGACGCCATCGATGATATTTCATATCAGGGTGAAACGATAGTGTTCAGCTGCAACAGGAATATTACCCCGTCCCTGGTACGTTTCTTAGTCGAAAATGATCATAACATCATCAGTGTAAATCAAAAAAATTATGGACTTGACGATATTTATCAAAGATATTTTGAAACCCAAACCGGAAAAAGTGATTACAAAAGGACAGCCTGAGAGGGGCGCGTTCGCTGTGATGCTACGTAAGGAAACAACTGACCATATACGTAGCTGGCGCTTCATTGTCCTGGTTGCACTGATTGTCCTGACATTTATAGCTGCTATTTATACTTCGCTTTCAAACATTAAGCCAACTGGCGCTATGTTCCCTAATCCGGATCAGAATTTTCTTTATCTTAAGTTGCTGACAGTAACGGATAACACCATTCCGCCTTTTCACATTTTTTTGAGTTTTTTAGCACCCTTGCTGGGTATCGGTTTGGGCTTTGATGCCATCAATTCTGAAAAGAACAACGGTACACTTATACGGCTCATGGCCCAGCCGGTCTACCGGGATAACCTTTTGCTCGCGAAATTCAGCAGCGCCCTGCTGATCATAAGCAGTCTATTTATAGTTCTCGCGTTACTGATGATCGGTGCAGGCCTTATCTTGACGGGCGTAAGGATGGAACCCGACGAGGTACTTAGAATTACTGGTTTTGTTTTCGTCACAATCACTTATGTCGCGTTTTGGCTGGCCTTGTCCATGACGCTTTCCATTGTATTCAAACAAGCTGCCACTTCGGCTATCACCTGTATAGGTCTTTGGCTTTTTTTTACAGTGTTTTACCAGATATTGGTTAACGTGGCGCTGAGATCGCTGTTGCCGGACGCTGCACAACTTACCCAGGAGCAGGCGATTGCCTATAACGATGTTGTGTTGAACATCCTGCGCATATCTCCTAATCAGCTTTACACGGATGCGGTTACAACGCTGCTCATGCCATCAGTTCGGAGTCTCGGGCCGCTGACGATGGAACAAATGGCGGGTGCAATTCCTTCGCCATTGCCGTTTACCCAGAGCCTGCTGGTGGTGTGGCCACAATTCAGCGGCCTGTTAGCCTCGGTGACCTGTTGTTTTGGTTTGGCATATTATCTATTCATGCGCCGGGAAATTCGAAGCTAACGTGCTATGTATTTTCGAGCAAACCGAATGCGAGGTGAGGATCAAATGATGAGGCAAAGTCGTTAACAAGTAAGCCTTTTCAGTGCGTACACCGATCAACATATAAGCGAATCGTATTGCTGCTTATAAGCTAAAAACCTGTAGCGACCTAAAGTGAGAGCAAGCACTCCACTTTAGGTTACTAAAATCCAGTAACAGCCGAAATCTAAATTGAGAAAAGCAACGCTTGTTTAATACGGTAGATTGACTTAGGAACATTGTCCGCCGAGTACTTCAAAGTGGTCAGCCGATATTTCCGTTACGTATTTCTTAAGGCCAGTTCGATCTATGATATTTCGTGTACGTATCTTCCCTTCGATATAAACAAGTTGACCTTTTTTTAGCTGTACTGACCTTTCCGCCAAAGATCGCCACATGACTATGTTATGCCATTCGGTGACAGCTTTTTGCTGCTCCCCTCTGCCGGTTATTTCCGATGTTGCAAGTGGGAAGGATGAGACGGCGACGCCATTATCGAGATAACGTAAATCCGGGTCTTTGCCTAAATGACCGGCTAAAAACACCTTATTAATACCAGCCATAGTGGAGTAATTAAGATTTGAATGCAAATTAACTTCCAAAGTTTGATTTCTGTTGAATAGCAGGTGTAAAAAGGTATCAATCGGTTATTTATGCGCTCAATATTCGTTCAAGTTGCTGATAGCAATGTGGTCTTTTTTTTAATAAATTCCTCGCTAAAATGTTGGAATGTTTAAGATAACACTTTTTCGTACAGCCATAAATCAACTTTGGTTAAAAGATCGTCTATGTCAAAAGGTTTTGACAGAAAATCGTCCGCACCGCTTTCTTTAGCAGATTCTGCTAAGTTGTTTGCCGCAGAAATCAGTATGATGGGAATATTTGCTGTATGCTTATTGTTTTTCAGACCTTTACAAAGTTGACTGCCGAGGCCATCATTAAGCCAGTCATCCAGCAAAATCAAATCGGCCGTATTTTGACGTAACTTTTCAAAAGAAACGATATCGCTAACTGCCTCCACGGTCATGCCATGTTCTTCCAGGACATAGCGAATAATTTGCAGTATGTCATCATCGTCGTCAACGACAATTATTCTTTTTCGCATAGGGGTCTTCATGAGGTTGGAAATTTATCTCTGTATAGGAAAACCAGCAGAGCAGACGTTTCGTATTTTCTTTTAAAATAAACCTAAATGTCTCCTCTTTCACACTGCCTGGAAGCGCTGAAACTGTCGGTGCTTGCCAAATGCTCGCTTACGTCGATGACGCCTTTTCACGCAGGTCACGTCGCCGCTTCCGTTTTGTCCTTCACTAAGTATCAGCTTTCAGAAACGACAATCCTTAGGCTTTACGGCTATCTGTCATCGAAATTCCCACCCTCCCGCTTTACCAAGGACGTGCTTGCCATATTTTGTGGGTATGCAAATTATCCGGCATTTTGTGAACTGCAAAAACAGAAAGCGGGATAAAGAATATAGCAATCTTCCTTAGTCAAAAACATCATTTCTTACATTGGCAACCTTGTTATCTATTTCGCCGTAAAAGATAGTAGAACACTATTCTCTTTATAGTTACCCACATCTTAAACACATGCTTCTTACGACACCATTAGTGTCCACTGGCATTATATTTTCCGATACACTAATTTTGCGCCCGTGCCTTTTGGCTCGGGCTTGTTTTTTTGCCAATGACAATTACACAGGCAATGACCTGATTTCAATCAAAACCGGAATGCCCTGGAACCGGAGTGCTTAAACCAATGCAATATTTCATTCTAGGAAAAACAGACAATATATATGTCTCAATAATTAATATTTAGTTAAATTTGCTCGGTCTGGAATCAAACTTCTTTCAATAACATTCATTTTAGGAGAATTTTTTTACCGATAAAATATTTGCAAAACAATTATTAGTTCAGCAGGTTATGTTTCTTGGTTTAGAGCTTTTGGCTCTATGCGCTTTGGCTATCTATGGAACAAATTAAAGATCAAATTACACCAATTCTCGAATACATAAGACAACTACGGGAAAGCAAACATTACTCACAAGATTACCTGGCTTACCGACTTGACATCGGCCAAAATGCATACAGCAAGCTTGAACTCGGATATAGCAAGCTCTCCGTTCAACGCCTTATCGAAATAGCGGCGGTGCTGGAGGTCGATGTCGTAGAGTTGATAGAGCATCGGATTGATTCCCAAAAAGTAAGCACCATCGATGATTTAATGGAATTAACTTAGGTTTGAAACATACGCGACTTTTACAATGCAAAAGTACCCAGACATTTCTTGAACAGCATCAGCGCGAGGCGCTGGACCTCTATAGGCAATACGACGTTTGCTTGCTGTTTTAAACGGAAACAAGGGAGGCCGAAGCTACTGTGCGCAATCACCATTTCAAAGCACTCAGCGAGAGTGGTATAGTGATATAAGCCTAAAAGAGATTGGTTGGCAATATCGTACACTGCAAGCCGTGAAACAAATTGTTCTTTTCTTACGGTAAATTCCGTCGTACCTGGTCTGCTGCCCATCTATCATTCCCTTTGCACTTTATACGGTGGGTAATCACAAATGTTAGAATATTATGATATTGATTATAATAAGTGAGGAAATTGCAGGTATGAAATGACATTAAGACTGTGAAAGACGATTTCAGATACTATTGCGCTATCGATTACCTAACGGGTATGACCTTGTATCTTCTATCCTTATAGCAATGGAATAAACTTTGCATGCTATACTATATGGAAGCATATACCTACCATTTAGTAGCAAGTCATGGCATAGATGTCATCATCATTCCTGAACTGGATTGCCGGCTTGTCGTGATAGAAAAAAAGGATTATTCACCTATGCAAGACGATCTAGTACTTTGTGCGGTTATCGGAATGCGTTCGCTTGTATTTCGGGTGATCCGTTATCAGTATGAAGACTTGTCACCATTACACGCGGCAATACGCTGGTATGCCTACCATCTTCATTATCCGCTAATAAATCTCTCCGCATAGCTATCTTCCAACTGACATATTAATTCCGACCGGACCTGGCCTGCAATAATAGCTTTGCCTTTACCGTTGCCGAAGCGATCGTAACCTTTAGTGATGCAATGCGTACTAAATGTTAAAAGTTCGGACATGAATAATCAAAAGTTCAAGATATTGATTTATATTATTCACTTTTTCAGCGTCATCACGTTAGCAAAATATTGGCAAAACGGCATTAAGCTGGTATTTAGGAAGTCTGTAAGTAAGTAAGTAAGTAAGTAAGTAATGAATTGATTACCAGCTTTATTACGTGAGTAATAGGCTCCCCATAATGAGCAAAATATTCGCGCCTTGTTTTTTATTTCTATTATTCCTAATAGGGGTAAAATAGGTCTCAAAATTGTATGCTACGGCTTACTCTTCATATTCTTGCGAATTATGAAGATCAGTAATTTAACAATACATGGAACAGTCAGCACAGGAGCGGGTAAAATCAATATTAAAGAATATACGTATCATTCGCGAACAAAAAGAGTATTCGCAAGGATATTTGGCAGCGAAACTTGGAATTAGTCAAAACGCTTACAGTAAGATGGAGCTGGGTCACACTCTGTTGACGGTTGAACGCCTTTTTCTAATCGCAATGGTACTTGAAACGGATATCACGAAACTTTACCAGCAAGGAATATTGGAAAATTATGATGGGGGCAATTTAGAGGAGAGCGCCTGAATTTATAAACCAATTCATTTGGTTCAAGATGGCTGAAAGTTAAAGATTTTTTATCTTTCGGAATGATTTCCGATTTGCAACGCGCATTCCTTACTGCCCGGACAATTTTACCTTCGGGCTATAATGAACATGTCGATGTTATTGTCATAGCAACTGGTAAAGGACCAGGGCTATGGACACCTCATTTCGTATACCTGGCAGACGAAACACGTTATTTTATCTTTGTCCGTGATGCAGAGCGTTCTAATTGGGTATGTACCGATAAACGACTACAGGATTGGCTCGATGTCAGTAATATTCTTGCATTACGCCTGCTTGAAGAAGTTGGGCAATAAGATATATTTCGCTAAAATTTTATCAAACAAAACGTTATACACAGTGTTAAAAATCCGTTGCGTAGACAACTTCTAACAAATAGAAGATAGGTTACAAAGGGCTGGAAATTCCGGCCTTTTGTAGTGTTATTGATGTTAAAACGGCTGGGACGCTTTTTTTAATCAGGTAAAACATTTCCTAAATCAGGATATATTATTGGTTTATGGCATTGTCATTATGCCTAATCTTCATTCAGTAAATTAAACATAAAGCCGGTTTAATGCCCGGCTTTATGTTTTAACCTGGATTAAAAGATTCCCACTTTTTGCAATGGGGTTGTTATTTTTCCACAACCAATCGTTGTAGAATCCCAGATCACTGTATCTTTATCAAAAACCTTTTACCTTATGGATGAAAAAGCCAAAGCGCGCGCGCTTCGAATCAAAGCCGGACATAAATTTGCACTTGAGCGGGCATATCGTTCGCTTACGAGAGAGCAGGTTGCTGAAACAACTGGGATTCAGATTGAAACGGTTATCGCTATAGAGGAAGGGTTATCAGACTTTCTAGTAGAAGATATGTTGGCGCTGCTCGATGCGTTTGATATCGATATAAAGGAATTCTTTGCCGATTTAATTTAACAAGTCTCCTTTCAAAAGAAAAATTGTAAATGTACTTAGAAGGAGCATTGTAAAAAGATTTATCCTGCAGAATAACACATCATTGGATAGATGGGACTTTTCAAAAGCTCATAAAAAATATTAGAATGCCGAGGAGACTCGTTTAATAAGTTAAAAAACATGTTAAAAGCTTACTGAAACATCAGCTGTTTTAATCTTCAGCTACAAAGACATGGCGAAGTGCAGGCCTAACGCTCCATTGTTGAGTGATGGCAATAATATAGAACTGCTGCCCTCTTTTTTCTTTTTTTGAAATTCTTTAGGAAGATTTCTGTTTTTCTCCTTTTCACGACCTGCTTTGAAAAGATTATTTCGGATGTAAGGATATAACAAGTATGCTGCTTTTGTAGATAAGATGCCAAAGCCTGCCCCCGCTATCACGTCACTGAACCAGTGATCTTTATGATAGATCCTGAAAATCCCTGTCGTGGTCGCGAATGCATATCCAATGACACTATAGGCAGCTGAATTATCACCTAGTTCCTGCGACATAAATTCGGCCCCGGCAAAGGCATTGCCGGTATGGCCGGAGGGAAATGAGTTATAATCACTATTATCAGGCCTTAACCTATGCGTTACTTTTTTCAATGTAAAGGTGCTGATGTTTAACATACCTTGGGCCATGACGTAAATCAAAGTGCGATCGATAAAAGTGTTTTTGCCATGAATTCCAGCGAGATTTAACCCATACACTAACACCGGGGGAGCATATTGTAGGTAATTCTCAATATGGCTCCTGGTTGCAAAATTATGCTCTCCTGCTTCCTTGTAAATGTAACGATCCAATCGTCGCAATGGATGTAACGCAAAAGAACTTGCACCATAAGCGATCAATACCGCAGGTGGGATTAAAGTTATAGATTTACTGTGCAGGTGCCTTACGGTGTCCGGTGCTGTTAAAATATCTTTTTTTAGGGTATCCGCAATATTGATTTTCCGTGCCGTATCTGAAGAAGTATTTTGTGCATACAGCTTAAAAGTCAAAGTGGATAATAAGAGAACGTAGATAATTCTTTCCATAAAGTGATCTTATAAGGATCGTTCGTATAAAAATGTTTGCTTTAACATAATCTATTATGCTTAAATCATATCTGGATGTGATTGGACATAATGATTAAAGCTTTGCACGTTGTGGATTAATTTAGCCGAATATTTATCAAAAAGTTAACGTAATTCCTAAACCATATTTTCTATCGAAAATACTATCAAGAGTTTCGATAACTGTCTATCCATCGATGTGAATATCGCAGTTGCAATAACGCTCAACTTTTGATCAACAATACTAACCAAGAGTTAATCACAGTGTTGTAATTAAACGGTGAATGGGTGTTTAAACGGGTTGTTTTAGCTGTAGTTAAAAATTATCTTTGAATAACTAAGCTGCCGATCCTTGTCATGAATAATAACGTCCTCCACATCTTCAAACCACTCATTGAATCCCTCAGCGTGGGTTCACCAATACAGAATATGCTGTTCTACAGCTTTATTTTGTTCCTTCTATTGGTTAATATTTTTTTAGTGAGGCGAAAACGCGGTGCGTTGATGAATCCACTTGCAGTTGACGATGAGATTGATACTGATGAAAAACTACCCAGCTATGAATACCTATATCAGCGAATCAAAAATTTGGAAGCAGTAAATGCTTCGTTAAAAACTGAGCTACTGACTTTAGGTGAGGAATTAGAATTATCTTACAATAAATATGACAGGCTCAATTACCAGCTAACAGATATTTTAGAGTGTTTAGAATTGACCGTATCATATGATGAGAAATTGTGGGATTGGTCGATTGATCCGTCCAGTGGTGAACTTACTTTATCTGAATACGGCTTGAGGGTTCGCGGGTATACTCCAGGAACGAAGTTAACATGGAATGATGCCCTCAATCTAGTAAGTGATGACTATAGGAAGCAAGTCGAAACTGCTTTGAATATTTCTTTAAATACAGGAGCCGATTTCACGATGGTTTATAAGATCATGCCAATAAATGGAACTCGTGAACGATGGGTACGTTCTTTCGGCAAAATGATTTTCAGAGATGATGGGACCTCATTAAGATTAGAAGGGAAATTTACGTTTACGCTTAACGAACAATTGCTGACTTAAGTCTTATTGATAATTTTCTGTTGCTTTTTCAAGAGCTAAATGTTATGGTTACCTGAAATGTCTCTCGATAGCATTTTTGAATAGCCATGGAATTTTTTACATTTTAAAAATAGTTTTTGAAAGAGGCATTAACAAATGCTCACCCTGAATATTAAACAAGTGAGATAACGGCATTCAACGGTTCTAACGTTATTAAATTTCTCCTTAAAGGGTATCCTCATTAAATACACCGCAAAATAAGTTATGCTGAGACAACGGTTGCCTCTCTGTAATGCTTGACCATACTGTTTCGGGCCCATTTGACCAATGAGTTGTGTTAATGCGATTAAATTTAAAATGTGTGGTTCTGGCAGATAGCCTGGTCAAAGTGTGCCAGAATTTGAAGAAGATATTTCCGGAACGCAATGATCAACGGCTTCGAAATATCCACTATTATCTCAGAGCATAAGGATTTAATAAAGCAAAAACTGCCATACGAAGTACTCAGACCGCATCTTTCATATCAAGCCAACAGCGGCATTTAACTACTCGCATCGTATTCCTTTGGAAAATTGAATCTGCATCCGTATCTAATACATAAATAAGCTTATAGAGCTGCTCCAATGTAATTTTTATGACGCCCTGTTCGATGAGATCATAGACGGCTTCGTTCAATCCCATCTTTTTACTCACATAAGCCAGTGTATAGTTCCGGTTTTCCCTAATGACACGAATATTAAAGAGAACATGGTCAACTGCCGATCCGTTCATAAATACGCTTTATCTATCTATTTTAACGAAACCAAAGTGCATAGGGTTTTAGGTATAGGTGATTTCAAACAAGTTCCTTATTAAATGAAGGTGTTTTCATGATTAGCGTTCCCTATGACAGGTAACATCTGCGAATTCAATTGTAAGCGTTTTTAAAACCCCAATAATCCCGTTGAATAAACAAGGTGAAATGCCACAAGCATCGTCTGAAAAAACATACATATCGATAGTCATCGGAAGTTCAATTCCTTTTTATGATGTTTGGCACAATATTTATAGAATTGAAACATATCTACATCAAACTAACATGAAAACAACCACCGCTAAATACTCGGCATTGCTAAAAAAAACAGACCGGGAATTGAATGTTATTTTAGAGAACGATATGCGTAAGACACATCCAACAAAAGATGCCGCTATCAGAAACGCGTTCTTTCTACTGCTTATTGCAGCCTAATATATACATCTACCTATGTGATTAAAGCGTTCAATGAACGCTTTTTTTGTACCCTGATACGATAGTATTTTTGAAATGAAAGCCTATACTCCATTTAGCTTTATTCATTCAAAAACCGGTGAATTGCAATTTGCGTTTGTTTGTTAAAAGATTAACAAGAAAAATGCTTACTGAAGAAATTGTAGCCAGTCGTATCCGTGCAATTAGAGTAGCAAATAATTACAGCCAATATTATATGGCTTATAAATTGGGAATTTCTCAAAACACTTTTAGTAAAATCGAGATAGGGAACGTAAAATTAACGCTTTCCAGGTTGATCGATATAGCGAAAGTACTTGAAATCGCACCTGATGAGTTACTTAAATATCAACCTGAGCCTAAGCTAGAAATTGGTGGTTAACCTCTTCTACTATTTTTTCTTAAGATAAACCTATAGCTTAAATTGTTAATCAATAGAGACATGGCATGGGCTTTTTTCTTAACTTAATTTACTTTTGTTTAAATCTTGTTACGAAGCTGATATTGAAATTCAAGGTAATAAAATTATTATTGCATTGGACTTAACTGAAGCCTAAACAATGCGAAAGATTTACATAGTAATTTTATCCTCTCTTATCCTGATCAATGTTGGTTGTAAAAAACAGAATACCCCTGAACCTTTGTTAAAAGCCAGCTTTTACATTAATCACATGGATACCGTTGTATTTAAGATCGGGACGGGTGATAGTATACAGCTAACAAATACCTCTACATCGGCAGCCTCGGTTAAATGGGATTTGGGTAACGGCACCACTGCGACAACAAACAATGTCGGATTATCATTTTCCAAATCCGGCAATTACAAGGTTACATTGACGATTACAGCCAACGATGGAAAAGCGGCCTCGCTTTCAAAAACAGTAGTGGTACAAGACAGGGTTTTGAAAAACATTATCCTAAACAAAGTTTACTGGAACACAAAGCCGAACCAGATAGATCATTTCAATTACGTTTGGCCTGAATCCCCGACGGCTGATTTATTTGTGCGGATGCAGGTTTACAAAGCCGGCGAAACCATCAAAAACGGCCTTTTGACTAATTCAGAAATACTTTATGATAGCCCCTTGCTATCCGGGGTTTCCAATAATTCAACAACTCCGATTAATATTAACGTATCAAATTCTGTCTTTATCAACAAAAATATGATTGACAGCAGATCACTTGTTTTGACGTTAATTGCTAAAGATCAAAATGGGAAGTTGTACGATATCATGTCCAGTATGGATTCGGGGTGTTCATGGGGGTTTTTAACAGATAATATCACCATGGGACAATCAATGATTCAGTGTCAGCTATTTAGTTCAGTTCAACTTTTAGGTACATTCCAGTAGCTACGAGATAGGAAAATGCAAAATCCAATTGTAATTGTGAGACCGTTGTCTTAAACTTAGATAGCATTAATTAAATGGAGATTTGTATTCACTCATTGTATTACCGTTTTGATATGAGTTGTAACATTTTTTTATATAGGTAATAGCTTCATAATCAGACCATCTCTTGCACTTTTGGTAGTCTGGCCGATAGACATCCATAAAATCATTTAGCTTTCTTCCTGTTAATCCGGTCATCTTGGAAACAAGGGGTACATTGAAGCGACGATTAATTTCAATCGTTTCCCTTTCTTTTTCTGCGTTTTGAATAAATCGTTTTTCCCTCTTGGTGTCTCCTCCAAAAAGTTCATGTAAAACTGTTAACGGTGTCCCACCAGGGAGCGGAAGATAGGCAGATAATGGAGGTTTACCATTGTAGTAAATACCTTTACTGCGATATTGATCAATTACTTCCATCTGCTCCTGTCTAACAGATTTTGCTCGAATGGTTACTTCGGAAAGATCAACAACCCTCTGAAGTTTTGCTTCAAGATACTTGACGTTTGCAATAGAAAGCTTAAATGAGGTGTAACCTTGTTTTGATATACATAAAGTGTCCCCTATTATTGCTCTAATGCAGAAGCCTCCCGTATTGTCACTGATTGTGCTGTCCTTAGACGTTTTGTTAATAATCTTTGCGCCAGATATTTTTGTTGAATCTGATGCTGAAATAAGACCATGCAAAGGCGTTCTTTGCTGTGCTGTTAAACTGATTGGAAAAGACAGTAAAACTGAGGTGATGACTAAACATGTCTTATTATCCATAATGGAAATATAATTTTAATCTTTTAATTGCATATAGTCTGGCAAAAGATTTTAACAAAATTTAACTGTCTTACTATTATCCGTTATATAAAGCGACTTTGTGATTTATTGGGATTAAACGTTTAAGCTAAACCTCAATAAGAACTTAATAACTGTGGTGATAGTGTCTATAGCAATATCATCTCTAATATTATATGGTATGATAATGTTATATATTAGAGTTTTCATTAGAGAATGTTGTATAAATGTAGGCTAACAACGTCCTGAAGCACGTTTGTTAATTAGAGAGGGCATATGTTGATTAGAGTTGAGAGCAAGTGTGACGTTCGCTAAAGATTGACCGATGAGCTAAGCCAGTTTAAAACACTTGGGTTGTTAGCTTGATTAGGAAGGATGATACATGTAAACGCTAATCCGTGTTACATTACTTTAATAAAATCAGCCAAAACTATTATTCAGGTTTGGGCGTTTGATTTTTAAGTTGCTTATGTATTTTTTAAACCTCAAAGGATTTCATCCCACTAAGGGTATCAATACCGATAACCATAATAAATACCCGTTTCTGGAATCGACCGATGGTTTGTTTGAGCCGGGGGATTTTGAATTCGACTTTAATAGCAGTTTTCCTTTTGAACAGATCGAACTAAGTGAAAGCAGATCAATTTATTTGAGTGAACCGAACTTACTAAGGGTTTTTAAGAATACTACAACAGTAGATAACAAGATACTGGTTAACAATGTTAAGCCGATTGAAGAGGCCTATACCAAAGAACTGGCTGACATGTTTTATAATGGCTACTCGGCGGGTATGTCACATTTCTATGAAGAGATCGGCCAAACCTTTTTATCCCTGGAGCTGGAGCAAAAAAAGCAGGCGCTTAGGGATTTCATTACGTACTGTCATAACAACCTTTATTTTGAAGGCTTTGCCATTCCCGAGGTAATTTATGCTTTAGGCTACATCCAGGCATCACTAGTCAAAGGGGTTCAGGAGTACAGCAACCTGAAACGCTTGAATGAAAAAGAGCAGGTACCACCGGTAGTTAATGTTTATCCTGTTGTCAAAATGCCTGAGCCGGAGGTAAAACCTGATTTTGTATTTGAAGCATCTGTAGAAGCCGCGCCGAAACCGGCACCGCCGCAAATTACAGCGGCTGATATTGATAGCCATATCCTTTTACGATACCCAGGCAGTAAAATATTTGACCTTTGGTGCACCTTATTGGACGACCAACTTTGCCAACTGATGCAGGTGCCGAAAGTCTTTAGTAGCGACGATGAGATCAGAGATCTGCTGGGCAGGCTTTTTAAATTGAATGACCAGGAACAAATATGGCCGGAGAGCAACAGCCCACACTATTATCAAATGGCACCCGGCTATCAGAATCTATTATGCCTGTTAATGCATGCCACCTATAAGCTCAATACGACCTATCTGAAAGTACCGCAGATGAAATATTGCGAACTGCTAAAATCTAATTTCTCTCCCTTTGAAACATACGAGTCTGTGGGTGACATTCAGCGTAACATGACCAAGAAAAAAGATACGGCTATCGACTTTGTGCATAAAAGCAGTGGAACCTATGCTAAAAAAGCTTACGAGGTCTTAAAGAAAGTTCCTACTTATATACTCAAACCCTAACGACGTTCAACTTCGTTCATTAACGTTGGGTTATTTTCATACTCTTTTGTGTTCATCAAATTTTTTAATTTATGAACACAACTTTTTTTACTACCCTAACGACACAGGAGTTCCAGGAACTCATTGAGTTATCTGTCAGAAACGTGGTCAACTTAAAATCACCCCGCCCGGACGATGAGGAAGATACTTTGCTGGACACCAAGGAAGCTGCCGAGCTGATCAAGTATGAAGTCACATCAGTCTACGGGCTGGTGAAAAGAAAAAAAATTCCTTTCTGTAAAGTGGAAGGCAAGCTGCTTTTCTCGCGTAAAAAACTATTGGCATGGATCGGCAGCGGCCAGCAGGCCGTTGCACAATAAGTACGGTCATGGCTGATCAGTTCTTTCCTTTAAACCAACCGGGCAGTTACATCCGTGTGCAGACCTCGTATTACAAGCGGACTAGGCAACCGATGGTTACCGGCGGCTATACAGACGGCTGGTTGCTTTGGTCATCGGAAACACTCAAAAAAGATTTGAGTGCGGACGCGATCAAGAAGATCCGCAAGTTCGATGCATATTGCTGTGTCCCCAGCCATACCGATTACCGGGAAACCATTGGCAACTATTTTAACAGGTACCATCCTTTGGAATTCAAACCGGAGCCAGGTTCTTGTGAGACTATTTTGGGCTTTCTGCAGCACATCTTTGGCGAGCAGTACGAACTGGGACTAGATTACATAGCCCTACTCTATACGAGGCCGGTCATTAAACTGCCTATTCTTTGCCTGGTATCCAAGGAACGCAAAACAGGTAAGACTACTTTCCTGGACCTGCTCAAAGTCATCTTTGGCAATAACATGACCTTTAACGGCAACCATGATTTCCGGTCACAGTTCAATTCCGACTGGATGAATACGCTCATCATCGCGGTGGAAGAAGTGTTGCTGGACAAAAAGGAAGATTCTGAAAAAATCAAAAACCTGAGCACTGCAAAAGTATCCAAGGTGGAAGCCAAAAGCAAGGATAAGCGCGAAACGGAATTCTTTGGCAAGTTCATCCTTTGTTCCAATAACGAGTACAATTTTATTGTCATTGAACCGACGGAAACACGCTACTGGGTAAGGAAAGTACCGGTATTTGAAAAGGAGAATGTCCGGCTTCTGGAACAGATGACCGGGGAGATCCCCGCTTTTCTGTTCCATCTGTTAGAACGGCCGTTATCGGTGCCGGTTGGTAACACCCGCATGTGGTTTTCTGAGCAGCAGATCCGAACGGATGCTTTATTGCGGGTGATGCGCAATAACCGCAATCGGCTGGAAACCGAACTCTTGTTATTGTTCAAAGAGATCCAGGAGCATGATCCCGGCCAGAAAATGTGCTTTGCCAATAAAGATATTCTGGATCTGCTAAAAAAAGCATGCCGCGCCTGACAAGACAGGACGTATCGCAGCTGATGCAGCAGGAGTGGGGCCTTGTCCCGGTGCCCAACAGTCTAAGCTATTCGACCTATTGTTATAATAACCTCAACGAATTGGTAACCGTGGCCAAAACAGGGAGGTACTATACCATTACGGAAGAATGGCTCCGGCAAAAGCTTGATGAGTCAGGCTGACTTCACATTTATCAAATTGCTTGTCAGTGCATTACATGCTCATCATCGTTTGACGAGGCACGATGAGCAATGATGAGCGCGATGAGCAAACTCCTCAAAGCGGAAAACCATGATGAGAGAATGATGAGTGTATAAATAATTTATTTATAAATAGTTACGGCTATAGCTCATCATTCATCAGAAATGTAAGGGTAGCTCTCCCGTATGGTTTGGCACCTGCATCATTTATTACAACCCTTTAGATTTTACAACATGATACGATATAACTGTAAAACAGCAAAAGAACTCTCTATTATTAGTTACCTAGAGCAATGCGGTATTCAGCCGCAACGGATCAAAGCTCATAACTACTGGTACTTATCACCACTGCGCGAAGAAAAGACCGCTTCATTCAAAGTAAATACCAGGCTTAATGCCTGGATGGATTTTGGCGAAGGTACCGGAGGTAATTTGATTGACCTGGGCATACGTATGCATCATTGTTCCGTAGAGGATTTTCTGGAGCGTTTGAATAATGGCAATCATGATTTTTCATTTCATCAGCAATCGTTGCAAAAGGCAGAACCTCAGCCGGACAATCCGGTGATCATTACCGGTGTGAAAGCGCTTGAACATCCGGCTTTGATCGCTTACCTGAAAACACGCGGGGTTGATCCGGCCATTGCCACAACCTATTGCAAAGAGGTCGATTTTACAATAAGTGGCAAACCCTATTTCGCTATTGGCTTCGCCAATCGTTCAGGAGGTTACGAGCTGCGGAATAACTGGTTCAAAGGGGCATCGTCGCCCAAGGACATTACCATCATTGGCGGCAGTCATAAAGCCGCCATCGTGCTGGAAGGCTTTACTGATTTCCTTTCGCTCTTGCAGCTGAAAGGAGGTCAATCCCAATCGGATTTTATCATCCTGAATTCTGTTGCGCTGGCTGAAAGAGCGGTGCCCATTTTAAAGAGCTACCCGGAAGTTTTTCTGATGCTTAACCATGACAAAGCCGGAATTGCAGCTGCTGAAAAGTTGCAGGCTGCGGGTGTCAGCTTCACCGATGCATCTGGTTTTTACAAGGGTTTTAACGACATCAATGAATACCTGGCCGCACAAAAGCACACTTCTTTGCAACCGCAGATCCGGCGCAGAGGGCCGGAAGAAAGGAGCCAGGGAATTGGGCGCTAAGTCAATTTTCGAAATGGGCGTCAATACCGATTTGCGGCATCCGGCATATATACAGATAGCTGAATATATCACCGGCCCATTTTTCGAATTGTAAGGAGCGAGTTAATGTTTTTGCTACACAAAAACCCGAATTCACCCCGCTGGGGTGATTCGGAACTCGCTCCCGTTGGTCGAACTTTTATAGCAACAAAAAATGAAATGAACACATGCTAACAGCTAATGAAAATAAAACAATAAAAAAAGCGAGGACCCCAGGCAGACCCAAAAAGACGATCAGGCGGAGTGACTTTTTAATGGTGCGTTTAACGCCAACGGAAAAAATTCTGATCGAAGGTAGAGCGAAAAATGCCGGGCTGAAACCCAGTGAATGGTTCCGGAGGGCCGCTAAAAACGCCAGGGTTTTTCCGAGATTTACCCCAGAGGAAAGCGGCTGGTTCAGGACGCTGGCTGGGGTAGCGAATAACCTCAACCAGTTAACGCACTTAGCGCATGTGGCAGGCCTATTTACGCTTGCCATGAAATGCCAAAACATCCTTAAACAAGTGGACGAGTTAATTACAAAACTTAGCAGCCATGATGGGTAAACCAATCACCGGGAAAAGCTTTGGCGGCTGTGTCCGCTATGTGGTGAATAAGCCGGAAGCTAAGATATTATCTGCCGAAGGTGTTCGCATGCAGAACGCTAACGCCATAATTCAGGATTTTAACCTGCAACGTAAAATGCGGCCGGAACTCGGCAAAGCAGTGGGACACCTGGTACTCAGCTGGAGTAAGGAAGACTTGCTTAAATTAAGCGATGATATCATGGTGGAGCGGGCGAAAGAGTACATGGAAAAAACAGGTATCCTAAATACGCAGTATGTGATCGTTCGTCACAGCGACCGCGATCATCCGCATCTCCATGTTGTTTACAACCGGGTGGATAATAACGGCAAGACCATTAGCGACAAAAACAACTTCGCTAAGAATGTAAAAGCCTGTAAGGAGATTACCATGAAATACGGCTATCATATAGGCGAAGGTAAAGATCTGGTGAACCGCCAGGCGTTAAAGGGCAGGGAGAAAGTTAGGTACGAATTATACGATGCTATTAAAGCAGGAATGAAAACGGCCACGAACTGGAAACAGTTGGAAGCGCAGCTCGCCAGGCGGGAAATTACCATTGCTTATAAATTCCGTAGCGGTACCAATGAAGTGCAGGGTATATCCTTTGAAAAGGGCAATATTAAAATGAAAGGTTCCGCTATTGACCGGAACTTAAGCTTTGTCCGTATTGATGCGACTTTAAACCGAAACCAAAAGGTAGAGCAGTATCATGCGGCAAGGGAAGCCAATCAACCATTTGTGGCTAACCAGCTGCGTGAATCAATCTGGCAGAGCGTTCAGGCGGAATACAGCCATAACCCCGGTACAGGTAAAGGCATATTGGAAATACTGCTTGAACCACAATTTGTTGCCGGGCCACCTGACCCAATGGGTGACGCAGATATCGCCCGCAGAAAACGAAAGAAGCACGAAGCGGAACATTCCCAGTCAAAGGGTATAAGCAGGTAGAAGAATAAAAATTAAGATTAACCTCAAAACGATTTGTTATGCAAAATGAAGAGTTAGAAGAAAAGGTAAATATTATGGAAGAACTGATCCAGGGTTTTGCCGGAAGGATCAGTGTGATGGAAACGAGCGTGGCCGAGTTTCTAAAAAGCTTTCTGGAACAGTACCGGGGCACATTGGAAACAATCTCATCGCGAATTGAAATGGCTAATAAGCGATATAACGATCAAAAGATCCAGCAGCAGATCGATGAATTAAATGGCATAGTAGCGACAGTGCCGAAAGTCATTCGTGTGAAAAACAGTCACCATTTAGGTGCCTGGTCTAGTAATTTGATCATTGGCCTGGTGGTTTGTTTTATAATAACAGCCGGATCATTCGGGAGTACTTTATATCTCTATCATCAAAATGATGACCTGAATCGTGAAGCTTATAACTTCTGGCTGGTTAGGGCACTGTATCCAAAAGTTGCCAAGACCATTGATACGAAGTTGGCGGAAGATCCAAAGGATTTTATAGATAAGGCTGAAAAAGCAATGGTAAAACAGCAGGCGATAATTGCTGCCGAAGCCGTAGCTGCACAGGCAGAAAAGGATCAAAAGGAAGCTAAGCGGAAGCTGGAAAAGGTAAAAGCAAATAGGTGATGGAGGTAAGATAAAGAGGCTACGCAGCTGCGGCAGGTTGCTGCATTGCACCGCGCTATGCGCCGGGTTTCATTTCGCAGCCAGCCTCGCTGCCGCGCACAGGCAAGTATTCGTTCCTCATACATGCCTGCCTTCCAGCAGCGCATATAGCCACATCACCGCAGTCACAAAGGTAGCGACACAGGAAAACAGTCAAGGGTATAATAAACCGCGGCTATCACCGCGGCCCTTGACAATTTTCCTGTTTTCAGCTTCTGTTGTTTAAGCTGTAATGTGGCAGGTGTGTGCAGAGGAAAATCACCTGAACTCTTCTATTCGTTGATTAGTCAACAAAGTACTTATTGAAAATCTTGGTGATATCTTTTTTAAGATCGATTGGCAGATCGTATTCCGGATGCCAAATCAGTTTCCCTGTAATCGCTTCACCGGGCGGGGGGTGTTTAATATCAAAAACATCAAAAATCTTTTCGATACCATGTAGGTCTAAGTAGGCCGATATTTCTCTTCGAGAGATTTAAATTCAGGATCAGCGACAACATTGCTCATCCTGTTTTGGTAAGTATCAAGGATGCTGGATTGGGGCATTTTTAGTTCTTGTTTTTCAATAACTCTACTTTTTCCCGCTCACTTGCCAGTAAACGCTCATAGAGTTTTTTGTTCTCTTCAAAAAGTTCTACTAGCTTGTCTATTGGATTAAAATTAATGGTTCCATAATTATTTAAAGGACCTTGATTATGTGAACCTTCATAATTGTTCTGAATGTTATAGATAGCTTTTTCCTCATCAAAGTTTTTAATTGCTTCAACAGGCACCTTTAATATCGCAGCTATTTGGGAAAGTACGTCTTCTTCAATAGTTTCTTTAGCTTCGAGTAATGAAACTCTTCTTTGATTCCAGTCATCACCGAGCTCGATAGCCAACGCCTCCTGTTTAAGGCCGAGCATCTCCCTAAAGCGTTTTATATTACGGCCTTGATGAATGTTTTTCGATTCGTTGGTAGCTGTACTCATGGTAGATATAGTGTTTAAGCAAATGTAAGAAAATTTCAATGTTTAAATTAACGCTTTGCTGCGGCCTATGAAGGATAAAATATACAATAATACGACTTTCATAGACTTGTAAGGATATTTTAAAGACGTTTAGTGATAGCGGCATTCGCTGATAATGTTCAGTTATCCTTATTAACGGGAGAGAATGTATAGAAGTTGACCTGTTTAATATTTTGATCCGAGTTGAGTTTGGGAAAGTGCAAATTCGTCCCCAGAATGGGCATAATTCTAACCATTTGATCGGTAAACTTAAAATTCTCTCGCAATTTAAGTTGAGAGCTTGAAGGTTCGAATCTTGTTGAGGCTAACATTAATCTTAGCCCGAACAGGGCTAATGTTGAATCACCTGATGGATTCAATGCGCATTCTATCAGGTATTTAGGAAAATCTAATCGGTTCGAGAATTAGAAGAGTCCGATTCGGGTTGATCGGGTCCGAACAGGACTAAAGTCGAACCGCCGGTAGATAGTATCTGGCATTTATTTTCAGTTATTTAACTGGTTCGAGCCCAGTTTCTGGACAAATTTATCTTTCTTCATCAATTTTTACTATACAGAGCCTGACCAATACCGAGTCGTTTTAATGCTGAGTAGACATGCTGATTTGTCGCATCTTAGATCAATCTTGTCGTTGAAGCTTATCAAGATGTATATTTGTATAATTTTTCCTAAAATGATAAATTATGGCAAGGGAACAACTATATGAACCATTTTCCGTTTCGGTAGAAACCTTAAACGAATTTCCCAAAAAAGTAAGGCAAACGGCCTTTTTTGAATTGGTGTATATTCTTTCGGGCGAAGGCAGGCATTGCGTAAATGATAACCGCTATGCTTACAAGGCCGGCGATATGTTCCTGTTTACCCCCGACGATCTTCATGATTTTAAGATCGACACCGCTACCGAATTTTTCTTTTTGAGGTTTAATGACATTTACCTAAAATCTAACGGAATCGTTAAAGATAATATCCAGCGGTTGGAATACCTGCTGTACAATGCCAAACAGATCCCCGGTTCAATGCTGCGCTATGAAAACGACAAGCCACTGGTGAAAATGATTGTGGAAACTATTATCCGCGAACGAGTTAACCGTATCAATTGTTGGGATAAGCTGATTCTTTCGCTGGTAAATACCCTCGTGGTACTTATTGGCCGAAGTATAGAGATGAACCTGCCCGAACAATTTGCCGAAGACAAAGAAGATAAAACCCTGGACATATTACAATACATTCAGGCCAATATTTATGATCCGCAATTAACGAAAGCCGAGCATGTGGCTGATAAATTTTATATTTCGCTGAGTTACCTGGGCCGTTATTTTAAAAAGCATACCGGCCAAACCATGCAGGATTATATCGCCCATTATAAAATAAAGCTGATTGAAAACCGGCTCATCTACAGTAAAATGCGGATCGCAGAAATTGTCGAGGAATTAGGTTTTGCCGATGAAAGCCATTTTAACAAATTCTTCAAAAAGCAGAAAGGTATGAACCCGAGCGAATTCAGGAATAAAGCTAATCAGGTTATTTCTGTTGCTTAAGTGACAGAATTGTACAAAAGAACTGAAAAATAGCACAAGTTAACACCGTTAATTGATGGCCAATTTTGGCGCGTTTAAAATAACGCACAAAATGGAACAATTAACTACATCAAAAAACACGACCGGAATACCGGTTGTAAAAATGAATAAAAATGCCATGTACCTGCTTGCACTCGGGATATTCGGCATCATCACTACCGAGTTTGGGGTTATTGGCGTACTGCCTCAACTGGCGGAACACTTCAAAGTATCCATCAGTACTGCGGGGTGGCTTATTACTGCTTTCGCGCTCACTATTGCCGTATTTGGCCCGTTTATTACACTGGCTGCAAGCGGTGTTAATCGCAAAACTGCGCTTTCGCTGGTGTTGCTGATATTCATTGTTTCCAATATCGCATCTATGTATGCGCCTAACTTCACCGTGTTGATCATAGCGAGGATTTTGCCTGCTTTTTTTCACCCTATCTTTTTTTCGGTGGCTATGGCTACGGCAGCTCAATCGGTAAAGCCGAGTGAAGCACCAAAAGCGGTATCTATTGTTTTTTCGGGGGTTAGTATAGGCACTGTACTGGGCGTACCGGTAAGCGTGTATTTTGCCGATATATTTAACTGGCAGGCGGCATTTGTAGTTTGCGCGGCGTTAAACCTGCTGGCCTTAATCTCACTTTTAAAAATGCTGCCATCAATGCCTGTTACGGAAAAAGCTTCATTTGATCATCAGCTGGCCATCCTGAAAAAAGGTAAAGTGTGGTGGAATATCCTGATTGTAACCGTTTTTATGGCCGGTATATCCGTAAGCTACGGTTACCTGGCCGAATATCTGAAAGCAGTAATAAAAATGGACGGAAAAACGATCAGCATCATGATGTTTTTGTTCGGGTTGTCTGGTGTGTTTGGAAATATCCTGATGGGCAGGATGCTTACAAAAAGTATCGCGGGCAGTACCTGGAAGTTTTTTGTGGGCATTATCGGCATCCAAGCCATTGTATACCTGATCAGCAGCTTTTATATCCCTGTTTCAATAGCTATTATAGTTTGGGGCTTTATAATGACTACAGCGTATTTGCTTGGTCAAACCCTCATCAGCCATTCGGCTACCGAAGCGCCGGAATTTGCCAGCAGTCTTTTCGTATCTGCCGGTAACATGGGCTTTGCCATAGGCCCGCTAATAGGGGGCATCGTACTGGAACAGGTTGGTGCGGCTACATTACCACTGGCCAGTATTATAGTTATTGCGGTTGCCGCATTTGCTTTCCTGCTTCAACAACGCATTTATCGTCGTAAAAGCGCCCGCTAAACACCTTTTTATGCTTTATTACAAAGGCTGCACTCGTCCGGGTGTGGCCTTTGTTTTACATATCTTATTATTTGTTGTTACAGGCGTATGTGCTGTTTGTTTGCTGTTTTTGTATAATTCTTTCAATCTATTTCCAAAGCCGGCGTATTTGAAGTGATTTAAGGCACGTGTATTTCATTAAGTCAAAATTGGCATCCATAAATATATCAAAATAGTTTCGATTGACAGAATTGTACAAATTTTACGAAAGCAATGACATTGGTTAACCGTCAGTTTCGTTGCAATTTTGTGTTGTCGAAAATAAAAGACGAACAAAATGGGAAGCAAAGAAAGAATACTACGATTAAAAGAGCTGACCCGCAGGAAGATCCTGAAGGCAGCCTTGAGCATCGTACGGCAGGAAGGCTGGCAGGCTTTGAGCATGCGCCGCATAGCCGATGAGATCGACTATACAGCCCCCGTTATTTACGAATATTTTAAAGGAAAGGAAGAATTGATAGGCGAGCTTTCGGCCACCGGATTTAAAACGCTGGCTGCCGCTATCCGCATAGCAAAAAATAGCGCACCTACAGCTCCACGCAAACTGGAAGCCATGTGGCAGGCTTACTGGAACTTTGCCTTTGCCGAAAAGGAGCTTTACCAGGCCATGTTTGGCGTAGAGGTAAGCTGCAGTTCAATGAAGGAAGGCTTTGCCAAAGACAATGAAATACCTGCCCTTTTTGGCGAAGTGCTAAAAGAACTGATGCGGGGCAGAAATACAGCCGAAGAGCAGATCAGCACAAAATATTATACCATGTGGTCGGCGGTACATGGCCTTGTATCTATCAATTTGGTCAATAAAGGACGTTCGGAAGCCTTTAACCAGGCCGTACTTCATGAAGCCATTGGCAATACCATCCGGCCGCTCGTATCCTGATTTTTTTTAACAAACACTTAACACTGATAACTTATTTTACCCGATTAACAATTCACAAACACAAATCCATAAAAATTAAAAATAAAACAGTCATGAAAACTATATCATCCATCGTCACTATATTAATTGCTGCATTAATGGCAGCATGTTCGCCGGATCAGCCGGCAGCTACCGAAACATTGCCGAGTTTACCTGTAGCAACTGTTAAAGCAGGCACTACCGAGATACAAAACGACTACCCGGTTACCATAGAAGGCGAAGCAGAGGTTGAAATCCGTCCGCAGGTTGGCGGCATCCTCGAAAAGATCTTCGTAGATGAAGGCAAATATGTTCAAAAAGGGCAACCTTTGTTTAAGATCAATGACCAGGTTTACCGCGAGCAAGTGAACAACACCTCTGCCGAGCTCGCCGCCGCGCAAGCTGCTGCAGCAAACGCCCAACTGGAAGTTGATAAACTGCAACCGCTTGTTGAGAATAAAGTGGTGGCCGATCTTCAGTTAAAATCAGCAGTAAGTAACCTGAAGGCAGCCCAGTCCAGGGTGGCCCAGGCACGGGCCATGCTTTCAGACGCTGGCATCAACCTTGGTTACACGCTGATTAAAGCACCTGCATCGGGCTATATCGGCCGTCTGAACAAAAAGGTCGGGAGCCTGCTCTCTGTTAATGATGCCAGAGAACTTACCTCTCTGTCGGATATTAAAGATGTGCGCGTATACTTTTCGCTTAGCGAATCGGAATATGCAGGCCTAAAAGCACAACTTCCCGGCGCTACCATTGATGACAAACTCAGGAACGCCAAGGCAGTAAGCCTTAGTCTGGCCGGCGGGGAGCTGTATCCCGGTACCGGCAAGCTGGACATGGTAAACGGCGGCTTTGACAAAAACAGCGGGGCAATTACCATACGTGCAACATTTGCCAACGCAGGTGGCTTGCTCCGCTCCGGTAATACCGGCCGTATCCACATCACCTTTACGCAGTATGATGTGATCAATATCCCGCAATCGGCCACAACTACGATACAAGATAAGATCTTCGTATATACAGTTGGCGACAGCAGCAAGGTACACAAACAGATTGTTACCGTTGCCGGCCGTACGGATAATACTTTCCTGATTAAAGGCGGCCTGAAACAAGGCGACCGTATTGTACTTGACGGTATCGATGGTTTGCAGGAAGGCATTAAAATCCAGGCCGCCGCGCCCAAAACCGAAGCGGTAGCCTACAATAACTAAAATCCAATAACATATAATCAGGGCAAGGGCCTGAACCTGCCGGCAGTATCCAAAAAGTTTAAAAGGAGACTGCCCCTGGAAGCCTTTGCCCTAAACGAAAACATAAAAATCACAAAGCCATGTTAAGAAAATTCATAGAAAGACCAGTGTTGGCGACCGTTGTCTCCATCATGCTGGTTATACTGGGAGGCGTGGGGCTTAGTAAACTCCCCATACAAATGTTCCCTGATATTGCTCCACCAACTGTACAGGTGAGGGCCTTTTACCCCGGCGCCAATGCCGAAACCATATTGAGGTCTGTTATCCCTCCGCTCGAAGAAGCCATCAACGGCGTGGAAGATATGGCCTACATGAGTTCATCAGCAACAAACGATGGCTCACTGGTCATCAGCGTTTACTTTAAGCTAGGCACCAATGCCGATCAGGCTGCGGTGAACGTGCAAAACAGGGTATCGTCGGCAACAGGTTTGCTGCCTCCCGAAGTGGTTCAGGCAGGTATTACTACCAAAAAAACTCAAAATGGCCTTATTATGGGGGTTAACCTCTTTGCCGAAGATGAAAAGGTATTTGATAAAACCTTTATAGCCAACTACGCCACCATCAATATCCTGCCCGAAATTCAGCGTATCCCAGGTGTGGGTGAGGCTCGCATTATTGGTGCAAGTAAAGATTACTCCATGAGGGTATGGCTTAAACCCGCACAAATGACGGCCTACCATATTACCCCGGCAGAAGTGGCCACTGCCATTCAAAAACATAACCTTGAAGCTGCTCCCGGCCGTTTTGGCGAAAGTAGCAAGGTGGCTTTTGAATACGTGATCAATTATAAAGGCAAACTCAACGAACCGGGCGATTACGAAAATATGGTTGTACGCACCAACACTGATGGTTCGCTGTTACGGCTGAAAGATATAGCACGTGTAGAATTGGGTGCTTATACTTATGGTACATTCAATACGCTTACCGGTCGTAACCCCGATTTTACCAACAAGCCGGCCATTACCATTCAGGTGTTACAGCTGCCTAACTCCAACGCGAGGGAAATACAGATTAAGGTTGAAGACCTGATGCAAAAAGCATCCAAAACTTTCCCGACCGGTTTACGCCAGCAAATTATCTGGTATTCCAAGGATCTGCTTGATCAATCCATCGAACAGGTATTGCATACGCTGGTTGAGGCTTTCGTGCTGGTATTTATCGTGGTGTTTTTATTCCTGCAGGATTTCCGGTCCACGTTAATTCCCGCTATCGCGGTGCCTGTCGCGCTTATCGGTACGTTCTTTTTTATGTCAATGTTCGGGTTCTCCATTAACCTGCTTACGTTGTTTGCACTGGTACTGGCTATTGGTATTGTGGTGGATGACGCCATTGTGGTAGTAGAAGCCGTGCACGCCAAAATGGAACATAAAAAGCTGGATGCCAAATCGGCAACGCTATCGGCTATGCACGAAATTACACCGGCCATTATTGCAATTACGCTGATCATGGCCGCGGTATTTTTGCCCGTTGGCTTTATGGAAGGCTCGGCAGGCGTGTTTTATAAACAATTTGCGTTTACGCTGGCTATTGCCATCTTTATCTCAGCAGTTAACGCGCTTACCTTAAGCCCTGCATTGGCCGCGCTTTTTCTGAAAAATGTACACCATGATGGCGATCCGGTTAAAAAAACAACTTTTAAACAGCGCTTTTTTGCCGGTTTTAATACAGGTTTTGAAAGGGCTACTAATAAATATGTAAAAGGCTTAAAATGGCTCATCCAGCATAAGGCTGCTGCCATTTCGGGATTGGTTTTAATCGTAGTGATCTCGGTTGCGCTGGTACGTCATACCCGTACCGGATTTATCCCTTCTGAAGATCAGAACTTTGCGGCAGTATCCATCACGCTGCCTCCGGGTTCTTCACAGGAACGTACCCAACAGGTGATGAAACAGGTTAATGACCGCCTGCTACCAATGAAAGTGATTAAAAGCTTTACGCAGATCAGCGGGCTTAATATCTTCACCAATGCCACCAGCCCTTCTTCGGCCGTAGCGTTTATGGTACCTAAAAAAGATCGCGGCGACATGGGCGACCTCAATGAGATTATGGCCGATATGCGCAGGCGTGTAGCCGATATTAAAGGCGCTACCATCATTGTATTTACAATGCCAACCGTGCCGGGTTTCGGTAACGTGGATGGGCTTGACTTTGCCCTCCAGGACCGTACCGGCGGTAAACTTGACCATTTCAGCTCGGTTAGCCAGAAATTCCTGGCCGAATTGAATAAGCGCCCCGAAATAGCTTTGGCATACACCGCTTTCCGTGCCGATTATCCGCAACTGGAAATGGTTATCGACAAAGAAAAAGCAGCATTGCTGAGGGTAGATGTTGATGCTGTAGTTAAAACCATGCAGGCTTATTATGGCAGCCAGCAGGTGTCAGACTTTAACCGCTTTGGCAAGTATTACCGGGTGATGCTTCAAGCCGAAAAGGCAGACAGGTCAACTCCGGCCTCCATCGCAAATATTACTGTAAAAAGCGATAACGGTGAAATGGTGCCAATCAGCTCGGTATTGAGCCTGAAACCGGTACTCGGTCCTGAAACTGTAACACGTTACAACCTGTACAATTCCATCCCGATGAATGCCAATCCTAAAGCAGGGTACAGTACCGGTGATGCCATCCGTGCAGTGGAACAAGTAGCGGCCAAAACCTTACCTCAGGGATATTCATACGAGTTTTCGGGTGTAACCCGTGAAGAGATCATTTCGGGCGGGCAGTCGGTTTATATCTTCCTGCTTTCCCTGGTGTTTGTTTACTTCCTGCTTGCAGCGCAGTACAACAGTTATATCCTGCCTTTCTCGGTGTTACTTTCTATCCCAACAGGGGTAATTGGGGTGTTCGCCGCCATCGGGATAGCCGGTATCGAAAACAACATCTATGTACAGGTTGCATTGATCATGCTGATTGGCCTTTTAGCTAAAAACGCTATCCTGATCGTCGAATTCGCGGTTCAGCGCAGGCACGCAGGCGAAACATTGATAACTGCCGCTATTGAAGCAGCTAAAGCAAGATTAAGACCAATCATCATGACCTCCATTGCCTTTGTTGCCGGTATTTTACCAATGATGCGGGCAACCGGTCCTTCAGCTGCGGGTAACCATTCTATCAGTGTTGGCGCGGCAGGGGGGATGATCACCGGTGTTGTGCTTGGTGTCTTCATCATCCCGGTATTGTTCGTGATCTTCCAGTTCCTGCATGAAAAGGTATCATCTAAACGAACCATGGAGTCTGATGATGCCCACCATAGCCATGAACATGCCCTATTAACCGAAACTGCTAAAAATTAATTATTAAAATCATGAAAATCTATCATAAACTGAGTACAGGTCTAACCTTCGCGTTAGTGCTTGTCCTCCTGATAACCGGTTGTGCGGTGCCTAAAAGCACCGCTCCGCTGACCGGCATCAGCGAAAAAAACTTCAGAAATGACACTGGTAACACTACCGGCAAAAGCATTGCTAACTTACCCTGGAGGCAATTTTTGGCCAACCAGGAACTGGGCGCGCTGATTGATACCGCACTTTTGAGAAACACCGATCTGCAATTGGCTTTAAAGGATATTGAGATTGCCAACGAGCAGCTAAAAAAAGCAAAAAGCGGCTTATTGCCAGAAGTTGGGCTGAATGTAAACTCCAGCAATAGCTTGCCTGCTGATAATAGTTTGAATGGCCTTACAGCCTCACAATTTCTGGGTACAAAAAATCTGGATAATTATACTGCCGCGCTTAATGTATCGTGGGAGGCAGATATCTGGGGCAAGGTAAAAAATCAAAAAAGAGAGGCCCTGGCCGATTACCTGAAAACGCACGAAGCTCGTAAAGGTGTGCAAACTATGCTTGTAGCATCGGTTGCTACGGCTTATTATAACCTGCTGATGTTTGACCAGCAACTGCAAATAGCCCGGAAAAATGCTGCGCTAACCGATAGTACTTTAAGCATAGTAAAACTTCAATACCGCTCCGCGCAGGTTTCTTCATTGGCTGTTGAGCAAACCGAAGCGCAACAACTGGCCGCAACTCAGCTGATCCCCAAATTACAACAGGCCATAAACGAGCAGGAAAACGCTTTAAGTGTGTTGGTAGGTATCCCTCCACAAGCTATAAAACGCTCAGGCAATTTACAAGATTTGCAAATGCCTGAAGGACTTTCTGCCGGGTTACCCTCAGAGATGATCAGTCGCAGGCCCGATGTTAAAAGCAACGAGCTGGAACTGGAGGCAGCTACTGCAAAAATTGGTTTAGCACGTGCTGTGATGTACCCGTCCATCAGCATTTCTGCGCAGGGCGGCGTTAATTCGTTAAAGACAAGCAACTGGTTTAGCCTGCCGGGCTCTCTGTTTGGAACTGTTTTAGGGAGCGTGACTGAACCTATACTTGCAAAACGGGCGCTGCGTACGCAATATAACGTTGCTGTATTTGAAAGAGAAAAGGCCGTCGACCGTTTCCGCCAATCGGTGCTTAATGCCTATGGCGAAGTAGCCGATGCACTAACCGGCATCGATAAATTGGGGCAGCAACAAGAAATAGCTGCTAAGCGTGTTGCTAAATTAAATAACGCAACACGTAATGCTAATCTGCTTTTTAAAAATGGCATGGCTAATTATCTCGAAGTAATTACAGCCCAAAGCAACGCTCTTTCAGGCGAACTGGAACTTGCATCGGTGCGCCGGGCAGAAGCAACCGCGATAATCAATCTTTATCGTTCGCTGGGAGGCGGATGGAACTGATTGGGCAGTTGTAAATAAGAATATACGGTTTGGATTAGGATTGGCTGTGTTTTCGTTTAACCGTAAGAAAGTCTGCTCAATTGGGCAGGCTTTTTTAGTATTTTGCAAAGCCAGGTACGGCCCGGACCTTAAACTACGCGGTTCGAAAATTGCACAATAAGGGTTAACTAAAAGTGCTCCAGTTCGTTCAAAACGCGTATTTGTTCGAAAAAGCGGTTCGAATTCCGTCCAGTTAGGGGAGCGATTAGTTACCCAACAACATTGCGGAAGTGGTTATGTTTTCTCATCAATCTATGCGGGTTAACTTTCACCATCGCTGATAAAAACCTATACTCGAACGTATAACGTAAGCTACCATAAAAATGCCCCGGGATTGATAGATAGATCCAGGAGACTGATTCAGTCAAGGCCTATTACAACATTATCGTAGATATCGCCTGTCAGTAAACCCGCCGATCCTGCCCGTGTGCAGATCAGAGATTAAGATCCGTCCCATCAATGAAGTGATAAAACCCACCGCACCCAATAAACATTCCGGAGATCTCAATCTGACATTTTTTAAAGCAGGAGAATCGCGCCGGATGATGATTTTATTCACATGAAATTAAAAAGGCCGGGCATTATGCCCGGCCAATCTGTTAATAATCAAAAGTACACTTAGAACGCCATCTACATTAAGGCTAACCACCCGGATTAGTTTATCGCCCCGTATAAATTTCCACGGAACCCCTTCAAGAAATGCAGGACCGCACCCGCAAAACCCGATCAAGGAAACCCGAAACCCCTGCTTGGCTGAAAAGCCATTCAAAGCCTACATCATATAATAGGACTCCGGCTGCTCAGGAACCGGAGGGTTCACAACGCTAGTCGTCATCTCCCGCAGATTACTTTCAATCGTCCTGCTCAAAGTCGTCATCGGCGTATCCGTAGGCCTGTTCTCGAAAGGATCCTGCATCAGGATCGCCGTCCGCTCGATACAAATGAACAGAACCGGGATAACAAAGGTCAGAGCCACTTCTACGAACTTAGAATTATCCTCCAGCCCGAATGGGAGCGCCGTCATCAGTACATAAATGATAAAATGCAGCAACACACTGTAAGAACGCGGGAACACCGTATTCTTGATCCTTTCACATTTACCCATGGAATCACAAAGCCGCGCGATCGTCGCGTCCACCTGCACCTGTCTGTTGGCATCCAGATCGAATTTCCGTGTCGCCTCTGCCAGTAAGCTCGTATGCCGGCTTAGTAAATAATTCGGCAGGTTGGCCGTTTTTATTTCCTGCTGCTGCACATATTCCGCAACGATCCCCGAGAAAGGGACTTTTCTTAGGTTCTGCGAAAGCGCGTGACACCAGGTGATCTGTTGCTCCGTAAACCTCCGGACATAGGCGGCCCCTTCCGCGTTAGCAGGCAGGAACTGCTGGACCTGCCTAATCAGCGTCCGGCTGTCGTTCACGATAGCCCCCCATACCGTCCGCGCTTCCCACCAGCGCTCATAGGACTGCGAGGTCCTGAAAGCAAGCAGCAAGGATAACAAAGTGCCGATGAACGTAGAAACCGACAACGGGATACTCACCGTCTTCAATAACCAATAATGATCAAATGTACCGGCCAGGACCGCGTAAGCCGCGATAGCGATCACATCGAATTTGATCTGGTTCACAAAGTAGAAAATAGACAATCTTTTGTTAAGCAGCATATTTCAAATGATAAATAAAGTTTGTTTAAAGGTCCGATTGTCCCTGATCATCGCCGTTGGCTTTCCGTACCCCGCTCTTCAATCTCACGTACCACTTCCGGTGATGCAGGGAAAGCAAAAAATAAATAGCCGCAGTCGACACCAGCGCTGTGACAAACAGTTCCATACCAATGGCCACTCCCACCCCGGCCGTACACCATACCGTGGCAGCCGTGGTAAGCCCTCGCGCCCCGCTCCCCTCCGTATCCTTAAAAATTATCCCCCCGCCTAAGAAACCGATCCCTGAGATCACATAGGCGATGATCCTCGAAGCGGAAGCACGGTCCCCCAGGTCCAGCCCGATATCCGTAAACAAGCAGGCACCAAGGCAAACCGCCGCGTAAGTCCGGATCCCCGCGCTTTTCCCGTCCCGCTCCCGGTCGTAGCCAATAGCTCCACCCAACATTAAGGCAACGACCAGTTTCAGAATAATCGGTCCTTCTTTAATGATATCTATTTCCATGTTGCCATTCGATAACACCATAACACAATCGCTGTTTCGATCAGACAATATTATTTACGCTGCCACCCTCATCCGGGTACAGACGCGTAGGGCCAACTCGATATTGACCGCCCCGCCAACAGACAAAATCCACAGGCGGGAGGAGTAAGATCAACGCCGCTCCCGGCCCCGCGTGCACATCCAATCCTGCACCACCCCGAAATTTTGACAGCCGGTCACTGAAATTTTTTCACCGAAACTGAATTTTTTTCAGCGCCGGTTACCCTCCACGCAGCTGGCACAGCCCTTGTTAGGCAACAGGTAGTTTAATTAACATTATAAGTTTCATTCATTAATTCATTAAGGAGGAAAGACCTATGACATTGGTTAAATTCAATCCCGCTAAAAACAACGGTTCATTAATGCCAGGCTTTAATGACGTATTCGATTCCATCATCAACGACACTTTTTTCAACGACCGCCTGACCAGCCGTGTACCCGCGGCCAACATCAGCGAGACCGAGGACTATTACCATGTAGAGCTCGCCGCCCCCGGCCTGAAAAAAGAGGATTTCAAACTCAACCTCGACCGCAACGTCCTTAACGTTTCTGTAGAAAATAAGGGCACAAACAGCGGCGATCAGAAAAACTACAGCAAACGCGAATACAGCTACAGCTCCTGGGTGCGTTCGTTCACCTTGCCGGACAGCGCCAACTTGGAAAACATCGAAGCGGCCTATACCGACGGCGTACTTAAAATAGACATCGCCAAACGTGACGAAGCCAGGGTCGGCCGCCGCCAGATCGAGATTAAATAATTGTCCATTCGTTTAACCATCAACACGGCCCCCGGAGGGGGCCGTTATCATCTGCTATGGACTCACCATTCTACCTGCTGATCAGCCTGAAAACACCTAAAAACTATGAGCCCTTCGGCGAATTCGACCTCGGCAACGACCGGGAATCCGCCCACGAGCTTTTTTACAGCCTCGAAGGCAACCCGGAGATAGACGAACACTGCCGTTTCCATATCGACCTCATCGAAACGGTTGATACCCTCCCGGAAAAGATACGCAGTAAATGCTGCAGGCTGGAGGAACTGGGTGTTAACACCGAAAAGATCGCCCTGGAAATATTCAGGCAAAAAAATTTAACCGGCGAACCGTGACCGCAGACCCCTATAAAAAAATCCGGTGAACAATCATCAACCCTGCCTGTATCGATTTAACGCAATGCCTTATGCCCCGGCAGGTACAAAAGCCGCTAGATCTGAAATAATGTATATTGTCACTGAAGTGAGCTTAATTACGTACTTTTTAACTAATTGTTTATTATCTTAGCAGAATTACATTAAACCTGTGCTAGCATGGAAAATTTGGTAATACTCAGAATGTTCTTTTGTTTTCCCCTTGCCGGTCTGCTGGTACCGGACGCTATCATTGTATTGTCAGAAAAGCCGAATCGCATCCCCGTTACACACCTGATTATCGAACTGCTGCTGATCGCATTGATTTCACTGTGCAGCGCCGTAATCTACTATAAAAGACGAAACAGGAAATCACCCGAAGATCAAACCTTATTTTCCTGATAAAAACGCAAAACGAAGCGTCTGCGGAGATAGCGGCCAATTTCGTTTCCTGAAATCGCCTGCAACAAACATGAAGCTGCTACCTCTTCAGCTACGACGTCTAACTAGAATAAACCTTTACGCACGGCCTGATGCCTCCGGTATTTAATGATAAAAGAGCGTTGCCGCTAAGGGCAAAGTGTCATAAAGAGGTTAAAGGATCGTAGAAGTAACCGATCCGGGAGCACTTTGAAAACCAACCGCAGAAGAACAATGATCACAAAAACACTGCTGATTTTTCTCGTTTTTGCCATCATCTATATATTGTTGCGCCGCGACGGCGATGATGACCTCTTCGCATGTTTAATTACGCTATCCAGCCCTGATGGCCTCTAATTTTAAGTGATCAGATATCTCCTATGTGCCCTGTCGGAGAAAATATGACCCTATCCAAACATGTAAAAAATATTCCCCTGTACAAATCATGTAATGAACAAAATGATACATGTTCGCCTAAATACCGATAAAGAACTGAAATACCAGGACGAAATATTCCGTATCTAGCTAATAGAGTATCTTAATGATAAACATTTGATTGTTTCAGGTATAGCGTTGATATTCCGTTCTAAGAGCTAATGCTAGTTCAGTTCCATCTAGATGTGGAAACCGTTTTGATCGCTCTAATTAATTTATCTCAACGAAGTAATTAAAATGTTTTTTTGACTAAAAAAATATAGATAAACATAAATAAAGTGTTAGACCTATGTTAGACCCAATAAAAAAGGACTTGGATTTTTCAATCGTAAGTCCTTGATTTTCAAGTCGGGATGGCGGGATTCGAACCCACGACCTCCAGCACCCCATGCTGGCGCGATACCGGGCTACGCTACATCCCGATTAATGTATGGCCGGGGTACAAATATAGTTGTTGTTGGTAAAATTCAAAACGCTATTGTGCCCTTTAAGCCTCTTATGAGGTGTTTCATCTCTTGTTTGTACTTTGTTGACCTGTTTGTGTCTACCAATTGATGTGTGGTTAATAAATGATTGTTAATGCTATTGCTACTGAATTAGTCTGGTAGTACACAAAGTAGTATACAGATTATTTGTCCTTAAGTTAGTTTGCTTTTCATGCTGTTTTGTTTAAGTGAATAGATAATTATTTCGCCAACACTCAGGTTTGGTGCGATAAAGCAAGAAAGGAAACGGAATAAATAGGTTGTGTGGTGCCTGCGGGTTTATGCCGTAGTATTTTTTGCGCTCCAGAAGCACCAGCCTTAACTTTGCTTGATAATTATTATTCATAATATCCCTTTTTTATAAATTTCTTTCACGGAGATTCATTTTTGCCGGGTTACACCAGGAGCGATAGTTGTTTCTGTAGTAGTACTTGAGAGAGTTACTAATGATTCTGAGTAACGGTGTTTAAAAGCGTTTGCTATGTTTGCTAATAAATAAGCATCTGAGGTTCTTTCGATTTCGATGTATAAATTATTTACATATTGCTTAAAATCATCAGAAAGGACGTTAGCATTGAGAGATATTACAGAATCACCTGTTTTGTCGAATGTTTCAAATAACTTTCTATTATCGGATTTATGAATGCCAAATACTTGATCTGATCGTTGTTGGGGAAAGAAAGAGTGCATTAAACCGTGTCGATAAGTGTGTGCTAAAGTTTTAACAACAGAATCAGAATAAGTAGCCGGGAAATAATTGCCATGCTTTATCGCTATAGTGATGTTGTCCTCTGCATTACCCAACCTCCCTTTTTCTATTATTAAAAAGCCGATAAACTCTAACGCACCTAAAATGAGCATTGCAGTAGGAACAGCACATGAGTTGCCGTTTGATTGCGGTTGAATAGTGTCAAGTAATTCTAAGTCACCTACTATGTACTTAATTATATTCTCATCAAACAGTCTCAATGCTGATTTCCTGTTTTCTTCAATTGTCATAATAATTCAATTTTGAAGCAGTTTGTAAATTATTAAATCGTGTTGTAACATACAGCATTGATCATTTGGATAAACTGGAAATTTGAGCTTCCAGGCTTTTTATCTTAATTTTTAATTGCTCATTTTCTTTTTTGATATCCCCCAACTCTTTGAATTTGTCAATAGTTTCCCAACTGAAAGCATTTTCTAGATCGTGTATCAATGGCATCAACGTGTGCACGATGAAGAAACCAATAGCACCTACCGAATGAAATGACCTACATTCTCCGGTGCGTTTCTCCTTAACTACGGTATTGCGCTCCGTTGAGTATTTGCCAAAAATGTCTGTACCCAGATCGACGATAATGAAGTTATTTAATTCAATTGGCTTGTAGTTCCCATTAAAGTCTACTGCTGTATGAGCAAATAAATCTCCCTCATTAAGACCGACCTTTACATGCCTATCAAATTCTGTTTTAATAATTAATTTGATGGTGTCGGGTATTGCTTTAATCAATTCAAAAGAACTCTTATCGATAATTGTCTTTTCATCGTTTAATAATGCAGAATAAAATGCTTCCACTGTTTTTAAATAGGGTTAAGTAAAGGTTATAATTAGCGTCCGGAACTCAATGTGATAATTTATTTGGCATCGCTTTTATAAACAACGTCCTTTACAAGGTCATTTATTTTTCTCCTTTGAATAGGTTGTCTTAAATAAACCTGTAAAAGCTCGTACAAATCGACATCAGAGTTAGAACCTCCATTGAGATTTAAAACTTTTACAAAAACTTTGACAGCCTTATTTATATCATTAATATTAATTTTATTGAATTGATCAGTACTTAAAATAGAAGGTATAGTATTAAATACTGGAGAGGAGTCTTCATTTTTAAATTTAGTGTTTAAGAAAGTAATTAAACTTTCATGGAGTTTTTGATCGTTTTCTTTTGTCATAGTTTCATTTTAGTTATAGGTGTTATATGAAATATTTAGTAGTCTATAGAACTTGATAATTGTGTTAATGGCGATTAAGGAATGTCTACAGCCTCAATATTACTTCGAAAACGAAATCGATCTATTTACTCGAATTTTTTTAATAAATAAAAGATGGTTTCATCAGCTATATCGACATTTGCTTCTTTAATTTGATCAAAAGTTATATTAGAAATATCATCGTTTATTTCTCTAAGCCTAAATACGAAGCGCGGATCGTCAACCATTATTTGATTTATAATATTATATGCGTTGAAATATCGGGATTTAACAATGTTCTCAATAGCGTAAACTGATTCCGGAAAGTGTTTCTCTTGATAAATCTTGGAAAAAAAAGTTGAAATTCCTTCGTTTAAATTATTAGCATCTGCTTTGCCAGTTGGATATAACAAATGACAAACTTCATGAGATAATTGATATATAAATTGTAACGGATAATTTATGCAGCCAGTGGAAAGCACTATCGAGATACGTTTATTTGGATAATAGTATATATAAGGGCCGTTATCTCGAAATTCTAAACCAACATAAGTCCACTCTTTATCCCTCGCGCCAAACATGCATTCTGCATAATTAAGCGCATCCAAAAACCAACTTGTCGTATTTGTAATTATTTCGTCATTAGTCATTCTTTTACTATTATGTCCGTTTCTTAATTCGATAAGTTGACCATCCCGTTTTATTAGAAAGGAAGATCGTCGTCATTTTGCGTTTCCTTGTTGCTTTGAGCGAGCTTGGGAAATTTCAACTGGTAGTAAGAGTTAAGAAATAGACCAACGGTAGTTACCGTATTAACAATAAAGTTGGTGTAGACAGGATCATTAATTAAGTAATCGCTATCAGTTTTTCCATGAAAGGTGGTTTTTTCACTTCTAAGCTTTTCTATGGTTTGATTGATCGCTAGTAGAGAACTTCCAATAGTTTTTATTTCTACAGGGTATTCAGCATTGGTAATATTAAATTCTTGTAGAATTATAATCGTTAGCTTATAAAGAGTTTCACCTTTTTTGACTTTACCACTGATCCTATTGTCTTTTAAAATCTCTTTAATTATACTTTCAAGAGCGGAATTAGCCAGACCTATAGCCGTACTTGGATCTGTTTCAATTTGCTTATAAGCCTTCGTAAATGTATCATAAGCTGTTTTATAGTCAGATTTTAGAACGTTTTTAAAAGTCGGGATAGAGGGAATAAAGTCGGGGGTGTTCACTCCTAAATCAATAGCTATCTTTAATAAAATGTCTCCAGGCATTGAATGAAGTGTTGCCGGTAAATCAATCTTATCGTTTTCTTTTTTTACTATTGAAAAGTTCTCCCAGTAGTTATTATTGAATCCCGATGGTTCAAAGTTATTCTCATGCCATTTCGAAATATAATGTTTAACATTCTCATATGAACCAAATTCTGTCCAAATAACATCATGAATCGTTTTTATTAATGTCATTTGATACTTAGGTGAGATAAGGTCGTTCATCCGTCTTTTTTAATGTTTTATTAAATCTAAGTTATTATAAATTATAATATATAATTCTGTTTCGACCTAAGTATTTAAAGCTTGGCTATCAAATTAAATAGCTCACCAAGGCCTTTTTCATCCCTTCATTAACCATTCTCTTTACATGCGCATCGGAGCTTTCACCATATTTCGCCTTTGAAAAACTATCCAGCTCCATCTTCTTTTGAAGTTCCGTTTTTGGTTGGGTTTGAGTGTGATTACAGGATGAGAAGATTGAGAATGCGAAAGCGATACCCAGTGTTAAATGCAATTTCATATTGTGAATAGGTTATAGAAACTAAGCTATAGAAGATATTTGAAATTGCAATAATGATCTTTAATAAAAGATCGACCGTCATTTTTTGAGCAACAACATTAAGTCGCTTGCCTTAGCTATAAGTATGAAGAGAGCGGTGTGCTACACTTTACCTTCCTTTTTTATGCCGAAATGTGAAACACAATTATTTCTTTATCAACGGTTCGGTATAAGTTAGCGAAAACTTTCCGGATAGTTTTAGCGGGGCTCCGTGTTCGTTGTATTGAACTTTACCAGTTGATTTTATTTCTTTGGGACGGCTGCCGTCTAATGGGTTAATGATATAGGTCATTGAAAAATCGGTGCCGGTTTTAAACGATTTTTCAACAGCATCAATAACCGCCTGGCGGTGCCTTGCATCTACAACCATTACGGCTTCATCAAACAGGGGCCTTTGCTGTTTTGAAAATCCCCGTATCCTCAGGCCATATTCGGAAAGCGTAACTTCTCTGCTGCCAAAATCCAGCGACCAATCCCACAGGGTACGGTCATAAGCGACTGTCAGTTCAAGGCAATCCAGTATTTCGGATAATTGGTCGTTAAGCCGGTCGGATTTTACGTATGAAAGTTCTAATTCTTCGCCCAATGCCAATAGTTCTTTTTTCAAAGCGGCAACTTCATTATTTAAGGCCTGATTTGTTTTAACCCTGGTTTCTTCTGTAGCAGAAGGGAAAACTTCCCCGATTTCAGGGAGAGCACTTTCTATTGGTTGTATCTTATACGTTTTGTTGCGGCGGGTTAAAAAAACGTTGATATATATAAGGCAAAATATTGTAGCATAAAATAATATATTTTGCCAGGCCCCGCCTACACTTAAATAGTTCAATATGGAGGTATTGAGATGGTTCGGCACAGTCATGATAGGGCAGCGGGTTAAGTTAGTGCAAGGTAATAATTAACTATACGCTTAACAACCCGTAAAATCACCTATTTTACGTTAATTTATTTTATGACAATTAACTTACGATTAAAATTCGGGTAATATTATAATATCCAAAATTGATCGTTGCCCATCAGTAAGGTCCTGATATTGGGTGCATTGCCAAGTTTTGGCAAAAGAACTTGTGGCAGCGAAATTTCTGTGGAAAAAATATAATTTTTATAAAAAAAACCAGTTTTATATTTTACCAATAAGCCTGTTGAATAAAGAGTTTTTATTAGTCAATGCTCTTCAATAATCGTGATCCTCGTTAGGTGTGCACGAGCAGGCTATTGCTATTTTGTTGCCCGCTATGTATCTTGTTGGCACCCTTAATAAATTATGAACAGGTCATTTATATATAGCTTAAAAGTTTGGTTGCTGATGGTTATTATAGCACCCTTACTGCACCTCGCACTATCCTGGTTCATTATTGAAAATCCCGAAATAAGCCTTATTGAAGAAATTCAAAAAGACTATATCATTTTTGCGGATATGATTTTGTTGGTTACTATTCCTTTTGCCTTTGTATTTTGGATAGCGGTGTATTCTTTATCAAAAAAAAGAGACCCTTTTTATATAAAACAAGCTTTAACCACAGCAATACTAATAATTACTATACTACCTTTTTTTGAATTACTGTTTGAAAAAAGCGTGTCGGCCGTATCATCAATTGCAGTAATTATAATTCCCTATTCAATTACCGGGATAGCCGGAATATGGCTGCACAAGCTGGAGCCTGCAGAAGTTGAAGACGAAGAAGCGGTTGAAGAACAAGAATAGCACAGCACCATAATTTTCTTATCATCACGTTAAAACAGTACATTGCTCTATAAAGCAGGCTAATCGTTTTTTATTGTCATAAAATGATTAACATTTTATTATTATTGCTTTAATTTTTAACTTAAACCAACCATTATATATATAATACACGGCTTCTGCGTTCAATTGGTTGTGTATTTAATGTTTTTCCGCTTGCAATATGGCCTCGACAGAAAATTATGAACTTTTGCTTGGCAAAATCAATACTTTCACCCGGAAGTATTATTTCAATAATTTTTTGCGCGGATTAATATTTTTAGGTGCCGGTATTTTTACTGCTTATGTAGTTATTACCCTGAGCGAATATTTTGGTAATTTCAGCATCCTGCTCCGGAGCATTCTTTTTTACTTTTTTATACTGCTTAACACGATACTGGTTTGCTGGCTGGTTTTGCCATCGCTGCTGGCCTGGCTTAAATTGGGCAAAACGCTTACCCATGATGAAGCTGCCGAAATCATAGGCCGGCATTTTAACGATGTTCATGATAAACTGCTCAATACCCTGCAGCTTAAAAAGCTGGCTGCCGAAGATGAGAGCCACCGCGCACTTATCGAAGCCAGTATCGATCAAAAGATAGAGGCACTTAAGCCGGTAAGTTTTCCGTCGGCTATCAACCTTAAAGAGAACACTAAATATTTAAAATGGGCCCTTGGTCCGCTGGGGGTGATTATTATCATTGCTTTGGCCGCGCCCTCTGTGTTAACCGAGAGCACTAAAAGGCTCATCAGGCATAACGAATACTTTGTACCTGCAGCTCCTTTTAAGTTTGTTGTGTTAAATAAAACGCTTTCGGTTGTTCAGGGGAATGATTTAAAGCTTGATCTGAAACTTGAGGGGGATAAGCTGCCTGCCGATGTTTATGTTGAAACAGGCGAGAACACATTTAAGCTTGATAAAGATAACACGAGCCGTTTTCACTACCAATTCAGCAACCTGCAGCAAAACACCCGCTTTAAATTGTCCGGTAATGGATTTAGTTCGGTAGTTTACGAAATTAAAGTAAATCAGAAACCGGCGCTGCTCCATTTTGATGTGGAGCTGAATTATCCGGCCTATCTCCATAAAAAAAATGAAAAGCTGCTTAACGCCGGCGATTTGACCATACCTGCAGGTACAACAGTAAACTGGCAATTGCATACCCAGTTTGCCAGTGCCCTCATGTTTGACATGAATGGGCAAAGCCATCCGGCGGTACAAAACGGAGCCGACCTGTTTGAACATCGTGAGCGGATCATGAAAAGCGCTGTTTATAAACTTTTGCCGGTTAATGCGCAGGTAAGTCAAAGCGATTCTGCAGCTTATCGCATTAATGTTATTGCCGACGAAGCGCCTTCTATTATGGTTGAGGAGAAACCGGACTCAGTGAGCATGAAAGCATTTTATTTTAACGGGAAGATCCAGGACGATCACGGATTTTCGTCGCTCACGTTTCATTACACTATCGAAGCTACGGGCACTACTAAAGAAAAGGACTTTACTAAAAAGGTTAATGCCAATCTGGCCCAAACGCAGGCCGATTTTTTTTACTACTGGAACCTGAAGGAAATGGGTATTAGTCCCGGCAACCGCGTAAGCTACTTTTTTGAGGTTGCCGATAACGATGAAGTGGCCGGACATAAAACAGCGCGTACAGCAAAACATACACTAAATGTCCCGGATAACAATGAGATTAACCAACAGTTAAATGCCGGATCAAAAGCTATAAAAGAAAAAATGCAATCGGCTATCAAATTGGCCGGACAGGTTGAACGCGATGCTCAAAAGCTAAATCAAAACCTGCTGAACAAAAACACGCTTTCGTTTGATGAGAAAAAACAGGTGGAAGACCTGATGCAAAAACGTAAGGACCTGGAAGATCTGGTAAAAGATATCCAGGCAGATAATAAAAAGAACTTGTACAACCGCCAGGAAAATCAGCAGCAAACGGAAGAGATCATGGCAAAGCAAAAACAGATAGAAGACCTGTTTAATAACGTACTTGATCAAAAAACAAAAGAGCTGCTTCAAAACCTGCAGCAAATGTTAAACGAGCAGCAAAAAGATGCCACCCGCGATGAGTTGTCCAAAATGCAGATGGATAATAAATCGTTGAAAAAGGAACTTGACCGTGTGCTGGAGCTTTATAAAAAGCTGGAATTTGAACAAAAGCTCAATCAAAACCTCGATCAGTTAAATAAGCTGGCCGATGAGCAGCAAAAACTATCAGAACAAACCAAACAACCCGGGGGCGATCAAAAGAACTTACAGCAACAGCAGGATAAATTGAAGCAGGATTTTCAGGATGTAAAGAAAGGCTTTGACGAATTACAAAAGACTAACGATCAGGCCGAACGCAAGTCCGACTTTCAAAACCCCGAAAAAGAAACTAAAGATATTGAGCAGCAGATGGATCAAAGCGCCGGTGACCTGCAAAAAAAGGATAATTCAAAGGCTTCAAAGTCGCAGCAGCAGGCAGCAAAACAAATGAAGGAACTTGCCGCAAAAATGCAAAAGGATAGCGATGAGGGCGAATCAAAAGAAAATGCCGTTGATGCCCAACAGCTGAGAGAGCTGTTAAAAAGCCTGGTTAACAGCTCGTTTAACCAGGAAAAGCTGATGCAAACGCTTAAAAACACTAATCCTACAGATCCATCATATGTTACTTTATCACAAAGCCAAAAGGATATTAAAGACAACCTGAAAACGGCCGAAGACAGCCTGTACGCCATTAGCAGGAGGGTGCCGCAGATCCAGTCGACAGTAAATAAGGAGATTACAAGTATCAACGAACATATTGACCAGGCCCTCGAATTTCTGGGCGACAGGCGCACGCTTGAAGCTAACCGCAATCAGCAATATGCCATGACATCCATGAATAACCTGGCCCTGATGTTAAGCGAGGCGCTTGAGCAAATGCAAAAAATGATGAACAAGGGCGGTAAAGGGGGCAAGGGCAAACAACAGTCAATATCGCAACTGGCTAAAATGCAGCAGCAGCTTAATCAAAATATGCAGAAGGCCCGCGAGCAGATGCAGCAGCAAGGCAACCAGGGCAAGGGCCAACAGGGCAGTAATGGCAATATGAGCGAGCAGTTTGCTAGAATGGCACGTCAGCAGCAGATGATACGTCAGGCTTTGCAACAAATTGACAGGGATGAAAACAAAGACGGTACCGGAGGGTTGGGCAATTTGGATAAAATTTCGAAAGAAATGGAACAAACGGAACGTGATCTCGTAAACAGGAAGATTACAGATGACGCGCTAAAAAGGCAGCAGCAAATACAAACCCGGTTATTAGAGGCTGAAAAGGCCGAGCAGCAACGAGATCAGGATCAGCAACGAGAGAGCAATGCGGGTAAGGATTTGCCGCCGGGATACATAAAGGCACTGCAAGGGTACCAGCAACAAAAAGCAAAGCAGACGGAGCAGATCAGAACGGTATCTCCGGCACTTAATTTGTATTATAAACAAAAAATTAAATCTTACTTTGATCAACTTAACGCCAAATAATATGGAAGAGGCAAATGTTCAAACCAGCGAGCTATACACGTTGCAGCTGCCGTCAAAACCGGAGAGCATAACGTTGCTTGAGCAGCTGATAGAAGAAATTGCTGATAAATATCATATTGCAGAAGATACTTTTGCAAATATGATGACCTGCCTTAATGAAGCGGCTATTAATGCTATTGTGCACGGAAACAAACAGGATGAAAGCAAAAAGGTGATTGTTAATGCCGAGGTTGAGTCCAAACGCATTGTTTGGACTGTTACCGATGAAGGCCCTGGCTTTGACTATAATAACCTTGCTGATCCTACAGCTCCCGAAAACCTCGAAAACCTGACCGGAAGAGGCGTGTTTATCATCAAACACCTGGCCGATCAGTGCATCTTTAATGCATCGGGTAACGAAATTGAACTTCACTTTAAGATCTGATGCCCGCTATTAATTTTTTTGAAGAAGACACTACTTTTAAGCCGAAACAAAAAGCACAATTAAGACAGTGGATAAAAGAAACGGTAATTGCCGAAGGCTTTAAACTGAAAGAGCTTAATTATATTTTTTGCTCAGACGCATACCTGCTGCAAATAAATCAGCAATATCTTGATCATGATACTTTTACCGATATCGTAACTTTTGATAATTCGGAAGTTGAAGGGGATATTGTGGGTGATATTTTTATTTCGATAGATCGCATCCGTGAAAACGGGGCCCAATTTAAAACCGGCGAAACTGATGAACTGCATCGCGTTATCATTCACGGGGCCCTGCACCTTTTGGGTTACACAGATAAAAGTGTTGTTACAAAACAAAAAATGACACAAAAAGAAGATGAGTACTTAGCTAAAAGAAATTTTTAGCCTTACTTTTATACTCGATTATAAAAATCAATTGTAAAAACCATGAAAACACTGGCACTCATCATCGCCTTATTATTTGCCACAGCACCTTCTTCAGTATATGATTTTAAACTGAAAACTATTGATGGCAAAGATTTTAGCCTGGCTAAATACAAAGGCAAAAAGGTATTGATCGTAAACACAGCCTCAAAATGCGGCTTTACCAAGCAATACGCCGATTTGGAAAAATTATCTGAGCAATACAAAGGCAAACTGGTTGTAGTTGGTTTCCCTGCCAATAACTTTGGCGGCCAGGAGCCGGGCACCAACCAGGATATCAAAACCTTTTGCAAAGAGAACTTCAATGTAAAATTCCCGATGAGCGGTAAAGTAAGCGTTTTAGGTTTGGATATCGATCCGTTGTTCCAATACTTAACAACTGCTCCAAATCCTGATTTTACCGGCGACATCAAATGGAACTTTGAGAAATTCCTGATTGATGAAAACGGTAAACTGATCCACCGTTTCAGGTCACAAACAACGCCGTTATCTGAGGATATTACTAAGTATTTAAATTAAGACTTTGCCTTTTTGAAGGTATAGGGCTCCGGCGATAGCCGGGGCTTTTTTGTTGGCAAAAAATGTCATTGCGAGGAGGAACGACGAAGCAATCGCATGCTATACAGAGCGGATATGCTTCCGTGCGGTTGGTCCGCTGCGCTTATAATGACATAAATTTTTCGACATGATCTGATTTTTGTGTCTGTTCAACACAATGTATTGACGCAATAAAACTTTTTCCTATCTTTGGTTCATCATCAAATGATCACAACAAACATAAAATATGGCACCGAAGAGAACCTGAAAGTTCTCATCCAGACATTTCTTGTCTCGGAGCCTTTTTTTAATGATCCGCCACTCTTCCTTTTTTGCTAATCAAAGCCAGTTGTTGTGCAACTGTTTTTGAACCTTTTTCAATACCATTTTCAAAACAAATTTATTCAATACGGGCAATTGCATGTTTCCTTGTGTTTGTCCGGTTCATCTTACTTAGCAAAAAATGAAAAAAACATTTATTCTGCTGCATGTAGCAGTTATACTGGCAGGCTTTACCGGCGTATTCGGAAAGCTTATTTCTTTAAATGAATACTTACTTACCTGTTACCGTACCCTGTTCTCCTTTTTATTCCTGGCTATTATTGTTTGGATCAGGAAGCCGCAATTTAACTATTCGTGGGCAAGCATCCGGGAAATGGGTAAGGCTGGGTTGTTGATAGCGTTTCACTGGGTGTTTTTTTACGCCAGTATTAAATACTCTAATGTTTCTGTTGGGGTAGTTTGTTATTGCCTCACCAGTTTTTTTACAGCGTTTCTGGCACCACTTATTAATAAAAAGCCATTTAATATAACCGAATTGCTGTTAAGTACACTCACCCTTGCCGGCATTGGGTTGATCTTTCATTTCGATACTTCATTCCGTACCGGGATCATCCTTGGGGTGATATCATCTTTCCTGGCATCACTTTATACGATTTTTAATGAGCGGTTAGTTAAAAAATACGAATCAACCGTTATCAACATGTATCAAATGCTGGCTGGATGCATTGCCTTAATTGTAGTTTTACCGGTATATCTCCATTTTTTTCCTTCACAAACAATAATGCCGGGAGTCGCCGATACGATTTATCTCTTGCTTTTGGCGCTTTTTTGTACCGTTGGGCTTTACGTGCTGGTTGCAGAAACCTTAAAAAAGATCTCTGCATTTACGGTTAACCTTACTTTTAACCTTGAGCCCATTTACAGTATTTTACTGGCGATGGTTTTGTTCAATGAATCCAGGCAGCTTAATTTATCTTTTTACGCGGGGCTTTTAGTGATCATTATATCGGTTGCTTTACAAGCAGGGATAAGCCGGAGGAAAAGGTTAGGGACAGATTTGTGATAGCGGGCTTGGAATTCAGCCTTACGAAGTTTTTAAAACTTCGTAAGGCTGGATTCCGTAGGGAAAGTTATATGATTATAAAAGCATGTCGTTGCGAGTGATAGCGCGGCAATCTCGTCGGATGCAGGGCGGATTTGCAAGTATTTATGCATGGCTACGAGATTACCACGTCGCTCCAACGCTCTATCCTTGCCGCTGCGCTGGCAATATATTTATTGTCACCCTTGTTTAGATACCCTCGCTGCCGCCAGCGCAGGCAAATCCATATTGCCATCCTGTTTAATGAGGTTAAGTTTATGTTTGGTAATGATCCATTTGCCATCTGTTTCAATCAATTCGGTATCATAAGTGCCTTCCACAGTCCACAGTTCTTCGCCAATAAAATGATCGGCTTTGCCATAGTAATGTACATGTGCTATGGTTCCGTTTTGCATTACATAAAAATCGGCCAGTTGGTGATGCGTTTTGTCGAAACCCGGTAAAAAGCCACGCCATGCGGTAATAATTCCTTCACGGGCCACAATGCTTGCCGGGCTGCCTGTCATGGAGCTATAATCAAGCTCTATATTTTCGGCAAGCGAATTTTTAACTTTGGCCCAGTCCCGCTCATCTGCTCCGCCAAAGAGGGCTGCTACTGTTTCAATTATTTGATCTTTCATGGTTTGCATAGGTTAAAATTCACTCAAATATCAATTATCCGGCTCATTTTACATATTAACAACAATCTTTTACATAAACTTGTACTGTTAATGGTTGTTTTCCCAAAGCAGCCTTCTATAAAACATGAGTCAGGATTTTTATCAACATATTTTTGCTAAACAGCAAAATCTGGAAGCTGTGCCTTCAAACCGTGAAATAACGGCATGGGCATTAAAGGTTATCCATTTGCTGTATCCCGAACAAACAGGGCAGCAGTTTGCTTCTGTAGAAGAGTTGAAGGATGAATTTATCAGGCTTGAGAATGAGCTTTGTGAAATTATGCACGCCACTAAAGCCTGTCATAATTGCGATACCTCAAAACTGGCAAAGAAATTCTTTGAAGGACTTCCCGAGCTGTTTCGCATCCTGAATACGGATATCCGGGCTATTTTCAATGGCGATCCGGCTGCGCGCAGCGAGTTTGAGGTTATCCGTACCTATCCGGGATTTTATGCCATTTCGCTTTATCGGGTAGCACATAGCCTTTATATTGACGATATTCCATTGTTGCCCAGGATCCTTACCGAATATGCCCATTCTAAAACAGGGATAGACATTCATCCTGCTGCCAAAATAGACGAGTATTTCTATATAGATCATGGTACCGGTATTGTTATTGGCGAAAGCTGTAAAATAGGCAAGCATGTAAAACTATACCAGGGTGTTACTTTGGGTGCACTAAGTGTAGATAAAAGCATGGCCAACACCAAGCGCCACCCAACGGTTGAGGACAATGTGGTGATCTATTCCGGGGCTACCATTTTGGGCGGCGATACCATTATTGGGCATAACAGTGTGGTAGGGGGGAACGTTTGGCTAACCAAGAGCCTGGCCCCAAACTCAAGAGTGTATCACACCCCAAATCACCGTATCTTAAAAAGACTAAGCATTAAATTGTTTGGCCATAAGAAGTAAACCATTTACCTAATAAAAATATATAATGGCTGCATTGATAGATCTGATAGGCAATACGCCTATGGTAGAAATAAAAAAGCTTAATCCCAACCCCAAAGTGAGGATCTTTGCCAAGCTGGAAGGAAATAACCCCGGTGGCAGCGTGAAAGACCGTGCCTCGCTCAATATGATCAGGAGCTCAATTGAGCGTGGTGACATCAAACCCGGAACCAAACTTATTGAAGCAACAAGCGGCAATACCGGCATAGCATTGGCTATGATAGCAAGGCTGTTTGACCTGGAAATAGAGTTGGTAATGCCCTCCAATTCCACCCGCGAGCGCACGCTTACCATGGAAGCTTTTGGTGCAAAAGTTACCCTGCTGGAAGGAATAGAGTATTGCCGCGATTATGCCGAAGAAAAGGCCGCCACAGGCGAATATTTTCTGCTGAACCAGTTTGCCAACCCGGATAACTACATGGCCCATGTAAAAACTACCGGCCCCGAAATTTGGCGCGACACCGAAGGAAAGATCACCCATTTTGTGAGTGCGATGGGTACCACCGGTACCATCATGGGCTGTTCAAGATATTTGAAAGAGCAAAATGCCGATGTGCAGATAGTGGGTTGCCAACCGGTTGAGGGTTCTTCAATTCCAGGCATCCGCAGGTGGCCTGAAGAATATCTGCCAAAGATATTCGACGCGAAACGGGTTGACAGGGTAATGGATATTTCGCAGGATGATGCTACTCAAATGGCCCGCCAAATGGCCAAAGTTGAAGGGGTTTTTGCAGGTATGAGCAGCGGCGGGGCGCTATCAGCAGCAATAAAACTGGCTCAGGAGCTTGAAGAAGGCGTGATCGTGTTTATTTGCTGTGATCGCGGCGACAGATATTTAAGCAGTGAATTGTTTGGATAAGAAAACACCATGTCATTGCGAGGAACGAAGCAATCGCATGCTATACAGAGCGAATCTGCTTACGTGCGATTGCCACGCTATCGCTCGCAATGACACAAATTAATATCCGTAGGTAATCCAATGTTTTATAAAAGCTCCAAACCCTTCAACTCCACTTCTAAAGCATCTGATGATGTAAAGTGGATACATTTGATCCCCATTTTTTCGGCTGCTAAGATATTGCGATAGTTATCGTCAATAAACAATGCCTCGCCGGCTTTTACATTGTAACGATCGAGCAGGATCTGGTAAAAGGCCGGGGTTGGTTTCCGCATTTTTTCGGTACCCGATACCACAATGCCGTCAAACCAGTTTAAAAACTCAAAGCGCTCCTGGGCCATCGGAAACGTTTCGGCCGACCAATTAGTCAATGCGTAGATCTTGTATTTGCCACTTTCCTTTAGCTGTTTGAATAGCTCTACGGTGCCATGAAATGGCTCGCCCAACATTTCAACCCAGCGGGAATAAAAAGCGCGGATATTGGCTTCATGTTCGGGGAATTGGGCGATAAGCAGATCGGTACCTTCTTGCAGGGAACGGCCGGCATCCTGTTCCTCATTCCAGTCGGAAGTGCAGATATTGGCCAGAAAATCTATCATTTCCTGTTCGTTGGTAAACAGGGTGCGGTACATATAATGCGGATTCCAGTCAATTAAAACGGCACCCAGATCGAATATTATAGTGTTGATCATTAGTGTTAAAACTTAAAGCTAATAAACACTTTAAATTTTAATTAGTAAATTAGATTATTAAATAGTTAATGATGCTAACGAAAGAAGAAGTGCTAAAGACAGTAAATGATTTGCCTGGCGAATTTAGCTTTGATGAGATATTAGACCGGTTAATGTTGTTGAATAAAATTGACGTTGGTATTGAACAATCAAACAACGGCGAAACACTGTCTACAGAGGAAGCTAAAGAAAGCTTGGCTAAATGGTTGAAATAAACTGGACTAAGCAGGCAATTAAGGACATTGACAATATAGCCGAATTTATAGCTAAGGACTCTGTTCATTACGCTCAGATGCAGGTTCAACGATTGCTATTATGCGTTAAACCTTTAGAGAGATTTCCAAGAAGAGGTAAAGTTGTTCCTGAAAAACAAGACCCTTTAATAAGAGAAGTACTGGTAGGGAGTTACCGGGTGATTTATAGAATTATAAACAAGACCCGGATTGATGTACTTACCGTTCATCACAGCAAACGACTGCTTAAAAACAACCCTGCTTTTAAACCCCGATAATCATTTCTTTTTTGCGTGGGTTTCATGAACTTCGGCCTTGGTAACCACCGAATCTTTCAGGAAAACAACAAGTGTTTGGGTATAAACTAAAGTGCCTTTACTGTACTGCCTGTCGAGATCATAAACCATACTATCCTTGTTGCTTAACTGAGGGCGGTGAAGTAAATGGATCACCTGTTGATATTTAAGGTTATTGAGCTGCTTGCTTGCAATCAGGTCTTCAACCATGCTGGGGCGATAAGCGAAGGTGAGGCCATCTCCGTCATCCCATTTATCACGGTCGAACTTTTGTTTACGGCTGCAGGCGGTTAGGCAAATTGCCAGAAGGCAGGTAAATATCAGGGTTTTGTTAAACATTTTTGTTTCGGTATTGAATCAGGTGCCGGCGGTATTTACCTAACCATGTCATTGCGAGCGGTAGCGTGGCAATCGTATGCTATACAGAGCAGATCTGCATAGTTACGAGATTGCTTCGTTTCTCGCAATGACATGTTGGTGGCTGCTTTCTTTTAAAAGCTTTTTCCAGCAGCTAAAAATACTTAAATTAATTAACCCCTAAAAGGTAGCCTTTAAAATCAGCAAAATCTTTACTGATGGCTACTGCCAGTTTGGTTTTTGATTCCAGTTCTTTTACCTGTTCGGGCACATCAATTTTAGCAGCTACCTCATCGCTGAAAACATCGGGGAATTTACAAGGATGTGCTGTTGAAAGGAATACACCGGCGGTATCTGCAGCGGCATGGTCCTGTTTGTAATCGGTTAGGGCCTGCCAGGCTATAGCAGTATGCGGACAAACCACATAATCATAATTATCAAATACCCAATTAATGGCTTTTACGGTTTCTTCGTCATCATATTTAAAACCAACAACAAGCTCTTTAAGTGCTTCGGTATCGTTTTTAAACAGATCGGCAATGCGTACCCAATTGCTCGGGTTGCCAACATCCATCGCGTTAGATAATGTTGCAACAGATGGTTTAGGCTGATAAACGCCGGTTTTTAAAAACTCGGGAACGGTATCATTAACATTGGTTGCAGCAATGAATTTCTCGACAGGCAAGCCCATTTTCCAGGCCAACAAACCAGCGCCGATATTACCAAAATTGCCGCTCGGCACCGAGAAAACCACTTTTTTAATCCCTTGCCTTAACAGCTGTGCATAGGCATTGAAATAGTAAAAAGTTTGCGGAACCAAACGAGCTATGTTAATAGAGTTGGCAGATGTAAGGCGGAATTTTTCGTTCAGTTCTTCATCAACAAAAGCCTGTTTCACCAAAGCCTGGCAATCATCAAAAGTGCCGTCTACCTCAAGTGCGCGAATATTTTGGCCGTTGGTGGTTAGCTGCTGTTCCTGCACGCCGCTCACTTTGCCTTTAGGATAAAGGATAGTAACCCGGGTATTAGGTACGCCTAAAAAGCCAAGGGCTACAGCACCGCCTGTATCGCCACTGGTTGCAACCAATACATCAAGCTGCTTTTCGCCGGGTTCAAGGAAATAGCTCATTACACGGCTCATGAACCGTGCGCCAAAATCTTTGAATGCCAGTGATGGGCCATGAAATAACTCCAGCACGTAAACATTATCTTCTAATTTAACAATTGGGGCCGGGAAGTTGATAGCATCATCGATCAGTGCTTTCAGATCAGCTTCAGGAATAGAATCACCAAGCAGGTTTTGGGCTACTTTAAAAGCGATTTCGGGCAAAGTATATTTATCAAGGTTATTGATAAAATCATTATCCAAACGGGGGATGCTATAAGGCATATACAAACCCTTATCCTGTGGCATACTATTAAAAACGGCATCTTTAAAAGATACTTCGGATAAGGTGTTATTGGTACTGTAGAGTTTCATTTTTTGATTTCGGATTTCGGAATTTCGATTTCGGATTTATTTTTTTCTGCACTCGTCATTGCGAGGTACGAAGCAATCGCGAACTATACAGGGCGGACCTGCTTATCGGCGATTGCTTCGTACCTCGATGACATGGCTTTTTATAGTTTTGACTTATAACTTACTACTTCTGGCTTTAGACTCGGGACTATCCCAAAACCTTAGGCCCCGCGTCATTTATAGTTGATACGTAACTGTTCGAGCCGATTTTTAAACCGGTTAAATGCTGCTGGAGCTTTTGGGTAATACTGTGGGCTGTTGCTTCATCTCTTGTAAAGGCAAAAACAGATGGGCCCGAACCAGAAATGCCAAAGCTTACGGCACCAAGCTCCATAGCCATTTCGCGCATTTTATAAAAATCAGGGATCAGCATAGAGCGTACCGGTTCAACCAGTACATCCTTCATACTGCGACCGATCAGGTCGATATCCTGCATAAATAAACCGCTCACCAGGCCGGCAATATTGCCCCATTGGGTTACGGCATCCTTCATCTGGATATTTTTGCGGATGATCTGGCGGGCTTCGCGCGTAGGGACATCCACGTCCGGGAAAACAATAGCGCACCACAGGTTTTTAGGGTGAGGTAACCTTACCACATCAAGCGGCTCATAACTACGGATCAGCACAAAGCCACCGAACAGAGCAGGGGCTACGTTATCGGCATGGCCATGACCGCAAGCCATTTCTTCGCCTTTCATGGCAAAAGGCAATAGTTTTATAGGGTCGGAATCATCGCCCAATAAAGTTTTGATGGCAAACAAACCCGCAACCGTACTGGCCGAGCTTGAACCCAAACCACTGCCGATTGGCATTTTTTTATGCAATTCGATATCCAAACCAATATCGGCACGGCCAACACTTTGTAAGTAATGCTGTACGCTAACACTCACGGTGTTTTTTGCCGGGTCAAGTGGCAGGCGACCGTCATCACCGGTAATTTTACTGATGGTGATGCCCGGTTTGCCGGTCACACGCATGACCACCTCGTCGCCGGGTTCATCAACCGCAAAACCCAGCACATCAAAACCGCAAACCACGTTGGCTACAGTTGCCGGGGCAAAAACGTGGATGCTGTCGCGGCCCCCGTTCCCTGAAAGGGGAGCCGCTTGCGGGGCTGCTTTTAATTCCTCTAAATTATTTTCCATTATTCAAAATATCAAACTATTATTTGTCGCTTTCAGGTATAACTCTGAAGCTAAAAAGCGAGGGTAGTGTGATTCCCCTCTCGAGAGGGGTGGAGGGGTGTGTTCCCGCTTTGAATATCTATCGCATAAACACACCCCTGCTAACGCTCTTGCCCGTCGCGCCCCCTCTCAAGAGGGGATTTAAAACGGCTCTTAATTCGCGCCCACGTTTATTAAATCAGCAAATACACCCGCGGCGGTTACTTCGGCACCTGCGCCGGGGCCTTTTACTACCAGCGGACGCTCACGGTACCTGTCGGTAGTGAACGATATAATGTTATCACTGCCCGATAGCATGTAGAACGGATGGTTTTCATCAACCATTTGCAGGGTGATGCTTACTTTACCGTTTTCCAGTTTGCCAATGTAGCGTAATACCTTTCCGTCTTTTTCGGCCGCATCTTTTAGTTTGGCAAAATGCGCGTCTTCGGTTTTTAATGTTGCGTAAAAATCTTCAACGGTTTTGGCTTCAAGGCTTGCTTTTGGCAACACGCTTTCTATTTCAACGTCGGCTTCTTCCATCGGGTAGCCGGCATCGCGGGCAAGGATGAGCATTTTGCGCATAAAATCCTTACCGCTCAGGTCATCACGAGGATCTGGTTCGGTATAGCCTTTTTCCTGGGCCTCTTTAACCACATCGTGGAAATTGGCATCGCCCTTAAAGTTATTAAAGATGAACGAGATAGTGCCCGAAAGTATTGCCTCGATCCGTTGTACCCTGTCGCCGCTGTTCATCAGATTTTTTAAGGTATTGATGATTGGCAGACCGGCACCAACGTTGGTTTCGTAAAAGAAATCAACACCATGGGCACGGGCGGTATCTTTAAATGTGCGGTATTGCTTATAGCTGCCCGAGTTACCTATTTTATTACAGGTGATCACCGAGATATTGGCTTTAAAGATCTCCTCATAAAAACCGATAGGAACAGGACTTGCAGTATTATCAATGAATACACAATTGGGCAGGTTCATTTCTTTCATGCGGTTGATGAACGATTGCAGATCGGCCTCGTAAGGTGACGATTGCAGATCATCCCGCCAGGTATCCAGCGAAATGCCATCGCTGTTGAAAGTCATTTTACGGGTATTGCTGATACCGGCTATTTTAACCTGGATGCCGTTGTTGTCTTTTAGGTAGTCGCTATGGGCATTTAATTGATTGAACAACGTTTTACCGATGTTGCCCGTACCCAAACAAAATGCATGCAGAGTTTTGGTAAGCTGCACAAAGAATGCATCATGTACAGCGTTCAGGGCTTTTGAAAGATCGTTGGCCGAGATGATCACTGAGATATTATACTCTGACGAACCCTGTGCTATAGCCCTTACGTTTACACCATTACGGCCCAGCGCATGGAACAGCTTGCCCGACATGCCCGGGGTTTGTTTCATATTTTCGCCTACGATAGCCAGGATAGCAAGGTTTTTTTCGATAACTAAATGTTCCAGTTTTTTGGCGGCAAGCTCCAGTTCAAACTCCTGTTCTATAACCTGTTTAGCACGCTCGGTGTCCTGCGGCTGAACAGCGAAGGTTATGCTATGCTCGGATGACGACTGGGTGATCAGGATCACGTTGATCTGCTCGCGGGCAAGTAAGGAGAACAACCTGCCGCTAAAACCCGATTTGCCTACCATGCCGCTACCCTCTAAGTTGAGGATGCTGATATTATTGATAGATGAGATCCCTTTAATTGGCAGGGTAGAGGCCTTGCAATCATCACGGATCACGGTACCTTCAAATTCAGGCTCGAAGGTGTTTTTGATCACGATAGGGATCTTCTTTAAAAATGCCGGGATCATGGTTGGCGGATAGATCACCTTGGCACCGAAGTAGGAAAGTTCCATGGCTTCGGTATAAGTAAGCTCGGTTAGGGAGAACGCTTTTTTCACCATGCGCGGATCGGCGGTCATCATGCCGTTAACGTCGGTCCAGATCTGGATTTCCTGCGCGTTTAGAGCTGCGCCGAAAATAGCAGCGGTATAATCGGAGCCGCCGCGACCTAAAGTTGTGGTTTGGCCGACATCGTTTGAAGCAATAAAACCGGTAACGATCAGCGTTTTGCCTTTATTTTCGGCATACAGGCCTTGTACCAGTCGTTCGGTTAGTTCGGTATTTACTTTGGCGTTGCCGAAAGCGCTGTCGGTTTTGATCACATCGGCGGCATCAACAAAAAGCACATCGCCAAAATGCTGGGCCGCAATTTTGCTCACCATCAGGGTTGAGCAACGTTCGCCAAAGGCCAGCACCTGGTCGCGGGTTTTCGGGGTAAGTTCGCGAAGGGTAAGTACACCCTGTAGCAGTTCTTCCAGCTGGTTGAAGTGAATTTTTAAGCGGGTGAGAGCCGGGTTTTGGTTTTGTACGTCCAAAAGGGCTTTCACCGCATCAAAATGGCGCTTTTCAAGCTCGGCAAGCCCGGCGGTAAATTCAATACCGTTGGCCGCGTCTTCGGCCATGGCCGAGAGCAGATTGGTTACGCCGCCCATGGCAGATAATACCACCACCGGCTTTTCATCATTTTTTACTTCATCCTTCAGGATGCTTAACAGGGTTTGGATGCTGCTTACAGATCCAACGGAAGTACCTCCGAATTTTAAAACTTTCATTTATGGGTTTAGTATCAAGCTATAACAAAAAAGCCTTCCTCTTTGCGGAGGAAGGCTTTCATCTGGTTTCATTTTTTATGTTTTTACACCATACGATTATCTTCCTCCGAGGTTTATGCCGGTGGTAATAATAGTTGTAATAATGGTGTTGTTAATTGTCATATATAATGTCTGTAAAGTAAGTAGATTATTTTTGAATACGCAAGAATTATTTTATAAATTATGATTTTCGCAATAATTATCAGGCGACCGGGTGTGGAAATGATGGATTTGATAATGAGGTTAATAGATAAAAGGTTTTATCAGTAATTGCATATTATTGAAGATTGACAAGCTGCACTTACGAAGTCTTTAAGCGGTTTAAGACACTTGCGAAGTTTCAAAAACTTCGAATGCTTTGCCGGAGAGATACAATCTAAACGAATAGCACAGATCGTAGAGTAGAAAGTGATTAGTGTAATTGGATTAATTCGTTAAAATTCGTGTTTAAATTTCTACACGAATACTGAGCAACCTGTACACAATTAGCCGAATTACACGAATCATGGAGCAGAGAATCAATTCGTGCAATTAGATTAATTCGCTAAAATTTGTGTGGAAGTTCTTTATACATCATAACGGCAATTCGTTTAATTCGCATCAATTCGAAAAAATTAGTGTCAAATTTAAATTTGCTACTTTTGAACCTTGATAATATGCAGGGACTAATAACAAAATCAACCGGAAGCTGGTACCAGGTACAAACACCCGATGGACAAAAGATAGATTGTCGCATCAAGGGAAAGTTCCGGATCAAAGGTATCACCACCACCAACCCTATTGCGGTTGGCGATATCGTTGATTTTGAAATGGAGCCCGATCGTGAAGATGGTGTGATCACGAATCTGCGTCAGCGTAAAAATTATATCATCCGTAAGGCCATTAACCTGAGTAAGCAGGCGCAGATCATTGCAGCCAATCTTGACCAGGCCATTCTGGTAGTAACACTGGCCTCGCCGCGTACTTCCCTTGGTTTTATCGACAGGTTTTTGGTAACCGCCGAAGCCTATGATATCCCTGCAAGATTAGTATTCAATAAACTCGATCTTTTCAGCGATGAAGGCCTTGAAGTTTTGGCTGATTATAAGGCGATTTATGAAGATATCGGCTATCCCTGCTTTGAGGTGTCAGCCATTGAGGGTACTAATATCAACCAGGTACAGGATTTGTTAAAGGATAAAGTAACCCTGTTCTCCGGTCACTCGGGTGTAGGCAAGTCAAGCCTGATCAACGCACTGCTGCCCGAACTGGAACTGCGCACCAATATGGTATCCGACTGGAGTGATAAAGGCATGCACACCACCACCTTTGCCGAAATGTTTGAGTTACCCCAGGGCGGTTTCATCATTGATACCCCCGGTATCCGAGAACTGGGTGTGATCGACATTGAAAAACAGGAGCTTGGCCATTTCTTCCCCGAAATGCGCGAACGCATGCACGATTGTCGTTTTAACAATTGCCGCCATATTAACGAGCCCGGCTGCGCCGTTCTCGAAGCTTTGGAAGAAGGCGAGATAACCCTATCCCGCTATGAAAGCTACCTGAGTATTTATCATGGTAATGATACGAGAGCATAGGGGAGAGAAGCAAGACCGTTAGAATCAAGAACCAGGAAAAACTTAAGTTAAAAAAAGCCATGTCATTGCGAGGAGCGGCATGGGCAAAAGCGCTTGGGGCGACGCGGCAATCCCGTAGCTATACAGGGCAGAGATGCATTGGCAACGAGATTGCCGCGCTGCGCTCGCAATGACATATTTTTTTAAATAGAGATAATTTCATCTTCTGAACGCCCATGGCGTTGTCAACACACCATTTCTTTTCTTACTTCTTCGTCGCTTCTTTCACAAGCACATCAACAATAGCCTGTTTATTAGGTAAATACTTATTACACAAAAAGAGTCCGCCTTTACCAGTGGTCGTGTTAAAAAACAAATAAGTACCAACACCCGGGTCATCGCCGTCATGGCCAATAGTGCCGTTGGTGTATAAATTCCAGAAGATGCCTTTATTGCGGTATGTTAAATTTATGTTTTTAGGCGGATGCTCTTTGCTGAACTGCGCGGTGAACATAGTTTGGTATGATGCTTCGGTCAGCAGTTTTTTATCATGTTTGCTGATGGCCATTAAGTACTTGCTCAAATCTTCGGGCGAAGTTTTGAGCCCACCATCAGGATAGGTAACCAGGTCATATAGTGGGAACCGGTTTTTTAGGTCGAGATATAAATAAGCGTGTTTCTTTAAATCTATATCCGAAACATGCCAGCCTGAATGATCCATCTTTAACGGTTTCAGAATGTATTTTCTGGTGAAGTCCGCGTACGAAAGCCCTGATTTGATCTCGATCAGATAAGCAACCAGTGCCGAACCAATATTACTGTATGAGGAAGTGCTGCCTGCCGGCCCGTCGCCAAAATTGGCCTTGCTGTAATATTGACCTTGCGAAGCCAGGTAATTGTACATGAACTGTGCTACAGTGGTATCCTTTAGTTTATCACCAAAGCCCATCTGGTTTAGGGTGTTTATTGATACACTGTCGTACGCCCGTAGTTTAGGATAAAAATGATAACAGTAGTGATAAATTTCTGGGTTATCAACAATGCCCGAGGTGTGGTTGGTTAATTGCCTGATGGTTATTTTACCATTAGGATCGTTAGGGTTAGTTACCTTGAAAGGCAATACATCATTAATGTCGGTTTCCAAAGTAAAGTACTTCAGCTCTATGGCTTTCATTAACGCAACGGCAATAAAGGTTTTACTCACCGAGCCAATGTTTTGGATTGTACTTGCCGAGTATGGGATTTGATTAGCAATATCACCATAACCAAAGCCCTGCGAATAAGTTATTTTGCCGGCATCGGTCATGATCACATACATACCGGGCAGGCTTTCCTGCGTAAATGCCTGTTGCAGTTTAATGGTTAATGAATCGGAGTTGGTTTGCGCTTTAATGGCGTTTGACAACAGGGCGAAGGTTACAGCTAAAAGAAATGTTTTCAAGGTTTTATAGGTTTTCATATATCTATATTACAACAAAGAGCAGATAAACCCCTATTGATCAATGAAATTATTTCTTTAGCCCGCTCTTTTAATAAAAAAAGCCTTGTGATATTCACAAGGCCCTGATATTTATTCGCCTAAGGCGGTCTTGAAATCCTCAAGCAAATCCTCAAGGTCTTCAATACCTACCGACAGGCGGATCATGCTTTCAGGAATGCCCATTTCAGCACGGCGCTCGGCACCAAGCTCAAAGAAAATGGTTTGTGCAACCGGGATAGCCAGCGTGCGGGTATCGCCAAGGTTGCTTGACTTTACAACCAGTTTTAACTTGTTTAAAAAGGCAAGACAATCAATACTTTCATCAAGTTCGATACTCATCAAACCACCGTAGCGGGCAAACAACTCGCCTGCTAAAGCATGCTGCGGGTGCGATTCAACGCCGGGATAAAATACTTTTTTAACTTTCGGGTGATTGTCGAAATATTTAGCCAGTGCCAAAGCGTTGCTGCAAGCGCGGTCAAGGCGTAATGCCAGGGTTTCGGCACCAACGGATATCGTGTGTGCTGCCTCTGGCGATAAGGTGCCTCCGCTATCGCGTAAGCCTTTCTTGCGAATTTGGGTCATGCCCAGGTTCTCGGGTTTTACAGTAGCCTTAAAGCCAGGGAAAATGTTTGGATAGTTTGCCCAATCAAACAAACCTGTGTTGGTTACCGCACCGCCCAATGCGTTGCCATGGCCGCCAATATATTTGGTAAGCGAGTTGATCACCAAGCTGGCTTTCACATTAATGGGGTTAAACAGGTATGGTGAGGTCATGGTGTTATCAACCACGTACATAATGCCTTTTTCTTCGCACAGATCGCCAATATTTTTAAGATCGGCAATTTGAGTGGCGGGGTTGGCAATTGTTTCAACAAACACCATGCGGGTGTTTTCTTTTATCGCCGCACGTACATTATCGGCAGCAGTGGCATCGACAAAATCAATGCTGATACCCATATCAATAAACGTTTGGAAAATACTGCGGCTGTTACCAAACAAAAACGAGCTGGCCACAATATGGTCGGTACCTTTAATAAGGGCCATAACCGTTGCCGAAATAGCCGCCATGCCTGTTGAGAAAGCGATACTTGATACACTTTTTTCCATTTGGGTTACTTTTTGCTCCAGGGCGGTAACAGTAGGGTTGCCCTGGCGCGAGTAAGCATAGCCGCTCTTTTTGTTCTGGAAAATATCAACCAGGTCCTGTACATCGTCGTGCCCATAGGTTACCGAAGTGTGGATGGGTTTGTGTAATGAACCATGTTCGGGTTTGCCAAGACGATCGGCATGTAATATGGTGGTAGTGAAGCCTCTTTTGGTACTCATTTTTTATCCTATTAATTAGATATACATAATAGCGGTTGCGAACTTAATTAATTACAAACTAATTCCACGAATGGAATTAACACTAATTGCACTAATGATAACGAATTGACACGAATGCTTTTATGATGGCTTGAACTTTATCGAATTACACGAATTACTTTATATGAGGTAGATGATTAGTGAAATTCGCCTAAATTGTGACCAACATAAATTAATTCGTGTAAAAATTATGAGGGCTGTACTACAACGTGTTACCCAGGCAAGCTGTACTGTTGATGGAAATGTTACAGGCGAAATAACCGCCGGATTTTTGGTTTTATTAGGAATTGAAGATGCCGACACCACTGAAGATCTGCAATGGCTGGCCAATAAGATAGTGGGCATGCGTGTGTTTAACGATGAGAACGGCCTCATGAACAAAGCCCTTGCTGATATTGACGGAGATATCCTGCTGATTTCGCAGTTCACCCTTTTCGCGCAAACTAAAAAGGGAAATCGTCCGTCGTTTTTAAGGGCGGCCAAGCCGGATAAGGCTATCCCGATGTACGAGCAAATGATCCAAACACTTGAAACATTAACCGGAAAAAAAGTGGCCACGGGCATTTTTGGTGCCGATATGAAGATCAATTTATTGAATGATGGGCCGGTGACTATTATAATGGATACGAAGGATCGTGATAGCCATTGAGAATGGAGCCTTTACTGTTGATAATATGGAAAAAAATTTCCACACGAATTTATTCGAATTAACTAATTACACGAATTGTTTTAAATCAGAATCAATACATTCGATTAAACTAAAAAATTAAATCTTTTCCACCTATGCCTATTTTATTTAAAGAGGAATCGTTTAAAATAATTGGCGCTTGTTATGAAGTTCATACAGTTTTGGGGCATGGATTCATTGAAGCAGTTTATAAGGATGCTCTTGAAATAGAATTTACCAGGCTGGGTATTCCATTTACGCGTGAAAAGCCTTATACGATAATCTATAAAGAACAGGAATTAAAGCACTACTTTTTTGCCGATTTTGTAGTTTATGATAGCATCATACTTGAAGTGAAAACCAGTGGCAATATTATTGATCCGCATCTTAAGCAAACACTAAACTACCTGAAAGCTTCCGGTCTTAAACTTAGTATCGTTCTAAACTTTGGTAAACCATCTTTTGAATCGCAAAGAGTAATTATTTAAGCAATACAACCTGAATTGGTGTAATTCGAATAATTGTGTGAAATGTGCAAATAATTCGTGTGGAAATTTTTAATTCGTTCTTCTCATTCGTGATAAAATCTATTTATTACCCAATCCCTTTTCAATCCTCGCCTGCAAATCAGCTTTAAAAGCATCATCCAATTTCAGCTCATTCTTCAACGAGTCCTGAAAAAGCTGCTGTACCATATGATTGATTACGCGGCTTTGTTTATTGTATAATACGCACATGCCGCAACCGGCCAGGTGAATCCTCAACTCTATTTCCTCGCGAAAGCTAAGCCGGTCAAGCTGCTTTTTTTCGATCAGGAAAGTAGCCTGCTTGCAGTTATATATGATTTTATTTAGATAACTCATTTTAATTCCAGTTTTTTTGGAGGCACGCCCTCAGGTTAACTTTTGCCCGGTGAATGATTACCCAAAAGTTGGCGGGGGTAACATGCAGTTCGGTGCAGATATTTTCGGTAGCGGCATCATCAATATGTTTCATAGTAAAAACCGCATTCCATAAAGCAGGAAGCTTTTGCATGCATTTTTGCAGGATGCTGTTCAGCTCTTTTTTTAATAAAGGGTCCTGGTCGTCCATCCCAACGATGGGTTGAGGTGCATATTCGGCTTTCCAGTGACCATTATCTTCCTCAAAAAAATCATCCTGCTCCTGCGCGGTCTTACCGGCCGAAACTATGGCTAAACCCGATGACTTTTTGCGGTATACATCAATAATTTTATTTTTCAGGATGGCAGTAAGCCACGTTCGTTCGGTGCTTTTGCCTTCAAACTTATCAACCTTTTCAAGGGCTGCTAAAAAAGTTTCCTGTACCAGGTCTTTAGCCATATCCTCGTCATTGATGCGCACAATGGCATAGGTATACAGGTAATCGGCATAGGTGGCAACCCATTTATGAGGGTTCAATATAGTGGCGTCGATTATCATGAAGTGTGGTATGCTAATATAATGGCTGTGTTAGTCGGGCACAAACCGAAATCCTTACAAAAATAAACGCGAATTTGATTTTTATTTTAAAATCAGGCCTTCCTGCTGACTGTGATTTACATGGCGCGTGTTAATAATGAGCTTATTATGCCGATATTTATATCGGCCAGAAAAATTAAGAAATTATTGTAAGGTTATCCCCATAAACCCGACAAAGGAATAAAAACGTATATCATTCAATCCGGATAAAATGAAAAAGATCAAGGTGTTGGCACTTGTGCTGTTTTTTGTATGTTCGATAATTATTTCAGCTGCTTTTATGAGCTGTAAAAGCGCGGCTAAAAATAGTAAAGAGAAAGATTTTAAATACGAGAGCAGGGGCTTCGCACTGGTTGAGCTGTTTACTTCCGAAGGTTGTTCAAGCTGTCCGCCAGCCGATGACCTGATTGCAAAGGTGCAAAAGGAAGTTGGTGATAAGCCCATTTATATTTTAGCCTACCACGTTGATTACTGGAACCGTTTAGGCTGGAAAGATGTTTTCAGCAGTTCGGATTATTCAAAGCGTCAAAATGAATATGCCCGTTGGTTAAAGCTGTCACAGGTTTATACGCCGCAGGTTGTGGTTAATGGTAAAACCGAGTTTGTAGGTTCGCAGGAAGAGGCTTTGCGTAATGCTATCAAAAACGGGCTGCAGGGCGGCAGCAATATTCAGTTAAGCCTCAACGTAACCCCTAATGCCGATAATACGGCTTCGGTGCAATATAAAATTGAAGGAAATGCCGGGGAGGGCAATAACGTGATAACGCTGGCGCTGGTGCAAAAGCAAGCCGAAATAAAAGTTGAGCGTGGTGAAAATGGCGGCCGCACACTGGCACACACTCAAATTGTACGTACCCTGCAAAGCCAGCCTTTAAGCAAAAATACGGGCACTGCAACGCTTGCCTTACCTGCGGGGTTTAAGTTGCCTGGTTGGGAAGTAATAGGTTTTGTGCAAAACAGCGGCAGCGGAGCAATTTTAGGGGTATCAAAAGTTAGGTTTAAAGCAACGGCAAAGGCCGATAATCAGTATACTAAAAATATACTATAGTTAAACACCGTTTATGCCGGTTGATATGTAACCACTAAATGAAAGTAATCAAAGAAAAACACCCCCTGTTAATGCGCTGGACGCACTGGGTAAACTTTCCCATCCTGACTATCATGATCTGGAGCGGGCTGCTTATTTACTGGGCTAACGATACTTATACGTTCACTATTTTCGGTGTTACGTTTATCCGTTTTTTTCCACAGGGTTTTTATGATGCCCTGCATATTCCCAAGCGGCTGGCCGAGGGTATGGCGTTCCACTTTTTATTCATGTGGTTTTTTGCGCTTAATGGCTTTTTGTATGTAATGTACACCATTATATCGGGCCAGTGGCGTGAACTGCTACCAAACAGGCATTCGTTTAAAGAGGCCTGGCTGGTGGTGTTGCATGACCTGCATATCCGCAAAATGGCGCCTCCTCAAAATAAATACAATGCTGCCCAGCGAATTGCCTATACGGCCATTATAGTAATGGGTTTTGGCTCGTTGATAACCGGGTTGGCCATTTACAAACCAGTACAGTTTAATTACCTGGCATGGATTTGCGGGGGGTACCACCTGGCCCGTATCTGGCATTTTGTGCTTACTATAGGCTATGTGTTGTTTTTCCTGGTTCATGTTGTTCAGGTTGTGCTTGCCGGCTGGAATAATTTCAGATCGGTGATTTCGGGCTTTGAGGTAATTGATGAAAAGCCGCAGCCTGTTATTCAAATTCAAAATGATGAAACTAACCAAAAAGCTGACTAAGGTTTTCAATAAAAATAAAGGTCCCAAAAAGGAGCTTACCGTTGAGCAAAAGATCAGCCGCCGCAATTTTATCTCTTTCGGCAGTTTCCTTGCATTGGGAAGTGCTGCTTATGGCGGATGGCGATGGCTTTATACCTCGCCCGACGAGGTGGCGGGCATTACGGGAGAGGCGCACAGGCCATTGCGTGCAGTACTCAATGCCAATGAAAAAGTAGTTCGCCAGCTATACAGCAATAAAAACCGGGTAAAAACCTATCCTAAAGAAATGGCTGCCAAAGTGGTGAGGCATAATAGTGATATTGGTTCGGAGGGGTTGATAGATGTAGATGCCTGGAAGCTGTCGGTCAAAAAAAGCAGTGGGGAAGTATTGAACGTTGGCATCGATGAAATCAGAAAACTACCCAAAACGGAGATCATTTATGATTTTAAGTGTGTAGAAGGCTGGGACCAGATCTCGCATTGGGGAGGCGTAAAATTCAGCGATTTTATTGCGCACTTTAAGCTCGATGCTGAAACGGAATTTGGATACGTAGGTATGGAAACTCCGGATAAAGAGTATTATGTGGGCGTTGACATGCCCAGCGCCATGCACCCGCAAACCCTGCTGGCCTATGAGGTTAATGAAAAGCCACTGCCTCCCAAACATGGCGCGCCTCTGCGACTTATTATCCCTGTTAAATATGGCATTAAAAACCTGAAACGGATTGGCAGTATCTCTTTCAGCAATAATCGCCCCCGCGATTACTGGGCCGAACAGGGGTATGATTATTACGCCGGATTGTAAAGAACCCGTTGATGCGGCTGCATTTGTGATGTAATATTTGCATATTGCATTAAATGCCGGCCGATAAACTACCACTTTCCAAACAGCTTGCTTATGCCTGTGGAATGATAGGGTGGAGCATCATGACCAATATTATCATCGTGATGCTGCCTTACTTTTACCTGCCGCCAAATAATGCAGGGCTTACCCCGCTGGTACCTCAGTTATTGCTTTTTGGCCTGTTTAATATCATGTCGGTAATTACTGCATCAGGCCGATTGGTTGATGCCTTTTTTGATCCTTTTATAGCATCATTAAGCGATAAAAGCGAAAGCCGGCGCGGGCGGCGTATCCCTTTTATGCAATGGGCGGTATTGCCGGCTGTTTTATTTTGCGGGTTAACCTTTTGCCCAATGTTAAAGGTTGAAAGCATTCATAATGCATACTGGCTTATCTTCACGCTCGTTTGCTTTTTTATGGGCGCTACGGCCTATATTATCCCCTACAATGCATTGTTGCCTGAGCTTACCCGTACCGGGCGTGAGCGGGTTAAACTTTCGTCATTACAACAGGTGGGCTTTGTGATTGGGATCATCCTGTCGGCAATGGTCAACAACTTTGCCGACTGGGTTGAGCGCTTTGCCGGCATCACCAATCGTGAAACTGCCGTGCAATATACCATTTGGGGGCTGGCGGTATTTGCAGGGCTTGTAATGCTGGTGCCTGTGTTTACGATTGATGAAAAGCGTTATTCCAATGGCCACCCATCGCATTTGTCATTATTTCCTGCCATTCAAAAAACCTTTCAGAACCGTAATTTCAAATATTACCTCATATCTGATTTTTCGTACTACATGGCATTAAGCATCATATCAAGCGGTTTATTGTTTTTCTTGAAATCGCTATTAAACCTGCCCGAATCAATGGGCGGCGAACTTATGGCCACCATGGTACTGGTATCGCTGCTGTTTTATCCGCTGGTTAACTACCTGTCGCTTAAGATCGGTAAAAAGCCAATTGTGCTTTTTTCGTTCGGGCTGCTGAGCTTGATCTTTGTAGCGATATTTTTCCTGGGCAAACTTCCGCTTACACCGCAGGCTCAGATCTATACACTGGTTATCAGCGCCTCGTTTCCACTGGCATCATTGGGCATCCTGCCCAATGCCATACTCGCTGAAATAGCGCAAAATGATGCTAAACGTACTGGAGAAAACCGTGAGGGAATGTTTTTTGCGGTTAAATACCTGTTTGTAAAGCTTGGACAAACATTAGGGATTGCTTTGTTTGCATTTTTAACCATTTATGGTAAAGACCCGGGGAATGATTATGGGCTGCGCCTGAATGGTATTTGCGGTTGCGTGCTGTGCTTGCTGGCTATTGTTTTCTTTAGCCGGTTCAGAGAAGGGAGGGGTGGTGCCAAAAGAAAAATTATCCACCATTGAGTTTTGAAACCCTGAAAAAGCTAATAGCGCAAGCGGCATGCTGACCGCCGCAGCAATTACCGGTATATTTTATTGCCCATAACCACTTGCTTGCCTGTTTGAGCTTCGGCAGCGCAGGCAAAAAGGAAAGATGCCAGTAAAATGGCTATGAGGTATTTGATGGTAGATGGGCTCATTTTTCCTTAACGTTGAATACTATGCATTGATTATGTTTATAAAATAAAAAGGCCCGTATTTTGTTTTAAATACAGGCCTTTAATTATGTGTGTAAAAGCAATATTACACAAGGTTCTTTTTAATGTAGCTGATACTTTGGCTAATGCTGTTAAAAGGATCGCCGGGGCAAACATCCTGTTCCACAAAGAAATATTGAAGTCCTGATTTTTTTGCCTGAGTGAAGATCTTTTTAAAGTCGATAACACCGTTGCCAACTTCAGTAAATTTCTTTTCAGGTGTTTTATCCATGTCCTTAACATGCCACAACGGGAAGCGGCCCGGATGCTTGTTGATCAGCGCAATAGGGTCTTGGTTGGCTTTGGTTACCCAGTAAAGGTCCATTTCCATTTTTACAAGATTTTTATCAGTGCTATCAAGCAAAATCTCGTATGGGTATTTGCCGTTCTCTTGTATAAATTCAAAATCGTGGTTATGGTAGCAAAGCTGGATACCTGCACCTTTACAGGTTTCGCCGGCAACGTCAAGCATGTTGGCTATTTTTTTATAGTGATCAAGATCACCGCGCTCTGACTGCGAAAGGTATGCGCATACCATGTATTTAACCCCGGCTGCGGCAGCATCATCAACTGCTTTTTTCCAGTCGTTCATGATGGTACCTTTCTGGTGCTCGCCGTTTACAAGCTCCTCACCTAAACGATAATGTGCACTTGGCATAATGAGGCCGTTTTGTTTTAACAGCGCAGCAAAATCTGTCGGGCTTTTTCCGTAAAACAATTCGGTGCCGGTGTAAGTAGCACCTTCAACCGAAGTATAGCCTAAACCGGCAACTTTGGCTAAGGCTGCAGCCGGATCGGCTGCCATGGCATCACGTACAGTATATAATTGTAAGCCGATGTATTTTTTATCATAGGCAAACAAATTAGGAGCTGCCAACAAGCCTGCTGAAAGCAGCGCCGAAGTTTTTAGGAATGAGCGTCTGGTAGTCATTGGTTATGTTTTTTGATTGGTTGTGTAAATATAACACATTAAAAATGCCAATTCAAAGACCCAAATAACATTGATTGGTTTAATTGCAGATCCTCATAAAAATGATACAAACGGATTGGTGTTAAACAAACAAGGCCGCAATTCTGCGGCCTTGTTTGTTCTTTATAGAAAATTATCGTCCTTTTTTAACATTGGGGAACTTCATTTTATAGTCTACATCAACCATGCCTTTTGAAATATCGTTAAGCTTTTTTTCAATAAGGCGTTTGCGCAGCGGGCTTAGCTTATCGGTAAATAACTTGCCTTCAATATGGTCATATTCATGCTGGATAACGCGTGCTGCCATACCCTTAAAAGTTTCTTCATGGTGCTTCCAGTCGGCATCATAATATGACAAACGTACAACGGGTTTGCGGTATACATCCTCGCGAATGTCGGGAATGCTCAGGCAGCCTTCGTTAAAGCCCCATTCTTCGCCGGTTTCCTCCAAAATGGTAGCATTGATAAATGCCTTTTTGAAATCCTTCAGTTCCGGTTCGTCGTCATCAAAAGGCGTGGCGTCAATTACAAATAAACGCATTGACATGCCCACCTGCGGAGCGGCCAAACCAACACCCCTGGCGGCATACATGGTTTCAAACATATTGTCAACCAGTTCTTTTATATGGGGATATTCGTCGGGCTCAATGGCCGTAGCTTTCTTTCTTAAAACAGGATCACCGTAGGCAATGATAGGGTACTTCATCTTGCAAAAATAAAGGATTATTGCTTAGGCTCAAATAGCAAAGTGATCAAGCGGTTATTATCAAAAATTTCATTGCTGATCTCCAATAATTGTTCGGCGCTTACCTGGTTAATTTTAGCAAAGATCTCTTCAAGGGTGTCAATACGGTTAAAGTCAACCATGCTTTTGGCCATGGCAATAATGAGGCTCATGCGGTTCTCTTCGGCCAATGCTATCTGCCCGATAAATTTTTGCTGTGCCTGGTGTAGTTGCAATGTCCCAAGCTTTTGGTCACGCAGCTTTTTTAATTCTTTATGAACCAGCTTTGAAGCCTTGTTTGCTTTCTCTGCATCGGTACCAAAGTATATGGAAAAAATGCCGGTATCTGTTAAGGGGGTGTAGTTTGATTCGACAGTGTATGCTATACCATGTTTTTCCCTGATCTCGAGGTTTAACCGGCTGCTCATGCCAACGCCACCCAGCAGGTTATTAAGTAACAATAACCCCCATTTATGCTCATGCCCTGATGGATAAGCCTGCGTGCCTATAATGCAATGTGTTTGTGAAATGGGCTTATTAACAAGATGGATACCGCCCGTAATTAGTTCGGGTTTTATCCGCTTTTTTTGAAGCTGGTTGAAAGGGACGTGTCCGAAATATTTTTCGGACATCGCAACCAATTTTTTGAAATCGTAATTGCCATGTACGGCAAATATCATTTCGGTTGTATTGTAATTTGCTGCAATAAACCGGCGGATGTCATCGCCGTTAAGCCTGCCAACCGTTTCGGGCGTTCCTAAAATGTTTTGGCCCATAGGGTGCCCCTTGAATAGCAGTTCCTCAAAATCATCCTGTATGGCCTCCTCGGGCTGGTCAAGATAGGATGCTATTTCATCTAAAATAACACCGCGTTCTTTTTCCTGCTCATCATCCGGAAATGTAGAGTGAAACAGAATATCCTCAAAAAGATCCATGGTACGGTCAAGGTGCTGATTAAGCAGTGATGCGTGGATGCAGGTATATTCTTTGGTGGTATAGGCATTCAAATCGGCACCAACAAGCTCAAGCCTGTTCAGGATCTGGTTGGTGTTACGGCGTTCGGTTTCTTTAAATAACAGGTGCTCAATAAAATGTGCAAGGCCTTCCTGGCCTGGAGTTTCATCGCGTGAGCCTGCGTTAACAATAAAGCAGCAATGTGTTATTGCTGATGGCCAGTGCTTGTAAAGGATACGAATGCCATTGGGCAAAGTATAAAGTTGATAGTCAATCATTCGGCTGCAAAGATAAGCTTATATGTCACAATTATTTTTCATGTTATTGTAAGTGATTTATAGTATTTTAGGCGTTTAAGGCCAAATGTATCTACTGTTAAAAGTATTTAGATGCTTTAGGCACACATAAGCACCTGACCCCTAATGAAAAAACAAATTGCCGACCTCGGATTTGAAGTATTGATAACTGCCCAACAGATTGAAGAACGCGTAAAAGCTATTGGCGCACAAATAAGTGAAGATTTTAAAGACACCATTCCGGTGGTGGTAGGCGTACTTAACGGCAGCTTTCTTTTTACTGCCGACCTGATCAAACAGGTAAGCATCCCCTGCGAAATCGGCTTCACCAAATTGGCCTCGTATTATGGCGGTACAACCAGTACGTTAAAAATACGCGAGGATATCGATTTAATAGTTGATATAAAAGGCCGTGATGTACTTATCATTGAAGATATTGTTGATACCGGTAATACGGCCCATTACCTGATTGAAAAACTCAAAGAACGAGAACCGGCTTCATTGAAATTATGCTCGCTATTGCTGAAGCCTGCCGCTTTGCAAAAAAAGATAGAAGAGCTTAAATACGTAGGCTTTGAAATTGAAAATGAGTTTGTAGTAGGATATGGTCTGGATTATAAAGAAATGGGCCGCAACCTGGCAGATATCTATAAAAAAGTAGGATAAATAGCAATATTGCCTTCATTAAATATCGGCCGTTAAGGTTGGTTTATAAGGCGTTGCGAGTAAATTTTTTAACAGCCAATTAAAACAATAGCGCAGCTGCTTCGTTTTAGGGTTTATGAAATATACATCTTTACTTTTATCTGGCTGTGTGGCAGCATCGTTCTTGTTTTCATCATGTGATAAAAAGCCGCCACTTACTTCTACCGTAGATATTACTGTAACCGATGGCTTAACCGGCGCTGCTTCGGCAGGTGCAACGGTAAAGCTGTATGACGATGTAAATAAGCCCAATACAGGTGAAGCTCCGTCATATACACTTACTGCAGATGCATCAGGAAAAGCCACGGCATCAGTTGCCTACATAGGAGGGTATTATGTTGTTGCTGAAAACGGATCCCGCAAAAGTTACTATAACGGCCTGATCCCGATAGGCATATTTAAAACGCAATCAGAAATTGACAGCAGCCCTACACAAACGCCAGCTGCAACAATAGGTTCAGTGAAGTTTAAGGATACCAATGGCGATGGCGTTATCAATGATTCGGACAAAACACACGCGCCAAATTTGTTTTTAGAAGCCGGGCAAACGCTTACTTATAGTACAGCGGTTTATTAATTTGATTAGTTAATGATTCGATACGTTGCCGTGAGGACACGGCAACGGGAAGGAAGGATTCGATTTAAACAGAAAAGCTACCGGATTAATCCGGTAGCTTTTCTGTTTAAATCGCTATTCTGGTCGCGCAATACAAAATCATCCCCGTTGCCGTGGAGACACGGCAACATGCAGGACATGCAATTATTCCCCAATTCTTGCTATGTTTATTTAATGGAGTTTGATGAGATCTATTTTTATACCGCTACAATTAACAACTGGACCCCCTTGCTTCAGGCTGATAAATTTAAACACATTGTTTTAAACAGCCTGATCCATCTTGTTAAGCAGAAAAAAATAGGGATTTATGGTTTTGTAATTATGCCCAATCACATTCACCTCATTTGGTCGGGATCAAAAATGAATGGTAAGGAAAAGCCTTTCGCCAGCTTTATGAAGTTTACCGGACATAAGTTTTTAGACGAATTGCGGACAACAGATGAGCCGTTGCTGGCAAAGTTCAAAACAGATTTGAGGAATAGAAATTACTTGTTTTGGCAAACTAATTCGTTACCGATAAAAATACTCGATCGAAAAATGTTAGAACAAAAGTTGGATTATATTCATCTCAACCCCCTACAATCACATTGGAATTTAACCGATGATCCCAATAATTATTATTTTTTATCGTGTTCATTTTATGAGCAGGAGGATAAAAAGTTTGATTGGTTAACGCATTATATGGACGTGATGTAACTTGTGTGTTGCCGTGGGGACACGGCAACATGGATGTTATTTTCTGAGGTTTGTGTCTCACAAACCTCATTTTCATTTCTCCGCAGTTGGCGTGTCCTCACGCCAACTTTTTTCACCGACGTTTTATCGGATGCATATGTTGCCGTGGGGACACGGCAACTGGGGAGAGAAAATAAATTATTAGATCTACCCTATCCCCGCCACTTCGCTCAGCATCCTCACAGCTTCATCAACGCTATCAATCCCCTCAATACCCAAACGAAGTGTGTTTTTAACTTCTTTTAAATTAGTGCGCCTTGGATTATTCTTCACAAAATCGAGCACATTGCGGAAAGCCTCGGTTTCGAAGTAGCTTGATTGTTGATTGGTGATAAAATAACCTCTCAACACGTTTTTCTTAAGCGAGATCTTTTCAAAACCGATTGCTTTGCCCAGCCATTGCAGGCGTAAGGTGTTGAGCAAACCATCAACCTGTGCCGGCACCGGGCCGAAACGATCATGCAGTTTTTGCTGAAATGCCTGTAACTCTACCTCGTTTTCCAATTTAGAAAGCTCGGTATACAGGTTATACCGCTCGGAAAGATTGGTTACGTATTCATCGGGAATAAGGATTTCCAGGTCCGTATCAATTTGGGTAAAAGAGATATACGGACGGGGTTTATCCTCAGGGAATACACCTTTAAACTCATCTTCCTTAAGTTCCTGTATGGCTTCGTCGAGGATCTTGTGGTACATTTCAAAGCCTATTTCGGCAATGAAACCACTCTGCTCGGCGCCAAGCAGGTTACCGCTGCCGCGGATGTCGAGATCGCGCATAGCTACGTTAAAACCGCTGCCCAGGTCGCTGAACTCCTCAATAGCGCTCAGGCGTTTTCGGGCTTCGCTGGTGAGTGTTGACAACGGCGGACTTAACAAATAACAATATGCCTTTTTATTACTCCTGCCCACGCGGCCACGCATCTGGTGCAGATCGCTCAGGCCAAACATGTGGGCGTAGTTGATGATGATGGTATTGGCGTTAGGAATGTCCAACCCGGCCTCAATAATGGTTGTAGCCACTAATACATCATACTCGTGGTTCACAAATTTGAGCATCACGTCTTCCAGGTCGTCGCCTTCCAGTTGCCCATGGGCAATGCCAATACGGGCTTTAGGTACCAGCTTGCGGATCATACCGCCCAGTTGGGGCAGGTCGGCTACACGGTTGTGGATAAAGAAGATCTGCCCGCCGCGGTCAATTTCAAATTCAACGGCCTCTTTAATGAGCTTATCGTTAAACACGTGCAGTTCGGTAACAACCGGCTGGCGGTTTGGCGGTGGTGTTGATATGATAGAAAGGTCACGTGCGCCCATCAATGAAAAATGGAGCGTACGCGGGATAGGAGTGGCTGTTAAGGTAAGCGTATCTACATTGGCACGCATCTGCTTAAGCTTCTCTTTGGTTGATACACCAAATTTTTGCTCTTCGTCAATGATCATCAGCCCAAGATCTTTAAACTTCACATCCTTGCTCACTAAGCGGTGGGTGCCGATGATGATATCAACCTTGCCTTCCTTTAGTTTCTCAAGCGTGTCCTTGATCTGCCTGGTTGATTTAAAGCGGTTAACATAATCAATATTGGCAGGGAAGCCCTTAAGCCTGTCTGTGAAGGTTTTATAATGCTGAGCTGCTAAAATGGTAGTTGGTACCAGTATGGCTACCTGCTTGCTATCCGCAACGGCCTTAAATGCCGCGCGAACGGCCACTTCGGTTTTGCCAAACCCCACATCACCGCAAATGAGGCGGTCCATAGGGTGGGGCGATTCCATATCCCTTTTGAAGTCTGCCGTGGCTTTTTCCTGGTCGGGCGTATCCTCATACAAAAAAGATGCTTCCAGCTCGGTTTGCAGGTAACTATCGGGCGAAAAGGCATTGCCGTGCTGAGCTTTACGGACCGCATATAGCTTGATCAGATCGCGGGCTATGTCCTTAACTTTTTTTTTTGTTGTTTTCTTTAGGCGTTCCCAGGTATCGGTACCCAGCTTATTCATTTTGGGAACTGAGCCTTCTTTACCGCTGAATTTGGAGATGCGGTTAAGCGAGTTGATGTTCACATACAGCAGGTCGTTATCGGCATAAATAAGCCTGATCATTTCCTGTTGTTTGCCATTTACGTCAACCTTTTCCAGGCCGGCATATTTGCCTATGCCATGGTCAATATGGGTAACATAGTCGCCGGGCTTAAGGTCACGCAGTTCTTTAAGGGTAATGGCCTGAGAGCGCTGGTAGCCCTTACGGGTTTTGTATTTGTAGTAGCGGTCAAATATCTGGTGATCGGTGTAGCAGGCTATTTTTTGTTCCTGGTCAATAAAGCCCTCGCGTACGGAGATGCTTATCGGTGTAAATTTTACCGTTTTATCCAGATCATCCAAAATAGCGTATAACCGCTCCACCTGTTTTGCCGAATCGGTAAAGATGAAATTCTCGATCTTTTCGGCTTCGTTGTTTTTAAAGTTGTGGATAAGCAGCGTAAAATCTTTATTGAACGATGGCTGCGGGCGCATATCAAAATTGATAGCGGTAGCATCATGGTAAAAAAACTGCTTGCCAAATTCTACTACCGGGAAATCATGCAGCTGATCGCCGATCAGTTTTTCGTCGGTAAAGCCAAATTTAGGATCTATCCAATCGGGGTTTTGCGCTTTTTCGTCGGCGGAGAGTGCTTTCCACAGGTTTACCGCTTTTTTATAGCCGGTTTGGATGATATCCAGCGTAAACTGAACATCCTTGATCCATACCTGTGTGCCGGGTTCAACATATTCAAGCAGGGAAATGTTGTTTTCCGTTAAAAATTTAGATTGCACATTGGGTACAATGGTGATGCTTTTAACATGCTCGACAGAGAGCTGGCTCTCGATTTCAAATGTGCGGATAGACTCGATAAAGTCTCCGAAAAACTCCACCCGGTAAGGGAGCATATGCGAAAACGAAAAAATATCAACAATACCACCACGAATTGAAAATTGTCCCGGCTCATAAACGAAGTCAACGCGCTCAAAATCATATTCTATCAAAAACTCGTTGATAAAATCAATGCTGAGTTTATTGCCAACTGCTATTTCGAGGGTGTTTTTTTCGAGCGACGAACGGTCAATTACCTTTTCGGCCAGGGCCTCGGGATAGGTAACAATCAGCTGCCCATATTCGGTACTGTGGTTAAGCTCGTTTAAAACTTCGGCACGGGCAAGCACATTGCTGCTATCGGGCTGGGTAAATTCAAACGGTTTACGGTATGATGAAGGGAATAGCAGGGCTTCTTTACCGGTAAGGTTTTCCAGGTCGGCCTGGAAATAGCCTGCTTCTTCGCGATCGGGCAATACAAACACCATGTGCTTATGCTGCAAAAAATACAATGCTACCGCCATGGCCGAATCACTTGATCCCACCAAACCACGTAGCTGTACCCTTGGATTTTTTGACGCGTTAAGCGCGGTAGCCAACGCTTTGATCCGGTCATCAGCCTTGTATCTGTCTAATATATCGCGGATGTTCAAATTGCGGCAAAGATAAACAAAAAAGGAAAACCCAATTAAAAAAGCATATGGCTAAAATTAATGCAAACAATATAGCAGCTAATTTACTTTTAAATGATAAATTTATGCATGTAAACAGGCATAAGCAGACTTATAAACTCAACTTAAATTTATAAACATGAAGAATGCAGTTTTATTCGGGGGAATCATCGGCGTACTAAGTTTACTATGGGTTTTTGCCATGCCAAAATTCGGTGTTATGCCGCAAAAAGACGTAGTATCCCCAGCCGAATACTTTTCATTTATTATACCGGCCGTCGGTCTTTTTTTCGGTATCATGAGTTATCGAAAAGATGAATGTAAAGGCCAGATGGGGTTTTTGGAGGCCCTTTTTCAAAGCTTTAAAATATTAATTGTAGGCGGCATCATAGCCGTTTTCGGTTCAATACTTTATATCAGCTACATATCATCGTCTGGCGATAATATAAAGGATTTTTCTGAGCGGATTTTTGGCGCATTGATAGTTGGGGTACTGCTCGCCTTCGCGGTATCATTATTATTCACTAACAAATCAAACAAACTTGATTAGGCGTTATTTTTCAAAATATTTTGAACTATTGTTCTGGACAGCTGCGATGCTTTCGTTAGCAATGACCTCGCCAACCGAGGCATCGCATTTTACCCTGTGCCCGCTTAAACTAATGGGCATAGGCTGGTGCCCTGGCTGTGGTTTAGGGCACAGTATTGTTTATCTTTTTCACGGCGACATCAGCAATTCGTTCCGTGCCCACTGGCTTGGCATCCCCGCCGTAGCCGTGATCTTTAACCGGATTTATGTGCTTACCAAGGCAAGATTGATGGAGCGAAGCCAGTTTAAGGGAGTTGTGTGATTTTCCTAAATCTTCTATAATTTCTCTAATATCGTCATTGCGAGGTACGAAGCAATCGCGAACTTTACAGGGAGACCTGCATAGCCGATCTGTATTTAGGGGATTGCTTCGTGCCTCGCAATGACGGGCGTACAAAAAAAGGGTTCTCCTTTTCACCGCCAAAACCCATCATTTCACCGATAACTTATCTCCGCTAACCTATCTCCCGTAGGCGTTTTAGCGTCATGGCTGTACCTTTATATCATAAAACAATCGCAAACTTTAAAACTTACTGAGATGAACACTTATCAAAATCCATATATGTCTTTCGACGGTATCACTCCCGAAGAATATACATTTCTGCAACAGGCTACCGCCTCATTAACAGAAAATCAGGCACGTACTTTTATGTCATTTTATGCCAGCAAAAGACGCAACCCTCAAGACATCATGTTTGCTACGCTGGCCGGTTTTCTTGGTGTATCAGGTGTGCAGCGTTTCATGACCGATCAGATTGGTATGGGTATCCTGTATTTTTTCACAGCAGGTTTCTGTTTTATCGGCACCATTGTCGACCTGATCAACTACAAAACAATCGCCAACGACTATAACAGGCAAATGGCTTATGAAAGTTTCAATATCGCTAAAATGAGCAACTAAATCCCTTTAAGGGTTAGTTTCACTATATATCAATAAAAAATCCACCTTCTGTTACGAGGTGGATTTTTTTATGGTAAAAGAGTCAAAAAAACATGTCATTGCAAGGAGGAACGACGAAGCAATCGCATACTATGCAGGGCGGCTATGCTTCCGTGCGGTTGCCACGCTTCGTAGCGCGCAATGACATGGCTGAGTTGCCTTACTTCATAGATTTATCTCTTATCGCTTTAAATTCCGAACCGTTTTTCCATCCGGGGAAGGCTGTTTCGTTACTCAGCTTAGTGCCAACCTCATAAAGAATGTTAGCTATTTGTGCCATGCCCGTGGCATCCATGGTATCGGTATAATTATCGGCTTGTTGGTGATAGCGGTTGTCGCCATAATCTTTTTGTTTGGCCTCACCGTAATTGCCGTCATGGATCACGCTGATGCTGCCATTGTTGATATCAAGGGCCGGGATGCCAACCTTGGCAAAATTAAAATGGTCTGACCGGTAGTAGCTGCCCGAGCCGGGATGCCTGTCGCCAACGGTGCTAAGGCCTTGTGCTTTAACTATTTCATCAACGTAGTCTTCCAGTTCGTTTTGGCCTTTGCCTGTTACAGCAATGTCTTTAGTTTCACCATAATCGCCAAGGGCGTCCATATTCAGATCGGCAACGGTTTTGTTAACCGGGTAAATAGGATGGGTAGCATAATATTCAGAACCCAGTAAACCCTGTTCTTCGGCGGTAACGGCTAAAAATACAATAGAGCGCTTTGGTTTTTCTTTAGCCTTGCTGAATGCTTTAGCTACGCTTATGATAGCAGCAACACCGTCAGCATTATCAACGGCTCCGTTATAGATACTATCGCCTTTAGCGTCGGGCTTGCCAATACCAAGGTGGTCCCAATGAGCTGTGTATAATACGTATTCGCCGGCCTGTGAACTGCCTTTGAGCGTACCGATAACATTGTGAGATGTTGAATATTTTAATTGATTATTGATGGTTAAATTAACCGATTGTTTAAGCGGGATGGCCTTAAAGTCCTTTTTGCGGGCCAGTGCGCGGAAATCGCCGGTTATGCCAGCTTCGGCTAACAGCTTTTTGCCCATATCTTCGGTGATCCAGCCCTCAACTTTACACCGGTTTATATGCTTATCTTTTTGCTGCAGATACAGTTTGGCGCCGGTATTGCTGTTGGCCACAACTTCCCATCCATAACTGGCTGGTTCTTTTTGATGGATGATCAATACCCCTGCAGCACCCTGGCGGGCAGCTTCCTCGTATTTATAAGTCCATCGGCCATAGTAAGTCATGGTATCGCCTTTAAAAAAGGTTGGATCGCCATTTTTAAACCCGGGATCATTTACCAGCACAACAACTGTTTTGCCCTTCACATCAAGACCGGCATAATCATTCCAGTGGTATTCGGGAGCAACAACCCCATATCCCGCAAAAATCAGCGGCGAGTTTTTAAGTGTCACCGAATCTACCTCACGGCGGCTGAATGTAACGAAGTCGGTATTGGCATGGAGGCTGATCGGTGTTTTACCGCCAGAAATCTCCATTACCGGAGAGGGCGTACTGGTGATCTGCACCATAGGCACATCCTGAAAATAGCTGCCGTTATTGCCCGGCTCAAGCCCGGCCTGTTTAAATTGTTCCGAAATATATTTGATAGCCTTGTCTTCGCCGGCAGTGAAGGGCTTACGGCCCATCATCGAATCATTAGCCAAAGCCGAAATGTATTTCTTTATTTCGGCAGCGGTAACAGCCTTTTCGGCGGGTACACTTTTATTATTCTGGCAGCCTGCAAAAATAGCAAGGCCACCAATAAACATTAAGTATCGGTATTTGATTTTCATATTGATAGAAATTTTGCGAAAGAACCGAATTTACACAAATCCCCGGCAATTATCCAATCGGCGATGCAAGGAAGAAATTTTTGACGCAAATTTTTCCGAATTAACCGAATTACATGGATTTTCTTTCTGCGTCACGATTTGTGAAATTCGAACTAATTGTATTAGGTAGCCATTATAATTCGTGTATACTCATTGCTTCAATTCCGGTTTGCTGAGCTTGATCAATTGCCATGCTACTTCTGCACTTGATAGCGCGACCAAGGCAAAAATAGCCGCCGAAAGTGCTTTTGGTGTAGAACTCAAAGCGCCCCCAAGCGCAACACAGTAAACAATAAATGGCAGCAACAAAACAAAACATAGCCCGGTAACACTAAGCGGAATGCGAAATGGGCGTTCTTTCATTGGTTCTTTGATCCGGAGTTTTACAAGGGCAATATACTCTAATGAAAGTCCGGCACCGTAAACGGTTACATCAATAATGAGCAGATCGGCAAAGGTCCACAGTACCATAAAGCTTACCACGATAGAGCATATAATGATGGAAACAAATGGTGTTTTGAAACGGGGATGCAGCCTGTTAACACCTTTAGGGAGCAGGTTGTCTTCAGCCATTACCTGCGGCACGCGCGATACCGATAGCAATACGGCTGTATAGATCCCCAGCGTGCTGGCCATGCCTCCCGCTGCAACAACAATACCCAGCCAGTGCCCGCCAATCAACACTCCTAACGCGGGGAAGCCGTTTTCGGTTAAGGTATCATGATTAATGCCCGATTGTTGGGCAACCCAAATGGCAAAAAAGTACACCACCATAACCAGGGCAAAAGCCGTAAAAATAGAAACAAGGTAGGAGCGGACAGGTTTTTCAACCTCTTCGGCATAAGTTGTTACGTTATCCCAGCCCAGGCAGTTCCACATTACCGTATACAAGGCCATGCCAAACGATGGAAAGGTGATCCCTTTTAATGATGTTGCGGGGATATGCATTGGCCCACTGTGATGATAAATGCCCAATGCTATCAATAATACAATAGGAGCAAGTACTGCGGCACTCAAAAATACCGAAACCCTGCCCACTGGCATAATGCCTAAAATATTTAACCCCGCCGATGCCCAGATGATCACCAAACAAACCGGGATTTGAAAATTTAACAATTCGGGGAAAAAGAATCCGGCATATTGCACAAACAGCACGGGGTAAATGGCAAGATCGACAAAGGTGTAAAGCCAGGTCCACCAGCCTTCAATAAAGCCCCAATGTGTACCAAGCGCGTATTTCACCCATCTGTAATAGCCGCCGGTTATGGGCATCATGCTGTTAAGCTCAAGTACTGTAAAAATGGCCGGTACATCCCACATTAACGGCGTTATAAGTAAGATGATCAATGAGCCATGATCACCGGCATAACTCAATAGCGGTTCGAGGCCATAGGGGCCGCCGGATACGGTAAAGAAAATAACAGCTACAAGCTGTATGGGGCGTATTTTTTTTAATGAGGCTGCAGAGGGCATAAGCTATAAAAATATAATTTATGCGTTAATATTTTAATTTTTTGTTGAGGAGGCGAGATGTGGTATTAAACAAGAAAGGCCCGCTTTGCAGCCGGCCTCTTCTATAAAAAAAACAATTCTTACAAGCTCAGCCACTTTTTCCTTACAGCCAATTGCTGCGCAGTCGGGCCGTCAATGGTTACAATATTGTATTTAACACGGTTGCTTTTTAACAGAGTAACTGGTAAGGTCATTGCTTGTCCGTCGCGGGTTACGGTTACCTCGATTTTATCACCCGGGTTTTTGCCGTTGATCATGGCAGCTGCATCTGTAACCGGTGCGCCGTCAATAGCGGTGATCTCGTCGTTTACGTTAATGCCATCAATATAAGCTGATGTGCCGCGCTGTACCCCGGTTACTATTACTTTTTTGCCTGCGGTTGTTACCGTAGTAACACCTAAAGCAGCATCATTTTTATCAGCCAGCTCATCAACCACTTTATAACCGGCATAGCCTAAGTATTTATTATAATCTACAGGGGTTAAGCCATTGATATATTTAGCATAAAAATCATCCAGTTTTTTGCCCGCGAATTTTTCAAAGGCGGCTTTAAATTCAGCATCGGTATAACCGCGTTTCTTAATTTTATAGTACTGGGTGTACATGTATTTCATTGCATCATCTAAGGAGTATTTGCCTTTGCTGTCGTTGATGATCTCCAAATCGAGCATCATTCCAATAATAGCTCCTTTGTTGTAGTATGATATGGTGGTATTGTTTGAATTTTCATTAGGGCGGTAAGCCTTGATCCAGGCGTCGAAACTTGATTCGGCTACGGTTTGAACGTCTTTGCCTGGCAGGTTTTCAAGTATGTTAAATTCGCCTTCCAAAACATCAAAGTAATTTTCGACCGGGAACAACTGCGTGCGCCTAACAATAATACCCTGGTAATACTCAGTAAAGCCCTCTGCTATCCATAGGTTGGTGGTGTAGTTTTCATTGTCATAATCAAACGGACCTAATACAATGGGGCGCAGGCGTTTTACATTCCACAAATGAAAATGTTCGTGTGCCACGAGGCCTAAAAAGCTTTGGTAACCTTTGTCATTAGCATAATTATCACGTGATGCGCCTAAAACTGTTGAGCTCAGGTGCTCAAGGCCACCGCCGTTACGCTGGCGGTTGTGTACAATGAATACATAGTGTTTATTGGGGTTTTCGCCAAAAACAGCCGTTTCCTGATCCACAATTTTATGTACATCGGCTGTTAATTTTTCCTTATCATAGTTACCGCCGCCGTACATGCAAATTTCATAATGAACCCCTGATGCATCAAAACCAAAAACATCCTGGTTTCCCACTTCAATAGGCGAATCAAACAGGATATCAAAATTTGGCGACAGGCGGGTAAAAGGATCGTTATTTACCATCTCTAAACTGGTTGAAACCTTATCCCAGTTTTTGTAAGGTTTGATATGGATAATAGCCGGCGAATGCAGCATGCTTGCCGGGTAAATGAAAATACCGCTGGTTGACAGAAAGCCATGTGATGCATCAATAAAGCTGGTACGTACAGAAAGTTCAAATGCATAAACCCTGTATTTTACCGTTACCGACGAAATTCCTTTTGTAACAATTTGCCAGGTGTTTTTATTGACCTTGGGTGCTGCAATGGGTTTGCCATTGGTTTCGGCGTTTAACGATTCGATGTTTTTAGCAAACTCGCGTACCAGGTATGAGCCGGGTGTCCATACCGGCATTTTAAGTTCAAGCGTGTTTTGCTGAAGGCCGGTGATATGCATTTCAATATCAGCATAATGGGCCTGGGCTTCAGGAAACGAAACATTGTAGATGATCTGAGCGTTGGCGGCCGCCTTGCTGATGGTAGTACTCATAATTAAAAGCGTTAGAAAAAATAACGTGCGTAGGTTGGTCAGTTTCATGGCCGCAATTTAAAAAAATTATATAATCAGTTATGTATGTGGTGTTATGGTGCCCAAAACAGGGTTGTAAAATGGTTGATACATGCAACTATTGTTAATATTATGCTGTTAGTTTTACATCGATTTTAAATCAATGGAACTGATTGAACCTATTTCGCGCAAGCTGATCCGCTTAGGTAAATTGTATCTGGATGTACTGGTGAAACATACCACTCACCTGGATGTTACCAGGTACCATTACATACTTTCGCTCATTTATTTTCACGACGGTCAGCTTACACAGAACGCGCTGGCGCAAATACTGGGCAAGGATAAATCGGCCATGGTGAGCATCATTAACCTGCTTACCGAAAAGGGTTTTGTTTACCGCGAAAATAACCCGAACGACAGGAGGCAGCAATTACTCAGGGTTACCGATAAAGCAAAACAGGCGGTACCCCAGATCGTCGAAACGTTTGAAAATATTAATTCAGATACCACCGAAGGCATATCTGATGCCGATATGCAGGTGTTTGAAAGCGTACTTGCCCGAATGCACAACAATTTAAACCCATTAATATCACCCGAAACAACCCTACAAGCTAAATCACACACGGATTAAACAAAGTATGAAAACGAAATATATTATTTACACGGCACTGGCCCTGCTGGTTGCCTATTTAATTTACAACAAATTTTTTAGCGAGGGCGCAAAGAAATCGGCCGCGGCCATGGCTTCGGGTAAGGGCGACAAGAAAAAAGGAGGCGGCCCGGTAGGAGTTAACGTTATGATAGTTAAAGACACCGCCGTAAATAACATCATTGATATAACCGGCACTATTGATGCCAATGAAAAGGTAAGCCTGATAAGCCAAACCGCAGGTAATATTACCGGCATATATTTTAACGAAGGCACTAAAGTAACAAAAGGTCAGTTGCTGGTTAAAGTTTATAACCAGGATCTGGAAGCATCGTTACAGCAAAACCAATACCAGGTGGCATTGGCTAAACAGCAGGAAAGCCGCAACCGCCAGTTACTTCAAAAAGAAGCCATAAGCCAGGAAGAATACGATACGTCATTAACATCGCTAAACTCGTTAAAGGCGGCGGCAGATGTGATCAAAGCACAGATAAGCCGCACCGAGATCCGTGCACCTTTTTCGGGCACTATCGGTTTAAGGAATGTGAGCCCCGGCAGTTACCTGTCACCATCATCGCCAATTGCCAATTTGGTTAATATCGATCCGGCAAAAGTAACATTTGCAGTGCCTGAAAGATACCTTTCCATACTTGGCCCGGGCAGCAAGATCAGGTTCAAAACCGAAAGTTCGATGGAGAACTTTGTGGGTACTGTGTATGCTATCGATCCATCAATTGATGCCAGCTCACGTACTATTACTGTGCGTGCCAAAGCACCAAACCCCAAAGGGATCCTTACTGCAGGTAGTTTTGCCAAAATCAATTTAACACTTGATCAAATCCCCAAAACCATTTTGCTGCCAACAGAAGCGGTTATTCCGGATTTAAAAAGCAGCCTGGTTTGGATTTACCATAATGGCATTGCGGTATCAAAACCAGTAAAGACAGATTTGCGCACAGATACTAAGATCCAGGTTATAGAAGGCTTAAATCCCGGCGATAGCGTGGTGGTATCCGGCCTGATACAAATGCGACCAAAAGTGCCTTTGAAAATTTTAAAAGTTATTAAATAAACCATTATGAGTTTATCCTCAGTAAGTATTAAACGGCCGGTATTGGCAACAGTAATGTCTGTGGTTATTGTTGTATTTGGCATTATCGGCTATAAGTTTTTAGGGGTGAGGGATTTTCCCTCGGTAGACCCTCCAATTATTTCGGTATCCACCAGTTATTCTGGTGCCAATGCCGATGTAATTGAATCGCAGATAACGGAGCCGCTTGAAAAATCAATCAACGGTGTACCTGGTATCCGTAACATATCGTCAACAAGTTCGGTTGGTCAAAGTAACATCACGGTTGAGTTTGACCTTGATGCCGATCTGGAAACTGCCGCTAACGACGTGCGCGACAAAGTGGGGCAGGCCCAGCGCCAGTTGCCGCAGGATATTAATGCCCCGCCGGTAGTAACCAAGGCCGATGCCAGCGCCGACCAGATCATCACCCTCACCGTAAGCAGTAATACGCGTAACATAAACCAACTGGATGATTATGCGGAAAATGTGTTATTGGAGGGATTGCAAACCATCCCCGGGGTGAGTACCATCAACGTGCAGGGACAGCGTCAGTACGCTATGCGCCTTTGGATCGACCCCAACAAGCTTTCGGCCCTTGGTGTTACAGCTACCGATATTGGTGCGGCATTAGCTAAAGAGAACGTGGAGCTGCCCGCAGGTAAAATTGAAGGTAATAATACCGAAGTTACCATCAGGGCCCTGGGTAAACTGGCAACCGAAAAAGATTTTAATAACCTCATTATCCGTGCAGATAGCAGCCGGGTGATCAGGCTGAGCGATATAGGTTATGCTGTGCTGGGTTCGGCAAACGAAGAAACCATATTTAAAGAATCGGGCGTGCCGATGGTTGGTTTGGCCCTGGTGCCGCAACCGGGTGCTAACTATGTACAGATTGCCAAGGATTTTTACACCCGTTTGGAGCAGATCAAAAAAGATCTTCCTCCCGATATTTCGGTAAAAGTAGCCTTAGATAATACAAAGTTCATTAACCAATCGATATCTGAAGTACAGGAAACGTTGATTGTGGCTTTTGTGCTTGTGGTAATTATCATTTACCTTTTCTTCCGCGATTGGCTGATCGCTTTCCGTCCGCTGATAGACATCCCGGTATCATTGATCGGTGCATTCTTTATCATGTACATTTTTGGATTTTCTATCAATATATTAACCCTTTTGGGGATAGTACTGGCAACGGGCCTGGTCGTGGATGATGGTATTGTGGTAACGGAAAATATCTACAAAAAAGTTGAGGCCGGTATGGCAATCCGCAAGGCGGCTTTTGAGGGTTCGGCCGAAATCTTTTTCGCGGTAGTATCCACATCTGTTACGCTGGCGGCGGTGTTTTTACCGATTGTGTTTTTACAGGGCTTTACAGGCCGTTTATTCCGTGAGTTTGCGGTGGTGGTGGCCGGGGCGGTGTTGATATCTGCATTCGTATCCCTGTCGTTAACCCCGATGCTTAACGTAAAGCTGATCCGCAAAAACCAAAAGAAATCAAAGTTCTATGAAAGAACAGAGCCTTTCTTTGTAAATATGATCAACTCGTATTCCGAGTCGCTTGTTAAGTTTATGAAGCGTAAGTGGATATCATTTGCTATCCTGGCCGCGTCGATCATTATCATCGGTGTCCTGGTTCGGGTTATCCCGTCAGAGCTTGCCCCGCTTGATGACCGTAGCCTGCTTCGTTATAGTGTTACCGGGTCGGAAGGTGCAACCTACGAATACATGACCAAGTACATGGACAAGGTATCTAACCTGGTTGAGGATTCAATTCCGGAATCAAACGTTAACCTTGAAATCGTTTCGCCATCGTTTGGTGGTGGCGGCGCTTCAAATACCGGTTTCGGCAGGGTAGGCCTTGTTGCTCCCGACGAACGGAAGCGGACACAGCAGGAGCTTGCAGACTGGCTTAACGCCAAGCTGAGAAAAATGCCCGATGCCCGTGCTATTGTGGTACAGGAACAAACCATAAGCGGTGGCGGTTCGGGGTCAAAAACATCGTTACCGGTGCAATACGTAATACAGAACCAGGATTTTGAAAAGATCCGCAAGGTGCTGCCAACGTTTTTTGCCGAGGTATCAAAGAGTCCGGTTTTCCAGGGAACGGATGTTAACCTGAAATTTACCAAGCCCGAGCTGCGCGTGGTTACCGACCGTGAGCGTGCCCGCGATTTAGGTGTTTCGGTTGATGATATTGCCCAAACATTGCAACTGTACTATAGTGCGGGCCGTTTGGATTATTTCCTGATAAACGGCAAGCAGTACCAGGTAATAGCACAGGTTGACCGCGCTCATCGTGATCAGCCGCTTGACTTGAAATCTATATATGTACGAAGCACAAAAGGTACCCTGGTACAACTGGATAACGTGGTTAAAACAACCGAGGGTGCTACGCCTCCGGCTATTTATCACTTTAACCGTTACAAGTCGGCCACTCTTTCTGCCGGCCTTGCTCCGGGCTATACCGTTGGCGATGGTATCAAGGAAATGGACAGGATCTCCAAAAGTCTGCTTGACGACACCTTCAGCACTGCGCTGAGCGGGCCGTCACGTGACTATGCAGAGGGGTCATCAAATATCCTTTTTGCTTTTGGCTTTGCATTGTTGCTGATTTACCTGGTACTGGCTGCCCAGTTTGAAAGCTTTATGGACCCGTTTATCGTGATGCTTACCGTGCCGCTGGCTATTTCCGGTGCATTTTTATCACTGTGGCTGTTTAACCAAACCCTCAATATTTTCAGTGAGATCGGTATTATCACCCTTGTAGGGCTGGTAACCAAGAACGGTATTTTGATTGTAGAGTTTGCCAATCAGCGTATGGAACAGGGCGTGGCCAAATATGAGGCGGTTGTTGAAGCTGCAACAGCCCGCTTGCGCCCGATATTGATGACAAGCTTAGCCGTAGTGCTGGGTGCCGTGCCTATCGCATTTGCATTGGGGGCCGGCGCAAAAAGCCGTGTATCATTAGGGATTGTTATTATGGGCGGGATGCTTTTTTCATTGGTGCTAACGCTTTACATTATTCCGATGATGTACCTGTTACTGGCCGCCAAAAGCCGTAAAGATCACGACCATGATCCTGAAGATATGGCTGCCGAAGCTGAAATGGCCGAAGCCGCACGTCATCCGCATCACCTTGAACCTAAACTGATCGAAAACCTGTAATTTAATATGATGATCAAGAAAATAGCTTGTCTGGTAATTTCTTTCGCAATGGTATCGGCCATTGCGAAAGCCCAGCAGCCTGAGCAGCCACTACTTACGCTGAAAGATGCGGTAGAAATTGCGCTGAAGAATAACTATAATATTAAGTTGTCGCAAAACAACTCAACCATAGCATCAAATAATGTTACGCTTGGCAATGCGGGGATCTTACCCTCACTTACCGGCGACTTTACTGATAACAACAGCCGTCAAACCACCAAGCAAACCCGTAATGATGGTACTATCAACAATATCCGTAATGCCAAAAACTCCAACAATAATTACGGTGTAAACCTTAACTGGACAATTTTTGACGGCTTTGCCATGTTTGCCAATTATGATCAGCTAAAGCAAACAGATAAACTGGGAATATTGCAGCTACAGGATACTGTACAAAGAACGGTAGCCAGTGTTATTGATACTTATTATAGCCTGATTAGCCAAAACGAGCAGATTAAAGCATTGAAGGGTGCTATAGATATTTCGCGTACGCAATTGCGCATCGCTAACGATAAATTTGCTGTGGGCCGTGCCTCAAGACTGGAAGTGTTGAATGCCCAGGTTAACCTCAATACGGATACAGGTAATCTTGTAATTCAATACCAGCAATTCCGGACAACCAAAATACAGCTAAACCAAATGCTCATCCGCGATCTGCAAACTGATTTTTCTGTTGCTGATACCATTATTGTTGATGAGAAACTGGCGCTGGCCGATGTGCTTAACAATGCGCAATTACAAAACCCGGCTATCCTTTCGGCACAAATAAACCAGCGTTTGGCCGAAATTAACCTTAAACAGGTACGTGCTACAAGGTATCCGCAGGTGGGGGTAACATCGGGCTATACGTTTAGTAACAGCAAAACCCCGGCGGGCTTCACCCTGTCGCAAAACGTGCATGGGTTTAATTATGGCCTTACTGCAAGCATCAACATTTTCAATGGCTTTAACCAAAACCGGCGCGAAAAGAATGCTAAGATCCAGATTGACAATGCCAGCATCAATGCCAAGCAAACCAAGCTAAATATTGAAAGCCAGATCAGCAGCCTTTTTGTGGTTTACCTGTCGGGACTTGATTTGGTAAAGCTGGAAGAATCAAATGTTAACCTCAATAAAAAAAACCTGGATATTACGCTTGATAAATATAAGTTAGGGAATATTACCCCGCTTGAGGTAAGGGAAGCACAACGCAATTATCTTGATGCCCAATCAAAGTTTTTTGCTGCACAATATCAAAGCAAACAGGCCGAGATCATGTTAAAACAGATAACCAACAGCATTAACATCCAATAAAAAATATTTTAATAATAGGTTTAAAAACTTATTTTTGAAACATGACTACCCCTTTTAAAACCTGCCTGCTTATTGATGATAACTACATTGATAACTTTATAACGCGGAGAGTTTTAGAGAGTAGTAATTTTGCAGAAAAGATCATTGTGCGCCAATCGCCGATGGAGGCTATTGAATCATTACGAGATGGGTCGGTGAATCCCGACGTTATCTTTTTGGATATCAGGATGCCAATGATGAGCGGCTTTGAGTTTCTGCACGAATATGATGGGTTGGAAATTGCTAAAAAAGGAATTAAAATATATATGTTATCATCATCACTTGATCCCACAGATATGAAGCAATCAAGCGATAATAAACATATTACCCAGTTTATTCATAAGCCACTTACTGTTAAAGCGCTCGAGGAAATTTGTCAATGATATTAGTTGCAGATAGCGGCTCATCAAAAACCGACTGGCTGCTGACCGTTTCAGACCAGGAAACCCGCTCGTTCCTTACTGCCGGGTTAAACCCGTATTTTTTAACCGAAAAGGAGATAGCCCGTATTGTACAGGAGCAGGCCCCTGAAATGGTGGCGCTTGCCGCCGAAATATCCGAGATCTATTTTTTTGGAGCGGGGTGCAGCAGTCCCGACAGGCATGAGATTGTTTCAAATGCCCTGAGCACTCATTTTAGTAAGGCTTATATCAGTGTTGACAGCGACCTGCTTGGCTGTGCTTATGCTACCTGTGGACAGGAAAAGGGAATTTGTTGTGTAATGGGAACGGGCAGCAATATCTCTTTTTTCGACGGCGAAGATATTTACGACGGGCAGCATGGCCTTGGTTTTGTTTTAGGCGATGAAGGATCGGGCACCTGGTTTGGCAAAAAGCTGATTATCGATTTTTTATACGGTAATATGCCATATGAAATTAGCCAAAAATTTGATAAAGCTTACCATCTTAACAAGGAGATAGTAATCAAAAACGTTTATCAAAAACCTAATGCTAATACCTACCTGGCATCATTCAGCAAGTTTGTTAGCGAAATAAAAACTACCGAATATGGCCACTCTATGCTGGTTGAGGGCCTGGTTGAATTTATTGAAAGCAATATTAAATCGTACCCCGAATATCATAAATATAAATGCCACTTTGTTGGCTCTATAGCTTATTCATTTGCCGACGAGCTGACATCCTTATGCCATTTGCATGGTGTAAAAACCGGCAAGATCATCAAACATCCCATAAACGACCTGATGGCCTTTATCCTGAAAAGGAACGAAATGGCAACAGAAGAGTAAGGAGTTTACAATAAGGAAACCAATTATCATTTCGACGAACAAGCAAGAGCTGCGCCGGGCCTGAGGAGAAATTATACTCAATTGCCTAATCAGGTTATTCAGCCATAACGTATGGCGTATAATATCTCTTTCGCCCGGCCCTTTATCTTAGCCGTTAACTTAAGGGAGTAAGTTGGCGCAAACCTTTTAAAATCCCCTCTCGAGAGTTTAAGTTAACCCACAAAATCAGCCAACCTGAAATTTCAATAGGAGGCACCTATGGAGCCAAAAAATCTACTCTTTTAGGGCTATAAACACGTGGCCCCGCTGGTTTTATAATATAATCAGGTACTAATTAATGCTTAAGGACAGATGCACCGGAGGTGCAAAAGGTTTGTAGGATAAAAAGTATAGAAATACCCTTTGAACCAGAGGATCAAAACAAACACCTTGCTGATTAAACGACAAAACAATTTTGTGGGTTAACTTAAACTCAAGGGGGGCGTGTAGGAACGTGTTGTAGCAGGGGTGTGCTATACAAGCGATAAGCCGCACGTAGAATAACACATCCCTCCACCCCTCTCAAGAGAAGGGTTATTGCATTCTAATTCAATGAGCTTAAAAATCGCACGGTCGAGCGTCCACGCTCGAGTGTTGGCTTTTTTTGAGCGTCCACGCTCGCGTAACAATATCAAAAAGGTAAGCGTGGACGCTTACCTGAGTAATAATTCAAGTGAAAGACGCTTGAACTTGCGACTATATATTAGAATGCAACAGCCCTGCTCTCAAGAGTGGAATCGCACAATCCCACGCTTTTGAGGAGCTTTTTCTTTAAGTTAACGGCAATGGACCCATAAGCTCTCCCGGAATTATCCCTTTTGTTTATGGAGGTTTTAATATGACCAGTTATATCTCTTTTGTCATCCCAGGATAATAAAAATCAATTTAGGAACGGTTGTTCCGAAATTGATTTTACATTTGTGGAACGATTATTCCAAAATTGAAATTAATCTTCCAGAAAATGAAAAAATTAGAGAACAAAGTTGCAGTTGTAACAGGAGCATCAAAAGGTATCGGCGCAGGCATAGCTAAAAGTCTCGCTTCAGAAGGTGCAGCAGTAGTAGTAAATTATGCATCAGACAAAACAGGTGCTGATAAAGTGGTAGCTGAAATTACTGCTAACGGCGGTAAAGCTATTGCGGTACAAGGCAGCGTAGCAGTAAAAGCCGATGTCGACCGCCTTTTTGCAGAAACCAACGCAGCTTTTGGCGGTGTTGATGTTTTAGTAAACAACGCAGGTGTATATCAATTTACACCAATTGAAGCGGTTACCGAAGATGAATTTCACCGCCAGTTTAATACCAACGTGCTTGGTTTATTACTTGCATCACAGGCGGCAGTTAACAGCTTTGGCGATAAAGGAGGCAGTATAATAAATGTTAGCTCAACTGTTACACGTATCACTCCGCCGCAAAGCGCTATTTATACAGGAACTAAGGGCGCGGTTGATTCTATTACACAGGTATTATCAAAAGAGCTTGGCCCTAAAAAAATACGTGTTAATGCTATCAACCCGGGTATGGTTGAAACCGAAGGTACACACACTGCCGGGTTTATTGGTAGCGATTTCCAGGTGGAGATAGAAAAAACCACACCGCTTGGCCGTATTGGTCAGCCGGATGATATTGCGCCAATTGCAGTGTTCCTTGCTTCTGATGATTCACGTTGGTTAACCGGCGAAATTATCATTGCCAGCGGCGGCGTAAGATAAGAAAGCCACAGAAGGGGGCACCTGCCGATGGGCACTTTTAGAAGTTGAAGGGCATGATGCTTTAGGTGCCTCTTATAGTTCATCGAGCTATAAGGGACATACATTATTAACAATTAACTAAAAATGAATAGCTTTGCCCGAAACGGGTAAAGCTTTTCTGTTATGGCACGAAGTAAAGATTTTGATGAAGCCGAGGTATTGAGCAAGGCCGTTTGTATTTTTTGGCATAAAGGCTACAACGGTACATCAATGCAGGATCTGGTGGAAGGTTTAGGTATAAGCCGGTCAAGCCTGTACGATACCTTTGGCGATAAACACGCTTTGTATATTAAGGCCCTGGACAGTTATCAAAAAGCCGGGGACGACCAGATGTGCAGCATCATAAAAGATGAAGCATCGGCTAAAGAAGCAATAAAAAAGCTTTTAGAGCTTACCACAAGCGCGTTATTAGAAGATGAACAGCGCAAGGGCTGCTTCATGGTAAACGCCGAAATTGAGCTTGCAGCACACGACACTGAAGTGAAGGAGATGGTATGCCGTAACGAGCAGCAGTTTGAAAAAGCCATTTATCTTGCCGTTAAAAAAGGGCAGGACAGCGGCGAGATCCATAAAACCCAGGATGCCCTTGCACTTGCCCGCTTCATTATTAACGCGGTACGTGGCATGCAGGTATCGGCCAAGGCAACAGCCGACAAGGCTTTTTTTGATGATATTATAAAAACTACCCTGTCGGTGCTTGATTAAGTCTTTTATTACTTAGGCAGTTATTGCCTGTTTTTTCCTCAGCCTCATCCCAAGTAAAAATAATATACCAACGCCCGCCAGCACACTCCCGCTTTGCGGAATATAGTCTCCGTGTTTAACGTAAAATGTAAGCTCGCTGTTAAGGTTGATATCCTGTTTAATGGCGGTTTTGGTCCACCATTCGGTGTGCTTAACTATGTCGCCGCGTTGGTTGATGAAACCGGAAATACCGGTATTGGCCGACTGGCATACCCAGCGACGGGTTTCAATAGCGCGAAGTTTGGCGTAGTCTAAATGCTGGTCTTTACCAGATGTGTTTTCCCACCAGCCATCGTTGGTAATAATGGCAATAAATTGTGCCCCTTTTTTAACGGAGCGGGCAATATAGCCTCCCCATATCGATTCATAGCAAATAACAGGATCAACGCCGATGCCGCTTTGCGAGTAAAGTACTTTCGCATCCTTGTCGGGAGCATAGTTGCCGGTAGCTCCGCCTAAATGCTCAAAAACAGGTTTAAGAAACGATAGTGTTTCGCCAAAAGGCATTGATTCGGCCCCAGGTACAAAGCGCGATTTGTGATACGTTTGGATGCGGTCGCCGTTTTCTAAGTTGAGGGCTGTGCTGTAAAAATCAGCAAACTGGTCGCCGCCAAATGGTGATGGAACCGCTGTTGGCGTAGCCCTGTTGTTATAAAGCCTGTACGTTTCGGCACCGGTAACCAGGTTGCCATTGGGGTACTTGCGTAAAAAAAACTGGGCTTGCTTAACAAAGTTGTTTTGGCCTATCTGGTCTTCATTAATATAAACAGGTGCTGGAATGGCCGTTTCGGGCCAGATAAAAAATTCTGTATTAGGTTGAGCCACCTGCCTTGAAAGATGGATGAGGATATCAACCTGCAAAGCAGGAGGGATGGTGCCATCTTTTTCATAGGGATCGATATTAGGCTGGGCAACAACAATATTTGATGGATTTACTTCCTCAACATAATTGCTGTAAACGGATAATGAGTAGCCGATAGGCACTATGATAACAATCAGCAAAGCTGCAGACAATGACAATCGGGTGTTTTTAGCCTGTGCTTCGCGAAAGCCAGTATAAATTAAAAAAGCCAGGATATTCACAGCCCAGATCCATACCGTACCGCCGTATACGCCGGTATATTGATACCATTGAACCCACTGATGAGCTACGGCAAAACCATTGCCAAGTGTCATCCATGGGAAATAAAGGTCCCAGCTTTGGTGCAGATATTCGTACCCTATCCAAAAACAAACCAGGCCAATGAGTGCTATCCAGCGGGGAGCAACCAGCCTGAAGCGGTAATATAACCAGAAAGCGGCAGCCATCAGCAACGGCCCAAGCGAATAGGGGATAAGCGTAATAGGGACGGCCACCAGTTCGCCAACTATTTTAAGCGCGTTATAAACCCAATAAACGGATAATGAGTTCCAGATAAAAAAGCCTATGAAGCTTAAATTAAAAACCCGTTTACCCTTTTTGGGTTTATCATCATTAATGATGTTTTCAATAGCCAGCAGCATAGGCACAAAGCCTATAAAAAGTAAAAAGGTAGTATAAGGGGTAGGCGGCCAGGCTATCCACAAAAGTAAGCCCGATAGTATGGCTAATGGTATGTTTTTTTTCATGTAGGGTAATATCCTCGCAATGACGAGTTTATTTATTTACTTATATTAACTATGTCATTGCGAGCGCAGCGCGGCAATCGCACTGAAGCAAAGCAGCCCTGTATAGCATGCGATTGCTTCGTACCTCGCAATGACATGGTTTGTGCTTATAGGCTACTCTTCCTCCTCGTCCCTGTCATACTTTCCCTTTGCAGGTTTAGCTGCCGCACCGGCAACACACATTACAAACTCGCCTTTCATAGGGTGTGTTTCAAAGTACTGTTTTACTTCAAGCACAGTACCCCGCACGGTTTCTTCAAACATTTTGGTAAGCTCGCGCGATACCGAGATCTGCCTGTCGGCCCCGAAATAAGTTGCCATCTCATCCAGCGTTTTTAACAAACGGTGGGGCGACTCGTATAGTATGATGGTCCGCTCTTCTTCGGCCAAAAACTTATACCGGGTTTGGCGGCCTTTTTTCAACGGCAAAAACCCTTCGAAACAAAACTTATCGGTAGGGAAGCCGGAATTAACCAGCGCGGGTACAAAAGCTGTAGCACCTGGCAGGCATTCCACAGCGATATTAAACTTTAAAGCCTCTCGTACCAGGAAAAAACCCGGATCGGATATAGCGGGTGTACCTGCATCAGAGATAAGCGCGATATTTTTCCCTTGCAGCAAAAACTTAATGATCTCGTTGCTTGATTGGTGCTCATTGTGCTGATGATGTGCAAATACTTTTTGATGGATCTCGAAGTGTTTCAGCATCGGGGCAGAAGTGCGGGTATCTTCGGCCAGTATCAGATCCACCTCCTTCAACACGCGGATAGCCCTGAAGGTCATATCCTCCAGATTACCTATCGGGGTGGGGACTAAGTATAGTTTACCTATTGGGTTGTTCATGGTTCATAGATCATAGTTCATGGATATTGGTTGATGGTTTTTAAATTTCATAAATCAGCTATGAACTATGAACCATAAACAATGAACTAATTATATCTTTGCCTAAAAAATAAAATAATGCTGCAAGTTAGTTATATCCGTGATAACCGGGAACAGGTTTTGGAACGTTTGGCTGTAAAAAATTTTAAACAGCCCCAACTGGTTGATGAAATAATTGAACTGGACGACAAACGTCGCTCCACTCAAACCAGTATGGATAATGTTTCGGCCGAGGCCAATGCAGCTGCAAAACAGATTGGCGAGCTGATGCGCGCCGGTAAAAAAGAAGAAGCAGAAGGTCTTAAAGGCAAAACAGGTGCCTGGAAGGAAGAGATCAAAAAGCTTGGTGAACTGCTTACTATTACCGAGGAAGAGTTATATCAAAAATTAGTATTGCTGCCTAACCTGCCTCATAGCTCGGTGCCTAAAGGCTTAACTCCCGAGGATAACGAAGTGGTGTTAGAGAACGGCATAAAACCCGAGTTACCAGCTGATGCTTTACCACACTGGGAGCTTGCTGCAAAATACAACCTGATTGATTTTGAACTGGGCGTTAAAATAACCGGAGCCGGTTTCCCTGTATATAAAAATAAAGGTGCTAAGCTGCAACGCGCTTTGATCAATTACTTTATTGACGAAGCCGAAAAAGCAGGCTACAGCGAAGTAAGCGTGCCTTTAATGGTAAACGAAGCATCAGGTTTCGGTACTTCACAATTGCCGGACAAAGAAGGGCAGATGTACCATGTAGGTGTTGATAACCTGTACCTGATCCCTACTGCCGAGGTACCTATCACCAACCTGTACCGCGAGGTGATATTAAAAGAAGATCAGTTGCCGGTACGTAATTGTGGTCATACGCCATGTTTCCGCCGTGAAGCGGGTTCTTATGGTTCGCACGTGCGCGGCCTGAACCGTTTACACCAGTTTGATAAGGTGGAAATTGTAACTATAGCCCATCCCGATAAATCATACGAAATTTTGGAGCAGATGAGCAGCCATGTGCAAGGCTTGTTACAAAAATTAGGCTTGCCATACCGCGTATTGCGCCTTTGCGGTGGTGATATGGGTTTTGGCTCGGCGTTAACCTACGACATGGAAACCTGGAGCGCGGCACAGCAACGCTGGCTGGAAGTTTCATCAGTATCAAACTTCGAAACTTTTCAGAGCAACAGGCTTAAACTGCGTTTCCGTAATGCCGATGGTAAAACCCAATTGGCACATACATTGAATGGCAGTGCGCTTGCCCTGCCTCGTATTGTTGCTACGTTGTTGGAAAACAATCAAACTGAAAAAGGAATTAAAGTGCCGGAGGTACTTGTGCCTTATACTAAGTTTGAGTGGATAGATTAGTTCCCCGGCCTCTAAAGAGAAAATATAAAAGCCCTGGAAAGTTGATTTTCAAGGGCTTTTATATTTTATAGCGCTACTGCAAGCGTCCCCGCTTGTGGTCATCATGCCTTGTATGCCGGCATCTTTAAAATGGCAATTGCCTCATTGGCAAGATCATCTGTAAAGCCCATTGAAGGGCTGGTTAAAACAAGGTTACTCTTTATATATTCAGGCAATCCGTTTAGCATCTTATCGTCGTCGATAATTACAAAAGGTTGATTAGGCCGATGCTGGTCTTGATACCATTCTGTTATTTCCTCAGCGCGTGTTTTCTTTAAGCTATCAGTAGTAAGTCGCTGAACTTTTGTTGGGATAACTCCCCGGTATTTAAGCATGGTTCTCCATTCTGCAATGGTATAGCTCAATTTGCGAGACGTTGTTAATATAACAGATGCATTGGTTACCGCAAGAATACGTTGAAGTGCTTTAACTGCTCCCGCGTTGAATACAGGAAAACCATCATCCATAAATTCGGGTTTTCTCCACGAGTTAGACGGAATCAATACACCATCTCTAACAAAATCAACATAGAACTAATATTTCCTGTAAACGTTATAAAGAATATTCAGGTCCAACTGTGTCATAACCGGCGTCTCATCACTCTGCACAAAGTGGCGTTTAAAGGCAACTATGGCTACAGGAAGGTTACTAATATCATAGCCAATCAGTTTAAGCGCGGTAGCATAATCAAAATTATCAGGCGGAAGCTCAAGCAATTCCTCCCGCCAAAAGCCGAAGCCTTTTTGGGCTAATAACTTCCATGGAAAAAGAGGGCCCGGATCGGGCTTGCGTAATGGTGCAATATCCTGGTGCCCGATAAAGTTAGCTTGCGGAATATTGTATGTTTTTTTGAGTTGTGCCAGCAAAGCCAGCAGGCTTTTAACCTGTATATCATTAAAAGGCTCGTGCCCGTTATTGTCAATTTCAATTCCGATTGAACAACTGTTCATATCGCTGATGCTGCCCCATTTGCTGATGCCGGCATGCCAGGCCCGCAAATAATCATTAAGCATATGGTAAACTTTGCCGTCTTTACTTACTACGTAGTGTGCGCTTACCTGGGGTTCTACTAAGGTGAAAGTATTGAGGGTTTGCTTAACCGAATCCTGTGCCGTGTAGTGAATGATCACATAATTAGGTTTTCGGAGGTTAAAGTTTACGGTGCCAACCCATTCTGAAGGAATAGCCCCGCCTGCGCTATCTATCAGCATGGCCGGTTGTTCTCTGCTGATGACTTCGACTAACGAATCGGTTTGGGTGTGATAAAGCTTATTGGTTGCAGCATAAGGTTGTACTTTAGGCGAGCATGCGCTAATGGCGGCTATAACTGCGATAAATAATAAAGTGTATATATTTTTCAAACCTTGATTCTCCTGATTTAAGGATTTATCCTCACGACTAAACAAGTATACAAAAAACCTTGATCCATTTGATTTAAAGACTTTCTGATTTTATCAGGTAATCCGCAAATCAAGCGAATCAAGGTTCAGATAGGCTATCCCATTTGAGATAGCCTGTCAGGTTTATATTTTCCGCAGCTTATATAGCTGTCGACCGTCTTATTACACCTAACAGCAGGGCAATAACAGCTATTACCAGCAAAATATGAATAAGGCCGCCAACGGTTGTAAAAAATACGCCAATTGCCCACCCTATAATAAGGATGATTGCAATTATATACAGGAGTGAGTTCATAATACTTTGTTTTAATTAATGATTTTCATAGATATCTTTATAATAGTTGAGATGGCCGAAAAGTTTTAAGTTTTGCATTTTTTTAAAGCAGTACAATCATTTAAAAGGTTGTTTTGTAAAGATTTAATCCTGGTGTATCTTTAAGCTCCCTTACCTCAAAAAACAATGAAATATATATTGCTGCTGATATGCCTGTTGCCTGCCGCACTTGTTAACGCTCAGTCAAAGCTGCCTGTAATTAAAGCGACATCAAAAAGCGTAGCTATTAATGACGGCGGTTTTTTGGATAAAAACGCGTGGTCGCTGTCGCCAAAAACAAGACCGGATGTTTATACCGCTGATAGGGCCCGGACAACAAAGTGGGTTACTTTTTATACCGATATCGATTCGATAAGGGTAAAAGTTAAACCCGGTACCCGGTATAATTTCATTATCGTGCTTAACGGCAAGGATTCATGTTACACACAAATAGCAAGCGCCATACCTCCGGCAGGTAAACAGGATGCCGTTATTAGCAAAAATGATACTATCCCGTTTAAGCTTACAGCCTATAATGCCATAGCTGTAAAAGCTGTTATAAATAATACCGACACTTTAAACCTGCATTTTGATTTGAGCTCATTTGATTTTCATTTAACAAGGGATGCGATCATAAAAAGAACAAAGCTATTGCCAAACAATGCCGATGTGTTGGCTGGTAATGCCAAGCCTAACTTTAATGAAATGAATAAGGCCCAAAAACTTCAGATGGGCACAGCTGTTTGGCAAAACCAGGAGATGCTTTCAACGGGTATAACTTCGTATGGGATGGATGGCCGTTTTGGGTGGAATTTATTTGAGGGCAAGCAGGTGGAGATTGATTACGATAATAACCGCATAATAGTTTACAACAAATTGCCTAAAGGGTTAAAAGGGTACGAACGGACTAAGATGGGCTTTATGCGTGGATTCCCTTATGCCACTGGCGAATTTGAAATAAGGGGTAAAAAATATACCGGCAATTTTTCGATGGATACCGGGTCTGATCAGTCATTGATCCTGGATAGTGAATGGGCCACCAAAAGCAATTTTCCGGCCGACCTGAAGGTTATCAAAGCATCCACCATCAGCGATCCGCGTGGGGTAAAATATGAGATGAAAATAGTGGAAACGCCATTGTTCAGGCTCAATGGCTTTCCGGTTGCCAATGTGCCCGCTATTATGCTGAGCAACAAAAACCCGATGGGGTTCCAAATAAATTACTTAGGTAACGGGTTGTTAAAACGCTTCAACATGATCATCGATTTTAAGAACGATTACCTGTACCTGAGGCCCAATAAATTATCTGCCTGAATTTAGTTCCCGGCGGGTACAGCCCAGCTTTGTTCGTCCAAAACCGGGTTCACATCCATGCTGTCGTATTGGATATTAAGCTTTTGCTGACCGCTTGTTGTGGCCTCATGATAAGGAATTGTAATGCCCTGTACCGGCCGGAGATCTGATAGCATAGAGAACAAGGTTTTGTCGCCCACCTTATATCCATACGCCATCAGTTGGTTTTTATCATTTACAGCAAACACATATTCGTTGCCGTTTAGCTTGCATTGAACCGTGTACATATTATTGTTGGCAATTTTTTGCGTATTCACGATCTGCATTTGATCAAGCAATGATTTCCGTAATCCAATAACCCCGGTGTACAGCGCGGTTTTTACTTCGGCCACACTATTGGCCGGGAGATCGGACTTGTTACCGCTGCTCCATTGCCAACCGGTATTGCCTTCGGTTTGCTGCACAGAAACGGGCTTGCTGTTTTTCCATACCTCAACACGCACCTTGCTGTTAGTAATGTCAATTAGCTCAACAACTTTTAAGCCCGAAACTGAACCCGTTAAACGTGCGGTTTTCAATGCATTTAGTTTATCGCCGCCATGTATGGCATTAGCTTTTAAAAGTAATGTTTTTCCATCTGGCACGGCGGTGTTGCCGGTATTTGCAGGAGCGCCCTCCTGAGCATTTTTAGCAGTGGTTGATGGTTTTACATCGTTATTGGTGGCCTGGTCATTATTGTCTACAAAAAACACCCGCCCGTCAACTACAGCCATGCGGGTTTTACCGCCCATGTCGCAAAAAAAGCTGTGCAGTTCGGTATGGCCATCAGTATAGGTAAGTGTAAGTACCCCCTTGTTTATTTTATAGGTACCACGGCCATCTTTACTGCTCGAACTGCCGCCGCCAACATTTTCGCCGGCAACAACCGAGCCCGAATAACGCGAATTACTAAAATGCCCCTGGCCGTCGAAATTTAATCCCTGTGTGCTTAAAGCGCCGACATAAGTTGTACCGTAAGCCGCGCCGCCACCACCCATTGCACTGATAAATGAATAGTAACCAGCCGGTATAACATTACCCTGAAGCTTGAACAGCTCATGCGCGTAATTAGAAAGACTGCCATATTTTGTTATTGTGTAAACAGATGAGCTTTTGGTATATTTAAGATTAACCTCATTATTGTTCACCGTGTATTTGCCACTTACATTGGTTTGCCAATCCGCGCGGTTAAGTACATCATTGAAAGTGCCATCTGGCCTAAACATTACAGCAACATCCCGCCTGTTCATCCCGCCGCCAAATATCGGGCTTGGCGAAAACTCACATCCGGCATAAACACCATCAAGTTTTACTTGTGCAAAAATATCATTTGAACAGCAGGAGAAGACAGCAAGCGCTGCCAGCAGGAATTGTTTCATAGGGCTTCGGTTTTTTTGACTTAAACCATATTCTCCGGCTATTGTTTGTGGAAATATTTTAATTAATATGTAATTAACGCTGACGAAAAGCCCAATTTCCTCCCTGGGGTTTAAGTTTACCCACAAGCTAAAATTTAAATAGGAGGCACCTACGGAGCCCAAAAAATGCTTTTTTAGAGCTATAAACACGTGGCCCCGCTGGGGCCGGCAATGCTTTATACTATGACCAGTATTCCAAACCTGTAATTTGGCCTCAGAGAGGCCCCCTGTTTATAGATAAATTCAAAGAAATAGTCGACTCCAGCGGAGTCTGCTAATTGTAAACTTGATTTCTCAATCCTGTTTAGTGCACACTTAGATTTTGTAGGTAAACTTAAAGCCCCGGGAAGGGAATGGCGCAAGGCCTCAATTTGGTATTAGAATTTTAATAAAAAACGGCCGAAAGGAATAAACCCTTTGCGGCCGCTCTTAAAAAACTAATAAATGGTTAAGCTTTTTCTGCTTTTGATGCCTGGTTAATGCCAGCTTCGGCAATTTGGGTGAGCAGGCCGTCGCATGTTTTTTCTTCCTGCAGGGTTGAATCAAGCAGTTCTGCGGCATGGTCATAGCCCAGTACACTGGCCAGGGTGCGGAGCGTGCCATACGAAGCAATTTCGTAATGCTCAATTTTTTGTGCGGCCGAAATAATTCCGGCATCGCGGGTGATGCTTCCTTTTTCGGTTTCGGCTACAATTTCTTCGCCTTCTTTAATGAGGCCCGCCATCGCTTCGCATTTTACAGCTACAGCTTTTTGACCGATGGAAGCAAAAGCATCTTCCAGGCGGATGATCTGCCGCTCCGTTTCGGATTGGTGATTTTCAATAGCAGAGCGTAACTCGTCAGAAGTAGCAGCTTTGGCCATTTTAGGCAATGCTTTTGAAAGATGTTTTTCGGCCCAGTAGATGTCTTTTAGCTCATCGATGAATAATTCGTTCAGGGCCGATTCCTGTACGTTGTTAGTTTGCTCGGGGGCTTTTACTTTAGTTGTTGCCATGATAGATGTTTTAATGTTTTTGTGGGATAGCATCTACAAACAAAAAGCCAAATTTTATTTATTTAACAAGTAAATTAATTATTAGGATAATTTAAGTGGAGTTTAAAGCTGCAATTCCTATCGGGATAGAGCAACTGAAGGCCATGGTTTACAACTAAAAGTTCTAAAAAGCATACATCATGCCCAATTTTAAGGAATCTGTTAATCCTATTTTGCCTTACGACTTAATCACGCTCCTTTTTTAGTTTTTAAACTTGCCATCAATTGATCATACAGATCGTCGCTACCGGTTTTACGTGGTTTAAGCTTTTTAACTTTGGCTCGTTTACCCTTTGATTTGGCTTCGATGATTTTGAGCAATTCATCATTATACTCGTCTTTAAATTTAGATACGTCAAAATCTTCGGCATACTGGTTTATAAGTGTGAGGCCCATGTCCAGTTCTTTTTTGCTTACATCTATTTTATCGGGCAGGTTGAGATCTCCGGTATCGCGAATTTCCTGGGCAAAGCGGATTCGGGTTACTACCAGCACGTTTTTAAGCGGATGAACAATACACAGGCTTTCGGTACTGCGTAAAACAAAACGCGCCAGTCCCGCTTTTTTTGATTTGGTTAATGCCTGGATGAGCAAGGCATAGGCTTTATTGTTTTTGGTATCAGGCTCCGTATAGTATGAAGTTTCATAAAACATGGGGTTTACATCGGCAATATCAACAAAGCTTTCAATTTCAATTACCTTGCTTTTTTCGGGTGCAGCATCTTCAAAATCCTGCTCATCCATAATAACGTAATCTTCATCAAGCTTATAGCCTTTAACAATCTTATCATAAGGTACTTCCTTATGGGTGTTTTCATTAACCCGTTGATAGCGGATACGTGCATGATCGCGGCTATCCAGCATATCAAAATCAAGCGAGCTGGTTTCAACCGCCGAATACAATTTTACGGGGATGCTTACGAGCCCAAAACCTATCGAACCTTTCCATATCGATCTCATAACCAAATGTCATTAATGTGCTGTTATATAACCATAAAAGGGGTAAAGGGTTTGAGAGTACAGATGTGTTATCAGAGTTCATAAACAAAAGTGGGATATTGCATTATTCCTATTTCCGTTAGTAAAATGCGTTAGCTGCCCATGCAAAACACCTTCGCTTTATTTGCAAGCATACCAGTGGTTTAGTAAATAATTGTAGCCTTGCTGTTACATATTAAACTAAATGCTCGTTACCTTAGTCATAACATCAAATAAATTACACATGAAAAAGCTATTTATCCTTGCCGCACTATTAGCAACTACTGTTGGAGCATTTGCTCAAAACGTTGACCTTAGGCGTAAAATTGAAGTTACCGGCATTGCCGAGCAGGAGGTTACTCCTGATATTATAAACGTAACCATATCACTACAGGAATACATGGATGGCAAAAAACACATCGCCATTAATGATCTGGAAGATCAACTTGAAAAAGCCGTTAAAGATGCCGGTACCCCGGCTTCCGACTTTACAGTGAACAATGTATCGGCCTGGAACAATACTTATCAAAAGAAAAAAGCCCCCGATTTTTTGGCCAGCAAACAGTATGGTTTGCGCGTACGCGATCTGAACAAGTTTAACCAGATTATGTCAAAAATTGATCCTAAAGGTATCCAATCCACCAATATTGAAAGCTATGACTATTCAAAAATGGCCGATTTGAAACGTGATCTGAAAATAAAGGCGCTGCTTGCTGCCCGCGATAAAGCGACTTACCTGCTGGCTGCTCTTGGCGAAAAATTAGGCGGTGCTATTAACATTACCGAAAGTGATAACAGCAGCTTTCCTCAGCCACGTGTTTATGCAAACACGATGATGTTCAAAGCTTCGGCCGATAGCAATGTTGGCGATTCGGATATCAGTTTTAAAACTATTAAACTTAACTTCCAGATTCAGGCGGTGTTTGAGATTGTAAAATAGCCCTCTAACCCCCTAAAGGGGGAATAAAAAATGTAAAGCCTCTGTCAAAACAAACAGGGGCTTTTTTCATTATCATGTATAAAAACGCTCCCTTTAGGGGGCCGGGGGGCGACAATATGCAATGGTTTGGCAGACGCGAAAGCGATAATGTTAACGATGAACGGGGCAGCGGCGGTGGCAGGATAGCCATAGGTGGCGGTGTACTTGGTTTAATAGCTGCTGCAATTTATTTTTTTACCGGGGTTGATCCTTCAGCCCTGCTTAACCAGGTGGCAACCAATCAGCCCAGGCAGGAGCAAACAGCCAATAACGGCCCCGAGGACGCGGGCAAGCACTTTGTACGCGTAGTTTTGGCTGATACCGAAGATATCTGGACAAAACTTTTTAGCGATATGGGCAAAACGTACGAAAAGCCGCAGCTAACTATATTTAATGATTACGTACAGTCGGCCTGTGGTACAGCAAGTTCGGCAAGTGGTCCGTTTTATTGTCCCGGCGATTCGCAGGTATATATAGATATTTCTTTTTACGATGAACTGAAGAACCGTTTTGGAGCGGCCGGCGATTTTGCACAGGCGTATGTAATAGCCCATGAGATAGGTCATCATGTGCAAAATCTTTTGGGCATTTCTCAAAAAATGGACGCAGCACGCTCAAGGTTAAGTGAAGGCGCATATAACAAGCTTTCGGTGAAACTGGAGTTACAGGCCGATTTTTATGCTGGTGTTTGGGCGCACTACGAAAAAAGCATGAAAAATGTGCTTGATAAAGGAGATATTGAAGAGGCCCTGAACGCGGCTAACGCCATCGGTGATGACCGTCTTCAAAAGCAGGCCCAAGGACATGTTGAGCCGGACAGCTTTACCCATGGCACCAGTGCCCAGCGCATGTACTGGTTTAAAAAAGGCTATGAAACCGGTGATATTAACCAGGGAGATACTTTTGGTAATGGGGATTTGGATTGATTAGTTCATTGGGGGGGTATAGCTTAGTTCAAGTTTTGCGCGATGGTAAAGGAGCCTTGGGTAACTTGGACGAGTTTTGTGGTAATTAACTCACATCGTCGCCCTCTTGGCCGGGCGGGGGCCAGTTACTTTACCTTAGATGCAAAGTAACCAAACATCAAGACAAAAAAATGCTTCCCCCCGCAGGCCATACTCCCAGGCCCGCTTTTTTGTCGGGCCGACGCACTTTTTGTTAACCCTTTCATCAAACCATGTCATTGCGAGGAGCGAAACGGAAACGAGCCTGGGCGCGACGTGGCAATCGCATACTATACAGAGTGGCCATGCTTCAGTGCGATTGCCACACTATCGCTTGCAATGACATGGGTTTTATTATTCTTGTTTCTTGACTCTAACCGTCTTACTTCTTTCCTCTCCCCGTCGGCAGGTAAGCTTCGGGCGAAAGCGGGTAGAACAATGGCGGGTGGTGCGGCTGCAGGGGCATAGCAAGTTTTTGCAGATGTGAGGGCCTGTACAGGCAGGGAAAAATAATTGCAGCCCGTGGTTCTGTCCGGTTTTCAGGGTAAAGGCCTGTGCTGCAGATAAGCCTATCTGCTGACTTGAGTTACTCACTATTGTTTTTTGTTACAGCGTTCGTTATCTCGCTATAGCTCGGTCTTGGTTACTTTTGTGTCAAGACAAAAGTAACTGACCTCCGCCCGGCCAAGAGGATGACGATGTAAGTTATTACCACCAAATCTCGTTAAAACAGGTTAACCCCAAAGCTCCATCCAACCCAGCCACTCCAGTTGCGGTTGTCATTAATAAATGAATGATGCAGGTCCCGCACATAGGCGTAGCCATTAACAGGCGTGCGCTGATCTGAATAGAGGAAATTTAAAGATGGTCCTGCAAAGATGGAGAACTTGCGGCTTACCTTGTAAGTAAAATCAAGGTTGAATTTATTAAGCTGGTTTGTTTTTAGCCAGGTGCCCTGGTACAGGTAACTCGAACCGATTTCGGTATTGATAGCCAAGTGCCGGCCTAAACCGAATTCCCGCCCAAAGCCCAATCCAAATGAGTATAATTTACTATTGCCATCTACCCGCATACCACCCTGCCAAATGGTGTACAGTTTATTGTTGCCGTTTTTGAAAGCTAGGTTGATGTTCTGTGTTTCGTTGGTGGAGATAGCGAGCTTATGATAGCCGCTGTTGATGATATTCAGCAAGCCAATGCTAAAGCCCGACGATGTATCAGCAATGTTTACCAGTGCCAGCTGTACACCGCTAAGATGCTTGGCATAATTGAAAAGCCCTGCAACCTGCAGGCCGCTGAACTTTTGCTGCGCAATGTTTCCGATACCGCCCAGTTGTAAAGCATCAGAATTTTTACCGGCGATATTACCTATCGCACCCAATTGGATGCCCCGCACCGAACCACGTGTGTGGTTATAAAGTGCCGATAACTGCAGGCCGTTCATGTTTTGCTTTACGCTGTTATGCAGCAGCGCCAGTTGAATACCCCGCACATTACCAAGTACATTGTTGTACAAACCGCCAAGCTGAATACCATTTACCGAACCGCCAACCACATTAAAGATCCCGGCTATCTGCACTGCACCAACATCGCCTTTATCTAAATTGAAGATGATGCCCATTTCAAAACCATCAACCCCGGCATTATAACCGCCAACGGCATTGAGCGAAACAACGTTAACTACCTGTCCGCTGAAGTTGCCGTGGGTGCTTACGCCCGGTATGGCCGAGGCCTGGAATGGAGCCTGGGCAATCAAGCCGCCCAGGTTGGCAGCCTGGATCTGTTGCTTGGTTGAGAGGAATAGCTTACCCAGTGAAGTATTTTCGACGCCCGAATAATCATCACTAAGGATATAACCCAGCAGGCTCTTTTTTTTCAATGTAGTGTCGGTACTCCTTACGGTAACATCGGCCAGGAAAGTGACAGTGGTATCCTTATAAAATTCCCTGCTGATGGTGAGTGTTATTGGCTGACCTTCGTTACGAAGGGTTATATCAAAGTGCCCTTCTTTATCGGTTAATACCGATTGCAATTGCTCATGCGAGTATACGCTGGCATTGGCCAGTTTGTGTCCCGACCGCTCGTCTGTAACAGTGCCGCTGATGTTATAGCTATCGCCTTCGGTGGCGGCTTTGTCGGTAACTATGGTAAGTTGCAGGGGCGCGTATCGCAGGATAATAAAATTCTTCGTTTCCCTGTATTCAAAGCGGTAGCTGAGCATATGGTCAAGTACTTCTTTTATCGTCCAGTTATCGGCACTGATACTAACCAGGCTATCGGTTTTTACAATGTTGCTGTTGTATGAAAAGTAGAAGTTGCCTTTTTGCTCGATGATTTTAAGTACCGTGCCCAGGCGCATTTCGGTAACGTGTACCGATATGTTTTTGGAAAGAATAGAATCAGCACGGGCGGTTAGTGCTGTAAGGAGCAGCAGGAATAGGGTATAGTTTAGGTAACGATGTAGTTTATACAACATAAAATATCTAACGTGTATATTAAATTATGTCATTGCGAGCGAAGCGCGGCAATCTCGTAGCCAATGCCTGTCGAATAAGCATGTCGTTTATGCATGCCGACGAGATTGCCACGTCACGCCATACACAGCCTCACGCATGCTCCTCGCAATGACATGGTGTAGGAATTTTTTTCCGCTACTTCAACACAATTCCCTTTTTCCCGCGCTCCACCTTGATCTTGAACGTTTCGGAGATCACCAGCAATACCTGATCTAACGATTGGTCTTTAAACACCGTAGTAATAGGCAGGTTGGCAATGGCTTTATTCCCGACAACAATGTTGGCCCCATAAATTTCATTCAGTGAACCTACCAGTTCATGCAGCGGGGTTTCATCGCAAACCAATTCATGGGTTACATAATAATTATACAGGCGGCCTTTGTTATTTTCTTTAGCCAATAAGCCATCCTTTTTTGTAATAAGAACCTTTTCGCCCGGGTTAAGGTTTACATTTTTGCTCTTCTCGCTTACGTTAACAATGCCCGTTTCCACAATTACCAGCGTTTTACCGTCGCGGCTTTTTATATTGAATGACGTGCCAACAACCCTAACCGTTACACCGTTCACCTTAATTATAAAAGGTTTTGTTTTATCGGGTGTAACTTTAAAAAAGGCTTCACCCAGCATAGTAACCGGGCGAATGGTGCCGGTAAATTTTTCCGGATAAATAAGGGTGCTATGACTGTTCATTGTTACTACCGAGCCATCGGGCAGGGTTTGTGCGCGGGTTTTCCCTTTGCTATCTACCTTAACAAAAGCGATGTTTTGGTTATCGTAGTAATGGCTAACAGTTAGCCAGGCCACTGTACAAATCAGCAATAGCGATGCTGCAATACCTACCCACCAGCTTGTTTTCATTTTGCGGACCTGTGCAGGCTGTGCTATAGTTGGTGCTGTATTGTTCAGCCTTTTTTGCAGGCGCAGATAGGCCGCATCTTCATCCACATTTTTGGTAGATGCTATATGCTGGCTCTCGTCCCAGATCAGTTTAAAATTATCATATTCCTGCCTGTTAGCAGGTGTGGCGGCAATCCAGTTCTGTATAGCTTCCACCTCGGCGGGCGTAGCTTCGCCAACCAGGTATTTCACCAGCAAATCATCATCTATGGGCATACCGGTATAGCTCATACAAACCAATTAATAAATAACAATAAAATTATGGGTAAAAATTCGGCCAGTTTCTGGCGCATTACCCGCAGCGCTTTGCCCATCTGGTTTTCGATGGTTTTGATCGAAAGCCCCATCTGATCGGCAATTTGCTGGTATTTAAGCTGCTCAAACCTGCTCAGCTGAAAAATGATACGGCACTGCTCGGGCAGTTCGCTCAGGGCTTTTTCAATATGCTTTTGCAGTTCGGCAGTGAGTAGTTTTTTTGAGGCCAGTTCACTGCTGCTGTTCTGCTCCATTTCATCGGCATAATAAACGCCGAAATTGGCGCGTACCTTCTGATGCTTTAAATAGTTCAAACTTTCGTTATGTACGGAGCGGTACAGGTAGGCCTTGATACTGCCGTCGGTTTTAAGCTGATCGCGTTTTTCCCAAATGCGGCAAAATACGTTTTGTACTACCTCTTCGGCCATTTCATCATCCTTTAAAAAAGTGTAGGCATAGGCGTGCAGGCTTTTAAAGTGATCTTTAAAAAGCCGCTCAAAAGCCTTCTGGCTTCCCTGTTTAATTAAATCAATGGCCGTGCTATCGCTATATTCCACTTTTAGAGGGGAGATGTTAGCGCTAAAGATAGCTTGTTTGGCCGTTAAATTCATAGAGCCCAAATGTTAAAAATAAATCAGGCCAGCTGAATCTGGATGGTATACAGCGAATGGTGAATGTCTACCTTGCTGCACACGCCATTGGTATAGCTGTAAAAGTTATAATTACCATCGGGCAGATCGATGCGGTATACATGCGGGCTCACCTGCTTAACCTGTAAAAATTGCTGAAAATTATCAGAGTACACCTGCGCCTGGTCGTTGGGTTCATGGCAGTACAGCAGCATGAGGTTGGCGGCAATTTGTTTTTGATCAACTGTTTTGCCGCATTTGCCCTCGGCAATGGTTTGGTAGCCCGACGCAACGGCTTTAGTTTGGCGGTTGCACTTTTCTGAGCCATTAACATTGCGGCACACCAGCGAGTTTATGAGCTTACCATTGTTAAAAGTGCTCTCCTCCTGAATGTCAACTTTAACACTGAAAATGAAGCGCATTTTAACTTCCGAGATCATTTTGAGGTACAGCTCATCACCCTGACGTTTTTGGTACAAGTTCATGTGACCGACCACCTTACCGCTGTGCAGCACATTGTATTTAACCGTTTGTTCCTGCGCCAAAGCGCCGACTGAAAGGCATAACAACGCCAACACCACGACCACTTTTTTCAGCGGACCGAATATTTTTAATACCGGGAAGGTTTTGTTGCGGAAGTAGGGGAGGATATATTTTTTAAATAACCAAATTATTAATGCGGGTATCATGGGTAATTATTTTAAAGTGATTGAATAAAGCTTTTAACGCGTTTACTTTATTACAACACTCTAAACTTTTACCCCTATGCCTTTGCATTATTTTGTTTTAATTAATTACTACTATATCTATCGGTATTATAGATTACAAGTGTAGTAAAAAAAACTAATAATTACAATGGGTTTGGTATAAACAGATTGGATTAAAAGTTTAAATAATATTTAACAATCGGCACATCCGCTTCCGCCCAATCCAAAGCTAACAATTCATCTTTAGATAGCCATTTGAAATCAAGATGCTCTTTAAGCGTGATCTCGCCTAAAATAAGCCTGCAAACAAAAGGGATCAGTTGTATAGTGATATTAGGATATTGATGGGTGTTGGCGGGCTGGGGTGCCACAATTTCAATATCCACGTGAAGTTCCTCCTTAATTTCGCGGATGAGGCAGGCTTCGGCAGTTTCACCGGGTTCAATTTTGCCGCCGGGGAACTCCCATTTTAACGGCAAACTCATGGTCGGGCTTCGCTGGGCAGCAAAAACAAGTCCGTCGGCATCTACAATAATAGCGCATGTTACTTTGATCACATTTCTAAGATAGGGGTTTTGGGAAAAAAAGAAGACTATTTGAAGCAAGAAACAAGATTAATAAAACCATGGCACCGTGAGTGGCGCGTGGTAATAGCGCGGAAGTATTGCTGGTTATTGCAATACCATGTTTGTTTGAACCCCGCCCGCACAATACCTGCCGGGGCGGGGCCGTTTAATAGTTGCCACCCGGCTCGGGGAGCGTGGCATCAACGTTGTTTCCAATTCCGAACATTTACCTTATTTTCGCCCTGATTTTGTGGAAAAGAGTAATCAAACCTTATTAAATAAAACTACTGTGCCCATACTGCAAGTTGGAGGGAAGGCCCTTACGCTGAATGATTTTTACCAGATAATTTTTAAAAACAGTGTGATAGTTCCCGACGAACAGGCGCTGAAAAGGGTAGAAGCCAGCTTTAATTTTCTTGGCAATTTTTCATCCAATAAACTCATTTATGGCATCAATACAGGCTTCGGCCCGATGGCGCAGTATAAGGTGAGCGATGAAAACCGGCTGCAATTACAGTATAATCTGATCCGCAGTCACGCATCTGGCGGCGGCAGTTTAATGCAGCCACAGCTGGCTAAAGCGTTGATGCTTGCCCGGCTTAACAGCTTTATGCAGGCACACTCCGGCGTTCACCCCCAACTGGTAAACCTCCTTGCCGAACTCATCAACAAAAACGTTGCCCCGTGCATATTTGAGCATGGCGGCGTAGGTGCCAGCGGCGATCTGGTGCAGTTGGCACACCTTGCTTTAGTTTTAATTGGCGAGGGTGAAGTGATTTACAATGATGAGATAAAACCAACCGCTGTAGTTTTTGAGCAACTGAACATTCGGCCTCTTCAAATTCATATTCGCGAAGGGCTGGCCATTATCAACGGAACTTCGGCCATGACGGGGATTGGGTTGCTGAACATTATCCGGGCTAAAAAGTTGCTGGGCTGGTCGGTAATGTTATCAGCCATGATCAACGAGGTGGTGAGCGCTTTTGATGATCATTACTCGCACGAATTGAACAGGGTTAAACAGCATAAGGGGCAAAATGCCATTGCATCGCAGCTGAGAGATATTCTGAAGGACAGCCAAATGACCCGTAGCCGTTCAGAACATTTATATAACCCCGAAAATATTGACCAGGAAGTATTTGAGGATAAGGTGCAGGAATACTATTCGCTTCGCTGTGTAACGCAGATCCTCGGTCCGGTTTATGATACCATTGCTCAGGCCGAACAGGTGGTTGTAGATGAACTGAATTCAGTGAATGACAACCCGGTTATCGACCATGAAAGTCACAACATCTTCCATGGCGGCAATTTTCACGGCGATTATGTATCGCTGGAAATGGACAAACTGAAAATAGCGGTTACCCGCCTATCCATGCTTTCAGAAAGGCAGCTCAACTATCTGCTCAACGACAAACTGAACCAGAAATTTCCGCCATTTTTAAATTTGGGAGTGCTGGGTTTCAACTTCGGCATGCAGGGCATGCAGTTTACGGCTACTTCCACAGTTGCCGAAAACCAAACCCTTTCGTACCCGATGTACGTACACAGTATTCCGAATAATAATGATAACCAGGATATTGTAAGCATGGGCTGTAACGCGGCGTTGTTAACCAAAAAAGTGATCGATAACAGTTTTGAGGTGCTGGCTATCCAGGCCATGACCCTGCTGCAGGCTGTTGATTATCTTGATTGCGCAAACAGGCTATCAACCCAAACCAATAAAGTTTATACAGCGTTAAGGGCGATATTCCCTAAATTTATTGAGGATAAACCCAAATACCAGGACTTGCAACAAGTGAAAGCTTATTTTGAAACGGCCGAACTTATTTCCTGAATTATTAAACCTTTTAACACCAAAAATATCATATGAAATGTGCATTAGTAACCGGCGGCTCAAGAGGAATTGGCAGGGCCATTTGCTACAAAATGGCCGCTATGGGTTATTATGTACTGATTAATTATAAAGGTAACGTTGATGAAGCTAACAACACCCTCGAGCAGATCAAAGCTGATGGCGGCGAAGGCGAACTGCTTCAGTTTAATGTGGCCGACAAGAATGATATTCAGCAAAAATTAGGCGGCTGGATAGAGACCAATGCCGATAAGTACATTGAGGTTTTAATAAACAATGCCGGTGTTAAAGATGATGGCCTGATGATGTGGATGACAGATGAGCAATGGGATGGCGTAATAAACACCAGCCTCGGCGGGTTCTTTTACGTTACCCGCCTGGTGCTTAATAATATGCTGGTTAAAAAATATGGCCGAATTGTTAACGTGGTATCGCTTTCGGGCTTAAAAGGCTTACCGGGGCAGGTGAATTATTCGGCTGCTAAAGCAGGTGTTATTGGCGCTACCAAGGCATTAGCACAGGAAGTTGGCCGGCGGGGAATAACTGTAAATGCAGTGGCTCCGGGTTTTATAGCTACCGACATGACAGCCGGGCTTGATGAAAAGGAATTGAAAGCGATGGTACCGCTAAAAAGGTTCGGCACCCCCGAGGAAGTGGCGCATGCGGTAGGCTTTTTAGCATCGCCGGAGGCGGCTTACATTACGGCAGAGGTACTTTCGATTAATGGAGGATTGTATTCCTAACACCCTAAAGTCCTTGCGCTCGTTTGTAACGAGTTCTTAACCTGGGTTTGCGTTTTTAACGCACGGGCTGGCGATACAATCGCCAAAACATATTAAGCGCTCGTTGCAAACGAGCGCAAGAAAAAGCGAAAGGCAATTCCCCTCTCGAGAGGGGGCGCGGAGGAATGAGCGAAAGCAGGGGTGTGTTATGCAAGCGATGTGCAAAAGCAGAAACACACCCCTCCACCCCTCTCAAGAGGGGAATCGCACATTCCTCCGGCTCAAAAAGGAAGAAAACAGTAACAAACACAAGAGTAATTTACTCTTAATATAAACTTAATTATAAGCTATTAACATACAGGTATTTTAACCGCTTATATTTGAAACACTAAAGGAACGCAAGGCATACAAAACCTGTAAAGTTTTATTTTTTTGTATTTTTATTGCATTTTGTTGACTATGTACTATCAGTTTTTGCTCAAATATGAATAGGGTTGTGATAACAGGGATGGGTATCTATTCGTGTATTGGGAAAAATCTTGATGAAGTTAAGGAATCCCTTTATACCGGCAGGTCGGGCATTGTATATGATGCTATCCGTAAAGATTTTGGCTATCGTTCGGGGCTTACCGGTGCGGTAGAAAAGCCCAATCTTAAAGGTACGCTTGATCGCCGGGCGCGCATTATGCTTCCCGAGCAGGGCGAATATGCCTACATAGCCACTATAGAGGCCTTGCAACAGGCTGGTATTGGTGCTGATTACATCGCCCAAACCGATGTGGGCATTCTATACGGCAATGATAGCACGGCTAAAGCTGTTATTGAAACCACCGATATCATTCGCGAAAAAAAAGATACCATGCTTATTGGCTCAGGAGCGGTTTTTCAAACCATGAACTCCACCGTTACCATGAACCTGGCCACCATTTTTAAGCTGCGTGGGGTTAACTTTACCATCAGCGCGGCATGTGCCAGCGGTTCGCACTCCATTGGCATGGGGTATCACCTCATCAAAAGCGGTATGCAGGATTGCATTATCTGCGGCGGCGCACAGGAACTGAGCCATTATTCGATGGGCAGTTTTGATGCGCTTTCGGCTTTTTCAGTACATGAAGCTGATCCGGCTAAAGCCTCCCGTCCATTTGACCGCGACCGCGACGGGCTGGTTCCGAGTGGCGGTGCAGCTACCGTGATCCTGGAAAGCCTTGATTCGGCCCTGAAAAGGGGGGCCACTATTTTGGGCGAGGTTGTGGGCTACGGCTTTTCATCAAACGGGGCACATATTTCAAACCCAACGGTTGATGGGCCTGTGCGTTCGTTAAACATGGCGCTTAAAGATGCCGGTATGCATGCATCCGAAATTGATTACATTAACGCTCATGCAACCTCTACGCCCGCAGGTGATGCCAGCGAAGCTAAAGCTATCGACGAAGTTTTTGGCAGTTATAAGCCACTGGTAAGCTCAACAAAATCCATGACCGGCCACGAGTGCTGGATGGCGGGCGCAAGCGAAATTGTGTACTCCATGCTCATGATGCAAAATTCGTTCGTGGCCCCCAATATTAACTTTGAAAATCCCGATGAAGATTCGGCGAAGCTTAACATCGCTACCGAAACCATCGAAAAAAATATAGATACATTCCTGTCAAACTCGTTTGGGTTTGGCGGTACAAATTCGTCCCTGATCATTAAAAAATATATTTAAACTAAGCCATTATGCAAATTGAAGAGATCATTGAAAAAATTAACAGCTTCCTGGCCGAAGAATTTGAGGTTGATGCAGATAAAATGGTACCCACAGCTAACCTGAAAGAAACTCTTGACCTTGATAGTCTTGATTATATTGACCTTGTTGTAGTAATTGAAAGTAACTTTGGGTTCAAAGTAAAACCCGAAGACTTTACGGGGATTGTTACCTTCCAGGATTTTTACGATTACGTACTATCGCGCGTGCAACCTAAAGAGCTTGCATAATGCCCGCCTGGCAGGGAAAATCAAAAGGCAACACCCTTGGCTACCGCATTTTTGTAAGCGTTTTAAAAACAGCCGGTGTAATACCCGCTTATTTTATGCTGAGGTTTGTGGCGCTTTATTATTTCCTGTTTTCGTGGCAAACATCAAAAAGCACGTACTACTATTTCCATAAGCGGCTGGGTTTCGGCAAGGTGAAATCAATATTTAAACTGTACCGCAATTACTACCTGTTTGGGCAAAGTATTATTGATAAGGTGGTAATTATGTCGGGCATCCCCAATAAGTTCACTTTTAATTTTGACGGGATAGATAACCTGCGGCAGATTGCCGCGATGAACAGGGGCGGCTTGCTGCTCAGCTCGCACATAGGCAGCTGGGAAATAGCAGGCGAACTGCTTGATCATATCAATACCCGCATTAACATTGTGATGTTTGATGGTGAAGACAGGCAGATCAAGCAATACATGGATTCGGTAACCGGCGAGCGGAAAATAAACATCATTGTGATCAAAAATGATCTGTCGCACATTTTTAAGATCAACGCGGCGTTCCAGAACAATGAGCTGGTTTGCATGCATGCAGACAGGTATATCGAGGGCAATAAAACCATAACGCGAGAGTTTTTAGGTGAGGATGCAAAATTTCCGGCTGGCCCCTTTGTAATGGCCGAAAAATTTAAAGTACCGGTAACATTTGTTTACGCCCTGAAGGAAAGTGCGTTACACTACCATTTTTTTTCCAGCCCGGTAAAGGACTATTCTGACTTAGGCAGGGGCAGGGGAATGGAACAATTGGCAAATGATTTTATAACCAGCTTTGAAAACAAAGTAAAAACGTATCCCGAACAGTGGTACAACTATTATAATTTTTGGCAATGAGCTTATCAGCACAGGATATATTAACATTGATACCTCAACAACCACCTTTTGTGATGGTTGATACGCTGCTATCATCAACAGATGATACGACCCTTGCCAGCCTGCTGGTAACAGCCGAAAATGTTTTGGTAAGTGATGGCGAATTAAGCGAGGCCGGCCTGGTTGAAAACATTGCCCAAACTGCCGCCGCAGGTGCCGGATATGCTGCCCGGCAATTGGGCAAGCCTGTACAGCCCGGCTTTATCGGCGCAGTTAAAAACCTGGAAGTGTTTGCCCGCCCAAAAGTTGGCGACACAATAACAACCGAGGTAAAAATTGAGAACCAGGTTTTCGACGTTACCATTATTAAAGGAACAATCACCTGTAAGGGCGATACATTGGCCCAATGCGAAATGAAGATATTTATACAACCCCAACAATAATCAACCATGAAAAAAACCGCAATTAAACTAAGTTTACTTATAGCACTACTAAGTACTTTTCTGAAACCGGCATCAGCTCAAACCAAAGCCGAAGTGTTTGACAAAAAAACGCCCATAACCTGGTTAGGTATGGATTTTTCGCAGATGAAGTTCATCGGTTCGGAAGCTGCATATAAAGGAGAAGTGATCAATGCCGAATTTGTTGGCAAATACATCCCGGCCTGGACAAATTTATTTGTCACCGAACCCAAGAAATATAACCCGGCCAAAGCAGCCAATCGTGATACGGTTCATTTTGCTATGAACGTTACTGAAAAGGTAAACAGTGCGCTTACTAAAAACTTTTTCAACTCAAACCCCGGCGATTTCAAAGTACTGACCGAAAAAGATATTGATGCCCTTGTGAAAAATTATGATTTTTTAGGCAACAAAGGCATCGGCATGCTGCTCATTGTTGAAGGTATGGATAAAGGCCGTAAAGAAGCCGGGGCCTGGGTAACCTTTGTAAACATGAATGACAAAACCGTGCTTTATACAGTTTTTCGCACAGGCAGCAGCTTTGGCTTCGGTTTCAGAAACTATTGGGCACATCCATGGTATGAGATCCTGAAGGATTTTGGTAAAGATTTCGACCTTTTCAAAAAGTACTAAGCCAGCAGCGTTTTGAAGCAATCGTTAACAAATACTATTGAGATAGAAGTCAAATTCAGCGACGTGGATATGCTGGGTGTGGTTTGGCATGGCAACTACATCCGCTACTTTGAGGATGGCCGCGAAGCATTTGGCAAGCAATATGGCCTGGGTTATATGGATGTATATAACGCGGGCTATGTTGTACCAATAGTTAACGTAAACTGCGACTATAAACGTTTTTTGCGGTATGAGGACAGGGTGGTCATCGAAACCACGTACACGCCTACCGAGTCGGCCAAGGTCAATTTTGCTTACCGGCTGCTCAACGCCCAAACCGGAGAGCTGATTGTTAAAGGATCAACCGTACAGGTATTTGTACGCCGCGATAGTTTTGAACTGCAACTCACCAATCCGGACTTTTTTGTTGAGTGGAAACAAAAACAAGGTTTGATATAATACAGCGCCGCGATGAAGAAGGTTTACCTTGTTGCTGATAATATTACCTCGCCTCTGGGCGCTACAACTGCGCAAAACTTTGAGCACCTGGTTAACGACGTTACAAGCGTGAGGAAACACAATGACAAAGCCATATCTGACGAGCATTTTTTCGCATCGTTATTTGAAAAAGGATATTTTCAAACTGATGAGTGCTGGACAAAATTCGAGCACCTCCTCATTGCTTCGTTAACCGAAATCTTGTATGGAGTTGATAAAAATATAGCCGACAAAAAAACTGTTCTGATCATTTCCACCACTAAAGGTAATATCAGCCTGTTGGAAACTGAAGAGCCAAGTCCGGATTTAGATGCGCGCATAGCTTTGCATACTTCAGCAAAAAAAATAGCCCAACATTTCGGCTTCGTAAATGAACCGATAGTTATTTCACACGCCTGTATTTCGGGTTTGGCAGCTATGATCACCGGGATGCGGCTGATCCAATCAGGCCAGTATGATTATGCGGTTATTGCCGGGGCCGATGTTATTTCGAAATTTGTATTGTCTGGGTTTCAATCCTTCCAGGCTGTTAGTCCGGGTTTGTGCAAGCCTTTCGATATCACCCGTAACGGTATTAATTTGGGCGAAGGTGCCGCTACTGTTATTTTATCGGCTCAAAAACCGGTTGAAGAAGCTATTGAATTAGTTTCAGGTGCGGTAAGCAACGATGCTAATCATATTTCAGGCCCATCGCGCACAGGCAAGGAACTTTACTTTGCCATTGATAAGGCCATGAAAAGCGCGGGGTTGCAGGCCGGGGATATCGATTTTATATCGGCCCATGGCACGGCTACCATTTATAACGACGAAATGGAAGCAAAAGCTGTGACGCTGGCAGGATTGCAGAACGTTCCGCTGAATAGTCTTAAAGGCTTTTATGGGCATACTTTAGGCGCTTCCGGGTTGATCGAAGCCATTATATCGGCCCGGTCACTGAAGCAGAACACTATCATTCCAACAAAAGGTTTCAGCAAGCAGGGCGATGCCAACCCGGTAAATGTTTGCAGCCAATTGATCTCGAAACCGCTGAACAGCTGCCTCAAAATAGCCTCGGGCTTTGGGGGATGCAACGCGGCGATAATCTTAACTAAATCACAGCAAGATATTTTATAAATGAACACAGAACAGGTAGATGTATTGGTTATAGGTGCCGGCCCTGCGGGAACGGTAGCTGCTTCCATTGTACACCAGGCGGGCTTTAAGGTAAAAATTGTAGAGAAACAGCTTTTTCCCCGCTTTGTGATAGGCGAAAGCCTGCTGCCGCGCTGCATGGAAGCATTAACCGAAGCCGGTTTTGTTGACGCCATAAGCGAAAAAGGATTTCAGCAAAAAAACGGGGCTAAATTTGTAAAAGACGGCAAGATCTGCGACTACCAGTTTGCCGACCAATTCACTCCCGGCTGGAACTGGACCTGGCAGGTGCCCCGCGCCGATTTTGATAAAACATTGGCCGATACAGTCGAAAAAATGGGTGTTCCTGTTCACTATGAAACTACGGTTACCAATATCGTTTTCAACGGGCAAGACTCTGTAACTACTGTGGAAGATAAAGACGGCAGCCAAACCGAAATTTCGGCCCGTTTTATTATTGATGGCAGCGGTTATGGCCGGGTGATCCCCAAACTGTTTAACCTCGACAGGCCATCAACCCAGGTACCACGCAGGGCATTATTTGTGCATACAATTGATAAAAAACGTTCCATGGCCGATGAGCCCAATCGCATTACCATCGTGGTTCATCAGCCCGGCGTCTGGATCTGGATCATACCTTTTGCCAATGGCATTACCTCGTTGGGCTTTGTGGGTAATCCTGAGTTTTTTAAACAATATGAGGGTAGTGATGAGGAAATTTTACGCAGCCTGATCGCTTCGCAGCCATATTTTAGTGAGCGATTTGAAGATGTGGAATTTGCCTTCGCCCCGCGAGTGCTGGAATCATGGTCGGCCACTACAGATAAGTTTTACGGCGATGGTTTTGTGCTTACCGGCAATGTTACGGAATTTCTGGACCCAATATTTTCATCGGGTGTAACGCTGGCTACGGTATCGAGCCAAACAGCTGCCAAGCTGGTGATCCGCAAGCTTAATGGCGAAGCAGTGGACTGGGATAAGGAATATATGCAGCACATGATGCAGGGCGTAAACACGTTTCGATCATATGTTACTGCATGGTATGAGGGCGTACTCGACACCATATTTTTTGCCGATAACCAGGATCCGCTTGTTAAAAGCCAGATTTGCTCGGTATTGGCCGGTTACGTTTGGGACCTGGATAACCCATACGTTAAAAACCACGAAACAGCATTACACAAACTGGCCCGTACAATTACCTTAAGGGATATTGTAGCTGAAGGTAAAAGCTAAAAGTGGAATGCTCAAAGCTTAAAGCCCGATACATTTTTATATAAATTGAAGAACCAGCATTACATATCATCTCAATGTATCATCAGCAACAATGCTGTACGCTATAATGGTACGCTATTGTTTGAGGCAGAATATGCTGATATTGCCGGTTTCCTGTTATCCGCTTATCAACTCATAGGGGCAAAATATCCTAAGTTTTATAAAATGGATAACCTTGCTAAACTGGGCTGGCTTGCTGCCGAAGTTTTGCTGAAAGACTTTGATGCGGCCAAATACAACCCGGCCGACATAGGCGTAGTGTTATCAAACGCCAGCTCCAGTTTGGATGCTGATAAGCGGTATTATGAATCCGTTCAGGGTATAGCAAGCCCCGCGCTATTTGTTTATACGCTGCCCAATATTGTTATAGGTGAGATCTGTATCCGTCATCATTTTAAAGGTGAGAATGCGTTCTTTATTTTTGAGCGGTTTAATGCAGATTTTATAGTGAATTACGTTTCCAATTTACTGGATGCCCAGCAATTGAAAGCCTGCATTTGCGGTTGGGTTGAACTGCTTGGCGATGAATATAAGGCGGTTTTGTTTTTAGTTGAGAAAGAAAAAAAACAAGGCTCAATAGCTTTCGATGCAACAAGCATCGGAAACCTGTTCATTGCCGTTGGTTTTAACCAACGGTAGTTGCGACGAAGCAATCCTGGCTTCAGCCAAAATGGGCCTTCTAACCATGGGGTATTTTGGCTAAAGCCAGTTGTACCAGACCCATATTCCGTTGGTTAAAACCAACGGCAATGAATTAAATAGTAAAGATGAAATGGAGCCACAGAGGTTTCACAAAAAATATTAATAAAGTTTACAGTACACCCAATGGATAAATTAATGGCCGATCTGAAAGAACAGATCATTGAGCAGTTGAACTTACAGGATGTGAAGCCGGAGGATATAGGCGATGATCAGGCACTTTTTGGCGACGGTTTAGGACTTGATTCTATAGATGCCCTGGAGCTGATTGTTTTGCTGCAGCAGAAGTATAAAGTTAAACTTTCAAATGCCGAGGATGGCCCTAAGATCTTCCGCTCGGTACGTACCATTGCTGAGTTTATTGAAAGCAGCAAGATCCCGAACGCCTAAACAATGGAGCAACCTGTTTTTATAGCTGGTGCGGGCATAATTTCGGCCATAGGTAACACTGTGGCCCAGAACCTGCTGTCGCTTCAACAGGAGAAAACGGGCATTGCCGCTATCCAATATCTCGATACCGGGCACAGGGATGAGTTTCCGGTTGGTGAGGTTAAGCTGAGCAATAATGAGCTTGCCGGATTGTCGGGGTTTGAGCCTGGCATCAGCCGTACGGCCATGTTGAGTTTAATTGCCGCTAAAGAAGCGTTAACAGATACCGGAATTGCCAGCCTTGCAGGTTTAAGAACAGGCTTTATCTCCGCCAATACCGTTGGCGGCATGGATAAAACCGAAGATTTTTTCAGGGAATTTTTAAATGATAATACCAAAGGCAAATTGCGCAACGTGCGTGATCATGAGTGCGGTGCAATTACCAGTTTGGTTGCCGATCGGCTGGGCATCCGGCATCATGTAAGCACCATCAGCACTGCCTGTTCCTCATCGGCCAATGCCATCATGTACGGGGCAAGGCTCATCAAAAACAATATGCTTGATGTAGTCATAGCCGGGGGCACCGACGCCCTTACACGCTTTACACTAAACGGCTTTAACACGCTTATGATTCTTGACAAACAGCCCTGCCAGCCCTTTGATGCCAATCGCCGCGGGCTTAACCTTGGCGAGGGAGCGGGCTATGTAGTGCTGGTATCTGAGCGGATGGCCTTGTCGCTTAAAAAAGAACTGTATTGTACACTCAGCGGTTATCATAATGCAAATGATGCCTATCACCAAACGGCTTCATCGCCCGAGGGTACAGGCTCATTACTGGCTATGGAGGGCGCGTTGAAGAAAGGCAATTTACAGCCTTCAGATATCGGGTATATCAATCTGCATGGCACAGGCACACAAAACAATGATAGTTCAGAAGGGGCTGCTATCGGCACACTATTCGCAGGGCATTCTCCTAAAATGAGCTCTACCAAGGCTTTTACAGGCCATACCCTTGGGGCAAGCGGGGGCATTGAAGCTGTATTTTCGGCGCTGGCGGTAAAGCATGGTTTAATATATCCTAACCTGCGTTTTGAAACGCAGATGGAAGGCCTGTCTTTTACTCCTGAAACGCGGTTTTCAAAACAACAGGGGTTAAAGCATGTGCTTTCCAATTCCTTTGGTTTTGGCGGTAACTGTTCCTCATTAATATTTTCAAAACTATAGGGAATGTACATCAGGGCAGCAAGCAACATATCGCCGCAAAACACTTTTGGTAATCAGCCGTTCCTTTCGGAACTGGTTGAATACACCGGCGACCTGCTCAGCTGTATCGAACCGGATTATAAAACCCTGATCGATCCGAAACTCATTCGCCGCATGAGCCGCATCATTAAAATGGGTGTGGCTGCAGGAATGGATTGTTTGCAGCAAGCCGGCATACCAATGCCAGGTGCTATCATTACCGGAACTGCCTATGGCTGCCTGGATGATACCAATACTTTTCTGAGTAAAATGGTGCAGCAGAACGAAGAAGCGCTTGCACCCACGGCCTTTATCCAATCAACCCATAATACCATCAGCGCACAGATAGCCTTGTTGCTGCAATGCCATAACTATAACAATACCTTTGTAAATGGCGGTGCATCATTTGAAAATGCCCTGCTTGATGCCATGATGCTTTTGTATGAGGGGACTGCAGCTAATGTACTGGTTGGAGGTATTGACGAAATCACGGCTAACAGCCATGCTATTTTAAAAAGGATGGGCTTATATCGCAGGTTCCCGGGATCAAACTTTGAATTGCTTAACATTCCGGGTAAAGGGACAATGGCAGGTGAAGGGGCGGCATTTTTTATGTTAAGCCAGGAAGCATCAGGTAATGATTGGGCTAAAATTGAAGGTGTATCCAGTTTTTACAAACCGCGCAGCATAGCCGAAATACAACAGCATATCAACACCTTTTTGTTAACCCGGCATATCGATATTAACGAAATTGACCTGGTGATAACAGGCAATAACGGGGATTTAAAAAACGACACAGTTTACGGTCAATTGCAGCAATATGATTTTGCCCATATTCCTGCCATCAGCTACAAGGCCCTGTGCGGTGAATACCCAACCTCATCTGCATTTGCAATGTGGCTGGCTGCCCATGAAATTAAAAACGATGTTTGTTCATTTGTGCCGCAGAGCAACCAAATTCCGTTAAAAAAAGTGTTGATCTACAATCACTACCAAAATATTCACCACTCGTTAATCCTGCTCTCGGCATGTTAAACTTCAGGAACACCAATATCCTTTTTGTTGGCCTGCTGGGGTTAGTAATCTGGCAGCATATTACAGACGGGGTGTCATTGTGGAGTTACCTGGCACTTATTGTTATTTACTCGCTGATATTATTTTACGGTTGCTATTATATCGGCTCCAATTTTTTTATGCGGGTGGTTTGCTCGCTCAAAACCAGTAAAAAAGTTATAGCCATTACTTTCGACGACGGGCCAAACGCAGCTACGCCTCAAATACTGGATATTTTAAAACAGCATAACGCCCAGGCAGCATTTTTCTGCATCGGCAATCGGATTGCAGGCAATGAGGCAACTCTAAAGCGCATTCATGAACAGGGGCACATTATCGGTAACCACAGTTTTTCGCATCATTTTTGGTTCGATCTGTTTTCATCGGCCAAAATGCTTGATGATATCCTTAGGGCAAACCAATTGATAAGGCAAACGATCAATTTAAGTCCGCAGTTATTCAGGCCGCCTTACGGGGTGATCAATCCCAATTTGAAGAAGGCCATTGTAAAAAGCAGGTTGGTACCGATAGGCTGGAGCGTACGCTCGATGGATACTGTTATTAAAGACAATCAAAAACTGTTAAGTAAGATAACCCGCCGGTTAAACCCCGGCGCTATTTTCCTGTTTCATGATACGGGAGCCGCAACAATTTCGGTTTTACCCCTGTTTATTGAACATGCTAAAGCAAAGGGATACGAAATAGTGCGACTGGATAAAATGCTAAATTTACAGGCTTATGCGTAAAGCAATTTTTAATGAAGATAATATAACGAAAGTTGAAGCCGGGGCCGTGCGATTCCCTCCCTTGGGAGGGTGTAGGGAGGGGTTTCATCAGCGTTTTACCCCTACCTCCTCCTTCCCCAAGGAAGGAACCGCACCGGCTTGCGCTCATTCTAATTGGGTCAAAGCGATCTGTCTTTTCGTTGCTTTCCTTTCTTTCGGCCTAACCGCTCATGCCCAGCACGCAGGCTACACCCAGCTATCCGATCTTACCAAATTTAAACAGCAATTTGCCGAAGTTGCTGCAAAAACCAACAGCATTAAAAGTGATTTCACCCAGGAAAAAAGCCTGAGTATGTTATCGGAAAAGATCACTTCAAAAGGAAAATTCTGGTACCGCAAGCCAAATATGCTGCGGATGGAATACACCCAACCCTTTAGCTACCTCATGATCCTGAACAAGGACAATGTGTATATCAAGGACGGCCAGAAGGAAAACAAGGTATCTACCCGGTCTAACAAGGTATTTAAGCAGATCAACAAAATTGTAGTGGACTGCATCCAGGGCACAGCGCTCAACAGCGGTGATTTCAAGTCGGCGGTTTATGAAAACAAGGGGACTTATCTGGTTTCGCTTTCGCCGGTAAACAAGCAATTGAGCGATTTTTTCAAAACCATTGAAATTACTGTTGATAAAAAGGACTATTCTGTAAATACCATTGAGATGCTGGAGGGTTCGGGCGATAGCACCACGCTTCATTTCACTAACAAAGAGATCAATGCTACTATTCCGGATGCGCTTTTTGCTATTAAGTAGCTGCCTGCTCATCCTGGCAAGCTGCTCATCGGTTTATAAAAATCTGAAACCGGCCGGGGGCGATGTGCGTGACATTAAAAAGTTTGCGCCCGATTTTACCAATGTACTTTACAAAACTGAGGTTGATGTGATAGGCGGTCACCATTTAAGCGGACTGCTGCTTATTAAAACCCTGCCCGATAAAAGCGTGCGCATGGTGTTCAGCAACGAGATGGGCTTTAAATTTTTTGATTTTGAGTTTAAGCCCGACGGCGGTTTTAAAGTGTATTACATCATTAAGCAAATGGATAAGCGCCCGGTGATCATTACGCTGCAAAAAGATTTTGAACTGGTGATGATGCGCAAACAAAATCCTTCAACCGGTTATATTCGCAAAGATGATAAATACTTGTACTATGTTTTTCCGCAGGAAAAGGGTGCCAATTACTACATCACCAACAAGGCCGGAACAGAGTTGATCCGCATGGAGCGCTCGTCGGATCGGAAGCCGGTAGTGCAGGCCATTGTGGGCGGCATCCACGACGGCGTTGCCGATACCATTGGCATCAGTCATAAAAACTTTAAATTTAACATCGGCCTTAAACGCCTCAAACGATAATGCTCAAGGATACTTTTTTCAGTTTTACTCCGCCTGTGGTTAATGATGTTTTGCTTAAAACCACAATCACCCTTAACCCCGCACATGATATTTTCAAAGGGCATTTTCCGGGCAACCCGGTTGTACCGGGGGTTTGTATGATGCAGATGATCAAGGAGGTGCTTGAAGCCTATATTGATAAAAGACTACAACTGATTAAGGCAGATAATATTAAGTTTTTATCGTTTATGGATCCCACTCAACATAAGCAGATTGGGCTGGAAATAAAGGTTAATACTATTGAAGGACAGGTTAAAGCTGATGCACAGTTGGTGAATGAAGGGACTGTGTTTTTGAAGTTTAAGGGACTGTTTAAATAAAGAATGTCATTGCGAGGAGCGGCGGGGGGCCGAAGCGCTGGACGCGACGCGGCAATCTCGTAGCCATGCACAGCCACCTTGCAATTCACCCTGTATCCGACGAGGTTGCCATGCTATCGCTTGCAATGACCTGGTAATAAAAAAAGCCCTTGGTTTACACAACCAAAGGCTCATCAATTACACCTAATCCTTTATCTGATATATTAAGCCTGTAAAGTCTGTTTGGCGCTTTTACCCAGCCTGATAGCGGCCAGTAAGTAATAAAAAGCACCAAAGGCCGAATATCCTGCCAAATTAACAATCCCCATATTAGGCGAATGGGCCATGGCTATAAATGATATACCTGCAAGCATTGACTGGCCACCACTTAATATCATTGGCCATTGGCCGCCAAATTCTTTGCGCCTTTTTAAGCCCAATACCAGTTGTATCAACCCGGTTAATAAAGCCCAGGCACCAAATACAATCAGTGCCGATGGAACACCTTTGGTTATAGCAAAGCCAACCGCAATGGTGGTAACAATACTTATAGCGGCGTTAACGTATTGCGGTGTTACTGAAGTGCCATTGCCCTGGTTTGCGCGGATATCAAGAAAGGTACCCACCACATCCCACAATGGATAGATCACCAGTAATATGGTGGCTGCAGTGAATGAGGTTTTTGCCAATAAGGATACCAGGATTACCCAGGTAACCGAAAATGCAACCCTTGTAAAATATAATTTGCGCAATTCGCGGGCTGTGTTAGCCGCAGCTGAAGTTTCTATGATCAATGTTTTATTTGCTGACATGACTTTAAATTTTTATTTCGTTTTGTTTGATGAAGCAAAGTTGCGTACAAAACGGGGCAGTAATTTTCACCTGGGTGAAAACCGGGATGGGGAATTGTCAGCAAAGTTTCGTTTTTAAGGCTTTTGCTGCGATAACCGTTTTTTGATACGGGTAAGCGATGGGTTTTTGATGCCCAGGTAGGATGAGATATGATACGCCGGAATGCGGCTTACAATGTTAGGGTGCTGAGTTATCATTTTCAAATAACGTTCTTCGGCAGTATTGAACAGAAATTCTTCGGTTCGGGCCTGCGACTGGTTGAAAAACAATTCGGCAATGAGGCGGCCAAAGCGCTGCCAGCCGGTTGGCGTGCTGTAAAGGTACTGAAGATCGGTATAATTGATGGATATGATCTCGGCGTCTTCCATCGCCTGGATAAAATAAGCGCAAGGGTACTGGTTTATAAAACTCCGGAACGACACCAGGAATTGCCGCTCGGAAAAGAAGTAGATATTCTTTTCTTCCTGCGTTTCGGGGTGCACATAGTAAATGCGGAACAGGCCTTTGGTGATCAGCGCGAGATCGGTACATACAAAACTTTGCATGTTGAAAAAGTCACTTTTGGTGATTTTACGGGTGCGCCAATAGGGCAGACTCACGTTGACATCATCGGCCGAGAGATCGGCAAATTTGCCAAGCAATTCGTTCAATAATTCCTGTTTTGATTCCATAGTGTTAACAAAGCGTAGTTAATTCAAATATCGGCACAAAAAACCACAGTAATTTTCACGAGGGATAATAACATCAGGATTTATTTTCTTATTTTACAATCAAACTAAATAAAACGAAAAACAATCAACAATCAATCAACACAATGAAGAATACCAAAACATCTCCCCATGTTAGTGAGTTTGATAGAGATAACCCTCTTCCTGGCTGCCATTATTCTGGCAGTATCAGGCCCTCGTAAAAGCAAAAAGAAAGGCAATAACATCAACCCGGATACGCATTTATATTCCGAATACCATGTTACAGAAAACGGTGGACTGGAACATGTAAAAAACGATAATTAATATCAACCCTGCCTCCGGAGCAACAGCCATAAATAAAATAGAACCGCCGCCAACAATTTGCGGCGGTTTTTTATTTAATTTACGGCATTATAAACCCAACCATTTCCCGGTTTTGAAACATATTTACAGCGTTTTAATTTTCTGCTTAGTTTATAGCGGTCTGTTTGCACAAATAAAAGTTACAGGTAAAATAGCTAACAATTCTAAAATTCCGGTGCCCTTTGCTGTGGTTAACTTACAACAGCAAAATTCCGAACAAACAAGGGCGGTACAAACTGACTCGCTTGGGGTATTTGGTTTTACCAACGTTGATCAGGGCAATTATCGCTTAACCATTGCTTATACCGGCTATGAAAAAACCGAGATCAAGTTGTACCTACGGCATGATACCACGTTGTACATTACCCTTGTTGATAATACCACACAGTTAAATGAAGTAACCGTAACTGCAAGCAAAGCTGCCGTTGAAAACAGGAATGATAAGCTTGTTTATAATGTATCAACCAGTGCAACATCGGCGGGGGCCGATGCACTTACAGTTATAGGCAGGGTACCCGGTGTAAAAGTTGGCGATAATGATCTGAGCATTGTTGGCAAAGGCAGTGTTAAGGTTATGGTGAATGAAAGGCTGGTGCAGTTGGCCGGTACCGATCTGCTTCGTTACTTGCGGTCGCTTTCGGCAAGTCAGGTAGCCAGTATTGAGCTTATCAAAAATCCCGGGGCCGCCTATGATGCAGAAGGTAATGCGGGCCTCATCAATATCACCTTAAAACACAGCAAAAAGCAAGGCTATTCGGGCAGTGTGCAAATTAACGATAAGCAATGGCTGCATAGCCCCGCAACTGTTTACGGCACCAGCAACTACTGGTGGCTTAATGCAAGCGGCGATATCAACTATAATTCAAATAAACTATCGGCCTATGCCAGCGTAAACGTTGATCATGACCACGAGCTGGAAGGTTTTGAAACCGATATTTATTATCCCAAACAAACCTGGCTGCAAACTGATACCGGCAATTATCGATACCATAATTTAAACTTTATTGCCGGGGCCGATTACCGGTTTAGCTCAAAAGTAACTGCCGGGGTAAATTACCAGGGCGGTAAAAACACCTATAATGGATCGGACCATGTAAACAACCCTATCATCAATAATGCTACCGGCGGCATTGATTCAACATTGAAAACTTATGCCACCTACCATCCTGTGGCTGTAAGCAATGCAATTAACCTGCACAGCACCATTAACCTGGATACTGCAGGCGCTAAACTGGTACTCAATGCCGATTATTTTAACTACTACCGTACCGACAGATCTGACTTTGAAAGTAACACTTACCTTGCCGATGGCTCGCTTAACGCAGCCAGCCGTAACCGCTATCATGATACCAATAAGCAGGATATCAACATTTATACTTTTAAAGCCGATGCCTTATTGCCAACCAAATACGCCCGGTTTGCTTTTGGCGGAAAACTGAGCTTTATCAACAATTACAGCAATGCTTTTTATTACAAGAAAGCCGCTAACGATTCTTTAAAGTATGATCCGAACCTGAGTAACGAGTTTACTTATACCGAAAATACCCAATCGGTTTATGGCAGTATTAACCGCGAGGATGGCAAGTGGAAATATCAGGCCGGCTTGCGCGTTGAACGTACGGAAACCAAAGGCTTTTCGCACACACTTGATCAAACTACCATTAATAATTACACCAGGCTATTTCCATCGGCAACAGTAAGTTACCAGGCCGCTGTTGATCATAGCTTATCATTGAATTTTGGCAGGCGCGTTAACCGGCCAACATTCTGGAACCTTAATCCATTCAAAAGCCTGTTTACGGCTTATAGCTACGGCGAAGGCAACCCTTACCTTCAACCCGAATACAATACCAATTTTGAGATATCAGATACCTACAAAAACCGGCTTACATCGGCCTTGTTTTTAAACGTAACCAACAATGGTTTCAACAATGTAACCATTGCCAGGCCGGATACCAACCTGGTTTATACCACGCCGCTTAACTTTATCAGAACTTACCGGGTGGGTATTTCCGAAAATTACTCGTTGCAATTGCTAAGCTGGCTTGATAATAACAATCAATTTACATTTTACCATACTGACGCTAAATCGACCATCAGTGCAGTAAAAGATATCAGCGGTTTCGGAGCGTACATCGCTACTAACAACAACATTTATTTTAACGCCGATAAAACCTTTTCGGGAGCGGTAAATTTCTGGTACCAGTTTCCGGAGATAGATCATATTGGCCGAAGTGATGCTTATTATAAACTCGACCTCGGCCTTAAAGCATCAGTTTTTAAAAAGAAGGTTGACGTTTCATTTGTGATGAATGATGTTTTCAGGAGCAGTGCATCGGCAGTAACCACTGTTGTTAATGGGGTAAGGCAAAAATATACCAATTTCCAGATCAACAGGTATGCTTTGCTGGGGATCAGCTATCGTTTTGGCAATAGTCAAAATAAAGCAGAAAAACAGGATACCGGTAATCAGGACGAAAAAGGCAGGATTCATTAATAAAAAAAGGAGCTTGCGGCTCCTTTTAAACAAATCACGAACAAAAAAGGCTACATTTTTCCTGTAGTATCTTTTTCCATTTTACCTTTAAACATTTTATTGTGGCTCATTTTATCTGAACTCATCTTGCCTTTTGACATTTTATTTTTGCTCATCTTATCAGCTCCCATTTTGTCTGAAGCCATTTTATCGTGGCTCATTTTGTCTTTACCCATCTTGTCCTTTTTCATTTTACCGGTATCGCTGAGCGCAACTGTATTATGCAAAGGGGCCGATGCTTTAGCATGAGCTGTAAAGCCGGTGGCAGCAAAAATGGCGATAAATGTACCTGAAATGATTAACCTGGTTTTCATATTGATCTTTTAGTTAGTTTTACCGCTTTGTCGTGCTGCGGGATAAAACCTTACAAAGTATTTTCATTTTATCAACGATCTCCTGCAATTCATGTCAATCCAAAAAAAATCATGAAATTGGGCAGCACTAAAACTACTTTATGAAAATAAGCGAAGCACAGCAACTGGTAGATAACTGGATAAAAACAACGGGGATCCGGTATTTTAACGAGCTCACCAATACGGCCATTTTAATGGAAGAAGTTGGCGAAGTGGCCCGCATCATGGCCCGGCAATACGGCGAGCAGTCGTTCAAAAAGTCAGATACAGAAGTAAACCTTGCCGATGAAATGGCCGATGTGCTTTTTGTACTCATTTGCCTGGCCAATCAAACAGGGATCGATCTCACCGAAGCCCTTGAAAATAACATGCAAAAGAAAAGTATCCGCGATGCGGAACGGCATAAAAACAATGAAAAGCTTAAATAATTAAAATTAAGTTTTGCTATTTTTATAATAATAGAATTTAATTTTGTTATTATTTGTCTTTGCGAAATTTAATAACGACAAAGGCGTTTAATCTAAAACAATTAAACAGCCTTATTATGAAAGCCTATTTTTTTCTGTCGATAAGTTTTTTGCTCGTACTTACATCTTGCAAGCATGAAACAGAACAAAAACTAAAAGTTGCCAACATTGAGTTAGTCCCTCCTGCACCCGCCGAGGAAAAAAGCATAGCAGCAGCCGATCGGCTGGAAGATGCCGGTACTGCTAATAAACCACCGGCATCCAATTCTTCTATTACCGACACCACCAAAAAGATCATCAAAGAAGGTGACATCCGTTTTGAGACCGGCGATCCTAAAACTGCGAGGCAAAACATTGTTTCTTCGCTCAAAAGATTAGGCGGTTACCTGGCCGAAGAAAACGAAACCAACAGCGGCGAAACCAATCAGAAAGAATATAGCCTCAAAATAAGGGTGCCTTCCAAAAACTTTGATGCCTTTTTAAATAACCTAACCTCCAATGCCGATCATATCGAATCGAAGAATATCCACATTCGGGATGTAACCTCGCAGTTTATCGATATTCAGGCGCAGATCAGCAATAACAAACAACTTGAGCAGCGTTACCTGCAGCTTGCAGCCAAAGCTACCAGGATGACCGACCTGCTTGCCATAGAAGCTAAGTTAGATACCATTCGCACCTCAATTGATTCGGCGCAGGGACAACTTAATTATCTAAACAGCCAGGTTAGTTACAGCTCGCTTGATATCAGCTTTTATACCCGTCATCCCGGCGAAGTAAATACAGGGAATGGGTTCGCTTATAAACTTAAAACCGCACTTGGCGAAGGTTGGGATGTTTTACAGAACCTGTTTTTTGCACTAATTGCGCTGTGGCCTTTAGTTATCGGCGTATTCATTTTTGCGTTATTGATCAGGCGTTGGAAAAAGCGGAGAAGGACTGATGATGTCGTCGGAGGATAAAATTATCCTCGAAGTTAATTTTATATTTAAATTATAAAAACTGAAAATGATAAAAGGTATTACCTTGTAAAGATTTAATTATAAGAGTAGAGTTTTTATTAAATTAATTAATAATTGCTTGACAAGTAGAAATTTAACAGCTACTTTTAAACACCTAATTAATTGATCATGATCCGTGTACGGTCTAAAGTTGTACTGCTGGTTGCGCCCCATATGGTCGGGCTTCAGGTATTACCTAATAACAAGGTTTTCAAACATATCTCAATCACTGCGGCCATCTTTCCGGCAATACATGATATCAAACCCAATCTGCTCATTCTCGATTACGATTATCTTGTTCATGACATCGAAAAAATCCTTCGCCGTTTAAGCTCAAACCCCTCGTATAAAAATATCAGGATCTGCTGCTATAAAAACAAATGGCACTCTAAAATTGACCCCTTTCTGAAAACATTAGGCGTCGACCATATTTTTTACGCTGAGGACATGAAAGAAGAAGCATCCCGAAAAAACGTTTTTGAAGCTATCGGCGATGTGATAATGGATGGTACGCTTTTCAGTTTGTTGAAGCCTGTGCATTAAGCCATTCTACGTACATGTCATTGAGCGAAGCGTGGCAACCGCACGGAAGCACAGCCGCCCTGTAAAGCATGCGATTGCTTCGTCGTTCCTCCTCGCAATGACATAACTTTAATTAGCGGCCTTTGTAGTTCTATTTCTTGATTCCTGAATCTAACCGTCTTGATTCTTAAATCACAACATCCCCTTCAAAAACCTTCACCGCCGGGCCTTCTAAAAAGATATCGGTAAAAGCTTTACCATCGTAGTCAAAGCGGATATTCAGATTGCCGCCTAATACCTTTATAGGTGTTGTGATATGCCCGGTTTGTTCATTGTGCTGCGCCATTGCCAATGCAACCGCGGTAACACCCGTACCGCAGGCAAAAGTTTCGTCTTCTACCCCGCGCTCAAACGTGCGTACAAAATAGCCTTCGGCTGCAGGTTCAACAAAGTTCACGTTAATGCCTTTTTCGTGATAGGTTTCGTTATTTCGGATGGCATATCCCTCGGTATACATATCGCGCCCGGCTAAACCGTCAACCAGTTTTACATAGTGTGGCGAGCCGGTGTTGAGCACATAAGCATCAGCATCCTTACTTACATCATTTACATCTATCATTTGCAGGCTCACCCAATCGCCCTCGTCTGAAATTTTGGCATAGTGGGGGCCATCAACAGCCAAAAATTCAGTTTCAGACCCAATAACGCCCAGGAATTTGGCAAAGGCCACAATGCATCTGCCGCCATTGCCGCACATGCTGCTTGGCTGGCCATCGGCATTGTAATAAACCATCTCAAAATCATACCCTTCTTTGTTTTGAAGCAGCATGAGGCCATCGCCGCCAATACCAAAACGGCGGTCGCAAAGGCTTGAAATCAGCTTAGGGTTGCGGTGGTCAACGCTATTATCACGGTTGTCAATCAAAATAAAATCATTTCCGGCACCCTGGTACTTATAAAAGTGTAAATTCACGTTATTATGCTATTTAATGTCAGCTAATTAGTGTTAGCAAAACCCGTGCTAACAATCAAAAAAGCCAATGTTGATCTATTTAACAAATTTTAACAAAAAACGGGATAACTTATCGTTGATTATCTCGTCTATATGGTATTAAATTTGATTGTAAAATAAGTAAACTTAATAATAAGAAAGGCAAATTATAAATGAAAAAGATAGGTTTAACACTATTAACCGCTTTTGTTGGAGGAGCGATGGCCTTAGGTGTATACAAGGTTATCGAAAACAAGTACTCAGACAACATGAGCTTTGAGGACAAACAAAAAGTATATTTCACCAGTAATCCGTCGGCCCCGGTATCATCAACCGGCGATCTGGATTTTACGCAGGCAGCTGCAGTAGCTACCCCGGCGGTGGTTTACATCCGCACCTCTTACAGCAGTAAAGCAAGTGGTGGCGGTCAGGATCAGCTGGAGCAAATGTTTGGCGATATGTTTGGTCAGCGTTCTCGTCCGCAGGGCCCGCAAATGGCATCTGGCTCAGGCGTTATTATTTCGCCCGATGGTTATATCGTAACCAACAACCACGTGGTTGAAAAGGCTGATAAAATTACCGTAGCTACCAATGATCACCGTACATTCAGCGCTAAAGTTATCGGAACCGATCCAAGTACCGACCTGGCCCTGATCAAAGTGAGTGCAACCAACCTGCCTATCGTTAAATTAGGCAACAGCGATGAAGCTAAAGTTGGCGAATGGGTTTTGGCCGTAGGTAACCCCTTTAACTTAACATCAACCGTTACGGCAGGCATTATCAGCGCTAAAGGTCGTAACATCGGTATCATTGGCAGCGAAGACAGCCAGGATGAAAATCCATTTGGCCGTACCCGTCAGCAAACCGGCCCTAAGCTTAATAAAGCTATCGAGTCGTTCATTCAAACAGATGCGGCCATTAACCCAGGTAACAGCGGCGGTGCATTGGTTAACACCCGTGGCGAACTGATCGGTATTAACGCCGCTATCGCATCACACACCGGCTCATATGAAGGTTATGGCTTTGCTATCCCGGTTAACCTTGCTAAAAAAGTATTGAACGATATCAAAAAATTCGGTACCGTAAAACGTGGTTTTGTAGGTGTTACTTTTACCGAACTAAACCCGGATGTAGCTCAAAAACTTGATGTAACAACCACCAACGGTTTGTATGTTAACGACCTTGTACCGGGCGGTGGTGCCGAACAGGCAGGTTTACGCAAAGGTGATATCATTGTGAAGGTTGAAGGTCAGCCGGTTTATGAATCATCTGATCTGCAGGAACGTGTTGGCCGTTTACAGCCTGGCGATAAGATCAACGTTACTGTGCTGCGCGATGGTAAGGACAAAGATTTCGCAGTAACGCTGAAAGGTGATGCCGTAGCGCCATCAAACCGTACAGCGGCATCTAAATCGGCCGAAGAATTGTTTAACAAACTGGGCGCAAGCTTCCACGCATTAACCCCGGCCGAAAAAGCAAAACTGCATGTTAACGGCGGTGTATTGGTAACCCAGGTACGCGAAGGCGGTTTATTTGACGCAGCCGAAATACCTGAAGGGGTAGTGATCACCAGCATCAACAAATTGCCAATTACCAGTATCGATGATATTGACAGGGCAATTGTAAAACCGATACAAGGCAATATCATCATTGCCGGTATCTATCCTGATGGTTCGCACTTCAGCAGCGCGTTCCCGGCTCAATAAGCTTTTTAAAGTGATTTTGCATATGAAACCCCGGCTGTTATGGCAGGGGTTTTTGTTTTTTAGGAGAATTTATAAGGGGTACAAGAAATAACGCACATGCATTTTTGCCCTGTTGTCCGGGGTATTGCGGTTAATTAAGCAATTAATTGAACAAAGGGTTTGAAAATGCCTCCCGAGAGCTACTGTGTGTACACATCTTATAAAAAAATTTCATTTCGATAGAGCAGGGGCGGGCTGAGAGGTGGAGCGAAAGAGAAATCTTCTACATCGGACTCTACAATTATACCTGTAAAAGCAGAGCGTAGAAGATTTCTCCTCGCCTCCGATGCGCAAAGCCCTACCCTTGGTTCGTCGAAATGACATTTTCTTATTAATGCTAAAATTAAAAAGATGTGTACACACAGTAGCTCTCAAGAGGGAGAATCGCAAATTCCCGCGCTTTTTCAGTCTTCAGTTAATAACGCAGTTGGCCGGGCGGGGCCTTGTTTTGCCTTAGAAACTGTTTAAAGTTTACAGACATATCAAACTTCATAGCCGTTGGTTTCAACCAACGGAATAATGAGTAGCGATAAGAGGGCTTTAGCCCAAATACGCTTGTATAGTTGGACTAAACCCAGGAGCTTTACTGTTAATCGAAACTAACGACAATGAATATTTTGCATTTTTAAGCAGTTTGGCCGGTAATGCCATGATTCATAACATCCGCACAAAAATTTAATGTTTAATTTAACCCGAAAGAATAACTTTGTAAAACAATAAACGTAAACCCACAAAACCCATTGATAAATACCTGGACTGAAGCCGGTACGTGCGATTGATATATGACGGATAACTCACAAATGATACAGGCAAAGTTTAAACAATTACAGGTATGCGTTATTATACCTACCTATAATAACCAGGGTACGCTGGCTACTGTCATTACCGATGTTTTAGCTTATACCGACCAGGTTATTGTGGTAAACGATGGCTCAACAGATGATACCCCGGCCATTATCCAGTCATTCCCGCAAATAAAATCTGTAAGTTATACCCAAAATGTAGGCAAGGGTTGGGCATTAAGAAAGGCATTTGAATTTGCTGCCGAACAGGGCTATCAGCACGCCATTACCATCGACTCGGACGGGCAGCATTTTGCTACCGATCTGCCTGCTTTTATCGAAAAGCTGGAACAAGAGCCGGATTCGCTGATCATTGGCTCACGCAATATGGAGCAATCATCCGTGCCTGGTAAAAGCAGTTTTGGGCATAAGTTTTCCAATTTTTGGTTTTGGGTAGAAACCGGAATCAAATGCCCGGATACGCAATCGGGTTACCGTTTGTATCCCATTCACTTGCTTAAAAACACCAGGTTCATCACCCGTAAATACGAGTTTGAGATAGAGGTGATCGTTAGGGCCGCATGGAAAGGGATTAAAATTGATTGGGTGCCTGTGAAGGTATACTATGCTCCAAAAGAAACGCGTATCTCGCATTTTCGTCCTTTTCAGGATTTTTCACGCATCAGTGTTTTGAATACTATTTTAGTGATCATCACCTTTGCATACATCAAACCCCGCGATTTTTTCAGGACGCTTTTTGATAAAAAAAAAGCCAGGCAGATGATGAAAAACCTGTTCTTTAATCCCGAGCATTCGCCGCAGCTTAAGGCCAAATCGGTAGCATTCGGGGTTTTTATGGGGATTGTGCCTATCTGGGGTTTCCAGCTTTTGGTAGCTATTTCGCTGGCTTTCCTATTCAGGCTAAATAAAGCTATCGTGGTTACGGCAGCGCATATCAGCGTTGCGCCTATGATCCCGGTTATCATTTTTCTGAGTTATAAAACAGGCAGTTTGTGGATGGGGAACCGTAATGTAGATATCCCCCTGGATAAAATTTCGCTCCAGTCCATCGGTGAACATTTGGAACAATATCTTTACGGCAGCATTTCGCTGGCAATTTTTGCAGGTATTATAGCAGGATTGCTCACTTTTGCGTTATTGAAGCTGTTTAAGCGGAGGCCTGTCCCCGCGCTGTAATTCATGGAAAAAATCCTGGTAGGCATCTATAATTATTTCAATGCCCGCAAGCCGCTGTTTTATGCCGTGTTTGCGTTAAGCTTTGTGCTTATAGGTTTTTTTGCTTCGCGGATCAGGTTTGAGGAGGATATCTCCAAGGTACTGCCGAAGGATAAAAAGATCGAAAAGCTCAATTACATTTTTCAAAATTCCAAATTTGTTGATAAGCTGGTAGTAATGGTTTCGCTTAAAGATTCCACACAGCAGGAGCCGGATAGCCTCATCTCTTTTGCCGATACATTTACCGGAACCATTCAACAGAAACTCCCCGCATACATCAGTAAGATCAATGCTAAGGTTGATGACGGCCTGGTGATGGAGCTGTTTGGTACCATCAATAAAAGCCTGCCCATTTACCTGAACGAGCATGATTACCTTAACATTGATACGCTCATCCGACCAGATAAGATAAAAGAAACGCTTGCCCGAAATTTGCGTACGCTTACCTCACCCGCAGGGCTGGCTTTAAAAGGCATGATCAGCAGCGACCCGGTTGGTATCTCATACCTCGGCCTCAAAAAACTGCAGCAGCTGCAATACGACGAAAACTTTGAACTGTATGACAGCTATGTGATGACCAAGGATCATAAAAACCTGCTGTTGTTTATCACACCAAAGTATTCGCCAAATAATACCGGCGAGAACGCGGTGATGCTTAAAGGCATTGATCAGGTTATTGATAGTCTGCAAACAAAAAGCTTTAAAACCGTTAACTGCAGTTACTTCGGTACAACTGCCGTATCGGTAGGTAACGCCCTGCAACTACGGCGCGACTCGATGTTTACACAGGGCATTACCGTAGTTTTCCTGATCGTTTTCCTGGGATTGTATTTTAAAAAGAAACGAGCGCCGATAGTAATATTGGTGCCGGTGCTGTTTGGGGCACTGTTTTCGCTGGCGGTAATTTATTTTGTAAAGGGTAGTATCTCGGTCATTGCATTAGGTACAGGCTCGGTGGTGCTGGGCATCGCGGTTAATTATTCGCTGCATGTGTTTAACCACTACCGCCATACCCGCAGTATTGAACAGGTGATCCGCGACCTGGCTATGCCGCTTACTGTGGGCAGTTTTACCACCATTGGCGGGTTTTTCTGTTTGGAGTTTGTAGAGTCAGAAATGCTGAAGGACCTTGGGCTGTTTGCCGCCTTTAGCTTAATAGGCGCTTCGTTTTGTTCGCTGGTTTTCCTGCCGCATTTCATCGCTTCCCAAAAAGAACAGGACGAGCATATTGCCAAACTATCTTGGATCGATAAGGTAGCAGCCTACAACCCCGAGTATAATAAGTTCATTATTTCGGCCATCGTTATACTCACCATTGTGTTCAGCTATACCGCCCGTAATGTGAGTTTTGAAACGGATATGAGCCGCATGAACTTCATGACCGATAAGCTCAAGGCATCCGAAGCCAAACTAAACGCCATTAATAAATATGCCCTGCAATCGGTTTATCTCCTGGCCGAAGGTAAAACGCTTGATGACGCTCTCCGTACCAACGAAAAACTATCGGCACAGGTAGAACTGCTGAAAGAACAAAATGTCGTTAAAAAATATTCAGGGGTATCATCACTCATTATATCCGACTCTTTACAAAAAGCCCGCATAGCCCGCTGGAACAACTATTGGACCCCGACTAAAAAGCAGGAGCTAATGGCCGTACTCATCAAAGAGGGCACTGCGCTGGGTTTTAAAGCTGCCGCTTTTGATCATTTCCACGATCTCATCAACAAAGATTTTAAAGTGGTTGGTCAGGATGAAATGGCGGGCATCCGCAAAAGCCTGCTGGATGATTATATCACCGAGCGACCGGGCCGTGCAGGGGTGATCACGCTGGTAAAAATATCGCCGGAGGATAAAAATAAGATCTACAACCTGTTTGAAAATACGCCCAACGTAACCGTTGTTGATAAGCAATACCTCACTAACCGGTTTGTGGGTATTATCAATAATGATTTTACCAGTATCGCCATCATGTCGTCATTACTGGTGTTTACGGTACTGCTGCTTACTTACGGGCGCATTGAACTAACGCTGGTTTCCTTTATCCCGATGTTTATTTCCTGGATCTGGATCCTGGGGTTGATGGGGCTGCTGGGCATTCAGTTCAATATCGTGAACATTATTATATCGGCATTGATATTTGGTTTGGGCGATGACTACAGCCTGTTTATTATGGATGGCCTGCTGCAGGAATATAAAACGGGGAAGAAGAATTTATCGTCGTATAAATCGTCCATCTTTCTATCGGCCATTACTACTGTTGCCGGTTTGGGCGTGCTCATCTTTGCCAAACATCCGGCTTTGCGGTCGATAGCGTTGATCTCTATCATCGGGATAGTTTGCGTGGTGGTAATGGCCCAGATCCTGATCCCGTTTCTGTTCAATATCCTCATCAAAAACAGGGTGCAGAAAAAACGTTTCCCCTGGACTTTGAGCGGCTTTGTGATCTCAGTTTTCGCGTTCACGTACTTTGTAAGCGGCTGCCTGTTGTCATCCCTTATCGGTTTGCTACTGATCAAGCTTAACCCGTTTAAGGGTGAACGAAGCAAATATGTTTATCATACTATCCTGGCTCGCTTTTGCTGGTCGATGATGTACATTATGCCCAACCTGCGTAAGCGTGTGGTGGATAAAGACAAGTTTGAAAAGCCCGCTGTGGTGATCAGCAACCATCAGTCGTTCCTTGATATTTTGGTATTGATCATGCAGCACCCGAAACTCATCTTGTTTACCAATCACTGGGTATGGAACTCGCCGGTATTCGGGGCTGTGGTGCGCATGGCCGGGTACTTCCCGGTGGCCGAGGGTGTGGAGCAGAATATTGATGAACTGGCCGAAAAAGTAAAGCAGGGTTATTCGATGGTAATTTTCCCTGAAGGTAGCCGCTCGCCCGATGGTAAAATGAAACGTTTTCATAAAGGCGCGTTCTTTTTGGCCGAACAAACAGGAATGGATATCCTGCCTATTGTGCTGCACGGCACCGGCTACAATATGACCAAAGGCGATTTTCTGTTGAAGAACGGAACGATTACCATCAAATACCTGCCGAGAATAGCGGCCAATGATACCTCATTTGGCTCTGGCTACGCCGAACGCACCAAAAATATCAGCCGCTATTTTAAAGAAGAATACCAAAAGCTAAGTGCCGAAATTGAACAGCCGGCGTACCATAAAGAGCAGCTGTTTTATAACTACCTGTACAAAGGCCCGGTGCTGGAATGGTACATGCGGATTAAAGTAAGGCTTGAGAAAAACTACCATGTGTTTCATGACTTGCTGCCCAAACAGGGCAAAATGCTTGACCTGGGTTGTGGTTATGGTTTTATGCCTTATATGCTGCACTTTGCAGCACCTGGGCGTGAGCTTACCGGGGTTGATTATGATGAGGAAAAGATAGAAGTAGCTAACAACTGTTTCAGCAAAACGGCCGGGATAAATTTTGTTTATGCCGATGCCCTTGCTTTTGAAATGCAGCAATACGATGCCATTATCATAGCCGATATGCTGCACTATTTGCAACCTGAAGAGCAGAAGCAATTGATAGAAAAATGTATAGCACAATTGAACCCTAATGGTCAGCTTATCATCAGGGATGGTAATAAGGATATGCAGGAAAGGCATAAGGGCACGGAGCTTACCGAAACGTTTTCAACCAAATTGCTCGGCTTTAATAAAACCGGTGCAAATGGCCTATCTTTTCTTTCGGGACAGATGCTGAGGGACATAGCGGCGTCGCATGAGCTTTCGGTCTCCGAAATTGACAATACCAAGTACACGTCAAATATTATTTTTGTGATCAGAAAAGAAGGGAACCCAGATTAAATGGACGATAAGTTTGATGTATTGATCATTGGAAGCGGCATGGGTGGTTTAGTTTGTGCCGATATGCTTGGCCGCGAAGGTTATCGGGTTTGCGTTGTTGAAAAAAACAAACAGCTTGGCGGTTCGCTGCAAACTTATGTGCGCGACAGGGTGATTTTTGATTCGGGGGTGCATTATTTGGGCGGGCTCGATAAAGGCCAAAATCTATACCAGATCTTTAAGTATATAGATATTATTGATAGCCTGAAACTGGAAAAACAAAGCCCTGATGCCTTTGATAAGATCATGATAGATAACGACCCGGTGGAGTATCCGCAGGCGCAGGGCTATGAAAATTTCATCAAACAATTGCTGGTTTATTTCCCGGATGAGGAGCCTGCTTTACGCGCTTACTGCGCTAAGCTTAAAGAGGTTTGTGATAAGTTCCCGCTCTATAACCTGCGCTCGTCAGACGATTTTTATGAAAAGGCCGATGTGCTGGAGGTAGATACCGAAGCATTCCTGGCATCCATCACCAGTAATAAAAAATTGCAGCAGGTACTGGCCGGCAATAACTCATTATACGCCGGGCAGGCCGATAAAACACCGTTGTACGTTCATGCGCTCATACTTAACAGCTATATTGAAAGCTCATGGAAATGTGTTGATGGCGGTTCGCAGATTGCAAAACTGATAGCCCGCAATATCCGCGACAGGGGAGGCGTTATCATCCGTAATAAAGCCGTAAAAAAACTGGTGGAACAGGATGGTAAAATAGCATATGTGGAACTACAGCATGGCGAAAAGCTTTATGCCGATCATTTTATTTCCAACATCCACCCTGTAAAAACGCTGGAAATGACGGATTCATCCGTGATAAAAAACGTGTACCGAAACCGGTTAAAAAGCCTGGAAAACTCGGTGTCGTCATTCACCATCAATATTGTATTTAAAAAAGATTCGTTTAAATATTTTAGCCACAACGTTTACAGTTTTAAGGATGGGCAGGTATGGCACATGGCCGATTACACGCAGGAAAACTGGCCGCTGGGCTATGCCGTGTTCATGACACCCTCGTCAAAAAATAAAGAATACGCCGATGGCATGACCATACTGGCCTACATGCGTTATGAAGAGGTGAAGCCCTGGGAGGATACCTTCAATACGGTGAGTGACGAGGCCTATCGCGGTGAAACTTACGAGCAATTTAAAAAGCGCAAAGCCGAAGTTTTACTGGATGATGTGAAACTGAAATTCCCGGGTCTGCGGGAGCAGATCCATTCATACTATACGGCAACGCCGCTCTCATACCGCGATTATATTGGCAACGATGATGGCTCGCTTTATGGCATTGCCAAGGATTATAAACACCCTTTAAAAACGTTCATATCGCCGCGCACCAAATTGCCTAATTTGTACTTCACGGGGCAAAACCTTAATTTACATGGCATTTTGGGTGCTGCCATGAGCGGGATAGTAACCTGTTGCGCCTTGCTGGGCAATGATGAATTGATAGATAAAATAAGAAATGCGTAACAGGAAATTCAGTTGGAAAAAGTTCGGGAAAAGATTACTGTACGCAGGTGTTGTGTTTGTGGGATTGCTGCTGATCGGCTTTGTTTACCTGTATTGTGTAGCTATTGATTATCCCCCCAAACCTGCTGATCTGAGCAGTTTGCAATTACAGCGTAAGCAGCCATCGCCGGGATTTTATACCATCGATAACAACTGGTTCAGGAAAAGCAAGAGCGGCTTGTTTGAGATGTACGTAGAAGGCAAACCTTTTGAACGCGGTGTGATCAATGGTAAACTCAGTAAAGAGCTGGTGGTTAATCAGGAAGTCTATTTTACCGACCAGATCAACAAGATCATTCCCTCAAAATCATACCTGTCGTTCCTTAAATATTTCATAGCCTGGTTTAACCGCGACCTTGCTAAAAATGTAAGTGAAGAATATAAAGAGGAGATCTACGGTATCTCTAAATCTGCTTCGGATAAATACCAATTCATTGGCTCTAATTACCAGCGCATATTAAATTACCACGCTGCGCATGATATTGGTCACGCTTTGCAAAGTATGGCACTGGTGGGTTGTACCTCGTTCGGTACCTGGAACGACCGCTCGGCTGATGGTACCATGATCGTTGGGCGCAATTTTGATTTTTATGTGGGCGATAATTTTGCCCGCGATAAAATAGTGGCGTTCTTCAACCCAAGTGAAGGGCACAAATTCATGACCATAACCTGGGGCGGTTTTGTGGGTGCCGTATCAGGCATGAATGAAAAGGGCCTGAGCGTTACCATTAATGCCGATAAAACCAATATTCCATCAGGCTCGGCTACGCCTGTATCTTTAGTGGCCCGCGAAATTTTGCAATATGCCCAAAACATTAATGAGGCCATCGCGATAGCTAAAAGGCGCAAAATGTTTGTGTCCGAATCGTTCCTGGTAGCTTCGGCCAAAGATAACAAGGCTGTGGTGATCGAAAAAACACCCGATACGCTGGATGTGTATGACCCGCATCAAAACTTTATTGTTTGCGCAAACCATTTTCAAAGCAAGGGACTGGCGCATTCAAAAGAAAACCTGGTACAGCTCAGCAACAGCGCGTCGCCATATCGCTACCAGCGCTTAATGGAACTGCTGAATGCCGAAGGAAAAAACACGGTACAAAAAACGGTGGATATTTTACGTAACCGCCAGGGCCTGCATGGCGAAGATATTGGCATGGGTAACGAAAAAGCATTGAACCAGTTGATAGCTCACCATTCGGTAGTGTTTGAGCCGCAGAAACTGCTGGTTTGGGTGTCTACCTCGCCGTGGCAGCTGGGCGAGTTTGTGGGTTACGATTTAAAAAAGATCTTTGCCATGAAAGGCATGCAAACCGATCATGAAATTATTGATACTGCTCTTACCATTAAACCGGATACGTTTTTAAATACCAAAGCCTATCATAACTTCATAACTTTCCGCTCGCTAAAGCAAAAAGTATATGATGGCGGAGAGATCAACCCCGATAGTTTGGTAGCCAGTAACCCGCAGTTTTATCATGCTTATGTTATTGCCGGTGATTATTCGTTTAAACATAGCGACTACAGAAAAGCCATCGGGTATTATAAAACAGCTTTAACAAAAGTGGCAGCCACGGTAAACGAGGAAAACTATATTAAAAAACAGGTTGAAAAGTGCACTAAAAGACTAAGCTCATGATGAGTGTATAGGCGTAAACAAAGTTTAAACCACTAATAGTATTAGAGACTTTCATATTTGATGAATATCATGTGCGGACAAAAAAATTCATTGCCGGTGGTTTCAACCAACGGGGCAATGAAGAGCGATAAGCGGGCTTCAGCCCCAATCTGCTTGCTTAATTGGCTAAAACCAGGGCTATTGAGCGTCTTTTACCGTTGGTTGAAACCAACGGCCATGAGTATTTTTGTATTTACAGATGGTTTTCTGGAGAGAAGATCTCTTGTTGTTTATCATGATTAATTTAAAATAGCTCATGACAGTTGCAGGTGTAGGTATTGATATGATTGAAGTGGAACGCGTGCAAAGCAGCATTGCCAAAGAACAGGGCTTCCGTGAACTCGTTTTTTCGGCAAACGAGATAGCTTATTGCGAGAGCAAAACTAATAAATACCAGCACTATGCTGCCCGCTTTGCCGCCAAGGAAGCTTTTTTTAAGGCGCTGGGTACTGGCTGGCTAACGGATACCGCTTTTAACGAAATTGAGATCAGCAATGACGAAAGCGGTAAGCCATGCCTTGAACCCATTGGCGAAAGCGCCATAGTGATCAACCGTGGCGGTCCGTTGAAAATTTCTGTATCATTAACCCATTTAAAAACAATGGCATCTGCCGTGGTAATTATTGAAAAGTGATAGTATCTCCGCCTAAATCATTAGCATACCAACCCAAACACGAGGTTGTTAACATACAGGAACAAAAACTGCAGGAGTTACTGGCCTACCTCAGCCGGAATTCGCCGTTTTATAAAGACCTTTTTGCTAAACATCATATCGATATCAGCCAAATCAAAACGCTTGGTGACCTGCGGCTGATCCCAACCACAACGAAAGAAGACCTGCAAAAACGCAATGATGATTTTTTATGCGTTGAACGGGGGAAAATCATCGAGTACAGCTCTACTTCGGGTACTTTAGGCAGCCCGGTAACCATAGCACTTACCGAAAATGATTTGGAGCGACTGGCTTTTAACGAATACAATTCTTTTACCTGTGCCGATGGTTCGCCTGCCGACCTGTACCAGTTGATGCTTACGCTCGACAGGCAGTTTATGGCAGGGATGGCTTATTACTCCGGCATCCGAAAAATTGGCGCGGGGATTATCCGCTTAGGCCCCGGTGTGCCGTCGTTGCAATGGGAAACCATTTTAAGGCTGAAACCTACCGCTATAGTTGCCGTACCATCGTTTATTTTAAAGCTGATCCAGTTTGCGCAGGAGCACAACATCGATATCAATGCATCGTCGGTAAAAAAGGCGGTTTGCATTGGCGAGAATATCCGCAACACCGATTTCAGTCTGAATATCCTCGGCCAAAAAATAACCGAGGCATGGGATATCAAGCTCTATTCAACCTATGCCTCCACCGAAATGCAAACCGCCTTTACCGAATGCGGCGAGGGCAGGGGTGGGCATCATCAACCCGAACTACTGATAGTGGAGGTTTTGGACGAGCATAACAACCCGGTTGCTCCCGGCGAATCGGGCGAGGTGACCATTACCACGCTTGGCGTTGAGGGGATGCCGTTGCTGAGGTATAAAACCGGAGATATCTGTCATTATTTTGATGAGCCCTGCGCTTGCGGACGCACCAGTATCCGGCTGTCGTCCATAGTGGGCCGTAAAAAGCAGATGATCAAGTTTAAAGGTACTACGCTTTATCCGCCGGCGCTGTTTGATCTGTTGAATGGCATGGAAGAGATCAAAGATTTTGTGGCCGAAGTTTACTCAAACGAGATAGGCATGGATGAAGTGCTGCTGCACCTGTTGCCTATACATTATACTGATGAGTGCGACCGGAAGATCCGCGCCAATTTACAGGCCCGCTTAAGGGTGAGCCCGCATATTACTTATCTAAAGCACGATGAAATGCAGAAATTACAATTCCCTGAAGCGGTACGCAAGCCGGTTAAGTTCATCGATAAAAGAAAGTAAGCTATTATGTGCTAACTTTGCTATATGCATAATGCCGATATCCTGGGCCGGTTAACGCAGCAGTTCGAACTGCCTTTTAGCAACCCGGTACTTGTTTTCTCGCTGATATTATTGATCATTTTACTTGCGCCTATTGTTATGGGCAAGTTCAGGTTTCCGGGCATCGTAGGCTTTATTTTGGCAGGGATAGCTATCGGGCCGCATGGGTTAAACCTGCTCCGGAAAAACTCGGCTGTCGATCTGTTCTCTACCATTGGCTTGTTGTATATCATGTTCATTGCCGGTGTTGAGCTCGATCTGAACGAGTTTAAACAGAAAAAGCACAAAAGCCTGGTGTTTGGCTTTTTTACCTTTTGTATTCCGATACTGATCGGCTTTCCGATATGTTATTATCTGCTGGGCTATCCGTTGATCACATCGGCATTAACAGCAAGCATGTTTGCTACCCATACGCTGGTGGCTTATCCTATTGTAAGTAAATACGGCATGGCTAAAAATGAGGCTGTAGCTATTAGTGTAGGCGGTACCATATTGACCGATACAGCTGTGCTGATATTACTGCCTGTAATTATGGGGGCAAAAAACGGTGGCTTAGGTTTCAGCTTCTGGCTGCAATTGGTGATCTCGCTTTCCATATTCGCCTTTATCATGTTTGTGCTGATCCCGCCATTGGCACGTTGGTTCTTTAACCGCTACCGTGATAACAAAACGCTGCCCTATGTATTTGTGCTGTTCATTGTGTTTTTTTCGGCGTTTTTATCACAGTTAGCAGGCGTTGAGCCTATTATCGGCGCTTTTGTTGCCGGGCTGGCGCTGAACAAAGCAGTACAACAATCGCGGCCATTAATGCACCGGATTGATTTTGTGGGCAATGCCATATTCATCCCTTTTTTCCTGATCAGCGTAGGTATGCTGGTTGATTTGCGGGTGCTTGCCCGGGGGCCGCAAGCTACCATAGTGGCCGTTAGCCTTACGCTTGGCGCTTTGTTGGGCAAGTGGCTGGCAGCATTATCTACCCAAAAAATATTTAAATATTCGGCTACACAACGCACACTTATTTTCGGGCTAAGCAGTGCACATGCCGCAGCTACGCTGGCTATCATACTGGTTGGCTTTAAGGCGCAGATCATTGACGATAATATCTTGAATGGCACTATTATTCTGATATTGGTTACCTGCGTTGTAGCCTCGTTTGCTACAGAGCATGCCGGTAAAAAGCTGGTTAAACAGACCGGTGAAAATGAACTTTTAACAGAAGAACAGCCCGTTGGCTAAGGTATACAGTAAAGGAACACATGGGAGATCTCCCGGTGCGTTCGGACGATGGGATTGTTCCTTTAAAAACCATGTCATTGCTGTAAGCTTAGTGTGGCAATCGCACGGACGCATGGCTGCTCTGCATAGTATGCGATTGCTTTGTCCAGAATCGCTCGTCGAGGCCGATATTTACCAGTAAATATCCTGATTCCTTATGACGCTGTAAGGTTGGGGAATATCTTAATCAAAATTGAAAACAGAACCAAAATGACGGTTATGTAGGTGATCAACCTATCTATACGTTTTGTCTTTAGCTGAAAAGCAGTTAAAAAAGAGATAATGGAATTAAATATTGTCATGCCGATAACTGCTACAAGAAAAGATTTTAGCTGGTTTTCGTCAAAAGTTAGCTGCCTGATCGCCTGAAATATCAACTCCGTTATAAACCAAACTCCGGCACTATAAAATGTAAGTCGGGTAATCGTTAAATCTGGAATTCTATAAATAATTTCTTTTTCAAAAAAAATGATGGTTGTTATTGAGATAAAAGTGAAAATTAATCCTCCGATTTTAATAGGAGTATAAGGAATAAATTCTGGGACAAAATCGGTTTCATTTAAAATATAAAATGCAAGTAATAGCCAGATGAGTATTATAGCTAAGTACTTGATCGCAATTTTGATAATAAGGTTCATTGCTATCAAAGATACTAAAAATGGAAGTGTCCCTTTGGCAATAGTAAATTCTGCTTTCTCCATTATTTTCTCCAACAACGGCTCGGGTTTTATCCCGCCTGCTGTTCCTCTTCCGTTAGCTTCAGCAACGTAGTTTCATTTTTTATGCGAATGCTTTTGCCTGATATTTCGATGATTTGTTCTTCGATAAAATCATTAATAGTGCGGAACAGCGATTCATAGGCTGCGCCTGTAAAGGAGGCCAGGTCCTGCCGGGTAAGTTCAATATTGATAAAACCGTCTTCGTTAAGTCCGAATTTGTTTCTAAGCGAAATGAAAGCCTGAGCTACACGGCCTTTAACCGGCATGTGGGCCAGGTTGCGCATGCGTTTTTCTGACTCCTGCAGTTCGTTGGCAAAAAAACGCATCAGTTTGATCACAAAGTTATTATTAACCTGCAGGGTGCTTTCAAAAAAAGGCATTTCGATGTAGCAAATTATACCTGCCTCAATGGCCGTGGCCGAAACCGGGTAAAATTCGGTACTGCCTAAGCCAAGGTGACCAACAATATCGCCTTCGCGGGCAAAGCGGAGAATGAGCTCTTTTTCCTTATCCCACTTTTTATGAACTTTTACCGTGCCCGAATAAACAAAGTAAATGCCCGTAACAGGATCGCCTTCTTTAAATATCTGCTGCCCTTTTTTTACAACAATATTTTGCCTGGCGGCGCTGATGGCCGGTATCCAGTCGGGCAAGCAATGTGTGCATAAAAAGCAGGTACCCAAATTGCATTTATCTTTGTTTTTCGCCATTTATTGAAAAAGTATTTAAGCCGGTGCTTTAATAAAACGTGCTAATTTATTAAAAGCGACGGCCTTTTGGCTGTTCCCAGGTAGCCATATTGAAAATAACTCCGAGACTTAATAGTACCGAACCGCCAAAAACAGGCCAGGGAAATGACCGGATGCCGTTGATATTAATGCTCCAGGGATGGGAATCGAACGGATTAACGGTATTCAGGTTTCTGAACAATAATAATCCGGCAATAATGCTTACAGCACCTAACACAGAAAGAATAATGCTTGTGATTTTCATAAAATTGTTTGTGCAATGATTTTCATTAAAAATTAAGCAAATGTTGAATAAATATATTGCATGTGCAATATAAAATGAAAATTAAATTTAATTATGATGCTTTAAGTATTACCTTTGCAAGAAAAATAGTACAGTCCCCAAAAAACTGAGCGGGACTAATCAAAACATGGAAACAAAACAGAACGCCATCCCGGTTTCGCCCTCATTAAATGATCTTTACAATTTTAAGTCTGGTTTAAAAGGTACAAGGCAAATGAAAAAAAGGCTGATTTTTATATCAACAGTTTGCATTCTCATCGCCTGCCTCATCAGCGTAATTGCCAAAGGCCTTGTTTATCTTATAAACATTGTTACCAATATTTCATTTTACGGGATGTTTGATGCCAGCTTTCATAGCCCGGCAAATAATCATTTAGGTTTATGGGTAATTGTAATACCGGCAATAGGCGGTATTATCGTGGGCTTCATGGCCCTGTATGGTTCAAAGGCTATCAGGGGGCACGGCATACCCGAAGCCATGGAGCAGATACTGGTAAATAAAAGCAAAATAAAGCCGGTTATAACTTTCCTGAAGCCCGTATCATCGGCCATTGCCATAGGTACCGGAGGCCCGTTTGGTGCCGAGGGGCCAATTATAGCAACCGGCGGAGCACTTGGTTCAACCTTTGGCCAGTTATTCAAGATATCTCCTAACGAACGTAAGATCATTTTAGCGGCCGGAGCAACGGCCGGTATGTCGGCCATATTTGGTACGCCTATAGCTGCGGTTTTTTTGGCTATCGAATTATTGCTGTTCGAGTTTTCGCCCAAGGCCATATTGCCTGTGGCTTTAGCTTGTATCACGGGGGCCGCCGGTCACCATTTATTGTTTGAAGCAGGACCTGTATTCCCGATGCCCGATGTAGATGCACCTTCAAATACAGCGCTGGCTGTTTACAGTATTATTGGCTTAGCTATTGGCTTTATCTCATTGGGGCTTACCAAAATCGTTTATTTTATTGAAGATAGCTTTGAGGAGCTGCCTATCCATTGGATGTGGTGGCCTGCACTTGGTGGTTTGGCAGTTGGCCTTATCGGCTATTTCGCCCCGCACACGCTTGGCGTTGGGTATGATAATATCATCAGTATTCTGTCGGGCACATTATCATTAATGTTAATTGTGCGTTTATGTTTCTTCAAATTCCTGTCATGGGCTATTGCGCTGGGCAGCGGTACATCTGGTGGTACGCTGGCACCTTTGTTAACCATAGGTGGTGCGGCAGGTGCGGCATTTGGTGCGCTGGTACATCTTATATTCCCTGATGCGGGTGTAAGTATTCCGATGGCTGCACTTATTGGCATGGCTGCCATGTTTGCCGGTGCTTCAAGGGCTTATTTAACCAGTATTACCTTTGCGCTGGAAGCTACCATGCAATCGCATGCATTGCTGCCATTGCTTGGCGCTTGTACTGCATCATACCTGGTTTCATTCTTCCTGATGGAAAACACCATCATGACCGAAAAAATTGCCCGCAGAGGGGTGTACACGCCAGATTCATATGAGCCGGATTTGTTGCAGGTACTGACCGTAGCTGATGTTGATAACAAAGTAGGTGAAACGTTAAACAGTAATAGCACTGTTGCCGAAGTAAGGGCTTTGCTTGCCGCAAATAACATTACCCAAAGCTTTTTTGTTGTAATTAATAATGACGGTACTTATGCCGGAATGGTTAGCCTCTCTGATATTTATAACCATAGTATTTCTGCCGGGCTTGCCATTATTAACCTCACTCGTGCAAGCAAACAGGCCGTGAAAAGCAATGATCCGCTGAAACGTGTTGTAGAGATCATGGCCGAGGAATCGGTAGAGGTGCTTCCTGTTATTGCTGCCGGAAATACTATTGCCGGAAAAATCTCCTATAAAGAGATCTTAAATACCTACTACCATTATATAGATGAGAACAGGCAGGAAAATACACAGATCTCCCTTAAAAGACGCCGCCTGAAAATGGCTGTCCGTGGTCGTGGCCGCAGCAAAACTAAATCTTAAAAAGGCCGCGTTTTGATTGAAATATAAACCCCGCGTGATGTAAGGTCAGGCGGGCTTTGTTTTTTAATACGGGTGTAATGAGCCGGGAAATTACCGGCAGGCATTAAACCCAACCGGCCCGCGATTATCACGAGCCGATTGGGTTAGTTATATCAATGCAGGTTAATTACCTGCTGAAGCTGCATCTGTTGTTTTAAATAAAGGATCGGCTTTAAAATAATTACCTCCTGCAAAGCTGATCACATAATCAGATTTGAAATGGGTGCTTTTTTTGTAATAATCGGTACTGATGATCTGTGCTCCTGATTTTTGTGCTGCTATGAATGAGCTCATATCATTTGCGCGCGCTTCTTCTGTATCCGAATCGGCACGGGTACGGATAATGTAGCCTTTTTTAACCAGGCTTTGAATGGCTGCCAGATCTTTTTTTGCATCGTTCATGATGTGAATGGCCGCTTCCGGCGTTCCGGGCATCGCGTCGGCAAATAACACGCGGCCTTTCAGTGATGGATGGCCTGCAATATAAGTGGCTCTTTTTTCGCCCTTTTCGTCAAGGATAAAAATGAACTTGCCTTTAGCTGCTTTCAACTTTGGCCAGTTGTTATGCAATACGGCTGCTTCAAGCGTTTTGTACGAGCCGCGCACATCATCGGGTGTAATTAAATACTGTTTGCCGAGATTGGTTAAAATCTCTTTGTCAAGATCGGCAAAGGTTTGGGCCGTGAATTTTTCAGGAACGGTAAACCCTGGCTTTTTTGAAGGCTCATCCTTTGCATTCATGGTAATATAAACTGGGTTATGGTCCGGATGCTCATCACTCCATTTTTTTAGCTGCTGCAGACAAATTTTAAATGTGGCGCAATTACTGCGGAAATCGATATCCTCAATATGGAATACTTTAAAACCGGGTTCTTTCATTACTCCCTGGGTATCAAAAGCCGGTTGGCCGGGTACCCAGTCCAGTCCTTTAGGATGGGCGTATTTACCGCCTTTAGGATCGGCATAAACATCAATTTCAAGTGCGTTGAGGCCTAAATTAAGCTGATCGGCAAGGCTAATGTGCTCGTAATCTATTTTGCTCATGCCAACAGAATCACGCTGTTGTAAAAAGCGGAACAGCTTAGGGTTAATGGCCTGTTTGTAGCTGTTATGTGACCCTATTACCTGGAAATGATTGATAGTTTGATCGTCGGTATTGTTGTTTATTAGGGCTGATGCAGTAATAAAAATACCGGCAAGTAGTCCGCCTGTAAGTTTCATGGTTTAATTGATTATAATTTGTTTAACAAAACAAGCGCAAAAGGGTGTCCCTTTGCGCTTGTATAAAAAATGTTACTAATTAATAACCCGGGTTTTGTTTCAGGTTGGGGTTAGTTTTTAATTCGGTTGATGGAATAGGGTATATCCTGCGGGTTAGATCGGTGTTCATTTTCAGGTCATCCGTTTTGCCGCCCATTACCGGTAATGGATATTCTTTCTCAAATAAACCATAACGGATCAGGTCATTACGACGCCATGCTTCCCATGAAAGCTCACGTGCGCGTTCATCAAGTAACCCATCTAAATCAATAGATCCCGCTACCTGTGCATGTGCACGGGTACGTAGTTTATTTACCAGGATAATCGGAGATTGGAACTCACCGTTTATAGTTGTTGGAGTAGCGCCGCGTAAAATAGCTTCGGCTTTCATCAGGTAAATATCAGCCAAACGGAATACCGGTACATCATTGCCGTTTAAGCGGGTAGCCTGGATAATGTTAACGTCGGGATAGTATTTAATGGAACGTACACCTTCTGATTGTGCATTAAGCACATCGTTGCCCAAATCCATTGGTTTTAATCCGGTTAGGGTTAATGTTGGAATGAGGTTGATTTGTGTGTTAGCTGGAACTCCTGCAGTACCAGCAGGATAATAAACAGGTTGATTGGTAAAGCCGCCATTGCCATCAGGGTAATATTGCGGGCCGGCCAACCATGTTTTGGTGCGGTCGTCGCCAGGGATGTTAAAGCGGTTGTAAAACTCAGGCGTAGTGCTCATGGCTATACTTAAACCTACGTTAAAGCCGTATGCCTGGGCCAGGTAATAAAAGAAACCAAAGCGGGTGAACTGGTTGCCCGGAATTTGCTGATCGTAAGGAACCGCAAATATGGTTTCATTAACTGTAGGGCCGTTGGTTGGTAAAAATATATCGCGGTATCTTGCATCCAGGAAATAGTTTGTGTTGGCCTGGACACTATCGCACATGGTAACAGTTTCCTGGTAGCGGTTTGAGTTAATATATACGCCCGAATTAAGGTACATTTTTGCAAGTAATGCAAACACCATACCTTTTGTTGGGCGGCCGTATTGGCCTACGTTTATTGGCCCATTATTGCTTTTAGCCGGCAATAACGGTAAAACGGCTTTCAACTCGCTTTCAATAAACTCATACACTTTAGCACGAGGCTGATTGGACGGTTGGGTTGTTACCGGGAAATCGGTAATGATAGGTACGTTGCCATACAGGTCCATCATGAAATAAAGGTACAGGGCGCGCATGGCTCTAACTTCGGCAATAGAGGCTGCTTTTTTTGCTGCTGTTGACGAAGAGGCATTGATAACGGTAATGATACGGTTACAGGTATTGATACCGCCGAAACCCCATTGCCATACGCCGATAACGTTAGGGTGGTCAAAGGTCCAGGTGTGGTAGTGTAATTGGCGGTACTGGCCACCATCGTCAAAGTTACCATCGCGGGCAGGTAGGATAGCCTCATCTGTCGACATATCCTGCATGCGCCAGTATGGTACCGCATAGCTTGATGACAGGTTTGAATAAATGGTACCCAACAATGCTGTGTAGTCGGCATCGGTAGTTGGGAAGTTTGATTTTACGTATTGTGATTCAACAGGTACATCCAATTTTGTACATGAATATGTGCCAATCATGGTAGCGAAAGCGGCACATGCTAAAAATATCTTTTTCATCTTTTGTCTTTCTGGGTTTATTAGAATTGTGCAGTTATACCTAAGCTGAACGTGCGTGTTTTAGGATAGAAATCGCGGTTGTCGATACCCGGGGTTAAGCCGCCGATATTAACTTCGGGATCAACACCACGGTATTTGGTGATGATAAATATGTTGTTGCCCGAAGCGTAGAAACGTAAGCTCTTAATAGCCTGGATATGCGGTTTAATGGTGTAACCCAAAGTAGCGTTATCCAAACGCAGGTATGAACCACTTTCAAGGAAACGATCAGATATCAGATAAGCATTGATATCCTTAAATGATTCGCCTAAAGTGAACCTTGGGATGTTTTGCAGTTTTGAATCGGCAGGGTTGTTCAATGAAGCAAGGGTTGCATTCAGGATCTTGTTGCCATAAACACCGCGTACCAGGAAGTTAAGGTCAAAGCCTTTATAGAAGAAACTGTTGCTCCAGCCATAAATCAATTTAGGCTGCGCATCATATTTAATAAACTGATCGGTAGTAAGCGGCTGTGTGGCGGTGGTTGACCCGTCGGCTTTTTCATAGGTACTTACGCCGTTAGCGTTTTTGCCTAAATAATGCCACAGGTCAAAAGTGCCGATAGCATAGCCCGGCTGAATGATCTGGCTATAGTTGCCCGATTGGCCCTTGCCTCCTAACTGTGCTGTTTGGATAAAGTTAAGACCGAACTGGCTGTTTGATAAGCTTTCAACAACGTTTTTGTTATGCGAAACGTTGAATGAAGTACGCCATGTAAATGCCTGTGATTTTACTGGTACCGCGTTCAACACAACCTCGATACCGCTGTTTTTAATTTTACCTACGTTAGCAGTGTAAAACGGATAGAAGTATAAGGTGGTTGATACCGGGTAAGTGTAGATCAGGTCGGATGTTTTCTTGATATAATAATCTACCGAACCGGTTAAGCGGTTGTTGAACAAACCAAAATCCAAACCGATGTTAGTAGTAGCAGTGCTTTCCCATTTCAGGTCAGGGTTATCGTTACGTACCGGGCCAATAGGGTTAACAATGTTGCCATTGCTCAAAAATTTACCGCCGCCGGGAGGCACACCGTAAATTAAACGTGCGGTAAAGGCGTCAAAACCTAAGCTGTTACCAGATACACCATAACCTGCCCTTAATTTCAGGTCGCTGATTACAGGTATTGATTTGATGAAATCCTCATTAATAAGCTTCCATCCTGCCGAAACAGCCGGGAAGTAGCCATGACGCTGGTTGATACCAAATGCCGATGAACCGTCTTCCCTTAATGAAGCCTGCAACAGGTATTTATCCGAAAACTCGTACTGGGCACGTGCGTAGAATGATACGAACCTCAGTGTTGAAATGTAAGCCGGGTTAAATACTATTTGCGAAAGTTGTGTTGGGTTTGACAGCGCCAGGTAGTTGTATGTTAAAGCATCATTTGAGAAACCCTGTGTTTGTACACCAAAGCCGTCATTGTTACGGTCTTGCTGGTACGAGTAACCACCCAATAATTTCAGCGAGTGTTTGCCGAAAACACGATCATAGTTAAAATAAGCTTCAACAACGTTACTCGTGTTGGTGTATGCACTGCGCACAGCTACACCACCGGCGTTAACGTAGATACCCGACTGGCTGGTAGAGTATGTATTAACGTTGTTTTGTTCTTTTTGGGTTGATCCGGATACGGTGAATTTTAAGCCTTTCAAAATGTCGACTGAGGCAAAACCATTGATCAGGGTTTTGTTGTTCTCCGTTTTGGTAAAGTTGTTATTGATCAGCGATAGTGGGTTCAAAGGACCGCTGCCTGTACGGCTGTAGTTTTCTTTATAAGTACCGTCGGGGTTAAAAGGACTAACCGTTGGCAGGTAGAATAAGATACCTGATAACACCTGGCTTTGGAAAATATCGTTGTTTTTAGTAGCACTGTTGGTAAGGGTGATACCTAATTTTAAACGATCATTAAAAAAGCGCTGGTTGATATAGCCTTTGTAAATAGTACGCTCAAGACTGGTGTTATTCAGGATCCCGTTATTTTTCATATAGTTTACGCTTGCACCATACTCTGAATTGGTACCTGCGCCGCCGTATGAAAGGTTATGGTTTTGAGAGTAACCGGTCCTTTCGGCCAGTTTTTGCCAGTTGGTATTTGAGCCGTCATCATCTGCCGCGCTTAATTTAGGCACGCCATTGTCGGTTAAATATTTACGCAGTTCATCGCCGGTAAGCACATCAATGTTTTTTGATACGTTTTCAACGGCAGCATAAGCGCTGTAACTTAAACGGGTTTGACCGGCTTTGGCCCTGCGGGTTGTAACGATGATTACACCGTTGGCAGCACGTGAACCATAAATTGCAGTTGATGACGCGTCTTTCAGTACGTCGATACTTTCGATATCGGCAGGGGCCAAAAGGTCGATAGATGCACCCGGTACGCCGTCAATTACATAAAACGGTTGCTGAGCAGCGCCTTCACGTAAAGTTGATGGCCCCCTTAAAATGGTGGCGGGCTGTTTGTTAGGGTCGCCGCTTTTGGTTATGTTCAGGCCAGCCACCTTACCTTGCAATAACTCGGCAGGGGTGGTTAATACGCCGGCGTTAAAATCTTCGGCTTTAACTGAAGTAATAGCGCCTGTTACGTCTTTACGGCTTGCGGTACCGTAACCGATAACCACAACATCTTTAAGTTGTTTGGTGTCGGTTACCATGGTAACGTTAACTACTTTTTTGTCGCCAATGGTAACTTCTTTTGGCAGTGAGCCTAAAAACGTGAATTTGATCACATCTTCGGGGCCACTTACCATAACCTGGTAAATACCATTAGCTGTAGTTGAAGTTGCTTTACCTGTACTTTTAACCGTTACTACTACCCCTGGTAACGGTAAATTTGTTTCGTCGGTGACAACACCTTTGATGGTACGTTGCTGCGCGAAAGCCACTGTTGAGGCCATGAGCATCAGCATAAACAGGCAAATCGTTTTACCCGATCTCTGCCATAACCTTAAAATAGGTCGGTAATGTTTTTCCATAGTTTTTAATTAATGATAAACCCCTTGTAATAGTTGCCCAAGTTGAGAATAGGAGGGCTGTAATTGCTGCAAAGCAACGGTTGTTTTATTATCGGGAAATAAATGCTGGGTTAACTTATCTATCAATTAAAACAGGGGTTAGTTTTAAAAGCTATGCTGTTTGTGGTTGGTTTTCAGGTTTTTAGTATTTGAAAGTCAATTAACACTGTTAACAGGTGATTAATTTGTGTTAAATTTTAGTGTTTTGTAAAAAGCCCGTTGTAAGGCAACCGGGAAAAATTAAAGCAAATTTCAGGGTAAATGCAATCGATGGAAAAAGGGGGATAAAGGTATTGGACAATTTACCGGTAGGCCAGCGAAATCATTGTATAATGTTCATTGGTTTGGATAGTGAACATAAATTCGGTGTTTTGGAAGATCTTGCTGCCTGGTTTGGAATAGACTACATCTCTAAAGTCATGGTTTTCAAGATAATCCTGGAATGAATGGTCACGCAGTACGGGGCACATGTACAGGAGTTGTTCCATTCTGGTAGCGATAGCCGTTTTTCGTTTCTTGTTTTCCCATCGGTCTTTATCCTGGCTGTAGGTCCAGCCGCTGTTAATTTTATTGAGTTCGGTAGTATAAACTCCCGGCCCTGCTTTGATAAGCCGTATCATATCGGCAGGGGTAATATCTCTTTCTGCAGTGGTTGCTTTACGCCATGGATGAAAAAGCAATAGCGCTATTACGGTTACAACTATTAATAGGCTGGCCCAAAGGTAGTTTTTGTTTTTTTTGGGTTCGAAGATTATGGGATATTCGTGAGGGAACAGCTCATTCCTGATCACAGACAAGGTGTATTTTGCATCGGAACGGGCAACACCCTCTGCAACCAGCAAAGCCTCAATTTCATGATCTGTATTACCATCGGCAATCATCCATTTTATTTGATCAATAATTTGCTGCTTGTCCATATAAGTAGAGGTTTAGGTTTATTTAAAACTCAAGATACATAATTTTTATAAAGACAAAGCCATGTGCAATAAAAACAAGAATGGAAATTACTTTTGACCACAAACAGATTGAGAAGCGATAAATGAAAAATTTTCACACTAATTTTTACGTATTAATAGAATTACACGAATTTTGAATGGATGTTAATTTGGGATTCGTGTAATTCGATTAATTGTGGAGAGCTTGCAAAGCATTCGTGTAGAAATTTTTAGTTAGAGATTTAATAAAACAGATCGAATTATTTCCCCGATACAAACAGTTTTCGTTGTTCATAAAGCATAGTTTATAATTATTATTGCGCTGCTTTAATTTCAGGTCATCGTTTGGTGCAATCAATGAAACGTATTCTTCCGGTAATTGTACTTTCCCAGTTTTTTTGCACTTCATTGTGGTTTGCGGGTAATGCTGTTATGGGCGACATCGCCAGGCAATTGCAGGTTGAACCTTCATACCTGGCTTACTTAACCAGTGCCGTGCAACTTGGCTTTATTACCGGTACCCTCGTTTTTGCCATCCTTGGTATTGCCGATAGGTTTTCGCCTGTGCGGGTGTTTTTTATATGTGCGCTTATTGCCGCAGTTATTAATGCGTTTGCTTGCTTACCCGGTACAAATGCCACGGCAATATTGGTATTGAGATATATCACTGGCTTTTTCCTTGCCGGGGTCTATCCGGTGGGTATGAAGATAGCCTCAGATCATTATCCGCAGGGACTGGGAAAAGCCCTTGGGTTTTTGGTAGGGGCTTTGGTTTTGGGTACATCATTTCCGCATCTGCTCAAAAGTATGATGTCGGCCTTGCCATGGCGCTATGTTGTATTATCAACTTCGGTACTGGCGGCCTTTGGTGGTTGGGCCATGGTACTGCTTGTGCCCGACGGCCCCGAAAGGAAACCGGGTGCTGGTTTGAACCCGGCTGTGTTTTTAAAGGGTTTTGGCAACAGGCGCTTCAGTGCTGCTGCCTTCGGCTATTTTGGCCATATGTGGGAGCTTTATGCTTTTTGGGCCTTTGTGCCCGTGATGTTAATAGCTTGCAACGGCAGGTTTGCAACAGCCAATTTAAATGTTCCGCTATTGTCGTTTTTCATTATTGGATTAGGCGCACCGTCGTGCGCAGTTAGCGGGATCATATCCAAGTATATAGGGGTAAAAAAGACAGCTACCATTGCGTTGGCAATTTCATGTGCCTGCTGTTTGGTATCGCCGCTATTTTTGTTTGCCGGCCCCGCATGGGTAACCGTTGTTTTTTTATCGGTTTGGAGTATTGCTATTATTGCCGATTCGCCTTTGTTTTCAACATTGGTTGCCCAAAATGCCGATCAGCAGTCAAAAGGTACTGCGCTTACCATTGTTAACTGTATCGGCTTTGCTGTTACTATTGTAAGTATTCAATTGATCACCGCCTTACAAACGGCCCAAAACACGCGATATATCTATATGATACTTGCAATTGGGCCGGTATTTGGGTTAGTTAATTTATTGAGAAGAACCGATGGCTAACCGGCTTTATTATCCTGATGTTATTAAATAATATAGTTAAAAGGTATTTGCATATAATCAGTAATTTTGCTAATATTTTTAAACCTTATAACATGACAAAAAAGTACACCTTCTTAGTATTCCTTTTATTTATTGGCATTTCTATTTGTAAAGCGCAAGATTATCAACCGGGCTATGTGATATTGAATGATGGCACACGGGTGGGCGGTGTAATTGCTCTTAACGAAGCTGAGCCCTGGTATAATCAGCGTTATATCAGAATTAAAGATTCAGTTGCTTTTGTTAAGGATCCAAATGTGAAGCCAAGGCGCATCAAAGCCGACGATATGAAGTTTTACGCAGTTGGCACGCGACTGTTTGATAAAGTGCATTATGTTGACATGCAAAACCTTCAGCTTAAAAGCATGGGGACTAACGATCATATGATGGAACGACTGAATGTTGGCCGGATCACTGCGCATCGTTTTTATGAATATCCTGCTGATGTGGCGATTTATGTAGCGAGTGAAGATGAGGTGGAAAGAAGAGAGAAAGAGAAAAAGGATGCTTTGATTCGCGGGTATTTTATACTGGCTCAAAAGGATAACGATAAACTCAGAAATGCATTTGATTATGATCTTCAGAAATATTTTGAAGATACACCAGAGGTGCTGGAAAAATACAAAAGTGGCAGCTACGGGAATCAGCCGGTTAAAAAAGGATTAGCTGCACGAATGGTGGCCCTGGCTAAAAAGACTGCTTTTAAACAAGAAGAAGCAGATGGTATAGTGGCTGCATTTAATGACTACAACTCAAAAAACGTTGCTAAATAAACGGTATCATTTATTAAAACAAACAAGCCCAGGCAAATGCGTCCGGGCTTGTTTGTTTATAAGTTTCAAGTTGTGAAATTACCTGAATGTAATATTAACGCTGCCGCCCGATGCTTCGGCTTTAACCGGGATGCCGCCGCCATTATAGGTGCCGTTAACGCGTTCTTTTTCCCACTGTCCGTTAAACTTGGCAACAGATGATGGCGATACGCCTTCGCCACGGAGGTCGAGGTTATAGCCCTGGTTTTGCGGAAGTTCGATATCAACATTGCCGGCGCTTGATTGCAGTTTAAGGTATTTGCCAACTTTTAGCATTTGAGCGTACAAGCCGCCACCGCTGGTTTCGGCGCTAACGCTGGCTATCATGCGTTTAAGGTTAATGCTGCCGCCTGATGTGCTGGTGATGAGTTCGCCGCTGATGTTATTACCGTCAACGCCGCCGCCGCTGGTTTCGGCATTGATGGTACCTTTAAGGTTTTCTAAAGTGATGCCGCCGCCGCTGGTTTCCAGCCTGATCTTTCCGTTGCAGTTTTTGGCCTCGATGCCGCCGCCGCTGGTTTCAAGCGAGATGTCATCGCCAGAATTAGAAACATGGATGCCTCCTCCGGAAGTATTGCCACGGATGGTACCATAAAGCCTGTCGAGCTGAAGGCCGCCGCCGCTGGTGCTGAATTTTTCATTCCCTTTTAAATTATCAAGGCCAATACCACCACCGCTGGTTTCCAGATCGGTTGAGCATTGCTGCGGTACATAAATACGGAATGAGATACTCAGCGTACTTCTCCAGTTAAAAAAACTTTGACGTTTGCTTTTGGCTATGGCCTTAACCTCATGCCCGCTTACCGAAATATCAAGTGTGTAATCTTTATCAAGCCGCTTTTTAATCTCATCTTTTGATAGTTCGTTGCCATTGTTGCCCTTGATATAAACTTCAACACGGGGGGCTTCGCCTGGTTTTCCGCTAACTACGATACCACCGGCCGATGTACGTACAACAGCACTGTTAATGGCATCGTTAGCTAATGACCTGGTGAGGTATAAAGAACGGCTGTCGCCACTCTGCGCTGCTGCTACAGCGGTTTGCCCGGCAAGCAGAAGGAGTAAAATATAATTTTTCATAAAAGGGGTTTTAATAGTGATACAGCTATGACCCTACTTTACCCCCATACGTTACAGGCGTTTTAATATTTATTATTACTGCTGAAAGCTAAATGCGGAAAGCCCGGGCTAAATTGATTGCTAATTATAGCATGGCTTTATTGGGCAGCTTTATTACGGCCGCCATTTAAATGACATGCTATCAATTGCCCGCATGGTACATAAGATGCCGTTTAAGTGGTCATACTCATGCTGCATCAGTTCAGACAGGGCATCGGTCATGATCCATTGCTTTTGCTGCCAGTTTTCGTCGAGATAATTTACAGTAATGGTTTTATGTCTTTTAACCTTTACAAGCAGGTTGGGGAAACTCATGCAATCGTCCCAAAGTTCAAAAAACTCTTCGCTGGCCTCCTGTATTTCGGGATTAATAAAAACTATGGGTTTATCAATATTCATGTAAACAAGGCGTTTCATAATACCCAGTTGGGGAGCAGCTATGGCCCTGCCAAAATTGTACTTCTGCCTTATCTGCTGCATTACATTATGCATGTCCTTAACCCATTCGCTTACCAGCGGCAGCTCATTTTGCAACACAGGCGGGCAAACCTGGTAAAGGCGCTCATCACCCATAGTGGTTAACTTAAGGGAGTAATTTGGCGCAAACCTTTTAAAATCCCCTCTCGAGAGGGGGCGCGTGGGACGTGTTGTAGCAGGGGGGTGTTATACAAGCGATAAGCCGCACGTAGAATAACACACCCCTCCACCCCTCTCAAGAGGGGAATCGCACATTCCCACGCTTTTGAGGAGTTTTTTACTTTAAGTTAACGGCAATGGCTCATCACCAAGCAGCAAGATATCGGTCAGTTTTTTCATACTATAGTAAAAGTTAATTTTTTTAGTGAGTGATAGGTGTAATCGTTCATAATAGAGTTAACTTTATACTTACCAATTGCACCTGTTGTTTTCTTAAATAACGAAACTAAAATAAGCAGAGACCGTATACAGGAGAAAGTTAAAGATTGACTTTTTCTATCAAATAAAGTTTTTTGTAGTTAGTTTATTGTACCATGCAGCCAAAAGAAATTTTAAAAGAACACGTAAGCAAAACCATTACACTCACGGATGATCAGTTCGATTATTTCTTTTCGCACTTTACCTACAAAAAATTTAAAAAAGGGCAAACCATAATAAGCGAAGGTGACAAGGTAGACTGTGAGTATTTTGTGCTTTCAGGATATTTAAAGTCGTTTTTTATTAACGACGACATGAAAATGTTCATTTTACAGTTTGCCATGCCTACCTGGTGGGCTTCAGATTATAATGCGCTTTACAGCGGCGACCGTGCTACAGTAAATGTGGATTGTATTACTGATGCCGAGGTACTTTGCCTTACCAGCCAGGACCGCGAAAAGCTTTGTAACGAAATTCATGAGGGCGAGCATTTTTTTCGCTGGCGTACCAATAAAGGCTATGTAGCTACACAAAAAAGGCTTTTATCATTCATGAACAATGATGCCAAGCATCGTTATGAAGAACTGCTGGCGCAATATCCAACATTATATAATATAGTTCCAAAGCAGCTAATAGCCTCATATTTAGGTGTTTCAAGAGAAACGTTAAGCCGTTTGTACCATTCCTGAAATGTGATGTATGTCACATAAATAAGGCAGCGTTTCGATTGTGATGTAGGTCACACAGTTTCCAGGCAGTTAGTCCCTAAATTTGTATTGTCATTAAGGACATAAACAAAATGGAAACTCAAAAATTTGAAATCATCAGCGCAAAAAGTAATATCGACTGGGTTGGTCGTAAAGTTACAGGCGCACATAATGGTACCATCGCTATAAAAGATGGCTCGTTAACTTTTGCAGATGGACAGTTAACCGGTGGTAAATTTACTATCGATACCACCTCCATCAAAATACTCGACATAACTGACCCGGCTACCAACGCCCAGTTTGCAGGTCACCTCGCTTCCGACGACTTCTTTAATTCTGAAAATTATCCCGAAGCCCAGTTTGTTGTTACTGCTATTAACAAGGGCAGCAATGACACCTATCGTATCACCGGCGATTTGAGCATAAAAGGCATTACCCATGCTGTAGGTTTTGATGCACAGGTTACCAGCGCTACCGATACCGTAAGCGCAACAGGTAAAGTGGTGGTTGACCGTACCAAATATGGCATGAAATTCCGTTCTGGAAACTTTTTTAAAGACCTGGGCGATACGCTCATCTACAATGATTTTGACCTGAATGTAAACATAACCGCAAAAGCTGTTTAATAACAGATTTTGCTTAAAAACCAAAGCCATGCCATACGTAAAAATTGAACTGACCCGCGAAGGTGTTACCCGCGAGCAGAAACAAACCCTAATAAAGGGCGTAACTGATTTGATTGTAAATACCCTGAACAAAGATCCGCATTTAACCCATGTAGTGATCAGTGAAGTTGATTTGGATGATTGGGGCTATGCCGGCGAACAGGTATCTGTACTAAGAGAAAAAGGCATCACTGCCGATAAGAAGTAAAACAATGAAAAAGCAAACCATAATCGTTACCGGAGCATCATCTGGTATCGGTAAAGAAATAGCCCGCCACTTTTTGGAACAGGGCGATAATGTAGTAATTAATTCAACAACTGCCGATAAACTGGAAGCCGTTTACCAGGAACTTGGTGCAGGCGACAACCTGGCCATGGTTGCCGGGAGTGTAAGCGACAAGGAAACCGGTAAAAAGCTTGCCCAGGCAGCTATGGAAAGATTTGGGAGCGTGGATGTTTTAGTAAACAACGCCGGTATTTTTGAAACCAGGCCTTTCCTTGAAGTTGACGAAGCGTATCTTGACCGTTTTTTAGATACTAACCTTAAAGGTACTTACTTTACCACCCAGGCGGTAATTCCTCAAATGATCAAACAGCACGATGGAGTGGTGATCAATATAGGTACGCCATTGGTTAACCATGCGCTTAGCGGGGTCCCTATTACAGCGCAAATGGCTTCAAAAGGAGCAGTACATGCGCTTACCATACAACTGGCCGGCGAGTTTGGTAAAGATAATATCAGGGTAAATACAATTGCCCCCGGTACCATCCGCACACCAATGCACGGCGATAATGCAGATCAAACCGCGGGTTTACACTTGCTAAACCGTGTTGGCGAAGTTGAGGATATTGCGCAAATGGCTTATTCTGTTGCCAAAAGCAATTTTATTACCGGCGCAATTATCAACGTTGACGGTGGTACAGCTGCCGGTCGCAACCTTTAATTAATATGAAACCCCTTTTAATAACCGCCTTTATGCTCTGCACATTGCAGGGCATAAAGGCACAAAGCAAAAGCAAAATGGAAACTAACAATCAAGACAAAGCCGCCATTGAACAGGCGCTTGAAACTTACTACTTTAAAGGAATTTATGAAGGTAACGTGGATTTGTTAAAACAGGTAATGAATACCGGTACCCTGCTTTTTGGCGACGTGAAAGGGCAGCCCTATGCAAAAACATTGGATGTTTATCTGGATGGTGTAAAAAACAGGGTAAGTCCTAAAGATTCGGGCAAACCATTTGAGGGGAAGACTATTTTTGTTAAGGCGGTAAACTCAATTGCAGTTGCCGAAGTAACGGTGAAAATGTATGACTTTAACTACTATGAGTTTTTATCATTTCATAAAATTGATGGTAAATGGCTAATCGTAAATAAAATGATCAGCGATATAAATTAAAGTTCTGTCATAGTCTTTAGTTCAAAGTCTTAAGTTCTAAGTGAAAATCAGACTTGTGACTTTCGGCTTAGTACTATTGACTTAATAAATAACTCTAAAATCATGTGGTATAACACAAAAGCATCGGAAATACTGGGTATTGATTATCCCATTTTACAAGGGCCTTTTGGCGGCAATTTATCATCGGTTGAATTGGTGGCCGCAGTTTCAAACGCGGGAGGCCTGGGAGGCTACGGGGCTTACACCCTCAGCGGACAGGAAATTGCAGCGGTAGATAAACAGATCAAAGCGGCAACCAATAAGCCTTATAATATTAATTTGTGGGTGTCCGAAACTGATGCGCTAAACGGCGAAGCTACCGACGGGCAGTATGATGATGCAGCACAGTTGTTTAAACCTTATTTTGATGAAGTTGGGATCCCGCTGCCACCCAAACCCGCGCCATTTAAATTACGGTTTGAAAACCAGTTGCAGGCAATCCTTGATCTGCGTCCGAAGGTGTTCAGCTTTATGTTTGGCACCTTACCTGCAGATGTATTGGAGCAATGCCGCAGGTTAGGCATTGTCACCGTAGGCGCAGCTACCACATTAGATGAGGCTATCGCCCTGGAAGCTACCGGGGTGGATATGATCATAGCATCGGGTTTTGAAGCCGGTGGTCACAGGCCATCTTTCCTTGCACCGGCAGAGGCTTCAACTACCGGTACTTTTGTATTGCTGCAGCTGCTCAAAGACAAAATTAAAACGCCCGTTATTGCTGCAGGCGGCATTGCCAACGGCAGGGGAGTGGCAGCGGCATTAATGCTGGGTGCCGATGCTGCGCAGATTGGTACTGCTTTTTTGGCCTGCGACGAATCGGGCGCGTTACCCATTCATAGGCAAATGTTGTTTTCGGATGCGGCAAAATATACTACCTTGTCGCGTGCATTTACCGGCAGGCTTGGCCGCGGAATTACCAGCAGGATTGCTAAAGACCTGGTTGGAAAGGAAGCCGGTTTTTTACCATTCCCGCTGCAAACAACGTTTATTTCGCCATTAAGAAAAGCTGCGCTTGAACAGCAAAAATGGGATATGATTTTGTTTTGGGGTGGACAGATAGCGCCGATATTAAAACATACCAGGGCTGCCGCGCTGATGCAGTCGATAATTGAAGATACTACTAAAATAATGAACCCATGAAAAACGAAGTTAATGTAACCTACCTCGGCGGGCCGACAATCATCCTGGAAGTCGGCGGCTTAAGGCTTATGACCGACCCTACGCTCGACCCGGCAGGAGAGCAATTTATGATCAATGACAAGCCCGCCTACCATAAAACCGAGGGCCCGGCTACTACCAACATTGGTAAAATAGATACGGTATTGTTAAGCCACGACCAGCATGGAGATAATCTTGACCATGCAGGCAGGGAATTGCTGAATAAGGTTGATAAAACATTAACAACAAAAATAGGAGCCGAAAGATTAGGCGATAATGCCATTGGCCTGGCACCATGGGAAAGCATCACATTAAACGATGAGGTAGTTATAACGGGTACACCTGCAAGGCACGGCCCAGCCGGCAGTGAAAAACTTACCGGCGATGTAACCGGCTTTATAGTAACAGCAGCCGGGATCCAGATTTATATTACCGGCGATACCGTGTTTTATGATGGAGTGAAAGAGGTTGCAGAGAAATTTAAACCTCAGTACGTATTCATATTTGCCGGAGCTGCCAAGCCGCGTGGCCCCTTCAATGTAACCATGGGCACCAATGATGCCATTGATACCGCCTTTGCTTTTCCTGATGCTACAATTATTCCGGTGCATTTTGAGGGCTGGTCGCATTATACCGAAACCGGAGAGATGCTGCAACAATCATTTAACGCGCTTGGTATTGGCGGGCAGCTCAGGATCCTTGCGCCGGGTGTAAAAACAAGTTTATAAATAATTACCAGTGTGAGTTTATGGGCTGCTGAAATGCGGGCTGGATGGCTCATGCTTAAAAATTTCAACCATGAACTCAACAAAAGTATGGTATGTAACCGGGGCATCCCAGGGATTGGGACTTACCCTGGTAAAAAGTCTATTGAATAAAGGCTATCGTGTAGCTGCAACATCACGTAACGCACAGTTGTTGAAGCAGGCCGTAGGCTTAATAGATACCGACAGGTTTTTACCCCTCGCGGTTGACCTAAGCAACCCGGATTGTATTGAAGAGTCTATCCGCGAAACCCTAAAGGCATTTGGGCAAATTGATGTACTGGTTAATAACGCAGGCTAAGGCATGGCGGGTACCGTTGAAGAAACAGAAGGGCAAAAGATCCGCGACATTTTCAGCGTAAATGTGCTGGCAACTATCGATGTAACTAAGGCGGTGCTGCCCATCATGCGTGAGCAAGGCGGGGGGTATATTATCAATATAGGCTCGGTAGCCGGTTTTGTTGGTGCACCGGGCTGGTCGGTTTACTCGGCTACCAAAGCCGCTGTTGCCGCGTTTTCAGAAGTGCTTGCCCTTGATGTTAAGGAGTTCGGGATTAAAGTAACGGTGGTTGAGCCATCGGGTTTTCGTACCGGTTTTCTTACTGCAGGCTCATTAGCCTTTACCGAAAGCCATATTGAAGGCTACCAGGCTGTTAAAAGCGCTCAGCAACGCTACCTCGCTGCCGACGGCAAGCAACCCGGCGATCCCGAAAGAGCTTCAGAAATCATCATCAGCCTTACAGAAATGGCCGAACCGCCGCTGCATCTTTACCTTGGCGAGGACGCCTACAAACGTGCGTCCGAAAAGCTTGGTGCCATGAATGCCGAACTGGAAAAATGGAAAGATGTAACGATCTCGGCCGATTTTAAATCGTGATTTGAATTTTGCCTATGTTGGTTTAACTGGCTCAAGTCCGTGATTTTTCATGATGGCAAGGATCTGCTGTATGTCGGGAGGGCCACCGGCATTAATTACCTCGGCAATTTCGCGAAAATAAGTCGGCCCTATAGATGCCGGTGAAAGTGTGCACAGCGCCCTCACTGTATTTTTATGAAGGTTGTTAAAACCGTGGATCGTTCCCCTTTTTATAAAACAATGATCGCCGGGTTGTAACTCCCGTGTTTCTGTGCCTATTAGTTGGGTGAGGGTTCCTTCTAATATGTAAAGCGTTTCATCCACTTCAACATGAAAGTGAGGTGCCGGCACCTTTACCCCGGGCGGAACAACGAGCTCGAATTGTACCAGCGAGCCATCGGTATCATCGCCATCTAACAAAAAATTAATTTCGAGAGAGCCAAAGCTGATGCGTTCTTTAAAGTGAGGAAACATGTGTGTTGGGTTTATGGTTGGTGTAGCATTAAAATTATTCATTTTCTGGTACAATTCCAATGAGTATTAATCTACAGTATTTCTATATATCCCTCTGTTCCGTTCACCCTTATTCGCTGCCCATCTTTGATCAGTTGGGTGGCACCCTCTACCCCAACAACTGCCGGTAAGCCATATTCGCGGGCTATAACTGCTCCGTGGGTCATCAGTCCACCTACTTCGGTGATAAGCCCTTTTATAGATACAAACAATGGTGTCCAGCTGGGGTCGGTAAATATGGTAACTAATATGTCTCCTTCATCTAAGTCGGCGTCTTCCATATTCAAGATTACACGTGCCCGTCCCTCTATAATTCCGGCAGAAACGGGCAGACCTATGATAGCTCCGGCCGGGAGGTTTTCCCGTTTATACCTGCCTGCAATAATTTCTCCGTCGGATGTGATGACACGCGGCGGGTTTAGTTTTTCGTATAATTTATGCTCTTCTTTTCGCTCGCCGATGATCCGGTAATCCAGTTTGCCCGTACGTACAACTTCGCGCAGCTCATCAAAATAGAGATAGTAGATGTCTTCTTTTTCATGGATCAGTCCCGCCTGTACAAGCTTTTCTGCTTCGTGCAGTAAAGCTTGCTTATAAACAAAACTGCGGCTAACTATGCCATATTTAGGATATTCGCGGTAACCGGCAAAATTCCGGATCAGGCTTATCTTTTGTTTGGTTTCTTGGGCTTTGGGTTCACCATCCGGCAATTGTCTTAGCCTGTGCAGCAATTCCTGTTCTTTTTTTAAAGCTTCCTGTAGCCCGCGCTCAAATTTTCGCGTACTTTCACCCGGCTCAAAGTTTTTGATGTTATTGAGGATCATGGGAACCAGTACAATAGGTTTTTCGCTCCAGCGCGGTTTAGTAATATCTATTTCGCCGGCGCAGCGCATCCCGTATTTGTTAAGATAAGCATTGATTGCATGCAGGGTTTCTTCGCCGCCATTAAGCCTTGCCAGCCCGTTCAAAAAGCTATCATCTTTTGCATGTTGTAAATAATCAACCACTTTGGGGTACTGACGGATCGCATCTGCAACATCCAAAAGTTCGAGGCCCATTTCTGAAGTAATATTGTTTGGTACAGATTGTGAAAGCGTGTCTGCCGCATTTTTTTCGCCCAGCCATTCCTGCATTTTTTCATTGACCCATGATGAGGCATTCATTCCCGCCATTATCACAGCTATGCTTTGCGGGGTAAATAAGTTCTTTCTTAAATTCTGCTGGTCTTCCAGGATAAAATCAAAGAGCTCAGTTCCTGATTTGGTTTGGATGATTTGTTTTAATGTTTTTATAGATATTTGGCTCCGTTCAATCAGGTCAGCAGCAATTTGGGGATCGTTTTCAATTGGTGCCGGAGCAGCCCAGGATGGCAAAGCTTTATTGCTTTTAGCGGGATCTTGTTCTTCGTTCGGTGACAACCGGATGAAATCCCCCCGTTCAATAATAGTTGTGAGTGCGTCTTTGATAAGCGGATCATGTTGCGACATGCCATTTAGCAAAGCTGACCTGCCGGTAAGCGAAGTCAGGCTATCCATAACATCAACAAACAGCCTTCCGCCAGCCTTAAACATGGGGCGGGCAGCGGTTAACTGCCATAAAGATAGCCCTAATGGTTTCATGGCATCGGTCATCATTTGCTGATGACCGACAGAGATATAAACATGATTTTCCTGGTCATTCGCTTCAGGAACAGGATATAAAGTGGTAATAGGCCTGCTCTGAACAATATAAAATATATCATCAGCCAAACACCATTCAATATCCTGCGGGCTGCCGAAATGCGCTTCAATCTTTCTGCCAATGTGCTCAAGCTGTAAGATCTGTTCATCTGTAAGCACCTGGCTGGTCTGTTGCTCCTTCTCAATTTCCTGCTCCTGCGTGCCGCCATCTTTTAAAGCATGAATAGCAAGTTTTTTAGTGGAGATCTTTTTATCGATGATCTTTCCGTTGCACACCTTATAGCTATCGGCATTCACCAGGCCGGAAACCATATCCTCCCCAAGCCCGAAGCCTGCATCAATAGATAAGGTCTTTCTGTTAGAAGTAACAGGATCGGCAGCAAACAAAATTCCTGCTGCCTGTGGGAATACCATTTTCTGAACAATAACTGATAGGTAAACTTTGCGGTTGTCGAAACCATTTTGAAGGCGATAGATCACCGCCCTGTCCGTGAACAAGGATGCCCAGCACTTGCTGATATGTTTCAAGATCGCATCTTTCCCGATTATATTTAGATAGGTATCCTGCTGGCCTGCAAAAGATGCTGTAGGAAGATCTTCGGCCGTGGCACTGGAGCGAACGGCGAAGGCCTCTTGCTGGTCAAATTGTGCAAGATGATCTGTAATGTCATCTGCTATATCGTTAGAAATGAACAGGTTTTCGATGATTCTGCGGGTTTTTGCACATACTTCGCCGATGTTTTTCCGATCTTCTGCCTTGAGTTTGGTTAATTCACCCAGCAGGCTGTTAAGCTCCTGATTGTCTTTGATCGTTTTTTTATAAGCTTCGGTGGTTACACAAAAGCCCTCCGGCACCTGGATCCCTTTGATCCCGGATAGTTCGCCGAGGTTTGCGCCCTTGCCGCCTGCAGTCATAAGCTTTGTCCTGTTGAGATCCTTAAAATCAAGCACGTAGGTGTGTGCTTCTATTGCTGTGTTGGGCTTGTTTTCCGCGGTCATATTGGTGATTATTCTGAGACTTATAACCAAAAATATAAGGTAAAATGGATCAAAACACTGTTTTTAAGGTATATTTTTTTGAGCGCAATAATGACAGAAACAAGGCGTTATCCTTACAAACAGCGGGGGCGGAGTGAGGTATTATTGCAGGTGTTAGGTGCCTGTTTTACTGACTTTTAACGTCCCATCAGGATCTCTCGCAGAGGATCATGATGTATACACCATGCTGATTCGGTTGTTCTGAATGTTCGGTTAGATGTTTAGCATGCGGTGAACCTCAGGGTCCTCTGCGAGAGACCCTGAGGGAACATGAAATATTCATTGCCGTTGGTTTTAACAAACGGTTAAAAAAGCTGAAAAGTCTTGGCTTTAGCCCAATTATACAAGCGGATTTCGGCTGAAGCCCTCTTACCGCTGTTCATTATTCCGTTGGTTAAAATCAACGGCAATGAAGTTTTATCTACCTGTAAACGAGATTAATCTACTCAAATATGAAACTGCACCTTGAGCAGTATAATCCTTCCTGGCAGGGTGTACGAACTGGCTGTTAGTGTATTGGCTGATAGGTAAAGCGTATTGTAAGTTTTTACATTCAGGAAATTCGCAGCGCTCAGCTCCAGATCGATTTTCCATTTTTCGACCCTGAATTTTGCCGATGCATCAGCAAAAAAATATTTCAGATCGGGGTTGCCTTGCTGGCGGGTAAAGTAATGTTCGCCTGATAACCTGAACTGAAGAACAGTTACAGGATTATAATTGACAGATGCTTGCTGAAGTAACTGGCTGATATGATAAGCCGATGCTTCCGTTGCCGAATGGCTGTGGGTTTGAGTTAATATAGCTTTATAGCTAAAGTTCACCAGTTCATTTACTTTGGTATCCGCGCCCGTATTAATGCTTTTGGAAACGGTGTTGAAAGGCAGTAGTGTATTATTTTGGATCTGTACCGATTTGTTACTTTGCCATTGCAGGCCACCGCTGAAAGTGGTTTTTAATGAAAAGGAATACTTGCTAACTGTAGCATTCATCGTCCACGAATCTGTGCTATTTGAGTAGGGGAGCACCACGCGCTGCCGAAGGCTGTTGGTGATAACCTCCGACGCAATATTGTTGGAAGCTACATGGTTATATACTACGTTCAGACTGCCGAAGAACAGTGTCAGCGCCTTCCTGTAATTAAACCCAATAGCTGCCTGTTGGTTTTGCCGTTCGGTGAGGCCGGCATTATTGGCATAAAGCGTCCGGTAGTCTTTCAGGATATAGCCCTGGTACATATCTTCTATTGTACCCGTTTCATTGCGGTAGCTGTAAAGGAAATTCAGGTAGTTCTCTTGCCCGGTTTTATATTTTACCCTTAACTGCGGGTTAATGTATAGGCGGGTCAAACTCTTGCTCAATGAATACAAGCTATCCGAGTAATTGATTTGCTGCAGGCTTATCGGTAAAGTAAGGTTTACTTTAAGGATATCGCCCGGCAAATCATAGGCTGCTTCGGCGTAAAGCTTTTTCCTGGTCCAGTTTAAATGGTTAACTGAACTGTCAGATTGCGGCTTAACAGTATCATCATTCTGTACAGCGTTTAGGTTGGAGGTTAAATTTTGTGATTGGAGGCTAAACCCTGTTCTGAAACTTTGTGTAATGAAGTTTGACGGTATCTTGAAAGAAATATAATTATTAGTATACCATGCCGGCACATTTACATTTTGCGCCAGCCTCGCATAGGGGATCCCGTTATTAAATATAGCATTGTTAAAGTTGGGTTCAATAGCCCTGCTCTCCGGCTCGGTTGAATGACTGATATAACAATAGGCCTGGATAATGTTGTTGGATTTTAAAGATCTGATCAGGTTAAATTCATTTGAAAAGCTCAGCGCATTATCCCTGAATACCTGGTTCACCATGCCGCCATTAGCATTCAATGCCGAGTAATTGACCGACCGGCTGTTATCCAGCAGCAGCACATTGTTAAGGTAATATTTATCCTGGTTAACATTCAGCGTAAATTGAGCATGCAGTACATCCGGACTAAAACGATTGCGCTGGGTCTCGCTGTAGCGCACCGTATCGCCGGGTAAAAAGATGGTTGTTTGCTGGCTGTAATCCTGTCGCTGGGTATCATGCAAATAATAAGCATTGATCTTCATTTGCACGTTCTTTTTAAAGTTTACCAGGTTATTGAGGTTGAGGATACCAGCTTTGTTGAACAAATACCGGTTACGCGATAATGCCGGATCATTCACCGAACCAAGCGATAGTACGGTAGCAGGTACATCATTATCAATCCGCTGCATATAATCAGCATAATTATGCGATACCAGGTCCTCCTGCAGGTCATTGCCGGTATTATTCCCTTTAAGGTAATTAATGGCTTTGTATTTATCTTTAAACATCATGGCATTCATGTCTGCATCGTAATTACCGGGTAAACCCGCCCCGATGCTTTCCTGTCCTACCATCTGTAGTTTGGCCCCTTTTTTTATGCTGAGGTTGAGCGCTACATCATCGCTCATTACCTTGTTTTGAAGTACCTTAACAGGCTGATGGTTTTGAATCACCTGTACCTGGTCTACCACTCCGTTTGGAATAGTGCCGGTAGCAATATTATATTTATCGTCAAGCAGGTTATCACCGCCGATGTACAGGTTGGAGATCGGTTTGTTATTGTAACTGATCCTGCCATCAGCGGCAACAGTTATACCCGGTAGCTTTTTGATCACATCGCCAATAACCCTGTCCTGTGCGCTGCTGAAATCAGATACTTTGTAGCTTAATGTGTCCCCATTTGTTCGCAGTACGGGCCGGCTGCTTTTAATCACTACCGCCTGCAGCTGATTGACGGATGCCGTTAAAGTAAAATCCACCGGAGCCTGAAAGTCAGTGATATTTTTTTGCTGGTTTTTATAGCCGATACATCGTACCTCGACCGCGAGGCCGCTCACGGGTACATTGGCCGGGAGCAGCAAAATATAGGAGCCCCTGGTGTCGGTAATGGTATAGGTTACAATGCTGCCGGCTGCAATGTTTCTGAGGTTGATGGTGGCATAAGGCACCGGTTTGCCGGTGCTGTCCTTCACTATCCCTTTGATACTTTGACTAAAGCCGGAAGCTGAAAATAACAATGCTATCCCCAGCAACCGGATATGTTTTATAAACCGGCTCATTTCTTTTCGGGTAATTCAATTGGGTTGTTGATCACCGGCTGCGGGCCTATTCTGATATCAATTTTCGGAGCTGGCCTGCCCTGGCCCGCTGCCTGCGCGGCTGCCATTGACTGTGCAAAAGCATTTGGATCTTTACGCATGGCCTCCTGCAATTTGGAAAATTCCTTTTCGGTGGTTTTGATGGCGTTGGCAGGAGGTTGGATGATGTTAGGATCACCGGCCTGATCGTCCATGCCTATCATAACCATTCGTCCCTGGTTGCCCTGGGGCTGACTGGCAGCCTGTGCATCTTTTTGGGTGGAGATTACTGCTTTTTCAACCCCGTCAAACTTAAAAATAACGTCCTTTCTGGTATCATACGCTTCTACAATTACCCCGGGTAAGCCATTGAGTTTCCAGGGGCCTATATGCAGCAGCAAATCAGGACTGAACCAGGCTGTGTAATCTCTTCCCTTAAAATGGGTTGTTGCTTTTTGGCAATGCAACCCGCCAAACGTTGCAGTATCGCCGCTTATCTTCCATTCGATGGGTGGGAGGGCATCTGTTATAAGATAGTTGTTGAACAGCAGCGGTTCCTTCCTCATTAGTTTTTTTCCGTTCGGGAACTGGTAATATTCTGTACCCGAGCCCGATGATCTCCGCTGGATGTTTACATGCCCATCGGGCGAGTTGGCTACCTGTTGCTGCACTTGTTTCCTGAACAGCGCATCCTGTAACTGCTTGTCATAACTTTTGTAAGCGCCGGCGGTTTTGCCTATAATCAAAACCATGTTTTCGGTATAGGGATGGTCGCGGTTGGTGGTATCCCTGATGTGAGAAAACTTGTAGTGTACCAATACCTGCGCGGTATCCGGTTTTTGTGCCGATGCAGAAAGCACCTGGGTTAGTAGTGCGGCACATAATAGCAATTGCTTTTTCATAATTTCGGATATTTTTAAGCAATTGTACTGTGTCATATCAGGGTGCCAAAAACATTGGTACAAACACCCTTTTCATATCATTATAAAGTGTGTATTTGTTATTTGAGCTTCTGTCAAAAACAAATTGCCTGCATAGCCGGACCCGGATTTCAAAAAATGTCCGTTTACCTGCCAAATCAGTATATTAACATCAATAATTAATAAGTAAACCAGGCTTAATATACCTTTGAATAATGAGCCGTATCAAAGCCAAACATATCATCGAAATACTGATCCACCTGGCATTTTGGATAGGGGTGTATTATACCCTGAACTCGCTGACGGGCTCAACGGTGCGCGTGAAGGTAAGCCAAAACGGAAGGGTTATGGAAAAGAGCCAGATCGATACCGTTTTTCCTTATTCCCGTATTACCCTCGCTTTTTTAGCATTGCTTTTTTACGGCAATATATTTTGGATCTTTAAAAAAGTGCTTCATTATAAAAGCTTAGTTGCGGGCGTTGCTATGGCGGCCGGCTGGTTCATACTCATTTTCATGGCCAACTATGTTTTTGTTGTATCTAAATTAAGTAGCAACCTTCCTGTAGTTCCTCCAATTCCGGATTTTGCTGCAGGCAAGGATGGGCCTGACCATTTGATTCAAGGGCGTACAGCAATTTTTGCCATTGGGAACTGGATACATATGCAGCTCACCATGCTGCTTATTTTTTTTACCGCGGCAGGGCTTTCAATCGCTTATTTCTTTTTAAAAGAATGGGCGCGAAATGAATTGATGCGTAACCAATTGCAGGCTTATCAATTAAGTACGGAGATCAAATTCCTTAAATCGCAGATCAATCCGCATTTCCTGTTCAATACACTCAATAACCTTTTTTCGATGGCACAGGAAAAGGGAAATGATGAACTTGCCGACGGGATCTCTAAGCTATCGGGCATGATGCGGTATATGATTTACGACAGCAATGCAGGCAGTGTACCGTTGAGTAAAGAAATGGCATACCTGGAAGATTGTATCACTCTGAATAAACTTCGTTATGCCGATGATGAGGTGAAGGTGATATTTAATCATCCTGCGCAAACCGGAAACGCCATTGTAGCTCCGATGCTCTTTATCCCTTTTGTTGAAAATGCTTTTAAACATGGGGTTTCTATCGGGCAAACATCCGTAATTGATATTGGTATTGCGCTTGCAGATCAGCGGCTAAACTTTAGCTGCGTTAACACTAAATACAGTACTATTAAAAAAATGGAAGATGAAAAAAGCGGTATCGGGCTCGAAAATGTGAAACGGCGGCTGGATTTACTGTACCCGAATAAACATAAACTGCAGATTAGTGAAGATGGTGGGAAATATATTGTTAAACTTGAACTTGACCTGGAATGATAAGCTGTATTGCCATTGATGATGAACCCAAGGCGCTTGAAGTGATAGAACGCTATTGCTATAAAACAAACCTGGTTGATTTGAAAGCCACTTTTCGCGAACCGGTGAAGGCGATAGAATTTTTGAACTGCGAAAAGGTTGATCTCATTTTTCTCGACATTAACATGCCCGATATCAGCGGGATGCAGTTAGTGCAAACTTTGTTGCCCAGGCCAATGATCATTTTTACTACGGCCTACAGCCATTACGCAGTAGAAAGTTATGACCTGAATGCGCTTGATTACCTGCTGAAGCCGATAACCTTTGAGCGTTTCCTGGCGGCAATAAATAAAGCGGCGGGGGTATTGGCTCCAAAAAATGGTCCGATTAAAGAAAATGAACCCACCGTTTTTATTAAAAGCGGGCCGCAAACGTACCAGGTTAAGGTGAGCGAGATCTTGTACCTTGAAAAAGACGGTAACTATATCACCGTTCACCTTAAAGACAGAAACATCCTGGTGCGCGAAAACATGGGGGATATTTTTGACGTTGTGCCGGCAGGGGATTTTTTAAGGGTGCATAAATCGTATGTAGTAGCTATCAAACATATTACTATGATTGAAGTGCACCAGCTTATTATTAATGGCGAAAAGATCCCGATAGGCAGTACCTACCGGGATCTTTTACGCAGCAGATTGGGATTGAAATAACATTTGTCAAATCTCCGGCTATCGCGCAGCGTTGTATTGCTCATCTGTTACGTGTTCCAGCCAATCAACCACTTTGCCGTTCAGGTTTTCCTGTATGGCTATATGGCTCATGCCATTGGTTGCCGAGGCTCCGTGCCAGTGTTTTTCGTTAGCCTCAAACCAAACAACATCGCCGGGGCGCACCTCTTCAACAGCACCACCTTCGTGCTGCACCCAGCCAATCCCCGAAGTAATGATGAGGGTTTGACCCAGTGGGTGCGTATGCCAGGCCGTTCTTGCGCCGGGTTCAAAAGTTACAGATGCCGATACTCCCCGGCGGGTGTCATTAGCATCAAATAAAGGGTCAATTCGTACCGCACCTGTAAACCAGTCGGCGGGGCCTTTGGCAGATGGTTTTGTACCTGATCGTGTAATTTCCATTCTATTTTGTGTCGTTAAAAAACTGTTTTAGTTGGTTTGTAAAGATTGAATTAATTACTACTCGCTCCTCAAACTTTTCACCGGGTTTGCTTTTGCTGCCTTTATAGCCTGGAAGCTTATGGTTACAAGTGCAATAATTGTTGCTGCAACGCCGCCTATGGCAAATAACCACCAGCTGATATTAATACGATAAACATAAGCCTGCAGCCATTGGTGCATGTAATACCAGGCAATAGGCGCAGCTATAGCAAAGGCAATAGCAATAAGTATGATAAACTCTTTTGAAAACAGGTAAACGATGCTACCGGCGGTGGCACCGAGTACCTTGCGGATACCAACTTCTTTTATCCGTTGTACTGCCATGAATGAAGCTAAGCCATACAAGCCCAGACAGCTCAAAAATATAGCGATTACTGCAAATGTTTTATACAATTGTGATAACTGATTTTCCTGTTTGTAAAAACCGGCGATTTTGTCATCAAGAAACCTGTACTCGTAAACAAAATCCGGAAATGTTTGCTCCCATACTTTCTTAACGGCTTCCAGTGTGGCAGGCATGTTGGTTGTAGCCAGTTTTATTCCGGCCTGGTTATACATGACGTTATCTGTGGTAATGAGTAATGGCGCAAGGTCCTGGCGGAAAGACCGGTCATTAAAATCTTTCAGCACACCAACAACGGGGCATTTGATAAGGCCGTCCCAGATGCTTATTTCCTTGTTCAATATGTCTTCGGGCTTTTTTATTCCTAAACTTTTCAGTAATGACTCATTTACTAAAAACTCCCTTGTCATGCTGTTAGGTTTCAGGTTTCGCCCGGCTATCAATTGTAATTTGTAAGCAGGCACATAGTCATGGTCGGCAAATTTGGTTATAGCCTTAAAATCCGTTTCTTTTTGTGCGCGGTTGTATTTGATGGCGCTCCAGGTATCGTTGCCATTTTCTATGGGGGTATTGGAACTGAAGCTTACCGATTTTACATCGTTTATGGACAGGAGCTGGTTTTTTAAATATTCCATCTTGCTGAGGCGAACACTATCCACCCGGAAAGGGACATTGATAATGGCATCTTTATCAAAGCCCAAAGGCTGATCCATAAAGTAATTCATTTGCTTTACGATGATGAGCGTTCCGATGATCAGGGCTTGCGCAATGATGAATTGGAACACTACTAATCCTCGTCTTAATGAAATACCTTTTACCGGGCCTGTTGCAAGTTTGCTCTTTAATGCATTAACAGGGTTGAAACGGGATAAAACAACAGAAGGATAAAAACCTGCAAGTGCGGTTACAGCAACCATTACAACTAAAAGAAACAAGATGAGGACAGGGTTGCGGAATATATTAAATGAAAGTGAGAGTTCTAAAAGCCGGCTTACATAAGGCAACGCAAGTATGGTAATAACAAGGGCAACTATTACGGCACTTGCAACTATCAAAAATGTTTCGACAATGAACTGGAGTTGCAATTGTGATTTATTACTTCCCAAAACTTTTCTGACGCCAACTTCCTTTGCCCGGTTAACCGCCTGCGCGGTTGAGAGGTTAATGAAATTTACGCAGGCAATTAACAGTATGAATGCGGCAATGAGCCATAGTACATTAAGTAATTCATGACTGGTTGTTTTATTGCTGTAATTGCCAACCTGGGTATCATAATGCACCGCATTTAATGCCTGGATAATATGGCTGTCCTTGTTGTCGGAAGATTCTACCTTTTGTGAATATGCCCTCAGCTGCTGGTTGAAATTTGCGGCAGTAAGGTTTGGGGGCAGCAGAACATAGCAGCCAAAATCGGCTACGGTTCTGTTCCAATCGGTAGATTTGGTTAAAAAATCCCCGGTAAACCCTGTCCCGAAACTAACAACAACTTTTAGCTGGAAGTCGGAGTTTTCAGGGATATTTGCAAGGATACCCGAAACTCTTAAAACGTCTGTACCATGCTCAAACATAAAACCGCCCATTTGCAGTTTAATGGTTTTGCCCATAGCTGTCTTCCAGTCGCCAAAATACTTTTCAGCAGTCTCTTTGGTAAGCAACACATTGTCCGGGTCTTTTAATGAAGCGTATGAACCGGCAAGCAACGGAAAGTTGAATATTTTAAAAAATGACGGATTGGTGTAAAACAAGCCTCTTTGCTCATTAAATATTTTTACAGCAGCTCCATTGGCATCAGGAATTATTAACTGGTCATTCTGGCTCGCAAAAATTGGTGCTACCTGTTCTATTTGGGGGAAGGCCGTTTTTAACCCTAAGGGGAGCGGAAAAGGAATGTCTTTACCATAAGTAATATTCCCTGTTTCCGGGTGATGATATTCGGTTAATACGCGATAGGTTCGGTTTTTTGTGGGGTGAAAATTATCAAAGCTTAGTTGAAATTGTATGATGATAAAGATCACCATACAAACAGCAATACCCACGGCCAGGCCGGTAATGTTAATAGCGGCATAGCTTTTATTTCGGGTTAAATTACGCCATGCAATTTTAAAATAATTTTTAAACATAAAGTTGCGGTTTGTTTTGTAACGAGACCATTTGAGGGTGGTTTCCCGATTCAAAACTACCGGTGCAGCTTGAGCACGGCTGCCCAGTTTATAAGATGGGTACTCTTTTTTCTGCTCATTTTTATATTCAAGGGGGCTTTTTCCGGTTACTTGCCTGAAAATTCGGCTAAATGTACTTTGAGAGTTAAACCCCGATTCGTACGCAATTCCGAGCAAAGTAATGTGAGCATAAGCGGGGTCGTGCATTTTTTGAGCCGCCGCATTAACACGGTACTCATTGATGAAATCATTGAAACTTTTTTTGAGTACGGTATTGATGATGCGCGACAACTCATGTGTAGTTAAACCAAGCTTTTCGGCAAGCGTGGTTAAGCTTAGTTCCGGATCCTGGTAATACTGGTTGTCTTTAACAGCTCTTTTTAACCAGGCACCTTTTTGCTTCAGATGTGCCGGTAATACCGGTTTTAAAATCGGCAAGCCATTTGGTTGTGAATTAAGATCCGGCCTTAAAAATGCTCTTGCCGCTATCCAGATCAGCATCAGCATTTGCAGCAGGTACAAAGGATAATAAGCTTGTACGGCTAATAGCTGATTGTAATAAAAATAGTCTGCAGCCATAAAAGGGAGCCAGAGCAGCCAAAGCAACCCGAAACCTGTTATTAAGCTGCGAAGCCAGTGCAACTCGTGCCTGAACCGGTCGCCTCCGTTAAATTTTTGTTGTTTGTAAAAGGTTTCGATCTGTATACGGCACCGGTATAAATAAATAATAACCGAAGCGAGCGCCAGTGTTTGTAATACAGGGTTTAATTGCCTGAAGATTAAGGTGTCATAAGTTGCCAGGCCTGTATTCAGGCTTTCAATGGTCTCCATGGCCTGAGCCCCTAATTCCAGGAGCAGGGGGCTAAAATGCAGGAGGTCCTTACGCCTGAATTTATATTGGGGCTGGGTTACTTTGAGTACATAAAAAAAGAACAGCGGGCCAATAGCCAACGAAAACCGGAGCGGCAGCCAGCTCCAGAAAGCAATATAAGCCGACAGTTGAATATCAATAGCCAGGAGCCGGGCCATCCATAAAACAGCAACACCCAATGCCATGGCCAAAAACCGGTTTGCCGGCCGGTTTGTTTTCCCTGCAAAGCATAATAGCAGTATAAAAGTGACGCCGATAAACAACATCCCGAAAAACGCGGCGTCATAAAGGGAAATATGGAGCGTATATGGTTTCAACTTAACTAATGGCGATTAAAAACCTCACCCGGACGAAATAAAAGCCAATGTAAGCTATAACAGGATCAGGCAAACATCTTTTGTATGCGATAAATTACCCTTTGCCTGGTTTACTATGCTAAATGGCGTTCATATCAAACGGTAATTTCCTGATCCGGTTTCCGGTAAGATCATAAATGGCATCCGTTAGTGCAGGAGCAAACGGAGGCAAACCTGGTTCACCTACTCCGCCGGCATCGGCAGTGTTTTCCATAATGTGCACTTCAACCTGTGGGGCGTCACTCATTCGGGGCATCAGGTAATCATAAAAGTTATGTTGATTTACCAAGCCATTATTAAATGTGATTTCATGTATGGTAGCAGCGCCAAGGGCCATAATAACCGAGCCCTCAACCTGTGCTTTGATAATATCAGGATTTACATACCAGCCGCAATCCATCACCGCCCAAACCTTGTCGATTTTTACTTTCCCGCCGGCGTTTCTTGAAACCTTTACCACCTGGCCAACGGTAGTTTCAAAGCACTCCGTTATAGCTACGCCGTAGCCCTCATTTTTTGTTCTGGATTTCCATCCTGATACTTCTTCCAGTCGGTCTATCAATCGCTGGCAACGCTCGTCTTTCAGATATTTTCTCCGGAAAGCAAGCTGGTCTTCTCCTGCTAAAACCGACATTTCGTTCATAAAGCTTTCATAAGCGAAACCATTGGTAGAAGCGTAAACGGAGCGCCACCACATATTAGGCAATGGCATTTCATAAGGAACATCAGCAAAGCTGATATTTTTAATGGTTTCAAAATACGGTTTCAGAAAACCTTCGTTGGTACTGTCATTGGGTTTGCCTCGGCCGGGGCCGTTCCAATGGTCAATATTCTGGCCGGCCATTTTGAATTTTAAAGCACTGATCTCGCCGTTTTCAATTGCTCCCTGCCCCCTGTAAGAAATACCGGCGCGGAAAGGCCCCTGCCTTATGTCATCCTCCCGGGTCCATACAACCTGTACAGGTGCGCCCACTGCTTTTGAAATTACAACGGCTTCATGGGTATAGTCTTTAAACGCTTTTCGTCCAAAACCACCACCCAAAAATGTCATGTTGACGATCACCTTTTCTTTAGGCAGCTTAAATCTGTCCGCAATATCGCCCTGTACCCAATCTGGTGCCTGTATCGGGCCCCAGATCTCTATACCGTCGGGCTTATAATGAGCAATGCAGTTTAGCGGCTCCATTGCAGCATGCGACTGGTAGGGCGTTTGATAAACAACATCTATCTTTTTATCTGACCTGGCCAGGGCATTATCGGGGTCGCCCTGTTTTTTAAATGAAAGGCCTTCTTCTTTTTGCAATAACGCCTGGTGGGTTTTATAAATATCGGAAGTATTCACATGGTCAAATCCGCTGTCGTCCCACTCTACCTTCAATGCTTTACGCCCTTGCATGGCCGCCCAGGTTGAATCGGCAATAACTACCACACCATCACGGGTGGTATTAAAAACCATCATCTGTATTTTTAAAACCTGTTTAACGCCCGGAACTTTCAGTGCATCCGCACTGTCAACACTCTTTATTTTTCCACGCAATCTCGGGCTGCGTTCTACACAGGCGTAAACCATTCCGGGCAATTTTTTATCCAGGCCAAAAACGGCTTCTCCATTGGTTTTCATTGGCGTATCAAGCCTGTTCAATGGTTTGCGGATCAGCTTATAATCGGCGATGTTTTTCAATTTAACATCGGTAGGTGGCGGAAGCTGTGAGGCATCTGTTACCAGTTGGCCATAGTTAAACTTTTTGCCTGTTGGCTTGTGGATAACATGTCCGGATTGGGCATAGCACTCAGCCGCCGGAACATTCCATTTCGCCGCCGCCGCGGCAATAAGCATTTCCCGTGCTGTTGCACTTAATTTAAGCAGGTTTTTGTATGATCCCCTGATGGTAGAGCTTCCACCTGTAATCTGGCTCCCATATTTATCCGGATCGCCTTTAGCAAAAATTACGTTAATATCTTTCAGGTCAACCTCCAATTCTTCGGCGATGATCTGCGGAACGGACTGGTATGAGCCCTGGCCCATTTCTGCCCGGTGATCGGTTAGCGTAACTTTTCCGTTGGTATCGATGTGCATCCAGGCATTGAACTCAAAGCCCGAGCCTGCAGCTGCGGCAACCAGTTCTTCCTTTTGGGCATTGGCCGGAAAATAAAAGCCCAGGCAAAGTGCAGTTCCGGCAAGGCCGGATACCTTCAAAAAATTTCTTCTTGATATTCCGTTAGTCTCCATGGTTGGTCTATCGCTTTAAATGTGTTATTTAGTTTTTGCCGAAGGCGCATAAGCCCCTTTAGCAATCCATAACTTTACCTGTGCAGTTAAAGCCGCACGGCTCATTGGTGGCAAGGTACGGCCCTTGCCGGGGTGCCAGGCCCAGCCTACAAGCTCATCATTGGCCATGTGGTTGATCAGGTCTGCTTTTGTTCGGCCGCCGTTTTGTTTGGGATCAAGTAATTGCAAAGCCAGCTGACGCGGTGTCCGCCCCTGAAAAACCATTCGCATGTGTGCCGGCGGTAATCCCCATTTGGGGTTTCCGGGCGGCATGTGTAACCCTTCTGTATTTTCTGATTGATGACAATTACTGCAGCGTACAGCATACAAGCCCCTGCCGTCGGCCCCTCGTTTTACATTCATAGTATGGATGTGGCTGTCATCGCCCTGTAGCGGTGAATCGCCCGAAGGGTGGCAATTCATACAACGCGCACTCATCAAAACCTTATAAACTGACATGAAGGCTTTTACGGAACCAACGCTATCTTTAGGTAAAACAGGGTAGTTAGCTTTAGGAGGCTCTGATTTAAATGACAGTTCAAAAAAGACAATTACCGATGACATAATACAAATAACAAAAAGCTTCTTCATAGTTTGGCCCCTTCCGTTTGCATGCTTGCGGCTTTGTGAATAGCTGCACGAATACGCTGATAAGTACCGCAGCGGCAAATGTTACCAGACATGGCATCGTCAATATCCTGATCGGAAGGGTTGGGGTTTTCGCGCAGCAGCACTGCTGCCGACATGATCTGTCCGGATTGACAATAACCGCATTGCGGAACATTCATTTCATTCCAGGCAAGTTGCAGCGGGTGATCGTTGGCGGGCGATAGCCCTTCAATAGTTACAATATGCTGGCCGGCTGCCCGGTTAATTTTTGTGACGCATGAACGTACTGCTTCTCCGTTGAGATGAACTGTGCAGGCCCCGCATTGTGCAGCCCCGCAGCCAAATTTGGTGCCAGTTAAACCCAGGATATCCCGGATAACCCACAATAACGGCATATCAGGATTTGCTTCAATGTTATGAAGTTTTCCGTTAACGGTAATGCTTGTCATAATCGGTTGGTTTGGTAATTATTTACATTAAAGTTCGAAAATAATTAAGACAAAAACGCAAAAGACATTAAATAAGCTATGGCTCAGAATTTAAACAGGGTTGCGTACCCTTTACAATACGCGTTAAAAATGCAAAACAGAAGATGATAGGAGTATTGTTAACCAGATTAACTATTTAAAATATAGCGGGTTATCTGATAAAGAAGCGCAGGTTAACGGTTTCCCCGGATTGGGTTAAATTAGCTCAGTTATTTAGTAATAACCAGGGCTGGAGTGATAAGCGCCGGGAAGAAAATGACCCCTCCGGGCAATGTCATTAAGTTAAGGAAAATCCCCCAGAGGGGGAATAGGTTTGTAGTAATATCACATACCGAAAATAACCGTGCCAGAGGTACGGAACATTCGGGGTTGTGTACCTCTGGCACACCAAGACAAACAAATCTTTAATTTCTACAAACCTTTTGCACCTCTGGTGCAACCTGTCAATCCCTTAACTTAATGACATTGCCCTCCGGGATAGTAGCGTGATAATAACAAGCCTGAAACAGGCTTAGTTGTAATGCCTGGATGAGTGTAACGCAGCGCGACACTCGTTCAGGCACGTATTCTGCTTTTTAGTTTTAAAAGGCAGGACTTTTACGAATAACTATAAGCCCTTATATACCAGGTTGGTAAATGTTTTGCCCGATATAACAAAGCCACCAAATTTTGCATCATACTTTTCGGTTGGCCGGGCCGCAATAATTTCATTTAATGACTTTCCTGATTGTTTTAGTTTGGCTACTTTATCGCGTACGGTTACAAGCATTTCATGAAACTCCATAAGCTGAGCTTTGTTCCCGATAGGGCCATGGCCGGGTATAACGATTGTGGTTTTGCCCGCCCTGGCAATATTTTGCCGCGAAGCTTCGATCATGCCATCAATGCTTCCGCCTGTTGAGTAATCAATGAAGGGAAAATAGCCGTTCCAAAAGGTATCTGCTACGTGTAAAATATCGGCGTTTGCAAAATGAATTGACGAATCGCCGTCAGTATGGGCTGGTTTATACGTGTTGATATGAACAGTTTCGCCATTAAAGTTTATTGCATGCTCCTTTTTGTAAAGTACTGTTGGCAGGGCTGTTTTGGGAAGCGGTGGGAAGGTATAGTTCCAGTCATCAACCCGTACGGTATTTTCGAGGTGTTTTTTTGTAACGTCCTGTGCTATGATAGTAGCCCCCTGGCCATGGAGCCATTCATTTCCAAAAGTATGATCAAAATGCCAATGGCTGTTGATCAAAAACTTAACGGGGGTTTTACTGATTGAATTTAGAGCTTCTAAAACATGGCTTTTGGAAACACCTATACCTCCGTCAACCATTAATTTTCCCTGTGCCCCATCTAATACGGCAATGTTACCGCCCGATCCTTCCAGCATACTGATGTTTTTACGTAACGGTGTCACAGTTACCTTTGCCGTTTTTGCAGCATTGATAATAGTTACCACAGGACTTGCTGCCTGCTGAAAGGCAAACAAATTTTTTGGTGCCAGGTACAAACCTGCGGTAAACAGCCCGGCAGTACCTAAAAATTTGCGGCGGCTCATGTTGTTTGGTTGTTGTGAGTTCATAATATGGATTTTTAATTAGTTTCACTAAGCGGCAACAGCCGGGATCAAAAACCTTTTAAAGGTTTGAAAGGAAGTTATATACATCCGTCCCAATCTCATTTACATTGGTTTCCAAAGCGAAATGCCCGGTATTATAAAACTTCACGGTTGTGTTGGAATCATCTTTTTTGTAAGCCTCGGCCCCGGCCGGTGCAAAATATGGATCATTTGAACCCCAAACAGCCAGGATCTTCGGCTTATACTTCCTGAAGTATTCGTGAAAACGGGGATAGAGCTCAATGTTGGTACGATAATCCCGCAAAAGGTCCAGTTGCATTTCAATGTTGTCCGGTCTGTCCATCAGGTGCTGGTCAAGCAAAACCGTTTCGGGGGCAATCAGGGTTTGATCAGAAACTCCATGGCGATATTGGAAATTAGTTGCGTCAACCAAAAAGAACTTTCGTACAGCATCCCGGTTTTTTTGTGAACCATCGGCCCAAAAGGCCTGCACCAACCCATTGGCCCAATCCAGTAATCCCTCTTTATAGGCATTACCGTTTTGTGTAATTATTCCTGTTATTTTTTCGGGATTGTGAAGTGCCAGCCGTAAGCCTACAGGCGCACCGTAATCAAAAATATAAATTGCAAAATGCTTAAGGCTCATTTGCTCAATGAAGCCTTGCATGGTATTGGCAAGGTTTTCAAAGGTATACTGGTATTTTTCGCGCGAAGGGAAGTCGGAGAAGCCGAAACCAGGCAAATCAGGAGCAATAACATGAAACTTGTTGCTAAGCATGGGTATAAGGTTCCTGAACATAAAAGATGATGTTGGGAAGCCATGCATAAGCAAAATCACCGGGCCATTTTTAGGGCCGGCTTCCCGATAAAAAATGTTTATGCCATTTACATTAATGGTTCGGTAGTGTACCGCTTGCTCCGAAGTAATTGAAATTGGTACGGGTACCGGCTGTTGTGCCCGGGCTTTTTGCCCTGCTGCGGCTAACAGAACCGCTGTGATTAGTACTAAACGTTTCATATGGTTAGTGTTTGAATGCCTGGTGTGTAATGGTTAGCTATAATAGCTTATCGCGTTTCAGCGGGGAACGTTCCCGAATTATGCTAAAAACATGCACTGGCACGACAGGGCGCCAATGCATGTTTTTAAAAAATTATTAAACAAAGGCTACTCCGTACCTGCCGCATATTTCGGAAACCTTTTCAAAGTCTGGCGGGCCTTCGGGTAGTTTATCCAGTTCCATAAACATATCTTCGGCACCGGCCGGTACAACCGTAAGCCTCACCACAGCGGTTGTATCGCCCAGTACACGTAATGAGTGGGGGATGTGCCGCGGCAAAAAGATCATATCGCCTGCTTTTAAAGTATACTCGTCGTTGCCAACTTCAAAATGTACTTCGCCCTCCAGTAAATGAAAGTGCTCATCGTCATTACTGTGCACATGTTTGGGTACGCCTGCCCCGGGGGGCAAATTTTGTATTATTACTGCAAACTGTCCATTGGTATCTTTTCCTGTTAGTTTTAGCACCTGGTTATCTCCAAGTACATTTATCCGTTGTCCTTCCGGAGCTTTTACAATCTTTTCTTTCATTTTATTAATATGTTATTTAAGATAGGTTTGCCTTTTACCGGTTGCAGCTGCAACCTCTATTGCGTTGATCATCCGGTGGCGTATAAGGGCATCTTCAAAAGTTGCACTCAGATGTGTGCCGGCTAAAAGATCGCTGCCAAGCCGGGCATAGTTTTCGGCTATATTGTAGGCCGGCCCCTGTTTCGGCTCCATGTTAACGTTGAAGTATTTTTCGGGTACGGGGATCACGGCTAAGGCACTGTCTTGTCCGCCTTTAATGGTTAGTTCAAATACACCGGGATGCCCGCCGTCTGCTGTTATCACCAAATCGCCTTTAGTGCCGTTTATCTCCCAAAAAAAGTTGGTTCCTTTAAACATACCGCCCCGGAAATGTGCCGTTGCAACCGCGCCGCTTTCCAATACACCGGAAACAGCAACCTGGTCAAAAGCCGTCATCGGGACCTCTTCGCCCGTTTCTGCCACGGTTGTCACTTTACGGCGATTGATGGCAGTTGCACTTAGTTCCTGGAATTCGCCAAGGCAGTAACAAAGTGCATCAATGCTGTTACCGAATGTTGAATAGATCATCCCGGCACCGTTTTTTGCATCCATAGCATAAGCCGTGGTTTGATCGGTAAAGGCACCATAGTAAATACCCGAGCCAACAAGCGTGGTTGATAGCACCTCACCAACATAACCTTCATTTACAAGATCTTTTATAAAATTGATGGCAGGTACCGCGCGCGATTGCAGGCCAACTACGCCATATATCCCTTTTTCTCTTGCCTGTTGGGCCAGCTCTTCGGCTTCGGCCAATCCGTTACCGAGCGGCCATTCGCAGTAAATGTTCTTGCCTGCGTTAATGGCGGCCTCTACTACGGTTTTATGTTCCGGTACTTTTACAGTTACTACAACCAGGTCAACATCCGGGCTATTCACCAATTCATGAGTTGTATGGTAGGTATGCTGTACGTCATGGGCCTTACCTGCAGCAATGGCCTGATCAGCATGACGGTTACTGATGGCTGTTAATTTAAACCCGGGCAATGATTTAATAGCAGGAATGTGGGCAACCGTTGCCCAGCCTCTGTCTGCACTTACCCCAATGATTCCTACTTTAATTTGATCATTCATAATTACACTTTTATTTATTCTGTTGTTATAAGCTATTTTACAATGCCGGCTTCCTTCAAAAAAGTGAGATTATCCTCCAGGTGCCAGTCTTCATATACTTTGCCGTTTTTTACATGCAAAATATCAATGGCAATAAAGCGGATAGGTTTACCAGATGCTGCATGATCACCTATTGGCCCGGTATTATGCCCCGTATAAATTTGCCGACAGGTTATTTTATCTTTAGCAATGATGATATCTTCAATACTGCAGCGTAAATCGGGCACTGCCTTTCTGAAATTTGCCGAAGCAAATAGTATCCCTTTAAACCCTTGCGGGCGGCCTTCGGGTAAGGTGTTGTCATGAAAATCCATAGATACGGCTTCATGCAGGTACTTTTCGTTGCCCGTGTTCCAAAAGGCATAAAACATAAGCCCGGCATGCATCATCTGATCGTTTTGTGCCTTTGAAAGGCTTGCATCAGTTGTTGCAGATTTTGGTACCGGAACATCGGCTGAAGTTTTTTGTGCTGATGCTGTACCTGCCAAAACAATGGTTAGCAGGGATAAAAGAAACATGTGTTTTTTCATGGTAAGATGTTTTTATGAATTAATGATGTTGTTTTAATTTCAACTGCTTCAGTTATATGATGTCATTTTTGCCGGATCAATCATTTATAGTTTGAATGTTTGCCCGGTTTTAAGAATGTGCAAACGTTTGCCAAATTCGGTTTTGCTTAGCGTATCCTTTAAAACCGATATTGGTTCAACATACATTGAAAAAGTACTGTGATGAACAGGGATGATCATTTCCGGGTTAAGAGACCGGGCAATGTGAAGGCCGTCGGCTGCATTTAAACCACGGCGGCCGATAGCTCCATCAGAGCCAACCGAGCCCATATCAGGCACCAGCAAATTGATTTTTCCGTATTTGGTATAGGTGGCTATTTCGTCAAACCATACGGTATCTCCTGTCCAGTAAATACGGTATAAGGTTTTTCCGTTGTGGTAGGTAATGATGTATCCGTTTCCTTTGCCCAATTGGGTTTTAAGCGGATCATTTGCTGCATGATGCGCCTCAACGGCAGTGATACTAAGCGATTCATTATCCTTTTTTATTACAGTGCTATCACCCCAGTTAAGGCCGGTAATATCTGTCCATCCCCAGTCTTTAAAAACTGTTTCGTTAATGGCGGGGCCAACCAAATGAAGGCTTTTAGATAATGCTGCGATGGCTTGCTTATCAATATGATCGGCATGGGGATGACTGATCAGCAGCACATCAATATTGTTCATATCAAAAGTAGCGGGGGCTATGAGCCTGGTAACCGGGGCGTTTAGCTGCCCGGTGGTAGGATGCTGTTTAATGATGAATGCTGAGTCGCCTTTGGGACTTAACATAGGATCGGTCAATATTTTGAAACTGCCTAAATGGAGTACATAGGTTGGGCCGCCAATCCATTGAATGCTTTTTGTTTTTTGGGCGCTTACTGTTGTTGCAACTATTAAAAGCAGCCCTATAGTAATTTTCAAGATTTTCATAACTATTTATTATTATGCGAAGGGTTAGTCGATTATACCATGAATAAAAAACCGCTCAATTCCCTCAACGTCTGACAGGTAGGTTGTCATAGCTTCAATTTTGCCATCCTTTACATCAAAAACAATGGCCACATATTCGTCAAGGATAAGCTCGTTTCGTTTGGCTGTATTATGCAGTAAAAGGGTAAAGCCATTCATGCCGTAAATGATATGCTGCAACTGAAACATCACCCCAAATTGCTTTAATGATTGAGCTCTTTTAACCACTGCGTTAACGCCATTTGCCAAACCCGATAAGATGCTTGTGCCGGGAAGTGTCCAGGTTAGGTTTTCAAACATGATGGAACGCATGGCATCCCAGTCATTACCTTTCAGAGCGGTAATAAATGTGTTGGCTAACGCAAATTTTTGGCTTTCGTTGTTTGTTACCGGTTCTGGTTTATCGCCAAGGATAACGGTAGCTTCAAGAAGGTCAAGGTTTTGAGTAGTAAAAAAGGCGTTAATTTGCGCAGTATCTAAAACGTAAGTATTTATGGCTTTGATTTTGCCGCCTGATATTGAGCATGTAATAGCCAGGGGCTGGTCGAGTTTAAGCTCGTTTTGGTTTGCCTGCCCGCGGAGTGATAACGCTACGCCTTTTAAGGCTATCATGTAATGATTTAATTTCAGGGCCACGCCAAAATTCATAATAATCGTCGCGGTTTTAACTACGGCATCGATACCGGTAACTTTTCCTGATACGCTGCTGTCGCCGGGCAAAGTCCAGGTGATATCATCTGTTATAACACTACGAAGCAAGTCCCAGTCTTTAGTAGTTAAAGCTTTTAAAAACTGATCGGCTATGATCAGTTTTGAACTGTCGGGTACAGTTTCAGTAGCCCTATCGTTATTTGTATTTTCCATGATTAAAGTTTGTATGGATAATGTTATTTATTGTTGCAGTACCCGGATCACGACAGGGTCCATATCAATTAATTCGGTTACCTCGTTACTAAGCATAAACCTTGACTGCAGATAAACGGCATCATTGTAGTAAACCCATGTTTTAAGCTCATCATCCTGCCAGGCAATGATCTTTAAGGGGAGGTCAAGTGCGGCAACAGGGTTTTCCTGCATTACTTCACCTCCGCGTTTAGGATTGCCGAAAAGAATAAACTCCAGCGGGTTTAGTTTGATGCCTGCTTTGGCGGCTTCAGCCTGCTGGTTAATCCGTGTATAAATAGTTACACCATTTTTAGATAATGCCTCTGATAACTTATCGATGGTTTCTTTCACAGGCAATAAACTGCGACGAATGATCACTCCGTTATTTTTCATGTGGTTTTGATGCTGATATGGGAAATGTTAGTTTAATTGTGGTGCAGCAGGAAAATCAACCGGGATATTTGTGGTAGCAAATACATAATTGGTAAATACCCTTACAGTAACCAGGCCGATAAGCTCCATCAGGGCTGCTTCATTAAAGCCTGCGTTGTAAAATGCTTCGAGATATTGTTCTTCAGGGTGCCCTTTTGTTTCTGTAACCGATTTTGCAAGTTTAATGACAGCGTCAAGTTTTGAGTCGGCAATTGCCCCTTTCCTGATACTGATAGTATCTGCCTGTGAAAACCCGTTTTTGATTGCGGCCAGGGTGTGTCCTGCCAAACAGTATTCGCAATGGTTTATTTCAGAAACTACCAGGGCTATGGCTTCGCGCTCCTTGCCGTTAAAAACGCCGTGGTTCAATTCGCCTTCAAAATCAAGAAATGCTTTAAGTGCATGTACCGAATAACCTATAGTTGCGTAAAGGTTTGGCACTTTGCCAATGCGTTTTTTCATTTGTTCAAACAAAGCTTGTGCTTCGGGACTTACCTGTTCAAATGCTGGCACTGTTATAGTTTTCATATTGTTTTTTATTTAAATGTGTATGTTCTGATTGTTTTGATAGTTCAAAATTAGCCTTATACAGGGTGCGCCAACATGGACAAAAGGGTCAAAGACTTGGACAAATCCTTCACAAATAAGCAAACCAATGCAGGGTAAGGGTTATATGTATAAGTTTTCATTTTATTCATCGTGGTTTGATATGTCGATAACCGGGAGTAACATAACCGATATCAAATAACAATTATGCCATCTGTTTAAGTTGTTGATTTTAAGCAGTTTGTAGTTGTGTTGATGCGAATTGCATAACGGAATGTCGCAGATACGTTAATTGTCGTTGCAATATTCACCGGCGATTTAAAGAGGACAAATGAAGGGGATGCAAAGAGTAAAGAGGGGAGGGATCATACCGCGTTTAATGAAGGCTATCTTTATCGGCAGGAGGGAACACCGAGTTAATTACAGTACTGTTTGCGAGCAGCACGCATCTTTCCATCAGGTTTTTTAGCTCCCTGACGTTTCCTGGCCACAGATGATTGTTAAGCGAGATAAGGGCATCGTCAGACAGGCCTATGATCTGTTTGTTTGCCTTGTTTGCAAATAAGGCAACAAAGTATTTTGCCAGTAGTGAAATATCCTCCTTGCGGTTACGAAGGGAGGGCAGAGCAATTGGAGTGATATTAAGATAATAATATAGATCTATCCTGAAGCGCCCCCGTTGTATTTCATCTTCCAGCTTATGGTTTGTAATAGCAATTACACGCACATTTATGATGCGTTTTTTGCCGCCAATTGGTTTAACCTTTTGTTCCAGCAGGCCCCGTACAAACTTAGCCTGAAAGGTTATTGGTAATTCTGCAATTTCATCCAGTAAAATGGTGCCCCCATTAGCCTGCTCAAGTTTGCCTATCCGCTGTTCCGGCATGCCGTTAAATGGGTTTTTTTCATAGCCGTACATTTCCGGTTCAACCAATCCCGGGGCCAGCGTTGCGCAGTTGATCACTATAAGCGGCCCTGCTTTTCTTGCGGATAACTCGTGAATGGCCCTTGCAATCAATTCTTTTCCGGTTCCGCTTTCGCCCTGAATAAGTATAGGCATGTTAGATAAGCCCGCCATATTTGCCTTTTTCAACGCATCCAAGAAAGTTTGGCTTTTACCAATAATGTTTTCAAAAACCCGCTGTTGTGGTGTAGAAGATAAAGCGACCGCAATACGGGGTTTGAGTGTTTTTTGCCGGTGCACATAAGTTGCTACATCAAGCATAATCAACACATCCTTTTTGCGAAAAGGTTTTACTAAAATACCATAAGCGCTGTTTGGCTTTGCTATGCTGAGTATAAGCTTGCTTGCATCAGGCGATAAATAAACAAACGCTATCTTTTTTTTAGTTAAGATGTCTGCAAAATTTAAACCGTTTGGGGTTTCTGCGATGCCAGCATCCAATAAAACTAAGTTTGGGTTATCATGAGCCATTAGAGTTAAGCCCTCTTGCACCGAACCCGCTATTTGGGAAACAAGATAGCCTGTGTTTTTTAGTATTATTTTAAGGCGGTTGACTTCTGTAACCGGGTTATCAACAATCAGCAATTTGATTTTCATCATTACAGATAAGGGTATAGGTTACTGGTTTACTGCAGATGTTTAAAAAAGTATATTGTTAATTGGTATTTGTATTTTTTTTGATGCCCAGTTTTTTCATTTTCGAAAAAAGAGTGCTCGCCGGCACATCAAGCAATTCTGCAGCACCGCGAAACCCGCCAACCCTTCCGTTGCAGTATTTAAGTATTTTAATAATGTGGGCCCGCTCGTTTTCATCAATGGTTTTGATTTCAAAATCCTTTTTCTCGGCTGCAGCAGGTGCCCCAATTTTAAGGGTAGAAAGATGTATGGTTTTTAAGGTATCTCCTTCTGATAACAAAATACTCCGTTCAATGAGATGTTCCATTTCCCTGATGTTTCCCGGCCAATTGTATGCCTGCATGTCAAGAAGAGCTTTTTTACTGATCATCTTGATTTTGCGTCCGGCCTTTTTGGCAAAACGACTGATGAAATGCATTGCCAGTAAGGGAATATCCTCTTTGCGGTGCCGCAAAGGGGGGATTTCGATGGGGAAGATGTTTAGGCGGTAATAAAGGTCGCTTCTGAAGCGGCCTTCTGCCATTTCCTTTTCCAATTGTCTGTTGGTTGCCGCTATGATCCTTACATCAATTTTAATAACGCCCTTGCCACCAATTCGTTCAATTTCACGTTCCTGAAGTGCGCGTAACAGTTTGGCCTGAAGGTCAAACGGCATTTCGCCAATTTCATCAAGGAACAGTGTGCCGCCGTTTGCAAGCTCAAACTTACCCACACGCCTGTCAATGGCCCCGGTAAAGCTGCCCCGTTCATGGCCAAATAATTCGCTCTCAATTAAATTTGAAGGCAGTGCGGCACAATTCACTTTTACCATCATTTTGTTTTTGCGTGGAGAATTGTTGTGGATTGCCCTCGCTATTAGTTCTTTACCGGTTCCGGTTTCACCCAGGATAAGCACGGTGCTATCTGAAGGGCCAACTTGTGTAAGCATCCTGAAGGTTTGCTGCATAGCCGGACTATCGCCTATAATTTCGGCATAATTATGGGTTATTTCCAGTTCTTCGCGCAGGTAGGTTTTTTCTTCTTCAAGCTGTTGTTTATAATTATTGATCTCGTTAAGTTGGTTGTTGATTTTTTCATCGGCAATGATGTTAAGCACCGCTACCGAAATCAGGTTAGCCAAACTTTCAATCAAATTAAGTTTATTGCCATAGTTAATACATTCATTTTCAAAAAAAATAAGCCAGAAGCCATAAATCTCCACACCTTTTGAAAGCCTTACTACAACTGCTTGTTTTATGCCGCTTTCCTGGTTTACCTTCATATATAACGGCAACTCCGCTTCCTGGTTAAACGTATTCAAATCAATCAATATTGGTTTGGATTGATTGATCACTTTGTTGAGGATGCCATCGTTTGCAGGGAAGCCGGATTTGCTCAGCTCTTCATAACGAGGGTGATTTCTGCTTTTCGATTCGGGGTCTTTTAAAAACGCATGTACGGCCGAGCGATCTTTGTTTATGGTAAGGATGGCGGTATGCGTAAAACCGAGCATTTCCTTAAAGCGGTTATTCATCATGAAAAGAAGCTCATGGGTAGCCCTGACTGCGCCGATATCGATACTCAATGACAGCAGTAATTCCCGCTCGGCTTCGCGCCTTGAGATTTCTTCATTAGCAATAATGTTTGAAACTGCGGTTGAGATCTGGTACGCCACTCCTTTAATGAGTTCAAGGTCATGATCTGTATAGCCGCCTTTTACGGTTGAGTTTACACAGAACACACCAATGTAGTTATCGCCATCTTTTAAGCTAACGGCAACTTTTTCTTTTATCCCGTTTTTAAATTCCTGTTTTACAGATTCGGGACTTGTTTCCTGGTGATACAATTGCTCCATATCAAACACTTGTGCACCTTCGGTTTGCAATACCTTGCTCAGGCAGTTCAGGGTATGTTCATTGATATTGGCGGGGCCGTCCAGTTTGAGAGCACTATGATCAGGGGCCGACGAAAGAATGAATGAGCCCTGATCATAATCTCCGTTTAACATAAAAATGAGGATACTTTCAAAATCAAATATCTTACGTAGATCGGCATTGATCACCCTGATAAGATCTTTTTTATTGCGTATTGTACTGATATCATAGCTCAGTTTAAGCAGCAATTCTGCTTCGGTTTCTTTTTGCTTTATTGACTGATTAATGATAATGTTATCTACAGCAATTGATAACTGGTTGGCAATGCCGCTAATGAGGTTAAGCTGCCGGCAATCCATAGTTTGCTCACCAACCAAACATATAGCCCAAACACCTATAATGCGCAGGCCAACCTGCAGCCCAACCATAACTACGCGGGTAACGCCGCTTTCGTAAAATACCTCCAGGTATTCGGGCATTGGCAACCGTTGGGAAAGCTGTTGCAGGTCAAAAACAAATGGCTCTTTAGATAAAAGGACCTTATTAAAAACACGATCGTTAATAGCGTATTTAGCGTTGATGACATGCTGATATTTGGCATGGTTACTGGCCCATGAATGTTCATCCTGTAAAAAAGATGTCATGGTGAGCTGATCGTTATTGATAATCGCTACCCACTGGTGCCCAAATTCAAATAGTCTTTTTAATTTAAAATGGATGATCTTGAGCAGGTCTTTTTTTTCTTTTATCGATGCAAAATCGATATTCAATGATTGAATAATTTCGGATTCAGCCTCCCGCCCAACAGAGGCTTCTTCTGCCAGGAGCATTTGCGTTACTATAGAAAATTGGTTTGCGATTAACCCGATAAGCGTTTGCTGCTCCCGCGCCGCTGTGGCGCTGTTGTTATAAGCCATTACCCAAAAGCCAATTGGTTTATCGCCCTGAATAAGCGGAATAACCAGCCCTTCCCGGAAATCAGAAACCGCTTCCGGAACTATAAACTCATGCACATGAGGTGGTGATAAACGCTGGCCTGTTTCTGATAAAACTGACTTGCGCGCTTTAACAAGCAGGGTAGGCCTGAACGGATAATTATTGGCGGGAGTGGCCGGTGGTAGTGTAAAATCAAACAGAATACCATCTTTTGAATTGACAATGAATATGGTTGAATGATTAAATAATAATATGTCCTTTAGCCAGGTATCAATGATAAGCCTTAATTGATCTTTGCTTTTAACCGCGGCGAGCTCGGCACCAAATAATAACAAGAGATCGTTTGTAATGCTTTCCTGGGGTGATGATTGGGGGGAGAACGCTGTCATAACGGTACAGATTACAAGAATACATGATACGGGACGAATACCTCATCGTATGGTAGTTGCTGAACAGGTAGCTAATTGGGGTTCGCCCTATACAAATATGGTGTGGCACAATGGCCAAAAGGGGGTAAAGATTCGCCTGTTTAGGGGTAAATATTATTCAATGGATGATTTTGGGGTAAAATCAGGCGTTAACGGGGCCGTTATCTGTGCCGGCATTGTTCTGAATATAATCGGCAGGGGCTTTGCCAAACTGCTTCTTAAATTCGCGGCTGAAATATTTCCGGTCGTTAAAGCCTACTGAATATGCTACTTCGGCAATACCGAGTTTATTTTGAGCGAGCAGAAGAGCGGCTTGTTTTAGTCGTGTTGTTTTGATGAAATCTACAATGGTTAAATCCGTCAGCGCTTTAATTTTCCGGTATAACACGGTTTGGCTTATGCCTATTTCCTTTACAAGCCGGTTAACATCAAACCCGGGGTCTTCCATGTGTTTTTCAACTATTTGCATCAGCTTGTTCAGAAAGATCTCATCAGGCGATTCAATTACTTTATCCTGCGGCATCAGGGTTATCTGCCTGGCATATTTTTGACGCAGGCGTTCACGGGCCTGTAATAGGTTGGAGATACTTAGCTGCAGTACCTGAACGCTAAATGGCTTGGTTAGGTAAACGTCGGCACCTGTTTTTAATCCGTTTACAAGATGCGATTGAGCTACCTTAGCGGTAAGCATAATAAAAGGAATGTGATTGGTCCTGTCATCTGATTTAACCCTGGCGCAAAACTCAAATCCATCCATTAAGGGCATAGCCACATCACTGATAATTAAATCGGGGATCAGGCTGGCAGCTAATCCCCAGCCATCGGCACCGTTTGCAGCTTCGTGAACTGTATATAAACCGCACAGGGTTTCCCTGATAAACCCGCGCAGGTCATCATTATCTTCAACAATCAAAATTATCGCCTGTTCCTTTTGGATAACCTGCCGGGTTGTTGCTGCGCTTTGCGATGGAACCGTGATATCTGTTTGTACATCATGGTTGCAATCCATGACATTTAGCAGCTCCTTTTCAGAAAAATGGGTATGGCCTTTTAATAGCGAAATGATAAATGCAGTGCAGCCGGCTTGATGTGCTGTTTGGAGGGTTGACTTAACCGTAATGCTACCTTTATGAAGTTCGATTATGTTTTTAGCAAGGGCCAGTCCAATTCCCCAGCCCTGAGATTTTGAGGCTGCATTAACCTGGTAGAAATTGGTGAATATATCAGGTATTGATTCGGCAGCTATGCCGGTGCCATTGTCTGTTATAATAATATCGATTTTTTGATGACCGGGTTCAATAGCCAATGTTATTTCGCCGCCTGTGGTTGTAAATTTAAAGGCGTTTGACAATACGTTATATAATACCTTTTCAAACTGCTGTTGGTCAAAATGCAACAAAACTGACTGAATGTTGGTCTTAAATTGGTAATTGATATTATTTGCTGCGGCCAATTGCTCAAACGACTCAAATACTTTATAGCAAAACCTTATAATATCGTATTCGCCAATGCTTAGCTGAAGATGACTGCTCTCAATTTTACGGAAATCCAATAATTCGTTAACCAATCTTAATAGCCTGTCGGTACTTTGTTTTATGAGGTTCAATTGGCGGCTGATAACAGGATTATCAGTTACCTGTTCGAGTATTTTTTCGACAGGGGCCAGGATCAGGCTCAGCGGTGTACGTATTTCGTGAGATACCTTTGTGAAAAAATCAACTTTTAACTGGTAGATCTCCTGCTGCTTTTCGCGATTTAAATGTTCATAGTACAGGTCGCGCTCCAGTTTTGCCTGTTTTCGGAAAAACCGTATCACCAGGTAAAGTAATGCCGAAAACGCAAAAAAGTAAATGGTATATGCCCACCAGGTTTTCCAGGCCGGGGGGAGTATAGCAATATGTAAAGACACGGTATTTTTATTCCACAACCCATCGCTATTGCTGCCCCGTACTAAAAACTCATAATCACCTGCGGGCAGATTGGTGTAAGTTGCCGATGGTATACTCACCAGGTTCCAGTTTTTCTCAAAGCCGTCAAGCTTGTACATGAATTTATTGCGCTCGGGCGTATTGTAGTTTAGCGCAGTAAAATCCAAACTGAAAACGTTTTGGTTGTGATTAAAAGTTATTTGCCGGGTTAAGCTGATATCCTTGTTAAGCAAGCCGGTTTTATCGCCTATCTGTACAGGCTCGTTAAATAGCTTTAAGCCGGTAAATAATACCGGTGCCGCGTAGTTATTGTCCCTCACATCTTTAGGATTAAAACTCACAAGCCCGTTATATGTGCCAAAATAAATATCGCCGTTTAGATCTTTAAAAGACGAATTAGCGTTAAATTCATTGATAGGGAGGCCGTCTTTAACTGTAAATGATTTAAACTTTTCAGTTTTTTGATCAAACCTGGCCAGGCCGTTATCTGTACTGATCCACAAGGCACCGTCATCAGCCTGCTCAATTTTCAAAACATTATCTGTTGGCAGGCCTTGTTCCGTAGTATAGGTTTTAAAGGTGTTTGTGTTAGCATCGTATCTGCTTAACCCTCCGTGATAGGAACCTATCCATACGGTGCCGGCTTTATCTTCTGTAATGCAATTGATATAGCTGGCTTTTAAACTGTTGTTGTCGCGCTCATCGGTCTTGAACGCGGTGAATGCCGCTGAATGGTTTTTTAAAATATTAAGTCCGATAGTTGTGCCAACCCAAATATTGTGCTTTGAATCTTCATAAATGCATCTTACTGCAATGGTACTCAGGCGAATTGGGTGAGCGGCGTCGGTAATGTAGATGCGAAATTGCTGCAGTTTTTTATCAAAAATATCCAGGCCCAGCGATGTGCCCACCCAAAACCTGTTCTGGCTGTCTTCCAGGGTACAGCTAACGATGTCGCTGCTGATAGAATTTGGGTTAGCCGGATCATGCTTGTAGTGCTTGAAAGTATGTTTTGACGGCTCGAATAGATCAAGCCCTCCCTGGTGAAAGCCAATCCAAAGATCATTTTCTTTATCTATATAAAGTGATTTTACATAGTTTACCGACAGGCTGCCCGCATCTCCCGGAACATTTACATAATTTATAAACCGGCCTTCACTTTTGTCGAAATAATTTAGGCCGTAGCCGTCGGTACCTATCCATAAATTGTCTTTTGCATCAGCAATAACAGGGCTTACCGTATTACCGCTTATGCTGTTCTTAAATTTATTGGAGCGATATATCTTAAACGGAATGCTGTAGGGGTGAACTATGTTGATGCCTCCGTACATGGTACCTATCCAAATAGTGCCGGTTTTATCAAGATAAATGTCCTTTATTGAATTATTGCTCAGGCTATTTTGGTTTTCGGTATCGTGATCATACAAAGTAAATGAACCCGTTGCCGGGTCATAGATATTTAACCCGTTGATGGTACCTATCCAAAGCTTATTTTGCTTATCGGCCAAAATACTGCGTACATCATTGCTGCTTAAACTTTTGATGTTGGAGGGAGCGTGTTTGAAATTGGTGAATGTGCCACTTTCGGGGTGGTACAGGCTTAAACCTCCATTTTGTGTGCCTATCCACAGGCGATGTTCCGTGTCTTCGGTAATAGCCTGTACCGAGTTGCCGCTTAAGCTGTTTGAGGCTGTTTCGGTATTAACAAATGATGTAAATATATACCTGCCATTTTTAATAGCCATTTTGGTTAACCCGTACATGGTGCCAATCCAAAGGTTATTTGCATGGTCTTCAAATATGGTTTGAATTTCGTTGCCGGCAAGACCGGGATGTGTTGCATTGGCTTTAAAAAAATGGGTAAACTTCCGTGAGTTTGATGTGGCGGCCACATTAAGCCCGTTGTTTGTACCTATCCATAATTGACCCAGGTGGTCCTGAAAAATGCAATGAATATTGTCATCACTTAAGCTGCTGCTGTTAGTACTGTCTTTTAAAATATGTTCAAACGAATCTGTTTCGGGAATGTACCTGTTGAGGCCTCTTACGGTACCAACCCACAGGTTTTTGGTGCGGTCTTCAAAAACGGAGAAAACGTAGTCGTTGCAGCTTATGCTGCCCGGATCTTTATATGAGTGATTGTATATTTTAATGCTACGTGCATCGTAGCGGTTTAGGCGATCGCGGGTTCCAATCCAAATATAACCGCGGCTATCTTTACAAAAAGACAGGACAGTACTTTGCGACAGACCGTTAGCAACCGTTAAGTGATCAAAAGAAATTTGTGAAAAGGCAGTGTTATAAGCTAAAAGCAAACAGGCTATAAGTATCAAAAGCTTTTTCATCTGCGTGCTGGATGTTGCCTTAATTGAGAATTTAAATCTACGTATTTTGTAGATTAAATTATATAATCATAAAAACACAGCTAATCCATTTCAAAAAATATAAATACAAACGGCGGGACAAAGGCCTGGGCGTTAGTGCCATAGTTGTTAACCTAAGAAAGAAAAAGAAGAGGCTTGTGCGATCCGCCTCTTGAGATGCGGTGGAGGGGCGTGTTGCTGCTTTGATAAACTTGCAGCAGAAACACCCCCTGCCACCACTCGTTCCTCCGCGCGCGCTCAAGAGGGGATTTTTAAAGTCCTTTGCTCAATTAGTTGTTTAAGTTTACACCAGGCTGTCATGATTACATGACGTTTTTCGGCTGTTTTCTGAAAGACTGATAATTATTCCGATACAAGCGGATTATGAAAATGGACTGCAACACAAAAGCCGCTTTAAGCGGCTTCGTGCTCGTTTGTGATAATCTGCTTATTTAAGGGTTTTTAGAACTGGATAGTTAGATGTAGGGTGTTGATAACCAGGAGTATATAAAGTGCAAGAAATGGCCGCTTTTCAATACCAAACACTACCGGGCTATTTTAAAAAGCCGGCCAGATAGCCCAATATCGTGTTGGTTTGCATCATTAAACTAACATGGCTTTGTGAAGGAACAATAGCCAATTGTGATTGCGGCATTTTTCCCATGTCGGCAAAAACGTCGCCTCCCAATAATTTATATGTTTTTATCAATTCAATTTTATCCAGTCCGTCGTTATCTCCGGATATGATTAATACGGGTGCAGAAATTTTCGAGATATTGGCGTCACCTAAGTCGAATGGTGTTTGAGCATAGGCGATCATCTGCTCTAAAAATTTTGTCCAATTTGTTTTATCAGGTGCCACGGCATCATATGCGGTTTTCATAGGAGTGTTGGTAAGAAATTCGGGCTTCAGGCCTTTAAATGCATTATTTACTTCGGGCATCCAACCACTGCTTTTATAGGTGGAAGAGATGATCACTAATTTTCTTAACCGTTTTGGGCTTTGTATAGCAAACTGGTAAGCTATCGCGCCGCCAAAGCTATATCCCACAACATCGGCACTGTCAATTTTCAGGTGGTCCATTACACCTGCTACATCACTTGCTAAAGTAGCGTGTGACAATTTTCTATCTGAAAATGGCGTATGCCCATGTCCCTGTAATTCAATGGCAATTACCTTCCTTGTTTTTGCCAGCTCGGGAATTATTTGGCCCCAGTTGCCTTCAATGGTCATAAAGGCACCATGTAGTAAAACTACAGGCCTGCCTTCGCCATATACTTCGTAATAAACTTTAAGGCCATTAACAGGTGCGTAGCCACTGGCAGAAGGTTTGATTTGTTGTGCTTTGGTTTGCAGTATTGTAAAAAAAAGCATTGCAATCATTAATACAGGTTGGCCGACATCCGATCGTTTAAATACTCTTTTCATAAAACGTGATTTAAGTTGTTTTGATTTTATTGACAATACAAAGATGGCAGGTATTTCAGGATCGTGTACTGTGTAAAAACGACAAGTTCAGGGGCAAATTGCGACAAGATGCTGCCCTTGTTATTAAGCAACAAGGATCTATTGCTTGCTTCGCTGGTGCATGCATGCTGTAATTGGCAGATGTTAGGCAGTGTCCCGGCGGCGCTACTTTATAAAAGCGGAATATATTCGTGGGGAGAGAGCTATTAAAGTAGAACGCTTTTGCAGACTTGCTACATGATGGAATCGTTTTATTTGGTAAACTTGTAGTTCAGATAGTGGGATGATTGCAGCGATACACGGTTTGTGTGTTTGATAATTAGCGATAATTTAAGAACAACATTATCTGAAACTTGAACGGCCAAAACATATCACATCAATGAAGCAAAAAGAATTAGCAGAATTAACAAACGAGGAATTATTACAAGAAGTAAAAAAAATTAAATCAGGTAATATTTTAGATGCCGCGATCTTTGGTTTTTTGATCGGGGTTTCCGTTTATAGTGCCTTTAGAAATGGGGTTGGCTTATTAAGTTTTCTTCCTTTAATCTATATACCAATAGCTGCTAAAAATAAAGCCAGAAATAAAGAGCTGGAAAAATTGGCCAGGGATAGGGGTTTAAAATAACAAATGGCTAAAAATTGCCAAAGTTAGGCCTGCTGATGAGAGCAATGCCCTGCAAAAAGGTGTAATTGAACAAATCATTGCGCGAGTCTGCCTGCTTGGGCAAGCACTGTATATTGCCGGTGAGCCAACTATGCACATATTGTTGCCCTTTCGTCGTTTTTGGGGGACTATAACTTCGGCGGTCTAAAGTAATGTATTAATGATTTAGTCTTTTAGTTAATTGATAAGCGCCACCTGATTGATAGCGAAATGGTGCTGTTTACAACATGCATTCCGCTTTCCCGGATGATCTCAGGAGGCCGCTAACTTATAGAAGATGCATTATATCCAAAAAACTTTTTAAAAGCATCAGAAAAATGGGAGAGGCTTTCAAAGCCTACTTCATTAAAAACCGAAACCGGTGCCTGATGCTGTTCTTTGATCAGGAAATGTGCGCGTTCAAGCCTTCGTTTCTTTATCCAACGTTCGGGCGTATCATTAAATACTTTCTTGAAATCGCGTTTAAATGTAGCGAGACTGCGGCCACTTAGCCGGGCAAATTGAGCTATCGGTACATTGTAAAGGTAATTTTGACCCATAAAGGCTTCAATGTCAATCTTGAAAGGTTCGCTGAAATCAAAAAGCATATTTTTTAATCGCAGGTTGTGGCGAAGTACGAGCTCAATCGCTTCATGCGTTTTTATTTCGGCCATGCTTGCTGTTAAAGGCAAGTCCGACTTAAAATAAGGAATAAGGGAGTCAAAATAACCTTTCAGAAAAGCGTCATGGCTCATATTGATCACCGGCTCTCCTACATATAAACCATCTGCGGTTACATCGGTTTGTCCACTGTACTTTCTTAAGCTGGACTGATCAAAAAAAATACTTATTGACTGGAAAGGCGTACCGTCTGCAGCGGGCTTTTTAACAGACTTCAGCAATAAATTTTTACGCAGCAATCCTACCGAACCGCGGCCATAGGTGAAAGTGCCGCCGTTATGGTAAAAAGTAATTTCCCCGGTAATGATGTAGGATAAGGCGTGGTCCCTTACAACGGATTCGCCATCTCTTTTGCTTTGCGCACTGCAACTGTACAATATGTTATGCTGCAATTCATCGTTGGTCATATATTCAAAGATATGTCTTTGCGTTAATGTTATTTCATCTGGCTCATGATCATCTTATCGAACATGGAGTCGCTAAGCCATTTTTTTGTTCCCAATATTATTGCAGCCATGTAACCTTTTGCATAGCGCGGTTTAGGCGATTTTGTTTCAATAGCACTTTTGATCAGTTCGGCTATCACTATCGGTTCAACGTTGTTTACCTCCGATTTGGCAAAAACTTTTTTAGCTTTCTTGGTTAAATCTCCGTAAAACGTATGTCCTGACGTTTTTTCGGCACTATCAAAAGCGATGCCGCCCCATTCAGTTTTTACACCGCCCGGTTCAATAATAATCACATCTACGCCAAAAGGTTTAACTTCCAGGCGCAGGCTGTCGCTAAGTCCCTCAACGGCAAATTTGCTTGCATGGTACCAACCGCCCAGCGGCGTAGCCATTTTACCACCAATGGAAGTGATATTTACGATTTTGCCAAAATGTTGTTTGCGCATGTGCGGTAATACCAGCTGACATAGGCGGGCCAGGCCAATCACATTTACTTCGAGCTGGTAGCGGGCATCATGCATTGGAACATCTTCAACAGCGCCATAAGACCCGAAACCTGCGCTATTTACCAGCACATCAATGTGCCCTTGTTCGGAAATGATGCGTTCAACAGCTTTAACCATCGATTCATCGTCAGCTACGTCCATGGGTATGGTTTTAATTCCCAGGTCCATGAGTGTGGCCATTTTCTCTGTGCGGCGTGCAACACCATAAACGGTATAGCCATTTTGGGCTAAAAGGCGGGCCGTAGCTGCCCCGATACCGGCCGAAGCGCCGGTAACCAATGCTACTTTTTTCATATTATGCATTATTTAATCAGTTCTTTATTTGATATATTTTTTGCCGAACCAACAATGTTTGGCGCTAACTCCATTGGCCTGGATCAGATCAGAGTTATAATAATCCAGTAATCTTATTTTCTTATCTTGGTGATAATCCTGTGCGGTTTCATTTGCCAATACCTGTGGTTGCAAAATGTTAAGCGTGCTAATGATCAAGGTATCTTTAATTATAACTTCGTTTATACGTGGTGCAGATAAGGTCATTAAACTATCTAAAGGCGGGATTTGCGGAGGCGTGTTGTCGATTGCTGGCCTTGCCTGTTTTTGTTCGCTAACCTGTGTTTTAGTCTGCTGCTGTGCACCGGGATGGGTTTCTTGTACCTCAGTATTTGGCTTTTGTGTACCCGCAGCGTTAATTGCGTGGTAGTAACGCTCGTTAAACCTCATTGAATATAACTCAAAAAGGGAGATGATAAATGCTAAAACCAGTGTGCCCAAACCGACACCAATCCAAAATGGCTTTCTGAATAACAAGGCGAGTACCAGGCCGCTCAATCCCAATATGCCCCAAAATATCCGGATACCGCGCCAGCCACGGTGGGTTTTTTCAACTTTTACTTTTTCCAGCTTTAAGAAAGTGGTCGCATCTTTTTGATATAGTGCTATTTTTCCGGCTGTTATTTTACTGGTGTATATGCTGTCGGCCCCGCCTCCTATGCCTATCAGCAGTCCGAATAAAATCATCGGTACAGGCACTCCTTTAAGCAATGAAAACGGAGATGCCCATTTCCAAAGTACAAAGCCGCCAATCAGCAATAATCCGCCAATAACAGCTCCCCAGAAACCGTGCCTGGCTTCGCCGTGATAGTAGCTGATGATGGTTTGAAGTAAATTCATGCCCGTATTCTTTTAATAAAACAAAGCTCGGCAGAAAATTCGTACGCGGTTTTCGTGAAAGGATCAAATTGCTTTAGTGAAAAGCTCACAAATGAGGTGGCGAAAAGGGATAGTACATCTTTAGACTATATCGTATAAAGGTTTAAAGTTTCCGGGATAATATGGATCCATAAATAGCGCTATAAAAAACACAAGTTCGTGATGCAGAAACTGGTAAGGCTTATGCCCACTACACAACAAAGCCCGGCACTCGGCCAGGCTCTGTTGTTTTCTTATTTGTTAGGCTCAAGGAGCCTTTACCCACCCCGCCCGATATGTTACGCGAGTCGGGGGTAATGCTGGACTACCAATCTTGCCAGCTTGAATCTTTATCATTTCGCCACAAACCTTGACCGATAATTAAGTTTACAATTGGTTTTAATGTAGTGTCAATTCCCAATATTGTTCCTAAAGGTACTATCCTTATATCCTCTTTTTCCACATCTGGCCCTGGTTCTGAAAACATTTCCCATACATGGTCTTCCCATTTAGCGATCTCGGTTATTGTTTTGCCTTTTAATGCATTAAGATCAGTTATTACATAAGAATTTTTAGGCGCATCAATGTCCCAATTCATATATAACCATTTCCAAATAGGGTCATTGGGAATTACTGCATCTGACATTAGTGGTGTTTCCAATGTTTTTTCTATAGGAATAATTTGATAAGCCGTGATTTTATCCACACTATAATAGTCATAGACTCCTAACATTAATTTTTCACACCAAGATGAATCTACAATACCTAAATAGAAAACGTTGTTGTCGGATAGTGAAAACTGAGAATTAACTGTAGATCCAGATTGTAGCTTTTGATATATTTGATCAAATATAAATTCATTCTCCTTTATGGATTTAAATCCTCCTGCTATAATCAATTCAAAACCGAACTTTTCGGATAACCCTATTGAGTAAGAAAAATTTGGGTTTTGGCCACCATTGACTAACGTAACATGATAGCCATTTTTATCAATGTTTTTTCTTATGATGTCTAAAAATTCTGTATTTGTCATTACTCCGTCGTTAGTCGGGATCTGCAACTCCGAACTTAAATATAAAACTGATTTACAACCCTTGCAATCTTTGGAAAATTAACATAACAAAAAAAGCCGCCTTACTTTCGTAAAGCGGCTTGGTAGCCCGTAGGGGAATCGAACACGATTCTTAACCAATTGGCTTACAATATTTTATATGGTTTAAAATTGGCTACGCACCGAATTACCAACCATTTTTTGATGCAGATTATTTTATTTGCAAATCTTACTTTACGAAGATACAAAATATTGAAAACCCTAACAATTTTAACATCACAAAAAAGGCCGTACCATGATTCATTATACAGTTTTTAATTTCACTTGTAACAAGATCAAATTATAGATCGAAAAAGCAAAGTAGTAACCATTGTGGATGTTTGTGCTAGTAAGAAGCTTTTTTAAATATGGTCAGAAAGCTCTGAGATGTTGGGCTGTTTGGGAATCCATCAACCCACGTTCCGATAAATAAATTCACGAATTTTAATATCAGATCGCATATTACTTATGTGATTTTATGCCGGTAGTCGCTACGATCTGTTCCTGATGCCCAAAGATAGCGCGTCATCGTTTTATTAACTACGTATCTCACGTCGCATAAAAAGATAATAAGCAAATGCAAAACAGCCTACCGTTGAAGCCATTAAACCACTTACCTGAGGCCAGACAATCATGACACTCTCTTTAAACGGTAATGGCGCTGGTATGGCGCCTGCCATTTGTTCCATGGTTACCGGGCCGAGGCTGCGAACGGAAGGCATTAGCAGCGTGGTGACGGCATCTGAGTAAAGCTGGTTTGGAGCAACGCGTTGCAGATTCAAAATAACGTCGTTATAACTAATGATTTCGGCCTGGCTAAGATAAGCCGGATCAGGTAAGAAGGACTTGACAATAAGGTTAATGACGATCTGGTAAAATATCGTAAAGAACAACCAGATCCCGATGGCCGTAAGCGCGGAAGTTGCGGCTTGCTTAAACAAGATGGAAAGCATGATAGATAAGCTCAACCAGAAAGCCACATAAGCAATAGTGATCACAATAAACCCCAGTATGCGAAGCAATTCCTGCGGCTCCATACGCACGCCAGTCAGTACTAATCCGCCGCCTATCATCAGCAAAGTCAATGCAAAAAATAAACCGCTAACGATAACCAGGGCGCTCACAAATTTGGCCAGCAATAAATTATCCCGGTAGATGGGCTGCGCCATCAGGCGGGTCAAAGTGCCGTTGTTCTGCTCGGAATTGACCGCGTCAAACCCTAGGCTGATGCCCAGCAACGGTGCCAGAAAACTCAGGAACACATGAAATGGCGGGATGGAATTATCGGTTGTGGTTAACAACTTCAGATATAAAAAAAGGTGATCAGGATCTTTTGTATTTCCTATTGCTGATTTGATATTCGCCAGCGATACGTACATCGCGGCGATAAAAGTAAGCACAATAAGCGCAATCAATATGCTGAAGCGCCAGCTGCGTATATGATCCGCTATTTCCTTATGAATCATAACACCAAAAGGCCCCGGATCAAGAGATTGACTTTTCATAGCTTGTATTTTTAGTACTATTTGATTCAAAATATTTCTGGTAAATATCGTCGAGTCCATAATTTTTTTGATTGACACCGATCACATCGTAGCCTTTTCCAACCAGAAAGCGAACAAGAGCGGCAGTTACATCGCGGCTGCTGGTAAATTCCAGTTCATTTTCGTGGATGCGAATCTGGGTGATGGCTTCCCATGCCTGGAGTTCCGGCTCCTGCTGCCAGGGTTGTGAAACAGGTTGTGCTACCCTGATAGAAGTGACATGGCTGTCGGTGCCGAATAGTTGACCGGACAGCGCGCCGATATCTCCCTGTGCCAGCAATTGGCCCTTCACAAAAATCCCAACCCGGTCGCACACCTGCTGGACGTGGTGTAAATGGTGCGATGAGAGTAAAACGGTAAGTCCCTGCTGCCGGCTCAACTGTTTGATGAGCGCCAAAAAGTCTTTTACGCCTGTTGGGTCTATACCAAGCGTTGGCTCATCCAGGATGATGACATCCGGTTTTTTGATCAGCACATCGGCCAGACCAAGTCGCTGTTTCATGCCTCGGGAAAAAGCCGAAGTCTTTTTATGTTGGTCTGCAGCAAGGCCCACAATCTCCAGCACTTCGGCCGAACGCTTTTTTAGTTCATTTTCAGGTACGCTGTTCAGTCTGCCGATATACACCAGGTTTTCCAGCGCGGTCATGTTATCATAAAAACCGACGCTATCAGGCATATAACCCACTTTTTTCTTAACCGAAATAGGGTTGCTGGTAGCGTTATGCCCGCAAACAAAAGCGGTACCGCTCGTCGGGTCGGTAAGCCCGAGCATCATCAATATGGTGGTAGTTTTGCCTGCGCCATTAGGCCCCAGCAATCCGAAGATCTCGCCCTTGTTTATTTCAAGGTTTAAACCATCTACCGCTTTAACAGCGCCATACTGTTTGGTTAAGTCCTTTAATTGTATAATAGGATCTTTCATTGGTAAAAAATGGATTGGCTATTTTATCTTCTGCCATATTTACGAATGAGATAATAAACGATGCCAATGGCCAACAGGATGACCAAAATACCGATCCAGCCGGAAAGCAAGGACGTTTTGACCGCGAGTCGGAAAGCGATCTGTGAGTTGGTATTGCTATTAGTTGCCGTAAAATTAGCAGCATAGTCCCCGGCAATGGTTTTGTCCGGCACTTTTACGGTCGCTTTAACATCAACGGTTTTCCCAGCCTCCAGTTGTTTGATACTCGCGGGTTCAAAAGTAGATTCCCAGCCGGTAGGCAATTGTGCGGTAACCTGCAGGTCGTTCAACGGCAGCGTACCAGTGTTTTTGACGGTCAGCTGCAACTCTTTTTGGCTGCCCGAGGTTACTTCGTCGCTTAATCTTCCGGTAGGTGTACTTAGTGTCAAACTGTAGGAGCCTTTAACTACGGCTTCCAGATTCAGCGATAGGGTATCGGAACCGGATACGGCCCTGATCGGAACCTTGTATTTTTTCGGGGAGGCGGTAGCCGTGGCATTGATCTCGATGGCGATATCCTGTGTTTTGCCTGCGTCCATGTTTATGGAAGTGACCTGGTTGCCGTCCACCTTGTAGGCAATCGTCCAGCCAAAGGGAATATCGGTTTTAAATTCGTAGATCTTGGCGCTGGCCGAGCCGTTATGGAGCGTCGTGCTGTAACGGAAGGTTTCGCTGGTTGCGGCCTCGATGTTCATCAGTTTGGCGGTAAAGCCTGATTTGCCAGCCGGCCAGGTGACTGGCTGCTGTTGCGCTTGTGATGCGAAGGCGGATGTTAGAAATAATAAAAGAAATGTCAAGCTGCGCGCTGCGCTGAAACGGGTGATAGTGATTTGGGGTAACATGATCTAACAACTAAAATGGTTAATGATAGCTTTCAAAAAATGCTTTTTCGATAATTGGTTTAATGTTTAAAAATTGACGGCTCAAAGAAAAAAAGTCGCCTCAAAACTTCAAACAGCTTTAACATTTTTTAACAATTAGATATTAGCCTAAACGATTAAGCCCTGACACCCATTGTCGCCGGGTTATAAAAGATCGGGTATACGAGCGGATTTGTTTGATAAATAGGTAAACTATTGCCAAACAGAGTGATGATGATTTTTGTAATAGAATTATGGGAAAGACAACGAATACCGTATTAGCCCGCGACGGAGCACTGCAGGCTCCCTGGCAGTATGGCGCAGCGACTATAATTTCGAAAGCTTTATTTGATACCACCGCCATTTATGATGCGCTGATCGTAGGTGGCGGCATTACCGGTATCACAACGGCACTGTTTCTTCAGAAAGCGGGAAAAAAAGTAGTGATCGCCGAAGCGCATAAACCGGGATTTGGAACTACCGGTGGGACCAGCGCCCACATCAATACCTTCGCGGATACTACTTATGCGGAAGTAGCGAGCGCTTTCGGCGAAGAAGGAGCGCAACTTTTCGCGGATGCGATCAACGAAGGTTTCACGACCATTAAATCCAACATTGATACTTACCAGATTGATTGCGATTACGAAATCAATCCTGGCTACCTGTATGCAGAAACCGGGGACGAGGCCAAACAACTCGACGAGATCTACAATGGTGCCTTAAAAGTAGGTGTGCCTGTAAACTATACGGAAGAAGTGCCGACACCGGTAGAATATTTAAAGGCCCTGGTTTTCGATAGGCAGGCACAGTTTCACCCGTTAAAATATTTGCGGGGTTTACAAAAAGCTTACCGGGAAGCAGGTGGTATAGTTTTGGAAAACACGTTGGTAACCGGTATCGAAACTGACAATGGCGTACATACCGCGCATTCGCCAACAGGTGTTATCAGGGCTAAAACGGTGATTTACGCTACGCATATGCCGCCCAATATCAACCTGTTCAATTTTGAGTGCGCCCCTTACCGCAGTTATGTACTGGGCCTGAAATTAAAAACGGATACTTATCCGGATGCCCTGGTTTACGATATGCAGGAACCTTATCATTATTTCCGGACACAGGTACTTAACGGGGAAAAACTCTTGATCGCCGGTGGTAATGATCATAAAACGGGTCATGCCGACCCGGAAAAAGCCTTTGCCGATCTGGAAAAATATATCCGGAAATATTATAACGTGTCGTCGGTTAAATACCGCTGGTCATCACAATATTATGTACCTGTGGACGGCCTTCCTTATATCGGACAGATGCCGCTGGCGGCGGACGGTATTTACTGCGCAACCGGCTATAACGGTAACGGGATGATGCTGGGCAGTATCGCCGGCAAAATACTCAGCGACCTGGTCAGGAGACGGCCCAATAGATATCAGGACTTGTTCAGTCCTTCACGGATCAAACCAGTGGATAGCTTCAGCGAATTTGTTAAAGAAAATGTGGATGTAGCTTACCACTTTATAGCAGACAGGTTTCATATCCACGAAACGGATTCATTAAAACGGCTTCAGCGAGGTACCGGCAAGGTGCTGGAAGTAGACGGTGAGAAGATAGCGGCATACCGGGATGAAAAAGGAGCCGTCCACGCGCTCAGTCCGGTTTGTACCCATGCCGCGTGTATCGTGAACTGGAACGGTGAAGAAAAAAGCTGGGACTGCCCCTGCCACGGTGCACGTTATGATATTGACGGAAATGTATTGACAGGACCGGCAACCAAAAACCTACCCAAGATCAGCAGCGATGAAAACTAAGGAAATATTAGCCGGCGGAATTACCGGTACAACTTTCATGACCCTGTTCAGCTACCTCATTTCGCTGGCCGATGGCGAAAACTTCAGCGAACCGGAGCGCCTCGGACAACTGGCTGGCCGTCTCATTCCGAAACTGGACAAGCAGCAGAGTCAGGCTTTAGGCTGGCTCGGTCATTATGGGGTAGGCCTGCTTTTTGCACTAGTCTATGTGGAGCTTTGGCGGCGCGGAAAATTAAAACCTGATCTGAAAACGAACCTTTGGCTGGGTGGCTTAAGTGGCTTGCTGGCGGTCGTGGTCTGGAAAGCCACATTTAAAATGCACCCGCTGCCGCCTTCGTTAAGTTTTAATAAATATTACCTGCAACTCGTTCCGGCTCACCTGGTCTTTGCAGTCTTCGCCGGGATCGGTTATCAAATCTTAAAAAGAGCAAATTATGTTACAGATCATCGATGAGGCGGAAAAAAGCAGGACGGATCTGGCCCAACGTTTCCCGGAAAATCCTTTGTTATTACCTAAAGACCTTGCGCCCAGCGCCGGTGGTTTACAAATCATTAGTCTGCTGAATCCGGGCGTATTCCGTTACGGGGGGAAAATATGGCTTCTGGTCAGGGTAGCGGAAGGTGCTGTGCAAAAGGAAGGCGTACTATTTTTCCCCGCCCTGAACGCGACTGGGAATACCGAGATCATCGAAGTACCATTAAACGATCCCGACCTGATCGCTATCGATGCCCGTGTAATCAGCTATAAAGGCCTGGATTACCTGACCACAATCTCACATTTACGCTTATTATCCAGTGATGATGGTGTGCATTTCACCGAGCCGGGAGACTATGCTCCCATATTTGGACAGGGCTACCTGGAACGATTCGGCATCGAAGATTGCCGGGTGAGCCAGATAGGTGACACTTATTATCTGACCTATACCGCAGTCTCTGATAGTGGTGTTGGCGTAGGTTTGCAAACCACCAGAGATTGGCAACACTTTGAAAATGCTGGCATGATCCTGCCGCCGCATAATAAAGACTGCGCCATCTTTGAAGAAACCATCAACGGTAAGTATTATTGCCTGCACCGGCCGAGCAGCAAAGAGATCGGCGGCAATTATATCTGGCTGGCCGAATCTTCCGACGGCAGACAATGGGGGAACCATCAATGCCTGATCAAGACCAGGCCCGGCCTTTGGGACAGTGCACGCGTCGGTGCCGGGGCGGCACCGATCCGTACCGGGCGGGGTTGGCTGGCGATTTATCACGGTGCAAATACGGAGCACCAGTATTGCCTGGGCGCTTTCCTGATGGATTTGGATAATCCTTCGAAGATCATTTCACGTACCGTTGAACCCATTATGGTGCCTACGGAACCATATGAATTAAGCGGCTTTTTTGGGCATGTAGTTTTTACCAACGGGCACCTGATTGATGGTGACCGCTTGACGATGTACTATGGCGCGGCAGATGAGTTCGTGTGCGGCGCGCATTTTTCCATCAGTGCAATACTGGAACAATTGGTTTCTTATTAGCATATCGAAAGTTTCTTCAGCAACGCTGCAAACCATCGAACTATCGCAGGAAAATAAAAAAGTCCGCCCTGGCAAAGGCGGCCGCTTCATAAGCTTATGCTTTATTTCATGCTGTCATGGATCTTTTGGATCGCGTCGAGGTGCATCTTTAAGGTTGGTAATGTCTTCACCGCAAATGCTTTCAAACCCGGGTCCTTCAGGTTTTTAGTGGCATCCTCAAATTCTTTGATGTCGTTTTTGTGATCTTCGATCATATTATCAACATAGGCTTTATCAAAGTCCGCGCCTGATTTTGAAGAGAGATTATCTTTCACCTTTTGTTCGTCACTATCTATCGTTGTTGGCAAGGTGATCCCTTTGGATTTTGCAAGGGCCTTCATTTCCTCGTTGGCTTTGCTATGGTCACTGACCATCATGCCACCGAAATCTTTAACTTTTTGGTTGGCAGCTTTTTGCTGGGCGAGCGTGCCGAGCTCGACTTCTGCCATACCGCCATTAGCTGCCGCCACGGCAAATTTCGCATCGTCCTTGTCGACTGCTGATGCGGATGAATCCTTTTTGGCCGTGTCAGCTTTTGCTGTATTCGCGCTGTCTGCGCTGGCTTTGCTGTCCTTGTTGCCGCTGCAGGCCTGTACCATACAGGCGACACCTGCGATCAGGCTGATGTACATGAGCTTTTTCATGGTGGGTGTTTTGTTAATTTGTATCTCTTTTATCGTCAAGCTATTTTATACCAAGTATTTCCAGCGTCCTTTCATCGCGTTCGCCATGATAGAACTTGTCCAGTACACGGCTAAAAACCGGGAAGGTCGCGGGCACAGCATCAAATAGGGTCATTGACGACTTAAGCTTGAGGTCGTCGGGGCTACCGAAAACAGCATGCGGGTCATTTGTTTCCAATTCCAGCAGCGCTTTACAGATAGTCGTCAGCCGCAGCCCGAGTTCCGGGTCCATCAGCAGGTCTCCCGCTTCCTTTATATCTTTTATGGCGTAAAAACGTGACATTTCGGTCATGCCCAAACCTGCGATCTGCGGGAAGATATACCACATCCAGTGGCCTTGCTTGCGGCCGTCTTTGATTTCCGCCAGCGCGGTATCATAATCACGGTCCTGCGCAGTTTTAAAACGTTGTAAGTGCTCTTTCATTTTTTTACTTAGTTGCTTTTCCCCCTGAACAGCGAGATGATCCATATGATAATGGCGATCACGATCACGACTGCTATAATGCCCACCACCGCGCCGGCTTTGAAAATACCTGCGATGGCGGTACAGCTTGTAAATAAGGCGGCCATCATGAGGATGGCCACCGGCACAATGATTTTTTTCATGGTTATGTTTTTATGTTCACCCTGCGCTGCTATTATCCTGTATGTCGTCCGAGGGATAAGTTTCTGTTGATCCGGTATCCAGCCTGACGACGATCTTATCGCCAATAGCGTCAACAACCTCGCCTTCACCTGAAGGAGTGATCACACGCTGTCCTTTCAAAAATAGGTGCTCATCCATTATACTTGTACCTTTTCAGCGCCATAGGCACTCCATTGAGCGACACCTTTTGGTTCTGCATTTTTTACTTCAGCACTTTTGATCTTGCTCATGTCTTTATTGAGTTTTTCGCTTTCTTTTACCTCCGCGCCGAAATCATCCGGCAATTTCGTTTGGCCTTCTGTTTCCTGTACCTGTGCAATTGGGTCTTCAACGTAATTAAATTCTTTGCCCATGCCTTTGATCTCACCCTCATTCCACGGCCCGCGAACGGTACCGTCGGATAGGTTGTAAACGTTTTGCAGGTAGCGGGGATCGGCAGCCAATACTCCCGGCGGAAAATTAGGCTGAATGCTGTTCAAAGCTGCCTCAAACATTTTATAGTGTGTAACCTCCCGGGTCATCAGGAAGGATAAGGTTTCGTGGATGTACGGATCCTCTGTAAATTTCATCAAATGCTCGTAAACGAGCTTGGCCCGTGATTCAGAAGCCAGGTTGCTGCGCAGGTCTACGGTCAGGTCGCCGTTGGAGTGGATGTAGGAAGCACACTAGGGAATGCCCTGGCTGTTACGCGGGGTGACGCCGCCTCCGGTGATGATGCCAAACTGCGGATTAGCAAATACCGCTGCGTGGATAATATCCTCTTTAGCGGCCTTGCCGTTTAATACCTGCATGATTTCGGAACTATCGGCAGCGTTTTTGAGTTCGCCGTTCACACCCTTCAGCAGCATCTGGATGGTAGCGCCCACGATCTCCAGGTGACTGAATTCTTCGGTGGCGATGTCCATCAGCATATCGTATTTATCCGGGTGTGGAACTTTCGCGCCGAAGGCCTGGGTGAAATATTGCATGGCAGCGGCCAGCTCACCGTTTTCGCCGCCGAATTGCTCCAATAACAGGTTCGCAAAACGCGGATCGGGACGAGATACCCTGGCATTGAATTGAAGGTCTTTTACATGGTGAAACATAATATTATTTGTTTTAGGTAAATGTATAATGATAAAACTACAGGAGTTGATATTATGTTTTTAATTAATTAAATAATTTATAAAGAAATATAAAAACAATATTTAACTGAAAATAGTTGTTGTACTACCTTTTAAGCGCTTTCCGCAAGCGTTTGCAACGTAATTATGCCAATTGTTGAAAGATTATTTTTTTTACCATGAATGCAACCTCAGCCTGGCTATTGGCTGTTAATTCAAAATTGAACAGTCCCGGCCTGACCGCTGTTTATGAACAGCAGGCAGTAGGTTATGCCTTTAAAGTTTATCTGATTGATGACTCCTGCTGGATGGTTGTAGCCTGGCCGAAAGGCAGCCGGATCGCTTTCCGGCTTGCTTATTCACCCAACGATCAGCTGGAACTCAGGAAAGTCATGGAGAAGGATCAAAACATTACTTTTCGGATCGCCTCCCTGATGGGGGAATACGAGGCTGTTGTCCGGTTACCGGTTGGAGAAATCCCCGTGCTGCGTTTTACGACAACACTGAGAGCGGCAGCACCGATCTTGTTCCCTTTCTGGCCGAGGGATATCGTGCCGCTCGGCGCAGTTAGCAGCGATAAGATAGCTGAAGGTGAGATCAAAGTCAGCCAGGTAGGCACACGTTCCGGACAGCTCTATTTTAGCCTGACCCGGCCGAAGGCGGGTTCTGTGCTTTACCTACAGAATCTGACCGCACTGGCGGACTATAACCAGCAGACCGAGACCTCGGCCGGTGATACGGTGGGTGGTGAATGGCCGGAAATTGGATTTGCCCTGCCACCTACTTTGAAAAATAAACCATTGGAAGCCGGGAAAACGTATGCCCTGAGTGACGCGCTTATCGTCTTTTCTGAAGAAGTACCTGCAGATGAGGGAGCCATGGTACGCCAGTATCTTGATTTATTAGCGGCAGTTTATCTGGAATTGCCAAAACCCGCCACTACTTATAAAAACTGGCCTGAAACTTTACAAAAAGGTTTAACTGACCTGACCGAAAGCCCGGGTTGCTGGTCACAGGTGAACGGAAATCATTACCTGAATGCTTATGTCTGTGATTATGCAACACCACCCGAGATCATGGTACAACTGGCAGTACTCCTGCCTTTGCTGGATTATGTAGAATGGAGCGATGGCCAGCTGGAAGTGATGAAAAAGATCAAGGAAGGCCTGCCCGCTTTTTATAATGAGGAATTTGGCACGATCATGCGCTGGCACCCTAAAGTGGCCGATAAGATGGAAGGCGAAGAAGAACACAAAAAGCCAATGGTTATGGATTCCTGGTATCTGCATCACCCGCTGCTGAACTTGTCACGCTTAGCGCTCAAAGGGGATAAAGTTGCCGAAAAGCTGTTCCTGGATTCGCTGGAATTCGCAATAAAGGTGGCCCGTCATTTCAATTACAGGTGGCCGGTGTTTTATAAAATGGATACGCTCGAGGTGATCAAAGCGGAAACACAACCTGGAAAAGGCGGTGAAAAGGATGTGCCGGGTTTGTATGCACATGTGATGCTGCAGGCCTGGGAACTGACAGGCAACAAACGTTATCTGGCCGAAGCTGAAAGAGGCGCTTTAAAACTGCAAGGTTTAGGTTTTGACTTATTCTACCAGGCGAATAATACCTCCTTCTCGGCAGGTGCCTTATTACGGCTGTATAAGATCACCCAAAAAGAAGTATATAAAGAGCTCAGTTATTTATGCCTGGCTAATGTGTTCAGGAACGTAAAACTCTGGGACTGCAATTATGGCTACGGTCGGAATTTTCCATCTTTTTTTGCCCTGTTCCCGTTGAACGATGCGCCCTATACGGCGGTTTACGAGGAGCAGGAAGTCTTCTGTGCCTTTCATGATTACCTGAGGCAGGCGGAGGGTGTCGAGATCCTGCCGTCGCTCCGATTACTGATGGCTGAATATATCCGGTATCTGGTAGACCGTGCCGTGTATTATTACCCGACAATGCTGCCCAAAGAAATGTTATCCGATGAGGTAAAGACCGGCGAGGTAGACGCAAGCCTATGGATCGCCCTGGAAGACATGCATGATGGCTGGGAACAGTCCGGCGAAGTTGGGCAGGAGGTTTACGGCGCGGGAAATGCTTTCGGTATCCTGCCGCGCCATTATATGCAGGTGGAAGATGAGCCCTTTATGATCTACACCGATTATCCCACTTATGGCTTTTCGCCAAAAAAGCACCTTCCGGCCAGATTCAGACTGGCGGGAGATGCGCGGCTTAATTGCCGCCTGATGCTGGTTAAAACGGATAAAGGTAAAATGCCGGAATTTACGGTGATGTTGAACGACGGTAAAGAGCCTGCTAAAGGCAAAAAAACAAAAGAAGGCCACCTGGAGTTTACCATCCCCGGTGACAGTGAAATTCATATCAAATGGAAAGCCTTATGAAAAAAAAGACGAATTTGTTCGAACGTTTCAGCAACTGGGCCACAGCGGCCACCGGAAGTTCCGCGGCATTTATCATCGCTACATCCACCGTGCTCATCTGGGCAGTTACGGGACCGTTATTTCATTACTCGGAAACCTGGCAACTGGTGATCAATACCGGCACGACGATCATTACCTTTCTGATGGTGTTTTTAATTCAGAAGTCGCAGAATAAGGACTCCAAAGCCATCCACCTGAAGTTAAATGAATTATTAGCTTCGCATGAGGGCACCAGTAACCGCATGGTGAATATCGAGGACCTGACCGAGGAAGAACTGGACCATCTTTATAAATTTTATATCCGGTTGTCCGATCTGGCAGAAAAGGAAAATGATCTGACCCGCACGCATTCAATAGATGCTGCTGCAGAAAACCAGAAAAGAAAATCACAGACACGGAAGCCGATTAAAAAGACCTGAGCCATGAATAAGCCAACTACAATCACCGCGATGATCGAATGTCCGAAGGGATCGAACCAGAAGTTCGACTATGATCCGGCGGAAAAACGTTTTAAACTGAATAAGATCCTGCCCGCCGGACTTGTCTTTCCCTTTGATTTCGGGATGATCCCGGGAACCAAAGGTGAGGACGGCGACCCGCTGGATATCATCGTGATCTCCGAATGTTCCGCTTTCCCCGGTTGCCTGGTAGATTGCCGGATCATCGGTGGGCTAAAAGCAGAGCAAACCGAACGGAACGGGCACAAGGTACGGAATGACCGTTTTATCGGCATCCCGGATGTTTCCCTGTTATACTCGGACATCCATACACTGGAGGAGCTGCCACAGGTTCTCATTGACCAGCTCGAAGCCTTTTTCAAAAATTATAACGAACAGGCGGGCAAGAAATTTAACGTGACTGCGAGGCTAAACGCCCCGCAGGCCGCCAAATTATTAAGTGAGTGAAGAAATAAAGCAGCTGCTCATACCGGTCATGCTGGCATCACTGTAAATTACCGCCTGGCTCGTTAACCGTAAGCCGGCTGCGGAATTAAAGAAGCCCGCAGCTGTCTGCGGTAAATGAATTAAATAAGAATCAAATCAATTGCTATGGAACTGCTGTTAAAAATTTTTGGTGAGGGCAAAGACCTCAATGCCCTGCAGATGAGCAGTCGAGGCGTAGTCATTTTTATAATTGCCTTCCTGCTCATCCGCGTCTCGGGACGCCGCTCGTTTGGCGTGCGGACGCCGCTCGACAACATTATTACCATTTCACTGGGAGCCATCATGAGCCGGGCGGTTGTGGGTGCATCAGCTTTTGTACCGGTAATCGTCTGCTGTTTTGTGATTGTTTTCCTGCACCGGGTCTTTGGCTGGCTGATCGTTCATCATAAGGCATTCGGCCGCTTTGTGGAAGGCGATAAAATCCTGCTATTTGATCAGGGAAAGTTCATTAAAAGCCATATGGAAAAAGGGTTAGTGTGTGAAGAAGATATCATGCAGGGTGTCCGGAAGTCAGCGCTAACCGAAGATATGGAGGGGGTTGAAAAAGTTTATATGGAAAGAAACGGCGAGATCAGCGCAATCCGGAAAAAATGAAAATTGTTCTGATTTTTCAGGGAGTTTGGAACGCTTCTTGTTTTTTTAACAACAGCGTTGTTCACTATAATTTTAACCAAAATAAAATCTACAATCATGCCTACAAAAAGCAACAAAAAGTCTGCAGCAGCAGCCAGCCGCACACCAGAAGCTGAAAGTGCGCTGAAAGAATTATTTATTGATGAGATCAAGGACATCTACTGGGCGGAAAAACATTTAGCCTCCGCTTTGCCGAAACTGATCAAGGGAGCGACCTCGGAAGACCTTAAACAAACCATTAGCAACCACCTGGAAGAAACCAAGAACCATGTGACCCGTCTGGAAAGCGCTTTCGCTTCGATCGGTGAAAAAGCAGTGGCTAAGAAATGCCTGGCCATGGAAGGCCTGCTAAACGAAGCTACTGAACTACTGTCCGATACAGACAAAGGCACAGAAGTAAGGGATGTAGCTATTATTTCTGCTGCTCAAAAGGTAGAACATTACGAGATCGCATCTTATGGTACCCTGCGCACCTTAGCCGGAACCCTGGGCTATAGTGAAGCACAGAACCTGTTTGACGAAACCTTAGCTGAAGAAAAAAATGCCGATACCCTGTTGACCCAAGTAGCCGAAAATTATGTGAATGAAGCCGCTGCCGCTGAAGTAGAATAAAAGAAGCAAATTGTGATCTTTCAGGGGATACCGGAAGGTATCCCTTTTTTGTTTAAGTTTTGCTTAGCGCCGCGATCAAAAGTTCAGCGGTCGCCTCGATGGTCTGATGAATGACCTCCTCACAGGAACCGGAAAACACTTGACGGAAGCTGGCTTCACGACCACAGATCAAAGCAAAAACGAACATTGTGCCGACCGGTTTCTCCGGTGTTTCGCTGCCGCCGGGAGTGGTCAGGCCGGTAACGGTTACCTGAATATCCGAATCGATTATTGTTTTTAAGCGGCAAGCCATCTCCCGGGTCACTTCCATCGATTCCGGCGTGTATTTATCAATGAGTTCCTGTGGTACACCTAGTAAACTGACTTTCAAACTCGCGTCATAACAGGCAATGCCCCCTTTAAGCACTTTACCAGATTCTTCGGTCAGCGCAAATTCGGAGCAGAGCCAGCCCGCTGTCGCGCTTTCTGCAAAAGCAATAGTCAGCCCTCGTTGAGCTATGAGTTTACTGCAAACGATGATTTTGCTTTCCGCCATTTATATTTAACGATCTGGCTCTGAAAATGGTTTGGATATACAGACATTTGGCGCAAGCATCAGGTCTTTTCCCAACAATCATAAATTCCGTATACAGACCGACTACTACTTATCACTTATCGTCCTTACCGAATAACTCCCTCAGCTTATCCTTTGCTTTTTCCTGCGTGTCTTTTTCGTCTGCGTTTAAGTTCTTCCCGGCCCGGTTCTCGTAAAAGGTCAGCATAGACATCGCGCTTTGATAAGGCGAAGATTTTCGCCGTTTGCTTGTCTCCGCCGAATGTTTTACTGATGCCGCGATCTTATCCGGATCTCCGGATTTAAAAATATCTTTCTCCAGATCCATCGCATCGCTGTGCTCTGTAACATCTGCAGACCATTTGTTTACTGTTTTTTTTGTTTTCGTAGTCATAGAAGTATAGTTTATCAGTAAATGATTTTAGTATCGTTGATAATAACCTTCTTGCTTGTCGCTTTCTGCTTCCGCTTTTTTATCCTCTTCCAGTAGATTGGTACCGATAGGGTTAGCGGCTAATAATTTGGCAAACCAGGCCAGGTTTGCGGTCATATAACGCAAGGTTTTATTGGTATATAAATACCGTTCGCCGCCAGCTTCCACATAATCTTTTTCTCCTCCGGCCATACCAACCCAATAGGCGTTAACATTTGGTGGAATTGTAAAGCCCACTTCCTGCAAAGCCCAGAGTACTTGCGCGGCGCAGCTATGGGCACCGTCTTCGTTGCCGGTAACCAGGCAGCCGCCTACCTTATTATAGGGCATATATTGTCCGTTTTCTTGATTGCTCAGTTCTTCGTCCCGGAAAATAGCATCTAACCGTTCAATCACTTTTTGAGCGGTCGAGGCCAGGTGTCCCATCCAGATGGGCGTGGCGATAATAAAAATTTGGCAGGATTTGATCTTTTCCAGGATAAGCGGCCATTGGTCACCCCCTCCTTCATCAGAAGAATTACCGGTAAGTACCTGGTAATCATTAAGACGGATAATCTCCGTTTCAAACCCCTGCTCACGAAGCTGGCTTGCCGCCTTGTCAGCCAATGCGCCTGTGTTGGAAAAATCTGGATGGCGTTTGAGCGTACAGTTTATAAGTAATGCTTTCATGAAGTTTGTTTTAATAATTAGTTAGAAAAATAACAGCCTGATGTGATTCAGCTATCACTGTTCTTCTTTTTTTCTTTTGCAAAATGAGCGCGCGCCTGCTTTAAACCAGTCGCTATTGCTTCCCCTTCATTGCCGGTTGTTCGCAACACTTCATTGGCGATCTCCGTTGCCTTTTCCCTGATTTTCTTAGGTTGGTTCTTATAAGATGGCGGGTAGTTTCCGTTATACCATGGCATAAGCTAATTTTTAAATGTTTCCTAAATACGCTTTCATTTCACCCTTGTTTTCCATTTGCGTTCAGCAGCGCCTGCCTGATGACAGGCGCTGTAAAAAGATCAGGAAAAAAATCCCTTGTCTTCTTTGGGTTCGGTGCTTGCCTGGTAATTGATATTATTTTCAGCGATCTGGGTCAGCAGGTTGTCTGCTTCCTTTTCTTCCTCCAGGGTCTGGACCAGGAGGTCGGCCGCATCATTATATCCTAAAGTTTTAGCCAGTGTGACCATGCCGCCGTATGTGGCGATCTCATAATGTTCCGCCTTTTGTCCGGCGAAGATCAAACCTACATCCCGTTGCGCGGTGCCTTCTTCGGTTTCATCTATAATATCTTCGCCTTCGTCAACAATACCGGCCATCGCCGCGCATTTGGTGGTGTCCACGTCTTCGCCAATCAGGCCAAAGACTTGTTCCAACCGGGTAACATGGTTTTGAGTTTGTGTGAGGTGATTGCCGAAGGCATCCTTCAGTTCGGCGGATGTAGCGGCTTCCTGCAATTTCGGCAAGGTTTTAACCAGTTTTTTTTCTGCCCAAAGCAAGTCTTCTAATTGATCGACAAAAAACTCCCTGAGTTTTGAATCGGTAGTCTGTGCGGTTTGTGTTTCCATGATATTTGTTTTTGATAAATGATTTAGTAATTTCTTTAAATTGGATCGATGCCTGGATCATGGCCAGGCGAGCCGCTATGTATTAAGGCTGTCCCGAGCCGCCGGATGAACCATAGATCTGTCCGGTTGCGTAACTGGCATCTGAGGCAGCCAATTGTACATAGATAGAGGCCAGTTCTGCGGGTTGTCCGGGTCTGCCCAATGGTGTTTGTCCGCCGAACTGCTTCAGCTTTTCCTGGCTGGCACCGCCACTAACCTGTAACGGTGTCCAGATCGGTCCGGGTGCGACACCATTTACACGGATGCCTTTCGGCCCTAATTGTTTTGCCAGCGACTTGACATAATTCATTGTCGCAGCCTTTGTTTGCGCGTAATCATACAGATCGGGTGAAGGATCGTAAGCCTGTTCAGAAGTGGTACCGATGATAACCGAGCCTGGCTGTAAATGCTGCAAAGCCGCTTTAATGATCCAGAAAGGAGCATAAATATTGGTTTTCATCGTCCAGTCAAACTGTTCTGTAGAAATGTCCAAAATAGACTGGTTGCTTTGCTGCCTCCCTGCATTATTTACTACAATATCCAAACCGCCCAAACCCTTAACCGCCTCGTCTACGAGTTTTTTGCAAAAAGTTTCATCACGCAGATCGCCAGGAATTGCGATGGCTTTTCGGCCTTCAGCTTTGATCAATGCGATCACCTCTTTGGCATCTTCTTCCTCTGTCGGGAAATAATTGATCGCCACATCAGCACCTTCACGGGCGTAGGCTATGGCGGTAGCTCGTCCCATCCCCGAATCGCCACCGGTGATCAACGCCTTGCGACCAGCTAACCGTCCCGAACCTTTATAGCTTTTTTCGCCGTGATCCGGTTTGGGGTTCATTTTACTGGCTAAGCCTGGCCAGGGCTGTGACTGGCCTTCAAAAGGCGGCTTGGGGTATTTGGTGATCGGATCTTCTAATGCTTTTGCTTCCATTATACTGTTTGTTTTACCGCCTGCTGCGAAGACAGGTGTTACTGTCGCGACAGCTAAAGTGGCACCTAACCCGGCGACCGCTTGCCGCCGGGTGATTTTATGTTCTTCGTTCATGGTAGTGTAGGATGTATTTTGTTATGATTTCTTTTTTGGAACCTTAGCGCCTTCCTTGCGGGCTTCCGACAATCCGATTGCCACAGCTTGTTTTCTGGACGTTACTTTTTTACCGCTTTTGCCACTTTTTAGTGTTCCTTCTTTTTCCTCATGTAAGGCTTTGTGGACCTTGTCCTGTGCCTTTTCTGAATACTTTGCCATTTTTTTGATTTAATTGTTATTCATAGTATAAACGATTCCGTTGATTATATAACCTTATCCGTTGACTACTTCACCACCGTTTACGTGGATGACCTGGCCCGTTATAAAAGAAGCATCATCCGAAGCCAGAAAAACATAGGCAGGTCCAAGCTCCGAAGGCTGTCCAGCCCGTTTCATGGCTGTTTCACTTCCAAAACTTTTGATCTTTTCCTCATCGAAGGTGGATACGATCAGGGGTGTCCATACCGGCCCGGGAGCAACAGCATTTACACGGATCTTTTTTTCAACAAGATTTGTTGCGAGTGAGCGCGTAAAGGTTGTAATAGCTCCTTTAGTCGAAGAGTAATCAATCAGCGAAGGAGAGGAACGGTAAGCGGTTACCGAGGTGGTATTGATAATACTATCACCTTCATGCATATGCACCACTGCTGCCTCAGCGAAGTAGAAATAAGCAAATATATTGGTGCGGAAAGTGGTGTCCAGCTGCTCGGGGTCAATCGCCTTGACATCTTTTTGTGGAAATTGCATTCCTGAATTATTGACGAGGATATTCAGCTTTCCATATTTCTTAACGGTCCTTTCGACCGCGTTTTTGCAAAAGGCAGCATCCTTCACATCTCCTTTGATAAGCAGGCAATTTCTGCCCGCGGCTTCCACCAAATTTTTGGTTGTTTCGGCGTCATTATCTTCATCGAGGTAAACGATGGCTATATCCGCACCTTCTTCGGCAAAATGGACGCTGACAGCCCGGCCGATGCCGCTGTCACCACCTGTGATCAGGGCTATCTTGCCCTGGAGTTTGCCGGCGGCCTTGTAACTATCCTTAATATATTCCGGTTTCGGATCCATCTCCGCTTCAATACCCGGCTGGCGATCCTGTTTTTGTGGCTTTTTTGTTTTCGTTTCCATATCGGTCAAATGTTTTTTCCTTCAAATTACTTTTTCAATTTTAGCCCGGAATGGCAGATCAACTATTTGCATAAACTCTCTTTATTGGCAATGCTGCCTGATTTATGAAAAATTACTGCTTGCATCATACAGATTCATTCTTTGATAAATGAGTAAAATTGGCGGCGGCAGAAAGCGGGCGGGAGCGGCAAAATAATCTGAATAAATCACCTCCAATATTATTCCAGTAGTGGATATATGAGTAAAAATATTTTACATTTTAGCTATCTATACTTAAAATTATTTCTTTTTAATTTAATAATTGTACTAAAATCAACTATATGTGTCATTAATTTAGAACAGAGGTGTTCAATGAGGTATAGAGGCTGACGAGCAGAACTTTGAGATTTCAATTTCAGCTTTAAAGAATATCAAGAAGGCTAATTGTTTAAAACCCAATGCGGTAACTGGTGTTATCACATTGGGGAAATTGAAATAACCTTAAATTTAAAAGCTATGTCAGGAGTTAATAAAGTTATCCTGGTCGGCCATTTACGAAAAGACCCGGAATTCAGGTATTTGCCGGATAACGCTGCAGTTTTAAGTTTTCCGCTTGCGACGTCCGAGTTTATCATCAAAAACGGTGTTAAAACGGAACATACAGAATGGCACAATATCGTGATGTGGCGTTCGCTAGCGGAAGCTGGTCATAGATCGCTCCGTAAAGGAAAGCTGATCTATGTAGAAGGTAAATGTCGTACCCGCTCTTTTGAAGATAAAGAAGGTATCAAACGTTACACTACGGAAATTATTCCTGAAACCTTTACCCTTTTGGGACGGAGCAGTGATTTTGAAATTAATGAATTACTGGAAAATGTGACTCATTCACAGAAGTAGAAGCATTCAGCTACTACACGCTTTGAGAGGGAAATGGACATAATGCCTGTTGGCGGCTGCTTCGAGATGCCGCAGATTTATTCAAATATTAGTCTTTGCCGCATTCTGCAATTTTTTAATCGGCCAGATCTTCCTAAATCTCTCCTGCCCAATCGTCGTCATTACTGCCCTGGTTAGTAATTACGGAAACGATCCATAATAAAATCCCGGTCAGTAATAGCTTTTTATGCTCGGGAAAGGCATCAGCCGAATGGCTCATTATCCGCAGCACGTCAAAGATCAACATGCAGATCATCATGGAGATGATCAGTGTTCTAAGTAAAAATAACTTATTCATCATTCCATTTCCTCCAGGTTCTTTAAGCGAAAAACCTCTCTTGCGATCAATTTACAATTGTAAGCCAATTCATCCAGCGTACAGCAGATGGTTTTGACCTTTACCGGTAGTTCATCGACGGTTTCCATCAGGTCAATATGTAAAAGGCAAGAATCTTTTAAATTTTGGTGACCTTTTAACTGCCCGAATAACTCATAGGCGGTACCGCGGTCGTCACCGAAGAAGTACTGTCCATAGTCGACAAAGCCGCGCGGCGTCTTCAGGCTTAATAAAATATAGAATTGTGTTTTCATAGCGGTTTATAAATGAAAGGGCCATTGCAAGAGGAGCACTTGCTTTTTTAACGCTGGCACATATCAGATGCTGTCCTGTTAAAAGCAGCCATCCGGCCGCGTATTTGGGCGTCAGCAAAGCGGTTAAATCGAATAACTTTAAATTTAAAGTCCCACTATAATTAAACTGACTTCTTAGTATATCCTGAAAAAGGCCGCCATGACGGCAGCCTTTCCGGATATATGATGGAGTCGATTATTTTATTTCGATCTGCCTGCGCAGGCTTTTTGCTTCCTCGCGCTTGGCAATATCGATGCGGAGTATGCCATCGGTATAACTTGCGCTGATCTGGCTGTCATCCGCACTTTCTGGCAGCGTAAAAGAACGCACGAACGAGCTGTAGCTATATTCGCGTTTGCTGTAATTTTTCTGGTTGTCTTCCTGACTGGCGGTTTGTTCAACTGCAATATTCAGTACGTTACGTTCCAGGTTCAGTTTGAAATCTTCTTTCTTCAGACCCGGTGCAGCCAGTTCCACATGATAGTTGTTTTCCGTCTCGCTGATGTTGACAGCAGGTACGCGGGTTACCATACGGTCATTAAAAAAGGTGTCATTAAAAATAGAATCGAAAACATCACTAAAACCTGGTAATAGTGAACTGTTTCTTTTTTCAGGATTAAATTTAACCAATGTCATAATTTTTCTTTTAATTGTTTTTAAAAGGATCAAACCATTTATTCATTAAACTTAAAGAACGGTTGTTCGGCAGTAATACTACAAGTGAAATGCCAAAGTCAGAAATGGAATTAAAACTGAAATTTTTGCAGTGGACATCTGAAAAATTTACAGCTTCGCTGCCAGATTTTCACCGGCCGGTCCTCTATCAAAGGCCTAAAACCTTTCTGTGTTTTTAAGGTTATTATTAGATAAAATCAAACATCAGAAGCCACTGAACAAATAATGCCGTTTTCTGGCCGCACCAAACTAATGATCAGACATCAGCATTCACAAGAACTATCAACCCTGCAATCTATATTTGAAGGCATTGACGACGCGATATTTTGCCATGACCTTGATATGCGGATTACCCATTGGAATCCGGCAGCTGAACGATTATTCGGCTATGGTCATGAGGAAATAATCAATGAATCTGTTTACTTGCTGATCCCTGAAGAAAGGCAGCAGGAAAAAATGGAGATCATGCGTGATATTATGGAAGGGAAGCGGATCGGACATTTCAAAACGATTCGCAGAACCAGGGAAGGCGTTGAAATCCCCGTGTCTATAACCATTTCGCCTATCAGGGACCAGGAGGGACAAGTTATAGGATCGTCTCAGGTTGCCCGCAGTATCATCGAAGAAAATACTGCCGAAGAAAAGCAGGCCAGGCTGGCCGCCATTGTCGCCAGTTCGGACGATGCGATTGTCGGTAAAAGCCTGCAGGGCATCATCACCAGCTGGAATATCGGCGCAGAAAAAATGTTTGGCTATACGGAGCAGGAGGCTATCGGTCAACATATTTCATTACTAATACCGCCGGAACGTCTGGATGAAGAAGATATAATTATAGGAAATATTCGTGCCGGAAAAAAAGTAGATCATTTCCAGACTATCCGCAGAACTAAAGGCGGACAGCAGCTGCACATATCACTGACGGTATCGCCCATCCTCAACAAAGCCGGCGAAATCATCGGGGCTTCCAAAATTGCCCGGAACATTACAGCGCAGAAAGAAGCGGAACGGTCCATCGCTAAAAGTATGGAGCGCATGGAAATCCTCAATTCAATCAGTAAAAGCATCAATGAAGACCTCGATCTGCAACACATCTTACAAAAAGTGACCGATGCCACTACCAGGCTTACCGGCGCGGACTTTGGTGCTTTCTTCTATAACCAGGTGGACCAGGCTGGCGAATCTTATTGGCTTTATACTATTTCGGGCGCTCCAAGGGCGGCTTTTGAGAATTTCCCCATGCCCCGCAACACGGCCGTTTTCCATCCAACATTTAGCGGTGAGGGGGTGGTCCGGGTGGATGACGTTACGAAAGACCCACGTTATGGAAAAAATTCACCATATTTTGGTATGCCCGAAGGCCATTTGCCCGTTGTGAGTTACCTTGCGGTTCCGGTTATAACCCATTCGGGCGTGGTCATCGGCGGGCTGTTTTTTGGTCATCAACAGGCTGGCATTTTTAAAGAGGAGCATGAGGACCTGGTTGTCACCGTAGCTTCACAGGCTGCCGTTGCCATAGATAATTCCAGGCTCTTTGAGGAAGTAAAAGATCTGAGCAATAAAAAAGATGAGTTTATCGCCCTGGCCTCCCATGAGCTTAAGACGCCACTGACTTCGATGAGCGGTTTTTTGCAGATTTTAGAAAGAACGGTTCCGGACGGTATTGCCAAAAGTTTTGCAGAAAAGGCACTGAAGCAATTGGCCAAACTCAACGACTTAGTCAATGACCTTTTTGATATATCTAAAATCCAGGCCGGTAAACTACAGTTGAATTTTGAACCTTTTGATCTTTCGGATCTTTTAGACGAAATCGCCGACACGTTTGGACAGACCCATGCCCACTATAATTTGAAAATGGCGGCAGATGGAGAGCTTTGGGTCTCGGGCGATAAAATGCGATTAGAACAGGTGCTCACGAATTTACTTGGAAATGCCGTGAAGTATGCGCCGGACGCCAGAGAGGTAAGCATGATTGCTATCAGGACCGGGAATGAGGTTCGCATCTCTGTGAAGGATCAGGGTCCCGGTATTTTGCCCGAAAACCAGCAGCACATTTTTAGCCAGTTTTACCGTGTTAAAGAGCAGGAGCGAAAGACCTCCGGGCTTGGCCTGGGACTTTACATATCCAAGGACATTATTGACCGGCACGGGGGGAGGATCTGGGTAGAAAGCACCCCGGGTCATGGAGCGACATTTACATTTTCTCTACCAGCTTTTACAAACTAAAACAGCCGTATAGACGTATATCACATATAATTGAAATTGTATGTCCACTAAGAAAGTGTTTGTTGTTGAAGACGATGAGGACATTAGGTTACTCATTGATTATATCCTAAAAGATGATCTTTACCAGGTGCAGCTGTTTCCAGATGTAAACACGCTTAAAAAGGGCCTTTCCCTGGAATTACCGAATTTAATTGTACTGGATATTATGCTGCCGGACGGCGACGGCGTCGAAATCTGCCGGCAACTGAAGGAGGATGCGGCTACCACTCATATTCCGGTTCTGCTGATGTCAGCACACCGGAGCAAGAGGGAAATCCAGGGAAATACCCATAGCGACGGATTTATCAGCAAGCCTTTTGACATCAATCATTTCAAGGCGAAAGTTGATGAATATATGATGGCTTCGTGATCCGGGAATATGGAAATTAAGGCATCAATTCAGTGTGTTGGCGCGAGAAGCAGGTATCGCGGAAAAAGTATTTAATGAAATGATGGAATTAATGGTTACACAATCAGACGCTGTTGAGCGGTTCACATTTTCCTCGTTCTTAGAAAAAACCACAAAATGGCACTACTGGCAATCCTATCAAGCCGGCTCAAACAATTGCAAAAGAAATAGGAAAGCTTGTGAACAATCGAGCCTTATTCAACGCTTAAGCAACAAAAGCGCTTAGCCGGATCAAATGTCAAGGGCGGGCCAACCGCTGGAAGCGGACACAACGGCCCGCTTGTGTACCCTTGACGTTTGATTCCGGCGTGGGCTATCTTCGCGACTGCGGTGAATAAGGATTTTATTTTTTCCGCACCAGGAGGAAAATCCACAATGTATAACTGTGGCTTGTCAATTAAACAACCGTTGCTTTCTATTCCAAATTTCCAGGTATAGTGCCTTTTTTTCGGGGCTCAGGAATGATGCTTCAATCATCTTACCAACCTCCTTATTACTGGAGGAAAATTTGTTATACGTATTCCTAACGGCGGTTTCAGGTATATTCATGCTTCTTGCCAATACATCAAAATCAGATAATCTAATTCTTTTCCTTTTGCCGTTTATGGTCAGGGCCAGCTCTTCATCGTCCTGTGGATTAACAAGATTTACATTTAGAAGGTCATAGGCAGGACTTAGACTTACCCCCTCGTCCGTATATAGTACAGAAAAGTTTTTCAGGTGCATATCATTGTTGCCTGTCAAAAAAGAAAATAACACCAGTTCAAAATAAGTCAGCGCATCAAAACCAGTTTGAGTGCAGTATTTCAGGATAAGCTTACCGATCTTTTCATAAGAGCCCTTGTATTTATTTTCCGTTAAAAATTCAGAAAGCTGGCAGAAATCTTCCATGTGAACTTTATGGCCTTTCACCCGGTCAAACCTCCGGGCAAGATAAACCAAACTACCGTCTGACGCCTCCATTAAAGTATGATCACAAGTTGGCATTTTAAATAGGCTTGCCAAATGCATGGTCAGATCTTCTGATTGCGGCATTTCCGAAAAATCAGGATGCTGCGGTTTAAGTATGTATTCTCCCCAAAGTCCTACAATTGTCAGCCGGATGTGTCCCTTCGTCTTTTCCAGGGTAACAGAAAGCTTGGGCTGAACTCCGGTCACAGCGATCCTTTCGTTGATGGTTTGTTCTGCCAACGTTTTCAAAAGTTTATTATTCAATTCCAGCTCAGGTACTTTAGCCGTACCAAAAAATCGCCTTGAACATTTTTCATGATAAGACGATGTACCTGCATCCTGATAACAAAACCAACAATTTGCCATAGCTTAATCTATTTCGGGAATAACCGTTACAGCTCCGATTGCATCCCTGCATGTTAATAGTAATAATTCAAACCGGTCATTGCTTTTGACCTTCCAGTGTGTTGTTGCCAAATCCAGTAGCCAACCTTCCGGTATCAAGCCATCGAAAAAAGCAAACAATACTTTACTTTCATATTTCTGGGTTGACAATGGTAGCGTTAAGCTTACCGGCTTTGCGTTCTTATTCTCTAAGTAATTCGCCTGGTAAGTAAATTCGTAGCCATCATCAGTTTCCGCAAGCATACCAGCCAATGTGTTCTGAAAATAAACCAAACCTTTTCTACTCATCATTTTTTACTTTTAATACCACTCCGAGCTCTGCGCCAAATAACATCAACACCTGATTCACTTTATCCATCCGCAATGTTGGTTTTCCCTGTTCCATCTCACGAACGACCCTAAGTCCGACTCCCGCTTTAGATGCCAGGTCTTCCTGTGTGAGATTTAGTGATTTCCTTTTTTTCTTTAAATACTCTGACAACATAATTATACCCTTTCGGGTACAAATATAACTTAAATTTATTAACTATACCCTATCGGGATCATACCTTCTATTAATGTCATAATTATACCCTATCGGGACTATATAGTAAAATTATGCTTGTTTTATACCCTATCGGGATTAGCGGTCAGTTTAAAAAAAATCCAATACTGGTACTGAGAGTACCAGTATTGGACGCTCTTTTACCATTCGGATTTTCAAATAACGGGGCCTGATGAATCAGCATCGCTACACACTTCTCAGTGACAAATCCTATAAGTTAAAGTTTTAAATTATTCGACAAACGTTTAGCATATCCCGAACGGACCGTTGAAATTTATGGTGTAAACGGAAAGTGTTTTTGTATTAATGTGTATTGAATATTATAGGTATTAGGAGAGCGATTTTTCAGCAGGGCTTCTGTCAACACACAATATTCAGGTAGCCAATAATGGGATGATAAAAAGTGCAAAATATTCGGCGAATAAGAAAAGTAATAAGTCAACCCAATTGTTAATTGATCAATTAACAATCGGTAATGTCGATTTTATCCTTTGTTAAATACGTTCTGAACCTTTGTTTAGTGACAAAAGAACATCCATACTATAACTTTAACCAGATGGGATAAAACTCACGTTTTAGCTAAAAATTGCGAAAAAAGGGTAGGTAAAGCAACTTCATTTGTGATGTATATTAATCCATTTATTAAGGTAGAACGACCTTTTTTGTAATGTAGATCAACTCATTTTGTAATGTAATCGATTGATAAAAGATTTTCAGGAGCATAACTTTAATCTGATAAAATACGGTGTTAACGCTTTAGCTAAAAATTGCAAAGAAAAGGGTAGATAAGATAAGTGCACGATCATCTGAAATAAGGAAACAGATAAATAGGAGAAAATTAAAAGGATACTTCGCCGGAAGATTCTCCCGATACATATCAGAATAAATGGTTCGGTTATGATGAAACTGCTGTCATAGAAAGAAGAATTTTTTTTACAGGGGTAAAGGGTAGTAACTATTTTTTACTTTTTTCATCGCGAAGAACCCCAAAAGAGCCGATTTATGCAATAATTGTTGGCGTTGAAGTGATAATCAGGCAAATTATTGGGTGTTTGCTCCCTTTTTCGCCCCCAAAAGTCACCACCCTTTTACCACTGTTTTCGCATTAAAAAAATGCATTTATTCAATCCGAAAAAAAATATTTACGCATGTCACACTTTTGAATATAAATAACGCCGAGATTAAGCAGCTTAATTAAATAAGCTATTGCAATATTAAAATTATCTATGATTAAATACATCTAAGGCAGACTCCTGATACAGATAGGAGGCAGCCAGATTTTTAGCAAGCCTATGAAAAACCCTATCATCTTATATTTTTCTTCTCCGGTTATTTCCCGGAGCCCCATTCGTCAAAAACCGCCAGGGTACAGTCGTTACCCGGTAAACTATACCGATGCCGAGTTGATCCGACTGGAAGGGGGTACATTACTTCGCCAGTATCATAGCCATTACCTGTTTTATATTGAATTGTATGAATTTAAACTAGACAAGGAGTTGTCTCTGAGTTACCAGGTGGAGGAATCAGCCCTGTTTCTTTTTTTCATGCTGGAGGGGTACATTCGTTTTTCCACTCCCGATGGTACGCTCATTACCGAAGCAGACAAGGGCACATGCTATGCCACATTCAACAAGCCAGGCGAGTATATTGGCCAGCTACAGCCGGGCATTCACCGTATATTTTACATCGCTCCAAGAATGGAGTGGCTGAAAAAAGATATCGGCCAATATCCCCAACTAAAGGCATTTGTTTTTGACCTCGATAATGGCAATTCTTTATATGGACATATGCCCCGATGCCCGATAGCAGGACCGATCTACCGGACATTGCTCCAGTTATACGAGCTGAATGATCATAAGGCAGCTGATATTGAAGCAGAGCTGCTCCGGTTCTTCAAACAATTACTGGCCCAATATGACGACCTGGTTTCAATCAAATTGGAACAACCGGCCTACCGCGTTAAGGACTTCCTGGAAAAAAATTATACAGACTCCGAACTCAGCAACCAAACACTGATCCGGACTTTTCATATCACGGAGAAAACACTGATCGAAAATTTCAAAGAAGAATTTGGCACCACACCACACGCGTTCCTGATCAACCTCCGTTTACAGAAGGCAAAACAATTGTTTGCAGCGGGCCAGCTATCCACCAATGAAGTATATATGTTCGTGGGATATAAGGATGTGCAAAGTTTTCGCATACAGTTCAAGAAATTTTTCGGATACCCGCCATCTGATAGTCCTTAAGGCTTGTTTTATGCCCATTCTCTCCTTTTCTCAAAAACAGGCATAAAAAACTTACCCTTTTTAGTGGTTTCCCATCCTTATTATCTCTGTTTTTTTATGCTTTAGGGGAAAACAGATACCGAGATTTACTAAACTCAACGATCAATACCGTTGCAAAGATATGTAAGGAGAGTACCGGGAGCCGAGCCGCCATTTCCTGGCGGTAAAGTATCAGCAACATGATAGCAGCCCCTAAAGTAAACTACTATCAGAGGGATATCCGGCCGGTACTGGTAAGATGGCACCGGATGCTGATGCATGGAACGCGGGTACAGCGATAAAGTGCACAAACCCAGGACAGGTGACGCCAAGGCTGCGCCGCTGGTGTTAAGTTGATTAACAAGAAAAAATGTAGAGGATGAAAAGGTTTGATGCAGCAACAATCAGGGACATGGCAGAGGATTATAACTCAAAGGTCATGCTGGCCGCTATGGCAGCGCTTTGCATCTGTTTTATCCAGAGGTACATGGCAGCATGTCTGTGGTTTTATACCATCAACATCCGGCCTCTTTTTAATCATGCTTACGTCCGAAAGAGAATTACCCACACCAGTGTTCACGACCGTAAAGATGCATTATTCACGAAAAACCCGAATAGCCGTGCCGGGCTATTCGGGCAAATGGAAACATAAGCACCCAGGGCGCAAAAGTTTCCGGTGAGGTCTGCCTAAAGGCAAAACGCAACATTATTATACGAATATAAAGTTTTTGGAGCCCTTTTTTGCTATTATAAAAAGTTCAAAACACGTGATAAAAAACACGATAAAAAACAAATACGCGGCTATAGTAGCTGCCATTTTAATTGTTTCCGCTTTAGGCTTCAGCGCTTTTACCAGCAAAGGCCATCTCGTTAACAAGCATAAAAACCTAAGCACCTATTACTGGTACAGTGTAAACAGCAGCGGACAGATCGTTGCCGGATCACAAGCCTATAGCGGTGCAAAGGTAGATGCTACTTATGCGGAAGATAATTTGCCTTGCACACCAGGGAACGATGCTGATTGTGTAAGAGGTTTTAATACTCAGATCACCAGTTTTCCAACATCTGCGCATGGTGATGCCGATCCGCTTAAAAAGCAAAACTAAACCTCCGCGTTAATAAAAAAGCACGACTGTCCGGTCGTGCTTTTTGTTTGTTCAATAACCTGAGTTTTGTACTAAGTAAGGGTTTGCCTGTATTTGGCTTAAAGGAATTGGATAAACCGCATCGGTCGGCTGCCAGTCCGGTGCTTTTCTAATTCCTAAAAGTTGATCGACCTGCCCGTTTCTTTTGAGATCAAGAAAACGATGCCCCCACTCACAGAACAATTCTGTTTGCCGTTCTGCGACAACAGCACTGAGCAATGATGGTTGATCAGTAGCATCTGTACCGATTAAACCGGCGCGTGAGCGGATCAGGTTTAAATCCGCTTTTGCCCCATCGAAATTATTCTGCTGCACCCTGGCCTCCGCTCGGATCAGATATTGTTCTGCCAGCCTGAATACGACATAATACTCAGTGATCGGTGTAGACGTTCTGACTTTGTATTTATTAGGATAATAATAGTCAGTGCCGCCAACTGTATTCTTTTTCAGCCAGGACACTTTCCTTTGGTCACCACTTTCAAAAGCAGATAATAAATAATTGTTGATCGCATAAGATGGACGTGATGATGAACCTGACGGAATAAATGTGCTTCCCTCGCTGGTATTTCTATAATCACTCGCCAATTGCCAGATCGTTTCGGCTGAACCTTGTGTAAAGACATTATTTAAATTATTTTCAAGGTGATACTGCGCGGAACCGATCACTGCTGAAGATTGTGCTTCGGCACCGGCCCAGTCTTTTTGATATAAATAAACCCTTGCTAACAGTGCGGATGCGGTCCATTTGTTAGGCCGTATATTCAGTTGTGCCGGATTTGAAGCAGGCAATAAACTTACGGCAAGGGTCAGGTCTGTGACAAGCTGTTCATAAATTTTATTTGCGGGTGTTCTCGCCATGATATCATTAACCTTATAATCTGTTGACAATTCAAGCGGCACGTTACCAAACAAATTAAACAGGTAAAAATAATTCAAGGCGCGAACGACGAGCATTTCACCCTTGAGCTGCTTTTTTAGTGTGTCAGAGATGGATACTGATTTCGATACACCCTCCAGTACCGCGTTTGCGTAATAAATATTTTTATAGCCAGGTGTCCACAGCCTGCCGTAAATCCCGGTGCCATTGTCGGCTATAATCGCATTATGCTGAAAGGAAAGCAGTTCCGTATTGGTAGAGGTATAAGTCAGTTCATCCGCGCTAAGTGCGGGGTATAAGGTTGCACCACCGGAACATATCGTTAAACCCGAAGTCCCCATGTTCGCATAAACGCCTAATGCCGCAGAAAGCGCTGCCTGATCATTGGAAAATACACTGGCCGTTTCGATCTTACTTACCGGGGCTCCGATCTCCACAAACTTTTTACAGGAAAAGAGCAGGCAGACAGCATTGATCACGCTGAAATACAGCATTGAACTTTTTAGGTTATGGTAAAAAATCTTTTTCATGTTTTTATATTTAAAGGGATAATTGCAGACCTGCCGCAATGGTGCGGAGCGGTGGTAATACATAGAAATTCTGTGTCTCAGGATCTAATCCTTTATATTTTGTGATGGTCAATAGATTCTGGATATTGATATAAACTTTTCCTCCTGTAATCCCCAAACGCCTTAAAAAGCTTTCAGGCAAATGATAAGCAAGCGCGATATTTTTCAGGCGGATATAGGAAGCATCTCCATAAATCCCATTGGATATATTCAGTTGTGTGTTTGCCGCGATAATGGCTGCTTCGTTATTCCCGGCAGTGTATTGCTGAACGATACTTATATTGCCAGGTTGCTGCCAGCGGTTTAATATGATAGTGGGCTGGTTAGCCACGGTTCCGGGGAAATTATTAAATAGTTGTGCTAAATAATTCCGCCCCATTTGCTTTTTAAATTCAAATAGGAAATCAAGCTGAAACTGGTGTACGGTAATGGTATTGGATACCCCGCCATAATATTTCGGGTTCAGGTTACCAAGAGGCTGATAGTCGGACGCATTCAGCTTTCCGTCATTATTGACATCCTGAAAATTATAGATGCCCGTTTGCGGATTTACCCCCAGGTACTTTAATCCATAGATAACGGACAACGGTTGTCCTACTACATAAATACTCCTGTAACTGGTTGAAGCTAATCCGGGAAAGGATAACAGCTTATTCCTTGGAATCGTTGCATTGAGCGATGTGGCCCATTTGAAATTCTTTTGGTTCACATTTTTGGTGGTCAGCACCAACTCCAAACCCGAGTTTTGGACCAGGGCCGGTAAATTCATCACCACATTTTGGAATCCGGTTTGCGTAGGCAGCGGGTAATTGACCAGTTGATTGCTGCTTCTTTCCCGGTAATAGGATGCGGTAAAAAACAGCCTGTCCCTTAACCATCCCAGCTCTATACCGATCTCCGCCTTTTTATTGGTCTGCCAGTGGTAATCGGGGTTATATAATTTGGCTGGAGATAAGGTGGGCGACCCATTGTAGGTGATACCTGTATTCTGGTAAAGGCTCAGGTAATTGTAATCACCGATCTGGTCATTCCCGGTGATGCCATAACTTGCCCTTAGCTTTCCAAAGCTTAAAAATGGAAGGGATCGCTGAATGAATGGCTCATCTGAAAATATCCAGCCGGCTCCTATAGCACCGAAATTGGCAAATTGTTTATTCGGCCCAAACCTGCTGGAGCCGTCACGCCGGAAAGTTGCATTCAGGATATATTTGCCCAGCCAGTCATAGTTAACCCTGCCGAACACGGCTTCATAATGATATAAGAACTGTTCAATATCGGCGGTAACCAATCCCGCGGCAGCCGGATTGTTCAGCAGCAGGTCGCTGGAAAAGTTGGTTGCCTGGATCACATTGCTTTTCAACTTTTTCTCCTGGAATGTACCGCCGATCAATACATTTAAAATTCCTTTGCTGATACTTTTCGTATAGCTCAATTGAGGTTCGATGATCCAGCTGTTCAGGGATGTATTTGCAAAAGCAGATGATGCCGGGGTATAGGATGCGACATATGGATCTATGGAACTTTGCGGAATAATTGATACTTCATCTGTTTTAAAAGTATTATAGCCCGCACTAACCTTAAACAGGAGCGACGGTAGTATCTTATAACTCAACTGTAGGTTACTATACAAATTTTCGGTTATAGCCGTATTGGTCTGTTGTAAGATAGCCAATGGATTAACCATGTTATTTACCGTTGCGTAACTTACCCCCGCCTCCTGAAAAACAAGGTTGCCGCTTTTGTCCCGGAGCAACAGATTTGGCGGGAGGTTAATGTACTGAGTAAGGTCTGTGGCAATGAGTTGATTTTTATCATTGCTATAACCTCCTGAAAAGCCCATCGTGAATTTTTTGTTCTCAGAGCTGTGGTTAAGGTTAAAATGAAGAGAAGCCCGTGTATCTGCCAGATCATCGGAAAAAACGTTGGTTTCCCGGTGGTAACCTCCCCCGATCAGGAATTGATTGAGCGGGTTACCACCCGTTAATGATCCCTGCACATCAGTAGTTCGGGCAGTATTTCCGATCAATAGTTTTTTTAAATCCGTATAGCGGGTAGTATCCCAAAGCATAATGTCCGGAGCAAAACCCGGATCGCTTGGATCAGCGCTCGGTGCTATGCCGTCATTTCTAAAACCCTCTTTTCGCATCTGAACATATTGCTGCGTGTTCAGCAGGTTCATCGTACCCGGAACCGTACTAATACCAGAATAGACACTGCCATTAAAAACGGTTTTCCCCGTTTTTCCTTTTTTTGTTGTGATCAGAAGTACTCCATTAGCCCCGCGGCTCCCATAGATCGCGGTAGCATCTGCATCTTTTAACACTTCTATACTTTCAATATCATTCGGATTGATATTATTCAAAGGACTTAAACCTCCGTGACCGAAATTATCATTTGCCGCCGACCGCAATTGGTTATAGGATTGGTTACCTGCTTCAAAGAAGATACCATCAATGACAATCAATGGATCGTTCCTGGATAAACTACCATCTAAAGTAGACCTTCCCCTGACCTCGACATTAAACGATGATCCGGGCACTCCACTGGATTGGGTAATATTGACACCGGGAACGCGCCCCTCCAGGGCGGCCAATGGATTAGACACCGGCTGGTTTGCTATTTCAGCGGCCGTGATCTTGGTGATGTTCCCTGTATTCTTCCGTTGAGTTGTCGTACCATACGCCTGAATGATCACTTCGTCAAGCTGGCTGTTATGTAGACTTAACTTGATGACCATACTATCGGTACCTTTAACAATAGCCTCCTGCATATTGTACCCGATACAGGTAACAATTAACGTGGCATTAGGCGCAACACGAACTAAGCTAAATTCACCATCAAGGTTAGTAACGGTTGCTTGCTTCCCGGACTTCACGACTACCGTAGCGCCTGCAACCGGCATGCCGGTTTCGGAAACAACTTTTCCCTTAAGACTTAACTGTTGCGCAAATAGAAGATTGGCGTAAAAAAGAAAAATGAGTAATATGAATAGAGAGCGTTTATTTGCCTTCATAAATGGAATGGTTTAAGGTGATTTGAATTGGACTATTACTCGCTGAAAGGACGAACATGCGGACTTCTTTTTCCACGTTTTTAAAAGTCAGGTGATAGGCTTTTAATGCCTCATTGAGGTCGGACTCTTTCATCAGGTCAGCCGCATCGATATGGACATTGATCACCTCATCAGGTGAGAGGTTACTATCTGCCGGCCTGTTTACAAAATCATGATTCAGCTTTTTGAGCAGGTCATTTACAGTGATGAGGTTCAATAGTTCTTTACCGTTCTGTCTGACCTTGAAGGGTTGCTTAACTAAACTTGAATGAGTAGAATCTTTGACTAATTGAATTACTTTAGTTCTGACCGTTTCAAAACCGCTGTTTAAATGCAGGTAGAAATCAAGGTCTTTTTGTATTTTCCTTTTAATTTCCTGTTCAGAGAAATCAATCGGAAATACCCCTTCATAGCACCAGGTATGCAGATTATTCCAGACATCCCGATATTCGATATTGTTATTTCGGAAAATGAAATTCCCAGGGTGTTCCGCCCTGATCTGCACATAGCTTACCGAGAAATCTTTCTGATCAGGCAGCGTGGCCAAATACAAATCAACTATGCTGAAATTAATATAATGGATTTTAACAAGTCTTTTCAGACTATCAACTTCATAAGTATGTCGGGTTGCCACACCTTTTAAATGCCCGGTTAAGGCAGAGAAAAATAAGCCGGAAGAAAGGATCTGTTCGGGAATATGCTGTTCATTGGTTACGAGGAAAGGGGCATGGTAATCAAAAGCAAAATCAGATTTCAATTCCCAATTAACAGCGCCTTGTTTTAATATCTCTTCGATGTTTTTTGACTGGACATACTGGGCCGTTGTAATAGCCCTGACTGTCCCGTTATTGATCCAGACCTCGTGAGAAACATATTGGTGAGGAAAGAGCCTGCTTAGTGTTTTATCCCCGACGATTATAGACGGCTTTATATTTTTAGCTATCGGATTGTTTTTAAGGAACGCTCTGACCCGTGCTATTGACTCATCAATAACAATAAAAATTTGGATTTTACCTGCGTATTGGCGTTGCAAAGAATCCAGCCTCGGTAATGCCTCAATACAGCTACCGCAATAGGTATTCATAAAGTCCAGGATCAGGAGCTTATTTTTAAAGTCAGAGATCTTTGCGGTTTGCGCGGGGTAATTGATGATGCCATTTATGCTAAGGTTTGGTACCTGATCGCCGATCTTAAGGGAACTGATAGTAAATTTATCCTGGGCTTCTACCTGAAAAAAAAGGCAAAGCGTGGCCAGCACTATAAAAAGTATAGTTTTTTTCATGAAATTTCTTTAGTTGAGCTGATTAAAAAAATGAGTCAGGTAAGACTATGAAAAGGAAACGGCAACCTGAAATTGACTATTAACTATTAAGCTGATCTTAGGTTGCCGTTTTTAAAAGCTTCACTCAGGAGAGCAGATAATATTCTTGATTGGGTTTTGCAGCGGATAAAAAATTACCGTTCCTAAGAATAGCATAACAAAGGGCAATCTTGTAGACAAACTAATTAATTCATTATCAACCTTCTTTCCTTGTGAAAGTAAATGCTTTTTATTAAAATGGAAAATACCTGGAGAGGGGTTAAATTGCAGTTTAAGAAGGTTTATTAAACGCCTTTGAAAGGGCAACAATATATCAGAGACATAGCCATTCTTTACTCGTCTGGGAAAGATTTCGATTCTAAAAAAGGATGTAGTTTTGGTTTGATTTTTACTCATAAACATTCAATTTTATGAGTCTCTATTGCAGATTAAAATACAATAGGGAGGACCCTATCTTCCGCTATTCGCAAGGTACTACCACTAGAACCAGACCATAACTTTCGATAGAGCCCATCCCTAAAGATTGCGCAAATATATGCACAATTCCAAGAATGGGCTTTACTCTATCTTCCCGTGGTCGTTAAAAGTGGTAGTTTTTGCGACGAGACTCCTGAATAAACCTAGACACAATCAGTGTCAATATTTTCTTATTATTTTAAATCATTTAAAAACTTTATATAGTAGAAAGGCGCTTAATGTAGTTTATTTATCAACAAATATAGATAATTATTCGCCATTTAGCAATGATTTTTCTATTGTTTTTTTTCATCTGTACTTTTAATGTAATCTACATTTAAGAATACAGGCTCATTGGAAAAAGAAACATTAACTCTATTAGGATTATACTTGTCTCGGAAACCTTTAAGTCAAGCCAAACTCGCAAGACGTACGGGAATATCAAAAGACAGGATCAGCAAACTTCATGTAGATATTAAATCACGGCCAACAGCCGAAGAAATCTATTTAATAGCATTGGCTGTTGACGTGCCTTATGCAGAAATAATGGACTTTCTTTGTAAGGATTTGAAGCTACGTCCCGAGGATGAGTGGGATAAGAAATCAAAAAAAGATTAAGTTAAAATTATTTAACGATCATCTTGTATTAGTTCTCGCCTGTCTTTTCCTATGGCGATTTCTCCCATGTATAGCCTCATCATCCACATCATCTTTGATGTCGACATGGATAGGGCTGATAAAATCTTCAAAAGACTGGTCTATGGTGGTAGAATATGGATGAATGCCAGGCGCTAACTTCATGTCTGACTGATTTTCGGTAAGACTGGTGCCTAAGTGTGCGGCTTCTTCTTCCTTATTGCGTGTTTCCATCTGCACCCGCTCGGCCAGGCTGCCGTTTTTATGTGCATTGGCATAGGCCATTGTGTCTTTTAATTGCCTGTCAAACTCAAATAATTCGTCAAAGAGGGTTTCACCACATTGTTTAAAAGCCACCCGATCAAACTGTCCCATCTTTTTAGAATGATCTTCATTCTTCCCCCTTGATGTATTCATCGGGCTAAGCTTGACTTTGTTGGTCGCATCTTTCCTGCTCACAATGATCTGTACATGCATTTGCTCGCCCTCCTTGCGGCCACCCCGCTTTTTGATGCCCTGTTTAACCTCCGGGTCATTATGGGTGTAATAACGGTAGTTTTCCAGCTTCCCAAACCATACCAGATCTTCATGGCTGTTAATGCCCTCCCGTTTAAAATTCTGTGCGTAACCATCCATCACTCTGACAGCAAACCCTTTCATTTGGTCTTGGGCTCCGTCCTCACCGTATTGCTTCTTTAAAAAAGTGATCTCCTTTTGACTGGGGCTGATATTAAGCAGAAAGAACTTTGCATCGTCCTTACCCAGCTTGGCAATATTGTTATCTATTGTCCGCATAGCGACGTATGGATCTATTCTGACCTGTTGCCCATTAAACCAATACTCGGGTTCATTCTTATTATAAATCCGGTTCTCTTTTTCCAGGTAATGAACCAGTCCGCTGCTGCTGCCCTTGTTAGCCGCTTCTTTACTATCGGTAATATTGATAAACATAAAGTCGATTCGTTATAATAACCTGATCTGCTCTTTCGTAATGGCGATCAGTTCCTCTTTTTCCCTGCCCGATGTCATCATGCCAAAAGCCTCCCTGGATCTGATATAACCATCCAGAATAAACAAGAACTGTTCTTTAAAGGTTTCCTTACTTTTCATAGCCTTCAAGATCGCATCCATGACGCGGGCTACTTCCCCGAACGCTTTAGCATGGCTTTGCAGGTTATTTAACACATCCACATTATGCTTCAGCACTTCGGAATTAAAGCGGTCGATGATCTTTCCCTGTGATTGGGAAACCCTATCCATCTCTGTTTTGATAGGAATGAGCAGCATAGTTTCCTGTGCTTTAATAAAACCGATGTATTGCTGGTGGTTTTTCATCAGTGCATTTTTTAAGAGTTCATCATTCAGGTCTATAGGATCTTTCTTGCTTTTATAAAAATAGTCCACCATCTGAATAAAAAGCAGACGCTTTGTGCGGCCCAGTTTAAGGGCGATCTTTTCAAACTTCTGATCAACCGAAACCGGATATCTTACGGATCTTACATTAATATCTTCCATCATTTAATTTTTAACGAGGCATTAGACTGTATAACAGGATATGCCTTTAAATATCTATACAGGATACCTGGCGGTATCCTGTTTTCTTCTTTTTTGCCGGTAAAAACGCGGTAAAGTATCCCCGGAGGATACGCAAAACCCCATTTGCAGCGCAAATGGCAAGCAAAGTAGGGCTCTGCCCAACTTCCGCTTGCTCCTTTTCTTCCAAGAAGAAAAGGACGTTTTGACGGTCGCGCATTCCAGATTGCTGCTATAGAAAAATTGCCTGGATTAATGGTTTTGTTCATCAAAAAAGGATCTAAACAATTACTTTGCATAAATTATTGGGGTTACACCTATAGAATATTGCATTAGAGTTGTCTCCTTTTTAAAGTTCTTTGGAGATAGCGTTTTGCAATAAGGGCTGGTGTGTTCGTTGTATGACTTCATTTGATAACATGATATCTAACTATCATTATAACAGGTTATCAGCCGATCTTACTATCGGGTTATCTCTGTAACATTATATCTCGCTATCAGCAGATCTGCTATCATGCTTATCTTCCGGCCACCCAGCCAGGCTACCTTTTATGGGGTGATAAGATGGGTAATACAGAATGTACCCAAAAGTTTCCAGTTCCTTTATGCATTTATGATAAGTAGCGGTAGAAGCGATCCTGCTGTAGGACATGAGCATCCTGCGATTAACCGGAAAAGGGTTATTATATTCACTCCGTTGCCAGCAAACAAACAAAGCATTATATAGGCTTACGTGGGTAGCAAGCAGATGCGGGTTCCTACCCATTTGCCTTACCCGCTCCACATAGGCCGCCATTTCTTTTGTTTTAACGACGGGTTTCAATGTTTACCCCCTTCCAGTACTTTATGAATGTCTTCCAGTTTGTAATATATCATACCGCCAATCTTGGTATAACTAAGCGTACCGTTGATACGCAGGTTTTGTAAAGTGCCTGGTGAAATGTTTAATAGTTTTCTCACATCTTTACTCTTTAACCATTGCTTGCTTGGCCCTTTTCCCGGCTGAAGAATAATTGTTATTGCTTCTAGGAGTTTATTTCCAAATACCTCCAGATCCTCTTTTGTAACTAATTCATTTGATGTCATTGTATTAAATTAATAGTAATCATGTATCTCGCCACCCGCTACTTTATGAGAATGGCTTCCCCTAATCTGCAATTATTTGAATTGCAGTTGCTTCCGCATAAATCAAATATAAAATATTGTTTTGACAAAATAAAATATGTCAAAACAAATGATTAATTTTGACCTGTTCAATCAGAAAGCAACTTCATTTGGTTTGCTTATTTTTGATTAAGCTTGGTAAATCATCCCCGGTTAATAGAAAACAGGGAACACCAAAAGCAGTCAAATAGCATCAAAAAATATTTTTTAAAAAAGTGAATAAAATCAGTTTCAAAACCTACCTGAATGACCGTCTGAAGCAGGTTGACTTTCACGGACAGCTTACATATCCTTTATATGTGCAGGTAACTTTTGAACGGAAGACCATATTTTTTAAAAGTTATTATTTCGAGCTGTTCTCTAAATCCAGGTATGCACTGGAGTTGCCGGATGGTAGTGTTAAAGGGCCTGATATGGAACAGATCATCGAAAAGGAGAACGATGTGATCCGTTTTGTCATTGATAAAATGAAGGACGGATTTTCATTGGAGGCATTTAAAAAAAACTATGCTTATTTGAGTAAGGATCTTTGTGATGTAACTGAATTCGATTTTATCACTTTCCTGTATCTATTCTTTGACGATAAAGAAATGCCACACATGGCGGAATTAATAAAATGGGGTACTCTTCAATTGGTAACTTATGATCTAATCATGGATTTTAAAAAAGTGCTTAAAAAGGCTTTATATAATGAGCTTGTCGAGCAAGCATTTGAAAAGGCACCGCCTTATCTGCAGTTATATAGTTTTATGATCCACACCAAAAAATGGCCAATGCTTTGCCTCACAGCTATGGAATGGGACAATATGGAAACAATCAGGTCTTTTAAAGAGTATGTGGAATTGCATTTTCCGAAGTTGAAGTCTACTACATTGATTGGGCAGGTAAGTGCCTGGCCGAATTATCGAAGAAAGGCTTTGTAGATTTTCAAAGAAAAAATCATGAACCGAGACAATCTTAGCTAGGGGCTTCTAAAAAAACAACTTATAGATCTACTAAATTGGCCTCATTAGAACAGCAAATCGAACTTTGTAGGAGCCCCGGCTGATTTTAAATAAGTGTGTTGGAGCACTTTATGGATAATACGTATATGGCTCGCAAACAATGTACTTTAGTAGTGTCAAAATTTGCGGACCTGTCGAGTATTAGCTAATTTACGTCAAATTTAAACCTTATCGATATGCCGATCAGCCCCTATACCGTTACTTTTAATAAGCTCGCAAACCATATCAATCTGGATTGGACGCTGGACGAATGGCTGCTGTGGCCACCTGATATGTTCGCGTTATGCGCACTGGTTATTAATCGTACAGGTCTTTATAAATTATGCTTATTGGATGCCGAATGGTGGAATACCAAAGAATGGGAATCGGATATTTCAGAATTAAGCAAATTATGGATCAAGTCCTCGAGCAATCAGTTGCTCAGGAAAGCCGATAATACGAAATTTAAGGAAAAACCAGTGCTTAAAAAATATTACGATGTGCTGGAGCAGGAATTTAAGAATCCGACTATGGACCTGTTACATCTTCGAGTTCTCGGTGACCTTTATAAACGCAGTCCAAAACCAGAGCATCTGGCGGAAAAGGAATTCGCAAAGGCCCTTCTATTCCTTTATATCTTGGCGGATGCCAGTTGTTCTGGTCTCGGCTTCTTGGGCCAGCCATTGGCCAAGGAGAATTTAGAGCACCGGATATTTATGGCCGTAGCTAATCTTCTGCTCAACAATACCGGCTCATTGAGTACCATCACGAAATTCCACGGCGTTGTTTTACCCAAGATGCGTACTCCACAGGCAGGCATGGTCGCCCGGTCGCTATCTCATCATTTAACATTTCATACAACCGAAGTGGAAGTGATTTGGCGGACTTTTCCAAAATTAGAGGCACGGAAACAAAGTTTGAATATCCTTGCAGTTCCTTATCCCAAAAAGATCGAACCTGCCGACTTTGAACTACTGCCGGACAGTTATCAACCCGTACGGTATTTCAAAGGGAATACAAAGAAAGAAATCGATGAACCTTTCCTAGACGCTTTGGTCAAGACCGTTTTGCATTTTGCGGAAGAAAAGAACGAAGTAGATTTGATTGCGTTTCCGGAAATGGCATTAACCGAGGACCAGTACCTATTATTGTTAGAAAAATTTAGTGCACAGTTCAGGGACCAACAAAGTTGTTTGCAGCTACCTTTGGTCATCGCTGGCGTCATGAAGATGAATGAAAAGGATACAGGTTACCCTGGAGTCGATAATACTTTTCAAAACGAAGTGCGTATGGCAGTTTTCTTCGCAGGCGAGTGGTATACAACCACTCAGCGGAAACATCACCGTTGGCAACTGGATGGCGCCCAGATCCGGCAATATCAATTGGAGGGCTATTTCGCCGTCGATAAACGTTGGTTTGAATATTCTTCGATCGCGCAACGACGTTTGACCATATTGGCGCCAAATGATTGGTTGGCTGTCACGGCGCTGATCTGTGAGGACCTTGCAAGACAGGAACCGGTAAGTGATGTAATTCGCGGAATTGGCCCTACCTTACTTATGGCACTATTGAGTGATGGTCCACAGTTAGAGAACAGGTGGTCCGCCCGGTACGCCAGCGTCCTCGCCGATGATCCTGGAACGGCGGTGTTGTCGCTAACCTCTGAAGGAATGGCGGTGCGGTCAAAGCCGGCAAAACCGCTAACGGAAGAAAAACCGCCGGTGGTTGGCTTGTGGAAAGACATGGTTAAGGGTTATCAGGAATTCGAGATCAAAGATGGTTCTGACGCATTAATGTTTACTATTTCAGCAAGTAACAAACAAGAATACACACTGGATGGCCGGTCGGACGATGGTTACGCTTCAGTATTTCAGCTGGAATCAATTCAGCCTCGACAAGTAAAATTAGATAAGTCGATTGTTAAGACATCGCCTGATCCGGACAAAAAAACGGTTGGTGCGAAAGAAGATCGGTGGAACAACATTCGTGAGCTCTCGGCACTGCAATTCTCTGTGGATGCAATTCTCGACCTACTCAGCGACAAAAAAATCACCTCATCCAACAAGGCATTAGCCATCGAGCTTATCCTCCATCTGCTACGCGGACAGGAACCTCCAAAAACCGAAAGTCGGAAATTTCGGGAACGTATCATTGCCAATATCGCTGCTGCTTGGATAAATCCGCCAGAGTTAGGTATAGCAGCTTCAGCCGGAAGCGGCGGAAAAGATCGGATGACAGCCGCCATCGGAGACCTGCAGCTCTTTATAAAAATGGCAAATGAGTTTCCCGATGACGACACCGCAACTCTTTATACAAAGATAGTAACCAAATGCAGTGAATTGTTAAAAGACGAGGAAAGAAGCACCGACGATGATCAAACCGTGATAAGTATACTTTATAATATCTATAACCGCGTGGTCTTCTGGCACCCGGCAGATCCGGACTGTTTTGACATCGGCGGTTTAAGCATCAAAAATGCGATTAAAATGAAGGAAAATATCTTAGGCATTCTGCAGGCGCAACGGTCATCGGCTAAAGTTTTATGAAAAGAAAAGAACGGGACTTAGTAAAGTCGTTAAAGACAAAGGAATGCCATCGTTTGATTGACGTCTCCTGCTTTTTTATGTTGTTGAGTGGATTTCTTACCCTTTCCTGGTTTAACATTCTGTCATTTAATGCAGGCGGCCTCACGGATTATAAGCAATCTGCTGACTATTTTAGTTCTGATGGTGAATCAGCCGCTCGCCGATACACTTGGAAGATTATTTCACTTTTTGTCGATGATTTTGTTGAATCTCGGGCCCGAACAGCTATTCTCAACCTTGATCATTTTTAACTATTTTTACAGACCGCAACGAACTTCAAATAATTTTACAAACTTTACATACTTAAACCTTGAACAAAAAGAATTTTTCTGATCTTATCTTGGTTTGTAAAAATCAATATTCGTGAATATAGAAACCGAATTTTTAAATATTACTGATAAATCGGTGTTTCCTCATCAGAAAGATTATGTTGGTATTTATAATACCTTTAAGAATGCATTTGATAAGGATGTACATCCTGAAATAAAAACCAAAATTCTAGAAATTGAAAAGGACGGTTATTACAATGACCATGGCGTTGATCATATCAAGATGGTCATTGACAGAGTTTCTAAAATAATTACCTGCCTTAATCCTTCGTTGACTGTAGAAGCTAATAAGTTTTACATTTCCCCGTATGAAATTTTCATCCTGCTGATGGCTATTCAGCTCCATGATACAGGGCATTTAATTGGCAGCAGAGCAGAGCACGCAAAGAAAGGAAAAGAACTATTGGCCAGATTTGATTCCGGTAATATTCTGAATACAGCGGAAAAGCTGATCATTGGAAATATTGCCAGGGCCCATGGAGGTCAGGACGATCCAATTGGCAAGCTCCCGCCGTCGGATTCTGTTTCGCATCAGAAAATACGTCCTCAGTTTTTAGCCGCGCTATTGCGGCTCGGTGATGAACTTGCAGAAGATTTAACGCGGGCATCGAAGTTTATACTCGAAATAGACCAGCTGGAGCAGACCAGCAAAATATTCCATTTGTACTCTAACAGTCTTGACAGTTTAGACCTAGGTGATCGTGAAATTGAGCTGAGCTTTTATGTTATGGATAAATATCTGACGGATAAATACCCAAAAAGAACCAAAGAGGGTATTGTTTATGAATACCTGATCACTGAGATATTTAAACGTACGCAAAAGACATTCTTAGAGGCGCTCTATTGTGGTCGCTTTCTGCCCGAAGAATGTCGTTTTAATATAGTCAAGGTGAAGATAAATCTTGTTACTTCCTCTGATCACGACGAAATCACTACGCCGATTGCCTACGAGCTGAAAGAAAATGGTTATCCGACACTAGAAAAAACCGATATTTATCAGGCTTGTGAGAGTCTGACATTGCACAACGGCCAAAGAATTGACGGAGATTATATATCAAATCTGGTTAAACAAAAAATTCATACCGTATGAGAAATCCATTTGAAGTAAATACTCCGGAAGGAATTTCAGCAAAAGAAGTTTATGAATTGTTTGTTGACGTTTTTACAGATTTTTATCAGGTACCAGAAATTGGACATACCTTTTTAAACGGCCCTAGGGGATCCGGAAAAAGCATGATGTTCAGGTATATGATGCCTGATTGTCAGAAAATTGATAAAAACTGCAGTTTAAGTGAATTGGAATATTTTTCTCTGTATGCTCCAATCAAGTTAACAGATATTAATTATCCAGAATTAGACCGTCTGAAAGACAGTTCAAATACTTTTTTTAACGAACATCTTTTAACCACATATGTCGCATCAAAATGCTTTAATAATATCCTGCAATACAGGGAGGATATAGATTGCTGCCTGGAAGAAATAGAACGGTTTTATAATGAGACCTTTTTATGGTACGTAGACATATCAGGCCAAAATATCGATAGCTATAAAGTCAAGCTTACGAGCAGCGCTGAGTATATTGAAAAAATCGTAAAAATACTGGATGAGATTTTCCTCAAATGTAAAACTTATTGTAAAAAGGTCGGACTTTCACCAGCTGTTCCCTTAGAATATAATGGGCCGTTATGTAATTACTTAGACTTCCTGTATCCGTTATTAATGGAATTAAAAAAACTGGCATTTTTCCCAGCAGATAAACCAATTTTTATCCTGGTTGATGATGCCGGATATTTAAATGAAACCCAGACCAGAATTTTAAACACATGGGTATCATACAGAACATCTAAGGATATAAGTATCAAAATATCAACGCAGTTAGATTACAAATCCTTAAAAACCGTTACTAATAAAACTATAGATTCACCGCACGATTACTCTCAGGTTAACATTGCTACCGTATACACAACATCAAATAATAACTACTATAAAAGGATTGAGCGGATAGTTAGCAAGCGAATTGAAAAATATCTAGAGAAAAAAATAGATCCTGTCGATTTTTTTCCATTTGATGCAGATCAGGACAAGGAAATTGAAGCAATTAAGGCGAATCTTAAACTCGATTACAGTAACCCTGACAAGGCATATGCAGGAGGTGATGCGGCTCGCAGATATGCAACTTCTGAATTTGTAAAAAAATTAAAAGGCAGCAGGGCTGGATCACATTTCAACTATGCAGGTTTTGATAATCTTGTTGATATTTCATCCGGAATTATCCGGCATTTTCTGGAGCCGGCTACAAGAATGTTTTCCAATCATATTTCCAGGAATGAAGTAAAAGTAGCGGATATTAATTTTATACCTGTCATCATCCAGGATACCATAATAAAAGAGTATTCGAGCAGTTTTCTTGAAAATGAATTTCAAAAAGTCATTGAGGAGCATGGGCATAAAGGGGAAAATGAAAGACTAAGTAAAGCAGATAAGCTTTATAATTTAATAATCGGCCTTGGTCAGATGTTTCACAGAATATTTGTTTCAGACAGAGCAGAGAGAATTGTGTTCTCCGTGGCATTAAATGACAATCCGGATAATGAGCTAAAAGAAATTATTGAACTGGCAGAACATTATGGGTATCTCCATAAAAGTTCTATAGGAAATAAACAGGGAACAGGAAGATGCCGTCTTTACATTCTAAGCAGAACACTTTCACCATATTTTAAATTAGATCCGGCTGGCTTCAAAGGATACAAATTCATGAACAGCAGCCTGTTAAAAATCAGCCTTACTGATCCCGCCAGATTCGAACGGGAAGCTAATAAAACACTGTCTAATGGTGGCGAAGATCCGCAATTAAGTTTACTAACAGAATTGGATTAATCTCATGAAGGTAGAAAAAGAATTAATTGCTACAACTTTAGGAAATATAGATCTCTTTCTATGTTCATCCGGTTTTGAAGGTCGTTCAGCATTTCTTGGCACAATGTTAAATGCATCTTCTATTAAAAAATCAATCATATTTCACATTGAAGATACTTACAAAGTGTCTGAGGATAACCTGGCATCCGTAAAAGCGAATCTTCCTGAATTAATAACGGTAATCTATCCCAAAAACGCGCCGTTAGCAGTGTACGACAGATTTTACCATCTATTCAAAGAACTAAATGAATTAAAAGACGGTGATACGAAAATAAAGGTTGTGATAGATATCACAACTTTTACCAGAGAGGTTTTACTGATTTTATTAAAACTACTTTCTTTTGAACTTTTCATTAAAGCATTTGATGTTAATTTTGTTTACACGCCAGCTGAAAGCTATTCAAATAACGATGAGGATTTATGGTTGACTAAAGGTGTCAGAGAGATACGTTCAGTACTTGGATACGCTGGTTTACATTCTCCATCAAAAGACTTGCTGTTGATTTTATTAAGCGGGTTTGAAGAAGAGCGTGCCGAAGAAATTATCAATTCATTTGAGCCTCATCAGCTGATATTAGGAAGAGCTTCCAGGCAAGACTCAATCAACAGTGATCTCAGTGGAATTGCAAATAAAAAATATGCAGAATTACGTCTTCACAATGAGTCTATTCTTTTAGACGAATTTGAATTCTCTTGTACAAATATCATTGAAACTAAAAATCAGATTGATCTGTTACTGGCAATGCACGGTGATAAGTACAATGTAGTTATATCGCCGCTCAATAACAAGATCTCTACGTTAGGAGTCGCAATTGCTGGACTGAAAAACGAAAGCATTCAGGTTTGCTACGCGTCAGCTAATCAGTATAATATCAATGCTTATTCAAAAGCATCTGACTACTTCCTGGTTTATAATTTCGAAGAATTAATAAGTTAAAATCTTCTTAAAAATAGCCTCAGCCAGTAAAGGGGGGACGGCATTTCCTATCTGCTGCTGAACATGCATTAAGGTTCCCTCAAACACAAAATGATCAGGGAAACTTTGCAGGCGTGCGGCTTCTCTTACTGATAATCCGCGATCCTGAAATGGATGAATAAGCATGTTCTTTCTGTAGTTAGAAATAACAACAGACGGAATTTTGGCATCTAGCCTTTTATAAATCCCGCTGTGGCAGTTATTTACGTTGGCGTAATTTTCCATCATTTCCGATGGAATGGCGCGCCAGTTCTGACCCTGCTTAATATGTTTATATCGTTCGATAACATAGGACTCATTTCTGGAAACCAGATTTTGACGAGCCGCATTTGATTTTGATCTCATAGATTTAGCGTAAACGCTAACCTCGTCCAAATTCATTTTATAGGGAAGTTCCTCAAATTTATCACCATTGGTAAGATCTGGTAAATCTGAAATTGCTTCTTCTACACTTACCTTTTTATTGCTTTTCTCCGGAAATTCAAATTGTTTACCAAGCCTGTTACCAACCATTATGAAGCGATTTCTATGTTGGGGAACACCATAATCAGAGGCGTACAAAACCCTTTCGGTTGTTTCATACCCGATTTCTTTAAAGCAGGCTTTAATTTCTTTAACTGTTTCACCACGATTAAAAGTGGTGATACCTTCAACATTTTCAAATAGAAACCACTCAGGTTGGAGTTCATCAACAAATCGAACGAATTCATTAAAGAGATAGTTATTCCTATTAAACTCTGTTCTGGTCTTAGTATTTGACAAAGAAAAACCCTGACAAGGAGGGCCTCCAAAGACAATAAACGGATATTTTTCTATGTGTTCAAGAGGCTTTATTTCACCAATATCCTTACATAGAATATTGACCCCCGGATGATTTGTGGCAAAAGTTTTTGCCGCAGAAGGTTCTTTTTCGATGGCCAGACCAATTCTAATACCGGCGTTTTCAGCGCCTAAGCTTAAACCACCAGCACCGCTGAAAATGTCTATACCAATTTTTTTAGCTTTATTCACAATTCAAAGCGGTGATAGTCAGGCATATAAGGAAAATATTTAAATTTTCCAAAGTTAATTTTTTTAATTTATGAAATTAACGAATAAGGATTGATATTTAAAATCGAATTTCACTTTAATTAATATCGACTCCGACCCCCTCCGCTTTGGCACTTTCCCAAATCTGATGCAGTATTTTTGCTTGCTTTTCTGACGGAAGTGTGATTTTTCCTGATGCCATTTTTGAAAGCATATCCAGATGCATGGTGCTCAGCACTTTTATTCCTTGATAGTTGCTGTAATACTTATATATTACATTCCAGTCATGATGAGAAACCTTCATGACCGTTATCTGTGCGTCAATTCCTTTATCGACGGCTTTTACCTCTTTCGCTTCTTTCATTTTAAAGTTTTTATCCTCGCGAAAAACAAATAACCTGGGGTCTTCTTCAGGAAAATCTATATTTATCTCCTGAACGCTTACCCAGCACATTGAGTTTTTTGTCCATTGGGTTATATTCGCATAACCCGGAGCAGGGTGAGTAACCTTTTTGTAAACCTGTTCTGAAATTAATTTCAGCATTTCAATTAATGACCCTGGAATATCCTGCATTTCCCAGATCAGGTCAAAGTTCAGATCAAGTCCTGATGCGTGGGTTAAAGCAGAGAGGTAAGAAATAGTATATGCGACTGTCTGTGCACGAAAACCTCCGTCATACCAGGAAGCAGCTGAAACCATTTTTTCGACAGATCTGAATAGTAGAACACGGCAGATGGCATCCTTAAAATAGGATTCTGTAATGGCAAGGTTATCTTTTTCCAAGACTTCTGTAATTTCATCTGCAAACTTCTTGAAACTTTCCTGAGCGCCCTTTGAAACAATATCCGGCCTCCGGCGCCACATTATTTCAGTTTTTGAAAGCAGGGTTTTATCGACTACTTGTGATTTGGGGTTTTCAATTATAAACCTGTTTTTTTCCGCTGGTTTAAGATATGCCTGACTATTCAGATATTCCCCCCTTACTCTTTCATAGAACCAGTGAGTCCGTTTTTGGGAACCACCAATTGCAGGGGCGTAAATGCGATTTGAATACTCTTTCATATCCTTATGAAAGGGGCTGTTAGAAAAGAAGTCAGAGTTGTTAATTTTATTCTGGGTGTTGGCGTATTCAGCAACCTTAGATATAAATTCATCCTGATTTTCAGCCTTTTTAACGACAGAGAGTTTCATCTGTACTGCCACTTTGGACACATCAAGGTTAGATGTAGTTTTAGCAGCATAAATTGCGGATGTTGTCTGGCCGCCGTTTACAATCTGAAAGTTTTTTATTTTCCTGAGATTTCCGTCAGCACCTATTTCAACAGATTCAGCAGTAGCCGTAATGCCGTTATTATAGGCAAAAAACATTTCGGGCCGCCATTCAATAGTGTTTTTTAATCCTTTATTCACAGCGCCTTTGAACTGGAGAAATGTTCGTACGTTCTGTTCAAATAGCTTTTGACCATGATCTTCATAAATGCTAACCAGGAGGTCACCATTAATTACAGCTAAATATGACTGATAACTATTGCTGTCATCATTGATTTTCAGGCATGGCAGATTTACATCAATATCTGAAACTGCAGCTTTTGATTCAGATTCATAAATATTATGCAGATATTCAATATCAACCACCCTGAAATCAAACTGAATGTTTTTATCGGTTTCTGATGGCAGTTCAAGTAGGTTCCGTGTTGCTTTTCCGTCCGTCAGCACCATCAACCTTACCTTGTTCAGCTGCTTTTTTTCAAAGTATTTATAAATGTTATAGGCCATGGAATAAGCTTCAGAGGTTTCTTCCATATCGTTATACATTCCTTCTGAACATTTATTGAAAAATGTCCTTAACCGTGTATAATACGGAGAAGTTGACCAGGTGATTCCGTGGCAAATTGACCACCTAAAGTGCTGGCGAACGAGCGCAGCGAACGCTGTAGAAGCGTTGTCAAAAGTAGTTATTTAAAGTGTGTTTTGCAGATAGCTTTTTTCGGGCTCTGCCGGCCTTCTTTTTCTCATCGACTCTCCTTTCAGTTCCATCCGGTGCGCATCATGCACGATACGGTCAAGGATAGCATCAGCGATCGTCTTTTCACCAATGACCTCATACCATTTACTGACCGGCAGCTGAGAGGTGATGATCAGCGATGTCTTACCGTGCCTGTCCTCAATGATCTCCATCAGTGCAGCCCTGCTCTGCGCATCAAAAGGCTGTATACCGAAGTCATCCAGGATCAGTAGTTGCTGGCGTTCCAGTTTGGCGACATCCTTCATGTAGGAACCATCTGCCTTGGCCATCTTCAGCTTAGCGAAGAGCTTGGGTGTACTGGCATAGAACACGCGGTAACCCAGTATGCAGGCCTGGTGTCCGATAGCAGAAGCAATGTAGCTTTTGCCGATACCGGTGCTGCCTGTGATCAGCAGGTTCTCATTACGGTCAATAAAGTGACAGTCTGCCAAACGCATCACCTGGTTGCGGTCGATGCTGCGATCTGCATGATAATGAATGTTCTCTACCGATGCTTTATAGCGGAACTTGGCGTACATGATGGTACGCTCTATGCGCCTGTTCTGCCGGTCGTCCCATTCGGCCTCTACCAGGTGAGCCAGCAGTTCATCAGTAGTGTATTCAGCGGTCTGGCCCGTTTCCAGGCAGCTTTTAAAGGCATGGTACATGCCAAAGAACTTCAGCTTGCGAAGTTTGTCCAAGGTGTTCGTGTTCATATCGATCTATTTATTAATGGTTATTTATAGTAGTTCTCTCCACGGATATTGTCATGGCTGGGCATAGGCAGTTCGTCAGCAAATAAGCTATCCTCGTAGCTGTCCATCTTGTTCTCCAGTATCTGCTGTATAGTCTTGTAGTTATAAACGCCATAACCGAGTGCACGCCTGCAGGCACTGGCCAGCCTTTCGTTACCTGCCTTACGCGCCAGGCTGAGGATACCGATACAGGAGCGGTAAGCTTGTTCCGGGTGTTGCTTCCGGTCCAGTATCTTCAGGATGTAAAGCCTCACATCCTCATGAATGGATGCCGCCCATTCCAGGAACTTATCGGGTGTCCATTCGGTCATAAAGCGGTGTGTCGAAGCCAGGTGGTCTTTATCCGTAGTATAGCTGTAAGGGCTTTTGATACGCCTGTGCATGGCAATGCGTTCGTAGTGGTAATAGACCTCTACGTTGGTGCGGGAATACAGCAGTTTGACCTTCCTGCCGATGAAGCGGTACGGTACGCTGTAGTAGTGTTTGTCGATACCAAGACAAACATGCCCGTTCTTCATTACGGTGGCCTGGTGCTGCCGTTTGAACTCATAACGTAATGCCGGTAATGGCGAGAGAGCCTGGCGTTCTATCTCCTCGAACTGGAGCTTTCTGCTGTAATTGCGGCCTTTCAGCGGCTGGCTGTTATGTGCTTCTAAAGCGACCTTGACCGCTGTGTTCAGTTCTGCAAGGGTATGATAGGCCTCTTTGCGAATAGGTGCGTAGATACGGCTGTAAACGATCTTAACAGCTCCTTCTACCAGTGCTTTGTCGCGAGGGCGGTACGCCCTCGCTGGTAAGATGGTCGTTCCGTAATGGTCGGCAAAGTCGGCAAAGGTCTCGTTCAGTGTTGGCTCATAGCGGTTGCTTTTGGTAACGGCAGCCTTCAGGTTGTCGGGAACGATGGCGGCAGGTACGCCGCCATAAAAGTGCAGGGCATTCTCGCAGGCTGCTATAAAGTCTTCTTTCTGCTGGCTCAGCACAGCTTCAACATAGGTCAATTGACTGGCGCCAAGGATAGCAACGAACACCTCGGCCTCAATGACCTCACCGGTATCCTTGTCCGTTATGCTTAGCTTTTCACCGGCAAAGTCCACATACAGCTTATCACCGGCTTTATGATCCAGGTGCATTGTGGGGTTCACGCGGGCTTTCCACTGGTTGTAATAAAAGCAGAATTGGGTGTATTTGAACCCGTCAGGGAACTCTTTGATATAAGCTTCCCACAGGATGCGGCGGTTCATACCGACCCGCTTTAGCTCTTTATCTATTTGCGGGAAACATCGTTGCAGGGCTACCATCCGCTTGTCCGGAGGGCGTTCACTGCTTTTGCCAAAGAAGTCCTCCAGCTCTTTATCATTAAGGGTATTGATCTCTTCGAACGTAAAGCCGCTGGCATCGAACGCAATAAGGTACTTCTTTGCGGTATTGCGTGACACGCCGGTCTGGGCCGCTATCGATAGCTTGCTGCGGCCCTGGCTGTACATCCTTAGGATCTGTCTTATCTTACTCATGCTTATCGTAGTGTTGGCCATTAGTGAAGTTGTTAAACCTCAAAAATAGGCCTGCTTCTACAGCATAAGCGGCTCGTTCGGGGTGGTCAGTTTCCTCCGAAATCAGGTGGTCACTTTCCCGCGGAATCGGTGGTCAGTTTGCGCCGAAATCAGGTGGTCAATATCAGCGAATTCTCCAATATGGTCAGGATTTTTCGTTCTTCATCGTAATCATATCCATATGCCTCTATTCCTCTTTTAATGTACTCAGCAGGAGTGTAATTGTTTGTAAGATCCCCAACACTTACCAGATCTTCACAGACTATTTCAAAAAAAGACTGAGCTTTAAGCAGGCCCCTGCTTTCTGCATCGCTTAGGATAGACTGCAAAAAATCCTGATGAAATTCTTCAATTGATGCCATTATGATCGGGTATTAAATGGTAAAGGAGCTTCATGCGCAGCACATTTCGCTAGGTCTATTGAATATTGTAAAGCAACAATCCGGCTGTCAATGTTTTTGGACGAAATTTTCGGAAAGTCCTCTGAAACGGAATATGACTTGTTCCAGTCGAACGAATAGCCGTAAAAAGGAGGTTCAGTAACCGTATGAATATATCCGCAAGCTGCCAGTTTATTTTCAAAAATCTCTCTGGTTTCAAAGTCCTCCGCTGGTATTAATGCATCGACAGCGGATATTATTTGTAAAATTGTACTTCCATGATCAGTACGAGTTAGCCCGTAAACTGTAAGGTAAAGGGGTTTGATTTCATTATCCAGTTGCTGTATGGATGAAATGGTAACTATCCTTCCTTTGCTGGAGATAAAAGATTTAATTTCAATAAATAGGTCTGGCAGGGAAAAATCCTTTTTGTCAGCATCAGGGCCAACCCAGCTAATTATTGAAGCTTTATATCCGTAAACAGGAACAAGGGAGTTAAGCAGAAAATACAATTCTGATATCAGTCCCATTTGCAGTATCTCCGGGATTGAGGCCGTATTATTTTCGCTTAGAAACCTCTGCCATCTCCTGATCCTTTGATTTATAACCGGTATCATTTTAGCCTGATCCTTGCTCTGGCTGGCCATAAAGACAAGATCGGTACAAACTGACAGGAATATCTCCCAGTCATTATTATTGTTGAGAACAAAATAAAGTTTACCGGCATTCTCTTCACTTGCGGTAATTACTGAAATTCCTTTTACTTTACTTTCAATGGCTATTTCAGAAAGATCAAATTTGAATTTTATAAGCAGGCCTAATCTATTTTCAATATCCTTTATCCAGAAAAAATCAAAACTGGTTTCGATATCCACCCTTCTGGCAGTATCAGCCTGCATATTTAGCCACGGGTTTTCTGCTGGATTAGTCATCGCTGTCGTTGCCAAGGTTCATACTGTCAAAAAGGTTCTGGTAATAAACCGTATTTATTAAAAGCTTGGTTGGCTGCTGTGTACTTAAGACTGTTCCTGAAAAGCTGATCCCAAATGCGGCAATTTCGTTTATTATCGGCTCTGTTTCAGTTTCGAGTATGTGCAGCATTAAAAGCGGGTTTAACCGATGCACGCTGGCTCTCGCTTTTCTGCGGTTGTTTCCTATTTCTGCGAACTCATCTTCATCTTCAATTGATACAGATTCTGAGTTACCTGAGGAAACCTGCCTGTTAAGTACCTCATAAGCACCGCTGGCATTTATACTGATCTGGCGGCGTTCCTTATTAATATTTATAGCTCCATGCTCAAAAACAGTCCCAGTTCCATTATAAAGGGCTATGTCCCAGTCTGTGGCTCTTTCTTCGAGGTACTGTTTAATAAATCCGATTGGCATTCTGGATGTCAGGCCAAGCTTATCTTTATCAAAGGTTTTGAAATCTTTTATAAATTTCCGAACCAGTGATTTGCTGACGTTTTTCCAAACTCGTGTCCCTGTTGTCTGGGGTGGGGCGGGAAGTTCGTCAAGCAGGTTTTTCACAACCAGAAGATTGTGATTAATATCCTCTCTTGATGTAAGCAGGTAACTGGTTTCTTTCAGAGTACCATCAAGGCGCATATTAAAAAAGAATTCTCTTACATTTTTTAGTTTGTTTCTAGCGGTAACCTGCAGTGCGCTGTCCGGGCTCTGCTGGATGGCCAAACCAAAATCATTCGGTGTTTTCTTCTGTTCTGCCATGAGTTTGAAATCCAGGATTAGGTTTTCAGTAGCCTCAATGATATTAGCAAAATCAGTAATCCTGTCAGCCGGCATGTAAATTCTGCAAAGGTCTTCATACCCCGGACGATAGCCAAACCATCTGCCCATTTGCATCAGTGTATCATAGAAGACCGTATTTCTTAAAAAATAGCTCACACTAAGTCCTTCAACAGTGAATCCTCTTGCAAGACTGGCACCTCCAATAACAATGGCATTAGTTGCGATATCTTTTCTGTATTCTAAAGGAACAGATTTCTTCTGATGCACTTCCCGAACGACAATTGATTCCGAAAATCCCGGAAGTTCCTGCATTATATCATGCCATGAAAATTCAGTTTTTGACAGATGCTTTTCAAATGTTGCCTTCAGAGTATTAAGGATGGCACTCTGCGTTAATGCGTCGGGCAAGCTGGCATAAGCTGCAACATCTTTTTTTATGGAGCTTAAATATTCTTCGGTGAGTGCAGCGAGCAGTTTATGAACATCAGTGAACCGTGTTGCATGAATAAGCATACTATTATGTTTCCCTCTTTGACCTCGAAGGTGGCGTACAGCGATTACTAATGTAAAGAGGCGAATTGCTTCAAGCAGGCTATCGGGCAATTCATCAAGGGTGAAGTCTTTTTTATGGCTGTACGGAATACTTTCTTCGTTATCTGTTATCGGTATCAGATATTTGTCAGCATTCTCGATAAATATTTTTCGTGCGCCGAAGTAATTACTTGGAGCGTCAAGTGCATAAATAAAATCTTTAGGAAACAGATCCTGCCCTGCGGTATCGTGAGATGCCTCGTGATCAATAAAGATATTTGCATAAGGTGTAGCGGTATATGCGACATAGGCATATTTTTTGAAGAGGCTAAGCAGGATCCTAAGTTTCAAATTGATTTTTGTCGGATCTTCCTCCTCTTTGGTATTAATGGAAGCATAGTCAGATTCATCATCAATTACCAGCATCGCATGATTTATCCCTTTACCTTTGTACTGCTGATCTAGCCAGTCAATTACGTTTTCTAATGTGCGTGTATTTTTCTTTATTACCAGCAGAACCGGGACATTTATTGTCTCGAAGTTGAGCCCGTGCGCCAGCCTGTCTGCATCCTGTTTATTAAAATCTCTTTCTATTGTAGTTAAGCTTAGAGGCATTGTTTCCCGTTGCGTATTACCGATACCGGCACCAACCTGAACACCTTTAGTCTGTCCGATAAATGATTCATTCAGGCGCTCTTGGGTCTGGTCCCTCAGGTTATTTATTCCCCCGGCAATAACAACAATGAACTTATATCCTGCATCAGCCGCTTTACAGATAAGCGCGGAATAGTTTCCCGTTTTTCCTGACTGAACATGACCTACTACCATGCCGTATCTTGAAAAGGGCTCTCCAATAGGATTTTCAAGGTTGTTCATTACAATATCCGTATCAGTATCTATTGTTTTAACCACATCCGGCGGGAGAGCGTTCCCCAGATATTTGCGATAACGGTCCCAGTAAAAATTAACTGTTTTCTGCTTAAAAATTGCTGTCCACCATGTATTATCTCTGTTCTGCTGTTCGTCACCCTGAATTAAAATGCCATGCTTCATTTCAACATCAAAGTGCTTCTCAAATTCAATGGACATCCTTTCCCAGTCGCCGTCGGGCAAACCTGTGAAATCATTCACAGGAAGTATTAACGGTAGCGTTTCAGCATTCACAGTTGCAATAACTGTTTGAATACTTTGGATTTCCTGTACTATTTTCGTCCTTTCGAGAGGACTGCCGGCATTATTCAGTTTACCAAAAATATACTGCTTAATGACTTCATAATTATTTGTTTGCATCCGTGATAAGGTCTTTTCGGTTTTTATATATTTCGGTTTTTAAAAGGTCATCTATATATGCTTGGCTAAGTCCGGCTCCGCGGAGCCGGACACTTAGTTCTTCTATATCTGATTCGGATATCGCGGACTGCTGTTTCAGCTGATGCGGACTGTTCTGAAGTTTAAACTGTATGGCATCAATAGGTAAATAGGCTTCCAGACCTTTTAAGTATATTTCCAGTTTTTCCAGACCGGATGCTGATAATTCATCCTGCAGATCTGTATAAAGCGGATGATGATGATTTACGGCGAATCTGAAATTTTCATTGATGGGAAGAATTTCCCAGAAAGAAATCACAGTCTTATCCTCGATTTTTCGCCCTCTGCCGGTAAATGGTTTTGATCCAATTTCTGTTACTCGTCCAATGATACGCCGCAAGTCATTTTTAATAATTTCGGCAGGCCTTGCTATTGATTTTTTTATGTCGATTCCCCATAGGGCATCCATGTTATTTGGAATATCTATTTTGATCCGGACAAGCTTATGAGCATCCACGGTCTTGTGTAATCCCCACCAGGTTCCATAAATTAATATTCTATTACCCCGGTATAAATAAAATCCCTGAGACTTAATGTAGCCCTCTTCAGTGGCATAAAATTCATATTCTTTTTGAGAAAGTTTGGAATGATGCGGTAAAATGAATGGCTGTACAAAAACGTCGGAACCGTAAATTTTAATTTTCTCCAGCTGAAGCTGCTGGGTCGCCGGGTGATTAAGATTAAATGGATTAAAGGGAAAAACAGGGTTATTATTAATTTTTATTTTAACAGCTCTTTGATCTGCACCTTCTAGAAATCTGTGAAATACTAGTGCAAGATGTTTTCGAACTTGATCTATTATGTCCGTAAGACTGTTTTTATCGCAGCGATCAATTAACTGCCAGCAGACTAGCGTCCCGCTTTCCATTTTATTTAACTCTTCAAATAAAGGAATATTCGAAATCGTGTCAGGAGTAATCAGGAGCCATTCATTTTTTTCTGAAATATAATCAAGGTCCCATTGCCGGCTATGGATTTCCGTTCCTTTCTTACTAATTACAGTAAGCTTACGGCATTGAGAAAATGAAGCAGTCTTTAATCCAAGGCCGAACCTTCCCAGATCATTTTTACTTCTAATTTCTTTAGGGTTCCTTGAAGCCATGCGCATTGCTTCAACGAGCTGTAATTCATTCATTCCCTGCCCGTTGTCCAGCATAGAAAAAATCAGATCGGGCTGAGGAAGCATAATTATCTGCAAATCGGTGCAACCGGCAGTAAGACTGTTATCAATTAAATCGGCCACAGCAACCTCGAATGAATATCCGATGTCCCTGATTGACTCGATAAAATTCCCCACATTTGGATTAACCAGTTCGGTTTTTAACATAACACAGCAAGGTTTCAGGCAATAGGGGTAGTGAGGTTAAATGTACTATATTTATATTAAAACAAATTAGGAATATTTATAAATCATAAAGAGATAGATTTTATTAAAGCTGTCATTGTCTGATTTAACACCGAACGCTTTAATTCACATTCCCAAACGGTAATAATCTTCCAGCCTTTTTCTAATAATTCATCTGTATTCTTCCTGTCTCGAGTTACATTATTACTTATTTTTTTAGACCAGTACTCCGTATTTGATTTTGGCGAAACGGCGTATTTACAATTTTGATGTGAATGCCAAAAGCACCCATGAATAAATACAGCTATCTTTTTTTTAGGAAATACGATATCAGGCTTGCCTGGCAGTTTTTTATCATGAATCCGATATCGAAATCCATTACCAAACAGAAACTTTCTTACTAAAAGTTCTGGTTTTGTATCCTTACTGAGGATACGGGACATATTATAACTCCTTACATCTTTACTGTGGACGTCTGCCATATTTAAATCAAACAACTAATATGCCATTAAGTACGAAGGAATCATTAACGCAGGTATAGCTAAATTATGCCGATTGTAGATTTCACCAATGATTCCGGAATGATATGCTCAACGCTTTATGACAACTGTGAGTCTCGCTTACAGAACATAATACGGTTTATCTTGCAAGTAATTTCATGTTACACCATGCGTTTTAATTGTTCGATAAGCATTTTTTTTCTTTCGGAAAGAAAAACTCGAAGGTCATCAGGTTGCAGGCTAACATCAGGTATTAGTTGGTTAATTCTATCGACTCTGTTATTTACTACCCAATCGTGCAGTGGTGTATCCAATTTTGATTGGTTCATTGAGCCGTTTAATAATTGAAGGTTGACAATGCTGTTCCAGTTGGACGGGTCTTTATAATAATTGAAGTCTCCTTCGCTTTGAAAATCTTCCCTTTTGATACTATTAAAATAAGCAGCCGGGTGCAAATGATCTTTATGAAACACCTGTTGTGTAAAATTAAGGTGTGAATACAAGAGAGAAAGGATCGTGAACGCATCCCCCGCATCCTTTTGAGTTGATAGCAAGCCTTCAATATACTCATCGTCAAAAGAAAGACTTTTAGATGGGTTTCCTTTAAATTCAGCTTTGATACGGTCCAGTGGAAATGTTGCGATTCCGCCAGCGGTTTCCAGTTCGGACTTAATAACCTTACGAATATTGTTGAGAACATTATCCGACTGGCTACTAAAAACCCCCTTAAGCAGCGATAAGCAAAGCCATTTACGAATTAGTGTTTTATCGCTTTGATGGCGTATAGGGTTATTTATTTCATTTTCAATACCGCGATGGAAAATATAGTAAATAACCGGGATAGCGGCGTTTTTGGCTCTGAGGCTATGATTGTTGAAACCTAGATTGGCGAGCAATCGGAACGCTTCTATTATACTTTTCCTGATACGATCCCAATGTTCCTCGAAAATAACAACATTGCTCCGGTCGAAATTTTTAACTTGAAATTTGATGTTGTCATTAAATAATACGAGGCAGGTTTTCAGGACAAAATCTTTACTTATCATAAAACCTGGGTTTCCAATCTCAAATACTTTGTTGACCACATCAGGTATTTCCTTGCGGGCATCAGCACGCCAATGTGCAGTAGTAATTGACATAAGAAGATCGGAGAAACTTAGTGGCTCCCCGCCGCTATTTGTTCTGATAAAGATATCAAGAACGATATCGATTTCCTGTGTGGTTTCGAGATAGTAATTAATCAACTTCTCATCAAAAATTACCTTTCGAAGCTTTCGCAAGGTCTGTTTGGTGAACGGACGTGAAAGCCATTCCTTTTCGTCAAGTAAATTATCCAGTTCATCTGCAGTTCCATACGACAAGATATCATTAACCTTAAACCATAAAGGATCATCGGTTGATTTACGTTCATATTCCTGTTTGGTCAGGAATTGAAAATTATATATCATCTGCCGTTCGTTCTCATCGGACAGCGGTTCGCCCAAATACAGATAGAGCATTCGAGTCGGTAAGTTCTCTTCATTGTTGTACCACCATTTTCGAGGCATTTTATAAGCATAAGTACCTTTTAATCCGATATAAAGACTGGTTAGGCGTTGCTGACCGTCAATTATTGCCATAAAGTCTTTATAACCTTTGGTGTCCATATCCGGGTTGTCTTCTTTAAAGAATTGACGGAATTCGGTTAAAAACTGATAAAATTTAAATTCGCTTTTAATTTTGCTGTCTTTAACCTCCCAAAACATAAAAGAGTTGATTGGATAACCGCGCATAATACTGTCGAACAGGATTTCGATTTGTTCACTGCTCCATACGAACTTACGCTGTATGGCGGGTAAAAGATATGAGCGGTCAACGATGTTGTTGATTGCCTCTTTAATGGTGATAGGGTTAACAAATCCGCTGGGCATATAAATTGAATAAAGTCGGTAGGCGCAAAAGTAACAAAACTACCTAAGTGAAACGGATTAAATAGATCGATCCAAAGTCTTATCGATGGCACTTCAAAGGCTTCTCTATATATAATTATCAAAATACGAAAATGGTAATGAATTGTACGCATCCTCTATACCTTGCCAGAATACCTAAATCCTCATTTTGTTCAGTATTTAATTTAAGCAGAGATTATTGTTTTTTCATTGAAAACTTAAAAACGGCGGCGATTCTAGTTCCGGGCAAAATTGACAACAGATAAGTTCTGATTTCAGCAATGCAGAAATCTATAAAGTTAAGTAAAATCGCCATGTTTAATTAATCGCGATTGGGCACTCATCATGATACTTGATGGTCATATCTTATCGGGTTTATAACCAATCCTTCTTCGTTGTTGTGATTCGCTCTTTCTGTCAATCAATTCATCCAGGTATCGAAATACTATTCCCATGTTTTTATCCTGACTGTTGATCTTGGATTTAATTTTTTCGATTTCGAGTCTCAATTCCGTATTGTCGAAAAGCATTTGGCGAATCTTCGTAAAAATCCTCATTACTTGAATATTTACTTCTATCGCTCTGTCGCTGTTAAGAACACTCGAAAGCATAAGAACACCATGCTCAGTAAAGACAAACGGTAATACCCTCCGCGCCCTTTCTTTGACATCACAATTTGTGATGTCAAAAATGAATATTCATTTTCCGAAAGCTGAAACATGAAGTCCGGCGGGAATCGTTTTAGATTTCTATTTACTGATTGATTTAAAACACGTGTTTCAATATTGTATAATTCCGCCAAATCGCTTGCCTGCATTGTTTTATGCCCACGGATATAATAGATTTTATTCATGATGATTTCATCAGGTATAAATTGGTTTTCCATTTTTTTAGATTGAAAGGATAAGATGGGAATAAACTCTATAAGGTGCCATTTTGCCACCTTATAGAGCAGTAATTATTAAACGGTTAGATATTTCTGTTTGAGAGCTGCCATATCCTGGCTCACTTTTAAGTCCAGGATTTTAGCATAGTGCTGGGTTGTTTTGATATTGGTATGCCCTAACATTTTGCTGACTGTTTCTATCGGTACACTATTGGATAGGGTAACTGTCGTGGCAAAAGTATGCCTAGCCAGGTGAAAGGTCAAATGTTTATAAACATCCGATAAGTCAGCTATTTCTTTAAGGTAAGCATTCATTTTTTGATTACTCAATACAGGTAATAGCAATCCTTTATTTTCACATTGCGGATGATCCTGATAACGGTTTAATATTGCTAAAGCTACAGGGAGCAGTGGTATGCGGGAAGATGTATCCGTTTTTTGGCGACTGGTAAATATCCACTGCTCACCATCTATGCCAATGCCGATCTCGCTGCGTTTTAGCTTCTTTACATCAGCATAAGACAAACCGGTGTAACAGCAAAAAACAAAAACATCTCTTACTTGCTTCAGGCGCTCAATCGTAATCTTTGGGGATGTCGTAATATTATCAAGTTCCTGCTGCGTAAGAAAAGTGCGTTCTTTTGCCTTGGCAGTGGATTTAAAATTGATGAATGGGTTTTGCTTTAGCCAGCCATTAGCAATACAGTGATTAGCTATTTTTTTAAGATGTTTAATGTACTTGGCGGCAGATACACCGGTAATTTTACAATCTGCCTTCAGGTAAAACTCAAATCCTGTAATAAAGGCGTAGTTTAATTGGCTGATCTCTATATCTGTTTTGCCATATTTTTTTTGCAGGAAGCCAGTAAGGTGTTTTTCAGACGTATTGTATCCTTTTAATGTATTCGCCTCAAAACCATTACCAATCAATGCCTTTACTTTCGCATTATGTTCAGCAAACAGTTTCATCAGATAGCGACTCTTTTCTGTTTTCCCTGTGAACTGGTTCTGCAGGCTTTCAGTGGTGATGCGCTGGTTTGCATCAATCAACACCTGGTGCGCATTTCTAACTTTGGTTAGCAGGCTGTCCAGATAATAATTAAGCGATTTTATCTCTTCTTTTGCGCCGATGGCTCGACCCGCATGGCTGTTCCATTTGGCCGGATCACATTCACGCCCGGCAGACATTTCTACGCGTTTACCGTCTACGGTAATACGCATGTAGACGGCCATAGGGCCGCCTTTGTAGTTTTTTTGCTTTCTCAGGTAAAAAAGCAGATGGAAATTACTTTTCATAATTACAAGCTTAAAAGTGAAACAAAAGTAAGTTTGTAGCCTGCTATTATCAAGATGTTTAATGATTGAACATATTGATAATCAATTAATTATGAGCAATTCGGTGCGTAGCATTTTCCCATTTAGGTACGCACCGAATTTGCGTCTTTTTTGTTGCAATTGGGTGCATAAAATGGTGTTTGATAGAAACAAAAAAACCTGCAATCATTTGATTTGCAGGTTTTTAGCATCTTTCGATATTGTTTTAAGTAGCCCGTAGGGGAATCGAACCCCTGTTTGAAGAATGAAAATCTCCTGTCCTAACCCCTAGACGAACGGGCCATTTTTATTTTGTTTCCCATGGCTGGGATCGTATTGTGGCTTAACCGGGTGATTGTTAATGATCCGAACGGTTAAGATATTAAAAAACCCCAGATCTTTCGACTTGAGGTTTTGTGTCTTGGTAGCCCGTAGGGGAATCGAACCCCTGTTTGAAGAATGAAAATCTCCTGTCCTAACCCCTAGACGAACGGGCCTTTTTTTATTTTGTTTCCCTTGATTTGGGATTGCAAAGATAGAGTTTAAGTGATAAAATTAAAATAATTTTCAAAAAAAAATTAAATGGCCTGTAAAAATAGCTGTATATCAATCAAATAAAATAAAATTGCACCGCCGGGCTTGCAATCTTTAGCAGGTTAAGGCTATCTTTATTCCATAAATCAATCATCTTTTTATGAAAGCTATCTGGAATAACCAGGTCATTGCCGAAAGTAATGACACTATTGTTGTTGAAAATAATCATTATTTCCCTAAAGAAAGTGTTAAGGCCGAGTACCTTAAGCCATCTGATGTACATACAACCTGCCCTTGGAAGGGGCTGGCATCATACTACAGTCTTGAAGTTGACGGCAAAGAAAACCAGGATGCCGCCTGGTATTATCCCGAACCAAAAGAGGCTGCAACAAACATTACCAATTATGTAGCGTTTTGGAAAGGTGTTAAAATTACCGAATAAACTATGAAAACTTACGATGCCATTGTTATAGGTGCCGGTCAGGCCGGCGGTCCCTTAGCTAAAAGATTGGCTAAAGCCGGAAAAAAAACTGTTTTAATTGAGAAACGATTTTATGGCGGCACCTGTGTTAATGATGGCTGTACGCCCACTAAAACCATGGTTGCTTCGGCAAAGGCGGCTTATATGGCCACTAAAAGTTTTGAGTTGGGCGTGCCTGTAAAAAAGTTTTCGGTTGATTTGGCCGCTATCAAAAAGCGAAAGGACGAGATAGTATTACGCTCGCGCAATGGCGGATTGAAAGCCGCCGAAAAAACACAAAACCTTGATGTGGTATTTGGAGAGGCTGTTTTTACCGGCGAAAAAACAATTGAGGTTAGGCTTAACAGCGGTAAAAAGCAAAGCTTTTCGGCCGATCTTGTCTTTTTAAATCCGGGTGCTTTGCCTTTGATCCCCGAAATTGAGGGGTTGAATGAGATCCAGTATCTTAACTCAACCACCATCCTTGACCTTGATAAAGTACCGGAACATTTGCTGGTGCTGGGCGGTAATTATATCGGCCTGGAGTTTGGGCAAATGTTTCGCCGCTTTGGCAGTAAGGTTACTATCCTGGAAAAGTCGGAACGGATAGTTTCGCACGAGGATCAGGATGTTTCGGATGAGATGCAGAAGATTCTTGAAATGGAATCCATCACGGTTCACAATAACACGCAAGCCGTTAAGTTTAAGCAAAAAGCAGGTGGCAAAATAACAGTGACTATCTCGCAAAAAGGGGAGGAGCGGAAAATTAAGTGTACTCATGTGTTGGTAGCTGTTGGCCGCAAACCGCAAACTGAAGCTTTAAACCTGTCTGCTACCGGAGTTGAAACAGATGAGCACGGTAATATTAAAGTAAACGATAAACTGGAAACAACTGCTGCCGGCATTTATGCCCTTGGCGATGCAAAAGGAGGCCCGGCATTTACGCATATCTCCTATAACGATTATACTATAGTTTACCGAAACCTGTTTGAAGGTACAGATTACAATATCAAAGACCGCCCGGTGCCCTATTGTATGTTTACCGATCCGCAGCTGGGCCGTGTTGGAATTGACGAAACAGAAGCAAAAAAACAGGGCATCAAATATAAAGTGGCGAAACTGCCAATGGCCCACGTTGCCCGCGCCATTGAAACCGGCGACACGCGCGGTTTTATGAAAGCGATTGTGGACCCCGATACAAAAAAAATATTAGGGGCAACAGTACTTGGCCCCGAAGGCGGCGAGATCATGACTGTGCTGCAAATGGCCATGGAAGGTGGTATTACTTATGATAGGATCCGTTATTGTGTTTTTGCCCATCCGCTGTATTCCGAATCGTTGAACAACCTGTTCATGACCCTTGGCGACTAAAACCGGCGCGCATGATAAAAGTTGACAATGTAAGTAAGCATTTTGGCGGGGTTAAAGCGGTTGATGGGGTATCTTTTGAGGTAGAGGATCGGGAAAACCTGATCTTGTTAGGTACCAGTGGCTGCGGTAAAACCACCACGTTAAAAATGATCAACCGGCTTATTGAGCCAACAAGCGGCAGTATCTACATTGATGGTAAAAGCATCCTGGAACAGCAGCCAGAGATTCTGCGTCGTGGAATTGGTTATGTATTGCAAAATAATGGCCTGTTTCCGCATTATACTGTTGCCCAAAATATTGCTGTTGTGCCTAACCTGCTAAAATGGGATAAGCAGAAAACGGAAAAGCGTACAGCCGAGCTGATGGAAAAGCTTCACCTTGATGCTACATATCTCAACATTTATCCCAATGAACTGAGTGGCGGCCAGCAGCAGCGCATTGGCCTGGCCAGGGCATTGGTGTCTGATCCGCCGGTGTTACTGATGGATGAGCCTTTCGGCGCGCTGGATAATGTTACCCGCTCAAAAATTCATGCTGAGTTTAAGGCCCTCGATGAGTTGAAGCGTAAAACGATCATCATGGTAACGCACGATGTTCAGGAAGCTTTTGAATTGGGCGACAGGATCTGCCTGATGGATCAAGGCAAAATTATCCAATCGGGCACACCTGCTCAGTTACTTTTTAACCCGGTAAATGATTTTGTAAAAGATTTCCTGAAGCATCAGCGCCTGCAATTGGAGTTTAAAGCCATTAAACTGAACGATCTTTGGGAACTGCTGCCCGAATTGCATAAAGAAACAAATGCATCGTCATTTACCGCTGATACTAACTTGTGGGAGGCGTTGGAGAGTTTTAAATTCAACAATGGTGAAACTATCAATATCAGTAAAGATCAAAACCAGGTTAAAACCGTAAGCTTTGAGCAGTTGATGTCGGCCTTTTATCAATATAAAAACCAGCAAGCCCATGAATGAGCAGCAGCAAACTTTATGGCAGTTTATGCAGCAGCAGTCGGGCAAGCTGCAGGAGCAAACCTTGCAGCATGTTGGGCTTACGTTTATTTCGCTCTGCATCGCTGTACTGGTAGGTTTGCCGCTGGGTATCCTTATCGTTCGTAAAAAGCAATTGGCCGGTGTTGTTTTAGGTATTGCCGGGGTATTGCAAACTATTCCAAGCATAGCCTTGCTTGGTTTTATGATCCCTGTTTTTGGTATCGGCCCTAAGCCTGCCATTGTCGCCCTGCTGTTATACGCTTTGTTACCCATAATCCGTAACACTTACACTGGTATTTTAGGGGTTGATGCAGCGGTTAAAGAAGCCGCGGTTGCTATGGGCATGAGCAAATGGCAGATCTTGTTTAAGGTAGAGCTGCCCCTGGCCATGCCTGTGATATTTGCCGGCATCCGTACCGCTACCGTGATCAACGTAGGTGTTGCAACGCTGGCTTCGCTCATTGCAGCCGGTGGCTTAGGTGAGTTTATTTTCGGTGGTATCTCGTTAAATAACACCAATATGATATTGGCCGGGGCTATTCCTTCGGCATTACTGGCAGTTATTTTTGATCTGCTGTTATCTATGGTGCAAAAGTTCAGCTTTAAAAAGCTTGGGCGTGTTGTATATGTATTTCCCGCATTGCTCATCGTGTTATGCCTGTTTTACATTATCCCTGCAAAATCAAAAGGAAAGCTTACCGCAGGCTTTACGCCCGAGTTTATGGGTCGCCAAGATGGTGATCTTGGCCTCCGGAGCAAATACGGTCTAAAGATCCATACCATAGTGATCAGTGATGCTGTGATGTATAAGGCCGCGTTTGAAAAACAGCTTGATGTGATCAGTGGCTACTCAACCGATGGCAGGTTAAAGGCTTATAACCTGGTTGTGCTGGATGATGACAAGCATATTTTTCCACCATATTATGCGGCACCAATAGTTCGTGATGATGTATTGAAAAAATTTCCTGACCTTGAACAGACATTAAACCTGCTTGCCGGTAAAATAAATGATTCGGTCATGACGGTTTTAAATTACCGTACCGACTATCTTCACCAAAGCCCCGAAAGGGTTGCTAAGGATTTTTTGGTAGCCAATAAATTGTGGCGAACTGAGCGGGGTGGAAGTGATGGCGTAGTGCGCATAGGGTCGAAGATATTTGGAGAGCAATACATCCTGGCCAATATGTACAGCATGCTGATAAAGGGCTATACAGACCATGATGTATCGACAAAAACAGGCCTCGGTGGCACAAAGATATGTTTTGACGCACTAACCAATAACCAGATAGATTTTTATCCGGAATATACGGGTACGGGTTTGCTGGCTATTTTGCAGGCATCGCCCACAATAATAAATGAGGTAACAGTAAACAGGGATAGCACATACAATTACGTACAACGCCAGTTTGAAAGTAGGTATCAGATTAAATGGCTTAAACCAATTGGCTTCAACAATGCTTACGCTTTAATGATGCGGCAACAGCAGGCTAGGCAATTGGGTATTAAAACAATTTCAAGCTTAAAGCAGTTTTTGGATAGGAAGTAACATCAATGGATTTAATAGCCCGGTACAAAGAGGTACGCCAGCGTACAGAAAAAATTTGCTCGTTTCTGCAAACGGAAGACTATGTAGTACAGCCTGTGGTAGATGTTAGTCCGCCGAAATGGCATATTGGTCATGTCACCTGGTTTTTTGAAACCTTTATCCTTAAGCCCTACTTTATGGGCTACCAGGAGTACAATCCCGATTATAATTACGTTTTTAACAGTTACTATGAAACCGTTGGTACGCGCGTGATCCGTACGGACAGGGGCAACCTGAGCCGTCCTACGGTTATTGAAATTTATAGCTATCGTAAATATGTTGATGAGGCCATGGAAGGCTTTTTGTGCGGTGAGGTAAGTGATGATGTTAAAGAATTACTGATTCTCGGTTTTAACCACGAAGAGCAGCATCAGGAGCTTTTAATGACTGATATTAAATTTATTTTGGGGCATAACCCACTATTCCCGGCTTATGATAAAAACTATGCTGCACCTCATGCTGACGAAGGAGAGAGCGATGTTTTTATTAACATGAACGAAGGTATTTATGAAATAGGTTTTACCGGCGATGGCTTTTGCTTTGATAATGAGCTTAACCGCCATAAGGTGTACCTGAATGCCTATCAGATAAGCCCTAAGCTGGTAACCAATGCCGAGTACCTGGAGTTTATTAGTAGCGGTGGTTATCATGATTTCCGTCACTGGCATGCCGAAGGTTGGGATTGGGTAAAAACCAATAAGGTTGAAGCACCGTTGTACTGGCATTTGATAGATAACGAATGGCATAATTATACCTACCGTGGCCTGGAGCCATTGCATTTAAAAGAGCCGGTTACCCACATCAGCTATTTTGAGGCCTATGCCTACGCCTCATGGAAAGGGTTAAGGCTACCAACCGAATTTGAGTGGGAAGCCGCCGCGTCAAAGTTTAATTGGGGCCGCCGTTGGGAATGGACGGAGAGTTCATATCTGCCTTACCCCGGTTTTGCAAAAGCTCCGGGTGCAATAGGCGAATACAATGGTAAATTTATGGTTAACCAAAAGGTGCTGCGAGGCGCCTCGGAAGTTACGCCTCCGGGTCATAGCCGTGTAACCTATCGCAATTTTTTTCAGACAAATTTACGATGGCAATTTACTGGCATAAGACTTGCGAGGTAAATTGTTCACAAAAACCACCATCATCACCTATGAATCAAGTTTTTACATCAACAGCCGTTAATTGCACCATAAGCGCCGAAAATCAGCAGTTTTATGCCGACGTTATTGCTGGGTTGCAATCAGAGCCTAAGCATCTTAACTCAAAATATTTTTATGATGCCAATGGTGATAAGTTGTTTCAGGAGCTTATGAATTGCCCTGAATATTATCCAACCAATTGCGAGCTGGAGATCTTTTCGGAAAAAACTGCCGAGATCTGCGATGCGCTGATTGCCGATGGTGACGCTTTTGACCTTATAGAGCTTGGTGCCGGCGACGCCACTAAATCCACCTACCTGCTTAAGTACCTGCTGGATAAAAAAGCTGACTTTACCTATCTGCCTATTGATATTTCAGATAACGTGATATCGTACCTTAACATAACCCTGCCGGTAACTTTGCCGGGGTTAAAGATCACCGGGCTTAACGGCGAGTATTTTGAAATGCTTAATAAGGCGGCAACTATTTCGCCGAGACGCAAGGTGGTGTTGTTTTTGGGCTCTAACATTGGCAATATGCCGCTTGATGTGGCCATTGAATTTTGCCGCGAATTGAGGAATAACCTATCAGAAGGGGATATGGTATTAATTGGCATGGACCTGAAAAAAGATCCGCGGGTTATCCTTGCTGCTTATAATGATAAAGACGGTATTACCCGCGAGTTTAACCTCAATTTGCTTCGCCGTATTAACCGCGAGCTGCATGCCGATTTTGATGTAAGTAAATTTGAGCATTATCCAACCTATGATCCTGAAACCGGGGCTTGCAAAAGCTACCTCATCAGTTTGCAGGATCAGCAGGTAACCATCGGCAATGAAAAAATAGATTTCAAAAAGGATGAATACATCTACATGGAGATCTCCCAGAAATTTACACTGATGCAAACCGATCAGATTGCCATAAACACGGGCTTTCAGCCGGTAGGGCAATTTTTCGATACTAAAAAATGGTTTATCGATGCGGTGTGGGTGGCAGCGTGACCGCTGAGTAGGAGTGATTACGTTGATTTCACTGATACTTGAAAAAGCTCAGAAAAATCAACGTAATCAGTGCAATCAAAAAATATCAACGGTTCAGAGCACCTTCGGGTTCAATTCCGAATCTATCAGTTCGCCGATGGGTTTGCCCATCAACCATTTGTGGTGGTCTTTTTTTTGCCATTCATTTTTATAAGGGGAGATGCGTGCGCCGTCGGCAACGTAAATTATGGTCATGACCTCACGCATTTTATCTGAGTTATTGCCGGGGGCATTATGAATAGTAAAGCCCCGGTGCCAGGTAGCATCACCGGCCTTCATGGTGTTGGCCCGGGTTATTTCAAATCCTTTTTCTTTAACGTAATCATCAAATGCCGATTCCGATTCGTCAGAAATTTCGGTGTTAAATACCGCCCCGTTAACATATGAGCCCGATGCAAAGGTTAGCATCCCCATGTTTACATCAATATCAATCAGCGGCATCCAAAGGGTTACGGTGTTATTGGTATCGATAGGCCAATAGTACTGATCCTGGTGCCATGGCGTGGGGCCGCCGCCAGGTTCTTTAAACAGGGCCTGGTCATGATAAATACGTACGTTTTCAACCCCCATCAGGTCGGCAGCAATTTTTGCCAGCCGTTTTGAAAGTACAAAAGCTTTAACATCTTCATCAACCTGCCAAAGGTTCATGATCTGTAAAAAGGCCTTACCGTAGGTATCCCGTTCTTCCAGTTTGCGCTTTTCGGTATTGTACCTATCGGCTGCACCAACAATTATAGGGCGATAGGCATCAATTTCATTTTTTGTAAGCACTTCGTGTACAAGGGTATGGCCTTTTTCACGAAATTCATTAATATTGTGGTTGGATAGTTTTGTAAAATTATCAAGTGACGGTAAATGAGCGATCTGTGTCTTCATAGTTTTTAGGTTTATATTTCAAAGTAAGCTTAACTTTAGTTGAAAAAAAATGAAATGAATGGTACATTTATGGGTGATTTTATCCGTAATTTGAGTTATAATTTTATTTACGTTAAAATATGCAATGATAAAAGCGTCGTACGAAGTTCTTCAGCCTACAAATACGCAATCATTTCTTGTGCGGAAATTTGATAAGCTGGCATTTGATGCCCCTTACCATTTTCACGAAGAATATGAATTGACGTGTATTATAAGTGGTACTGGCAAGCGCTATGTTGGCAGCCATATGGAGGATTTTGCGTGCGGCGATTTGGTTTTGCTTGGCCCTAACCTGCCACACTGCTGGAAGCTTGAACCCAATGAAACTGTGCTCCGCGAAGCATGCGCAGTGGTGATCCAGTTTAATGACGCATTTTTAGGCGAGGAGTTTTTTAACAAATTTGAGCTGCAGTTAATTAAAAAGCTTTTTCAGCAAAGCGGTTGCGGGGTGTCATTTTATGGCGAAACGCGGACCGAGGTTAAAAAGCTGTTGCTAAGCCTGGTTGAGGAAAAAAGTAATTTCAGGATGCTGATAGGTCTGCTGGAAGTGCTGCATCGTATGGCTTCGTCAGATGAATATGTGTTGCTCGATCAGCACCGGATCATAGGTGAGCGTTCCAATACCGAACGCGAGCGGATCAACCCCGTTTTTGCTTATTTGGTTGAAAATTTCAGAAAACACGTATCGTTAGATAAAGCGGCCAGTATTGCCAATATGACGCCGAATGCATTTTGCAAATACTTTAAAAAAGTTACCCGCAAAACGTTTATGGAAACTATAATTGAGTACCGCCTTAATTATGCCATACAGCAACTGGTACAAACGGATAAGCCTATTTCAGAAATTTCATTTGAGAGCGGCTTTGGAGATGTATCGCACTTTTATAAAATGTTTAAAGCCAAAATGAACCTGAGCCCGCTCAATTACCGCAAAAGGTTTATGCGCAACCTGGCAGGCGATAAGAAGCTATCGGCGTAGTTGGGAGTCAGAAGTCGTAAGTCAAAAGTCCTGAGTTATGGTTGCTTTCCCGATTCTGACTTCATACTTAGAACTAAAGACTTGAGACTAACATCACGTTACATTGATAATGCCTCGCTTAATGGCATAAATAACCAGCCCGACCAGGTTCTTTGATCCGGTTTTTTCAAACAGCCTTGCACGGTAACCTTCAACAGTACGTACACTCAGGAAAATTTTATCTGCTATCTCCTGGTTGGAGCACTCCTGGCAAACCAGTTTAAGCACTTCAATTTCGCGTTCATTAAGATCGGCTTTATTGTTGGGCATATTATCAACCTGATCATTGCCCACCAGCTGTTTAATCAGGGTTATGGAAAGATGTTCATTAAAGTAGAACCCCTTGTTGTAAACAGTTGATACTGCTTCAATAATTTCTTCCGGTTCGGCATTTTTAAGCAAATAGCCCGATGCGCCGGCCTTCATCATGTCTACAATATATTTGTCCTCATTAAACATTGATAAGGCCAGGATCTTGATATCCTTAAAATGCTGATGAACATAAGCCGCGGTTTGGATACCATCCATCTCAGGCATTTTAATATCCATCAATATAACGTCAGGGATTTTGTCGGTCAATAACCCTATCAATTCCTTTCCGTTCGAAGCTTCAAGCAGCAGCTCAAAATCTCCGCAATCTTCAAGGGTAGCTTTTAAACCATTTCTGAAAATTTTATGGTCGTCTACTATACCTAATTTAATTGGGCCCATAGGTGGTTGCAAAATTCAAATAATCAATAAATATAGACTATTGATCTTAACTATACTACTTTTAATTTAATGATTGTTATTGCTCCGCTAAGCGGTTTGCTGTACGTATTTATTTCGCCGTTAATGAGTTGCACGCGGCTTTGTAAATTTTTAAGGCCAAAACCCTGCTTAATATCACCCATATTAAAGCCCTTGCCATTATCCTTAAATTCCATAACAAGATAGCCAGCTTCTAAGGCCATATTAAGGTTGATGACAGTAGCCTCCGAGTGCTTGATTGCATTGCCAAAAAGCTCCTGGGCTATGCGGTAAAGCGCCAGCTCAATTTCATTTGGGAAGCGTTTATCGGCAAAGTTTTTTGTGAATTTAACTTTGATATGCGTATTGTTTTCAACCTTGGTACATAGCGCCTCCACCGCAACCAGCAAGCCATAATCGGTAAGGATAGGGGGCAGTACGTTTTGGATGATATTCCTGATCTCCTGGATACATTCATCGGCCAGTTTGCGCGTATCCAAAAGCAGAGGTTGGGTTAGTTCATTTACACAGTTTTTATCAAGCCGGTGCAGGTTAAGCTTTATAGCCGAAAGTACCTGGCCAACACTGTCATGCAGGTCTTCGGCCAATCGCCTGCGTTCACTTTCCTGGGTTTCAAAAACGGCGGTCATAAGGTCGGTTTGCCGGGCATCATGCAAAGCGCGCAACTCTGCCTGGTTTTTTAGCATTCTCCGCTGATATACGATTACGAAGAAGAATAAAAAAATAATCAATACAACCACCACAAGTGTGCCGATGATGAGAACAGGGATGAGGCCGTTTTCAGATACCTGTAGGATTGGACTGTTATACATAATATATTATATACAAACCTAAATTTATGATGTTTTTTGTGGTTTGCAGAGTAAACCTATCGAATATAATATATTAGCTATAATATTCGTAACGCTATGGATCATGTAATAGTTATGTTGTTGCGCTTTTGGTATACGGTCTAATAGCATGAATAGGAAAATATTAACTGCCGAATAAAATAAAACTCCCGCATTAATCCAGAAAGGTCCCTGCTTCTCGATATGTACAAATTCCTGTGGGTTTAAGAGCTGGTAAAAGTATATTAATGATAAAATGATTAAAAATATACCTAAAGCGGTGTTTGATACAGATGGGTACTCAAATATATTGGAATTGTATATTAACAAAATTAAAAGTGTAACGGCTCCTAATGATAAGGTTATTTTTTTTTGTAAACTATTAACAAATAGTTGATAGTATATCGCTGAAAAAAATAGGATACTAAGCAGGTTGTACAAATGAAAGAATGGCATATTGTTTTTTAACCCAGCTTTAGCGGCAAGCCAGGTGGCTGGGTCAAAAAAGCATGAGATTAAAAAAAAAACAGCAGCTGTCTTTAACACCTTATCCAGTAACTTACGATTATACAAAGCGGCTAATACCGGTAAGAAACCAGATAAAATGGAAACAAGATCAAATGTATAATCTAAAGACATGCTAAAGTTTGCTGTTTTGCTATTCGGTTTTCCCTGTAAGCTTGTTTTGTGGGCAACCGGTTGAGCCAGGACAAGGATAAGATTGCTCTCCAAGTATATTAGACGTTGCGGCAGACATCAAGGAAAACGTTTGTACTCCTTCAGGAGCTTTTGCTTTTGGTGCCGTATCATCAGGGAGCTGATCTTCGCCTGTTTCAAGAACCCCGGTGATAATAAAATGCTGTTGTCCGCCAACGTTGGCAATTACAGATAATAAAAAATTGCTTATTGCTATCCAGAATTTTTGCCAGCTGTTCAGCCTTTGATCATTTGCATAATAAATACGGATACCCATGCAATCGGGCTGGTTAAGTATTGTATTTAATATTTCGCGACCAAAAAATTGTGATATTATATCTTTAGGATTGCGGTGTCTGTGGTTTTCAGTCCATTGTGCAGCTAAATCAAGTTCAATTGGTGCGCCTTCCTGGCCGGTAATAGGTGATGAAGGTTTTCTTTCTTGTGTTTCCATAAAAAATAATAGCGTGTAGGGATTTATTGTATAAAACTAATGCTAATATGTAACTCTTTCAATCATAGCTCCGGTTACTTGGCATATTGCGGTCTTTTTTTGAGTTTTTAAATTATTGATTTATAGGTATTTGTGTTTTTGTTCCGTTTTATTACGGGTTTATTATGCGTGTTTTTACGTATCAGAAACTGTAATCTTACGTGGCTTAAAACAGGTGTTGTTTTTTGCTTTTTCCGTGTAAATAAGACGCTTCAACGGCCGGGTGCTTGTATTAATATAAGTATTATTTATTATACTGTTTTTGTAATATTAATATGGCGGTTGCTGGTTTTTGCGCAGCTTTTAAAAGCATAGTTAAACAGGGCAAAAATCAGGCGGCGCTTTATACCTGCAACAAACAAGATTTATAAGGCGTATTCCCTTTGGCCTGAAAGGAGCAGTTGTTTTATACGTATTTCCTAAGCGTAGTTCTACGCCTCATTTATGTTGAGGGTACGCTGTTAAATAGCGTACAGTTACAGGTTATAATAGCGTAGTGGCAACGTTGATTGCGTACCGGTTTTGCCCAAACTTTGACTCAGCAAATAAGCTGTACTCAGCTGCTTGCGGTGGAGTATGCTGAAAATCCAGTTTAAAGAGTAAGCCGGTACAAATACTAATCAAAAACTTATGAACTACATTATTAAAGGGAACCTACGCGGTTTATTATGCTCAGACTGCGAACTGCCTGTTGCGGGGACAGCGGTAAAAGTTTATCGCACCGCCGATCAGCAAAACGAAACCCGGCTTGCCGTCGCCGATCCCAAACAAACCTTTCACCAGGTAAACGATGAAGAGCTGAAAGCAAAGGAACGACTGTTCATTACCCAGGCCGACGTGCAAGAGAGCGGCGATTTTACTATAGAAATTGATGGCGCTAAATCTGGTTATGAGGGTGGCAGTATCGATGTGGACTGGTATTGTGGCAACGTGCCCTTCAAAATCCCGCTGCCTAAAAAAGGCCCGGCATTGCAGTTTCATATTACCACGCTGCAACCCCTGTATAAAAGCACCCAGGAAAATGCTCAATATGCAAGATTTGATTATAAAATAGATTCCAAATGGTTTTGCCGCATCCTTACCCTGCTGGATATCTGGGTGGTTTGCGGTTATGTAAACGATTGTGAAACCCAAAAGCCAATTCCCGGCGTTAAGGTTTTTGCCTATGATGTAGACCTGCTGCAAGATGACTATTTAGGCAATGCCTATACCGACAACAACGGCAAATTCACTATCGTATACCCCGGCGACAATTTCCGGAAAACCTTATTGCCATGGCTAAATGTTGAATGGCCTGCCGGGCCTGATTACTATTTCAGGGTTGAAAGTTCGTCGGGCACCGTCCTGCTGGCCGAAGATCGTACCCGTGGCCGCCAGAACGACAGGCACAATGCCAATAACTGTTTTTGTGTAAAACTTTGCATTAAAGGTGGCGGTATCATTACCAGCGATACACCATGGTTTACTTCAGTGGGGAATTTCAGCATTACATCTGACATTGACGGCAGCGGTAAAACCCTCACCGGCAAATTTGGAGCAGGTGGTACTGGTTATGGTTTCTTTGGTTCGGTAAAGCTTGGGGGCTATGCCACCAAGAAAGTCCCTTCAGCACCTGGCAGTCCGCTTTATTACCGCTTTTTGTTTTCGACCGATAATGTAAGTTTTAATCCTGTAACTACCGCCCAGATGGAAACAACGGCTTTAAAAGTTGCCACCCGGCAAATCACCTGGAATGGTACTACTGCGTTTCAGAATGTAGTGATAGATATTAACCAAGCAGCTTCGGTGCCCGATAGCATCCCTGCTGATAATTACCCTAATGCAATCCCTGATCATGTGCTGCACCCGGATGCTAATGGCTGGGTGCGGGTTGATCAGCCTGCGCTTGATAATGGCTTTTATGGCTCGCTGTTTTATTTAAATACTGTTACCATTATTGGCGGAGGCGACGCAAGCGCCGGGTTAACCCCGGGGTTAGCAGTACCTGCGGCCAATCAGAAAAACGGCAGAATGCTATATATCCAATTCCAAACTACCGATGACCCGGCTAACCCAGGCTCGCCTAACCTTAATACGCAATCGCTTATCGGTAAGATCTATGTGAACAACTGGAATGAGGTGAGCCTGCTTAAACTGGAAGAACTTTTTGCCGGCGGAGGCAGCGGCTGTACCCCGGTGGGTGGAGCTGCACATGCCGATTACACTGTAGATCATGAGCTGATTGCCAGCTGGTCGCTGGGTGTATGGTCAAACGCTACCGGCACGGTAAATGGCTTACCCAGTGGAACAGTTCCGCGCGGTGACGCCAAAAAGTTTAACCTGGCCGCGCCAGCCCCATTTGTTTTAACTCCTCCTTTCAGCGCATGGCCCTCATGTGCTTATAGCCTAACCCTGACAACTTATCGCAAATTAACTACCGGCGAAAGTAACGACTGGGCAAAAACGAACCAGGTTATCTTTTGCAAGTAACCTGTATGTGTACGGGGATGAGGGTGCCGTTGCATGTCGGCACCCTCTTATTGGTGCTTTTTAAAAGAGCCTCAGAATGTACGACGCTTCATAAAGGATAAACAGGATCACCAAAACTGCGTGGAAATTCCGGTTCTCTACCTTTATAGCAATCATACATAATATGAAATGACTGATATTGCGGATTGGATATTCGATATTATAGTGGTGTACATATGTGGCCCCTTTTATCTCGGTATCGATAAGATCAAGCAGGTAACTTGCACCTAAGATGCCAAAAATCCATTTCCGCCGCGAATAAAAGTAGTCCTTGTAACCCTGGTAATCTTTCAGGTCATCAGGATATAGCAGCGCGCAAACGCTGTAATAGGTTACTATGTATATGATGATGAAAAAGTATTCGGCAAAAAGCCAATGCTTTATTTCATGCAGATTGATTTCCCACCACCAAAAATGCAGCAATAAAATAAAAAGGTAAAGTGTCCACAAATTGTGGACCCAATAAGGTTTATCCCTGCCGGGGTGCTGAATCTGCTTGGCTGCTCCTTTAAGCAGATGGGTAATACTAAGACCTAATGTAATGCTGATAACAGCCTTGATGTGACTAAAGGTATCCATAGGCAGACGTTGGATTTGATAACTAAAAGTAAATATTTTAATTTATCAATCACAACAGGGTCAACGGTTTGGGCAGGAAAACGGAGAAAAGCCTTGTTGTATTTTAGAGTATGTAAACTGCTCTGATAAAAAGAGTACTATTACCCGAATGATTATCGGCAATAATAATTAGTTTTAACATACTATGAAACCGGCATGTAAAATAATAAGCACTGTAATTTGTTTTGCCATTTTAATGATTTGCCTGTCTCCGGCAAATTCTCATGCTCAAAATAGCTTACCCAAAAACTTGAATGAAGCTATTTTGTGTCTCAAACAAAATCTGTCAAAAATCGAATTGTACGAGTTTAAAAAACTGCCTGAAGAAAAAGCGGTTGCCGAACAGCATTTTAAAACCGGCTTGTGGATTAGAAACAATTGGATTAGAGGGGGAAGGGATGCTGCCTTAACAAAGTACTTCAATTCATTAGATATTCATAGTGCGGACGATATGTCGTCAATAATTTTGACCTCGTTGCATCGAAGCCTTAATCATAAAAATATTGATGTTAATAAACAAGTTGAAGGATATAAAGCTTATTGGACGCTGATCATTGAATGTGATAAAAAACAAAAAGAGGATGCGTTCAAAACTTACAATAAATTCAAGGTTGGTGATGAAATTTCGATATACATGCCCGTTGATGATAGTGACGGGGATAGAAATGTCTTTGAGTACATGTGTCCAAAAGTGGAGTGGATATTTAATCCCCAAAAAGATTTATTGATGAAGGGCAAAATAGTAGAAAAATATGTTATCAATAGCCCCCAAAATGGCTTTTTCAAGGTTAAGGTAGGATATATGAATTATGGCAACACTCAGGTTCTTGGTAAGAATGTTAAGGTAGGTGATGATATAGATTGTTCACTTATTGGGTTGAAAGTTAAATAATAGGATAACTTTCAACCCGTTTGTTTGAGCCACTTTTAACTAATAAGCCTGCTCTGACTAAAATATCGCCTCGGCAATCCTTTTAGTAGGCCCTGCATTACTCATGGTGTAAAAATGTAGCACCGGCGCGCCAAAGGCGATCAGCTCTTTACACTGGTTGATCATCCATTCAATACCAACCTCTTTTACCGCTTTTTCGTTTTCACAAGCATGGATAGCATCGCTCAGATCTTCAGGGATATCGATATGGAAGGTTTTTGATAATGTAACCAGTTGCTTTGATGAGGTGATCGGCTTTAATCCCGGAATAATAGGCACGTTGATGCCATTGGCCCGGCAGCCGTTCACAAATTCTTTGTATTTGTCAATGTCAAAAAACATCTGGGTTACAATAAATTGCGCACCCATCTCTACCTTTTGTTTGAGGTATTTGAAATCGGTTTTGAGGTTAGGGGCCTCAAAATGCTTTTCAGGATAACCGGCAACACCTATGCAGAAATTTGTTTTGACCGTATTGCCATGATCTTCGTGCAGGTAAATACCGTTATTAAGGTTTACCACCTGCTGCAGTAATTCAGTGGCGTAACAATGACCGTTGGGAGTGGGCACAAAAGATGAGTCACCAAGCCTTGCGTCGCCACGTAATACTAATACGTTCTCGATTCCTAAAAATTCCAGCTCAATAAGCGCGTTCTCGGTTTCGTCTTTGGTAAAACCGCCGCAAAGGAGATGAGGCACAGTATCAACCTTGTACTTATTCATGATAGCCGCACAAATGGCAATGGTGCCGGGGCGTTTGCGGTAAGATAGTTTTTCGAGCAAACCGGTTGGGTGCTGCTTGTAAATAAAATCCTCGCGCAGGGTGGTAACATCAATGAACGGAGGTTTAAACTCCATCAATGGATCGATAGCGTTGTAAATGCCCTGGATGCTCTGCCCCTTTAAAGGCGGGATCAATTCAAAAGAAAAAAGTGTTTTGCCGTTGGCGTTTGCTATATGTTCAGGTATTTTCATTTGCCCCTTTTTAGAGTTGCAGTTGCAGAAGCAGTTGCAGTTTTATTTTTATTGTTTTTTGAATGTTGGTTAAGTTAGTAGCAGGCGTTCTTTCTCGCGTTCAGCTTTTAGGTAAGAACTTTTCCGGATTTTGAGCCATTCCGTTTAGCATCCTGCCAATTTCCTGATATTTAGTTTGAAGATTTGTATGAACCTGTTGATCGATATACTCACAATCTAAAGCAAAGTCCAGCCAAATTGACGTTTCTGTCGCTTCTCCGTCGGCATCAGTCATTTTGGAAGTGAAATGCTTCGGATAAATACGTTTCCTATATCCCTCTCCGATATTGACGCAAACAGATCTCGATGATCGTCTTATTTGATCGGTAAGTGAATATCGTTCTTCTTTAGGAAACGCTTTTGTAAGTTTAAAAATGTCGCTTGCTGTTTCAAATGCAAGTTTATAAACTTTTAAATCCTTAAAACTTCCGGTCATGTGTGATTTATGTTAACGAAATAACTACTACTAAAAGCTGCCACTAATAATTTATATTGAACTATGAGGTAACTGCCACTAATAATTAATATTCGGCCCCAACCATCTCTCCACATCTTCCAGCGGCATGTTCTTCCTTATCGCGTAGTCCTCCACCTGGTCCTTGCTGATCTTTCCCAGTCCGAAATACCTTGCCTGCGGGTGCGCGAAGTAGAAACCACTTACCGATGCAGCCGGCATCATGGCCAGGCTTTCGGTAAGGTGCATGTGGGCATTATCTTCGGCCTTCAGCAATTCAAACAATGTAGTTTTTTCGGTATGATCCGGACAGGCAGGATAACCCGGTGCCGGGCGGATGCCCTGGTATTCCTCTTTGATCAAATCAACATTGCTTAGCTGTTCGCCTTTGGCATAACCCCAGTGTTCTTTACGTACCAGTTCGTGCATTTTTTCGGCGAAAGCTTCGGCAAGGCGGTCGGCAAGAGCTTTAGCCATAATGCTGTTATAGTCGTCATGGTCGGCCTCAAACTCAGCTACCAGCTCATCGCAACCTAAGCCGGTTGTTACGGCAAAGCCGCCAAAGTAATCGGGTACGCCGCTTTCTTTTGGTGCGATAAAATCCGACAGGGCAAAATACGGATCGTTCTTCACCTTTTCGGCCTGCTGACGAAGCGTATGGATGCGCGTTAGCACATTTGTGCGGCTTTCATCTGTATATAGTTCAATATCGTCGCCTACGCTGTTTGCCGGCCAAAAACCGATAACACCGCTTGCTGTCAATAGCTTTTCATCAACAATGCGTTTCATCAATAACTGCGCATCGTCAAATAGTTTTTTGGCTTCAACGCCTACAAACTTATCATCAAAGATCTTTGGATAGCTGCCGCGAAGTTCCCAAGTATGGAAAAACGGCGTCCAGTCGATGTAAGGCAGTAATTCTTCAAGCGGGTATGCTTCAAATACTTTAGTGCCGGTAAATGCCGGTTTCGGGGCCACATCACCATCCAGACTGATCTGGAATTTACCTGCGCGGGCTTCTTCAATGGTTACAAAGCGTTTGTCGGATTTTTTGTTGGCATGCGCCTCGCGAGCTTTGGCATATTCATCTTTAATGCCATGGATATAAGCGTCGCGGTTATCCTTACTCATAAGGCTGCTGCACACAGTAACACTTCGTGATGCATCCAGAACGTGAATAGCAGCACCAGAATATTGAGGCGCAATTTTTACAGCCGCATGAATACGTGATGTAGTAGCGCCGCCGACAATCAACGGTATGGTGAAGTTTTCACGCTCCATTTCCTTGGCAAAATGCACCATTTCATCAAGCGAAGGGGTGATGAGGCCACTTAAGCCTATAATATCAACATTTTGCTTTTTAGCTTCTTCAATAATGCGTTGTGCAGGCACCATCACACCGAGGTCTATCACCTCGAAGTTGTTACAGGCCAGTACTACGCCAACTATATTTTTACCAATGTCATGCACATCGCCTTTTACGGTTGCCATTAATACCTTACCGGCGTTAGCACGCTGATCGGCATTAACGTTATTCTTTTTTTCTTCTTCGATGAAAGGTAGGAGGTAGGCCACCGCTTTTTTCATTACACGGGCCGATTTTACTACCTGTGGCAAAAACATTTTGCCTGCACCAAACAAATCGCCTACTATGTTCATCCCATCCATTAGCGGGCCCTCAATAACTTCAAGCGGTTTACTGTAGGCCTGGCGGGCTTCTTCTACATCGTTATCCAGGTACTCAACAATGCCTTTTACCAGTGAGTGGGAAAGGCGTTCCTGAACAGTGCCTTTGCGCCATTCTTCGTCGCGTACCACTTCCTTACCTTTGCTTTTGATAGTATCTGCAAATTCAACTAACCTTTCTGTTGCATCCGGGCGACGGTTAAGCAGTACATCCTCAACTAATTCAAGCAGGTTTTTGGGTATTTGTTCGTAAACCTCCAGCATGCCTGCGTTTACAATGCCCATATCCATCCCCGCTTTAATAGCGTGGTACAGGAAGGCCGAGTGCATGGCCTCGCGCACGGTATTGTTACCTCTGAACGAGAACGAAATATTACTCACCCCACCGCTCACTTTGGCATGGGGCAGGTTTTGCTTGATCCAGCGGGTGGCTTCAATAAAGTCAACCGCGTAGTTGTTATGCTCCTCCAAACCGGTAGCAACGGTTAGGATGTTGGGGTCGAAAATGATATCCTGCGGCGGGAAGCCCACTTCGTTAACTAATATATCATATGATCGTTTACAGATCTCAATGCGTCGCTCCAATGAATCGGCCTGGCCGGTTTCGTCAAAGGCCATTACTACGGTAGCTGCACCATAACTCAATATCTTGCTGGCGTGTTCCCTGAATTTATCTTCGCCCTCTTTCAGAGAGATGGAGTTCACGATGCCTTTGCCCTGTACGCATTTTAAACCCGCCTCGATCACTGTCCATTTGGAGGAGTCGATCATGATAGGCAGCTTGGCAATATCCGGTTCAGAAGCAACCAGGTTCAGGAATTTCACCATTACCGCTTCCGAATCGATCATGCCCTCATCCATATTGATATCGATGACCTGTGCGCCGCCTTCTACCTGCTGTAAGGCAACAGATAATGCGGCCTCATAATCTTCGGCAAGGATAAGTTTGGAGAATTTTGGTGAACCGGTGATATTGGTACGCTCGCCCACGTTCACAAAAATGCTTTCGGGTTTTATGGTAACGGATTCCAAGCCACTCAGGCGCATATCCGGCTCAATTTGAGGGATAGGGCGGGGTGGGAATGCAGCAGCCTTATCGGCAATACATTTAATATGATCGGGCGTTGTACCACAGCATCCGCCTACAATATTCACTAAGCCAGCTTTAATAAAATCATCAACCTGGTGAGCGGTTTCGTGAGGGGTTTCATCATACTGGCCAAACTCGTTAGGTAAACCGGCGTTTGGATAGGCCGATATGTACACGCCTGCTTTTTCAGAAAGTTCGGCGAGGTGCGGGCGCATTTCTTTTGCGCCCAAAGCGCAGTTTAAACCTACCGAAAGCAGGTTGGCATGGCTTATCGAGTTCCAGAAGGCCTCAACCGTTTGCCCGGAAAGGGTACGGCCGGAAGCATCGGTAATGGTACCTGAGATCATGATGCCACCGCTATCGCGGAAAGCAGGAAAATCCTTACCGGCAGCTTTGCATTCCAGCTCATAACGTTTTATGGCGAAAAGGGCTGCCTTGGCATTAAGGGTATCAAAAATGGTTTCAACCAATAATAAATGCGAACCGCCGTCAACCAAACCACGAACCTGGTCATAGTAGGCCTCGGCCAGGTCATCAAATGTAACGGCACGATATCCCGGGTCGTTTACATCGGGCGATAGGGAAGCTGTACGGTTTGTTGGACCTACGGCACCGGCAACAAATCGCGGTTTGGCAGGGTTGCGCTGGGTATATTCGTCGGCTACTTCACGGGCAATACGTGCACCTTCGTAGCTTAGCTCATAGGCCAGTTCTTCGAGGTGGTAATCGGCAAGGGAAATTACCTGCGTACTGAAAGTATTGGTTTCAATGATATCGGCACCAGCATCTAAATATTCGGCATGGATAGCCTTGATAATATCAGGACGTGTAATATTGAGCAGGTCATTATTGCCCTGCAGGTCGCTATGGTGATCGCGAAAACGCTCACCACGAAAATCCTTTTCGGTAAGCTGGTACCGCTGTATCATGGTACCCATCGCTCCATCAATTACCAGGATGCGTTTTTGTAATTCTTTTCTAATGTCCATTTTTTGAGATGTGAGATATGAGCTTTGAGATGTGAGACCGGGGCGAAAAGCCTTGGATACTCAATACTTTATCTCATATATCTGATAAAAAGATATTAAACAAGCAATCGGAAAGAGCAGGAGCTATCTCAAATCTCAAATCTAATATCTCAAATCTAAATACAGCTTATATCGAAAAGTCGGGTGTTATTATGACTTTCGCTTATCTGTCCGGGCGCATAATTGCTGCCTGGTAGAATGTAGCACCTTGTGAAGCACAGGTTGCTAAGACATCGCAGGGTCTAATCCCTCCGTCTTTCTCCATAAGCACTGCAAATTTGCGTAATAAAGTTATCATTTGCAAGTGTATAAGGTATACAATATATCATAGCTAAGCCACATTGTTAAACAAAAAAAGCTGCCTTTTTGGAGGCAGCTTTTTGATTGAGTTTCTTACTGAAATTATCTTCTTCTGCCGAATAAACGGAGGATCATGAAAAACAGGTTGATCAGGGTGATGTATAGTGTTAATGCACCCATCAGCGCCAGTTTTTTCGAGCTTGCATCGCCGTATTCAATGCCCGCGCCAATACGTTTAAGCATTTGCATGTAGTAAGCAGTTAAACCGGTAAATACCGCTATGCCTATGTAGCTGATGATATAGCCCATTTGTTCGCTGTGCATAAAGAAGTTTGCCAGTGAAGCTACAAATATACCGATGAACAGAATGTACATGATTGAGCCAAACTTGGTTAAATCCATTTGAGTGGTGTAACCAGCAATGCCCATGATACCAAAAGTTACCGACGCGGTGATGAAAACACCTAATATTGATGCAGATGTATAAATCAAAAATATCAGGCTTAAACTGATACCGATAAGCGTGGCATAAGCCACAAAAAGCAATACCAGTACCGGGTACGAAATACGGTTATAGCCAAACTGCATTACCAGTGAAAACGCTAATGGTGAAAACAAGGCGAAGTAGCCGAAAGGTGTAAAGCCGGTTGGGCCAACGATCAGGCTCAGCAGGCCCATGTTTAAAAACAGGTATACAGTTACAGCCGAAACGCCGAGCGCAACAAACATCCAGCTGAAAACGCCGGCCATAAACCTGCGTGAAGAAACTTCTGATTGATCTCTAACTTCGATAACATTATCGTAGTTGTATTTAGATTCTTTAAATTCCATTTTTTGTTAAAATTATAGTACGAATTTATGAATAAAAAGTGAATATGAGGTGAAGAATATATGCCTGTCTCTCCACCGCGTCATTGCGAGGAACGAAGCAATCCCCAAGAGGCAGAGCGGCCATGCAGGTTTCTCTGTACAGTCGGGGATTGCTTCGTTCCTCGCAATGACGCAGTGGTTTAGAGTTAATTTAAACGACGCATCAACTGCTCTTCTACCTTTTTAAAAACCTGTACAGGTTTTAATGCCCGCCAGCCGAGGTTATCGAGCTCGCCGCCAAAGTTGATGTAATAATCGATATTGCTGTTCTTAAACTCTTCAATCACGTGTTCGCGGAAATTGATGCCCGCTATCCAGCCATCCTCAACATCCTGAAACCACTCTTCATAGTAGCAATCATCACTTGAGTGAAAGTTAAGTACGTTTTCGCCTATCAGGATAAAGTGGGTGATGCCGTTATCGATCATGAGGTCGAGCAGCTCACGCTTCAATAGCATGATGTCGTTATTAATGGCATCATTCCATTCGCCTATCAATTCAATAATGGTGTAGCCTTTATCGTAATCGGCAAAAAGTACTTTAAGGTAAAGTGTATTGGAGCCGAAGGAATCCCATTGGGGGTGCAGCAGGTAATTATATACCTGCTTGTCAAATTCAAATTCGCTGTATTCGGTAGCATAAAAAGGCGAAAACTCATCTTCAGATGCTACGTAATCATCTCTCCAGCGGTAATATGGTTCAATATCGTGCATTGTGTTAATTCCAAATTTGTCTGAACCTGAATTTATTGAATTGAGGAATTTCTCGAATGCTGCTTTGCATTTTCAAATTTTCAAATCAACACATTTTCAAATTCAGTTTATTTTTTTAAATAATGATAAACAGCGTTCCGTACGCTGCCGTATTGTTTCAGTAACGCGGCTGCTTCCTCTTCGCTCAAGCCGGTTTCGTCCATTACCATGTGGGTGCCCCTGTTCACCAATTTATGGTTGCTTAACTGCATATCAACCATCCTGTTCCCTTTTACGCGGCCAAGCTGGATCATAACGCTTGTGCTCAGCATATTCAAAACTAATTTCTGTGCGGTACCGGCTTTCATACGGGTTGAGCCCGTTAAAAACTCCGGTCCCGTTACTACTTCAACCGGGTATTGTGCCACAGCTGCTACCGGACTGCCACTGTTACAAACAATACAGCCAGTAACTATATTGTGTTCGTTAGCGGTTTTTAAGCCGCCAATTACATAAGGCGTAGTGCCCGAAGCCGCTATGCCAACCACCACGTCTTTATCATTGATATTAAATTCCTGCAGATCAAGCCAGGCTTGTACGGCATCATCTTCGGCAAATTCAACCGCTTTGCGGATAGCGCTGTCACCGCCGGCTATGAGTCCAACCACCATATCAAACGGAACGCCGAATGTTGGCGGGCATTCTGACGCGTCAACCACACCTAACCTGCCACTGGTGCCGGCACCTATATAAAACAACCGGCCGCCGCTTTTCATCCTTTCGGCAGTGATGGTTGCAAGCGCTTCTATTTGTGGCAGGGCCTTTTCAACAGCCAATGGAACGGTTTTATCCTCGTTGTTAATGTTTTCTAAAATTTCCCTTACGGTCTGTTTTTCGAGGTTTTTATAGTGCGATTCCCTTTCGGTGGTGGTTTCCATAGCCTATTTTCAAATAATTTATAACAAAATTCGGTAAAAATCATCAAATGCAAGGGTGCAGGTAAAAATTATTGACCTTGCATTTGTTAACTTTGTGTTATAAATTATGAAGAGGACCGCAGGTGTAATTTTCCGGACAATGATCCTGCTATTTTTGGGGATAATGATAGGCTTATTGCTTAACAGGGATTTTGCGACCCATAATCTCGGTCTTTCGTTTACTGCAAACAGCAAAATTGCCAAAGTACTGCAACTGGTTGACCGCAACTATGTTGATAGTGTGAACATTGACAGCATTGAAGGTGTTTCGGTAAATAACCTGCTTCAAAACCTCGATCCGCATTCGCTGTATTTACCCCAGCAGCAGGCCCAATCCATTAATGAAAGATTAGACGGTGGTTTTAACGGCATAGGCATCGAGTACCAGTTGCTGCGCGATACCCTGATCATAACACAGGTTTATGCCGGTGGCCCGGCCGAAAAGGCAGGACTGCTGGTAGGGAGTAAAGTGATCAATGTTGATGATAAAAAGTTTTCGGGCAGTAAGCTTACAGCAACCCGCATAAATGGTGTTTTTAGGGGAGATAAAGACGCGGAAATAAAACTGACTGTATTACCTCCTTTAAGCAAAGACCTGAAAATACTTAAGGTTAAACGCGGTCATGTAGATTTGAGTAGTGTTGACGCCGCCTATATGGCCGATGCCCAAACAGGTTATATCAAGATCAGTAAATTTTCGGCTACTACCGATGTTGATTTCAGAAAAGCATTAACTACGCTGAAAAATGACGGGATGGATAAATTGTTACTTGACCTGAGAGGCAATGGCGGTGGGTACCTAAACGCGGCTACCTCAATGGCCGATGAGTTTTTAACCGGCGGAAAGCTGATAGTTTATACCAAAGGGATTCACGAGCCACGTACCGATTATTTTGCCACAGATTCGGGCATGTTTCAGAAAGGAAAAGTCACCGTACTTATTGATGAATATTCGGCATCGGCAAGTGAAATTTTAGCAGGTGCCCTGCAGGACCTTGACAGGGCAACTATCGTTGGCCGCAGGTCGTTTGGAAAAGGCCTGGTGCAACAGCAGTTTGCTTTTGACGATGGTTCGGCAGTGAATTTAACGGTGGCGAGGTATTATACCCCGTCGGGCCGCTCCATCCAAAAATCATACAAAAACGGGGTAGACAAATACCGCAATGAACTGGCCCAGCGCATGCAAAAAGGCGAGCTTTTTTCAGAACAAAGCAACCTGAACGATAGTGTGTTTAAAGGAACACCGTCATTCCATACCTCAACCGGTCGTAAAGTTTTTAGCGGGGGAGGTATTATGCCGGATGTTTTTGTACCGGCTGATACCAGCAGGTTTACACCGCTGATCCAGGACCTGAGCCAACAGCAATTGTTTACCGCATATGTTATTGACCGCCAGCAGAAACTGCTTAAACAATACCCCACTGAGCGTGAATTTTTAACACAATATGCCGTTAGCAATGATGAGGTAGATCAATTTATCCTGTATGCATCGCAAACTGTTAAGGAAATGGATTCGCACGAAGTGCAGATTTCCCGGGAGCCTATAAAAACTATCCTTAAGGCTCAGACCGCGCGCTTTAAATGGGGAGATAATGCCTATTTTAAAGTGATAAACACTGATGACGTGGCATTTAAAAAAGGGTTGGAGCAGTAAACAGAACCTTGATTTTCTTGATTTGAGGATTTCCTGATATAGCTATAAAAAACATGAGTTAAAGCAGGATGCTTCTATTGTAGAATGGTATCCTGTTTTAACTCATGGTGATCCTCAAATCCTAAAAATCAAGGTTCTTACTTTTGCCGGAACCAAACCTGTATCGGCGCACCCGAAAACTCGAAGTTTTCGCGGAGTTTGTTTTCTATAAAGCGGTAGTAAGGCTCTTTAACGTACTGCGGCAAATTGCAGAAAAACGCGAACATTGGCGATGAGCCTGCAATTTGGGTAATGTATTTTATTTTAACGTACTTGCCCTTAATTGAAGGCGGAGGATAGTTTTCGATAATAGGCAGCATTACCTCGTTTAGTTTTGAAGTAGGTATTTTGCGCGCCCGGTTCTTGTAAACGGTGTTGGCCACGTCTAAAACCTTTAACACCCTTTGCTTTTCGGTAACGGAGGTAAATACAATAGGCACATCACTGAATGGGGCAATTTTATCGCGGATCTGCTCTTCAAATACCTTGACAGTTTTGTTGTTCTTCTCAATCAAATCCCATTTATTCACCACAATCATTACACCTTTTTTATTCTTTTCGGCCAGGTGGAAGATGTTGATATCCTGCGATTCAAAACCCTCAACGGCATCAATCATCAGGATAATTACGTCGGCTTCTTCTAATGCTTTAATGGTACGCATTACCGAATAAAACTCGATGTTTTCTTTAACCTTGGTCTTTTTACGCATCCCGGCGGTATCTATCAGCATAAAATCATGACCGTACTGGTTATAATGGATATGGATAGAATCGCGCGTGGTGCCGGCTATTGGGGTAACGATATTGCGGTCTTTACCGATCAGGGCGTTAATTATTGACGATTTACCAACATTAGGCCTGCCTACAATGGCATATTTAGGACGGGTGTTTTCTTCCAGTACTTCATCTTCAAAGTGTTTTACTACTTCGTCTAAAAGTTCGCCGGTACCGGAGCCTGTCATTGACGAAATGCTGTAGATCTCGCCAAGGCCAAGGCTGTAAAATACCATGGCATCAGCAACCTGGTTATTGTTATCCAGTTTGTTTACCACTACAAAAACAGGTTTTTTGCTTTTACGCAGGCGATTAGCGATCTCGTCGTCCAGGTCAGTGATACCGGTGGTAACATCCACTACAAACAGGATCACTGTAGCTTCTTCAATGGCAATATCAACCTGCTCACGGATGGCGGCTTCAAAAACATCGTCGGAGTTGGCTACATAGCCGCCTGTATCAATAATAGTAAAGTTGTGGTTAAGCCATTCGGCAACACCGTAGTGCCTGTCGCGCGTTACGCCGCTAAAGTCATCAACGATAGCCTTGCGGCTTTCGGTTAAGCGGTTATATAATGTTGATTTGCCTACGTTGGGCCTGCCCACTATGGCTACTATGTTACTCATATTTTTTATTAAGAGTCGGGATGCAAGAAATCAAGATTCAGGAATACAAATCTATCTAACTTAACAACTGCTTCTACGAAATTTTTAATTTTTATTAATGATAGGTCAAGATGTTGGATTATCCTGCATCCTGATTCTAAAAGTCTTGATTCTGTTCTTCCTATTCGTACCCGAATTGTTTGAGGTAATTCTTTTTGGTGCGCCAGTCGGGGATTACTTTTACAAACGTTTCCAGGAAGATTTTTTTCTGGAAAAAGTCTTCCATGGAGCGACGGGCGTAAGTGCCTACTATTTTCAGCATTTCACCGTTTTTACCGATGATGATGTTTTTTTGCGATTCGCGCTCAACAATGATCTCGGCACTGATGCGGTAAAGTTTCTCGCCTTCTATAAAGGCCGTTACAATAACCTCGGTGCTGTAAGGGATTTCTTTTTTGTATTGTTTAAATACCTGCTCGCGGATCATTTCGGAAGCAAAGAAGCGGTCATTACGATCGGTCAGTGCATCTTTTTCGTAATAGGCCGCATGCTCGGGCAGGTTTCCGATCACAAAATCCATAATAGCCTTAATATTGTGCCCGTGCAATGCCGATATGGCGAAGATGGCTTTAGGGTTTAGTTTCTCCTGCCAAAACTCAACTTTCTTTTTTACGGTTTCCTCATCACTTTGGTCAATTTTATTGATCAGGATGGCAAGAGGCGCTTCAGAACGTTCCAGTTTTTTTAGAACATCTGCCTCGTCGTACTCCTCATAAATGTCGGTAACCAGCAAAATAAGGTCGGCATCAACAATAGAGCCGTCAACCTGGTGCATCATGCTCTCGTGCAGGGCATAGTGCGGTTTGATAACACCGGGCGTGTCCGAAAACACGATCTGGTAGTTTTCATCATTCACAATACCCAAGATACGGTGACGCGTAGTTTGTGCTTTAGGAGTGATGATGGACATTGTTTCGCCCACCAGCGCGTTCATAAGGGTTGATTTCCCTGCGTTGGGTTTACCTATTATACTTACAAAACCTGCCTGATGAGCCATAGAAAAATAATTAAAAATATATTTGGACTGCAAAGAAACGAATTATATCTTTGCAGTCCAATTAAAACGGAGTGCAAATTTGCATTTTGATAATTGGAAGGACCTTTCCGGGGTTATGTCCGGATCTTAAATATATAGCACAATACAGTGCGGGATGGAGCAGTTGGTAGCTCGTCGGGCTCATAACCCGAAGGTCGTAGGTTCGAGTCCTGCTCCCGCTACGAAAATGAAAAGCCTCAAGTCGAAAGATTTGAGGCTTTTTTTATTCATTTTTCAAACTTTTCACCGGGTTAGCCATTGCTGCCTTTATTGCCTGGAAACTTATGGTTGCCATTGCGATAATTATTGCAACCATTCCGCCTGCTGCATTTTATCATGACGTGCTGTTTAAACCTGGAGTAACACTGAATGAAGTAAATGTTAATTTGATCTCATTATGGCCTGTAATATTACTTAAATTTTATTCTAAATAACCCCGACCTCGGGCCGATCCACCCACCTCAATCATAGTTTAGCAATTATCACCGAAAGTATCGCCTCCATGCCATTCATTGCGGCAGGCAGCAATATTTTTCAGTCCCCTCATTGGTAAAGAAACTACCTTCATTAATATGAACAAGTTCAAAATCCGTGTGTCTTTGCTATATTTGACAATCAACTTTCATTTCAAATTGATTACGGACAGCAAGTCGGTAATTATCCTATTTAAACATGAAAATTCACTATTTATATCGTATATCCGATAGTAGTAACCCTAAGGACAAACTACATATCTTCACAAAACTTCGTTGTCTTGTTAATTTTATAACTGAATTTGATATTGATAGTTTATTAGTATTCGCCGACAACTGCAGCAGCAATACTATTGAAGATATTAAAGCATTAGGTATAGAGCCGATAATAACATCCCTGGGAAACTCGGGATCTTTTCGACATATCGTCCAATATTCAATTGATTGCTTCAAGCAAGAAGATTTCGTTTACTTCGTTGAAGACGACTACATCCATCTTCCCTTTGCGTCCAAAGCCCTCCAAGAGGGTTTAGGGATTGCAGATTACGTCAGTTTATATGACCACCCCGATAAGTATATCAATTTCAGCGATCATGGCCCTAACCCATATGTCGAAGACGGCGGTGAATTGACAAGTGTCTTATTCTCGGGCAACTATCACTGGAAAAGGACAGGTTCTACAACGATGACTTTTGCCGCAAGTGTAAAAACTATAACGGAGGATAAAGAAATTTGGTGGTATTTCACCAACAAAGCCTGTCCTGAAGATTTTTTTGCCTTTCAAATATTGACGAAACAAAAACTCAGATTATTAGGCCGGTCCAAAAAGGAGCTGCTCAGATTGTTTATAATGAGAAGGAATGTAAAAAAAAGAAGCCTGATCACACCAATACCAGGGTTTGCAACACATACTGAAAAAAAATGGCTTTGCCCCATTAGCCACTGGCATAGTTTCCGATCCTGGGCGGAAATTGAATGATGCTATTCAGATTATATTCCGTTATCTCTCGCTCATGAAAAGCGTGCTTATAAAATGAAAAGTTTTTTATACAGTTTTTATTCTGCTTTTGGGCTGGAGCTATGATCTGCCATGGATTTCCTATCTGTTAAGTTTAAGACTAAAAACCTGGATGAAATACTAACGCATTTAATAGGAAGGAGAAACAGAAAGCAAACACTGTTTTCGAATGAAAAATTTGTTGGTCTGGCGATAGCAAGGTTTGAAGGGCTTAATCTATAACCTGAAGATCATCAATGCAAATATTGCTCCCGCTACGAAAATGAAAAGCCTCAAATATATCAATCGAAAGAAAAAGAGAGATGAAATTTATATCGCCAATATAAAGCCTGTAGGTCAATATTTCTTTCAAATCTCCTCCTGGGTGAAGGATGTTCCTGTTCATCGTATTTGCACATTCCCTCAAATTTGATATGTTTGAGGCTATGAATCAGCAACCTTCCGCAGCAAACCCGGTTAGCCGGATCCTTACTGCAAGCCTTATTGGTACAACCATTGAGTTTTTTGATTTTTATATTTATGCCACCGCCGCGGTGCTGGTATTCCCTAAATTATTTTTCCCTGCCGCCGATCCAACATCGGCAACGCTCGAATCACTGGCAACTTTTGCACTGGCCTTTCTTGCACGACCAATAGGGGCTGCTATATTTGGGCACTTTGGCGACCATAAAGGACGTAAAGCTACATTGGTTGCGGCATTACTAACCATGGGGCCGTCAACCGTTGCTATCGGGCTTTTGCCTGGTTATGCTTCTATAGGTATTGCAGCACCAATATTGCTTGCCCTGTTCCGTTTTGGGCAAGGGCTTGGTTTAGGCGGGGAATGGGGCGGTGCGGTATTACTGGCAACAGAAAATGCCCCTGCAAATAAAAAAGCGTGGTATGGCATGTTTCCGCAGTTAGGTGCACCTATTGGGTTTCTGCTATCGAGTGGTACGTTTTTTATCCTCAGCAAAACCATGAGCGAAGATAATTTCATAACCTATGGCTGGCGCATCCCGTTTATTGCAAGTGCATTATTGGTTTGGGTTGGGCTTTTTGTGAGGTTAAAAATATCCGAAACTCCGGAGTTTATGAAGATGGTTAATAAAGAAGAGCGCTCAAAAGTACCGATTGTAGATGTTTTAATAAAGCATACTGCAGCCATTACCTTAGGCACGCTGGCAACTGTTACCACTTTCCTGTTGTTTTATTTGATGACAGTGTTTACACTAAGCTGGGGCACTACAGCGCTGCATTATACTAAAAGCGCCTTCCTGATCATACAGATGATATCAATGGTGGCATTTGGCATAGGTATTCCATTGTCGGCCGTGCTGGCAGATAAGTATGGGCGTAACAACATGCTAATTGTGGCAACAATATGCATTATAGCGTTTGGGCTTGTTTTTGCATCATTATTTACTACCGGCAGTTTAATCATGACCGCTATATTTTTGTCGATAGGGATGTTTTTGATGGGGCTCACCTACGGGCCGATAGGTACGGCGCTTGCTGGAATCTTTCCGCCGGCAGTGCGTTATACCGGCGCTTCGCTGGCTTTTACCCTGGCCGGTATTTTAGGTGCATCGCTTACACCATATATGGCAACTATGCTGGCACATAACTATGGACTTGCCTATGTAGGTTACTACTTAACAGCAGCTTCAGTAGTTACGTTGTTAGCTTTAATTGGGGCTAAAAAATTGATGAAACAACAGGTTGAATAAGTAGAAAGCATGTTAATGCTTTAAGTCTCATTGAAGACAAGCGTTTTGAGAAGGCCTCAAATTGGAAGATTTGGGGCTTTCTCATTTATCGTTTTGTTTTGCTTTTCAAATACTTTAAATTTCATTAACTAATTAAAGCAAACGCAAACAAGCTTAACTATAACTGGTCATGAAAAAAACTACCCTTATCCTGCTGCTCATTGCTGCCTCATTTGGCTCCGGGTTTGCCTTTAAAGCTGCCCTGACTGCATCAACCCACCAACCTGCCGAATTAAAAAGGGTAACCGGCATTGGTGGTATCTTTTTTAAATGTAAAGAACCTGCTAAGGTTAGGGCCTGGTATAAGGAGCACCTGGGGTTACAGACAAATCAGTACGGTGCTGTGTTTGAATGGAGGCAAGGTGCCGATACGCTAAAAAAGGGATTTACCCAATGGAGCCCTTTTAATGAAAAAACCAAATACTTTGCACCTTCTGATAAAGATTTTATGGTTAACTATCGTGTTGCAGATTTGACGGCACTCGTAACACAGCTCAAAAAAGAAGGTGTAGCTATAGTTGATACAATTGAGACCGTTGACTATGGCAAATTTGTTCATATCATGGATGTTGAGGGCAACAAGATAGAATTATGGGAGTCCAACGATATTGAGTATGAAAAATTAGGTATAAAAATGGGCGCTCAAACTACCAAATAAAGAGGAGCCAAGCCGATGATAAACTACTACCTTGGTTTATTTAAACAACCCGGGATAATGCCGCGCAATCATATCTTTTTCGTCATTTCCAAGCGCGCTTAATAATACCGGGGTATCCTGTGGCCTTACACCTTTTTGATTGATGCGGTTCATGAGGCTCCAGTCTTTTACCGGTTTTTCAGGTGATGGATCGGCCGGTTCTTTTGCCGGCAGGTCATAACGTGTAAAATCTACTACCATTTCCGGGCCGTTTTTATGCCAGTTTCTCAAAGTAGCCAGGCGAAACTCCTTGTTCATATACCACTTGATCTCCTCGTTGCCCCAGGAGTTGCCTATCCCAAGCCCTTTTTCTTCAAAGCGGTAATTCCATTGGCTATTGTCACGGTAATGATCGTGCCAGATTTCGCCATATTCACCAAAAGTGACGAATTTAACATCCGGCCAACGTTTTACGGTGTCTCCCGTCCATTTATCTAATGCCCTGTAGGCAAGGGTATCGTCCCAATTTTTTCGCTCGGCTATTTTAACCAGTGCTGCTTCCCAAATGTTGGGCACCCAGCCAAAGCCGTTAAGCTCAAAGCCCCTGTCAAAATGGATGGCCTGTGTATGCATGACCGAATAATGGCCTATATCCAGGCCCCAATCACCGTAGGTTTCAATAGGGCCAACGCCCCGGCGACTTGCAGCCCCGTTAAATGGCGTTGTGCCCCACACGTTTCCGCTTTGAAGGGCACACAAAAAATCAACGCTCCAGCCGTCCAGGTTTACACAGTCGATAAAGTCGCTTTTACCCTGTGCCGGTTTACAAAAATGTTGCTTTGATGGATAGAAAGGGTAGGAGGGTGAGCCATCGGCCCCGCCGCCATCTGTTTCATGCTGGCTCCAGATCACGGCATGTGCTACGTGAATATTTTCTTTTTCGGCTAAATAAGCCAGGTTATTGGCCGATAAAAAACCGCCCATAATTGCTTTGGGCCGGTAACCATTACCGGCCATGGCGGTTATGCGCTGCAGGGCTTCAGTCATCTCCTGGTTTACCCTTTTACGGGGGAGGTACATTGCCGGGAAATATCCCGGGAAGTAGGAGATCTCATCGCCATACTTAAGCCGGCATTCGGCTGCATATTTACGGATATCAACATAATTAGGCCGCTTATCTTCCAGTGCATTTAAGGTAAAGCCCCAGGTTAGCCGGCCTCCGGGCACGTTTTTGGCAAAAATCTCCCTTAAATGCTGTACTACTTCAAGTGTATGCGCAAAACCTTCATCCCTTTTGATCAGTTTTACATCCCGCGATACTTCCCATGGAGAGGTACGGATCATAATACAAAAGGTAACAAAACGGTTGCCCATGAGGGCTGAAGGTTTGTTAGCCGAAAAAAGGTCAAGAGCACCGGCTTTGCCGATTAAAGGATTTGCTAATACGGCAGCACCGCCCAGTAAGGAGTTTTTACAAAAAGCCCGTCTTTCCATTAAGTTTACATTTGGATTCAAATGTAACTACAAGTTCATTTCTTTTTCCTGTGATGTTTTAGAAAATTGCTGCAAGCGGCAACACATCTATTCAATGGCATTTGCTTCAAGTATAACAGCTTTCCTGTCAAACTTCAATTCGGAAATGAGCGTTGCTGCAAAAATCAGGCTTCCGCCTGTAAACAACCGCCAGGTTAGGTGTTCGCCTAAAATGAAACAGGCGGCAATTGCGCCAAACACCGGCTCGAAAAGATATATTATGGCAACCCTTTCGGCGCTCAGGTAGCGTTGCGAAATATTGGAAATGGTGTACATGTAAGCTGTAGAAAATAGCGCACAATAAGCAATACCCATCCAAAATTGGTTACTTTCAGGCAGCCAGTTTGAGCTCGTATCCACCAATGCCAGGCAGCAGGTGATCATGGCGCATGCCGCAAACATAGGCACTACAGTATGTGCGATATGATCTGCCCTGGAAAGCTTTTCTACCTTGATGAGGTAAACGCCAAAGCCTACGGCACCACTAATGGTATATAAATCGCCGATGCTAACCGAAAAGTTGGCATTCAAGGAAATAACTGATAAACCGGCCAGGGCAATTACAGCCGCGAGCCAGATCTTTGCAGGCGCAACGGTATTATAAAAAACCGCCTTTAGCAAGGGAATAATGATTACACATGTACCTGCCACGAAAGAGCATTGTGATGCGGTGCTATACTTTATCCCCAGGGTTTGCAGATAGATTCCGAGGGTAAGAGGGACCGCAAGGATTGCCCCTGTTTTAGCAGAATGCCAGTTTATTGTTCTTAAATGCTTCACAAATATGACAGACAGAACAATTGTTGCTGCTAAAAAGCGGTAAAACAAAAAGGTGAGCGAGGATGCATGGCCTATAGCCAGCTTAGTTACTGAAAATGATATGCCCCAAAAGGCTGTGCCTAATATCAGCAGTAAAAGGAAAACATTCTTTTTATCCATCTCTCAATTGTTTAATAGATCCTTTTTCATCATGATATCAATTTGTTTATCGGTGCCTAACATGAAAACGTGCCTGTCAAAATCCACGAAACCGTTTTTCTTATAAAAGCTCATCGCCCTGAAATTATTTTCCCATACGCCAAGCCATACATACCGGCAGCCGGTTTGCCTTGCAACCTCCATGGCTTTATTGTAAAGCAGCTGGCCAACTTTTTTGCCATGAAATGCCTGGGATACATAGATGCGCTCAATTTCCAGCGCGTCATGATCTTTAAGGTCTGTTTGCGCGTGCCCTGCGTTCAACTTCAGGTATCCTATAACTTCCTGATCCAATACGGCAAAATAAAACTGTGATAATTTGTTGCTTAGCTCTTCGGTGAGCCTGTTTATTGAAAAACTCTCACTAAGGTATTTAGCCATATCTTCCGGGGTGTTAACTGCCGAAAACGTTTCTGAAAAAGTTTTTATACCTATATTTTGAAGTTGAACAACATCTTTCGGCGTTGCGTCAACAATTTTTATACTTTCCATGCTACGAATTTACCAGGATATTAAATGCGATAAAATGCTATTTTGTCATCCATTAATGCATATATTGCATTAATGGATTTGCTGCAGATCAAATATTTTTTAGCCCTGGCGCAGGAACTTCATTTCTGGAATACGGCCGGAAAGATGAACATCACACAATCTGCCCTTAGTCGTCATATCCAATCTTTGGAGAGCGAGTTAGGCCTGGTGTTATTTGAGCGTAATAAGCGTAATGTTAAACTGACCCCTGCAGGTAAATTTTTGCAGGAGAAGTGGGAGGTTGAATTGAACGAGCTTGAGTTTATTCACCAGTTTGCCAAACAGATCCATTTAGGAGAAAGCGGCACAATAAGAATTGCCCACCCCGATTCCATTTCTGGTTCTATCATCCCGGATATGGTCGACCGTATTTCAAATGCATTTCCTAAGCTGCAGATTGAACTGGTGCAACTGCGATACGAAAGTCAGCAGGAATATCTGAGAAATTATAAGATCGATCTGTCGGTTACAAGGGATATCAACACTTCCCAGGGGATCAAATCAAAAAAAATTTACAGCGATCACCTGTCAATTGTAGTTCCGGAAGATCACTTTTATCATACGATAGAGGATCTGTCTAAAGAAACCCTTTTGCAGCAAAAATTTATATTGCCCATAAGGGATGAAGGAAGCAGCTATAGTGATATTATTCAGCAAATGTTCAGGTCTTTTGATATTATACCCGATGATTACCTGCATTCCGAGTTTGGGTCAACAATTATTGCACTGGTACGGAAAGGACTTGGTATAGCCGTATTACCAGATTCCTATATTTACCATGATAGCCCGGGAATAAGATTCATCAGGCTTCCTTTTAAAACAGACCTGTATATCAACTGGAGAACGGATGACCATAATCCGGTACTTTCAAATGTATTAAAATTGGTTTTGGAGTGAAGAGAGGTTTAGTGTGATTGTGTTTTTTGCTTTGATATTACCCGCTGTATTGCAGCGAGACTCATTTTAGCTACAAAATCCCCCGATCAGGCTACAAGCGGCCAGCTGTATCTGCAGAACTTTGGTGTATTCAAATTATATGATTATGGAACATCAAAATGAAAATCAAGGTTATAAAGTATGGTTTATCACAGGCGCTTCCCGTGGTTTTGGGAGGGTTTGGGCCGATGCAGCATTAAAACGAGGTGATAAGGTTGCTGCTACTGCACGCAAGCTGGCAAGCATTGCCGATTTGAAAGAGAACTACGGTGAAAATATACTGACCTTACAGCTTGACGTAACCAATCCTGATGAGGTAAAGGCCGCTGTAGAGCAGGCGCACGCTCATTTTGGGCGACTTGACATAGTGCTTAATAATGCCGGCTACTCATTGGTAGGGACTATTGAAGAAGGAAGCGCCGACGAGGTAAGGGCATTATATGAAACCAATATTTTTGGCACACTATCGGTGATCAAAGCTGCGTTGCCCTTGCTGAGGCAGCAGGGTGGTGGCCGTATACTTGGTGTATCGAGCGGGCTTGGCCATGTAACAATGCCGGTAATTGGTTATTACTGTTCATCAAAATGGGCATTTGAGGCAATTCACGAAAGCCTGGCAAAAGAAGTAGCGTCTTTCGATATTAAAGTAACCATTATAGAGCCCGGTGCATATGCCACAGAGTTTGGAAGCCAGGATTCTTTGAAGTTTGCAGCCGGTATAGATATTTATACAGACTTTAAAGCTCAGTTTGTTGATAGTTTAAAAACCATGGAAAGGGGAGATCCGGAGGCGACACCGGAAGCTATCTTTAAAATAGCAGATGCTGAGAACCCGCCGTTGCGGTTTTTCCTTGGCAGCCATAATTTACCCTGGGTACGTGCTGCTTATGCAGAGCGGCTGGCCATTTGGGAAGAGTGGGAACCGGTTTCAAACGCTGCACAGGGCGAATCAAGATAAAATGATCATAGTTATGTAAAACACCAATGATAGCCGGTATTTTAATATAATACTGACTATCATTGCATTAAGTTTTTGAGATGAAAAGGGAAGAAAACAGTCCTCTTAAATTTGACTCATTATCGGATGTGCACCGGGCTTTTGGCTTGCCAAAGCCACTGCATCCATTGATCAGTTTAATTGCCGGTACCGATAACCAGGTTATACCACGCAGGCCATCCGGCTCTCATGTGCTTAGCTTTTATAAAATTTCGTACCGGCCAAAGCTTAGCCCAAGAATAAAGTACGGACAGGATTATTATGACTTTGATGAAGGCGGTTTATTGTTTGCTTCGCCCAACCAGGTTATTGGCGGCAATAATGAGTATCACGAAGGTGAATGCGCGTTGTATACCCTGTTGATCCATCCAGATTTTTTGTGGAACTATCCTTTAGCAAAAAAGATTAAACAATATGGTTTCTTCTCTTATTCGGCCAATGAAGCATTGCATTTGTCGGATAAAGAAAAAACAACCATTATTTCACTTTTTAAGATCATTGAGGAGGAATTAAATAGCAGGATAGATGATTTTAGCCAGGATGTAATTATTGCCCAAATTGAGTTATTGCTCAATTATGCCAATCGTTTTTACAAGCGCCAGTTTATTACCCGTAAAGCCGTAAGCAGTGATCTGCTGCAAAAGCTGGAGGAAATTTTAGACGGGTACTTTGCAAATGATGGGGCGTCAGGCCAGGGAATCCCGACGGTTCAATACCTGTCAGAAAAGCTGAACATGTCGCCGGGTTACTTAAGTGATATGCTGCGCTCCCTCACGGGGCAAAATACACAGCAGCATATCCACCATAAGCTAATCGAAAAAGCAAAGGAAAAACTATCTACTACAAGCTTGTCTGTAAGCGAAGTTGCTTACGAACTGGGTTTTGAGCATCCGCAATCGTTCAGTAAATTGTTTAAAACAAAAACTAACCTGTCTCCGCTGGAGTTCAGACGGTCATTTAATTGAAATTGCTATACCGGTGTCTTTATTTAGTTTCGGCATTATCCAGATTGCCCTGGTGCCAATAGATCATATACCGGGCATCGTGTAATTTGTAAAAAGGGATTAATTCCAGATTTTTAAACTTATCAGGGCTAATCAATTCGGGAGCAACAAAGGTTTGAGGCTTCCCTGCAACAGGTTTTAAATAGTTTTGGAGGTTAGCCTGGTTACTTGCCAATATCGGTGCCTCATTTAAGGGGTACATTTTACCACGGGCGCGGTAACCTCCAAACTGGTCGCCATCTGCAATTAAGTTATCAAGATCGGTAGTATCCGTTTTGGCAGCTAACACAATCGGCCCATTTAAAAATGCTACATAATGTGAGCTGTCCGGTAATGCCTCGGTGCTCAATTCCATCGGTAAACGAACTGTTATTTCATCCCCCTTTTTCCAGAGCCGGTTAAGCTTTACATAGGAGCCAGGCTGCGCATTAACAGGTACTTTGGCACCATTGATCTTGATTTGTAGTTTGCCTGCTTTTACCCAACGAGGATAACGGATGTTGATATCAAACCTGCCGGGTTTCACCGCGTCGATTGATAGCCTGGTTGTTTCCTCATCCGGAAATTTGGTTTGCTGCGAAAGCACAAGCCCTTGCGCTGCCCAATTTAAGCGTGATGCAATAAACAGGTTTACATAAATATTTTTTTGCTGATAACTGTAAATGAGTTCGCCGTATTTGCCGTGGTTTTCCATCCCGGAACCTACGCAGCACCACATATCAACCTGAGGCTGCGAGTAAACACGGTAGTGGCGCGGACGCATGGAAGTATAATAAACAAAACCGCCATGTACAGGATGCTGACTTGAAAGGATATGATTATACAGGGTACGTTCGTAATAATCCATATACTTAACCTCGCCCGCTTTTTCAAAAAGATGACGGGTTAGCTTGAGCATATTGTAGGAATTGCAGGTTTCGGGGCCTGCAATGTCTGTGATCATTTTTGTGAAATTACCTGTAGGGTTAAAATGCTCATTTACACTGTTACCGCCAATTACAACCGACCGGTTATTGACCACCGTTTCCCAAAAAAACTGTGCAGCTTTACCATAATCTGCACCTCCGCCAACTTCTGAAATGCGTTGAAAACCTACCGCTTTAGGAATCTGCATATTGGCATGTAACCCGTTAAGCTCGTCGTGCCCCTGAATTAATGGGTTCAGGATCTCTTTGTGGGAAAATCTTTTGGCTAATTGAAGGTATTTGTCCTGCCCGGTGATAACGGATACATCGGCAAAAACTTCGTTTAAGCTACCTTGTTCTGAAATGAGCATGGTTTGGATCTGTTCGTCAGTTAATTTGAGCGAAACGCCATAAATATAATCTGTTAGTTGTACCAGGATATTTTTTGCCTGGCTTTTTCCGGCAATCAGGTAAGCATCGCGTAAACCTGCAAAAAGTTTGTGGATATTATAAAGGGGTACCCACTTTTTGTTAAGAGCGAAGGTATCGGCTTCAATTTTACCTGCGACAATATCTTTCCACATGGCTGTGCCTCCGGGTGTACCGCCAAGGTAGCCGCTTCCTGTTTTATCCTGGGCACGTTTTAGCTGGGCCAGCATATAATCCAGCCGGCGGTTCAGCTCGGCGTCATGGGTGGAGGCATACATAAATGATAAGGCTGATAAATAATGGCCGCCGATATGTCCATCCAAACCTGTATTTTCCCAGTTTTCATAGCTTTTCTTTTTAGGCTTAAGCCCCGCCTCGGTGAGGTAAGGCGCAAGCAGACGATCAGGGTCTAAAGCAAGTATGTAAGCCTTGTCTGTTAATTGCGCGTTTTTAAATACTCCGGGCAACAATGTTACCTGCTGTAGTGAAAATGAATGCAGGGAAGATTGTGCCTGCGCATAATCAGAGGCAAAAAAGCAAGTTGATATTGAAAGCAGCGTTAAAAAACGGCGTAATATTTTCAGGGTTATCATGATTGGTATTACAAATTGGTTAGCCCTACTAAGATAATGAATGTTTTTAATAATTGTTATTTTAACACACATTAATCGGGTTACCTCAAAATGCTGACATCGCCGCTGCGCAAGGGACTGCCATCTTTCAAATCGATAACGTAATAGTAAACGCCGGTTGGCACAGGTTTTCCGTTAAAAGTGCCATCCCAGGCTTTAGGATAACCCTTGCTTTGAAATACGATAGCGCCATTGCGGTTGTAAACAGTTACTGTGCCGGTTGTATACCCATCTAAATATTTGATGCTCCATAAATCATTAATTCCATCGCCGTTGGGCGTAAAAGTGTTGGGGATTACAATATGGGGGATTACCTTCACTGTAACTTCGCTTTCGGTAGCACAACCATCAACCGAAACTACGTTTAACTTATAAGTTGTTGTAACTTCGGGACTTGCCACCGGCGCTGCTGATGCCGGGTCGCTAAGCCCGGCCGAAGGTGTCCATGTATAGGTTGCAATGTTGCCGATTACCACCGGGGTTAAGTTTACGCTATTGCCGGAAAGGATCTCTTCTTTTGGATTGAGCGTAATTGCCGGGACCTGGTTTACATTCATCTTCAGATCGAGGCCGAGGTTGGGGATGCCGCAACCATTACCCGTGGTAACAGCACAATTTACCATGTCGCCATCTTTTAAATTGCTTGTTGTAAATTTAAAGTCGTTGGGCCCCGTTGGCACATCGTTCACCAGCCATTGAAAAGATGTACCGGGATCACCGTTAATTACATCAGCAGTAAAGGTTACAGGATTACCTGCACAAACCTTTAGCGAAGGTGTGGACACGGATACTGACCTGCCCGGCGGTGCCGCAGAATATTTGGCCGTTGCCATGAACGAAGCGGTAGCCACACCCCCTGTTTTATCAACTGCTGTTAAGGTTACCTGCACGGGCACGTTATTGTAGATAGGCGAATTAGGTGCCGGCGTTTGCGTGATTTTTATTTGGCTATCTGGGCAGTTATCAGTTACAGATGCTTTTATAACGTAATTGGCCAGGTTGGCGCAATCCTGTAAGATAATGTCATTATAGGCAGATGTAAATGCAGGGGTACTTTGAACGTTAACCGGTATAACGGCTGCAGATTGCTGGCAGGTGCTTGACCCGATATTGCCTGTGAGCTGGTTTGCACCGCCTCCCGCTACGGTTGATACCACAGTACCGAGCGTAACTTTCCTGATGCGGTTGTATACCTGATCAACTACGAAGAGGTTGCCGCAAGGGTCCATATCTATAGCGCAAACCTGGCCAAAGGAAGCCTTCGCACCGGTGCCATCGACATAATCTAATGAAGGGTGACCAACAAACGTCCGCGCTTTTCCATATTTGTCAAGTATTTTTATCATGCCGCCATCACCTATAAATAAATTGCCGGCTCTGTCAAACTTTAGCCCGGTTGGGCCTATATAAAAAGCATTTACAGGATCGTTAATGCTTTCGGGATAATACAGTTTACCCGGGTCAAAATAAGTAGATACCGTACCATCAGGGGCAATCCTTTTTATCTTCACCTTATCTCCTAATTTAAATTCCACAATACCTACATAAACATAACCTGCATCATCGGCGGCTATGCTATATATGAAGTGGAAACGGGCTAATTTACCCGGTCCGTCAAGATCTCCGTCAATAGTTCCGGCAAGCCTCTGGAGTACCCCGTCGGCCGTAATTTTATAAACTACGTTGTCTGTATTTGTTACAACGTATATATTGTGTTGCTTATCAATCGTTAACGCCCCCGGATTTAATATGAGCTTGTTAATATCCGTCACTGTACCATCAGGGCTTATTTTTTTTACTTTACTGGCGTCAACATCTGAAAAAAAGACGTTACCGGCATCATCGCATACCATTCCGCCAGGCGGGATACGACCAACTGTACCAGCAGTGCCTCTGAATACGTCGGCACCTATGCCTGGCGGCCCGCCGGCAAAAATGCTTACCGTGCCATCGGGCGTTATTTTTCGGATCATGAGTGTGCTTGCCCCTCCAAAATATAAATTACCGGCAGGGTCAAAGCAAAGTGCTGTCAGGTCGGTTATCCGGATAGCATCCGGATTCGGCGGCGTAGATACACCATTGGTTGCTGCGGCTATAGTTACGGTTTGCGGGCCGGTGGTACTGCAATCAAAGGTGTTGGGGGTAAACCTGAATTTGGTGGTTGAATCTGTTGTATTGGTAACAGTAGCAAGATCTGTTACATATGCCGGATGATCGCCTGATGAGTTAATAGTATAGTTGCCGCCAGCATCAAGTTTTAGTACAATTGGTTGATTTTTGGGGATAATTACCGGAGCCTGGGCAAAGAGAGATAACCGCATGCAAAAGCATAGCATGGCAAATGCAGATCCGATGGTTTTGTAACAGATCAAATGGTTGTTAGGTTAATTGGTTTTGGCTCAGGTAAATATAAGGTAAAATTGAATTTATTTGGTTAGCTTCATTTGCAATGATTTGTTTATATGTTAAAAAATAGCTACTGTCTTTTTTACATTTTAATTACTATCCGTAGAAATTTTTACCTATCATTACAAAATGCATTTTGTAATTGGTTCCAAACTCCTCCTTGTAGCTTGTCTATCACTTATGAAGCCGGTAAAGCCTGCCGCGCATCACGCAGCAAAAAAACATAAGGCAAATAAGACAACAAAATCGCATAGCCATTCAAGATCACGACACCATTATGCCGAAGTTGAAGCCAACTATGAAACCGGCGAAACCACACCGGATGAACTGGTAGAGTTTGCTCAAACACTTAAAGGCATCAGGTACAGATATGGTTCAACCAACCCGGAAAAGGGCTTTGATTGCTCGGGTTTTGTTAACTATGTTTTCAGTCATTTCGGTATTTCGATACCGCGCAGCTCATCTGATTTTGCGCCGGTTAAGGGTATTGATATTAAAGATGCCCAATTTGGCGATCTGATATTGTTTACCGGTACCCGAAGCCACAATTACCATAGCGCGGGCCATATTGGAATAGTGATATCGCAGCCCGGCGAACCATTGGTATTTATCCACTCAACATCGGGTGATGAAAATGGCGTTACAGAAACTGCCATGAATGAGCGTTACCAACGCCGGTATATTAAAACTATCCGCGTGTTTAAGGAAGAGCCGCAAGTACAGGAAGAAGATGTTGTTCCTGATACCTTAGAAGAAGCGCGCTAATTCCCTTTTTTTATTGTAGAAACGCATATTTGCACATCCCGCTTGCAGGCTATCAACATACTAATCCATTATGCTTATTTTGAGACGCAATTAAGCGTATCTGCATTTACTCGTCCTGAAAATTTGACTTCTTCTTTTAAAAATCGGGACAGGCTACCTGTAAATGGCAGCCTGTCTAAGCACCGGGGCCTGCCGCAATGCTTAGTCAGGCATGGCTATTATTTGTATAGTTATCATGTAAGCTTCTTTACGGCAGTAACTTAACATCATCCAAATTGTGCTCCAGTTTCCATTTTTCAACAATAGGTTGCTCCAGTTGTATCTGGCGGTATTCGTCGGGAGCCATGATGGGTACACCATAAACAATGGGGTAATTGCGTTGGCAAATGGTGCAGCTTAATATTCCCTCTATTATATTTTGTGCCATGTCTTTTACCAATATCTGCAGGTTAAGGTCGCTTTTATCAAAAGGGCAGCATAGTTTTTCAATTGTTTTCAGTTGCATGTTGGGTAGGATTTATGCTTAGCGCGTTTTTAAATTCTTTAACTTTTTGTTCAGGGTCTTCGGCACTTAAAATGCCGGATATTACGGCTACGCCGTCAAATGGGGTGAGTTTTTTTAAGCCGGGAATATTTTGAGGGGTAATGCCGCCGGCAACAAATATGGGCATACCGGTAAGAAGCCGCGCCCTTTTTACAGTTGCAGGCATCACGATATTACAAATGCCTGCCGATGAGGATGGAAACATGGAACAAAACGAAACATAATCCAGATGATTATCCTGGGCCCATGCTACTGTCTGCAGGTTTTCTGAACAGGTTATGCCGGTTAGGAATGGCCTGCTTACTGTATTTTGGATAAGTGATAAAGATGCCGGAATGTTATCAAAGTGAATTCCGTCAAGGGCGGGCACATCACGCAGTAAAGTCCAATCGGCATTGATCAGCAACGGTACTGCATAAGGTTTGCAAATAGCTGCAATCTTTTCAATCAGCGCCGGTTTATCCGCGGCGGGCTGCCAGTTGTTCCAGATCTGTACTACTTGGATCCCGCCCAACAGGGCCGATTTTAACTTGGCAAGCAGTATGGCCTCATCAATAGCAGGGTTTAACACCAGGTAGATACCACCGGTAATTTTAGGGGTGTTTTCCATTATTTCCATCCGTTTTTATAAGCGTTAAAAAAGGCATCCCAATAGGGGTCCTTACTAAAATAAGGCATGTTTTTTTCCATGCCGTTTTCAATTATCTTGTATTCGTCTGCCTTAGCTGTAAACTCACCAACAATAGTTGCCGGGATATTATTTTTCTTTAAGCGGTGCAGTACATTCTGACTCCATTGTTTTTTTACGGCAATGATCATGGCCCCCGCACCAATGCAATAACGCGGATCGATATTAAATGCTGAGCAAATTCCGCCCGCTATATCATCAATGGGAAGCAGATCGTTATCTATCACCACCCCATTGCCCGATGCAACGGCCATTTCATATATGGCACCCAAAACGCCGCCTTCGGTTACATCATGCATAGCGGTTACTTTGTGAAAGCGGTTGCCTATCCCGGCTGCGGTTATTCCATCTTTTAGCGATGATGTTTGATAAAACATTTCGCAGCCCCGTTGATAAACCTCAACCCCCAGTGTGTTCTTTACCGTTTCGGGAAAGCTCATGGCCAGTATAGCTGCCGACGACATGGCGCATTGCTTGGTAACGATGATCACATTGCCAGCCTCTGCATATTTGCTAAGCAAGATCTCGTTCAATGGTGCGGTGAGCAGCATGGTGCCGCCGCCTGCAATGGTTGAGTTTTGACCTTCAATGCTGCCGGTATGCCCGCCTGTGATGGCTACGCCGATGTCATTGCAATAGCGGTGGATATAGTCCCAATAGGTAGTGAAATCTGTTTGGCTTAAACCCGGTGGCAGGTTAAGCACCATTTGCGCGTATTGCGGGGCAAAGCCCGTAGTTGCCATATCGTTGGCCATTAAATGCACCGATAGCCATGCCGATTCCTGCAAGCCTAAAGAGGGAATAAGCGATAACGGATCGCTTGTAAGTGCAAGACCTAAACCTCCCGGCAAACTGATCACCGATACATCAACCCCAAAAGCAGGGCCGCCGATAACTTCGGCCCGCGGATGCCCGCAGCGCGGCAAAATGATCTGCTCAAAGCCATCGCCTGTTATTTTTCCGGATAAAGACATAATAGCTTAATCAAGCAGTTTTACGTACAATCCGAAAAAATCGCCGGCGGGCACGCTCCATTGCTGTACCGGAAACCATTTAGGCAAGCCCGTGCAGGTCCATTCAATGCTGTATTGCCGGCCTTGTAAAGCTTCTTCTATCTTTTTAATGAGCATAGCCGGCGTATAAAAAGTAGCCGTTACGTAAAATGGATTTTTACCGAACATTTGCTGCACCCGGCGGCGCAGTACTTTGGGCGAATTGCGGTTCATCATACCGAAAGCGATACCATGTTTACCAACCCTGGCAGCTTCGCGGATCACCTGAACCGGGTCGCGGTAATATTCAAACGTGGTAATAAAGGCAACGGCATCAAAAGTATGGTCCTTAAAAGGCATAAAGTGCGAGTCGGCATTTACTAAATCGCCTTTAAATAAGTGCACAGCCTGCCCGAGCATAAAAGGGGAAAGGTCGCCGCCCGTGGCGTCAATACCAATTTCGTGCCACCACCGGGTAAAGCGGGTGGTACCGCAGCCAAATTCAAGCAGTTCCTTAACCCGGGTATCGTTGCCAAGCAACTGCGCCATTACCTTTTTTTGCCATACTTCTGCACGTTTATAGCGGCCCTCGTACCATTGCTCGTAAGTGTCGGTGTGTTCGCGGTTAAAAAACCATTCCTTGCGGCCCTGCCAGTTTGCAAGGCTTTGGGTCATGAGGCCAAAATTGTTTCCGGGTTTCATTTGTTTAGTTCATTAAATTAAAAAGCCTTGTTACTGACCGGTAATACGGGTACAGAAACAAGGCCTTGTATGAAAAAACAGCAAACGCCGAAAATCAAACTGAAGAGCCAGTGCATCCCTACGCCGGTATTATCCGTGTCAGGTTATGCGGGTATTATCTCAGCCTTAACCATTATGGTTAAAGCACCCCGTGCTATATAAAACGAAGGTAGTTTATTTAGCCGAAAAACAGCAGCATCAATTCATTATTCGGCGTAAACATGGCTATATTTGGTTGTTACCTAATCTGAAAACTCTTTTACATGACCTTATCCTTATCTTCCATTCACAAAAATATCTGGTTAATTATTGTTGTCGCCTTTGTTATTCTGGGAGGAGGACTGCTTTTAATGCATCATGTTAGCCCTCATAAAAGCGGTATTGTTGCAACTGGTTTTATGGCAGATATCGTGGTTACCTTTCCGGTAGTTTACTATTTCCTGATCATTAAACCCTTTAAGCAAAAGCTATGGCGAATTATGCTGGTAATTACTTGCTGCTGTGGCGTAGCTTATTTGATTTTGCCGGCAGAGCAGCAGGGATATATCATTCAGCTAAGAAAGTTAACAGCTGGTTTGGAGCTCGGTATGCTCATTTACTTTATCAGCAAGATCAGGCATATTCAGAAAGCGTACAAACAGCTACAAGCTGAGTTTCCGGACGTAGCTTTTAATCTGCACAAGAGTATGGAGATGGTATTAGGAGATGGTGTTCCTGTTAAGATCATGGCATCGGAGATAACCATTGTGCGGTTTGGGCTGCTTTGCTTTAAGCGGGAAAAGGGGATCCCTACTAATGTTAAACGCTTCAGTATTCATAAAAATTCGGGATATGCTGCTTTGTTTGGGGTGATCATGGCTGTTTCGGTTATTGAGATGGTAGCATTCCATTTGTTTTTAACGCGCTACAGCGAATTAGCGGCCGTCATTGTTACTATATTGAGTGTTTACGGCTGCCTATTTATCACCGGCGATTTTTCCGCACTATTAAAAAGCCCGGTACTTTTATTGGAGAATAAGCTGCTGCTGCGTGCGGGATTACGCTACCGTACACTGGTTAAACTGGATAATATAGCTTCAGTTGAAAAAGTAGGAGGAAGCTTTGAGCCCGACGCCAAGTGTTTTAAAGGCGGTGTAATGAAAAATACTTTTAATGTATTGATCACTTTTAAGGAGCCGGTAATTATCGAACGCCATTACACGAAGCCAGCAGAAAGCAGCCAAATGGTGTTAAGTATAGATGAGGTGGATGATTTTATAGAAACCCTGATAGCTAAAGGTGTTATATAACCAACAGGCCGTTTCAAAAAACCGCCTGTTGGTTTGGTTGATATTATTCAGTGGCTGAACCTTTCAATCCATTCGGGAACATTGCTTTGGCAACTAAAGCCATATCCAGGGCTTCCCGGATCAATTTGATCTTGCCATTATCGGCAACCACACGGCCCATATAGGTTTGCGGATAGGTGCGGCCGGTTGAGTTGACTATAGCGTTCACATCATATTCGCCAAATGCCTGGTCTGGTGTATCGATATGGACCCTGATGTTTTGGAATTTAAAATTGCCGAATGTTTTTGGCAGGTTTTTAAGGAAATTGTAGATCACATCCCTGCCTTTCCATTGCCAGGGTAAGCCTAAGCTTGCCAGGTAAGGAAGTTCAAAAACGGCGTCATCGGCAAAAAGTTCAATAGCGATATCGGGATTGTTGATATTTTCGAGGTAGCCGAGCAATAATTCTTTAGCGGTTTTCATTTTATTACGATTTAGTTTTGTGCTGCCCGTCTGTTTTCCGGACATCACAAAAGTGCAAATAGCACTAAAGCTGTGCATTGATGTATCATAAGAAAGGAATTGATATTTATCAATGAAATTAATAGGTTAAAGGATAGCGTGTTAAGTAATTGTTAATGACATGGGGCGATTTGTGACACACAGATGTGATAACTTATTGTACATTTGCAGCATCAAAACAGTGCGGGATGGAGCAGTTGGTAGCTCGTCGGGCTCATAACCCGAAGGTCGTAGGTTCGAGTCCTGCTCCCGCTACAAATAACAATAAGAAGCCCTTAGAGATGATCTAAGGGCTTTTTTGGTGTCAAAACGATACCCTTTTTCTGCAGGGAAAATCAAACACTATCTAATAATAACAAGCTATCCTGAAAAAATTGACTGCCCGTTTTTGGGGGCGATAACGTAATAATATGTGCCCGCAGGTTATATTGTTCCTTTATAGTGTTGCCGCTGTAATTGCCTGCAGGGGGTAGTTGATGAAGATCTTTATGTTAAGTGCAAAGCCTGTGCCGCTTAGTGATACACTGAATTAACGTTCAAGCGAATAGTTAAATGTTTTATTGCCCTGCGTTATAGTAAACATGCCTTTGGCTGTCCCAAATGCGAAGGTTGCCCCCAGCATTTTAGATTCAAACGTATTGTTGGATAACGGTTGCAGAGGAAACGCCTGTTGACCGGGAACAGCTATGCTTAAAATTCCATCATCTGCTGTAATCGTGATCTTCAATTGTGTATCCTTGCTAATATAAGTACCAGTATAATGCATAAGCCTGGCGGTATCCAGCCGCATCACTTTAAAAGTTGGAATGGTATAAGGCATATTAAAGTAAATACTCATTACACCAGTCAAAACCTCATTCCTTGGATAAATACCGCCATTTGAAAAATAGGCTACGGCTACTTTTTCTTTCGGAAAATAACATATTTCGGCAAAGATCCCATCAATATTACCAGTATGCCCAAAACTGATATGACCGGAAAAATCAAATTTAAACATTCCCAAACCGAAATTTCCTGTTTCCGGCTTCATCAATTCCAATTGTTTTGGGGTAACCAATTTGCCGTTAAATAAGGCCTGGATAAATTCCAACATATCTGATGTGGTGGAAACAATGGCTCCAGCACCACCCGGAATGCTAAGGTCTGTTTCGGCAGTCCGTTCCCAATGCCCATTTCGCCAATTGAAGGGCCTGGCGTAGTCAATAGTATTATTGGGGGGGCGCCGTAAAAGGTGTTTGCAAGACCAATCTTCGTAGTAATCCGCTCTTTCAGGTTTTCACTGTAAGGTTTTCTTGTCAGTATCTCCACGATATAGCCAAGCAAAACAAAATTTGTGTTGCTGTATCCGGTGTCATTATCAGGTTCAAAATCCGGTTTGTAGTTTGCTATTCTGGCCAGCATGTCTGAATGGGTTTGCAACTTGGTATAATAAGTACTTAAAGCCGGATCCACTGTAAAATCGTGCAGGCCGCTACGATGCCCCAACATCATCTTTATCGTGATTTTTTTCGCATTCGGCATCTGCGGAAAAAAGGCAGACAACGGTGTTGTTAGTTGTATCTTATTTTCGCCGATAAGTTGAAAGATCATTACCGCTGTGAACATTTTGGTTATAGACCCGATCCGATAACGTGTTTTCGGGCTCGCAGGCAGTGTATTCCCAACGCCGATAGACTTTTGATAAACGATATAACCATTCTGCGCTATTGCTATACTTCCCATCCCCTGATGTTTGGTATCGAGTGCGTTTAGCATCGAATCGATTTTGGATTTGTTAAAATCCTGCGTGCATGAAGTGAACAAGCTAAAAGCAAAAATCAAACTTAAAAGGTTCTTGGGGAGCATATTGGGTTGAGATCTGTTTAAATATAAAGTAAACGCTGGCCGGGCATTGTAACAGATAGAAAATACTTAAAGGTTAGGCGGAATACCAATCAGTTTCGCATTCAATTTGGGTATTCTTAGTCTGCTGAAACGTAACGGAGGATATTTCTTTAAATTATATAGCAGTCAAAACAAAAAAACTCACCGGAAATTATCCGATGAGTTTATGATAGCATGCTGCCGGGTGTTTTGGCTTACATTAAGCGTAAACAACATCTAATGTAATTGGCACATTCAATGCTTTGGAGATGATGCAATGCGCCTTTGCGCCTTCAGCAATTTCGGTAAATGTTGCTTCGTCTACACCTTCGATGATACTTGCTTTTAATTCCAAATGGATACCGGTTATGCTTAATGCCTGCATATCAAGATCAACTACGGCTGTGGTAAAAATATCGCCAGCGGTAATATTGTGGTGCGCTAATGTTGCGCTGAGGGCCATCGAAAAACAACCTGCATGTGCGGCGGCAATCAATTCTTCCGGGTTAGTGCCGATGCCATCGGCAAAGCGGGTTTTAAATGAATATTGTGTTTGATTAAGCACAGTGCTTTGTGTGCTGATTTCTCCTGTGCCTTCTTGTAAAGTACCGTTCCAATGTGCTTTTGCTATACGTTTCATGATTTTTTTATTTATGAGTTAAGAGATTTATTATTTGATTTTTGTTGGTTATTATTTGCTTTCGGTAATCAGGATCGCAGCCAATTTATCAGGCATAGAAATGAATGGGGTATGGCTGCTTTGCAGGGTATAAACTTTATCTACCTTGCTGTTTTTTACCATATACTGTTGTGCAGGATAACTGATAGCATGGTCATTAACTGTATGGATATACACCTTTCTGATGCTGCCGAAATTCTTTTCAGTAAGGTGAACAGGTGTGGCCAGTGGAGCCAGTGGTTCTGGTTTAATGTTGGCGGCTATATATTCCTGAACTTGCTGTGGTGCATCTGCAGCGAAGATATCGGCGGCGGCATCTTTTGCAATTATTGCTGCACCATGTTCTTTATCAATAGTAAGAGATTTACCGATATGAGAAGCCGGATCGCCTTTTGCAAGTCCTAAAAGGCTGTCACCATCGTGCGGCAATGCAGCTGCAAGGAAGATCAGTTCTTTAACCTGTGCTGGAACATCTTCAGCAACCTGGCTGATCACGAGTCCGGCAAAGCTGTGTCCTACCAAAATTACATTAGTGCGGTTGCCGATGGCAGCTTTTACCTGGTCAACATAAGTTTGAAAGGTTATACCGGCAAATGAGGTAGTATCTTTTCCGTGACCTGCAAGGTTAACATTGATCACCTCTTCGCCCTGGGCTTTTAACAAAGGAGTCACTGCATCCCATGAAGATGCATCTGACCATGCGCCGTGAACAAGTACAATAGTTTTAGAATTTTTTCCGGTTGTTTTTTGGGCTTGAGCAGTAAAACCTAATATGCTCATTGCCATCATTATAATTGCTGTTTTCATGTTTGTTTAATGCCTAATTGTTTAGGACATGACAAACATCGGGCTATCCCGGGGCAATAAGTTTAACCCAGGTTAAAATCAAAAAAAACCTCTAAAAAAAATTTTAGAGGTTGGTCAGCAAAAAAAAGTACAGCTGTTTTTTTCATTGTGTCTATCAGATGTATTTAGGGGAATGGGGTGTTAATATACCTGCCATAGTTAAAAATAGATGAGCAACGGTATATTTAAACACGGAAGCATAAGCGTGTATTCCACACGCCTATGCTTCGACTGGTATCAGACTGATGCTTATTACGCAACGCCGTTTAATGCATTAAAAGCTTTTTCGGGCGATTCTTTATTGATGTTATAAAAGTGATCAGAAAAGCCGACCCTAATCTCAAATTTATCTTCAGCTAAGCCACTTATAATTGCATCAGCTACGGCAGCAGGAGGCATCTTATCGACAGGGATGTTTTTAGCAAATTCGGTGTCAACTAACGGAGGCAGTACTTCAAATACTTTAACATCGGATTTTGACAACGATAATCTTAATAACCTGGTGTACGATTGCAAGGCTGCCTTACTGGCGCTGTAAGTTGGCATAACAGCCCATGGTACAATGGCAACAACTGATGTGATATTGATCACTGCAGCAGCTGCATTTTTCTTCAAAACTGGCAAAAGCTTTTCCGTTAATCTCACAGGGGCCAAATAATTGATCTCCATCTCCTTGCGGGCACCTTCATAAGCATCGGAGTTTTCATCCAAAGAGTATTGATACGCGCTGCCAGAGTTGTTGATCAATACATTTAACTCGGGGTAAAGTAATTCCACTTGCTGAACCAATGCATCCAGTTCGCTTTTTACAGTCAGATCACATTGAATCACACTTACGTTATCTAAACTGCGGGCAGCGGCATTTAATTTATCGATGTTTCTGCCTGCAATAATTACTTTATTGCCAAGTGCAGAAAACTTACGGGCGGTTTCCAAACCAATACCAGAACCACCACCAGTGATCAGGATTGTATTGTTATTTGTTTTCATGATTTTTATTTATGAGTTAAGAGATTTTATTTGATTTTTATCGGTTATTATTTGCTTTCGGTAATCAGTATCGCGGCCAGTTTATCAGGCATAGAAATGAATGGGGTATGGCTGCTTTGCAGGGTATAAACTTTATCTACCTTGCTGTTTTTTACCATATACTGTTGTGCAGGATAACTGATAGCATGGTCATTAACTGTATGGATATACACCTTTCTGATGCTGCCGAATTCTTTTCAGTAAGGTGAACAGGTGTGGCCAGTGGTGCCAGTGGTTCTGGTTTAATGTTGGCGGCTATATATTCCTGAACTTGCTGTGGTGCATCTGCAGCGAAGATATCGGCGGCGGCATCTTTTGCAATTATTGCTGCACCATGTTCTTTATCAATAGTAAGGGATTTACCGATATGCGAAGCCGGATCGCCTTTTGCAAGTCCTAAAAGACTATCGCCGTCATGCGGCAATGCAGCTGCAAGGAAGATCAGTTCTTTAACCTGTGCTGGAACCTCTTCAGCAACCTGGCTGATCACCAGTCCGGCAAAGCTATGTCCTACCAAAATTACATTAGTGCGGTTGCCGATGGCAGCTTTTACCTGGTCAACGTAAGTTTGAAAGGTTATACCGGCAAATGAGGTAGTATCTTTTCCGTGACCTGCAAGGTTAACGTTGATCACCTCTTCGCCCTGAGCTTTTAACAAAGGAGTTACTGCATCCCATGAAGATGCATCTGACCATGCGCCGTGAACAAGTACAATAGTTTTAGAATTTTTTCCGGTTGTTTTTTGGGCTTGAGCAGTAAAACCTAATATGCTCATTGCCATCATTATAATTGCTGTTTTCATGTTTGTTTAATGCCTAATTGTTTAGGACATGACAAACATCGGGCTATCCCGGGGCAATAAGTTTAACCCAGGTTAAAATCAAAAAAAACCTCTAAAAAAAAATTTTAGAGGTTTTAACAATCCAGCACCCGGCAGGTTAATGAGTTTTATTTTCCAACCATTCTTTTACGGATCCGGCTCAGTGACGGCCCCTGAATACCCAGATAGGAGGCAATATGATAAAGAGGTACCGAATTGAAAATATTCGGATGTTTTTCCATCATTTCCCGGTAACGGTCTTCGGGGGTTTTAAAAAGAAAACCTTCTGTATTGACCATAACCTCATGAAAAGCTGTTTCGGCTACTATCCTTCCAAAGCGTTCCCACTGATGTGATTGCGCGTAAAGTTCATTTAGGTGATCGATATGTATATATAATATAAGCGAATCAACCATCGCTTCTGTATAATAATCGCAGGCTGTTTGGGCTAAAAAGCTTTTATAGGATGCCACAAACTGGTGATCGGTAAAAAACAGCATATTCTTTTCTTCGCCGGTATCATTATTTACCCGGTAAATTCTAAATACACCGTTGATAACAAATCCGAGGTGCTTACAAACATTTTTGTATTCGTTGTAAAACTCACCTTTTTTATATTGTTTCAATTTCCAGTGAGGCAATGATAGGTCAAATGCTTCCGGTTTCATACCGGCAGATCCTAAGATCGTTCGTAATAGTTCTATTTCTGTTTTATCCTGTAACATGCTATAAAAATATCATTTTTAATAATATCACACACAATGACGTGCCGATAGCTGATATTACTCGTTAACTGTTACGTTGGTTGCTTCATATGATAATTTGTTTTGAGGCGTTCATGTTGTTTTTCGATTTTAACCTGGGTTAAACTTATCCGGAGCAGATAAGCGGATGTTTGTGGTGTCCTAAACAATTAGGCATCTCAAATCATGAAAAAAGTTATATTAATCTTACTTGCTGTAGCAACAGCTACTATAATGTTCTCATCTTGTTCAAAAAAGAACGATGAAGTTAAACCCGCCGCTAAAAATTATGTGCTGGTACATGGCGCCTGGCAGGCCCCTTACGTATGGGATGCTGTAAAAGCCAAACTTATTAATGAAGGCAACAATGTAACCGTTGTTGAACTTCCTGGCCATGGCAGCGACAATACCGTTCCTTCAACAATAACATTAAACACTTACAGAGATAAAGTTGTTGATGCTGTATCAAAGATAAATGGGAAAGTTATCCTGGTAGGGCATAGCTTAGGTGGTATGGTTATTTCTGCCGTTGCCGAGCAGGAGCCTTCTAAAATTGAAAAGCTGGTTTATCTGGCTGCTTACTTACCCACTTCAGGGCAATCATTATTTGCACTTGCAAGTACAGATCCGGGCTCAAGCCTTGGCGGTGAAGTTAACGGTCAAAAAATACTTACTGAAAACGATACTAACGGAACCCTGGATGTAGCACGTGATCAGATTGTAAACATCTTTATCCAGGACGGATCAACCCAAGTCCAAAATCTTGTTTTACAAAATTATCGCCCTGAGCCTGCAATTCCATTTATGAACCCGGTGACATTGACAGCTGCCAATTTCGGCTCAGTGGAGAAGGTTTATATCAAGACATTACAGGATCATGTGGTTTCTCCGGGCCTGCAAGACAGGATGATCGCGTCTGGCAATGTAAAAACGATATACAAATTAAACACCAGTCACTCTGCATTCCTGGCAAAGCCTGATTCAGTGGCAATACTGTTAACTAAAATAGGCCAATAATACAGCCGCAGATTTTTCGATATAAACAAAGCCGTTTCATAATTGATTATGAGGCGGCTTTTTATTTTGACAGGATTTTTAGTTGGCAGGGGGAGTTGGAAACAGGCTTGTCCTGCTTTTTGGGTTTTATTGTTATAATACAAGTCGCAATTAGCCCCTAACTTGTCGTTTTTGCACGCCTGCGCGCATTTGGCATTGCTGTACCTTTGAATAAACTAAATCAGAAAACACTTATGGCAACTCAAATTTTTGTAAACCTATCGGTTAAAGACCTCGACAAATCTGTAGCATTTTTTACCAAACTTGGTTATACTTTTAACCCGAAATTTACCGACGAGAAAGCAACCTGCATGATCATCAGCGATACTATTTACGTAATGCTGCTTACAGAAACCTTTTTCCAGACTTTTACTAAAAAAGAAATTGTAGATGCCCACAAAGCAGTGGAGTGTTCTATTGCCTTATCTGCCGATAGTAAAGATGCCGTTAACGAAATGGTGAACAAAGCAGAAGCAGCAGGCGCAACAATACCTAACCCGGCTACCGATTACGGCTTTATGTATCAGCACAGCTTTGACGATCTGGATGGCCATCATTGGGAATTTATTTGGATGGACCCCAATAGTATACCTGAACACCAGGCATAATAACTCATTACTTTAAAAGGCAGTACAAGCCCCGATTGGCGCTGAAGAAAAAAATATTAAAACAATTACCATGAGAAAACTAAAATTAGCGATGCAAATGACCATTGATGGTTTTGCAGCCGGCCCCAACGGCGAAAATGACTGGGTGTTTTTACCGGGCAAGCAGGATCCGGCCGCTTTTCAGTTCGGCATTGACCTGGCCAGTGGCTGCGATACCCTGTTGCTGGGCCGCAAAACAGCTCCCGAGTTTGTAGCTCATTGGGAAAATGTGTTCGATAACCAACCCGACAGCCCTTGGAACCCTTTTGCAAAACTTATGGTTAACCACCGTAAAATCGCTTTCAGCCGTACTGAAACCGCAATTCCAGGCCGTAATCTCGAAGTGGAAAACGGCGATTTGGCTACGGTAGTACAGGCACTGAAGAGCCAGCCAGGCAAGGACCTGCTGGTTTACGGCGGCGTGAGCTTTGTAAGGTCGCTTGTGGGCCTTAATCTTATTGATGAATATTATATTATAGTCAACCCTGTAGCAATTGGTAATGGCCTTTCCATTTTCAAGGATAGAAAAGTGCTGACATTAGAAAGCTCGGTTGCTTATACAAACGGAAAGGTACTCAATAAGTATCTGCCTGCATAAGCGTTAGCGCACGATGATAATATTGGAGCAGCCAAATCGGACAAGCCTGAAAAACCAGGTTTTGTCCGATTTGTCTTTTGCAGGAGCTATAAACTTACAGCTGCCTGGTTTTTGACCATCGCCGTTGATGAAAGTTTAGCTAACGAAAAAGCACCAATTGCCATAGCAATATCCCTTACAGCCACATCCAGATAATTACCGCTTGCCAATAAGCTTAGCGCAATTAATACCAGCCATGCACTCACAAGGAAGGCCCCTTTTTGAAGGTTCAGGAAAACCAATATCCCCGCTATGATCTCTATCACTCCAACAATCATCATGAACACATGATCGCTGAAGGGCAGCATGCTTTTCAGCGTAGGGTTTAAGTAGTGTGCCCAGTCGGTTAGCAGGTTGGTGAATTTATCGGCACCGGCCGCAATGGGTATCAGGCCATAAGTGAATTTTAGGATGTTTTGAACATTTTTTGCTTGAGGTTCCATTTTGTTTTGATTTTATCCCCATTAGAGAATTGCTTTAATTAAATGGTTACAAAATTTAATTAGCTGCAATTTGTAACCCTTTAATTTTTGGATACTCTATTAACTATAAATTTGTTTATGGACCTACCGGGCAACAGCATGACCAGGACTTTGAGTGATGAGGATATTGTACTAAAAATAGTAAATGGCGAAAAAAGTTTATATGAAAACCTGATGCGCAGGTTTAATGAACGCCTTTACAGGATCAGCATCTCGATCATCAATGATGACAAGGAAGCCGAGGATATCATGCAAACTACTTATCTGAACGCTTACCGGCAGTTATCCAGTTTTAAGCATCAGTCAAGCTTTAGTACATGGCTCATCCGGATATTGATCAACGAGAGTTTATTGCACAAAAAGAGAAAGTTGAAATTAGAAAAAACACTGATGGACAATAACTACAACGATCATCATTCTGAAACGCCGCTGGATAATTTGATGAATAAAGAATTGAAAGCCATTTTAGAAAAGGCCGTATTAGGGCTGCCTGAAAAATACAGAATTGTATTTGTTATGCGGGAGGTACAGGGAATGTCGACCAATGAAACTATGGAGGCTTTGGAATTGGGCGAATCTAACGTTAAAATAAGATTGAACCGCGCCAAAGAGATGCTGCGTACAGAGTTGAATAGCTACTGGCGGTCCGGGCAGGTTCTCGAATTTAATTTAGTGCGTTGTGATGTTATTGTCAATTATGTGATGAGCAGGATCTATGGTATCGAATAGCGCCAGATAAAACACTGCCTTAATTAAAAAGGTGCCGGCTGATTTTTTTTGAAGCGAACCACGGTTTTGTTGATGTACGGAAATAAGGCGATAACAACGAGGGTGAATATCAGCATCCAGATCACCAGCTCATAATAATCCATGGCCGACCGGATTTGTGCATGAATATTAAACTGTTTATTCACCAGCCGGTTAGCAAAGCCTGCCGATTGCCTTTTGGCTACGCCATGGCTTATAAGGCTTTTACTTTGTTTAATAATAGCCTGTTTAAATAAAGGATTGGCTGCGGTGGCGTTTCCTTTTAAAGCATCAAGGTGGGCCTCTTTATTTAGTAAGTCAAAATAATTAATGAGCGCTATACTGGCGTAAAACCCAAAGCAGCGTACAAAAAGGCAGATGCCGGCTGATGTATCCACCATGGTTTGCGGCACTGCCGAAACCATAAAAATAATGGTTGGCGAAATAAGCAGCCCAACCCCCAACCCGTGTAAAAACAATGGGATATAATAAGTGGATGGATTGCCTGCAACACTAAAAAGGAAATACATCCAGCAATGAAATGCAAGTAAACTCAGGAAGCCGTAAATCCATATTAACCTGATTGGCCGGTGCTGGAGTAAAAAGGAACAGGATATGATAACGCCAATAACTATTCCGGCTATGTTAAACAGGTTGATATATGAAACGTGCGCCGGATCAAACCCAAATACCCCCGAAAAAAAAGCCGAAGAGAAGTTGAGCGTAAACCGGCACAAATAAAGTACAAAAAGCACGGCCCCACCTAATATGAAATTACGGTAATTAAAAACCTGCAATTTAAAATAGGGCCGTTTTAATGCTGTTTGTCTTAAAACAAACATGAGCAAAGAGACGGCTAAAAAGATGGATGCAAAAAATATTCCCCTATCGCCCAGCCAGTATCTTTCCTGCCCGTAAACCAGCACATAACCCAGCGAGCATAAAAAGCAGCCATACCAGATAAAGCTTGCCCAATCCAACAGATAAAGCGGGAATTTGATATTCAGCCGCGCGTTGTTCATTATAATACTCAGCAGTGCCAGGCCCGGCAGGTATGAAAACATGGCGCCTTTGTATATCACATTAAAATCGAAGCTATCTATCAGGTCGGCAGTAACGAAATTATTAAATGGGATCATACACACCAGCATTCCGAAATAAACGGAATAACTGATTGCCCGCCCGCGTTCGCTGGTAAGGCGATTGAAGATGATAGACATACCGAGGTTAGCGGTGCTTGTTAACCCCATACCCTGAATAAAGCGGAGCACCAGCAGTACCGGCAAACTATGTGTTTGATAACAAGCAAACGATGTGACGATTTGCAGAATAGTGAAGATGAAAAAATATTCTTTGGCAGCTAAATATTTAAAAAAGCGCTTTTCTAACGAAAAAAAGCTGGTATAGCCGGCATAGTAAATCAGAACCGAATACTGCACGTCGGCAGGCTCAATACCGTAGTAGCCCGCAGCTGCGTTTACGTTAGATAACGGCAGAAAAAATAACACAAGGCTGGGCAGAAGCACAATGAATATGGTTATCCTGATGAGCCACTGCGGCACCCATTCTTTGAATAATGGGATGAGGGTTTTCATTGCCTGGCTTTTTTAATAACTACATTCACATTCATACCCGCCAGCAAGCGGGCCGTATTTATCCTGGCGTCTGTAAGTTTAATGCGGACCGGTACACGCTGTACAATCTTAACATAGTTACCTGTAGCATTATCAGGAGGCGATATAGAAAAACTGGAACCAGTGGCCGGGGAAAGGGAAATGATCTGCCCTTTGAATTTTACCCCCGGAAAGGCATCTGCCTCTATCTCTGCCGGTTCTCCTATGTACATATTGGCTATCTGCGTTTCCTTATAATTGGCTATAACCCATTTGTCTGATTCATTGTTAACAATATATGCCAATACCTGCCCGGCATCAATCATTTGTCCTTTCTCAATGGTACGCCTGCCTATCCTGCAATTGTAGGGGGCTGTTATTACAGTATAGGTTACATCCAGTTTGCTCCGCTCGGTTAAGGCGCGTAACCGTTTGATCTCGGCCAGGATAACTTCCTGTTGTGTTTTAACATCTTCAACTTTAGAAAGTGATGCGCTGTAGTTATGCTTTGCAGCCTCATAATCTGAAAGTGCTACGTCAAGATTAGCCCTGGCGTTTTCCAGCTGCTGCCGCGTGGCAGACTCGGCCTCGTAAAGTGCTGTGCACCGTTCAAAATCCTGCTGCTGCTTCAGTAGTTTAGCTTTAGCCGCGGCAATTGGCGCTTCGCTCACCAGGGCCACCTGCCCTAAAGTGTGTTTATTGCTTTGCAGTACCTTCAGTTGTGCTTCGGCATTAAGTAAAGCTGAGCTTGTTTGTTCCTGCTGGATCTTATACTCGCGATTATCGATCACCAATAATGTATCACCTTTTTTTATCAGTTGGTTTTCTTCAAAGTTTACTGTTACAATAAATCCGCCGGCACGTGAAATAACCGGATTTATATACTCCTGTACCTGGGCATCATTGGTTTCTTCGTAGTGATAAAGGTTCCAGATTGTAATTACGCCCCAAACCAATAGTGCGGCGGCAACTATACCGGCTGCGGTAGCAGTAACTTTGGTAATATGCTGGTCGGTAACGGTATATTTGTTCTTCTTAGCTGTCATAAGTTGCCTAATACATTTTGTAATTGATAATACTGTAGCTGTGCTGCCGCCTGCGCACTGGCCAAATCAAATTTGGTTTGTAGTAATTGTACGTCGGCATCCAAAAGATCGGTGATCAGCGAGGCTTGGTTGAAATAGGTATTTTGAACTATCCGGTAATTTTCTGCCGCCTGGCCTACGTTGCTCCTGGCTACATCTACTTTAGTGAGCATTTCCTTAAACCGCAGGTAAGCCTCATTTAGCCGCTGCCGCACCTTATCATCCACATCCGAACGAAGGACCTGCTGCTTCTGCACTTCGATGGCTGCTGCTTTTTGTTTATGTGCATTTAGATAATAAGAAGACAGGGGAAATGAAACTTTAACCCCTGTAATACCTAATGAATAGATATTGGCCGAATACGGATATAAAAATGTTTCGGGATAAGCGTATTGGAAGTTAGCGTACAATCCAACTTTTAAAGAAGTATTGGCCTTCACGTTTTTAAGGCGGATTTCGCTCAGTTTGTTTTCTTCAACAGCAATGCGGCTATCGTAAGTATGGTCAAGTGCAGCTAAGTAATTGGCGTATGGTTTAATAGCTAAGCTATCCGGCTGCAGCTCATCTGCTGGAACAATAACCTGTTCATCGGGCTCTCCAATAAGAATATTTAATTTTTGATTGGTTATGGCGATATCATTATTGATCTGTATCAATGACAAACGCTGGTGCGAGAGTTTGAGATCGGCACGGAGCAAATCACTTTTCAGAATAACTCCATGCTGTAGCAAAACCTTAATTTTCATCAATTGCTTTTCCTGGTCGGCAATGTCTTTAACCATAAGCGTTTGAAAAATATAGCTCTTTTTAAGATCAAGGTAATAAGCAGCGGCCAGTAGCCTGACATCAGCTGCGGTAGCCTGCTGGTGGTACACCGCAAGCTCGCGTACTATTTTTCCTTCGGCGATTTTAAGATTGGTTTTATTGCCGTTATAAATATTCAGATAACCGTCTACACCTATTTTATACCGCGTGTGAATGATGTTGTGCAAGGTGGGATCATTAAAAATGCCGCGGTCATAAATGGGGAGGTTTGATGCATCTTCAAAATAACCCGAGGCCATCAGTTCGGGCAGGCGTTCGGCCTTTGAGTCGCTGATGTTCTCCGTCAGTTCATCTACCTGCAGCTTTTTTGCGCGGTTTACTTTATTAAAGCTATCAGCTTTTTGCCATATTTCGGATAAGGGTAATTGTAAAGCAGGTTGGGTTTGGCCATTCTGTTGCTGGCCGTAAGTTAAACCGGCGTTTAATACTAAGTATATAATAAATAAGGGTTTACCGCAGCTGTTCATTTGAGTGGTGCAAAAGTATAGCTACATTACCCGATGATGTTTTCCTAAATTAGCCATATATTTGATGATTCGGGCCAAAATTGTTCATTGCTGCTTTTTTGATTGTATATTTTGCAATGTTTTCTGATAACCATTATCGAAATGGTTTAAATAATCCTGTATTGTTATGAGTTTAATAGCCTCCCTTCCCGAAATTGACAAACGGCCGCAATCGGCCTATGTGCTTCATGAAAAGTTTGAAAGATATATTCCCGCACATAAACACACCAAGGGACAGCTATCATATGTTGAAGGGGGTATTGCGTACATTCATATCAGGAACAAGATATTTGTAATTCCGGCCAGGCATTATTTCTGGATCCCGCAGGGGCTTGAGCACATTCTTAAAGTGAGCCATTCGGCAACTGTGCTGCGATCGGTATTTTTTTATGCCTACGATGATAATAACGATCCCTTTTACAGCCAGGTTGGTATTTATCCCATCAACGATTTGCTGCTGCAGATGATCAAGTATACCGAGCCATGGTCGGGGCCTATCGGGCCGGATGATAAGCGTTATCAGTTTTTGTCTACCATCAAAAATCTTTTGCCTGAAATCAGCACCCGCGTGCTGCCCATGGCACTGCCTTCTACCGATCACGAGCGCATGCGTTTAATTATGGATTTTATTGATCATAAAATTGGTGAAACACATACGATGCAAAGCATAGGCAACCGTTTTGGATTAAGTAACCGGTCATTGTCGCGGTTATTTCAGGCTACGCTGGGAGTTTCGTTTTTGCAATATTTAAAAATGCTGCGGATGGTAAAGGCTTTTGAACTGATCCTGCAAACCGATAAATCAATGAGCGAAATAGCTTTAGAAATAGGCTACCACAGCTTGTCTTCTTTCAGCAATACTTTTTATCAGTTTACTAATCTTCGCCCATCAAGTTTTACCGCTTACAAATAATGGAGAATAGTAAAATACCGTTAACGCTCAATTATCTTGGCGAAAATCACAGGATTCAAATTATACAGGGGCAATATCACAGTTTGATGTCGCTCATTGCGGATCACCTGGCAATCCCCGGGTTTGGGTTATGTTGCGGAATGGGCAGTTGCGGCACTTGTGTAGTGCAAATAGTCTCGCCGTATTCACAGGTTAAAAGAAATGTGCTGGCTTGCGGTGTACAGGTAAACGATGAATTAGCCAATATGATAATTTTAATACCCGATAAGGTTTATTGATTTGGTAGCTTCCGATTTTAAACCTGTTAGCCTCTGACTTTTGCTTGCTGATATTTCTTCATCAGTGTCACCGGATCAATCACTCACAACGATATTTTTATTTCCCTACATCGTTCACGGCTAATCCGCTTAATAATTTGACAAGCCGTTGTAAAAAATCAATTACAAAAAGTGCTATCTTTAATTTTACCCCAAAACCTGGATGAACACAATTTTAAAAAATCGGATTACGTCTATCGATTTTCTCCGCGGCGCTATCATGATCATAATGGCTCTTGACCATGTGAGAGATTATTTATGCTCCGGCTCATTTTTTTATGATCCGCTTGATCTTACAAAAACAAGTGCCGTGTTATTTTTCACCCGGTGGATCACCCATTTTTGCGCCCCGATATTTATGCTGCTTGCCGGTACATCAGCCAGCCTTATCGGACAAAAGAAAACTAAAAAAGAGTTATCCATATTCCTGGTAAAGCGGGGCCTGTGGCTCATTTTTCTTGAAATGTTTGTGGTTAACTTTGGTTGGAACTTCAACATTACGTTTCCAATGTTTTTCTTTATTACCATTTGGGCCCTCGGCTTAAGTATGATCATATTGGCTATATTAATTCATTTGCCTAAAAAATTGATCCTGGGCATTAGTGTTGTGATCATACTGGGGCATAACCTTTTAGATAATGTTCATGTACCGGGAAGCTCTTTGCCGGCTTTTGGCTGGTCGCTACTGCATGATCAGCAGTTTTTTATGTGGCATAAGGAAGTTTTATTGGTAGGTTATCCTATTGTTCCGTTAATGGCTGTTATGTCTTTAGGTTACTGTTTGGGCGGATGGTATACCGCCGGTTACGATGTAAGTAAGAGGCAAAAAAACTTATTGATAGCCGGTCTTAGCTGCATCGTGGTGTTTATCGTACTGCGTTATACCAACATCTACGGAGATCCGGTAAAATGGAGCGAACAGAAAAACGCATTATTTACCTTCCTGTCATTTATTAAAGTAAATAAATATCCTCCGTCGCTTTTGTATCTGTTGTTAACAATAGGTGGCGCTTTTCTGTTCCTTTCGTTTACCGAAAAGGCCAAAGGGAGTATTGTAAACGTGGTTTCAGTGTATGGCAGGGTGCCAATGTTTTATTACCTGATCCACATCTATATCATACACCTGATAGCAATAACCGCTTCGTTTTTTACCCCCGGACAGGATTGGAAACTATGGTTCCTGACAAAACCTATCTGGTTTACTTCCGATTTGAAAGGCTACGGATTTTCACTGCCCGTTGCCTACCTTATTTGGATGGCCATAGTGGCCGGCCTTTATCCTTTATGCAAACGTTATGACGCTTACAAGCAGGCTAACAAAGCAAAATGGTGGTTGAGTTATTTATAAAATCAGGAACAATGGAAGTTATAAGAGTAGTCCCCGGGGTGCCAGAGAAGCACATCCGTTTAACCAGAATACCGGGCAAGGCTGGTGTCCTGTTATCATTTATATTGATTTTTATGTTGTCAGTTTCTGCAGCCGGAAACGCTGCCGCACAGGAAAAGAAACAGGTGGTACGTATAGCCAAACTTCTGATTGATTCGGCCCAGTTAGAAAATTACATGACAGCACTTAAAGAGCACGCGGAAACCGCCGTACGTGTTGAGCCGGGAGTTTTAACGTTGTATGCAGTGGCCGACAAGAACGCACCTGCCAAAATAACGGTTTTTGAAATATATGCTGATGAAACCGCATACAAGGCGCATTTACAAACAGCGCATTTTAAAAAATACAAGAACACCACAAAAGATATGGTTAAATCGCTCGAACTTGTGGAAACTGTTCCGATAGTTCTTGCTGCAAAACCTCGCCTTTAGCGGCGGATATAAAATATCGAAGGTGTTGAATGGTCAATTTTCATGACCCTTTTTCCAGCAGGGATGATATCATCATTTCTAACGAGTGCTCTTTTTTTTCATCGATCATGAAGTTGCGGAACATGATTTTTCCGTTTTGATCAATCAAAAAGTTTTCAGGCTCGCCAGTAACGCCGTAGGCTTTTGACGCAAAATCCTGGTTGCCACGCAAAGGAATGAATGAAAACCTGGTATTCGCCATAAAGGGTAGTACGTAAGCATCCTGGTCAGGCACTACATTGATGCCTATATACTCCACGTTTTTGCCTTTAAATTTGTCTATAACTTTTTGAAAATGCGGAAACTCTCCCCGGCATGGCCCGCAGCCCGGAAACCAAAACGTAAGTAAAACCACCTTCCCTTTAAGATCTTTTAAACCAAGTTTTCCTTCGCTGCTGTAAAGGCCCAGCTCAAACGGGTATGCAGCAACGGCAGCACTGTTCCGGATATTTTGGATATCCTGTTTTACCTCATCGCTGGTTTTGCCCAATTTTTTTCCATACTGTTTGGCTACAGCCATTGTACTTTCAGTAGGCATTTTTGCAAGTTTTTTAACCAGGATATCATAAGCCACTTTAATATCTCCTGCTTTTTGCTGCAGGGCAGCCTGCTCCTGCGAGTAAAAATCGCTGATATCAGGATACCCAGGCAGTTTTACCTGTGCAAATAATGCAGCCGCGCCTTTATAGTCCTGGTTTGCGGCCAGTGCGCGTTCGGCAATGATGTTTTCTGTAATGAGCCTTAAGGGTTTCCAGTATTGATTGTCTCCAACTTCATTAGCTAATGCAAGGGCCTTTTCCGGATTAGTGGTTATATAGATACCCCATAAGCTTTCCATTCCTGATTTTGACCATTCAGATTTTTTTGGCGGATATAGTGAATGCAGCTGCTCAAAATACCTGATCTTATCAGCTGTGTCAATTGCTCTTTCCGCAAGCCAGTATAATCCTTGTGCGCCGCGTTCATTACCCGGAAATCGCTTTACAACATCCAATACTTTCTGTTTATATAGATCCGGGTCAATTTTTTCAAGTGTTGCAGCGTAATAATAGGCATACCCGGCATCGGTGGTATCGGCAAGGCTTGCCTTTTTCATATATGCTGATGTCAGGGAGTCTTGGCCCCATCTGTCGGCATCGATAGAAAGCATAGACCACGCCCTGGCCATAGTGGGTGCTATTTCTGTGACCTTAAGTAAATATTTTTTTGCCTGCGGCAGTTCACGGCTGTAAAAAGCTTCGCCTATGGCAAAGGGGATATTTGCCTTTTGCGGATATTGTTTCATCCACTTATCATATTGAATTATGAGCGCCGGATTATTAATGCCAGCTTTTCTGATATATGCATTATGGGCTTCAAGGTTATCTGGCGCTGCCTCAACAGCATCCTGAAGCTTCTTTACCTCCACGGCTTTTACGCGGGCTGCAGAATCCGCGCCTGTAAGGCCCGCTTTTTGCGCGCGGGCGGGCTTGCTTGTACCTAAAATAACTAAGAGGATAACGCAAGGCAGATATTTGAGAATGCTTTTCATGATACAGGTTGGGTTTAAATTAGGGCAATGTAATTATTACCCGCAATACAACGGCAGCAACAAACAATTTATTTTACCTGTTTGCTGCAAAGTAAACGTGTTCAACTGCGTTGGGTTTTGACTTGCCGATAATTTAAAGCATATTTATAGCCACGGTATTGCGCCCTGTTTATGGTGCGCGTTGCTAAACCTGAATTAACCAATTTATCATATTTGTTTTTTTTCTGCTAATGAGCAAAAACACTACATTCCTTGAAACAAAAGGGCATTATCAAATTCTTGACGGATTACGCGGTGTCGCATCGCTTTTTGTAGTTGCATTCCACATTTTTGAAACCTATTCCGGAGATCGTTTTCATCAAATCATTAATCATGGCTATCTGGCGGTCGATTTCTTTTTTCTGCTGTCGGGTTTTGTAGTGGCATATGCCTATGATGACCGCTGGGGTAAAATGACCCAATGGGATTTTTATAAGCGCCGCCTTGTTCGCCTGCAGCCAATGGTTATCATAGGTTCGGTGATAGGTGCTTTGTTTTTTTATACCCAGGGGTGTAGCATGTTTGCGCCAATTAACGAAACGCCTGTTTGGAAAATGCTGGCAGTGATGTTGGTTGGCTGTACGCTGATACCAATACTCCCCTCCATGGATATCCGCGGCTGGCAGGAAATGCACCCGTTGAACGGACCGGCCTGGTCTTTGTTTTTTGAATACATTGCTAACATTCTTTACGCGCTGGTGATCCGCAGGTTCTCAAAAACGCTGCTTGCCATATTTGTATTTTTATCAGCCTGCTTATTGATTCACTACACGGTAATGGGCCCGCAGGGGGATGTAATTGGCGGATGGTCGGTAGATGCAACACAGCTCAATATAGGTTTTACCCGGCTACTGTATCCATTTTTTGCAGGTATGTTACTTTGCCGTATGGGTAAGCTTATCCATATCAAATGGGCCTTTACCGTGTGCAGCCTGCTGATCATTGCTGTTTTGTGTGTACCAAGGATAGGCGGCCCCGAACACTTATGGATGAACGGTGTGTATGAATCATTTTGTATCATCATCATTTTCCCCCTCATAGTTGCCATTGGTGCTGGGGGAACGTTGAAAAGCAAAACCTCGGCAAAGATCTGCAAGTTTATAGGCGATCTTTCCTACCCGCTTTATATCACACATTATCCCTTAATATACTTTCACATAGCGTGGGTATCAAATAACAAAGTACCGATGGCGCAAGGCCTGCTTGGCGGATTGGGGATTTTTGTAGTAAGTATTGCCATAGCCTATGCTTGCCTTAAGTTGTATGACGAGCCGGTTAGGGAGTGGTTAAAGAAGCGATTTTTGTTAAAAAAGGCATAATTTAATTCAGCAATCAGGCGAAAGCTATATCCCTCTTTTGCGGCGCAGCCGAAGCAAGGGGTATAGCGAAACGCCGGCCGGTTAAGTTAATTTTGCCACTGATATTTATATATATTAAATAACATTAATCACATACCTGAAAATAAAACTTGAAAATATAATTTATAAATCTCATCTTTAGGTTATTATAAACCCTTGAAAAAGACCATTGCTTTAATATTGCTGAATATTTACCTGCTTAATATAGGCGGGCAATTAGTGCTGCACCAGTATTTGGTTTACAAGTCCGATCGGTTTTTTAATGAGCAGATCCAGAAAGGGCTTTATAATGTAACGGACCTAACTGAGGTGACCATCCCTGTAAATTTACCCGCTATTCATGATTGGAGTACTTTTGAGAATATATCCGGGCATATTACATTCGGAAACGCCACCTACAACTACGTAAAAATGCGGATTACAAAGAATGCCCTTCACCTCATGTGCATTCCTAACTACGAAACTACCCGCTTTTCCGATAGCAATGTGCTTGATGCAAAGGGAATAAAAGATATTCCTGTTCCTCAAAAGGAACATGTGCCATTTGGCAAAATGGTTTTGCAGGATAATGTAAACCTTTCATTTGTACAATTTGAATTTTACTGCCCGGTAATGCCATTGCCCGAAATCGGTTCGCAACCTGTGCAATCGTTAATAAACAATCATCAGGAAATTCCTGAACAACCACCCAAAGCAACCTGCTGATTTTCTTTATTTAACCCGTTTACAGGCCGGCCATTGGTTTAATGCCCCTGTAGGGTTCTGTTATCTCCAAAATTTTATACAATAATTTATTCCGTAGCAATTCTACCGCGGGTAATATGCTTTGGCATTTGCCTGCGTAAATGAACATTTTATGATCAAGAAAAAAATTACCGCCGCCTTAATGCTGCTGTGCGGTTTCACCATAATAGCATCGTGCCAAAGCTCATCTAATGAGGATATGGTACAGGTGCTGAAGCTGATAAATAAAAAAAATAATATCATTTCCAACCCATTTAATCCGGAAATGAAATTGGCCTATTGCGATTCGCTGCTTAAGATCAGTCGGCTTTCTAAAAGCCCGGAGGTTTTGTTTTCAAAAGCATCGCTGTTATTAAGGGCAGGCCAGGAGCAGCAATCGGTTAATATCTATAAAAACCTAATGGATAATATCGATTATATGTCGAGCGATGATTTACTGTCAGATCAGGCTATTGCGTATATGCGTTTAGGTGAGCGAAGCAATTGTATGCTTAACCATACCGGCTCATCATGTATATTCCCTATTAAAGATGATGGGGTTCATAAAATCCAGACGGGGTCAAGAAAAGCGATTGATGTTTACAAAGCATTGCTGAAGCTTCATCCCAATGATTATGAGTCGCGCTGGCTGATCAATATAGCTTATATGACCCTGGGCGAATATCCTCAAAAAGTACCTAAAAATGTATTGATACCAAACCTGAATGTTGATCCGGATACCGCAAACCAGGTTAAGCCTTTTGTTGATGTTGCGGCCAGCCTGGGCCTTAACATCAATGGCCGTGCAGGTGGGGTGATCATTGATGATTTTAACAATGACGGCTATCTTGATATCATGACATCGGGCTGGGACCTGAGTGACCCCATGCATTACTTTCAAAATAACCAGGACGGTACATTTAGTGACCGTACCGAGGCAGCAGGACTGACAGGGATTACCGGAGGCCTTAATATTCAGCAAACAGATTATAATAATGATGGTAAACTGGATATTTTTGTTTTGCGCGGGGGCTGGCTTACACGTGGATTTGGCAATCAGCCAAGTTCTTTATTGCGCAACAATGGCGATGGTACCTTCACCGATGTAACTACCATAAGCGGTTTATTTATGCTTCACCCAACACAAACAGCAACCTGGGCCGATTTTAATAATGATGGCTGGCTTGATGTATTTGTAGGTAACGAAAACTCCGACTCGATGAACTATCCCGACGAGTCAACCTGCCAGTTGTACATGAATAATCGCAACGGTACGTTCACCAATATAACCAATGCTGCCCATTGTGGTATCAAAGCCTTTGTAAAAGGGGTAACATCTGCCGATTATGATCACGACGGTTTTATCGACGTTTTTGTTTCAACAATGGATGGTCATAAGTATCTGCTCAAAAACAAAGGTAAAACCGAAGCCGGGGTTGATTTTGAAGATGTTACCGCACAATCGGGCCTTGATCAAATTAAACAACGCACCTTTACTACCTGGTTTTACGACTATAATAATGATGGCTGGCCCGATTTGATGGTTGCCAACTATCAATTTGATAACGCATTAGGCTATTACAGCGCCGCTGCCGGTTTAGGTAAGCCTGTTGCGGAAGCCGGTAATATCTACCTGTATAAAAATAATCATAACGGTACGTTTACCAATGTAACTAAAGAGGCCGGACTGGACAAGGTGGTTTACAGCATGGGGGCCAATTTTGGCGATATTGACAATGACGGTTATCCTGATATGTACTTTGGTACGGGCAATCCTGATTTTAAATCGCTGGTGCCTAACAAATTTTTTAGAAATATAGGCGGTAAAAGGTTTGCCGATATTACATCATCATCGCGGATGGGTAACCTGCAAAAGGGCCATGGTGTAGCATTTGCCGACTTGAGGAACGTAGGGCAGCAGGATATTTTTGCTGAAATGGGCGGCGCATATATAGGCGACTCGTACACCAGCTCATTATACATGAATCCCGGATTAAGCAAAAACAATTGGGTTAGCCTGAAATTGAATGGCACAAAAGCTAATAATGCTGCCATTGGGAGCCGTATCAAACTTACTTTTATGGAAAATGGCGTTAAGCGTTCTGTTTATAAAGATGTTAACTCTGGCGGCAGTTTTGGCGCATCGCCTTTGCAGCAGGAGATGGGCGTTGGCCAGGCTAAGATAATTGATGAAATTGAGATAAAATGGGCTGGCAGCGGTGCCGTGCAATACTTTAAAAATGTTGCTCCCAACCAGTTCCTGAATATAACCGAAGGTAGTGCGCAATGCAAAACTACCCAGTTAACTAAATTAATTTTCAGGAGCAAAAGCATGCCTGTTTGCATGCCTATGCAAATGGCAGCTAAAACAAATTAAGTTAAGTTTTTGTAGTAGAAAATAGTAACTCTCATTTCGTACCAAATAGTTACATTTATAACAATTAAAATTTAATCTTAAACCATGAGAAAGTTATTATTACTATGCTGCATGTTCATTGGATTGGCTGCAGTAAGCAATGCGCAAACCAAGCCCGGTGAAAAGCCTGTTGAAAAATCAAAAGAACTGCAAAAACAATTGAAGCTTACCGATAAGCAAACCGAAAAAATTGCAGTGATATATCAGGAATCATCTGATAAATTTGAGAAGATCAAGGCTGCCGACAAGGGAGATAATACTAAGATGATGGTTGATATTAAACCGTTGAGGGCAACTACCATTTCAAAGATCAAGGCTGTTTTAACTAAAGAACAAACTGTAAAATACGATAAGTTGTTAAAAGGCTCAAAAGCAGCCGGCGGCAGCGGCTGGGGCGATGGCTGGAGCGCCACCAACGGCCAATAAGCTGTATCGTTTATAAAAAAACAAAGGCTGCTTTTTTCGAAAAGCAGCCTTTGTTTTTTATAAGCAAGAGTGTTGTTTACTTCAGCAATTGCAGTGCTTTTTCTTTGGCGGCATCAACACCGTTTAATAGGTCTTTAATGGTTGGCTTTACGGTTATATCCGGACTAATGCCAATGCCAACAAATTCTTTACCATCGGGATAGGTATCATGCTTGCCGCAAACCCGAGCCCGCCCGCCTCCCGGCAAATTAAAAGGAACCGGCTGGCCTGTACTCCCACCCGTAGGCATGCCTATCAACTTGCCGCGTTTCATATAATCAAACGCAACAGTAAAATCTTCGGCGGCCGAAAATGTACGGGGGCCTATTAATACAATCACGGGTTTATCGTAAAATATCTTTTTGTTAGGGCTCCATTCGCCGAAACCCATGTCGGTATTTACAGGTTCAGCACCGGGTCTTGATGCCAGGGTTATAAATTTTGCGGCCGAGGTTTTGAATGATTTGTCGGTTAATCTGTTAATGATATCAAAGCCTATTCCGCTGCTGCCACCACCATTATACCTGATATCGATGATCAGCCCCTTGGTTTTGGCTATTTCTGCTGTATAAAGCGAATCAAATTGTTTGGAAATGCTATTATCTTCAAAATTATTAATGGTAAGGTAGCCAATGTTATTTATGGTTTTATATTCCAGCGTTTTAAGCCCTTTTACATCATGATAACCTGAGCGGGCTATGGTTTTACTGACAATCTTACCTTTGGCGGTTTTAAAATCTATGTTGATGGGTTTATCTTTTGCGCCGGTTAACAAAGCGTAGCTAAACTCACGGATCTCAAGGTCCTGTGGGGTTGAACTGCTTTGATAAGGTTTTATATTTTTTTCTGCGTAATCTATCACCGGTTCGCCATCTATCTTTAATAATTCTAAGCCGGGTTGTATGCCTGTTTTAAAAAGACTATCACTAAAAACCTGGGTTACAAATACCCGGCCTTCAATTAATTGAGTGCGGAACGGCGGACGGGAATAAAACTGACCCGCTAAAGCATCCGGAAAATAAACATTAGTATGCCCATCCTTTAGTTGAGCGTAAAAGCTGATCAACACCTTGTAGTAATCGGCCGTGGTTTTAGTTGCAGTAACTTTTGGCAGGTAATCAAGATAGGTTTGGTTCCAGTCGATACCGGCATGATCAAAATTGACAAAATTATATTTAGCCTGCGACCATAGCAGGGATAAGCCGGCTACCTTTTCCGCATCGGTGAGATTGTCTTTGTATGATGTTTTAAAAGCCTCGTTTTGCCATAGCGACTTTTGCCTTTTCATCTTATCCATAATAGCCAGATACCTTGGTTCCTGAGCAAGGGAGGTTAACAAAGGAAAGTTGCCCATATTATCGACCGGGTAGCTCGATCCGCTAAGGGCAAATCTGTTTTCAATGGCCATTATTGCTGAATCTTTTTTACCGGCTACAGTATATGACTGGGCCATATCAAGGTAAACGTCATAAGCACGGGCTTTTAAGTAGAAATTGCCGTTAGCCAGTTCTTTTATCGGCAGGCTGTCCAGAAATACAAGCGTGTGCTTTAAAATACGGATGCTTCGGTCAAGTTCGGCGGGAGTAGGATCTTTTTTCTCCCACAGGTCATTAGCGTCAGAGCGGTCTTGCTGAGCCTTATCGTACGCTTGTGAGGATGATAAATGTTGTTGGGCTACAGCTTTAAAGGTGAAAACAGAAGTCAATACGGCAACCAGCAGTAATTTGTGAATTTTCATAGTTGTTTGGTTTAGGAGGTGGATATAGTTGTTGTTAGCTTACATTAATTGAAAGAGTTTTTAAGGTTGATGTATTTACGCAGATCTTTTGAATTGAGGCCTTTTTGCTTCATGGAGTTCACATACTCCGGGGTAACATCCGACGTTTTGAGCAGGATAAGATCTTTTACTGGTATGTTCTTAAATCCGAGGTCATTAAATCCTTTGATAAATCCGGGTGTTATGTTTTCATGTTTCATGCTGATGACATCGGCCAGTTCAATGTCCTTATAACCGAGGCTTTCAAAGCTCCTGATATAATCAAGGGTAACCCCGCGTGTTTTAATAAGCACAAGATCCGATGCCTTAATATCCCTGTAGCCCATGCTTTGGTAGCTTTTAATAAGTTCGGGGCTGATATTGTAGTATTTGAAGCTTGATAAATATTCTGCCGGGATGTCATTGAAGCCGATGGCCCGGTATTGCTTTATAAAATCTACCGTAACGTTTTGGCCCCGTAGGCCTATCATGTTAGCGAATGAAAGGTTGCTATACCCCATAGTTTTAAGGCTATCTATATACTGAAGCGTTATGTTGAATGCCTTAAAGGAATGAAGTTGTGAACCTGTAAGGTTATACCCGGCATTTATTAAACCGCGAATATACGCGCTGTCAACCTTGGCGTGCCTTGCTGATAAAAGCTCATCGGCAGGGGGGAGCAGGCTGGTTGTATCACCAGACAATCTGCCGATTTTTCGAGCGCTTACTATGCTCCGGATATAATCGGGTGTAATTTTTTGTAATTTAAAGCTTGTTAATTGCTCCAGGGTTAGGTTTCGGTATCCGGCATTACGCATTTCGTATATAAATGCGCTGTCCAGTTTATTTATTTTAACCCGGGTGAGTTCACTTAGCGTAATATCCTTGTATTGCGCCCGCCAAAACCTCATATCATTTTCATCGCCTCCAAAATATCGTAGTCCGGTTAAGTCATTAACTTTCGTGGTTGTGTAGCCATACTTTTGAAGCTTTTCAAGATAATCTTTCTCTACGTTGGTTAACAACAGGTCAAGGAGTTCATGGATCTCTATTTGTTCGATGCCCTCTTTCTGTAACAGGTCTACATAAGCTTTATTGGGCTTGAGCTTAAAGCGGCCAAGGCCCTCATCTCCATCAAATTTACCGTTGAACAAAATGGTGCCTGCATCGCGGGTTAGCGTAAAATCACCTTTTTGTTTTCGGGGCATGGACGAAAGATCTTTCATGGGAACATTAAATGAATTATAGTTCCAGTTGTGGCCTTTGGTGGTCACTTTGAAATCCATATTCATATTTTCGCCATCGCGGGCTGCAAACCAATAGCCTTCTACTTCGGCATCAAAGGTTTTATATGCTGATGCGTTATTGGCAGCAACAGGTTTAATCAATGATGCTACACCGGCTATAGGTTGTGCACTATTGGCTGGTTGGTTAAGTACACAGATGAACAGGCAAAACAAAGGGAGCAAGGTAAAATACTTCCATAAAATGTGCAGGTTTGATCTTTTGGCGTTCATCATGGAAATGCGTTTTTTCAAAAGCGATTGATTGTAATTGGTAGCTATCCGCAGGGAAAATTCCGGCACTGATACTTTAAGCAAACTAAGCTGATAAGCCTCCCTGTCGGTATCTGCGTTGTTTAAAACAGCGGTGTCCGTCAAAAATTCCAGGTTGTTTTCAATTTCCTTACGGTACAGCCATGCAAAAGGGTTAAACCATTGAAATATGATACACAGTTCGGCCAGCATGATATCCAGGCTGTGCAGCTGTTTTGCATGTACTTTTTCGTGCAGCAGGATCTGGCTGTAGGTATCCCAATCGTAAGCGGCCGGGTTGATGAATATGTAATTGAAAAATGAGCACGGCACCTTATTGCCGCCGAGTTCCACAATGCGATAGCGCCCATCAATAATAGATGGTTTTGTAAATGCCTGGTAAAGTGTGCTGCCAATTTGCACTAAAAGGTTTAAGGCAAATATGATAACTCCTGCCCAGTAAAGTATTAACAGCCATTTTATAACCTGTGCTGCCGATATTGGAGATGAGGGTTTGGGTTTAACGGGAACGGTTTGCTGGGTTTTGTTAGGTTGCTCCGGGGTTAAAATTGTTTTTGGCGTGGGAGTTTCTATTAGCTTGACATCAAATGTTGGTTCCAGTTGCGATTGCTGTGGAACAACCGGCTGGCTAACCGGCTTTTCGGCTATTTGTACCGACCATTTAGCAGGAACCGGCACCAGCGGAACCAGGAAGCAAAACCCTAAACAGCATAGCAGCGTGTACCGGTTTAAACGGTAAAAGGTTTCGCGTTGCAGCAGCAGTTTGTAAAACAATAAACAAACCGCCAGTAGCATGGCTACATACAGCAAATAAGGTATCATTTTTTGGCAGATTTAATAATGCTTATAATGTCATTCAGCTCAGCTTCGGTTATCTTTTCTTCTTTAGCAAAAAAAGCCAGCATACGCGGGTATGAGTTGTCAAAGTATTGGCTAACGATATCCTTCATAGCGTGCTTTTGATATTCCTCTTTTGATATAGCTGGATAATACTGGTAAATATTACCAATGGTTTCATGGGCAAGAAACCCTTTTTCTTCAAGAATTTTCACCATGGTTGCCACCGAGTTGTAGTGGGGTCTGGGTTCAGGAAGTTCCTGTATAATTTCTTTAATAACGGCTTTCTCCAGGGTCCATACGGCCTGCATGATCTGCTCTTCGCGTTTGGCTAACTTTTGCATTGGGTAAGTAGTATAAACAAACTTAATACTAATAAATTAGTATTGCAACTAATTTATTAGTATTTGTACTAATTTGTTAGGAGGACTGGGAGGGGGGAAACCTTTATCAACTACAATAGAAGTTGATTAATATATATTTAGCAAGATTTATGTAGGCAAAAAAAGCCTGTAATTGCAGATGAAAATGAACGTGAATAAAAAAGATATTAAACGGATAACACCGATCAATCTAAAAAATGCAAAATAAACGGCTCTCTAAATGTTTTAAAATGCCTCATTCAAACCCAAAAAGAAGCCTTTTGAGCCATACCTGCCAAAGGCGTAGTCCAAACAAAGGTTTGTTCGTGTAGCTTTATTAAACAATACACGTAAGCCACCACCATAGCCAGGCTGCCACACCTGAAATATTTTAGTGCCTGATTCATCATTGGTAGTTTGCAGGTTGGCAAATGCCACCCCGCTTATAAATTTGTTCCGCAGGATTGGGAAACGGTATTCCACTTCCGAATAGTTGTATTGCGTGCCTTTAAAATACTGAACAACATAACCGCGACCACTCCTGAAGCCGGGATCTTTACCGGTACCCGCCAGTTCAAGGTAAGGGATATTACCGCTTATGAGGTATGAGCCCCAGTTCCAAAAGGCTACAACATGCTCGGGATTGGTTTCTGACAGGCTAAAATATTTCCTGAAATCGGTAGTGAACTGCACCGCATTTCTGGAACTGCCCATCCAGCTTTGGTTAACGCGGAACCCCGCATCCACATAAATGCCCCTGTAGGCGCGGTTTTGATTATCGCGTGTGGTGTATTGCAGGTTAAAAAGCAGGCCGTTTGCAGCGTAATGATCACGGGCAAATCCGTGGCGGTCGCTGTAAATGTTATAGGGCGTAAGATCGCTTGTTGATTTGGTATCCTCAATTTTTCGCCTGATATCAAAAGAAGCGCCTGCACCCAGGAATAGCCCCTTATCAATTTCCTTATATACCTTTTCCCGGATGTTGTAATATTGCGAATGCAGGGCCCTGCCTTTACGTTCGGGATTGGCAAGCACCTGGTCGGCTTCGCTGCCGCTTGATGCCTGGCCAATACCCAAACCATAATCGGGCGATACCGTTTTGGCTGCAACCAAATTGCCCTGAAAATTCCATTTATTGCCCGGTGTGTATATGTTATGGTTAATATAAAAGTAAATGATGCCCTTGGTGGTAATGGACGCCGATGTAGCTGCTACCGATAACAGGGTATTCGGATCGGTCCCTAACTTTTTACCAGCTACTGCTTTGATCCCGATCTGTGAACCAATTGTTGGATTTGAAGCAATATTAGGTATAACTGTAATACCCGATGATTTTTTATCAGGAGGGGCTGCCGGCCGGCCGGGGTGCAGTATGTTGCGTACCAGATCGCCAAAGTCATATTGTTTATATAGCGTATCTGTAGGTTTGGCAAGCTGTACTTCCTTTTCTTTAATGCGCAGCGAATCGGCCTTTACCGAATCGGCCGGTACCTGTACCTGGGCAAAAACAGGTGTCGCCGTGCCTGCAAATAATATGAATAAAACTGTCTTTAAAAGCAGAATAGAATTTTTATGTGGTGGTTTGTGATACACGCTAACGGATATAAATATTTAAAATTCAATTTATTAACTATTAATTGTAATGGGTATTAGCTCATTTCTAAACCGCGAAATAGGCATAATGTTTGAAACTTAAATTTCTGTAAGAATTTAGGCAACGGTGTTGGTAGCGTTATTTGATGTTTTAATTAAATATTGCTACCTTAATATTCTCTTGTTATAAACCGCAGAAAATCAGTTCTGTCCTGCTAAATTTTTAACCGATTACGATCATGAACTTACCTTACACCCATTTTATGGCCCTTGCTTTTTTTATGCTCGCCGCCTTTTCAGGATCTGCCCAGAATAATGTAAGCACAACAGATACCACCAATCGTAAATGGTGGAAAGAAGCGGTAGTTTACCAGGTTTATCCGCGCAGCTTTAAAGATAATGACGGAGATGGTATTGGCGATTTGAAAGGGATCATCTCCAAGCTTGATTATATCAAGAGCCTTGGAGTTGATGTTGTTTGGCTTAACCCCATTTATAGCTCGCCCAATGATGATAACGGGTATGATGTAAGCGATTATCGCAATATCATGAAGGATTTTGGTACGATGGATGATTTTGATGCGTTGCTGAAAGGCATGCATGCGCGCGGCATAAAACTGGTTATGGACCTTGTAGTGAACCACAGCAGTGATGAGCACGAATGGTTCAAACAAAGCAGAAGCTCGCGCAATAATCCTTATCGTGAGTATTACCATTGGTGGAATGCTGAAAAAGGCAAACCGGCTTATCGATACAGTTTATTTGATGTTAATCATGATGCCTGGCGGTACGATTCGCTTACCAATGCCTACTACCTTCATTACTTTTCGCGCAAGCAACCTGACCTTAACTGGGAAAATCCGAAACTAAGGAATGAAGTATACGATATAATGAAGTTTTGGGCCAATAAAGGGATTGACGGTTTCCGGCTGGATGCTTTCCAGTTTGCGGCAAAGGACACTACATTCCCGGCATTTCCAAAAGGGTTTGAAAAAAACTTTACCCAATATTACGGTGTACAGGGCAATTTGCACGGGTATCTGCAGGAAATGAACCGCGAAGTGCTTAGCAAGTACAATGTAATGAGTGTGGCTGAAGGGGCGGGCAACACATTTGAAGACGGGCATAATTTAGTTGATGCCGATAGAAATGAATTAAACATGGCCTACGCTTTTGAAGGTGCGGATATTGCCAAACCCGAAGGCTATAGTATAACGCATTTAAAACAGGTATTTACCAAGTGGGACAGTGCTTTTGCAACAAAGGGCTGGCTCTCGATATTTTTGGCCAACCATGACCAGGCGCGGTTGGTAAGCAGGTTTGGCAATGACAGGCCCGAATTTAGAGCTCTCTCATCAAAAATGCTGACCACTTTTTTAATGACCATGCGTGGTACGCCCTATTATTATAATGGCGACGAGCTGGGCATGACCAACGCTGGTTTTACAACAATTGATGATTACCGCGATGTACAAACGCTGAACGAGTACCAGCGGCAAAAAAATATCGGAGCCGATTTGCCGGCATATTTAAAACGGATAGCCTTCGAAAGCCGCGACAATGGCCGCACCCCTTTTCAATGGAATAGCACAGCCAATGCAGGCTTCACTACCGGTGCTCCCTGGATAAAGGTAAACCCCAACTACAAAACTGTTAACGCCGCAGCACAGGAAAAAGATGCCAGCAGCACGTTAAATTATTTCAGAAAGATGGTCAAGCTCCGAAAGGATAATTTGGTATTGGTATATGGAAAATATACTTTGCTCGACGCTCAAAATCCTGATACTTATGCTTACACCCGGGAACTGAACGGCAAAAAGCTGTTGGTGCTTTTGAACTTTACCAATAAAACAGCTTCGGCGCAAACTGGTGTGGATTTAGGTAACGCAACGGTTTTAATAGGCAATTATCAAAAGCCCTCGAAGAACGGTACGCTCATGCCATACGAGGCTGTTGTTTATGAGGTGAAATAGGGAGGGCGACATAGAGACGCATCATATATCCACACATAAAAGCTCACCTTCTATCGGGATTGCATGTTTAACCGGCCTGGTGGCGGATACATGTGATGCGTCTTTACAACAATTCTATCGTATTACCAATGAAATCTGTAACACTTTCGGTTTGTCGCCAATTGCAGGCCCGCCCCAATCTGTTTCATCGCCATTAAGGATGCGGAGCGCTTTGAATGTTCCATGATCATACCAGCCTTCTTCAACTTTAAGATATTGCCATGCTTTGCCGGCATTGCTTCCAATTGGGCGGAAATTGATTCGGCAGTTTGTTCCCGTCATGATGAATTTATTTTCATCAAGGGTAATTATCATTGCTTTGCCGTTATGGTTTTGATTAGGTTTAAGTTCACCACCCCGGCCGCTGCCAAATTTTATAACGGCGTCCCATGCCCCCAATTTAAGGGCTTGTTCCGCGCCATCTTCATGCTCGACAACTGCCTTGATCTTGCCTTCAAAAGCCCATTGAGCCAGTTCGCGCATCATTGGGGCTGCCATAGCATATTCCTGTGCAAAGGGTGCAAGGCGGTCAGCAAGGTGTTCATCATTTGAACTATCTCCGTTATTATCTACTCCGAAAGGCGAGAAGCCGAGGCCTCCATGGGCCAGAACATCGTAAAAATATTTGGCATTATCGGCAATTAAGCCAGCTTCGGGAACAAACAGGGCATTGTCATCGCGGGTATACAGATCAATCACCTTCAATATCTTTTCGCTGCCAGAAAGGTATATATCGGGAGCAAGCAGATCGATAGATGGGGCTGCGGCTTTCCAGATGGGGATCACATTATCAGTTGCTCCTCCGCTTTCGTAATGGGTTGCAGGCGGATTGGTAAGCGGATCACGAAGGGCCACGTTTACATATAGCGGCAAGGGGTATTCTGCTTTGCCGGCGGCAGCAACCTGCTCAATGAACCGGGCTATTGACCAGGCCTGGAAATATTCGTCGGCCCTGTCGCCAAATACCTGCTGTCATGAACCTTTTGAAGCAGTTGGTATATTTAATGCTTTCAGTATGGCCGGTTTTAGCAAATCGGCAGGCACACCTGCTTCAAATAATTTTTGTGCTTTGGCGGAATAATCACGTACGGTATCCCATGAACCGGGTTCATTTTCAACCTGAACCATAATAACAGTGTGCTGTGTATCCGCCTGCTTTAAATACCGCATAACTGCCGAAAAAGCTTTAATGTCGGCATCCAGCGTGGCTTTTGAATGTGGGGAGGGAGAGTCAATTGGCTTGCCTGTTTTACTGGTGATGTTCGGATATTTCTCTGCATCATGTTTCATCCATTCGGGCATGTAATGATTGCTGCCGTTTTTCCAGGTGCCAAACCACAATAGTATCAGTTTTACATTGTGCTGCCGGGCTTGGGTAAGGAGTGTATCTACCAGTGAAAAACCAAACTTTCCGGGCTGAGGTTCTATCTGTTCCCAGTAAATTGGAACTTCGAGCATGTTGAGGTGCATCGTTTCAACCGACTTCCATACCCCTGGCATCAAAGCCGGCCATGCGCTTGAATTATGTGCCTGTCCGCCAAGTATCAAAAAAGGTTTGCCATCAACTAAAAAAGCGTGCCGTCCGTTTTTTTCGATAAGCCTGGGTAATGATGTATCGTTGGTTTGGGCAAAGGCTTTATTGCTCGCTATCAATATGAAAGCAAACAGGAAAATATGTTGAGCTTTTTTGCCAATTATTTTAAGCATGGTATCAAAGGTTTATGATCATGCCAAAATAATTACAAAACAGTACTTAAGGTAATACTAAATAAACCGTTTATGGTTAAAAATATACCACTGGGAGCCTTTACTTATTCAACTCCAGCTTGGCAAAAAAATCGTTAAACATCAGGTTGATATCCAGCCTGCGGTAAACCCGTATGTTGCGGCCATGGGCATTGTAGTCATACCCACCCTGCGCATTAATAAGCGGACAAGGCCTAAGCGCATATTCGCTTGATGAAGGATCGGCTTCAAAGGATGACTGTAAGGCTGTAAGCAATACCAGCGGACTATCGCCCAAAATATAGGTTTCGCCTAAATTGAGATGGTATTGCTGTATCCGGGCCATTAGTGTTTCGAGTACCGTGGTGAGGTATTTACCGATTTCACCCTGTGGTTTTACTTTGAGTTGTAATTGGGAATAGGGCAATAAAGCTTGGCGATAGCCATCCCTCGGGATTTGCCAAAGCTTTAATTGCGAATGGTTAAATACCGCTCGTGCTGCATTGATATCAATATTGAGATTATACTCCGGGCTGCTATAGTTAGGAGGGGGCAGGGCAAGATCGCTGTATTCCGGGCCGCCAATCCATACCAGCGTAACTTTATCGGCAATTTTGGGATCGGTTAAAACTGCTGATGCAATTTCGGTAAGCCCGGCACCGCAAAGTATATAAAGCGGCAATGAGGTGTCTATACGCGAAGCTTCTTTGATGATCAGGTCGACAGCTTTGCTTTTTACAGGGGTGCTATCGTTTACCATAGCTGTATTAGAGCCTGCTATAACAGGGAACTGATCTTTGATCTTTAGAACTGCCAATAATTCAGCAGCTTTTTTGGCGGCATTCTCAGCCTGTGTTTTTGACCTGTCGAACCCGTCGTTAGCATTCAGGTGCGAGCCGATGATGCCTCTTACTTCTACCGAGGGTGATAATACCAAATGTGTCAGTGCAAATAAGCCATCGGGGTCGCCGCTAAAATCATTGTCCATGATCACCCTGATGCGGGGCGAAATAAGTTTATTGTTGACTGTTGATTGCGCTTTTGAAACACAGGGAAAAACAAAAAACAGGAGCAGGATTGATAAAAACTTGCTTTGGGCCATAGCTTACAGGTCAATTGGTTATAGCTCACAATATAACTGTTTTAACCCAAAATCAATAGCTGTTTACCCTGTAATACCCGCAAACGCTTCAAGATATTTATCAATATAAAATTGCTTGCTTGCCGTTTTGTATTGCATGATAAAACGGGGATGCTCCAGTGCTATGATCTCACCGAAGAAATGATACTCGGCATTTAACTTTTTCAGGAAAGTTTCATTTTTACCGGTGCCAAAACAAAAACATTTATCGGTATTAACCCCCAGGGCAATCTGCTTGCGGATGTTTTCGATCATAAACTGATAAACGGCTTTGGTTAGCTCTTTGCTGTCGTAATAATTATAGTTTTTTTCCTTGCCGTTTGCATCAACACTGGTAAAGCCAAGCGGGCAGGGCGAATTAATATAGATCTGGCTGTAAAAAGCTTCTGGCCCACCAAAAGCGTTGATCACTTCGTAAACAAAAACAGACGAAGGCTCGTGCGACATTTTACCTTCATAGCTGATATGGCATTCGGAGATCAACCGTTTGGGATCGGTAAAAGGAATACCCGTTAAGCCGCCGCCAAACCTGCCGGGGTTAATACCCAAAATGATATGCCGTTGCTGGTTATCATTATAATACTTATGATAAAAGGCATCAACAATACGCATGGTTTGCGGATGCTCTTTAAACGGGTTCATAATGCGGATACCTTCGGGTAAAGGATCGCCGGTGTAGGTTAACTGCTCGTTGAATGTGATAACCCTGTCTGCAAATGTCATGGCTCAAATTTAGTATTAGTTGAGCAGTTGTTTTTTAAATTGATTGGGACTTAAGCCGGTTTCTTTTTTGAAGAGCCTTGAAAAATAAGGCAGGTTTTCGAAACCCAATGTGTAGGCTATTTCTGAAACGTTTTGATCCTGGCTTTTGAGCCTGTTCTTAGCTTCATTAATAAGATATATGTGGATGAGCTCCATTGCCGTTTTGCCGGTTTCCTGTTTCAGCATATCGCTTAAATATCGTGAAGAAACATTAAGGTCTGATGCCATGGCGTTCACTGTAGGTAATCCTTTGGTTTGTAAAATCTCGCCCTCAAAATAATTAGATAAGGCCTTGTTGAATTTAGATACCGTTTTGCCTGAAAGTTCGGTCCTGTTGATGAACTGACGTTTATAAAAACGCTGGGAATATTTTAAAATCGAATCAAGGTGGGTGAGGATAATGTCTTGACTATATTCATCCATATTGCCGTTCAGTTCGGCCTCTATTTTATCATGCAGTTCCCATATTATTTGCTCTTCGCGGGGGGATAGGTGCAGTGCCTCATTGGTTTCATAATCAAAAAAACCGTATTTTTTTATCTCCTCATGAATTGGATGTCCATTCAAAAAATCCTCATGGAAATATATATTGAAGCCGGCTTCCTCAAGTTGAAGATTGCTAAACTCAATAACCTGCCTGGGTTTTACAAACAACATGGAGCCGTTTTCATGATCGTACCTGGTACGGCCATAAGAAATGGTTCCTGATTTCAGTTTTTTAAAAGCGATCATATAAAAGTCGCCTGTAAATTCTGTATTCGTCATTGCGCAGCTACCGCGGCACGGCACAACTGCAATCATAGGGTTTTCGGATAATGGAAAACCATTTGCTTTCAGAAAAGCAGGTAAACTTTTATAATAATTCATGGCAATAAAATAAAAGCAGGATCAATACAAATATACGTACAGATCCTGCAGTCAATTAATTAATGTTGATGATATTAATGGCCATGTGCAGCTACTGCTACGTCATTCCACTGCTCCCATTCGGCTAAACGGCTATCGTAAACCTGTTTAACCCATGGCAAAGCTATTTTACCAAGAAATAAGCGTAGCGGAGGGTTTTCACTATCAATTAGTTTTAACACCGCGTCGGTTGTGGCTTCAGGGTAACCAAAAAAGTCTTCGGTAAAGCGGGCTTGCTGATCAGCTTTCATTTGATCATATTGAGGCAATGCGTTTGAGTGCACTGCAGAAGCGCTGCCCCAGTCGGTTGAAAAGCCGTTAGGTTCTACCAGTGATATTTTGATACCGAAAGCTTTTACTTCTGCAGCCAATGATTCGCTCAGGCCTTCAACTGCAAATTTCGAAGCATTGTAGATACCCAATATAGGTGCTGTTGCCACGCCCAGTACACTTGATAACTGGATAATATGACCGTGTCCTTGTTCGCGCATAACAGGTATAGCTGCCTGGGTTAACCATAATAGGCCAAAAAAGTTAGTCTCCATTTGGTCGCGGGCTTCTTTTTCGCTGGTTTCTTCTACGGCACCAAACAGGCCGTAACCGGCATTGTTAATAAGTACATCAATACTACCAAAATGATCTTTTGCTTTTTTTACCGCTGCAAAATCGGCATCCCGGTTATTAACGTCCAATTCTATAGGCAATATATTGTCGCCATATTGTTTTACAAGGTCATCGAGTGAGCTGATATCGCGGGCTGTAGCTGTTACTTTATCACCGCGTTTTAAAAATGCTTCTGCCCAGATCTTCCCAAATCCACGGGAAGCACCGGTTATAAAAATTGTTTTTGCCATTGTTTTTGTTTTTTGATAAAGCAAAGTTAGCTCGTGTTTCGCCGGCAGATTTATACATATGTAGGGAAGACTGATACATTTTTACATGAGTTGTTTTGATGGTTTTGCACGTAGTTTGGTTTTTAAACGAAATAAGTTTGCCAATTGCTTTTTACCAAATGGTAAGTGGAACCGGATTTTTACAGGTGAACTTTGTGGTGTTTAAAAAAAGAATAAACATCATGAATAATCAAATCGAAAACAGATCCTCATTAAATGGTAAAAGGGTAATTATATTGGGCGGCAGTACAGGCATAGGCTTTGCAACTGCAAAAGCCGCTGCTGCCGAAGGCGCTAAAGTTGTGATAGTTTCAGGCAATCAGGGCAAGATCAATAATGCTTTGAGCCAGCTACCCCAGGATGCCGAAGGCTACGCTGTAGACCTATCGCACGAAGAAAATATAAAAAACTTTTTTGAGCAGGCCGGTAGCTTTGATCACCTTGTTTATACCGCAGCTGAAAATCTGAACCTTTATAATATCGATCAAACAGATATTGAAGCTGCCCGTAAATTTTTCAACCTCCGCTATTGGGGTGCGTACGCTGCGGTTAAATATGGTACACCGTTTATTAACAAAGGAGGTTCCATAAATTTAACCGGTGGTACCGCCGGAACAAGGCCGGCTGCTGGCTGGTCAATAGCCAGCAGTATTTGTGGCGCTATTGAAGGTTTAGTGAGAGCCCTCGCAGTTGAATTGGCTCCGATACGTGTAAATAGTGTGGTGCCTGGGGTAATCGATACCAACCTGTGGGATAGCATGCCTGCTGAAGATAAGGAAGGCCTCTACAATTGGGCGAAAGATACGCTGCTGCTTGGTCGTGTTGGGCATGCCGATGACGTTGCCCTTGCTTTTGTTTACCTCATGAAACAAAGCTTCGGCACCGGGTTGAATTTGGTTGTTGATGGCGGCACATTACTGGCATAGTATTAGGAGGCACCTACGGAGCCGAAAATCGCTTGCTTGGGTTATGCTATTAACATGGTACTCCGACGGAGTTTGAAAGCGATATTAGCACTCCAGAGGAGTATCGTGTTTATAGAGAATTTATAAGACGAAATTTGGCTCCGTAGGTGCCTCCTGATTTAAGACTTGATTCCCGCGATATAAGATTATTGGTTAATGCCGACTGCTTTTGTATCTTGGGCTATTCATCAACCCAAAAACAATTGACAAGCTCCACCATACATTTTAACAAAACCCGTATAGCGCCAACGCCAAGCGGTTTTTTACATGTGGGTAATGTTTTGTCATTTTCCATTACTGCAGCGTTGGCCCGCAAGCATGGTGCAAAAATATTATTGCGGATAGATGATCTTGACCGTACGAGGGTCAATCCCGAATATCTAACCGATATTTTTGATACGCTTCGCTTTTTAGAAATCCCCTGGGATGATGGTCCACAGGATGTCAATGATTTTGAAACTCATTTTTCGCAGGTTCAACGGATGCACCTGTACAACGAAGCCCTTGAGCAGCTGGCGATTAAAGGTTTGATTTTTGCCTGCACTTGTTCACGAAAGCAACTCAATGAAACCGGTTCATGTGCTTGTGCTGATAAAAATATCTCGTTAAACACGCCGGAGGCAAGCTGGCGATTACGCACAAGTAATAACACTGTATTACAGTTGAACAGTTATGATGCCTCAACTATCCAAGCGCAATTGCCTGCCGAAATGAGAGATTTCGTTGTCAGGAAAAAGGATGGCTTCCCGGCCTATCAGCTTACATCGGTAATTGACGACCTGTTTTACGGCGTTGACCTTGTTGTAAGAGGAGAAGATCTTTGGGCGTCAACGCTGGCCCAAATTCAGCTGGCTGCGGTGCTGGATAAACCGGTCTTTAATGATACCATGTTTTATCATCACCCTTTGCTACTTGAAGGGTCGGGGAAAAAACTATCCAAGTCGGCCGGCTCAACATCAATAAGGTATTTAAGGCAAGAGGGCAGGCGCGCAGAAGATGTGTTTGAACTTATTTCAAAGTTGTTGGGACTTTCCTCTAATGCTAATAATTGGCAGCAGCTTGCCGGCTTTATTCTTGGCTAATTTCACCGGCTTATTAACAGGTATTTATAAAATGCTAATTTAATATGAATCCGTTTTAATCGGATGATGTTGATTTATAGCTTTTAATGTGATGAAAATGTTAAGCTATTTACAATAAATTTAAATGCAGGGTGCTTTTACTTTACCATGACATAACTGCCTGTACATATCTGGCACCTAAATTTGTATCAACAAATACAAATTACGATGCAAGCAGCATTTTGCCACAAGCACCTGAAATTTCTGTTTTTTTGTTATCCTTGCTTTCGGAGCCATAACCTGCCAGGCTCAAAACAGCCCCCTCTCTAAAGGTTTCGCACATAATGATTACTGGCACAACCGGCCTCTGTATGATGCTTTGGATAATGGGTTTCAAAACATAGAGGCCGATATATATCTGCGCGATGATGAACTGTTGGTTGCGCATATGCTGCCGGCTTTTCAAAAAAAACGTACCCTGGAGCAGCTTTATCTAAACCCGTTATTTCATTGCTACGAGGGCAAAAACAGGGAGGTAGTGTATCCGCTTTCTCCAATCACACTTATGATAGATATCAAATCTGACGCTGAAAAAACTTATGCAAAGCTGGCAGAAGTATTAAAGCGCTACGCGCCGATGTTATCGAGCTATAATAATGGCGAGATAACAGAAGGGAGCGTAACCATTGTTATAACCGGTAATAAACCTTATAAAATGCTTCAGGCGCAAAAGCAACGTTATGCCTTTATTGATGAGGACCTGATGCAGGTACATACCGATACGCTTTCAAACACTGTTTATAAAACCGCCAGCTGCAAATATTCGCGCCTGCTTAGCTGGACTGGTAAAGGCCCCATGCCTGAAGATCAGAAACAACTGCTGCGTGATTATGTAACCGCAGCGCATCACTATAAAAAACGGGTGCGTTTGTGGGCTTCTCCCGAAAATAAAGAAGTATGGCGTGCCTTGCTTGAATGTGAGGTAGACCTGATCAACACCGATAAATTAGCAGAATTAAGAGAGTTCCTGATGACGGGGCCGGAGCCCGTAAGGTATGCTAAAGTGAACGCAAAATAATAACCTCTAATCAGTCAGTAAGATGAAAAAGGTCAGGGTAGCATTTTTTGCCGAGATACTTATTGAAGATTTCGACGGTGCAGTACGTACCATGTATCAGCTCATTAAACGGATTGACCGCAACGTTTTTGAATTTTTGTTTGTTTACGGTGCCGGGCCCGACAGCATAGCCGGGTTTGAGTCATTAAAAGTTCCGGCTTTAACGCTACCCATCAATACCGGTTATACTATGGCCATTCCTGCCCTGGTAATGAGCGAGCTAAAGGAAGAGGTTGACAATTTTTTTCCCGACATTATACACATTGCCACGCCTTCGTTATTGGGTAGTTTCGCATTAAAATACGCAAACCAGCGTGGTTTGCCGGTAATCAGTATCTATCATACCCATTTTATTTCCTATATCGATTATTATCTTAAACACGTTCCCTTTCTCATTAGCAAGGTAAAGCAGATCATGGCCGAAAGCCACAGGTTTTTTTACAACCAGTGCGACCAGGTATATGTGCCTTCAATTGCCATGAAAGATGAGCTTATTGATATAGGCGTTGATACCTACCGCATGAAGCTGTGGCAAAGAGGGATGGATACGAATTTGTTTTCGCCGCGGCATAAAAGCAGCAAAGCCCTGATGGCGCTAACCGGGAATAACAATCCCACTATTTTGTTTGCCAGCCGCCTGGTTTGGGAAAAGAACCTGGAAACGCTTTTCGAAATCTATGCTATAATGAAGGATCGTAACCCAGAAGTTAACTTTGTTATAGCGGGCGATGGTATTGCGCGTAAAGCCTGTGAAACACGAATGCCTGATGCCGTATTTACCGGTAAGGTTAACCATAAAACACTTTCGGTACTGTATGCGTCATCAACCCTGTTTTTATTCCCTTCGGTATCCGAAACCTATGGCAATGTGGTACTTGAAGCCATGGCATCAGGGCTGCCCTGTATTGTTGCTGATGGCGGCGGGTCAAAAGATTTTATTGAGCAGGGCATCAATGGTTTTAAATGCGAGCCATATAATGCTGCCTGCTATGTTGAACGGATTGAATTACTGCTTAAGAGCAATAGCTTGAGGGAACAGTTTATTGAAGAGGGGCTTCAATATAGCGGCCGTTTAAGCTGGGAACACCTGGCATCGGTGTATTTTGATGAATTGGCCGAAATGGCAGGCGCGGATGTATTGAGTGTGATTTGATCAGTATTGAAAGCTGTTGGTTGAAATCTGATGCTCCCGAAAGTGATTTCCCTGTCACAATGCAGCAATAAGCTTGTACACAAAATCCTATTTCTTACATTTGCCGTTTATTTTAATAATTAGGGCTGAGTATCAAATCATAATAGGGGATTTTCATGTACGATATTTGTTGTGTAGGGCATATTACGTTAGATAAAGTAGTGACACCGCAAGCGGTGAAACATATGGCTGGCGGTACTTCTTTTTACTTTTCGAACGCCATCCGTAATATGGATGTGAATTACACGCTGGTTACTTCGCTTGCCTTGAGCGAAATGCCTGTAGTTGATAAACTTCGCAATAAAGGAATCGAGGTACATGTTACTACCGGTGGGGAAACGGTTTATTTTGAAAATATTTACTCGGTTAACCAAGACCACCGCACTCAGCGCGTGCTGCAAAAAGCCGATCCGTTTACCATTGAACAACTTGATGAGATCGATTCAAGGGTTTATCATTTAGGCCCTTTATTGGCAGATGATATTGCTGTTGATTTTATTAAGGCGCTTGCCCAACGCGGCAAACTTTCTCTTGATGCACAGGGTTATCTGCGTAAAGTAGAAGATAAAAATGTGGTAGCTATCGACTGGCCCGAAAAACGAGAAGCCTTGCAACATATCCACATTTTGAAAGTGAACGAACACGAAATGGAAGTGTTGACCGGTATCACTGATATTCATGAAGGTGCCAAAGTTTTGAACGAATGGGGTGTTAAAGAAGTTGTGGTTACGCTGGGCAGTATGGGCTCGGTTATTTATACCGATGGTATTTACTACCAGATCCCGGCATATAAACCATCAGAAGTAGTTGATGCTACCGGTTGCGGTGATACCTATATGGCGGGTTACTTATACCAGCGCGCCAAAGGCAAAGGCTTCCAGGAATCTGGCGAGTTTGCCGCTGCCATGGCCAGTTATAAGATTGAATCATCCGGCCCTTTTACCGGTACGGAAGAAGATGTACTGGAGCTGTTAGCGAAAAATAAGGTTTAAAAGCTGAAAGCCGAAGGCTTAAAGCAAAAAGCCAACACTGGTTCAAGTTTAGCGATAGCGTAACTTGGACCTAAAATAGGTTAAGCTTTCAGCTTAACCGAATCATTACTAATGACAATTCACGGAAGCAGGATACTTCCATGGTTTTAGGACGAAGTTACGCTGTCGCTAAACTTCGACCAGTGACGGCTAAACTTCGACCAGTGACGGGGGCGTATAAGATTTCTCCTCACAGCCATTGCACGAGGCCAGCTCATGTTCGTCGAAATGACATGTAGTGAATAATGGAGACAAAAGACATTTCGCCTTTATCCTTTCACCTCCTCAAAAAACTATATTTCCTTAGCATCCGAAGCATTGATCCAGCCCTCGTTGCCGCTGGCCAGCCTGATCTTCATCCAGTCGTTGTTATTTTCCAGTATCTCAACCTTGGTGCCGTCATGGATCAGGAACAGGTTTTTGGCATTGGGCGTTGGTGCACTTTTTACATTGACAGATGTGCTGAAGATGATGGCACCGTGGTGTGCATCAAAATACTGATCCTGACGGCTTGCCACAAACATGCTTGCAAAACCGAAAAGCAGGATCACTAAAGCCGAATAAAACGACCATTTTTTAATGCTTACCGAATTAGTGAACCTGTATACTACCAGCAATGCGCATCCGGCAATAATAAACAGGATTGTCATTACCGCCAAAGTTGTTAACGAAAAGCGAAGGATAAACGAATGCCACCATTTGGTAATGAAAAATTCGGTACCGGCTTCCACCTTATCAGTTGTTTTTTGATTGGCAAACTGGATATTGAAATTGATATCCTCATCACCCGGCGAAAGTTTATGCGCCTTTTCATAGTAAAGCAAGGCTGAAGGCACATCTTCATTTTTAAAATAGGCATTGCCCAAATTATAATAAACCAATGCCGACTGATGCCCATTGTCCACAATTTTTTGGTATGTGGTTATGGCCTCTTTGTACTGGCCTTTGGCATATTGGTCGTTTCCTTTTTTTAACAGGATGTTGGCCTCATCGTTAGCTAATGCAAGCATTGGCATAATGATGACGAGCAGTAAGTATATAATGCGCTTCATCATGTTATATTTTATTTTCGATGTTATTGATCATGTTTTGGGCCTTATCAAATACCTGCTGCTCGGTAATACCCGATACAGGGGCATAGCGTGCCATTTCGCAAAGGTCAAGCGTGTCAAGCATCTCGTTAATGAGGTTTTCATCAAGCGAACGGGCTTTTAGTTCAGACGCTATTTTTTCACGGTTGAGGTCGGCATAAGGGATATTAAGCTTATCGCTCAGGTAACCATATAAACCGCGGAACAGGTTTTCATAAAATGCCTTTTTATCATTCAGTTGCTGTTTGGCACTTGCCAGGTGTTTGGCCGCCACCTTACCTGCCTTACGGCTTTTTAAACCCACCACATCGGCATTGTTCTTATCGCGCCATTTGCCATAAACCAATGCGCCTAAAAAACTTACCGGACCTAATACCAGCAGGAAATAATATAATCCCGAGCCATAGAAATCGCTGCCCACCTCGTTTAACTCACTGCCGGTTTTAATATAGCGGATATCATTGCTCAGTACCTTAACATCCTGTTTGCCCGCGTTTGAAAAAGCGGTAACATTACTGCCATCGCCGGAGCCTTTAGCTACTTTGACATGGAATGCCGGGGTGCTCAACGAAACGTACCTGCCTGTAGCGGGGTTAAAGTATGCGAATTTAACCGGGTCGATAGTAAAATCGCCCTGATGCCTTGGGATCAGCAGATAGGTGTATTTCCTGTTGCCCGATGAACCGCTGGCATTTATGGCAATAGTGTCGGTGATCTTTGGCTCATATTTTTCAAAATCGGCCGGGAAGGTTGGGCTTATCGGTTTCAGTAATTTCAGGTTGCCTGTGCCGCTTACCTTTATGGTGTAATTAATAGCGTCATTAGCTTTAACGTCATTTTTATCAAGCGAAGCTTCGATATTGAATTTGCCTACCGCACCGGTAAACTCGGCTGGTTTGCCTGCCTGCGGCAATGGTTTTACGTGGATAACAACAGGTGTACTTTTAACCTTGTATTTTACATCCTCATACCCCCCAAAAAAAGCATCGAACGGATCGCCTGATGATGAAGCGGCCTGCTGCCTTACTATAAAGTTCATGATAGATGGCTCAATAGTGATATTACCCTCATGCTCGGGGAACAAAACAGTTTGTTTAATATCGGTTACATTGTAGCGCACGCCATTCAAGATCTCGGTACGCCACTGGGCGTTAGGGTTATTGTTTTTGATCTCCTGGCTGTAAAAGCCGTTAAGGTCAGGGATTTTTTCTGGTTCGCCATTTGCGATATTAACCCGTGTATAAAGGCGCAGGTTCATCATGATCTGCTGACCCATGTAGGCTGTTGTTTTATCAACTTCGGCACGTAAAAACAATGATTTGGATATATCGCTTACACGCCCTTTTTGAATGTTGCGGCTATCTGGCCCATTGCTGCCTTGTTGCTGAGCTTGCTGACTGGCCTGCCCGCCCTGGCCTTTTATTACTTTTATTTTTATGGGAGATGTGCTGTAAGGCCTTCCTCCTGATATAATAGTGGCAGGGCCAATAGTTAGCTCACCCTCTTTGGTTGGTACCAGGTCATAGCCGTATGCTATACTTGCCGAGGTAACCCCATTGATCATGGATACACTGTTAGATACGTTAGGGCCGCCAACAACCTGGAAGCCGCCAAAAGCAGGTGGTGCAAAACGATCGCCATTGGCGTTGATGGAAAAGGTAACTTCAAGTACCTCGCCTGTGCCGATAGTGGTTTTATTTACCGATGCCGTGAACTTTACCTGTGCAAAAACCAGGCTCGAGCAACACAGCAACAGCATTAATATGGAAAGTTTAATTTTCATTAGTATCTACAAAACAACAAAGATTTACCAATCTTTTGAAATAGGAACTTTAGCGCCCTTTAATTTTTTATTTTTCAGCTTATCCTGCGTTTGCTTTTCGTCATTGTTGAGGGCATCAAGCATACGTTGTGCATCATCTTTTGATAACTGGTTAGGCTGTTGCCCCTGCTGGTTTTTCTGATCCTGGTTTTGCTTGTCCTGATCTTTCTTATCCTGGTCCTGCTTATTTTTATCCTGGTCTTTCTTATCGTTCTTGTCTTTATCCTTATTGTCCTTGTTATCCTTATTCTTATCCTTGTTTTTATCCTTATTGTTGCCGCCACCCCCGCCGCCGCCTTTATTCTTGTCTTGCTGGTTTTTTAGCATTTTTTGGGCATAAGCAAGGTTATAACGGGTTTCCTCATCTTTAGGATTATTAACCAGCGATTTTTTATAAGCATCAATACTTTCCTGGTATTTTTTTTGCGTTAAAAAAGAGTTACCAATGTTGTGATACGCGCCGGCTTTTACATTTTTATCAATGGATGCAGTTGCCAGCTTATTGAACTGTGCGGCTGCATCATCGTATTTTTTCTGCTTAAACATGGCGTCGCCAAGGTTAAAATTACCCTCAAGGGTTTTGGCTTTTTTGCTCATGGCCTGGCGGTATGCCGCTTCGGCTTCTTTATACTTTTTTTGCTGATAGAGTTCGTCACCCTGCCTCAGGTATTTTCTTTCCTGCTGGGCAAAAAGAAATGAAGCCTGCAGCACTAATAAAACGGCTATGATATATTGCTTCATGTGTTTTTTACTTCAAATAATTTGATCTTGCTCAGGCGCATGTTTTTACGGATGGAGATAAAGAACTCGGCCAGTAGCAGTATAAAAGCAATGGCCAGGAAAAATTGAAACCTGTCTTCAAAGTCTTTAAATTGCTTGGTATCCGTCATTTTGCGCTGCACTTTGGCTATTTGGTCCATCACAATGTTAAGCCCGCTGTTGGCATTGTTGGCACGCACGTAAACACCGCTTCCTGCAGCGGCAATCTCCTTGCCCATGGTTTCATCCAGCTTGCTCACTACGGGGTGCCCGGTGCTGTCATTGTGAAAACCAACTTGTTTGCCACCCTGATAAATCGGGATAGGAGCGCCTTCTTCCGAACCTACACCCACCACATTCACGGTAACATTCCTGGCTAAAGCTGCTTTGGCTGCGGCTACGGCATCATCCTCATGGTTTTCACCATCGGTAATAATGATGATGGATTTACCGGTACCGTTCTTAAAATCAAACGACTGCATCCCCAGGTTAATTGCCGCGCCAATGGCTGTGCCCTGCGTAGGCACCATTTCGGTATTAATAGTGTTCAGGAACAATTTGGCTGCCGCATAATCGGTAGTTACCGGGAGCTGTACATAAGCCTGGCCGGCAAATACTACGATACCGATACGATCATCATGCAGTTTATCTATCAATTGTGATAACGCACGTTTGGCGTTTTCCAGCCGGTTAGGGGCAAGGTCCTGCGACAGCATACTGTTTGATACATCGAGCAGGATCATCAGGTCGGCGCCTTTGCGTTTTACCTCTTCGGTTTTGGAACCGAGCTGCGGGTCAGCTATGCCAATAACAACAAGTGCGTAGGCCAATATAAAAAAGATGAATTTGATCCAAGGGCGGGAGAAGGAAACCTGCGGCATCATCTGCATCACCACTTCCTTATTACCTAATGAGGCTATGGCTTTGCGTTTCCACCAGTTTACCCTTAAAAAAATAAAGAGCAGCAGCGGAATAGCAAGCAATCCCCATAAAAATTCTGTATTTGCAAAACGTAGCATGCTGTTATGTTAAAGCGCCCTTAAGCAGGGTGTGTCTTGTTAAAAATTCTAACGATAAAAGTGCCAGCGCAATAATGGCGAACGGTAAAAAGCGTTCGGTTTTTTTGCGGTACTGGGTAACATCTATCTTGGCTTTTTCCAATTTGTCAATCTGTTCGTAAATATCTTTCAAAGCGCTGTTATTGGTTGCCCTGAAATATTTGCCGCCGGTAGTTGTGGCAATTTTACTTAGCGTCCCTTCATCAATATCAACCTTCATGCGCTGATACTGTACACCCATAGGGGTTTGAACAGGGTAGGGGGCATAACCGTTTGTGCCGATACCTACCGTATAAACCCTTACACCAAACTGCTTGGCAATTTCGGCAGCGGTTACCGGGGGGATAGAGCCCGAGTTGTTTGATCCATCGGTAAGCAGGATCACTACTTTACTTTTAGCTTCGCTGTCTTTTAACCGGTTTACGGCTGTAGCCAAACCCATACCAATGGCGGTACCATCTTCAATCATCCCGTTTTTGATATCGGCATAAAGGTTTACCAGTACCGAGTGATCGATAGTAAGCGGGCATTGTGTAAAGCTTTCACCGCTGAAAACCACCAGGCCAATCCTGTCGTTAGGGCGGTTCTGGATAAAATCGATGGCGATGTTTTTGCCGGCCTCAAGCCTGTTGGGCTTAAAGTCTTCAGCAAGCATACTTCCAGAGATATCTGATGCTATAACGATATCGATACCCTCGGTGGTAGTATCCTGCCAGCTCAATGACGATTGCGGCCTTGCCAGCGCAATAATGAGTGCCGCCATAGCCAACGAGCGTAATATAATGCCCAAATGCCTGAAACGTGGCAGCATGCTCTTGGTGATCATGGCAAAGCCCCTTATGGTAGGCATAGTAAGGTTGCCCTGCAGCTGCTTTTGTTTCCAGATGTACCAGCCCACCATAAGCGGAATGCTGATGAACAACCAGAAAAAGCCCGGATGTGCAAATTCTATTCCTTTAAACCAGATCATTTTGCCTCATCTCCCTTCACATCTATACCGGTTGGTTTGGCATGGGGCTGCGTATCTTTAATAAAAGTAACGGCGTTTTCCATGCTCTTTTCGTTCTCATTGGCCGCAGGTTTTTCTTTGGCAAATTTTACCATATCCGATAGCACGAGCAATTGTCTTAACAGGTTCCTGTCTTCGCTGGCTATGTCCATATTCCGCAGGCTGGCAAAGATCTCTTCGGAGGTTTGCTCAAGGGCCTGTATAGTATATCGTTTTTCAAGGTACTCACGTACTACATCGCTCAGTTCAATATAATACTGTTTAACCTGGTCATGCTGCCAAAGCTGTTTGTTTTTGATCTCTTCAAGTTTTTGAAGCGCCTGCACATGTAACGGAACATCGGGTTTAACCTCTTCAACAACCACCTCTTTTTTAGGGCGTTTAAGCAGGTAATAAACCACAGCGCCAGTAGCCACCATGGCGGCTAATATGCCAACAACCAGCTTCCAGTTATCACGCAGCCAATCCCAAAAAGTATATTTAATGGTAAGTGGCTGTTTGATATCATAAAATGCTTTAGTTGTATCAACTGCAACTGTTCGTACATCAAGGTTCAATGTATCCGTTGGCAAATCGCCTACCGGCGATTTAAATACATATGACGGGATGACGTACATACCGCTGTCGAAAGCGGTGATGGTATAGCGCCTGTTGATGGTTTCGATAGATTTATCGCCCTTATCAAAAACGGTATCTGTCTTAAAGTTTACAATCCTGACCTTGCCTATGCTATCGGCCAGTTTAGGGAATCCGATGCTATCTTTAACGTGAAAACGGATGCTTAAGTTGAGCTGTGTTTGTTCGCCTATGAGGATAGATTTTTTATCCAGCGTGGCTTTAGCTCCAAAGCTTTGTGCCTGGCCTGTTTGGTGAAAGCCTGCAAGCAATACCAACATAGCCAGGGTGTATTTGATGTACCTGTTCATATATTTTACCGCCGGCCTTCCCGCTTTTTAAATAATGTCATTAATGGTTTAACGTATGATTCATGTGTGCCAATGGTAGTATAATCAACCCCCGACCGCTTAAAAGTATCCTGCAGGGCTGCGTTGCGTTTAACAGCATCCCATTTAAAGGCATCGCGAACGGCTTTATCGCCGGTGTTTACCCACATGATCTGTCCGCTTTCTTCGTCCTTAACCGGGATAAGGCCCAGGTTAGGAAACTCTTCCTCGTGTTTATCATATAGCTTTAGGGCAATGATATCGTGTTTTTTATTGGCGATCTTAAGTTCACTTTCAAAATCGGGGGTAATAAAATCAGAGATCACAAAGGCCGTGCATTTCTTTTTGATAACGCTTGTGAAGTATTTTAAAGCCTCGGCCAGGTTAGTGCCCTTGTTTTCGGGCTGAAAAGCGATCAACTCGCGAATGATCATCAGGATATGGCTGCGGCCTTTTTTAGGCGGAATAAATTTCTCGATCTTATCGCTAAAAAATATGATGCCTACCTTATCATTGTTCTGTATAGCCGAAAATGCCAGTACAGCGCAAAGCTCGGTAGCCAGATCCTGCTTTTGCTGGTTCTGCGTGCCGAAATTTTCCGATCCGCTCACATCCATCAGTACCATAACGGTAAGTTCGCGTTCCTCTTCAAATACTTTTACGTATGGCGCGTTAAAGCGGGCCGTTACGTTCCAGTCGATGGTACGGATCTCGTCGCCGATCTGGTATTCACGCACCTCGCTAAAGGCCATACCGCGTCCCTTGAAAGCTGAATGATACTCGCCCGAAAATAAGTGGTTACTTAAGCCACGGGTTTTGATCTCTATCTTCCTTACCTTTTTTAGCAGATCCTTGGTGTCTTTAGCCATAAGCCCTATCAGCCCCCTCTAAATCTCCCCCGGTAGGGGAGACTTTTGAATTTTTTTATTTTGTCCTAATGAATTTCTCTTGAAGCCCTCCCTCCCGGGGAGGGTTTGGGTGGGGCTATGGTACCTCAACCGCGTTCAGGATCGCAGTAATGATATCCTCGCTGGTGATGTTTTCGGCTTCGGCCTCGTAGCTTAAGCCTACACGGTGTCTTAACACATCATGACAAACAGCGCGCACATCCTCTGGGATCACATAGCCACGGCGTTTAATAAAGGCATATGCTTTTGCCGCCAGCGCCAGGCTGATACTTGCCCTTGGCGATGCACCAAAGGTGATAAGCGTTTTGTATTTGGCAAGTTTAAACTGATCAGGAAAACGGGTGGCGAAAACGATATCAATAATGTATTGCTCTATCTTTTCGTCCATATAAACCCCGCGTACTATTTTACGGGCTTTGATGATCTCTTCGGGCTTGATGATGGCGTTTGGTTTACCCATGCCTGCCGGCGAAATGTTGGCGCGCATGATCTTTTTCTCATCTTCCTTGTTAGGATATTTGATCACCACTTTCAGCATAAAACGATCCACCTGTGCTTCGGGCAGGGGATAGGTACCTTCCTGCTCAATAGGGTTTTGGGTTGCCAGTACCAGGAACGGATCAGGCAGTTTATAGGTAGTATCGCCAATGGTTACCTGGCGCTCCTGCATGGCTTCAAGCAGCGCACTTTGCACTTTGGCAGGTGCACGGTTGATCTCATCGGCCAAAACGAAGTTTGAGAAGATCGGGCCTTTGCGCACAATAAACTCTTCCTTTTTTTGGTTGTAGATCATGGTACCCAATACGTCGGCAGGGAGCAAATCCGGTGTAAACTGGATCCGGCTAAAATCAGCCTGGATAGCTCTTGACAGCGTATTGATGGCCAGGGTTTTTGCGAGTCCCGGTACACCTTCTAATAAAATGTGCCCGTTAGCCAGCAAACCGATCAGCAAACGTTCAACCATATAACGCTGACCTACGATCACTTTATCCATCTCCATGATCAGCAGATCGATAAATGCGCTTTCTCTTTGTATCATTTCATTCAGCGCCCTGATATCGGTTGAGTACGATGTTGGGGCTGCCGGAGCGGCTGATGAAACATTTCCTGTATAGCTATTTTGTTCTTCCATTAATTTTTTTCGTTTCGGTAGGCAAACTTAAACACCCGCTCAATTTTTCGCCAACTAAAATCCATGCTTAAATGTTAAAAATTGTTAAATCGTAATATATCGTGGCTGATATATCTGTTTAGCACTCACAATGTTTGGTGGTAATTGTTAAATCCGGCCCTGTTAAATCCCCAATATACACTATTTAGCTGCTTTTGTACAATATAACGTGTTAAAAGGCATTTTATTGAATGGGGGGCATGCTTAGATAACTCGCGCTGGTCTGCAACGAGTTCGGACTCGCGCTCGTTTGCAACGAGTGCGTAAACTGGGTTTGCGTTTATAACGCAACAGGCGATACAATCGCCAAACCATATTAAGCACTCGTTGCAAACGAGTGCAAGAATAAGATTTCCTGCAAAAACAAATAAAAACCATGTCATTGCGAGCGATAGCGTGGCAATCGCATGCTATACAGAGCCGCCATGCAAAGTTCGCGATTGCTTCGTCGCCCCTAATGCTCGGGCCTTACTTCGCTTCTCGCAACGGCATGCATTTGATTACGAGCGCTTAACAAACAAAAAAAGCCGCTCATCGCGGCTTTTTATATATGGAATCTATAATAATTTTATTCTTCAACCATTTCACTGTTGGGGCTGGCTACTTCGGGTTTTTCGTGTTTGAAATAGCGTTTCTGGTACAGGAGTATCATAATTACACCTACACAGATCGATGCATCGGCCAGGTTAAATACCGGCCTGAAAAACTCAAAAGATTCGCCTGCCCATAGCGGGAACCATGATGGATAGGTACCGCGTAGCAGAGGGAAGTAAAACATATCAACCACCCGGCCATGAAATATCGGGGCATATTTATACATCAACCCGTAAAATGTTGAATCGATGATATTGCCCATAGCGCCGGCTAAAATAAGCGCTACGTTCATGATAAGCCCGCGGTGGTATTTGTGTTTAATTAAATAAACAAGGGTGTAAATTATACCGCAAACCGCAACTATGCGGAACAGTGTTAAAGCCAGTTTGCCCGCATCGCCGCCCCACTCCATGCCAAATGCCATGCCGTTGTTTTCGGTGTAATGCAACATGCCCCGGTTTCCCAGGAAACGAATTTCTTCGCCCATTTGCATGTGTGCCCGTACCCAGGTTTTGATGATCTGGTCGGCAAGGATGATAAAGGCAGCAGTTAAAAAAGGTTTGGTATAAGCAGCCTTCATTTATTGCTTTAATTTAGCTTCCATTGAAAGGGTAGTGTGCGGTACAGCACGTAAACGCTCTTTCGGAATCAGCTTGCCTGTTTCGCGGCAAACACCGTAAGTTTTATTTTCAATACGTACAAGCGCAGCCTCAAGCTGCTCAATGAACTTTTTCTGACGTGCGGCCAACTGGTTTATCTGCTCTTTTTCAAGCGTTGCCGAACCATCTTCTAATGTTTTGTAAGTACCGGCAGTATCATCGGTGCCGTTGGCATTAGGCGAACTTAATGACGTAGCCAATGAGTTTAATTCCTCGCGGGCTATGCGCATTTTATCCAGGATAATCCCTTTAAATTCCTGCAGGTCAGCTTCAGAATATCTGGTTTTTTCTTGTTCTTGTTTCATTATACTTTACTAATAGCAATCAATATTTCTTGTTCGTCAATTGTAACAGGTTCACCCGCTGCAAGATCATCCACAAACACAATACTGTCGGCCAAAATTTCTGCGCAAATGTAGGATAGATTATTTTCCACGGCCTCTTTGATCACCGGAGTGCTGCTTACCTGCACGTTTATCCTATCAGTTACTTCAAATCCTTTTGTCTTACGCATATTCTGCACACGGTTGATAAATTCGCGTGAAATACCCTCCTGTTTTAATTCGTTGGTTATGGTAACATCTAAAGCCACGGTTAGTTTTCCCAAATTTGCCACCTGCCATCCGGGAACATCTTCGGCTATGATCTCAACGTCGGTAGCTAATACTTCGTATTTGCCATCAAGTACCGGAATGTTGCCGTTAGTTTCTAAGGCGGCAATATCATCCTGGGTGAAGTTTGTGATGGCTTCGGCTACAACTTTCATATCCTTACCTACTTTTTGGCCCAAAGCCTTAAAGTTTGGCTTTATCTTCTTTTTGATGAAACCTGCGGTATCGGTAATATACTCAATATCCTTAATGTTGGTTTCAGACAAAATCAGGTCTTTAACCTGCTCAATGTGTAATTTAAAGCTTTTATCCAGTATTGGCAATAAAATTTTGCTCAAAGGCTGACGTACATTGATATTCACCTTTTTACGTAATGAAAGCGTTAGTGATGAAACATCCTGTGCAAGCTGCATGCGCTCTTCAAGCTCGGCATCAACCAATGCACTGTTGTACTCAGGGAAATAAGCCAGGTGTACCGATTCAAACTCTTCTTTACCGGTAACGGCATTCAGATCGCAATATAACCTATCGGCAAAGAACGGCGCAATTGGCGACATCAGCTTGCTGATAGCAATTAAGCAGGTATACAATGTTTGGTAAGCCGAAAGCTTATCTTCCGAATCATCTGATTTCCAGAAACGGCGGCGGCTTAAGCGGATAAACCAGTTACTGAAATGCACGTCAACAAACTCCTGGATGGCACGGGCAGCCTTGGTAGGCTCAAAATCGGCATAATAGCCGTCAACCTCCTTGCTCAGGGTGTTTAACAGTGATATGATCCAGCGGTCAATTTCCGGACGCTTGCTGTTCTCTATCTCCGGTTCGCTGTAAGTGAACTTATCAATATTGGCGTATAGGGTAAAGAACGAATAGGTGTTGTGCAGCGTGCCAAAAAACTTACGCCTAACTTCGTCTATACCTTCTTCGTTAAATTTAAGGTTATCCCATGGCGATGCATTACTGATCATGTACCAGCGGGCCGCATCGGCACCGTATTGTTCAATGGTAGTAAACGGATCAACGGCGTTGCCTAAACGTTTAGACATTTTGTTGCCATTTTTATCAAGCACCAGGCCATTTGATACCACGTTTTTGAACGCGATGCCCTTGTTGCCAACCTGCTCGTTAACGGCCTTAACTTCATCACTGGCTTCGCTTAGCATTACGGCTATGGCGTGCAGGGTGAAGAACCAGCCGCGGGTTTGATCAACACCTTCGGCAATGAAATCGGCCGGGTAGGCGTTTTTAAATTGGTCATGGTTTTCAAAAGGGAAATGCCATTGCGCATAAGGCATAGCACCCGAATCAAACCAAACGTCGATCAGATCGGGCTCGCGCAGCATTTTGTTACCGGTTGATGATACTAAAACAACATCATCAACATAAGGGCGGTGCATATCTTCCAGTGTAAAACCTTCGGGCATAAAACCGGCTTTGATCGATTTTTCGATCTCGGCGTTAAGCTCGGCTATCGAACCAATGCAGATCTCCTCAGCGCCATTCTCCTCGCGCCAGATAGGCAGCGGGGTACCCCAGTAGCGTGAACGTGAAAGGTTCCAGTCAACCAAATTCTCCAGCCAGTTACCAAAACGGCCTGTACCGGTCGATTCTGGTTTCCAGTTGATGGTTTTGTTTAGCTCCACCATTTTATCCTTAACCGCAGTAGTACGGATAAACCAGCTATCAAGCGGATAGTATAATATCGGCTCATCGCTGCGCCATGAGTGCGGGTAGCTGTGCTCGTATTTCTTAACATCGAACGCACGGTTCTCAGTTTTTAATTTGATAGAGATGAGCACGTCGGTTGCTTTAAAACCTTCTTCGGCACGCTCGGCATCAGTATAATATTCTTCTTTAACGTAACGGCCCGCATAATCGGTAACCTCGTCAACAAAACGGCCCTGTTTGTTCACCAGCGGAACATCCTTGCCTGTTTCATCCTTTACCATTACCGATGGTACGTTGTTTTCCTTACAGGCCCTGAAGTCGTCAGCACCAAAAACAGACGCGGTGTGTACTATACCGGTACCATCTTCGGTAGTAACAAAATCGGCAGGGATCACGCGGAAAGCGTTTTGCTCCAGATCCTCGTTAGTTACATAAGGCATCAGTTGCTCATAGTGGATGCCCACCAGCTGACTGCCTTTTACTTCGGCTTCAATTTTCCATGGGATGATCTTATCGCCGCCTTTGTAATCGGTAAAAGAAGCGTTTTCACCTTCAGCTTTAAAATATTTTTTAACCAGGTCTTTAGCCAGCACTACACAAACCGGCAGGTAGGTGTAAGGGTTAAAGGTGTTGATCTTAACGTAATTAATGTCTTCGCCAACGGCAAGGGCACAGTTTGATGGTAAAGTCCATGGGGTAGTTGTCCAGGCCAGGATAAATACTTCGGTATCTATGCCCTCAAACAAAAACGCCGAATCTGCATCTTTTTTTACTTTAAACTGTGCTACTATAGTAGTATCCTTCACCATTTTGTAGGTGCCTGGCTGGTTAAGCTCGTGCGAGCTCAAACCGGTACCTGATTTTGGCGAATATGGCTGTACGGTGTAACCTTTGTACAGCATATCTTTATTATGCAGCTGCTTCAGAATCCACCAAAGGCTTTCAATGTATTCGTTTTTGTAGGTGATGTATGGATCGTTCAGGTCCACCCAATAACCCATTTTTTCGGTCAGGTCGTTCCAAACGTCGGTATAGCGCATTACCTCTTTACGGCAGGCGTCGTTATAATCCTTAACGCTTATTTTTTTGCCGATATCATCTTTGGTGATGCCAAGGGCTTTTTCAACAGCAAGCTCAATAGGCAGACCGTGGGTGTCCCAGCCGCCTTTGCGTTTTACCTGGTAACCTTTAAGGGTTTTGTAACGGCAAAAAATGTCTTTAATAGAGCGCGCCATTACGTGGTGAATACCGGGCATACCGTTAGCGCTCGGCGGCCCTTCATAAAAAGTATAAGGGTTACCTGCCGGACGGCTGGTAATGCTTTTTTCGAAAATATTTTTCTGTTTCCAGAAGTCCAGTATCTCTTTGCCGGTTTGCGATAAGTTTAACTGCTTATATTCCTTGTACATCTATTATTTCACCTCGTTTTTAAGAGGTTGCAAAAATACAGAATTAAAAAATGATTTTTTTAATTTAGGCCGATGAAAAATAAAGCAAAACGCTCTGTTTATCTTTTACTAATAGGTATTATCCTGTTTTCGGCAGGGATGGCCATTCCAAGCGGGCCCAGCGAAAAATGGGATGACTATGCGCGTGGTGCAGGAGCCGGATTGTTTATAGCCGGTTTCATTGGCTTGGTAACCTGGCTTATTGATGTGGTAAAGGAAAATAAGTAGTGTTGCTTTAGTCTTAAGTCGCCAGTCTTAAGTTCAAAGTCGGGTATGTAATGTAAGTTTGTTAGTTCCTGCCGTTGTTGGTATTTTCACCATAGATGTTCGGAAGATGAAGATCGGTTGGGAATGCTGGTTAAAAAAGTCATGTCATTGCGAGGAGCGGCATGGGCAAAAGCGTTTGGGGCGACGCGGCAATCCCGTAGCTATACAGGGCGGACATGCATTGGCTACGAGATTGCCGCGCTACGCTCGCAATGACATCTTTTTTAATATATATATAATTTTACCTTCCGGACACAAACAACGGGCAGTCCTAAACTTTTGCCCAGTCGTTTACGCCTAAAAAACAGGGCGAAAATCCGATTTTATGACTTCCGGCTAATACTTCTGACTTAAGAATTTTATTGCTTGTTTGAACACTAAAACTTTAGTTGATGCGTTATTGGATAAAGTAAAAAATAAAAGCCTCCTTGCACTCGCTGCTTGGAGGCTTTAAACCTAAACCTTATCACAAATCAAGGTGGTAACCTTGTATTGAAATAGCTGCAAATCTAATACATGGATTGTTAAAATCAAAAAAAAACCGACGAATCTGACGAATGAATCGACGGATTGGTAAAAATTATCATTTTTCGTTCAAATATTTCTAAAAAATTAAAGCGTTGGGTTACGTTTTAATCCACTTTGTTTATAAAATAGGTTTCGTGGGGGCGTAAATGTGCCAAAACTTACAGAAATATTAGTTGCGGTTGGCAGGTTGTTACAATTTGTGTAATTGAGATAATATTTGATAAAATAAAGGCCGCTTTGACACATCATCGCTCATGCACATGTCCCTAAGCGCGGTAAGTTTTTCAATGCCGGGGTGTTCAGCTTCATTACATAAGCTGATAAGATCGTCGAGCAGGCAGCCGTAAGCCCTTACTTCAAGCAATTCAAGTTTCCTGGCGGTTTCTATATCTGACGCATCATAAAAACAGGCTGCCCCAAAATCGCTGAACAGCGTGTTCGCTTCATCATCAATTAAAATATTGTGGGCATAAAGGTCGCTATGCATAATGCCTTTGCTATGCAGGTGTTCTGCAACCGATGCAATGGTGCCTGTAATTTTTAGTATTTGTGCAGGTGTAAGACCCATGCCGGGTTTAAAAACATCGCGTGTGCAGCTAATAAAGCTGGGTGGGAGGCCAAGGTTGTAAAAGGTATCAGGTATAAGTTTCATTACCAGTCCTTTTTTGTTTTCGGGATGATTGGTGATCTGGCCTATTAATTCTGCAAGCCCGTCATGATTACCTGCGCTGATGCAGGCGTCCATCTCATCTTCGGGCAGGCCATCGCTGGTAACCGCTCCTTTAAATATTTTAACGGCAACCTCACTTGTTTCGCCGGCATGCCGCCATGTGGCTTTTGAAATTATGCCAGACGCACCTTCGCCAAGCAATTCACTGATCTGCAGCTCGCGGCTATCAATAGGTTCAAGCGATTGTACTATTGGTTTATAGCTGAAAGGATTGCCCGAAAAAGCCAGCCATGCCAATTTGGGCAAAGATAAAAGCCACTCAGGAAATTCGCTTAGCTGATTGGCTGAAATCCGGAGCAGTTCCAGGTTGCGACAGTTGGCAAGTGAAGCCGGTAATTCCTTTAATCTGTTACCCGCAAGCATCAGTTTCTGCATCCTGCTGCAATTGCCTATTTCGGCAGGCAAACCTGTAATGCTGTTATTGGTAAGGATGAGCCACCGGAGATTTGGATTAACAGAGCGTGGTGGCACTGTTTCTATCTGGTTTGATTTAAATCCTACAATATCCAGGTGCGGACAATCGGCCAGTACTTCGGGTAAAACAGTGAACCGGTTTTCTGAACAGAAAAAGATCCTCAGTTTTCGGAGCCTGCCAAAGTCTGCCGGTAAGGTACTCAGGTCATTGAACGAGAGATCGAGATATTCCAATGTATCGGCCAGCGCAAAAATTTCGACCGGGAAATGCGAAAGTTGCTCAGATAGTTTAAGTGAAATGGTTCCTTTTAATTCTCCGTTTTGTAACTGCTTTAATGTTTGCATAGGCTGGGAGCAAAGGAACAAAAAAGCCTAAACATTTATGTTGTGCATGTACCGAATCCGTTTATCTGGTTTTTAATAACAATGTGATATTTTTCTTAACCTACATCATCGTTCAGCTTCTTTGTTTTGGTCACTTTTGGCCTGTCGGTAACCGATAAGAAAATCATTATATATCATCAGGTTTAAAAATCATATTTATGAATTACGCTATATCAACAACAAGAAATTCGGGTACAAATGCAGTTGCGGGCTTACAACAGACCTTGCTGCATGCAATTGTTGTGGCTGCTTTTATTTTAATGGGCGCTGCAACGGCCATTGCGCAAACAGAGGCATTAGCTGCGCCGGGAACAACGGCGGTATTGGGGAAAAAAGATGGGATAACAATAGCAACTACGGTTCAGGCGCCTTCCACCCAGCAAACGCCTTTGCAGGTTATTTGTGTTTTTGAATATACAGAGGGGGATATTTTTAATTCGCCTCCTGCTTTGCCGCGCAGCCTTAACGGATTAGTGCATATAGATGATGTCTTGAAAGGTATGTTAACTGAATTGCGTAAAAGCGGCAGGTTTGAGGGGCGGGCATTGGAAACAATATTGATTACACCGCCGGCGGGCAGTATAGCTGCCGAAAAGCTGCTGATCATAGGGCTCGGCGATAGAAAGGTATTTAACCCCGGGCTAATGACCAGTGTGGGCCGTGTAGAAATGCGCGAAGCCTTGCGGTTGGGGGTGAGCAGTTATTCGCATGCCAGTGATTTAAAAGACGCAGGTATCGACTCGCCTACAGGTACCGTTGCTGTTAATGTTATAAAGGGAGCACTGAATGCTTATGAAACGGAGATGTTTTTAAAAGAACGCTCGCTAAGCAGTTTTCAGCCGATGGTTAAAATAACGTTGCTTGCAGGACCGGCTTTTTTTCAAACTACAGCGGAGGCTGTTAAGGCCTTTGTTGGTACTTTAAAGAGTAATTAAGCAAAATGTAAACTGAGCAAGAACGGGTATAGCCCGGTGTTTATCAGAAAAAAAAGGTTTTCATTTTGGGAAAGCCTTTTTTATTTACAATTTATCGGCAGGTGGATTGGTGTAATTTTCAAATAAAAAAGCCCAACATTTCTGTTAGGCTTTCTTTTTGGTGGGAACTACTGGGTTCGAACCAGTGACCCTCTGCTTGTAAGGCAGATGCTCTGAACCAGCTGAGCTAAGCTCCCTTTGTTTTTGATTTTACCATTGTTTCGGCAAAACCGAGTGGCGAAGTTAAATCTCTTTGCCAAATAATGCAAATACTTTTATGAAGTATTTTGCCCCGGAATGAAAGTATAAAAAAGCCCAACATTGCTGTTAGGCTTTTTTGTGGGAGCTACTGGGTTCGAACCAGTGACCCTCTGCTTGTAAGGCAGATGCTCTGAACCAGCTGAGCTAAGCTCCCTTCCTTTTGGGACTGCAAATATAGGGGGTTGTGTTTATTTGTCAAAATAAAATTTCAAATAAAATGATAGTGTTGATTTACAGCTGGTAACGGAGTGGTTTACTTAACATCCCGGTATTGGGCACGGGGTCTTGGGTCTTCGGGGAGGATCTCCATTTCAGGAAAATCGATGTAGTGGGCATACCATTGTATGGCACCTACTAAATCCAATGCGTCTTCAGCGGCAACGTTAACTGTTTCAAAAGCATAAAGCTTATGTTCGGCGTAGCCGTAAAGCTGAATCTCGTTATCATCCGGACTAAACCGTTCCTCATCAAGGCAATAAACTTTTACCTTCAGGCGTGTATCCCTGGAGTGGATCACGTCCCTGCAGGGGTTTTGAGGATCGGTTGCCAGTAAATATACATTGTAGTCCATAATTGGGTAACAAAGTTTAAAGGGGATAGTTTCTTATTTAATATTTAATAGGCAAAATTGTTTGAATTTATATGCATTTCTCAAGATGTGGAAATCGCACCCTTGTTTGGGGAAAATTTCTACAGTTTAACATTTAGGAAATATTAAAAAGCTGTTTTTTAGGCTGATAAGTGCAATTTTATCATTTGGCATTTCGTTTGAATATATGTTATTACCCTTCTCAAAGGGTTGTTTTTCATAGGTAGATGTAGGGTCGAAATACTGCGAGAGTGTTTCGACCTTTTTTATTTTTTAATATTTATTGCCGTCCTCCAGTATCACTCCCCAAAGAGAATTTTAGTGAAGCTTGCCGAGTTAAACCTATGCACCTGTATCTTCGGTAAGGCTTATACTTATAATCTTCCGCGCCAGCTTTCAAATTATTTTTAAAAGTATGTTAGCTGCAGCATCCGTATCCGTTTTTTGCTGTTAAAGTTTTAACTGTTGGGAAAATAATGCCACTCTTTAAGGAAAGTATTTACACACTGGATCTTTCATGCGGCTATAAAAGCTTGTTTTTGAATAAATAACAGCATTTTTTATTATGGCATCCTGTTTGAATTATAGATGATACCCTTACTAAAAAGGGCTGTTTTTCATAGGTAGATGTAGGGCCGGACCAACTGCGAGAGTTGTCCGGCCTTTTTTATTACGATGGTTTATATTGCCTGATAATTAATAACATGCCTGCCAAAAATTAACCATTGGGAAATTAATTCCCGCTTAAGGGTGTCATTTCTACACATTGAGGATTGATTTTGTATTAAAAACCTGCCAATTAGGCAATTAAACTCGTTTTTGACGATTGGCATCAGGTTTGAATAAAGCTTAATACCCTTCTCAAAGGGTTGTTTTTCATAGGTAGATGTAGGGCCGGAATAACTGCGAGAGTTGTCCGGCCTTTTTTATTTAACGAAAATTTAATAACTCTTTTGTTTCGTTGCCTTTTAATTAAGAATATTTAACGATCAGTAGCTTATAATCCCCGGTTTTGGGATTAGTTTCCACATATAAAAGGTATAACAGCATTAAAAAGCTTGTTTATAGCACTTTGAGGCCACTTTTATGATTTGGCACCCGGTTTGGATAAGTATTAATACCCTTCTCATAGGGTTGTTTTCATAGGTAGATGTAGGGCCGAAAAACTGCGAGAGTTTTTCGGCCTTTTTTGTTCCCCTCATTTTAAAAATATTTTCACTGAAATAATAGTCCTGGTTTTTACTGAAAGTTAAACACTCTAATTAAGAGTAGATTAATTATCAACTAATTAAAATCTGTTGTGTTGTTACAGGCGTATATCCATCTACAGAACAACTAATTATAAATTAAAAAAATCGAACTTTATGAAAACATCTGAACAAGAAAGCATAGGCGGGGCAAATATGGCCAGGCGGTCATTTTTACGCTATGCAGGCTTAGGCGTAGCATCTGCCGGCCTTTTAGCTACAGCGGCTTGCCACAAAGATCATAAGATAAATGTTGGGGGAGGCATTGATATCGGTGCTAAAGGTGACCTTGCTATCCTGAACTACGCTTACGCCCTTGAGCAACTGGAAGCGGCATTTTACATCCAGGTAGTTAGCAATCCATACGCTGGTATGACATCTGACGAGAAGGCGCTTTTCACAAGCATCCGCGATCACGAAGTGCTTCACCGTGAATTTTTCAAAGCCGCTTTGGGCGGTAACGCAATTCCGGCCCTTACTGTTGATTTCAGTACTATTGACTTTACCAAAAAAGCCGCAGTACTTGGCGCAGCCAAAGCATTTGAAGATACCGGCGTTAAAGCTTATGACGGCGCGGGCTACCTGATCCAGGACCCTGGCTATTTAACCATTGCAGGTAAAATTGTATCGGTTGAGGCAAGGCATGCAGCACTGATCAGCAATATGCTTGTTGCAGGCTCATTTGCAGCCGACGACCAGGTTGATAGCAACGGTTTAAACAAAACGGCAACTATTGCCGAGGTATTGCCTATTGCAAACACCTACCTTAAAACCAAAGTGAGTGCATCTAATTACAGTTACGTAGCTTAACCCAACATCGCCATGAATTTATTTAATATAATAGACGAAATAGAAAAATTTGATCCGGAACTGAACGACAGGCTTAACCCGCGTCGCGCAGCCATCAAAAATATAACCAGCTTCGGCTCAAAAGTAGCTCTGGCTGCTGTGCCGTTTGCAATGGGTACCATGCTGAAAAAAGCATACGGCGCAGCAGCGGCCCCAACCGTGGTTGAGGTTTTAAACTATGCTTTAACGCTCGAATACCTTGAATCATCATTTTATAATACGGGTGCTGCTTCGGCAGGATTGATCCCTGCGGCAGGTGCTTCTTACATCAACACCGTAAAAGACGACGAGAACCAGCACGTAGCCTTCCTGAAAACAGCTATCACAGCTTCGGGCGGTACACCGGTTGCTTCGCCTAAGTTTGATTTTACTGCAGGCGGCGGTACAGGGAATGGCCCGTTTAAAGGTTTGTTTAGCAATTATAACTTGTTTTTGAAGGTAGCATTAGCTTTTGAAGATACCGGTGTACGTGCTTATAAAGGCCAGGCTCCTAATTTGCTGGGCAACAAGGATATTTTAACCGCAGCTTTATCTATCCACGCGGTTGAAGCCCGCCACGCATCGGCTATCCGCCAGTTGCTGGGTGTTTCTCCGTGGATCACCAGTACGGCTACTTTAGGCAATGATACGGGTGTGTCACAAGTTAACGGCAATTATGATGGCGAACAGAATGTTACCCAGGGGCCGGTTAATGTTACCACATTGCCAAGCGTGTCTGGCTCTACTACATCTGTTGCGGTAGCTACCGCTGCTTTTGATGAGCCTTTATCTATGGACCAGGTGTTAGCCTTATTAGTAGGTACTTTTATCTACAGCTAAATAAAGGTATTAATTGAGTTAAAAAAACCGGTTACTTATAGTGCCGGTTTTTTTATGCCTGAAAGTTTAACTATTTATTCAAGGCTTGCTTACCAAATTTGATCAGGTCGTTTGGTCTGATGTAACCTACAGTTCCTGAAACGGGTTTGCCTTTACTGGTAAATATGATCATGGTGGGGTAGGCCTGCAATCCCCATTCTGCAGCCAGTGCCGGCCCTTGTCCTTTTTCCATATCAATGGCCACGTTCACAAAATTATCGTTATAAAAATCGGCTACCTTATTGTTTTTAAATGTAGTGGCCTTAAGCATTTTGCAGGGGCCGCACCAACTGGCATAGGCATCAACAAAAATATATTTGTTTTGCCGGGCGGCCTGTTTAAGAGCGTCGGTCCATGAGTTTTCGATAAAATTGATCTGGGTTGATGGCTTGCTCAGGCCTTCTTGTGCTTTAGCAGCAGTAGTAAGGGCAAAAACAAGTGTGATGATAAAGTATTGGGCATGCAGGATTTTCTTCATTTTTTAATGGGCGTTTATATAAAAACAGCACGTATATAATGCTTTATACGTGCTGTTTATTGTAGCAGTTATAATTTATTTACCTGTTTTGGGGGCGGTGCTGTTGTTGCTGACGTTGCTGTTCCTGCTGCTGCCTTTGAGCCTGTTGCTGTTGCTGACGTTCCTGCTGTTGCTGCTGTCTCTGCGCCTGTTGTTGCTGACGTTGCTGTTCCTGCTGTTGCCTTTGCGCCTGCTGTTGTTGCTGGCGTTGTTGTTCCTGCTGTTGCCTTTGGGCTTGCTGCTGTTGCTGGCGTTGTTGTTCCTGCTGTTGCCTTTGAGCTTGTTGCTGTTGCTGACGTTCCTGCTGTTGCTGTTGCCTTTGAGCCTGCTGTTGTTGCTGACGTTGCTGTTCCTGCTGTTGCCTTTGAGCTTGCTGCTGTTGCTGACGTTCCTGCTGTTGCTGCTGCCTTTGCGCCTGCTGCTGTTGCTGACGCTGCTGTTCCTGCTGTTGCCTTTGGGCTTGCTGCTGTTGCTGACGTTCCTGCTGTTGCTGTTGCCTTTGAGCCTGTTGCTGTTGCTGACGTTCCTGCTGTTGTTGCTGCCTTTGGGCTTGCTGGTCGGGTTGGTTTTGAGGCCGCTGTTGCTGTTGGCGTTGTTGTTGCTGCTGCTGACGCTGTGCCTGCTGCTGTTGTGAACGCTGGTTTTGATCTTTTTGATCTGCTTGTTGTTGCCTTTGCGCTTGTTGTTGCTGTTGGCGTTGTTGAGCCTGTTGCTCGCGCTGTGCCTGGTTATCTCCGGGCCTTGCATTCGGCTGGTTAGGGCGTGCCCCGTTTGCGGGGTTTGGCCTTGCAGCCGGGCCTGCATGGTTAACCTGTACTACTTTATTGTCAGGTTTTTCATTACGGGCTACTTCCCTTAAACGGGCAGCATTGTTGCGGTTAATAGCTGCATTTCCGGCTTGCCTGTTAGCAATTCCGTTATTAGGGTTTTGCTGACGATAAGCTGCCGCATTTACTACCCTGGCCGGCCTGGCATCAGGCGCTTTCCTTATTTCAGGGCGATAGATATTCACTGTATTATTAACTACCCTGCCGCCGCCATTTGGCCGGTTAACATTGGTGATGTTATAAACGCGTACGTTCCGATTGTTGGTAACCTGTCTTATCTCGTTAATTCGCGGACCGGTTATATAAGTACGGTTGTTATTAACATAGGTATTGTTAATAATAGTTGTGCGGTGGATAATGTTTACCACGCGGGTTTGCGGTACATAATAGTTGTAAATGTTTGGCCGGTTTATATAAGCCTGCGGGGCACATACCCAATAATTGTCAGGTACATTATAGCTGTTACCAAAAGATATATTGATACTGATACCAGGCTGTAATGGTGCCCAGCCATAGTAACCACCACCGTGCCTCCAGCTTACCCATGCAGGTGCCCATTCATGTCCCGGAATCCATTCCCATCCATAATAATCGTCATAACGCCAGCGGCCATAGTGAAACGGTGCCCAGCCCCATTCGTAATCAGATACCCAGGTATTACCATAGTCGGTTACTACCCAGTGGCCACGGGTTGCATATGGCCTGAAATTGTCTTCAGCATCCGGTACCCAAACGTTACCGTATTGCGGGTCGCCTACCCAGGTGCCGTAAGGGTCAAGTTCGTCATAAAACTCCTGGTCGGATACATAGCCTCCTTCCTGGGCTTTACTCATGTTTGGGGCGGCAAGCATTATCAAAAATGCTATTACGCTTATGCCGCATATTTTATTGATGAATTTCATAATACGATAGTTTATAAAGGCCTGTTTATTTGTTGTTGCTAAATATATGACAGGCAGAAGTATAAAACGTTTAAAGCAAAAATTGTTTTAAGGGGTTAATACAAACTAAGCCAATGTAATTATGGGGATAAAATTTTATTGCTATCTTGTGTACTGCGCTTAAAAATTAAATAATTTTGCTACCTGTTTTATAAACAATAACTATGAGCACAGTAAATATTCCACGCCTGGATCTGAATACCTATATAAACGGCACCGCCGAAGAACGTAAGCAATTTTCGAACGATATCGGTAAAGCTTTTAACGAAACCGGGTTTGTTACCATCACTAACCACGGTTTAAGCAAAGAGCTGATAGATAAACTTTATGAGCAGGTTAAAGCCCTGTTTGCCTTGCCCGATGCTGTAAAACAGCAATATGAAATTCCTGGATTGGCTGGCCAGCGTGGTTACACAGGTAAAGGTAAGGAAACGGCCAAAGGCTTTAAAACCCCCGACCTGAAAGAGTTTTGGCAGATTGGCCAAACCGTAACAGACGATGATGTGCTGAAAGCCCAATATCCCGAAAATATACAGGTTAATGAGCTATCGGAGTTTAACCCAACTACTATTGAGGTTTATAAAAAGCTGGAGGCCGCGGGCAAGCATTTGCTGCGCGCCATAGCTGTTTATCTTGAATTGCCTGAGAATTATTTTGATGATAAAGTACACAACGGAAACTCTATCCTGCGTAACCTGCATTACTTCCCGATACTGGATCCTGACTCGGTACCTGATGATGCTGTACGTGCCGGTGCCCATGAAGATATTAATCTCATTACTTTATTAATAGGTGCCAGTGCCGACGGGCTTGAATTGTTGACCCGCGATAATACCTGGTTCCCGGTTAAAGCTTACGGTGAAGACCTGGTAGTTAACGTTGGCGATATGCTGCAGCGTTTAACCAACAATAAACTAAAATCCACCACTCACCGCGTAGTGAACCCTCCACGCGAGCTGATGAAGTTTTCCCGTTTCTCGGTGCCGTTTTTCCTGCATCCCAAATCGGATATGGACCTTACCAGTCTTGATTCATGTATCGATGACCAGCATCCTAAATCATATACCGATATTACTGCAGGCGAATATTTGGATGAACGTTTGAGAGAGATTGGTTTAAAAATGTAAATAATTAAAAAAGCGTCATTGCGAGATACGAAGCAATCGCACGGAAGCTTGTCTGCCCTGTAAAGTATGCGATTGCCGCGTAGCTCCCAAACTCATTCCCGTTTCGCTCCTCGCAATGACATCTTCATAAATTCAGAAGCCCTCTCCAAACGGAAAGGGCTTCTGAATTTATATAGGTAGACGATATAATTTTACTTAGCCAGTACTGCTTTGCCATCAACGCTTTCACCGGCTGCCTGTTTTCTTTTATACAACACAAATAAGGCAGTTGCTAATACTCCGATAATACCCTCAATACAAACAGCTTTACGCGGGCCAAGCTCATTGGCTAACCATCCGGCCATCAAGCTGCCTACCGGGATCATGCCCTGGTAGGCCATCACATAGTAGCTGATAGCCCTTGCCCTCATGGCCGGGATTGCATGGGTTTGGATGTAAGTATTAATAGCTGATGTTTGCGCCATCATGCCCACACCGGTAAATACCATAAATACTAAGGCAAATGGTAGTTTGCCAGCATAAGCTACCATCAGCACACTGGTGCCGAAGATAAGACTGGCTATTGACATGATCTTCACCAGGTTTTTATTGGTTTTTAAGTTGGCCAGATACACCGCACTGATCACCGAACCTAAACCAGCCGCGCTCTCAAACCAGCTGAAGGTTTTGGCATCGCCATTAAAAATATCTTTTGCAAAGATTGGCATCAGGGTGTTAAAAGGAATAACGAACAGGCTGCTTGCAGTAAGCATCAGGATCATGCTGCTCAGGTCGCTGTCACCTGATACATATTTGAAACCCTCCTGTAACTCTGTCCAGATACTTTTTTCTGAGCGGACAGGCACTATAGTGTCCAGTTTCATCATAAATAAACAAGTAAGCACCGGAATATAACTCAAAAAATTACCGAAGAAACAAACATCCTCACCAAAGGCGCTCAATACAATACCTGCAATAGCAGGGCCCGCAATACGGGCAAGGTTTGTCATTGTGGAATTGAGGGCGATGGCATTAGGCAAATCGGCCTTATCATCAACCATATCCACCATTAATGATTGGCGGCAGGTAACGTCAAAGGCATTTACAATTCCCTGCAGCAGGCTTAAACCAATAATTGCAGGTATATTATAGATCTTGAAAAAGATCATGAAAGCAAATGCCCCGGCCTGCAGCATAGATACCAGCTGGGTAATAACTAAAATACGGTAACGGTTATGCCTGTCAACAATACTGCCTGCATATGGGGCTAATATCAGGGAGGGGATCAGGCTCACGAAACTTACAATTCCTAACAACAGCGCCGAACCGGTGAGGCGGTAAACCAGCCAGCTCACTGCTGTTTTTTGCATCCATGTGCCAATGAGGGATATTGACTGACCGTAAAAAAACAGCTTAAAATTACGGTACTTTAAAGAGCGAAACACATTCATTTGTTCAATTCATAACAAAAGCAAATTCAGGGGAGTACTTAATGCAAGACTATTGAATTGTTTTATAATGCAAATATCGCCCATATTGATACATTTGTAAAATAGATTGTTTTAATAGAATTGATAGGTAAAAACGATTGATTATGGAACTGCGCCAATTGCAATACTTTGTTAAAGCTGCCGAAACGATGAATTTTACCGAGGCGGCAGCGGCGGTGTTTATTACACAAAGTACGCTATCACAACAAATTAAACAGCTGGAAGAGGAACTGGGTATGCTCCTGTTCGACAGGATAGGCAAGCATGTACGCATCACCGAAGCCGGGCATATATTTTTAACCCATGCCCGCAAAATCCTTAACGATGTGCAACGGAGCAAGCAAGCCATCAGCGAATTGCAGAATGCCACCACCGGCGAGTTGAATCTCGGTGTTTCGTATGCTTTTACATCGTTGCTTTTACCGGCGCTGGCCCCATTCAGCACCAAGTATCCGGGCATCAAGATCTTTATTACTTACGGTAACCCCGAAGAGCTTGAAAAAAAGCTTCGCCTGGCCGAACTGGATATGACCCTGTCCTTTCATAACGAAAGCGATGATGAAGACCTGGAAATGCAGGAGCTTTTTAGCTCGAGTGTAGTGATGGTGGTATCTAAGAATAATCCCCTGGCTAAGCTTAATAAAATAAGCCTGGAAGAACTGGCTAAACAGGATCTTATTTTACCCGGCAAAGGTTTCAGCTCGCGTGAGTTTATTAATGAACTATTTAATCGTAAAAAGATAGCGCCCAACATTAAAATAGAGCTTAACGACGTGCATTCATTACTGGCGCTGGTTGAGAATGGACATTGGGCAACCATTCTTAATGAAAAAGCCATCATCGGCTGGAATAAAGTGATCGCTATCCCTATCGAATCAAAGGGGATCAAACGGCAATCATATATTCTGTGGCAAAAAGGTGTTTACCGTAAACGCGCGGCTATTTTATTTATTGAAGAATTGATGAAGGTGATGGTCGCTGAGTAGAGAAGTTTTTACTCACTCTTTTTGGTAAAAAACACACCCAATACACCTCCCAGTATTACCTCAAAATAGGGCAGTATCTTGCTGGTTTGCTCAAAGGAGTCTTTAGCATATTGCTTGCCATGTTGAAACTGATCTTTAGGGATCATGATGAGGATCACCATCAGGAAACCTATGTAAAAGATGCTCACCAATAATGACAGCCTGTAAAAGAAAACATCTATCTGGGCATTATCATACTTGTTTTCCTGGCTATAGGCAACTATAAATCCGGTTGTTATGAGGGTGAGGTAGGGGACAAGATGTTCCAATAACCATGATGCAATATCTGTAATTGTTTCCTTGCCGGTTATTTGCCATAAAATTACATAAGCCAAAAGTAATCCGGATGAGCAAAACCATACCGTGGTAAGCCTTTTCTGGGCTTTGTATTTAATGATCGAAGCCATATCTCAGGGTTGTAAACTTTCGGCTATATGTGATTTTTGTAGGTGGACTTGAGCACTGAACCTCGGGGACAGCAAGGGCGATAGGGGGGTATTGGCCTCTTCCGACTTAAACTCATAAACAATCACGGTACAATTGTAGCCGGGTGTAAAAGGTTTGTTCCTGATGGCATCTGGTAAAATGTTGGCCGCCAGTCGTATCCATTCCAGGGCGTTATTTGCGGTTACCCTTGTGTTGGTTGCGTTAAAGGGTATATCCGTCACTAAAAAAGCAAAAATCCTGAAATAGCCTTTACGGGGAGCAATAAAATCCCAAAATCCTATGTTATCATAATGCCCTTCAGAAAATCGGTCGCTACTGTTAACTGATGTAGCGTCGTCATTAATTTCCTCTACCTTGGTGACAACTACAAAGCCATTAGGAATAGCATAATAGCCAACATCCTGATAATTGCAGGTTAATGATGTAACGGCTCTATAAATAATATTGCCGGCATCGCCCAGTAAACGGCAATTGCCGAAAATAGTATTGTCGAGTACCGCAAAGGTGTAGCCCGCGGGTGGAGGAAAAGGGAAAGATTTAATGGGGGGCACAGCCATGTCAAAAGCTAACATGGTGGTGTCTTGCGATAATACCTGAAAATTCTGCTTTTGGTCGATGGTAAGCAATTGACTGGCTTTCTGCCGGGTTTCGGCTTGTAGTGCCGTTAAACTACTTGCATATGAAGCCGGCGATGTTCGTCGTATGCTTTCTACAGCTATTTTGTACGCTCTTAATAACGAATCAAGCCTCCTTTGCTGTATTGCCGAAAATGCAAGCCTGGTAGGTACGCGGTTCACAACTACCGGCGAGGTTGGCTGCGGATGAGGATGCATGATGATTTGCGCCAAGGCCAGATTGCCAATGGAACATAAATACAAAAGAAGCGCTGCTTTAAGGTGGTTCATACCAATTACTTTAGGTTAAACTAAGTTGATAGAAACTAACGGTGCCGGATAATGGACAATGGCAAAAGGTTTATTTAGAAGTTGCCTGTAGCGTATATTTTCAAAGTTAGGATATGCCGTTTTAAATGAGTTAAGTAGTTTTACTCATTATAAAGAAGATGAATACGTAGTTTTACTTAAATTACCAATCTGGTGATCAGGACTTTAATACAGGTTGATCTGGGGCATTGCTTTTAAAAGGAAACTCCGTTTAATCTCCGGGAAAGTACTCGTAATTTATTATAAGCACATAATTATGCCGGAGCCGGATATAGAGGGTAACAAGCTCCTGACTAAGCCCGGATTACTTTTTCATTTCTTCCCTTATCGCCCTCAAAAATTCATTGGGATGTTTGGAGCCGATGATGTAAAGCAGGCCATCTCGGTCGGTAAGGTGAATGGCTTCGTTGCCTGAGGTGAAAAAGCGGATGGTGCCTTTGGTATGCAAATTATAAACGGGGTTGTTGAACAGGTAACGGCTGTAACTGCCTTTTTCAACTTTAACAATACTATTCAAATCTATTTTTACCAGCTTGGTTGTCCACAGGCCGTCAAGCATCACACTCTTGTTCTCCACCCGGGTGCGGAAATGGAGCAGGAAACCCAGGATAATAGAAATAATGATGATGGCAAAGCCCACAACAACCAGCAAATCACCATTGCGTTCACGTTCGTCGGTAAAGAAGTAGGCTGCAAAACAAAACATGGCTAAAACCAGGCGTATGGTTAGCGGTATAAATTCCCGGCCAAGGTATTGTTTTTCAGTAAAAACGGATTTATCGCTCATGTTAGTTTAAACAGTTCGAAGATAGTAACTTTTTTAGTGTTATCACTCACTTTATACCTTTCGTCGGGGCGATAGCCTCCAATCCACATAATTTCGCCGTTACCGTTTACAACTATGGGAATTTCTTCCTTTTGGTGCAGCGGCACTTTTTGATTGATGAAAAAGTCGCTTAACTTTTTTTTGCCCTTCATCCCCAAAGGGAAAAAATGATCTCCCTCATGCCATGTACGTACTTTAAGCGGATAAATCAGTTTATCGGTATCAATAGATACAGCCATCGGGTTATCCTTTATGATCAGGGGGCTATCATCATGCAGTAAATTCAACCTGTAAACGCCAAAATTAGTTTCGTGGTCTGTTTTATTAATAATTATCTCTGCAGGCACTATGGTAGTGTTGGGTTTTATGATGATATCATCACGGTCGAGCAGCAACGTGTGTGTGCCCGATTCAAATACCCGGCCTGAGTGTTTATCGAGCGAAGCAATGAGATCATCAATAATAGTTTCATTAAAACCATACTCGTTTAGCAGCTTAAAAAGCAACAGGCGTTGTGGGTTAAGCCTCTTTACGCCGGTAATGGGCAAATAGATAATATCACCGCGTACCTGCACCAGGGTGTGCCTTAGTTCATCAAGCTTAAGCTCAAGCAGCAGCTCCAGGTCGCGAAAATGAAGCAGGTTATTTTCAAACGTTTTTTCGAGCGATGGGTTCAGTTCTTTCAGTTTTGGCACAACCTCCAGCCTGATCTTATTACGGGCATATTTTGCCGATGCATTGGAACTGTCCTCAACAAAAGTTAAACCTTTGGCTGTAACATGGGTCTGTATCTCTGCACGGGAAAGAAACAGCAAGGGGCGCACAAGTTTACCATTTTTAGGTAAAATGCCATGCAGCCCGGCAATTCCGGTGCCGCGTGTAAGGTTTAACAATATTGTTTCAATAGTATCGTTTTGGTGGTGAGCAAGCGCAACAACCTCATAACCTGATTGCTGGCAAATTGTATCAAACCATTGATAACGAAGGTCCCGGGCTGCCATTTGTATTGAGATCTTGTTTTCGGCGGCGTATTGTTCGGTATCAAAGTTTACGGTATGGAAAGGTACACCAAGTATTGTGGCGAGGTTGCGGCAAAAAGCCTGATCGCGCAGGGCTTCGTCGCCGCGCAACTGAAAGTTACAATGGGCAATGCCAAAATCATAGCCTGCGGCATTAAGCAGGTGCACCATTAACACCGAGTCGATGCCGCCGCTTACAGCTGCCAATATGGGTGTAGGGGGTTTAAATAAGCTGTTTTGCTCAATAAAATTAACAAACTGATTAACTGGCAGCATTCATCAAAATTATTAATTTAATAACCCCAACAAAAAACTAATTTTGCCACTGTGAGGAAATACGTTTTATGCTTTTTGTTTTTGGCGATAGCAACTGCAGCTATGGCTCAAAAAAAATCAATTGTAAACCTGATTCAATCTGAACGGAGCACCGGAGCAAAAATTAATGGCAAGCAGATGTTCAAGGTTTATAAAGGCGTGTTTAAGCAGGATTATTCCATTCTTCGCTCAGACAGTGCTTACTTTTATCCCAACGAAAACGCTTTTGATGCTTTTGGCAATGTAAACATTAATCAGGGCGATACGCTGAACATATTTTCGGACAAGCTGAACTATAATGGTAATACCAAAACGGCAATCCTTACCGATAACGTTAAAATGGTTGACCGCGACGCTACCTTAACCACCAATTACCTCACGTATAATACAGCCAGCCGTATAGGTACTTACACAGGCGGCGGTAAGCTGGTAAACAAGGATAACGTGCTTACCAGTAAAAATGGATATTACTTTGCTTTTAGCCGCGACTCTTATTTCCGGTACGATGTGGTACTTACCACGCCCGATGCCCTGATAAAAACAGATACCCTTAAATACAATACAGGCACGCGCATAGCTTATTTCTTCGGCCCTACCAATATTTATGGTACCAAGGATAAAGATACACTGTACACCGAAAATGGGTTATATAACACCGTTACCGAACAGGCTTATTTCGGGAAGAAAAATTCATACAGGCAGGGTACCAAATCGTTAAAGGGAGATAGTCTTTTTTATGATAAGCTGAAAGGTTATGGCCGGGCGGTAAAAAACATCACTTTTGAAGACCGCGAACAAAAAGTAACCATTAAGGGCGATTTGGGGACGTACTACAGGGCCGAGGAAAAAACCGTTGTTACCGAAAATGCCTATGTAGTATTGGTATCTGAACAAAAGGATACCAGTAAAACCGATACAACGGCTAAGCAATTACCTGCCGGGAATAAGAATGCCAAAACATCAGTAAAAAACGTTACCGATCTAACCAAAATTGCCAATGCCATAAAGCCCGATAGCAGCCATAAGGCCCCTGCTAATACCATGCCCATTAAACAGCCGTTTGCGATAGGTAAAAAAGATAGTGCTAATGTGGATATGGCGGCTGCCCTGGCACAGGATGCTTTGAAAAATAATAAAGGTGCTAATGCCGATATGTTAATAAAAGCAGCAACGCAGGCTAAGAAAGGTAATGAAAAGCTCATCGATTCGGCATTGAAGGCGGCGGCCCCTGCATTGAAAAATAATAAGGACAAAGCAGGTATAAAAAACATAGGTAGCCTGGCGGGAGTGGCCGATGCCATTAAGCCGGGCGTTACCAAGGTAACCGGAAAGCTTGTGCCTGTAAAAACCACGGTGGCACCAAAAGATACCAGCCACATGAAACGTGATTCGATATTTATGACTGCCGATACGATTGAAACGCAGATCATGACCTATAAAAATCAAAAAATTTACCAGGAACGTCAGCGTACTTTGCGGGATACCACCCTCAAACAGCGTAAACTGGCAGCAGATAAAAAATCCTCCAAATTCCTTACGGCCTATTATATAAAGGTGCCTATGGATACCAGTTATTTTCACCGTGATTTTTTTGGAAAGCCTAAGCCGGTAAATGATTCATTACAGCGAAAAAAAGAAGCACTTGCTGCTGTTAGAAAAGCAAAGCAGGATAGTATATATCGTGAGCAAATGCAGCGTGACCCTGTTTTTAAACAGTATCCTGTTAATGTAAAAGATACTGCACGTGTAAGGATGCTTATAGGGCATCACCATGTTAAGATCTTTAAATCCGATCTGCAGGCAAAATCTGATTCTGTATTTTACAGCAACAGCGACTCCACCATGCGTATGTACGTAAATCCTATGATATGGGCGCAGGGGTCGCAGTTGAGCGGGGATACCGTATACCTGCAAATGCGGCACAAAAAGCTTGATAATATTGAATTGTTCCCTTCGGCATTTATCGTAAATATTGAAAAGGATGACTCAACTCATTTTAACCAGGTAGCAGGGAAAAAAATGCGGGGATATTTCAAGGATGACAAGCTTGATCAGATGTATACGTTTGGTAATGCCGAAACTATATATTTTCAGCGCGACAGCGGCAAGGTTTCGGGGATGCAGCGATCATTAAGCAGCCGGATCCGTACCTCTTTTAAAAATAACCAGGCCACGGATGTTTTCTTTTTAACCAAGCCCGAAAACCGGTATATCCCTATAGATAAAGTAAAAGAAGATGATAAGATATTGAAGGGCTTTTTGTGGAAACCCAAAGAGCGGCCCACCTCAAAAGAAGATATCATTAAAAAGCATGTTAAAAAAGCGGCAACAACCAAATCGCCGGTAAAAAATGCTTCCGCCAAACCCGGAACTGTTAAACCAGGAGCAAGCCTCAAAACGGATAGCCTGAAAGGGCCGGCAATAAAAAACATGCAGGATAGTACCTTAAAAGTTGATACTGGGAAGAATAATGGGGTAAAAATTAAAAAGGATACGATAATCAGGAATTTTGCACCAAAACTACCCGGAAATGGGCAGAAAAAGGACAGTATTGTTAACAAAACGCCATCTGTTAAGAAAAACTGACCTAAAATGAAAAAAAAGTAACATTTTTTATCAAAAAAATTAGTCTACTAATTCTATAGTGCTTATATTTGACTAATTGTTATTATCGTTCTAACCAATTAGTTCTTTATGATAAATAATGAGGTCAGTCAACTTAAATTTAAAAAAGAGACAGCCGGCGGGCTATCTCTTTTTTTTCTGCCTCTTTTTTAAAGCATGTTGAAACACCTGTTTTATTTATCAAATAAAGGAAACATCATGTAGTACGGTGTGTTATCTCAATAAACAAACCGCCATGATTGATCAAAAAGACACCAAACCAGCAGCAAAAGATGGGAAGTACGAATTCCTGATCAACTACTCAGAACGTGAGCTAACCTGCCGTGTTGAAAAGGAACAAAATAAGCTGCATGTTTTTATTGATAACAACATCAACGCCGAGCTTGAGTTACAGCCCGACGGCAGCCTCACCCAGGCCAGCGGTAACGCCCTGCCCGAATCAACAATTGAGTTTATTAAAAAACATGTGCTGGAGCAGTAATGATATATTAGGTCGATATGTCTTTGCCATCATGAGGTGCAGGGGACTGTCATCCTGAGCTTGTTAAAGGACGCGCGCAGAGGCCTGCCCGCTATGCTTTGACGGGCTCAGCATAACACCTGTTTTTAATTTGTCATCCTGAGCGATAGCAAAGGATCTTCTTCAAAATGCAGAGCCGCTATACAGAGCGAAGAAGATGCTTCGTACCTCAGCACGACAGCGTTTTTGTTAGTGACTTTGGTACAAAGCAACCCCACCTGGCTGATTGTGGCTTGCTAACATGCATCTGCCAAAATTTTTCAATTTTTAATTATTATTCGTTAATCTTGAATAGTATTCTGAACCAGGTAAATCCTGTGCGCTGTTCCAATTATCGGCGCTTTATTATATATACATTTTATGAACAAAACTAAAGTAGCCATACTGGGTGCCGGTTTTATTACTGATATCCACATGGAATCGTACCATCGCTTTATCCCCGAAGCAGAGGTTGTAGCTTGCTATGCCCGTAACCCTGAAAAAGCCAAAGCTTTTGCCGAAAAATATCATATAGCGCAATGGTTTGATGATATTGATAAACTCATTGCCGAATCGGGCTGCGAGGTGGTGGATATCTGCCTGCCCAATTATTTGCATGCCGAAGCCACAATCAAGGCTGCCAAAGCAGGTAAGCATGTTATTATTGAAAAGCCGCTTGCTGTTACGCTTGAAGAGGCCGATGAAATGATTGCCGTATGCAAAGCCAATAATGTAAAACTAATGTATGCCGAAGAACTTTGCTTCGCACCCAAATATGAGCGGGCAAGGCACCTGGTAAAAGAGGGCGCTGTTGGCGAAATTTATATGTTAAAACAGGGCGAAAAGCATTCGGGACCCCATTCGGATTGGTTTTATGATATCAATTTTTCGGGCGGCGGCGTGATCATGGATATGGGCTGTCATGCGCTGGGCTGGTTCCGCTGGATGCTTGACAATGCCAAGCCTAAAAGTGTTTATGCCAGTATGAGTACCGTATTGCATAAAGGCCGCACCAAAGGCGAGGATAATTCGGTAATTATTGTTGAGTTTGAAAACGGTGTAACTGCCGTAGCCGAAAATAGCTGGGCCAAGCATGGCGGTATGGATGACCGGTGTGAAATTCATGGTCTTGGCGGGGTTATTTATGCCGACTTGTTTATGGGCAATGCTGCAGTAACTTACAGTCGTGATGGATATGGCTATGCTATGGAAAAATCAGATACCACGCAAGGCTGGAGCTTCACCATTTTTGAAGAAGCCTTTAACCAGGGCTATCCGCATGAGTTAAAACATTTTATTGACTGTGTGCAAAACGATAAAACACCGCTGGTAACCGGCGAAGACGGCAGGGCTGTGCTTGAACTCATTTACGCAGCCTATGCATCTGCCGGTGCCGGTAAAAAAATAGAATTGCCTTTTTCGGCAAAAATCGATAAACCTGTAAACCTTTGGCTCGATAATAAATAGAAAATGAAGCTACATACATATCCTGATTATAATACCATGTCTAAAGCCGCAGCCGACCTGGTGGTTACCCTGGTTAGCCAAAAGCCGGACGCGCTTATCTGTTTTCCTTCCGGCGATTCACCAACGGGTATGCTCAGTTACCTGGTTCAATATTCAAATAGCGGTTTGGTTGATTTTAGCCAAACCAATTTTGTTGGCCTTGATGAATGGGTTGGGCTTCACCGTACCAATGATGGCAGCTGTACCTACTTTCTCGAAAAGCACTTTTTTACACCGCTTAATATTTTGCCGGGTAAAATGAAATTTTTTAATGCCGTAGCCGATGATCTGGATGCCGAATGCCAGGCCATGAACAGGCATATTGATAAGCTTGGCGGATTGGATATGATGGTAGTTGGAATAGGGCTTAACGGGCATATCGGCCTTAACGAACCGGGTGCAGATTTTCATTCGTATGCGCATCACTCGCCTTTGGCACCTATAACAATAGAGGTTGCTCAAAAATATTTTACTACGGATACTGTTTTAACGGAGGGTATCACCCTTGGTTTGCGCCATCTGGCCGAAGCGGCTGTACCTGTACTTATAGCCAGCGGAAGTAAAAAAGCTCCAATCATAGCGCAAGCACTGCAAGGATATGTTACCAACGATATACCTGCCTCTATATTTAAAACGCTGCAAAATGCACAGGTTTTCCTTGACAACGCCGCAGCTGCGCAGCTTAATTAAAACCTATTGATAATTAAATAGTTTATTAACCATAGCCAATTGAACCAATGCCTGATGAACCAAAAAATACTGCCGATCAGTTTACTTACGATGCCATTGTAATAGGCTCAGGTATTAGCGGCGGCTGGGCAGCTAAAGAGCTTTGCGAGCAGGGCCTGAAAACACTTGTACTTGAACGTGGCAGAGACGTGCAGCACATTAAAGATTACCCCACTGCAACTATGGATCCCTGGGAGTTTAAACATCGGGGAGCCATGACCAAAGCTTTTTTGGACGAAAACCCGCTCATTACCCGCGCCGCCGGTTATGGCGAGGATGATGCGCATTTTTTTGTGAAGGACAAGGATCATCCCTACATACAGGAAAAACCGTTTGATTGGATCCGGGGGTACCAGGTTGGCGGCAAATCGCTTACATGGGGGAGGGCGTGCCAGCGTTGGAGCAAGTATGAGTTTGAGAACCCGGCACGCTTTGGTTATGGTATAGAGTGGCCTATTAGTTATGATGACGTAGCGCCCTGGTATTCGCACGTAGAAAAATTTATAGGCGTTTGCGGCAATAAGGATGGCATTGAAGCCATGCCCGACGGTGAGTTTCTGCCGCCTTTTGATATGAATGCAGTACAGGAGCAGATCAGTAAAAAAATAAAAGAAAATTATCCCGACCGCCATTTGGTACATGCGCGGTGGGCGCATATAACTAAACCCGAGCAGATCCACATTGATCAGGGCAGGGTTAAGTGTATGGCACGGAACCTGTGTATGCGCGGCTGCCCTTTTGGTGGTTATTTCAGTTCGGTAAGTTCAACGCTGCCATGGGCTAAAAAAACGGGTAACTTAACTATACGGCCGTTTTCGGTGGTGCATTCTATTATTTATGACGAAAAGCTGGGTAAAGCCTCGGGCGTAAAAGTTATTGATACTAATACCAAGCAAGAGTTTATATACAAGGCACGCATCATTTTCATGAATGCCTCTGCATTGAATACAAACCTCATCCTGCTTAATTCTAAATCAGTCAGGTTCCCGAACGGGCTTGGTAACGATAATGGTTTGCTTGGCAAATACATAGCTTTCCAAAATTACAGGGCATCAGTAACTGCCGATATGGACGGCTTTTTAGACAGTTATTATTTTGGCCGAAACCCAACTGAGCTGATCCTGGCCAATTACCGTAACCTGCACAAACAGGAAACTGATTATAAAGGAGGCTTCACCACTTTTATGGGGGCCTACCGCAACCGCGGACCAAAGGAAACCGGCGAAGGAGAGATTGGCGGTGCTTACAAAGATTCGCTTACCGAACCCGGGGGCTGGAGTGCATACATGTACCTGCAGGGCGAAACCATACCGAAGGCGAGCAACCACGTGCGGTTAAGTACCGATAAAAAAGATCAATGGGGTATTCCATTACTGGTAACTTCTGTTGAGTATGATGATAACGATGAGCGCATGATCCAGGATTTTTTAACACAAACCGCAGATATGTTTGAAAAAGCGGGTTGTACCAATATTCAAAAGCATGAGAATAAACAGGCCCCCGGGCTGGACATTCACGAAATGGGCGGGGTGCGCATGGGTAAAGATCCTAAAACATCGCTGCTTAACCAGTGGAACCAGTTGCATTTGTGTAAAAACGTATTTGTTACCGATGGTGCCTGTATGGCCACCACAGGTAACCAGAGTCCATCGATATTGTACATGGCATTAACGGCCCGCGCAGCTACACATGCCGTGGATGAATTTAAAAAAGGAAACCTTTAAAACTTACTAACTAAACATAACACCAAATGAACAAGTTATTTTTAATAGCATTAACAGCCATAGCCCTGAGCGGCTGCCATTCATCTACACCCAAAAACTATAATAAGGACAGCACAAGTGTTGCTGATACCAACCAGAAAAAGGATAGCACAGCTTCGGCCTTTGAACCCATTTTTAATGGCAAAAATACCGATGGCTGGCATGCCTATGGTAAACCGGCCGCTGGTTTGGCCTGGAAAGCCGAAGATGGTGTATTACATCTTGATGCTTCGCAAAAGGGTGACTGGCAAAGCAAAAATGGCGGGGATATGGTAAGCAACGAAGAGTATGAGAACTTCGATCTTAAGCTGGAGTGGAAGATCTCTAAAGGAGGTAACAGCGGTATCCTGTTTCATGTTAAGGAAGATACTGCCAAATACAAGTACACTTATTTTACCGGCCCCGAATGCCAGGTAGTTGATAATAAGGAAAACGAAGATGGCAAACTCATCAAACACCGTGCAGGCGATCTGTACGATCTGATTTCGATATCAAAAGACGTGGTTAAACCTGCGGGCGAATGGAACCAGGTGGAGATAGTTTGTAACAACAGCAAGCTTGATTTTACTATTAATGGCGAGCATGTGCTATCTACAACGCTATGGGACGATAACTGGAAAAAACTGGTAGCGGGCAGTAAATTCAAACAATGGCCTGATTTCGGCACGTTTAAAACAGGACATATCGTGCTGCAGGATCATGGCGCAGATGTTTGGTACCGGAACATCGAAATCAAAAAATTGTAAGCTGCTTGGTACAAATGGCTTAAATATATTTTGACGATGGTGGGTGAGGTACGTTGTATGGTAGTTTACAATTAGGTTATTACAAGGCACGAAGCAATCCCAAACTATAATAGTGGTTATGTTAATAGGGGATTGCTTCGTGTCTTATAATGACTATTAGTTATACTACATTTCTAAAAGATTATCCTGCCGGCAACGTAATTGTAAACTCGGTATATTCACCCTCTTTACTATCGATGTCGATTTTACCGGCATGTCCTTTTACCACAATATCATAACTGAGTGATAAACCCAGGCCGGTACCCTGCCCGGTTGGCTTTGTAGTAAAAAATGGCTGCATGATTTTTTCTTTAATATTATCAGGAATGCCCATGCCGTTATCACGGACTGATATTATCACTGATGTTCCTCCGCCTTTAGGAGTCTGGGTGCCGCTGGTTGTTACTACAATTTCCGGCTTATAATTTTCACCTGCTGTTTTTTGCTTTTGGTGCACTGCATAAAAAGCATTATTAAACAGGTTGAGCAATACACGGCCGATATCCTGTTGCACAATATTGATCAGCGGCAGGTTATCATCAAAATTGGTAACTAAGGCGGCGTTAAAAGTTTTGTCTTTAGCACGAAGACCATTATAGGCCAGCTTAAAATATTCGCCGGTGAGGTTGTTAATATTTACCGGCTCCTTGCTGCCGGTACCGGCCCTTGAGTGCTGGAGCATGTTTTTTACAATAGCATCAGCTCGTTTGCCATGGTGATGGATTTTTTCGAGGTTGAGTTTCACATCGGCAACAATGGCTTTAGCTTCTTCGGTGTCACCGTTGGTCAGCTCTGTTTCCATTTCTTCTATCAGCTCGATACTTACTTCCGAGAAATTGTTTACAAAATTCAATGGGTTTTGGATCTCATGTGCAATACCGGCTGTAAGTTCGCCAAGTGAAGCCAGTTTTTCGGCCTGGATCAATTGCTGCTGGGTGTTTTGAAGATTATCCACTGCTTCGGCCAGTTGATCGCGCTGGGTAATGATCTCTTCCTGCTGTTCACTCAGCTCTTTATTGGCAAGGCTCAGATCGTTAGTACGCTGTTGCACCTTTTGTTCAAGTAACAGGTTTTCATGTTTAAGGTGTCGCGAACGATAGGCAATGAACGCGTAAATGGCCCAGGCAAACAATACGACATATATTAACCATGCCCACCAGCGCAAGTACCATGCAGTTGCGATAATGATAGTGATACTGTCGCCGGTGTTGTTCCATTTACCCGAACTGTTTGCCGCTTTTACATGAAATACATATGTACCGGCCGAAAGGTTATTATATGTTACCCACCGATCAGTCCCCGCGTTCACCCAGTTTTTATCATAGCCTTCCAGTTTGTAGGCATAAGCATTTTGTTGAGGATTATCGTATTGCAGGCCTATATAGTCTATCTGTACCCGGTTTTGATCGTAAGGCAGTTCGAGCGTTTTGTGGCCATAGGCTAATACTTTGTTAAACACCTTTTCGCTTGCCGAAGGGTTGCTATAAACAACGTCTTCAATGTGTACCACCGGCAGATAAGGGCTTTCATTAAGGCTTTGCGGATTAAATACGGTGATCCCGTTAACTAAAGGGAACACTATGCGTCCGTTGGGTAGTTTAGTGAGCTGATTAACGGCTCTTAAAATATCATAACCCGGCAAGATATTGTCCATTGCAAAGTTTTTAATTTGCATGGTTTCCGGGTTGAGCCTTGAAAGGCCGCGTTCGGATAACATCCAGATGCGTCCGTCTGCATCTTCATTCATTGCTATAACGGAGTTAAACAATAAGCCCGAACGCTCATTGAAATGCCTGGTAAATTTGCCCGATCTGCGGTCAAATTCAAAAATGCCGTCAAGATATGTACCTATCCATAGCTTGCCCGATTTTGTTTCGCAAATGGTGTTTACACAGGTGGCATTGCGGATATCGTTATTAAAGTAAGATATAAAACGGCGGTTCTTCCGGTCAAAGCGGCTTAACCCGCCAAAATTAGTTCCTATCCATAGCGTACCGCTGCGGTCTTCATAAAAAGCGATAGGCCGGCTGTCGTCAAGGTAATATTTGTTTTTAGGGGTAATGGCTTCAAGCGTATTGCGATACGGGTACCGGGTAAATTTTTTGCTTGCAGGATCAAAAGAACAAATGCCTTTTGCATTGTTGGTTGCTATCCATACAATACCCGTGTGGTCCTGAAAAACAAAATTCAGGTCATTGGTAACGAGTGTGTTACTGTCGGCAGGGTTACTTTTATATGTAAGCTTTTTTCCGGTAAGGGTGTTGAATACAATGAGGCCATCATGGCTGCCAACATATAACATATTGTCTTTACCCATAAATACCCCTCCCGAATATTGCTCAGCGTTATCCAATGAAAACATCTTTTTATATTGGTTGGATATTACCGATCCTCTAAAAAATCCCTGCCTTGTGGTGATCCATGCGGTGCCGTCTTCCTGGAAATTTGCTGCTATCGCCTTTGGAGGGTACCCATTTATTTTTTTTCCGGTTTTATAAATATCAAAAGCACTTTTTAGTTTGTTAAGCCGTGCCGCGCCTGCGTTGCCGTAGCCTATCCAAAGGGTGTTGGTATGATCAACTGTTTTAGTGGAGATAAACAAGCTGGCCAAAGCACCCGGGTCATCGGGGTTCATGCTGTAGCGGGTAAAGGCTGCTGTGTTTGGATCAAAATACACCAATCCCGCCGGCGATGTCATCCACAATGTCCCTTGTTTAGTTTCCGTAATGGCCGATAGCTGCTGTTGGCCAATCTGTTTTAAAGTATCATCCGGTACGTAATTACTAAATGTGCCTTTTTGCCTGTCAAACTTTGATAGCCCCTGCATAGTACCCAGCCATAGGCGCTTAGCTTTATCCTCATAAATACTGTAAATGCCAGCGTTTAAAAGGCTGTCTTTGCCCTTACCGGCCTTATAGTTTTGTACGGCACCGGTCCGGGTGTCAAAACGGGTAAGCCGCAGGTCAACATTGTTACCGTGAAAAGTATTCATGTATAATACTCCCGGCTCTGAGGGTGCCTCGTAAACCGGGTTTACCCCGCGTTGCCTGGCTGTATCTGTTGATGTAAAGTATGCAGTAAAGCCTTTTCCTGCCCCATTATAACGGTAAATGCCGTTGTCTGTCGCCAGCCAGATGACGCCGTTGGCGGTTTTGTAGGCGTTGTAACCAAATGCAGCCTCAATATGATGAATGCCGGTATGCCATTTACTGAACTTTTCATATTGCCCGGTTGCAGGATGAAATTTTACAATGCTTTGTTTACCATCTGTCGTGTTATAGCGCCCCCAAACATTGCCCTCGTTATCTGTAGTACTTATCATAAACTGGGCATACAAATCATTTTCGGGGTAAGGGTATTGCTCAAACGTATCGGTTTGCCTGTTATACCTGAACAAACCATTAACCAGGGTACTTACCCAAAGGTTCTTTTTATTATCCTCGGCAACACTAAATACCAGCGTTGCAACTTGCCGGTTAAGCTTTGCCGAACCGAGCCTGTAAATTTTGTATTGGTAACCATCATAGCGTACCAGCCCGTTTTGGGTTGAGAGCCACATGTAGCCTTCACTGTCTTCGATGATGTTGCTTACGTTTGATTCGGGTAATCCTTTTTTAATATCAAACCTGTCGAAATATAAATGAGCTGATTGTGAGGCGGCATAAAGGCTTACGCAGCAGCACAAAATCAGCAATGTGATTTTTTTCATTAAGGTAAAAGTTAACAGGCATAAAGTAAATATTTTATCCTGTAAAATAAAATAGGGGTTTATAGGGGCGAAAACTTACTTTTTGGGGGCTTTAAGTTTCTTTTCGCGCTTGTTGCCGGATACCATTTTAACAATAGTTTTACCCTGCGTTAGTTGCATTGGGTCTTTAACTTTTGCCAGCGAATTTTGCCATGCCTCATCAACCAATTTTTTTACCTCTTGCTGTGGAAACACAGCAATGTCATTTACCAGCAGGTAGCGGTACTGCTTACCTTCGCCTATGAGCAGTTTCTGCGGGTCGGACAGTTCGGCCCCCCAGTAAAACCCGAAGTGCGTATTGTAGTTGCCGCGGTAAACTGCAAAAGAACAAAATATGTGGCCCATCTTTTCTGTAGGTGACCAGCCCACCGCCAAAGCATTATAATTGTCGTAAATAAGCTCGTTGGCCTGCGGGTATAAATTCCATATAAAATCACGTAGCCACAACGCTCGTTCCCGTACTTCGGACGGGAAGGTTTTCATAAAGAAAAGTAAATCGGTAATATCTTCTTTCGGCATATATAAATGTACAATCTTTTATATATTGTTAATAATAATTAACTTTATATCACCCAATTATAAACCTAAATATATCCATGCCATTGAAAGATCCACTGTCAAAAACAGACGGCCGTACCTCTCCATTTTGCGGGAGTTTTTTGCCGGTTTTGAAACCCTTATGCACACAATTAAAAAGTGTTGCTTTTTTGTTGCCGCTAATGTTAATGGTTCATCAATGTTGTTTTGCACAAAGCGATGCATTAAAGCAGCAATTGCTGAAAGTTAAAGATGCTGCAGACAGCTCGGTAATGAAAAACCCTGCCGAAAAAATATACCTGCAACTTGATAAACACACTTATACACCCGGCGATACATTATGGTTTAAAGCCTACCTGTTTCATGCACCTACGCTTGGCTTATCGGCCAGGAGCGGTATCATGTATCTGGACATAGCTACCGATAGTAATGCAATGGTTAAAAGGTTACGTTTACCTGTAGAGCAGGGCTTGAGTTGGGGCAACATCAGTTTAAAAAGTTTACCTGCAGGAAATTATATCCTAAAGGCCTACACTAATTGGATGCGTAATTTTAACGGTGCGGGAACATTTTATGCCCGTTTCACAATTAGCGATGACGGTGGAAGTAACTGGCTGGCCAATTATACAAGTACCATTATAACCGCCAATGGCCAAAATAGGGCAGATATAAAGCTGATGCTCAGTGATTTTAATAAGATGCCTGTTATTGCTAAAAACGTTCAGCTTTATATAAACAGAGATAAACGGGTATTGTACAAGAAAACTATTGAAACAGACGAGCACGGGCTTATAGATGTAAATTTTAAGCTCCCTGCAAATGTATCGGGACTGAGGGTTGCTGTGCGCGATAACGATGGAAACTCGGTTAATATTCCGCTCAATATTGAACTGCCCGGCAATGCAGATCTTCAATTTATGCCCGAAAGTGGAAACCTGGTTGCCGGTTTACCTGCACATGTTGCTTTTAAGGCAATTGGTGCAGACGGTAGGGGTATTGACGTTACAGGAACGGTATTTGACCGAAATAAACAACGGGTGGCTGATTTCTCTTCGTTACACCTGGGCATGGGAAGTTTTAATTTTCAGATAAAAGAAGGGGAGAAATACCATGCCATAGTGACCTTGCCTGGTGGGGTAAGTAAAGAGTTTGCATTGCCCGAAGTGAAAAATTCAGGTACTATATTAAAGGTTAACGAAGTTGCCGGATCTGATTCTGTAAATGTATCAGCATACGCTACTGCCGACATCGTCAATTCGGGCAAAACCTATTTTTTGATAGGTAAATCACGTCAAACAATTTGCTACGCAGCTACATTTGACTTTACTGAAAATGGCCATGTCAGCAAAACGCTCAGTAAAAAACTTTTTCCAACCGGGGTAACACATTTCATACTGGCAAACGCTAAAAGTGAAACGCTTAATGAAAGGCTTGTGTTCATGAATCAGCACGATGGTATTCGCCTTAATATCACTAATGATAAAACCGCGTATATTCCGCATGATAGTTTGGCCATGCATGTTGCTGTTAGTGACCTGTTAGGCAACCCCGTAAAATCTAATTTTTCGCTTGCTGTAACCGATGATGCGTTGGTACATACAGATCCGCTCAATAACGAAAATATTTTTACCAGCATATTTTTAACCTCCGAGCTTAAAGGATACATTGAGCAGCCAGGCTATTATTTTAACCTAACAAACAAGCAAAGCAAAGAAGCTCTTGATAACTTAATGCTTACCCAGGGTTGGGTAAACTATGATTGGCCTGCTGAAAAAAACCGACCGGTTTTCGCTGCCGAAAATGAGTTTGCCGTAAAAGGTACTGTAGTAAACGTTTTTAACAGACCGGTTAAAAAAATGAAGGTTTCGCTGCTTTCAAGTTCGCCATTGCTTGTTTCAAGTGTGCTTACAGATGACGGCGGTAATTTTTTGTTTCATAATTTCCCACGGATCGATTCGCCCCTCTTTGTGCTTAAAACAGCCAGAAACTTTAACGTAAGTATTTTAATTAAAGACCCGTCACCACCTGAGTTTGCGGCGGCCTATGCACCCGTGCCTATGCCGTGGTATGTAAGCCGTGATACCAGTATATTGGCCGCGATCAAGAATAATCGTGTAAAGCAAAGCCTGGCCGATAGTCTTCCGGCTGGTCAGCATATGCTAAAAGAGGTGAAGGTTACTGCAAAAAAAATAGTAAAGGGGTCGCAGAATTTAAATGGGCCGGGTAATGCCGATATGGCCTTTGATGAAGCAGACGTGGAAAAAGCAGGTAAACAAAACTGGCTGCAGTTTCTGGAGCAAAACGTTCCGGGGTTCAGGGTTGGAAGTATTCACAGGCCGCTGAACATATATAATCTCTTTGAAATAGGACGTTATTATGATTTTAAATTTTCACTGCAGGATAAAGGTTCTACTGATCTGGTATCGGGGGTATCGATGTCAGGAGATACGTATAATTTCCCATGGTATTTTATAGATGGAAAACCGTTAAAACTGATCGTTGACGGGATCTCGTTTTCCCAAATGCTTAAAAGCCCTAATATTGACGAGCCCAATTTTATAACTTTAAAAAACTACCTGGAGAGATATAATGCGGAGGATATAAAAGGGGTTGAGATCATCACCTCAACTAAATATGCAAGTGAATATTTTAATCGGTTTGTTACCTGGAAATACCACCTTAACATAACCGATATAGCCTTTGTTGAAATTACCACAAGATCAGGAAAAGGGCCTGCAATTCAAAATACGCCGGGCAGCTATTTATATAAACCATTGGCGTTAAGTATCCCCTCCAAATTTTACAGGCCCCGTTATTTGGTTAATGATACAACAAAGCACGCTCCCGATCTGCGGTCAACCATACACTGGGAGCCGAATATTGTTACCGGTACAGATGGCAAGGCAACCATATCATTTTATACAGCCGATAAGCCATCAACTTACACCTATATTTTAGAGGGCACTGACATGGATGGCAGCGTTGAGTATTTATCCGGAAAAATAAAGGTAACCAATAACATAACACCGTAATGAAGATCAGGGATTTTAACCTTCCTCATTTACCGAAAGGTCATGGCTTACATTTAATAGCCGTGATCTTATTCATGCTGTTCGTTCAGAACACATATGCTCAGGATTTAACTCCGGCAGCCTGGTTGTTTAAAAGAAAGATGGCTGCAGACAGTGCAGCTAAGTTCAACCCTGCCGAAAAAATTTATCTGCAGTTGGATAAAAACAGCTACACTCCAGGTGATACCCTTTGGTTTAAAGCCTATCTGTTTAACGCACCTACACTCAACCTGTCGGCCAAAAGCGGATTGATGTATGTAAGCATTGTTACCGATAGCAATGTAGTGGTAAAACGACAGCGGTTGCCGGTTGAAAAAGGAGTGAGCTGGGGTAATATCAGCCTGAAGGAGCTTCCTGCTGGTAGTTATACACTTGTGGCCTATACCCAATGGCTGCAAAATTTTGATCAGGATTGCTTTTTTAAAAAGCAATTTACCATTGCCGATGATGCCGGCAGCAGCTGGCTGGCCAATTATACCTGCTCAAGTACCATATCAGGAGGTAAAGAACAAGCCCGCGTTAAATTAATGTTGAGTGATATTTACAAAACGGCAGTAGCAGGTAAGCCTGTGCAGTTATCGGTAATGAAAGGTAAAAGGCGGTTATACCGGCAGGCAGTACAAACCGATGAAAACGGTATGATAGATATCACTTTTAATTTGCCCGATAAAGCAGGAAATATCCGGATCATAGCCAATGATGCAGGCGGCAACCGGGTGAACATTCCGCTTAATTTTAGCCGTCAGCAGGATGCCGATGTGCAATTTATGCCCGAGGGCGGCGAGATCATAGCAGGTTTACCTGCACATGTTGGGTTTAAGGCCATCGGTTTGGATGGCAAGGGCATTAATGTTTCAGGTTCGGTACTCAACCATGAAAAACAGGTTGTGGTTAATTTTACAACCCAGCACCTGGGCATGGGCAATTTTAACCTGCCGGTTGCGGGTGCGGATGAAATTTACACTGCTAAAGTGACCCTGCCTGGCGGTGCCACGCGTGAGTATCCCATGCCCGATGTTAAGAATGAAGGCATTGTTCTGAATGTGGTGAATACAGGCAATGAAGATTCTGTAAAAGTTTTGCTGGCCGCAACAGATAAAATAGCCCGTTCAGGCGAGCGCTATTTCCTGGTAGGTAAAGCGCGCGAAATTATTTGTTATGGCGCAATGGTTGATTTTAAAAACAATACATCCATTAGTCAAAAAATCAGCAAGCAGCTTTTCCCCTCAGGTATTACCCATTTTGTGTTGCTTGATATGAACAGCAAGCCCTTAAACGAACGGTTGATTTACATTAACAGGCATGATAACCTGCATTTAAACATTTATGCAGATAAAGCAGCCTATAACCCGCGTGATAGTGTAGCGTTGCACATCAATGTAAAAGATGCATTGGGTAACCCGGTAACCGGCAATTTTTCGCTGGCAGTTACCGATGATGCGCTGGTGCATCCGGATAGCCTGAACAACGAGAATATCATTACCCGGATACTACTAACATCGGAGTTGAAAGGTTTTGTAGAACAGCCTGATTATTATTTGACTGTCAATAATGCACAAGCCCGGGAGGCCCTTGATAACCTGCTGCTTACCCAGGGGTGGGTAAGTTACAGCTTGCCCGGGGTAAATGGCAGGCCGGTTTATGCTGCCGAAAAAGATGCAGCTATTAATGGCCGGGTGTTTAACGTATTCAATAAGCCGGTTAAACAAACTAAAGTTCAGCTATTTTCCAAATCGCCCATGGTAGTAGCCGATACGCTCACCAATAAAGATGGTAATTTTACTTTCAGCAATCTGCCAATGGCAGATACTCCTGCCTATTTTATCAAAACTGCCAAAAGCTTTAACGTAACCATTGCAATGAACGATGCCCCGCTACCCGCATTATTGGCATCCGCCGCACCGGCCGAAACGCCCTGGTATGTGGGCAGTAATACCGCTATGCTTAATAACGTAAAAAATAACCGCTTGCGCCAAAATATGGCTGATGATCTGCCTGTTAATACAAGGGCTTTGAAAGAGGTTAAGATCACCGCTAAAAAGATTGTTAAAGGGTCGCAAAATCTTAACGGCGAAGGCAACGCCGACCAGGCATTTGACGAGAATGATATGTTGAAGGCCGGTAAAAAAAGTTTATTGCAGTTTTTACAGGAGCGTATCCCTACCTTGAAATTGGTAATTTTATATAAGCCCCTCAACTTGCGCTTTGCACTGCAGGATAAATCAAGTGAAGAAGCATCCATTAATGCCCAATTTACCTTAGAAACCCCAAAAACAAATATTCCGTGGTATATGATAGATAATAAACCGATGAAGTTAATAGTTGACGGAGTTCCGTTTGGTAATGTTTTTAAAGCGACATCACCAAATGGGCCGGATGGAAACGATGTTAGAGCCTATCTGGAATCATACAATGCGGAAGACGTTAAAGGCATTGAAGTTAATAACTCAACTAAATACAGCATTGCGTATTTTAACAGGTATATCTATCCGGAATGGCGGCGAAATTTAATTCCATCAGATATGATGTTTGTTGAAATTACTACCCGGTCCGGCGGCGGTCCGGGGATTCCGCGCTCGCCTGGGGCATATTTGTATAAACCATTGGCACTTAGCTTGCCTTCAAAGTTTTATAAGCCCCGGTATCCGGTATCCAATAAAAATAAAACGGTCCCCGACCTGCGGTCTACCATACATTGGGAGCCGAATGTAAGTACCGGAAGCGATGGCAAAGCAACAATATCCTTTTACTCGGCTGGTAAACCATCAACTTATACTTATATTTTAGAAGGTACCAATATGGATGGCAGTCTTGGCTATATTTATGGTAAAATAAAGGTTACAGGCAATACCAACCCATGAAAAATATAATGAAGCTTAAACGGGTGTCTTTATTCCTGCTTTTAACAGCAGGTTTTATTTGCCTGGTATCGGTTAGGCATGGTTATGCTCAACAAATATCGCCTGCTGCACAATTGCTGCAGGCAAAAAAAGTTGCCGATAGCACTGTTCAACAAAACCCGGCCGAACGCATTTATGTGCAGTTTGATAAAAACTCCTATACGCCGGGGGATACCTTATGGTTTAAAGCTTACATGGTTGATGCACACAGGTTAACGCCATCTGCCAAAAGCGGGATTATGTACCTGACCATTGCTACCGACAGCAATGTAGTGGTGAAGCAGCAACGCCTACCTGTAGAAAACGGACTTACTTGGGGAAACATCAGCCTTAAGGAGCTGCCGGCTGGTACCTATATCCTCACAGCCTACACACAGTGGATGCAAAACTTTAATAGGGACTGCTTTTTTTATAAGCAATTTACCATAGCCGACGATGCAGGCAGCAACTGGATGGCTAATTATTCAAGCATAAGCACCATGGTTGATGGCAAAGAGCAGGCACGTGTTAAACTTTTGTTAAGTGACAGTTATAAGAAAGCTGTTGCAAACAAGCAGGTGCAGCTTGCAGTGATGAAGGGCAAGCGGAGGCTATATAAGGCAGGCATGCAAACTGATGAAAAAGGTTTGATCGATATAACATTTAATTTGCCCGGCAAACCCGGGGATATCAGGGTGATTGTCAATGACGCCTCCGGTAACCGGGTAAATATTCAGCTGAACTTTAATCGGGCTCAGGATGCTGATGTGCAATTTATGCCCGAGGGGGGAGAACTGGTTGGTGGCCTGCCTGCACATATAGGCTTTAAGGCAATAGGCTTGGATGGAAAGGGGATCAACATTTCCGGGACAGTATTTAATGGTGATCATAGGCCGGTAGTGGATTTTTCTACGGGCCATTTGGGGATGGGGAGTTTTGATATGATACCTAAAACAGGAGAAAGCTACATAGCTAAAGTGACACTGCCGGGTGGCCAGGTTAAGGAATATAGCTTACCAAGGGTGAAAAATTCGGGCACCGTTTTAAATGTAACCGATAAGGCCGATGCCGATTCAATATCTGTTTCGGTGCATGCTACAGATAACATCAGGCAGAACGCCGAAAGCTATTTTTTGATTGGCAAATCGCGCGGGGTTATTTGCTATGGCAGCGTTGTTAATTTTAGGGCTGCTGCAAACATTAAAGGAAAAATCAGTAAAGCGTTGTTTCCATCTGGCATAGCACATTTTATGCTCGTGGATATTAAAAACAGGACTTTGAATGAGCGCCTGGCTTTTATTGATCATCACGATAACCTGCGGATCAACATCGGGACTAATAAAGCTGTATATGCCTCGCGTGATAGCGTTGCTGTTGATATAAATGTAACCGACACATTTGGCAAACCGGTTCAGGGCAATTTTTCATTTGCTGTTACTGACGATACTCAGGTACATCCGGATAGCCTTAACAATGAAAACATTGATACCCGTATGCTGCTTACATCCGAGCTTAAAGGGTATGTTGAGCAGCCTAACTATTATTTAAGTAATAACGATGATAAAAGCCGGCTTGCGCTGGATAACCTGCTGCTTACGCAAGGTTGGGTAAGTTATGATTGGCCTGCTGAAAAAAACAGACCGGTATATGCCGCCGAAACCGAAATGGCAATTAAAGGCAGGGTACTTAATGTTTTTAATAAAGGCGTTAAACGAACAAAAGTGCAGTTATTCTCCAAATCGCCGTTGTGGGCTGCGGATACACTTACAGATGCAAACGGAAGCTTTGAGTTTCGCAATCTGCCGTTAACCGATACACCTGCTTATTTCATCAAAACCGCCAAAAATTTTAATGTGGGCATTGTAATTGACGATGCGCCGCCGCCGGTTTTAACAGCACCTCCGCCGGCAACCATTGTGCCCTGGTATGTAAGTAATGATACTACACTGTTCAATAGCGTCAGGACTAACAGGGTGCGTCAAAACCTGGCCAATGATCTGCCTGCCGATATGCGAACTTTGAAAGAAGTAAAGATCAGGGCCAGGAAAATAGTTAAAGATTCAAAAAACCTGAATGGCGCTGGCAATGCTGATTTTGTTTTTGATGAGGGCGACCTTTTAAAAGCCGGTAAAAAAAGCTGGATGGAGTTTTTGAAGGAGAATGTAAAAACCTTTAGGGTTGGTACAATCATGAAAAATTACCCTCTACGCTTTAGCGTACAGGGCAAAACACTAAGTGACATACAGTTTGGCTCTTATAGAAAGGCACCCAGTATTTTTTTCGACTGGTATTTTGTCGATCATAAACCTATTTGCTTTATAATTGATGGTATACCTTTTGGCACCATATTTAAAAGCAACTATGTAGATGACCCCGACTTTTTGATTATCAACCAATATCTCGAATCAAACTCTGCCGAAGATATTAAGGGTATTGAGATCAATACCAGTTCAAAATACAATAACGAATATTACGGCCACTACATTCCTTCAGATTGGATCAGATATACTAATGTTGCCGATTTTACTTTTATGGAAATAACTACCCGTGGAGGGCATGGTCCCAGTATCAGTAAAACGCCGGGAGGCTATCTGTATAAGCCTTTGGCGTTGAGTTTCCCTTCGCAATTTTATAGCCCGAAATATACAGTTGTTAATACACCAAAAGTTAAAAACGATTTGCGTTCAACAATATACTGGCAGCCTAACGTAACCACCGGCACCGATGGTAAAGCTGTAATTAGTTTTTATACAGCCGATATGCCAGCAACCTATTCCATCATATTGAACGGAACAGATATGGACGGTAGCTTTGGTTTTAAGCAGGGTAAGCTAAAAGTGAGCCCACCGGCTCCGTAATGGTAGAGTAGGTGTTTTAAACATTTCGTTTTTTGGTGCTTTGCTTTTAGCTTTTATGCTTCATCAATATCAGGACCTTTTATCTTTTTACGGTCAACGCCGCCTTCAAGGGATAATAAAAATGCAGGCAGTAAGGTAAGATTGCTGATCATGGCAACAAGCAAGGTCATGGATAGCAGGATACCTAATGCCGCAGTACCTCCAAATTTTGATACCGCGAAAATCCCGAACCCGAAAAATAATACCGTAGCGATAAAGATCATACTTACGCCCGTTTCGCGGATGGTATCTGAAACTATTTGCGAGATACTTTTTTTGCTGTAGCGTAATTCGTGGCGATAGCGGGTAATGAAATAAATGGTTTGATCGGACGAGATACCCATCGCTATGCTAAATATCAATATGGTTGACGGCTTAAGCGGGATGCCGAAAAAGCCCATGATGCCGGCCGTGATAATAAGCGGTACCAGGTTAGGTACAAGTGATATGGCAATCATTTTTATACCGCGAAAAAGGATCCACATTACGCCGGCTATGAGTGCTATTGCCCAGGCCAGGCTTTCATAAAGATTTTTTAACAGGTAGTTGGTGCCTTTTATAAATATGACACTTGAGCCGGTTAGCTCCACATGAAACTTTTTAGGATTAAAAATAGAATCAATGCGCGGCTGCAGCTCGGCCAGTACCGTATTCATTTTTTTTGAGCCTGCATCAACCATTTCAAAGGTAACGCGGGTAACGCGATGCGTGCTGTCAAGATAAGTTTTCAGCAGGCCGCTTGTACCTTTGCCCGAGTTGCCTGCATAGTTAAGAATAAAGTTTTGTTCCAATCCGTCCGGTAAGCGATAATACTCCGGACTGCCGCCATAAAAGGCCTGCGTACTGAATTTCAAAACCTGGATCAATGATACCGAGCGGCTAAATTCGGGGTATGATGAGATGAGTTTTTCCAGCTTCTCCACCTTGCGGATGGTAGCCAGATTCATCACCCCATTTTTGCGTTTTGTGTCGATACTTACCTCTAACGGGAGTACCCCATTAAAATTCGACTCGAAAAATTTAAGATCATGAAGGGTATTATTGCTTTGCGGCAAGTCATCAACCACATAACCGTTAATGTTCATTTTTGCCATGCCAAAGCCGGCAATAATAATCAAAACTATAGTGGCGATGTAAATACTTTTACGCCTGGTATGCACCAGTTTATCCAGCATCGCCAGCAGGGCATCCATCAATTTACTGTCTTTAATACCTGTTTGGCTTGCCCTTGGTGCAGGAAGGAAGCTGAAAATAATAGGCACCAAAATAAGGCTTAATGCAAAGGTACCCAAAATGCCTATTGAAGCCACCAGTCCAAACTGTGTAAGCAGCTCGCTATTGGTGAAACATAATACACCAAAACCAATAGCTGTTGTAACGTTGGCTATAAAAGTGGTTATACCGGCGCGCTCAATTGCAACTTCTAAAGCAGCCATTTTATTGCCGCTGATACCGTATTCGTGAAAGTATTTATTGAGGATGAACACACAGTTAGGGATTCCGATTACCACAATAAGCGGAGGAATGATACCTGTAAGGATGGTCATTTCATAATGCATCAGCTGCAATATGCCCAGGCTAAACACAACACCCAGTATCACAATCATTACCGGGAAAATAACCGGAAATACCGAACGGAAAAACAGTAACAGAATAAGGCCGGTAATAGCTACCGAAAGGCTCAGGAATAACGAAAACTCGTGAGCTACAAGATCGCCAACCACGGTGCGTATAAGGGGTAAACCCGAGTAATGAACCGTGATGTTATGTTTTTTTTCAAATGCCTGCCCAAGCTGGTTTATCTTTTTGATGATAGGTACACGGAAGGGCGTATTGATGATCTTATCGTCAAAAGTGATTGCCATGAGGGTGCTCTGTCCATCATTACTTATAACTAATCCTTTATAAAAAGGCATAGATGCAAGCTGTTTTTTTACGCTGTCAACAGCAGCAGCTGTTTGCAGGGGGGCAGTAACCAGGGGTTTAAGAACAAATTTATGCTGCAGGGTATCCTTTTGCAGGTTGTAGATATTGGCCGCCGAGATTACAGCCTTAATACCTTTTGTTTTTTTGAGCTGCTCGCCAATCTGGTACCAGTCGTTAAAAACATCTTTATCAAAAATACCGGGCGATTTAATGCCGATCACCATCGATGATGCATCCTGCCCGAAAGTTTTCTTGAACTCGGCGTACCTGATAAATGCCGAATCGGTAACCGGAAGCACCTTACCGCCATTGAAAGTGATCTTTACCTTCGACGCTTCGTAGCCCATAAAAGCGCTCAGTGCCAAAACGCAAATAAAAATTATGAGCCTGTTTTTAAGAATTGCAGAAGCTATATGTTTCCAGAACATTATTAACGTGATATGTAAGAGAGAGCCGTAAAACTACGAAAAATGCGTTATCTGGCTATTAATGACTGTGATAATGTGACAAATATATAACGGGCAACGCGTTATGGCGTGGTTAATAGATTTATATACAGTATTTAGTGTTCAACTTTTTAAGTGTGAACACTTGTACTTGTTTTTTTTAATAAGTGGGCCTGATAATCAGCGTTTTGCATTTTTTATGATTCGGTGTTTTAGGAGGTGTGAACAGATTGTTGCTGATAACCAGCTTCTTAGGTTTTTGAAAAACAAAAGGCTGAACACCTGTTTTTGAAAAAGTTGAACACTTGTGTTATGCCGTTGTTGGTGTTGCTTATTGAAGATGAAATTATCTCTTAAAAAAGTATGTCATTTCGAGCGAAGCGCGGCAATCTCGTAGCCAATGCATGTCCGATCTGTATAGCTACGAGATTGCTTCGTCGTGCCTTCTCGAAATGACATGGGTTTTTAAATCAATATTTTCAATTGGTCTGCATCTTCCGAACATATGTAGTGAAAACGCCAATAACGGCTTAGTTAAGGATAACAACAATACCGCATTATAATGCCTCTCCTTATTTGCCCTTAAACTTTGTATTTTTGAACATGAAAAGGTTGGTACGCAGTTTTGGTTTCGCGTTTAAGGGTTTAGGGTATGCGGCCAAAACCCAACCTAATTTCAGGTTTCATTTGGTGGCCGGTACTATTACCGTGGTACTGGGCTTCCTTTTCCAGCTTTCAACTGCCGAGTGGCTTTGGCTTATGGTAAGCATCGCCATAGTGCTCATAACCGAATTACTTAACACATCGCTCGAAACACTAACCGACCTTGTTTCGCCCACATATAACGAAAAAGCAGGCCATGTAAAAGATGTAGCTGCCGGAGCAGTTGTTGTGGCGGCCGTGTTTGCACTGGCAACCGGAATAGTCATCTTTTTGCCGAAAATCATTTTATTGGTAAGACATGCTGCATAAAACCCGTGGCATCATATTCAGGGCTACCGATTACGGCGAAAGCAGCGTAATAGTCCAGATCTTTACCGAAAAGTTTGGTTTACAATCGTATATCATCAACGGCGCTAAAAAGCCTAAGGCTAAGATCGGCAGGAATATGCTGCAGCCCCTGCATCTGCTCGACCTGGTGGTTTACCACAAAAACACCGGAAACGTACAGCGTATTTCCGAACTGAAAAACGCGCCTGTGCTGCTTAGTATTCCTTATGATGTTATTAAAAGCTGCATAGCCATATTTTTAAACGAAGTTTTGTACAAAGCCGTAAAACAGCAGTCGCCGGATGAAAACCTGTTTGATTTTATTTTTAGTGCTATTGAGTGGCTCGATCACCAAACAGCAAGCGTGGCCAACTTTCATTTGGTGTTTTTAACCCGGCTCTCCCGCTACCTCGGCTTTTATCCCGACCGCTATATGGCCTCAGAAGCTGATTATTTCGATATTAAAAACGGGCAATTTACCCGTTATAAACCCGAAAGTATTTCATACCTGTCGCCCCCGCATACACAAAATTTCGGATTGGTATTACAAACCGGCTTTGAGGATATGCACCTGCTTAAGCTGGGCAATGATGAACGCCGTTACCTGGTGCAAAAACTGCTGGAATATTATGCCATGCATATTGAAGGGTTTGGCAACATCAAATCTGCCGATGTGCTGGAAGAAGTGCTGGCGTAGGTATTTATTCATCCTCCCTGTCATCCTGAGTGTTTAAATCCGGCGAATTCTGAAGGTGAAATGACATCTTCACCACGTCAATTGCGAGGTACGAAGCAATTTCCGACAGGCAGGTAAAAGACTTTATTCTATATACTTACATCGTCGCGCTCTTGGCCGCGCGGGGCCAGATACTTTTGTCTTGACACAAAAGTATCCAAAAAGTCAAGTCAGCAGATAGGCTTCTTTGCCGCACAGGCCTTTGCCCTGCAAACCGGGTGGAACCACGGGCTGCAATTATTTTGCTCCACCGCGCTCCCTATGCTTCTGCAAAAACTTGCTATGCCCCTTCCCGCGCACAAGGCCACCATTGTCCTGCCCGCTTTCACCCGAAGCTTATCTGCTGACGGGAACATCCTTCATTTATTATGTCATCCTGAATGATAGTGAACGATCTCCCACAGTAAGCATGTCGGATTTACAGGGCGAAGAAGATGTTTCACTGCGTTCAACATGGCAATTTTATTTTGTCGCCTTTCAGCTCCGTTGCTTTATTGAACCTTTCCATCCATATTCTCTATCCTTTCATCGATAAAACTTGCTATTATAAAACTTAATTTTTACTATTGTGTAATAATGACACAAAGAGTAAAACCTTAGTTGTCGTTATTGCCAATAAGCCCCTTTAACCTATTTAATTTTTAAACATGAGATTGAGCTGCAAATTGCACGTTGCCTGTGCAGGTGTTTTGCTTACGGGTGGAATCCATCGGGCAATACATGAAATTGTCAATTTGGGGCGTCTTGTTGTATTCTTGCTGACTTCAGCATGGGATATGCTGCCCCCGAATAAAACGCACGCTGCATTTTATGATAATGCGCTCATGCCCAAACAAGCTATAAACGAATTAAAACTAAAGTAAAACCAACCCGGCCTCTGCAATATTTTTTGCGGGGGCTTTTTCTTTAACCAGAATTATGAATAACCATGGCCAAACCAATTAAACTGATTACCCTGCTGGCCCTGCTGCCTGCAACCGCTGTTATGGCGCAAAACAAATGGACAGAAAGAAAAGCAGGTGATATTGCCTTTGTTACCAATAACGGAGGCCAAAATCTGGGATACTCCGGCACGTCTGGTGTAAAAATATTAACTGTTGATGGCTTTGCTTTTAAAGACCTGAACAGGAACGGTAAGCTGGATAAGTATGAAGACTGGCGCTTGCCCGTTGATGAGCGTGCTAAAGATCTCGCTTCAAAAATGAGCGTTGAGCAAATAGCAGGGCTGATGTTGTACAGCCGTCACCAGCCTATCCCGGCAGCGGCGGGTGGGCCATTTGCAGGAACTTATAATAATAAGGTATTTGCCGAAAGCGGCGCTAAACCGTCTGATCTTTCAGATCAGCAAAAACAGTTTTTAGCTAAGGACAATGTGAGGCACGTGTTGGTAACATCGGTACAAAGCCCCGAAGTTGCTGCCCAATGGAATAACAACGCGCAGGCTTTTGTGGAGGGATTGGGTTTGGGGATTCCTAATAATAACAGTTCTGACCCCCGGCATGGTACTATCGCTACTGCCGAATATAATGCGGGGGCGGGAGGGGCTATTTCTATGTGGCCCGGCTCGCTTGGCCTGGCTGCAACCTTTGACCCTGAAGTGGTAAAAAACTTTGGTCACGTAGCAGCGCAGGAATATAGGGCATTGGGTATTTCAACAGCACTTTCGCCACAGGTTGATATCGCTACAGACCCACGCTGGGCACGTGTTAGCGGTACTTTTGGCGAAGCCCCTCAATTAGCTGCCGATATGGCCCGCGCTTATATTGATGGTTTTCAAACTTCTGCCGGCGAAAATGAAATTAAAAATGGCTGGGGATATAACAGTGTAAATGCCATGGTTAAGCACTGGCCCGGCGGCGGTGCAGGAGAGGGTGGGCGCGACGCGCATTATGCTTATGGCAAGTATGCGGTTTATCCGGGGAATAATTTTAAGCAGCATTTAATCCCATTTACCGAGGGCGCATTTAAGCTAAATGGCAAAACCGGTATGGCCGCAGCTGTGATGCCTTACTATACCATTTCTTACAACCAGGATACCAAAAACCACGAGAATGTAGCCAATAACTACAACTCGTACATTATTAATGATCTGCTACGTAAAAAATATAAATATGATGGTGTTGTTTGCACCGATTGGCTGGTAACTGGTGATGAAACTACGGTTGATTCATTCCTTTCGGGCAAATCATGGGGCGTGGAAGGGCTTTCTATTGCACAGCGTCATTACAAAGTGCTGATGGCAGGTGTTGACCAGTTTGGTGGTAACAATGAAGTTGCCCCGGTTACCGAAGCTTATCAGATTGGTGTAAAAGAGCACGGCGAAGCATTTATGAGGGCAAGGTTTGAGCAGTCGGCAGTGAGGCTATTGCGCAATATTTTCAGGACAGGGTTATTTGAAAACCCTTATCTGGAGCCCGAAGTTTCTAAACAAACTGTTGGTAAACCTGAATTTATGGATGCCGGTTATCAGGCGCAGCTTAAATCAATAGTGATGCTGAAAAATAAGGCTAACATTTTGCCTTTGCAAAGCGGCAAAACTGTATATGTACCTAAAAAATTTACCCCGGCAGGCAGGAATTTCCTGGGCATGGAAACTCCCGAAAAACTGGAATACCCGGTTAATATGGAAACAGTTAAAAAGTATTTCAAAGTAACAGATAACCCCGATGAGGCTGATTATGCCCTGGTGTTTATTGCCAGCCCCAACAGCGGCGGCGGTTACAATAGCGCCGACGCTAAAAACGGCGGAACAGGTTATGTGCCTGTTAACCTTCAATATGGCGCGTACACGGCTACTGATGCCCGTGCAACCAGCATAGCAGGTGGTGATCCGCTGGAGAAATTTACCAACCGTACTTACAAGGGCAAATCAAGCACGGCTATCAATGTTACCGATCTGACTATGGTTACTGATACCTACGCTAAGATGAAAGGCAAACCGGTTATTGTATCTGTTGATATGAGCAACCCAATGGTATTTGCCGAGTTTGAAAAGGATGCCAATGCCATTATTGTTGATTTTGGTGTGCAAGGTCAGGCATCGCTTGATATCATGACAGGCAAGGCCGAACCATCGGCTTTGTTACCGCTGCAAATGCCGCTTGATATGAATGCCGTTGAAGCCCAGTTTGAAGATGTTCCGCATGATATGAAATGCTATGTTGACGAGCAGGGAAATAAATATGATTTCGGTTTCGGCTTAAACTGGAAAGGGATAATTAAAGATGGGCGAGTGGATAAGTATGTGAAGAGCGTGGTGAAGCCATAAGGAACCATATAAAATAAATAGAGCGTCATTGCGAGGTACGAAGCAATCCCAAACTATACAGGGCTGACCTGCAACTCGGGGATTGCTTCGTACCTCGCAATGACGCTTGTTTTAATATTTCTTAAAAGCTATTTAAAGTAGCGTTATTTTCTACATTGATAGATAGCCTCACTTCACAACCCGCTTGGCATTATCCTTTACAAAAGTATCCCAGCCAGAGTACGATTTTTTAGAACTTGCTTTACCCGATCCCGAACTTGTAGGGATCCGTTGAAACGAATGGCAAACGGCTACGGCCAAACCATCGGTAGCATCCAGAAAATCGGGGGTTTCTTTAAATTTTAACAGGCTTTGCAGCATGGCTGCTACCTGCTCTTTGGTGGCATTGCCATTGCCTGTTATGGATTGTTTTATTTTACGGGGGGCATACTCGGTGATCTCGATATTGCGCGATAATGCAGCGGCTATCGCCATGCCCTGCGCACGGCCGAGTTTCAGCATCACCTGGATATTTTTTCCGTAGAACGGGGCCTCAATAGCCAGGCAATCGGGATGGTAATTATCAATGAGGGCTACTGTTTTTTCAAAGATGCGCTGCAGCTTCAGCATGTGATCGTCGGTGGTGGGCATCTTTACTACGCCCATAGCCACCAGTTCAATTTTAGGGCCGGTTTCCTTAAGCAGCCCGTAGCCCATAACAGCTGTGCCCGGGTCAATGCCCAAAATGATCCTCTCCTTTAAATTTACGGCCTGCTGCATAGGCTCAAAGGTAACTAATCAAACTAAATTATTTAGCAAAATATCCATGTATTGTTGCCGGGATATCATGCGTGCCCCCATTGATTCGAGGTGGCCGGTATGTACCTGGCAATCTATTAATTTATAAAGACCGGTGTTACACAAGTAAATGAGCGCGGTTTTTGAGGCATTGCTAACGCGGCTAAACATACTTTCACCACAAAACACATCACCTGCATGTACGCCGTAAAGCCCGCCTACAAGGATTTCATCCTGCCATACTTCAACAGAATGGGCATAGCCTTCCAGGTGCAGGTGGTTATAGGCAGCAATCATATCGGACACTATCCAGGTGCCGTCCTGCCCCTCACGCGGCGCGGTTGAGCAGGCGGTTATTACATCGTTAAAACAGGTGTCGACAGTAACCCTCAACTTCCCCGACCGTAATACCTGCCGCATGGATTTGGATATTTTTAATTCGCCCGGATATAACACAAAACGCTCATGAGGCGAATACCACAGGATTGGCGTATCATCACTATACCACGGAAAAATGCCGTTTTGATAGGCAAGCAGCAGGCGTTCGGTGCTTAGGTCGCCGCCAACAGCCAAAAGCCCGTCTGGTTCGGCCAGATCGGGCTTTGGAAATATTAAACGTTCGTCGAGCCTGAATATCATCAGGCACAAATTTATGCTTTACGGCGTATCACCAGCTTTTTATTTTGGGCTTTGGCTATAGCATCCATATAAACCTGCATCTCGGTATATTTGGCAGCGGGGATCACGTGGTTTTTTAAATTGAATTTGGTAGTGCTTACCACCTGGTTTTTAGCCGCATCGTAAACGTATTTAACATCATAAGTGCCATAAGTGAATTTAAGGTTTTGATCAGCAGGCAGAGCGTCAATTTCAAAACCGGCAGGCAGATCGATAGTGGTAACACATGTTTTTAACATGGGTACCTCGAAGTAATAGTCGCTTTTTCGTTTTTCTTCTACCGGAAAGGTTGATTGCCACAAATCAAATACCCGGGGTTTATAAAATTGCTTACCGCCCGCAGATATATCACAAAACTTATCATACTCTAAATCGATATCAACTTCTTTTACACCGTTTTTATCGGTTGAAGGTTTAAAGTCAAAAACAGATGGCTGTTTCATATTTAACATCGTTATTACTTTTGTCTTTTGCTCATCTGTTTTCAAATACATTAAGCCAAGGTAATCATCTCTGTAATCGCCTGTACTCAAGATCTTCACCTTTGCTTTGGCGCCGCCATCGGCATCAAGGGTTATATGTACCTCGCTGTTAAACTGATTGTCGGTATCAATACTTTTAGGGGTTTTTACCAGTTTGCCGCCATCATCAGTAATCAATAAGGCATACCTGTTTTCGGTAAATGAACCTAACTTTCCAAATGCTTGCGTTTGGCTTGTGCATTCCAGCCAGGTTGTATCACTTTTAAGCGGTACACATAATATAATATGGTTAAAGGGATCGTAAGGGAAAGAAGGATCTGCAGGCTGCATGTTTGCGCCGGCGTTTATGATAGCATAGCAGGAAGGGATATCCACAGCTTTAAGCAATGCCGACATATAATTAGATAAAGCCTTGCAATCGCCATATTTTTTCTGATCTACAAATGAGGCCGGGAATGGCTTCCAGCCGCCTATGCCTAACTGGATACTTACATAGCGTACGTTTTGCTGCATGTATTCATATAAAAACTTAACTTTTTCTTTATCGGTTTTTATATCGGCAGTCATTTTCTTTATTTCCTCAATCCGTTCAGGACTAAGGGTGCACACATCGGCATTGAGTTTTTGCTGCCACTTACCGTAGTTTTGCCAGGTGCTTATATTACCCGGTACACCATAAAATTCAAAATCGCTGGCTGCAAAATATAGCCTTGGCAATACCCGCCATCCCTTTGATCCTAATTCATGTTTAAAAGCCTTTAGATTGGTCACTTTCCATGAATAGCTGTCAATTTTATCTGTTGTGGTTTTTTGCGGTTTAATAGTGGTGTTTTTATTTAAATACCTGAAGCCGGCATCGCTGTTAATTGAAATATGGAAGTAAGCGTTTTGAACAGATTGTTCGTAATCCTGATATGCCCAGCCACCCAAATCCATCAGGCTCCTGACATCTAAATCATAAACAAATTCAACTGTTGTTGGATAGGAGGCTATTGTATGACTTATAGCAAGCAGTCTGTCATCAGTTGCCATGGTTTCATTGTCAACGGCCAGCCTGTCATACATATCGCTTTTATGATATTTTTTGATCAAAGCACCATCTGCACCGTAAACCCGCATTTCAAATGAATTTACCAGGCTATACTTTCGGTTATATTGTAAAACTTTTTCGGCTTCATCATTCCCTTTTTCGTTCAAAATGGTAACAATAGTATGAAAATGTTCTTCGGCTTTGCCAGGGCCTATAAAATTGTCATCCTCCAGGCTGTAGCGCACAACCGAATTCGCATCCTCTTTTAATGAATCGGGAATGGTTGAGGCTATATAAAGATCTTTAGGGATGTTTTTATCCTGGCTGTAACATTTTACTGTTAAAACAAACAGGGCTGCCGCGGTTAGCAGCAACCTGTTAAAATATTTGCTGATCATATTATTAACTATGATTTTTTAAGTACTATTTGCTCGTTAAGCATTTCGTACATTTTTTTACAGAACTCATGAAAGTCAGAATACTCTTCTTTAAAGTATATTGATTTTTTATGATCGATATTAAGGCGTACCATGATCTGGCCATCCTGTTCGGCAACCAGGCGCTTAAAAACAATTGAATTATCAGGAGTGGCCATGCTTACACTTTTTGGCAGTGCATCAATTTTATAACCAGCAGGTAATTTAAAGATACCGGTTATTGCATAGTTGTCACGATAGCCAAAGTTGATGTCGGTAGTACGGTTTTCGCTTAAAAAAGGGTTTTTATTAAGATCGGTAAACAGGTTGGAATTAAAATAGATATAATTATCGTCCGAACCTGTTAAATCGAGATTGAAATTGATGTTTTGACGTAACGGAAGTGTATCAATATCAATATCTTCAATTTTTAACGACGATATTTTGAGGTTGTTATTATTATCACGCAGGCTTTCGATATATTTTTTTTCACCGTCGGTTTTATAATCTTTTACTGCATTGATCCTGTTGTAGGCAAAGCTACTGATATCGGCGTTGCCGGCCATTTTTCCATCGGGCTTAATTTCTGCGTTGATCAAAACCACCTGCCTAACCGGGTCGGTATTCTCTAAAAAGATCATATCGTAAGCGGCGTCAGTTTTATTTATTAAGAAACCAAACGAGTTGAGATAGTTGAAAGGGATTTGGTTATAAACATTGTATTTGCTTGTGGCGTCAAGAACGTAGTGCTTTGTACTATCAACGGGGATGTATGCTACAGTACTGTTAAATTGATATGAGTTTGGATAAGCAGGATTTATGCGGCCATGTTTACGGGTGCTAACCATCATAGGATAAGCCCTTATACCCGATTTTTGAAGCAAATGATAAAGGATCAGATTTACCTCTGTGGAGTTGCCTGTTTTCTTTTCCCATGCTTTTACAGTGCCATCATTGGTTGTCCTGTCGTAGGATTCATCCCATTTCATGGCGTTTTTAACCTCGTTAAAGATGTAGGCTATTTTTTCATCATCGGTTTTCAAAGTTTTTGCCTTGGCTATAATGGTTTCTTCGCCGGCAAGCTTACGGTTAAATTGGCCGCCAAAGTCATCCCAGCCAACAACGTTTTCGCCAACCTTTGCCCATGTGTCCGAAAAGCTGTGCATAAACGTTCCACGAATACTCAGCAGCTGGTAAAGGATCCGCTCTGAATTGTCGCTTATGGCATCCATAAACGGTTCTTCCTTTACCGAAGGTATGTTGGCCATAGCCTGGGTATGTGTATTGGTGCCCGAAACCTTATCAACTACCAGCGGGTAATGAAGGTTTACAAGGTTTTTATAGGTAAGAATATCAGGAATATTAGTATTGATCTCACTATAACGGGTTGGCAGATCGCCCTGAAAATACCAGTCTGGAAAGTCGGCTATATTGTTGATAGTATGCTTGTATTTGTATTCGATAATACTACCGGGTTTTACGTTTGGAAATGAGAAAACTATTGCTGAGCGGTTTTTATCAACTATTTGCGTGAAGATTTGCTTTTTATCTACTTTAATTGGTGTGGCAACTCCATTTTCAAGGTTAATGGTTTCGGCCTGCAGTCCGCTTATAAATTCGGCATGGTTAACGCTGAAATAAGTTAACCGGATATTGGCCTCATCTTTACCATTATCATTAAATATTTTGATACGCCTGTGCTTTTCAAATACGATATTGTATTGGGTGTCGAAATACACTTCGCCTTTATCAAAAAGAACTTCGGCGTTGGCATCTTTTTCAAAATCGCAGGCCTTCATTTCAAGGTCGGCTTTATCAATTTTACCAAAAGCCTGGGCTGTTGGAATAGCAGGGGCCTGCGCTTTTGCAGCAGTTGCAAAGGCTCCTATAGCAATAAGGGTTAATAACTTATTCATTTAAATTAATTGTAAGGGTTTAACTATAGTATAATTGGTTTGAGTTTAAGCAGATAGGTTATTAAGGATCAACACTTGATGAACGGGTTTTTGTTGTTTAGTTAGATTGACTTAATGAAGGATATGCGTTTGGTTTGGAACAGACAATAGCCGTTCCTTAACCGGTAGGTTCAACTTGTAAAATGAAAGTTTGGGTGCGCGTTTCTGCTTTTTCAACATCGGCAGCTAACGTAAATAGAACTGTTCCAAGCAGCAATAAGGGCCTGTTCATCGTGATGAGGTTTAATCAAATCAAAAGTAATAATAACTGTAATATTTAAAAGCAAATATTTTAGCCATTTTATTTATTAAAAATATCACCTCTGTCACGAAATAGCCGGAGCCATGTTATTTTGACATTAAAATTTCGTTTCGCGATGGCGTTTACGTACATTTATTTAATTGGCACTTTGATTGATATATTGTAATTAATGAAGCAAAAATTTTATGATACTGCTGTGAAGCAGGAAAAAGCTGTACTTGTTGGTGTAATAACACCAAATGAAACTGATGAGATTGAGAAAGAGCACCTTGAAGAACTTGAATTTCTGGCCAGCACTGCCGGAGCTTTAACAGTTACCCATTTTACTCAAAAACTGCAGCGCCCGGACAGGGCAACTTTTGTTGGCTCCGGTAAACTGGAAGACATTAAAGCTTACGTTAAGGAAGAAGAAATTGATATAGTTATTTTTGACGATGGCCTTTCGCCGTCGCAACTGCGTAATATTGAGAACGAACTACAGGTTAAAATTCTTGATAGAAATAACCTGATCCTGGATATTTTTGCAAGCCGCGCTCAAACTGCCCAGGCCAAAACCCAGGTTGAACTGGCTCAATTGCAATATCTGCTGCCCCGCCTTACCCGCCTCTGGACCCACTTAGAACGCCAGAAAGGTGGTATTGGTATGCGTGGGCCGGGTGAGTCGCAAATTGAAACCGACCGCCGTTTGATCCTGAATAAGATCTCGCTGTTAAAAGATAAACTGAAACAGATAGATAAGCAGAACGAAACCCAGCGCAAAAACCGTCATCAACTGGTACGTACTGCCCTGGTTGGTTATACCAACGTAGGCAAGTCGACAATCATGAACATGATTGCCAAATCAGAAGTGTTTGCCGAGAATAAGCTGTTTGCTACACTGGATACTACGGTAAGGAAGGTCGTGATCGAAAACCTGCCCTTCCTGATGTCGGATACGGTAGGGTTTATCCGTAAGCTGCCTCACCATTTGGTGGAGTGCTTTAAATCAACATTGGATGAAACCCGCGAGGCGGATATTCTGATCCACGTAGTTGATATTTCGCACCCTAACTTTGAAGATCAGATCCGTACGGTTAATGAAACCCTGAAAGATATCGGCGCTATTGACAAGCGCATCATCACTGTATTTAACAAAATAGATGCATTTAAACCCGAAGATCACCAGGTATCGCAAGAAGAACCACTAACACTGGAAGACTTTAAACAAAGCTGGATGGCAAAAAATAATGCACCAGCCATATTTATTTCGGCAACGAAAAAAGAAAATGTGGATGAGTTCAGGGCCTTGTTATATGACGAGGTGAAAGCCATACATACCGAGAGGTATCCGTATGATCAGTTGTTGTATTGATGATTGATCGGGTTATATAAAAGAAAAGGACGCATTTTTGAAGTGTGTCCTTTTTTTATTTTATACAAGAGTTTCCGGCGTAATGCGTTTTACCTCCATGAAAACCTGGTGCAGGTGATCAAAATCTTTATCAGTAGTTACTAAGGTTAGCCCGAGGAGGGCAGCTGTTGATGCTATCCACAAATCGTTTTTACCCATGTTACGTGGGGTGGCAAAACTGTATTCATCATATCCCGGATTACGCCGCTGTGAATAAGCATCGATTTGGGAGTATGCATTTATCAAACTTTCATTGACTTCCAATACGTTGCAAGAATCATAAAAATTTTTAACAACGTCCCATCTCTCGATGCTCCAATTGTTTTGAAATGCAAGTGATTTAAGTTCTCCTATTGAAACTATGGACAGATAAACTCTATCATTATCAAAATCAACAGGGATATTTCCTAAAACCCGTTTTGGGTTTTTACTTAAATACAATAGTATATTGGTATCAAGTAATAGGTTCATTTACTTGCATTAAGTGCTTCCAACGCACTTTTTAGTTCTTCGTCCGTTAAAAATGAATCCGAAGAAAATGAATCCATTTTTTCCTTAAAGTCGTTTAAGCTTTTTCCCATTTTTTTTGCAAAAGCAGTAGCTCCTCCTGTAGCTAAGACTTCGTCTATGCTATAAGTTTTAGGGTTTTCAGGAATATAAGGTGTTGTGGGCTCTTCTGTTTTGACTATTTTAAACTTCATTTTTTATCCTCCCTTCAACACAAATATAATCAAAATAACAGGAGCGTATTTACATATTTATGTAAATACAGATCAATCAGTCAAAAATATCCTATCCTTTATCTCCGGTATAATTCCCTTCTCCAAAGCGGTATCAAACATCAGGTTAATAGCTTTACGGCCTTCTTTACCCAACTCAACTGAGTATTGGTTTACATAAAGCTCAATGTGTTTATACATCACTTCTTCACTCATTTCCTGGGCATGCTGTTTAATAAACGCTAAGCCCGATTTGGGATTGGCAAAAGCAAACTCAACCGATTTACGCAGCACACGGTTTATTTTATGCTGAACATCCAACGGTAAGTTACGGTTGGCTACAATACCGCCCAGCGGAATGGCGCAGCCGGTACGTTTTTCCCAGTAATCGCCAAGGTCGATGATCTTTTTGAGGCCTTTGTCCTGGTAAGTGAAGCGGTTTTCGTGGATGATCAGGCCAACGTCTACACGGCTATCAAGCAAAGCATCTTCTATCTCTGAAAATACGAGTTCCTGTTTATTGGTAGCATCCGGAAAAGCGAGGCCTAATAAAAAATTGGCTGTAGTGTATTTTCCCGGGATCCCGATCAAAGGGTTGCGGGTGCCTGATTTTGGATCGTTGATCAGATTTTTCTCTAAATCCGGAACCGAAATTTCCAAATCCGAAATCAACAAGGGGCCTACGCCAAATCCCAGTGCACTGCCTGAGTCAAGCAGCACATATTTATCGGTAACGTAAGCAAAAGCGTGGTAGCTTAGCTTGGTAATATCAAGCTCACCGCGGAAGGCTTTTTGGTTAAGCGTTTCCACATCATCATAAAACACTTCAAACTCCAGGCCTTCTGTGTCAATTTTATGGTGGATGAGGGCGTCAAAAATAAAAGTATCGTTAGGGCAGGGCGAAAATCCGAGCGTTAGTTTCATACGGGGTAGTAGATTAACTGTTAATGATCTGGCCAACCAGGTCGATGGCAAATGTATTCAGATTTTTAATGGCCAACCCAATGTTCCAGGCCTCGCGGTTGCGTTTTTCAACATAATTTGACACTGCTCTGATCTGCATGCATGGCAGGTTCATCTGCCGGCAGGCGTAAAAAAAGGCCGCGCCTTCCATGCTTTCCAGTTGGGGGTTTAACCGTTGCTGTACTTTTTGGATGGATGGCTCATGCCCATGTACTGTATTAACGGTAATAGCCTTTGCCTTTTTCAAAAAAAAGTTTGGATAAACCTGCTCAAGCGATGTTGTGGGCGTAAAAACACTTTCACCAAAACCAAGGGTATCGATGGGGATAAAAGCCTCATCATCCTGTGCGCCAAGTTCGGCAAAGGTATCTTCGGTAACCTCCAGCACATCGCCTAAATGAAAATTTCGGTCGAAACTGCCTGCTATGCCCAAATTAAGCACGAGATCATAAGTATGGTTGCTTAATTGCCGGGCCATGCAAAAGGCTGTTGGCACCATGCCCGCGCCGGTTATCAGTACATCAACCTTGCTGCCAAAGGCATTAACCAATGGTTCAACCTCAAATTTGGTAGCTGCAACAATGAGTATAAGCATATTGCATTATTTTGACGGCTAATATAAAACAACTCACCTGTTTTTGTTTTGTATATTTGCACCCACTTTTGTTATGATGATACATATAACGCGCAAGGAACATTTTAATGCCGCTCACCGGATGTACCGTGAGGAATGGAGCGCTGAAAAAAACTTTGAGGTATTTGGCAAATGCGCCAACCCAAACTGGCATGGTCACAATTACAACCTGTTTGTAACTGTAAAAGGCGAGGTCACGCACGCTACCGGCTATCTTATCGATTTAAAAGAGCTGAAGATAATTATCAACGAATATGTTATTGAAAAGCTTGACCATAAAAACATCAATAAAGATGTTGATTTTATGGCCGGCAAAATGGCATCGACCGAATTGCTCTGCATTGAGATCTTTAATCAATTAAAGGGACCTATTGAAGCTTACGAGGGTGTGTTTTTACATTCGGTTAAGCTGTATGAAACCGAAAACAATTCTGCCGAGTATTTTGGCGGTTAACTTTATAAGATGAGCGATTCACAATTTAGCCAGGATACCGACGACGACGATTTCGGCGGTTACATCAAAATAGATCGTTACAACCAGGAGCGGATTGATAGTTTAAAGGGTAATTATCAAAACGTATTGAAGCAAATAGGCGAAGATGCCGAACGTGAGGGTTTATTAAAAACCCCCGAGCGTGTAGCCAAAGCCATGCTTTACTTAACCCACGGTTACGAGCTTAATGCCGAAGAGATCCTGAACTCGGCCAAATTTAAGGAAGAGTACAGCCAGATGGTGGTAGTGAAAGATATTGAAGTATATTCAATGTGCGAGCATCATATGCTGCCTTTTTTTGGTAAGGCGCACGTGGCTTATATTCCTAACGGGCATGTGGTGGGTTTGAGCAAGATCCCCCGCGTGGTTGATGTATTTGCCCGCCGCCTGCAGGTACAGGAACGTTTAACCAACGAGATCCGTGATTGTATCCAACAAACACTTAACCCTTATGGCGTAGGTGTGGTAATTGAATGCCGTCACCTGTGCATGAGTATGCGCGGCGTGCAAAAGCAAAACTCGGTAACCACAACATCGGCCTTTACCGGCGAGTTTCTGAAAGAAAAAACAAGAACAGAGTTTTTGAATTTAATTTCGTCTAAACTCAGTTGATTAGGTGAATGGTTGATTGAGTGAGTAGTTGATTGGGCGAATGGTTTTATCGTAATCAATTGTTCACCCCAAAAGCAACCATTCTCTACTTAACCCAATCAACCACTCACCCAACAAGTAACCACTCACCTAATCAACTCAATCAACCAATAAACTAAAACAATGAAAGCATATATTTTCCCGGGCCAGGGTGCCCAGTTTCCAGGTATGGGCAAGGACCTGTACGATCAGTCAGAAAAAGCACGCGATCTGTTTGAAAAAGCTAACCAGATCTTAGGTTTTCGCATTACCGATGTGATGTTTGAAGGTACCGCCGATGACCTGGTGCAAACCAATGTTACCCAGCCGGCTATTTACTTACACTCAACTATTTTAGCTACAGTTTTGGGTGATGACTTTCAGCCTGAAATGGTTGCCGGCCATTCGTTGGGCGAGTTTTCGGCCCTGGTTGCTGCGGGAGCTTTAACATTTGAAGACGGCCTGCGCCTGGTGGCAGCACGTGCCAACGCTATGCAAAAAGCCTGTGAAATACAGCCATCAACCATGGCTGCTATTTTAGGACTGGACGATTTTACGGTAGAAGATATTTGCGAGCGTATAAGCGAAGTGGTTGTACCCGCAAACTATAATTGTCCCGGTCAGCTGGTAATATCGGGTTCAATTGCCGGTATTGACGAGGCTTGTATTAAAATGACCGAAGCCGGTGCCAAACGCGCTTTGAAGCTAAAAGTAGGCGGCGCGTTTCACTCGCCATTAATGGAAGCTGCAAGGGTTGAACTGGAAGCAGCTATTGTTGCTACCGAAATTAAAGCTCCTGTATGTCCTATCTATCAAAATATAGATGCCAAGCCTTACACAGATCCGGAGCTGATTAAAAAGAACCTGATAGCCCAGTTAACCGGTGCCGTTAGGTGGACACAAACCGTAATGCATATGCTTGAAGATGGCGCTACATCATTTACCGAAGTAGGGCCGGGCAATGTGTTGCAAGGCCTTGTTAAAAAGGTTGATAAAACCGTTGTAACAGCAAGCGCAGTACTACCGCAATAATTTTTAAAAGCCACATACAACATGTGGCTTTTATTTTTGTTATAGGCATGTATTAATCAAAAAATCCATAGTATAGCAACATCTTGACTACATCCGGAAAAATACGCCTATTGCTTGCTCTTTTGGGGCTTAGTTTGCTGCTTACGGCCACTATTGTACAAAAAACATATACGCCTGTAAACAGCCTTGTGCAATCTGCCCGGGTGCTGGAAAATAATCTTCATAATAAAGAAGTTTTTATAAATAAGCAGCTTAGCGATACCGGGCGCTTCGAAAAGATGATGAACCTGCGCAACAATGAGCAGGATGCTATTAATGCTATAGAAGATTTTACTACCCAAAACAACATCTGGTTTATAACCCTAACAAATAATAAACTAAGCTTTTGGAGTGGCATCAAAGTATTGCCCGATAGTACAAATGCCATTAAAGAGGGCTATTCATTTATTCATCAGCCTAACGGGTATTATGAAACATTCCGAAAAACAGAAGGGAATTTCTCTGTTATTTTCTTTATTCCGGTAAAGATCAATTATGCTTTTCAGAACAAGTATCTTCAAAATAAATTTGCTAAAGACCTTCTTGACGATGATAACATTGATATAGCCAACTTTACAGATATCAACGTTTATGAGGTTCACAGCAGCGACAACAATTACCTGTTTTCGGTAAAGCTTAAAAATAACGGCACCAATAATGACTTTGTTTATTATGAGCTTTCATTCTGGATACTGACAGCTATTACGCTTTGTATCCTGATGCATAATATTTGCAATTATGTAGCATCTAAAGGGTATGCGGTATTGTCCATCATATTTCTGGCGTTGTACATCGCATTGTTCAGGTTTGTTAACCTGCATTATAATTTACCCGATTTTACGTATAAGCTCAGTATTTTCAATCCCATATTTTATGGCTCAAGCCTGGTTTATCCTTCGCTGGGCGATTTTTGCGTCAATATTCTGTTTATTTTTTGGTTTACAGGCTTTGTATACAGGCAGCGGAACAGGTTTTTTAACAATGTACAAAACAAAGCCCTGGGCTATTTTATAGTTGTTCTATCCATTTTAACGCTCATAATAGTATCAACTTCACTATTGCGTTTGTTTTACGGCCTGGTTATTAATTCAAAAATCAATTTTGATGTAAACAACGTACTCAGCCTAACCGGTTTTAGCCTGTTAGGGGTGCTGATGCTGTGTTTTAGCTTTTTGATATTTTACCTCCTTAATGAAATCGTTTTAACAATATGCCTAAAGCTTAATGTACCGAAAACGCACCAGTTATTCCTGCTTTTGTTCGGAATTACCATAACTACTGTTGTGTTTGCGTATTATCACGAATTTACGCTGTTTTATATTTTATGGACATTGCTCGTATTGATACGGGCCTATAACTTCATTTACTATAAAGGGGAGCTTTTTGCCACTTCATTTTTAGGTATAGTATTTATTTGTGCGCTTATAGCGGCCATTAAGCTTAACCATTTTGAAGATCTGAAAGAGCATGAAACCCGAAAAGCACTGATTCAAAAACTGGAAATTCCGGACGATGCCACTGCCGATTACATTTTTAAAAAGGTAGAGAATCAAATTATAACGGATACTGCTATAGTGCGCTATTTTACCAACGGGCTGCACAATGGCGATTATCTCAAAACCCGTTTTCAAAAGCTTTATTTTGATGGCTACTTGTCAAAGTATGAGTTTAAGGTTCATGAATATAATGCCAGTGAAGAGCCCACATCGGCGGATAAAAACTATGCACTGAGCGTGTTTAAAGACCTGGTACTATACAGCTCATTTAAAGTATCCGACTATTTTTACCGGGAAAACGAATCGTTCGGATACCAGAATTACTTTGCCATATTGCCTGTAAATACCGGCAACAGGCAATTAGGTACCATTGTTATCGAACTTAAATCAAAGCCGCTTCAGTTATCGGGCACTTTTCCTGAGCTGCTTATTGATGGCAACATAAGTCCGGAAAATGATTTTAAAGATTACTCTTATGCTTTTTACAGTGATAATAAACTACTGAGCCAGCGCGGTACTTATGTTTATTCGCTTGATAACAGTGAGTTTAAAGGAGACCTTAAAAAGTATACCGAAAAAGTAACACAAAACCATAGTACCGCCTGGTATGAAAGTTTTACAACCTACAATCACCTGATATACAGGCCAAGCGAAAGAAACCTGATTGTTGTAAGCAGGGAGGAAAACTCTCTTTATTATGCGGTTACGTCGCTTACCTTCTTTTTAGTAGTAATACTGATATTCAGCGCGGTGATCATCTCTTTAAAATGGTCATGGGCCCGCATTAAGATCTTTAACATAGCCGAAGACGGGCTGAAGGTAAACTTCAGGATAAATTTTGATAAGGTATTATATAAAACACGCATCCAGATCTCGATGATACTTGCCGTGGTGGTTACCCTGGTGCTTGTAGGGTTTATTACCTTTTTATCCATCAGCAACCAGTACCACACCCAGCAGGAAAAAATGATCAGGGATAAAATAACCCGTATAGCTTCGGCATTTGAAAACGGCCTTTTTACCCAATATGTTGAGCATATAAGCGAAGAGAGCCAGGTTCATTTTAATGAACTTGCTAATACTTATGCAACAGACCTTACGGTGTTTGATACCAACGGCGTGCCGTTGTTAACCACCCAGCCCAAAATTTATGAAAATGGCCTGGTGGCAAAACGAATGAATGCCCGTGCTTTCATCTTTTTAAGCAAGCTGCAAAAAACCGAGTTTGTTAACGACGAAAGAATAGGGGATTTGAGTTACAAGGCGGCTTACGCCCCAATAACCCTATCCTCATCAAATAAAACTGTGGCCTATATCCAGCTGCCTTACTTTAGTAATGAAACAGATTATCGCGAGCGCATAAGTTCATTGCTTAATGTAATGATTAACGTGTATGCTATTGTTTTTATAGCGATAGGCTTGTTTGCCATCATTATTGCCAGGCAGATAACCGCACCGTTAAATTTTATACAGCAAAGCCTTAGCAAAACCATCTACGGTAAAAAGAACGAACATATTAAATGGTCGCGCGATGATGAGATCGGGGCATTGGTTAAGGAATATAATAAAATGATATCGGCACTGGAAAACAGTGCCCAGCGGCTTGCACAATCTGAACGGGAAAGCGCCTGGCGTGAAATGGCCAAACAGGTAGCCCATGAAATTAAAAACCCGCTAACGCCGCTAAAACTGGGCTTACAGCTGCTTGATAAATCATGGAAGGATAAAGACCCTAAGTTTGATCAAAAATTTGAACGTTTCAGCAAATCTTTTGTCGAGCAGATTGAAAGCCTGTCATCAATAGCGTCAGAGTTTTCGGCTTTTGCCAAAATGCCTGATACCCGTATTGAGCAGATCAATATTTTTGATATGCTGAACCAGGCGGTTACCATTTTTAAGCAAATGGATAACGTACAAATAGCTTACCAGCAACCTGAAAGCGCATTTACTATCAATGCCGACCGCGACCAGCTATTGCGCTGTTTCAATAACCTGCTAAAAAATGCTATTGAAGCTACCCCGCATGACAGGAAATGTGTAATAGATATCAATTACCTGGTTACCAGTAAAAACATCCTGCTTACCATTAAGGATAACGGTAACGGGATCCCTGAAGAAATGCGCGAAAAGATCTTTGAGCCAAACTTTACTACCAAAAGTTCGGGAACGGGTTTGGGCCTGGCATTCATCAAAAATTCCATTGAAAACGCCAATGGTAAAATATGGTTTGAAACAACTATGAGCGTAGGTACTACATTTTATTTGAGTTTACCGGCTGCTTAATGATCAGTAAGAGGCTGTTTGAAAACGACAGTTTTTGAATGTAGAGACGCATAATTGCGTCTCCCGCTTGCAATTGACGGCAGTTGAGACGCTTTTGAAATAGGCTTGTCATGCGGGAGACGCAATTATGCTCTACAATTTTTTTCATTTTTAAACAGTTTCTAAGAAGCTGTTTAAAAACGAATCGAAAGTTTTTTGTAGAGACGCATCACATGCGTCTCCCGGCGGACAAGCTGATTCAAAAGGCTCCTAATCCCGTCGGAAATTGCACTCGGAAGACGCATGTGATGCGTCTCTACATTCAAAAACTGTCATTTTTAAACAATTTCTAAGCAACCCATAAAACATCAGTAAGGCAATGCTTTCAATCTTCATCTTTTACGGTCAGCTCCATCCATAGGTAAGGGTCGGTATTGTTTGGCTGGTGAATGGTAAGCCGGTCTTTAAGGTCGGCGCGGGTAGCAAAAGGGAAATCCAACTGAAACTTGCTGCCGTCCTGTTCAATGGTATCGGCGCGCAATACGCGGCCTTTGCTTTTGCGATGATAGCCACGGAGCATTTCGGGTTTAAGCATGGCAAAGCCAAACTTGGTACTTACCTTTTCGTTAACCGGGATCATAATAACCAACTCCTTTTCGTTCATCAGCTCCAATCCCTGTTTTAAAGTGGCATTGTGGCTTGAGTGGTGGCCTGCTTTGTAAAGCACAGTTCGCTTCAGCAGGTCTTCGCCGGTAACAGCAGTTTTCTTGAATTTTATATTAAACCAGCTTTGCCAGTTGCCTATCTGTGCATCGCCCACAAAAAGCAATACCCGTTTGGATTCTACAAGTTCAAAGGCCAAAACTAGGCTGGTATTATTGGTGAGTTTATCCATATAAAGGGATAAACGGCCTATCTCGCTGAGCCAATCGTGTTCTATCTTTCGCCAGTCGTTGTCTGGATCTTCATAAGCGGCCTTAATAGGGTTAGCGGGATCGGTATCGAAAAAGCGGCGGTTAAAAGGAAAGTCGCTTTCTTCAAATGGAGTTTGCGTATCCAATGAATTAAGCGCGTCAAGCATCAGGCTGCCTGACAAGTCCATATTGGCCAGTTCGGCCATGGCATTAAGGCCAATCACAGCTTCATCTTTGCCGGGGTTCATTTTGGTGAGTTGCTTATTATCAAAGGGCGGGCCAAGTACATATACTTTAACCCCTTTGCTGATCCCCGGCATCAGGAAAGCATCGCCCGGGGTAAGAAAGCGCGGCTTTTTGCCGGCAATTTCCAGAAGCTTAGTGATGGCAGCGCCCCCGGTTTGCCCTTCAGAAAACAAATCAAACCCTTTTTTCTGGTTAATCATATTTTTAACCTTAGGCACATGGCCAAAGTTCTTTTTGAGGAGCGGTTCGGTTTTTGCGTTTTTTTTCCAGTATTTTTCGGTAGCGGAGCGGATTATATTGCCTTCTTTACTGGTTTCGCTGTCCAGATAGGATAGCCAAAGCTCCCGCTCGGGCTTGTTTTTGCCTTTCAGGATATCTCCGGCGGTAAGGAAACCGCTCAGGTGGTCCTTGTGCTGATGGGTAAGAACGATAGTTAGTTTTTTATTACCTATCGTTTTCATGATATCTTCGGCTATCTCTTTTTCCCGTTTGGCATTGGTGCCCTCATATGACCCGAAGTCGATCAGCAAATAAGCTTCCTCCTCTCCGGAGGTAAACCTGATCAGGAAACAATCTCCAAGATTGTTCTGATTATACATACGGATATTGGCAGTAGCAGGCATGGTGAAGGGGTTTAATGGATGTGTAAGGCTGCAAAGGGTTCATCGTCCTGCATCAGCAGGGCGTTATTATCGGCATCACGCATATTGGCAATTGCGTAATCAAGTTGGCGGATTAGCCGGTCGGCACTGCCGACACTTTTCTTGATCACATATTTGATCTCGTAATTGGCCATATCGATGATCAGGGAAGCTCCACCGCGGAAGGCATATTGATCGTTGGGGAAAAAGCCCTGGTAGGGGCTGCCTTTCAGATCGACAAATACCTTTTGCAGGAACATGATCACCATAGTTTTTACGCTGTTGCCTGATTCAGGACTGGGCAAAATCTGCGGCCGGCATTTATACACCTGGAATTTATTCCGGCCGGTTGCCTTTAGTTGTCTTTCAGTTTCCACGCCATCCGCGCCGGTGTCAATATAATTGTAAGTGATAGGCTTAAAATTCATGCCAAGCAGGTTTTCATTAACAGGTACCCCGGGCTCCTTTTTATGATCGAAGAATTGATGGACAATTGCGGATAGATTCTGGGATTCGGTGAAAATGGCGTGGCGGTCGTTCTCCCTCAAAATACGTTCAATACTGCTCAGCACCTTGTTGAGTTGCGGGTTAGGAGATTTTTCATAAGTTGGATCGAAAGTATACTTGATCTTGTCGATTAGTGCCTTTAAATCGTTATCATCCACGAAATAATCGCCGGGCGACTTCCATTTTAGCGCCTCTACAGAGAAAGTATTGACCTCCTGGGGGATAATGCCCCAGCGGCGGAAAGATTCCATCAGGGCGAAGCGCAGGCCCTCTTCATCATCCGGGTTATATTCCACATCCGCAGTGATCAGGGCGCGCAGATAGTCGCCAAAGGTCAGATCGGCAGGAGGACAGTAATCCAATGCGCGAATGCAGATCTGCATCAGTTTACCGGCAATATCGCAGGCCTCGTTAGAGAGGCGCTTCACCAGGTCGGGGTCAATCTCGCCGGATGCCAGGATGCCTGTGCCGTTTGAAGCCAGGCGGAGAAGATCAGCAACGCGGTATTTATAAAGCCGGGCGAAAGCGTCAAAGACTGCGGCCACCAGTAAGCCGCCGCGGGTGTGGGGCTCGGTAACGGTATGGAATTTGGCAGGGTCGGGTTCCATACCAACCAGGAAACTGCGCAGCGCGCGACGGTTAGAAGATACGGCCTGCCCAAACTGGATAGCAAGGTCGCCAAGCATGCTTTCGGGCGAAAGCATATCGCCCCGGGAGCTACGGATCTGATCCTCCACTATCGAACGGAAGGTAAAACGCTGCAGCAAGGCAATAATATCTGCAAAACCTTCATGGAAAGCCAGCATATCCAAATTGGTATCATGAGTAAGGTAGGGGTGGATACTGTGCAGGATGGCGTGGGTGGTTTCGTGGGCAACGATATCCGGCGAGAGGCAGGTAAAGATAGCGCCGCCGGGTACATTATTACCATCCCAGTTATTGGAGGCCTGGAAATAACCGAACAGCAGGGCATTCTTTTCCGGCGAATAAAAAGCATTTTGCTGGCGCATGGCATGCGGATAAATGCGAAGCCGCTGGATAAACCGATGGTCATACTCTGTTCGTGAACTGCCTTTTCCTGTAAGCTTCCCAATTTTTGACCATATGATCTTTCGGCCAAGGGCTTTTTCAAACTGGCTGATTACGCTCATGACCACTGCGTAAACCTGCTGCTGGTGAAAGCGTGGGTCGCCTTCGGAAAGGGCCATCCCATAATCGGCTAAAACAAAGGGCTCTTCCAGCGAAAGCGCTGCGTAATAACACTGTTTGGTTGGGTCATAATCAATCACTTCTACGTATTCTCCCTGCGGCCCCGGCTCCGTCGGTTCCCATTTAATCTTGTAGATCACTTCGTTAACCTGGCGCTTGGCCAGCGTAGAAGAAAAAGAAGGATCGAAAGCATAGCCTCTTAACTTACGGTAAAAAGGCTGCGGGTAGTTGAGTAAGCTCATATACTTGGGGGTTAATTGTGGTTGCAGATGGCTTATTGATAACTTTTAATAGTTGCTTTTCGGCCGAAGTCATTAAAGGGCTGAAACCTTTTTAGGCGTCGGTGGCATGGAGTAGCAGGTAATAGATCATCGAAAAAGCGTGGCCCAGGCACAAGGCTGCGCTGCAGGCAATAGGGGTAATACTGCTGCCCGAAGTTGAACTTACGAAGGTTACGTTTTTTAATAGATAGTGGTCTCCGTACCTTACGTTGTTCGGATAGGATAAAGCGCCAAACGAAAATGCGAGGGCCCGGTAACCTTCGCCAGACATAGCTAATGCGATGTTTTTCATAAAAAATGGCTTAGGTATATTGCGTGTTTAATTCACTGAAAATTAGCAAATTAATTCAATTTTTCAAATAGGATATATTATTTGTTGTCCTGTTTTTTGCTATTGTGTGGACACAGCTTTTTAATCCTATCATTGATAGAAAAAATATCATTTCGACGAGCCAAGGGGTGGCTTGTGTGTTAAAGTGAGGGGAAATTATTTCTTGAGCGATAGCGAAAAATCTTCTACGTCCTGCTTTTACAGGTATAGTTGTAAAGCCAGACGTAGAAGATTTCTCTTTCGCTCCATCACTCAATCCGCCGCTGCTCAATCGAAATGACACTTTTTTTAAAGATGTGTACAAACGATAGGGTTTTTGAGGAGAGTTTTAATATTTATACCGGCATCAAAGTGATGTTATTTAATCATGTTTATGGTCGATTTTGGATAGGGGCCACCGAACTTTAAGCAGTTATTTTTTGTTAATAAGTTGTTTCGCCTTTTCCATTTCTGCATCGTATCCGGTTAAAAACTGGTTAATTGTTGGCATGGTTTCATAGTCGGGTAAGGTGCCACGGCCAAAAGGGATGTCGCCTTTAGGGGTATCTACTATAAATTTGAGGATAGGGATACCGACTTCGAGTTTAGAGTTTGGAAGCGTTAATGTGACCCGGATGCCGCTTGTATTGCCATAATAGCCGCCGCCTGTTTCCTCGCCAATAAACAGGGCGTTGGTATGGTTTCGGGCCAGTGAAGTAAATTCAGAGCCTCCCGAATAAGTTAGGCCGCTAATTAAAATATAAATGTCGCCTTTAAATGAACCTGGTTTTGGCTTTTCATGTTCCTGAATTCCGGGGCGTCTTAATACCCTGCCATCCTTTTCCAGGTAATGTTCTTCTTTCAATTCATTATCAAGGTCTTTATAATCATTCTTATAATCGGTGTAGCGATAAAATGAATAGGTAAAAGCCGATGCCTGTACATATTTATATTTCAGGTAATCCTTATCAGTAAGATATGCAAGCAGGTAATCTTCATATCCCTCGGTGCCGCCGCCATTTTTGCGTACATCAATAACAAGGTGTTTTATGTGCCGGGCATTTATTGTGGCAAATGCCGAATCAATAAAGTTATGGAACTTCATGCCTGCGGCCCTGTACCTGCTGCTTGAAAAAGTATTAATGGTTAACACAGCAGTGTTTGAAGGCGTATCAATTTTTAGTTTAGCCGGCGAAGCATACGTTATGCCTGGAATTTGACCCGCCACCATTCTGATCTGTTTAACAAAATCATCGAAGCTCAACGATGGGATATGGTTCAATAGCTTTTTTTCTCCATTTGCCGGGTCGGATACTTCGATATTAAAAAAATCAACCGGCGGATAACAGCGTGCATAATAAATGGAGAACTTGCCATTTTCCTCAATCCACCGGTATTTACCTGTTGTGTTATAACCATCAGAAGGTTCATAACTTATAAACTTTTGAACCAGCTCATCTATCGGGCGTCCGTTTATCTTAGTAAGGATAAAGCCCCTCAATTTAGCTCCGGCTGCATCATTAATGATGTAAGCCTTTTTGTTTAAAAACTTGATACAGATTGGAAAGTATTTGCCGCTAAACCTTAAGTATGCCTGGGTTTGCGCAGCCAGGTGCAAGGTGTTATGTCCTTCTTTTATAAAAGCGCCTATTGGGGCTACAATATTATAAAAATCAAGGTCAGTCATTCCCGGTTTGATTTTAAGCCGCTGTGCTGTGCAGATACTATCAAATTGAGGGCGGCTGATATACCAATATAAACCGGTGTGGGCTTCTTTTAAAGCGGATATCAGCAAGTCAAAATCCTGATATAATTTACCGGGAGAAATTAATGCGGGTTTAGCCGTTTTTATTTTTTGAAGCAGGGGGAGCCAGCGTTTATCGCTGCGAATCGTATTGAGGTCGTTATCGGTTAGGAGATGGTCATAGTTAAAATAATTTTTACCTATAATAAGTTCCAGGTTTTCGAAGGCCTTGTTAGCATCCCCTGCTAACGCCCATGTGCAGGCTGCGTTATACCTTTCGTCTGCATCAACTATTTGTTCATTTAAGCGAAAGGCATTTTGATAAGTAATAGCCGCATTTTTGTAATCCTTTATTTTGTAAAGTGAATCGGCTTTTTTTATTTGTTGTGGATAAGGTGTTTGTGCCCATGACAAAATGATCTGCATCATTAAGTACAGCAGCATTGCGGTTTTCTTCATAGGTTAAAAATACACAACTGCAAAAATGCAGGGTAACCAAAATTTAATTATTTCAATTAGTGTGTCCCGTAAAATTAGTGTATTTACCTGTACCGGTTATTAACTATAATGTAACTAAAATGCTAAAGAGCTATCGTAGCAGCACATGATTGCCGTTTTAGAGGATTTCACCAAGTATTGCTCTGAATTGTAGAAATAACCCATAGCAGCTTGAATTGACCCCGCTGTTACAGGGCATCGGTTTTTTTGGAGCGCTTTATTTTACTGAAGATATAGTAAATGCTTAATGCAAGAATTGTCCAGTAGAAAGCAAACCCGATAAGGAAGAATGGCGGCGGTGTGTCTGGCTCTTGCCTTAAAAGGTTAATATAAGGTAACAATGGGCCTATTAATACGATTTTAACAGGGAGTAAAATCACAGAGACCACACTCTTCCAGCCTGTTTGTGATCCGGTTGCCAGGAAAGGTTCGCCATGGGCCGGAAACAATCGGGTTTCTGATAAAGAAAGGGAGTTTGTGACAAATTGAAACACAAACGCGAAAATAAGGAAGAGGATGACAAATTTTGTTCTTGAAATATTCATGGCTATGATTAATGAGGTTTATAATACAAAGTTAAGTTAATATACTTTGTATTTCAAAGTACTTTATAATAAAAAATAAAATTAATTTAACACTTTGAAAAAGAGGGGGTAGGCAGGTTTTTATTTGATAAGATGCATAATGCACCCGGAGGCAGGACAGGCAATATATTTTGTAACCCAGTTTATTTTGTTCAGGGCTGTTCCATACTGCGGCGGCCTTTTTAATTGCCCCGGCCCCGCATTGGCTCCGGCATGCCTTCGGCAAGATAGGTACCTGTTACCGAACCATTGAAGGTTGAAGCAAGGGCTGCAACTGAAAAAGCAAGATGATAAAAAACTTTACTTGAGGATCAGCACCGGATTTGTGGCATTTAGAGATAAGGCCTCGGTGATGCTGCTATGGGTTAAGTTGTAAAAAAAGCTGTGTTTGCCTGGCAGGGCAATGATGAGTTGTACTGATTGCTCTTTGGCAAAATTCAGTATGCCCCGCACAATATTTTTATCATCCGAGTAGTGAAGTTTACACTCATAGCAATTAACCAGTTGTTTTACCGATGCCTCAAATTCGGCCTCATGGCCAATGTGCTTGTTCTTTGGGTCGACATAAAGAAGCATCAGTTTGGGGTTAAGCCAGCTGTGCGAAGTGTTAAGCCCCTTCAAAACGCCCAGCCGGGCTACAGCTTCAAGATCGCAGGGTACAAGTGCTTGTTCTATTTTTTTATAATTACAATCAGGCGGGATCACCAATACTTTTACAGAACTGCTTTTTGCAATTTCGATGATCTGTTCGCCAATCATACTTAATTCATGCCCCATATCACCCCCAACTATCATCAGGTCGGGGTGCTGATCTTCAACCACATTATGTATCGCCCTAATGATAGGCTCGGTACTTACTACTGTTTCTATCTCAATATTTTCGTGGCAGCGGTTTTTTAGTTTTTTCATAAGCTCGGCAAGCTGAACTTCTATTTTTTGCCGTTCGTTTTCAATATCATCTGCGCTTATCAATAAAAAGTCGGGCGAGGGGAGGATCTGTTCGTACACCGATGTGTAGTAGCTTTTAAGAAGTATAATTTTCTTTACCGGCATATCACAACCCATATCGGCTGCGTATTTTATGGCATTGGTATTGGTGTCGGAAAAATCTACAGGTATTAAAATAGTTTTCATAACAAACGGTTTATTGTGCGTACTAACCCTGTGCGCCTCATGCTAAATTTACAATTTGTTTAACTATTATAATACAATAATTTGTTACTAAAACTCTAATAAAACCTTACCGCCGTGGTCATAGGCAAAGGCCTGCGCAAACTCGTCAACCGTGTATGTTGCAGCTGGCGAAAGCTTAAATTCAGCCCGGCCGATGGAGTGCACGAGATGGCTTATCATTTGCGTTTTTTCTTCATGCGAAAGCGCCTCAACATAGCCTCTCACACCAAAACCTTTAACCATTAGATTTTTAAAAACAAATTCGGTATTTAAATATGATGTTGGTTCAGGATTAAGCAATCCGTAAGCGATAAGACGCCCGCCTGGCGATAATGATGAGATGATTTCAGTAGCCAAAGGGCCACCAACTGCGTCGAGGGCGGCTTTTATACCCTTGCCTTTGGTAAGTTCATTAATAGTTTGTTTCAGGTTACCAGGTTCGGGAACTATTACCTGCTCGGCTTTTAAAGCGAGTAATTCTTTTTTTTGTTCTTCATGACGCACGGTAGCCATCACGCAAATCCCTTTTTCGGCAGCCAGCTGTATTATGATGCGTGATACCGTTGAGTGACCGGCGGTAAGCAACAGCCAATCGCCGCTTTTTACTTTTGCTTCCTGTAATAAACCGTAAGCAGTATAGGGGTTGAGCGTTAGCTGAGCTGCTTTTTCTAAAGGAAAGGCGTCGGGTAATAATACTACGTCCTGCTCATCAACTATGACATATTGCGCCCATGCCCCTAATTTGCTAAAGGCCACCCGGCTTCCTTTTGGAATAATGCTGTCATGTCCGGCTTCCTCTACATAACCGGCACCTTCAAGGCCCGCAATTTGCGGAAACTTAGGTTGATACCGGTATTTTCCCCCGATAAAAAGAAAGTCGGCCGGGTGAATGGGGCTGGCCTTTACTCTGATGAGCAACTGGCCGGGGGCCGGCCTTGGGTAAGCTAAATGTTTCAGTTGTATCACATTAGCGGCATTGCCTGCCTGCTCAAAAACCAATGCTTTCATAGTTAAAATACAAATTTCAACTATGAAAGTTTTAGCAACAGCAGATACCCCGGTTGTGAAACCAACTAAGAGGGCTTTACTAATTCAAAATAAACTGCATGCTTCTTGGCAGCGGAGATATATTATCTGAAGGAAATGCTGTTAAAGAAGCTCCATCCAGCGTTAGTTCTGTCAGGTAGTTTTCCTTGTTAACTTTTGACACAGCTTTGAAGCTTCCTTTTGATATTGTCTTATCCAAATTGGTTATCACGTAGTCGATACTGTTTAACAAGTTTTTCGATCCGTTGCCATAGTTAAGATATTTATCAATATTTGATGTGGTATTGGTAGCAAATATGGGCGCAAAAAGGGCAACCGGGCTTACCACCTTTACAGCTGTATTATAGTTAAATGTGTATTGCCTTGTCACTGTGCCCCCATCGGTATTTGATAAAGTAAACTTTGAGTAATTACCATTTTTTACCTCGTAATTAATCACCGAATACGTTGAATTAGTCTTATTGTCAAAATTTATCGACATGGCTACCTTGTTCAGATAACCATTGGCATCGTAACTAAAGTTCTCTATCGACTCGATGTTGTTCCCATTCTGTACCTCTTGAGAGCTATGATAAACTACCCTTCCTGCATTATCTAATTTATAGAAATCCTTCACATCCGTATTCAACGTTAAATTTGAACCAGTATAGGTAAATCCTATCCTATGAGTTGCTGTTCCGTTTTCATCAAACGATATTACGGAATCAACTTTCCCGTCACTGGTATATTTAACAACGTCAGACACGAACTTTTTATTTATTGCAAGATCTCCCCACTGGTAATTAACCTTGCTAACACTCATGGGAGTAGTATTGATGGCAGCGTTATCATCTTTTTTGCAGGAAGTTATTAAAATAGCAGCAAAAGCAATTGCCAGGCATTTTTTTATGCCGGATAGTTCAGGTTGTTTCATAAAAGAAATTGTTGCGGGTTTGTGTGTTGTGCGATAATAAGGTTAGTCATGCAGGTTTAGGTTTTATTAATATCTAATACGTGCGATGTTAATAATTATTACTTCGACAAGCATTAATAATTTCGACACCAAAAGCTTTTTTGAACAGATGTATTCACGTAAAGGCTGCAATATATCAATTTTCCATATTGCCTGAAATGTAAAAGGCCCGCCCCGTAAACGAGGTGGACCTTTCCTGTTGGTTAGTTTTGTTTTTAAAACTTAATGCTAACACTCAAAGTTCCGCGGGTTGGGTTTTGAGGAGCCAAACGGAACGACCAGTATTTTTCATTAGTTAGGTTATCCAATTTAAAACCTATGCGGTATTTGGGCTGATCGTAAAACACGGTAGCATCAACCGTAGTGTAAGATGGTATGGTAAACTTAAATGTTTGGGTATTGGTTTGATATGAATCGCTGCCATAATTGCCTCCCACACCAACACCTAATCCTTGTATTTTACCGTTGGTAATGCGGTAACTCATCCAAAGGTTGGCAAGCCTTGCCGGTCCTGAATTGGCCGGGCGCAAACCCTGCAGGCCGGTACCCGGAGCAGCGCTGGTTATTTTGCTGTTGTTATATGCAAAACCGGCTACGATGTTAAACCCATTAAAAGGATTGGCGATCAATTCGGCCTCGATGCCTTTGCTTAGCTGCGTACCGGCCTGGGTTGAAAAACCGGGATGGTTTGGGTCATCCATGGTAGTGTTAGTTACCGAAATATCATAGTAGCTGATGGTTGAGCTGATCTTGTGGTCCCATGCATCAACTTTTACACCGGCTTCCCATTGGTTAGCATATTGCGGTTTAAAAGGCGTGTTATCAAAGCTGGTTGCGCTTACATTGTTAAAACCGTTCATGTAATTACCAAATAACGAGATCTGGTCTTTAACCACCTGGTAAACTAAACCAAACTTAGGCGACCATGCTGTTTGACTGAAATTGCCGGTAGTTTTACCATCTGCAGGTGTATAAGCACCTTTGTTCACAAACCTGTCAATACGGATACTGGCCATAGCGTTTAAACGATCGGTAATGTTAAATACATCGGATACGTAAGCCGCGTATGAGCTTTGGTTGTTTTGAACATAATCGCCTGCCTTGGGTGCCGCAGCTGCCACAAGGGCCGAAACCTTATCGGCAGTAAAGCTATTGTAAGCAGCGCCTGGGTCAAGATAATTGATGGCCGGGGTATTTACCGAAACGTTGCTCCAGTTGCTTTTCTGATTATAATACTCAATGCCGGTAACTATACGGTTACGGAAATGCCCGATCTTAAAATCGCCAATAAAGTTTTGCTGTACGTTAGTGATATAGTAGGGATAATCTTGCTGGGTAACCTGGCGTTTCATTTGCTTGGTGCTATCAACCAGGCTAAAAGCTGTGACCATACCTTTTGTGGTAGAAAACGTTTTGTTGAACATCGTTTGCGATTTCCAGTTATCCGATATCTTATAATTGATCAACGAATAAAGGTCAATTTGCCTGCTCAGGTAATCAACACCGTTATTGGCAAATGAGCGCTTATAGTCAATACCTAAATCTTTAACATTATAAATTTTTCCTTTAGTATCGGGTGTAAGCCTGTAAGCAGATGTGGCGTTCGAGTTACCGATTTCAGCGTCAACATCAACTGTTAAACGGTCATTAATAATGTATTTAATGCTTGGTGCAACAAAAAAACCGCGGGTAAAACCGGCATCCTGGAAACTATGCTCATTGTGTAATGCCGCGTTAACACGGAACAGTACCGTTTTATCCTTATTTAAAGGCATGTTAACATCGGCAGTAAGGCGGTTTAGATCAAAACTGCCTGTTTGGTATGCAATTTCGTTACGAGGTGTTTCATTGGGTTGTTTGGTAACACGGTTAAATAAACCCCCAAATGATGCAAGACTGCTGTTAAACAGCGTACCTGTAGGACCTTTAATGGCTTCTATTTTTTCGATATCGGCGGGGTCGATACTGTTGAAATTATAGCCTGCAACACTGTTACGAATAAAGTTACCGGTAACAAACCCGCGCGATAACAAGGTTGTACGGCCATTATTGTATACCAGCGGCACACCGGTACCGGGAATGTTTTTAAAACCATCTACATAACTGGTTACAACTTGCTCCTTCATCAGTTCGCTGGTAACCACGCTGTAAACCTGCGGGTTCTCCAGGTTTTTGATAGGCAAACGGGCAACATCTTCTGTTTCCTTTTTCAGAAATTTGTTATGCTTGGCGCTTTTAACATAAACCTCCTGCAATTCTTTACCACCCTCAGTTAAAATAAAGTTTACCGTTGCAGTTTCGCCGGCAGTGACCGTAATTTCTTTGGTTTGAGTTTGCAGACCAATAAAGCTCGCAGTTATTGTGTACGTACCAGCCGGAACATTTTTAATAGTGAAATGCCCGGTTTGCCCGGCAGTAGCACCAAGTTGTGTGTTGGTTAAAACAACATTTACAAATTCGGCAGGATTACCGTCGGATGTTTTTACTGTACCTTTTATTGAGCCGGTAGTAGTTTGCGCATTTACATTAGCACAAAACAACAACACCATTAATAAACCGGCTAAAACCTTGTTGAAATTATTTTTAATGTTTGATGAAACGTTTATAGCGGCAGGCTCGCCGAACACACAGATAGGGGTAGTTGTAAAATGCATATTTTACTTAAATAATAAATTGATTAGAGGATCAGCATTAATTAATCCAGCCTGCAAAGCATGGCGACCATCGGGCCCGGATTCCGGCGCAAAGGTATATTTATTTAGATTAATTACAAATAAGGTTTTAAAAAATGACTTATCAAGCTAACAATGAGTCAGATGCATTAGCTCAGCTTATTGCAATAAGTATCTGTGTGATGATCACAATTTGCTTAGCTCATCAATCATCGCCGGGCGGCGCGCATATTTAATTTTGAGTTGCTTCATGAGGGCAATAATTTGGATCCTTATCTTTACAAAGACACAGCTTATGTTATTCCATCCCAACTTCGAAAAGTAAGATCAAGATATGGCAATAGAAATAAAATCCGAAATAATAAAGGAAATTGCAGGCAGGCTTGATGCAGGCATGCTTTGTTTTTACCATAAAACCACGAGCGAGCTTGAATCTTACCCGGAGAATTTAGAAGATTCAGGCTTGGAAGATATGTGGACTGAAGTAACTGATAAAATAGAAGCCAACCCTGATGATTATATAGCATTTGAACCAATGCCAAGTTCGGAAGCATTCAGGGTGATGGAAAACTTTGTAAGCACAATTGAAGATGTATTTGTCCATACCAGGTTTACAGATGCACTTTCTTACAAAGGGCCATTCAAAAATTTCAGCAATTTGCTGCATAATTACCCCAAATTAAGAGAACAATGGTTTGTGTATAAAGATGCCAGCTATATTGCCTATGTGAAGCAACTGATAGCATTTGAAAATGACGACTTCGAATCGGATTTTGATAGTGATGAGTAACTATTTGTAAAGAAGATAGTATTATTTAACAAGTTTGAGCAACATAAGTAATTCTTTGTCGCTGATGTCTTTCTGTTCGGATTTATAAATAGATAAAAGATACCCGAATGCTTTTCAAACTATCCACAATTAATCGAATTGCACGAATTGTTAATTAATTTAAGATTCGTGCAATTAGATTAATACATAAAAATTAGTGTGAAAATTTTTCATTTATAGTTTTCCTATCTGGATGTGGTTAAAAGAGATTTCCCTTCAGCTTATTCTTCCTTCCCCGGAAAGCTCTCACTCCCCCGCATATAACTTCCCAAACGTTTAAGCAGGTAAGTTGCTTTTATCAGCAATACTTTATCGGCAATAAAATCGCTGATATCATCTGCTTTGTTCATCAGTTCCTGTTTGTAAACATCTTTAAAATCAAAATAATTGAGCGCAAATTTCCATTTGCCTGTTAAAAACGAAAAGACCTCGTTGTCGTTTTCAAGCAATTGCGAATAATTAACAACAAGGTAATCATCCTGGTGCAGCTTTTTAAGCGTCTGCAGGATTGCTTCATTATAGCTGATCCACACTTTTAAATAATTTTCGGCATGGTCATGATGAAAAGTATTCAGCCTGCGGGACCGCCTGAAATGAGTCCAGGCCAAGCGCTGAATATAATTGCGGGCCATATATTTTTGATCGATAGCTGCAAAATCACGCCTGAGCAATGAGCTAACTACTGATTGATAATTACGTAATACCACCAGGTATCGGGCACCCGGCAGCAGCCTGGCATAGGTATCCAAAAACAGGCAGGTACGCGGATCTTTCCAGGCCCATTGCTCATAAAGCTGTTGTTTAATGCCAATAATGGCCTTCATTTTTTCAAGCTGGTAAAGCGGTACCTCTATATCCCTGGTGTCGGTTAGCCCCGATACTACAAGGCTGTTGCGATCAAGGATCTCTTCATGCAGCTTTAAAAACTCAAGATCTTCAAAATGCCCATCGATATTGCCTGTGCTGCTGCCGCCAAGGCGCTCTCCAATTTGCAAACCGCAGCGGCTTAGCCAATTGGTAACCAGTGATGTACCGGAGCGGTGCATGCCGGCAATAATTAGTGTTTGCCTCGGCATGAATTTGACTGTATTGTTTATCATCGGGTTGATTAATAGCGTCCGGTTTGGTAAAGCTGTTTAACCTGTTCCTGCTGATAGTTTTCAAGAATAAATACCGCTAACTTTTCTGTAGCTTCAGTCAGTTTGGTAACATGGGTATTGATATACAGATCGGGCGAAGACGGGATTTGAAAAGGATCATTAACCCCGCTTAAATTATTTAGTTTATCCGGATGTCCTTCGGGTAACAAGGCACGTTTGTATAGTCCTTTGGTATCCCTTTGCATTAATGTTTTCACCGGGCAGTCAATATGTATAAGCTTTACATCAGGGTAAGTGGCTATCAGCTCGCGACGGATCACGTCATATGGATTGATAGCACTGATGATAGTAACCACGCCGTGTCCGGATAATTTGCCCGCAATAAAACCAAGCCTGCGAATGTTTTCAAAACGATCTTCCTTGCTATAGCCTAAATTGGGGAACAACTTTTGACGATATACATCGGCATCAATAATTTCAACAGGGATATCGGTATCTGATAGCCTCATTTTAACATTTTGAGCAAGCGTTGTTTTTCCGGAACCGGATAATCCGCAAAGCAAAATAATCATAAGGTGGTGTGTTAAGCGTTAATAATAAATGTTGTTTAAACCGTTATTGAAGGCTTAACGCAAATATTTCGGCTGAAATTGCCGTTAACACATGGTGTATCGATACATAGGTAGATTGTATCGATGAACACGAAAATGACGTAGACGGGGAGAAGAAGAAAAGCGAAGCTATTGAGTATAATTACTGCTTTTGCATGCACCAGGTTGTCATACAGCGCAGGTTTTGTACGTTGGTGGTTTTTATAGGTTCATAAAGTTGTGCACCAAGCTCACGGGTGTATTCAAGCAAGATCTCTTCATTTACCAGGAAACGCTCGGAGCCGTCGGGCAACAGGTAGCGGTAGTTACCCAAAGGCTGCACCAAGGTTTCGATACCAATATCAGATGCCAGCCTTGCAAAAAAGTAGCCACCTGGTTTTAATACACGCCACAAGGAGCGTAACATGCTGTCAAAATGCTCGGCATCGTTGGCAAAGTGCAGTACGGCGCTACAAATTACCAGGTCAAACTGATCATCATCAAAAGGCAGGTTTTCAACAGCTGCCAGTTTAAAATTATCAGGCGAATGATCGGGACACAGATCGGCAGATAGGTGCTTACTCAATTCAACAGCGTGTTCGCTTTGATCAATACCATAAACCTTGAAGCCATTTTGTAAAAAATAAGCTATGTTTCGCCCGTTACCGCAGCCGGCATCAAGTACGGTTCGGCAATCGTCAAAACGTCCTTTCAATAACTGATCGAACAAATAGATATCTATATTGCCGTATAGTTTCCGGAGGTTACTGCTGCTCATGGCTAATGCTGATTTGAACCCGAAATTACTGTTTTATTGGATGCCATGCAGAAAACTTATTAACTTTAAGTATGGCTACCGATATGACTATATTTTTTCAGTTTATGAAAAGCACCTTGTTGCCACTGCCGGGTGTTACTCATAAAATGTGCTTTGATGATCCTGCTTTTTATGTTAATAACAAAATTTTCTGCAGCATAAAAGAGAAAAAAGAACTATTAGGCGTCCACACCGTCGAACGGGAAAAATGGATAGCACTTGATCCACATACTTTTTTCATTACCCCGCACTACCAAAATTACAAATACATGCTGGTGCGCCTCGAAACGGTATCGCCGGGAGACCTGAAGCAATTGTTGATAACAGCCTATCTTGCAAGGGCTACCAAAAAGCTGATCAGGGAATATGAAGAGATGAAAGCAAGCGAGTAAAAACCGATAAGATTCGATGTTACGGCCTTATACCATTTAACGCTTCGCGGTTAAGGTAAACATAAATCAAAACGCCAATTACTAACGCAGCCAGCACAATAAGCCCAATCTTTCCCTTTTTTTTATCCTGCCGTATAAGCCAAACCATAGCGGCAATTAATGGGATAACAAAAACAATGTAAAAAATATATCCTGATGCGTTCATATGCCCCCTAACCCCCTAAAGGGGGAATGTTAATGTGTTATTTGTATGTAATCCTAAACTTAAGCTACCCCCTCCATAGCTCCCCCTTTAGAGGGCCGGGGGGCTAAAAAGCCATCCTTGCCATCGGGGCAACATCCTGCCCGATAAATTCGCCTTTAAGGTATTTGTGATAACCGGCTATGGCTATCATGGCGGCATTGTCGGTACAGTATTCCATTTTAGGAATAAAGGCGTTCCACCCGTTTTTTTCGGTCATGGCCTGCAGGCCTAACCTTAAACCTGTATTAGCCGATACACCACCTGCCAAAGCTATATCTTTTATACCATATGCCTGCGCTGCTTTCTGCAGTTTGTTAAGCAATATCGTAGCTATCCGTTTTTCAACAGATGCACAGATGTCTGCCATGTTCTCGCTGATAAAATCCGGATTCTGCGCTACATTATCGCGGATAAAGTAAAGAATAGATGTTTTTAAGCCACTAAAGCTAAAATCATACCCGGGTATCTGTGGCTCCGGAAACTTATAAGCGTCTGGGTTTCCCTGGCGTGCGTACTTGTCAATAAGCGGTCCGCCGGGATAAGGCAGGCCTAAAATTTTACTGGTTTTGTCCATGGCTTCGCCGGCGGCATCATCAAGAGTTTGCCCTATGATCTCCATTTCAAAATAATCTTTCACCAGTACAATTTGCGTGTGTCCGCCCGATACGGTAAGACAAAGAAAAGGGAACGATGGATTTTTATCACCTATAAAATGGGCCAGGATATGGGCCTGCATATGGTTGATATCAATAAGCGGGATGTTTTTTGCCAGTGCAAAAGCCTTTGCAAATGAAACTCCCACTAAAAGAGAGCCTAAAAGTCCGGGACCACGCGTAAAAGCTACCGCATCAATATCATTTTTGCTTACTTTTGCGTTCAATAATGCCTGCTGAACAGCCGGAACAATATTTTGCTGATGAACCCTTGAGGCTAACTCCGGGACAACGCCTCCATAGGCCTCGTGTATGGTTTGATTGGCAATAACATTGCTCATGATCACACCATCAACACAAACCGAAGCTGAGGTTTCATCACATGATGATTCGATTCCTAAAATTACGGGCACGTATTTATTAATTATTGATTTACTGATTTAGTGAATTAGTTATTTATTAATGAGAAGCAAACTAATCCGTCTTAATAATTGTATAGGGATGGAGAAAAATTCACTAACTCACTAATTCGCTAACTCACTAATTAAAGGTGCAAAGTTATTAAAAAAGTACTCAAAATATTCCTGGGCCTGGTATTGTTCATTTTATTGACATTGAGCATACTTTTACTCACGTTTCAGTTTAAGCCGGTACAAACCTGGGCAGCAAAAAAAGCTGCAGATTATCTTGCCGGCGAATTGAAGACCAAAGTTGGTATCCAGAGCCTTTATATCAGGCCATTCCGTTCGGTAGTAATTGAAGGGCTTTATATTTTAGATAAGAAACAAGATACTATACTAAGCACACCCAAGCTTGCCGTTGATATTGATGATTTTTATCTTTTCGGTAGTATTAAGCGCCGCACCATTAACTTTTCCAATATCGAACTGGATAATGGTTCATTTTATCTAAAAAAACAAAAGGACAGTACCACCAATCTACAGTTTGTTATAGATTATTTTAACTCGGGGGATACCACCAAAAAGCCCGAAAGCAAACCATGGACGTTAAATTTTGGCACCATTGCTATCAATAACTTTCATTTCAGATATAAAAACAGCCTGCGCGATACAGTAATAGCAGGTGTTAACTTTAATGATCTTGATGTTCAGCATTTCAGTGCCGAAATACAGGGCATGGATATCAAAAACCACCTGTTTAAAGGCAATATCAAAAGCCTGAGCCTGCATGAAAAAAGCGGCTTTACGGTAAAGCACTTTGCTTCAGATGCCACCATTGATACCAACCAGATATTGCTAAAGCACCTGGCTATTCAAACACCCCGGTCAGACCTCAAGGATTATTTCTGGATGAAGTTTAAATCATTTGATGATTTTGACGATTTCGAGGATAAGGTGCATATGGATGCAAATTTTAAATCGTCGCGCATTTCATCATCAGATATCTCTTACTTTACCGGTGCGTTAAAAAAAGTAAGTTTTGATTTGGGTATTGACGGACAGGCGAGGGGCTATGTGAACAACCTCAATGCAAAAAAAGTGACTATTACCGGCGGGCAGGCTACTTTTGTTAAAGGCGACTTTAGGCTGCATAATCTTACCGATTGGGATAACGCTTTCCTCGAACTGAAATTTGACCAGGTTGCATCCAACAAAAAAGATCTCGATTACCTGATCAGTCATTTTTCCGGCACACCTACGGAGAAAGCCCCTGCTATACTATCCAAATTCGGAAACTTTAATTTTAATGGCAGGTTTACCGGCTCGCAAAATGATTTTGTTGCGTATGGCGTTTTTAAAACCGCACTTGGTCGGTTTGATTCAGATATCAACCTTAAAATTGATAAAAATGATCGCCCAAGCTATAGCGGCCGTATCAACGCTTATGCTTTTGATATGGGCACACTGCTTGACGAAAAAGACCTGGGCCGCACTACATTTTCGTCAACCATCGAGGGAAGCGGCGATCAGCTTAAAAGCCTTACAGAAAAAGTGGATGCAAGGATAGCATCGGTTACTTACTCCGGCTACACTTACAACAAACTTACTCTTAACGGTTCGTTTATAAATAAACTGGCCAACGCCCACATTACCATAAACGACAGAAATGTTAAGCTCGACTTGAAAGGTAAGGTTGATTTAAAGCCTGCCTTGCCTGCTTATGACCTTGTTGCCGATATAAAAGAAGCTAATTTGAACAAGCTTGGCTTTACAAAAGATACTATAACCATCACCACTCTGCTTAAAACGCAGTTTAAAGGTGATGACCTGGCCAATTTACAGGGTAACATCCTGTTTTCGCCTGCAAGGGTTGTTAACCCACGGAACAATTATGTGGTTGATTCATTATATCTGTCGGCCGAAGGGTTTGGTAACAACCGTACAATAGCTCTGAAATCTGACTTTGCCGATGGCAGTATTAAGGGTAAATATGACCTGGCTACTTTGCCTTCATATTTCAAAACCATTGTTAAAAAGTATATTCCGTCAATAAAAACAACTATCGTACCCCCTAAACCCGAGGAGTTTGATTTTAACCTGAGCCTCAAAAATCTTGATCCGCTCACGGCTATATTTCTGCCCGACTTAAAAATCCCCGACCAGGGAACTTTTGTAGGCCAATTTAATTCGGAAAAGAAAACAGCCACACTATCGGGCTATATCAAAACGCTTAAATACGGAAAAACGGTTTTCCATGATTTTATTATCGACGAAAACACTACCGAAAGTATGCTTGGCCTCAACTTATCGCTAAGGCGGGTTGACCTAACCGATAGTCTTTTTATTAAGGATATCAACATTACCAACTTCCTGAAAAACGACAGTCTTAACTTCAACGTTAAACTTTCGGATAAAAACGCAGTTAACCAGCTTGACCTTTACGGCCTGGTTGAGTTTGGGCGCGATACTACAGCCAAACTGAAATTGCTGCCATCGGATGTGATACTTGAAAAAGAGAAATGGAAGATCCAGGAACAGGTGCGCATCCGTTTACTTGATGGAAAAACGCAGGTGTCTGGCTTTGAGCTTTCAAACGGGAACCAAAAAGTGTTTATCGACGGCTTTATATCCGATAATCCCGCAGATGAGCTTAAGCTTTCGTTCCAAAAGTTCAATATGCGCACGTTTAATCAGTTAACGCGTACCTCGGGTATAAACTTAAACGGTTACCTGGATGGTGATGTTAAAATGACTTCAGTACTCAAGTCTCCTGGAGTTGATTCTCATTTAACTATCGATTCGCTTACTATGAACAAAACGCTGGTAGGCAATGTAAAACTGCTTACCACGCTTGGCAACGACCGTAAACAAGCCGACGTTAACCTGAATATTATTAACCGCGGATTGGAAACCATGAACATCGGGGGCACTTATTCGTTTGGCAAAGAAACCGATGATAACCTTGATTTTGATATCAAGATGAACCAAACCGAGGCTATTATATTTGAGCCTTTTATTAAAGATCTGGTTTCAAATGTAAAGGGGCATGTTTCAACAGACCTGAAACTTACGGGTAAACCATCAAATCCGCAGCTTAATGGTACCGTTACCCTTGTTAATACGGGCCTTACGGTAAACTATTTAAAAACAGCATATACCGTTAACAACAAGCTGGATGTGAATAACAGTGTTATCAGTATTAAGGATATGGTTTTGAAGGATATTCATAAAGGCACAGGAACTGCTAACGGCACCGTGAACCTGAATAACCTGAATAATCCGGATATTGATGTAACACTTAAAGCCGATAACCTGATGGCCCTGAATACCACTTTTAAGGACAATCACCTTTATTTTGGTACAGCTTACGGAACGGGGACTTTTAGCTTCAAAGGCCCGGTTGATAACATGAAAATTGACATTACCGCCAGCACCAATGCCGGTACAGTTTTCAATATCCCGCTTAACACCTCGTCAACCGCCAACGATTACGATTTTATTAAATTTGTAAGCCATAGTGATACCGCTAAAGTTGTTACTAAAGCACGTGCATTTAACGGTGTTACCTTGAATTTTGACTTAAGTGCCGACGAAAAAACCATTGTGAAAATAGCTACTGATTACGGTCAGTTAGAGGGTAGCGGCGTTGCCCGTAATTTAAAGCTGAACATCAATAGCCTGGGTGATTTTGAAATGTACGGCGACTTCCTGATATCATCGGGTAAGTTTGAGTTTACTGCCAAAAACTTTATCAGTAAAAACTTTACAGTAAGCCAGGGTGGTACTATCCGGTGGACGGGTAATCCTTCAAATGCGGAGATCAACCTTAAGGCTTTGTATGAAGTGCGTACCAGCAAGGCCCCGCTGTACGCAGCGGCCGGGCTGCAAACCCCTACAGCATCGTCACAAACACTGGTACAGGCTGAATTGATCCTGACCAAATCGCTGTTACAGCCTAATATCGATTTTGACTTTAACTTCCCTACCGATCCATCGGTTAAAGACGACCTGGCCACTTACCTCGCCGATGCCAATAACAGGAGCCAGCAGGCCATCAGTATCATTGTACGCCGTAACTTTACATCAAACAGTAATAATTTAACCAACCAGGTGCTGGGTACGGCCGGCGAGGCTGTGAGCGAATTTGCGTTTAATAAACTGAACAGCCTGATATCTCAGTCAAACATTAAATACTTCGATTTAAACATTCGTTCTTTTAACGAGGCAAGTGCTTCGCTCAGGTTTTATGGCGACAGGCTCACTTTTAACGGAAGCTTGTTTAGTAACAACGGCTCAAACGATATTTTCAATAATAACAACAGCAACCTGTTTAATCAGCGCTTTAACAACCTCACCAAAGACTTTGAAGCGTTGTATAAGATACGTCGTGATGGTAATTTAACGGCCAGATATTCATACAGGGCGCTAAATAACGTAACCTTAAGCAGCCTTACAGACGTGCTTGCTCCGCAGTACGTAAATGGTTTTGGTTTGGTGTACCAGCGTGATTTCGACACTTTTGGTGAGTTTATCCGGAATATATTCAGGCAAAGCCGCCGTAAAACAGCGCCCGTTAATCCTGCCCCTGTCCCTAATTCAAGTACAACATCGCCGGCAACAAAGCCAGATGAGGATGATGATCAGTAAGCTAAAGGCAGAAAGCTGAAAGCCAAAAGCTTCTCGGCTACTATTTAAAAACGAATGGAAAGCTTTTGCAGAAATGCATAATTGCGTACCAGAAGGACAAGCCAATTTCAAAAGCGCCTCTGCTGGCGTAGATTGCAAGCCTGAGATGCAATTATGCGTCTCTACATTCAAAAACATCGCTTTTAAGATTCTCCGCACATAAAACATTAAAGGCTTAAAGCAGATCGCTTTAAGCCTTTAATGTACAATTATCTGTTTTAGCTTTCGGCTTTTAGCCTTGAGCTTTAAGCTTCAAAAAAATCAATGGTCGCGCATAATAGCATGATCCATCCTGTCGCGTTTGGTGCGCAGATAGGCTTCGTTATGTGGGTTTGATGCAATTTCGATTGGCACATTCTCAACCACCTCCAAACCATAGCCTATAAGGCCTGCACGTTTTTTAGGGTTGTTGCTCATCAGGCGCATTTTGGTAATACCCAGGCTGCGCAGGATCTGTGCCCCTATACCATAATCGCGCTGATCCATTTTAAAACCCAGCTTAAGGTTGGCGTCAACGGTATCATAACCGTTTTCCTGCAAATGGTAAGCCTTTAATTTGTTGATAAGGCCAATGCCACGGCCTTCCTGGTTCATATAAACAATTGCGCCTTTGCCTTCTTTGCTGATCATCTCCATGGCTTTATGTAACTGCGGGCCGCAATCGCAACGGCATGAGCCAAAAATATCGCCGGTCATACATGAACTATGTACACGTACCAAAATAGGTTCGCCGGGCTCCCATGTGCCTTTTACCAAAGCAAGGTGATTTTCGCCGGTATCAACCTGGGTATAGGCTATCATGTCAAAATCGCCCCATTCTGTAGGCATTTTAACAGCCACTTCACGCCTTACCATTGATTCATGTTCCAGCCGGTAGGCAATCAGGTCTTTAATAGAAACTATTTTAAGGTTAAATTCTTTGGCAATCTCCAGCAGATCGGGCAAACGGGCCATTTCACCGTCTTCTTTCATGATCTCGCAGATAACCCCTGCAGGTTCAAAACCGGCTAAAACAGCCAGGTCAATAGCAGCCTCGGTATGCCCGGTACGGCGAAGTACACCGCCATCTTTAGCTATAAGCGGAAAAATATGCCCCGGGCGACCAAGATCTTCAGGTTTAGTAGCCGGATCAATAAGTGCAATTGTAGTTTTTGACCTGTCGCTTGCAGAGATCCCTGTAGTACAGCCATGACCAAGCAAATCCACAGAAACGGTGAAATTTGTTTCGTGCGATGTGGTATTATGGCTTACCATGGGCATCAGGTCAAGCTCACGGGCCCGTTGTGCCGTGATGGGGGCACAAACCAGGCCACGACCGTGGCGAACCATGAAATTGATTGTTTCGGGGGTGGCATTACGGGCGGCCGTTAAAAAGTCGCCTTCGTTTTCACGATCTTCGTCATCAACTACGATAATTGTTTTACCTGCTTTGATTTCTTCAATCGCTTCCTGTATAGTGTTTAACATTCTTTACTTGTGTTGCGCAGCGCATAAGCGCCTGTTTAATCTCATTCAAATTTAACGCATATTACCATGACTTGGGTCGGCGTTGTGTAAAATGATACTGCTTTTATAATATGGCGTTTATTAAATATACAGTTAATGGCTGTTGCGGGTTGCCTTATGCTTAAATTTTGCCAATAAGCGGTTCATAAAACGTTTATAAACCTCCATATCAAATATTGCCGAATCTGTAGCTGCTTTATAAGAAAGGAACAAACCAATAGGTAGCAGCGTAATGATAGAGATCCACATCCCCAGGTACTTATTGATATCGCCACCTTTAACTGATTTTTCACCAATGGTGGTAATGATATAATAGATAAGAAAAAACACAACCGAAACTACTACGGGCAAGCCCAAACCACCTTTGCGGATGATAGATCCCAGAGGTGCACCAATTAAAAACAATACAAGGCAGGCAACCGAAAGGTTATATTTTTTCTGATATTCCACAAAATACCTGCGGATGTTTTCCGAATCGCCTTTATACCTGTCGCTCCGGTTTCTGATCACATCCTTGATTGACCTTACTTCGGATGCAGCACTGCTCAAACTCATCTGCTGCTCGGATAAGGTGAGGCTTTGGAAAGCATCTTTTTTAGGATCAAACTCCTTATAATTTTTTACGGTCTTTGATTGGGCAGGTATTGAATAGTATTTGATATATGGTGTTACCAGTTTATAATTCACCATTACATTGCTGTCGACAGAATGCTGCGACGAATCCAGATAATGCCGCAACTGCCTGATATTCATCATTTGCGATGCGGTTTTAAACTCGCTTTCATTAGTGCGGGCAAGTTTAAAGCCTGAAAGATCAAACTTGGTTTCAGTTTCCTTAAAACGCTGTCGCAGCAGGCGCCGCCGGGTATCATAAGGAGCGGCATCTGAAGCGGTTTCTTCATACCTAACCCCATCTTTTAACCGAAGCACAAGGTATTTATCACCCATGGTGCGGTACATTCTCCCTTCACGCGCCAGCATCACCCAATTGTTGTTATCGCCGCTTTGATTTTTATGATAGATCATGATATCATATAAACGCTGTCCGTCGGGGTCTTTACGCTTTACACGAATAGTATACTCGGAAAAACTGGTGCTAAATACCCCCTCGGGCAGCAGATCAGCAGATTTTTGCTTTCGGGCATCATACAACAGCGAAAAGTATTTAAGATTAGCCACCGGCAGCATGTAATCAGAAAAAAAGAATGCCTCTACACTAAGTACAGTAACAACAACAATCATTGGGTACATGGCACGCCTTAATGAGATGCCCGCGGCCTTAATTGCTACCAGTTCATAGTTTTCGCCGAGAGAACCGTAGGTCATGATAGTGGAGAGCAGTACCGAAAGCGGCAGCGCCATGGCCACATTTGTGGCCGAGTTGTACATCATAAGCTCCAGTATGGTGTACCAGGCAAAGCCTTTGCCTATGAGGTCGTCAATGTATTTAAACAAAAACAACATCAGCAACACAAACATCACGATGAAAAGCGTAACCAAAAAAGGCCTTATAAATGATTTAAGGAGTAAAAGGTGGATCTTCTTCATTAGTGCTATTTGCAATTAACAGGGGCAAAAACAGTTAGCCGCACAGTTAAAATCCATTAACGTGCAAAAACAGTTCAGCGTACAAAATTAGCTAAAATAAAGTTTTATCAGGCGCCTAATACACTTATGAGGTAATCGATAGAGTTATCCCAGATCAGTTTTCGTTCGGCAATGGCATCTTCAGTAGCAAAATCGGTAACGGCAAGCGCTACATCATTGGTAAGCTCATCCTGCAGTATTTCCATTTCAAAATAATACTGCGCATCATCATCGAGCCATTTAAAACGTACAGATCTGTTTTCCTTAACTGAGCAAAGTTTGGCTTTTTGCGATTCATCATCCCATGTAAAAGTATAAACATGGTCACGAATATTAACCTCATCGGCAAACCACTGAGACAAGCCGTTAGGCTCGCTTAAGAAGCTGAACAGGATACGCGGAGATGACTTTATCTCGTACTCAATGGTAAATTTTTTCTTTTCGGACATTCGGTTTACACTTAAAAAAGAGGAACAAAAGTAAAATGTTGAACATTTTTTCTAAAGAAAACGAATTTCTGCTATATTTGCAAACCTTTTTAGGAACGGCCACTTGTTTTACAACAAAGCCACTCTTTTTACTAACCACAAAAAGAGCCATAAAAGTGACCCGGCGGGGTAGCTCAGATGGTTAGAGCGTAGGATTCATAACCCTAAGGTCGGCAGTTCGATCCTGCTCCCCGCTACTTAAGGAAACAACACTTCGGAGTTGTTTCCTTTTTTTATACCAATAGATATCTGTTAGCCAGAGTTTTATAGTCAGATTTTAAGTGGTTCGATTTCGACAAAAGAAATCCTGAGCCGATTGGCTTAGCGATCTAAAAAATGGGATGGAAATATGATCATCAAGCTTTTTTTAGTTCGATGTCTCCTTAAGGTTCGCAATACTTAGATTGCCGTCGTACTGATAGCTTTTTGCGATTGAATAAAGAAAATTCAATATAACCGCTGCTTCATATCTATTGTGTTTTTATAATCTGCATATTAGTCATGGTCAATGCCTTTATTGAAATAGCTTAATAGATTTGTATATTTGTATATGATGACAAGAGATGTCCATATTAAGGAATTATTTCCGAAGCATTTGTTTTGGGATGTTGATATGTCGTGTCTTGATATTGATAATGATCGCGATCTCATCATTCCAAGAGCATTAATGGCAACCACACCATTAACATTTACAAACGATATCGCAAAACTTGAAGTAATCTATCCTAAGGCAGTTATTGTTCGCGAATTACAAATAACTAAAGAAAGAGTTAGCAATCAGATTTGTCGTTTAGTTGCCCGGCGCTATCACGTTAAGCAATTCGCTCGTTTTTCTAAATGAAGGCCGTTTCTGATAGTTTAATTGAAACTATTCTCAAACTTCAACAGCTTCCTTCACTATCTAAAAGCAGCTTGGGTGGTGGAACAAACTTAGCAATTCGTTATGGTCATCGCATATCCTACGACATAGATCTTTTTTTTCCAGATATCATTAGGAAACAGGGTTATGAGCTTATCAAAGAAGAAGTAATAACTTTTTATGGTGATGCCGTTTTTGCTATAGATTATCCGTGTGACGAAAATGACCAGTTTTTATTTCAACGTTTTTTTGTCCGCAGGGGTGAGTCTGCTATTAAAGTTGAAATATTGCAAAATATGCAAACGCATCTTGAGCCTGAATTTATCGATGGAATCAAGTTGATGAATATATATGACATCGCACCATTAAAATTGATGAGTGCTTCTAATAGAGCCAATCATAAAGATATATATGATTTGGATTATCTTACAGATCATATTGCATTAGCCGAATTGATGGATTTACTTAAGATCAGACAACAAACTTACAATCAACCAGAGCATCAAAATATATTTGATCAGGATGGCGAGTTTAGTCCTATAGATAATCCGGATTTGTTATTAAAGTTTGAAGAGCCAATAAAAGGGAGTTCGTCACGGCCCGGCCACTCCAACCCTCGTGTTGATTTTATTGAAGGCGGAAAGAATTGGGCAATAGCAAGAAGTAGCTGGAGGCGTAAGGTTAGAGAATATTTTAGGAGCATAGGTAAAGATTTTCCAAGTCCGCAACCCCGGTAGTTTATATAGCCATTTTTACACCATTTATTTTTAACCATTGCTCATATAAAAGTCGATTTTATCTTGACTATTAACACGCAATAATATTTTGTAATGTGTCCAGCTCAATTGCGAACGCACTGCGTTCGCAATTGGAAACGTACGATAAAGCTGGCGAAATAATTCTATCTGTCGCTTTGAAAACCCACTGCCATACTCGGGTGCTAATTGATCCGCGATAAATTCAGTGAGGTAATCACCATAATCTGCCCGGTCTTTACTTTGTTTTTCCTCTTTGAAAATGCGTTGCCCTATTTGCCAATACATTAATGCGTTCATGGTCAACCAACCTAATCGCCTTTGTTTTTAGCGTTATGAATGGATAGCTTGAATGTCAGCTATTACAGATTGGTTGATAAACATTGTATAGAGAATTATGGTTCAATCGTAAAACTACAAAAATCGATAACGTCTTAAGAACGATGTAAAACCAACAAAAATCACGGAGATCAAGTGCTGAGAAGCTGTCTGAAAAACGAGTCAACATGATTATTGTAACCGATAAATGTATAATATCTCCGCTCGCATCGACAGCCCCCGATAAAAGCCCCATCATAACCAAAGGATAAAGTTTTTGGTTCACAATGATTTAATGCTGCGGTTAAGCCTTGCTAAAACCTTTCTGCGTATATTTAAGTTAAGTAGTGGTTATAAATAGCCTACTAATTTATACGCATGGAAAATTTTACAATGCTGCAGTTTTTTGAATGGTATTACCCCGCCGGAGGCAGATTGTGGAATCAGTTGAAAAAAGATGCGAAAAATCTGAAGAAAAAAGGGATCGATTCGGTTTGGCTTCCGCCGGCTTATAAAGCTGCAAGTGGGGGTTACTCTGCCGGGTATGATGTTTATGATATTTATGATCTTGGTGAGTTTAAGCAAAAGGAGACAGTAGCTACAAAATATGGCACTAAACAGGAATACCTTGATGCTATTGCCTCGGCGCAAAAAGCACAGCTAAAGGTATATGTTGATGTTGTGCTTAATCATATGGGCGGTGCCGATGATGTTGAAAGGGTGAACGCCCGTAAGGTTGACCCTGCAAATCGTAACGAATTTATCAGTGATGTTTACGAGATTGGTGCTTATACCAAATTTACTTTCCCCGGCCGCAAAGGCAAATACTCCAAATTTATATGGGACTGGCAGTGTTTTTCGGGCATCGATTATGATGCCTATAAAAAGGAAACAGCCATATTCAGTATTCAAAACCAGTACGGCGATGGCTGGAAGGATGTGCTTGATGACGAAAACGGCAATTTTGATTATCTCATGTTATCAGACATTGACACCCGCAACCCAAGCGTACGGGAGGAGTTGAAAAACTGGGGCAAATGGTATTTCGAAACTGCTAAATTTAATGGTTTCAGGCTTGATGCTATAAAGCATATGGATCATGGCTTTTACAACGAGTGGCTTGATTATATGCGTAACGAACTTAAGCAGGAGTTTTTTACTGTTGGTGAGTACTGGGCTTTTGATTTGCCTAAACTATTGAAATATATTGAGGCCACAGAAGGGCGGATGTCACTTTTTGATACCCCGCTGCATGATAATTTTCATCATGCTTCAAGAGGAGGAAAGGATTATGACCTTACTGCCATTTTTGATAACACGCTGTTAAATGTTAGGCCCGAGCTTGCTGTTACCTTTGTTGAAAATCATGACACTCAGCCCCTTCAATCCTTGGAGCAACCAATTGAACAATGGTTTAAGCCGTTGGGTTATGCGTTGATTCTGCTCCGGGAGGCTGGCTATCCATGTGTTTTTTATGCCGATATGTATGGCGCAAAATATACCGACAAAGGGGGCGATGGCGAAGAGCACGAGATTGACCTGCCCGTTGTTTCAGAACTGGAAACCATGCTTTATGTAAGAAAAAATATGGCTTACGGTACTCAACGCGATTATTTTGATCACCCTAACTGTATCGGCTGGACCCGCGAAGGGGATACTCAATATAAAGGCTCTGGCTGTGCTGTGATAATTTCAAACGGTGAGGATGGCTATAAAGAAATGGAAATAGGAGTCGGGCACGCAGGTGAAATATTTGTTGATTACCTGGATAACCACAATGGCGAAGAGGTGGTAATTACTGCAGATGGCCGTGCCGAATTTAAAGTTAAAGCTGGTTCTGTATCAGTTTGGGGAATTAAGAAGTAATTTCCCTTAACGGGACTAACATTTTATACATTTGTTCACCCTGTAATAAATACTGCTATGAAATACGAAGAAATTCCCCTTGTAAATAACGAGGCCATTCACAATTTTGAATTGATTGTTGAAGGCCACCGTGCTTTCATCGACTATAAGCAAAAGGACGACAAAATTTACCTGATCCATACCGAAGTACCGGTTGAATTGGAGGGGAAGGGAGTAGCATCGGCTATAGTCGAAAAAGCATTCACCTACATCGAGCAAAACAACCTTAAACTGGTGCCGCTGTGTGTTTATGTGGCTTCATACCTGAAACGCCACCCCGAGTGGTCACGCATATTAGCCATAGCCCCCGGTCATTAAGCAGATGCGTGTATTAGTAACGGGATCATCGGGCAGGTTAGGGGCGGTCACGGTGGGTCATTTGCGTAAGTGCGGGCATAGTGTTACCGGTGTAGATGTAATCTCTGCCGATACTACTGATGAGCAGATTGACATCCTGCATAAAGATGCTGTTTTAGCTGTTACTAAAAACATCGATGCAATTATTCATACGGCGGCCATCCATGGTAAACATTATGAGCTAAACTATCCGAGAGAAGCATTCATTAATGTAAATATTTATGGAACGCTCAATTTGCTTAATGCCTGCATTGTTAACGGTGTGCAAAAACTGCTCTATACCAGTACAACATCTATTTATGGCGATGCAATGGTTGATACTAACCAGGCTGTTTGGGTTGATGAAGAATTGACCATTAAGCCCCGCGATATTTACGATATCACCAAGCAAACTGCCGAGCAGCTCTGTAAAGATTTCTTTTACAATGAAGGACTGCAAACATCGGTTTACAGGGTTGGTCGTTTTTTGCCCGAAACAGACAATCTAAAACTAAACCACCGGTTATATCGTGGTCTTGATGAGCGGGATGGTGCATTCGGTTTGTGCTTAGCCTTAGAACAAACTTTTTCAGCATTCGAGATTTTTAATATAACCAGTAGTTCGCCTTTTAAAAAAGATGAGCTTATGAAGCTAAAGCATGACCCCGCATCGGTTATAAGAAAACATTACCCGCAAGCCGAAGCTATTTACCAATCCAAAGGTTGGGCTCTTCCGAAAAGCATTGATAGGGTTTATGTAAGCGAAAAGGCAAAGCGATACTTTGGATACGAGCCGAAATTTACGTTTGATTATCTGTTGAATAACCTGAACATAGACTAATATTTCTAACCACTCACCCAATCAACCACTCACCCAATCAGCCACTCACCACTTAATAAGGCGAAGTACTAACTGCCGTCCATCCGCCATCAACTACCAGGTTTTGCCCGGTGATATGCCTTGCATCAGGTGATATCAAAAACAGTACTGCATTTGCCACATCTTCAACAGTTGCCGCGCGACCCATTGGGGTAATGCGCGCCCATGTTTTTTGATAGCCGGCATCTTCCAGGGTACGTTCGGTTAAGGTAGCACCGGGGGCAACCGTATTTACAGTAATTTGATGTTGGGATAATTCAACTACCAAACTTTTAGCCAGCATTTCCAGTGCAGCTTTGGTCATACCGTAAGCAGCAAGGTCCTGGTGGGCTTGGTGCCCTGTTACCGACGACATGAACAGGATGCTTCCCCCGCTTTTTTGATTTATGATTTGTCTGGCAGCCCGTTGCGCCAAAAAGAAACTACCTTGCAGGTTAAGGTTCATTACACTTTGCAATGATTGGGCAGGATAATTCAAAAAATCGCCAAACAAAGTGATGCCTGCATTGGCCACAGCAATGGTTAGTTTTCCATAACGTTGCACGGCCTCATTAACCATTTGCTGTATAAAATCAATATTTGATGCATCGCCGGCCATTGGGTAACAATTGCCGCGCAAATTGTTTATAGTGCCTGCTGCCTTTGTAGCAAGTTCTTCACTCAAATCGTTCAGTATAATTGCGGCCCCGGCAAGGCTTAATTGTTTAGCTATTTCAAAACCTATCCCTTGTCCGGCCCCGGTTACTATAGCTACCTGGCCGCTAAATTTATCAGTTATCATTTTTTAGGTTGATAGTTGTTTGTTAAATAATACATACTGGTTGCCATTGGTATGTTTTAAGTCATTGATTATTATTAAAAAAGCTCGTTGACATATTGATTTTCTCGCAAAGGTGATGAGTCGTAAAAGTTTTTCTTTGCGCCTTTGCGAGCTTATATTTAATGGCAGGTATTCATCAGTTATCACCTGCAATGTGATCATTTGTGCGCAAATAAAACTTACTCAAGCTGACAGTCCTTCCCGCTCAGTGCTATTTATTTTTCTCTCAATGCGAATCTCTCAAAACCTCACTTCCCGAACTTCCTTTTAAAAAGTCAAGATCAGCACCAAGGTGCGCCTGTTCTACATGGGTTTGATATAAATAGGTATATCCGCGGTTGCTGATATTATTATTTAGCACCAGCTTCGATTTCCTTTCGGCTATTTCCTCATCGCTAACTTCAAGGTGTAAACTCCCGGCGGGTACATCAAGTGTGATAACATCCCCATTTTGCACCACCGCCAATGTGCCACCGATGGCTGCTTCCGGCGATACGTGCAGCACTACAGTACCAAAACCGGTACCGCTCATCCGTCCGTCCGAGATGCGTACCATGTCGGTTATGCCCTTATCAGCCAGTTTTTTTGGGATGAGCATATTGCCAACTTCAGGCATTCCAGGATAACCTTTTGGTCCGGCGTTCTTTAAAACCAATACACTGTCTTTATCTACATCCAGGTTAGGATCATTGATGCGATGGTTAAAATCTTCTATATTTTCAAATACAACGGCCTGGCCGGTATGTTGCATCAAATGGGTACTTGCAGCCGATGGCTTGATCACCGCGCCGTTTTCACAAAGGTTACCTTTAAGTACAGTGATACCTGCGGTTGGGTTAAAAGGACTATCAACAGGAGCTATCAGGTCGCGGTTAAAACATTGGCTGTTTTCATAATTACGTAATATGGGATTACCGCTTACGGTTAAGGCTTCATTATTGAGGTGCCCATGAAGTTCTTTCATTAAAGCAGGCAACCCCCCGGCATAATAAAAATCCTCCATAAAATACTTTCCCGATGGCTGCAGATTAGCCAGTAGGGGTATTTTTCGGATAGAGGTATTGAAATCATCCATATTTAAATCAATCCCGATACGGCCTGCTATAGCCAGCAGGTGAATGATGAAATTGGTAGAGCCGCCAATAGCCGCATTAATGGTAATGGCATTTTCAAAAGCCTCCCGAGTGAGAATATCCGAAGGTTTAAGATCTTCCCGTACCATGTCAACAATACGGTTGCCCGATAGATGGGCTAATACCTTTCGTCGCGAATCTGCGGCAGGAATGGCGGCATTTTCTGCCAGTGAAAGTCCCAGCGATTCAACCATACAAGCCATGGTTGATGCTGTACCCATAACTGCGCAATGCCCCTGGCTCCGGGCCATACAGGCTTCGGCCGTATAAAGGTCTTCATCATTCATTAGCCCGGTTTGGTGATCAGCAAAAAAGCGCCAGATATCTGAAGTACCTATATCCCTGCCCCGGTATTTCCCCGTTAACATTGCCCCACCCGAAACAACAATAGTAGGAATATTAACGCTGCATGCACCCATTACCAGGGCAGGCGTAGTTTTATCACAACCGCAAAGCAGCACCACGCCGTCGAGCGGGTTGGCGCGAATACTTTCTTCCACATCCATACTTACCAGGTTTCGGTATAGCATAGCAGTGGGTTTAACCAAAGTTTCGCCCAATGACATTACCGGGAATTCAACCGGGTAGCCGCCGGCTTCATAAATACCATTTTTTACAGACTGTGCCAATTCGCGGAAATGTGCATTACAAGGTGTAAGTTCCGACCATGTATTGCAAATGCCAATCACGGGTTTTCCCTGCAGCTGATGTGCCGGAATACCCTGGTTTTTCATCCATGCACGATATATAAAACCATCTTTGCCTTTTTTACCAAACCATTGTTGGCTCCGTAGTGGTTTATCTTCCATAAAGATGTATTGTGTTTAAACTGGTTATTTAACAAATATATATTTCTGTATATCGTTTTAGGCATTGTAAGTAAAAAGTTAGGAGGATTACATTGGCAGTAATTTATAGGGTTGGGTTTTAATGTGGGCGATTTATGACTGAGCCTTTTTGTTTAACTTGGAACTGATATAAATCACTCCCCATGAACAGGATATTAATACTGTCTATAGTTGTTTTATTGCTGATCTGTAAAACTTCTCTTGCCCAACATAAACATGGGATAAAATTTCCGCCTCCGGTGCTCGAATTTCAGCAGTTTGCGGAATTTTGCGATTTGCCTGCACAAAAGAATGAACTGGTATATACCAGGGCAGTGTATAGTTATAAGGATACAGGATGGAGTTTGCGTAGTGACGGAGAAAAGTGTACAAAAATAACAGCAAATATGTTCCTGGCAGATGGGGAGTTTTTAAGGCCCGACTTTCTGAAATCATTAAAGGTGGTACACCAAAACCCCGACACAAAGTTTTTAATTGTTGATATCATAGGTTTTTTTGAGGATGATCTTTCAGGATTGGAGCATGATATCGGTGATATGGGAACAAATAAGTATCGTTTTATTGTAAAACGGGTTGTGTCATTCTATCTGGAGACGCGCTAAACTACCAGTTGCTGTTATAATAAACGTTATTAATAATTGTTGGTTGTGTGAGTGAATGGTAGTATTTATATGCCTGAAACGTGATAACGGATTAAGTTTTATCAGCTGTATAAACTTTTTATTATTGATAAATAGGTTGTTAAGTTAATATTAAGTTAAAAGGGTATAAATAATTTGGAGGGAAGGAAAAAGCGCGTACCTTTGCAGCCCGCAAACGAGATAGCGGGGTAGTTCATTAAAGGTATAGAAAAGGGGCGAAAAGGGAAGAAAAAAAGATTCAGAATCTTTTGTGAAAGAGAAAAGAAATTCGCACCTTTGCAGCCGCTTCGAAAAGGAGCGGATGTTCTTAGAAAAGGTTTGAAAGGCGCTGAGGGGCAAGGAGAAAGAGAGAAGGAAACGCCGCAAAAAACCACCAAAAAATAAAAAAAATTATTTTTTGGAAATAAGAAAAAGGTTTTTACCTTTGCAACCCCGAACGGGACGGACTCTGGAAGGAGTTTAAAACGAAGGAAATGAAAGCGAGAGTGATTAGTTTTCTTAGGCTGAGGAGAGCGATTCTCAAGGCTTAATAAAAATGACAAATCAAAGCGGTGTAACAACCAAAAGATTATATAGCTGATTCGGATGATGAGGCGAGCAAGTTCTTTTAAGAAATGGAAATCATGTAGCGTAACGGGAGGCGACTGAAGGCTAAGGCTAACAGGAGCTGAAGAGTTACAATAAAAAGCGGAATCTGTAATAAGAAATAATAAAAACAGATTCTATTAATTAATAATAGGGTCAGTGATTAAAACAAAACATTTTACAATGGAGAGTTTGATCCTGGCTCAGGATGAACGCTAGCGGCAGGCCTAATACATGCAAGTCGGACGGGATCGGGGAGCTTGCTCCCTGTGAGAGTGGCGCACGGGTGCGTAACACGTATGTAACCTACCTTGATCAGGGGGATAGCCTCTCGAAAGAGAGATTAAGACCGCATAACATTATGTTGTGGCATCGCAATATAATCAAATATTTATAGGATCAAGATGGGCATGCGCAACATTAGCTAGTTGGTGTGGTAACGGCATACCAAGGCTACGATGTTTAGGGGATCTGAGAGGATGACCCCCCACACTGGTACTGAGACACGGACCAGACTCCTACGGGAGGCAGCAGTAAGGAATATTGGTCAATGGACGGAAGTCTGAACCAGCCATGCCGCGTGCAGGAAGACGGCCCTACGGGTTGTAAACTGCTTTTGTACCGGAATAAACCTTGATTCGTGAATCAAGCTGAATGTACGGTAAGAATAAGGATCGGCTAACTCCGTGCCAGCAGCCGCGGTAATACGGAGGATCCAAGCGTTATCCGGATTTATTGGGTTTAAAGGGTGCGTAGGCGGCTTTTTAAGTCAGGGGTGAAAGACGGTAGCTCAACTATCGCAGTGCCCTTGATACTGAAGAGCTTGAATGTACTTGAGGTAGGCGGAATGTGACAAGTAGCGGTGAAATGCATAGATATGTCACAGAACACCAATTGCGAAGGCAGCTTACTAAAGTATGATTGACGCTGAGGCACGAAAGCGTGGGGATCAAACAGGATTAGATACCCTGGTAGTCCACGCCCTAAACGATGAACACTCGATGTTGGCGATATACGGTCAGCGTCTAAGCGAAAGCGTTAAGTGTTCCACCTGGGGAGTACGCCCGCAAGGGTGAAACTCAAAGGAATTGACGGGGGCCCGCACAAGCGGAGGAGCATGTGGTTTAATTCGATGATACGCGAGGAACCTTACCCGGGCTTGAAAGTTAGTGAATGTGACAGAGACGTCACAGTTCTTCGGAACACGAAACTAGGTGCTGCATGGCTGTCGTCAGCTCGTGCCGTGAGGTGTTGGGTTAAGTCCCGCAACGAGCGCAACCCCTATGTTTAGTTGCCAGCATTTAAGGTGGGGACTCTAAACAGACTGCCTATGCAAATAGAGAGGAAGGAGGGGACGACGTCAAGTCATCATGGCCCTTACGTCCGGGGCTACACACGTGCTACAATGGGCAGTACAGAGGGCCGCTACCTGGCAACAGGATGCCAATCTCTTAAAGCTGTTCACAGTTCGGATCGGGGTCTGCAACTCGACCCCGTGAAGTTGGATTCGCTAGTAATCGCGTATCAGCAATGACGCGGTGAATACGTTCCCGGGCCTTGTACACACCGCCCGTCAAGCCATGGAAGCTGGAAGTGCCTGAAGTGCGTAACCGCAAGGAGCGTCCTAGGGTAAAGTCGGTAACTGGGGCTAAGTCGTAACAAGGTAGCCGTACCGGAAGGTGTGGCTGGAATACCTCCTTTCTGGAGCAGTTTCCGCGAAGTAGCTTGGAACTGTTACCTACATGATATTTCTTAAATTTAGTTAAATGGTTGATTAAGTTAAGTGGTGAGTAGTTGAAAAGCGAAGATCACAAAGCGAGAGCAATCATATACTAATAACACACAAACAAAAGGAAAACCCAGAAGATGAAGCCATCAAGTTGTGCGAACAACTGAGAGGCGGGATTGTAAGAGATTACGATTTGCGATTTGAAGAATAAAAAAATCTAAAATCGAAAATCCGAAATCCGAAATAACACAGTCCTGTAGCTCAGCTTGGTTAGAGCACTACACTGATAATGTAGGGGTCAGCAGTTCAAATCTGCTCGGGACTACACAGGGTTCATTAGTTCAATGGTTCATTAGTGGATTGGTAAAGCACCAATAAACGAATGAACGAATGAACAAATGAACGAGCCCATCTAACGGGGGATTAGCTCAGCTGGCTAGAGCACCTGCCTTGCACGCAGGGGGTCAACGGTTCGAATCCGTTATTCTCCACATTGAACCGGAAGTCATTAAGTCATCAGGTCATTGAGTCATTGAAAAATGACATAATGACTTAATGAAAGAATGACGGAGGATCAAAACGTTCTTTGACATATTGGAAGAAGTAATTGAAAACAAGAGAAAACAACAGATAGAGACGTTGTATCTTGAACAAAAGCTTCAAAGGTAAATAAGTAGCAATACTAATGAACCAATGAACTAATGAACAAATACGACTAATCTAAAATAAAGACATACCTTGCGGCGCAAAAGGCGCAAGAGTAGAAGAAAGTAAGAAAGGGTACACGGGGAATGCCTTGGCTCTCAGAGGCGAAGAAGGACGTGATAAGCTGCGATAAGTACCGGGGATCTGCAAATAGGACTTGATCCGGTAATTTCCGAATGGGGAAACCTAATTATCTGAAGGATAATTGCATAAATGCGCTAACCTGCCGAACTGAAACATCTAAGTAAGCAGAGGAAGAGAAAACAATAGTGATTTCCAGAGTAGTGGCGAGCGAAATGGAAGAAGCCCAAACCTATATTGTTACGGCAATATGGGGGTTGTAGGACCACAACATGAATATTAAACAGAACCGGAACAGGATGGGAAGCCTGGCCATAGAGCATGAGAGCTGCGTACGGGTAATGAATAGTAGGATAGTGGTATCCTGAGTACCGCGAGGTCGGAGACGCCTTGTGGGAATTTGCCGGCACCATCCGGTAAGGCTAAATACTCCTGAGAGACCGATAGTGAACCAGTACCGTGAGGGAAAGGTGAAAAGAACCCCGAACAGGGGAGTGAAATAGAACCTGAAACCGTGTACTTACAAGCGGTCGGAGCAGAGCAATCTGTGACGGCGTGCCTTTTGCATAATGAGCCTACGAGTTACTCTTCCCTGGCAAGGTTAAGTGTTTAAGACACGGATCCGAAGCGAAAGCGAGTCTGAAAAGGGCGTATAGTCAGGGGAGGTAGACGCGAAACCTTGTGATCTACCCATGGGCAGGTTGAAGGTGCCGTAACAGGTACTGGAGGACCGAACCGATAAACGTTGAAAAGTTTCCGGATGACTTGTGGGTAGGGGTGAAAGGCTAATCAAACTGGGAAATAGCTCGTACTCCCCGAAATGTTTTTAGGAACAGCCTGGCGGTTGAGTTATAAAGAGGTAGAGCTACTAATTGGGTGCGGGGGAGTCAAATCCTACCAAATCCAGATAAACTCCGAATGCTTTATAATATACGCTGGAGTGAGGCTATGGGTGCTAAGGTCCATGGCCGAGAGGGAAAGAACCCAGACCATCAGCTAAGGTCCCTAAATTATTGCTAAGTTGAACTAACGAGGTCCGATTGCACAGACAGCTAGGATGTTGGCTTGGAAGCAGCCATTCATTTAAAGAGTGCGTAACAGCTCACTAGTCGAGCGATCGGGCATGGATAATAAACGGGCATCAAGCAGTATACCGAAGCTATGGATTCATATTAATATGACTGGTAGGGGAGCATTCTATTTGCCGGCGAAGCAGGAAGGTAACTGACTGTGGAGGAAATAGAAAAGCAAATGTAGGCATAAGTAACGATAAGGCGGGAGAGAAACCCGCCCACCGAAAGACTAAGGTTTCCTGATCAACGCTAATCGGATCAGGGTTAGTCGGGGCCTAAGGTGAAGCCGAATGGCGTAGCCGATGGACAACTGGTTAATATTCCAGTACTTTTTATTACTGCGATGCGGTGACGGAGTAGTGACACTGACGCGAACTGACGGAATAGTTCGTTAAAGGCCGTAGGTATATAGTTTGTAGTTAAGTACGCAGACTATGCTGAAAGCTGATAGTACACCGAATCTTCGGACAAGGTGATAGTTCAGGTAATCAGACTTCCAAGAAAACCCGCTAAGCTTCAGGTAATAAAAACCCGTACCGTAAACCGACACAGGTAGTCGAGGAGAGAATCCTAAGGTGCTCGAGTGAATCATGGCTAAGGAACTCGGCAAAATGGCCCTGTAACTTCGGGAGAAGGGGCGCTGGCAGCAATGTCAGCCGCAGTGAAAAGGCCCAGGCGACTGTTTAACAAAAACACATGGCTATGCAAAATCGAAAGATGACGTATATGGCCTGACACCTGCCCGGTGCTGGAAGGTTAAGAGGGGATGTTAGTCGCAAGGCGAAGCATTGAATTGAAGCCCCAGTAAACGGCGGCCGTAACTATAACGGTCCTAAGGTAGCGAAATTCCTTGTCGGGTAAGTTCCGACCTGCACGAATGGTGTAACGATCTGGGCGCTGTCTCAGCCATGAGCTCGGTGAAATTGTGGTATCGGTGAAGACGCCGGTTACCCGCAACGGGACGGAAAGACCCCATGCACCTTCACTATAGCTTAACATTGATATCGGATACAGGATGTGTAGGATAGGTGGGAGACTGTGATGTGGCTTCGCCAGGAGTCATTTAGTCAACGTTGAAATACCACCCTTTCTGTATCTGGTGTCTAACTCTTCAAAGAGGAGAACATTGTTTGGCGGGTAGTTTGACTGGGGTGGTCGCCTCCAAAAAGGTAACGGAGGCTTTCAAAGGTAAGCTCAGTACGCTTGGTAACCGTACGCGGAGTGCAATAGCAAAAGCTTGCTTGACAGTGAGACAGACAAGTCGAGCTGGGTCGAAAGACGGATATAGTGATCCGGTGGTTCTGCATGGAAGGGCCATCGCTCAAAGGATAAAAGGTACGCTGGGGATAACAGGCTGATCTCCCCCAAGAGCTCATATCGACGGGGAGGTTTGGCACCTCGATGTCGGCTCGTCACATCCTGGGGCTGGAGAAGGTCCCAAGGGTTGAGCTGTTCGCTCATTAAAGTGGCACGCGAGCTGGGTTCAGAACGTCGCGAGACAGTTCGGTCCCTATCTGTTGTGGGCGTAGGAAGTTTGAGTGGGGCTGACCTTAGTACGAGAGGACCGGGTTGGACTAACCTCTGGTGAATCTGTTATGCCGCCAGGTGTACTGCAGAGTAGCTACGTTGGGAATAGATAAGCGCTGAAAGCATCTAAGTGCGAAACTAGCCACAAGATGAGACTTCCATTGAGGGTCGTAGGAGACTACTACGTTGATAGGTTACAGGTATAAAGGTGGTGACATCATAGCCGAGTGATACTAATTGCCCGAAGCTTTCTTCGTGTGAAGGATTAAGGTGAGTGGTTGATTAAGTGAGTAGTTGCAAAACTGTAAACGAAACCAATCACTCATCCGAAACAAAACAAACAGATAAACAACAAATGCTGTTGTTTTCTCTTAAATTCAAGTACTTCTTTCAATAATATGTCATGTTAATGGGGGTGAATAGTTGATTAGGTTTATTAGGTGAGTAGTTGAAAAGCTGTACACCATGCAAGAACCACTCACCACTCACCCAATCAACCACTAACTTAAAGAAATTCAGGTGCCTATATCGGCGGTGTCTACCTCTTCCCATTCCGAACAGAGAAGTCAAGCCCGCCAGAGCCGATGGTACTGCGGTAAAACGTGGGAGAGTAGGTCGGTGCCACCCTTTATCACCTTTAATGGTGCAACAATGCAAAAGCCTTAGTTAATACCTAAGGCTTTTTGCGTTGATAAGCTTTTCCATAACCAATAGGCCTGCTTATATATTCGTACAGATCAGGCTCTCAAAGGCGCAAAGTGAATGACGATTCCGGTTATAGATTTAAACAAATTGTTAACCGCTCACCATTCATTGCTTTCTACTCACTTCCACCCGCGTTACGGATAGCAGCAGATACCTGTAAAACCTGCAGGCGTATGGCCCGGCCGCAGGTAATGCACTGATGATCAGCAATGGCCTTCAGTATTCACACCTGATTTCTATCATGAATTGCTGAAAAAAGATTATTCCAATTAAAAAAAGTACAGTATATTCACTGTGTCTAATTGGGTGTTAATCTCACACTCAATATAAACCAAATCCGTGATAGTCATGACGTTTAAACAATTATCTCACAAAAGCTCAATAGTAAAGCAATCGATTGCGTTAGCCATTTTGCTTATATCCGGTATGGCAACTATGCCGGCTATGGCAGTTATCAAATCATTTAAGAAGGCCGCCGACGGCGTTACTTTTACGCTCGATAAGGGGCTGATGAAAGTGCTCATTCGCAAGGATGATATTATCGAAGTTAAATACACCATATTTGATGCTTTTGAAAACAAGACATCGCTCGTGGTCAACAATAAATGGCTGCAACATCCGGTTTACCAGGTTTCGGATAGTAAAACCACGGTGGTTATTACAACCGCAAAGCTGAAAATTAAACTGAATAAAGCTACAAATGCAATCACCTACACTGATTTGAAAGGTAATGTGATCACTGCAGAAGACAGTGAAAATAAATCTATGGTTCCGGCTACTATTGCAGGAATCAATACCTATAACGTTACTACGCAATTTACGTCGCCAAAGGATGAGGCTTTATTTGGTTTGGGCTGTCACCCGTTGGATTCTATGTCTATCAATTACAAAGGCCGTAACCAGGACCTCGCTATAAAATATCTTACCGGCGCTATTCCTGTGCTGTTGTCAACCAAAGGCTATGGCTTAATGTGGGACAATTATTCGGCCAGTAATTTTTATGGCGCAGAGGCCGACAATACCAAATTCAAATACGTATCTGAAAGCGGTAAACAGGTTGACTACTTCTTTTTCTACGGGCCAAGTTTTGATCATATTATCGATCTGTACCGTACCGCTACAGGTAAAGCACCGATGTTTGGTAAATGGGCTTATGGCTTGTTTCAATCGCAGGACAGGTACATGAGTGAGGATGAAATCCTGACAGTAAAAGATAATTACCGCAATAACCATATTCCGGTGGATGTGATTGTGCAGGACTGGTACTATTGGGACCCTTTGCCAATAGGCTCGCATGTGATGAAACCGGAGCGTTACCCGCATCCGCAACAATTAGTTGATGCTTTGCACCAGGCAAACATTCATGCGATGATCTCCATTTGGCCGGTGTTTGGAAAAGGTACACCTAACTATGATGCACTGGACAAAATGGGCGGCTTAACCGATATCACCTGGGACAACGTGGTTACCCATACATTTGATACTTATTACGATGCCCACAACCCTAAAGCTCGGGAACTTTACTGGGACCAGGCACGCGACAGCCTCATTAAGCGTTATGGCTGGGATGCCTGGTGGATTGACCAGTGCGAGCCCGACAACGGTGCTTTACTTGACGCCCGTCGTCAAAGTAATTTTGCCATTGGTAAAGGCATTGACTACTTCAATACATACTCATTGCAGCATACCAAAGGTGTATACGAAGGCTGGCGAAGGGATATCCCAGGCAAGCGGGCTTTCTTTTTGGTAAGGCAGTCGTTTGCGGGCGAACAGCGTAATGCATCTACATTATGGTCGAGCGATATTGAATGTACTTTTCATGATTTTAAAGATCAGGTACCGCAAGGCATTAATGCGTGTACATCGGGAATTCCTTACTGGACATCAGATATTGGCGGTTATCATTATCACTGGAAACCTGCTGATTGGTCGCAGCCTGACAAACGCGAGCTATTTACCCGCTGGTTCCAGTTCGGTACGTTTTGCCCTATCTTCAGGATCCACGGAAAAGGTGAACGTGCCATCTTTAGCAAAAACTGGGATGAGGATACGAGGTCGATCCTGTTGAATTTTGATAAGCTTCGGTACCGCCTGATGCCATACATTTATTCATTAGCTGGTAGTGTTACCAACGATAATTACACTATTATGCGTTCACTGGCTTTTGATTATCGCAATGACGCTAAAGTTTACGGCATCCCTGATCAATACATGTTTGGCCCTGCTTTTATGGTAAATCCGGTTACCGAACAACTGTATACATCATCAGATGCCGACAGGAAAGCCAAAGCGCGCCAGGTTTACCTGCCTGCCGCCAGCAAATGGTATAACTTTTGGACAGGTGAATTACTTGACGGTGGCCAAACCATCAGTGCTGCTGCACCTATCGAGATCTTGCCACTTTATGTAAAAGCAGGCTCAATTATACCAATGGGGCCGGATGTTGAATACGCAACCGAAAAGCCAAACAGCAATATCGAACTGCGTATTTACCCAGGTGCCGACGCCTCATTCAAGTTTTACGAGGATGAGAACGATAACTATAACTATGAAAAAGGGCAGTCAGCTACGTTTACACTAAACTGGAATGATAAAACACATAAACTAAGCATTTCGGATACCAAAGGCCATTTCCCGGGTCAGTTAAAGAACCGCACGTTTAATGTGGTATTGGTTAAAGGCGCACATGGTTCGGATGTGGCTTTAACGGCTAAGGCTGATAAGGTGGTTAAGTATAGCGGGAAAGCGGTGGCGGTAGCCCTTTAATGGCCATTTGAATAATTGGGTCATTAGCTTAATTTATTGGCCAACAATTTATAGACCGTCATTGCGAGGAACGAAGCAATCCCCAATAAGCAGATCCGATCTGTATAGTTCGCGATTGCTTCGTACCTCGCAATGACGGTTTTTTTATAGCTTATATTTTTTAATTCCTTTTGCTCACCACTTTCTTACCCTTATTCGCTTTCATTTTTAAATTTAGCATCTCTACCAAAACAGAGAAAGCCATAGCGAAATAGATATACCCTTTAGGGATATGCTGTTCAAAGGCTTCGGCCAATAGCGAAACACCTATCAGTAATAAGAACGATAGCGCCAGCATTTTTACCGTTGGATGCTTGTTTACAAATGATGCTACGCCGTTTGAGGCCCACATCATAATGCCAACGGCGATAACAACTGCCAGGATCATGATCTCTACATGGCTCGCCATCCCTACGGCAGTGATCACCGAATCGAGCGAGAAAACGATATCCAGCAGCATGATCTGCAATATGGTACCCCAAAACGAGTGCTTTTTAACGGAGCCTTCATTTTCTTCGTCGCCTTCTATTTTATGATGGATTTCGGCGGTGCTTTTATAAATCAAGAACAGTCCGCCAATAATGAGGATAAGATCCCTGCCCGAGATAGCCAGTTTTTCAACCCAACCGGCATCGGTAATGCTAAAAATGGAGGACAGGTTAAACAAAGGGGCAGTAAGCGTCATTACCCAGCTGATAGATAGCAGCAGCAGTATACGGGTGATCATGGCCATGCCCAATCCTATCCGCCGGCCGCGGCTTTGTTGATTGGCCGGGAGTTTATCAGATAGAATGGAGATAAACACAATATTATCGATACCTAAAACGATCTCTAACAGGGTAAGTGTTATAAGCGAGACCCAGGATTCGGCTTGTTCAAAAATTTCAAAACTCATAGGTGCAGGTATTTGTTTTCCCCAAAAATAGCAAAACCCCTGCCGTTGCGGGCAGGGGTTCGTAAAAATAGATTTTCGCGTCGAAAATGCTTATTCAACCGTAACCGACTTTGCCAGGTTACGTGGCTGATCAACATTACAACCGCGCATAACCGCTATATGATAAGCCAGCAATTGCAGCGGGATAGTTGCAACCAGCGGTACAAATGCTTCGTTAGTTTGCGGAATCTCAATCACATAATCGGCCATGCCTTTCACTTCGGTATCGCCTTCGGTAACAATGGCAATTACGTGCCCCTTTCGCGCCTTCACTTCCTGGATATTGCTGATCACTTTTTCGTACGATGAATGTTTGGTTGCGATGAACACTACCGGCATTTCATCGTCAATTAAAGCGATAGGGCCGTGTTTCATTTCAGCAGCCGGATAGCCTTCCGCGTGTATGTATGAGATCTCCTTGAGCTTTAAAGCGCCTTCCAGTGCCACCGGGAAGGAACTACCTCTACCCAGGAACAAACAATTGGTCGAATCTTTAAAGCGTGCTGCAATTTCCTTGATATGATCATTAGTTTTCAAGGCTTCCTGTACCAGGTTCGGAATTTCATTTAAGCCGGTTAAATATTCAACCATTTTGCTTTGGGTAATTTTACCGCGCTGCTGGGCTATGTAAAATGCAATCAGCGTCAATACGCTTACCTGGGCAGTAAAGGCCTTGGTTGATGCAACACCAATCTCAGGGCCGGCATGGGTATAAACACCGGCATGGGTTAAACGAGGGATTGACGCACCAACCACATTACAAATACCGAAGATGGTAGCGCCTTTTTCCTTAGCTAATTCAATGGCTGCCATAGTATCGGCAGTTTCACCCGATTGGGATATAGCTATTACCAGGTCTTTTTCTGTAATGATAGGGTTGCGGTACCTGAACTCGGAGGCATATTCTACTTCTACCGGTACGCGTGCGTATTCCTCAATTAAATATTCGCCTACAAGGCCTGCATGCCAGGAGGTACCACAGGCCACAATAATGATCCTGTCCACGTTTTTAAGCTTCTCGGTATATTCCTTTATACCACCCAACTGAACTTTGCCCTGCTGCGGGTAAATACGGCCGCGCAGGCAATCGCGGATAGAACGGGGCTGCTCATAGATCTCCTTCATCATGAAATGATCGTAGCCGCCTTTTTCCAGCATTTCGAGCTTTAAATCGAGCTCCTGGATATAGGGTGTTTGTACCGAGTTGTCGATATTTTTTACCAACAGGCTGTCGCGATGTACGTAGGCAATTTCGTTATCGTTAAGATAGATCACGTTTTTGGTGTACTCCACAATAGGTGTAGCATCTGATGCTATGAAGTATTCACCTTTACCTACACCAATCACCATTGGGCTGCCTTTACGGGCTGCAATCAGCATATCGGGCTCATCGGCACTCATGATCACAATAGCATAGGCACCTATTACCTTATTTAAAGCTACACGTACGGCATCTTTCAAATCAAGGCCGGTTGCATTTTGAATATCTTCAATAAGGTGTATTAAAACCTCGGTATCAGTATCGCTTTTAAAAACATGGCCTTTTGCTATAAGGGTTTCTTTGATCACCCCATAGTTTTCGATAATGCCGTTATGGATGATGGTGAGTTTCCGGTTGCCTGACGAGTGCGGGTGCGAGTTACGGTCACTCGGTTCGCCGTGGGTTGCCCAGCGGGTGTGCCCCATGCCAACTGATCCTTTAAGGTCGACGCCCTTTACAAAGTTTTCGAGGTCTTCAACCTTCCCAGCCTTTTTATAAACCTTAAGGTCGTGATCAAGCAGGGCAACACCGGCGCTGTCATAGCCCCGGTATTCGAGCCTGTGCAGCCCTTTTATAACGATGGGATAAGCGTCCCTAAATCCTATATAACCAACAATTCCACACATAAAATAATCAAGTATAAATGTTAAACGCTGCAAAATAAACAGCTATATAACACATATCGGCAATAATTATTTTGATTTTTTTTGAAAAAGAGGAAGTTTCTAAATACTTAAAAAAGTATTTTAAGAAGTGAGTTTTCCTTAAATAAAAAATCCCCTAAGCGGGGATTCTTTATGGTTATTAAGGGATATCTTACTTACGGATTTTGGTGTAAATGATATTCATACGGATGCTATAACCCGGAGTTGCTTTATCGCTACCGACTATTACGGCACGTGCGGCAGTTTGTGTTGTTGGTGCCACATCAATACCTGTTGTGGTATTAATAAGGGTGGTATCAACCGGGGCAATATAAGTACCGTAATCAATTGTTTTTTTACGGATCAGGTCCTGCACGAAAGCGGTAACCAGGAAATGATATTCTTTTTTGGTACGGTCATAACGGCCGCCAAATAAGCTTGTTTGCGAACGTGGGTCGCTTCCGTTAGCATCCTGTATCAACGCCCTTTGTTTGGCCACATCCAGTTTGTACATGGTTAGTTTAGGCAAAGGAGCATAAGGTACGCCCGATCCTGCGCGCGGGGTTATCACAATTTCGGCACGGTTTAAAACTACTGATGAGTCAACAAGTTTATCCAGGCCAGGGAAACTAAGTTTGGCCCTTAAGCCCGCAAGGCCCTGGAGGTAAACCGTATTTTGCGATGTTGTTGTATTATTAAGCGCAGCCTGAACGGTTGTACTGTAAGTATGCGTGACTTCGGCCGCTCGGTTAAAGAATGGCAGCGTTACAGATGCCGTATCTATAGTACTCGTTGTTGTACTGGTAGCAGCGGTAACAACCTTGTAAAATACATCAATTTGTGATGCGCCAAGGTCAAGTTGTAAAATACCGCCTGGATCGCTGGCTTGTGCCTTTTCCAATGAAAGATAGAGGCCTTTCACAGTGCTTTGAAACGTTGTTGGCGATGCAAGTATTGTACCGCTTGCATTAAACAGGTTGTTATAGATAAAGGCTTTACTAAGTGGTACACGCAGTTGTGGTGCAACACGCTGAACAGTATCTAACGTATCTGTACGGATACGGGTTATAGTTATACTGTCATGCGTACGGGCAGTGAAAGTTTTTGAACCGAGCAAAGCGCTCAGGTCGGCATCCCAGTGGTTGTTGCTGTAATAGGTTTTGTTTTCTATCTTTTTTTGAAGCTGATAAACGTTTATTTTATAACGTGAAGCCAGCGAATCGCCATAAAAGCCATCAGAATACTTAAGCACAAGTACCGCGGAGTCAATTGTCAGCGTACCTGCAGGAACTGTATATGCAGCGCTGTTTGGAAGGTTAACACCTAAAGCAACTATACTTTTTGTTGTGCCGAATACAGGGTCGGAAAAATTGGCAAGCGGTGTCCTGGTCATACCGGATGTGGCCGCTGTATCATCAAGAACGGTATTGATAACAATGTTGGTATCAACTATCAGGCTGCCATTGATCTCGTTTTGATCATTGACGCCCAAACCAATACCATCCTGGCGTTTACAACTATTCAAAATAAAAAGACTTATTAACAGGGTCAATAAGTCTAATCGGAAAAATTTCATATATAATATTAAGTCTTATGCAACATCCACCAATTCGTCGTTGGTAATTTCGTCGTAAAAATTGTAATAATTTTCGAAATCTGCGGTAGAATCAAATTCTAAAACCGATTTATTGCTGTTTTTAACATTATTTAACACATCTGCATCAATATCAGGGCTGCCTAAAACAATGCCGTCTGAGTAGTGAATTGCACCTGCGTATAACGCTGAATTAGTGCCGCCTTTGTAAGGTTCCACATGTTTCTCATTCATGTTGCTCATAATGGCTTTTGTAGTGAAGTCATTATGTAATTTCTCTTTAAAATCATTTTCGTAAATAGAGTAAATGATTTTAGAGTGCTTAAATGTAGGATCGTCTTTGTAAGTTGTTTTCAGATAAGCCGGTACAAGGGCGCTCATCCAGCCATGGCAATGGATAACATCCGGTGCCCAGCCTAATTTTTTAACAGTTTCCAACGCGCCTTTGCAAAAGAAAATCATGCGCTCGTCATTGTCGGCGTAAAATTTACCGTCTTTGTCTGCAAATACATGTTTACGCTGAAAATATTCTTCATTATCCAAAAAATACACCTGCATACGCGCCGCCGGGATAGATGCTACTTTGATGATCAGCGGGTTATCATTATCGTCGATAATAATATTCATACCTGATAACCGGATCACTTCATGAAGTCTGTTCCTGCGCTCATTGATGTTGCCGAAACGCGGCATAAGGATACGGATTTCGTAACCTTTCTCCTGCATAGCCTGCGGAAGTTGGCGTGTTATTTCAGCAATTTTTGTGAGTTCAAGGAAAGGGGACATTTCATGAGTTATAAACAAAAGCTTAGATTTACCCATCACTAAATCAGTATTTAAAATGTAAAGAAGTCAAAAAATTTGAGTTTGCAAATATAACTAATATTATATAAACTGCCAACGAATTATGCAAGTAACTTTTGGTTATTTTTAAGCAATTGTACACCTTTGCCAAATTTTGTAACACCTATTACGTTGAAAATATTCAGTACTAAAAATGAGATAACAGATTATTTTAACCGTAAGCCGGTAAAAGTAATTGGCTTTGTACCTACCATGGGGGCACTGCATAAAGGGCACCTGGGTTTAATTGAACTGGCAAAGCAGCAAAGCACCCAGGTTGTTTGCAGTATCTTCGTAAATCCTACCCAGTTTAATGATCCTAAAGACCTTGAGAAATACCCCCGCCCTATAACAGATGATATCCGCCGGCTTGAAGAGGTTAACTGCGATATTTTGTTTAATCCGCAGGTTACGGAGATGTATGCTGATAATGAGAAATGGCATTTTGATATGGGAGATCTGGAACACTTGCTTGAAGGTAAATTCAGGCCGGGGCATTACCAGGGGGTTACACAGGTGGTAAATAAGCTGTTCAATATAGTAAAGCCGGATATTGCCTTTTTTGGTCAGAAGGATTATCAACAGGTTATGGTGATCAGCAAAATGGTCGACGCATTGAAGATGCCTGTTAAGATCGTGATGTGCCCCATTGAGCGTGAGCCCGACGGCCTGGCCATGAGCTCAAGAAACATCCACCTTACGCCGTACGATAGAGAACATTCGCTAATTCTTTCCAGGGCCCTTAACTGGGTTAAGGAACACTTTGATATTAATAAAATTGACACGCTGCAGCAGCAGGCAGCTCAAATGATAAGTAATGAGCCAGGCGTTGAGCTGGAGTACTTTGAAATAGCCGACGGCAAAACGCTGCACCCGGCTACTCCCGAGTCTGAAAGTATTGTTGCCCTTGTTGCCGCACGTGTAGGTAAAACAAGGTTAATTGATAATGTGTTAATTGGTTAGCCAATGGTTCATAGATCATAGTTTGTGGTTTGGGCCTGGTTTTTGTTCGGCTTTGAGCTGTAACTGCTTAATTTCCATTTAACTGTAAACTTAATGCCATGAACCATGAACCATCAACTATGAACTTGTTCGCATGACCTATTTATTCCTAACTTTGCGCCATGATAATTGAAATATTAAAGTCCAAAATTCACCGGGTTAAGGTAACGCAGGCGGAGCTGAATTATGTGGGCAGTATCACTATTGATGAAGACCTGATTGAGGCGGCAGATATCATCCCCAACGAGAAGGTTCAGATAGTGAACAATAACAATGGTGCTCGTTTTGAAACCTATGTTATCAAAGGCGAGCGCGGAACAGGTACGATATGCCTTAACGGATCGGCTGCCCGCCTGGCACAGGTAGGCGATATTGTGATCATTATGTCATACGCATATATGGAGAGAGAAGAAGCCCGTAATTACCAGCCTATTTTGGTATTCCCCGATTCGGATAACAAACTAATAAAATAATTTTTTATGGCATTATCCGGCAAGCTTAGTTTGTTGGATGTGACCCTATTCCCAACGATACTTTCAGGCTTACATCGGTAGCTGCTGCTTTTCTTAGTCGGTAGGCTACCCTTATGCGCACACTTGGCTGCCGTACAAGCTCATCTAAAAAGTGCGAGTTGTCAATATCCAATACAATGCTGTTACCGGCGCCGGATTGGATATCTTTGCGGATAGCTACCATTACTTCTTCGCTGCCATCGTTTTTAGCCATGTATACCCTCAATGATGCGATATTGCCGATATTATAATCAGATGGATCGCTCGACTGTAGTTTGGCTGATATGATACGCACCTCGCTTATCCTGCTGGCGTTATTGCCATCTTTAGTAAAATCCTGATCAAAACTGTTGCCCGTACTGATAGCGTTTTGCGCTTCATCAACCTTGGCCGATGCAGGGATTACCATAGTGGCTGTATACGGAAAAGTTGATTTAACAACTGATTGCAGCATGGCGCAGCTGCCCAAAAATAAAATAGCCGCAAGCATTGGAAAAACAGGCTTCTTTATCATAGTTCTTAAATATATAAAGTATTTGCGAACTGACGCAATTACAGGTTTAATTGGGATTTTTACAGCTACGGCTGTACGTAAATATAGTGAGATTTTACGAAAGTTACAGGTCTATTGTTTTATGAAAAAGTGCCTTAAAACTTAATTAAAGCGGGATACGATTGCTGCTATGTTAAATCTGAAAAAAAACATGGACAGTGTTTGTTAAAAGTCTATCTTTGCACCCCGACGCTGAAGTCGGGATTTCTTGGCTTTCAGCGCATAGGAAAAACCGTTTAAAGGCTTAACTGTCTTTAACTTTTGACTTAGAACTTTTGAATTAAAAAAAAGCCCTATGCCCAAAGACACCTCCATCAAATCCGTTCTGATTATCGGCTCAGGCCCAATCATCATCGGCCAGGCTTGCGAATTTGATTACGCCGGCTCTCAAGCCGCTCTTTCCCTTAAAGACGAAGGTATTACCGTTTCCATTATTAACAGCAATCCGGCTACAATCATGACGGATAAAGTTATTGGCGACCATGTGTACCTGCTGCCGCTAACCTGCGAAAGCATCGAGAAAATTTTAACCGAGCAAAAAATTGACGCCGTACTACCTACCATGGGTGGCCAAACCGCGCTTAACCTTTGTATTGAGGCAGCCGAACGCGGAATTTGGGAAAAGTTTGGTGTTAAGATTGTAGGGGTTGATATCGCTGCTATCGAAAAAACAGAGAACCGCGAAGCTTTCCGCCAGCTGATGGTTGACATTGGCGTAGGTGTGGCAAAATCAAAAATTGCCAACTCTTTTCTGGAAGGTAAAGAAGCAGCACAGGAAATCGGTTTCCCGCTGGTTATCCGCCCAAGTTATACTTTAGGTGGTAAAGGCGCAGGCTTTGTACACAAAAAAGAAGAATTTGATGCCGCTTTAAGCCGTGGCTTGCAGGCATCACCAACCCATGAGGTTTTGGTTGAACAGGCCGTGCTGGGCTGGAAAGAATACGAGCTGGAGTTATTGCGCGACAGTAATGATAACGTAATCATCATCTGCTCTATCGAAAACTTCGATCCGATGGGTATCCACACCGGCGACTCGATCACCGTAGCCCCGGCTATGACCCTGAGCGACCGCTGCTACCAGGAAATGCGTAACCAGGCTATTAAAATGATGCGTGCCATCGGTAACTTTGCCGGCGGTTGTAACGTGCAGTTTTCGGTTAATCCTGCCGATGAATCAATCATCGCCATTGAAATTAACCCACGCGTTTCGCGCTCATCAGCACTGGCGTCAAAAGCAACAGGTTACCCAATCGCTAAAATTGCTGCCAAGCTTGCTATAGGTTACAACCTTGACGAAATTGAAAACCAGATCACCAAAACCACTTCGGCTTACTTTGAGCCTACTTTGGATTACGTGATCGTTAAAATACCTCGCTGGAACTTTGATAAGTTCAAAGGCGCTAATAAAGAACTTGGCCTGCAAATGAAATCAGTAGGTGAAGTGATGGGCATTGGCCGCAGCTTTATTGAAGCATTGCAAAAAGCTTGTCAGAGTTTGGAGATCGGTCGCGCCGGCTTAGGTGCCGACGGTCGCCAGAGCCGCAACCTTGAAGAGATCATGCACAGCCTGGAGCATCCAAGCTGGGACAGGTTGTTCCACATCTACGACGCTATGAGCCTGGGTGTGCCAATCGAGTCTATCCGCAAGGCAACCAAGATCGACCGCTGGTTCCTGAACCAGATCCAGGACCTGATCAACCTTGAAACTGAGCTGCGCCGCTACAGCCTTAACAATATTCCCGAAGAGTTTTTCTTCACCCTTAAACAAAAAGGATTTTCAGACGTACAGATAGCTCACATTTTGGGCAATGTAACCGAGGAAGATGTTTACCAGCGCCGCAAAGCCCTGGGCATGACCCGCGTTTACAAAATGGTTGATACCTGTGCTGCCGAGTTTCCTGCAAAAACACCGTACTATTACTCAACCTACGAAGGTGAGAACGAATCGGTATCATCCGACAGGAAGAAGATCATTGTATTAGGATCGGGCCCTAACCGCATTGGCCAGGGTATTGAGTTTGATTACAGCTGCGTGCATGGTTTGCTTGCTGCTAAAGAGGCCGGTTTTGAAGCCATCATGGTTAACTGTAACCCTGAAACGGTATCAACCGACTTTAACATGGCCGACAAGCTGTACTTTGAGCCGGTTTACTGGGAGCACGTACGCGAGATCATCGAGCTTGAAAAACCTTACGGTGTAATTGTTCAGCTGGGTGGTCAAACTGCGCTTAAAATGGCTGAGAAAATGCACGAGCACGGTATCCGCATCATTGGTACTTCATTCAATGATATGGACATTGCCGAAGACCGCGGCCGTTTCTCGGATCTGTTGAAAGAGCTTGATATTCCATATCCTAAATACGGTGTTGCCGAAAGTGCTGAAGAGGCACTTGAAGTTGCCCACAAAGTTGGCTACCCTGTACTGGTAAGGCCAAGTTACGTATTAGGTGGCCAGGGCATGAGCATTGTGATCAATGATGAAGACCTGGAGAAAGCAGTAGTGAGCCTGTTGCGTAATCTGCCTGGTAACCGCGTACTGATCGACCACTTCCTTGATCGTGCTGCCGAGGCCGAGTCAGACTCGATCAGCGATGGCGAGGATGTGCACATTGTAGGTATGATGGAGCACATTGAGCCAGCCGGGATCCACTCAGGCGACTCATATGCTGTACTGCCTCCGTTTGATCTGTCGGACAATGTGATCAGCCAGATTGAAGAATATACTAAAAAAATTGCCAAAGCCCTTAACGTGCGCGGCTTACTTAATATCCAGTTTGCGGTTAAGGATGATAAAGTTTATGTGATAGAGGCTAACCCGCGTGCTTCACGTACTGTGCCTTTCATTGCCAAAGCTTATGACGTACCTTATATCAACATTGCTGCTAAAGTAATGCTTGGCGTAAATAAACTGAGCGACTTTACTATCGAGCGCAAACTATGGGGTTATGCCATCAAAGAACCGATATTCTCGCACGATAAATTCCCGGAAGTTACTAAAGAGCTCGGTCCGGAAATGAAATCGACCGGTGAGGCTATCCGCTTCATCCCTAACTTGCAGGATCCGTACTTCAGGAATTTGTACAAAGAGAAATCGATGTATTTAAGCAGATAATTAAAACATTAAATTGCAGCCTTTGTAGTTTAATTGTTAATAACGTGAACCTGCAACCCTAATTGCAGGTTCACTATTGTTGTATATAGTTACTATAGATTGAAAGTTAATTCGGCTAATGGTCAGGAAATCAACCTGAAGAGTGTTGATCCTGGAGATATGGGTGGTGTTTTAATGAAAATTGAAAAATCATTTAACATCAGTTTAAACGATACATCAGTTAATGATGTTCAGAATTTTGGTAAACTTTGCGACGTTGTAGTTGAAAAAGTAAAGAAAACAAACGATGGCTGTACCACACAGCAGGCATTTTACAAACTCCGTAATGCCATCAATGCATCGGCAGGGCATGATAAGGATATCATAAAGCCCCAAACCAAACTTGCTGATCTTTTTCCGCGCGACAGCCGTATTGAGGCTGTGGCTGCTATTGAAGAGGAAATGGGCTTTAATATCAGCCTGCTTCAACCCAAGCAATGGATAGTTAACCTGTTTTCGATGATATTGGTAGTTAGCTTTGTTTTGGCTTTTTATTACCTGGCTATAGGTATTGCCGGAATGGTGATAGCTGGTATTGGCTTAAAACTGGCCGGACGCTTTGGTAAAGAGATGCATGTGAAAACAATCGGCGATCTGGCCGAAAAAATTGCCCGTGAGCATTACATGAAATGTAAACGCGAAGCATCTGCAGTAAACAAAAACGAAGTATCTGAAAAATTAAGGCAGCTTATTGTAACAAACGCATAGGTATGATAGTTAAGGTTAATGTACACACGTTAACTTTGAACAATTAATTCTATCCTGCTTTGAGAACTACCTTTATCCTGCTTTTTGCCCTGCTACTGTGCGGGGCAGTAAAAGTTCATGCCCAGGCAAAAAATGCTATCGGCCTTGGCTTGGGCCTCAACACCTCCCGCGAAAACAGTAACGGCTTTGGCGCCCTTTTACAGGGCGAAATTAAATTAGCCCCAAAAGTAAGTATTACGCCTTATGTTGGCGGCGAAGTTACTTATGGTGCAATGGCCGGGCTTTCGGGCAGATACTATTTTAATAAGATAATTTATGCATCAGCCGGGGCATTTGGTCATATTGATGGGGATTATCATGGCATAGGCGGTGCCGCCGGTTTGGGCTTTATGCTTTTATCGGCCGGCCATCAGGCACTTGACCTGAATTTTCATGGCGATTATATGAAGAAGGGCGAAAGATCAACACCTGTAGCCGGGTTCAGGCTTATTTATAGCTTTTCATTTACCCGGCTTGAATAGTCTTATTTATCTATCAATAATCCTTTTACTTCAAAACTAATCCGCCGGCCTGGGCTTGTATTTATCTTGTGCTGCTTTTTGCCATTAACAGTATCTCCGGCCATATGCTGCAGGTCGTCGGCAATGAATTGTTTGGCGGCAATTCCCGAAATTATTACCGTACGGCCCGCCAGCTGTTTTGGCAGGTTTATTCCCGCATTGGTAAAGTGGGCAGTAATAACCCGTCTGTTGCCTGCGTCCATTTCAAACCAGCCACCTTTTTCCTGGGTAACCTTGATTACTTTACCGGTAACCGAAGTGGTGATCCGTGTTTTTTTTCCCATAAAGGTTTCCAGCTTTGAAGCCTGCATTAAAGCTACTGTATCGGGCTTTTCGCCAAACACCATACCATGCGGCAACGGCACATGATTTTGTCCGATAGCCGTATTAACAATTAAAAGCGATATAAACAGCGTTATTACTTTCATAGCAAATTAGTAACAGGTATGCGGCAAAAATGTTGATGGCTTTTTGATTAGTTTAAGGAAAGCCAACTTCTTTATTTGTATAGTTTGCGGGCTCCGGCAGGCCTGCTGCCTGTAATAAGTATGTTAATATTTGTTAAAATGTTACTTTAAAGTACTTTGCTACGTATTGATGAGTTAATTTTGCTTACTTTACTACATATAACTTTTAAACTAACTCGTGAAAAAGAGCTTTACTAAAACAATTTTATTTGCCGCGTTTTTATTTGCCATTGCTTTAGCAGGCGCAAGCTGTGGTAAAAGTGGGGATGCTACGCCCGTAACTGTCCCTGATTTAACCACAATGGATGTGGTGACTGCCGAAAGCGGAACAATTGCGTATACAGGCGGCTTATTTAACGGATCAACTGATGTGAGTTTGAGCAGCTATGGTGTTTGTTACAGTTCAACAAGTCAAACTCCTACAGTATCAGACAAAAAAACTACAGATACCTTACTTCAGTTTGCCTACACTACAAAGCTTACCGGTTTAAGCCCTAAAACAACCTATTATGCCCGCGCATATGCAGTAAATAGTGCAGGTACCGGCTATGGTAAGGTGGTGCAGTTTACAACCGGCGATGGCACAGCATCAACCGGTGGTACGGTTAGCACGCTGGCAGGCAATGGAGGTTCCGATTTTATCGATGGTTTAGGTAGTGCTGCTTTTTTTGATAGTCCGCAGGGGATAACCGTTGGTGCTGCCGATGGTAATATTTATGTAGCAGACTCATTTAACAGCGCTATACGTAAAGTTACAACGGCCGGCGATGTTGTTACCTATTCAGGCAACGGCGAAATTGGTTACGTTGATGGCCCAATAGCTACAGCCCAGTTTTATGCGCCGCAAAGCCTCGTTACAGATGCTTCAGGCAATACCTACGTTGCTGATTATGGCAATAATAACATCCGTAAAATTACTCCGGATGGTGTTGTTAGTACTTTTGCGGGTAGTGGCGATGCTGGTTATGCCGATGGTACAGGTACCAAGGCAACCTTTAACAGCCCACGTGGTTTGGCAATAGATGGTTCCGGGAATATTTTTGTTGCCGATTTGGGTAATAACCTCATCCGTAAAATTACCCCGGCAGGCGTTGTTACCACGTTTGCAGGCAGCAGGGGTGCAAGTTACCTGGATAATGCAGTACCAACAAGCGCTACTTTCAACAAACCTAACGGCATAGCCATCGATGCAAATAACAATATATATGTAGCTGAAGCGCTTAACCATGCTATCCGTAAAATTACTCCTGCAGGTGTTGTAACCACATTTGCCGGCGGCAATAAACAAATTGCTCTTCTTGGTGGCCCATCGGCTATAGTATTTGATAAAAGCGGAAACCTGTTTGTAGCCGATCAAAATGGCAGGATCCTTGAAATCACCGCAGCTAAAGTACTTAAAGTAATTGCCGGTAACGGCACTGCCGGTTTTGCGGAAGGTGTTGGTGCCGCAGGTATCTTTAATTCGCCGCAGGGTATTGCGGTTGATGCCAGCAACAATGTTTACGTTGCAGATTATTATAACAACCGTATCCGTAAGATTGTATTGCAGTAAACATTAATAGTTTATATATTATTTTCAGCGCCATAGCAGCTCTCTATTTTGGGGAGATGCTATGGCGCTGATTTTTACAGGGATTTTAGTTGGAACAGGTTTCTTGCAATCGCCTTGATTGAAGTTGTTATACAAAGAGATTATTTCAATATCTTAAAGCCCGATCAACAATATCATGAAAATAAAAGCAAGTTTAGATACAATCATACTTTATGTGCAAAGTGTTGAAACTTTAAAAACATTTTACGTACGGTTATTTAACTTCCCTGTTATAGAGGAATATGGATCTGTATGGGCGTTACTTGATGCCGGAGGCGCAAAAATCGGGCTTCACAAAATTGGCGAGCAATTTTTAAACAAAATCAAGGGTAACTTTAAATTTGATAATAACACCAAGATAGTTTTCGAAATAGATGAAGATATTAACCAGGTAAGGACAGGGCTAATTGCGCAAAACGTACCTATGAGAGAAATTAAAACGTTTGACAATTATGAATTTTGGCTGTGCGACGGAGAAGATCCCGAGGGGAACGTTTTTCAACTAAAGCAAAGGAAATAACATCTGCTTTATAATGAATAAAATATAGCAGATACTGAGACCAAAATGACCATAAGTGAACCTTCCAATATGAGTTACAAATTGGTAAGCTACTTTTGAAGGTAAATCCGCACCTGCCTTGTTACACCGGTTCAATGTTTCTGTGTATTAAGGCCTGGCGGATTCTGATATTTAAAAAGAATCAGGAAATTCTCATTCCTAATTCTTTTTAAAATCATACGCACCCCGTTCTACAAAATCAGCCACTTTTACGCGTACCCCTGTTACCTCGCCGTTTTGTACAGTAAACGGGAACACCGCTTTACCAAGGGTTGGGTCAGAAAAGGTTACATAAAAGCGGTTGCCGCCAAGAGGCTTTAACAAAGCATACATTTTGGGGTGGTGCTCAAAGCGCATTTCGAGATTGTTGCCCTCGCCCTGGGTAACCTCCATGCTTCCGTAAAAATCGTTGCTGTATTTGCCGGTGTATTTGTTTGGCAGCAACATTGGTTTAAGGTTTAGCAAAACGGAGTCTTTCAGTTTTTTATCTTCGGCCCGTTCGGTTGCTGTAGCGGCACTGTATAATTTAAAATACCCATCGCTGTAATTGCGGAAAGGCTGTTTAAAATAAGCATCTAAAATATCCCAGCGCAGGGCCTCAAATAACTCGTTCTGATCGGTATTGGTTAATATCACAATGCCCAGGTTATCCTGCGGAGAAAGCGTTACTGATGAGAGGTAGCCGTTAACCCCGCCATCGTGCATAATTAGCCTGTGCCCGGAGTAATCCTGTATAAACCAGCCTAAACCATAAAGCTCAAAGCTGTTTTCGCCGTTTAAATGATGGGTGTTGCCTACAATATCCTGCGGTTGGCGCGTAGCCTGGATAGCCGCTGCCGGGATCACCTGGCGCTGGCCTACCTTGCCATCGTTTAATAAGGCAAGTACCCATTTGCTCATGTCATTTACTGATGAGCTGATGGAGCCGGCAGGGGCAATACCATCTATCTGGCAGTAGGGGATCGGAGTAAGCCTGCCATCAACAATTGTATGCGGTACAGTACGATTGATGGATGTGGGCAGATCCTTGCTTAGGGCCAGGGTATTACCCATACCCAGCGGCGCAAAAATGGCTTCTTTTATGTAGGCTTCCCATGAATGCCCATTGGTAACGCGTGGAATGATCTCGCCGGCTGTTAAAAATGCTGCATTGGTATATCCCCAGCGGGTACGGAACGGATAAGTAGCTTTAAGCTTGCCTAAACGCTGAATCACCTCCTGGCGGGTAAGGTTGGTATTATAAAAAGTGAAATCGCCCTGAAAGGTTCGGAAACCGAGGCGGTGGCAAAGGAGGTCGCGCACTATTACCTGGTCGCTTGCATTCTTGTCTTCCAGTTTAAATTCCGGAATGTATTTGGTTACCTTGTCATCTAACGACAGTTTTTTGTTAGCCTCAAGCATAGCAAGTGCTGTTGCCGTAAAAGCCTTGGTGTTGCTGCCTATCATGAACAGCGTATTTTCATCAACCTTGTTCATAAGGCCAAGCTCTTTAATGCCATAGCCTTTCATGAGCACAACCTTGTTGTCTTTCACAATACAAACAGCTATGCCCGGCACCCGCCAGTTGGTTAAGGCCTTGCTGATATACAGGTCTAAACTATCTTTAATGAACTTGCTCCTATCTGCCCGCTGGGCGTTTACCGATGTGAAAAATAACGTGCAGAGAGTGAGCAATAGAAGTATTTTTTTCATTACAGAGTGTCTTAGATTTCTTTATTGTGCTAATTTAACGCAAAATTCACAGTGACGTTATCTAATAAATAAAAATAACGCTGCTCTATTAATTCAAACTAATGTATATGAAATTTTATCGTTCGGGATTGATATTCCTTACCGCACTACTGTTAATTATCCAGCAAAATACTGCCCGGGCACAAAGGGCTGCCGTTAACTGGACAAAAGACGGCTATCAATACTACCGCATTACCGGAGGGCAAATCATTATGATCGATGCCCGCGATACTTCAAAAAAAACTGTTTTTATTACCAAAGAAGAATTGACACCTGCCGGCAAAGCGCCCATCAGCGTTAAAAGATTTACGGTAAGCGATGATAACAAAAAAGTACTCATCAACACCAATACCAAAAAGGTATGGCGGTACGATACCCGCGGCGATTATTGGGTTTTTGACGCTAACACCAAAAAGCTTTGGCAACTGGGTAAAAACCTGCCTGTATCATCATTGATGTTTGCTAAGTTTTCGCCCGATGGCACCAAAGCTGCTTATGTGAGCGGGCATAACATTTATATGGAAGACCTGGCCGATGGTTCGGTAAAACAATTAACTACTGATGGTACCCAAACGCTTATCAATGGTACTTTTGACTGGGTTTATGAAGAGGAGTTTGGCTGCCGTGATGGTTTTCGCTGGGCACCTGATAGCAAGTCGATAGCCTATTGGCAATTGGATGCCGCCAAGATCAAAACCTATTTAATGCTGAACACTACTGATTCGATTTATCCATACGTTGTTCCGGTTGAATATCCGGTTGCGGGTGAAGATCCAAGCTCATGCAAAGTAGGTGTTGTTAACACAGCTACCGGAAAAACTACCTGGATCAATGTGCCGGGAGATGCCATACAGCATTATATCCCAAATATGGAATGGGCCGATAATTCAAATGAGGTTATCCTTGAACAGCTGAACCGTGCACAAAATGAAAGCCGCGTGTTTATTGGCAATGTATCAAACGGCACAACCCGTGTTATCCGCGAAGAACACAATGATTCATGGATTGATGTAAAAGATCGTGTAGCAGGCGGCGACGCTGTAGGTTGGGGCTGGATTGAAAAAGGAAAGAGCTTTTTGTGGCTGAGCGAAAAAGACGGCTGGCGTCATCTTTACAAAATAACCCGCGAGGGTAAGGAAACCCTCATCACCAAAGGCAATTATGATGTGATAGGGGTAGATATGATTGACGAAGCTTTGGGTTATGTATACTTCATAGCATCGCCCGATAATGCTACACAGAAATATCTTTACAAAATAAAACTAAGCGGCGGTAAAGCCGAGCGCGTTTCGCCGGCAGATGAACCGGGCACGCACAGTTATGATATCTCGCCCAACGGTAAGGTTGCACTGCATAATTTCAGCAACAGCTATACCCGTCCGCAAAGCGAGGTGATCAACCTGCCTGAACATAAGCATATTGGCGGCACTGTGATAACGGTTGATAAAACTGCCCAAAATAAACCTGAGTTTTTCAAGATAAAAACAGTTGATGGCATTGAAATGGATGGCTGGATGGTAAAGCCAACCAATTTTGATCCGGGTAAAAAATATCCGGTATTGTTCACCGTTTACGGCGAACCTGCCTCACAAACAGTAACAGATACCTGGGGTACAGGCCGTAACAGGCTGTATGAAGGCAGTATGGCCGATGATGGATATATTTACATGTCGGTTGAAGGTCGTGGCGCACCGGCCCCTAAAGGCGCTGCATGGCGTAAGGCTATCTACAAAAATATTGGTATCATCAACATCCGCGATCAGGCAATGGCGGCGAAAGAGATCATTAAATGGCCTTTTGTTGATTCAACCCGTATAGCAGTACATGGCTGGAGCGGCGGTGGTTCATCAACCCTTAACCTGATGTTTCAGTATGGTGATATCTATAAAACAGGCATAGCCGTAGCGGCAGTGGGCTCACAGCTTACTTACGATAATATTTACCAGGAGCGTTACATGGGTGTGCCAACAGATGATGCAGGGCGCGCAGCCTTTATCAAAGGCTCGCCAATTACCTATGCCAAAAACTTAAAAGGTAACCTGCTGTATATTCACGGTACCGGTGATGATAACGTACATTACAAAAACGCCGAATTGCTGATCAATGAGCTTGTAAAATACAACAGGCAGTTTCAGCTGATGTCATACCCTAACCGTACACATTCCATATCAGAAGGGGAAGGCACAACAGCGCATTTGCGTACACTGTTTACACAATACCTGAAAGCAAAATGTCCTCCGGGAGGAAGATAGAATAATGACAGCAAAAGCCCTCGCATAGTTAATATACGAGGGCTTTTTTGTTGGCCCGGAAAAAGAATGTGTTGCTGTATCATTTTGCTTTTTACAGGCGTAATCATTGATATGAAACAGATTACGAATCCTGCCAAAGTGTTAGGCTTGTTAGCTATTGTTTTGGTAACGGCATTTTGGGGCTGCCACAAGGAGGCGACAACAAGTGAGCTAAACATATCGGGGAAATGGATTGTTCCGGCTGCTTATTCAAAACAGTGGATCCAATATGAGTACGATTTTAAAACCGATCATACATTTGAGGGTACGGTGACCAGTATCGATTCGGTGTCTAAAAAACTTATCGGAACATTAACAAAAAGGGTGGGGAAATATAAGATCCAGAATTCGGTATTGAGTTTATATGATATAACCGATTATCAAAATAAAAACAATGCATTTGGCCCGGTTTCTGAGTTGGTGGCTGTTAAAAATAGTGCGGCGGTAACGGCAAACTATAATATGGTTTTAAATACAAGCGGAAATGTACTTATGCTTACGTACGTATGCGGGCCTACCGAGGATTGTACAGCGCCACAGGGCGTAAATTATTTTAAACAGTGATTGGTTTATAATTCAGGTAGTAAAGTAAAAATGCCAGTAGCGTTTGCCACTGGCATTTTTATTGGGGGTGTTTTTGGTAAGGCATCGGCAAATTAATAGTCGTCGGCATTTAAATGATCAATAAACGAGTCCCCGTTTTTTGAAGGTGATTTTAACGGATCGGTTTCAAAATCACTCTTGCGGCCAAGCATAGTAAAGTTTTCGGCTACAATTTCGGTGGTATACTTTTTAATACCTTCCTTGTCCTCAAACGATCGGGTGCGCAACTTACCTTCAATATAAACTAACTTACCTTTTGAAAGGAACCTGGCAGCTACTTCAGCCAGTCCGCGCCACATTACAATATTGTGCCACTCAGTTTGTTCAACCTTTTTACCGTCCTTGTTAAAGGTTTCTGAAGTTGCTAAAGGGAAACTCGTTACAGACACCCCGCCTTCTAAATTTCGTACTTCAGGGTCTTTCCCTAAATGGCCAACGAGTATTACTTTGTTTATTCCAGACATGCCCTAAATTAACGCAAAATTATTTTACAAATTAAAAATATTTTTTAATAATATAAAAATGATTTTCGGCAACGCTAATTCATGTAAGTTGTGAACATTGATTTTAACCCAGTTTTCGTGTGTTTTAAGGGGCTGATTTTCAATTTTTATCAACCTTACAAAAAGCCGCTGATGGGTTAGGATATGTTTATGAACAGGCGAAACTTCAATAGCTTTTATATTATATCCAAAAACAGCTAAAACCTCAGGTTGTTTCAGTAAATCTTCGGCTGTTAAAAGCGTATTCGTTTCAATCATCGGTAAATCAAACATATTGGCCCATATGTCTTTATCGCCCCTTTTGTTCATTAAAACGGTATCGCCGCTGGTGATCAGGAAATAATTAAAAAATCGCTCACGCACCTTTATTGTTTTTAGTTTAACAGGGAGGGCAGCTATTGCATTTGTGTTAAAGGCAACGCATCCGGTACGCACCGGGCAAATAATACAGCCGGGATTTTTGGGTTTACATAGCATGGCACCAAATTCCATCATGGCCTGGTTATGCAATCCCGGAGTTTTCTTATTAAGAAAATCGTCGGCAACCTGCTGGAATATTTTTTTGCCGGCAGTTGAGTTGATAGGTTCATAAATACCCAGGTACCTCGCCAGTACACGATAAACATTACCATCAACTACGGCTTTGGCTTCGTTAGCTGCAAATGAGGCTATAGCAGCAGCTGTGTATTCACCAATGCCTTTTAGTTTGATTAGTTCATTATAACTATCCGGAAAATGGCCATTGTAAAGCTCCTGCACCAGTTGGGCTGTTTTAAGCATATTGCGGCCTCTTGAATAGTAACCGAGCCCCTGCCATAGCTTCAGGATCTCATCTTCATGGGCGGCAGCAAAACTGGTTACATCCGGATATTTTTCGAGGAAGCGATAAAAGTATGGCATGCCTTGCTCTACACGCGTTTGCTGCAGTATGATCTCGGATAGCCAGATCACATACGGATCGGTAGTATTGCGCCAGGGGAGGTCGCGTTTATTGTTCAAGTACCATTGTACCAGTTCGTCGGTAAAATTCATTGCTGTAAAAGTAGTTAAGAAATCAGGAGGATGAGAATCAGGAGGTCAAGAAATCAAGAGGTCGAGAATCAAGAGACAAGAAATCAAGAGGTCAGGAATCAGAAAGCCAAGAATCAGGAGGTCAAGAATCAGGAGACAAGAAATCAGGGGGCCAAGAATCAGGAAGCCAAGAAATCAAGAGCCAGGCAAGAAATTAAGAATTAAGAACCCGGAGATTGGAGGGGGAGGAGCCGGAAAATAAGAAACCGTGAGAGGCGAAATTTTAAAAAAATGCGCGAAGATTTGAGCAATATACCTGTGAAATCACAAGCCCCCGCTACGGGCTGGAATGAGGGATTTTTACACTTTTTTTCACACTTCTTTACACCTTTAAATTGATGTTTACCGGGTGATTTATAAGCCTCTCATACTCAAAATTGTAACGAAAATGTAGGTTTTACGGTAATGGTAAAAAAAAAGGGTATAAATATTTCGCTGTTAACGGATAAAGCAATACTTTTGCAACCCCAAAACAGTTAAGTATTTATAAAATAAAATTAAGTAAATAAGATATGACTAAGGCAGAAATTATAACTGAAATCTCATCAAAGACAGGTATAGAGAAAGTAGACGTGCAGGAAACTGTTGAGGCGTTTTTTAAAGTTGTTAAAAGCTCAATGGTTGGCGGCGAAAATGTTTATGTAAGAGGGTTCGGTAGCTTTGTTGTTAAAAAAAGAGCTAAAAAAACAGCACGTAACATTTCAAAAAATACTGCCATCATTATCCCTGAGCACTTTGTGCCAAGCTTTAAGCCAGCTAAAACTTTTGTTGAGAAAGTAAAGTCAGGTAACAAAACCAGCAAAAAATAATTATACGCCATCATGAATAAGAAGCAAATAGTCGTTAGTGCAGCCGTAGTTGTTATTATGGGCTATTTGTATTGGTTGCCTGTAAAAGGTTTAGTAAAACCAAAAGACGATAAAAACAGCAAACCGGCCATGGCAGCCTCTGCAGGCACCGCTAAACCGGCAGCTAATGTTACTGTTGATATGGTATCGGCCCCTGCCAAAGCAGCTATTGGGGATGCATTGGCGGCTAAGATAAACGACCTGGAGGCCCAGCTTAAAAAAGCATCAGGCGCAGATGCGCCGGCTTTGCAAACGCAACTGGCTAAACACTGGGACGATGTTAACCAGCCTGCACCCGCAGCGTTTTACTACCAGGCATTGGCCCGTAAGGAAAACAAGGTGCAAGATTGGATAAGCGCAGGTAACCGTTTTAATGATGCTTATAAACTTACACAAGATACTTTATTGCAGCCCGCTTTTGTAAGCAACGCAGCCGAAGCATTTCAAAATGCTTTGAAAATACAACCCGAAAGCCTTGAAGGTAAAACAGGGTTGGGCATAGCTTATGTAAACGGAGCAGCGGGCCCTATGCAGGGCATTGCGCTACTGCTTGAGGTTGTTAAAAAAGATCCGAACAACTGGAACGCGAACCTTAACTTAGGTATGTTTGCCATGAAATCGGGTCAGTATGAAAAAGCAGTAGGCAGGTTTAAAACATTGCTTGCTCAAAAGCAGGAACTGGAACCTACTTTCTATTTAGCCGAAAGCTACAAGCAGTTAGGTATGAAAAAGGAAGCTATCGACGCTTACCAGAAATGCAAAGAAATGATGCCTGACCCTGTATTCAGCCAGCGCATTGATGGATATATCAAGGAATTAAATAACTAACACACATTTAAAAATTATTAATTATGCCGAGCGGTAAAAAACGTAAAAGACACAAAATGGCTACCCACAAACGTAAAAAACGTTTAAGAAAAAACAGACATAAAAAGAAATAAGCATTTATGTTAAGTCGGTAGTACTTAGTCTTAAGTACAAAGTCTTTTTTTATTTTGACTTTAAACTTTCGACTAACAATTTAAGACTGAACATTAATGGTTTTACCTGCCCCAAACCGGGGTGGGTAACTTTTTATTATTAGTGTTTTTTTACCCACTTATTAACACACGGTTTTTACCGTTATAAGAAATGGAGTAGCAATTGATAAAAGAATTAATTATCGATTCATCCCCCAACGGGGCTACCATTGCATTATTACAGGATAAACAACTCGTAGAGCTTCACAAAGAACAGGTAAGCAACAACTATACAGTTGGCGATATTTACCTGGGCCGCATCAAAAAGATCATGCCCAGCCTAAATGCTGCCTTTGTTGACGTTGGCTATGAGAAGGATGCCTTTTTGCATTATCTTGACCTTGGTCCGCAGGTACAAAGCCTGCTTAAACTAACCAAGCAAGTACGTAGCGGGGGATATCAATCAAAGCTATTGGACGGGTTTAAGCTTGAGGCCGATATCAATAAAGGAGGCAAGATCTCCGAGATATTGACTAAAAACCAGCTTATTCCGGTACAGATAGCCAAAGAACCCATATCAACTAAGGGGCCACGTTTAAGTTCCGACCTGTCAATAGCAGGCCGGTATGTTGTTTTAGTGCCTTTTTCGGAAGCTATTTCTATTTCGAAAAAGATAAAAAGCAACACCGAACGTACCAGGCTTCGTAAAGTAGTTGAAAGTATTAAGCCAAAGCATTTTGGCGTTATCATCCGTACAGTTTCCGAAGGTAAAGGGGTTGATGAACTACAGAAAGACCTGCTTGACCTGATCTCCAAATGGGAGCAGTTTATTACCAAGCTGCCTTCTGTTGAGCCTTCAAAAAAGGTATTGGGCGAAATTGGGCGTACATCAACTATCCTCAGGGATATCCTGAACCCCGATTTTCAGCACATTTATACCAATGATAACAGTATGTTCGAAGAAATTCGGTCATACATTCATGAGATCTCGCCTGATATGGAAAGTATAGTCCGCATGCACAAGCATAAGGAGCCTATATTTGACCATTTTGGTATCGAGAAGCAGATCAAGGGCGCATTTGGAAAAACCGTAAACCTTGCCGGTGGTGCTTACCTGGTAATTGAACATACCGAAGCCCTGCACGTTATCGACGTAAACAGTGGTAACCGTACAGCCAGCAAAGAAAACCAGGAAGAGAACGCGTACCAGGTAAACAAAGAAGCAGCCAAAGAAATTGCGAGGCAATTACGCCTGCGCGATATGGGCGGCATTGTGGTGATCGATTTTATCGATATGCATAAGCCGCAAAACCGTAAGGAGCTTTTTGATTTTCTGCGTGCCGAAATGCAGTACGACCGTGCCAAGCACACCATTTTGCCTCCAAGCAAATTTGGGTTGGTGCAAATCACCCGTCAGCGTGTAAGGCCCGAAATGAATATTGTTACCAGCGAGGTTTGCCCTACCTGTAACGGCACCGGCACTATCAGGCCAACCATTTTGCTGATGGACGATATTGAAAACAATTTCAATTACATCCTTACCGAGCAAAACGAAAAAGGTATAACCCTGTGTGTACATCCATATATTGAGGCCTTTATTAAAAAGGGCATCTATAACCGCCAAATGAAGTGGTTTATCAAATATGGCCAGTGGATCAAGGTTAAAAGTAACCCATCGTACCAGATCACGGAATTCCATTTCTTCTCATCAAAAGACGAAGAAATTAAACTGTAAAAAATTCAGAAGTGCAACTGTTTGAAAATGGCACAAATTAAAGATCTTTAAAAAGGGCAGATGTTTGGATGGGCATCTGCTCTTTTTGGTTTTGCTATTGCTACCGCGATGCTGTGCATAGTGGCCCGGATGCAGGGTGTAAACCATGCATCTGCATCAATTAAGGTTCTTATGAAACTGAGTGTCTTTGGCATATTTATTACAAGGTACAGCCTTGCGGTAACGGAGGCATTTTGCTGACATACTTGGGAATATTTATTATACTCAGACAAATCTTTCATTACATATCTTGCATTAAATTGCCCCTTTACCCCTAAAAGACTTCAAAAAGAAATAGATTTGTATTCTAAACTTTATGGCAATGACCCAAACTGCACCGTTTTTAACCATTCACTATTTCACCAAAATTGATACCCTTCAAGCAAAAATTAATTATTTGACTCACCAAGTTGATAGCCTGAACAAGGTTAGTGCTGCTAATACAATTCATACCACATATTTTCACGATATTATCAATGCTCAAGTCGCTACCTTTGTTGGATTTTTAACAATAATTATTACGTTGGGTACATTAATTTCATGGCGAAGCTTTACTAAAAAATTTGAAGAAGGTAAAAAGGAGCTTCAGGAATTATTTATTCAAAAGATCTCCGATCATGAAATGAAGTTCAATAAATTATTAACGGATTTTGATACATCACGCTCAAGAATAGAAAAGAATTTTAAAGTTATGAATAATGACTTAAAAAGATCTGTATATCACTTGTTTACTACAAATAACAATTTTGAGGGAGCAATTCTGTGGGGAATTGGTGCAGTTCAGTCTTATTTAAATTTAAACAGATTACAACAGGCGCAAAATTTATTAAAAATCCTAATTAAGACTTATAAAGGAAGGGTTCTAAACCCTGCGTTATTCTATGAAAGTAGGTTGACCGATATAAAAAAGGCACTTTTGGCTCTTAGCTTAACAGAGAGCCACGAATTCAAGGCTTTAGTTAGCGAGTTTGAAAAAATAATCATGAAAGAGGTTTATAAAAGTTCATAAATGAGTTATCCATTTCACCTAATTGATCGAAATTTAGCAACAGCTTAACTTGGTACTAAAGTAATGCAAGCATTTTGCGTGCGTGCCTGGATTAATAAAATGCGAATTTGCCCTTCTTATACAGTTAAGCTGAAAGCTTACCCATTTTAGATCGAAGTTACGCTGCCGCTAAACTTAGACCAGGTAAGGGGCGCTTTGCTTGAACTCCATCATCATAAAACGCCCCAGCCGCTACCTCCACATACATTACATTCTTCGTAATTCCCAAAACAACCCTGACATAGAAAAAGAAAGGATTTTAGATACCATTTACCATCAAAGATTAGTTCGGCTCTGTACGGACATCCATCAGATGAATCTAAATAATACTCAACCAAGCCTTCATTCTTTTTAGCCTTATCTGTTAAAATAAATTCAAAGTCAACTTGGTTTAAAATAGGTCTTTGCTCAAACGATGGGTGTAAAAATTGATTTTTTAACAGATTGTTTAATAAGTCTGAATTGCTGTCGCAGTGTTTAAACAATTCTAATACGCGATTCAGTAACTCTATGTCGGTCATTTTTGATGTTTAAAGGATATGCGATTCTTGTTGAAAACCTTATAATCAGTAACCAGCTAAGAAATGTTTTATTATTCAATACATTCCTTTCCTGGTCAAGGTACGTCAATCTCTCTAAAACAATATATCAAAAAATCCCTTACTTTACCATCGTTAAATAACCTGCTGCGTCACTTATGCTAAAATATTTCCGGTGGTATATTATAGTTACTGTATTGCTTTCAGCGGCTTCCTGCCGCAAACCCGGCAATGCTTCAACCGCTTTTTACTATTGGAAAACGGGTTTCAGCCTCAACCAGCAACAGGCAGCTTTACTAAAACAAACCGGCAATAACGCTTACATCCGCTTTTTTGATGTAAGCTGGAACGAGAAAGAACAACGCTCATACCCCAACGCAGTCGTGCAGCTTAACGAAATCCCGGTTGGCATAAATATTACCCCGGTTATCTATATCACCAATAAGACTTTTGAAAACACTGCCGATACTACTCTGGCCACCCTTGCCGGGCATTGCAATAAGCTGATCAATGCTCTGGCCGAAGAAAAGAAGATCAACTACACCAAAGTACAGATTGACTGCGATTGGTCGTTAAGTACACGGTTTAAATACTTTAATTTTTTGGCAGCTTTTAAAAAGCTTAACCAAAAGCAATTGGAAGTCACCATCCGCCTGCACCAGGTAAAATTTAAAGAACGTACCGGGGTGCCTCCGGCAGATCGCGGGGTATTAATGTTTTATAACATGGGCAAGCTCAATGCCGGTCTGCATCAGCCTAATTCTATCTATAATGAAGAAGATGCCGGGAAATATATCGATTACCTAAGTACATATCCTTTAAAGCTGGATATCGCCTTGCCCTTATTTTCATGGTCTATTCATATCCGTAATGACCGTGTTATACAGGTTTACGGAAAAATAGGAAGGCCGCAGCTTGCAGATCATTCTCATTTTGAGCCGATAGAAGGGCCCGCAAACTATCGCGCCGTAACCAGCTTTTTTATGGACGGAATTTATGTAAAACAAAATGATATTTTTAAGCTTGAAGAAACGGGCGCTAATACTTTAAAAACTGCCGCAAAACAAGTAATGCAGCATTTACCTAAACAACAACAAACAACCATTATCTATTATGAACTGGCCAACATCAACCTTGCAAAATTTAACCAGGAAACCATTACGCAAATTTCTGCTCGTTTTTAGTTTATGCACACTGGCTATAGCGGGCGTGATTTGGGCTTGTGCCGATTCATATGAGGAAGAGTATTCTGTTTTTACTCCCGAATATTTTGTTAACAAACAATACTCGCCTTTCTTTTATACCGGTAATGAGGTTTACTATGGCTTGGGTTATACTGACGGAAGCAATACCTGGTATAATGATATCATTGTTGATGAATGGTACGAACATTTTAATCACCAGTTCAATAAAGCATCGCTTCAGTACTTGCTCCTAAAAGCCAGCGCCGGTGCTATTGACTCTGTTCATCGTAAAGCTACCGGCGCGCTCAAAGTGTTGCCTGCTAAATATCCGGCTATTGTTACAGGTAATGTGTCGGCAAAAATGCTCAATGGTTTTTACAGCTACCTTAAATTGGCTAAGAATAGTGAGGATTATTCGGTTAACGACCAATACTACTCGTGGGATAAGGTAAAACCAAATCATTCGCCTGTAAACCTCGGGCCTACACTGGTGAGCGCCTACAATAATGAAACGGACCCTTTTGTTAAAGAGCGTCTTTGGTTTCAAATGGTACGTTATTATTATTTCCTGGACGAAAATTCATCAGCCAGGACTGTAAAGATGTTCGATCAGTTCAAAGATCATTTTCCTAAAAACCTCATTTACTACCGTACGCTGGGCTATGTAGCCGGATATTATTACCGTCAAAAAAACTATGCCTTATCCAATTACCTGTACAGCGCTTGTTATGACTATACTTATAAACTGAAGATCCCGAGTTTCTGGAGTTTCCATCCGCAAAATGAAAACGATTGGAATGCAACCCTGAAGCTTGCTAAAAGCCCGGAAGAGAAAATCACGTTATGGCATATGCTTGGGGTACAATACGATGCCGCAAGGGCTATCAGAACCATCTCGGCTATCAATCCAAAATCCGAAAAGCTCGATCTGCTGTTAAGCCGCCTCATTAATATCAGGGAAGCTGAAACAGGAGGTGGCAAGCCTGCTGATTCGGTAAAAAAAGTTGATGATAATGGTAAACGCCTTGTTGAAAGTATCGCCCTAAAAAACAATACCGCCAAGCCTTACTATTGGAACCTTGCCGCCGGTTACCTTAACTTTTTGGATAGCAACTATACGGCCACCGCCAAATTTTATGCTGCGGCGAAAAATCAGTTTCCGGCCGGTGATAAAATGATAGTAGCGCAGGCTAAACTGCTGGACCTGATGCTATACGTTAAAGGCCTGAAAAAGATGGATGTCAGTGCCGAAAGCAAATTAATTGAACCACTTAACTGGGTTGCCAACCTGCGCGATAATAAACTTAAAATAAAAGATCTGCGGTTTGATAACGCCATATCGGTTTGTAACCTGGCTATCGCCCGTCTTTATAAAAAGCAGGGAAATGCTATCAGAGAGGTATGTTTTAATAACAGCGCTCAGGATTTTTATACCGATAGCGCCCGTGTACAGCACATGATTGATCTGCTGAATAAACCGGATAAAACCGCTTTTGAGCAAGCTATGCTGCGTTACTATCCAACAACACTCAATAATTTGTATTACCATCAGGCAGTTGCCTTAGCCTATCAGCAAAAATTACCGGAAGCTATTGCTCAGCTTAAAAAAATGAAGCCCGAAGATTTTGTGCTTGCAGGTAACCCTTTTACCAGCAGATTAGTTGATTGCCATGACTGTGATCATGCCGCTCCGCAAAAGCAAAAATTTACACCGCTAAGCTTTCTGCAAGCGCTTTACACCATGGCCACCGAAATTAAGCAGGGCAAAAACGTTTACCGAAATGCTTATGCAGCTGCCAATGCCTATTATAATATCACTTACTATGGCAATGCACGGTTATTCTATGAATCGGATGTGGTGGCTACCGGGCCCTCCAGCCGTTATTATTATGAAGGCGAACCTAAAATGGACGATAAGCTGACATCGATGCAAATTGCTGTAAAATACTATCAGCTGGCCCGTGAAAATGCCGCTACCGATGAGCAACGTGCCCGCTGTACATTTATGCTGAGCAAATGCGCCCTAAACGAAATTTACAATGATCCGAATTTTAAAGGGGCCGACAAGTTTGCAGATATAAAGGCAAGTCAACCGGTAATTGATGCATATTATAAATATTTTGCCGAGTTAAAGGAAAGGTACCGCAACACTGCTTACTACAAAGAGGCGCTTAAAGAATGTGGGTATTTTAGTGATTATGCAAATAAGGATCATGGTAAGTGAAGTAAATAAAAGTCGCTTATTGTTTATAGTGTTGAATATTGTAATGATCACCTTATTTAACATCGCTGAAATAAACCATTGGATGACACGCTTTTTTTTAGTTTTATGCCTCTTAATTACAGGTGGATTTCTATTTGTTACAAGCTATTACGTTAAAAGGCTAACTAATATTAATGATTTAAGCCAATTGCTTATAACGTATTTATTAACTTACATTTTGGTTACGCTTTTCTTTGCCGCAGTTTTTAAAAAATACGATTCGTTTATTCTAAATCTTATATTTTTTTACAGTAATGGCGAAATGTTAGTTAAGCTAATGCTCCCCTATTTATTAAGTGCAATTGCGGCGTTGTTATTTTTCAAGTTACGTAAAGCTGATTGAGCAATATAAAAATATCAAATTGATTTTTACTAATTTAATTAGCAAAAATCAAAATAATCTGCATATTTGCACATCTGTAATCTGCACATCTGAATAATAATGGCTAAATCCAAGATCGCGTACTTTTGTCAAAGCTGTGGCTTTGAATCGCCCAAATGGCTGGGTAAATGCCCGTCATGTCAGCAATGGAACACTTTTGTTGAAGAGGTGATTGAAAAAGGCAATGCATCGGTACCGGCCTGGAAACCTGCGTCAACGAGTCAGCAGCGGGCCAACAAGCCTGTTGCTGTAACGGAGATCACTTATACTGAGGAGCATCGCGTACCAACTCCCGATAAGGAGTTTAACCGCGTTTTGGGTGGTGGTATTGTACCCGGTTCGCTGGTACTTATTGGCGGAGAGCCGGGCATAGGCAAATCAACGCTGATGTTACAGCTTGCACTCAATATGCCTAATCAAAAGGTGCTGTACGTATCGGGCGAGGAAAGCGAACGGCAGATCAAGATGCGGGCCGAAAGGTTAGCGGCCCCTCCGCCCCCTGAAGGGGGTGCTGATAGCGGCAACCATACAGGGCTAACCGGAATAGCAGCTCCCCCTTCAGGGGGCGGCGCATGTTATGTATTAACCGAAACTTCAACCCAAAACATATTTAAACAGATAGAATCGCTGGAACCTGATTTGGTGGTGATCGATTCTATCCAAACCTTACATTCGGCTCACATAGAATCAACACCCGGCAGCGTATCGCAGGTTAGGGAATGTACCGCCGAATTGCTTCGCTTTGCCAAGGAAACCTCGACACCGGTATTTTTGATAGGCCATATCACCAAAGATGGCATGATTGCCGGCCCCAAAATATTGGAGCACATGGTTGATACTGTATTGCAGTTTGAGGGCGACAGGCACCATGTTTACCGGATACTGCGTACCATCAAAAACCGTTTCGGTTCAGCGTCTGAACTGGGTATTTATGAAATGATGGGCGAAGGGTTGAGAGAGGTATCCAACCCTTCGGAAATACTGCTCTCGCACCGCGAAACACCGCTGAGCGGTATCACCATTTCGGCCACTTTAGAGGGTATGCGCCCAATGCTGATTGAAACGCAGGCTTTGGTTAGTGCATCGGCATATGGAACCCCGCAGCGTACTGCTACCGGTTTTGACACCAAACGCATGAGCATGCTGCTGGCTGTATTGGAAAAACGCTGCGGTTTCAGGCTTGGCGCAAAAGATGTGTTTCTGAATATTACAGGCGGTATCAGGGTTGAAGACCCCGCTATTGATCTTGGTTTGGCGGCTGCCATAATATCGTCGCACGAGGATATGCCTATTCCGTTCAAGACCTGTTTTGCAGGGGAGCTCGGGCTTTCGGGCGAGATCAGGGCTGTGAACCGCGTTGAACAGCGCATTGCCGAAGCGCAAAAGCTTGGCTTTAACCAGATCTTTATCTCTAAATATAACCTCCCGGCCAGCGGTCAGGATAAAAAACGAATGGACCTTTCACGCTACGATATCGACATAAAAATTGTAAGCAGTATTGAAGAGGTGTTTGGACAATTGTTTGGATAAGGGGGGAGCCTAAGGCTTAAAGCAGAAAGCTCAAGGCGTTTAATTGATTTCATGTTATCTTTTTTATTATAGTGTTGTTAGATAGCAATGATCATAAAACTATTGGCTTTAAGCTTTGAGCATTCTGCTTTTAACTTCTTCTTAAAACTTCAGGTTTGTTTTTAGCCATCCCTGTACATCTTCCTGGCTGGTGATCTCGGCCGGAAGTTTATCATGGATCAGTTTTTCCATTTTATTGCCGGTATTGGCAAAACGGTAATCCCACATCATCATCAGCTTATTAATAAGGTACACCATTTCGTTGCCCTCTGTTTTATTAAACGTAGTATGATCGGGCCTGCCATTTACACGCGGATCATTCTGAATGTAAGCAGTCCATTTATAATCGGTGTAATGCAGGTTTCTTCTTGAAAAAAGGATCATAAGCCGGGAATTTCTTTAAATGTACGGATAATTAAATGAACAGGGCAGGAATGTGGATTTAACCGGATTTAGCCAACCTTTTACGGGTAATAACATTGATATTAATTTTTTGGTGATTTAATAGTAATTTCAGCGCAGATAATTTAAGTTGATGAAAAAATTACTACTCTTTACCGCCGCCTCGGTATTTGCTTGCAATGTTATGGCACAACAGGAGGCGCAAAAAGCCATTTACTATTCTATATCATTTCCAAATGCAGCCCACCATGAGGCCGAAATAGTTATGACCGTTCCGCAGGCACCGTCCGGTAATTTCAGGGTACGCATGAGCCGCTCATCCGCGGGCCGTTATGCCACACATGAGTTTGGCAAAAATATCTATAATGTTAAAGCCACCGATGTTGATGGCAAGGAACTCTCTTTAACTCAAATTGAGGGCGATATTTACGAAGTGGGTGATCACCCGGCTGCAGTGAAGTTGAGTTATACCCTTTTTGGTAACTGGACCGACGGTACCTACGCTTCAATTGACTTGAGCCATGCGCATTTAAATATGCCTGCCACTTTTATGTGGGTGGTTGGGCAGGATAACCGGCAGCTTAAATTTGAGTTTAACGACCTTGATAAATATGGCTGGAAGGTAGCTTCGCAGCTTAAACATGAAGGCGCAAATGTATATAGTGCGCCCAATATGCAGTATATGATGGATAGTCCTACCGAACTATCTAATCATAATGTTAGCAGCTGGGAGGTGGTAAATACCGATGGCAAAAAAGAAAAAATAAACCTTACCATGCATTCTGACGATAGCCAGGCTGTTATTGATAATTTTGGTAAGATGATCCAGAAGCTGGTATTGGAAGAAAAAGCGGTGTTTGGCGAATTGCCAACCTATGATTTTGGCGAATATACTTTTGTGAGCGATGTAAACCCGGCTGTATCCGGCGATGGAATGGAACACCGTAACTCAACTTGTATAACAGTGCCGGCACCAAGAGTAGAAGGCTTTGAAAACAACCTGATGGGAGTGTTTGCCCATGAGTATTTCCACAGCTGGAATGTGAAACGTATCCGCCCAAAATCATTGGAACCGTTTAATTTTGAACATGCCAACATGAGCAGCGAACTTTGGTTTGCCGAGGGCTTTACCCAATATTATGGCGAAATGCTGCTTACCCGTGCGGGCTTTAATACGATTGATGATTACACCAAAACCATTGCCGGTTTGGTTAACCAAATTTTAAATACTCCGGGTGCCGCTAAATATTCGGCTGCGCAAATGAGCCGCTATTCGGTATTTGCTGATGCAGGTGTTTCAATCGACCCAAACAATAATGTTAATGATTTTACCAGTTACTATACCTACGGCGGTGCTATAGCACTTGCGCTTGATCTTCGTTTGCGCAGTGATTTTAACATGACCCTTGATGATTATATGCGCGCTGTTTGGCTTAGCCGCGGTAAGGTAATGAAACCGTATACTATTCCTGATCTGCAAAATGATTTAGGTAAGGTGACTAACAACCCCAAGTTTGCTGCTGATTTCTTTAAACGTTATATCACCGGAACTGATAAAAATAATTACGAAGATTTGCTGGCCAAAGCCGGTTTGGTATTGCGTAAAGTACAACCTGGAAAAGGCTGGGCTGGGCCATTGGCAGTTACGCCGGGTCGTGGCCGGGCTGGCCAGGTACGCACTGCTGATGCCGAAGGATTGCCAATACTTTCAAGCACAACTATTGGCACCCCGGTTTATAAGGCAGGCCTTGATGCCGGTGACGTGATATTGAAAGTTGATGGAAAAGATGTTAAAGACCAAAGTGGTTTTAATGCTATTATTGCCGATAAAAAGCCAGGCGATAAAGTTGTTGTAAATTATAAAAACCGTACCGGCGCTCACGAAACCACCATCACGCTTGAGGAAAACCCTAATTTTGAAGTAGTAACCTTTGAAAAGGCAGGCAAACAATTGAGCAAGGAGCAGGAAACATTCCGTAACAACTGGCTACAATCAAAAGTCAAATAATTATGAAAAAGATCTCAATAATAACGGCGGCATTTTTAAGTGTTTCGACTTGCGGTTTTGCGCAGAATGTTAATAAACTGATCGGGGAGAAAGATGTGGCGCGTATTATCAAAACGCTGTCGGCAGATGATATGCAGGGAAGGGCCACCTTTACGCCCGGTATTGAAAAAGCTGCCTCGTTTATTGAACTGGAGTATAAAAAAGCCGGTCTTAAGCCGATGTCCGGAAATTCGGGCTACCGTCAAAACTTTACGATGGTGCGTTCAACTCCCGTTAACTTAACGGTAAACATCAATGGTAAAGCAATAGCCGCCGATAGTGCCTTTGCAAGCAGCTCTGACTCATTTAAATGGGCGAGCGATAAAGACGTACAAGTGATTGTTGTTGGTCCGGACAAAGATTTTCGCACCGAATACCGTAAGGCATTGAAAAGCGATACCAAAACCCTGTTGCTGGTCGACCCCAAATTCAATAGTTTGTTTGGGCGGATAAAAAGTTATTTGGGTGCCGGTTCTACAAGCTTTAAAGGCAAAGCAAAAGCGCCTGTTGTATTTGTGTCAGGCAAATTTGATAACGCTACCTCTTTTGATGTTAATTTCGAGGTGAAAAACGAAGAGTTGCCGCTGTTTAATGTAGCCGGTATTATCCCCGGCAAAACCAAACCTGATGAATACGTAGTATTTTCGGGCCACTATGATCATTTAGGTATTATCAAACCCGATAAACCGGGCGTAACTGATAGCATCGCCAACGGTGCCGATGACGATGCTTCGGGAACAACGGCGGTGTTAAGCCTGGCTAAATACAATAAAAAACTGAACAATAACGCCCGTACGCTCATCTTTGTAGCCTTTACCGCCGAAGAGATTGGCGAATATGGTTCACAATATTTTGCGAAACAAGTTGATGCCGATAAGGTAGTTGCCATGTTCAATATTGAAATGATTGGCAAGGCTTCTAAATTTGGCACTAACTCTGCATTCATTACAGGTTTTGAAAGGTCTGATTTTGGCAAGATCCTGCAGAAAAACCTGAAGGGTACTGCGTTTAAATTTTACCCGGACCCATATCCGGATCAGGACCTGTTTTACAGAAGTGACAATGCGTCTCTGGCCGAAGTTGGCGTACCTGCGCACACCATTTCGACAGATCAAATAGATATAGACAAATTATACCATACCGTTGGCGACGAATTCAGCACATTGGATGTAAATAATATCACCTCAACAATCCGTGCAATAGCGCTAAGTTCACGCACTATAGTTTCGGGCCAGGATACACCAACAAGGGTTCCGAAGAAAACGGAGTAGAGAGATTAGAGGTTAGTGGTTGGAAATTAGTTTCACAGGCACATCTGTGCAGAGATTGAAAGTTGTTTGAAATATTAAAAACTATGTCATTGCGAGTGATAGCGCGGCAATCTCGTAGCTAATGCCTATCGACTATGTAAAGCGGCTATGCATTGCTACGAGATTGCCACGTTGTTCCTGGCGCTTTTGTCCACGCCATTCCTCGCAATGACATTTTTTTCCTTCCCGACGCCTGTATTGTTAGTACTAACCGCAGAAAACAACGCTTTTACATAAGTCCCCTCTCAAGAGGGGATTTCTATTTGTTTTAATTTTACAACATGAACGAAATACTCAAAATAGCAGTTGTAGGCCCCGAATCGACAGGTAAGTCAACCATGTCTGAATATTTGGCAGGGCATTATAATACCATAGCTGTACCTGAGTATTCGCGGGAGTATTGCGCAAACCTTGTTGGTGATTGCACCTGGCAGGATGAGGTAAATATGTTTCATGGACAGATAGCGCTTGAAAAAGGGCTGCTGCCGCAAGCCAATAGGATCCTGATCTGTGATACTACTTTTTTAACGGTAAAGATCTGGAGTGAGGAAATGTTTGGCAGCGCACCTCAGGAGGTGCTTGACGAGCTGCCGCGTCACCCATATGATTTTTATTTACTCCTGAATATCGATTTGCCCTGGCAGGACGATCCCTTGCGCAACTTCCCTACCAAACGGGAGTATTTTATGAATGTTTGGCACCGTGAGCTTCAGGCGCTCAATGCTAACTATGTGGTAATATCCGGCTTAGGTCAGGATAGATATGATAATGCTGTTAAAGTAATTGATAAGTATCTGAACCGTGATTTTCAGGGTTAAAGGATAGCCGGGATGATAGTTTTGATGTGTGAATGTGCAAATTTCAGATGTGCAGATTGATTCCATTATTCTGAAAATCCCTTAATTCGATAAATTCAGGTTCTGACAACAACATCCGCGCATTTGAAATTTGCACATCTAAAATTCCCATAACTCCATATCATCAAAAAAATTATCAGTAATTAAAAAAATATTTTTCATATACGTGCAACGTTGCAAAATGCCTTGCGTCTATTAATCTGAAGCCGGTCACGAATTTGGAAGCAATATATATTGATAAACATTACAATCTGGTAGTTGAGTGCAAGCAGGGGAGTAAAAAAGCCTGCTATGAGCTTTACCGTCTGTATTCGAAAGCTATGCTGAACGTGGCCTATCGGATAGTGGGCGATATTGCCGAAGCCGAGGATGTGCTGCAGGAAGCCTTTGTGGATGCCTTTGCCAAGCTGAAGGATTTTAGGCAGGATACCACATTTGGCCTCTGGCTTAAACAGATTGTTGTGAACCGGTCAATTAACCTGCTGCGCAAACGCAAGCTGGAACTTGTTGAACTGGAAGACGGTCACCTGGAAAATATTGCAGATGATGACAACTGGGATGATGAGGACATACAATACCAGGTAACAAGGGTTAAAGAAGGGATGAAACAACTGCCCGATGGTTACCGTGTTGTGATATCGCTATATCTGCTTGAAGGGTATGACCACGAAGAGATAGGACAAATATTAAATATATCAGAAAACACATCAAGAACCCAGTTTTTGAGAGCTAAAAGGAAGTTAATTGAAATTTTAAACAGGAAAGGAAAAGTATCATGAGCAAGCGATTTGAAGATTTCATGCACGATAATAACGAAGAATTTAACGAGATAGAACCATCGGCGGATTTGTGGGGGAAGATTGAGGCGCAACTCAATTTTTTGGACGAGGACGATCAGCAACCCAAAAAACGCGAAGCAAAAACCTTTTCGCTGGGCTTTGTGCTAAAAGTGGCGGCGTCGGTGATCATCGTAATGGGGATAGGCTTCGGTATATATTTACAAAGCCAAAAAGGTGCAAAAGGCGTTGACTTTGCTGCCATTAACCCCGAGTATGCGCAACAGCGGGTACACTATGCTTCGCTTGTTGAAACCAAGCTTACCGAACTTAAATCAGCATCTAAAAACGATCCGCAGCTATACAAGGAGTTCAGCGCCGAGATAGCCAAAATGGATTCCACCTATAAAAAACTAAACAGTGATTTGGCCACCAGCCCTAACCAGGAACGTGTTTTACGTGCAATGATCCGGAACCTGCAAATACAAACCGAGGTGCTAAACCAGCAATTAAATGTAATTGAACAGTTTAACCAGATGAAAAAGGAACAAAACAATGAAACCAAAAATATTTAGTCCGGCCTTGCTTATCCTTATCGGCCTGTTGACCATAAGTACAGTAAACTTTGCACAGGTGGGCCCTGCAGTTCCACCAGCGCCGGCAATGCCAAAACTGCCTCCTACACCGCCCCCCGCTGCTGAATTGAACGGCGATGATTGGACTCCCGCTACCAACAGCAAGGAGTATCAGCAAAAAATGAAGGAGCTGAATGTGAAAATGCGCGAACTGCAAAAGGAAATGAGCAAATTGCGCGTACAGCAGCAAAAGCAAATACACCTTAAATTGCAAAACATGCTGAAGCTGAACAAACAACTTGCTTTCAAATTCAAAGACAGCACGAGGTTCAAAGGCTTCGACTCCTTAAAATTTAAAATGAAGTTTAAGGATTTTGACAGCATGAAGTTTGCCGATAGGTTTGAAAAGCTGAGTCCTAACATAAACTTTGGTTTTAAAAACTTCGACCAGAACTTTAGTTACAGTAACGATGGCGATGATAGTTATGAAAAGCAGGTACAAAATGGCGATATAGTTGAAAAAACCAAAAGCTACAGTAAAAGCTACAATGTTGATGGCAATGATGTAATTAATATTGACAATAAATATGGCAAAGTAACCGTACTTACCTGGGCAAAAAGTGAGGTAAAGGTTGATGTGCAGATTGTGGTTGGTGCCAACGATGAAGATAAGGTTCAAAAGATGCTGGATGCCGTAAGCATCAGGGATAGTAAGGATGGCACAGGTGTTTCATTCAAAACATCTATTAACCAGGGCGATGGCGATAACGATGGCGGTATTTGGGGATCATTGTTTGGCAAGAAAAACGCGTTCCGCAAAATGGAGATCAATTATACTGTTTACATGCCTGCCAGGAACCCGCTTATTATCAATAATAAATATGGCAATACCGAATTGCCTGATCTTAGCGGCAAACTCAATATCAGTAATTCATACGGTAGCCTGCGCGCTAAGGCGCTGACCAATCCGGGTAGCCAGATAAGAGTGAGATATGGCAGTGCTACCATCGAAACGTTAACAGGCAGTGATCTGGATGTTGCCTATGGCAGCCTTAACCTTGGCGATTGCGATAAACTTAACGCCGATGTGAGCTATGGTTCGGCAAAAATTGGCCGTATAACTACCTCGGGGAACATCAATGTGAAATTTAGCGGTGCGCTGAATATTAGCGAGGTTGATAAAAATGTGAAAAACCTTTCTGTTAACTCGTCATACTCAAGTGTGAAACTGGGGGTAAGTGATGGGCAGAATGCTGATTTTGATATTACGGTGCATTATGGCAGCTTTAACTATGGCAGCCATGATGTTAACATCACCAGTAAAACCCCTGCAGATGGCGAGCGTGGCTTTAACCCTACAAAAACGTACAAAGGCCATTTAGGTAAAGGCGGCGGTGACAAAACAATTACCATTAGTACCAGCTATGGCAGCGTGAGCTTTGATTAAACAGCAAGCTATATCATTAAACGGCGTATTGTTAGGTTGTAACAATACGCCGTTTTTGTTTATTACCTGTATTGCTTGCAAATTTCCTTTAGCCCTCATAGCTTTGGCGTAAACGCCTTTCCCATGCATCACCAGGATAATGAAAAGCAGATCTTTAATACCCTTTATGATCAGTACAAGCACCTGGGTTTGCCGCTGGAGCTTATAAAGCATACCGATTTTACGGTTTTTAACCTGAAGGATATAAATCAGCCAACGCCATTTAAATCGCCGTTGAGCAGGCTTAACTTTTTTGTGTTTGCTTTTATAAAGAGCGGGGATGGTGATTATACCATTGACGAGCAAAATTATAAATTACAACCCCGTGCTATTTACTTCACCAATCCGGGGCATTTTCGTTCGTTTAACTGGGAGCACATAGGTGATGTATACCTGTTTACACTCAGCGAATCGTTTTTGAAGGAAAACGTACATGTCAATATTTTTGACGAATTTTCATTTTTGCTGGCTGAAACATTCCCGGCCCGTGTACTTAGTCCGGAGGTTTTTGAGGAGTTTGCTATTTTGTACCATCAGATCCTGAAAGAATATAATTCAGATAGCCCGTACCGCTATCGGATCATCGGAAACCTGTTTGTAGTGGTACTGTTGAAATTTAAAGAATATTTTTGGAAGGATTATAACCCGATTTATGAAGGCAACCGTAGTTCGGAAATTGTAAAAAGCTTTAAGCGCCTGCTCGAAAAACATTATCGCGACCTGAGTAATGGCGTAGCAGAACAGGCCTTCCGTGTGCAGGATTATGCCGATGCACAAGGTCTTCACCCCAATTACCTGAGTAATGTTATTAAAATAAAAACCGGCAAAACCATCAGTACCTGGATTGCTGAAAAAACCATATCCGAAGCCAAGGCACTTTTACAAAACTCAAAACTATCTATTAAAGAGATTGCTTTCCGTTTGGGTTTTACTGAAGCCACGCATTTTAGCAATTACTTTAAAAAGCATACGGATACTTCGCCGGTATTGTTCAGGAAAGAACATGCGAGGATAGCGTAGCCAGCATTTTTGTCAAAGCGGGTTTGGCTGAAGCCGCATGTGTTCTTTAATGGTCCGTCGGTTTTAACCGACGGAAATGAGGAAACCGACATTGAGCCAGGCGTTAAACTAAGTTCCTCAATTGCCTTAATGCTCACGTTGATTCATATATCCTGCTGCTTCAAGATCCTGTAAATTTAATTCATTGCCATCGGTTTTAACCGGCAGGATTATGTTCAACTCAGTCGGCTTTAGCCAAAATCAGTTTACAGGGAACTATTTTTCTTGTCCCCCCGGCGGGGCAATGTCATTAAGTTAAGGGATTGACAGGTTGCACCAGAGGTGCAAAACTCCGAGTGTTCCGTACCTCTGGCACGGTTATTTTCGGTATATGATATTACTATAAACCTGTTCCTCCTCTGGGCTCCCGTGTCGCCACATCTTTTAATTATTATATGATTATGAATTAAAAGAAAATGTCATTTCGACGAACCTGTTGGAGGAACGTGCGGATGTGGTGAGGAGAAATCTTATACATCCAGCCCTAAACTATGCAAAGCGACTTTACAGGGCGTATAAGATTTCTCTTTCGCCCCGACGCCCAGCCCCATCTGCTCTTTCGAAATGACATTTTTATTTAAAACTTATGGGTACACGGTAGCCCTCTGGGGGATTTCCCTTAACTTAATGACATTGCCCGGTGGGGCAAAACAAGGCGCGTTGCTAATTATGCGACAAAGCAATTTTTGTGGGTTAACCTAAACACGTCTTTGCCCAATTACAAAATACCCAATCTTAAATATTCGTAAGTAATGCTTTGATATGTGTATCATTCAGGGGCCTTGCTCTTGCCACCTTTGTATTGTCAATCAACGACAATAAAACATAAACAAAATAACAAAGGAAACCATGAACACATTAGCATCAAAAGTAGTATTAGTAACCGGAGCCTCAAGAGGTATCGGTGCAGCAGTAGCTCATAAATTAGCAGCCGAAGGCGCTAAAGTAATTATCAACTATGCAGGCAGTAAGGAAGCTGCAGATCAAACTGTAAACGTTATCAAGCAACAAGGCGGCGATGCCATTGCCTTGCAGGCCGATGTAAGTAAAGCCGATGAAGTGGCAGCCATGTTTGATGCCGCTATAGCTCATTATGGCAAAATAGATGTACTGGTAAACAATGCTGGCATCATGATCACCAAATTAATAAAAGACACTACCGACGAGGATTTCACCCGCCAGTTTGATATCAATGTAAAAGGGACTTTTAATACCCTAAGGGAGGCCGCCGTCAAACTTGCCGACAAAGGTTCTGTAATTAATTTCTCATCGACCCAAACCCGTGTATTAACACCTACCTATGGCAGTTATGTGGCAACCAAAGGTGCGGTAGAGCAGCTAACCCGCGTATTTGCTAAGGAAGTTGGGGCACGTGGTATCAATGTAAATGCAGTGCAGCCCGGCCCGGTTAATACGGAATTGTTTACCAAAGGCAAATCGCAGGAGCTGATTGACCGCCTCAATGCTCTCAATGCCTTTAACCGCCTGGGCGAGCCCGAAGACATTGCCAAAGTGGTTGCTTTCCTGGCCAGCGATGACGCCAAATGGATCAGCGGACAAATTATCGGTTTGAATGGCGCAATGGCTTAATTGAGAGGCAAGACAGCAAGAATTAAGAAGCAAGACGGCAAGAGTCACAAATAAGACAATAATCACAGAAACATTAACCAAGCATCGGTGAAATCAAACCTCATCGGTGAAATCAAAGAAAATAATCATGAACTCATTAAATAATAAAGTAGCAGTAATAACCGGCTCAGCCCGTGGTTTAGGTAAAGCAATTGCAGAACGTTATGCAGCATTAGGTGCCGATATCGTAATCAACTATTCACGCGACAAGGCATCGGCCGACGAAGTGGTAAGTAACATCAAAGCGATGGGTGCAAACGTTATAGCAGTACAGGCCGATGTAAGTAAAGTGGCTGATATTGAAAGGCTGTTTAAAGAAGCAAAAGATGCATTTGGTAAAATAGATATTGTAGTGGCTAACGCAGGTATCGAACTGGTGGAAACCCCGGTGGTTGATTTTACCGAAGAACAGTTTGACCGTGTGTTTGGCATCAACACCAAGGGTACTTACTTTACCATGCAGCAGGCCGCCAAAAATGTGGAAGATAATGGCCGGATCATATACATCGCCTCAAGTACCACCTCATTCCCTGTGCCTGGAATGGCCGTGTATGGCGGCAGCAAAACTACGCCAAGGTACCTGGTTGATATCCTTTCAAAAGAGATTGGTCACCGTGGTGTAACAGTTAACTCCATCATACCCTTTGCTGTTGATCATTCAGGTATCTTTGCCGAAGCTGATAGCTACCCCGCTTTAAGAAAACAATTGCTTGATAGCAATCCGATGGGCCGCCTGGCCGAAGTAGAAGATGTGGCCAATGTGGCCGAGTTCTTCGCCAGCGATCTTTCATCGTTTGTAAACGGCCAGCACTTGTTGGTTAACGGTGGTGCAACAAATTAATTATCAGCTTAGTAACATCAGTATCAGGTTGTAGTCTTAGTTATAACCTGATACTGATATTTAACAGGTTTTAAAAAATAGAATTATTTGATTTGTACATCTACAAAGCCATGAAAACGCTTAATCATTATATCATATACGGTACATTAATTACTTCAACTGTAAATGCGCAGGCCGCAAAAACACCTGCCTCAACTATACAAAACGTTAAAGCTATGAATACCGAAAAGCTAAGCAACCCAATAGCAAAACAGGCCATTGATGCCCTGCAAAACGGCGACAAACAAGCTTGGTTTGCTTTGTTCACCGCTGATGCCGGGCTTTTTGATGACGGTAACAAAATGAACTTTAAAAGCTTTTTCGAAAAAGCTTTAGGTCATGAACGTTTTACCAGTATTGACAAAGTGGAACAAAACGGCTTGCATGTTTACGGTAAATTTCACAGCGATCAGTGGGGCGATTTTAAAACTTACTTTAAGTTTACGGTTAATGCCGATAATAAGATCAGTAAACTTGAAATAGGGCAGGCGAGTTATTGAGACTGACCTTTTCCATTAAGTACCTCATTATAAGGTACAAAGTAATAGGGCGTACCTGCTTATAGAGGATTGCCTCGTGCCTTGCAATGGCTTTTTTTATTACAATTTTACCTGATATTTGTATAATGCAACAGCAACTCATTGCCCGCCTACAGCAGTTAAAACCTATCCCGGTTAACGATCAGGAGCTTATAGCAAATGCCTTTGTACCCATGAAGTTTAAGGAAGGGGATACGCTTTTATCGCTCGGGCATGTGGCAAGGCAATTGTTTTTCATCACCAATGGCGTACTGCGCATTATGGCTCAAAGCGATAAGGGAAATGAAGTGACCTATTTCTTTTTAAAAGACAACCAGTTTTGCACTATCCTGTACAGCTTTAACAATAATATGATTGCCGAAGAGGGTATCCAGGCGGCCTGCGATACGGAGTTGCTGGCTATCAGTAAGAATAACTTACTGGCTTTGTATGAAAAGCTGCCCTATCTCAAGGAAATAATTGATCAGATCTCGCAGAACACGCTGCTGGAAAAAATAAAAACCAGGAATGCCTATCTCGGTTATGATTCGTCCGAGCGGTACCAATTGTTTCTGGAGCGCCAGCCCGAAGTGGCAATGAGGGTACCGCTTACCGATATTGCATCTTACCTGGGCGTAACGCCGCAATCGTTAAGCAGGATCCGTAAAAACATCCGCTAACATTAATTTGAATCAAACTCCGTTTCTTACCATTTGTTAAATGCCTGCACCGCTTTGGTTCCGAACTTTGTTGGATCATTAAAACAGATAATATGTCGCGAATATTTATAACAGGTTCGGCTGATGGTTTAGGGCAGATGGCCGCACAGATATTAGTAAAAGAGGGTCATAGCGTAGTTTTGCATGCCCGTAACGAAGCCCGCGCCAAAGAGGCACTGGCGGCTGTACCCAAAGCAGAAACAGTAGTAACCGGCGATCTTGCATCTATTGCCGGGAGTATCCATGTTGCAGAACAGGTTAATAAGCTCGGTGCATTTGATGCTGTTATCCATAATGCTGCTGTGGGATACCAGGAAGCACGACGATTGACAACGGCAGATGGCCTGCCGCACGTGTTTGCCATCAACAGTCTTTCCCCTTATATCCTTACCTGTATTATCAATAAGCCTAAACGCCTGGTATATACCAGTTCGGGCCTGCACAAAGATGGTGACGCCACACTGCGCGACCTGGAATGGAACGTTCGTAACTGGAACGGGTATATGGCTTATGCCGATTCAAAATTGCATAACGTGATCCTTGCCTTTTACGCCGCCCGCAAATGGCCCGGTATATTTTCAAACGCAATGGAGCCTGGTTGGGTGGCAACCAAAATGGGTGGCCCTGGCGCTCCGGATAGCCTGGAGGATGCGCCAAAAACACAGGTATGGCTGGCTGCAGGTAGTGAGCCGGAAGTTTTTGTAAGCGGGAAATACTTCTATCATAAAAAATTACGTTCTGTTCATCCGGCTGGTGCAGATCCTGCAGTTCAGGACCGTTTCATTGCCGAGTGCGAAAGGCTGTCGGGAATTAAATTTCCGGTTTAAATGGCGTTGAAAACAGGTATCAATAAAATCTATATAAATAAAAAACCAAATAGCTACTATGAATACAGTTAAAATTGGATGGATTGGTTTAGGCAAAATGGGAATCCCCATGTCGCAGCAACTGATCAAAGCCGGATATCCGCTCAGCGTGTATAACCGCAGTAAGGAAAAGGAGAATGGGTTTAAAGCTCAGGGGATAGGTACTGCGGTATCGCCAGCTTTATTATTAAACGATGCCGATGTGGTTTTCATAATGGTATCTGATGACAAGGCTATCCATGATATTTTTAACGGTAGTGAAGGTTTACTGTCTTCAAAAGCGAGCGGCAAGATCATCATCAACATGAGTACTGTATCGCCTGCTATCAGTAAGGAAATGGCCGTCGCATGCAAGGCTCGCGGAAACAGTTATTTAGATGCCCCGGTGTCGGGCAGTGTAAAGCAAGCTGAAGATGCTATGCTTGTGATCATGGTTGGAGGTGAGGCCGGTGCATTTGAACAGGCTAAACCTATCCTTGAAAAAATGGGCAAACTTGTTATGCAGGTGGGCGATACCGGCGCAGGCAATGTGGCCAAACTGGCTATCAATACCTTTCTGGGCATTGTAGCGCAGGGCCTTGCCGAAACAATAACGCTGGCGCAACAAAACGGCATTAATGCAGAGGCACTGACAACCTTGATCGGTAACAGTGCCTTGGGCAGTCCTTTCATCAAAATAAAAGGTGATGCCATTGTTAACAATAATTATAACGCAGCATTTGCATTAAAACACATTGCCAAAGATCTGCGCCTTGCCAAAAACCTTGGCCTTGCCACTCCGCTGGGGGTAACTGCGTATCAAACTTACCAGGATGCTGAAGCTGCCTTTGGTGAGGAGGATATCATAGCGGTGATAAAACAGGTAAGGAAGGGGTAAAGGGTAACCGAAAGGCTTCTACAGACGTCATTATAAGGTACGAAGCAATCCCCGATTAGCAGAGCCGCTCTGTATAGTTTGGGATTGCTTCGTACCTCGCAATGACGCTTTATTGTTTTTACTCCAAATTTATCTTTTGATGCTGATACGGGATCTCAATGTGATTAAAACCATGCTCCTTTAGTTTTCCGGCAAAATGTTGCTGAACGTCATACTCGCCATGAACCAGGAAAACGGTTTTTACTAACGCTGGGTCCTGGCAGGTGAGAAAGTGGAGCAGGTCATCATAATCGCCGTGGGCACTCATTGATTTGATGGAGCGAACTTCGGCTTTAACTTCGTATTGCTCACCAAAAATATGTACCTCGTGATCGCCCCTTAAAAGCCTGCCGCCTAATGAATTTGGTTCTGCGTAGCCAACCATTAAAATGGTGTTTTTTTGGTTGCTGATATTGTTTTTGATATGATGTTTTACCCGTCCGGCTTCGGCCATGCCCGATGAGGATATGATAACACATGGTCGCGGGTCATTGTTCAGCGCCTTTGATTCTTCCACGCTTTCAATAAATCGGAGGCCTTTGAAGCCGAAAGGATTGGCATCAGTTTTTAAAACCTCCTGTACATTTTTATTGTAAACTTCGGGGTGGTTCATCAGCACCTGGGTAGCTTTTTCGGATAGGGGGCTATCTACATAATAAGGAACATCGGGTAAGGTGCCTTTCAACTCAAGACTGTTTAAGGCGTATAGTAATTCCTGCGTGCGGCCAACGCTAAATGCGGGGATGATCACTTTACCGTTTTTTACATTGCAGGTTTGTTTAATAACTTCTAATAATGACTCTTCAATTGGCCCCAGATCTTTATGCAGCGAGTCGCCATAGGTTGATTCGAGCAAGATGTAGTCGGCCTGCTCAAAGGTTTGCGGACTTTTCAACAGTAGATCGCCATACCGGCCAACGTCGCCGCTAAAAGTGATGTGCGTGTCCTTTCCGTTTTCGGTAGCTGTGATATGTACCGCCGCGCTGCCAAGAATATGCCCGGCATCGGTAAAGTTAAATTTTACTTCGGGGGTAATGGCAAATTCTTCACCATATTCAACGATCTTAAACAGGCGCAGGGCGTCCATTACATCTTCTTCGGTATACAAAGGTTTAAGCAGCGGAAGGCCTTTACGGGCGCGGTGCTTGTTATCATATTCAACATCCTGGGCCTGGATCCTGGCCGAATCGAGCAGCAGGATACGTGTGAGGTCCATGGTGGCCGAAGTACAATAAATGTTTCCGTCGAAGCCTTCGGCAACCAAGCGCGGTATCAAACCACAATGATCTATATGCGCATGCGACAGGATCATATGCGTAACCCCTTTGGGGTTAAAGCCAAAATGTTCGTTCATTTCTTCGGTTTGTTCGCCCAGGCCCTGAAACATGCCGCAGTCTAATAATATGCTGGTACCGTTATTTAAGCGGAGTAAATGTTTGCTGCCGGTTACATTACGGGCAGCACCATGGAAGGTTATATTCATGTATAATTGGATGTGATCAACACAACGAATATGGTCATTTAAAGTTTAAGAAATTAATAACTAAAAATTTAGTTGCAAATTTAAAATATGTCCCTTAACTTAGTTTTCACAATTAAACATATTAATACACGAGGTATTAATTTAAAAGTACGCACATGGAAATTAAAGAGTTAACCCGCGCCGAAGAGCAGATCATGCAAGTGCTGTGGCAATTAAAAAAAGGGTATGTTAAAGACGTTATCGACCAATTACCCGAGCCCAAGCCCGCCTATAATACCGTGTCGACTATTATCCGGATCCTGGAAACCAAAGGTTTTGTTGGCCATACTGCATTTGGTAAAAGCCACGAATATCACCCTGTGATAAGCAAAGAACAGTATCAGAGTTTTGCTGCCGATAAACTGTTAAGCGGCTATTTTGATAATTCTGTTAACAGGATGCTTTCGTTTTTTGTAAAGAAAGAGAAAATCGACCTGAAAGAGGCCGATGAGATCATGAAACTGATTGAAAAACTAAAAGAAAAATAATTATGAGCTGGTGGCAATATTTATTACTGGTAAACATATACCTGTTGCTGTTTTACGGGTTTTATGTGCTTTTGCTTCGTAAAGAAACCTTTTTTCAGCTTAACAGGCTTTACCTGGTAAGTGCCGCTTTGTTATCATTTATGATACCTGTTATCCAGGCCGACTGGGTGCAGAACCTGTTCATAACCCAGCAGGTAAAATACACTTTATACAGCAGCCCCGTACTGGTTTATCACTTTAAGCCGATAGAAGAATCGCCGGTTAGTATAGGGCAGATCTTGTTTGCCGTATATGCTGCAGGCATCGCATTTTTGTCGGTAAGATTGGCCTGGCAGTTATTCAAGCTGAAAAAAGTGATCAGTCAGCCCGAATCTGCTGTATCATATTCGTTCTTTAAAAAGGTAAAACTAAATGCCGACGGCGAGGCTAACGAAGCTATTGCTGCGCATGAGGATGTGCATGCCAAACAATGGCATTCGGCCGATGTGCTATTGATTGAACTGGTTATGATCGTTAACTGGTTTAACCCGATAGTGTATTTCTATCGCCGGGCAATAAAGCATATCCATGAGTTTATTGCCGACAGGCACGCTGTTAATGCCGGTACAGATAAGGCCGATTATGCCATGCTGCTGCTGAGCCAAACGTTTCATGCTCCATCACATAACCTGGTAAATTCATTTTTTAATAAAAGCCTTTTGAAGGAACGTATCATTATGTTACAGAAAAACAGATCACATCGCATTAAACTGATTAAGTATGGCCTTTCGGCCCCATTGTTTATTTTGATGATGGTGCTCTCATCGGCAACTATCAATAACAGTGATGCTATAACGGTAATCAACACAAAAGCGGATAAAGTTTTTTCGACACCGGCAAGTAAGATGACCGAAATAACTATTGCCCCGCCAACTGTAGAGGACAGACCGGTTGCAGCTGCTGACACGACTCCAGTATATACATCGGTTGAAAAGGTGCCTGAATTTCCGGGCGGACTTGAAGCCTTCGGCAAATTCCTGACAACCAATATAAAGTATCCACCCAAGGCCCGCAACGAAAAGATTCAAGGCCGGGTGATCATAACCTTTGTTGTTGAAAAAGATGGTTCGCTGTCAAATCAAAAAGTTGTTCGGGGCGTTGCAGATGATTTGAACAACGAGGCTTTACGGGTTATAAAATTATCACCTAACTGGAAACCAGGTATGCAGGCCAATCGCCCGGTAAGGGTGCAATATTCTGTGCCTATCAGTTTCACACTTCCGCCTGATGCCGACACTACAAAAACAACGGCACCGGCAACTTTCTCAATAGCTTCGGCGCAATCAGGTACCAACCAGGTCTTCACATCGGTTGAGCAGGTGCCCGAGTTTAAGGGTGGGATAAATGCATTTGGTAAATTTTTGATGACCAATATCAGATACCCTAAAGAGGCGCACGACAAAAATATCCAGGGGCGTGTTATAGCGACATTCGTTGTCGAGAAAGATGGAGCATTATCTGATATTAAAATCTTAAGAGGGATAGGTTATGGCTGCGATGAAGAAGCGTTGCGGGTGCTTAAATTATCTCCAGAATGGAAGCCAGGGATACAGAACGGTAAACCGGTTAGGGTGCAATATTCGGTTCCTATTAGCTTTACACTGGCTGATAGCAAGCCAGCAAAATCCGGTGAAAATAGAACGGGGGCTGTTGTAAATCCATCAAACGCCAATCAGGTAATTTATACCGGCAAAGTGATCACTGACACTACAAAATCTCAAATCATAGCGGGTGATAGTAAATCAGCCCCTTTAATTATTATCGACGGGGTAGTCCTGGCGGAAGGATCATCACTTGATAAAATTAATCCGAACGATATTGAACAAATAAACGTGATGAAAGACAAAACTGCTGAGGCTATTTATGGGGATAGGGCTAAAAATGGTGTTGTATCTGTGACCACGAAATCTGCTGCAAAGAAGAAGGCAGCTGAAGGATCGGTTAAAAAGAATAACTGATCCTGAAAAAATACACGATCATAGTTAGATAAAGCAGACAGGTTTTACCGCAAGGTAAAACCTGTTTTACATTACAGGCAGCCGGTGAAAAACTAAGTAAAACTATTAAATTAGCCGCATGAAAGGTAACGACCGTTTATATCCCTCTGTTTTTCACACGCGCTATGTATCCCTTTCACAATTAAGGGATAAAACCATCGAAATAGTAAAGCAACTCACTGCTGATAATAAAACCTTGCTGCTTGCTGATTTTGGCTGTGGTGATATGCCGTATCGCGAATTGATTGAACCTGTTGTTGGTAAATATCTGGGTATCGACCTGGAGATGAACCCGAAGGCCGAGCATCATATCGGGTTCGACAGTAAAACAACCCTGCCCGATAATTATTGCGATATTGTACTTAGCAACCAGGTGCTGGAACACGTTGATACCCCCTCGGGCTATTTGCAGGAGGCTATGAGGATCCTGAAACCCGGCGGTTCGGCCATTATAACTACCCATGGCTACTGGTTTTACCACCCCACACCCAACGACTACTGGAGGTGGACAAGCGCCGGTTTGAGGAAAACTATTGAGGCCGAAGGTTTTAAAATCAATTCTTTTTATGGTATTATGGGTTTGACGGCAAGCGGTTTACAGTTGTTTCAAGATGGTATTGCGGTTAAAATGCCTAAATTTTTGATCCCTCCCTTTGCATTGGTAATGCAGGCTATGATTGGCTTGTTTAATAAGATAAATACGCAGGCACAACGCGACCGCGATGGTGCCATTTACGTAATTGTTGCCCAAAAGCCCCTTTAATATTATTTATTAACTTTGTACCTGCAAAGCATAGCTTTATATACTCTGTATCTGTAATGACTGGAAATCCGAACCGCGAAAATGTTGTGTCTTATTATGATGAGCACGTTAAAAACAAGCTTAATGATTATATTGTAGTTAACCCCCGTATTGAGTTTGGGTGGGATACCATTAAGCGTTTTACGCCATCAAAACCGGCCCGTATTTTAGAGGTAGGCTGTGGTATGGGCAATATTTGTTCGCGCATGCGTAAGTACTGGTCTGATGCTGTTATTACTGGTATCGATATCAGCACCATGTCTATCCAGATTGCTCAAAAGCTTTTTGGTGACAGCAAACTCAGCTTTAAAGAAAGCATCCTTACCCCGGATACTTTTAACGAGCAGTTTGACCTGATCATTTTCATGGATGTATATGAACACATTGCTGTTACCGACAGGCCGGCTGTTCATGCCGCGCTTGCAAAAATATTACGGAACAAAGGCCGGATCATTTTAACGGTTCCAACCCCGGCAAACCTAAAATGGTCGCTGGTGAATAAGCCGGAAACAATGCAGCCTGTTGATGAGCATATATCTTTTGATGTTATTGGCAAACTTGCCGCAGATACCGGTACCGAAGTGGTTTTTTACGAACTTAAAAACGTATGGAACGTAGGCGATTATGCCCACATCGTACTGGAAAAAAATGACGATTTCGAAGCCGCATTCTTTCAGCCTAAACCGGTAACTGCATCACAACGCAGCAGAAGGATCTTTAACAAGGCTGTTTATAAATTAGGCAGTTTCTTCCGCCGGTATTATGTTCGTAAAAAGTTAGGTTAATATGAGCGGGTTGTATAATTTATGTATCATAAAGCCCAATAAGTCTGCTTTTTCTGAAACTTTTATACAAGCGCATATTGACCATCTCGCAGGCAATAAAAAAGTATTGTATGGAGGCGCGTTCCCGGTATATGACCATGAGGGAAAAACGCTGATCCGCTCAAAACTGGGCCTGCTGAGTTATCTGATTCAAAAGCGGATTTTTAAAAAGAAAAATATCAGGGTACGTACTCTTGCCCTGTATAAATACCTCAAAGCACATAAAATAGACGCCGTTTTTGCCGAATATGGCATGGTTGGCGCATCGGTTACGGAAGCCTGTAAAATGGCTGCGGTTCCATTGATAATTCATTTTCATGGTGCCGATGTTTATCACCGCGATACAGTTGCTGCTTATGCAAGCCTGTATCAGGACGCATTTAAGTACGCAAGTGCTTTTATTGCTGTATCTGTTGATATGGCAGCTACCTTGAAAGAAATGGGTGCCCCTGCCGATAAAGTATTTACCGCATCATGCGGCGTGGATACGGCAGCTTTTCCTTTACTTGATATATCCGCCTCAGCCAAGCATTTTTTATCTGTTGGTCGTTTTGTTGAAAAAAAATCTCCTCAGTCATTAGTTAAGGCATTCAAAATAGTACAGCAAAGGGAACCCGATGCCAGGCTTTGGATGGTTGGTGCCGGGCCGCTGTTTGATGAAACCAGTGCGCTGGTTACTGAGCTTGGACTTGCTGAGCATATCTCACTTACCGGCGTATTAAAGCCGGCCGAGATACAGGCATTGATGAAAACCATGCGCGCATTTGTACAGCATTCGGTTACAGCAGCCAATGGAGATAAAGAAGGTACCCCGCTTACTGTACTTGAGGCGTCATCATCTGGCCTTCCTGTGGTTTCAACCCGGCACTCGGGTATAAAGGAGGCTGTTGTTGACGGACAAACCGGCTTTTTGGTTGATGAGTATGATGTAACCGGTATGGCCGAGCGAATGATCAAACTGGCCGAATCTGTTGAATTAGCTATGCAGCTGGGTAAAGCAGCACGAAAACACATGGTTGATAATTATGATATTCACATGCGCATTGCTTTGCTTGATTCCATTATCAAGAGCAGCATCAGTAACAAAAAATAAATGAACCTATTACAAAAACAGGGATTTTTTAACAGCCTGATACTTTACGCGGGTGTAGCCCTCGGTTTTTTTAATCTTATCATCCTTTTTCAGCGGATTCTGACCATTGAAGAGATCGGTTTTTTTAATTTAATGACAACAACCATCTCATTGCTTTACGCGCAGTTTGCCGGATTGGGTATCGGTAATATCATTCTTAAATATTTCCCTTACTACAGGAGTGAAGATAAAAAACACGGAGGATTTGCCTCTTTCGTTACTGTTTGGAGCCTGGTTGGTTTTGTAGTATTCACTATACTTTTTATAGTTTTTAAAGATTCTATTATTAGTCATTATATTAATAAGGATGGAGGCCCGCTGCTTACCCGGTATTTTTACTACCTGATTCCGCTATCGTTTTTTACACTGGTATTTTCTGTACTGGAAAACATGGCGCTTACTGTATTTAAAAATGTATTTTCTTCGTTTTTGCGCGAAGTAGGGCTGCGCTTGTTTACAACTGCCGGAGTTTTATTGATTGCCATTAAACTGATTGACTATCATGTTTTTTTAATGATATATATAACTGCTAATCTTGTAGCTGTGCTGTTGCTGCTTGCCTATATTGCCAAAGGCCGGCATTTTAAGTTTTCGGCTGTTAGTGCACAATTGATAAGTGAACGAAAAACATTTCTCAGTTATGGTTTTTTTACGGTATTGAGCGGCAGCTCGTTTGTTATGATCCAAAACCTGGATACCCTGATGCTAAGCCTGCTTACCAAGCAGTCATTCGCTTATGTGGGTATATATGGTACGTTTTTCGCCATAGCCGTGGTTATAAGTTTGCCTGCCAAGGCACTAAGCCGCACTTCGCTGCAGATCATTGCTCAATCATGGGTGGCCAATGATCTGGCCAAAATTGGCAAAATCTATTACAAAACCTCGGTAGTACAAATGCTTATCGGCTGCCTGCTGTTCACAGGCTTGGTTATTAACAGGCAGTTTATCATCATGCTGTTGCACAAACATGATTATACTCCTTATTTTGACGTTTTTATAGTGGTTGGTGTGGCATTTCTGGTTGATATGACAGGCGGGCTAAATGGCTATATCATGAACGTATCCAGATACTACAGGCTAACTACAGTTTTTATTGTTTCGGCGGTGACGCTTTGTGTGGTATCAAACTGGATCCTGATTCCGCGGATGGGAATGATGGGGGCTGCTGTGTCTTACCTCATCACCATGTTTGTACTAAACTTTGCCTACTGGTTATTTATCAAAATTAAGTTTAACCTGCAGCCTTTTGCAAAAGCACATTTGTATATATTATTGATCTTTGCCGTTTGCCTGCTTATAGGCCTTTACCTGCCTCCTTTAAAAAATGTGTTTGTGGATATGGTTTACCGCTCTGTCATTATCGGTGTAGTTTATGTGTTTCTTGCATACACTTTAAAAATCTCAGAAGATATAAATGTCATATTTGATCGCATCCTGAAAAAAGCATAAACCGGGTGCGTTGAACACTAATTTATCTGCCCTCGTTACAGCTATATGCTTCAATTATTGCCGGGTGACTTTATGTACGGCTTAAATGTTTTGATAATGTGAACATTATAATTGATTGTACCGTAAAAGAGGCCATGATACCGTTGCAATTTAACGTTATCAATGAAACCTGGATTAACAACAAAACATTTTATTAGCCTTTGACTGAGTTAAATTAATTGCGATTTGCTTTAAAATGTTTTTTGTTAGCGGTTAAAATATCTGAAAATTTAGTAATATGAAAGATAATTATTATCATTATCCGTTAATTTAAACTATGCACCCTGAACCTGTACGTTTGTATAAACGTTTTTTATTGGCAGCCCTTTGCCTGTTTTTTTTTCCATTCGCTGGTTTTAGCCGGGCGTTTGATTTTCCCTTACCGGGCTATACTGATGTAAGATCGGTTGAAAGTTCAATCACTCCATATTATTTAACAGCTGCTCCCCTGCAGGCAATTACTATTTGTTCGGCTGCTGCGGCTGTACTTAACGGGGATATTAAAACTCCAACGCCTGATAGTTACCTATGGCAAATAAACAGTAACGGAAACTGGGTTAGCGCACCATCTGCAAATACGCAGAAAGATTATATCACATCATCATTAATAAATAATTCGGCAGGAAGTATAGTATACAGTTTGCGCAGGCAAACCAGTACCGGCGGCGTTATTGTTTATGATTCATTTTACGATGTTACAGTTAGGCCCATCAGGGCGGTAAGCAATAATTCGATCATTGCACCTGCAGTTACTCAGTTCTGTAGTACGGGCGACCCTACCTCTATTACTGGCAGTACTGCAACCGGTGGCGATGGCACTTTTTCATACCAGTGGCAATCATCATCAGGAGGTAATGCAACTTTTACTGATATCCCAGGGGCTACTTCAAAAAACTATGATCCGCCTGCTTTAAGTCAATACACTTACTATCGCCGCATAGTGACATCCGGAGCATGTACAACAGCCTCTATAAGTAATGAGATTACATTCCAGGTTTCGCCTCCCCCGCCACCGCCAACAACCGCAGCGTCGGCAGTAACTATCTGCCAGGGAACCTCAGCCACGCTTACAGTTAGCTCACCAACAGCAGGGTTAATTTACAACTGGTACGATTCGCCTGCTAAAACTGTAGTGCTTGGTACAGGAACATCTTTTACCACACCCGTTTTAAATGCCGGTAAAAGTTATTACGTTGAGGCGTCAAACGGTACTTGCGGCAGTCAGCCGGCAATTGTAACCGTAACAGTTGCGCCACCACCTGCCGTACCGCAATTTGCACAAAGCACCGTTAATGTTTGTTCAGGCTCAACAACAACCATCACCATACAAAACGCGCAAAGCGGTGTTGTTTATAACTGGTATGGCAGCGCAACCGACGTTAATATCTTGCATTCGGGCCCTAATTATACTATTAGCAATTTAACATCGGCAGCAACTTATTATGTTCAGGCGGTAAACGCCGGTGGCTGCAGCTCGTCGGCGCGGGGTACAGTAAGCTTATCTGTAGTTACCTTACCGGTGGTTACGGTAAATACTTCAGGTACATCTATTTGTCCGGGTACAAGCACTACACTAACAGCATCCTCTTCAGATGCGGCAGCCGTTATATCATGGTATGATGCACCAACCGGCGGCAACTTGCTTGCTAAAGGCAATACATACAATACCGGTAACCTGACTTCGGCCAAAAACTATTATGTGGAGGCCACAAATACCACGGGATGTAACAGTAATGAGCGAGTTGCAGTACAGGTAAAAATGACGGGTCCGCTTGATGCTCCTGTGGTGACTGTTGGTGAAGTTACATCATCAAGCGTAACTTTTGAATGGAGCGCGGTAAATGGCGCAACCAGTTACCTGGTAAGTACCGATAATGGTTTAACTTATACAGCGCCAAGTTCAGGAAGCGCCGGTTTAACGCATAAAGTAGGCGGGCTTGATCTTAACCAGTCGGTAACTATTACAGTGAAAGCGTTGGGCGCTACATCGTGTACGCTCAGCGAGGCCTCGGCTGCAGTTAAAGCTACTACTATCGATAACAATAACGTGATTTATGTAGCCAATAACTTTACACCAAACGGCGACGGAATTAACGATATTATTTATGTACACGGTAAAAATATCAACACCCTATCCTTTTATGTATATGACCAATGGGGGCAATTGCTTTTTACATCAACCGATGTTAACAAAGGATGGGATGGTTATTTTAAAGGCTCATTAATGCCCGTGGGCGTATATGTATATTATTTAAAAGCAACAATGAATAATGGGGCGCAATTGAGTAAAAAAGGAACAATTACGCTATTACGATGAAGAAAGTATTACTTATTATTACCATAGCGCTGCAGCTTGCAGCTGCAGGAACGGTGAAGGCGCAGGTTGATCCGCATTTTTCACAATTTTATGCCTATCCACTTTGGTTAAACCCGGCACTTACCGGTATTTTTGATGGCGATACGCGGGTATCTGCCAACTTCAGAGACCAGTGGACAAACATCAGCAATGGCTACCGTACAGCCGGTGTATCAGCCGATTTTAAACCTACCGATAAAGTAGGCATCGGCCTTAACATTCTTGATCAAAAAGCTGGAACTGCCGGTTATAATTATTTTACGGCTTACGGCTCATTTGGCTATGGCATAACCTTGTCTGATGATGGTAACCAGCGATTGCATTTCGGTTTGCAGGCAGGCGTTATCAGCCGCAGCTTTGACCCGGGCAAGCTCCAGTCTGATAACCAGTACGATCCTGATGCTGGTTTCGATCCAACGTTGCCTAACTTCGAAAACTTTGGCTATTCATCAAAAACGGTATTTGACGCCGGAGCCGGTATCTATTATTACAATGCCGACCCGATGAATAAAGCAAACTTTTTTGGCGGGCTTAGCATTAACCATATCAATGATGTAACTGATCCTTTTGCCGCCGGGGGCATCAACAGCAAGCTGCCTATGCGTTTTACTGCACATGGTGGTATCCGTATCAAGGCTTCTGATTTTTTTGACCTGATCCCTAACGTTGTTTACATTAAACAGGGCAAAGGCGAGATCAAGGCTTTGGGCGTATATTCCGAACTTAAGTTTGCGGATGACAATGGCCTCGTACTGGGTGGTATGATGCGGCTTCAGGATGCCGCAATTGCTAATGTTGGGTACCACATAAAACAGATGGTTATAGGGGCCAGCTATGATTTTAACACTTCCGGGCTCCGTGCAGTTACTTCGGGCCGTGGTGGTTTTGAATTATCTATAAGCTATATTTTTAGTCGCTACACCGATTCTCCGGCCCCAATTTGTCCAAGGATATAATATGAAAAAACTATTACCTTATTTTTTACTGTCGTTTTTTCCGGCGATTTCATTTGGGCAGGCGAAAAATTACAAGGCCCTGGCCGATACAGCCTTTAACAGGCATGAATATTATACCGCAGCTTTTTATTATAAACACATTGCCGATGGCACAACCATTGAGTCAAAAAACAGCGTGCCTTTAGCAGCAAGCAGAAAGAGCGGTTCAAAAAAGGAAACTACCAATCAGTACATCATTTATCAACTGGCCGAATCATATCGCCTGTATAAGGATTATACAGACGCTACCATTTGGTATACCAAAATGAGCAATGAAGGATCGGCAGAGAAATATCCTTTAACCCCGCTTTGGTACGGTATCTGTTTGCAGGCAAATGGAAAATATGATGAGGCATTGGTGCAGTTGAAACAATTTGCAGAGCGTAATCAGGACCCTAAGTACACTGCACTTGCTAATAAAGAAATTGCTTCATGCGGGTATGCATTGAAGCAATTAGAACACCCGCGCGCAGTTGATGTATCACCCCTGGTGTTTTTAAATAAAGATCAGGGCGATTATGCCCTTACCGTAAATTTAGGCAGGTATTGGTTTACCTCATCACGTATGGTTGATAAGGATAAGTTTTTTACTAACAGGATCTATAGTTCGGCCATACTTGATTCAACAAAAGCACTTGCTACCAACTTTAACGTGTTTGATAAAGAAGGGCAAATTGAGTATGCTACGCCATCGCTTGATGCTACCGGTACTAAAATGTACCTAACCCGCTGGTATAAAAAGAATGGTAAAACGGTGTCGGCTATCTATCTCAGTCAGCTGGTAAGCAGTGTTTGGCAGCAGCCGGTAAGGCTAAACAGTACAGTTAATGCCGAAGGTTATAATTCCAAGCATCCGCATATCAGCCCCGATGGCAGGCGGCTGTTTTTCTCATCAGACAGGCCTGGCGGCGAAGGTGGCGATGATATTTGGGAAAGTACCCTCGATGATTCGGGACAGCCAAAAACGGTAAGCAATTTGGGTAATACCGTTAATACTCCCTACGATGAACAATCTCCTTATTACGACGAAGCTGATAAAGTGTTATTTTTTAGTTCGACAGGTTTTACAGGCATGGGCGGCTTTGATGTTTACCGTAGCGATGGAGATTTCGGTCATTGGGCGGCACCGGTTAACTTAGGCTATCCGGTTAACTCATCTAAAGATGATCTGTATTACAGCCTTGATCCAACCAATGCTAATAAATTTTACCTGAGCTCTGCCCGGGGATCTGATTGTTGCCTGAGCCTGTTTACCGGGCAGTATAAATTCTTATACATCAGCGGCCGCGTTATTGATTGCCATACCAACAGTGGTATGGTGGGTGCAAGGGTGATCCTTAAAGATCCGAATGTAAAAATGGGCCTGGTTGCTAAGATTACCGACGACAAAGGAGATTATGTTTTCCAGGTGAAGGAAAAGCTGCCAAGTTATAAACTTGAGATTTCGCAAAAAGGATATTTTACTAAAGTTGTTCCGGCCCCGATAGTAAAACCAGGTATTGACACGCTGATTAATCCCGAAACCTGCCTGCAGAATTACAAAGTTAACGTGCCGATAATAATTGAGAATATTTACTTTGATTTTGGTAATGCCCATCTCAGGGCCGAATCATATAATACACTTGATAAGCTGGTTGCCATTATGAATGATAATCCTAAAATAAAGATAGAACTTGGCTCGCACACCGATGGAATAGGCAGCGATGCCGGCAACCTGAAGTTATCGCAGGCCAGGGCCGAGACTTGTGTGGATTACCTGCTGCTTCAGGGAATTAAATCATCGCGTATTAAAGCTAAAGGCTACGGCAAAAGGATGCCTATTGCGCCTAATAAATTACCTAACGGCAAGGATAATCCGGCTGGCCGGCAACTTAATCGCCGCACTACATTTACAGTAAAATCGGCCGGCTAAAAACAAATTACTTTATTTGTTGGCGAAGGCAGGGTTATACTATAATTTTGTCTTTGAAAATTAAATGCCCTGCTATATGCAGGGCATTTAATTTCAATACAAGCCTGCTGAATTCATACAATGCAAAATCTTGCCCCTATAGCCCTTTTTGTTTATAACCGGCCCGAGCATACGCGCCGTACCATCAGTTATTTGCAGCAAAATTTGCTGGCCGATGAATCTCGCCTGTACATTTTTTGCGATGCAGCCAAAACTGATGCCGATAAGCCTAAAGTTGAACAGGTGAGGCAGCTGTTGAATGATGTAAGCGGCTTTAAATCGGTAAAAGTTGTTTTGCGCGATCAAAACCTTGGGCTGGCCGAATCTATCATCAGCGGGGTAACAAAACTGGTGTACGAGTATGGTAAAGTGATTGTGTTTGAAGATGATCTGCTATCATCGCCCTATACGCTGCAATATTTTAATGATGCATTAACAAAGTATGCAAACCACGAACAGGTTATGCATATTGGTGCATACATGTATAACCTGCATGATAAAACCCTGCCCGAAACTTTTTTTTATCGTGCAGCCACCAGCTGGGGCTGGGCAACCTGGGCACGTGCCTGGAAAAACTTTGAACCCGATGTTGACAAACTGATCAACCAGTTTGATAACCTGAAAATAGCCCGTTTTTCTATAGAAGGCAAAATGAATTTCTGGAAACAGATTGAGCAGTTTAAAGCCGGTAAAAACAACTCATGGGCTATCAGGTGGTACGCATCCATCTTTTTAAAGAACGGATTAACGCTCAATCCCTCGCAGTCGCTTATTCAAAATATCGGGCATGACGGCACCGGTGTACATTCTAACAACGAAGATATGTACCATGTACAAATGGCCCGCAAGCAGGTAACACAATTTCCGGATGTGATACAGGAAAACGAGCAGGCTTATAAAGCCATCAAGCATTTCCTGGCTAATAGAAAAGGTACCTTATTGCAACGGGTTAGGCGGTTTGTGAGGCAGCAGATGGGAAGGTGATTGTTTATACATTTAAGCGATTGTTTTTGAATGTATAGACGTATAATTGCGCCTCCCCGTATGCAATTCAAGATGGGTTAAACACTATACAAGGCGGCTTGTCCTATGGGAGACGCAATTATGCGTCTTTACGTTTAGAAAAATCAATTTTGAACAACTTTTTAAACCGGGAAACAAAATTTCCCCATCAATACAGCAGGATTAGTTCCGATCCTGATGGGGCCGCCGCATAGAGCTTCATTACCTAACAACCCAAACAATATCGCTTCCTTGGCATCAGGATTAATTCCCAGCGAGCTGCTATCTTCAATCAATGCTTCCGGCAATAATTTTTTTAATTCGCCACCAACAAATGGGTTCCTGGCACCACCGCCGCTGGTGAAAATTTTAATCTCATTGCCGGAGATATTTTCCTTAATAAAGCCGCCTATAGATGCCGCTGTGAAGGCACTCAGGGTGCAAATAAGTTCTTCATTGCTAATTTGTGCAGTATCTGATTGTCGCTGCGCTTCGGCAACCATGTCAAGATTAAATAATTCTGGTCCGGTAGTTTTCGGTGCTTTTTCTTTAAAAAACGGGTGGGCGAGGAGCGCTGTCAACAATTGTAAATTCACAGTTCCGCTGTAAGCTATAGCCGAGTCCTCGTCGTAAGGCTTATCAAAATATTTACGGCAGGCGGCATCAATGAGTGTATTCCCGGGGCCGATATCTGTGCAGAGCACGCGGTTAAAATCGCCTTCGCCCGGCAGCCAGGTTAAGTTGGCAATCCCCCCGATGTTTAATAGCACCCGGTTTTCGCCGGTTTTATTGCCCAATAAAACATCGCCATATAAGGCCAACGGTGCGCCCTCGCCTCCGGTGGCAATGTGTTTTTGTCTGAAATCACTAATGGTTAATATGCCGGTTTTTACGGCGATATGATCGCCATCACCAATTTGCAATGTGGCATTGGGATAGTTTTTATGCTGATGTAAACGTTGTGGCGCATGGTAAATAGTTTGACCGTGACTGGCTATAAAATCAACATCTGCCGGCTCAACGTTCCATTGACCGAGCGCCTGCAATATCAGCTCGGCATGGTAGGTGCCGATATAGGCATTGAGTAAAGTAACCTTTTCAAGATCGGCGTTACGCTTTGCAAATACCTGCTGAACTTCCTGCTTGAAATCATCCTGATAGGGGATGGTGATAAACTGCACCAGCTCAAAACGAGTACTTAAACCATGGCCGGTAAACTTGCATAAAGCAATATCAAGCCCATCCAGCGAGGTGCCCGACATGAGGCCGATGCCCGTTTTGGATGGTTTTTGAGCAATGTTAAAAAGGTGCTGCAGGTTCTGGTTCAATGATATCATGGGCTTAAATTACTATTTGTGCGGCAAGGGGCAAAAGTTAAAATAATAGTGGCGCTATGTAAATATCTGATATATTTGTTTTGAACAACTAACCTCAAATACATTTCCTAAGATTCATGGCACGATTAAATTTATTGGAAGAGACGCGTTACGAGAAGTTACCTGTAAGCGTGTATAACAACCAGCATGAAGCCTCGGTTGCGGTAGCGAACCGGATATCAGATCTGATCCGGGCGAAACAAGCAAAAGGCGAAAAAGCGGTATTGGGTCTTGCCACAGGTGTAACACCGATAGGTGTATATGCCGAACTGGTAAGATTGCACAAAGAAGCGGGACTTAGCTTTAAAAATGTGATCACTTTCAACCTGGACGAGTACTACCCGATGAAGCCAACAGCAGCACAAAGCTACGTGACCTTTATGTACGAAAACCTGTTCAGCCATATAGATATTGAGAAAGCCAATGTGCATATTCCCGACGGTACGCTGGATAAAGATGCAGTGGCAGGCTACTGCCTGGCCTACGAGAAGCAGATTGAAGAACTTGGCGGCTTAGACCTTCAGATCTTAGGTATCGGTCGTACGGGTCACATCGGTTTCAACGAGCCGGGCTCTGCACCAAACTCGGGTACCAGGATGGTAACGCTTGATGACCTGACGAGGAGCGATGCCTCAAGGGATTTCGGCGGCAAAGCCAATGTACCAACTAAAGCGATCACGATGGGTATCGGTACTATTTTCAAAGCAAGGGAAATCATCCTGATGGCCTGGAATAAGAAGAAAGCCCCGATCATTAAAAAAGCAGTAGAAGGAGAGATCTCGGGGGAAGTACCAGCCACCTACCTGCAATTGTCAGAACATGTGGAGTTTGTGCTCGACGAGGCGGCAGCATCAGAATTGACCAGGTTTGATACCCCATGGCTGGTAAAAGACTGTGTGTGGGACAATACACTGAAAAAGAAAGCCGTGATCTGGCTGGCCAATGAAATAAACAAACCGGTATTAAAGCTAACCGAAGAAGATTACAATAACCATGGTATGGCGCAATTGGCGGTAGAGCAAGGGCCGGTATACAATATCAACATAGATATTTTTAACCAGATCCAGCATACTATTACCGGCTGGCCGGGTGGTAAGCCGGATGCGGATGATTCACAAAGACCGGAAAGGGCATTGCCAGCCAAAAAACGCTCCATCATTTTTTCACCACACCCTGATGATGATGTGATCTCCATGGGCGGAACGTTCATCCGTTTGGTAGATCAGGGACATGATGTACACGTAGCTTATCAAACCTCGGGCAATACCGCGGTATGGGATGATGATGTGTTGAGGTATATGGAATTTGCGATAGACTTTACCAACAGTATTGGTGAAGATACCACGCATTTGAAACAATCATATGAAGATATGAGGGCTTTCTTCCCTAATAAACAGCCAAACGAGATCGATACACAGGAGATCAGGAATGTAAAAGGCTTTATCAGGAAAACAGAGGCAATTTCAGGTGCAAGATATGCAGGCCTGCAGGATGATCATATCCATTTTATGGCTTTGCCTTTCTACGAAACAGGCAAGGTGAAAAAGAACTCAGTAGGCGAGGAAGATATCCAGTTAACAATAGAATTGCTTCAAAAAGTAAAGCCACAACAAATTTTTGCGGCAGGTGATTTTGCAGATCCTAACGGAACGCATTTGGTATGTTTCAAGATCATATTGGCAGCACTGGATAGATTAAAAGGGAAAGAAGCCTGGGTAGAAGATTGCTGGTTATGGATGTACCGTGGTGCATGGCATGAGTTTGAAACTTATGAGATAGAAATGGCTGTACCTTTATCGCCGCAGGAAGTGATCCGCAAACGTAACGCGATCTTCAAACACCAGTCGCAGAAGGACAGGCCTGTATTCCCGGGTGATGATGCAAGAGAGTTTTGGGTTAGGGCAGAAGACCGCACCCGCGACACCGCCCAACGCTACGACCGCCTTGGCCTTGCCGAATATGAAGCTATGGAAGCGTTTAAGCGATATATATTTTAATGAAATTGCATCCCGTCGCCGGTGCCCTCACGGGCGACTTAATAATGCCCGTGGGGGACATGGGCATTGAGGAGATAAAAGATAAAAGATAAAAGCGAGAGCATTGTGCGATTCCCCTCTTGAGAGGGGCGGAGGGGTGTGTTTCTCTCCACGCGAAAACACACCCTTGCCAATGCACAAGTCCTGCGCGCCCCCTCTCAAGAGGGGAGTTTGAAATTGATCATAAGCCTATGACCTCAGCCACAGCCGAAAAACCAAAACGCCTGCTTTCATTAGATGTATTTCGTGGAGCAACCATCGCTATGATGATCCTTGTTAATGATCCCGGCGATTGGGGCCATATCTACGCCCCGCTTGAACACTCTAAATGGAACGGTTGTACACCTACCGATCTGGTTTTTCCGTTTTTCCTTTTCATGGTTGGCGTATCGGTTGTATATGCCATGGAAAGCAAAAGAGCTACTGTACCGCACGGTAAACTTATTCTGAAAGCGCTGTACCGTACCGGGATCCTATTGTTGATCCCCTGGATAACTCAATACATCTTTCACCCGGATGGTGGACTGGCCCATTTGCGCCTGCCGGGTGTGCTGCCGCGTATCGCCCTGGTATATTTTATCAGCACCATACTTTATCTCAAAACATCACAAAAAACACGCGACTGGATTTTTGCCGGCGCACTTATTGGGTATTTTATCATCATGACCTTTATTCCTGTGCCGGGCGTAGGTTATGCCAACCTTGAGCCCGAAACCAATATGGGGGCATGGATAGACAGGCTGGTATTTACTCCCGATCATCTATGGCGCGAATCGCATACCTGGGACCCGGAAGGTTTGCTGGGTACCATTCCAGCCGTAGCAACTGCCCTGTTTGGGATAAGGGTTGGCAGCTGGCTTAAACGTAAAGACCGTGACGACCAGGTAAAAACAAACTGGATGTTTACTTATGGAATAATTGCAGTTATGGCTGGCCTGTTCTGGGATCTTTTCTTTCCAATTAACAAAGCCTTGTGGACAAGCTCGTTTGTATTATATACCGGCGGCCTGGCAACCATTGGGCTGGCGTTAAGCTACTGGCTTATTGATATACAGGGATACAAACGTTTTACTTACCCATTTGTGGTATTTGGTACCAATGCTATTACAGCCTATGTGTTGTCAGGTTTTATTCCGCATTATATGGGGATGATTAAAATTGGCGGGCATTCAATCTATCAAACATTTTTTGCACCTTATTTTTCGCCCGTAAATGCTTCACTGGTGAGTGCTATATTTACGGTACTCATTTTATGGGTAGTGATGTGGATATTCTATATCAAAAAGATTTTTATTAAAATTTAAAATGAACCTGAAACTTAAACTTATCGCACTAACAGGAATTGTCCTGTTTTCTTTTTCGAGCTTAAAAGCGCAAACTACAGATCAAACTATTACCCCGTCACATTTAAAGGCTGCTGAGCAATTGTTAATTTCTATTGGTATAGATAAACAATTTGGTGGAATGATGGATAATATCATTAGCACTTCAAGTAATCAAATTCCTGCAGAACAGCGTGCCAAATTTATTGATGTGATGAAAACCTTTATGAACAAATACTTTACCTGGGATTTGCTTAAAGATAAAATGGCGGTTATTTATGCTGAAGAATTTACTGAAGATGAGCTTAACCAGATTTCGGTTTTTTATAGCTCACCGATAGGGCAAAAAGTAAGCTCAAAATTGCCTGCGTTAATGCAAAGGGGGATGATGGTTGGCCAGAATGCAGTTGCCGAACACAAAGGTGAGTTAACGCAAATGATGCAGGATGCTTTTGGTACTTCTAACCAGACTCCGGCCAATCAGCCGCCTGCTAAAAAACCTGCCTCGAAAGCAGCTACAAAACATTAATTTTCACAACTATACTTTGTAACTAAGCTTTTCGTTTTGCATCTTAGTACCCTGATTATTCAAATTTTATAATGAACCTGAACAAATACGTTCCGTTGGCCTTGTTGGCTTTAACACTTTCGGGTGGCAGTGCTTTTGCACAAGTAAAAAAGAAACCTGTTCCATCTCCTAAAAATAAACCCGGAGCCCAGGCAATTGCTCCAAAAAGCGATGTTTTACCGGTTGATCAAAGCGTGATCATAGGAAAGTTACCAAACGGATTAACTTACTATATCCGTGCTAATGCCGAGCCTAAAAGCAGGGCCGAGCTTTACCTTGTAAACAAAGTTGGTTCGGTTTTGGAAAATGATGATCAGCAAGGTTTAGCCCACTTTACCGAGCATATGGCCTTTAATGGCACTCGTGATTTTCCAAAAAACCAGATGGTTGATTACCTGCAAAAAGCAGGTGTTAAATTTGGAGCTGATTTAAACGCTTACACTACATTTAACGAAACTATATTTCAGTTACCACTACCAACCGATACCGCCAGCGTATTTGAAAAAGGCTTTAACATATTGGCTAACTGGGCTGGTTACGTAAGCTTTGATCCTGCAGAAATTGATAAAGAGCGTGGCGTTGTTTTGGAAGAAGAACGCCTTCGCGGTAAAAATGCCAATGAACGCTTGCAGCAGCAAACACTGCCCGTATTGCTTAATAATTCAAGGTATGCGCTGCGCTTGCCTATAGGTAAAGAGGAGGTATTGAAAAACTTTAAGTCCGAAACTATTAAGGCTTTTTATCAGGACTGGTACCGTCCAGATCTGCAAGCCGTTATCGCCGTGGGCGATTTCGACCCCAAACGTGTTGAGGCGCTTATTAAACAAAATTTTTCGCAGCTTAAAAACCCGGTTGCTGAAAAGCCAAGGACTAAATATTCTGTACCTGCTACACCGGGTACAGCGGTTAAAATCGTCACCGATCCTGAATATCCGTATACCATAACGCAGATCATCGTTAAACATCCCGGAACGGTTACCAAAACCACTGCCGATTATATGCAGCAGGTAAGGGTGCAATTGTTTAACCAGATGCTTAATGCCCGTTTAGATGAGCTGCAGCAAAAGCCCAATCCGCCGTTTTTATATGGACATACCAGTTATGGGGATTTTATAGGCGATCAGGATGCTTACACCTCATTGGTTGTTGCCAAGCCCGGTGAATTGGAAAAAGCAGTTAAAGCCGTAGTTGCCGAGTCGGAACGTGCCCGGAAATTTGGCTTTACCCTTACCGAACTTGAACGCGCCAAACAAAATGCGCTGGTAGGTATTGGAAACGCCTATCGTGAAAGGGACAAAACGCCGTCATTAAATTTTGTACGGGAATATCAGGCCAACTTTTTAACCGGCGAAGCTATCCCGGGTATCGACTATGAGTATAATTTTTATATAGGTAATATCTATAAAGTTAGCCTGACCGATATGAATGCCATGGCCGGTAAATTCATTAGCGATCAAAACCGCGTAGTTATAGTACAGGCCCCCGATAAAGAAAAGGCTAACCTGCCCGATGATAAAACATTACTGAATTGGATTGCCACAGGCGGGCAAAATGTTACTGCCTATGTTGACAACGTTTCGAGCGATCCGCTATTAGCGAAAGCGCCGGAGGGTACTAAGGTTGCCAAACAGGATACTGACGAAGCCGTAGGTACCACCACACTTACATTGGGTAACGGCCTGAAAGTTATATTGAAGCCAACCGACTATCGTAACGATCAGATCCTGATAAACGGATACGCATTTGGCGGCACATCACTGGCAAGTGACGATGAGTTTACCTCTGCAAACCTGGCTTCGCCCATTATAGGCAGCAGTGGTATCGCCCAATTTAACCAAGGCATGCTTGATAAAAAGCTGGCTGGTAAAAACCTGAGAGTATCGCCTTATATCAGCGAGTTTGCTCAGGGTATTTCGGGCAATTCATCACCTGCTGATTTTGAAACTGCACTTCAGTTGATATACCTGTATTTTACCCAGCCCCGTAAGGATAAAGACATATGGGATGCCAACATTGATCAAACAAGATCGATATTGAGTACCCGCGGACTTGATCCGGGAAGCGTTTATCAGGATACGGTATCGGCAGTATTGAGCAATTATAATTTCCGCGGAATGGTTACCACTATTCCGAGACTCAATGGGGCAACACTTGATAAGGCTTATGATTTTTACAAAAAGCGCTTTGCCGATGCCAGTGCATTTACCTTTACGCTGGTAGGTAATTTTAATGTGGAAACAGTAACGCCATACCTTGAACATTACCTGGGTGGTTTGCCATCAACCAACAGTAAGGAAACTTATAAAAATATGAATATTCAGCCGCCTGCCGGAGTAATAACCAAAACCATTAATAAGGGAATTGGTGATAAGAGCACGGTACAATTGGTTTTTAGCGGCGATTACGATTACAATGAAGCCAATAATATACAAGTAGATGCTTTGGAAGAAGTGTTGAACATCAAATTGATTGAGCGTTTGCGGGAACAGGAAAGCGGTGTTTATGCACCTGGAGTAAGGGCAAGCTATCACAAAATCCCGGGGGGGCGATATACTTTTACCATATCATTTGGCTGTGCGCCCGAAAATGTGGATAAGCTGATCAATGCCACTATGGAAGAAATTGGTAAAATAAAGCAGAATGGCGCATTACCGGTAGATATCCAGAAATTTGTTGCCGAAGAAGCCCGTTCAACGCAGCAGCAACTTAAACAGAACGTTTTTTGGGCTGGATATCTTGCATCTACATCTCAGAATGGTGAAAAAGCAGATCAGATCCTGGGTCACGTAAATAGCCTGGAACAAATAACCCCTCAAAGCACTAAAGATGCCGCTAATAAATACCTGAGTGGCAAAAATTTAATTAAACTGATTTTGATGCCTGAAAAAAAGTAAGGTTGATTAATATCGATAACAAAATGGCCCTGCTATTCCGGTAGGGCCATTTTGTTTATATGAAACTTTTTGTCATACGATAGAGCTGGGATGGGAAAGAGCGCCGGGGCGCAAGAGAAAGCTTGTACGTGATGCTAAATGCGCAAATGAGGTCAATTCTCAATGCATATTCAAATAAGCCGATGCCGTATCGTTGGCTTTATGCACAACTATACCAACACAACTGCCGGCACCATCTATTTCAAAAGAAATCCCTTTTTCTAAATCGGTATAAACCTGAACCTTGCTGCCATTTTTGCTATAGCTTGAGGTTGGTTTCAGGGTGTAATTTTTTTGAACATCCTGTTTAGTCGAGCCAACACCTACGCCGCCATCGGTTTTAAAGCGGGGCGAGGTTACCAGGATCTTTTGTATGTGACTTACCGATTCGTCCTTACCACCCATGTTATGATGAGTAAAGACCGCAGTGCGGTTACCCGCAGGATTATGACCGGCAAACCAAACCATAAGCGAACTGCCCATGGCTGCGTCCGAACTATCTGGCTTACCTAATTGCTTGATTACATTTTGAACATCATCGTTTAAAACAATGTGCCCGATGCTTTTGCCGGGAGTGATAAGCCAATCGGATTGTGAGGCGTTATTTGTACCGGTATCCGATGCCATGGTATGATGGACAGTAGTATCGTTTTTATCGCCGAGATGCTGGCCTGTAGTGTCCTTCGGCACCTTATTGGTATCTGCCAAAGATGATTGTTTTTTTGAATTGTTGCCACATGACAAAAGGCAAATGGCTATAGAAAGGATGATTAAGCTATTTCTGATCATATAACTATAACCAATTTAATAGTTATTTTGTTGGCTCGGTTATACAAGCTATAACCAAACAGCTTAAATTTTGTTAAAGGGATAATGACAAGCAAAGGCCAACAAGTAATACAGCAATGGTACAGTGAAAAAAACTGGCAGCAGTTTCCTTTTCAGGCCGAAATGATGGATGCATACCTTGGCGGCTATTCGGGCTTGTTGAATGCCCCTACCGGAAGCGGTAAAACTTTTGCCCTGTTCCTGCCCTTTTTGGCCGGATTTATTAACGCTCATCCCGATACTTATAAAACCAAACAGAATAACGGCTTGCTGATGCTTTGGATAACCCCCTTACGGGCGCTTACCAATGACATCCGTAAAGCCATGCAGGAAGCCTGCGATGAAATAGGCTTGCCATGGCGCATAGCAACCCGCACTGGTGATACATCTGCCGCCGAGAAAGCTGCCCTCAAAAGAAAGCTACCCGAGGTACTGCTCACCACCCCCGAAAGCCTGCACCTGATGCTGGCCCAAAAGGAGTATCCAAAGTTATTTAATCAGTTGCAGGTAGTAGTAATTGATGAATGGCATGAGTTGCTGGGTACTAAACGGGGAGTGCAGGTGGAGCTGGGTATCTCTAAGTTAAAAGCCTTGAGCCTTAAGTCAGAAGCCTTAAGTCAGAAGTCAGAAATCTCGGGTGTTGAGTCAGAAGTCATCAGTCAAAAGCCGGGAGCCGAAAATAAAAAGGTAACCAAAGACTTAGAATTTAAGGCTTTCGACTTACGACTCAAAATATGGGGTATCTCTGCCACCATCGGCAACCTTGAACAAGCTGCCGAAGTTTTATTAGGCAATGATTTTCCGGCGGAGCAGGTAAAAATGGTACGTGCCAACCTGGAGAAGAAACTGGATATCCGGTCAATCATTCCGCAGAACATTGAAAACTACTCATGGGCGGGGCATATTGGCTTAAAGCTGCTGCCCGAGGTTATGGAGATAGTGGCTAAAAGTAAAACCACGCTGATATTTACCAATACCCGCTCACAATCGGAGATCTGGTATCATGCCATTTTAGATAATTACCCTGAATACGCGGGTATCATGGCTATGCACCACGGTTCGCTGGATAATGAACTACGCAACTGGGTGGAAGCTGCTTTGCATGCAGAAGCATTGAAGCTGGTGGTATGTACCTCCAGCCTGGACCTGGGCGTGGATTTTCGCCCGGTTGATACTGTGGTGCAGGTGGGGAGCCCTAAAGGTGTGGCCCGCTTTATGCAGCGTGCCGGGCGAAGCGGTCACCACCCCGGCGCTACATCGCTGGCATATTTTGTGCCTACGCACTCGCTTGAATTGTTAGAAGGAGCTGCTTTGAAGGAGGCGATCAAAGACAAGATCTTTGAAAGCCGCGACCCGATGCTGCTTACCATGGATGTGCTGATCCAGTATATGGTTACGCTGGCGGTATCAGATGGTTTCCGCGCGGATGAATTGTTTAAAGAGGTTAAAACCACCTATGCCTTCGCCGATCTGAGCCGGAACGAATTTGGTCAGCTGCTTGATTTTATCACCAGCGGAGGTAAAACGCTTGCGCAGTATGACGAATTTTTAAAGGTTGAGGTTGAAAATGGACTGTATAAAGTAAACAGTCGCCGGGTAGCTATGCGGCATAGGTTAAGTATCGGCACCATTACCAGCGAATTGAGTATTAGGGTGAAATGGCTCAGTGGCGGCAGTTTAGGTACTATTGAAGAATCATTTGTATCTAAACTTAAACCCGGTAATACCTTTTGGTTTGCAGGCCGGAGTTTAGAATTTGTGAGGGTGAAGGAAATGACCGCCTATGTTAAAAAATCCAATTCAACCAAAGGCATCATCCCAAGCTGGAACGGCGGGCGGATGCCTTTGTCATCCCAACTGGCAGCCGTATTCAGGCTGAAGCTGGACGAAGTAGCGCATGGCATCGAAAAAGATATAGAGGTTAAGGCCCTGAAGCCGCTTTTTGATTTGCAGCAACAATTATCCCACCTCCCCCAAAGTCATGAGTTTTTGATAGAGTCTTTTAAATCGAAAGAGGGGCATCACTTATTATTCTATCCTTTTGAAGGACGGTTAGTGCACGAAGGCATGGCATCGCTGCTGGCATATCGCATCAGCAAAATTAAACCCGCCAGCTTCTCCATTGCCATGAATGATTATGGGTTTGAGTTGCTTGCGGATGAGGATATTCCAATTGAGGCGGCGTTGGAAGATGCAGGTTTTTTCTCGATAGATAACCTGATAGATGATATTCAACATAGTTTAAATGCCAATGAAATGGCCCGACGCCGTTTCAGGGACATAGCACATATCGGTGGTTTGGTATTTACCGGTTACCCCGGTCAGCAGGTTAAAAACAAACATTTACAGGCCTCAACCTCGTTGCTGTTCGAGGTTTTTAGCGAGTACGAACCGGATAATTTACTGGTGCGACAGGCTTATAACGAAGCGCTGGCTTTTCAGTTAGAAGAGTTTCGGCTTCGGGCTGCACTGCAACGGATCCAAACACAAAACATTATTTTAAAAGTGATAGAGCGCCCAACGCCTTTCGCCTTCCCGATCATGGTTGACAGTCTTGGGCGAGAAAAATTAACTACCGAAAGTTTGGAAGAGCGTATAGCCAAAATGGCCCGCAGCTATGGTGCCGAAGGTGTCCCTGAACCTGCGGAACGCAAAAGCAGAAGACCGGGGATCACGAGGAAGAAGGGGTTTTAAATTACAGACATACAAAGATACCGCTTACCGCCGCCGCTCGCCTCCTGCCCACAGCCGTTAACTTAAGGGAGTAATTTGGCGCAAACTTTTTAAATCCCCTCTTGAGAGGGGGCGCGTGGGAACGTGTTGTAGCAGGGGTGTGTTATACAAGCGATGAGCCGCACGTAGAATAACACACCCCTTCACCCCTCTCAAGAGGGGAATCGCACATTCCCACGCTTTTGAGAAGCTTTTTACTTTAAGTTAATGGCTATGGCCTCCTGCCGGGGGGCAACTATTAAGCGACCTCTGGCAGCCGGATCATAATGGCCAGCGGGCTTGGAAATAAGTCGTCCGGCTCCAGTCGAGCGGTTGGTTAGTTAACAAACTTGTTACCCCCTCATCCATTAAACCTGCCCCCATTTTTTGACTCATAAGAATAAACACTTATCCTTATGAAAGCCTTGAAAATCCGTACCTTAATCATTGTATTTACTCTTTTTCTTACGTCATGTGCCGTTCCTGCGGCGGTTTATTTAGGCGATACCTATCCTGTAACTAACAACGTTGATGTTTACTATGATGCCAAAGATGTTAAGCATGACTATAAGGTAATAGGTCACCTGGCCATCGCTTATACTGAAGACTCGGCGGTAGCTAAGAAACTGCTTTCTGATAAAGCTAAAGCGCAAGGAGCCAACGGCATTATTATTTTTCAGGTAGAAGGCAATAATGCCAATGCTACTATCAGGGCTGATGCTATTAAGTATAGTAATTAAGCCCCCTATAAATCTCCCCCGATTGCGGAGATTTTTTTAGCCCTTTTCATCCGGAGATGAGTTGGAGTGAGGCTCTTTTTTACTTAGTTGTCCGTAGGCTCTGTCTGCGGATTTTTTTGCCTGTAGTTTGTAACTACTGTAATATGCATATTTTTTACCTTTGCCCTTATGGAAACCATCACCTGGCATGAATTTGAGAAAGTAGAACTGCGAGTAGGCACTGTATTGGAAGCCGCTGATTTTCCCGAAGCCCGCAAGCCTGCCTTTAAAGTAAGGGTTGATTTTGGCGAGTTCGGCATCAGGTGGTCCAGCGCGCAGATCACCAAACATTACACCAAAGAAGAGTTAGTTGGCAGGCAGATTGTTGGCGTTGTTAACTTCCCCAAAAAGCAGATCGCCAACTTTATGTCGGAGTTCCTGGTTACAGGCTTTGCCGACGAGAACGGTGATATCGTATTAACCGCCGTTGAAAAGCCGGTGCCAAACGGCAGCAAACTTATTTAAATGAGATATATCAGTTTTGAGGACGAGGCCTCGATATCGCCCGATGAATATTTTATGGGCGAAGCATTAAAAGAGGCCCGGTATGCATTGGAGGAAGATGAGATCCCGATAGGGGCAATTGTAGTTTACAACGGCCGTATTATTGGTAAAGGACATAACCTTACCGAACGCCTTAATGATGTATCGGCCCATGCCGAAATGCAGGCGCTTACCGCGGCGGCCAATTTAATGGGAGGTAAATACTTGCAGGGCTGTACGCTATATGTAACCATGGAGCCCTGTGTTATGTGCGCCGGGGCATCATACTGGTTCCAGGTAAGTAAGATCGTATTTGGGGCCTATGACAACAAGTTAGGCTTTGGCCGTATCAATCAAAAAATAACTCATCCTAAAACTGTGATCACCGGTGGCATCCGTGAAGCCGAATGCAGTCAGCTGGTAAAAGATTTTTTTAAGGGGAAGAGGAAAAAAAGTTGATAGTTCATGGATCATAGTTCATGGTAATGGGCAATAACTATGATCCATGAACCATCAACTAAGAACTAAAGAAAACATGACAATTATTTAGAACAAAAACCTCCGTCAACGCTTATATTTGTTACGTCACAACAAACGTTAAACTTTAAAATTAATAACTTAAAATTATGGCATTTACACTACCGGCGTTATCCTACGCTACTGATGCTCTGGAACCGCACATTGATAAACTGACCATGGAAATTCACCATGGCAAACACCACCAGGCTTATGTTACCAACTTAAACAAAGCTTTGGAAGGTAAGCCGGAAGCCGATAGCAATATCGACGATATCATCAAAAATATTTCTAAATTCCCTGCTGCCGTACGTAACAACGGCGGTGGTCACTACAACCATACTTTATTCTGGACTTTGTTATCACCAAACGGTGGCGGCGAGCCTACAGGTGCTTTGGCTGATGCTATCAAGAGCACTTTCGGTTCATTTGCCGATTTCAAAACCAAAGTATCTGAAGCAGGTGCTACCCGTTTTGGTTCGGGCTGGGCATGGTTAATTGTTACTGCTGATAAAAAATTAGCTGTAACTTCAACTCCTAACCAGGACAATCCATTAATGGATATTGCTGAGGTTAAAGGTACTCCAATTTTAGGTATCGACGTTTGGGAGCACGCTTACTACCTGAAATACCAAAACCGTCGTCCTGATTACTTAGCAGCTATCTGGAACGTAATTAACTGGAACCACGTTGCTGAGCTTTACGCTAAAGCAACTGCTTAATTTTATTTAAGCATATAAATTTGAAGCGGCAGGATCTGATGGTCCTGCCGCTTTTTTTGTTAAATCTCGCCGTCATTGCGAGGTACGAAGCAATCCCAAACTGCACGGAGAAACCTGCATAACTGCTCTGCCAATCGGGGATTGCTTCGTTCCTCGCAATGACGGGCTGAAGAGAAGGATTTTTTGTTGTCGTCCGTGAGGACACGGACGTGGGGGGATTCCTTCCCTCGATCCGTGTCTCCACGGATCGTTGCAATTGATGTTGCCAAATCGGATATTTTACCTCCCAATTATATCCCCATACAATAGCTCTTAAATAATCTACTAACTTTGTGGACTTTTTTATATCATGATCAAAAAGCCCATAGAAACCCTGCTCCGCGAATCAAAGGAAGAAGGAGAACATTCACTTAAACGCTCGCTTGGGCCGGTTAACCTTATTTTAATCGGGATAGGCACCATTATAGGGGCCGGGTTATTTTCATTAACCGGCATTGCGGCAGGCCAGCATTCGGGGCCGGCGGTAACCATTTCCTTTTTAATAGCTGCCGTAGGCTGTGCTTTTGCCGCACTTTGTTATGCCGAGTTTTCGGCCATGATCCCGGTTGCGGGTAGTGCTTACACTTACTCGTATGCTACCATGGGCGAGCTTTTTGCCTGGATCATAGGCTGGGACCTTGCCCTTGAATATGCTGTTGGGGCGGCAACCGTGGCCATCAGCTGGTCGCAATATCTTACTAAATTTTTGTCATGGTTTGATCTGTACCTGCCACCGCAGCTTACGCTTTCACCTTTTGAAACAGCAAAGGCCGCCAATGGTGATGTTATTAACGGTATAATCAATTTGCCAGCTGCACTGATTGTGATCTTGGTTACCAGTATCATTATCCGCGGTACAAAAGGCTCGGCATTGGTTAATGCCATTATTGTAACATTGAAAGTAGGTGTAGTGCTGGTATTTATAGCTGTGGGCTGGTCGTTCATTAATCCGCAAAATTATCATCCCTATATCCCGCAAAATACAGGCGTTTGGGGTGATTATGGCTGGTCGGGTATATTAAGAGGCGCGGGATTGGTGTTTTTTGTATTTATCGGTTTTGATGCTGTATCAACCGCAGCACAGGAGGCAAAGAACCCGCAGCGTAATATGCCTATCGGAATCATCGGCTCATTACTGATCTGTACGGTGTTATTCATCGTATTTGCACACGTAATGACTGGCATGGCTAACTATAAGGAGTTTATAGGTTCAGGCGCACCGGTTGCCATCGCCATTGAAAAAACGCATTATCAGTGGCTGAGCAAGGCTATCGTATTGGCTATATTGATAGGGTATACCTCGGTAATACTGGTCGATTTGCTGGGGCAATCACGGGTGTTCTTCTCAATGTCGAAGGATGGTTTGCTGCCCAAAGTGTTTTCAGAGATCCATCCCAAATTTCGTACACCCTGGAAATCGAATATCATGCTTTGCGCCTTTATCGCCATGTTTGCTGCATTTGTGCCGATACGCGTAGTTGGTGAAATGACCAGCATCGGTACCCTGCTTGCATTTGTGATGGTTTGTGCAGGTATACTTATTTTGCGTAAGCAGCAGCCCAATATTCACCGGCCGTTTAAAACGCCGCTTGTTCCGTTAGTACCAATACTTGGTATCCTTACCTGTTTTGCCATGATGACGTTTTTACCCGGCGACACCTGGCTGCGTTTGATCATATGGCTTGCAATTGGTTTGGTTATCTATTATACTTACGGCAAAAAGAACAGTGTTATCCGCAGAATGCTTGAGGATAAGCACCAGCGCTATTAATTGATGACTGACGATATTTTAAAACTAAAAGTTGAACGTATAAAATGGGAAACTCCTGATACCGCTACATTTTATTTGAGTGGTGTTGAAGGTAATCCCATCCCATATATAGCCGGTCAATTTATTACCCTGATATTTAATCACCGGCAGGAAGAGATCAGGCGGTCGTATTCGTTAAGTTCATCGCCCGATGAACCTTATCAGGCTATCACGATAAAGCGGATCAGCAACGGTGAGATCTCGCGGTTTATGCTCACCAAGGTAAAGGAGGGTGACGTACTGAGGGCATTGGCACCGGCCGGGCGTTTTATCATTAATGATGATCAGCAACAAAAGGACATTTTTTTATTTGCCGCTGGCAGCGGGATTACTCCAATATTTTCACAACTGAAATATATTTTAAACCGGGATGGTAAGAGCAGGCTGGTACTTATTTACAGCAGTCAGAATGCTGCTTCTGTTTTATTTAAGGATGAACTGAATAAATTAGCCGTCGAGCACCCCGAAAGGTTATCTATCATTCATTTGTTGAGCAGCGAGGCTAACCGGCTCAATACCGATAAAGTAGAAAAGTTGGTAAAGCAGTATGCTCGTTTTAATATGGCAGATGCGGAGTTTTACCTCTGCGGTCCATTTGCTTACATGCGCATGATCCGGTTTGACTTGGTTTATATGGGGATCGATCAGACTAAGATCCGCCGTGAAAATTTTGTGCTCGAAACGGTTGCCGTAACAAGCAGCTATACCAATTTTCCACCTAAAAATATCAAAATACAATACCATGGCGAGCTGCATGATATTGTAGTAGGCGAAAACCAGTCCATATTACAGGCGGCGCTGCAAAATAATATTCCTTTGCCTTATAGCTGCCGCGGAGGCGTATGCTCAACCTGTATGGTTAAATGTACCGGCGGTAAAGTTGAAATGGTAAAGAATGATGTGCTTACCGACGCAGACCTTGCACAAGGGTGGATCCTGACCTGTACCGGACACCCGCTGGACGATGGGGTAGTAGTAAACCCCCCAGCCCCCTAAAGGGGGAGTAGCGGGCAGCCGGTAATCAACGAAATCAATGTAATCAAAAAAATCAACGGTCAGCCGGTAAATGTTGCCTTACCGTCCTTCTGTGTACCACTGATTTTACCTTTTTTGATTTGGTTTTTTTGCGTTTGCCGAGCCAGATAATAAAACCTGTGATTGGCAAACTGGCACAAATCAGGCTGGCTAAAAATGCGATGATCTTTCCCGGAAGCCCTATTATCTGGCCTACGTGAATATCATAGTTCATCTCATTCATCTTCATGCCAGCACTTTTTTGATCGTGAGTGGTGCGGTTCAGGAGTTTGCCTGTGTATTTATCAAAGGTGTAGCTATCACTTTCGTAGTAGTGGAGGGCCTGCGCGTAAGCGGTTATACCTATTGCTCCTGCTTTTGCGGCGTCATCATAAATCAGAAACATTTCGGCCTTCGGCGAAGCTGCTTTTGCTGCCAGGAAGGTTTTGTTGATAACCTGGGTAGTATCTGTTTTACCGTTTAGTAATGAATCTGATTTGAAAACAACCTTTTCTTCGGGGTGTGCTTTGCCAAGGTTAGCGGTGGTATAGATACCTTCGCGCATCCAATCGAAAGCGATGGAAAGGCCTGTTATTGCTAAAATGATGGCAACACTGGTGGCGTAAAAACCCAGTACGTTATGCAAATCATAATTCACCCTGCGCCAGCGCCCGTTCCACTTAATGGTAAGGCTGCGTTTACGGTCGGTTTTACGTTTGGGCCACCAAAGCACAATGCCGGTGATCATCAGTATCACAAAAACAATTACCGAAATGCCAACAACCATACCGCCAATATCGGCTGGAAGCAATAGGTACAGGTGGATATATTCAACAATGATGAAGAAGTTTGTGGTAGGGCTTTCAGTATGGGTGATTTTGCCGGTGTACGGGTTCATATAAACGTACTGCAGGCCTTTCGTCGGGTCGCTTACCAGCACACCTGCCGGGCGGTCGACACCGTAATAATAGATATAACTGGCGGTTGCACCTTTATAATCTTTAAGTGCTTCTGCCTTAAGTATTGATGGGGCGATGTATGGCTTGTTTTGTACCTCAACCTTACGATAACCGTATACGGCATCCTGGATCTCATCCTGAAAGCAAAAAATGCAGCCTGTGATACTTACTATAAACACCACAAGCCCGGATATAAATCCGAGCCAGCGATGTATAAATAATATGGTTTTCTTAAAACGCGTCATTCATTAAAATCGGTAAGCAATACTTAAACGATAGTTACGCGGTGCATCTGCCTGCCAATAGTAAGCATTTAGATATGAATAGTACGAACCACTGTAAGTGTATTTATTTAGAACATTAAATACGTTACCGGTGATCCGCATTTTTGAGCCTTCCCAAAATAAGCCACCATCCATTTTAAAATAGTTTGGTAATTTTTCAAGGCCAACACTCCAGGTATCTGTTTGACGGCCTCCATAATAAGTTCCGCCCAGAGATACACCGGTTCCTTTTAGCACACCGCTATTTAATTTGTAGCTTAACCAGGCGTTAGCAACATGCTTTACATAACCGGGAACCACGTCGCCTACTTTAATAGTATTATCCGGAGATGCAGCCAGGTCAGGATTTACCTTGCTTACCTTCGAATCGGTATAAGCATAATTTGCAGTAAGGTTTAAACCTGGTGCAATTTCTCCACGAAGGTCAAACTCTAAACCCTGTGATTTTTTCTGACCAAATATGATGCTTAACCCTGAATTAGGAGCAGCATTAGGGTCGGTAGTTAATTCGTTATTTCTTAGTATGCGGTACACCGAAAGCGTAGTATTCCATTTGCCGCCGGCCCAGTCCCTTTTAATACCAAACTCGGTATTGGTACCTGTTAGCGGTTGTAATTTACCAACCGAAACCTTACCTGCCTGCGGCAAAAATGTTTGGTCGCGTAAGCCATAAACTGAAGTATTGTCATCAATAGATACGCTCAAACCAATACGCGGGGTGAAATGTTTCGCTTCTTCCGGTGTGTTAAAATCTGACATTTGCACGTATGTATAACGACCTGCAAGTGTTAATCTCACCTTATTATCAAAAAAGCCAAGCTCATCCTGTAAGTATAAGCTGGAATAACTTGTATTGATCAGGCCAAATCCCGCGGCTGCGCGTGCTTCCAGGTTCAACGAGCGATCAAAAGTAGGATAACCGTTAGATGGATTATCGCGTGTAGGCACACCTGCCTGGTAAGGGTTAAATGGTGCTGAACCAGTATCAAGGGATGCCGTTTGATTATAATCGGCAACGTATTTTTTATTGCCCATATCAACACCTGCCAAAATATTATGTACAACACTACCGGTAGTTACTTTGCCATTTAAAAATGCCTGAGCTAATGACATGTTACTTTTGGCTTCCCATATGCCGGCGTTACGATAATAAGAACCATCAGCATTTACAGAATCGGCCCACATAGAGGTGCCCAATTGTGAATAATTGTATCGGGCAGCTTGAACGGTCAGTTTCCAGTTGTCGCTTAACTGGTGTGTAAGGTTAAGCGTAAAGCTGTGGTCGTTGATATTAGTAGCGGGCAAACCTGCCGGTAGCTGCGAAAAATTTTGTGGCAGCACACCATAACCTTTTGGACTAAATACATAATATGAACCAACGTCAGACATATGTGCACGCTGATAAACGTATTCGGCTGTAAGTTTGGTTTTATCGTCAATCTGGTACGACACCACGGGGGCAATAACATAACGATCATTAAACTCATTAGCACGGAACGAGTTTTTGTTTTGTGCAGATAAGTCCAAACGATACAGGAATTTTCCATCCTTGCTTAATTTACCGTCAAGGTCAAGCGTTGCACGGTTTAAATTAAAGCTGCCTGTGGTAAAGCTGATCTCGCCTTTGGTTTCGCCGGTAGGCTTTTTGGTAACAACATTGTATAAACCGCTTGGGTCGCCGTTGCTTAACATAAAGCCGGCAGGGCCTTTTACAAATTCTATATGATCTACAAAGCTCATATCCTCAGTAAGCGGACCCCAGTATGAGCTAACTACGTTAAAGCCGTTCCTGAAAGCCTGGATCTGTGAACCGCGCATAGTGATATTGGTATACATATCACCCCAATGCTCTAATCTTACAGCACCGCTTACGTTACGGATCAAACCATCGCTCATGCTGATCACCTGCTGATCTGCCAGTACTTTTGATGTAACCACCTGGATATTTTGTGAAACCTGCAATAATGGCTCATTTAGCCTTAAGCTTGGCGATGGGGCATCTATCTTATATTTTTGTTTGCGGCCCGAAATTAAAACTTCACCAAGCTGGTTGGCGTTTTCGCGCAGCATAAAGTTTACGGTAGCGCGTTGCCCATCGGCAAGTTCAACTGTCTTTTCTTCAGCGCCCAAACCAACAAACGTTGCTTTGATGGCATAGCTGCCCGGTTTTACTTTATTGAAGGTGAACCTTCCGCTTTCGTTGGTAACCGTGGTCATAGCTATATCACCTCCTTTGAGGCTTACGGTAACACCAGGAACAGTTTGGCCATCGGCTGTTGTAATTGTACCGGTTATTGTACCGGGCTTAACATCAGCGAATGCCGGGCCGCTATTAATCAGCAGCATAACCAGCCACAATAAAAGGAATGGTAATTTGCCGAACGTGTGTAAAGGTTTTAACATCTTGTTTGGGGTTAATGTGATTGATATGGGTTGGGGTCGATCCATTTTATTTAGACTAATTATAAATAATTGCGCAAAAATAGTCACGTGAGTGTTACAATGCAAATTATTTATAATAAATCTAAATAAAGATGATTTTGTGTTTGATTAACAGTTATTTAGAAAGGAAAATAGCTTTAACTGACTTTAGTTAAAGCTATACGGGGTATTCGTGTTGTCGGTACAATATTAAAGACAACATACAAAGAGTTAATCACAAGGCTGCCAGGGAGGGCAAATGCCTAAATATCCATTACTTCTTTTTTCTTTTTACTCTTCATGCGTTTTGGCACAAACTCCAGGATCTCGGCTTTCAGTGCCTCAATCATGCGGCGTTTTAAAAAGTTACGCTGTATTACGATGCTTACTTCGCGGGCAGGCTCCGGCGATTTAAAATAGCGCACTTTATCCAGTTGCTTTTCGCTCAATTCAGACAGGGCCAGTTCGGGTAGGATGGTAGCACCGTTGTTTTGATCTACCATACGTTTTAGCGTCTCAACGCTGCCTGTATTGTATTCAAAGTGCTGAAAGCCGCGGGTTGATTTTCGCCTTTGGCAAATGTTTAAAACCTGCTCACGCATGCAATGGCCCTCATTCAGGATCCAGATCTCTTCCATATCTATATCATCCGGAACGATGTTTTTCTTTTTTGAAAGTTTGCTGTTTTTTGATACGTAGGCTACAAAGTTTTCGTAAAATACAGGTATTTCGGTAAGGTTACTTTCATGCAGCGGGGTAGATAGTATTCCGCAATCAAGCATTCCCAGCTTTAACTGTTGGATAATCTCTTCTGTGGTTTGCTCCCATACAATCAGTTTTACCTGCGGATATTTTTCAATAAAGCCATGAATGATTTTGGGTAGTATATATGGAGATACGGTAGGGATGATGCCCACCCGCAACTCGCCCGAAAGTTCCTTTTGCCTGTCGGAAATGATCTCTTTGATCTTTTCGCTTTCGGATAACATGATACGGGCCTGGCTAATTATTTCGATGCCTATTTCGGTAGGTACTACAGGTTGTTTGCTGCGGTCAAAGATCTTAACGCCAAGGGTATCCTCCAGCTTTTGCACCTGCATACTCAGGGTTGGCTGTGTAACAAAACATTTTTCGGCGGCAAAAACAAAGCTGCGATAGGTATCAACAGCCACAATATACTCCAATTGTGTAATAGTCATGTAATATAGATAAATGCTATGCGAAGATAATAAATATTGATTTTTTCTATTGAAATATTTTCGTGAGGTTTGAATTATCAAACGCAACTAATTATGGAAACAAATAAAAAGAAACTAACCACTGCATCGGGCAGGCCCTACGTTGAAGATGAAAACTCGATGACTGCTGGCCCACGCGGGCCAATCCTGCTTCAGGATTATATCCTGCATGAAAAGATGGCCCATTTTAACCGTGAAAGGATACCGGAACGCGTGGTTCATGCAAAAGGCTCCGGTGCTTATGGTACGTTTACAGTTACGCACGATATTTCAAAATATACCCGCGCTAAAATTTTTAATACCGTAGGCAAGCAAACCAAATTATTCCTGCGCTTTTCAACAGTAGGCGGCGAAAAAGGCTCGGCTGATACAGAGCGCGACCCACGCGGTTTTGCCATTAAGTTTTACACTGAAGATGGTAACTGGGACCTGGTAGGTAACAATACTCCGGTGTTTTTTATAAAAGATCCTAAAAAATTTGGTGACTTTATTCATACCCAAAAGCGCGATCCATATACCAACTGCAAAAGTGCAACCATGATGTGGGACTTTTGGTCGCTTAATCCGGAAAGTTTGCACCAGGTAACCATTTTAATGAGCGACCGTGGCACACCTTATGGCTATCGCCATATGGATGGTTTTGGCAGCCACACATTCTCGTTCATTAACGCCAAAAACGAAAGGTTTTGGGTTAAATTTCACTTTAAAACCCAGCAGGGTATTAAAAACTTTACGGATGCCGAAGCTGGCGAAATGCGCAGTAAAAATCCGGATTTTGCGCAGCATGACTTGCTTACTGCTATTGATAACGGCGATTTTCCAAAATGGGAGCTTAAGATCCAGGTGATGCCCGAGGCCGATGCCAAAACATACCATATCAATCCGTTTGATTTAACTAAAGTTTGGCCGCATGCCGATTATCCGTTGATTGACGTAGGTGTGCTGGAATTAAATGAAAACCCCGATAATTATTTTGCACATGTGGAGCAGGCTGCATTTGCACCGGCGCACGTTATTGATGGTGTAGGCTATTCGCCAGATAAAATGCTGCAAGGCCGTATCCTTTCCTACCCGGATGCTCACCGTTACCGCTTAGGGGGCAACTACGAACAGATTCCGGTAAATAAGTGCCCCTACCTGGTAAGCAATTATCAGCGCGATGGCCAGATGGCTGTTAATGGTAACGGCGGATCAAATCCTAACTATTTCCCTAATAGTTTTGACGATATCGAAATAGATCAAAGCTATAAGGAGCCAGCCTGGGATTTTGGCAGCCCGGTAGGTGATTGGTATGACCGTAATGCAGAGGGCGAAAATGACCACTATACTCAGCCCGGAAATCTGTACCGGCTGATGGATGCGCAGCAAAAAAAGGATCTTGTTGCAAATATCGTAAACTCAATGAGCGGTATTGAAGGTCCCAAAAAAGAAACGATTGTTAATCGCCAGCTTTGCCATTGGTTTAGGGCGGATATCAACTTAGGTATGGCGGTTGCAAAAGGCCTCGAGCTTGACCTGGCCGAAACCATGAAGCAAATGCCTCAATCTGTTTAACCCCTGTAACTTTAAATGAAAGAATGGCTGTCTCCGAAAAGACAGCCTCTTTTTTTTATATCAATTTTCGGAGCCAAGTTGCTTTAACACCGATCTTGCATATGTGCTGCCAATAGGAACCAATCGACTGCTTATTTCGATTTCACTTGCCGAATAAGATTGGATGTGATTGAGCGAAATAATATATGACCGGTGCACACGCATGAAATGGCCGAGTGGTAGCTTCTCTTCAAAATAATTGAGGGTTTGGTAGGTGATTATTCTTTTATCAGCTGTGTGTACCTGCACATAATCTTTTAGCCCTTCAATAAACAGAATATCTTTTAATAGTACTCTTACCATTTTTTTATCGGCTTTTATATAAATAAACGCCTCTTTTATATCATCGGTTAGGTCGTCTTTTTGTGGTTCGTTAAGGCCGGGAGGATTGGTCAGGCTTTCGTATTTCTCAATGGCTTTTAAAAAGCGGTCAAACGGAATAGGTTTTAATAAATAATCAATAACATTAAGTTCAAAGCTTTCAAGCGCAAATTCGCGAAATGCAGTAGTTAAAATTACAGGGGGAGGGTTTTTTACCGAACGCAAAAGTTCAAGACCGCTTAACTGCGGCATTTTTATATCAAGAAAAAGCAGATCGGCTTTGCTGTTTTTTAATGCAGTAAAAGTTTCCGCTCCGTTTGAGCATGACGCTACCAACCTAAGCTGTGGTAATTGAGCAATGTAGCGCTCAATAATACTGCGGGCAAGTTCTTCATCATCGGCAACTATGCAGTTTATTATTTTCATAAGCCTAATTTAAGTTCTGCTTCAAATGATTCATCGTTTTTTGTGAGGTTTAAGCTGTATCTGCCGGGATACAGCAGTTCGAGCCTTTTTTTTACATTGGTTAAGCCTATTCCCGGTTTTGAGGGTACTGCTTTCCCTGTGTAACTATTTTCTACTTTGAAAAACAAATGGCCATTTAAATAATTGAGGTTAATGGTTATCCAGCCAGACCCTTCTTCAATACCATGCTTAAACGCATTTTCGACAAATGGCAAAAGCAGGAGCGGGGCGATCTTTACATCGGCACCCACGCCGGAGCATTGAAATGAAATATCAACCCTATCGGCAAAGCGGGTTTGCTCAATGCTGATGTAGTCTTTTAAATAATTGATCTCGTTATTAAGGGATACCTCATCACCTGCCGTTGAATAGAGCATATAGTGCATCAATTGTGATAAGCGAAGTACCAGCCCGGGCGCCATATCTGATTTGTTAAGCGTAAGCGCGTAGAGGCTGTTAAATGTATTAAACAAAAAATGCGGGTTGATCTGGGCCTTTAATAAATTAAGCTCGGCCGTAAATTTTTCTTTTTCTATTTGGCGCAAATGTTTTTCACGCAGTATGTTATCCTTCATTAATTGGAGCACCATGGTGATGGTAAGTATAGTTCCCATTTCAAACGACAGGCGCGCTATTCGTATAGGAATCCAAAATGTTTTTATTTCCTGTTTATATCTGGCCGGGTCATGTACCTGCTCCCACGGCAACACAAAAAGATGAGTGAGCAGCCTTGTCAATAAGCCTCCGGCAGATATCATCAATAAAAAAAATATCCCGTATAAAACATACCTGCGTTTGCTATATAACCATGGCATTACCACCAGCAAATTTATGTAGGTAATAATTATAGTTATCGGAACGGTAACGCCAATGATTTGCGGAGGCAGCTGAAAGCCAAGCTCATCTACATTGTTCCATTTATAGGTTACCGCCTGGTACAGGATATACGCAAGCCAAAATAAGCAATGCCTTATAATGTCCCTGTAATGAATGTTTTTAAATACCGGCATGGTTGAAAATGCTGATTTTTTATTTGTAAGGCTAATTTTTTTGCCAACGCCGGATCAAAGCCCTTCAACAGACAATTAGTTGCCGTAAAATTAGTTCAACGCATTGTAAGCCGTGTTGACGGTGCATAATTCGCAATAGGTCTAAAAATATAAAAAGCGCTGTTGTTTGTGCGTTTATTTGTTCAAAATCAACAATTTAAATACAAATGAAAGTTAAATTAATCATAATTGCCTGCATACTGTTTATAGTTGCGGTGCAAGTTAAAGCACAATCCTACAGGGATTTCGCACATGTAAAAGAACTAAGCAAAAGCGCGCCGTATGATAATACCGAACGTCAAACCTTTCCTGATTTTACTTACCAATCGCTGTCAAATCCTCAGCTAAGCGCCCTTAGGCAAACGTTTAACCTGGATTCTGTTGCCGGAAAGGGGTCTCAAACAGATAGGGCTATCCGTTTACTAAACTGGTTTCATAACCAGGTGCCGCACCAGGATACCCTGAATATCGATTCGCTGAATGCAATGAGCGTGATCTCCTTTTATCGTTCGCATAAAGTTGGGCAGGGGTGTTACGTGTTATCGATAGGGATGAATGATGTATTCTTAGCTATGGGATTTAAATCGCGCAGCGTAATTTGTTTTTCGGATGCTTATCCTGTAGCACATGGCGGGCACGTGGTTAACGCTCTATATATCGATTCGCTTGATAAGTGGATCTATATCGATCCGCAGGAAAACGCTTATATGAAAGATGAGAAAGGCGTGTTTTTAAGTATAGAAGAAGTAAGGCAGCGTATAATTGACGGCAGGCCGATCATCTTAAACAGCACAGCCAATTACCATAACGTGCCAACCAAAAAACAGGATTATGTGTATACCTTTTTGGCCGAGCATCTGTACCGGATGATATGCCCGGTTGTTAGCGAGTATAACTCGCAAACTATAACTCCGGGTAAAGTTTTTACTTATGTTGAACTATTGCCAGCCGGAAGCAAAGACCCCAGGGCCGATAGGTTTGAAACATCAACAGGCAAAAAGTATAATGTTATAACTTACCATACCAATAACAGCAGCTTGTTTTGGAAAAAGCCATGATAGGATGCCCCTTGTTTTTTATAAAGCCATCTTAACAGGGTGGCTTTTATATTTTACAGTGAAGCCATCTCATATTAATTTTAACTTCAAACAAATAGCATAAATCCTTACTTTAGGATATATGCTTCCTTTATTAATAGCCGAACAAATTCGTGAAGGCGATGCCTATACCATCGCCAATGAACCGATATCATCTGTCGATTTGATGGAACGTGCCTCAAGGGCTTTTGTTGGTTGGTTTGTTAATCACTTCCCCGATAGAAATCAAGGCATAACATTTTATTGCGGAACCGGCAATAATGGCGGCGATGGGTTAGCCATTGCCCGTTTGCTTTGTGAGCATCATTATAATAAACTGAAGGTCGTTGTTGCACAATTTTCAAACAAAGCGTCGGATGATTTTAATACTAACCTTCAACGGATCAGGAAAACCTGCGTTAGCGTAGCCCAACTTGCTAAAGGCGAAGAAATTGCTGCTGATGACAGCCCGGTGATCATCGACGCCTTACTTGGCAGCGGCTTAAATAAGCCGCTCACTGGCGATTATGAAAGGCTTGTTAAGTACATCAATGATCTTAAGCGCACGGTTGTTGCTGTTGATGTGCCTACGGGCTTTTTTTCTGAAGGAGAAGTACCTGAAAGTACTATTGCAATAAAGGCCGATCTGGTAATAACCTTTCAGCAACCTAAAATTAATTTTTTGCTGCCCGAATCGGCCGCTTATATCAATTGCTGGGAAGCCGTAAGTATAGGTATCAGCGAAAAGTTTGTACAGGGCCTGAATTCGCCTTATCAATTTGTTGAAGAAAAAGATATCAGGCAAATGCTAAAGCCAAGGCACCGTTTTAGCAACAAAGGCACATACGGACATGCGTTGATTGTTGCCGGGCAAGCTAAAACCATGGGGGCTGCATTACTAAGCTCATCTGCCGCCGCACACGCGGGGGCTGGCCTTACTACTGCTTGTATACCCGAAAGTGGTTTAACAGCGCTTAACAGTTATTTGCCCGAAGTTATGGCCATTGTGAGGGGCGGTGATGAGCTGCCCGATATAGAATGGGATAAATTTAGCTCGATTGCCGTTGGGCCTGGCTTGGGCAAAGGCAACGATGCATTGGCATTGTTAAAAGCAATCATCAAAAACTATAAAAAACCGCTGGTTATTGATGCCGATGCTTTGAACCTGCTTGCAGAGAATAACGATTTGTTAAAGCAGCTTCCGGAGCGAAGTATTTTGACACCGCATATGAAAGAGTTCGACAGGCTTTTTGGCGCGCACGGCAGTTGGTGGCAACGGCTGCAAACTGCAATAGCAAAGGCAAAAGAGCTGAACTTATGTATCCTGCTAAAAAATGACTATACAATTGTTGCTACGCCCGATAGAACAGCTTATTTTAATTCGTCAGGAAATGCTGCTATGGCAAGCGGGGGGATGGGTGATGTACTTACCGGAATTATAGCTGCTTTGCTTGGACAAAAGTATTTACCGGATCAGGCCTGCATTATAGCGGCCTATATTCATGGGAAGGCCGGTGATGAACTGGCTCTGCCAAACCGGATGCATGTGGTTTTGCCCGGTAAGCTGATTATGCAATTGCCGGTTACCATGGCAAAGTTAAGGGCATAAAAAAAACGGCTGCAAGTATCATACAGCCGTTTTAATTAACTATTAACTGATCTTATAAAGAACTAAATACTCAAATCTGGGGTTAGGATTTTTAAGTTTTCTTTCTCGTTTTATTTCCTAACTATTCATAAGACGCCTGAACGTACTTATTAGTTACAAAAAAACTAATAATTGGTTTTTGTTTTCGTTAAAGATATGTTAAATTATTTATTTAGTGTACATTAGGTTTACACGAAATATAAGTACCAAACGTGTAAAAAGCAAAAAGCTTACATCGTTTTCGGAATAAATCTGAAAAAAATGTAAGCTTTTTTATTTTTCGGGCACTTTTTGGTGCTTTTTTAGCTTTAGTATTTGCCAAGCACCACCATTTCTGATAGTGTTGGGCTTACGCTGCCGCCTCTTGGTTCCAATGTTACCGCAAAGGCATCGGCTGCAGCTATTGCTTTCATGTTCTTAAATCCGCTTGAATCTGTTGTTGCATCAAACACGCCCAAATCAACCGGCTTACCGCCTACTAATGCCCAAAGCTGGTACTGATGAGTTTGATCATTTGCCGGCAATTTAAGGCTTGCCATGTCAATAATCACTTTTTGTTTGGATGGGCTAAATGCTACGGTCATTATTGACTCAGGCGATTTAGTTGTTCCTTTCAGGTGGATCAGTTTATATGAAGTATCTCTTAGCAGGTTCAGTTCATTATCTTTTGCGCTAACGGTAGTGCTAAAATGCTGGTTTTGTACCTGCATTGCATTTAACTGTGTGTTTGTATCGTTAAGGCGGTTATAAAGGTTGTACAAAGCCACTGCACTTGCTATCAATAAAGCAAGGCATGCTGCAAAAGCATATTTATAAAAATTGGTTTCTTTTTGGCTATTGGGCTGCATAACAACAACGTTATCCCGTTGTACGTGCGTTTGTGACGGAAAGTTGTTATCGTCGCCGAAATTGGTGAGCAAGCTGCCTAATATCCGGCTGCGTAAATTTTCAGATGGTTCAATTGCATTTTCTTCAGCATATAATTCCATTGAGCGTTCTATTTCATCCAGCTCGGCTTTAATAGCCGGATGCTTTGAAGCCATGTCTTCAACCTGTAACCTTTCGGCCGGGGTAAGATCCCCCAGAACGTAAAGTTCCAGTATCCCGCTTTCTATATATGCTTTTAAATCTTCCACTGTTAATTAAAATGTTTTCTGAGTTCCTGGATAGCCATTCGTAACCGGGTTTTAATGGTACCCAGCGGAATGCCCAATTCTTCGGCGGCTTCCACATGGGTATAACCTTTAAAATACACCAGCTCTATGATTAGCTTTTGTTCGGGTTTTAGCGTTTGCACTAAATCCTTAACACCCATTAACTCAGGTTTGTAAACTGTGTTCCTTTGCTCGTCAATGAAAGTTACGTTATTTTCAATCTCCTGGTTTTTGTTTTGGTTCTTAAAATCTTTTGATCTGATTTTATCTATCGCAAGGTTACGTGCGATGTTAACCATCCAGGTAAATAAACGGCCTTTTTCATTACTGTAGCTTGAAAAGGAATGCCAGATTTTTACAAAGGTTTCCTGTAAAACATCTTCGGCTATAGCGGTGTCATTTATAATGCGTGATATCACCCCGAATAACGAGGCCGAATACATATCATATAACGCTTCGACGGCAATTTTTTCCCGGTGCTGCAATGACAACACCAGTTCTTCTTCCGACAGCGATATTTTTCGTTTTTTACTCAACTCAGTGAAGATATAAAGGAATTATCACATTTCAAACAGATGTTTTTCTGCGTGATAGGATGAGCGAACCAACGGACCGCTTTCCACATATCTAAAACCCTTATCAAGTCCAAATTGTTTGTAACGGGCAAACTGATCTGGATGGATCCAGTCAATAACCGGGTGATGGTTGCGTGTAGGCTGTAAATATTGTCCAAGCGTAAGGATATGTACGCCTGCAGCAAGGAGGTCGTCCATAGCCTCAAGCACATCATCTTCGGTTTCGCCTAAACCAAGCATAATACCTGATTTTGTACGTAAACCTGCTTCTGAAATGTGTTTTAAAGCTTCGAGGCTGCGGTCATATTTTGCCTGGATGCGTACCTCTTTAGTAAGGCGCCTTACGGTTTCCAGGTTGTGAGATACTACTTCGGGCCTGGTTTCCAAAACGCGGGCAAGGTTATCCCAATTGCCTTTAAAGTCGGGCAGCAGGGTTTCCAAAGTAGTTTCAGGGCTTTCACGACGGATGGCGTTAATGGTTTCGGCCCAGATTATAGAACCACCATCTTTTAAATCATCCCGGTCGACAGAAGTAATAACGCAGTGTTTTACCTGCATTAATTGTACAGATGTTGCCACCCGGTTTGGTTCATCAACATCGACGGCTAAGGGCCTGCCGGTGGCAACAGCGCAAAACGAGCACGAACGGGTACAAATATTACCAAGGATCATGAAAGTAGCAGTACCGGCTCCCCAGCACTCGCCCATATTTGGGCAATTACCACTTTCGCATATAGTGTGCAGCTTATGGGTATCAACCAAGCTGCGTACATGAGCATATTCTTTTCCTGTAGGAAGCTTGACCCTAAGCCAATCGGGCTTGCGTACAGGCTGGCTAACAGCAGGAACTACCGGCAATTCAATCATAGTGCAAATGTAGTTAAATATTTAGTTGATGGGGAATGGTTCATGGTTCATAGTGGCAGCAAATGACTGCAAAATGATCATTTGCTGTAACGTACTAACACTAATACTTTATGAACCTATGAACCATGAACTATGATCCATGAACAAAATTAATTCAATACTTCTAAAGTTTCATCAACGGAGATGCCGCTGTGAGATTGATCGAGAATGCATTCGCCATCTTTAATGAGTAATAATTGAGGCGACTCGTGGTGTACCTGGAACAGTTGTGCTACCTGATTTGAAAGATCACGGTGTTTGATCAGGTCTAAAAAGTAAAGGGGCATATTTTCGGGAAGATTATCCCAGTCAAGCTCAAAACGCCTTTTTGCCATCATGCTGATAGAGCAGCGTGTGCTATGTTTAAATATAAGGCTATAACCTTCCTGCTGCTTAATTTCCATAAGCTGATCGGCCGTCTCCAACGAAATCCAGTTCATATTATTAATAGTTAAAATGCTATAACGTAATTATAACACAAAAACTGTGTAATGTGTTTAAACAGGTGTAAAAATGACAATTAACTGTTAACGACCTGTTTTAGGATATGAACCGTAAGCCGGGCATAACTTATTTGAGCAGGATGATACTGTTGCAACTGCAACTGCTATAAGAGCTATGTAAACTAATTTTTTCATGTTGAGCTAAAATTAATTGCTTTAACGTGTTTTAACGGTTTAAAGTTTCGGCAAGTGCGGCCATTTTGATAGCAGTAATGGCAGCTTCATCGCCCTTGTTGCCATGTTTGCCGCCAGCCCTGTCAATAGCCTGTTGCTGATTATCAGTAGTTAATACGCCAAATATAACAGGTTTTGAATATTTGATGGCAACATTGCTTACTCCATTTGCTACCGCATTGCAAATAAAATCAAAATGCCTTGTCTCTCCTTGTATCACGCAACCCAGGCAAATTACAGCATCGAAGCCGCCTTTTTTTAATAAAAGTTCGGCCCCTGATGTAAGCTCAAAACTGCCGGGTACCTGGTACGAAAAAATGTTTTCGGCCAGTGCGCCATTGCTTACAAGGCTTTGGTATGCACCCTGGTAAAGCGCATTGGTAATTTCGGCATTCCACTCGGCCACTACAATGCCAAAGCGGTATGGTGCTGCCGATGGTATTTCGGTATTTGAAAAATCAGAAAGGTTTTTAAGATGGGTAGCCATATTTATTTCGGATTTGGGAATTTCGATTTCGGATATTTTTTATTTTCGAATTTCGGCGGTTCGATTTAGCATTTAGTTTATGGCGCATATGTAAATAAAAGGCCATAAATAAAAAATGTTCGATCTCTGAATTATGTAAGTTGTAATATCACTACTTCATAAATCCGAAATCGAACATCCGAAATCCGATATTAAAATTATTGTTTTGCTTCGGCGCGGGCTATATATTCGTCGATATTTTGAGCCTCTGCGCTTTCAGGGTATTCGGTTTTTATTCTTTTATAAGCTTCAGCAGCTTCTTTGTTGTTTTTTTGAGCTTCGTAGGTTAAGCCTAACTTTTTAAGGTAAAGCGGTGATAAAAATTTATTCTTTGCTTTATCAACAGCTTTGCTGAAATAGGTTTCAGCTTTTTCGTAATCTTTTAGTTCTACGTAAGCATCGCCTGTGCTGCCAAAAGCTTCGGCTGCTATCATGTTATCGTCGCCGCGGTAGTTAGTTAGGTTGTCAATAGCTTTGCGGTAGTCGCCTTTATTTAAATAAGCGGTACCTAAGTAAAAATATGCAAGGTTAGCAGCTTTAGTATTGCTGTAATCGCTGATGATCTTTTCAAAACCCGGGAAACCGGCATCACCTTTAATGGCTTTATCCCAGTTTTTTTGCTGCCAAAAATCCTGCGCTTTATACATTTGGTTAGCAGCAGTTACTTCACGTGGACCTAAGTATAATTTAATGTAAATGAAATAGATTGCAATAAGGGCAATAATAGCCCCTACAATAAACAGTAAGCTTTTCTGGTTCTCGCGTACAAATTTGCCACTCTGACCAAAATTGTTTTCTGGTGTTGCAACTTTGGTGTTCGCCTGGGTTTTTGACATTGTTGTTCTAAAATTAAGTTTGCAAAAATACGGTTTTCAAATTTACTGGCAATACCTTTTGTATTAAATCTTTAAAGAAGGGTTATTGGTTGATTGAGTTGATTGGGTGAGTAGTGAAAATCTGCTAAAAAGCCGTGTTTTAATCAAGCTAAGCCATTTGCTTAATCAACCAAAATAGGCCGCTTTTCTCAAAACATACCAACCATTCACCTAATAAACTCAATCAACCACTCACCAAAAAACACTAACTTTGCCATCCCATGCACCTGCAACAGCTGTCAGTTATCAACTTTAAAAATTATGATGAGGCCGAACTGGTTTTCAGTGAAGGGGTTAATGCATTTACCGGGAACAATGGTGCCGGTAAAACAAATTTGCTTGATGCAATTCATTACCTGTCGTTATGTAAAAGCTATTTTAACCCGATAGATAGCCAGCAGATTAAGCAGGATGCCGATTTTTTTATTATTACCGGTGTTTTTAACAAGAATGACCAGCCCGAGGCTGTTGCATGCTCGGTAAAGCGCAATCAAAAAAAGCAGTTTAAACGCAATAAAAAGGATTACCAGCGCCTGGCCGATCATATTGGGCTGCTGCCGCTGGTTATGATATCTCCATACGATACCAGTATTATAACCGAAGGAAGCGAAGAGCGCCGTAAGTTTATCGACAATGTGATATCACAAACAGATAATCATTATTTAGACGAGCTGATCACCTACAATAAGATCCTTGCCAATCGTAACGCACTTTTAAAGCAGGTAAATGAAACGGGAAGGTATGATGCCGGCCTGTTTGAAGTAATTGATGAACAGCTGATAGATTCGGGCATGCGTATCTTTGAAAGGCGACGTGCTTTTATGGATACTTTTGTGCCGGTATTTAACAAACATTATGATTTTTTGAGCGACAATGCAGAGCGTGTTGAGCTGGTGTACGAATCGCAATTGATTGCTGATAGTTTTGATAGCTTATTGGAAAAAAGCTTTAACAGGGACAAAGCCCTTGAACGCACCACTGTTGGGATCCATAAAGACGACTTGCAATTCAATATTCATGGCATGGCTATGAAAAAGTTTGGGTCGCAGGGGCAGCAAAAATCATTTTTAATAGCACTTAAACTTGCCCAGTATACTTTTTTATATCAGCAAAAAGGGTTTAAGCCATTGCTTTTGCTTGATGATATTTTTGATAAGCTTGACGACGGAAGGGTAACCAAGCTGATGCAGATGGTATCCAACAACGATTTTGGCCAGGTTTTTATAACCGATACCGGGGTGGAGCGGGTTGAAAACGTTTTTAATAAAATAGGAGTACCGGTTAAACTATTTAAAGTAAAGGGAGGAACGATTGATGCGTAAAACTAACGACAAAACACTTAAGGAAGCTATTGAGCAGATGCTTAATGTATATAAGATCAAACGGCGTTTTGACGAAACCGGTGTTGTTACTGCATGGCCGGACCTGGTAGGCAAATCGGTTGCCAATCGTACCAAGGAGTTGTTTGTGCGCGATAAAAAATTATTTCTGCGAATAGAATCGTCGGTAATTAAAAATGAACTGATGCTGATGCGCAGCCAGATAATTGAAAAGATAAATAACGAAGCTAAAAGTGTTATTGTTGAAGAGATTATCTTCCTCTAAGCATACGTAAACCGTGCTGCTTCAATTTAAGATCGTCGGTAAGCTTTGAATAGGCAAGAATGAACAGTCCCGGAATAGTGAAGGCGAGTTGTGCCTCAGGATGCGTTCTGTAAAGCATAATGGAGCCAATAACCAATAATACCAATATTAGTACGTAAAATATGTATTTGAATAGTGGTTTCATCGTATTGGGGGTTATCGGTTTTTAATATGCAATATTGTTCAGGTGCGGGTGTAAAGTTAAAAAAAATGTAACCATACTTGCAAGAAAAACGTAAACATTTTGGGTGCAACCCGCTGATTGCCTGATTGCGCCCAAAATAAGGTCACTAAAACCTTTCAAAAGCCGAGAAAAAGAAGTTTCCTTCAATGTCGGCATTCTCATCGGAGTCTGAACCGTGAACGGCATTTTCGCCAATTGACCTTGCGTAAAGGTTACGGATGGTACCTTCAGCAGCATCAGCAGGGTTAGTAGCACCAATCAGTGTACGGAACTCGGTAATGGCGTTGTCTTTTTCAAGGATAGCGGCTACGATAGGGCCTGATGACATAAATTCAACAAGACCGGCATAAAAAGGACGCTCTTTATGCACTTCATAAAACTGGCCGGCTTTTTCGGCTGATAGTTTTGTGTATTTAAGGGCTACAATTTTAAAACCGTTTTTAGTTATAATGTCTAAAATAGCACCGATATGGCCGTCAGCAACAGCATCAGGCTTTATCATTGTAAATGTTCTGTTAGTTTTCATTGAAATAATTGTTTCTTTTTTGGGTTATTAATAAACTAATTGCCTTTGTTGGGTTAGTTTTAAACCACAAGCCTGCCATAGCTTATGATGATATTTAAAATTTGCGGCAAAAATAGGCTTTTGTAACTGTATCATAAAGCTTTTTGAATTAAATTAGATGGTTTGTATTTCATTAATTTATTTAGCTTTGCAACTCTTTTTTAAGAATTGATGTTAGATTTAGCTTCGCTTACTGACCTTTTAACGGCACCTCAAAAAATAGTGATCACTACCCATCATAAACCTGATGGTGATGCTATGGGTTCGTCATTAGGCTTATATAATTATTTAATACAGCAGGGCCATCACGCCAGGGTGATTGCTCCTACAGATTATCCTGACTTTTTGAGCTGGCTGCCCGGTAACGAGGATGTTATTATCTATACCGAGCACCGTGAAGAAGCTGCTGCGCTGATAGCCGACGCAAAACTTATATTCTGTCTTGATTTTAATGCTTTAAGCCGTATCAATGATATGGGTGAGCTGGTTGGCGAAAGCAACGCCTATAAAGTCATGATAGATCACCACCTGGAGCCTGCCGATTTTGACGATTACAGGCACTGGGATATCAATGCTTGTGCTACCGCGCAATTGGTGTATGATTTTATTGTAAATGAACTCCATCATAAAGAGCTTGTAAATAAGGATGTGGCTACCTGCCTGTATACAGGCATTATGACTGATTCTGCTTCGTTCAGGCTTCCTAATACTACCTCTGCCGTTCACCGAATTGTTGCCGACCTCATTGATGCAGGCGCTGTAAACTGGCGCATCCATGAACTGGTATATAACAGCGCGTCTGAAAACAGGCTCCGCTTTTTAGGCCATTGCCTGGCTAATTGCCTGGAAGTGCTGCCTGAGTTTAATACAGCCATTATTGCGGTTAGTAAAGAAGATCTGGCGCGGTTTGACGTTGAAACCGGCGATACCGAAGGTGTAGTGAATTATGCATTATCAATGGCAAGCATCCGTTTGGCCGCTTTTATAGTTGAACGCAGCGATAGGGTAAAGCTTTCATTGCGCTCAAAAGGAGAATTTCCGGCTAATGAGATTTGCAAAAAGTATTTTAATGGCGGCGGTCACCGCAATGCGGCCGGCGGTCATTCTGAAAACAGCCTTGAACAGGTTATACAACAATTTAAACAAATTTTACCCGAATATAAAAAGCTATTAATACAGTAAAAAAGTAATGATGAAAAGAAAACTGATGTTTCTGTCACTTGCGGCTATAGGATTTGCAAGTTGCAACGGTGGGTTTAAGCAGGGCGAAGGCGGCTTGCTTTATAATATCCACACTTCAAAAGGCAATCCTAAAGTTAAAGAAGGTGACTTTCTGACACTGAATATGATCCTCAAAACCGATAAAGATTCGGTGATCAATAATTCATATGATAATGGCCAGCCTATACCAACACTGATGCCTAAGCCTCAGATGAAAGGTGATATTGTTTCTGGTTTATCATTGCTGGGTGAAGGCGATAGCGCTACATTTAAAATAGCTGCCGACTCAGTATTTAAAGGTGGTCAGCAACGCCCGCCGGGTTTTAAAGGTAAATACCTGGTTTATACAATTAAAATTGAAAAGGTTATTCAAAAAGGCGCTCTTAACGAGCAAGCTTTCCGCGATCGTGTTACCCAGTACATGAAAGGTCAAACTGACGCGCTTAAAGGTAAAGAACCTGCTAAAATTCAAGGTTACTTAGATGCACATAAAGATCTGAAATTTGTGAAAACAGCTTCAGGCTTAAATTATGCAGTTACTACACCAGGCAGCGGTGCCAATGTAGCTGTAGGTGATACAGCGGTAATTAACTATACTTTGAGGCTTGTTTCAGGCAAAGTTTTAGAAACAAGCACTAAAGAAATTGCTGTAAAAGAAAAAATGCAGATCAACCCGATGAACCCTTATCAGCCAATCCGTATCCCGGTGGGTGAAGGTAAAGTGATCAAAGGTTGGGACGAAGCTTTCCAATTGTTTAACAAAGGTACTAAAGCAGTATTGGTTGTTCCGTCTGCATTAGGTTATGGAGACCAGGGCAGCCCGCAAATGCAGCCTTATACACCGCTTGTGTTTGAAGTTGAGTTGGTAAATATCGTCCATCCAAATCCAAATGCACCAAAACCGGCTATGCCGCAAATGCCAATGCCAACTCCGGCCACGAAATAATAATACTATTTTACAAAGCCTTTCCTGCTTAAAACAGGAAAGGCTTTTTTATTTATAGCTTATGAAAAAGTACATTCTTTATTTTATCGCACCCTTATTAACCATCTCAGCTTTAACTGTTAATGCACAAACAGGCGGCGTAAAAAAGCGCCCGGTTGCGGCTAAAGGAGGGGCAGTAAGAAAAACGGCTGTTGTGAAAAAGAGTATCACTCCTGCCGAAGTAGCTGGTATGCTTAAAACAAGCAAAGGTTCGTTTTACAAAATCTATACGGCTAACCCGGGTGCAAAGCCAAAGGTTAGCGATGTGATCACCTTTAACTTTATTCAAAAAACAGGTAAAGATTCTGTATTATTCAGCAGTTATAAAGCCGGTCATCCTGCACAGGCGCAAATTCAGCCGTCGCGTGGGTTGGGCGATATGATGGACGTTTTTCCGTTGCTTGCTGTTAAAGACAGCGCTTTGGTAAAAATTCCTGCAGACTCGATATTTAAAGGACATGAAGAAGCCCGTCCGCCATTTTTTCCGAAAGGCAGTTTCCTGACCTTTATTTTGAAAATGGAAAAGATCCAATCTATAAATGAAGCCATGGCCGAAAGAAATGCTGCTATGGAAAAGCAAAAACAGGCCGAAATTGCAGCCGCAAATCAATATGTAGCTGCGCAAGGGCTTAAAACTACAAGTACAGCTACCGGGCTTCAGTATGTTATTACCAGTCCTACAGAAAAAATTAAGCCGGTAAATGGCGATACTGTACTGGTAAACTACACCGGAAAATTACTTAACGGGAAAGTGTTTGACAGCAGCATTGAGGCCAATGCCAAAGCCGCAGGTTTAGATCAGCCTGGTCGCCCGTACGAGCCTATCAGTGTTGTTCTTGGCGAAGGACGCGTGATACCCGGATGGGAAGAAGCTTTGCTTTTAATGAACGAAGGTTCAAAGGCAACGTTCATCATTCCATCGGGGCTTGCTTATGGCGAAAGAGATTCTGGCGCTATCCCTCCAAACAGTACCCTGGCATTTGATATAGAGCTGGTAAAAGTAAAACCGGCCAAAAAAGCCAAGTAAACATATTGAAAACATGTAACAATCAACCTCCTGCTTTAATAACAGGAGGTTTTTTGTTTATCAGGTGCAATTTTTAGTTAAACGGATTTATACTTTACAGCTATAAATTCGTTATTAAGTATTCAAGGCTTATTTTTGCAGCATGGTTTTAACCGACACGCATACCCATCTATACTACGAAACCATTCCTGAAAAACGTGCAGCTTTAATGCAGCGTTGTATCGATAATAACATTACCCGTTTGTTTTTACCAAATGTTGATGCAGCTTCCATACCGTTAGTTTATGGTTTGGTAACCGACTATCCTCAATATTGTTACCCTATGCTGGGCTTGCATCCCTGCGATGTAAAGGAGAATTGGGCAGACGAGCTTTCGGCCATTATGGATGCCCACCAGCAAAATAAGATCTATGCCATAGGCGAGATCGGTATTGATTTGTATTGGGATAAAACACATTTAAAACAGCAGGTAGATGCATTTATAAAACAGATTAACTGGGCCAAAAGCCTTGATTTGCCAATAGTGATCCACTGTCGTGATGCCTTTGATGAAGTATATGAGGTGTTGAAACAAGAAGCTGATGAAAAGCTGCGTGGCATTTTTCATTGTTTTGGAGGATCTGTAGAGCAGGCCCAAAAAGTGATCGACCTTAATTTTTACCTCGGGATAGGTGGTATCGTAACCTACAAAAACTCGGGACTTGATAAAGTAATACCGGAAATTGACTTAAAGCATATAGTTTTAGAAACAGATTCTCCGTACCTTACGCCCGTTCCGTTCAGGGGTAAACCTAATGAAAGTTCATACCTGGTGTACATAGCCCAAAAGGTGGCCGAGCTTCACCAAACAAGCATTGAAAAAGTGGCTGAGGTCACTACCGAAAATTCCAGGCTTGTGTTCGGGATTTAAATTGTTTAATATTTTACCACAGCATAAACTTAATTAATGAGCCAAATTTTGATCATCTATACCGGAGGGACAATAGGTATGATGAGTGATCCGGTTACAAAGGTGCTCAAGCCTATTAACTTTGAGCAAATAATGGATAATGTGCCCGAGCTTGAAAAGCTTAACTGCCGTATCAAAGTACATTCGTTTGATGAGATCATCGATTCATCAAACATGAACCCCGAGATCTGGAGCGAGCTGGCCGGTTTGATCCAGTCGAACTATCATGATAACGACGGCTTTGTAATTTTACATGGTTCGGATACCATGGCTTACACCGCATCGGCATTAAGTTTTATGTTAGAGAACTTAGGTAAGCCTATTATTTTCACAGGTTCGCAATTGCCTATCAGCGCCATCCGTACCGATGCGAAGGAAAACCTGATGACGGCTATTGAGATTGCCAAAGCTAAAAAGAATGATCGTGCCCGTGTGCCCGAAGTTTGTATCTATTTTGATTATAAACTTTTCCGTGGTAACAGGGCGTTTAAATATAATTCATCAAAATTTGAGGCCTTCCGCTCGCCAAACTACCCCATACTGGCCGAGTCGGGTGTGCACTTACGCTTTAGTGTAAACGATATCAGGCAGCCTGAAGATGAAAGCTCGCTGATTGTACATAACAACCTGGTGAGTGACGTTGGCGTATTGAAACTGTACCCGGGCATAAGCCCTAAAGTAGTTGAAAATATTTTAGGTGCCGATGTGCGTGGCATAGTGATGGAAACTTTCGGTGCAGGTAACACAACTACCGATGCGTGGTTTATCGACCTGTTGAAAAACGCCATCGACAGCGGCAAAGTGATCCTTGATATTTCCCAATGTAAGGTAGGTACGGTTGAACTTGGCCGCTATGAAACCAGCAAGCACCTGAAAGATGCAGGTGTAGCCAACGGTTACGACATGACCTTTGAATCGGCCGTAACCAAAATGATGTACCTGTTGGGCCAAAGCGATGACCCATTGCAGGTTAAAGAATGGCTCGAGACGGATTTGAGGGGCGAGATCACGGTATCGTAATAGATGCCTGGGTAGCTTTCTGGCATGTCTAATCGGTTATTCAATATAGAGTAAGAAATAATATAATAAAAGCGTCATTGCGAGGTACCTCGCAATGACGCTTTATGATTTTAACGGTCTTTAGCTGAGTATTCGGTCTGAACTATTCTTCCGGATCAAACATCGCCACCAGATTCTTTAACCCATCGGCAGAATGCAATGAATCTGTTTGGTCCAATGTCATGGCGGCGGTTTCGGATGCCCTTACGCGCATTTGTTTTTCATAAGCTGATATCGCATCATGTGCATCGGCAAAATCATCGCTCAACAGGCATTCGGCCAATTCCAAAGCATCAAGCATAGCCATGTTTACGCCTTCGCCGGCATAAGGTGGCATGAGGTGAGCCGCATCGCCAAGCATAGTAAGGTTAGGTAAAGCTTCCCAACCCTGATCTAAAGGCATACAATATTGCGGCCGTGGAATAAATATGGGTTCAGCATTCTCAAATAACTCATCCCAGATGTCGCCCCAATCTGTAAACTCCTGTTTAAACCAGGCAAATACCTGTCCCTTATCTTTAAAATCAATTCCGCTATCCTGTAGCCATGATTCAGGCGATTTAATACCTGCGTAAAATACCAGGCTGCCATCGCCTTTTGAACTTACTATCAGTGTTTTTTCATCGCCCATGGCAAATATCTTACCTTCATTTAAAAGCTCGTGGATTCTGGGGCTTGCCTTTTCTGAATTATAAACCGCACCTTCTATCACACTTACACCTGCATAAAATGGTTTAATAGGGGTAATGTAGGGACGGATCCTTGAATTGGCCCCGTCGGCGGCTATTACTATATCAACCCAGGCAGTTGAGCCATTTTTAAACTCTAATTGAATTACACCATCCTGCTCACTTAACGATACGAACTGGCTATCCCAAACAACGGTATCAGGCTGCAAGGAATCAAGCAGGATTTTTCGTAATGGCCCACGGTCAATTTCCGGGCGATTATAGGAGCCTCCGTCGGCTCCATGCTCATCAAGCACAATGTTGGCGTATTTATCCACAACCCTTAGTTTGTCGGCACCGGGACGATAGTTGGCGTTAAAGGCGTCCATCAGCCCGGCCACTTCTAAAGCTTTTAGGCCAGATTCTTCATGCAAGTCAAGCGTAGCGCCCTGCACCCGCACTTCACGGTTTAAGTCGCGTTCGTAAACCTTTACGTTGGCTCCGTTCATTTGTAAGATCCGGGCAAGGGTTAATCCGCCGGGGCCACCGCCTACAATTGCTATGTTTTTGTTTTTAATTGTTTTCATGTTATTTAATTATTTCATCATACCTTTTATGACTGCATCGCAACAAGTATCTACCATTTCATCAGTAATGATCTGTACGGGCCTGTCGGCATGGTCAAAATATTCGTTCACCAGATCGAGCAGCGGGGAGAACAGTAATGCCCGCTGCACGTCAAAAGGAAGATCGCGGATGACGCCTTCTTTTACCTTAGCCTCCATAAACCGGTGAATAAGCGCAAAGAACTGTCCCTGCCGGATATTTTGCTTTTGATAGGCCTTGTTTAGCAGGGGGGAGGATTTGCCATAGAGGATCAGCACGAAATGTGTACGGTTGTTTTTCAAGTAGTGAAACCCGTTGTTCCAAAGCTTTTTGACACCGGTTTCAAAATCCATCTCTTCATTAAAATCGTTTAAAATGGCGACTTCATAAGCTCCTAAAACCTCTGTAATGAAAAGCTTGATCAGCAGGTCATCCTTATCCTCATATTTGATATAGATGGTGCGGGGCGATACATTGGCTGCCTTGGCCAGCTTTTGCATGCTTAGGTTTTCCAAGCCTTCATTGGCAATGATATCAAGGGCAATGGTGCGGATAGCTTGTTCCTTATCTAAATTCTTTGGCCTCATAATGCGAGTGATTTGAATTATAATTCAAATATAAGTAAATGTTTATTTACTTATAGCATCATTTCATTTTTAATTTCATAAAGGAAGCTTTTCCAAATATCTTTAGACAGAGATAACTTGGTGAGTATGGGGCATCATATAGACGCAATTATTGGGCAGGCACCTATCAATGAAGAACGGGCAAAGGCATACGGTTTGGCTGTTGCTTATGAATCAGGTTACGCTATAGTAATACTTGATTGGGATTCGGTTTTGTATTGGTCGGGTAAATTGAATTTGAGTTGTGATTCAACAATCGAGGATCTTGATTGGGATTGCGAATTGATCCATCATTTTGCACGCGAATTGAATTTTATGGATTATGCCCTGATCAAAACAGATTATTTTGGTGGAATGGGTGAGCAATACGCGTCATTATATAAAAATGGGATTTGTGTGTGGCATGGATATCACATTAATATTGCTTTGAAGGGGATAGGGGTAATATGTAATATGGGAATGGATGAGTTTGATACAATCAATTTAGGTGAATATCGCAATAGTGAACATTATTACTGGGATGACAAATACAATTTCGCCTTAAAAAGAACAAACATGATTGCCGGTAAGATTTTTAAAGATTAAGTATACCCGCTATTGAAGTAGTGTTTTTATCTAAAATATCCTTTTATTAATTATCGTCATAAAACCGTCTTTAAATTTCTCGCTTACCGGGATATGTTTGTCGGCGATATAAATATGGTTATCCTGGATTTTTGCCAGCTGTTTGGTGTTTACAATATAGGAGTTGTGCACCCGTACAAATGGGGCCGAAAGCTGTTCTTCAATGTCTTTAAGCCGGCGGTAAATTAGTAGTTGTTCCTGGGCGGTTACCAGGCGCACATACTCTTTCTCTCCCTCAAAATATAGAATCTCATCCAGTAGGATGCGGCGCAATACCTTGCCCGATTTTACAAAGAAATAGCCTTCGTCGTCGGCTTGAGTTTTGGGCGCAAGCTGTTCGGTCTTACCAAAATATGCCTCTATTTTTTGCATTGCTGCCAAAAAACGTTTCAGGGTGATGGGCTTAAGCAGGTAATCAATGGTTTGATAAGTATAGCTTTCGGCGGCGTATTCCGAATAGGCGGTGGTAAATACAATTTTTGTTTGCGGCGGGAGTAAACCTGCAAGTTCCATGCCCGTTAGCTGTGGCATGTTGATATCCAGGAAAATGAAATCAACCTTATGGCTTTTCAGGAATGCCAATGCTTCAAGCGCGTTATAGCACTTGGCTTTAAGTTGCCATTTGGTACTTTGCTGCACCAGCATTTCCAGCAGGTTTACCGCATTGGGTTCGTCATCAATTATGATACAGCTTAAGTTCATGCTACCGGAATTTTTAAAAATGCCGAAAAAGTATTGTTACTATTATCAATCTTCAGATCAAAATCTGAATCATATAGCATTGTTAGCCTTTTGGTTAAATTAGTAATGCCAAAACCCGTAGTGCGCTTGTTTGCTGGCTGAACATGGATGGCGTTATTGGTTTTAAAAAACAGGTAACCATCCTGCTGAATCAAAGATATGCCAATAAGATTTTGTTCGCTTGATTTATCAATACCGTGCTTAAAAATGTTCTCAACAAAGGTCATCAGCAGCATAGGTGGGATGCGGAGATTGGAGTTGAAATTCTTTTCAAAAAAAATCACTACCTCATGTCTGATCCTGATTTTTTCTAATGCAATATAATTTTCAATGAATTGTACCTCGGTACCGATTGTTACATCATCCTTCGGACTTTCATCAACAAAATAGCGCATAATATCCGAAAGCCTTTCGATCAATGCCGCAGTCCGGGGTGCTTCGCGGTAAGCCTCGTAATAAATGTTATTAAGCGTATTGAACAAAAAGTGCGGCTGTACCTGCGATTTTAACAGATTAAGTTCGGCCTGGCTTTTTTGTATGATGATCTCCTCGGTTTGTTGTTTCAATTTAAAATATTCCAGTGCTATCCGGAATATCAGGCTCATCATGTATATAAGTACCCCGCCCGAAATATAATTAGTAATAGCCTTTATGCTGAGCGGTTCGGGCGTTTTTGCAAAGAAGCTGTTATAAAGCAATAGTGTAATATATCCGCGGAACATGCCTGTTGCTGCTATAAATATAATTACCAGTAATACATACCAAACATATTTGCCTTTTTGGTAAAACAGGGGATATAAAACTAATATGTTGCCATATATAATAATGGCGTAAAAGGCGGTAGTTACGCTGGCATACATTGCCGATTGGGTTACCCCATCCATTGGCAAATAAGAAAAAAACAGCAGCAGGCATACCGATACCCATACCAAAAGCTGGAGTTGTTTAATTGTTGGCCGGGTTTTAAATAACTGCATTTTTTAAAATTACTAAGCTTTTTGTTTGTTGCTGCCGGGTTTAAACCATTACTGTCATTTATTCAATCAATGACGGTAATGGTTCAATAAGCCGGGTTACAGGCACATTATTGAATAAATATTGTATTAGGCTAAAAAGAACGCGGCAGCGGTTTAACTGATTTTATCTGCCGGTTGATAAAGGGCAGCTTTGAGCCATTAACAGAAAAGCATCCTTATCAAATAATCAGATCGTTATGAAAACCGAACAGTTAGCCGAAAAAATTATAGTCATAGGTCTTAGTCTTTTATTGCTGTTATCGCATACAACAAAAGTGTTGGCCCAAACTGACACCATTGGCGTAAAAGATAAACGGCTAAATACTTCAACGCTCAAGCCGGGATTAAGGCAATACCTGGTATATTTTCAAAATACCAAAGACAGCCGCAGCCTGAAATTCTGGCTTTGGCTGCGTGATATAAACTTCGACACCCGTAATGGAGAAAAAGTATTTACTATCTCTCAGCACTGGTTTGGCAGCGACAGCTCATCGTACCGCTCTGTTTATTCTATTAACAAAACGGCCGATTTTACCCCGCTGTATCATTCAGAAACCGTAGGTAAAAAAACAAAAGCTTTTAACTGGGCTCCTGATAAGATCATAAGCGCCGATACGGTTGCTAATAACGAGGTAAAGAATTTCAAGCTCGATTTTACTTTTCCTAACCTTAACTGGAATTTAGACATTGAAACCTTTGAGATGTTACCGCTGGCCGAAGGCAAAAGTTTTGCCATCCCCTTTTACGAGGCCGGAATTGAGGCCCCGCTTTATGTAATATATAAGGTGACCGGCAGTGAGGTAATTACCACATTGGATGGCAATAAAGTTGATTGCTGGAAACTGTACAATGAAAGTGATTACAACGGCCGTCATTTTACCGAAACTTATTGGATCAGCAAAAAGAATCATGAGTTTTTAAAAGAGGAAGATGCTTTTGGTGGGGGCTATCGCTACAAAATAAAAATGATGGGGGCCGCGATTAATCTGCTGCCGAGGTTTGTGAAGTAAGAGCACGTCGTAGAGACGCATAATTGCGTCTCCCGCAGGACAAGAAGGCATCACAAGACCTGCATATTCGGAGACGCAATTATGCGTCTCTACATTAAAGAAAATAAAAACAGCCGGGGCTATGATTTAAACATCATAGCCCGGCCTTGTTATAGATAGTTAATAGTTTATTGATTTAAACCGAAAGCTTCCCAGCCCGAAGCTGTTGCCCGGTTGCAGGTCATGGCCTGGGTTCCGTTTTCGCTGGAAATGAATTTGCCGTTATTGCCTCGCAGGGTGATTTTGCCGTCGGGAGTAACTATCCAGTCAAATTTTTCCCAGTCGCCGGGAGTGGTACGGTTACAGGTGATAGCTTGTGTGCCGTTTTCTGACGATACATATTTCCCCATGCTGCGCAGGTAAATTTTTCCCGCGCCTGCATCAAGTACGGTGAAATGTTCCCAATCACCAGCAGTGGCACGATTGCAGTTCATGGCTTGTGTACCATTTTCGCCGCTTACGTATTTGTTGTTAAAACCTTTAAGTGAAATTACAGTACCAATGGGCGGCGTATTCGGCGGAGTGGTAGTGCCGCCGGTAATAACCGAATTCATGGCCGAAAGCAGGGAGTTTGCTCCGGAGGCATCACCACCCAAATCCCAGATCATCATGCCGCCTGCCTGGTTAAGTGCTAATGTAGTTTTGCTTTTTATGGTTGGGATGCCGTTATAGCCAAAAGTTTGGAATGTATCTGAATTGGGGCTTCCGCCCGCAGCCAATACATCAACGTAGTTTTTGGTAGAGTAATCATACCGGTTATCCCTTGCGTAAAACGGAACACCTAATATGGTTTTGGCAGCAGGCAAACCCCGGCCAGCCCAGTAACTCAAACAATCAACTGCCGATTGGTAGGTAGAGTGCTGAAAGTTGTTGTCATCATAATCCATGATATTGATCCAGTCGAGGATGGTAAACATGTTATTGGTAACATAAGTAGCTCCAACAGAGATAGAAGCAATGGTACAAACCCTGCCGCTGTTGTGCATGGCGGTTGATAACTCCTGCAGCAGTAAATAAAAGTTATTGGTTTCGGTGCCTGCCGATGGAAACTCCCAGTCGATATCCACACCATCAACATTGTACTGGTTGCAAAAGTTAACCATGTTATTAACAAATGTGGTACGATATCCGGCATTGGCCACAATGGGATGGAAGGCATCGCCGCCACCGCCGCCGCCTACAGAAATGATAACTTTTACATTATTACTATGCGCGTTTGATACAAGAGTGGTAAATTTTGAAAGATTATCAAGCGGGTTCAGCCCTCCGGTATTGGTTGGGGTAAGAAAAGCGTAATTAACGTGAGTTAATTTGCTGTATTGAACCGTATTTACATCACCCTGCCAACTGGGCAGGTAGCCTATTACTTTAAATGAAGCAATCGGCACGGCGTTATCAACGGCAACCGGTTTACTGCTATTATCGGTGTTAGCACCATCGCCGGTTTTAAATTGGTTCATGTTATCCTTTTTACAGGATGATAACGCTGCAAGCATGAGCAGAAAAAAGCCAAGGAGACAGGAGTTAGATTTTGATCTCATAAGTTAAGTTTGTTAAGTGGTTTTTGATGTATTATTGGGTTTATAAATAAGCCGGGTAATAAAACACAAACCTGTTAACCAAATTCATGATACTTATAAATATCATATACTAATATCAGGAAAGGCGCGTTAATAGGTGTAATAGATGTTTTGTGTGAGTAAAATTATATAAACATCTTATTATAAATACCTAATAATAAGCCCGATACGGCCCGGTCGCAAGCGTAGTAGTGCTTTTGTAGTGTATTGACATACATGGAAATGCCGTCTTTACAGCGAAGAAATATTTTTGTGATACGCTTAACCCACACTTGCAATATTATTATGACTGAGAAATGAGCTGTTTAGGTAAAATCGCTTATCCGGTTAAAACCAGATAAGCGGGTGCCTGATGGGTAAATTTCGGATAACTTCTTCAACCTGAGGGTTGTGATCCAGTTTTTGCCATGCGGTTAACCAGGCATTTTCATGGTAAGTGTTAGCGCCAAATAGCAGGAAGGGTTGGGCAACCGGCCAGTTGTTCCAATACATTACATCCGGTTTTAAAGTCCATTTGCTTTTATCTGCCACAAAGGGGTAAAGGTAGCTTATGCCCTTTTTTATTGATTTGCCATCCGGTGTTTCAAAATCCCATAAATTATTCTGAGGGGTTGAAAGGATCTGGCATAGCATGGTCATGGCATCAAGGTTGAAAATAGAATAGCCATAGGGTTTGGTACGTTCCAACTCTAAAGGGAAGCTGCCATCTGTACCCATTTGCCGGGGAAGTAATATGGTTTTATATCGTATCCGTATGGAATCAAGAACTACTTCGTTTTTACAAAGTTTGGCAAAAGAGGCAACCTGCATAGCCCAGCAGGTGGCATGGTTGTTTTTTACATCTCTTTCCTGCATGCCGGGTTTGCTGGTCATAAGCCAGTTAGTATAATCTGCAAACCACTTTTTAACGCCGGTTGTGGTTTCGGTGTCTATGGCCTTTTCCATCACAATAATGCCCTGCGCAACTTCCATCAGGTGAATGGTATCGATAATGCCATAATTGCGACCGGTAAATTGCCCTTTAACTGCTTGTGCAAACCACAAACTTGGGTTCATCAAGGTTTCGGGATCAATAAACCAGGCTTTAAGGTGAATTACTGCCTGCTTTACATATTTAACATCACCTGTTAGTTTATAGGCCGATGCCAATGCACCAATGATCTTGCTGAAGCGGATCATGGCTTTACGGTGTTCAATAAAATTATCCGGATTGGTCATGCCATCGCGGTTGATATAAGGGCCGTCGGGGTTTTTAGGGTCGGGCCAGAAATAATCGGCTTCCGAAAAAAAATCATGCTTGCCGCCCGCACTTCTGGGTGACGATGACGCTGTAACAGTAACCGGCTGCTGTTGCATAGCCCAGGCAGCTTCGGTCATTATTTGTTTTTTAAGCGTTTGCTCAGCGGATTTTTCTGCAGGAGATTTGTCTGGTTTTGATTGATCTGCTTTAAAAGCAAATTGTGTGAGGGTTATTACGACTATTAATGTTGCAGCAAATAATTTTTTCATGGCGATGATTTACAATGGTGCCGACAAGATAAGAATAGCCCAGGGAATTAGATTGGTGTTTTTAGTGTGTAGGGGATTTGTGGGGGGGACTATTTGGTTTCCTTTGCCCTTATTTCGTCGCTCCAATCGTAAAGGCCGTTTTGTTCAAATACGCCTCCTATAAAAAATCTTGAAAGAAATTCAGAAAATGAATTAGTTAACACGATACCTCTTTCATCCGGATAAATTATTTGGTAATTGTTGTTTTCTGGATCGATGATCAATGCCCACGTATCACAGTAGCATAGATACTCGCCAAAGTAAAGTATGTCTCGCCTTCTATTGCGAAATATAAGTTCATCAAGCGGGACAATACGAAATTGGTCCTCTTCTGATAAAAAACCATTACTGAACTGATAAAACTGCTTAACATCGTCGGGCAATTTCACACCTGCACTATTTTCAAGTTCTTTTATCTGCTGGTCGCTTGCGCCTTCATATAATGAAATATCGGTTTCATCTAAATGACTTTTCAAGTACTTGATAACATCAGATACGGATTTAATAAGATGCACAGTATTGGGCATAATATATTCGTTGTAATATGTGAATAAGGTTAACAAATATATTTAATCCCAATTGATAATCCGGGTAAAGGGTGAAATTGAACTCAATCAGAGGCAAATGGCATAACTATTGATTAAATAATCTACACCCGTACGTAAAAAGCATTATTTAACCATAAAATTATGGTTAGGCACTATAAACATTATGCCAACGTTTTTTATGTTTACGCAAATCATTAGATATGAAAACTCTAAAAACACCTTTATTAGCTCTTGCAATAGCCGTTTTAGCTATCACAACCCAAGCCTGCAAAACCAAAAAAGCCGTTGTGCAAACACCGGCGCCGGCGCAGCCAGCACAACCTGCAACACCGCCGCCTGCAGCAAAACCAGCTCCGACCCCCGCGCCTGCACCTGCTCCGGCACCGGAAAAACCAGATTATAATTTTACCAATATTCAGTTTGAGTTTAACTCAGCAGTGTTAAAAACTGCCTCTTACCAAACTTTAGATCATATTGTTAAAGAACTGAAAAAAGACCCATCGGCCAAGTTTGTTTTAAATGGTAATGCATCTGCCGAAGGTACTGCAGAGCACAATCAATCTTTATCAGTTGATAGGGCAAACTCTGTGAAATTGTATTTAGTTAACAGTGGTGTTAACGGAGATAACCTGACTGTAAAAGGTTGGGGCGAAAGCAAACCGATTGCTGATAACTCAACAGAAGAAGGTCGTGTACTTAACCGCCGTGTTGAAGTAAAGTTAGCGCAGTAACAGAAAATCAAATAATAAATATGAAAGGCAGCTCAATCGGGCTGCCTTTTTTGTTGGGGAATTTATTCGGAACCGTTAACCAACTGAAAAATAGTAAATAAATGATGGGCCTCATGCAGCACAAAAAACTCAGCCCATTTTAAAATGGTAAGTCTGCCATATTTGGGGTGTACACCAATGCGGCACAGCTCGGCTTCGCTAAGCCCCGATAATAGATCTGTTATAATTACCCTGTCTGCACTGATGATATCCAGCAGCTGTGCTAAATTCATCGATCTGAAAGATGTAAACTCAACATCAAGATCACCGTTATAGCGGTCGAAAACTGGCGTATCTTCATCAAGTATCCGGTGTACACGGTCTGTAAATATTTTTTGATAGCGGGTTAAGTGGGCAATGTTATCTAAAGCGCTCCATTTACCAGGTGCAGAAGATGCGGTGAGTTTATCAACGTTTATGCCTGAAACCAATTGTTTAATTGTGAAGTGCTGTGTTTTTAATCTTTCGGAAAGGGAGATGTATAAGCTCATATGCTTGATGGATACAGAGTTTATCACAAAAATGATACGATTTTACCAATAATTGAGCCGTTTTGTGTAAAATGATTGCTTTAATTTGGAGTTTGCAAAACTGTTCGTTGTGCTGTATATGTTCATGCATAGCAGCCCCGGCTATTTTTAACCATCCTGCTTTTATTGAAAACATAAATTTAACCAGCCCTGGCGCAGGTAGTATGATCAACTATGAATAAATGTAGGCTATATGCCGGTTTATTTTGTACAGGTGCAATAGCGCTTGTTTCGGATGCATGGCAGAGCAACCTTGCTAAGCACCTTAAGCAGGCGATGCAGCTGTCCAATACTATTGTTGTAGCCAATTTGCTAAATAATGATAAACACGATCTCTGGCAGGAAAAATCCAAAACAACTGATTTGAAAACAAGGCATCCGGAAAAGATGTACCGGTTAGATAGCCTTTTGGCATAACCGGGCAAATAATGCAAACCAATAAAACACGAATACAATAAGTAATTTAAAACCGAACATCAATAATTTATGAATCGCATTTTCAAAAAAACGTACCTGCTCGTTTCCGGACTGGCAGCGTCGTTTGTGGCACAAACAGCGTTGGCTCAGGATAAGATGCCGTCTTATCCGCTGATCACGCACAACACCTATTTCAGTATTTGGTCAAACACCGATAAACTGAATGAATCAACCACCAAACACTGGACAGGAAAAGACCAGTCATTATTGGGCCTTATTAAGGTTGATGGCAATTACTATCGTTTTATGGGCGCATCGGCCGTTAATTACAAAACAGTTTTAGCTGCAACCGACGAAAAATCATATACCAGCCAATACCAGGCCGAAACTGCCCCGGCAGATGGCTGGGAAAAACCGGGCTTTAATGATCAGGCCTGGAAAAGCGGTGCTGCACCATTTGGCGATGAGCGCGCAAGTAAAGGCACCGACTGGCGGGGTAAAGATATTTGGGTGCGTCGTAAATTCAATATCGCCGAATTGCCGAAGGGTCGTTTAATGCTGAAAATCTATCATGATGATGAAGCCGAAGTATATTTAAACGGTCAGCAAATTGCTGCTGAAGGGGGTGCTAACGGCGATTTTGAAACCGTTGCATTATCGGCCAGTGCAAAATCAAATCTGAAAGTGGGCGAAAATGTTTTGGCTATCCATTGCAAAAACACTGGCGGCGGTTCATTTATTGATGCCGGTCTTGCCGAAGAAATATTGAGTAAGGATGACGAGGCCGTTAAACTGGCCGAACAAACCAGCGTTAAAGTTACAGCTACCCAAACAGTGTATAACTTTAAAGCGGGTGAAGTTAACCTGAAGCTTACTTTCACTTCGCCATTGGTTATGAGCGACCTGGAATTGCTTACCACCCCGGTATCATACATCACTTACCAGTTAAAATCAACCGATGGTAAGGCGCATGACGTTCAGATTTATCAGGGTGTATCAAGTAATTTGGCTGTAAATACACCATCGCAAGAGGTTACTGCATCAAAGTACAGCCAGAATGGACTTAAATTGCTAAAAGCAGGTACAGTTGAACAACCTGTACTACAGAAAAAAGGTGATAACCTGCGTATTGACTGGGGCTATGTTTATGTTGCTTCGTCAACAGCAGGTGCTAAACAATATATCACTCCCGAAGGCGATGCTGTATCAGCCTTTATGGGAGCACAAACATTAACTGCTACCGTAACAGGTAAGCAGTTAATGTTAAATACCGTATTGCCATTTGGTAAAGTGACGGCAACCCCGGTATCAAAATTTATTTCGGTTGGGTATGATGATATCTACGCTATCCAGTACTTCAAAACCAATTTGAGGCCATGGTGGAGAAATACTCCGGGTGCTACTATCGAAGGCATATTGAGCGATGCTACCAAAGCTTATGCTAAAGTGATAGGATCATGTGTAAAAACAGATGCTAAGATCTGGGCCGATGCAATTAAGGCAGGTGGCGAAAAATATGCTAAGTTATGTGTTATGGCTTATCGTCAAAGCATTGCAGCCCACCAGTTGGTTAAAAGCCCTGAAGGCGAATTGTTATTCTTATCAAAAGAGAATTTCAGCAATGGCTCTATCAATACGGTCGACATTACTTACCCCTCGGCTCCAATGTACCTGCTTTATAATCCTGATTTGTTGAAAGGCATGATGAACGGTATTTTCTATTTCAGCGAAAGCGGTAAATGGAATAAACCTTATTCATCGCATGATTTAGGTACTTATCCATTAGCCAATGGTCAAACTTACGGTGAGGACATGCCGGTAGAAGAAAGCGGTAACATGATCATCCTTAACGCTGCTTTGGCAAAAGTTGAAGGCAACACAAACTATGCCAAAAAACACTGGAAAACATTAACCATCTGGACTGAATACCTTGCCAAATCGGGCTTTGATCCGGGTAGTCAGTTATGTACCGATGACTTTGCAGGTCACCTGGCCCACAACGCCAACCTATCTGTAAAAGCTATTGTTGCAATTGATGCTTACGGCGAATTGGCAGGTATGATGGGCGATGCCGCTACTGCTAAAAAATACAGGGCGATGGCTAAGGATATGGCTAAAAAATGGCAGGAAAAAGCCAACGCCGGCGACCACTACGGCCTGGTGTTTGACAGTAAAGATACCTGGAGCCAGAAATATAATATGGTTTGGGATAAAGTATTGGGCTTAAAATTGTTCCCTCAAAAAGTTTACGATACCGAGCTTAAATACTATCTGACACACCAAAATGAGTTTGGTTTACCATTGGATAGCCGTAAAACTTATACCAAAAGCGACTGGATCCTTTGGACAGCATCCATGGCTGATAACAGAGCCGATTTCAGCGCTTTAGTTGCCCCAGTTTACAAATTTGCAACCGAAACTTCATCGCGTGTGCCGCTAAGTGATTGGCATGAAACTACCAACGGTAAAATGGTAGGCTTCCAGGCACGTAGTGTAATTGGAGGTTATTATATGAAAACTTTGAGAGATAAACTGGCGGGTAAGTAAGTATCTGTTAGTTATTAGAGTGGTGCGGTGAAAACACCGACCACAGGCTGTGATAAATTTAACAAAAAACAGAAACGGGTTTGCATTGCAAACCCGTTTCTGTTTTTTGCTTAGCCCGTGGTCGGTGTTTTCACCGCACCACTTTTCTTCTACATGTGTTTACAGCCTGTGGTCGGTGTTATCACCGCACCACTTTTTTCTTCTACATGTGTTCCATATAGTGCGTTATCAGTTCATTTTCTTCATTGCTTATATAATATGAAGCCGATGAGTGAATGTATTCTTCAGGAAGCTGACAGATTCCGGCTTTAACAGGATTGTTGTGTATATAATCTAATTTTTGCTCGAGCACTACGCGGTTATACATTGTGGCTTTATGCGGCCTGCGTTCCCAAAACTGAAACTCACGGTCATTTTGAGTGCTTTTATAGCCATCGAGACTTTGCAAATTATTTATTAAACTGAATTTAAGTTGTTGAGCTGTAAACTTGCTAAAATGTTGTTGTACATTCTTGTTTATCCAATCAGGCTGCTTACACCATAAGATATGTACATGATTCGGCATTATCACATAACCGTAAAGCCATATTCTATTGTTTTTTACCAAAAAGTTCAAACTGTCTATCACGATTTTTTTATGATTATCCGGATAAAGTAAAGGTTGCCAGTTAAGACAGGTTGCGGTGAAAAATTCTATGCCTTGATGCATTGTTGTTATTTGTAATACGAATATAATGAATCATGTGGTGCGGTGATAACACCGACCACAGGCTGTTGGGGTTTTATTCGTAGTTCCTTTTATAGTGGGCATATGTTATAAGAAATCATGTGGTGCGGTGAAAACACCGACCATAGGCTTTTGGGTTTTATGATTCCCGATAAGATCAGCCTGTGGTCGGTGTTTTCACCGCACCACTCTTTCTTCCAGTTCTGGTCGAAGTTTAGCGATAGCGTAACTTCGACCAGAACTGGAGTTCCATGTAGCGTGTCATCAGTTTACAGCACTACACCGCTCTTCCTCACTTTTCCCTAACATTACAATCATCATAATTTGATATCCAACAATTAGGTTTTATGACTATTTTCATGCTTCGTTAGCTATAATAATTTCATATGCCGTTCCCCTTGAAAAAAATATTGGTTAAAACGCTTAAAATTAGCGCTATTACCGTTTTTAGTTTGTTGCTGTTGATGTTCCTGTTACCTTATCTTTTCCCCGAAACAGTGACACAAAAAATAAAACAATGGGCCGCAGGCAGCGTAAACAGCAAGCTTTCGTTTTCAAGTACGCGGTTATCATTCTTTAAAAAATTTCCTTCGCTAACCCTTACACTTAATGATTTTGTGCTGAATGGTAGTGTGCCTTTTCAAAATGACACACTGGTTTCGGCCAAAGAAATTTCATTGGCTATTGATCTTTCGTCGGTGTTTAAGAGCAAGATCAATGTAAATAAGATCTATCTTGACCATGCATTGATCAATATACAGGTTGATAGTGCCGGTAAAGCCAATTACAACGTTTATAAATCATCTCCTCCAAAACAAGATAACAAAGCCGACACCGCCAGTGCATCATTAGGGATTGAACAGATCCTGATAGACAAAAGTCACCTGGTTTATGACGATCGCTCGCTTCCCATGCAAATCAACGCACGGGAACTTAACTATAAAGGCAGCGGCGATTTAAGTAAGGATATCTTTGATCTTTACAGTCATGTAGATGCTGCTTCGGTTGATTTTTATTACGGCAATAAGGCATATGTGCTTAAGAAAAAAGTAAACGCCGACCTGGTTACCAGTATCAATACCAAATCACTCGCTTTTGCTTTTCAGAAAAACGATCTGCTCATCAACCAGCTTCCGGTTAAGTTTAAAGGCCGGTTTGAGTTTTTGAAAGATGGCTATGATATGGATTTCAAGATCAGGAGCGATCAAAATGATCTTGGTGATGTTTTTACCGCTATCCCGGATGAATACGCCAAATATGTTGATAATATGGATATCAGCGGTAACGGCATCATCCAGCTTGACCTTAGCGGAAAGTACATCGCCTCAAAAAATATCATGCCTAATTTAAGCATCAGTATGAAAGTGCGTGATGGTTCCATCGTTAACAAAAGTACCCCTGCACCGGTTAAAAACCTGTACCTGAATATGGATGCCAGTCTGCCGGGCCTTAACCCCGACAGTTTAAAGCTCAATATTGATTCGGTTTATTTCAATATAGGTAAAGATTACTTTGGTTCGGTACTGAAAGTGCAGGGCATTAAATCGCCTTATATTTATGCCAAGATAAATACCGAAATTGATCTGGAGCAATGGTATAAGGTTTTCGGCATCAAGCCATTCCAGGTAAAAGGCCGGTACGGGCTACACTTACTGGCTGAAGGCAAATACACAACCGGTGTAAAAAAATCAGGCTTAAGACAAAAGGTAGATACGGTGATAACCAGTATCCCTCAATTTAAGCTTAAGTCAACATTCCGGAACGGGTATTTTAAATATACCAGACTACCGCAAGCCATCAACAATATCAGTTTTGATTTGGATGCTGCCTGCCCCGATCATAATATTGCCAATGCCACTATGGATGTGCGCAATCTGAATGTTAACGCGCTTAACAACTACATCAAAGGCTACCTGAAACTCAGCAACAAAGCTGGTGCATTGATTGATGCAGGCCTAAATGCTAAATTCCATTTAAACGATATCAAACAGATTTACCCGGTTGATAGCATTGATTTTCGTGGTGATTTTGATGCCAACCTGCAATCGAAAGGCAGATATATTCCTGCCCGTCGGATCTTCCCGGTTACCAATGCGGAGATCAATTTGAAAAACGGCTACATCCAAACCAAATACTATCCGCATCCTATGCAAAACGTACAGGTTAGTGTTAACATTTTTAACAATACCGGTTCGTTAAAAGGGCTCAAAGTAAATATCAAACCAGTGTCGTTCAACTTTGAGGGACAGCCATTTTTGCTGAGGGCCAATCTTCGCAATTTTGATGATCTTGATTACAATGTGGCATCACGCGGTAGTTTGGATCTGGGTAAAATTTATAAAGTATTTGCTGTTAAAGGATATGATGTAAATGGATTTGTAAGCACCAACTTTAAACTGAAAGGTAAGCAAAGCGATGCTACCTCGGGGCATTACGATAAACTGGACAACTCAGGCAGCATGAAGGTGAAGAATATCAAACTTACCACCGAGCTGTTCCCCAAGCCGTTTTTTATTACCAATGGCGTGTTTAGCTTTAATCAGGACAAAATGAAGTTCGATCAGTTTAAGGCCAACTATGGTAAATCAATAGTGGTGCTTGATGGTGCTTTATCCAATGTAATAGGTTATGCTATGCAGCCAAACTCACCATTGAAAGGGGAGTTTAACCTGAAGAGCGATTTGATCATTGCTGATGATTTTATGGCATTTGCGGGTTTGCCGCCATCGGCCAAGCCAACCAAATCATCAGGCGTGATACTGGTACCTTCCAATCTTGATCTTAATTTTGCTGCCGATGTTAAAAAGGTAAAATATAGCGGGTTGGATATCAGTGATGCCAAAGGCACAATGAATATAACCAACGGGCAAATCGTACTTAAACAGGCTGGATTTAGTCTGATAGGTGCTCCCGTTGTTATGGATGCTACTTATGGCAGCATTAATCCGCAAAAAGCGTTTTTTGATTATCACATCAATGCCAAAGAGTTTGATATTCAGAGAGCTTACCGCGAGATCAAATTGTTCCATGACATGGCTACTTCGGCAGAGCATGTACAAGGTGTTGTATCTTTAGATTATAAACTGGCCGGCAAACTTAACAGTGATATGAAACCTGTTTACCCTTCATTAAAAGGCGGTGGCGTTCTCTCCGTAAAACAGGTAAAAGTATATGGGTTGAAGCTATTGAGTGCCGTAGGCAAACAAACCGGGCACGACAGTGTTGGTCATGGCGATGTGAAAAAGGTTGATATTAAAACCACTATAGCTAATAATATCATGACCATCGAGCGTACTAAAATGCGCATTGCGGGTTTCAGGCCAAGGTTTGAAGGCCAGGTAGGTTTGGACGGTAAGCTGAACCTGAAATTCAGGTTGGGATTACCGCCTTTCGGCATTTTCGGTATCCCGATGACTATTACCGGTACGCAGGATAAACCGCTGATCCATTTGGGTAGGGGCAAGAACGAAGACGAGTTGAAGGAAACTCAGGACGACGAATAGAGGCGGGGTGAGCGGCCTGGTAAATACAATATAGTTAACATGACGCAGGTTGGTTAACATTAAGGTAACATTGAAATGTTTCCTTTGTCTGCTCTTTGATACTTTGATGATTAAAAGTGGCTACTGCTGCTTGATGATCACTCCGCTCAATTTTCAGATATGATTAAACGCTACGCCTGGCTTATTCAAACAATGTTGTTTCTGCTATTATTAATAGCTGGTACAGCGGTTTTGGCACAGTCAAATAAAACCGACCGGTTTCAGGAGCTGCAATCGTTGGCCCAGCAGCATCCCGATTCGGTGCTTATCATTCTGAAAAAACTTCATGCCGATGCAATCCAAGATAATGATAACCTTACTGCCGGCATGAGCCTGCAGCAAATGGGCCAGATTTGTTTTAACCAGGGGCATTACGCACAGGCCCTTGACTTTTATTTGCACGCCGATAAGGTGTTTGGGCAGATAGGAAATAAGGATTTGCTGGCCGAAAATTGGGGTAAAATGGGGATCCTGTACTATTATAACCGGCAATCAGATAAATCATTCCAGTTATACAAAAGGGCGCTGTCATTATATAAGGTAACCAATAACAAAAAAGGGCAGGCCGAGATTTTTGGCGCTATAGGCCACTTATATGAAAAGCATCATAAATACGACAGTTCTTTTTATTACCAGCGCCTGGCCCTAAGTAGTTATAAGCGTATAGGCGACGATTACGGGCAGGCAAAAATATACGAAAACCTCGGCAGCATTCATGAAGACCTGGCCAATTATGATTCATCGTACTCCTGCTTTAAAAAATCATTAGAGATCTATCATAAATACAATAACGAAGTTGCCAGCATTGAGGTGATCAATAACATTGGCGATATTTTGCGGAAAACCGGTAAATATGAAGAAGGGATTCAGCAATCGCGGAAGGCATATATGCTCTCATTAAAAACACATAACCTGTATCAATTGGCGGCCTCGTGCCGCGACATCGGGAAATCGTACCAGTTGCTTAACCGGATGGACAGCGCTTACCATTATCTCGAATTGAGCCGTAAATACTCGCTTGATGTGTATTCTAAGGAGAGTTTAAAGCAAACTTCGTTTTTGCAGGTGATATATGATATGGATAAAAAAAGCGATGAAATTGTTAGGCTCAATAATATCCGTAAAACCAACCAGATAATTACCATTGCGGGTATTACTATCTTTTTGCTGCTTGTTGTACTTGGCTTTGTAACCTTTAGCAGGCAGCGCCTCAAAATAAGAGACCAACGGGTTCTGGCCGAACAGAACCGGTCGATATTTGAAGCCCAGCGCGATCTGATGGAGCTTGAGTTGAAAAATAAGCGGCTTGAAGAAGAGAGTCTTAAACAACAACTTGACCATAAAGGGCAGGAACTATCCTCCCACACCCTAAACCTCATCAAAAACAACCAGCTATTGGAGAGTATGCGCAATACGCTGCAGGATATGGTGAAGGAAGATAAGCGCGATCAAAAGCGGCAGATGCAGCAGATTATTCAGCAAATAAACCAAAGCTTTAACCACGAGCAGCACTGGAAGGAATTTACGGTTGCCTTTGAACAGGTTCACCAAAGCTTTTTCGACAAATTAAAGCAGCGCAGTACCGATCTTACCTCAACAGATTTGCGCCTGATAGCCTTGCTTAAAGTGAATATGGATTCGAAGGATATTGCCGGTTTGTTAGGCATCTCTATCGATAGTTTACGGGTTGCACGCTACCGTTTAAGGAAAAAACTCAATATTGATCAGGGTGAAAACCTTACCACTTTCATACAAGCCCTATAGTTCAATTGCTATCCGTTTTACCGTTTGGGGGTTGTTAACATTAGCTTAATGTAACGGTAACTGAATGATAATGGAGGTTTGTGTTTTTGTTAATTCATTGAAAATCATTTGATTGTATTTTTTTGTTGCTATTGTGTATATGCATCATGTAACGCTGTTTCCTTTTTGTAACGGCATATTTTAACAGATGTATAGCCGGTTTAAACACTTTTGCGCCGTCAAAAAGCAAATCACAATTGCATTAAACGTTTCGCAAAATGAAAAAATACTTACAAACATTATTATTCATGCTTTTGTGCGTTACCGCTGCCAACGCAACAAAGTTAAAAGGTCATGTTTATGACCGCAAAACCGGCGAGCCTATGGTGGGGGCCACCGTTAGTCTCGACCGAACGAAGATTGCCACGACCACCGGTCTGGATGGATCGTTTGAATTGAAGGACGTGCCAAAAGGTACTTATACGGTACGGGTTTCTTACGTGTTATATACAACCGCAACGCAACAGGTTGAAATAACCAAAGATGATAACCCGCATTTGAAAATCTACCTTGAAGAGGCAAACAAGCAATTACAGGAGATCAGCGTAGTATCGCAAAAAAATGGTGGAACGGAAAGAACCGCCCGCCACATTGAGCAGCAGGCCACGCAGGTAATGAACATTGTATCGGGCAGGGCCATCGAGGTATCTCCCGATTTAACGGTGGCTAACGTTATCTCCCGCGTATCTGGTGTATCGGTTGAGCGTAATACCAACGGTGATGGGCAATACGCCATTTTACGCGGTATGGATAAACGCTATAACTATACCCTGGTAAACGGCATTAAAATCCCAAGTCCTGATAACAAATATCGTTATGTACCGCTTGATATTTTCCCTTCCGATCTGCTATCAAGGCTGGAAGTTTATAAAACACTTACCCCTAACCTGGAAGGCGATGCCGTTGGTGGTGTTGTTAACATGGTGATGAAAGATGCTCCTGAACGTTTTGAAGTAAACGCTAACATTGCCGGTGGTTATAGCCAGTTACTTTTTGATCGTAAGTTTATGAGCTACGATTATTCAGGCATTAACCACAAATCGCCTTATGAGTTAAACGGTAAAACCTACCAGGCAACCCAGGCCGATTTTGGTACCGGAACTTTAAATTATTCGCTTAAGCACCCTGCACCAAACGTTGTGGGCAGCTTATCACTGGGTCAGCGTTTTTTCAACAATAAATTGGGCGTATTGGTAGCAGGAAGTTACCAAAACACCTACCGCGGCAGCAACAGTATTTTCTACAACACCAAGGTTGTTCCAACTTCTGAGTATGCTGCGGTTACCAGTAGAGATGACAGGGAATATTCAGAACAGCAAAAGCGTTACGGTTTGTTTTCAAAAGTTGATTATGTGATAAACAGCCGTAATAAATTGAGTTTGTTTAATACTTATGTTAACCTGACCAGTATTCAGGTGCGTGATGAAAAATCTACCAGTTTCTCAACCGATTATGATCCGGATAAAGGAAATGCCCAGTTAGGTTATTCAACCCGCAGCCGTTTTACCGAACAGCAAATTTATAGTGGAACCCTGCGAGGCGATCATAAATTGTTTAACGATAAACTTAAGGTACAATGGTCGGCAGTTTATTCTTCTGCCGAAAATGAGGTACCTAATAACACTACCATCGACTTAAATGGCGTACGCGAAAACTTTGTGGATAAACCCACTTATTTAACAAATGGCACATCGCTTACCCACCGCTGGGAACGTAATACTGATGAGGATAAAGCAGGCTACCTTGATCTTACTTACACTGCACCTGTTGGCGGAGTTAATGTTGATTTTTCTGCCGGTGGTTTATATCGTGATAAACAGCGCAGCAGCTTTTATAACAATTACAATCTTACTGCTGCTAATCCAGGTGCATTGTACGGTACCGATTTTACAAATTATACCCAGCTTAACTTTAACGTAACCAACCCGGCCGGAGCAGTTAACAACTCCCTCACTAATGATGCATCTGAAAAAGTAGGCGCAGGATATGGTATGTTTAAATTTACAACAAAAACTATCCAGGTGGTTGGCGGTGCCCGTGTTGAGCATACTAACCAGGGATATCGTATGCTTTTTCCGCAGGGTGAATCACGCCCTACCGGTAATCAAATTTATACCGACGTATTGCCAAGCTTAACGCTGAAATACTTTTTAAGTGATAAAGAGCAGCTTCATGCCTCTTATTTTAAATCAATTAACAGGCCTGGCTTTTACGAACTTATACCAGGCGGCAGGCCGGGTGATGAATATGATGAACGCGGTAACCCCGATCTGAAACACGCTGTTGCGGATAATTACGATTTGAGGTACGAGTTATTCCCGGATGCAAGTATGCAATTATTAGCCGGTGCGTTTTATAAACAGATCGAAAATCCGATAGAGTATAGTTTCCAGGCTGATGCTACTCGCGGACAGGATACCTATTACATTCCTGGTAATTTTGGTACAGCTAAAAACTATGGGTTAGAACTCGATTTCATTAAATTTTTTAACAAGTTTGGTGTAAAAGCAAACTATACCTACACTCATTCACGCATCACTACACCTAAAGATACTTATGTAACTGATGCCACCTCTGGTGATACACACAAGATTTCGGTGGATCAAACCAGGCCGCTGTATGGTCAGTCAGAACATATTGCCAACCTGTCTTTATTGTACAAAAACACCAAAAAAGGCTGGGATGCGCAAATTGCCGGAGCTTACACCGGGCCGCGTATCAATACCGTATCGCAGTTTCTGAACAATGACCTTTGGCAGCGCGGTTTTATCCAGATGGATGCATCGGCCGAAAAACGTTTCAAAAATAACCTGAGCGTATTCATTAAAGCGGGCAACCTGCTTAACACCCCGGCTAAGTTGTTCCTGAAAGGTACCAACCCTGAAAACGCAACGCTGAAAGATGATAATATCGTTGCAAACGGTCAAACGTTGATCCGCAGTGACTACTATAAGCAAACTTACCTGATAGGCGTACGCTACAAACTTTAATAATTTATCAACCATAAATAAAAGGCATTACAATGAAACTAAAACAAATATTCACCGCAATACTGCTTTCGGCTGTGGCCTTTAGCAGTTGCAGAAAAGCTAATCTTGATGTTGATACCAGCTCTGCCGATGGATCGGCAAATGGCGAGGTGTCAGGTGTTTGGGCAAAAGGCAGTACGCAGGTTATTAAAGGAGATATCATTATTCCCGAAGGTAAGTCGCTTACTATTGAAGAGGGCGTAACCGTTTTGATGGATACCCTTGCCAAACCCGAGTTTATAGTAAAGGGTAACTTATACTCTTTAGGAACTGACGAAAATCCTGTCAGGATAACCGTAAACCCAGAGTACCGAACCGATGCAAAAAAATTCGGAAAAATGTGGGGTGGTATACTTGCAGCTAAAACCTGTGCCGAGCTGGTGCTTGATCATACTATTCTGGAGTATGGGGGTAACACTACGTCTGATGGTTCATCGTCGGTAAAGATGGGCCTTTATAAAGCTGCAGCAGGCGAAAACTTACCTGCGCTTTGGTTTTCAAATGTTAACGGCAAGCTGATTGTTGTAAACTCAACTGTGCGTAACTTCCAGGAAGATTGTACCTATATTGAAGGCGGCAAGATCATTTTTGCCAACAATACTTTTTACACAACAGGTGTTACCGGCGGTGAGGCCATGAACTTTAAATCGGGTTGTTTGGCCGATGTTGGCTTTAACTTTGTTTACAGCGCCAATACCAACGCGCTGAAGCTATCAAACTCGGGCGATCGTGACCCGCAGGCATACATTATATGTTACAATAATACGATGGTGAACACCGGCTGGCGCAGGCCATCGGCAAAAGGTGGTTCTGTTTGGCTGGAGAACAACGTTCACGCCGATCTTTATAACAACCTGTTTGCCAATACCCGTTTTGGTGTCAAACGCGATACCAAATCTACCGAAGATAAACGTACCGTTATCAGTAATAACCTTTATTACGGTTATGATCAAACCACGGTAAACCAGTTTCAGCCTTCAAAAGATATTGTTGGCGGTGTTAATGAGATCAGAGGTACAAACGCCGGCGATAACGACCCTAAATTTGTGAACTATCCCGAATCTACACCAGTGTTGAATGCTGTTTATGACACCAACTGGGATTTTCATTTGCAAAGCGGTTCCCCGGCTTTAAATCATGGCGTAACCAACTTTACCCGTCACCATGCTGCAGGTATTACAGTTAACGGGATAACTTACGTATCTCCTGACCCTGCTAATTACATCGGCGCTTTCGGAACAAAAAATTAAACTCATCGCAATGATCCTGCACACCTGCAGGATCATTTTTTTATTGATATTGATAATGAATAAGTTAAGAAAATTAGCTTTTGTGGCATTCGCTGTTGCCGTTGGTAATACCGCCTGGGGCCAAAGCCAGGTGCGCAACAATAAAAACCTCACCATCCCCGGCATTACAGCTCCTGAAATAAAACCCGTGGTAACTACAGAGCCGGTTTTATATGATACAGACGATCCGGCTATATGGATTAACCCGGCAGACAAGGCTAAAAGCCTTATCATCGGCACCGACAAAAACAGCGACGGTGCGCTTTATGTGTTTGACCTGGAGGGGAAAATTATTAAAGACAAAGTTGTTCACGGTTTAAAACGTCCCAATAATGTCGATTTGGCGTATGGTTTAATGCTTGGCGGCAAACCAACCGATATTGCAATAACCACCGAGCGCATAACCCACAAACTCAGAATTTATTCATTACCAGATATGAAGCCTGTAGATAACGGCGGTATTGATGCCTTTGTTGGTGAAACAGGTTTTGAATACCGCGATTTGATGGGTATATCCATTTATACAGCAAAAAATGGAAAAATGTATGCAATAGCCGGTCGCAAAAATGGCCCGCAAACAGGGGGGTACATCTGGCAGTATCTGCTTGAGGATGACGGTACGGGTAATGTTAAAGCAACGCTGGTACGCAAGTTTGGTAAATACAGCGGTAAAAAAGAAATTGAGTCAATAGCAGTTGATAACGAGCTGGGATATATATATTACTCAGACGAACAGGTAGGCGTACGCCAGTATTATGCCGATCCTGAAAAAGGAGATCAGGAGCTGGCCATATTCGGTACATCGGGTTTTAACGCCGATCACGAAGGCATTTCTATTTATAAACTAACCGATAAAACAGGCTACATCCTGGTATCTGACCAGGGCGCTAACCGTTTTCAGATCTTTAGCCGTGAGGGTTCAAAGGCAAATCCCTTTGAACATAAGCTGCTAAAAATAGCCAATGTTGCCGCAAGGCAAAGTGATGGCAGTGATGTAACTGCTGTGCCTTTAAATGATACCTTTAAGCATGGCATTTTCGTGGTGATGAGTACCGATAAAACTTTTCACTATTACCGGTGGGAAGATATTGCTGGCAAGGAACTTACGGTGAAATAGCTACTAAGCTATTTGCTATAAAAACAAAAGGTGCGGGCAACTTGCCCGCACCTTTTGTTTTTATAGGTATTGTAGATATTACTGTAAAAGTTCCGCTATCTTTTCCGTCAAGGCATCTTCATTGCCCGAAGTCATCAGTATTTTTCCCTCTCTATCTAATAAAACATAAAAAGGGATATAATGGGTGCTATACATATCAAGCGCCTTTGATTTTGAACCCTTATCTGTTGATACAAATTCGTCAATAACTTGTATCCAGGGCATTTTCTCTTTGTCAAGCGCCGTTATCCAATCCTTCCAATTTTTATCATTGGCTACACTCACAATTTCCAACCCTTTTTGATGGTATTTTGCATATACTTTTTTCCAGTTAGGTATGGCATTTCGGCATGGTACGCACCAACTTGCCCAAAAATCAATCATCGTAACCTTACCTTTGGTGGCAGAAAGCGTAAACTTTGTTTTATCTCTTTTTAGTAAGGTGAAATCGGGCGCGATGTTATTTAATTGCGTGTTTTTTACAATCGCGGCTTCAGCTGCCAGCGCTTTATAATAATCAGATTCTTTTGCTGGTCCTGAAAATTTTTCAAGAATATTTGCCAAATCAGGAGGAGTCGAATTATAAAGCTGACTAAATAGCTCGCAAAACTGACTGTAAATAAAAACGCCGGCAAAGGATTCAGGATATTTGTTGATGTAATTTTCTATCCACGCTTTCTGTTTGGTTATGAGAACTGTGCTAATGGAATCGGCCTTTTTATTTGCGGTAGCTTCATCATATCCGCTATTAGGCCCTTTTAGTTTTCGGAGAATGGCGATGTTGGCTGTCTGTCCGCTTTCATTTTTAAACTGGTTGTAAGCATCTGCAACCTTTGAACCGCTTTCTTTGATCTCCCATATAAGAGGATAATCGGAATTCTTGACGTATTGGTGCTGGGCCCCGGTAGTATCTATTTCAAGGGTGATGTCGCCGTTTTCAATGATAGCGCGAAAAGCCCAGTTGCCCGGAGTAATAAAAAACGGCTTTTGCTCTGGCTGCCCAATTTTACCACGCATTACAAATTGCCCATTTGTAATAACTGCGCTATCGGTAGCTACTGCTCCATTTGATAATAGATGAATAACGCCGGAACTTACGCCTTTGATTGTTCCTTTAACTAAGAACTCGCCTTGTTTGGCAGACTGGGCATTGGCTTGAAATACAAACAGAAATAAAAAGAAAAGAATTGCAGGGATTGAGAACTTGTGATTCATAAGGATAAGGTTGGTTTATAATAATACAAGAAACGGACATTTAACCATATTATTATTAACCGAACCCTATAGTTTAGCTTTTTTGTTGCTAAAGATATTTGTGGATAATTTAATTGCCTGCAGGCAAAGTCTGGCTTATAATTGTCAAAAACTCCAACTGAAAACTTTCGCCTTTGTCCTCGTTGTACCATTTTTGGAGCACTATCTTTTTTTCACTCATTTCCACATGGTCTTTAACCATTTGCAGATAAAGCCGCTGGCATTCGGCAGGCCTGGGCCCCCAAACTCCAAGATCTTGGTTGTTTTCATCTGTAATAATGATCTTCGGAATTGAGCGGGTACCGTTGGTAAGGTAACGCTCAATCAAAAAGGGCGGCGAATCCCGTAGCTGGTAGTCAACTTTAATGAGCGGGTTAAGCTCCGAAAGGCGGTGCAGGAAGGGTATGGTGTGCGAAGCATCGCCGCACCAGGCTTCGGTAATAACTGTCCAGGTTTGTGGTTTATTGATCTTTTCAATCGCGGTTGTCAAATCCGGGTTCAATACGCCAACCTTTAGCCACCGCTGCTGGCGCGACCAGTTAAGTTTTGTATAATTTAAATAATCCGGGTTATCATAAGGAGCCGGCGGATTGGGGTTGTTTAAAATATCGAAAAATAGCTGTTGATATGCTGCAAAATCCATAATGCGTTTTATTTAATACCATTCAACTTAATGGTAATTCCTTTTACGACATGAAATTAAATATTGTGCAGATGAATTTTGTTGATGTAGATTAATTTCGGCAAGCTTTACAAGGCTATGATTAAATATACTATGTAAATTTGGTTGCAACGCAAACCTATAAACATTAACATGACAACAAGAAAACTGGTATTGATCGCAATCGCCCTGGTAAGCATCGGTATCTTATCGGCTTATAAGCTTTCTCCGGCCCTAAATGCTCCGGTTAAATTTAAACAGATCATGGGCGCAGATATTTCCTTTATCCCCCAGCTTGAAGCAGAGGGGCGCAAATTTTATGATAATGGTGTGAGCAAAGATGCTTTCACTATTTTAAAAGATCATGGCTTTAATTATGTAAGGCTCCGCATTTTTAACAACCCAGGGGCCGATAGCGGTTATTCGGCAAAAGGGTATTGTGGCCTGGATGATACTAAAAAGATGGCTTTACGTATTAAAGAGGCGGGTATGGGTTTTCTGCTTGATTTTCATTACAGCGATAACTGGGCCGATCCTGCCAAACAGCATAAGCCTGCCGCATGGAAAAAGCTTAATAACCAGCAACTCCAGGATTCTATAACAGCATTTACGCGGCTTACCCTGCTGGCCCTGAAAAAGCAAGGTACTTTGCCCGATATGGTGCAGGTAGGTAACGAAATTAATCACGGTATTTTATGGCCCGATGGCAGGGTTAAAAATCTGGATACACTGGCCGGTTTCCTGAAAGCCGGAATAGGCGCGGTAAAAGAAGTAAGCAGCAAGATCAGGGTTATGATCCACATTGCCTGCGGCGGCCAAAATACCGAATCGAGGTATTTTGTTGATAACATGATTAAACGAGGCATAACTTTTGACATTATTGGCGAATCATATTATCCCGAATGGCATGGTACGCCAGATAGCTTGAAAAATAACCTCACAGACCTTAACACCCGGTATAAACAGGATGTTATAGTGGTTGAATATTCGCAGCGCAAACGCGAAGTAAATGACATTGCCTTTTCATTGCCCGGCAATAAAACTAAAGGTACTTTTATTTGGGAGCCCTTTAGCTGGGGCGAAACCTTTGTTGATAAACAGGGTAATGCCAATGCTCATTTGGCTACCTATGATAGCATCAGCAAGCAATACCATATTAGCCGGTAACGGGTTTCAAATGCGTTTCACATATCAAAATTAACCTGTAAAGGTGCGCTGTAAAGTTTCTTAAAAGCGATTTTTCTAAACATATTTTCCATGCAGAATAATTGTTATATTGACATCAAATTTGCGATGCCCATTTATCGCAACCACGATAAACCAAATGAAGATATTCCGGTGCCCTCTACCGCTTAAAAAGCGAAAAGAACGCTCGTTTTCGATGTTCCCTGCGTTATGCATTTTTATGCTATCAGCAGGATGTAATCGCAAGCCCTCAGCCAGCTCCCAACAACCCTTATTTAAACTATTGCAGCCGGAGCAAACTCACATTGATTTTGCCAATAACTTAACCGAAGGGTTGAACACCAATGTGCTGATGTATGAATATTTTTATAATGGCGGTGGCGTTGCTGTTGGTGATTTAAACGGCGATGGTTTGCAGGACCTTTATTTTACCGGCAATATGACCGATAATAAACTGTACCTGAACCAAGGCAGTATGCAGTTTAAGGATATTACTGTTGATGCCGGAGTAGCTGGCAGGCCCGGTCCCTGGAAAACGGGTGTTACAATGGCCGATGTTAACGGCGATGGTAAACTGGATATATATATATGCTATTCGGGTAAAATAAGGGCCGAAAAGCGGGTTAACCAGCTGTTTATAAACCAGGGAAACAATGCCGCCGGCGTACCCGTATTTAAAGATATGACGGCCGACTACGGCCTTGATTTCCCATCATTCAGCACACAGGCATACTTTTTTGATTATGACAGGGATGGCGACCTCGACCTGTTGTTAGTTAATCACAACCCGGCGCGGATCAGCATTCTTGATGATGCATTTGTTAAAGAGATGACTGCCAAAAAAGATAACGAATCGGGGATCAGGCTGCTGCGGAATGATAATAACCATTTTGTTGATGTTACCGGTGCTGCCGGTATCATTAATACATCACTATCATACGGCCTTGCAGCCGGTGTTGCCGATATTAATGGTGATGGCTGGCCGGATATTTATGTATCAAATGATTACAGCATTCCCGACAGGTTGTATATCAACAATGGCAAAGGTGCTTTTACCGATGAACTTCAGAAGCAGATTGGTCATACCTCGTTTTACTCCATGGGGAATGATGTAGCTGATATCAACAATGATGGCAAACCGGATATTTATACCCTGGATATGCTTCCGGAGGATAATAAACGGCAAAAACTGTTATTTGGCGTTGATAATTACGAGGCTTTTGACCTTAACCTGCGGGTTGGGTTTTATTACCAGTATATGCGTAACATGCTGCAGATCAACAATGGCAACAATTCGTTCAGTGAGATAGGGCAGTTAGCCGGTGTTTCTAATACGGATTGGAGCTGGTCGCCATTATTCGCCGATTACGATAACGATGGCTGGAAAGACCTGTTTGTAAGTAACGGCTATACCCGCGATTATACCAATATGGACTTTTTAAAGTTTATGGGCGATAACCTGAAAGACAGGCGCGTGATGCGGCAGGACCTCCTGGATATTGTAAACCAGATGCCATCATCACAAATGAAAAGTTACCTGTTTAAAAATAACGGTAATGCAACCTTTACAAATACAAGTGCACAGTGGGGTATAACGCTGCCATCAAACAGTAACGGTGCAGCATACGTCGATCTGGATAATGACGGCGATCTTGACCTGGTGGTGAACAATATCAACCAGCCTGCATTTGTTTATGAAAATCAGGCTGCTAAACAAAATGACAATCATTATTTATCCATAAAATTAAATGGCAGCGGGGCTAATACACAAGGGGTTGGTGCTAAGGTCAGCATTTACTCGGGCGGCAAAATACAATACCTGGAGCAAATGCCGAACCGGGGTTATCAGTCATCCATGTCAACTATACTGCATTTCGGCCTTGGGAAAGATAAACAGGTTGATTCCTTAAGGATCACCTGGCAAAGCGGTAAATCACAGATACTTCAAAAAGTAAAGGGCGATAAACAACTTGTCCTGAATGAAAAGGATGCGTCGGGCATGGGGCCGGTACAAAAACAAATCAGCCCGATATTTAAAGAAATATCTGCCCCGATAGCAGCCCGCGAAACTGATAACGCCACAAATGATTTTAAGCGGCAGCCCTTAATGGTAAACTCCATATCGTTTTCGGGTTCCATCCTAACTAAAGGCGATGTAAATGGCGATGGACTTGAAGATATTTATGCCGGTGGGCATGATGGTAAAGCCGGTATGTTATACCTGCAGCAAAAGGATGGCAAGTTTATAAGCAAAGCCGTTGCTGCTTTTGATGCCGATAAGAATAGTACCGATGCCGCAGCATTGTTTTTTGATGCCAATGGCGATGGTAAGCCTGACCTGTACGTATGCTCCGGCGGTTATGCCGATTACAAACCGGATGATGTGCTGCTGCAGGACCGGTTGTATCTTAATGATGGTAAAGGGAATTTTAGTAAGGCAACCAATGCTTTACCTAAAATGATCAGCAGTAAAAGCTGTGTAAAAGCAACCGATATCAATGGGGATGGTTTTCCTGACCTTTTTGTTGGCGGCAGGGTAGTACCCGGCCAATATCCTGAAGCACCCGAAAGCTATATTTTGATTAATGATGGCAAAGGGCATTTTACAGATGAAACGGCAAAATATAATCCGTCGATCAAAAATATAGGTATGGTAACTGATGCCGCCTGGGTAGATATGAACGGCGACAAAAAGCCTGACCTGATTGTTGTTGGCGAATGGATGCCGATCACCGTTTTTGAAAACAATGGCAATAAGCTTGCGGATGCAACAACTAAATATTTTGATAAAAAATATGCCGGTTGGTGGAACTGTTTGCAGGTGAGCGACATTAACCATGACGGTCATCCCGATATTATTGCCGGGAACATCGGTTTAAATACTCAATGCAAAGCAAGTGATGCAGAACCGGCCGAAATGTTTTACAAAGATTTTGACGATAACGGCTCTGTTGACCCGATGCTTTGCTTCTATATTCAACATAAAAGCTATCCTTTTGTAAGTCGCGATGAATTGCTTGACCAGTTAAGTGTTATGCGTGGCCGGTTCCCTGACTATAAAAGCTATGCCGATGTTACAATGGACAAGATCTTTACCCCTGAAGAATTGAAAGGCGCGAAAAAGCTGACAGCCAATGAGCTTGCAACCGTCTTGTTTATCAGTAACACCCAGGGGCATCTGAAGCAAGCTGCATTGCCTTTGCAGGCTCAATATTCGCCGGTTTTCACTATTACCACGCTTGATTATGATCATGATGGCAAAGATGATCTCTTGCTTTGCGGCAACATCAATAAAGCCCGCATCCGCTTTGGTAAATATGATGCTAATTACGGTGTACTGCTTAAAGGAGATGGTAAAGGTAGTTACCAATATATAAACCAAATGCAATCCGGCTTTAACATCAGGGGCGATGTAAGGAGTGTACTTCAATTAAATAACACTTTACTTTTTGCCCTTGATAAAGGCAAACTAAAAGCATACAAGCAATAATAAGAGGCAATGAAAAAATTGTTAATGCTAATATCTATCTGCAGTTTATTTGTAATTACAAGCTGCAGCCACAAAAAGCAACCCGAACTAAGCAATGAGGATGTGAGTAAGGTTGTTGGCCACATGACCAGCGTAATGATCCATGATGTTACCAATCCGCCATTGGCCGCCCGTTTTTTTACCTATGCCTGCCTCGCCGGATACGAAGTAGTTGCCGAAAACGACAAACACATCAGCAGTATGCGTGGCGTATTGAACCAATATCCCGATATCAAGCATTCCAGGCAAAATACCGACTATAATTATCAGCTGAGCGCATTGCTGGCCATGTTTGAAACATCCGCCAAGCTGCTGCCATCAGGTACTTTGATGACAGGATATGAGGCATCTTTTATTGATTCGTGCAAAAATATTGGCTTTAGCAGCGAGGTAATTGATAGTTCAAAAAGTTATGCCAAAACAATAAGTAAGCAAATACTGGCTTACGCCAAGGCTGATGGTTACCGCAAAATAAACAATTATCCACGTTATAAGCTTAAACAAACACCGGGCAGCTGGGACCTTACACCTCCTGCTTATATGTTGCCGGTTGAACCTTATTTTAATACCATACGGCCGATGACGCTTGATTCGGCTGCGCAATTTGTTCCTGAGGCACCTATTCCTTTTTCAACTGATAAAAGCTCAACTTTTTACAAATTCCTGCAAATGAGCTATGCTAAAAGTGGCAATGGGCTAAAACAGGAGGAAAAGGATATTGCAAATTTCTGGGATTGTAACCCTTTTGCAGTTCAAAATGACGGGCATATGCTTTTTGGCCTTAAAAAGATCTCGCCGGGAGCTCATTGGATGGGAATAACAGCCATTGCCTGTAAACAAGCCAAAATAGGGTTCTCCAAAACGGTACAGGTAAATACTGCTGTAGCCATTGGTTTGCTTGATGGTTTTATTTGCTGCTGGGAAGATAAATATCGAACCAACCGTATCAGGCCCGAAACTGCTATCCGTAAATATATCGATCCCCATTGGAAACCTCTGTTGCAAACCCCGCCCTTTCCAGAGTATATCAGCGGGCATTCGGTAGTTTCGGCAACTGCGGCGGTTATTCTTACGCACTACCTGGGAGATAATTTTAAATATACCGATAATGTGGAAGTAAATTTTGGCATACCACCAAGACATTATAACTCGTTTACACAGGCTGCCAAAGAAGCCGCTATTTCACGATTTTGGGGTGGGATCCATTTTATGGATGCTATTGATAATGGTATTATTCAGGGTAACAAGGTGGGCAACCTGGTTGTTGCTAAGCTAAGCGGGCAAAAGAAGTCATAGATAGATGCCTATGCGTACGATGGTATAATTTACAAAAAACTGTCATCCTGAGGTACGAAGGATCTTCTTCAACATATACAGGCATAGCCGTTAACTTAAGGGGTTAAAAACTCCTAAAAAGCATGGGGCTGTGTGATTCCCCTCTTGAGAGGGGTGGAGGGGTGTGTTAGTCTGCGCGCGGCTTATCGCTTGTATAACACACCCCTGCTCCCGCTTCTTCCATCGCTCCCCCTCTCGAGAGGGGATTTTAAAAGGCCTACGCCAAATTACTCTTTTAAGTTAACGGCTATGGCTATACAGAGCGAAGAAGATGCTCCGTGCCTGAGCATGACAAAGGGGCAAATGTCATTTTTCCCTTCAAAGTTCTTGGATTTTACCTACTCTGCATGACAAGATAGAGATGCATCATATCTTCTTCAAGATCAACAGTTAATTTGCTTATGTATCTCTTACTGATACCCTGCTGCCTGCAAGCTAAATAGTTCGGCGTAACGGCCGTTGTTGGCCATTAGCTCCTGGTGTGTGCCCGATTCAAGGATCTTGCCTTTTTCCAGTACAATGATACGGTCGGCCAGGCGTGCTGTTGAAAAACGGTGTGAAATAAGTACGGCTGATTTTCCGTGTGTCAAAGACGCGAAACGTTGAAAAACCTCGTATTCTGCCCGTGCATCAAGCGCTGCTGTAGGCTCGTCAAGGATAAGCACCTGGGCATCTTTCATATAAGCCCTTGCCAGCGCCACTTTCTGCCATTCCCCGCCAGATAATTCAACCCCTTCGTTAAACCGCCTGCCCAGCCATTGCTCATAGCCTAATGGCAGTTTGGCTGCGAGTGCATCTGCAAGGCTTTCATGGGCGGCCTTACGAATCAGTTCGGTATTGGCCAGTTCATCGATATTTCCTACGGCAATGTTCTGCGAAAAACTCATCTGGTAACGGATGTAATCCTGGAAAATGATGCCCAGGTTTAACCGGAGACCGGCAATATCATAATCTCTCAGATCAGCACCATCCAGCAGGATGCGCCCCTCCGTAGGGTCGTATAAACGGGCCAATAGTTTAACAAGCGTAGTTTTGCCAGCACCGTTCTCGCCAACCAGCGCAATCTTTTCGCCGGGATGCAGGGTAAAGTTCAGGTGCCTGTTGGCCCATGATTCGGCATTGTGGTATTTAAAACCAACATCCTCAAATGTGAATCCCTGCTTTATCGGGTTTGGAAATGGCAAAGGAGAGGCAGCAACTTTGATATTAGGTTTGATCTCAAAAAACTCATGGAAATCATTAAGATAGATAGCACCCTGTGAAACGGATGTAAAGCGGTTCAGCGAATTTTCCATCAAGCTGCTAAGCTGTCGGAATGAACCGGCCAGGAAGGTTAGTGTACCGACGGAAGATTTGCCTGTTACCGTTTGATAAATTATAAAACCATAAGCCGCATAATAGCCTGCGCTGCCTAAAACAGAAAAGAAGGTACCCCAGGCAGAGCGCCGCACAGCCAATTTACTGTTATCGGCATAAAATTTATCTGATAATGTTTTAAAGCGGTTAATGATAAAATCAGATAAGCCGAAGATCTTGACCTCTTTGGCTGTTTCATCGCTTGCGCCAAGATAACGTACATAGTCGAGCTCTCTTCTTTCGGGTGTTTGACTCCTGCTGAGCGCATAATTCTGGCTGTTAAAATAGGATTCGCCCATAAAAGAAGGGATAATAGATATGAGCAATAACAGAATTAGCCAGGGATTTAAAGTCAGCAAGCCGGTAAGCAGGAACGCCATGGATATAAAATCCTGGATCTGGCTCATCACCTGCGATAAAAGTACCGTACGGCCAACAGTTTGCTGCCTTGCCCGTTCCAGTTTATCATAAAACACGGAATCCTCAAATTGTTCAAGATCAAGCGTGGCCGCATGTCGCATAATGCGCATCGAGGTGTAGTTAGCAAAAAGGTCACCGAGCAAATTGTCCATCAGGCTGATCATCCGGTTTAATCCGTCGGTTGCCACAGCCAGCAGAAATTCGATAATAACCAGTTTCCATAACTCATGTTGGTCCCCTCCATGTCGGTTTAGCAGTACTACCTGGTCAATGATCAGCTTGCCCACATACAACAACGCTACCGGCATGGCCGAACGCACAATGCGCAACAGAAAGCTCATGGTTGTTTTGCGCGGGCTACTTTGCCATACCAGCCTGAAAAATCCCGGAAGGTTGCTTAATGCAGACAGGCGCTCCTTAAACGAGATCTTTTGTTCTGGTTTGTTATTTCTTGTTTTTGCCATCTGCGGGTTTTGATGAATGCGATTTTAAACAAAAAAATAATCATTGATACTGAAATACAGGCTGTCAGCACATTTATGATCATTTGCTGACCAATGCAGTTACGTGGAAGACGCATACTTTATACAGAACTAAACATTGAATAATTAAATAAAAAAAGATTTGTGCAATCGATTGCACAAATCTTTTTTTATTTGTTACTTAGTGAAATAAACCATCAACAAAACTTTCGGAGTTATGAGGTCAGTGAAGCTATTACTTGTCGCGCTGTATACCTGCTTTATATTACCGTGCTATGGGGCAGTACGCCTGCCGCAATTAGTTGCCGATGGCATGGTATTACAGCGCGACGCCAAAGTAAAGATCTGGGGCTGGGCTGATGCCGGAGAAAAGATCGTTGTTAATTTTCAGCATAAAGCATACCGTACTGTTACTGATCAAAGCGGTTCATGGAAAATAACCCTTCAACCAATGAAAGCCGGGGGGCCATATACTATGGAAATCACCGGTAATAATCATATCACTCTCCGCGATATTTTAATTGGCGATGTATGGTTTTGCTCGGGCCAGTCGAACATGGTTTTGCCCATGGAGCGGGTAAAGGAAAGGTATCCAGACGAAATTGCCAATGCCAATTACCCGCAGATCAGGGATTTTTTTGTGAAAACTGAGGCCGATGTTACCAAGCAGCATCCGGACCTGTTACCCGGCAAATGGGTTAAAGCCGATTCTGCAACTGTTTTGGGTTTTGGCGCTGCATCCTGGTTTTTCGCTAAACAGCTTTATCAAAAATATCATGTGCCTATAGGCATCATCAACTCAAGTGTGGGCGGTACGCCTATCGAGGCCTGGATCAGCAGCGATGGATTAAAGGACATCCAATCGTACCATAACCGCATTGCTCAATTTAGCAATACTGCTTTTATGGATAGCGTGTTGAAAAAGCACCCGGAGCCAGCGGAACCGCTTGATGCAGATAAAGGTTTAAATAAGGCCAAACCATGGTATGATACCACTTATCTGCCGCATAACTGGCACCATTTCTGGCTGCCCGGCTACTGGGCCGATCAGGGCGTAAAAGGTCTGAATGGGGTAGTATGGTTCAGGAAAGAAATTACTATGCCTGCATCGGTACAGGGTAAAGCGGCCAAACTTTTTTTAGGCAGGATAGTAGATGCCGATCAAACCTATGTTAACGGCAGGCAGGTTGGGAACATTATTTATCAATACCCGCCAAGGCGTTATACAGTGCCCGCCGGTTTATTAAAGCCGGGCAAAAACATTATTGTGGTACGGGTTACCAATACATCGGGTAAAGGTGGTTTTGTACCCGATAAAAAGTACTACCTGGCAATAGCCGGTGATACTATCGATCTCCGGGGCGACTGGCAATACAAGGTAGGGCAGGTGTTTGAACCGGTCAGGTTAAAACCTGAATTTTCGGCCCAAAATGAGCCGACCGGCCTTTACAATACCATGGTGGCTCCTGTTATTAATTACACCATTAAAGGGATGGTTTGGTACCAGGGCGAAAGTAATACTTCCCGGGCGTTTGAATATGGTAAGCTGCTAAAGGCCCTTATTGCCGACTGGCGCAACAGCTGGCAGCAGGGTAATACTCCTTTTATTTACGCCCAGCTTCCAAACTTTAACGAGGTGCAGTATTCGCCTACAGAAAGCAGCCTGGCCCAATTGCGCAACGGGCAGCTAAGTGCCCTTGAAGTCCCCAATACAGGCATGGCGGTTACGCTTGAGGCCGGCGAATGGAACGATATCCATCCCCTAAATAAAAAAACTGTAGGGGAGCGACTTGCCCGGGCTGCTGAATATGTTGCTTATGGTGATGTAAATGTGGTGCCATCCGGCCCGATCTATCAATCGGCTAAGGTTGACGGGAATAAAATCGAAGTTACTTTTAAAAACATAGGCTCAGGGCTTGTTGCTGAGGGTGGCGATGAACTGTCGCAATTTGCAATAGCCGGTGCTGATAAAAAGTTTGTTTGGGCAAAGGCTGTCATTAAGGGGGATAAGCTGCTGGTTTGGAATGATAAGATCACTGCACCGCTTTATGTGAGATATGCCTGGGCTGATAACCCGGAGGGTGCAAATCTGTATAATAAAGAAGGTTTGCCGGCATCACCTTTCCAAACCGATAAACCATAGTTTTGTGTCAACAGTAATTGACGCATCGTCTTTAGCCCGAAGTCATGAGTTCTAAGTATCGTCGAAAAGAAAAAAATCGGACTTATGACTTCCGACTTAGTGCATCGACTTAACAACAATAAACCATAACCTAAATCCAGGAGAATGAAAACTACTGTATTCTTTTTTCTACTCGCGTGTGCTGTAACGGCAAAAGCGCAAAACGCCGCTCCGGTAAATTTTACTGCCGATCAGGATCATCAGAATATGATGAAACAGTTAGGGATCAAAACCTTGCGTAATGGCCCCAGCGGTGATGAATCGGCCCCTAACCATGCCAATTATGATGAGGCCTTGGCTAATCCTTACCCCGATTTACCGGATGCGCTTACACTAAAGAACGGCAAAAAGGTAACTACTGCCGAAATGTGGTGGAAACAGCGCCGCCCCGAAATTGTGGAGGATATGGAGCGCGAGGTTTATGGCCGCATCCCGGCTAATGTACCCAAAGTAACCTGGACGGTTAAAGTAACTGATAAGGAGCGCGTCGGCTTTTTCCCGGTGATTGCCAAACAGCTGATAGGCCATGTTGATAATTCGGCTTACCCACTTATCAATGTGAATATTGAAATGACCTTAGTAGTGCCCGCAAATGCCAAAGGCCCAGTACCTGTATTGATGATGTTTGGCCGTAGCGCTTTGCCCGCGCCAGCCCAACCTTCACCTGCAGATGTTGAAAAAGTCAATACGGCATTAAAGGAACTGCTTGTAAAAGAGCACCCGGAGTTAAAGACCATTTTTGAACAATATCCTGCCTATAACCCCATTCCTGAACAATCCCCTTTTGGGCCGGGTGGTTTCCAGGTGGCAAAAGGTGACCCGCCGACTGCCACGCAATTAATAGCCAACGGCTGGGGTTATGTGTTGATAGACCCTTCCTCGATACAGGCTGACAACGGTGAAGGGTTGACCAAAGGGATCATTGGTTTGGTAAACAAAGGCCAGCCACGCAAACCCGAAGACTGGGGGGCTTTACGCGCCTGGTCGTGGGGAGCAGCACGGGCATTGGATTATTTAGAAACAGAAACCTCAGTTGATGCTAAACATGTAGGCATTGAAGGTGTTTCCCGTTATGGAAAGGCCGCATTGGTAACACTGGCCTTTGAGCCAAGGTTTGCCATGGGATTGATCGGTTCTTCGGGAGAAGGGGGAGCTAAACTGCACCGCCGTAATTTTGGCGAGGCGGTTGAAAGCCTTACCGGCGGCGAATATTACTGGATGGCCGGTAACTTTATGAAGTATGGCGCATCGGAAGCTACGTTCGGTGCCAAAACGGCGAAAGACATTCCGGTAGATGCACATGAGCTGATTGCCTTGTGTGCCCCGCGCTTCACTTTTATAAGCTACGGCATCCCCGAGCAGGGCGATGCAAAATGGCTTGATCAGCAGGGAAGCTATATGGCAACTGTAGCCGCCGGCTCTGTATTTAAACTGCTTGGTGCAAAAGATATCGGTGTCTCAAACGATTACAAAACTGAAAAAATGCCACCGGTTAATACCGGTTTGCTTGATGGCGAGCTGGCTTGGCGGCAACACGACGGCGGCCATACCGATGCCCCAAACGTAAAATACTTTATTGCCTGGGCCAATAAACTGATGCATTATGGGAAGGAAGGAGGGAAGTGATTTATCAGCGCGTCATCCCGAGTGTATAAATCCGTTGGATTCTGAAGGTGAAATGACATCTTCACCACGTCATTGCGAGGCACGAAGCAATCCCCGACAGGGAGGTAACGATCTTTGTTCTATTGACTTACATCGTCGCGCTCTTGGCCGCGCGGGGCCAGATACTTTTGTCTTGACACAAAAGTATCCAAAAAGTCAAGTCAGCAGATAGGCTTCTTTGCGCAAAGGCCTTTGCCCTGCAAAACGGGCAGAACCACGGGCTGCAATTATTTTGCCCTGCTGCGCTCGCACTCTTCCAATGCTTCTGCAAAAACTTGCTATGCCCTTTCCTGCGCTCAAGGCCATCATTGTTCTGCCCGCTTTCACCCGAAGCTTACCTGCTGACAAGAACATTCTTTATTTATTATGTCATGGGTAACTTGTTTCAGTACCCCACAAGAAAGGTAGGCGATTTACTTAGCATATGGCTTAGCGAGTGAGATGTTGAAATAAATTCAACATGACGTTTGAATTATCGTATCTAAAACCCTATCGAATTTCCCCCATCAACCTGCAAAATAACCCCGGTTACATATTTGGCGCTGTCGGTAGCTAAATAATAAACGGCTTCGGCTACATCGGCGGGCTCGCCTAATTTACCCATCGGGGTGCGGCCCATTACCTTTTGCTTGCGGGATGGATCGTTATCCAGCGCCTTTGCCGACATATCTGTAGCTATAAAACCAGGGGCAACGCAGTTAACCCGGATACCCTGCGGCGAAAGCTCGGTAGCCATAGCCCTTGTCATGCCCTCAATAGCAGTTTTGGATGCGGTGTAAGCAATAACGTAAGGAATCCCGTATTGCGCCGCCATCGAACTGATGTTAACAATATTACCTCCGCCTGCTTTTAACATGCTTTTTACCATCTCGCGGCTTATGGCAAATACCGAAGTCAGGTTGGTTTGGATCACCCTTGAAAACTCATCGTCGGTTACATCGGTAAAAGCTTTTTTGTGGTTGATACCGGCATTATTAACCAAAATATCAGGAACGCCAAATTGGGCTTCAATCTCTGCTATCAATTGAGGGATACCGGTTGTATCGCTCAGGTCGTATTGTTTATAACTGCAAAGCTCCCCAAACTGCTGTGCTGCCGCGATCAGCTTTGCTTCGTCCCGGCCAATGATGATGGTTCTAATGCCTTGTTCGGTGAATTTTTTTGTGGTGGCAAGTCCAAGGCCCGAGGCACCCCCGGTTACAATAGCAAGTTTGGTTTTTGAGTTCATGGAGTTTAAAAAATGTTATTTTTTTCTGGAAGATGATTCGCGTACTATCAATTCCGATCTGAGGATAAGGCTATGCGTTTGTTGCAGGTCCTGCCGGTTGGCTAAATGGTTGATAAGCATGTTTGCGGCAACTTCGCCCATTTCATATCCTTTATAATTTACGGTAGTGAGGTTTGGCTCAATTACGCAGGCTGCCGGGTCATTGTTAAAACCGGCTATGGCTATTTGTTCGGGGATTTTAATACCTGCTTTTTTCAGCACCTGGATGCAGCTTACGGCACTCACATCGTTAACTGTAAATATGCCGTCGGGCAACGGGTCCATTTTTAAAATAGCTTCGGCCGCCGCGGCAGATTCCTTAGCACTCAGATCATTGATGATCACCAGCTGCCCATCAAATTTAATATGATGTGCTTCGAGCGCTTGCTTATACCCGCGAAGGCGCTCCGCGTAAACATTGCGTAATTGGTTGCCGCTAATATGAACTATCCTTTTGCAGCCTTGCTGAAGCAGGTGGTTGGTTACCTCGTAGGCAGCCTTGAAATTATCGATATAGATCTGCGGGTAATGCGCATGTTCAATGATCCTGTCGAAGAACAGCACCGGGATATTGCGCTTTATAAAAGGTTCAAAATGCTCGATGTCGGTGGTGTCATAAGCCAATGAAACCAGCAGTCCGTCAACCCGGTTATTCAGCATAGCTTTGGCATTGCTGATCTCCTTCTTCATTGTCTCTAACGACTGGCTGATGATGAGGTTATAATTATTATCGTTCACAACTTTTTCGATGCCCGCAATAACATCCGACATGAAACTGCTGTTGAGCCGCGGAACGATCACGCCAATGATATTGCTGTTTTTGCTGCGTAAATTGCTGGCGAATGAATTGGAGCGATAACCCATTTCTTCGGCGGCTTTAACGATCTTCTTTTTGGTGTTTTTATTAACCCTCGGATGATCTTTAAGCGCGCGGCTAACCGTAGCTGCCGAAACCTGTAGTTTTTCGGCAATGTCATATATAGTTATCTCTTTTTCGCTGCCCGGCATATAATTGCTTTAAAGTACTTAAACGATGTTGCTGGCTTAATGATAGCAGTTACAAAATTGTTTAACGGATAAAAGTATAAAAATATTAACAAGTTATTGAAATTTATGCAATCGGTTGCATAAATTTATCGCGTTGATAAATTCCGTTTAAATAGTATGGTACCAGATTTAGAACAAACCTTCAGGTGGTTTGGCCCCGGCGACCCGGTAACTTTAAGTGCAATAAAACAAACCGGGGTAAGCGGGATAGTTACCGCACTTCATCAGATCCCCTGCGGTGATGTTTGGAGCCGGGAAGAGATCAGGCAACGGAAGGCCGTGATTGAAAATGCAGGTTTTAACTGGGCTGTTGTGGAAAGCGTGAATATTCATGAAAGTATTAAAACCGGTAGTGCAAGGCGTGACCAATACATTGATAACTACATCCAAACGCTGCAAAATTTAACGCATGAAGGGATCTTTACTGTGTGTTATAACTTTATGCCCGTGTTGGACTGGACCCGCACGCATCTTGATCATCGTTTAGCAAACGGCGCTTCGGCGTTGCTTTATAATGCCCCTGCTTTAGCTGCTTTCGACCTATATATTTTAGAGCGGGAGAACGCTTTTGACGAATTTAGTACCGACCAACAAATTGCTGCAAAGCTTTACCTCGAAGGGCTGAACGATGATGATAGAACACTGTTAACCAATACAATATTGGCCGGCTTACCCGGTACAGATGAGGTTTTTACCATTGCCCAATTCAAAGAACATCTCCATAAATACAGTGAGGTAGATGCTAATACATTAAAAGAAAACCTGTTTTACTTTTTAAGGGCGATCATTCCCTATGCCGAAAAGCTGGGTATTAAAATGTGTATCCATCCGGATGATCCGCCGTTTCCTATTTTGGGGCTGCCCCGTGTAGCCTCATCCCTGGATGATTTAACTGATATCGTAAACAGCTATCCTTCAATTGCTAACGGTATAACACTTTGTACAGGCTCATTAGGGGCATCGGGGAAAAATGATATTTCTCAAATTATAGCTCAATTAGGCAATAAGATCCATTTCCTGCACCTGCGCAATGTGGCCCGCCAGCAGGATGGTAGTTTTTATGAAGCCGATCACTTAGCAGGAAGTGTTGATATGTATGCCGTGATGAAGGCCATTATTAACGAACAGGTAGCCCGCAAAAATGCAGGTCGGAGTGATATCGCTATCCCTATGCGACCAGACCACGGGCATAAGTTGCTTGATGATTTTAATTATAATACCTATCCCGGTTATTCCGTGATCGGCAGGCTTAAAGGCCTGGCCGAGTTACGTGGGTTGGAGATGGGGATTAAGCGGGCACTGTACGATTAGTAATAGCTATAATAAAATGGGGAGATTTTAAATGCGGTTTTCCAAATCTAAATAGTTGCTTAAATAAGGAGTCAATAATTAAATTCCTATTGCTAAATGTCATGAAAGTTTATATCTTGCAATCGATTGCATAAGATTAAAGATTTTATAAACCGTACTAAATGAGGCAGGATCTTAGCCTGTTTCATTCATGAACTTTTCAACAGATCAATTGTGTTTTTTATAAATCGCCTTAGTGATTTATAAAGCTGAACTAATAACGCTATGGCTAAATATTCAATAAAGAACATGTGTTTGCCGGCGCTGCTTTTCTTTGCGGCGATAAACAACGTTTATGCGGATAATGGCTATAAGTTATGGCTTGAATATAATAAGATAACCAATAGTCCATTGGCAGCGGCTTACAGGCAACAGTTGCAGTACATGATCTTTCCGGCACAATCAGACCAGCTTAAAGCGGCAAAGGCCGAGCTTTTAACCGGACTGGATGGCATGCTGGCATTAAAACCAACCGATACTAAAAACATAACGGGCGGGCAAACCATTATAATCGGCACGCCGCGAACATTAAATGCGTTTTCGACAATTGTTCCTGATAGTTTAGGGAGTGAAGGGTATCTTATCAAAACTGCTCTGATCAATCAAAAAAAATGCATTGTCATTGCCGCTAACACCGATGCAGGGGTGATGTATGGCGTTTTTAATTTTTTAAAGCTCATACAAACTAACCAACCTATTAATAAACTGGATCTTGCCGATCATCCACGTATCATGTACAGGGTATTGGATCATTGGGATAACCTGAACCGCACAATTGAGCGGGGGTATGCGGGCTCATCTATCTGGAACTGGCACAAGCTCCCTGGTATTGTTGATCAGCGCTATATTGACTATGCCCGGGCCAATGCTTCGATAGGTATCAATGGTTCGGTTGTCAATAATGTAAATGCCGACGCGCTGATCCTTTCGCCTTCATATTTATTAAAAGTGCAGGCTTTGGCCAATGTTTTCAGAAGGTATGGCATCAGGATCTACCTGTCGGTAAAATTCAGCAGCCCGGTTGAGCTGGGCGGCTTAAAAACTGCCGATCCGCTCGATCCTGCTGTGAAAAAATGGTGGGCCGATAAAGCCGATGAAATTTACCGCTACATCCCTGATTTCGGGGGATTTTTGGTGAAGGCTAATTCAGAAGGGCAGCCTGGTCCGCAAAGTTATGGCCGTACCCACGCCGATGGTGCCAATATGCTGGCCGATGCTTTAGCCCCGCATCATGGCATAGTGATGTGGCGGGCCTTTGTTTATGATAATAAAGTACCCGACGACCGCTTTAAGCAAGCCTATAACGAGTTTAAACCTTTTGACGGAAAGTTTAAGGATAATGTGATCATCCAGGTTAAAAACGGCCCGATTGATTTTCAGCCGAGGGAACCATTTCACCCATTGTTTGGAGCTATGCCCAATACCCCGCTGATGATGGAATTTCAACTGACACAGGAATACCTTGGTTTTTCAACACATTTAGTTTATGAAGCGCCATTGTTTGCCGAATGCCTGCAATCGGATACCTATACACAGGGGAAAGGCTCAGCAGTTGCACGGGTAATCAAAGGTGATTTTAACAAAAAACTAATAACCGGCATGGCGGGTGTAGCTAATATCGGTACTGATTTAAACTGGTGCGGGCACCCTTTTGCGCAGGCCAACTGGTATGCCTTCGGCCGTATGGCCTGGAACCCGGATCAATCCCCGGCAGTAATTGCCGCCGACTGGCTCAAAATGACCTTTACCAATGATGCAGGGTTTGTGTCGCCAGTAAAAAAGTTTATGCTGCAATCAAGAGAAAATACGGTTGATTATATGACCCCGCTCGGGCTGCACCATATTATGGGCGTATCAACCCATTATGGCCCCGGCCCGTGGACTGATAATGCCGGTCGCCCGGATTGGAATGCTACTTATTATCATAGGGCAGATTCGGCGGGGATAGGCTTTGACCGTACAGGTACGGGCAGTAACGCATTGTCACAATATGCACCCGAGGTTAAAGCCTATTGGGGAAACCTGCAAACCTGCCCCGATGAATACCTGCTGTGGTTCCATCATTTAAGCTGGACCTACAAAATGCGATCAGGCAGATCATTGTGGGATGAACTGGTTCATCATTATTACATGGGGGCCGATTCTGTTAAACAAATGAGCTTAACCTGGGGTAAAATGCAGGGCAAGATTGACGCGGAGCGTTTCACCGAAGTAAAGCAACTGATGCAGGTTCAGCTCAATGAGGCTACAACCTGGCGGGATGCCTGTGTTTTATATTTCCAAACGTTTTCAAAAATGCCCATAGGAGCTGCCTATCCAAAACCGCAGTATCCGCTTAACTACTATAAAAGCATGAAATTTTATTATGTGCCGGGTATCGGGGGCAATAATTACATGACCAATTAATCATCACCATAAACCAAACGCTAATGACCAAGCAGTTTACCACAGCAAAATTAGTCCTCACGCTTTTTGCACCCTTGTGCATTTTGAGTGCATGTAATTCGTCAGCTAAGAAAACAGCCGATGCTGCCGACAGCACAAAAGCAGATACCGGGAAGAAAGTAAAATACCTTTCTGAGCCGTTGATTAGTTCTATTTATACGGCCGATCCTTCAGCCCATGTATTCAACGGTAAAATTTATATCTATCCCTCGCATGATATCAACGCCGGGATCCCCGAAAATGACAACGGCGACCATTTTGCCATGAAGGATTATCACATCCTGTCGATGGATAGCATTGGCGGTAAGGTTACGGATAATGGTGTGGCACTTAATATTAAGGATATCCCATGGGCGGGCCGGCAGCTTTGGGCTCCGGATGCAGCGTTTAAAGACGGTACTTATTACCTGTATTTCCCGGTGAAAGACAAGAAAGATGTGTTCCATATCGGCGTAGCAACTTCTGCCAGTCCGGTTGGCCCATTCAAGGCCGAACCTGAGCCAATAGCAGGCAGTTACAGTATCGACCCTGCTGTATTTACTGATAGCGATGGTAAAACCTATATGTATTTCGGCGGGATCTGGGGTGGTCAGCTTCAGCGCTGGATGACCGGGAAATATGAAGCCGATGGTTCAAAAACCGACTCGAAACAGGAAGATGCCCCGGCCATAAGCTGTAAGGTAGCCCTGCTTAAACCGAATATGAAAACTTTTGATGGTGCAGTAAAAGACGCCGTTATTGTAGATAGCCTGGGCAAACCGTTATTGACCAAAGATCATGACCGCCGCTTTTTTGAGGGCTCATGGATGCATAAATACAACGGTAAATATTACTTCACCTATTCAACCGGCGATACCCATTTGCTTTGCTATGCGATAGGCAGCAGCCCGCTGGGGCCATTCACTTATAAAGGCGTGTTTATGAAACCGGTACAGGGTTGGACAACCCACCATTCCATCATTGAGATAAAAGGCAAATGGTACATATTTTATCATGACACCCAATTATCGGGCAAAACACACCTGCGCAACGTGAAGGTAACCGAACTACAGCATAATGCCGATGGTTCTATCAAGCTGATCGATCCGTTTTTGTAAACCTCACCGATATGAAAATCCTTAAAATTTTAACCCTGGTACTGCTGTGCTTTAACTTGCCGGGTATGCCTGGTTTCGCCCAGCAGGCCAAGTTAGTGACTATCCCCCACTCCGAGCACCGGCAAATGCACTCTAAGCTGGCGGGGAATGACTATGATATTTATATTCATTACCCGGCGGGGTATGATACCGCCAAACGGAAATTTCCGGTATTGTACGTGGTTGATGGTGATAATGACTTTTCACCATCGCTTGAGTATTTAGGACTATTAATGGCCGAATATCATATCCCCGAACCCATATTGGTAGCTATTGGCGATGGTGGCCTGATTGGTACCCCCGGTAACAAACGCAACCGGGATTTTACACCAGTTGTAAACCCAAATGCGGCCGAAAGCGGCGGAGCACCGGTATTCCTTGATTTTATTGAAAAGGAATTGATCCCATCGGTAGATGCAAGCTTAAAATCCGATCCCACAAACCGTACGCTGTATGGATATTCGATGGGGGGCTTGTTTGCAACTTATACCTTGTTTACAAAGCCAACACTATTTAAAAATATCCTGATAGGCAGCCCGGCATTGGGTTATGCTAACGGAGCGGTATTTGCAACTGAAAAGCAATACGCTGCCAAACATAAAAACCTGCCCGTAAATGTTTTTATGGAAGTAGGCGCGTTGGAAACACCAGGCCAGGTTGAACCTAACAAACAACTGACGGCGTTATTGGATAGCCGGCATTATGAAAACCTTGTTTTTAAGCATATCATTATTGACGATGTTACCCATTTATCGGGCAAGCCTGTTACCATGCTGAAAGCTTTGGCGTGGGCATATGCGCATAAGTAACAGTAAGGTTTCTTCTTATATCAGCGTAATCAAAATAAAATGAAGCCACGCCTATTAATATTTGTTTTGTGCTGTTTGATCACCTTTAAACTTAAGGCACAAACTACAGTACAAGCAATACCTCATATCCAATATTACGGCAGTAATGCCGAGCTGTTGGTGGATGGGGCTCCGTATTTAATAACAGGCGGCGAACTCGGAAACTCAAGTGCCTCAAGCATGGCATACATGAACCCGATTTGGCCCAAGCTGCAAAAAATGCACCTGAATACGGTGATAGCGCCGGTTTATTGGGAGTTACTGGAACCGCAGGAGGGCAGGTTTAATTTTACACTAATTGATGACCTGGTAAAAAGTGCCCGGCAGTATCACATGAAACTGGTGCTGCTTTGGTTTGGCACCTGGAAAAATAGCATGAGCTGTTATGCTCCGGGTTGGGTTAAAACTGATCAAAAGCGTTTTCCGCGTGTGGCAAACAGTACGGGTGGGCCTGAAGAGATCATTACACCGTTCTCCAAAGATGCTTCGTTGGCCGATATCAAAGCATTTAGTTCGTTAATGCGGCATGTTAAAGAAACTGATAGCAAGTTTCACACCGTGATAATGGTACAGGTTGAAAACGAAATAGGGATGTTGCCCGATGCCCGTGATCATTCAACGCTGGCGGGCGAAGCTTTCAATCAGCCGGTTCCTGCAAAGCTTATTTCTTATTTAAGTTCACACAAAGCCGGGCTTGTGCCCGAGATGCAAAAAATATGGCAGGAGGGTGGAAATAAAACTTCAGGCAACTGGGAAGCAGTTTTTGGTAAAAGCCTGGCTACCGACGAACTGTTTATGGCCTGGTATTTTGCCGAATATGCCAACGCTGTGGCTAAAGCAGGCAAGGCCATTTACCCGCTCCCAATGTATGTGAACGCTGCCCTTAATGCCCCGGGCAAAAAGCCCGGGCAATATCCTTCTGCGGGCCCGCTGCCGCATTTAATTGATATCTGGAAAGCCGCAGCGCCGGATCTTGACCTGCTATCTCCCGATTTTTATAACCCTAACTTTAAGTACTGGAATGACCACTATACCCGGCCGGATAATGCATTGTTTATCCCCGAGCATCGTTTTGAGGATGGGGTGGATGCTAAGGCTCTTTATGCCATTGGCCATTACAAGGCGCTCGGCTTTTCTCCTTTTTCTATCGAAACAGATAATAAAACGGCAGGCGAACCACTTAGCCAATCATACAAGATCATTCAGCAGTTATCGGGAGAGATCAGCAAGGCAAAACGCAAGGGAACTATGGAGGGCGTGTTGTTAAGTAAGGATGCGGATACGGTACGCCTGCAACTGGGTGATTATGTCCTGACGGTTGCGCACGATTTAACCTTGGGCTGGTCGCCAAAAGCTAAGGACGCAAACTGGCCGTTAACAGGTGGTATTATCATCGCTTTAACTAACAATGAGTTTTATGTAGGCGGAACAGGTTTGGTCATCAGCTTTAAACCAATCAAAGATGGGGAGCGTGCAGGTATCTTACAGGTAGACGAAGGTGTATTTGTTGACGGAAAATGGCAGCCCGGACGCCGTTTAAATGGCGATGAAGATCACCAGGGAAGACATTTGCGGATCCCTGCGGGCGAATATGGGATACAGCGGATCAAGCTTTATAATTATAAATGATTTCCGGTAGCACTAAAAAGTGGAAGATGTTTAAAAAACATTTTCCACTTAAGGCGACGCTTTGCTTTATCTGCTAAAACTATGCAGGTATCAGATTGGTGGTAATCCCAATCCTGTTCCATGCATTAATAGTAATAATTGCCAGGATCACCTGTGCCAGGTAGGTTTCTTCCAGTACTTTGGCCGCCTGTTGATAGGTTTCGTCTTTTACATGGTTACTGATCAAAGTAACTTCTTCTGTCAATGCCAATATCGCCCGTTCTTCTTCCGAAAAGAATGGCGTATCCCGCCAGGCATTAAGGGCATAAATGCGTTGTTCTGTTTCACCTGCTTTGCGGGCATCTTTAGTGTGCATGTCAATGCAAAAAGCGCATCCGTTTATTTGTGAGGCCCTGATTTTGATGAGGTCTTTATGTTTTTTTGAGAGAGGGGTGCTTTCAATAAATCCTTCCAGACCAAGAATAGCTTTGTATCCGGCGGGTGATACTTTGTCGATTTTAATTCGTGTTTCCATTTTTAAAAATATTTGACACAAAATTAGGGCTACGATACAGGCGGTAATTATACCAGCTTTGAAATAAAGGGTGGCCCAGCAATGTTAATTAAGTACTTTTTTGAGGATACTAAGCGCTTCAACCATCTCATTTTCATTAAGTGATGCAAAGCCCATCCTGGTTCCGTTAACAGCAAAAGATTCGTTTCTGTAAAAACTTGCGTCATCTATCTGAAGCCTCTTCTTTGCAGCATCTTCTACCAGTTTAACTAAATTAACCTGTTCGCTAAAATTAGTCCACACGGCAAGTCCCCCCTCTGGAACGTTGAATGTGATGTGCTCACTAAAATCTGATTGCAGGATCTGGCAAAGCAAGTTTCTGCGCTGTCTGTAAATTTTTAGCGATTTTCGGAAATACCTGTCCATCTCCCCATTGTTAAAAAGCACGGCAAAGGCCTCTTCCAGCACGGTGTCGCCCTGTTTGTCTATAAGTTCTCTGAACGCGGCAGCTGCATCAACAAATGCCGAAGGCCCTGTCATAAAGCCGATGCGCAGGGCGGGGGCAAATGTTTTGGTAACGGAGCCTATATAAATTACATTTTGATTATGGTCGATACTGGCCAGTGGCAGGTAGGGCTTGTTGTTATAGTGGAAATCAAAATCGTAATCATCTTCTATAATAGCAAAACGATATTCCTTTGCCAGTTTTAACAATTTTAGCCTGCGCTCCGTGCTCATGGTTACCGTTGTTGGGTAGTGATGATGCGGAATGATGTATACTGCCTTGATTTTGGTATGTTGTAAAACTGTTTCGAGGTGATCAATGTCCATCCCGTTACCATCAACAGGGATCCGTACCAAATTAGCGCCGGCATACTTGAAAGTATCATCTGCCAAAACGTAATTTGACAGCCCGACAGCAACGTTATCCGAAGGATTGAGCAATAACTGCGCAGCTAAATAGATCCCCATCTGGCTGCCCTTTGTGATAATTATATTTTCGACAGGGACAGTTAGCCCCCTGGTGTGGGATAGATAGTTGCAAATGGCTGCACGAAGATTTTCTGATCCTTTAGAGCTTCCGTATTTCAAAAAGGTTTTCCCATGTAGTCTCCTTGAAAGGCTCCGGTATTCCCGCATCAGCAAATCTATTGGTGCCAGCCTTACATCCGGGAAGCCACCGTCAATAGTGAGCATCATTTTTTCGGGCCCTTTGGTGATCCAAGCATTTTCAAATCTGTTAGTCCAGATGAAAGCTTCCTGACTGGGTTTGTGCTTGCCGTGCTCAGGAACAACGGGTTTGGAAAGTACAGGTAATTTTGAAAGTACAAAAACACCTTTACGTTCAATTGATTCGGCCCAGCCCTGGCTAACCAGTTCTTCGTAAGCCAGCTTTACCGTGTTCCTGTTAATACCAATAAGTTGTGCAAGTACGCGGGAACCCGGTAAAATATCGGCAGGCTGCAATGTGCCATTGGTAATTAACGATATAAACATATTGCATACCTGGATATGTAACGATACAGAGGCGTTTCGATCAACCTGCATCAGCGATTTGTATGGTAACATCTGGGCTGTAGTTTTTATGTAAACTGGTATGTAAATATAATCCAGGTGCCCGGTACTTTTGTATAAAATTAGTAAAATGAAAAAAGTATTGGTTATTAATGCAAGTGCAAGGACAGCTAAATCACAAAGCCGGAAACTTGCCGAAGCATTTGTTGATCACTGGAAAAGTATTGAAACAAACCCGGTTATCAGATATCGCGAATTGGGTGCCGAAGATGTGCCGCACATTAATGAAAACTGGATTGCTGCTGCTTTTAAACCCGAAAAGGAAAGATCGGAGGCAGAAAAGGAAGCGCTAAAGATAAGTGACATTTATATTTCGGAATTGCTGGAAGCCGACATTATTGTAGTTGCTTCGCCAATGTATAACTGGTCGGTACCGAGTGCATTAAAGGCCTATATTGACCAGGTTGTGCGGGTGAATGAAACATTTGAGTTTAATAAGGCTGATATTGAGAACCCGTATATAGGATTGCTTAAAAATAAAACGGTATTCCTTTTACTTTCGCGGGGTGCACCAGGATACGAAAAGGGAGACTATAACGAACATCTTAACTTTCAGAGCACTTATTTAAAAACGGTATTTAATATCATAGGTGTGAGCAATATTCACGTAGTTACAATTAACGGAATCAACTACGCACCTGAGAAACTTCAAACTACTGTAGAAACATCGTACCAGGAGCTAAAAGATTTGATAGGCCTGGAGTTGGTGTAAGATGAAAAACAGCGTATTGAAAGGAAGTGCTTTTATTGCACTTGGGGCCTGTAGTTACGGGATGCTGGCAACTTTTGTGAAACTGGCGTATCGCGAAGGTTTTAGTTTGGCAGAAGTAACAGTTTCACAATTTGGCCTGGGCTTTTTAGGACTACTGATTTTAACACTATTCCGTAAGCAGAAACCGGCAACCGCAGCAAAAACACCGGGTACTAAAGGGATAATGAGGTTAATAATGGCTGGTATCTCTTTGGGGCTAACCAGTGTTTTTTTCTATCAGGCGGTTCAATATGTTCCGGTTAGTATTGGGATTGTTTTGTTAATGCAAACGGTGTGGATAAGTATGGTGCTGGAAGCGATACTGCATAAAAAATTACCCGGACTGCGTAAAATAATGTCGGTTTTTGTTATCCTAGGCGGCACCATTCTGGCTACAGGCATGTTTGAGCAATCGGCCGGTATCAACTGGGTAGGATTGGGCTGGGGTGTTATGGCCGCCCTTTCATACACTGCAAGTATGTACTCGTCAAACAATGTTGAACTCGGTTTTCCGCCGTTAAAGCGAAGCCTGTATATGATTACGGGGGGCTTGATAATAATTATCCTTGTTTTTCATTCATCGTTAAACAGCGAATTTTCATGTAAGATATTTATGCGCTGGGGCCTTTTCTTATCCCTGTTCGGAACTATCATTCCGCCGCTGTTGTTTACCAGAGGTATGCCGCTTACCGGTATGGGTTTAGGCGCAATCATCGCATCTATGGAGATACCGGTATCTATAATAATGGCAAGTATACTGCTAAAGGAGTATGTTGGATGGCTGCAGTGGCTGGGGGTTGTATTTATTTTGCTTGCTGTGGTATTGATGAATGTGGGGAAGAAAATGCAGGTTCATTAAAAATGTATTCGAAGAAAGATCATACCTTTTTTCGAATACATTTTATGCTGTTTTACAAATTCTTTTGGCCCTTTTTAGTTTTTAGGGTAGGGGGTATAGTTATCGTATTTGCTTTAATCGGTAATAGGTTTAAATCCATTTAAACAGTTAAAAATTTATAAACAGTTGGCATCTTCATCAAGCTGCCTAAGAAATTGTTCGGCGTTGTTTAAATGTGTTCTTTGTTTTTCCGGGGGCATTTTATCAAAAGTTTTCACAAGCATACTCAAACGAGGGTTTTGCAGAAAAAAGTTGCGGTGCACATGCATAAAGCGCCAGAACAAGCCATCCCAGGTATCCTGCCAGTCGCCTTTTTTCCAATCGCCCATTTTCAACAGGTAGTTGCTGCCGCTTATGTAAGGCTTGGTCATCATTAGGCCCCCATCGGCAAATTGGGTCATGCCGTAGGTATTGGGCACCATCACCCAATCATAGGCATCTACATACATTTCCATAAACCACAGGTATACATCATCGGGGTGAAATTCACATAGTAAAAAGAAATTGCCCATCACCATCAGGCGTTCAATATGGTGTGTATATCCGGTGGCCAACACCTTTTTGATCACCACATCAACCGGGTGGATACCTGTATTACCCTTCCAAAACGAATGAGGAATGCGGCGGTTGAAGCCCCAGTAATTTTTGGTGCGCTGCCTCGTTCCTTCGCGCTCATAAACCACATGGATAAATTCGCGCCAGCCCATCACCTGCCTTATAAATCCTTCTAAAGAGTTTAAGGGAATGTCTGTGCCGGCAGCCATATCCAGGGCTTTATCAATGATTTGTTGAGGGTTAAGCAGGCCGATGTTGAGCATAGGGGTTAACACTGAATGATTTAAAAAACTTTCATTGGCTACCATAGCATCTTCGTAGATACCGAAATCCCGAAAGCGATGCTGCAAAAAATCATCCAGCCAGCGTTCTGCTTCCTCATGAGTACTTGGATAAAAACCACCGAGGTTGCCAAAAGGAGATTTGGTGCTGCCATAATTATTGGGGAAATGTGTATCTACATAAAGCCGGGCTTCTTTCAAATATTCGTTTTCCGGAGGGGCGTTCAATAGAGGGATCAATCCATTTTTGGGGAATTTGTGCCGGTTATCACTGTCATAAGTCCATTTTCCACCTATGGGCCGCCCGTCTGGTTCAAGCAAAATATTTCGTTGCCGGCGCTGGTGTATGTAAAAATCGGTTTGAAAATAGGCTTTCTTTTTGTCGAAAAAATCAGCGGCATCTTCAGGGCTATTCAAAAAATTGGGGCTTGGGTATTTGATAGGCCGGACATTATTTTTAAGGCAGGCTTTATTTAGCCTGCTTTCCAGCCAATTATCGGCAGTATCGGTGTAATGAATATTTTTTATGCCTTTTTCAGCCAATGAGGTAATTAACCGGCCAACATCTGCAAGCGGATCTTGAGCGTCAATATATTTCACCACGGTATGCTGCCCGGAAAGATGATGTTCATAAAACTTCATCGACGCACGGTGCAAGACCAGTTTTTTCTTGTTGAAATTGTATTGGTTGAAAAATAGGGTTTCCTCTACCAGGTAAACCTGTCGCAATTGGTTTAACAGGGTATTGTGCTTGAACAACTGGTGCGGAAATATAAGTGACACACTGTTTTGATCCATGTAATGAATAATAAATGCATTGTTAAATATGTTTCACATTGCTATTATTCATTTTTTAGATGCCTTTTTATCCTTTCATTACTTCTTGTTTTCATTCATATATAACAGCCACCCGGTGATGAATGACCGGGGTGGCTGTTATATATTTTTATTAATATGTGTTTTGTTAAAAAGTAGTAGGTACGTTATAATGGGTGTAGTTTGTCCAGCAAAGGAAACCTATATCGCCATTGGGCAGGCCATTGCTGTCGCACACATAGTGGCTGGCAATATAGCTGGTTTCTGCAGTACCGTAATGACGGTTAGCCACTTCTATGCCCGGCCAGATAGGATTATTGACATTTCCGTTAGGCGAACATGGCGGCGACACGGTGCCATGCATCAGCTTGTATTGATAATTGAACCCGGTTAAAAGCCGGCTGCTGCTTGCCGAGTAAATAGATAGATCACCCTGAATGCCGGCAATGTTAGCTGCATAACTTAAACCCGTAAGTGAATACTGATAGTGTACATAATCATTATGTGAACCGCAAACTTCACCGTTCATCGAGCCGTCTGAAGCAATTACATTAGGCAGTACGGTTTTTACAGCGGTGATGCCGTTTTGATACACAGCCTGGCTATCTTCAAATATGCCGATAGCCATTTTTGCGTAACCTGCAGATACGTTCCAGTTATTGTTAAAATTGGGTACGTTATTGATGTAATTATCTTTCATGTTATTCAGAAAGCTTACAAACTGTGTGTTTTCGGCTGTGGTCCAGCCGCCGCCCACACCGCTGGCCGGGATGTAATATTTGATAATTTCGGCAGCGGCAGCAAAAGTGGGTGCAGCCCATGATGCCTCAAGCGAAGCCTGGTTAGGCTGTGAACCTGTTACGCTGAAATTTTGAAAATGACTGGCCCAGCCATCAAGAATTTGTTTTACCGTAGTTGCGTATGATGCAGTGCCGGTTTTTGCCCAGCGCAACGCCAGGGCGTAGCTCAGCAAGGCGTCGCCTTTAAAAGCAATTTCATCGGGAGTGGTAACGCCGCCTGCAACCTGTACAGTGGCTTTGTATGCACCGCTGGGACTATGGTTGTTGCAGTAGTTGAGCACAAACTGGTAAGTAGCCAATCGGTTGGCGTCGTTTGAGTTTGCTTGCTGGCCTGCATAATCAAGCGTTTGCTGCGTGTTAAGGATACCGGGGTGGATAAAGCCGGTAGCCTGGGTTTTTAATGCAGGCGAAGCCGGGTTATTGGCCGCCGCCGGTGTTACTTGTTTTTTGGTGCAATAAGTGAAAAACAGGGCTGTAAACAGTGCCAGGCCCAATAGGGTTGCAAAGGTAGTTTTTGGTTTGTTGTTCATAAATTGATTTTTAGTTTACAATTGTTATGACCGGCGTAGCTTATAAAACAGGCAGTTTGGGAATTACCGGGGCGTACTTTTGCCTCGTATTAGGTTTTTGCCGTTGTTGAAAAAGGTGCCGATAATTGGTTTGACAAAACAAAATTATTGTAAACTATTGATTAAAAGCAAGATGAGTTGGTGCCGATACGCTTTATCCGCAATTGCACTTTGCGATTAGGGAGACTGCTTTAGTGGCAAAAAAAATTATTTTTTTTTGCCTGATACGGTCTATCCTCGTAATAAGAGATGAATTGAGGGGTAATTGGAGGGCAGTTTGCAGAGATTATGGAAGACAAACGCCCGCCGATTTTTTAATCGCAGGCTTTTGAAAGCTCAATATCACAGGTTTTTTCTATGTTTTTTTAGTACTAACTAATACCGAAACTAAATACATAAATCATTAACATCAACGTGGTAAACATGTGGCTTTGCGGATACAGGCTCTAATATACAGACTTGACCAAAGCTGTTTTTATTTAAAACTGAAAAAATAGTTATATAACTGAAAAATAAGTTGTAAAACTGAAAATTAAGTTTTAGATTTGGTTATGGAAGAATTAACCAAGACTGAAGAGCGTGTGATGCAAGTGATTTGGAAGTTGAAAACAGCTTTCGTAAAAGACATTATTGATGCTTTGCCCGATGACCCGAAACCGCCTTACAATACTATATCGTCTGTTGTGCGGCTGCTGGAAAAAAAAGGTTATGTAGGCTATAAAGCCTATGGTAAAACCTACGAATACTTTGCGCTGATATCGAAACCTGAATACCGGAAGGTATCATTCAAAAAAATGCTGGCGGGATACTTTGATGATTCGGCAACAAGCCTGCTGTCATTTATGGCTAAAGAAGAAAAGCTTAGCGCCGACGATATTAAGACAATTCAAGACATTATCGATAAAAACCAACAATCATGAGCATGCTAATGTATTTGCTGCAGGTATCGGCCTGTACTGCCGTGTTTTATCTGTTTTACTTTGTGTGTTTGCGTAAACTTACCTTTTTTGGACTTAACCGCTGGTACCTGCTGCTAACACCAGTTGCGAGCTTCGGGATCCCTCTCATTACCATTCCGGTTAGTTCGGTGCCTCAACTGGTAGTTCAGCAACCTGTTATTTACCAGTATTATATGAAGCAACCGCAGCAAATACAGGCTACCATTAATGCGGTTAGCGATGTTGCTCCGTTTAACTGGGCAGGGTTGCTGGCCAATACTTATTATATAATCGCAATAGCCTTTTTTATACACTTATTAATCACGCTTCTGGTTTTTTGGCGGCGTACCAGGGGCCGCCAACTCCTGCAAATGGGCAATATCAAAGTAATAAAAAGCAGTAAGCGCACCACCAATAGCTCATTTGGCAACATTGTTTTTTTGAACGATGATGAGCTTAAGCCCGAAGAGGTAAAGCAGGTGTTAGCTCACGAAGTACTGCACATCAGACTGTTGCATTCGGTTGATAGGTTGATAGCCCGCTTTGTACAAGTAGTACTTTGGTTTAACCCGTTTGTATATTGTTATATACGCTCTATTGAAGAAAATCACGAGTTTGAGGTTGACCGTATTGCCGCCCGGGATGCCGATAAGGGTATTTATGCCAACCTGATGCTTCGCCTATCAATATCCGGAAACCACCTGCTTTATAACAGCTTTAGTAAAGCGCCGCTTAAAAAACGTATTACCATGTTATTTAACCAACCCTCTTCTAATATGAAAAAGATCATTTATTTGCTGATACTGCCGCTGGCAGTAGTAAGCTGCCTGGCTTTTGCAAACATAAAAGGCAAAACTGATGAAAAAAACAAACGCATAAGCGCTGTTGGCGATCTTAGCAAGCTCGGCAAACACCCGCTTGTTATTATTGATGGGAAGGAGTATAAGGACGATATTCTTTATACGATTAGCGGCAGGTGCCTTTCATCATCAAGTATCCTCAGTTCCGGTGCCAGCAAGTATGGTGCAAAAGCTAAAGACGGCGTGGTAAGCATTCTTACCAAAAGGCAGGTTATTTTGACAATGACGCCGGTTGAAAAAGAAAACCTGATAAAGAAGGCGGCTATCCCGGCGGGAAAGTTTTACTCAAGACTACGATTAAAAAATGAGGATGGCAGTGAGTACGATGAAGTGTTTTTTCAGATGCCGGGCGGCGGAAGCATGAGTTCGCAGCTTGCCATTGATGAAAAGCCAGCCCTGGTAAGCGGTAAAAAGATCTATACCGAAGCTGATGCTGATAAGCTTGAGCAAATGGTCAAAGACCAAAAGCTAACTGTTTTTAGCGCGGGTTCTATCGATGCCGGCCCCAAGGCAGATATTGGTGTTGACCTGTCGGGTTACAAACACTATTTCTTATTTACAAGCGATACCATTAAATATCGTCAAAAAATAAAGCGCACACCACAGCAGGAAATTGCCTTTGAAAAGGAACACAAGAAATATGAGGATTTTAAAAAAACAGATGAGTATAAACAGAAGTTTGAGCAAACCGGGCGTGTGCTGGGCAAAGACCTGCCATTTAAAGTAGTTGGCTTTGGTACATTTGGCCTTACCGGAAATAAAAGTTGCATCCAGCTTGAAAATGATGGCTATACATTTTTAATGCGCACCAGTTACGGCCAGGAAAAACAACTGCAAAATAAATTCAAGATAGGCGATGTGTTGAACATTAAAGTTTTTACAGCGGCGATGGGCCAGGGAGAGCCCATTCAAATACAGCCGGCAACTGTGGTTTTTAACGGTGAAAAAATATTTCAGCTTGTTGAAGCTGATCAGATACCTACGCAACCGTTTTTATATGAAGCCAACAGAGTGCGCTTTGCCGATGGACAGATTACTTCGATAACAAAATATCCAAATGGGAAATGGAAAAGTGCGGTTGTGGAGGTAGTGAACGGGTATCATATCAAATTTAATATTAAACCCAATGCGCCTGATTTTAAAGGTATTGAGTATGGCGATCATGTAAGGTTCCGGTTTATAGGTGAAAAACGGACTGGTGCTAAAGAATATATTGTTAACGACTGGATAACGTTGACAACAGATATGAAGGATTACGGCATCAAAAATCCCGAACTGTTTTCGAAGTTCTACGAAAAGGTTTAATTGAGGTGTTAAATAGAAGAAGCCGTTTCATAAGCAATGATGAGGCGGCTTCTTCCGTTTAACGATTCATCAGCGATATGCTGTATACAACTACCGAATAATGGTCACATACCCCGAAAGCCTTGCCTTGGAGTCGTCGTTCAGGTTTACGATGTAATAATAGGTGCCGAAGGGTAATGGCTGGTTGTTATAAGTACCATCCCATGCCTGGCTGTAACCACGTGAATGATATAAATGCTGGCCATACCTGTTATAGATCTCTACTGCGCAGCCGGGATAATATTGCAGATCTTTAATAACCCACAGATCATTAATGCCGTCACCATTGGGTGTAAAAGTATTACCGGTAAACTGGCGACGAACCGGCGAAATTAACCGGAGCCGTTAAATTACCGGCAGCAACTGTTTGATCAGTAATAGCGTTAACCATTGGCAACGTTTTCACTGTAGCATTTACCAGTACGCCGGTGCCGTAGCCGTAATAACAGATGATAGGCCGCTTCCGGTAACAACAATTTGTTGCAGGTTGGGATTTGCTGAGGCAGAGCCTGCACAGCCGGTAATGGTGCCGGTGGCGGCAGCAGCTGTTATAATTTGTGCATGTGATACCAGTGAGTTTAAACAAAAAGGCAGATAAAACACACTGCCAGTAACTTATTGTGCATAGTTTAGGGTAACATTATTAGCCCCCGAAGATACTTGTTTCGTTTTACTGCCGGATAATAAAAATAAAAAGCCTGCAAATTATTAATTGCAGGCTTTTGAAAAATTCTTTATCAAAATCAGCGGAGAGGGAGGGTTCAGAACCTGTCTCTGTATTCCTTTGATCTTCAGTCAATTATTAGTTTTTCGAAAATTGACTCACCGCGTGACTCACCAGTTTTTTCTTGTCTGAAAATGGGGACGCAAATCTTACGCAAAGATAAGATGTAGGTACTAATCATATTCTAAAATTTGAATTATTTATCGAAAATATATCTGGAGGAATCATCCCTTTTGGAGATCGCAAGAGCTGATCATGGTTGTGCTTCCAAATTTCTAATTGTGTCTTCAGGGATTTCCCGGAGTCTTCGCTTGGGGTAGTTAAGTGGGTTTTAATAAGTGCCCGAAACTGGACATTCCGGAGTCATTGATCACCCTTTCACGGATTAGCAAACAGCTAATTCCGTAACACTTTGATCATCGTAGTTTATTGAGTACTAATTGCGATTTTCTTAAATGCTTACACAACCTGGAGCTCCAATGCGCACGGAATGGCCTGGTTATGCCTTCCGGAATACCCACCATTAAGCCGGTTTATGCCCAGAAGAAGCTATGAAGAAGCCATGCTTTTTAAAAGCATTGCCACAATTGGCTATTTAATACCCCTATTAAAATAACCTGATATACAAACTTTATTAACTTATAAAGGTTTCGGCGTTGCACTAAAAAAAGCCCGTCTTGCAGGCGGGCTTAAGGTAGATTTAAGGCCATCTAGGGGTATTAAAATATTTGGCGGCGGCCTTATAAAGATAACTAACTAAAAGCTCCTTGTAATGATAATTTGAATGAAATTATAGCAAGAAAATGGCGTTTTTTTGAATTTCTGAAAACGAGATTCGTTTAAACTGTCGATAAGATTATTTCATGGTTGTGATTGAATTTAGGTTACTTGCCAAATAAGAGGAATAAGTTTTCATCAAAAGTAATTCCCGGCCGGCCACAGAGTACCAATTATGGTTTCCTTCTGGATGGTCATGTTTTTGAAGCTTGGATGATTACCTTCATCCACAGGATCCTTTATTTTGCTTAAATAAAGCGATCGCTATTGTAATGTTCTCATTAGACCGAAAATCTTGATCAAGGGGGAGTACATTGTGTTCGCTAATTGAGATAATAAAAAGATATAGCACTTATGAAAATTTTAGTAGTTGGAGGGACCGGACTGATTGGCAAGGACGTCAGCAGAAAATTGACTGAAGCAGGTCATGAAGTGATCATTGGATCACCCTCAAAAGGTATCGACGTTGTTTCTGGCGAGGGCCTGGAACAGGCGCTGGATGGTACGGATGTGGTTATAGACCTGTCCAATTCTTCGTCGCCGGATGATGAAACGGCATTGAATTTCTTTAGGGCCGCAGGAAAGAATCTTGCCGCGTTGGAAAAGAAAGCAGACGTTAAACACCACCTAGTACTGTCGATCGTAGGGACAGACCGCGCTACCTATATCGGATACCTCAAAGCTAAGAAAGAACAAGAAGATAACATCAAAAGTTCCGGGATCCCTTACACGATTATTCGTTCTACCCAGTTTCATGAACATATCACGACTTTAATTGCGGTTCAGGGTAACGAGACGGAAGTGAATATTTCTACCGTTGAGTACCAGCCGATCGCTGCTGCCGATGTCGTAGATCTTGTCGTAAAGCTGGCCTTGGAAAAACCTAAAAACGGAACTGTGGAGATCGCAGGTGCTGAACGTGCGTCAATGACTGATTTTGTCCAAAGATATATTACTCATAAAGGTAATAGCAAGGTTCTTATTCCGAACGATGAGGACAAATATATGTTTTTTGACATCCCAAAAGACCTGTTGGTTCCGCTTGGTGAGTTTCGGGCCGGTTCGATCCTTTTTGATGACTGGCTTAAAGCAAATTAATATGGGTCAAAATTAGCCGAAGTCAGGCCCGGTAAAGACCTGCCTTCGGTTATTTAACTTGAACAAGCGCCTGCGCGAACATGTCCATCTCCGAATCATTCAATGATGCAAATCCTACTCTCGTGCCGTTAATGGTAGTTGAGTAAGGATAAATACTGCCGTCATTCATATGAATCCCTTTAGCGTACAATCTCATCGCCAGTTCACTTACGGAATAATTATCCGGAAAGACAATCCAGACGGCCATGCCGCCCTCGGGATTGGTAAATTGTATTAGATCTCCGAGAGCCACCTTTAAAAGTTCGCAAAACCGGTTGCGCCGCTGCATGTATAACTTGACCGACTTCCGCAGATGGCGCTGCATTTCGCCGGTATTAAACAATTGCGCTACGGACTCTTCGAATAATACATCGCTACGTATCGATACCAATTGCTTAAGCCGTGTAGCTTTAATGATAAAGTCCGTGCTGCCTATGAGATAACCTAGGCGGACAGAAGGTGCTAATGTTTTAGAAATGGAGCCAACATAAAGCACATAGCCGTTGTGGTCTGCACTTGCAAGGGGCAAGGTCGGACCATTATTATAGTGAAAATCATAGTCGTAATCATCTTCGATCACAGGCAGTTGATACCTTCGGATGATAGCCAATAATTTCATCCTCCTTTCCGCACTTAGCGTCACGGTCGTCGGGTGATGGTGATGCGGAATAATATATAATAGATCCGGCCTGGACTTTCGGCAAACCTCTTCGATCTCGTCTACATCAATTCCATGTTCGTCCACCTTCACTTTGATTAATGTGGCCCCTAATTGTTCAAACAGCATATCCGCTAGGATATAATTCATATCCGCTACAATAACTGAGCTGCCAGGTTTCAATAATAGGCTGGCCGCGATATAGATCGCTAATTGAGCGCCTTGTGTGACCAGTACATGCTCACTTTTGATATTCAAAGCTCTGGTTCTTGATAAGAATTCAGCCAGTTCCATTCTTAACGACAGACTACCCGCAGCGTGGCCGGTCATTAACGGGCCGTGTAAAGCCGCTTTGTCCAATAATGTTTTATAACGATTGGCTATCGAATTAAGTGGAGCTATCCGTGGATCTGGATAACCATCATTGATCAGTAATTGAAATGGTTTGACCTCCCGGAAAGGAGGCCGGTTAAAATGATTTTTTTTTTGAAAGTTCGTTTCATCGGGAGCAGTAGAAACTGACCGGGCTTCAGTTTTGAAAGACTTTGGGGTGACGACCGGCAAATGCCCGGCAACGAACACCCCTTTTTTTCCGTTTACTTCCAGCCATCCCTGGGCTTTTAACTCATCATATGCAGCAATGATTGTAGTACGATTAAGTCCTATCATAGCAGACATCTCACGGCTGGGAGGTAGTTGATGTCCGGGTTGAATTTTGCCGTTTCTGATCAGTGTCATTAAACCATTCGCTAGCTGTCTGAACACCGGCGTATCTGAGGTTCTGTCAATCGTTAGCAGATTGCTGTAAGGTAGGGTCTGAATGGACATTAAGGTCGGTGCTGTTTACAAACTCATCAATTTAATTCTAATTTAGGCATAAAATTAAAATGAAATAGAACGATTTTCTTGAAATTCTAACCGGAAGTATTGTCTAAGTGTTTAGCGGCGGAAAAAAAGAAAGCCCGAACGCACAAGATGATTCGGGCTTTCTGGTTAAACCTGCTTTTTATTTAAAGAGATACTTCTTTAGCTCAGCAGAAGCCTGGACAAACAAAGCCTCCGTTTGTGGAATCGTAGCCAGTCCATTGAGCAGGCCGAAATCGTGTATCACGCCATTGTATCTTACTGTCGTAGCCTTAACACCAGCTTCCAGAAGTTTTCGGCCGTAAGCTTCACCCTCGTCACGAAGAATATCATTTTCTGCAGTTTGTATTAACGTAGGCGGCAACCCTCTTAACTGTTCGATACTGGCTTGCAGCGGAGATGCGTAGATTTCCTTGCGCTTTTCGGGTTGTGGGATGTACATGTCATACATCCATTTCATTAGAGGAGTTGTCAAAAAACGATCTTGGCCAAATAGCCGGTAAGATTCGGTGTCGAATCCGGCATCCACTATCGGCCACATCATAACGGCGACTTTGATCTCAGGTCCCTTCCGCTCTTTTGCCATCAGTGACATTACCGCTGTCATATTTCCCCCTACACTATTTCCAATTACTCCAATCCGTTTCCCGTCTACATGAATTTCTGCTCCATGTTCAGATACCCATTTAAGGGCTGCATAGATCTCGTTAATAGCCACCGGATACTGTGCTTCGGGGGTACGGGTATAATTAACAAAAATGCCGGCGGCACCTGATCCTACGGCGAGATCACGGACCATCCGTTTATGAGTAGGATAATCGCCCAGAACCCAACCGCCGCCATGAATAAAAATGAAGGCCGGCAAGGTTCCCTTGGCACCTGAAGGGCGAACAATATTCAATTTTATAGTAAACCCATCCGTTTTGATCGTTTTTTCAGATTCGGTTATCCCCGAATAATCAACTTTTACCCCGGCTTGAGCATCTACCAGGACTTTTTGTGCTTCTGCCGGCTTTAAGCTTTCTACCGCAGGTCCCCCATTATTAAGGGCCTTGAGAAATGTTCGTACCTCGGGGCTAAGGTGCTCATCCGTTGAATAATCCGCTACCTGAGCCTGTGTCGCGAAAGACCCCGCAATGGTCAATGCAATTAGTAAAATAGGACGTCTGGCATTTTTTAGAAGCGCGTTCGTTTTGTTTTTCATTGAATTGTAAATTAAAGGTTAAAATATACGCGATTTGATCAATGATGATGCCTGTTTGTTAATTTTCTGATAGTCAGCGTTTTGGACTTAAATTGAATTTTCTGTATCCTATCATATATCGCCAGAAATATTGGTTTTGACGAAATAGACTGTTTTGGTGCTGCCTACAAGCAGTGAAAATTGAAATGTTCGGAATTATACCAGCCGGCATGAATCTCATGATGAATAAACTCCGTCATTAGGCCTCAGAGTGTTTGATAATAAAACCGGATGGCGATGTAATTATTGGTTTTCCGACTTAAGGAACTGTTTGACCTGTATATGATAAGAAATTACTAATGATAAAAGTCAATGATATTTTGTGCTTTTTGTCAATATTGAATTTCAACCTTCGTGCTGATTTTTGTAATAATCGATCATTAATCAAACAAATATGAGACAATTGGCGATTCCAAATTCGTTTACGAAGAGGGAAAGCGACTCGCTGACCCGGTATTTCAGGGATATTGACAAAATTGCCATGATTAACATGTCAGAAGAAGTGGAATTATGCCGGCTTATTTCTATGGGTGATCCGGCTGCGGCAACCAAGCTTGTACTAGCAAACCTTCGTTTCGTTATTTCGGTAGCAAAACAGCACCAAACCAAAGGACTAACTCTCAATGACCTTATTAATGAAGGAAACCTGGGATTAATCCGTGCCGCAAAGAAATTCGACCATACCAGAGGTTTTCGCTTCGTTAGTTTTGCGGTGTGGTGGATACGGGAGGCGATGCTTAAAGCCATCGAAGATCATACACGGTTTATTCATATTCCAATGAATAAGGTTTGTCTGCTGAACCAGTATTTAAGAATCTGTTCGGAACTCGAACAAAAAGATAGTAGAAGCCCGTCTATGGAAGATGCTGCAAAAGCGCTGGGGACAGAGGTCTGGCGGTTAGAGGAACTGCTTGTCAAAACACAAGCAACCACATCGTTAGACCGGCCAGTCAATAGCGAAACGGATATGGTATTATCAGATTTAATTCATCACGAGGATGATTGCCCGGATAAATCTCTTATGGATGAATCAGTACGTTGGGAAATCTCGAAAGCATTGGAAAATCTGGATATTAGAGAACGAAAGATCATAAATCTTTATTTCGGTTTGAACGGGGAACCGCTTACCAGGCTTGACGAAATCGCGCAGGTTGTGAGACTGTCATCGAAACAGACAGGTCGAATCAAAGATCGGGCGATTCAGAAGCTGAGGGAATCGAAACACGTCCACAGGTTAAAAAGCTGCTTCATTTGAAAATGCGAAAAAATAACTTATAAGGAAAATCAATATTCGAATGCTTCCCGTGGACTCCCCTGAACATGTCCTCTCCACAATAGATATAGCCGAATTTATTAAAAAAGTTTAGCATCGCTGTGTTCTTGAAATTGGTATCGGCCCGTAAGTTGTAAATGGCATTTTTCCGTGCAAACGATCGACCTGATAAAGCAATGTCTTGGCCAGACCCCTGCCGGGAAATTATTCGGAAACCGCTACGCGATGGAATACAAAGCTTCATTACGAATCTTCTTCGGTGTTCGCTATGGCTTCATTTTTAAGTATTTAGTTTATTTTATCATCTTTGACAGAACCTGCGGCACGGGAATTTTTCAATAGGATAATTATAATTTATGTTGACTTGTGCCGCACGTGTGATGGGGATATTCCGAACTGTTTTTTGAAGGCGTATGAAAAATGTGAGAGATCCTGGAATCCAACTTCCATAAATACATCAAGCGGCTTCATTTTTTTTTCATGAATCATAAAATAAGCTTCATCCAATCTTTTCCTGACTAGCCATTTAGAAGGGGAATAGTGAAATGTTTTTTCAAAGTCACGTTTGAATGCCGAGAGGCTCCGCCCTGTTAAATATGCATATCGTGATATTTTTAGATTGTACCTGAAGTTCTGTTCCATATAGGCTTTAAGATCAATTTTGGACGGTTCAGTAAAATCAAACAGAATATTTTTTAATTCTGGTTGTACTTTTAAGAGAATAACCAAAATTTCCTCCAGCTTAAGTTTAACCAAAGAGTCATCATCGCCGCTAGGAAACGGGAAATATAGCTGAACAGAAGATATGAAAGCGCGGTAGAAACGGTGGTCTTTAAGCTTCAGAACCGGCGGCTTTTTTTGCCTGACTGGTAAAATGCTGATCTGACGCTCAGATGCAAATTCCTGAAGAAATTCTCTTGAAAACGTCAGCGTTACGGATCCGTAATCGCCGTTCACGGGGATTTTTACAAAACGTGCCAGGCTGTTCCTTATACCAAGCCTGAAGTCGCCCGCTTTAAATAATGAGGTTAAGGCCCCATCAACAACCTTTAGCGTCCCGGCCGTCTGGAACGCAAACATATGGTCGCTGATGAAGCTTTCCCCTGTTACTGATTTCGTGCTGTAATGAGCTTTGATTGCCTGTGATTTTCCATTCATGTTATAAATATTCAGTAATTCAATAAAGTATCAACTCCAGGCAATAACTTTAGGTTCGAGGTGCATTTCTATGCCATAACTCCAGCCAGTGCGCCCGATACCGGATTGTTTGAATCCCCCGAAAGGTGTCCTGGTTTCTGTATTGATAATCCCATTAATGATCACGCGGCCGGATTCAATTTGCCTTGATAGTTTTTGGGCTCTTGCAACATCTCCTGAGCTTATGTAAGCTGAAAGTCCGTAGATCGAATCATTAGCAATAGAAATTGCTTCTTCTTCAGTACGATAGCTGATCACTGATAATACCGGGCCGAAGATTTCCTCCCGTGCGATAACCATATCTGGAGTGACATTTGTGAAAACGGTGGGCTTCACGTAAAAACCATCCAGGCCATCAGGATGTCCCAGCCCTCCAATAAGTAATTTTGCTCCTTCATCGATGCCTTTTTGTATATAGGACTGTACACGGTCAAACTGCTGGGCGTTGACCATAGGACCGATTGAAGAGCTCGGATCATTTAAATGACCTGTTTTTATTCCCGCTACAGTCTGCGTCAGTAATTTTGAAACCAATTCAAGCCTGTGCGCAGGTACAATCAGGCGTGTGCCTGCATGGCAGGCCTGCCCGCTATTGCTGAACGAGATCGCTATAGCTCGGGGTATAGCGGATTCAAAATCGCAATCATCCAGAAGGATGTTTGGAGATTTTCCGCCAAGTTCTAAAATTGTCCTTTTCATGGTATCCGCAGCTATCTTGCCAATGGCTCTCCCTGTTTGTGTCGAGCCGGTAAATGAGATCATCGAGACATCCGGGTGCCTTGTTAGTGCAGAACCCACGACGGCCCCGGTTCCGTTTATGATATTTATCAGACCTGCGGGAATGTCCGCACTTATAAAGCATTCAGCCAAAAGCTGAGTCTCGATGGCATTAAATTCACTTGGTTTTATGACAATGGTGCATCCGGCAGCCAGCGCAGGTGCGATCTTGCCGCAGATGTGTATATAATCAGCGTTCCATGGTGTTATTGCAGCAACAACGCCAAGTGGTTCCTTGATGACAGCTGCTTTTTCGAAAAGTGTTTCAAATTTAATTTCTTCTAAAGCATTTTTGGCGTCGAGAAAGAACTGGGCGGCCAGTTTTGTCCTGCCCCTGGTTGCCGTTACCGGGGACCCATATTCCAGTATCGCTGCTTCACTCAATTCATCTTCCCGGTTCAGAACGGCATCGTGCAATTTCTGTAGTATTTCAGAACGCGCTTCAACAGAGCGGACCGCATGTTTTTTGAACGCTTTTTTTGCAGCCCGCACTCCAAGTTCTACATCCTGTTCGTTTCCCAGCCTAACTTCGCCGATAATTTCGGCTGTTGATGGGTTATATAAAGGCATCGTTTCACTGCCGATCGGTTGAATCAGTTTTCCGTCAACCAAAATTTGATTTACTGTTTTCATATGTTTTTTTTACAAAAATAAATCTGATTGTGCTTCGATACTTTGCCCGGTGGTTCAATTTTGGTTTGTTGAGTAGTCCAGGACAATTTTTTCATCAATGTGTTTTTGCAAAAGCAAGGAATGTTCCTGTTTTTCAAGTGTCTGTTTAACAGCTGTTTTGTCGTTTTTTGCTTTGGTTGTACTTCGAAATAACGTAGAAAACCCGATCAGTAGCGATATAAAGTGTAGACAATAATTAATCATGTACAGCTGATTCTTCCGAACACAATGGGAACGTGGCCGAATGCGAGCCATTGTTTTCAGAAGCTACCGGGAGAATAACCTGTGCCTTACCTGATACAAAAGGCCACCTTGTAAAACAAGCGACCTCATACTATTGCTGAACTCTGAAAATTAAAATTTTTTTTTTTTAATCCAGGGTTATTGAGGCAATACCTTTTTCGACTGCATTGTCTTTAAATTCAGCCAGACCGGTTCCTTCTACCCTGAATGTCGTCACATCCGTCATCCCTAAAAATCCTAAGATCGTCGTTAGGTAAGGTGTAACGAAATCAAAACGCTTTGCATCCCCATCCGAATAGATTCCGCCGGAAGACATAGCGATATAGACTTTCTTTCCTTTAACAAGGCCTTCGGGGCCATTTTCAGTATAATTGAAGGTTTCTCCGATCCTCGTGATATGGTCGATCCAGGCCTTTAATGATGAATGGATCCCAAAGTTGTACAGCGGAGCTCCGATGACAATGATATCTGCACTCCTGATTTCCCCGATCGCATCGTCAGAATGGAACAACGCCTGAATAGCTTCCGGGCTTCTCTGATCGGCCGGAGTATAAAATGAGGTTACGTGATGTTCCTCCAGATGCGGGAAATTTTTTGAAATGAGGTCATAATTACGTATGGTGCTCCCTGGGTAAGTCTCCTGGATTTTGTTAACTATAGCTTCGCCTAGTTTGATACTAAATGATGAATTGCCTCGCGGGCTTGAAATGATATGAAGGATCTTTTTCATGTATGATTTGACTTTGTATATGGTGAATTTTTGTGGATTATTAACCTGCCACGGCCATATGATATGGTAGCTGATCTTCAGCCGGGGCTACGGGCGGGACTTTTTCGTAAGGGTTACCCAAAAGATGTAATTTTACCGGATTGGACACCCCCCTGAGCATAACGGAAAACGACTCATGAGTTAAATCCTCATCAGCAAGCATGGAGAAGGCCTCCTCGGAAACCAACAAATTATTGTTGAGTATTTTTGTTTCTCCCTGAATACGTGACGCTATATTTACCGGAAGGCCCATGACGGTCAGTTGTGATCTCCCCAAAATTTTAGTCCTGCCTACGATAACATTTCCCTGGTGCAGTCCGATGCCTATTTCCAGGATTGAATTGCAATAGGGAAAAATATGTTCCTGGTTGAATTCCTTGAGTTGGGCGAGTACAGCTCTTGCGGCTTTTAAAGAAGACCTCACCGCTGACCGAAGATCAGAGTTGATTCCAAAGACTGCGTAAATGTTATCGCCGCTTACTTCAATAATTTTGCCGCCTAGTGAAATGATCGTTTTACAAAAGCTTTCCAAAAGAATTCTGGCGATAAAAAGGACATCGTAATGAGCGTATGTATCCATTAACTTCGTGTAGTTCCTGATATCAAGGAAAAATATAGCAAGCTGCTTTTCCCTGCCAAGAGAGCGTCGGGCAAGGCAATGACTTTCTGAATTTACATCCGGGCAATGAATCTCGTTGTTATTTAGCTTTACACAGTACATCGAAATGATATTTAGTGGTTGATGGTGGCGGGCAGGATTTAAAATGTTCAGCAGAGGGAATTAATCGGAGTGTGTACCAGAAAATATCGCAGCTTTTTAACAAAGCGGTACCCTCCGGTAAGCTTTGTTATGACCGCTTTTAACGCAAAACAACACGTTAATCTCGTGTTATTAACTGAAGGTGGAATACCGATGTAAACCCTGAAGCGAAAACCATTTTTTCGGATTAACCGATTGAGAGACAATTTGCGGGTTCGATGTAAGTCTCTTTCAGTCTGTATTTGCTGAAACAAGCTGGCACAATATGAATGGGGTACTATTCTATTATATTTGCTTTCCATGACCTATGAATATTAGTGTTATTCGTTTTATTGAACACGCCAAAGTTCCGGTTATAGCGAGCGGGAATAGTCCCTATATTTCGGTAAATAGAACCAATTTTACAGTTGTTGCTGGTATTGTAACGGCGTTTTGCCTTCAAATTGTCTGAAGAATCGACTGAAGTGGGAGCTTGTATCGAACCCCAACCCCAGCGCGATTTCCTTTATGCTTTTTTGTGACTGGCTCAGGAGGAATTGAGCTTCGAGATAAATACGGCTATGGATGATGTTTAAAGCAGTTTGTCCGGTTTCCTTTTTCACAACTTCAAGGAGGTACTTAGGGGAGATATGTAATATTTGAGCATATTCCTGAACGCTGCGCTTCTCCAAAAAATAGCGGTCAACATGTTTTTTAAAATCCATTACGATCTTACTTTGCCTGCTGGCTTGTTTTGCCGCAGAAATTTTACACTTTTCGCAGGCTCTGCTCATTTCAAAAAGGGACTGAATCAGCAAGAGCCTTACTATTTGTCGATTATAGGCTTTTCGCTCCCGGTATTCCCGGTCAATCTGTTCAAATAGTGCTTTTAGCTGATAGAAAGCATCTTCGCTAAGATCATAAATAGGGGTCATGTCGGGGGAGATTTCCAACAGCTGCAGAATGACTTCTTCTTTTATGAATGACCGGGTGAGGAACTCCAGTTTGAAGAGTAGCATATAAAGCTCCAGATCGTCTGTTTTATCACGATAGGAACTGATATATTTCGGAGATACCAAATGAATGGTCAGGGGCTTAACGTCAATTGTGAATGGGCCAATGTTTTTCTGGGACTCTCCTTTCAAACAAAGTACCAGGATGTAAAAATCTGTTCTTAACGGTGGCCCGGTTTTCAGGGAACCTTGATTGCTTAACGGAATAAATTCTTCTGTAGTGGTGAACGGATCAAAATTGTTGATCCCAAAGGTCTCTAAACGGCTTTCATCAAAGGTGATATGGGATTTGACTGTAGTTCTGATACCAGATATTTTGGGTGATTTATTCATTGAACTAAATTAATGTAATTTGCTTTCATGGAATGATGGCATAGCGTTAAAAATTAATTGAGAGGCCCTTCATGATTTTTAAACTAGTCCTATCATTAAATTTGAGTATTGCTGATTTATTGCGGTCAGATTACCTCAAACTCCTCGCCCGGCAGGAGAAAAGTATCTTTCGGCTTTTTAGAAGATGTTGCCGAAATCAGGCCTCCCGGCCTAAACGCATTCCGATCAATTATTTTGTCAATGCATAAAAGGTTAAAATATGGCCATCCCCTTAGAGACGGCCACTTGTCGGCAATTTGGACGTTTGTTCTTAAACACCGAATCCATAAGCTAACCTTAAGCCGATGAAATTATTAGAAGTTCCTCCCGTTTTAAATTTAGTATTGCCTTCCCATTTCACACTCGCATCAATATAACTCGAGCCTACGGGAAACTGATAGCCAACTTGAGGAGCATAGCTAAAAGCTGTCGAATTATCGTAACCGTTTTTTGCTTTATCTAAAAGGAAGGATGCACCAGCTTGGCCCTGAATGTAAAAATTGTTTAGCGGAAAATATTTCAGACCCGCTTTTACCGGTATTATCTGCAGATCCGGGACATTGGTCAGTTCGTTTTTGGAGAAGAAATTATTGAAGCCTGCAAGCCCTGTTAAATATATGGGGTTCCCGCTGATCGGTACATCAACCTGCACTGAACCTCCAAGGTTCCAATTGTACCGGTCATGCATGTTCCCGACAGGAATTCCGGATTCCGGACCAACGCTTAACCGGATTCCGGAATTGGTTTTTGTGTTTTGTGCTAAGGCTTTGTTCAGTGTAATCTGGCTTATCAATACCAATGTCAAGAATAATTTGATGAAGTTTTTCATAATTTTTCGTTTTTAAAAATTGTATGATCTATCGTTCGAACGTTACAAAGTTGCATGGAGAGGGTATACTGTAATAGCGACATTCGTCAAAAAAGATCTTTGATAAAAGTCAATAATAGAAATTGACTTATCGCAAAGCATCCTAGCATTCATCAGTTTGGATTTATAGGATTTACCTAAATATGGCAAATTTTTATAACGGGGATTCGCTGCGGAAAATCAGGTCCAATTCCGATTGTTTATTTACCCCTTTTTCCTGAAAACTCCAGTCCTGCTTACGATATAGCGAAAGCATCCCGGGGGGAGGCTGCCTTTACATAGTTGCTTTCGTTGAATGGAGAGCTTATGGGGTGAGGACATCTGCCATTAAGCGCCGGCTATTTAGCTTACGACGAGTCATTATTACCTGTAAGGGAGAAGCCAGGCTGGAGATGATATAATCAAAGTTCAGTATTTCAGCGACGGATCGGATTTCGATCTATCTGAGAGATTGAATCCGGTCAAATTGTGGATGGAATTTTAACAGAAACAGTTTTGCAGGTCAGAAACAAAATCAATTCGGTATTTGACATATATCAATAAGGTCAACGCTTTCTGAGGCGGCTTAGTGTTTCTGCTTTGATGCCGAGGTAAGAAGCGATCATATTTTGCGAAAATCGCTGTATATATTCGGGATTACATGCGATCAGATCGTGAAATCTTTCTTCTGCGGTCATGCTTATCGCCGCGCGGATGCGTTTTTGTGTATCGATTGCAAGTTGTTTGTTTTGAAGCCTGACCATTTCAGCAATGGCCGGGACGGTTTGAGACAGGGTATCCAATTGTCCTGTTGTAAGCTGGAAGATCTGTGTTTTTTCTATGGCTTCAATGTTGTAGATCGAAGCTGTTTGCAGCTCCATACTCTCCCTGTCCGCCATCCAGCTTTTTTCGATACTAAAAGCTATAATCGCTTCATATCCCCTGTCGTTAAGATTGTACATTTTCAGCGCCCCACTCGCAACAAAGGTCAGATACCGGCAAATATCTCCTTCCTGAAGCAGATACTGCCTTCTTCTCAACGATTTAAATCTGATAGTTTGAGAAAGCAGGGTAGTTTCTTCCGTTGTCAGTCTGACCCCGGTGTAGGACTGAACGTACTGAATCAATGTTCTGAATGCCTCATCCCATTCATTCTGCTCTGAATCCATCCTTGCGCCGGCAACAGGTCGCATGTTTGTACCGGTTAAAATAGTTGTGGGAAATAATCTGGTTGCAGCTTGCATAATTGTAAAGGTTTCCGGTCAAAGCGTTCCAATAAGAATGCCTGTTTATAAACACCTGTTGGCCAGTATTTTATTTCGGGTCGGCATCTTATTGTATACTTTATTTCGCGTAACTGCTTAATCTCATGGGTTGTCAGTACAGCAGTCTGAAGGTCGTATGGCGAACATTTGTATAAACACGTAGCGGCATCTTCAGTTTAAGTGTGACTAGAAGAGGGGGCGAACGGTTCGCTGATTGGTCTAAGTAATCAGTTTGCTAAGTATACTGATTGCCTGGGTAATCTCTTGTTCTTCCAAGGAAGCAAAGCCGAGCCTGATCGAATTATTATGTCGTGAATGTTTATTGTGGCAGACATTGCCAAGAAGATGCAAGCCATTTTCTGCCGCCTTCTTGATGAGCTTTTTCAATTCAAACGAGTGATCAAATTTCACCCATAAGGCCAGTCCCCCCTGAGGTATCTTAAAGGAAACTTTATCCCCAAGATATGTCGTAATCTGTGTTGACATCAAATGACACCTGGATGTGTAGACTTTGTTTACATGCTGTATGTGCCGGTCCAACGCGCCTGACATAATCATTTGTGCGATTACATATTCGCCAAAAACATCCCCTTTCAGGTCGAATAATCTTTTTAACTGTAGTGCACGCTGTATAAGCTTGGGGGAGCTGACCATAAAGCCCAGCCGTACCGAAGGGCCCAGTAATTTGCTATAGGATCCTACATAGATGATTTTGCCGTTGTGGCAACTTGTAGCAAGCGGTAGTATAGGCCGGTTACTGTGGTGATAATCATAGTCGTAATCATCTTCCAATACCCAAAAATCAAATTTGGACATGAGTTGGAGTAACCGGAGCCTTCTTTCGGAACTCATCGTTACCGTTGTGGGATGGTGGTGATGTGGAGCGAGATAGAGCATTTTTACAGGTTTACTTTGGAGTATTTTTTCAAACTCTTCAATGATCATCCCTTCTTCATCAACGGCTATCCGGTTAATCACTGCTCCGGCGTTCTTAAAAGTTTCATCAGCAAATATATAATTCGGCTCTGTTGCCACCACTGTTTCTCCTTTTTCAACAAGAAGAGTGATTGCGAGATAGATCGCCATTTGTCCTCCCCTGGTAATGATGATATTATTCTCTCCTGCATTTAACCCCCTCGTTCCGTTCAGAAATGTAGCGGTGGCAGTTTTTAATGAAGGATGACCGCCTTGGTCTAAAAAGTATGCAGCCCGGTTGAGCGCAGTGTTGTTGAAATGTTTGCGGTATTCTCGATTCATTTCCTGGTAGGGCGTAAGCCGGTAATCGGGAAGTCCGTCATTGATCAACAATTCATTATCAGCTATCCGGCGTTTTTGGAGTTTGGGAATCTCCTCGTGTTCTGTTAGTGGCGGTTGTTCCAAATCTGTTTTTTCGAATTTATTTTGCGGGTGGAAAGATCTGGGCTTTATCAGAGGAAGATTTGTTTTGACCCGAAAGCCCTGTCTGGGAACCGACTCTATCCATTCTTCGTTCAGTAGCTCTGCATAGGCTTTGTTTATTGTCTTCCTGTTCACTCCGATCAGATCGGCAAGCACCCTTGTCGCCGGAAGCAGTGCGCCAGGAACTACTACGCCATCCCTGATGAGCTTCACGATTTGATTGCCAACCTGTTTAGCGATTGTTATTTTGGAGTTACGGTCAGCTACGATAAGATTAATGAATGGTAACATGCTCTTTGCTCATTATCTTCAAATTCCGGTTTATTTACGATATGGTCCAGCCGATGTATTTTTACTAAACAAAGATCCTGTAATGTGGTCCCATAAAGGCGAACTGACGCCATAACCCTTTTCTGGCTCCTGATAGTGATGGCGCATATGGTGTTGCTTGATTTTCTTAAAAATACCGCTTTTAAAATTAAAGTGATGCATTGCATAGTGCCCAATGTCATAAACCAGATAACCCACCAAGAAAATGGCAAAGAAAAACCAAAAATAGCGGGCCGGTAAGAGCGCCCTGAAGAGCGAGAAAAATCCAAAAGCAAGTGGAATACTTAAAGATGGCGGCATGACCAACCTCAGTCTGTCACTTGGGTAATCGTGATGGACTCCATGTATGATAAAATGAAGTCTTCTGCCAATGGTCCCGGGTAATTCGAAATGGAAGACATAGCGATGCATCACATATTCCACCAGTGTCCATACTATTAAGGCAATAATCAACACCGGAGGGTACTCCCACCAAAGCATGGCTGAAGCCGCGGAACGGTAACAACAGTAAATAATTACCGGCAGAAACAGGTAAATCGGTACAGTAAAATGAACTTTCGAAAGTGCTTCCAAAAGGCCACTTTTAAACATCCTGACAGATTCTTCAGAGTTTGAGATGAATTTTTTTTTAACAGAAGTCATTTTGATCGATGATTAACAGTTTATATTTTTAATTTGATTCAAAAGCGCATCCAGATCAATGATCTAGTATTCCCCGGTGAACCAGAAAGCCAGTCATGGAGATCGAATGGGCGCAAAATTATAAGTACAAGTAACACTTTGAAGGGACCAATTGAACCAGGGCCGGGGGGCCAACAAAAAATGATTTGCATGAGGTCGCCTGCGATCCAAATCTTTATAATACATTAATTCTGTTTCTTTGATGTGGTCTAAACCAAGTAAAAGTGCGGACACGAAGCCATTTTTTTACCGGACGGAAACCTGTCTTCTCATTAATACTTTTCTGATTGACTCTGGTTGTAGCGCATAACGAAAAAATATCACTGTCAAATGTTTGAATCAGCGTATTAGAAATATAACGGCATACAGAGATCAACATTAAATGATTTTACAGTAGTTTTCTGCATGAGTTTCGTGAGCTCATTTAGGCTAATTCTAAATTCATCATGAAGCGGGCAGGGGTTAAGTTTTGAACATTAATCAATTCCTTCTGATGTTTTTTCTCTAATTCCAACACTGGAACCGTGTTCGGTCTAATGAGCGAGAAAAAATGCCACGCGGATAGCACATTCATAGGTCCTGAAAAAGACGCCCATAATGCTTTCGAAATCACAGGATTATTGGTGCTATAAAACTTTGTTATTGTCATTTAAACTTTAAAACCTGGTTTATTATTACCTTTTATTAACGGTTGGGATGTCTTTGGAAAAATGATTGCAGGCAAGTATAAAGCCTCGGTTCAGGTAGAGGCGGTGAGCCGGGTGAAGAGTGTAACCACTATCCAGGTGGATACTTTTTACCTGCGCTTGTCTGGCTTCGTTCTCGATGAAAGATAGCAAGAAGTTACCGCACCCTTTCTTTCTGTTGTCGGGTGATGTAAAAAGGTCGTCAATATATACGATCTTTCCTGTTCTCAACATCTCGTATTTACGATACCCGGCAAACGCCATGGCTTTTCGGTCGCTTTCCTCAAATGCGTATATGAGTTCATAACTATCGTTTCTGATCATTTTTTCGACAAGGTCAGTTACTGTTGCCGGGTTTAGATGTGGTCTGAAATCCAGGATCAGATTTTTACAAACTTCGATATCTGTCCGGGAATTCACTTTTTTGCATAGCATAAATTTGATATTTTATGTTGGTAATCGTTGAGTTACATTTCGAGTGAAATATGGACTGAAACTTCATGTAACATTAAAGGCGAAAGCTTTTCATAAGATGGGGCAGAAAATCCTATTGACCGGGCCAGTATAATGTTCGTTGCATTTTGCTTTCCGGCCACTGAATCGTCATTCAACAGGGCTGACCGAGGAATTCGTGATGATTGCATTCGTGATGAAAACCCCTTTTTCACCATTGAAAGTGTCAATACTGTGGACGTATTTAAAACAATGATCAACATGATCGTAACCTTGATCTATGACACGTATAGCTACTTCATATGTGGTAAAATGTCGGCTATTTTGCACACAAATCAGTTGCCCGGCTTTCATTGAAAAATCCTGATCGTATCCCATGCCATGCAATTCAATTACACTTTTGGTGATAACACAATTTAACTTTCGGTTTCTTCTGAAGTACAAATACATAATAACATGATTTATTACAAAATGCATATTTACATGGTCGTAAATGTTAGTAAATATCATATGGTTCGACTTAAGTTATTGTTTTTTTAATATTTGTGTGTTTTTTAATGTTTGCGCCTTCCCTGCGTGCAATAGAAGCGGCTGGCGATATATCCCGTGCGCTGCTTACCGCTCGGACTTTTTCTATATAGACAAATTTTATTATACCTGCATTTGTCTGGATTTTAGGATCGCCGAAAGGATAATTATGATCAGTGCGGTTACCATGATCAGAGCTGCGATTATTGAAAGTGTCATAAATATCGCCCTGATAGTTAGTAATTGTGTTTGCATGCTGAGTGTTTTTGCCAATGCTGAGTTGGCTAACGCACTGGCCTGGCTGGCTGCGAACCCTCGTGTGCTATAAAATTCAAACAGTTTATCGAGTCTTTCGCTGATTGGTCCGTCCAGCACGGTGATCTTACCAAGAAAAGATTCTTTGTATTGTTGGTTAAAATAGAGCTGAAGATTAAAGAATCCAGCGCTGGCATTTAGCAGGGAAATAAAACGGGCATAAGCGCCAATAACTAAGCCAGTATATCCTGCCTTGGGGGTTGCTGTCTTCACTATGAAGATGACCATCGGTATAAACATTATCCCGGAAGCTGCGCCTTGAAGGAAAAATGGAATCATGAGATCCTCAAAGGAAAGGTCGTTTGTCATGACCAGGTATATCCAAATATGATAAATGAAAAGCAAACCAAAACCACTCACAATATACATCGGTAAATTAGTAAAGCCCCGAACCAAACATATAGTTGAAATAGTTATGCAAATGGTTAGGCCGGCTATGTTCAACAACCCGAGCTGCATGGTTTGTTCCGGGCTCCATGTAAGAATTGTACTGGTATATCCAAACAATAAATTAATACTTTCCTTCATACCGTAATAAGTGCCAAGCAACATTAGTCCAAGCCACATCTTTGGATTTTTCAATACTGTAACCTGAATCAAAGGGCGCTTAAAAGTTATTTCCCTTGATAAAAACAGAATTAGCCCGAAAATCAAAGCGACTGCGGACATTTTTATTCGGCTGTCAGCGAACCATTCATATTTTGATCCGTAGATCAAACAATACGCCATCGCTATGGCCGATAAAACGAAAAAGACAGCTCCGGCCCAGTCAATTTGCCAAAGCGGATAGGGCCTTCGTTCAGTATAATTTTTAAAAGCAAAGATTACGATCAGTAAAGAGGTCACAAGGAAGAGGATAATGTAATAATACAGGTGCTGAAAATCGCCCGTGAGTGTCACCCTTGAGGCGATCATGCCGATCAGGATGGCATTAGCCAGCACGGTACCGTATAGCAGGACAGAGGGTGTTACCTGACGGTGCGCTGGAGTTAAGTATGCCGTAATGTGCACAAGCATGCATGCAGCCATCCCGCAAACGACTATACCCTGTAAAAAACGGATAATAAAGAACAGGATCAGGTCCTGAACCACCATGCAGGCGGCAGCCAGGAAAATTCCTAATGAAATTACAACAATCAAATAATTTCTGGGTTGGAAATAACGCTGAAACCTAAATTGTATCGGCAGCATGACAAGAATCCCGATATAAGTCATCTGTAGGGCCAAGGTTACATCCTCCGGCTGGGCTCCCAAATAGGATACAACAAAGTTTTGGCTGAGTGCAAACACACCAAATTGAAATACTCCGGAGAGCATAATAAACTGCAGTAATATGCGTGCGACTGCGGGGCGGGCGTGCAGCCAAGGCTTGAGATACACAGGAGGATTCATATATTTTTATTTTTTACAGATACGAGAACATTCATACCCGCTTTCACCGCCGCGATATCCTTGCTGACAAAGCGGATCCTAACAGGAACCCGCTGCACAACTTTTACAAAATTTCCGGTCGAATTATCCGGCGGCAAAAGTGAATACTTGGACCCCGTAGAAGCCGAAATGGCCTCGATCTGTCCGTGATAAATTTTGTCATCTATAGCGTCGACGCTGATTTCGACTGGTTGCCCTACGTACATTTTACTTATTTGGGTCTCTTTAAAGTTTGCTGTAATCCACTTTCTCTGCTCATTTACAATTAATACAAGGGGTTGTCCCGGTTGAATTTGCTGTCCTTCCTGAATGGTTTTTCTCCCCAACTTTCCCGCGTAGGGTGCAGTGATAGCCGTATATCTCATGTTAATACGTGCCAACTCGAGTAAAGCAGATTTTCGTTTCAAATCAGCGGAGAGCAATGCTCTGTGGGTTTTCAGTTCATTGATCTTAGCATAGTTCGTTCTCAATGAGTTTACCGCAGCACTATATTCACTGCGGGAAACATCAAATCGTGATTGAACTGCGTCAAGGTCAGCCCCAGTTATCGCTTCTTCTCTTATCAGTTTTTTATAACGGTCAATATCTGCCTTCTGTAATGTAAGTCTTGCTTTCGCAGCTTCAATTTGATCAGTGTTTACTTTTGAAGCGGTTTCCTGACTGGCTATACCTGCATTCAAAACAAGCATCTGGGCCCGTACATCTTCAACAACGGCTTCGGCTTCCTTCACTTTTTGGAGGTATTCTCTGTCATCCAGTATCATAAGCGTATCACCGGCAGCAACTATTTGATGCTCTTCAAAGGAGACCGACTTAATATAACCGCCAACCCGCGCTGAAACTGGGTTGATGTAGCATTCTACCTGAGCGTCATTAGTTTCCTGGAAACTGTTGCCCCTCCACAGGTACGCGGCATAGAAATATAGGCTCACCAAAATTACACAGATTGCAAGTCCTGAGAAAACAACTTTAAGCGGGTGTTTGATAGAAGTACCATTCATGATATAGGTATTTAAATAGATTATTCATAGTTTACCTGAAACGTACAGCAGCCGGTAATATATTAGTTGAGCATTAGTTTGTGCCAAAACTATGTTGTACCGTGACTCTTGCAATAGATTATCGGCATCTAAAAGGTCCGTCAGTAAAGCCAGCTGGTTGAGGTACTTGGCGTTTATAATTCTGTAATTGATCCGTGCCTGTTCGATTGATTGCTCTGCAACAATTATTCTGTTTAATGCTTCCTGATATTTGATTACCAGACTCGCGGTTTCCTGCATTACGTCGTCATTAACATTTTGCTGTAGGTACTCTAATTCCTGGTAGCGAATACGCCCTGCCGATACTTTATTTTTATTCTGGTACAATGAAGATATATTATATTGTACTTTGACTCCGATGAAACCAATCGCGTAAGCCTGATCAACCGGGGGGTAGAAAATCGCGTTTGGATAAGTAAGACCATAAGCAGAGAACAGCGAAATCGAAGGCCGGTTGCTACTTCGTAAAGCTTCGACCCTTGCGGCCTGAAAGCGAAGATTTTGAGCGGCTTTGCGCGCCAGGAAAGAATTTGCAGGTGCTGTAGCCGCCAATGAAGACAACTCAGCAGCCTGAGGGCGCACCATGTTGGCCGAATCCGTTGGTTCGATTTTTATATAACCGGGAAAATTAATCAGAACGTTCAGTTTCTGATTGCTGATGGTTAGATCATTTTCTATTTGCTCGAGATTCAGCTTTACCGCGGAAAGGTTCAATTCTGCGCGTAACAAATCACTACGTGTTACTTTTTGGTTATTGAAAAAGGCGGTAATGTCCCTGTAGCGCGTTTCGGCCCTTTTGACTTGATCAATGATCAATCTGCGCTGGTCGCGGAGTCTAACCATGTCCAGGTATTGATTGACGACGCGGAGCCCGATTGCTGCACTTTGTTCCAGTTTGCTTGTTCCCGCAAGATCTTTTCGATGCTGTTGTTCCTGCTTGGCTGCTCTTTGTTTTCCTCCTGAATATATATTGAAAATAGCGGACAATCCTGCATCTGCACCATATTGCGTGGGGCGCTTAGGGATCGAATGGGCACTTCCAAGCCCGCTTTCGAATAAAGTCAGTTTCGTAAAACGCTGATAATCGGAATTTGCAAGTATTGTCGGAAACGCATTCATTTTTGTATCTTTCAGATCTTCTAAAGCAGCGGCCTCTTCGCTTGCGGCTGCTTTTACCAAATTATTTTCCGTTTTTCCTAGTGCGATGGCCTGCTGAAGGGACATTGGTCGGATTTGGGCCGCAGGAACATTCTGTTGTGCATAACTTGGATTTTGCATGCCGAAGAAAAAACTGGTCGAGGTCATTAAAATCCAGCGGATAAGCGATATAGACCTGAGAGCGTTCATAATTGGGTTTTATTTTAAGCTGATCACTATTAATATGGACAGTAAGGAGGGGGCACTTCATTTGATTTTAAGCTCCTTTGATAGACATCACAGTATGATCCTGTCCTTGTCTCTTACTCTGGCCAGTTTATTTTGAAAAACAATCGCCATTTTACCTGCACTTACTTTTGCCTCTTCGGCTTTAGAGCCTTTAAAATGCGTATCTACGGTTATTTGAAATAATTTCAGCCAGCGCTCTAAGTGCCGGGCAGTGATTATGAATTGGTCATATTTTGCAAATGGATTTTCGGTATAGCCCGGTGTACCAAAGAGTACCACCTTCCAGAACGAATTCATCGTGTACAAGTGTGCCTCGGAATCTCCGATCATTGCGGAAAAAACAGGCCCCAGAAGTTTGTCCTGCTTGATGTTATCATAGAAGTTACTTACGAGCAGTTGAATACATATATCATTGTTGATGTCCGTCATACCAAAGTTTGCGTTTCAAAGTTTAATTGAAAGTGATGAAATAATAAAATAGCCCGTCCAGGCAATAAAAAGAATAATCCCGGTAACGACCCACCACGGTATACTTTGAGGCGTTTCGCTGCCATGGAGCAGAAATGTTTTCTGGTCTCCTTTACCATAGGCATTAATCATCAGAGGTAGAACGCCTTCGACGATCTCATCTTTTTTCAGGCCTTCGACAGCAATAGCGGGACCATTGCGCACAATAAATGGGATTGTTCGAACGCCCTCTCGGCCAGACAAGTCCCTGCTGATGATCCTCAGCGTATGTTTGCCGTCGGTCAATTTTCGCGTGTCCAATTCAAAGGAGACGGGGGCCGGAAATTCTCCAATGGGCTGCGGCTGTTCATCTATGAATAGGGTGACAAAACTTTTATCTTTCATGTCAGCTCTTGTTGAAAAATTATGTTCTTGATGTGCGCTCTGTTTCGCTCTGCAGGCCTCAGTAAGTATTTTAAGGATGCGAAAAGAACATACAATGTAATGAGGACCATGATGGCTACTACAAGGTAGTCCCAACTGTTCTCGGGTCCGCGGCCATGTGTAATTTCTGTAAACGGGTTACTTTGTTGTTTTTTACAGGCCTCACAGGCCAGTAAGCATTTGCTGCTCGTCAATTGTAAAGCGATGAATATGTATTTTTTCATTATCTCAGGATGTTAAATTAAAGGTGATTATTTAAGTGCTGATATAACTTTTTTGACTTCCTCCACGCTCACTTGTTTGCTGTCGTTTCCCCAACTGCTTCGCTCGTGATTTATGATCGCCGCAACTTCTTCGGGTTTCAGGTTATTGTTTGTTCCGACTGCAGGCATAGCGCTATAGCCTTCGCTTTCACGACCGTTATAACCTTTCATGATGATCGTAATCTGGACATTTGGATCGGGGTTAAGGACGATCTTGCTTCCTTTAAGTGGTGGGAAGGCACCAACAAGACCTTCACCGTTAGGTTGATGACAGCTAGAACAGTTACTCGAATACAGGGCCTCGCCGTCAAATTGGGACTTTTCAGATAATTTTGCTCCGGTAAGCAGGGGGGCGTTGCTCGCTTGTTTTCCGTAAAGGAATATAGGGACAGGGCGGCCGTCCGGCAATTTCACCTGCTGGAGGGATTGCAAATAGGCTACCAGTGCCAGTGCCCTGTGGGATGCGACAATCTTTCCGCTTCCACTTTTGAATTCCTCAGGAACATTGACCAGAGTTTCTTCGGGGAATGGATATTCTTTATTTAGAAATAACCATTCATAGGACGGCATAACTGATTCCTTTACAACGGAACGTGGGTTGTAAAGATGAAGCAGGTGCCAATCCGTACTCGGTTGCCTGCTGCCGATACTAGTCAGGTCCGGGCCGGTGCGTTCCGATCCCATCAGGGTGGCGGTATTACGCCATATGTCAGTCCTGTTTATAACGGCGTAATCTGCGGCGATACTCGGGCGGTTTCCCCAGACTTTATCCATTTCAAGGTTGCGAACTTGTTGTGTATGACAGGCAACGCAACCTTCTCCTATAAATACAGCTTTTCCTTCAATCTGCAATGGTGTCAAAGGCTTTGCCCCAGGCAAGATATTCACAGATTGCTGGTTGTTCATAGCTGGGAGTATGGCTACAAAAAGCGTCAGTGTTCCAAAGAATCCCAAGGCCAGTATAAATAGCTTTTTATGATTTGAATATATTTCCATAATAATTCATGAATCGTTTATATGGCGGTTGTAATATTTATGCTGTCATCTATTGCATCCAGTACCTTTCGTCTTATTTCGCTTTCAGTTTTCCTCAGAGTCATCGAATACATATTCCAGCAAAAGATCAGGTGGGAAAGCCACATCAGCGTGCCGCCGATTGCCCTCCACAACCAATAAGGAGCCATTAAGGTCACGCTCTCAATGAATGGTCTGCCCGTCTGCCAGGCCATACCCCTTAAGGTTCCACCGATCATTAATGGAATTGTATAAAATAAGAGGCCCAGCAATGCAAGCCAGAAATGCGCTCCAACCCAGTGTTGCGCCGGTTCTTTACCGGTAAGTCTGGGAACAAGGGTGTAAATTGAGGCCCACAGCATAAAGGCAATGATTCCATACATAGTCAGGTGGGAGTGGGCGGTGGTAAAATCTGTAAAATGCCAGACGAGGTTCGTTTCGCGGAAGGCTTCAGCGGTGCCCTGGGTTGATCCGGTGAAATAAAATAAAATGCCTACTAAATAAAATGGAAGCGTATAACTCCTGCCGATCTTGTTGAAGTTACCGCGCATGGTCATCAAAAAATTCGTGGTTCCGGCAAAAACCGGGATTAGCATACCAACGCTTCCAACGATCGCTATGGTCTGTAGCCACCATGGAATGGAACTGAATAAAAAATGGTGAGTTCCTATTAAAGTGTAGAAAAGTATTTGTGCCCAGAAAGCTAGTATCCCGAGGCTGTATGAATAGATAGGAGTGTTGAGTTGCTGGGGAAGGAAATAATATATAAGCCCCAGATTAAATAGCATAAACCACATGCCAACTGCCTGGTGCATGTAATACCCCTGCACGATGGTTTCGCCCAGCCCGTTTTGCCACCAAGGCACATATCCGACAATTGCAATGATAGCAATGAACATCATCGCCGATACGATATACCAGTTTGAGATATAGATCTCTTTTGTTCTGCGGCTTCCAATGGTTTGAAAATAGTTATACAGAGAAAGAAGAATGCCTGCAGCGAAAAGACTCATGACCGGCCAGGTGTATTCTCTGTATTCACCGCCGCCATTATTGATGCCAGCCATTAATGATACTGTACCGCATATGATGGCAGTATTTATTGCAATGAGTGACCAGTAGGCGATTCTCAGGTTGAAGAAATGACTGTTGCCGACCTTTGGTACAACATAATAGCCTAATCCAACCATAGCAAGAGAGGACCATCCCCAGAATACCATGTTGGTATGTACTGGTCTCAGACGTCCGAAACTCAGCCAGCTTATATGATCTGCGTCAGGAGACACAAATTTTATTCCTAAATATTCCCCTATAGAAGTTCCGATAATTAGCCATACTGTTGCACTGGCCAGATACCAGAGAATCAACTTTACAGTCCCGGGGGGCAGTTCGTGAGGTAACAGGGCCTTGCGTTTCGATGACAGGAATCGAGGTGAATGGACTTCCGACACATTATGTAACATACCACGTGTATCTGCAACAGGTTCACGACCTCTCAACTCTGTATCGGCGAGCCGAAAATCAAGTGCTGCTTTTCTCTCTATCAATTTACGATAGAATTCCGGATCAGCAAATGCAGTATTGGTCAGATCTGAAATGTCTTTTTTAATTCTTCTGTACTGCGCTCTTGCAATGATTCTCGATATTTTAATACCGGTCAACCACAAGGCCAGCAATAATGGGATCAGTATGAGCGTAAGCATGATGATCATCCCTGGGCTTTTCATCAGCCCTGCGTCGGCAGGAGTAATTTGAGCATGGGCTTTCGTTGTTGTGATTATTACAATCATCAGGAGGATGAACTTGCTTTTTCCTCCTGTCTTTTTTTGACGAATGTCGTGACGGGCGATCAGATGGTCGATTTCTGCCTGGTCAAGTCCCGTTAATTGCTGTTCGCACCAGTTTTGAAAATCGGGGTCCCGTTCTTTAGTTTCCGAACGTAACCGCGTTACCAGGCGATAAAGCCATAGTGAAAGAAGTAAGAGTATAAATACAACCATACCCATAAGTAGCCCTAATAAAATGGCACTGATTTCGTTGTCAGAATATCCTGAAATCGTATCTGCATGTGTAGCAAGTGTGCTGCCCATGAAAATTACGGTCATCATCTTTGTTTTTGTTCTCATATCTTAACAGTTCATTCGATTTTACATTGATATTCCATTTGCTCACACATGCCATTAGCTACACTGACTACTGATCTGTTCCGGATAATGTAGCGCTTGATGATACAAAGAGGATCTAAGTATGCTGCGCTTTTTTTCATACACGTGATGCTGATCGGTTTTGTATCGCTTGCGGTGTTTTGCTACTATTGTGCCATTGCTTTAAAATTTTGTATTTCAACGAATTGATGTAAAAGAGAGGATTATGATCATACGATAATTCGGGCTTGCGCTCTAATGCGTGGCCCGCGGCGCGATATAAAGTGGGTTGCCAACCTGAAATGTACCTGAAGGAGGGCACTGACCGATTTCGAAAATCCGTTGAGCGAACCCGCAGGACCGAAGATAAAAATCTGTCAGCCTTAACCGTTCTGTAGGCGGTTAGCCAGTGGCCCGTAATGGTTTTTTTGTTTTGAAACCGCGATATTAAGCGGCGATATTTTCATAAATACTGGCCAAGGTCTTTTCTACCAGTGCTTTGAGTGTTGGCACCGGCATTGAGTAACATAAGCTTCGCAAAAGAGAATGTAAAGCGAACCTGCTGAAAACAAAGACTTGGAGGTCGTCAAAGTGACACGTAACTGGTATTGCCCTCCCAGTCATTTCTAAATAAATAGCTATGAAAATTAACAACATTGAAACAACGCTCGAAGCAATCCGAACATTGGGAGCAGCTCATCTGGTCCATAATTCCCTGAATAAAGAAGTCGCAGGCACAGAGGCGACTGGAAATCATTCTGCTGAAGCAATCCAAATCCTCGGTCATGAACTCAAAACGCCGCTCTCCCTGATCAAGATATATCTTCAAATGGCTCAGCGTTTATCCAACGGAAATTCTGACCAGGTTAGTGGTATCCTAGAGAAGGCAAATGTACAGGTCGATACGATCAGTAGAATGACCGATGATTTTGTGCAAAAATTCCGTTGTCCACAATCCGGGAGATCGCTTACATTTCATCAGTTTGATTTGGTCGACTTGATCCGGGAACTATTGCTGGAAGCCGATCAGCTTTATCCGGAATTCGTTATCGAGTTTAACGGGAGCGAGAGCGTGGTGGTGAAGGCCGAGCGGCACCGGATCAAACAAGTATTGAATAATCTTCTCAGCAACGCTGTTAAATATTCCGGAGGACTAAAGGATATCAGCATATATTGTATTCGCAGTTCAGAGGATGTGATCGTCGCTGTCAGGGATTTTGGAATCGGGATCGAACCATCGTTATGCGAACGGATATTTCAGAAGGCTTTCCGCCCCGATACTTTAGCTGTTCAGAATATTGAAGGAAGCGGCCTTGGCTTATTTATCGTTAAGGAAATTATCGACGAACATGGGGGCAGGGTCGGTGTATCAAGTGTCGTTGGAGAAGGATCCCATTTCTTTTTTAGCCTGCCGGTGATATACTGAACCTGGAAATTATGGAAAAAAATACAATTGGTTTTGGTCAACATTGATTTTAAAACGATAACCCGATAGGCTAAGCATCAAACATGATTATTCATGAAGCGGACTTTTTAGGGCTGGTGTTTTTCAGTACGAAAGATCATTCGGAGCGACTTGTCTTTAGAGATATACGCTGTCACCCAGTCATACAAGGTGATGAACTTATTCCGGAAACTCACCAAAGAAAGAAGGTGTATGAACAGCCATATCATTAAACCTAAAGGTCCGCTAATGTGTACACGAAGTTTGAAAAGATCAGCCATGGCCTTTGTTCTCCCGATAATGGCCATGTCCCCTTTATCGAAATATTTAAATGGTTGTAATGATTCGTTACGGACAAGGGCGCTGAGATTCGCGGCAAGTTTTTTTCCCATCTGGATTGCCGGCTGGGCAATCTGGGGATGCCCCTTAGGATAATCGGGGTCGTTACTGATCAGAGCGACATGGCCAATAGCAAAGATGTCGGTCAGTCCTGCTACCCTCGCCATCCTGTCAGTGCACATACGTTTACTAACCCCAAACTCGTGACTGGAATGCCATCGAATGTATTCGCAGTTATCCCGGCTGTCCAGATCAACGTCATGGCCCTGATCGATCTATTATCGCTCAGCTTGACCGTATCACCATCAAAATCTTTTACGGTCGTATCCAGGATGACCCGTACGCCACGATTGGTCAGGAAGAGATAAGCTTCCTCGTGTGTTTTTTTGCCCATCGGCATTAATAGGCTTGGGGCGCCTTCCACAATATAAATATCCATGACCTCGTGTTTCAGTTCAGGATAATCCCGCGGCAGAATGTGTTCCTCATTTCTGCCAGCATCCCTGCAACTTCGACTCCGGTAGGCCCTCCGCCTGCTATTACGGTGGTTAGTAGTTTTCTTCGTTCGGCGGGGTCCGTATTTATCACAGCTTTCTCCATTATATTACGCATGCGTAGCGCATCGTCGATGGTTTTCATCGGGACCGCGTGATCAAGGAAATGCTCGTTCCCGTAAAAGTTTACCTTGCTTCCTGCTGCAAAAACCAGGAAATCATAATTTATTAGCCCGTTATTGAGATATAACAAATGTAGGTCAGTGTCGACGCTCATAACCTCGGCATACCGAAAGTGCACCCTGCTCCTACGAAATAATTTGCGAAAAGGCGCACTGATGCTGGATGGGTCTAAAAATGAAGTGGCAACCTGATAAAGCAGGGGTGGAAAATAATTGTAATTGTTCGTAGCTATTAGCGTAATGCGGAATTTCTTATCGTTAATAAGATGTTGAGCAAGGTTAAGTCCTGCAAATCCACCACCAACGATCACCAGGTGCTTTTGAGGTGTACAATTTTTCATATCTAATTATAATCGGTTTGCATTGGGGATTAATGATAACAGCATCCGACGCTGACTACTATTTCGGCGCCGGAAATCCGCGTCGGTATGACGATCTGAGCCTTTATTTAAGTATACTGTCACTGGTTTTCACGATATTATCCAAGCTCCACCTGAAATCTGTAAAAGCTGAAAGCAATAATGCTCCTGCACATACAGATGGGACAGAATAGTTGAACACGGCTTTCATTCCCACCGAAAAAATCATGCAACATATGAAAGTCAAAGTGAGGAGAAAGGCCCCGGCCGCACTGGCCCTAGTTTGATAGCCGAGCACCAGGAGCGCCCCGATCAGGGCTTCGGCAATGGTAGCAATAAGACCCAAAAAACTGGTCAGTCCCTGCGAGGCCCAGGGGATAAGGACATGGGTATAATTAAGGAAGTTTTGCCAGTTTCCCCAATTGATATTATGACTCCCCGGTCCGCCTAGCCATCCAATCCTATCAAGAACGGCAGAAAGAAAGCCGATACCAATCGACAGACGGAGCAAAATTTGAGCGTAATCTTTTTGTTTCATAAAATGATATTTAATAATTAAATGTTTAGATAAAAAGTTCGAATTAGCGGAACTCAAAATTCAGGTATTTCGGGATATGAGGCTGTAACGGCATCCTCAGCATCAGCAGGCGGATAGATCAGTTGGGTGTTGATGAATGTTTTTACTTTGCTCGCGTCGCTACCCGTCAGTTCAAGAGCCCGTTCCCAGCCTCTTGTAAAAAGCGCTTCGCCGTGTCCGAGATCAAGGCAAGTAACGTAACCTTCCTGGATATATTTCTCCAAAGGCATTCCGAACATGTCGTTCACTGCATTGTGCCCAGCCCATCGACCCTGGAAGTTGCTGTACTGAAATGCCATTGGAGCTGTTAATCCGTTATCAACTGTCACGTTTGCTGCGTCTCCGGCGACAATTACGTTGGTATATCCAGGCAATTTTAAAAATTGATCAACCTTCAACCGACCGTACATATCCCGTTCCCCATAAAAATACTCTGTCAACCGGCTTGCCTGCATCCCTGCGGTCCATATGACCGTTTGTGTCGGGATGCTCATCCCATTACTGAGGTGAACTTTTCGCGGCTCAATCGACGATACGGCCGTTCCGGTGATAACTTCAATGTTTTTAAGGGAAATAATGCCCTGGATATACTTTCGTGCTTCTATAGAATATTCGCTTGCTATAGAAGCCTTCCTTTCGATGACAATCGCTTTAAAAGATGGTAACGCATCTAAATAGTAATGGCTGATATGCTCCGCTTTTCCTATAATGCCGGTTACAGCTTCTATACCTGTGAGCCCTCCACCGACAATAACAAAGTTTTCCGAGCCATCTGCCCGGAACCCATTACCAGCGAGATCTATCATGTGGTTCTCCAGTTTCTTTGCGGCTGCAAAAGTATCTATGTTGTATGTGAGTTCCATACCTGGGATGTCGAACGATTGAAGGGTGCTTCCTGCTGCCAATACAAGATAATCGTAATTCAATACCAGTTTTTCCTTTAGAGAGGTTATATACAAAAAATGGGAAGCAGGGTCAATAAGATTGACATAACCGGTAATACGTCTTATACCCAGCGGCTTTGTATAATGTGCGAGTTCGATTCTCAGCCCTTCCAGTGAAGCCTCATAAAGGCGAGGCCTAATCGTTAAATATTCGTCCGGATTGATCATTGAAATCTCCAGTTCATCCTGTTTTTGGAGTGCCCTGCTCTGCCTTACGGCACTCAGAACACTCCAAAACCCTGCAAAACCAGCACCGATGACGACAAGTTTTTTTTTCATAGTTCCATAAGTTCTCAAGCTTGTATGACTCCGCTAAAGTTGGTTGACAACATAAACAATAGAAGTGCCATGCTGGAATTTATTGTGCGCCAGATTTTTATCTAAAGGTCGTCCGGACTAGCAATGGCGTTATATCGCGGGGATTACTCTCTGTGACGATTGGTCGCAGCCGCATGGAAATGGTATGTGGAAATGGGAGGAAAAAGAAAGTAATAAAATGGCGTTATATTCAGTCTTGGGCGTGCTTTGTTACCTGGGTAGGATCCCGGTTTCCAGCATTGAGAACTCATGGCTATTTATTTTGAATACAATAGAAATCAAAGCCCCCCCTTCATTTTTCCATTCAAAGGTCCCGTTGATCTGTCGGGCAAGGGCTTTCATCATTTCAAGTCCAAGTGACGGTGGATCATTTTTCATTATATCCCTGAATCCTGGCCCATTATCAGCGATAACCAGTTTAACAAGCCGCGGCTGCAGGTATTTGGCAATGATCTTTATTTCACCACCAGACTCACTAAACGCATACTTTATCGAATTTGTGATCGCTTCATTCATGATTAGACCAATCGGTACCGCCTGGCCAGTATTGAGGTCAATCACATCCAATTCCTGGGTGATTTTAACCTTGCGGAGCTTGGGCATGTAGACTCCGGAAAGATAGCCGATGAGATCCTGAACATATTCCGACAGGCGTATCGTCGAGATTCCCGATTTTTTGTAAAGTTTTTGATGAATAATTGAGATCGACTGTATCTGATCCTGAACATTACGAATCGCCCTTATTGCTTCCGGGTTCTTTGAATGGGAAGATTGGCTATAGAGCAGACTAATGACAATTTGGAGATTATTTTTTACGCGATGGTGGACCTCTCTTAGCAACAACTCCTTTTCGACAAGGAGCGAATCTTTTTGTTCGATCAATGTTTCCTTGTCGGTCAGAAGAGCAGAAAGCTGATGGTTTTGTTCATTGATTTGGGCCTGCTTGCTGCGTAACGCAACGTTTGCTTTTTTCTTCTGGTTATAGGCATAATATAAAGTACAGGTCAGAATAAGGAACAGAAGTGAGCCGATCAATGAGCCGTAGAGTTGCGTTGATCGCCGCCGCAGCCGTTCTTTCTGCATTAGCGATTCATTATGGAGACCCTGGATCGTTTTATCCTTAGCCAGAGACCGATACCTGGCCTCAAGTTCCCGAATGTGTTTCGTTGCCGCTGCATTGTTGATAGAGTCATTGATTCGCGTAATTTGCCTGTATCTTCGGAGCGCAGCCATCAGATTTCCGCTGATGGAATCCCGGGTGTAACTATAATCCAGCATACGCCTTTTGATCAGAATCGATTGACCGGTTTTCGGCAAAGATTCCAGTTGCCTCAGGGAATTCAGAAACTCATCCCATTTTCCAGCCTTTATAAAATATCTTAAAAGGGGGTCTGAGATGGCAATGTAATTGTCAATCTTATAGTACTCAGTCTGATTGCCAATGTCAGCCAGGACTTTATGAGCCACATTTCGGAACGGGCCGATGAGCGCAGCGGCTTTCTGTAGTTGCCCTCCCTGTGTATAAAGCTGTAATTTTGCTGAGAGTATTAACATTTCGTCATACGGGGATTTCTTCGGAAACCGGTCATCATTGTTTTCGAAGAAAGTAATTCCTTCATGAAAACGATGTAATTTACTGTAACATAATCCAGCGCCCCTCACAGACAAATAATAATAATCTTTTGCACCCGCCTTCAAGGCATATTCCATACACCTCACATACGCCTCAAGCGCGTTCTGGTTTTGCATGTCGTTGTAGTACGCTCCGGCGAGATTAAAATAAAAACGTGCTCCGTCAAGCGGTTTTCCCGTCGGATCGTTGTTAAAACTATTTGCAGTTTCAATTCTTGCGATCAACCCTTTTTTAATATCGTTTTTCCGATAAAGTATTTCGCCAAGTATGTAGTAACCGTAATAGATTTTCGAATATTTTAGCAATTTATATTGCTCAATAGCCGACTCTATTGCTTTCTCAGCCGCGTCCAGTTTGCCAGCGCGCAGGTATGCATCGGCAACCTGTCCAAGAATGTCAGCCGCTTTTTGTTTTTCATTGAGGCTGCTCAGAATGCCGTAAGCATTGAGGTAAGCCTTTGCCCTGAAGTCCGAATGTTCTGTATCCACGTACCATATCCAGTTACCGTATAATTCCCAAATCTCAGCAGCTTTTCTTTTGTTCCCTGAGTTTTCATAATACCTGGCAGCTTGCGTGAATAGCCGGTTCGCCTTTTCAAAATCATGAAGTGTCGCAGTGAGGCATGCATTAGCAAGAACGCATTCATAAACGTAATAAGTCAGGTGCAGGTCTTCACTGAGCTTTGCAGCTTTATTGATATAGAAAGCTGTGCTGTCCATATCAATCTTATCATCACCCGGTTTATCCAGATAATATCTCCCCAGTTTCAATAGTGTGACGATCCGGTTACTGTCAACACCAGAGCTTTTCAGATTCTGCAATAACCGGTCGCGGTTTTGCGCTGATGTGCTGAGCCAGATTGCTGCCAATGCAAGGCAAATCAGTAATTTCCCAATAGTGATGCGCATTCCGTCTCTCTCTTTGATCTATCGTTTGTTTTGTTAAAAAGCCGCCATCAGATACACCTGCAAATTTCTCAACGTATTCCCAGCCGCTTCATCTTAGAATGGAGTGTGGTCGGCGGCAGACCCATGATTTCGGCAGCACCTTTGGCGCCGCGGATTCGCCCGTGGCAATTTTCAAGCACTGCAAGAATATAATCTCTTTCATTTTCATCAATAGTCTTCAACACAGGGCGTGATGTCGGCCCGGGTGCCGTTGGTTTCACCTGTTGAGGTAGTTCTGCATCTGTGATGAGCATCCCTCTGGTTAAAAGTACGGAGCGCTCAATAAAGTGTTCCAACTCCCTTACATTTCCAGGCCAGGGATAAGTGGACATCCGGTCCATCAATTCTTTAGAAACCCCACTGATCGCTTTTTTATATTTTTTAGCATATCTGTCAACGAAATATTCGGTTAATGCTACAATATCTCCGGGCCGGTCACGAAGGGGCGGAATTGTAATCGGGAACACGAACAGCCGGTAGTAAAGATCTAGCCTGAAATGGCCCGCCTCCATCTCTGCTTCCAATTTACGGTTAGTTGCTGCAATGATTCTGACATCGATCTTGATCGGCGACCTACCGCCAATCCTGTCGATCTCCTGCTCCTGGAGCACCCTCAAAAATTTCACTTGGATATCCACCGAGAGTTCACCGATTTCGTCAAGAAAAATAGTTCCACCGTCTGCTATTTCAAATTTACCTAAGCGCCGCTCAACAGCACCGGTGAACGCTCCTTTCTCGTGGCCGAAAAGTTCTGTTTCAACTAGGTTCACGGGTAAAGAGGCGCAATTTACCACGGTCAACGGGCGGTCCCTACGGTTCGATCTTTGATGAATGCTTCGGGCGATCCGTTCCTTCCCTGTGCCACTTTCGCCCAGGATCAGAACAGAAGTATCCAGGGGAGCAACAATCTCGATTTTGTCCAAAACCGATAACATTTCCGGGCTTTGGCCGACCATGCCGTCAAAATTGATTGTTGTAATTGTCTGTAATTTCCCGTTTAGCGCCTGATGATCTTTACCATTGACAGTATCAGTAAATAAGTTCGCCAGTGTTGCCTGGGTACGGGTTAAGAGTACTGCATGCTGTATGGTATAAATGTTAGGTCTGCGATTGTAAAACTCCAGTCGGGTGACAACTGGCTCCCCGGTATCCATGGGAAAAAAGAATGCTGATTGTATATTATATATATCGGAGATCAACTGGCTTCTTGTATTCCCCCGGAGCAGGTTGGAAAATTCCGCTTCTTTGAATATTCGAGGTTTTTTATAGGTATTACGGCTATTTAAATCATTTTGAATCTCATTTGACGTATACCCTGTTATGTTTGTAAAGCCTCCGTCTTCAATATATTGATATTCCTCAAAACCTATTCTTAGTAACCCTGCATGATCTTCGCCGGAAGTAGCTGTGTTGATTTTTACGATATTGAGGTAGTCAAAGGGAACGTGGTGCTGTATGGCTTCGGCAATCTTTAGTAGCAAAGCCTTGAGATCGCCAGATTCATCTGTAATTTTCTTTAATTTGATATTCAGTTCCTGCTCATTTTTATATCTGGAATCCATCATGTGCTCATGCCTGTAAAATGCGACGTCCAATGTCGTCAACAGGTCATATTCCCGGAAAGGCTTGACGATGAAACCCAGTGGCAAAGTTTCTTTAGCCTGTTCGAGTAATTTTCCTTCAAAGTTTGCTGTCAGGAAGACGAAAGGTAGATTTTTGGAGGTAAGTGACCTTGCGAGATCTATTCCGTTAAGATCTCCTTTCAGCTGGATATCGATTAATACGAGATCAGGATGATGCTCCTCGATCAATGCAAAGGCTTCTTCAACGTTATCTGCGATCCCGCTAACTTTGAAGCCTGAATTCCATAATACCGATTTGATATGTTGTGAAACGAGTGATTCGTCCTCCACGATCAGTATTTTTTTCATAATAGATGCCGGTGTTTATTTACGTAAGTCTCATGTTATTTTTCAGTTACCCTTTCCTGTTGCCCGGTGATCCGAAACAGCAATTACGTATAAAACTGAATGAAATAGTCTTGTTTTACGCTTGTGATTAGTACTTTAAATTTTCTTATTCCTCAAGATAGATACACCTAAATTCGGGATAAATCCCCGACTTTTCAAACACTTTTTAATTTGGAAAAATAATTCTGCATTGATTAAAATATGGCATGGCTGGTATCGTGTCTTGCAGACGATATGCAGTCGGATGAAATTGCCTGAGAGACGGTATTTCGGCTGTTACGGAATCCAAACGGTCATATAAGACCTTTTTAAATGTGGCACACCTTTAGAGTCGCTCTAACGGGAATTGTATATAACCTGTTTACTAAAATTATCATAATTATGTCAGGAGCTTTAAATTTTTCGCAGGCAATTGAAGATGTCTCATGGCTTGCCGAATCAACAGAACGACTGGACTCTTTGTCCAGCTTCAGTAGAATTCTCGCTACAATTCAAACCGCGCCTGAACTATTTGGAATGCTTAAAAGCCTCATCTCGCCGGTATTGGGAATTAAAGAATTTTGTATTTATGCGATTTCGCGGGAGACAGCATCATTTAGAAACATTTTTCTTGAACAGGATCAGGTAATGGGAATGGTGCCGGTTTGTTTCAGGCCGGAAATTCCCTTTAATAATATCCGTGGATTTGAGCAACAATTCAGGAATGGGATTACCTCGGAGCTACCAATTGATATTGATCGTCTGGTATCAACTTTGGCTATTGACCTTTTTGTAGAAAAATTATATTTCAAGGATTCGTTTTTACATCAAATTATCGGTTTGCGGCTGGGTAAGCAGCTAATCGGCGTTTGTCTGTTTATTTTTGAAGGGATAAGGGTGCCTGTTTCTTTCAGGACCCCATCTATGCAATTTTTTTGCGACCAGGTTAGTCAAACCGTAAATCGAATAACAGTCAATAATACAATCAGTAAACAACAGGAAGAGCGTGATCTCCTATTGTCCCTTAGTATTGCTATTGCCAAGGTGCGGAACCAGGAACAGTTGCAGCTGACCTTAAGCCAGCATCTGAAAAAGTACCTTGGTTTCAGTCATACGGCGATTGCTTTATATGATGAGTCGAGAAAGTCTTACAATCTTTTTTCGCTGGATCCGCATTCAAAATCCAAAGACCATCCGGAATATCCGAAATTAAAAACGAAAAACTTCGAATTAAATGACGCTTTTACCAGGAAAATGAGTGCGACGCCATATACCGTTAGTTTTAATCTGGAGGACTACGCGTCGGAAGATTTGCCAGTCTACCTGCGGGTCAACAAGGAATGTGGAATCAAAGTATTGTGGGGGCATGGCTTTCGAACTGAAGAAAAAACACTGGGTATTCTTGTTTTCTTTTTCGACAAAGCGACGCAGTTAAACAACGATACGATGGCGTTATTAACGGGTATCGGTCATCAGATCTCGGTAGCTGTTTCCAATATTCTTGCGTTGCAGCAAGTCAATAAATTACTTTGGCTAAAATCGACCATGTTATCTTTCGGAATTGAGTTAAGAATGACTAAAGATATCCGGTTACTGTCCCAGATTATCAAAAAACAAATTCAGGAGTTGTTGCAGGTCCGAGAGTTTGCAATAACGGTTATTTCGGAGGATCGGTCTTCCTGTCGACTTTTTTTCTACGACCATGCGCATGAATTCGTAAATAATCAGGCATTCCGTTCTAATGGTGCGAATGAGATTTCCCTGGATCACGAGCTCTTCAGGGAAATCATGAAAAGTCCTACCCCGTTGAGATTTCCTGCTAATACTCTTGAAAATTCTGTTTTTCAGGACCTGCTCACGCCGACAGACGATGATGTGCTTGTCGGAGCAAAGATCACGATAGGCGATGAAGCGGTTGGTATTTTACTGATGACCTGCGAAGGAATGCGCGCAATCAGTGCTGAACGACAAATATTCGACAGTTTTTGTTCTCAATTAGGCATCATCATCACCAACATAACGGCGCATCAAAAGCTCGAAAACCAACTTAAGGAAACGGATCGCTACAGGCAGCGTTTGGAAGTAGAAAAAACCTATCTTTTTGAAGAGATCAGTACACTTCTCAATAATTCTGAGATCGTCGGAACGAGTAAATCCCTCCGTAGTGTATACCATTTGGTTTCACAAGTAGCAAGGTCGAGCAGTACTGTGTTGATCCTTGGAGAAACCGGAACGGGAAAGGAATTGTTTGCCCGGGCTATACACAATAATTCTCCACGAAAGAATAAACTGATGATCAAGGTTAATTGTGCCGCAATTCCACCGAATCTAATCGAGAGTGAACTTTTTGGTCATGAGAAAGGAAGTTTTACAGGAGCGACAGAAAGGCGGATCGGTAAGTTCGAACTCGCTCATGGCGGTACGCTTTTTCTTGATGAGGTAGGTGAAATGCCGCTGGATCTTCAGGTAAAACTTCTGCGGGCTCTGCAGGAAAAAGAGATCGAGCGGGTAGGCGGGAAAACAACCATAGCCGTAGATGTCCGGATTATTGCAGCAACGAACAGGGACTTGGAAGAGGAAATGTCTGCCGGGCGTTTCAGAAAGGATTTGTATTATCGTTTGAATATATTTCCGATCAGCCTCCCTCCTTTACGTGAAAGGCGCGATGATATAGAGGTGCTGGTCAATCATTTCATCGAAAAGTATAGTAAAAGATGCGGTAAAAATATTCAGGGAATAGGACCAAATGCTCTTTTAGACCTGAAAAGGTATCATTGGCCTGGAAACATTCGCGAGCTCGAGCATATGATCGAACGAAGTATTTTACTAGCAAACACGAATATCATCAAACAGGTTCCTCTGCCGCTTATGAAAGTAGAGCAAGTATTTGTACCTGGAAAAGAAGAACAGGTAATACTAAGAACTATCGATGAGCACGAGCGCCAGCACATCCTCAATATATTAAACCATTGCGGCGGAAGGATTGCCGGCATCGGAAACGCTGCAGAGATTCTTGGCGTCCCCCCCACGACTCTGAATTCCAAAATGAGGCGGTTAGGCATTAAAAGAGGTCATACCTTATAACTAATAGGAACTCAGCACCGTCAGGAAATATACCTTACCCATCCTAATCACCCGTCACATTTAATTGTTGAAAACCGGAGCGATCCGGTTTTTTTAGCGGTATACAAAAGGTAGCCAAATATCGTGCGTGGAATGAAATCCGCTTTATATAGCGTGGAATATCTGCAGTGCTTTATTGTAATTAATTGGTAATCAGTTTTTTTAAAAAACTGGAATGTCACTTGCGTTCTCTGGGGAAATCAAGTTGTGCTTCGATTGAACGGAGGCAAAAAAATAATTCTTAATATGAAAATAATAGTCATAGGTGGAACCGGAATGATCGGGACCCAACTGGTGAGCAATCTGAGGCTGCATCATTACGAAGTGATAGCTGCTGCGCCGGCAAACGGAATTAACAGCGTTACGGGCGAAGGCCTTGCTGATGCGCTTTCAGGCGCTGAAGTTATTGTCGACGTTTCAAATGCGCCGGTTTATAACGAATCGCTGCAGTTTTTTGAGACTTCGGGCAACAACCTTGTGGAAGCGGCAAGAAAGGCCGGGGTAAAGCATTATATTGTGCTCTCTATTGTAGGTACTCCGCAACTTACAGAAAGCAATTATTTCCGTGCGAAGGCAAACCAGGAATCGATTGTCAGAAACAGTGGTATTCCTTACACCATTGTCAGAGCAACCCAGTTTTTTGAATTTCTAGGTACTCTTGCAGATCTCTATACCCAGGAGGGTATAATTCACCTTACTCCGGCAACTGTTCAGCCAATTTCATCTGCAGACGTCGCTTTTGAGCTTGCTAAGACTGCATTATCTGCCCCGTTGAACGGGATCAAAAACATAGCTGGTCCAGAACGATTCATTCTTCCGGAAATCGTTGCACGCTATCTTCAGAAAATAGGGGACAGCCGAAAAGTAATCACTGATGACAAAATAGGGTATGACGGTGTTTTCGTAAATGATGCGCGTCTGTCACCAGAATTTCCCGATTGGGTTGCCGCACAAACATTTGATTCCTGGTTTGCGGAATCTTCTGCGAAATCTCTAAACGCCTGATGAAGGAAATGCCTGCTGCCCGGTTTGAGCGATATTTTTGTTTTTGCGCCGAAAGGTGTATGGTTCATTCATTGTTTTTATGTGTCGTTGAGAACAGGGTGGCGGCATTCTTTAGTCGTTGAGATCACATACCAAGAAGAAGTTGCCCGGATCCAACGAATAGCGTTCTGGACCATTTTTTTAGAATGCCTGGACCATCAGATGGTCAAAACCTGAAATAAATTTGCAACAGCAATTGCAACAATCAATTGCATAAACATTAAATAAAATGAAAAAAATAATTTTGCCAGTAATCCTTTTGGCCACATTTTTTGCTAATAAAGTCAGTGCCCAACATGCTGAACATGAAACGGTAACTGCGACACCTCCAAAGGTTATTTTCTCAAAGATACTGAACACTGAGTCTCTTAAAAACCAGGAGTTTAAAATGGTTGTCGTAACATTTGGTCCCGGTGAACAGTCTTCCGGTCATCGTCATCCGATCCCAACCTTCGGTTATGTTCTTGAAGGGGAACTCGAATCCACTTTCGAGGGTAAGGTTTACCGTTACAAAGCAGGTGATACTTTTTATGAGGAGCCTAATGGTTTGCATAACGGAACACGTAATGTCAGCAAAACTAAACCGGCCAAATTACTCGCCATATTCGTAGGGGACGCAGGAAAACCGTTCTTAGTTCCTGAAAAAAAATAAATTTCTTTAAAGGATGATACCGATAAGTGCAGGCATCATCATATTTTATTTCTCATATAAACATGCAATAAACCGATTCTTATGAAATTCTTAATTATTGGGGGGACCGGGCTGATCGGCTCTAAGGTCTCTCAGGAATTACAGAACGCTGGTCATACCGTCTTTGCGGCATCTCCATCCGCCGGCATCAATGCGATCACCGGTGAAGGTCTGGACGCAGCATTCGAAGGGACCGATGTTGTTCTCGATCTTATTAACTCTGCAACATTTGAAGATGAGCCTGTTATGGATTTTTTTAGGACTGCCAGCGCTAATCTGGTCCGAGCCGGTAAAAAGGCTGATATCGGACATTACCTTGTATTGTCTATCGTTGGCATCGATCTCATGCAAAAAATTGGTTACATGAAGGCGAAAAAGGTTCAGGAAGATACTGTAAAACTTTCTGGCATACCCTATACAATCGTCAGGAGCACCCAGTTTCATGAATTCGTCCCTACTTTAACTAGTATAGCGACCCAAGGGACAGTTGTCCATCTTTCAAAACTGGATTTTCAGCCGATCGCTGCTGCAGATGTAGCTTCGCTGATCGCCCGGTTTGCTCTGGAGGAACCTGCTAATACTACCATTGATATAGCCGGCCCTGATCGTAAAGGTATGGATCTCTTTGCCGAAGATTACCTGAAAGCCGGTAATGATCAGCGTACTGTGATCGCCAACAACGATAGAGTATACATTGCTGCTCCGGTTCCGCAGTCGGCGCTGGTTCCGGCAGGAGAGGCTTATACAGGTAAAACAAGTTTCTCACAGTGGCTTGCCAGTAACGCGGCAAAAAATTAAATTATGGGTACCGGACGAGAGAAATAAGCACTCCTGTCTTTTTATCCCCAAATTATGGTTTGTATTTATTATGCAGACCACTTTGTATTTTCCGGCCGAAAACGACCGGAAAATTTGTTTTTTTTAGAGGACTTTTAAATCGCAAATTCTTACCAAAGCTGTTTGCGAAAAAATATTTTATTGAGTGCAGGTTTTGCATTTTTATGATAAGCGGATCAAATGGCATAGCGGTATACCCGGAATAGTCATGCGCGGCATTTATACATTTGATGCGCTGCCAAAAAGCAAACAGCTTCAGTAACACGGTGACCAAGTCATTTATTGATTACTATTGTGAGTTTCTTGATTGCTTAAACAACCCGTTGCTCCAAAGCGCACTGAATACCCTAGTCAAGCCTTCCGGAATATCTAAATAAACGAAACTAAATGGTTCATGCATAACAGTAAGCAACAACTGGTTCGTGCCGGATTAAGAGCATTAATAAAAGGCTTTCAAAATGATCAATTCAAGCCTTCAGGATTTAGCGGTATCATAAAAGAGAAAATGGACCCTTTACCAAATTCACTTTCTGCCCAAATCTTCCCTTTATGAAGCCTGATGATCTCCGCAGACATATATAAGCCTATGCCGAATCCTGGGATGACTTGAGTGGGGACATTTTCAATTCTATAAAATCGTTCAAATAACTTTGGCAAATCATGACTTTTTATGCCCATTCCGTTGTCCTTAACGGAGACCTCCAAATAGCCTTTAGTTTTTCGATAATTGATCTCGATAGTACTTTGCTCGGGTGAAAACTTAACAGCGTTCGATAAAATATTATTAATTACCTGTCCGATCTTTTCGCGGTCTGCGACTACTTCAATGAGCGATGCAGGGTGAAAGTTTATTATATGATTACTTGCAAGCAGCTTAACTTCCGCAAAACTTTCCCTGATTAATGCTCCGATCTCAAAAACGTTCCTGTTGACCGTAAAATTGCCGACGCTGATTTTTGAGACGTTGAGAAATCCGTTCACTAACCGAAACATCCGTTTTAATTGAATATTGGCATTTTTCAATGCGAAAGCATTTGTTTCCGTGTCCTGTAAATTTCCTGTCAGCAATTTGAGCGAACCCTCGATAGCGGTAAGGGGGGTTTTAAGTTCATGACTTGCCATAGCTATAAAATCATACTTTCGGATATCATTCAGCTTTTGCTCGCTGATATCATGCATGAACCCGATAAAATAGGATGTTTCCCCAACGATCTGCGGTGAAACGTTTCCAATGGCCCGGATCCAGCGCAAGTCGCCGTCCCGATAACCTCTTAAAGAAAATTCTAATTCAAATTTTTTATCACTGGCCATTGTATCGGCCATAGCTTCCGAAAATAGCGAGCGGTATTCTACACTGATTTGATTGATGGACATTTCCAATGACATGTCTTCATCAACATTGAAGCCGAATAATTTTTTAAGTCTCGGAGACGGGATAAATTCCATGGTACCTAGATTAATGGACCAGGTTGCCATTTCCGCCGATTCCGTAGCAAGCCGCAATATATTATTGCTATGATCTAACTCTTTTCGTGTATTTCTCAGTTCCGTAACATTGTAGAAAGAAATGATTGCACCATCTATTATCTTTTCTTTTTGCTTAATGTAAGGACTAGTCAGTACGTGATAATAGTTTCCGTTTAACGATTCGACTTCGCGCATAATCGTCTCACCGCTGGAAATAACTTTCCTGATGTCGTCTAAGATTGTTTCCAGTTTGATATTCGTGGTTATATTACTGAGTGGACGTCCGATGTCACCCTCCTGGATATTGATATGCTTAACTGCGCCAGGAGAATATTTTTTTAACAGAAGATCCCGATCTACGATCAGTTGGCTATTTGCATTGTTTCTGAAATAGTTATTTAAATCATTGTTAACCGAGGTCAGTTCCTGAATGGTGTATTTGTGTTCGTTATTAATGGACTCCAACTCTTCGTTAATAGATTGCATCTCTTCATTCGCACTCTGCATTTCTTCATTTGCTGAAAGCAACTCTTCGTTATAAGCCTGCATTGACTCCTGCGACGACTCAAGATAATCATTCGCTGTCTGAAGTTCTTCCTTAAGACGGATTAATTCGCTTTCAAGGTGCTCTATATGCTCCTTGGTCACTTTATCCATATCAAAAGGACTTGACAGGTCACTTTCAGAAATGGCATGATTTCCTTCAAAGAGTATCAGCAAGCCTCTCTTTCTTGATTTTTTATCAATGAAAGGACTAACAATCAAATTGGTGCTACGTTGAATTTTCGAATCGTCAAGTGAGAACACAATACCGGAAATTTTTTGACGCTCAGAATGAAGCAGCGCTTTTTGGGCTGCAGCCCGCAATGCCAGCATTAAAGGCTCGGGAAGCAATTCCGGTAAATTGTTGTTAAAAAATTCCTTTTTCAGATATAAAGAGAGGTCTCCGTAAGCCTGCAAAACTTTTAATTCTTCGTCTGTGCTAACACCGCAGTAACCGGATTCCAGGAGTATCAATTCTGATAGGTCTGGTGCCAAAGATATTGAGGAAAATTGTTGAGGGGACTGGTTTGATTTTTGCACACCATTAAAATTTATACCCGTTAGGGCAGGGGGTAAGTAACTTTCAAAGCCGAATTTCTTTATACTATCGGTTCTTTGGTAAATATTCCATTTGGCGCTGATTTCCGTATAATCATCTTTGAAGCCAGAAATATTTTCGCTGGAACCTAAAAACAAAAATGCATGCTTCTTTAAGCCAAAAGTAAACTTTGATAAGATGATTTTTTGCAGCGACGGCTTAACATATATAAGCATGTTACGGCAAGATATCAGGTCGAGGTTGCAATAAGGGGGATTACGGGTAAGGTCATGCTGTGCAAATACAAGCATACTCCGTATTTCTGGTTTGATCTTGAAGCCGAATTCGGCTTCATCAAAAAAGCTTTGTTTTCGTTCAGCAGATACGGAGCTGAGGGATTGTGCTTTGTAAATTCCGCGGGATGCTTGGTTTAAGGCGTGTTGGTTGATATCGGTCGCAAATATTTTAATATTTAACGTGATGCCGTTTTTTATCAAATATTCTTTGATGATGAATGAAAGAACAAAGGCGAAGATCACCAATGTAAGTGGTGGGCATACTTTATTCATGACCCAGGCAAAGGCAGTTGCAGCCGTGATCGAATCGGCGGCGAATGGTAAATAAGATCATCAACTGAGCTAAATTTACAACTCTTTATTTTGCAGAATACTTTCTGTAAAATAAAGAGTTTTTTTTGTCACGACAAATCCTTTCTGTCAACGCGTTCCGGGATTTCCAGTGAGATATCCCGGATACTACTTCAATATTTTAGAGATATGCGCGATCTCATCACTGTTCACCGGTTGTCCCATGCGGGATTAATCTTTTCGGAACTTCTGCGATATAGTGTCCAATTGCGAAGCTTTTATAAGTTGCAAAGATGCAAATGGGTATCGTTCACGCGCGATGTTATTTCGTTAAAGACAAGTTCCCGGTATGCATATAATCATAGGTAATGGCAAACAGGTATGTGAGCGGATCTCCTGCTATAGCAGGCCCATTTGCAATTATTTATCATCACTGAATTTCCTTTCTATCGAAGTTCCAAAGGCGGGCCAATAATATAGAATTGGCGAAATATCGTTTGGTTTAAGATGTTCTTTTTTATAGTAACTACCAGTATGTCAATTGTTTAATGTATTGGAATGAGTTATGTATTTGATATGCCAAAATTGATCGAAGAACTTTTATCAAGAAGACAAATGAAAACGCAAGTTACCAAAGCCCCAATCACCAACTTAAAAAAATTCTTAAGTGCAAGCTATTTCACCCTCTTTCTAAAGGCGCTCGATCTCTTTTACATATTATATAAATAATTTATTAATCAAACAACAGAAACCATGAAAACAAAAATGACAACAGCAGTATTGGTAGCCGTATTATTTGGTAACATATTAACTGCAAAGGCGCAAGATGGCTCTTCAAGGAGCATTAAATTAAGCTACGGTGTTGAAGCCGGTTTAAGCACCGGTACTTTCAAGGAGGGTTCAGGATATTCTATGTATCATTTTGGTTTTCAGTTTATTATGTGATTTTTAAAAATCGACTCACCGCGTGGCTCACCAGTTTTTTCTGCCTGAAAATGGAGGCGCAAATCTTAACGGAAAGATAGTAAATACATTACTATTGAATGCATAAGCAAATTGAAATCAAGCTTATTAAATGTGCTTGATTTGATCTAGGTTAGCGAAGCGATATTAGAGAATAAGGTGCCATTGACCACACTATTCCCCGCTCTTTTGAAGGTTCGTCATTGTTCCGGTACAATTTCTGCTGCTATTTTTTAAGATCTTCCTTGTTAATAATGCTCTTTTTTAAGTATTGCTCCAAATGAAAGTTTTCCAGTTTTTGTAAAAGATATTGCAACGTGAATTTTCAGCAATCGTCAGTCTCACGGAGATGATTCACTTTTTGACAAACGGGTATGCGTAAAAAGGATGGCCAAAGCGGTAATATCTTCGGCGCATTGCAAGGGTGTGCCTTCCAACGCTCTTTTACATAAGATTTCGCATAGCGGCTCATAAAAACAAACAAGCGACCATATTTTTATCCAGCTGATAGGCAATATTCAAAGCGGCACTGTCATTAGCGCCCAACCCAATAAAAGCCTTATAGAAAAGTTCATCGGGTTTTAGGTTTTACCGGCACCCTAAACCAGAAAGTCGAACCCTGGCCATTGTTGTCCTTTACACCAATACTGCCATCATGGCGACGGACAATTTCTGCAGAAATATAAAGACCGAGGCCAAGACCTGAAAAATGGGACGACGATTCCTGGACACGGTAAAAGCGGTCAAAGAGGAATTCCCTCTTATTGGGGGGAATGCCAATGCCGTAGTCTTTAACTTCCGCTACGAATTGATCTTTTTCAATGCGGCAATTGATCAGAACCTCTTTGGCTTCAGGGGAATATTTTATGGCATTTGTCAAAAAGTTATTGACCACCTGCTCCAAACGCGTACGATCAGCTATTATCTCTAGCACACATTCGTCTTCAAAAATCAAACGGTGTGAATTATTCTGCAAGCCAACTTCATCTACACTTTCCTTCACCATCTGACAAGCATCAAAAGTGCTATAATTCAACTGTAATTTACCTTCTTGGATTTTGGTTACATCAAGTAGGTCATTGAGTAAAGCGGTCATTTTTTGAGTTTGCCTTTCTGCTTTATTGATGAACGAAACCATTTGATCTTTTGGGTCCAGTTTTCCAGCTATTCGTTGCAGGATCTGCAGAGAACCTTTCAAACTTGTTACCGGGGTTTTTAGTTCATGGCTGGCTATGCTCATAAACTCATCCTTTTTACGCATGAGTTCTTCGGTCGCGGTCTGGGCCTTGATCAGTTCAATCTCAATAGCTTTTTGACTGGTGATATCAATGATCGATCCAACCAGGCGGTAAGGCGTTTTAAATTCATCTTCCAGGATACTGCCCCGGTCAAGGATGTAGGCATAATCACCATCTGATTTTAAAAAACGGTATTCTGCGGACCAGTTCTTCGCATGATCATTGATTGCCTCATAAACGGTATCCTGTATGCGGTCACGGTCTTCGGGATGAACTTTGTCAAACCAAAAACTGATCCGGTTAGTTTCTTCATCACGGGGATAACCGAACATGGTTGTAAAATTCTCGCTCCTCCACATTGTATTACTCACCAGGTCCCAGTCCCAGATCGTATCGTTGGTTGCCTTTGCTACCAGGTTAAAACGTTCCTCACTTTCCGAGAGTTTTTGTGTGCGTTCCGTCACCCGGTCTTCTAACTCCAGGTTAAGCGTCTTGAGCCCTTCGCGTGCTGTGATTAATTCCTGGTAATTTTTACGAAGTTTTTGTTCTGCGATTTTCCGATCGGTCACGTCATTCAGGCTCACCACAAAACCGTCGTTCATTTTGGCAGTTACCACCTGGTACCATTTATCGTTATGGGCCTTCAATTCAGATTGCAGCGCCTTTCCGGTTTCGATCACTTTAGCTAATTCCTCGAAACTAATGGATTCCAAATCCTCGAAAGAATGTAATGAAGGCTTTGTTGAAAGGTCATCGACTGTTTTTCCAACTAATGCCAATGCTGTATTGTTATAAGCAATACATTGGTAATCGATGACTTTGTGGTGATTGCGCACTTCTTTAAAAGCCAGAATGGCTGCAGAACTTGCATTAAATACGCCTGAAATAATATTGTTCAACTCTGTAATGACAGAGATATCGATAAAGGAAATTACCACACCGTCCCGCTTTTTATCCTTACGGACATAAGGCATGATGCGCATCAGGTTAGTCGTTCCGTTCTTAAGCTGCACTTCTTTTTCAACAACCTGGGCATCAGATAAAACCATGTGAATATCATTCACCAGATTATCATACTGAATATTGCTCGAAATATGATTGATAGGACGGCCTATGTCTGCCTCGATAAGGTTAACCAATTTAACGGCAGCCGGATTAAATTTCCGGATATGCAGGTTTCCATCTATAAAAATCTGGCCGATATCTGTACTTTTAAAATAATTGTCAAGGTCGTCGTTTAGTTCGATCAGTTCACGAATCTTAGCCTGGTGTTCGGTATTCAGCGTATGAAGCTCTTCATTCAAGGACTGCAATTCTTCATTGCCTGATTGAAGTTCTTCATTGGCAGATAAGAGTTCTTCGTTACTCGACTGCAACTCTTCGTTGGTCGTCTCCATTTCCTCTACCGCCATTTGCAGGTTGGCGCGGGTTTCATTTAGTTCGGCTTCCACCTCAAGCAAGTGCTCCTGATGTTGGTCTGTACCAGCAAAGCTCAGATCGATCCCGTCTTTATCACTTAGTTCCCCTTTGATCTCAGTGAACATGATCAGGGTTAATCCACGCTGTGAAGATGAGCCGGGCGGTTTGATCACGATCTGAAGGAAGGCTTCTTCTTCTTTAAGCTTCAATCGAACCCTGTTGAGATATGTTTTTTTATGTTCCTTCCAGGCCCTGCGGATTGCTGTGTTCAGTACAATGGCTATTTCTTTATTAACAAGGTTCAGGATGTTAAGGTCGATTTTTTTCTCAGGCAGGTGCAGATAGCGGCGATAGTTACCGATTGTTTCTTTGACTGTAAAATGTTTGTCAATGAATACAGCTACAGGCCCCGATTCTTCCGCCAATAAGTCAATAAATTCCTGTTCCGGTGATTTTTCCGGCTCCGGTACACTTTCTTTCTCTTTTACTTTGAGCTTAAGAGACGGGCTGACTGAGGTGTAAGTATGGTGCAGGCCATAATTAATAGTACCGGTTTTCTGGTAGATTTTCCAGCGACCGGATATTTCGGTGATCCCTTCTTTGATCCCGGCAGCATTTTCACTGGAACCTAAAAACAAAAAACCGTCTTTCACCAGCGAATAATGAAAAGTTGCAATTACTTTCTGCTGCAACAAAGTGTTCATGTAGATCAGCATGTTCCGGCAAGTTACCAGGTCGTTCTTGATAAACGGCGGCGACTTGATGACGTTGTGCCTGGCGAATACGATCTGTTTACGGATAGACGGAATGACAGAATAAGCTTCACGGTCTTTAACAAAATATTTCTTCAGCAGTTCGGCAGGAATCTCTTTAGCTACACTTAAGGGATAACTGTTCTTCCCCGCGATCTCAATGCTGGTTTCGTCTACATCGGTGGCAAATATTTTAATATCCAGTTGCTTGCCGGATTTCTTAACGCAATCATTGATCAGCACGGCGATGGAATACGCCTCCTCACCGGTACTGCACGCACAAACCCACACCTTGAGCAATTCACCGTCCTGTTTATGAGCTATAATTTCAGGAATAATATCTTTGGCCAGCACTTCGAAGGCGGCCTTGTCCCGGAAGAACTTCGTAACCCCGATCAAAAAATCCTTGGCCAGCAGTTTGACCTCCTGTTCATGATTGTGCAGGTAGGCTACATAATCTTTTACGTTGGCAATATCGACAGCCAGCATACGACGGGCGATCCGGCGCAGAATTGTCGGTGTCTTATAAAGGTTAAAATCCTGTCCGCTGCTGGTACTGACCAGCTGGAACAACTCGTCGAGTAGCTTATCATCGATATGTTTGCCCGGCAGGTCAGGACTGATTTGCTGGCTGATAAAATTGCGCAGTTCCTCGTTCATCTTCGCGGGTGGCAGGATAAAATCAGCATTGCCCGAGGTGATGGCACTGTTGGGCATGCCGTCGAATTTTGCGGTAGCAGGTTCCTGGACGATAACCATGCCCCCCGCATCTTTGATGGCCTCGATACCTTTGGTGCCGTCAGTTCCGGTTCCGGATAAGATGACCGCTATAGCTTTATCCTTTTTATCGCTGGCCAGGCTGAAGAAAAAGGTGTCGATCGCTGTATTCGGCGATTTGTCTTTAACCTTGTCAGCGAGCTTCAGCTTATGGCCTTTAATGGTCATCAGCTTTTTATTGGGAATGATATAGACGCAGTTGCGCTGTAAGGTCATATCATTGGCTGCTTCGGCAACTTTCATTTGAGTATGCTTGGCAACCAGTTCAACCAACAGGCTTTTATAGTCCGGCGATAAATGCTGTATTACGATAAAGGTTAGCCCCGAATCCTGGGGCATATGATCAAAAAACTCGTGAATAGCTTCCAGCCCACCGGCCGATGCGCCAATAGCAACAATATATCGGTCCAGCGAAGTTGCTTCCGGAAAAGTGATATGTTTTGGAGCAGCCACGTTTATGGTCTTGATTTTTTAGTATTGAATTCGAAAATAAAGGCCCGTAGGTTTTCGGCAGCGGCGATTTCCTGTGGTGTCCACGCGGCCGCGGTATTGCGTACAGTTTCCTGCCATAATTTAAACGAAGCCCGCGGGTGGTATTTCTTGCCGTCAGGGTCGAAATTGATCGTTTTGGCCGGATCACCGCCCCAGTTAATGGTGCGTACCGTCTCAGGGCGGAAAACTACGATGAATTCGCCGCTTTCCGGGTTAACTGGAATTGAAAGTAACCCACTTGCAATTTTGGCATGTGGGATTGCTTCATCGAAAACTTCGGGCAGGCTATCGGTGCTGAACCCCTTGCCATCCTGTTTGTTTTGCAGCCACAGGAATAAATTTTCCAACGTATCCTGGTCAGGAACATCGCCTTGCGTGCATAAGACCTGACCTATATTGGCAGCAGCGCCGCTGCTTTTCAACAGGTCTGTTAACCGAACGTCTCCGGCGTCAAAAAGCCCATCCCACAGGTCATCCTTAGCATAAGTTTGCGCTATCAGCTCTGTTTGGAGTTGTTGCAGCTTGCTATCGGCATCATATTGCGCTTTATGGGTAATACTGGAAATACGGTTTGAAATAACCGAAGAAAGCATTTCACAGACAGCGCCTGTTTCGAAGCTCAGGTAATGCGGGCGGACATGGTGGCACGCGATCAAGCCCCAGAGTTTTCCATTATCGATCACACGAATAGACATTGATGCTTTTACATTCATGTTTTTAAGGTACTCCAGATGTACCGCTGCTACGCCACGAAGGTTACAATCAGACAGATCGATGAAAGTGTTGATTACCGGGTTCATCACCGGATAAAGCCTCACCGGAGTGAAATCACGATCAGGGATTAGACGGTAAGGGTTTTTTAAATAAAGGTCACGCGCTTGCCTGGGGACATCGGAGCCTGGGAAAGTATGCCCGAGGTAATGTTCAAGTTCCGGCGCATCTTTCTCCTCTGCGATAACGGTGCCGTTCCAATCTTCGTCAAAACGGTACATCATAATGCCGTCAAAGCCGGTAATTCGGCGCAGTTCATGTATAGCCGCCTGACTTGCGTCTTCAATGGTTTCCGCGGCCTCAATAGCGGCCATTGCGTATTTAACTTCCTCGTAAACACTCGTAAAAGAGCGTTCAGTAGGAAGGTCAGCTTTTTCGATCTCCAGGATGATATACTCCGGCTTAAAATGTGCCAGCGCCATCATTTTTCGCGATTTGAGTGTAATGGTAAGCGGAAATTTTTCTTTTGAATTTTGATCAAAACGCTCGCTGAGCGACTTGATAATGCTGGTATCGGTAAAATCCGAAAATAGTGTACCCGGAATAGACTTCAGGGGTTTTTCAAACAGATCAGAAGCATTTTCGCTAAGTTGCAGAATAGTTAACTGGTCTTTACTCAGCACAAGCAAATAACCATAATCCTGAACAACATTAATATGGTTGAGCGGCAGGCTGCCACAAAATTCGGAATCATAATTTTTTCTCTTAGCCATCAGCCAAATACAAATTAAAACAGGTAGTAATGATATAGCTAAGAAGTATATCAGCAAAAAAGTAACGGCAAACTGATTTCAGGGAATAGCGGATCGGGTGCTAAAATATCTATTTTCCTTTAAGGAAACAATTTCACGCTCACACCAGATAGGAGTATCAGGAAGCCCTTCGGTGCATCAGACCAAGAGTGACATCCTGCGTTTGTTCCAATTGCTCCGATTGGATAAGAGCGGCATAGCTTTCGGCAGTGGATTCGATCTTTCCGTTTACATTGCTCAAGCCTGTCTTGAACAAAAAAAGGGAACGTTGCAGTTCTTTATAATTTTCTGCGTACTGCCTGCGATTTTCCGCCATCTCGGACAACAACCTTTGTATATGTGCTATATCCATTTATTCCTGCTTCAAAATTTACCACATTGTAAACCTTCTCCAATAAAAAAAGTTTTCAAATATTAAATTTCGGGAAAAATGTAGGTCTTCGCTACGAAGAATTACAGGGATAGTTGTAGGAACGCTGGAGCTAATCACAGCAGCTTGTGGCAGTTGATTAAAAGGATAAACTTTCCGTATTACTTCATTAAATATTTGAATAGACTCAAATTAGTCCGGCCTGAGGGCGTTTTTATGCGGCGATAGCCAAGACTGAACTTTATTCATAAAGAAACCGAGATCGAACGGTTTGGCAATATAATCATCTGCATGGCTTTTTCCAGCAATGGCTTCGATGTCATTCTTTGCAGAAATCAGTAACACCGGAATTGTTTTGGTCTTTTGGTTCTGCTTCAATGCCCTGCATAGCAAGTGGCCATATCCATCGCTAAGCCAGTCATCAAGCAGGATTAAATCAGGCTTGACGTCGCCCAATTTATTAAATGAGAGGATATCTGTGGCCGCCTCAACCAAATAACCTTGTTCTTCCAGTATAAAGCGGATTATTTGTAGGATATCATCATCATCATCGACTACAACAATTCTCTTTTTCATGTGCTTTCAAACAAGGTTGTTAATTGGTTTTAGATTGAGGTATTGATTAAACCTATTAGAAGTGAAGTTAATAAATATTGCTTGAAAATAAAATATATAAATTAAAATTAAATTTGAATTTGTGGCTATTCCAGATATCTTTCCAAAAAACAAACATGCATATTCTATTTTAAATGAATCTATTGTGTGTTCAAAACTTTGAAAAAATCTTTCTCATTTTAATTTTTCAAAAACTTTCCCTCCGGATTTTTATTAATTAAAAGTAAAATGAAGTATTCAACTGATTATTTAATTCAAACCTATGAAATCAAAAGTCAATACGGAAACGAGCAAGGGCCGTTTAGCTGGTGAACAAAAAAAGCCGGAAGCATCAAGAGTCCCAACGGTAACACCTGACAACGAAAACGGCGACCCTGGACCTCCTGTAAAACGAGAAACAAAAACTACCACTCAGAAATAATTAATTAAGATCGAATATGAGAAAGAACATTTTAACCGGCTTATTCGTGCTTTCAGTAAGCCTCATCATGGCGTGCAATGGTGATCATTCTGCCAGATCAGGGGAAGACACCGCACAAGCCAAACACGATGCGCCGTCAAATTTAGATACTTCAAAAACGACCAGCGCTACCGGCGATGCATCGACAATCGATAACAGTGCTTCCGGTGGTACTAAAACAAAAAAAGCGGATACCTCTAAAATAGATAGCGTCAAGAGGTAATGTTTGCGAATAATAGTGTATTGCAAATGTATCATGTCGGCAAACGCGGTGAGTTTTCTTTTTCTTGTAATAGGCACGCCGTTTCCTTTGGGAGGGAAATTTTCAATTTACAGGTAGGGGAATTGTAAGAAGTTTAACTGAATAATTAATTTATCAAATCTATGAAAGCTTTAAAATTGATTGCATTTTTTGTAATGAGTGCTTTTGCTTTGACAGCCTGTAATCCGAATGATCGTAATAAGAAACTGAACGGTTCTACAGACACTACCGCAACTTTCAAAGCAGGGAGCGGGGTACAGCCTGATACCAATACGATCAATGACCAGCGAAAAGCTGCCAGGAAAGATACGTTGAAAGGGGATACTAATGGCAATGGCAATGCGGATCCAAGCGGCAGCTCTTCGAAAAGCAATCATTAATGACCTTTTAAAAAGGACCTTAAGGGAAGGATAGTCGAAAACTAAATTTACTAAATGATTATGAAAAAGCTAATTATTATATTATTAGCATCTGCAAATATTGTGATTAGCGGATGCAATTCGAACAAAGACAGTAAAGAAAAAGCTGATAGTACAAATACTCATCAAGACTCGATCCATAACAAACAAACAGGTACTGGCGACTGGGCGATAAGTGCTCCCGACGCCAAATTCGCGGTAGAAGCGGCAACCAGGGGGATGGCCGAAGTGGAACTGGGCAAACTTGCGCAGGAAAAAGGCACTTCTAAAGCAGTAAAGGATTTTGGAAAGATGATGATCGATGATCATTCAAAGGCCAATTTGGAATTAAAAGAACTGGCTAAAAGCAAACGTATTGTCTTACCAGACTCCGTTGGCAAAGAAGAAGCCGAACTAAAAGTTAAGCTTGCCTCGATACCCGCTAATGAATTTAACAAAGCCTATATTGATGCAATGGTGGATGATCATGGAAAGGATATCGCTACCTTTGAAAACGCACGTCATAAGGTAAAATATCCGGAAATGAAGGCGCTTATAGATAAGACCTTACCAATGCTGAAGATGCACCTGGCTACTATCGAAAAAATAAAAATGCAAACGCCCGACTAATATTAGCGGTTCGCAGTTGCAGAATGAGCCTGCAATCATATAGGCTATAACAAATATTGCCGTAGGTCATAAATAATTTATTTCGTTTTTGGTTTCAAAGTTTCATCACATTGGTCTTTTCAAAATGCCTGTTGCTCTAAATTTTGATATGGTGAAGAGATTGAATCCATTTACAAATCGTTGGATTTCTCTGAAATTAAGCGGACAGCTGATAGAGGGTATGAGCGTCTCTCAACTGTTTAGCACCGTTGTTTCCTACGATTGTTATAAATTCATAAGTTAAATAAGCTGAGTTGTTTTTACCCTGGCACGTGGTGATTGTGGTGGATCCATGCTCAAAAGGTAAGCTGAAATGATACACTCAGCCGATCCCGCTCTGACTTCCTGTTCGGACTTCTCCGCGATGCCATAAATAATCTTCTAGTGTAGGTAGTGCCGGTTCCAAAGGCCGAAATGTGGCGGGTATGCTTGGAGTCCATCCGGTATTAACGTTAAATGTGCATTCAAAGTCATCTGACTTAAGACCCATGAACTGATCTTTTATACGCACTGTTATCTGTTGCGGCGCTGCATAGTTTGCATTCCTATAAAAATTCACTTAAAAATCGGGCCATAAAAAAAGGGATACCTTCCGGCATCCCCTCGTTAATCACAATTTTGCGGATGATTATTCTACTTCTGCGGCGGCGGCTTGGTTCACGTAATTTTCGGCTACTTGGGTCAACAGGGAATCGGCATTTTTTTCTTCGGCTAAGGTCTCATCCAGCAGGCTTTGTGCTTCGCTAAAACCCAAAGTTCCGGCCAGCGTACGCAGTGTGCCGTAAGAGGCGATCTCATAGTGTTCCACTTTTTGCGCGGCCGAAATAATAGCTACGTCACGTACTTCGGTACCTTTGTCGGTATCTTCCAGTAATTCAGACGCTTCCTTCAGCAAGCCTTCCATCGCCAGGCATTTCTTTGCAGCGGCTTTTTCACCTATTGATTCAAATACGCTTTCTAAGCGGGTGATCTGACCTTTGGTTTCCTCCAGGTGCGTGCTGATGGTGTTTTTAAGGTCCTCTGAAGTGGCGCCCTTAATCATTTTCGGTAAGGCAGTCGCCAGGTGTTTTTCCGCCCAATAAATATCTTTTAATTCGTCAACGAATAATTCCTTTAACGCACTCTCTGCTTCAGGGGTGCGGCTCACATTTTTGCTTGCTTTTGTTTTCATGGTATTCAGATTTAATAATGTACACAACCTATGCAAATAGCATTCCAAAAGTGGCTATTTCCGGATCGCGCTGATTTCCCCGTTGCGTTCCATGTAAACTTTTTTTATTTTTTCCATATCCTCGGTCAAAGCCGATTTTCTCACGCCTTGCATTAGGTCTTCTTCGCAGATTAGAGCCCTTTTCATGTGTTCTTTTAAGAACACACCGTCTTCAAATAGCAAGATCTTTTCGCCTTCCACCACGCGGCCGAATTTCTTACTCGCCGCGATCAGCCGGCCTACGGCGCGGTGTAGCAGCACGATCACCAGGCAACAAACAACGACTGGGATAAGGGGAGAGGCGCCGACCACAGCCCGGCTCATTATGGCGCCCAGCGAAACGGCGATGATGTTATCCAGCGCCGTCCGCATCCCGAATGACCGGCGGCCCGAGATGCGAATCAGCACCAGCATGATCAGAAACATCAGGGCACCTCGGCTGCTCATTTGCAGCACGCTCAACTTTTCACCCTCTCCAAAAAGTTTAACTAATATTTCCATTCGCAATAAGTTTTGGGCCTGCTTGGCGCTCAGCCGGGCGGTCACCCGGATAAGCTTGCCGGCCTGTTGATCATAATTTTTAAAGATGTATTCCGGCTGATTTAAATGGCCTTTGGCTTTCCCTGTCTGCAGCGCTTTAAAATCTGGAAACAATTGCAAAGTATCCGTGACACCGACCATGCTTTCATCGCGCATTGTCCTACCGTCCCGCCCGTTCTGCTCGCAATGGATAGCGTCGGTAATCCCAAAATCCGCCAGTTAGATCAGGAATGATCCGTATTATCCACAAATGACATCCAGCGGATCCCTTTACCCGTGTGAGCACGCCGGATATTCTATTGAGGCGGAAGCGTTTCTTTTTTTATCTAAATCGATATTTCAACGAAGGCCGTCGAGCTTTCGTTCATGACTATAAGAAATTTATTCTTCATATTTTTCGGTTTTATAATCTTTTACAAACTCGTTGTAGTATTGTTTTGTTCTGGCAGCATAGCGTTGTGCGTAGGCGATCACTGCTTCCTGCCATCCGAGGTCCAGCCCAAATGCTATCAGTTCGTCCAAAGTTCCTGAACCCTGCCTCCCGCCGCTGCGCAATTGCGCCGAAGCGGTCAGTGCCGCCATATCGTCTATAACCCGATACATATCGCGGTAATCTTTTAATAACCTGAACTTGATGCTATCCTTGACCGGCTGCAGTTCCTGGATAATAAAAGCATCATTTTGAAAGACAGTCGTGCTAAGCAACGCTGCCGGTACATTTTGCATCCGTTGCTGCACGCCGATCACCCTCGCCGCTTCTGTATCCCATGCGAGTTGCTGTACCGGTACAAAAGGTATTGCCGAAGAAGCCCGCGCCTGCTTCATATCCAATAGTAAATATTGATTTTTGGCATTGGTGCTTTTCAGTAAGAACAAATACCGCTTGACTCCAATGCTGCCCGTGCCTGCCAGACGAAAAACAACGCTTTGTACTTCATAATTATAGGGGCCGTCACTACTGGTTTCAATCCATTCCTGGATATGAGCTTTCAAAGCTTTTCGAAGCGGTCGATCCAGCTTAAAATGCCGTTCATCTTCCAGCGAAAGCATGATGCTTTTCTTTTTACTGACCGTGCGTTTTTTGAGCAGGTCATGATAGGTGCTTTTGGTGGCTCTGGTCAGAAAATCATGAACAATGCCTTTGGCGGTCCGCGGTTCTATGCTGATCGCCCTGCCCTTCGCCAGGGTGGCCGAATAGGTCTTTAAGAATAAACGCGCCATCTTCAGCGCCTTTTTCTCTTCAAAGCCAAGGTTATCGAAAGCGATAAAAATGCTGGTGACCATACGCACGGTTTCATAACTGGCCGGCGCCAGCAGCGCCTCGTCAAAATCATTCAGGTCAAAGTACACCAGCTTGTTATCACCTCTATAGCTCCCGAAATTCTCGATATGCAGGTCGCCGCAGATCCAGGCTAGCGGCGATAGTGGCAAGGGTTCGGCAACTGCCAGGTCTTCGTAAAACAAGTGGCAGGTTCCCCGGAAAAAACGAAACGCATTTTCTGCCATCGCCTCGTATTTTAATTTAACTTTATCCGGCAACAAGCCTTGATTAAAAGATTTCAGACGTTCTTTCAGTTTCATTTGGTTTTCAATTGGCGCCTCCCGGATTTACGATAGTGGTTTTCCTCCGCGGCATCGATCGAATGCGTCCGGGTCAGGTCATTATCTTCTTCGGCCAGGGTAGATAGCTGTGCATAAAAATGATGCAGGCGGTCCAGTTCCTTCTCGGTGAGGTTCTCGCTATCCACGAGACGGTTGCTGCTACCCTCGTGCGAGGCTAGTAACTCGTTCAACTTTAGGTGAATGGCTTTTGAATCTTTGTTCTGGGATTTCTGAATTAGGAATACCATCAGAAAGGTCACAATGGTCGTCCCTGTGTTGATGACCAGTTGCCAGGTTTCCGAATAGTGGAACAGTGGTCCGGTCACTGCCCAGACCACCACGATCGCAACGGCTATGATAAACGCTGCCGAACTTCCGGCTGCCGCAGTAGCCCAATTGGAAAAAGCCTCAAAAAAACCTTCTTTCTTTTTCATAACCAATGCATATGAATTGTGCTGTTGCCGGGTACCGTGAATTCCTGATGACCGTTTTTTACTTTTTTGCCGCTGAGTAAAGTCATCTTTGTTTTTACAGTAAATGTTGGCAGCGCTTTTTTACCTGTTTTTAGAATCAGCATGCGGCAGTGAAGGCGCTCATCTCCTTTAACGCTGAAGCTGAGCCGGCCGGAGCTGTGACTGAAATGCGCGTTCGGATAATCCAGAAAGATCCAAAAATCTTCGCCCGGTACCCGGTAAAAATGTCGGGGGATGATTCCAAAAGCCACGCCCGCTCCGTAAACTTCCTGTCCGACTGTGCCGGACTGTTCCCAACCGTCGTGCATATCCTCGATCGCGATCCATAATTTATGATCGACTTGCCCGGTCTTTACCTTTTCGGACAACATTTCCTTTGGCAAATTGGGCGGATAATAATATGGGGCCCGGTTTACCACGTAGCGCAGGAACTCCGGCAACAGAATATTTACCGCTGGCAGGACAGCTTGATTTTCTGCATAAAGCAAGAAATTATGAAGCGCTGCAAATACTTCCTGTTCTTCGTAAGCCGCCGTATAAGGGGCGTCGTTCAAAGGAAATACTGCAAAAAAGGTAGGATAGTTTCTGGCGTAGCCGTAATCGCAATCCCATAACTGCATATTCTTCAAAAGGTTAGCCAGGCATACATAGGCCAGGTTCAGATACAGCTGCTCTTTGGTTTCCAGATATAACCACAGCATCGCATTGGCGCCAAACGCTGTGTTATTAGCCTGGTAAAACAGGTCGAAACCTTTACCCTGCAGGGTTTTAGCCGCCCGTTTGGCTTCGAGCAGGTACCTGTTCATCCGAGTGAGCTGCCACGCATGCAGCATCACCAGCGCGTAAAGCCCGGCGACATCCTTTTCTCCGCCTTTGCCGGGCTGGGTCTCCGCTTTGACTGCTTCCAGCGTTTCCATGTGATATAACACGGGCCACTCATAATTAAAATGCCGGGCGACCCGGATAGTATAATCCAGGGAATCTAAAAACAGTTTTTTCCCTTGCTGATCGCCTCGAATGGCCAGCCGCCCTAAATTAAGTAAAGGATGATGCAGGTACCAGGAATCCATCACGTTGGGTTGTAACTGTTCCTCCTCGCCGTTCAACTGACCGGCTAGAGCGGGCAGAAAGCGAACAACTGTTTTCAGTCTTTTGCTATAAAATCCTTCCAGCCCATTTCGGATTTTTTGGATCGCTGGCAATTCAGTCTTGCACCAGTCGTAGTAATCTGTCAGCGGCATTAACACCGCAAGTTGTACCATCAATTCCGGCGGTGTCTGGTAATCGGCAACATAGGCATTCAGGTAGTCCTGTCCCGCGCCGTGCGACCAGCAGCCGTGACTGAATTCCAGGTCGTGCAATCCTTTGCCGACCATCTCCGGCCAGGGATAATATCGGGTTTCGGGTTTCGGCAGTACCAGATAGATATCCGCCAACAGCTCTAAAAATTGTCTGGCCTGTGCCAGTTCATCTTTGGGATACTCCGGATCAAAAGCGATGAAGGCATCAGATAGCACTACTTCCCGATGTGCCGGGATCGCTTTATTATTTAAGGTCGGCGGTAATGCAAAGCCCAGTTCCGGCCAGCTTCCGCCCACCGTATCGCCTAAAGAGGTTTCCGTTAGCCGGGCATAATCATTTAACGCGGTCAAATTCTGGAAATACAGCAAGGCTCCGCTTTGGGGCCGGTCCAGCGTAACATACTGCAAGCCAGAACGGGCTCCTACCTGACTTACAAGAAGTGTTCCCGCCATTTCCTGGCTTTCGCTGTCAGGCCCGGTGATAACCATGTCCCGAGGCCAAAAAGGGAACAATAACGGCTTATGGGTTTTTATGAGCGTCTGGTAGTGGATGATGGGCTTCTCCCGTGCCGGAAAGTTCACCAACACCGTGTAATCGCCGATTGAACCTTTCAGATGAAGGGATAGACCAAGTTCGTGTTTGCTTACGCGGGTAATTTCCAGGTGGTCATTAGGTGCGTAAGCTGGCCGGAGGACAATCTGTACGCCTTTGGGACAGGTCACGCATATCCATAAGGAATTATTGAGATGATGGAGGTGGACCGCATAACCAGCCAGATCAAATTTAAATATGGCCGGAAGATCCTGCCCATGAAATAAATTTTGTACCGCTATAGTCCAGGGTGAAAGTCCTTGCATAATCAGCGTAAGGTTGTAAAGTGTGTTATATAACTAAAGCATTAAATTTTTTGTTTTAAAATTTACTGATAATTAAATCTTTTAATTAAAAAACATATCTCAGCGCCTGTGGTTGTAAAAATAGTACGATCCTTTCCACGGAGCCGATCTCTATCCAATCACCATTAAATTTTACAATTATGTTTCACCACGTTAAAGAATTACAATTCAATGCGCGGGTTTCCAAACCCGACCCCCGGTTCGCCAACTTATTACTGGAACAGTTCGGCGGGGAGAACGGCGAACTGGCCGCGGCTATGCAGTATTTCACTCAGGCTTTTGGAGCCAAAGTCCCGCACCCTGACAAATACGATATGCTGATGGATATTGCCACTGAAGAGTTCAGCCATCTCGAGATCGTGGGGGCGACTATTCAGATGCTGCTCAAAGGCGTTAACGGCGAGCTGAAAAATGCAGCTGATAGTTCTGAAATTATGCAGGTGATGAACGGAAAGGCCGCCAAAGAGGATATTATCCACCAGGCTGTCTTTGCTAACCCGCAATTCGGGATCATTACCGGCGGCGGGGTCACTCCGCGCAATAGTCAGGGCATCCCCTGGTGCGCTTCTTACATTAATTCCAACGGTGACCTCACGGTCGATTTACGTAGTAATCTGGCTTCCGAATCCAGGGCGAAACTGGTCTACGAACACCTGATGAAGTTTACGGATGACCCGTATATCCATGAAACGCTGTCCTTTTTGATGACCCGCGAGGTGACTCATTACAAAATGTTTGAAGCGGCGTTGGAAAGCATCCAGCCCAATTTCCCGCCGGCAGTTTTGGCCGCAGATCCGCGATACCTGCAAAATGCCTATAATATGTCTGAAGGCACCATACGAGGTCCGTGGAATGAAGGCGAGATCAAAGGCATGGGCAAGGATTTTGTATATGTAGAAGATCCAATCGCGCAGGCGAAGGAAACTGAGGGGCAGACCAAGCTTGCGGAGGAGTTCACGAAGGAGTTGAAGACCAGAGATAAAACGGATAAGCAAATGAGCGCGGAAAAAAGTGGGGAGGTAAAAAACTCAGAACCCGATGGCGTGGCGCAATGGAGTACCTATTAAGAGAAAAGGAAGTATTTTCCGGCAAGAGGACGGCCGCAAGGCCGTTTTCTTAAAACCACTAATCGAAGCCACCGCCATTTTATACACTGATCTTAAATGATTTGCAGCCAAGACCGGGCCGGTGCAGCATCATTTGTACAAGGTCTCTGAATCCAGGCGTATTTGACATACTTATTCAAAGTATATACTTTTGATCGCCGCCTCCGTGCAGCGCCGTCTTCTTTTTTACGATTTATATTATCATGGAACAAAAGATCGCAGAGTGCGCCAAATTGCTGGCGGAACAGAAATTGCGAATTGCATTCGTGGAGAGCGCCACAGCGGGATGGCTTTGTTCGGAATTTGCCCTGACAGAGGAATCAGGGCAGGTACTCGAGGGTGGCATCATCTGTTATAATGCAGATCTGAAGGAAAGCCTGCTGGGAGTACCCCGCGAACTGCTTGAAAAATATACGCCAGAATCTCAGGAAGTCACCGATGAGCTGGCGCGGCGGTTGGGGAAACTCATCCCGGCAGACATTTTTGTAGCAGTGACAGGACTAACTACGCCAGGTGGCAGCGAAAATGTCAAAAAGCCGGTAGGTACTATGTTCGTTACTGCCCTCGTCAGTGACCGCTTAGTCTCGAGTCGTTATGAATTTAAAGGCAGCTGCGAAGAGATTATCAAGCAAACGATCATTGCCACGGCAGCGCTGGTTATCGGTCTCTTTTAAAGGTCAAGCTTTTTACGGCGACAATCGCTTTCAGGAATTTCGGCCAGTACCCGCCGTACTTTTAAAGGCGAAATGCGGGGTGAGCCGCGTTTAAAACTGAGCCACGGGCCGTGAGTCCGCGCGTAGTTATTTCACAGTCGCTTTCGGTATAGTTGAAGATCATTTCTTTTTACAGATTAAATAGAAGCCTAATGCCATTCCGGCAACCAAAACGCCGGCGATATATTTTCGATGCGATTTGGGTTTACCCGGCAAACCGAAACCGCCGTGTGTACTCAGGCCGTAATCTACGGTCGTGAACACATTGCCGTCGGTGAGTGCGATCGGATCAGCCGACTTTAGGTATCTGCGCATGACCGATCCTGTCATTTTGGTCATTAATTCCGGTAAAGCAGCATGGCCTATTTTCAGTAACATTGATACGCTGCCGACATAGGTATTAGCACGCGGATCGGCAGCTACCTTTACCATGGCCTGGGCCAGCCGGAACGGGTCATATACCGGAGGAGCAGGCTTTAAAACTTTAGCGGTATAATTGCCGGCGTGCTGAATGCCAGGTGTATCTAAAAACGCGGGGAACAGGTCGCAGACGTGAATGTCCGGCCATTCCGATAATTCGCCCTTCAAAGCTTCCGACCAGCCGCGTAAGCCGAATTTGGCAGCAGTATATCCCGCGCCGTAAGGCACCGGCAGAAAGCCACCGATAGAGATGTTATTGATGATCGTGCCATAACCCTGTGCTTTAAATATCGGCAGTACGGCGTGCGCCCCGTTCATATATCCCAGCAGATTGGTTTGAATCACCTGTTCGTGTACCGCCATCGGCGTTTTATCAAAATCGCCTGCAGCAAGGACCCCGGCATTATTTAGCCAGACATCGATTTTTCCCTGCCAGTCGTTGGCAGCGTTTGCCAAAGCGATCATCGCTTTGCTGTCGCTGGTATCCGTCGCCACGATAAGGACTTTTGCGCCTAATGCCTCGCAATCGATCTTCACCTCCTCAAGAGCTGCTTCGTTCCGGGAAGCCAGTACCAAATAAGTTTGGTATTTCGCAAATTCAAGGGCGGCAGCGCGTCCTGCACCGCTGGATGCCCCTGTGATAAGGATGGTTTTTCCCTGTAATTTTTCTTGCTTGCTCATTGATCGTAGGTTAGTTTGGACAAAATTTCCTGAACCGAAAAACGCGCGCCGCAGACGAATTCATCCGCCGCCCCATAATAAATGGTGAGCTGATCCCCGTCCACGATATGTCCGTTAGTAAAAACGACATACCCGAAGAAACCGCTGAGTTCATAGGCTTCGGTCGGCACCATGATCGGATCTTTTGTGCGACCAATTACTTTCGACGGATCGTTCAGGTCCATTACGAAAGCGCCGAGACAGTATTGGTGCTCGGCATTAGCACCATGATAAATTTCCAGCCAGCCATGTTCGGTGCGGATTGGTGCGGCGCCTGCACCCACACGGGCGCTGTCCCACATTCCGGGACGGGTTTTGATGATACACTGGTGGTTTCCCCACTGGCGGGTATCAGAAGATTCAGCCAGCCAGATATAATTGCCGCCGATCTCCTTACTGCTCGGGCGGTGGAGGCAATAATATTTATCTTGTATCGTTTCTTCGAAAATGGCGCAATCTTTATTGTGGGGTGGCAGGATCATACCGCCGGATTGGAAATGCTGCCAGTCTTTGGTTGTTTTCAAACCTACGCCAACCCCGCTGTCGGACACAGCGGTATAGGTCAGGTAATACGTATCATCGATCTGTGTAACCCGGCAATCCTCGATACCGAAACGTTCGAGATAGCCCTGGCCGAACAGCGAGGCTTTTGCCTCGGGCTCCGAAAAACGGATGCCGTCGTCGCTGCGCAATAAGCGTAAATGTGAAACGGTGGTCAAATAATCCAGGCCTTTATAACTGATCACCCGCGCATCGGTGGCGATCAGGTTGGGGTCGTTCAGCGGCACCTCGATGATCTCGGTGTTCCCGGTAGCGTTCAGCGCGGGGAAAAAGATGACCCCTTCTTTTTGCGCTACGCCCTCCGCTACGCGGACGAGCAGCCAGGTTTTTTCCTCAAAACGGAAAACGCCGGGGTTGAGCAGACTGATGACCTGCAAGCCATCCTGGCTTGGCTTCAGGTCTTTGGGCAGCAGCAGCGGATTTTCCGGGAAACGTTTGGCGATATCTTTCATGGTTAATCTTTATTATCCTGCAGTTGGTTCCACGAAGCGGGGTTATCCCGGATATCACTCAGGTGTTCGATGAGTTCATTGACCTGATAGCTTTCCAGCTCCCGCTGGCCGTCGGCCGTATAGCTGAATAGTTTGCCCGGTTTTTCGAAAGTAATGAAACCATAGTACTCCGGGTCGTCGATTTGTTCCAAATGCAGGGTACTTTCCTTGCTCCGGCTTAGCAGCGGGTTGCCCGCGCCGATGTCGCGAAAGATGCTGTAGGTATAAGTTAGTATGGTATGGCCGTCAAGGTGAGCGGTGGTGTCCGGTATGACCATTAGCTCCAGGCCGCCGTTCAGTTTGATAAATAAGGGGGTCACGAATTGCTTTTTCCTTCCTGGCTGATGGGTGCTAAAGGCCGCGTGGCAGGGCCGGTTAAGACCTTGCCGTCCACGTCAAAGCGCGCCCCGTGACAAGGGCAGTCCCAGCTTTTTTCTTCGCCGTTCCAGTTTACGATACAGGCCATATGGGTACAAACAGGACTCAGTGCATGGATGGTTCCCTGTTCATCGCGGTAAGCGGCGATCTTTTGGCCAGCTACTTCCAGCACTTTTCCTGTGCCGGGCTGCAATCTTTTCAAGGAATCGCTTTCATGGATACCGAAGCGGTCAGCCACAAAATGGTAGGCAACGTCGGCGTTCTCTTTGACAAATTCGCTGAAGCTGTCGACCGGTTTGACGCGTGCAGGGCTGAAGAGTTTTTCATAGCGATTTTCTTTTTTGAGAATCAGGTCGCTCAGGATCTTCCCGGCCACGCTGCCCAGCATCATGCCGTTACCATTATAACCGGTGGCGCAGTAAATACCGTCAGCCGCCAGCGGTATTTGTCCGATATAAGGAAGGCCGTCCACCGGGACGTAGTATTGCGATGACCAGCGATATTTAACCGAGGATACGTTATAATAACGGCGGATATATTTTTCGAGCTCGGCGAAAGCTTTTTCGGGGTGTTCGTGGCCGGTCTTATGGTCGAGGCCGCCGGCGATCAGCAACCGTTCGCCGTCAATGGTATGTGAGCGCACGTAATGATATGGTTCCTGGCTGTCATAGATCAGCGCGTCCGGATATTTCCCGCTTTTCAGTTTAACGGCCATTACATAGCTGCGGTACGGGGCGCATTCAAAATTGAAAACGTTAATGTTCGGCGGCATATGGGTGGCATAAACTACGGTTTTAGCTTTTAGACTTCCTGTTGCATGACTGGCGGTGTGGATATCGTCTTTTGTTGCTACCGCAGTGGTCAGGATATTTTTCAGGATGACGCCGCCGGCGGTTAAAAAGGCTTTTTGAAGACCCTGCAGATATTTAAGCGGATGAAACTGGGCCTGTTTCTCCCAGAGAAGCGCCTTTTTAAAAGGCACCGGCGTGGGCACCTCGTCGACATAGCTAACGGCTACGCCGACTTTTACCGCCCCTTCATAGATCTCATCTAGTTGTTTGACCTCATCATCTTTCTCAGCATATAGATAACCCGGTTTGCTTTCCAGTTCGCAGCCTATTTGCAGCGAGGCGGCCTGATCGTTGATGAGTTGACACCCTTCGGCAATCGCTTCCTTGAATAATTGTGCGCCATCTTCGCCAAAAGCACTTTCGGCTTCGGGGTAGGTCGTATCCGCAAAGGTATTGATATGTGCACTGGTGCCTCCGGTGGTACCGAATCCGGGAGTATGCGCATCAGCTATAATTACTTTCTTACCGGCCTGCTGCAGCAGTAGCCCCGTGGTCAACCCCGTAATACCCGCTCCTACAATAAGGGCGTCGAAGGTTTGTTCACCTATTGTTTTTCCGGCTGTTTTGATGTCAGTTAGCCCGGCCTGCCAGGGACTTTCGTGCTTTCCGTCGCGCGGGTTGATCGGTTCCGTTTTTGTTGCCATATACTAACTACAAAGACAAGCGCGCTGTGTTTGAAACTATCTCACATATTATTAAACAAAAAAATTTACTTCAAGTTAATTATAGACATCAAAACTTAATCGATCTACTTATGAAAGCAGCAGTATTTCACAAACCCGGCGACATCCGCTATGACACGGTCGAAGACCCGCGTCTGCTGGAGGATTCCGACGTCATTTTAAAGGTCACCTCAACAGCGATCTGCGGTTCCGACCTGCATATTTTAAGCGGCGGTGTGCCGCAACCCAAACCCATGGTAATGGGCCATGAATTTATGGGCATTGTGGAAGAAGTGGGCAAGGGCGTCAAAAATCTGAAAAAAGGTGATCGTGTGGTCGTGCCGTTCCCGATCTCCTGCGGACACTGTTTTTTCTGCCAGCATGATGCCTCGCCAGCTTGCGAAAATTCCAATTACAAACATTACGGCCCTAACGGCGACATGGCCGATCAAAAAGGAGCAGCCTTATTTGGTTACACTGACTTGTATGGCGGTTATTCCGGTGGACAAGCGGAATATGTACGTGTACCTTATGCGGACATAAGCCCAAGAGTGGTGCCTGAAAACGTGAGCGACGAGCAGGTATTGTTCCTGACCGATATTTTCCCTACCGGCTGGTCGGCTATCGACTGGGCGCAGCTAAAAGGCGGTGAAGTGGTGGCCATCTTTGGTTCCGGTCCGGTTGGCCTGATGGCGCAAAAAGCCGCCTGGATCAACGGCGCCAGCCGGGTGATCGCTATTGACCCTTTGAACTACCGGCTGGAAAAAGCCAAAGCGGTCAATAAAGTGGAAACGCTGAACCCGCATGAAGTCGATGTGGTGGAAGCCATCCGCGCCATGACCGGCGGCCGCGGCGCAGACGTTTGCGTGGATGCAGTGGGTTTTGAACCGGAACGTGATATCCTGGACAAAGCCAAAGCGCTGTTCAATTTTGAAGTCGGCAGCATGAAGGTGCTCGATATGGCCTTTAAGGCAGTACGCCGCATGGGCACGGTTTCGATCATGGGCGTTTACGGCTCGACTTATGATAACTTCCCGCTGCACCGGGTATTTGATAAGGGCATTACGCTGAAAATGGGCCAGGCACCGGTACTGAATTATATCGATCACCTGATCGAACTGGTGAAAACTGAAAAAGTGGTACTGGACGATATCATCACGCACACCCTGCCGCTGAGCGAAGTGACCCACGGTTACGAGATCTTCAACAAGAAAGAGGAAGACTGCGTGAAGGTGGTACTCAAACCCTGGGAGCAGCGCAGGGAAACGGAAAACAAGGAACCTGTAAAGATCGAGAACTAATGGAAAATCAACGAAAGACCGCTTTGATCACCGGCGGAACGAGCGGGATCGGCAAAGAGCTGGCGAAACTTTTCGCTAAAGACAACTATAATTTGATCATCGTGGCGCGGGACCAGGCCGAACTGGACAGCACCAAAAATGAATTGCAAAGTTTTGGTATTACGGTCAAAACGATTGCGAAAGACTTGTCCGACATGGAACAGGCTAAGGCGCTTTGCAGTGAAGTGACCGAACAGGTAGATGTGCTGGTCAACGATGCGGGCCAGGGTGTTTATGGCTTGTTCAAAGACAATGAGCTGGAAAAAGAGCTGAGCATTATTCACCTGAATATCTGCGCCACGGTGATCCTGACCAAACATTTCGTTCAACAGATGGCCGGTCGCGGTGAAGGCAAGATCCTGAATCTTGGTTCGGTAGCTGGTAAACTGCCGGGGCCATGGCAGGCGGTATATCACGCGACTAAAGCCTTTGTGCTTTCCTTTACCACCGCGATCCGGGAAGAACTGAAAGATTCGGGTATCACATTTACTTCACTGATGCCGGGCGCAACTGATACGGATTTCTTTAACAAAGCGGGCATGCAGGACAGCAAGATCGCGCAGGATAAGGAAGCCCTTTCTGATCCTGCGGATGTGGCTAAGGCAGGTTATGAAGCTTTAATGGCAGGGAAAGACCGGGTCATCGCGGGCTGGAAGAACAGTTTAGAGGTTCACGCCGCTAATCTGATGCCGGACAGCAGTGTAGCGCATACGATGTATGAACAGCAAAAACCGGTGGAACAGGAACAACAACAACAAACCGGCGACTAATGGCAAAGACACCCGCAAAACAAAATCGGCAGCCGGGCATCGAAGCGAAGATGGACCCGGCGCCGGAATATATCAAAAACAGCTATGCCGGTTCGGGCAAGCTGCGGGATAAGGTTGCCCTGATCACGGGCGGTGATTCGGGGATAGGCCGCGCGGTCAGCGTGCATTTCGCCCGCGAGGGTGCGGATGTGGCGATCGTTTATTTGAACGAGGATACAGACGCGAAAACAACAAAATCATTGGTGGAGGCAGAAGGCCGTAAATGTTTGCTCATCAAAGGCGATGTCAAAAAGGCCGCCTTTTGCAAAAAAGCGGTGGCACAGACGGTCAGTAAACTAGGGAAACTGAATATCCTGGTCAACAATGCCGGCATGCAGTTCCCGCAAAAAGATCCCAAGGAGATCGATGAAAAGCAGCTGGAGGATACTTTCCGTACCAACATCTTCGCTTATTTTCACTTTGCCAACGAGGCACTGGAGCATCTGGGGGAAGGCGATTGCATCATCAATACGACCTCGGTTACGGCCTACCGTTCCTCACCCAACCTGCTCGATTATTCCTCAACCAAGGGCGCGATCACGAGCTTTACCCGTTCTCTGGCTACCAATTTGACCGACAAAAAGATCAGGGTCAACGCAGTCGCGCCAGGTCCGGTCTGGACGCCGCTCATCGTGGCGACGTTTGATGAGGAAAAGATCAAATCGTTTGGCAGCGAGACGGCCATGAAACGTGCCGGTCAACCTTCGGAACTGGGTCCGGCTTATGTATTCCTGGCGTCGGATGATGCTTCCTTTATTACGGGGCAAGTGATCCATGTCAATGGCGGGGAGGTAGTTAACGGTTAATTCAATTCAAACAACAACTAATAGCAATCATTATGGCTAAGTACTCAGAAAAAGCACAGGACAAGGTCCACAAGGCTTTACACGAAGAAAAAGAAGGCACGCTTAAAAGCGGTCGCAGCGGTAAAAAAGTAACCAGTAAAAAACAGGCGATCGCCATCGGGTTATCCGAAGCCCGGAAGGAAGGCGCCAAAGTCCCTAAAAAGAAAGATTGATATGAACGAAGAAAATAAAATGACCCGCCGCCAGGTGGTGGCCGGGTTAGGTACGACGCTTGCCGCAGCAGCAGTAGCGCCGGCCTTTGCCGCTAATGGTTTGAATAGGAAAATGGCGGATGGACCGGTCAAGATCAGTGATCCCACCAAGATCCATCCCAAACCTCCATTTAAAAGTCAGCCGCAGCCCTGGCCGGGCCTGCAAAGCAAAATGGAACCGGTACCGGATTGCGGCGAGACCAGCTACAAAGGCTCGGGCCGTTTAATGGGACGCAAGGCTTTGATCACCGGTGGTGATTCGGGTATGGGGCGTGCGGCGGCCATTGCCTATGCACGCGAGGGCGCAGACGTGGCGATCAACTATTACCCGACTGAGGAACAGGATGCGCAGGAAGTCATCGCCCTGATCAAAAAAGAAGGACGCAAAGCGATCGCCATTCCCGGTGATCTGCGCAGCGAGGAATTTTGTAAGTCTTTGGTGCAAAAAGCGATTGCAGGTTTGGGCGGTTTGGACATTATTGTCAATAATGCCGGAAGGCAACAGTCGATCAATTCCATTGTGGATGTAACAACAGAGGAATTTGATTCGACGATGAAGACCAATATCTATGCGCCCTTCTGGATCATTCGCGAAGCGCTGCCGCATTTGCCGCCAGGTTCGGCGATCATTGGTACGACCTCGGAGCAGGCTTATGATCCCTCACCGGATCTGTATGCTTACGCGCAAACCAAAGCTGCAACGATGAACTATGTGAAGTCGCTGGCCAAACAATTGGGACCTAAAGGCATCCGGGTGAATGGTGTTGCGCCAGGCCCGGTTTGGACGGCTTTGCAGATCAGCGGCGGCGCGCAGCCGGAAAAACAGCAGATGTTCGGCAGCTGGACGATGCTGGGCAGGCCGGGACAGCCGGCGGAGCTGGCGTCGATCTATGTACAGTTAGCAGCAGCTGACGCCAGTTTTGCCAGCGGCCAGGTTTATGGTTCATCGGGAGGTGTGGGGCAGCCATGAGAAAGTTATGGTTATTCGCTCTGCTGGGCCTTGGCACAGTGGCCAAGGCGCAGATCCCGCAGCCGGACCCGGATACTTCGGCCAAACATTTCCTGATCGTGGCCAGTATCAAGAATTTGCAGGAAATCAGTTCAGGTCAGTTGGCTGTGCAGAAAGGGATGAATCCTGAGGTCAAAATGTTCGGCCAAATGATGGTCAAAGATCACGGGGATGCGGAGCAAAAATTATTGGCTTTAGCCAAAAGCCGCGGCATTGCTTTGCCGGCAGCAGCGACCGGGGGCATCAAGCCCGACCTGATGCTGGCACATGCCGGCGCAAAATTTGATCAGCTGTATGTGCACGGTATGGTCAGCGGGCATCGGAATACGGTTGAGGTATTTGAGAATTATGCGACTACGGGCAAGGATCCGGCCGTTAAAGCGTTTGCCCAGCAAATGCTGCCGGTGCTGAAACATCATCTCATGGAGATCCAGGCTATCGATCAAAAGCTGAAATAATAAAAAGAGGCGGGGTGATGCTCCGCCTCCTGATATATCTACCTTACATTTGTCCCGCCCAATCATCGTCACTATCCCCGCGGAGCAGGATCATAGCGAACCAAATGATGAAACTGATATCCAGCAGGTCTTTCAGCCCGGCGGGCAGTTGCCGGTGAGATAAATAAAGCATTGTCTTTATACTTTTCGGGTTTGTAGGTATCGAGGTCTGTTGGCATAATATTGAAATCACCAACAAGGGCCACCGGCAAACCAAATCCCTGCAGTTTTTTGGCGTGAGCGGTGAGCCGCCTGATCCACCTGAGCTTGTAATCGAATTTGGGACCGGGAAATGGATTGCCATTCGGCAGGTATAAACAGCCGATAACAATTCCATTGATAAATGCTTCGATATAGCGGCTATGCGTATCGTGTGGGTCACCTTCAAGACCTCGCTGTGTTTCCTGTATTTCGCCGTACCGGGATAGGATAGCTACTCCGTTCCAGCTTTGCTGCCCCTGCCAGATGGCATGATAGCCCAAACCTAACAGCGCTTTTTCCGGAAACTTTTCATTAGTTGACTTGAGTTCTTGTAAACATACCACATCTGGTTTAGCTTCCGCCAGCCAGCGCAGCAAATTGACCAGCCGCCCGTTAATGCCGTTGATATTATAAGTAGCGATCTTCATGGGAATTGAACAAGCCTGCGCAAAGTTAGTTTCACTCAACTGAAACAATGGCCCTAACAGCCTGTTCCTCGTACATGAGTGAAAGAGATCAGTTTTCAGGATTTGTCAGAGTGAAAGGTGCCAGGGAGCACAATTTAAAAAATGTCAGCCTGGAAATTCCGCGGGACGCGCTCGTCGTGTTTACGGGTATCTCCGGTTCGGGTAAATCATCACTGGCCTTCGGCACCTTATATGCCGAGGCGCAGCGCCGTTACCTCGAATCGGTATCTCCCTACGCGCGTCGCCTGTTCAACCAAATGGCGATACCCGAAGTGGACGAGATCGATGGGTTGCCACCGGCGGTGGCCTTACAGCAGCAGCGCGGCTCGGCCAGCACACGTTCTTCGGTCGGCAGCGTCACCACCTTATCCAACCTGCTGCGCATGCTCTATTCCCGCGCCGGCGATTATCCCGAGGGACAGGGTATTATTTACGCCGAATCCTTTTCTCCCAACACCCCTGAAGGCGCCTGCCCGGAATGCCACGGGCTGGGCAGGGTTTACGAGATCACCGAACAGACCATGGTGCCGGATGACACCTTAACCATCCGAGAAAAGGCGATCGCCGCCTGGCCCTCGGCCTGGCAGGGGCAGAACCAGCGCGACATCTTAACGACGCTGGGCTACGATATCGATATTCCATGGAAGGACATTCCTCAAAAAGACCGGCACTGGATACTGTTCACCGAGGAGCAGCCGGTCGTGCCGGTCTATTCCGGTTACAGTCATGCAGAGATCCAGCGATTTATCAAAAACAAAAGGCAACCCGATTACATGGGCACCTTTACGGGAGCCCGGCGCTATGTTCGCCACACTTTTGCCAATTCGCAAAGCGCACAGATGAAAAAGCGCGTCAGTCAATATATGCTGAGTAGTGAATGCCCGCTGTGCCAGGGCAAGAGACTGAAACAGGAATCACTCAGTGTCAAATTTGCCGGTTACGATATTGCCGAACTGTCTGGTCTCGCGCTGAACAAGCTGGCCACGATCTTCCAGCCTTATGCCAAGGGAGAGGCACCGGCTTTGATAAAACTTGAGGCGAAAAACCCGGAAAAAGTGATCGTTGCTAAACGGATCGCGGAAGATTTCCTGGACCGCCTCCAAGTGATGCTTGACCTTGGTCTCGGTTATCTCACCATCGAGCGCAGCACGCCGACCTTGTCACCAGGTGAGCTGCAGCGGTTGAGACTGGCCACGCAGGTGCGCTCCAATCTGTTCGGTGTGGTGTATGTTTTAGATGAGCCTTCAGCCGGTTTGCACCCAGCCGATACCGAAGCTTTGCTCCGGGCGCTGGATAAACTCAAAGCCTCGGGTAATTCCCTCTTTGTGGTGGAACACGAGATCGATGTCATCCGCCATGCGGACTGGATCGTCGATGTCGGCCCCGCAGCCGGCGAAAAAGGCGGCCACATTCTTTACAGCGGTCTGCCGGAAGGCCTCAAGGACATCGAAGCTTCACTGACACGCCACTATATTTACGACACAAGGACCAAGATCCGAAATGATCAAAGAACACCCCAGGGCTGGTTAGAACTGGAAGGCGTCACCCGGAATAACCTGAAGCAATTAAATGCGGAATTTCCGCTGGGTGTACTGACCAGTGTGACCGGTGTATCCGGTTCCGGTAAAAGCAGCCTGGTCAGCCAGGTACTGGTTGAACTCGTCGCCGAACATTTAGGCGTGCAGGTGGATATCAACGGTGAAACCGACGCGGACCCGCTCGAACAAACGGACGTACAAACCCTTGGGGGACGCATCACGGCTGGCATGGATCAACTCAAACGCCTGGTCGTGGTCGACCAGAAACCCATCGGCCGCACCCCGCGATCCAACCTGGCCACCTATACCGGCCTGTTCGACCATGTGCGCAAATTGTTCGCTGCTACGCCAATGGCGAAAGCAAAAAAATATGACGCCGGCCGTTTTTCCTTTAATGTGGCCAAGGGCCGCTGTCCGCACTGCGAAGGTGAAGGTTTTGTCATGGTAGAACTGCTGTTCCTGCCCAGCGTTTACACGCCCTGCCCGACCTGTGGCGGTACGCGCTACAATCCCAAAACATTGGAAGTTAAATATAAGGACAAACACATCGCCGAAGTGCTGGCCCTGACCGTAGACGAAGCAGCCAATTTCTTTGATGAAGAACCCGCCATTAGCCGGGCGCTGGAAGTCGTGCACGAAGTAGGACTCGGCTACCTGCGCTTAGGTCAGCCGGCCACCGAACTGTCCGGCGGCGAGGCGCAGCGCATCAAACTGGCGACCGAACTGCAGCGCGTGCAGCACGGGCAAACGCTTTACATTTTAGACGAACCCACTACCGGCCTGCATCCTTCGGATGTCGAGCGGCTGATGCTGCAATTGAACCGTTTGGTTGACGCGGGGAATACCGTGATCCTGGTGGAGCATGATATGCAGGTAATCGCGGCCAGCGACTGGGTAGTCGATATCGGACCGGGCGCCGGTGAAGATGGTGGAAAGATCGTTGGCGCTGGTACGCCGCGAGGCCTCTTAAAAGTCAGGAACAGCCGGACTGCTCCCTATTTAGCACCTTTTCTGCAGTAATGCCTGCTCAATCGTATAAGTCCTGGCCAGCCGTGTAATAAGTCCTTCGTTTGGCGATCTCGGCGACGAGGATAGGCTCGCCTTTTGGTGTGAGCTTATGTTTGGGCAGGTGCACCTTCAGAAAATCCCGTTCCTTTTCGGTGATCGTATCCGGAAAGTTCTTGCGGATATGGGCTTCTGCTTCCACCAGCACTTCTTCGATGACCTTGGTCAGGACGCCGATCTTCTTTTCCGGTATTTTGGCAGCTATGGAGAATGGAGATAAGTTTGCCGCGTAGAGGATCTCGTCCACATAAGCATTTCCGATCCCCTGCACCACCTTGCCCGCCTGTAGTAACGTTTTAATGGCTTTGTTTTTACCTTTTAACGCCTGCACCAGGTAGCCGGCCGGCAAATGCAGTGCATCAGGTACCTTGGAAACTTCCGGATCAAGGGATAAAATCACCGCCTTTTGCCAGTCGGTGATCGCCAGGCCGGGACCGTCCGAAAACAATAGTTCAGCGATCGTAAACTTGTTATCGTTCTTCTCCTCGTACCAATGCATCGACCCATAGAGCATTAACTGAAGGCCTAATAAATGATCATTGGCGAACCCAAAATATAATTGCTTGCCGACCCGGTTGATCGCTACCAGCTTCTGGCCTTCGAGTGCTGCTTTGAAATCCGCTTCTGGTTGTTTCAGCCTCCGGTCAATGAGGATACGGATAGCTTTCAGCTTTTTACCGACCAGCCGCTCAGCGAGGTTCGTGCAAAATATATTCAAATCAGGTATCTCCGGCATAACTGTTTTATTATTGGTAGTTGGTTGCGCATGGGGATCCACCCTTGTTTAAGGAATTTAAAGCAATAATTAAGATCCGCGAACGCAAGCCAATAGTGATTTGTCTTACTAAAAGCACAAAACAAAAGTTTGCATCAAAAGGTTCCCGCCGGATTACCGCCGGGGACCTTTTATTGATAGACTTATTTAATGGCCAACAGATCCACTTTTTCGATCACCGGTGGCGCGGCCAGTAATTCATCCGCCCGGGCTGCCAGGGCTTTGGGGATCTCGCCGCCCAAGTGTGCCTCGCGGCCGGCTTCATCAGCAAAGGTATCAAATATGCCAAAAGTGGACGGACCGAGTTGCAGCGCATACCAGCGGATCGTGCCTGGTTCGGCTTCGGCCAGGGGCAAAGCGCTTTTAAGCAAGTCAGCAACTTGCTGCTCTTTACCGGGTTTGGCCTCCAGGCGGGCCAGTAATGCTAATTTTTCCATTTGATTATTTTTAAGTAGTAGGTTATCGGCGGCAATCTACCGCCGCTATTGATGCCACACTAATAGTGCCACGATCTATCCATTGACTTTATCGCCCGCTAAGCGCGCGCCATTTTGTTGTTCCCGGCCTTTGACAGGCTTTTAAAACTTTAACGAATAAAGCAACGTATACCGGCTATTTTGATTAAGTTAGCCACACCTCGCAGCAACGCGGCCAATCCTTTAAATACTTTATATGAACAGACTTTTAAAAAAGTACGAAGGCAGGGTCTGCGCCAATATCTTGGGCTCAGCTAAAGCAGATGACCGGGAGCTTGGTTACTGGCAGGATCAATTATTTTGTCATTTCCTGGCCTATTGCTGGCCGATCAGTCTGATCGCGCTGGTACCCGGTGTATGTATGGCCCTGCGGGACGGACTGCCCGCTATCGCCGCGGTCGACCTGGCCAGTTTCAGCCTTGTTTTTTTCGTCACGTTCGTTCCCGGCCTGACCCTGCGTATGCGCAAATAACGGTCATTACGGTCTTTTATACGCTTGCTGTATTTCTGATCAACACGCTGGGCTATCTCGGCCCGGGCGTGTTCTACCTGTTTTTCATTACGGTGCTGGCGGCCCTGTTACTTCCGGTACGCTACGCGGTATTTTCTGTGCTCAGCAGCGCGGTCTTACTGGCCTTATTCAGCACGGTGATCGCATTCAAACTCTTCGATTCTGCGCTGATACTGGAATATACCACCGGCAAGTGGGTCGCTTTTAGCGCCAATCTCGTGTTCGCCAGCGCAGTAACCGTTTTGCTGATCGACCGTATCTTTAAAGGTCTTCAGCTCACCATCACCAATAAGACCCAATTGCAGGAACGTTACCAGCAGATCTTTTACAAAAGCCCGCTGCCGATGTGGTTGTTCGACACGGATACCTTTCAGTTCCTGGACGTCAACGAAGCGGCCCTTAAACATTATGGCTACTCCAAACCGGAATTCCTGGCCATGACCATTATGGATATCCGGCCGGCCGAAAGCGTCCGGCAAACAGCGGAGCTGGTGCGCGCCAATAAACTGTCGGGGCAATACTATGGCGGCGTCTCACAGCATTTAAAAAAGACCGGTGAAATGATCTATGTGAATATTGAAAGCAACCTGCTCAGTATCGATGGCCGTCAGGTGCGGCTGGTGCAGGCGGCCGATATTACCACCCAACTGGAACATCAACTGGAAGTGTTCGAGGCTAACCGGAAGGTAAGGGAATCCGAGTCTAAATTACGGGCTTTATTTGACAGTGCGATCGACGGCTTTGTATTGCTGGATGAAAAAGCGGTGATCAAATTGTTCAACCCTAAAGCACTGGATGCCATGCGCTTCAATAAGGGGCAGCGCCCTTTTGAGATTGGCTGTAGTATTTTTGACTATGTGGAGACTTCACGGATCGCCTATTTCAGGGAGATTATGGCCAGGGTTTATCAGGGGGAGACGATCGACTACGACCGCATGTTCCGGACACGGGGCATCGTCAGCTGGATACGCTACACGGTCACACCGGTTCTGGACTAACAGCGGGTTTCCGGTGCCTGTATTACGGGCCGGGATGTAACGGCGCGGAAATTGTACCTGCAGACGGTGGAGGAACAAAATAAAACGTTCAGAGAGATCTCCTGGATGCAGTCGCACCTGGTCCGTGCCCCCCTGGCAAGGATCATGGGACTGCTGCCAATGCTTTCGGAAGCTGCACAGGAAAAGGAAAAAGCGGAGATCATTGATTATCTTAAGGTCTCCGCAGGCGAACTCGACGCGGTCATCCATCAGATCACGGAAAAGTCCGCGGCGATCATCGCTAAATACCCGGCGCCTGACGAAAGTGAATAAGCGGCAGTTCGAACCAGGCTGTGGTACCCTGGCCGGGGGAACTGGTCAGACCGATCTCACCGTCGTGCCGCCGGACGATCTGCCGGGAAATAAAAAGGCCGAGGCCCAGTCCGGCATATTTTTGCGAGGCGTCATGCCCCCGTGAAAACTTTTCAAAGATCAGTTGCTGGCGCGCCGCCGGCACACCGATCCCTTCATCACTGACTCTGCATCTGATCCTTTCGTCCTGGCTCAAACTGCCGTTCCGGGTGAAGGCCTGGATATCCCGATCTGGATACTCGGTTCCAGCCTGGATAGCGCCAAACTGGCGGCCGCTAAAGGCCTGCCTTACGCTTTTGCCAGCCACTTCGCACCAGCCTATTTTTTACAGGCCATCGAGCTTTACCGAAATACCTTCAAACCCTCCCGGCATTTAGCCGAACCTTACGTGATGGCCTGCGTTAATGTGGTCGCGGCCGATACCGATGCTGAAGCGCAATACTTAGCCACCTCTTTGCAACAATTGTTCAAAGGCATCATTACCGGCAGAAGGCAGCCTTTACCGGCACCGGTGGACAGTATGGACGGTATCTGGAGCGCGGCCGAACGCGAAGCCGCTATGCAGATGCTGGCCTATTCCTTTTTCGGCAGCAAGGCCACGGTGCAAACACAATTAAATGACTTTATCAGCCGCACCGGCATCAATGAACTGATGGCTACATCGCATATTTACGACCAGCAGGCACGGCTTAAATCCTACCGCTTGCTGGCAGATGCATTAAATGCTTAAATTAGCGTATGGAAGATCCTGAAAAATTGGAACGCATCGTTGAAGCGCGGATGAAACTCAAAGCGCGCTTCGAGCAGTAAATGCAGGCTACGCCCTCGATGGCGGATGACCTGCCGAAAGGCTCGGGTAAACCCAACCGGCATGGTATGCCCACGATTTCTATCGGCCAAACCGCCACGGTCGAATGGCCGGTGCTGGACCTGGGTTAACATCCCAAGATCTCGCCGGAGCGCTGGTGGTATGTTACGGAATTGTTTGAAACAAAATGCTCAAACCGATGCTCTGCTTCTTGGATCTTGCTACCTTACATTTGTCCCGCCCAATCATCGTCACTGCCGCCACGAAGCAGGATCATAGCGAACCAAATGATGAAGCTGATACCCGGCAGGTCTTTCAGCCCGGCGGGCAGTTGCCGGTGAGATAGCCATTGCATTCCGGCCCACAGCAGCAGTGCCAGTAAGGCAAGCGCTACAGCCAGCGCCCCCGGGATATTTTTGTTCTTCATGCCATTTCCTCCAGGTTTTTTAACCGGAAGATCTCCCTGGCGATCAGCTTGCAATTGTGGCCAAGCTCGTCCAGCGTGCAGCAGATCGTCTTGATCTTTACCGGTAAGTCATTTACCGTTTCCATGAGGTCAATATGCAGCAGGCAGACGTCCCTGAGCTGCTCAGCCCCTTTCAGCTGCCGGAACAAGCCGTAGGCCGCCGACCGGTCATTGCCGAAAAAGTACTGCCCGTAATCTGTAAATCCCTGCGGCGTTTTCAGGCTCAGCAGGATATAAAATTGTGTTTTCATAGTCGTGTTAAACACCAAGAGCCCCTGTCGCAGGAGCTCTTGCATTAAAAAACTATTACACTTATTTGATCTCGATCTGGCGGCGCACCGCTTTAGCTTCTTCGCGTTTGGCAATATCGATGTGCAGGATACCGTCGGTATACGATGCGTCGATCTGGCTGTGATCAGCGCTGTCCGGCAGCGTGAAGGAACGCACGAATGAACTGTAACTGTATTCGCGCTTGTTATAGCTCTTTTGGCTGTCATTTTGCTCCGACTGCTGCTCTACCGAAATGGTGAGCTGGTTGCGTTCCAAGTTCAGTTTAAAATCTTCTTTTTTCAATCCCGGTGCAGCCAGTTCAACATGGTAGCTGTTCTCGCTCTCGCTGATGTTAACCGCCGGTACGCGGGTGATCATGCGGTCGTTGAAAAAGGTGTCGTTGAAGATCGATTCGAAAACATCATTAAAGCCTGGCAATAATGTGTTGTTACGGTTGTTGTTGTTGAATTTAACTAAGGTCATGGCCTTTTCTCCTTTAAATTTTACTCTAAAAAATTAATGTCAATTGTTAATTAAACTATGTATTGAGATCAAGCAGCGTGCCAACCGCCCGGCACTGAAAATTTTTCAGTTTCCGCCTGCAATTTTTTCAGCAGCAAAGTCAAAATTTCAGGATCAACAGGCGACCCTGCTATTCGGTGCAGGGCGAGGCGGTTGACGATCTTCATCACAGCTTTTTAAATAGGGTTTTTACCGCCATTATCTGCTTGGACTTGCTCAATAGTTCATGAAAGGAGTAATGATGTAATTAATCGATAATGAACAGGCCGATGTCGGCGGGACCAACGAAACCGCTGTCGATCCGGTTATTGAAAGATTCTATCATGGCCACATGGCAGGTATAATTTTCGCGCGGAGAGTTTTAACAACTTTGCCGGTCGCCTTAATACGTATGCAAGGCCTTTTAATGCGCCAGAAGTCTGCGTGCACAAATCACGCGGTAGGTGAGTAAGATAATCTTCTTTGAATATTAGATAATAAAATGGCGCGCGATCTCTCAAAAAATAAGTGTCTTTCCACCGCCGGCAGGACCGCATGGGACAGTATGCTGCTGCAGCCGTTCTTATAGATTGTTCAGGTTGCACACCCGGTGCAGATAATGAAATTTTGACAATTTTATGCAGTTTTGGTTTCTTCAGAAGCCAGTGTCATTTGATAAGCTATGGTGGCAGCCACAGCAAAAACGATGTGGGCCGGAATCCTTTGCAGGTAATAGTGGCTATAGTTTATCCAGGGCGCCAATGGATGCGCTTTGAAAGTTGCTTTCCAGATCAGGTAACCCAGTATTCCGCTGAGCGTACCGAGGATCAACCCGTTTCTTAAGGTGTGTTTGATCTTACGGTGTTCCCATAACTCCACATAGATAGCGGCAAAAACCAGCCCCATGGCATAATGCGCGCCCCAGCCGGCAATTGTTTTCGCTTTATGCGATAACTGAGGTACCAGTCGGCTGATCAAAGTTTCCAGGTGATCAGGTTCTCTGAAGTTCTCCTGAAATAAAACGGACATGAGCTGGCTGCCGGCTGTCATGACCGTAGTTCCCGCGATACCGGTTATCGCCGTTTTTGAAAATTGATCCATAATCCGAAGCAGTCAATATCCGTGCCGTGTGCGGCCGGATCAACATCCGGCTTTGACAGCCTGTTCAGTGCGATCGAATCCGAACAAAAAAAAAGGTCAGCTGTGTGCTAATGGCTACAAGGATGGATGATTTGCGGGGCTAATCGTTAGAGATTCAAACACAAAAACATTTATCTTCAAAGCGCTCATTCCATGATTTTCACCCTAATCTCTTTTCATTGGCAGGTTGGAACAGAAAAGCGCAAAATATTGATCAATTCATTTTTCATAAAAAAAACTACCTGCTTACTTTTGTTGATCATTATGTTTTGTTGTAACAAAAATAAGCTTTGGCCGTCCGCGCTGCGGTGACAGGTACTTTTCTAAATCAAAAATTCTCTTTATTAATTTTTGTATACAGCCAGTTCTATATGAGCCTTCAGGGTTAAATTAATTTAAACATAAGATTTGAACCGTAAAAAATCGAACTGATCTATTTGATGTCCTGGTTAAATTTGCCTTCCGTATAATTTGCAGTAGATTTTTGCGAATCCAGGCTTTTAGGAGACTCTTCCATTTTTCGAATTCGCACCTCTTCAAAAAGGCTAATAACCTTTTTCTGGAGATCAACGACCTCGATTTCCCTCGATCTTAACTTTTTATTGAGCACGTCCAGCCTGGTACTATGGAATCCGTAAGCAGGATCATGATAGCTCAGCAATTCAATGACTGAAAGATCGAAGATTTTCGCGATTGCCTTCAGCCTGGACAAATTGATGTCTGTAACGCCCGTTTCAATTTTTGAAAATGCAGGAATTGAGATGTTCAGACGTCTCGCCACATCTTCCTGACTCCAGTTCCGTTGTCGTCGCAGTTTACGAATATTTTCTCCGAGTGTTCTCAAGTATGATTTTAAAATTAGCGGACACTAATCTAATTCAAATTATTTTAATTACGTCAGTTTTTTAAATGCTTCACAGTTTTGCGCCATATCTACAATATTTATGATTGCTGATAATATGCACGGATTGCTGATGAAAAGCAAAATAAAATATCAGCACCGGCCTTGATTGTATATTAAACTATCTCCAGAGATTTTGTTCATCGCAAAACATTCATACCTTTCACAACCATGCAAGGTCCCTCACTTGTCAGCAAAGTAATCGAGTTGATAGAAACATTTTAGGAAATTCAAGAAATTAAGGTGAAGGCATATGTTGAGATAGTTGAAATTACAAGAGTAGATGGCTTTATCCACGCAAATACGGGGGGGACGGTATTGTAAAGCCCGATCCTGAAACTCAAACCAATGAAAAGGTTGATCAGCAACCGCAGCATCCCGGTTTCCAGGACGGGATGGGTTTGCGCCGGGAGATTATTTGCAGTGTCTGAAATGAAGATCAGCTTGATAGCCTGTGGAAGGATGCGGAGCAGGAAAAAAGATGAGGTAATCGATCATCTTCAAAACGTTATTGGAGTGAATCACTTTCAATAGTCATAATATATGAGTTAATAGTTGAGTAAGCTTTAACAACTTCAATCTAATAGTTATTTAGGCATTAGGTATATACGTCCTGGAAACATTGTCAAGCTGCTTCAAGTAAAGCTTTTACACGTCCGAGTAAATGATCGAGGTCAAATGGTTTAGGTATAAAATCATTAGCACCCGCATTCATTGCTATCGTTTTTCCATCCCCGCTGGCGGAGATAACCATAACTGGAAGATTTTTTGTAGCAGGATCGTTTCTTAGATTCCTTAATACCTGGTCACCGGACAAAACCGGCATCCACAAGTCGAGTACCACCAGGTCAGGGTGTTCGCTGCCTACCAGGCCGGCTACGTTAAGACTGTTCATCTCAGGAATCACTTCATATCCTTCTTCTTTTAATACTAATTCCACGAGGTCCAGTATGCCCTCATCGTCATCACAGATCAGTATCTTAGCGGGCATTATTACCTCCATTATTATTGGTGTCATTAGAAATCAGTGGTAAAGTGAAGCTAAAAGTCGAACCTTTGCCGGGTTCACTTTCTACCCACAGCGTACCATTGTGGTTGGCGACGATTGAAGCGCAGATATAAAGCCCGATACCCATCCCGGGAAATTTTTGCTGCACATCCCTCACGCGATAGAAGCGGTCAAATACTTTAGCCTGTTCATCCTTGGCAATGCCAACGCCGTGATCGGTCACCGCGACTTTGATAAAGCCGCTCAGCACGGAGAGATGTACGCCGATTTCTTTATGATCAGGCGAATACTTGATAGCATTGCTTAAAAGATTAGTCACCACCTGGGTAATGTGAGATTCATCACCGTTAAACTGGACTCCTGTCTGACCGGTTAAAACGATCTCATGAGTCCGGCTGCCATGCTGGATACTTTCCACCGTTTCTCGAATCATATGGTCAAAGTCAAACTGCGCCTTGTGCAACTCAATCATGCCGGACTGTATGCGCGAAACATCCAGCAGTTCCCCGATCAGGTTGTTAAGGCGATCCACGTACAAGCTGGTTTTACCCACCGAGTCGCGAAGTCTTTCATCGTCGTAGTTTTTGATGATGCGGTTAATAATTTGTACATAGCCCTTGATGGTTGTCAACGGAGTTTTGAGCTCATGGCTGGCAATGGACAGGAAATCATCTTTGCGCTGCTCGATAGCGCGCCGGTCGGTAATATCTTCTATGGCTATCAAGATACGGTCTTTGAATTGACCCTCCAGTTCAATCCGGTGCGCATTTAGCAGCATAAGCTTTTTACCGATATGTGGAAAATCATGCGCCACCTCAAAATCCGTTACCGGGTTATTGGTAGGTAGGATCTGTTCTAGCAACTTTTTTAATTCTGGTATATTCCATTGTCCGTTACCAAGATCGTACAGATTTTTACCTTCAGTTTCCTCACGGGTGACTTTAAATGTGTTGATAAAATGATCGTTGACACTCAAAACTTTGAGATGTGGCGAAAGCACGATCAGGCTCTCCCGAACAGTCTGCACAATACTGGCCAGATATTCTTCATTTTCACGCAGGTCTCTGGTGCGTTCCAAGATTCGTTGTTCCATTTTCGCCTGGTTAAACTTAACCTCGTCTTCTGCTTTTTTGCGGCGTGTGACGTCATTTTGAACGCCAATGAAGTACTTTACCTTGTTGTCCACGTCTTTGATCGGTGACATATATAATTCATTCCAAAAAAGCGTTCCGTCCTTTTTATAATTTCGAATGTCTACTACCAGGTTGGAGCCATTATCAATAGCGTCACGCAAAGTATGCCGTGCTGTCTGATCTCGGTCGTCCTTTTGCAAGAAACGGCAATTGTGGCCAATGATCTCGGAACGTTGGTAACCAGTGATATCTTCAAAAGCTTTATTGCAGTAAATTATAGGATTGTCGGGTTGCCTGTTATCAGTGATTATAATGCCGGACAGGGATGCATCGAGCGCCTTCGTTAATATTTCAAAATCTTGTTTAGAGGTGTTGTTTGAAAAACTAAATTCCCCATTATGTAAACTATCCAATGTATAAAAAGCTATATAGTTTTACTTTTATTGTCTTATTTTCCCTGATGCCGGGGGCAATAATTATTCCAAACTACCATACACGCAAACGAGTCGCTTTACCAGTGGATGAACTATACATATGGCTTTAAAACATCCTTTTTAACATACACTTTTGCAAAGACTGTCTACCGGGATAACAGCCATTGCAGAGCCGTTTCCTTATCTTCAAAAAAGGCAACCTGTACGGTATCATACTCGGAAGGCAGGCTTTTGCCTGCCGCAATGCGACTGAAAGTACTTGGAGAATATATCCAGGCGAATTTCTTCAGGCCGGCTTTGGCCATCGCCGGGAACCAAACTTCTGCACCCCAGTCTGACGCTTCCGACCAGTTACCTTTGACAGAAGTGTTATCATTTAAAACCAGTGAACATTGATTCTTTTTCATCAGATCAAGCAAGATCTCGCAGCCTTGAACTACGGAGTCATAGTTCTGGTAGCCTTTCCAGTCCACATCCATAAAGTGGCCGTCAGGCTGGTAGCGGATGGAGATAAAACTACCTTCATAGTAGCTTTGCTGATCTGTCGAGAGGTCTGAAAACTTTTGCTGCCCGCTTAATGGCAGTAGGAAGAAAAAAGTTGATCCCTTTTCCGGGCTGCTTTCGATCCAGAAACTGCCGCCATGCCGCTTAACGATCTCCGACGCGATAAATAAACCCAGGCCAAGACCTTGAAATCTCGCAGATGAATTGTCAACACGGTAGAAACGATCAAACAGGCCTTTCAAATGTTCTTCAGGGATACCTATCCCAAAGTCCTCTACCGAAACAATGAGGTTTTGATTTTCCTGCGCACAACGTACGATCACCTGATCTGCATCGGGGGAATATTTTATCGCATTGCCGATCAGATTGACCATCACCTGTTCCATGCGGTGCTGATCACCGCTATACAGGATCTGACAATCGGTGTCCAAAATAATCTGGTGGGTGTTGGTCGTATGCTGCATACTTTCAACAACTTCGCGCAACATGAGCTTAAAGTCAAATTCCTCCTTATGGTAGACCATTTTCCCGGCATTGATACGGGATACATCAAGCAGGTCTTCGATCAGCCGGCCGAGCCGGTCCAGTTGCCGTTGTGCTTTGCCGATCAGTGGCTGGATGCGTGGTTGCTGATTGATCTCGCGCTGCGTCAATTGAAAAAATGCTTTGATGGTAGTCAAGGGCGTTTTCAGCTCATGGCTGGCAATACTGATGAACTCGTCCTTTTTGAACTCATTGGTTTTTTGCTGATGGATATTGGTATTGGTACCTACCCATAATACAATGCGGTCTTCTTCGATCAGGGGCAGCGCACGTGACAAATGCCAGTAGTAGTTCCCGTCAGCGAAAAGTAAACGGAATTCGGTCAGGTATTCACGGCCATTATGAAGCGAGCGGGTCCACTTTTCCAGGGCACCTGGCAGATCATCTGGATGAACATAGTTTCGCCAGCCGTTACCCACGATGGTTTCATTGGAGTGTTCCCCGAAGTCTTCGCAAACAACGTCATTAACATAATTGAGCGCACCATCAGGTTTGGCAGTCCAAACCTGTTGCGGTACAGCGTTCAGCAGGAAGCGAAACCTTTCTTCGCTTTGCTTTAATCCCGTAATCGTCTGCTCTAACAAACGCTGTGTTTCGCTGAGTTCCTCATTGGTCGTTACCAGTTCCTCGTTAGTGGCCGCCACCTCTTCGGTCAGGGATTGTTGTTCACTGTAGCTCTCCTGAAGCAAATGACGCGATTTCACCATTTCGGTAATGTCGGAAGCCGTAACGATGATACCATTTACATGCCCGTCAGGGCTTTTGATCGGGTCATAATAAAAACTGATATATTTTGTCAGTCGTCCTGTTTCACTTTCCACATAAAATATTTCCTCTTCCTGCCCGTAAGCTTCTCCGGTTTTATAAACATGCGCCAGTAGGGCAGGAAAAGGTTGGTCGATCAATTCCGGTAAAATATCCATGAGTTTTTGTCCGGTAATTTCTTCGAGATCTTTATACCAGAAATCTGCCAAAGGGCGATTGGCGATCTCTACTATAAATTCGGGGCCGCGCAGTATCATCAGCGGATAGTGGGAATTCATCACCAGGTCCCGGAGATCGGATTCGACCTTCTCAGAATGCTTGCGTGCGCGAACAAGTTCAGTAACGTCGTAAGCGAACACCATAATGCCATCGGTCGCGCCTGATGGGTCAGTACGGGGTTGATAGGTAAAATTAAAAAACCTTTCTACCAGATCGCCGGAAGGATTTATCAGCGGTACCAAAAGTTCATTCCCCTGGTAAGCTTCTCCACTGACATAAACATTCCGTATGATATCGCCTATCGGTTGATGTTCAATCTCCGGCAAGGCCTCAAATATTGGCCGGCCGAGTAATTTCCTTTGCGGTAAGAATTCCTGGTATGGGCCATTAACCAACTCGAAAACGAGCTGCGGGCCGGACAAAATGCAAATACCGGCCGGCGCGTTCATAAAAAATCGGTGTAATTTGTCGCGTTCAATACGCAGTTCAGCGGTGCGTTCATGAACACGTCCTTCCAGCTCAGCATTCAGCTGGTAAAGATTTTCCTGAGTGGAATTTAATTCTTCGTTGATGGCCGCGAGTTCTTCGTTTGCAGCGCCGAGTTCTTCATTCAGCGTTTGCTGATTTTGAAATTCCTGGCCAAGTTCATAAGCGAGCGCGTTGTTCAGGATCGTTCCAATGTGCAAGGCTGCACTTTCGATGAATAAAGAATAATCCTTGTCAAAGCGCTTGCGGGCAGAAATCCCGCAAACGAATTGCCCCTGCATTTCGGCATCCCCGTGGGCTATTGGTGCAGCATAAGCTTCTACCAGGGGTTCAGGCCAGAAATGACTGATTTCATCTGGATAAATCAAATGAATGTCATGTACATGACCGTCGGGAACAGGTACCAAACGATCAACATCCCAGCCAGCGGCGGCGAGGATTGTAGCGTGGTCGTTGTTTCGAATGCCATAAATAGCAAAGCATGGGATGTCAGCATGGGCCGTTTCCAAAATATCTTTGACGATCTGCACCGATTCGGTCAACCGGCGTGCCTCGTTTTTTCGGTTCATCAGCGTGACAAGTAGCTGATTGCGGCGATCATTGACAACGCGGAAGCTGGTTTCGATCACGGCGTTAAAGACACCGCCAACGCTCCCATCTGCTGCTTTGATTGGCGAAAGCGTATAATCAAAATAACATTCTTCAGTGTAACCGAACCGATGCATGTAAAGTGGAGCGTCAGGGCGACGGTAAGATGCCCCCTCGTATAAAACCGATTCAAATTCCTCTTTTAAGCCCCCCCATATTTCTGCCCACACTTGCGCACCTGGTTTCCCTAAAGCCCAGGGATGTTTCTGGCCCGGAATAGTGCTCCAGGGTTCATTGTATATTAAACTGAAATCGGCACCCCAGTATATGGCTATGGGGAACCCGGAATTGAGAACGATGCTGGTAGCTGAGCGTAGACTGTCCGGCCACGACTCTGGTTTACCCAAACTGGTAGCTGCCCAGTCGGTCCGTTTAATTAGATCATGATGTTCGCCGCTCCCGGCTAAAAAAGCATATTCCTTGTCCACTGTTAATTGGGGCTTTTAAATGTTTCCCCTTATAACTTCAAAACCTCTGAATTGTTGACATAAGCGTGTAAAACGAGTTTTTTTTATAACGTTTATGTTCATATGTTTGTTCGTTTCAAATGGCATATCTGGATATTCCGGTGGGGTTATTAACGCGCTGAGGAATAGTGACCGATTTCCGATTTTTCGGTACGAAGCCATTGTTCTTTTTTGGACTGATATGCATTTAAAAGGTCATGATCGACAAATCTTTATATGTTAGGATGGCAGATTCTTGATTGTCATTGTGTTATAATCTCTATAATTGTATTTGTAAAAAAACAAGCCCGAGCCAAAAGGCAAGGGCGCAAAATTAGTGAATCGGAAAATATAATGCCAGTGGACACTAATCGTGTCGTAAAAAGCATGCGTTTAAAATGCGGAGTATCTATAAAGCGAATATTGTTCTGCTATCTTTTACGGTGAGATATATAATTGGGTTGTCAATTTAAGAAATGATGTTTTTGACGAAGGAGGATTGCTATATCCTTTATCCCGCTCTGTGCTTTTGCAGTTCACAAAATGCCGCATAATTTGCATACCCACAAAATATGGCAAGCACATCCTTGGTAAAGCAGGAGGGTGGGAATTTCGATGGCAGATGCCCGTAAAGCCTAAGGATTGTCGTTTCTGAAAGCTGGTACTTCGTTAAGGACAAAACGGAAGCCGCGACATGACCTGCGTGAAAAGGCGTCATCGTCGTAAGCGCGCATTTCGCAAGCACCAACAGCTTCAGCGCTTCCAGGCAGTTTGAAAGAGGAGACATTTAGGTTTATTTTAGAGAACATACGAGTCGGTTGATTCCCGGTTTTTGTAGACAGAGCTAAATTGTGATTTAGAAGAAATTTATAATTATAAAATACTTGCAAAACGTTCATCGGTATGAAAGCATATGTTTCCTGATTTTGAGCTTTTGGCTCTATTTGCATTGGCTATTGATCGAACGAGTTAAAGATCGAACTATTCTGATTCTCGAATTTATAAGACAAATACGGAAAATCAAACATTACTCCTAAGATTACCTGGCATATCAACTTAACATTGGCCAAGACGCTTACAGCGACTTTTACTCAGAAACGGCAAGCCCTCCGTTCAACGCCTAATCGACACAGCGGTAGCGCTGGAGGTTGAAGTCCTGGAGTTGATGAAGCATCGAAGTGATTCCCATAAAATCAACAAATCGATGGTTTGAAGAAATTAACTTATGTTCCAAATATAATTCGCTTTTTCAATGCAAAAATATCCGGGCAATCTTTAAAGAGTGTCAGCGCGAGGCGCTGGACCGCTATAAGCAATACGACGTTTGCTTGTTGTTTTAAAGGAAAACAAGTAAGGCCAAAGCTATTTTGCGCAATCACATTTCAAAGCAATCAGCAAGGGTAGCATAGTGATATCAGTCTGAAAGAAATTGGACGCAATACCATACACTGCCATCCGTGAACAAATTATTCTTTTCTCGCGTTAAATTCCGTCGAAACTGATCTGCTGCCCATCATTCATCCCCTTTGCACTTTACGGTGAGTGTCCGCAACTATTAGAATAATGATATTAATCATAAAAATAAGGGAAATTGCACGTGAAATATGCACTAACAGATTTTCTATGTTCGCACAATGGAATAAATTTTGCATATCATACCGTATGGAAGCATGTACCTGTCATTTAGTAGCTAGCTATGGGATAGATGTCATTATCGTACCTGAACTGGATTGCCGGCTTGTCGTGATAGAAAAATGCGATTATTCGCCTATGGATGGCGATCTCGTACTTTTCGCGGTTATCGGAGTGCGCTCGCTCGTGTTCCGGGTGATCCGTTATGAGTGTGAGGACCTGTTACCATTACACGCAGTAATACGCTGGTATGCCAATCATCTTCATTATCCTCTGATAAATCTTTCTGCTTAAGCTATTCTCCCAGCTGTAAGTTTAATTCCGACCGAAATTGGCAGCCATAAATAACCCTTCCCTTGATCGTTGCCGGGCGATCGTAACCTTTATTAATTCGACGCGTACAATAGGAGTTAAAAGCCTGTATATGAATAACCATAAGTTCAAGATATTGATTCATATGATTCACTTTCTGAGCATCATCACACTAGCTAAATACTGGCAAAACGGCATTAAGATATCGTTCAGAAAACACAAGAATAGCTAATAAACTGATTTTTTGTATTTTAAGTGTGTAATTGACTCCCCAAGATGCGCAAAATGTTCGCGTTTTGCTTTTAATTTGCATTGTTCCTGATAGGGGTAAGATAGACCCTGAAATTGTATATTATGGCTTACGCATCATATTCTGGACGGATATGAAGATTAGTATTTTATAATACATGCAACAGTCGTTACAACAGCGGGTAAAATCAATAATTAAAAATATATGTTCCATTCGCGAACAAAAAAGTATTCGCGAGGATATTTAGCAGTAAAACCTGGAATTAGTCAAAATGCTTACAGTAAGATAGAGCTGGGTTATAACGTATTAAGCAGAAAAGCATGCGTGATTTTATAAACCAATTCATTTGAAGATAGCTGAAAGTCAAAGATTTTTTATCTTTCGTCATGATTTCCGATTTGCAACGCGCATTTCTTACGGCCCGGACTATTTTACCTTCGGACTATGATGAACATGTTGATGTTATTGTCATAGCAACCGGTAAAGAACCAGGCCTATGGACACCTCATTTCGTATACCTGCCAGACGAGACACGCTATTTTATTTTCGTACGTGATGCGAAGCGTTTTAATTGGGTATGCAGTGATAAACGACTACAGGATTGGCTTGATGTCAGTAACATTCTTGCATTACGATTGCTTGATGAAGTTTGGCAATAAGATACATTTCGCTAAAATTAAATCAAACCAAACGGAATGCATAATGTCATAGATCAGTTGTGTAATCGACTCCTAACAAATTTAAGATAGGTAATAAAAGCCCGGAAATTCAGGCCTTTTATGATGTTGTTGATCTTTCAACTACTGTTGTATTATTTTTTAAAGATAAAATCTTTCATAATTCAGAATGTGTTACTGATGGTTTATGGCATCGACATTATGCATAATCTGCATTCATTGGATCAAACCTTTGGCCGGGTTCATGCCCGGTTTTTGTATTAATCTGAATTAAATAATTCCTTGTATTCACAATATGGTTGTTTTTTTTCTACAACCATTCGTTGTATGATGTATGATCAGCGTATCTTTATCCGAAACCTTTTACCTTATGGATGAAGCCAGAGCGCGCGAGCTTAGAATCAAATCCGGGCGTAAATTTCTACTTGAGCGGGCTTATCGCTCGCTTACGAGAGAGCAGGTTGCTGAACGAGCCGGGGTTCCGATTGAAACGGTGATCGTTATAGAAGAAGGGATTTCAGACTTTCTTTTAGAAGATATGTTATCACTGCTTAATGTTCTTGACATCGACATAAACGAATTCTTCGCCGATTTAATTTGACAAATTTCTTTTCAAAGAGGTTTTAATGCGTTTAGAGTGAGTATTCTAGAAATACGTTTCTCCAAAAGAGTATATCATTGAATAGAAGGAACTTTCAAAGTCCGTACCGGACATTAGGCCCGGCGCGATGCCAGGCTTTCTTTAATTTTTTCTGTATCTCTGCAATTTTTTTAGTTGCAGGCAATGCGAATATTGGATCATCGGAAAAAAATTCCCCAATCTTGTTGAAAGCGATCCGTGAACATTGACAAGCACTCTAGGCTGCGCCGCACCGATATGACATTTTTCAACTCGAATACCTGAAGAGGCAGCTTAAAGTATTTACACGTGTAGTCTATTCTTTTAAAGAATAATTTGTTGTATTAAACAGTAATTTTGATATTTAAGAAATCGACCATGCGATTAACCGCTAATATTGATAATTAGAGGTATATTTTTGAAGTGATCTTATTTGACGAACCTGAAGGGCTTGAATTTAATGTTTCAATACTCACGCCAGAAATAGGGTGTATGATTGCGCAGAAGGAATTCTCTTCAGGAAAGAGGTTTGCCGGCTCAAATAGGGACGCATTCAGTGTCGACCAGAAAAATGCTATATTTTACGCGATTGACAACGTGAGCTGTCAAAGCCCGACAGATGAACGTTTACCGGTCGAAGAACTCAAAAGTTTATTTCGAGAATTGGTGCGTTCCAAGGAGTCAGCCATCAACTGAAATTTTCATTCTATTTTAAAAGGGGTTTTATGAAAATCATCAATCATGACTTTACGTTACCGCATAACCCGATAATCCTCGAGTTGCAGATCTATTGTAAAAAACTGATGTTGAATCCAGACTGCAATGGAATTGTCAACCTATTTGATTTAAGAAGACGAGTACAGCAACACACCGCTTTGATCAGCTTCAATTATTCAGACTCTTACTTGGAAGACATTTCTTACCAAGTTTCTTCTCATTTAACTCAAGAAGTGTTCACGGTTACCTATAAAGGGGAAATTTTCATTAAAATAATTGCCCGTAAGAAACAATTTGAATTTGCATTTAAAGATCTGGATGCAAGCCGGTTTAATTAGCTGTTAACTTTTAATAGATTTAGCGCAGGCGTATATAACGTTTTTGAAAGGATTGGACTTTGCAAAGAAAGCAGAAACAGGAAATCATTCAATTTTTAGCTTTTTGAAACAAATTTTATTGGGATTTGTCTACTTTATTTAGGATTGTTTAGGAAGGGTTAAATTGGCAAAACGGGCGCAGTTGCGCCCGTTTTTTTGTCTGTAGTAATCGCTATATCCGTAGAGGTTGGTGATTGTTTTCGGGAAAAGAGTGTAACAGGTAATTAAACTTTGTCCATGTTCAGCTATAAAAAAGCCACGCTTACTGAAAAGCATGGCTAAGGATTGTGTTATTTAATACCCCTTTTAAAATAACAATATGAATTCGCTGAAAGCAATTAAAAGGTTTTTAATTTTAAAAAAAAAGCCCGGCTATGCGGGCTTGGTTGATGTAGGGCCGTATCAGGAATATTAGTGCTGTCCAACAATTTCAATATAAAGGTAGTTATTAAGTTTGTATTGTTTGTGCAGGCGGGATGAAATTTTGGTTATTTTTTGGCTGAAAATTGACAAAATGAAAATCGTCTCCCTGATTTGTGAATGATGTAAATATCAGATTCATGCGAACTAACCATTCTCCCGCGCAATGGTTTCTACGACTTTTCCCCGGTCAATCAGGTTTCTGCGAAATGTTCCAGAATGTATCGTTGTCGTGCTATTCCGAAGCCAGAACGAATCTTCGCGTCCGGGCGAAGGCGATAGGGCGAAGGTCAACCTCTCCCGGAAATCTTAAATCTGGTGACAGGGTACGATGCAGTAATTCATAATTGAGGAAAAATAGGCAACGGTCTTGAGACGATATGGCTTGAAAAGGGACGTTGGCGATCTGATAAATTCGCTTTCCCACAAAATATCCGCAGGTTTTGGCTTCGCAGGGGAAGACCGGGCAATAATATCAGTTATACTCTCCTCCTGGAAATACTTGAAGCGTTAAGGGTAAGTCCTGCTGATTTTTTATTCAAGGATTTGGTTCAGGAATTTTGAAACCCGTCATGAGCCCGGGAAAAACAAGAGGGTCTTAAAGACCTGAGAGCGCTAATCGGCTCCTATGAGGCGCGCCGTATTTTTACCTCCCCGTTTTTCCTGTCAAAAATATGGCGCGTTTTCAGGGGCGGGCAAAGCCCGCCCGCCGGGGAATTAAAGACATTTCTCTCAACGGATTGTGGGTTCATACAACCATATATCGGTATCCACGCCGGACAAATGCTGTTCGATCATGGCTTTGACCTTTAGCCAGTCCAGTCCGCCGTTCCCGCATCCCAAGGCCGGCATGGCCAGGCTTTTTATTGCATTTTCCTTGAGGTAGGCTACAAGCGTTTGCAATCCGCTTTCGATATACTCATACCTGGAAGGAAATTTCCAATGCTGTTTGGTCGGGAAATTGATGATCAACCGTTCGCCAAGGATCAGTTCGCTGTCCCTGACCGCCAGTATCTGCCCGGTGCGGAAACTCCCGTTCAGGCAGGCAACTTTATAAATCTCAAAATTATGGGGGAAGGCCCGTTTGAATTGCAAGGCGATACCTTTGCCCATCACGCCAACGGTATTCACGGTATTGACCAGTGCTTCCGCACTTGAACTTAACAAATTTCCGGTTGTGTAACGTAGCATGGGTATATGGTTATGAATGAATAACTTTACTGTTTTTAAGGTCGCAAATATAAGGTATCCGCTCTAAGGTTATGTCGGGTGCAGATCGTTCCATGTGTTTAATTTATGATACCTGTCTTCCCAATAATTTTGAATATAAAGGTAAGGTTTCGGTGGGGTGTCCTTACGGTAGTACCGAAAATCGTTCTGCCTGCATGATGGCCAGTTTAAGGACGGTTACAATGATCTTGTTACCTGCGAGGCCGGTTATTTCCATGCTGTTCAATTTTTAGCGGCTTTGAAATAAAGTCTTTCAGGTTCAGAAAACAGCCCCGGTTAAACAGGATGCCCTCTCGGAAGAGCTGCCATAAGAGCGATGCGCCGTAATTGGCCAGTGTGGAGTTGATGAACAAATCCTGTTTGGTCAGGGCCTCGGCGAGGGAACAGCTTGGGGTGTCGTCGGCCTCCTCGGACGACAGCAATAAATCCCGGTACTCTTCAGTCACGAGGGGCAGGCTATCCACGGTTTCGTATTGTTTGGAAAGGGGCTGTGTGATCTTGTCCAATGTGGACAGGATAACCTGCCCGCTTGTCCGGCTGTTGCCGAAATCCATCCAGTATTTCGGGCGGTTCCGCCCGTGATAATTGTGTACAGTTTCTATTAAAATTTTTGCGATGCTGAACCTTGCTTCTACTTTGTCCACGCAGCTGATGGTGAGGGTGGCGGATGCCGCAGCGTTTCGGTCAGCCATGTGCTGATCGTACCGCATCGTTTCTGCTTTCCAGTTCGACCCAAAAAAGCGGTTGATGCGATTGATGAGGGCAACCGCTTTGAACTGTCCGAGTTCTGCGGTCGTGAACAACTGCCTGCCGAGGTTGGCCGTTTCCACTTTGTCATCATCGAACAGCCTGACCATTAGCCCCGGATGACCCAAATTGATCAATGACAAGTTCATCCTTGCGAGGGCGGTAAGCACCTGTCCGCCCGTACCGCCTGCGCCGATCAGGTTGACCGTGATGGGGTTGTACGGCCGTAATATTTCGTTTCCCACGATATGTACTGATGGTTTTTTGATTTTGATCTTTTTCATCAGAGCAGGGATTTAAGGGTGTATGGTGTTTTGAGCAGTTCCTGCTGCGGGAAATCTTTCCCCGCGCCGGAGAGTTTGCGCCACAGATCGGTCGTATTGGATTTCGTGCTGTTATTACCGCTGATGGAATGGCTGAAATAACTGTTGAAAAACTAACTTTCCCATGCATCCATAAAATCTTCCAACGATGTCGTTTGGCCGATGTTGATGCTGACCGTACCCATACAAACCGCCCCGTTATGATAAATATTGAGATAAGGGGCATGGTAAAGGAGGGTGTCCAAATTGGGTTTGGTCTTTCCCCTGACGGCAAAAACTGAAAGCTTTTCGGCATTGGCTTTCCATACCATGCCGGGGATTCCGCATTTTCCTGACCGGATATCGAGGCTCTCAACAAAGTACAGATCAACCTGCGTGGGTGGCGTGTACCAAATGGCGTTTCCGTTGGTTTGCTGATTGACGTACAAAAGATTAGCGGGTAAAAGTCCTTTACTTTTGAGGTAGCCATCTTTTAAATCCTGCGAGGTCTTTAAAATTTCAGATAAGCCTGTCATTTCCTTGATCGTCAGCGGATGGGCGTTAACCGGTTGCCCGTTCCTGCCAATGTCATAGCTTTCGACATAGATCTGCGTTTCTCTCGGCGTGTTCTCGATCTGGCTGATATCCGCTTCCCGGTCGTGCCTGTACAAAAGCAGGACTTTAAAGGGTTGGAAGCTGGTATTAAATTGTTCCGTTATATTCTTCATGATCGTAGTCGTCTAAAAGGTTTCGCAGGCGCTCCATTAAAGGGAAAAACCTGTTCTCAAAATCAAAGTCGTTGTTTTCTTTTGGTGGCATCCGGTCAAAGCATTTCACGGAAACGGGCTCATCCATGACGGGCATTTCCTGAAAAGTGCAGTTGATGAGTTCATCCAGTTCATCGGCAAAGCAGTCTGTCCCGCTCCAATAAAAGCCTGTATATTCAGTTGGCTTGATGCGCTCGTCCTCATAGGGGTAAAGCAGGTCGGGGTGTATACTATCTGCCAGTGAACGAACGGGGTAGTCCCGGTGTAACTTCAGGAAATCCAAGCCGATTAATTCCCATTCCAGTTCGTGCTGATCCCGGTGACGGTAGGCGGTCACGACTTTTTCCATCTGTGCCAATTGCTGCGGATTTTGGATAAGGCGCAGGATGTGAATACCCGCCTGCCTTAACCCGTACATGGTATTTTCCCGTTTTTCGCGCCAGGCTTTATCTTCTTTGTCGTCCAAACCCTCGTCCTCCGCTTCGTTCAGCCAGTTTTCGAGGCAGTCATACTGGCTGTCCATGAATGTACCATGCTCTGCATAAAATGGAAGTCCAACAATCTGGTAGAGATAGGCGAAAATGACGGTGAGCAATCCGGCAATCCGCTCGTGCTGCGCCGATTGCGACCACCGCCAAAAGGGGCGAACCGGGAGATAGAAAAAACAGCCTTTCAGATCGAATGTGCTGACCACTGCTAAAACGGCCTGCCTGCTTTCATCCGCCATGATCATACAATGATCGTTTTGATTGGCCTTACTGATCTGTCCGGCAATTTCTTTCCATGAATCATAAACATTCTGCGGAAAGGGCAGGGCGGACATATCCGGTATTTGGAGGCCATAATAAGCGGAAAGGTTCAGGAGGGAGTTATTAAACTCCAGCTCCATGACTTCCCGTTTTCCGGTAAATGCCCAAAAGGGTTGGAAAACATGGCTCAAAAAACCATTTCCGCTACGCCCAAAGGGGCGCTTCTTGGCGGGTTTCGCCTGACTTCGCCGGCATCCGGCAGGCGATCTAAGCTGCCTGCCCATGCGCCGAACAATTGCTGTATTTTCCATTGGGGGCTGTCGGGTTTAATTTGTATAATCCTGTTCTTTCGCTGTGTTCTCATCTTTATCCTTTAGTTCCCATCGTCGTTTCGAAGCGGTACTGCGCTTCGCCGTCAATGATCTCCGGGCCTGTGATCTTGGCATTCGTTAATATCGGATATGTCCCGCTGTAGAAATGCTGTACATCGGTAATGGCGAAATTCTCGTTCGGGTCTGTCAGTCGGACATCCTGCCCGTTGACTTTATGCAGGAATACCCGCTGTAATTTGTTTACTTTCATGGCAATTGCTGTTAATCGTTGAACTGTTGGGTTAGCTTGTCATAGGTTTCCTTACCTGCCTGTATCTCTTTGCGCCTCTTGTTGAGGGTTTCGACCTGTTCGGGATAGTCGGTAGGGTCGGGTAACTGCGCCAACGCTTCGGTGTATTTCATCTGCTTGGCCAGTTCTTTCGCCCTTTCCATCGCCTCGTCAAAGAGGCGTTTCTTTTCCGCTTTCGCCTGTTTGTCGTCAGCCTGTTGGGCGAACAGGTCATTTGCTTCGTCGCTGTCGTTGTCGTCCCCGGCCTCGTCAGCAGTTTTGACCTTTTTGCTGTTGGCAGTGTTTTTGTTTTTGGCTTTTTCAAGTTCTTTCTGATAGGTTTCCAGATTATTGACCAGTCCGATGGTCTGCTTGACTGGGGTGGCCAGTTCCGTAAAAAATCCCTCGTCCAGTTCGGCGGCTGTTCCGCCGATGGTCATCGGCGGGAGGGTATTTCCTGCGGTCGCCGAAATTTCGCCTTTGCGCAATACGACCGAAACGGTCAGCTGCCCTTTGTTGTCGTTGTGGATATTCAACAGCATATTGCCCTCAAAGGCGAATGTGCTGATCTGTTCAAAAAAGTTCGTTTTCATATTGATTAAGATTTAAATAGGTGGTTCAATACTGCGAGGGCAAGCCAAAGCATACCCGCCAACAGGAATAAACTGGCGATCACCGAAAGCAGGGTTTCCAATATCGTCGTACAGATTGCCCGCCGATAGGAGGGGAATTGCTGTAGCCCTGCCACGTTTCGCCGGTAAAACCTGCGCCTGCCGATCAGGCAGCGAATAAGCAGGCCGGTTACGATCAGTAATAAAGCATAGGAATTGTTATAGTTTCCTCCTGTGTTCATGGTCAATTAAATAAAAGTTCTACTGCGGGTTTAAATTTCGGGTCGCTGTGCTTGGCTTGCGCCACATACTGCATTAAGGCATGGGCGCAGAAGATGGCCGTATACCCGTCGAATAACTGGTCGGCGAACACGTTCGGGCTTTTATACAGGTCACGGGTATATTTGGCCATGATGCGCTGTACGTCTTCGGCCAGTCCGAACCAAAACTCCACGCCGAACAACTGGTCTTTCCAGTCCGCGGCGATCTGCTCCCGGTTGTTCAATACCGTCTCGGTGAGTTCATTCAGGTAGGCAAGGAATGCGGGGATTTCCTCGTTCAGCAGGCTGTGCAATAGCCTTGCTTTTTGCACGTTGTTCAATATTCTTAAAGGCTGCATATGTTCTGATTTTAAAAGGTGAATAAAAAGGGGGGATCGCTCCCCCTGTCAGGTTAAGAAAGGCTGAGGGCATCGACACCACGGCGGGCAAAACCCCCGCAAAGGTTGAATGCTACCTGTGCTCGTTGTTTGGCTGTTCCCTCGATGATCGATTTAAATTTGGCGTCACCGTCCTTGAAGTTGCGGACGTTCTGATAATAGCCGGTGATGGCGTTGTAAGCGCCGAACAATGTCCCGGCAGTGGTTTCCATCTGCTGCGTTTCGTTTCCCATCGCATAGGCGAATGCGTTGTCAACGATATTGGTATAGGTGCTTGACAGTTTGTCAAGCAGGCCGAGTTCCAAATTGGTAATGACCTCCTTATTCGGGGCCATTGCGACTTGTATCAGTTTTTTTATCTGTTTGTCGGTAATCCGAACTTTAGTCCAGTAATTGAACAATTCCTCCAGTTCGGTGGCCATCGTATTGGAAATCCCCATAAGCGTATGCGCCTGTTTCAGGCGGTCATTGGCCGAAGCGGTATGCCTGATCTTGATCGCTCCCGTCTGATTGCGGAGTGCAGCATTCAGGGTATTGTTGCAAACGATGCGAATGGGTGTAAACGCTGCGGAAATGCTGCCGAAGCCATCGTGCGAGGTGGTCAGGAAAAGGTATTGTTCGATCAAATCCGCCCTGCCCACCTTCATATAGTCCGGTAATTTGGCGGTAATGAATACCCGTTCCCCTTTGCCCAAAGCGCCTGCGGTTTCGTACTGTATACCGTTGCCACCGCCGACGATGGCATCAAAGAACTGAAAGGCATCCGCATTTTGCACCACTTCGTAATCCTTGCCGACCACGCCCAGCACGCTGTTGTTGTCGTTGCGTACGGTAGCATAAAAATTAGGAACTGCGATCTTGCCGAAATCCTCGCCGTTGTTCAGGTCATTCTCCAATACGTTGGTGAACAAAGGGCGTTTTTCTACGGTATAGTCCAATCCTGCAAAGCGGATAGCCTCGGCGCTTGTAGGGTAATCTGCGACGATCTGCCCGAGGCCATGCCATGCTTTTTGTTTCACGCTGAAGAAGCTTGTTTTTCCGGTCTGCTCGTTATAAAAAAGGTTGTGTGCCATGATCTTGATTTTTAAGGGTTAAAAAATGGATGGATTAGCGTTGTCTTTGCAAAGTGCTTCGGGTGTCACTGTTCTGTGATGCGCCTAACAGGGTGATCTCGTTCGTGTGAAAGTTGAGGCTCGCCATCGGTTCTCCGTCCCTGCTCACCCACGGCCTTGCGCTCATGTGGCCGTACAGCTGTACCAATAAACCTTTGGTCAGGTATGGCGCTAATTTGTCGGTTCGCCAGAATGAGCAATCCACATAGGTCGTTTCCTCTTTTTGTTCCCCGTTTGAAGTGTACCTGCGGTTGATCGCCAACCTGAACCCGGTCACTTTTTTGTCAGTACCTGTCGTTCTCACGGTAGCATCTGCTACCAATCTTCCTGTTATCTCCATGATGTTCAATTTTTAAATTTTACCAATTCGTTAATTTGCTTTTCCCTTTAGCCGCCTGCCCCTGAATGCTGTTTTCAAAAGAAAAAACGGAAAAAAAGAAAGCCCGGAAAGGTGCCCGCGCGGGGCAAAAGGAAACGGAATAATTGGAGGGGACCCTTTGGGGAGGCGGCCGTTTATGCCGTAGTCTTTTGCGGATGATGACCAGGTCTTATTGCCGCGGGCAAAACCTTCGCTGGCCTTTTTATCCGTTTCTGGCGAAAACAGCGGGTAGGTCCTATAATTTTCCAAACCTTCGGATACAAATGCAGGAATGCTATGATGCGTTTGCCGAAATTCAGCCTGCAGGACTGCTGGCGATTGTTGTATACGTACAATAGAAAAAGGGGAGTCGCGTCCCCTCAGGAAGATGATGTTGCCGCAGGGCTGGCCTGTTTTACCAGTTGATCCTCTTCGATCAGCGGGGACGGGCAGATCATAGACGAAACCTTCGGACAGCAACACTATCAATGTCGACAGAGCCGTCGAAGATTTGCAAATCCTGAGGAAGCAGCTACCAATCAATAAAATGTCGCTGTAAGACAATTTTGGGGGAAACATTCCGGTTGCCGCTTTCATTGGCCGTTAACCGAGGTACGTCAATCTTTATATTTACGCTTGTCGGCGGGAGGTCAACGGCAACCAGAGCAACCTGATCTGTGAAAATGTCGCGCTCAAGAAGAACCAGGCAAAAACGAACTACTGGTGGGCAACTGTGTTAGCCGGGCGCGACCCTTTTAGAGTCCCGGCAGAACATTTAATGGCTATGTTCAGGGTCAATGGCTAAATATGATGGTTTCATCACAATATAATGGTACCTGTAAAATGGAAATTTTCTGCAAGCCCGGTTTGCTCCTGCTATGGCGCGCCGGTAAATCGTGTTATAGGAGCGTTTTTTTACTTTTTCTCAAAGTTGCACCTTTACTGAACTATGAACTATATTTTATGATCCCGGTTATTTTTAAATCGTAATACTTCGGCTACTTAGGAGAATCTTTTTAACAGCTTTACATTTTCTCTCGATATTCGGGCGATAAAGGTATCGCTTACTGTTATTTTAAGGTTTGGGGAATCGTCGCTATTTATTTCCATATGATCAGGTTTATCTAATCCGTTTTTCTCGCAGATTTCCACTATCGCGTCATCGAACGCTGCAATTTTTGATATGTTTACTTTGAAAATCATAAATTGGAAAAATTTGTTAAATATATTGACTTTCAGCAGGGAACAACCTTTTAAAAAAATGTTTATAGCGTTGGCCACTGTGGCAACAATTATGATAGTTGTAATCATCGTAATGGCAATATATCTTTCTCCGTTGCCACCTCAAATAATTTCCCCGCCGTCAGAACCAATGCCGTTCATTGACCTGACACACTGAGAGAAACATGTTGATCGCCGCGCGGAGTTCCGGGAAGCGGGGTCTATCCGGGCAGTTTTCCATGTGCATCAGCGCCCTGGCGGAATGCCACCTGTAGAAAATGCCGAAGGTCCGGCCAAATTCAAGGACCGGGAAAAGCGATGCTCAAAGCCAAATTTTGAAGTCAGAAAGAAGATTGCTTTACCGACAGCTAAGAATATTGCGGATCCTTGTCTCGGTCGTATTTTTTCTATGGCCGTTTCCCACCACTCCTGACCAACCAGCTGGGCTGTAGTCGTCGCGGACGGAGTTTGCGCACAGGCCTTTCAGGCGATAATAAATTTTTGCAGTACAATTACAAAGGTTAAAAAAGCCTGCATGAACATTTTTGGCAGACATAGGGCACTGAAATGGTATTTTTCAAACATTTTAAGAATATAATCCTTTATGATAAAATCTTTGTTATGACTAAAAAGAAAAACCTATTTGAACGTTTTGCAAATTGGGCAACCAATGCGACTGGCAGTTCAACTGCTTTTATTGTTGCCGCTTTAACGATTGTCATTTGGGCGGCGACCGGCCCTTTAGCCCACTACTCAGAAACCTGGCAGCTGATCATCAATACCGGGACGACAATCATTACTTTCCTGATGGTTTTTCTGATTCAGAAATCGCAAAATAAAGACTCCAAGGCAATACACTTAAAGCTGAATGAGCTGATCGCTTCGCATGAAGGCAGTAGCAACAGGATGGTCAACTTGGAAGATTTGAGTGAAGAGGAATTAGATCAGTTACGCAAGTTTTATATGAAACTTTCCCGGCTGGCTTTTGATGAAGATGATATCACCTGCACGCACTCTATCGATGCGGCGGAGGAGAATCACCAGATTAAAATGGGGCATTATCAAAGCCGCAAAAGTTATGTTACGGGCAGCTCGGGGAAACCGAATAAGAAGGATGTGTTAATCAAACCAGCTGCAAAAAAATCCTCGGCAAAATCGGTAAGTAAAACAAAATAATGGAAATTTTACGATCTTATGGAGCACGCCTTTGATGATAAAATGATGAAATGCAGCATGGCATATCAGTAAGACCCCAGGCAAAACCCAGTGGAAGAAAGGTAATTTTTTGCGCTACGCCGTTCGTTTCGTCGATCTTAAATTCCAGCCAGGCCTTACCGGGCAATTTTATTTTGGCATACAACGGAACGTTTCTATATTTGCTTAAAGCCATAAATTCATTGCCTCTTTCGGCCACGATAGGCCTCGGCATAAAAGGGACATAAATCGGTCATCAGTGGCTGATTTTATCCACAATCAGACAGCTGTTTGCAGCGGAAAAATTACAATAAAGCAAAGGCTATTATTAATCACCAAACTCACCTATTACCAATTCCTTACTTCAGCTGTTTCGTTTCTCAGCGATGGCAGCCAACATTGTTTTGAAAGGCTGGTTGAACTTTTCAATGGCCTCCTGTTCCAAATGAGCAGTGATTTGCTGTAGGTCGATGCCCGCATGATGTAGCTGAATCAGCGTATTGTCTGCCGAATGGAGTCCCGATTCCAGGGTATCAGTCACTACTCCATGATCGCGGAAGGCGTCAATAGTTTCCAGTGGTGCGGTATTGACTGTATCGGGCCCGATAAGTGCTTCAACATACTTGGTGTCCCGGGCAGAAGGGTCTTTGCTGCTGGTGCTGGCCCACAGCAAACGTTGCGGTTTAGCACCTTTATCGGCCAGTTTCTGCCAGCGCTCTGAATGAAAAACCCTTTGATAGATAGCATAAGCTTTTTTAGCCGAAGCGATTGCGACCTCGCCCTTCAGGTCCTTCAACCCTCTATCTACCAGTATGGGATCGACGAGCACATCAATGCGGCTGAGGAAAAAACTGGCGACCGAGGCGATCTGGCTAAGGGGCTCTCCCTTGGCGAGCCGGTCTTCCAAACCGGAAAGATAAGCCTCGACCACGGCTTCATAACGCTCCAGGCCGAAGATCAGCGTAACATTGACGTTTATTCCGGCAGCGATCGCCGCTTTGATAGCGGGCAGGCCGGGCAGGGTGCCGGGGATCTTGATCATGACATTTTTTCGGTCGACCCGTTGCCACAAGTTCTTGGCCTGGCGGATAGTTCCTTCGGTATCTAAGGCCAGCGCTGGCGAGACTTCCAAGCTGACATAGCCATCAGCGCCCACCACATCGTCATTATAAACGGGATCAAAAAGGTCAGCCGCCTGCTGAATATCGGCGATAGCCAGTTCGAAAAACAATTCTTCGTCGCTTAGCGAACTATCGGCTTTCGCCTTGATGTCGGCGTCATAGTCCGAACTCGAGGATATGGCCTTTTCAAAAATTGCCGGGTTAGAGGTTACGCCACGCAGGCCATCCTCATCGATCATTTGTTTGAGCTTACCGGTATTCATGATTTTCCGATCGATAAAATCGAGCCATATGCTTTGCTTGTGTTGGTGGATCTGTTTAACTTTATTGTCTGCCATAAGAGCTGTAGCAAATGGGAAATAGTTCTCCGCCAAGCAGGAAAAATCAAATGCTATTTAAATAACCCGGCTTTACAACTTATGTTTGTGAAGATGTCAGATAATAAATACTTTGACTGAGTCGCGTTCGTAACGTTATCTTTCCCAGAAAATCGTCTAATTTTTGACGAGAGAGCAGTTTGGGTATCTATACTTGCCGTTAATTACACGATACAGCAGCTGGGTAGACTGAAATGAAATGTCGAACCTTTATGCTCTTCACTTTCTACCCAAATCTTACCGCCATGGTCGGTCACAATTTTCGAAGTTATATAAAGCCCCATACCCAATCCGGCGTGCGTTTTGCTTACGTCTTCAGCGCGGTAAAATTTATCAAAAATGGATGTCATGGTATCTGCCGACATACCTATACCCTGATCTTTAATTGATATAGTAATATACCCCTCACTATCAAGAACTGAACCAACTTCTATGTCTGTATTAATGTTTGAATATTTGGCCGCATTGCCCAAAAGATTCGAAAATACCTGCTCCATCCGTAGGGTATCGATCATTACATCAGCATCATCCCCCAGAGTGCTGTTAATGGTATGATTAGGCATAATACTTTGCATCACTGCTAACTGCTCAATGATAAAACTATTAAGCTTCACTTGCTTTAAATTGTATTGCAAGTTGCCATTTTCAGCCCGCGAAATATCAAGCAGTTGCTGCACAAGCGAGTTAAGCTTGGTAGACTGCAAGTCTATTTTATTTAATATTCCCTTCAATCGATCGGAAACCGGTTCTTTAGTGGTTTTTGCCATCTGAGTGAAGGCTTTTAAAACAGTCAGTGGTGTTTTAAGCTCATGGCTGGCAATGGAGATAAATTCAGTTTTCTTTTCGTCTATCAGTTTTGTCCGTCTTAATTCCTCTTCCTGCTCCGCGGTTAGTTTGTGCAAGTGCGAGTTTCGTCGTTTTATTTCTTCGTAAGGATTAAGGGGCTGTTCCTCCTGAAAGAATTTTTTAAGTATGCTGATCTTAACCGCGTCGAGCTTTAATGACCGTGGCAGCCCCAGCTTCATATCTATAATATAAGCACCATTCTGGCCGGTTAATTCAAACTCAGGCACCAGCTTTTGGGCATAGTAAAAACCTTCATCGCCAGAGGTTAGTTTGATTTCGCTATTGAAGGTTACGTTGGCCTTTAACACATACCGTGTTTTATTTTGTTCAATCCCAATAGCGAGCGTGCCGTTATCGGTGTATTCAATAACGGCCCGGGCCACTTCAGATACAGCAGTGGCAAATGTGGTTTGTGTCGCCACGGTTAATCCAAGCTTTTCGGCAACCTTCATCGACCGCTTGTGAGCAAGCACCAGGTCCATTTCATTCTCTAGCGAGATGCTTACTATTTCTGTCATTTATTTAACTTTTGCAATGATCACTGACATATCGTCATTTTTACGTGCATGGTCTTTATATATGGCGGCGGCTAAAATGGAAAGATCGTATTTATACATTAACGGGTATTTTGCCATATCGATCCGGGTTTTAATCCCGTCAGAACAAAGCATCACCTGGTTGAATTCATCAGCGGGGTACTGCTGGTCGTTCATGGTATTGGGTATGTTATGGCCCACGATGCCGTTGTACGACATATGGTTTTTGAAGTTTATAGGTCCAAACATGCGCGCTGCAATATTACCTACGCCTGCAGATGACCACTTTTTTTCGCCGTAATGATAGCCGACTACATTTATTACCGCTCCACGGGTTTTTTTTATATTCGCATGAATAAATCGCAATGTTTCCGTAGGACTGTAATCAGGAAATACTTTGAATGCGGCGGCGGCCTCGTTAATAGCCTTGTTAGCCTCGGGGCCGTGCCCTAAGCCATCTGCCAGCATCATCTTTAAATATTTATCTGTTTTTTTATACACAAAGCCATCGCCGCTTGTTTTTTCGCCCGGCTTGGATACCACTATCGGCCGCATGATTACGTTGTCGTCCGCTTTCGACTTTTCGGGGTCGCTGTAAACACGGCTAAGTACTATGGTCCCCCAGCCTGGTTGCGAATAAAGCTCAAAAGTATCCGAAAGGCGTTTCATGCTACCTAAACCATGGCCTAAAGTATTTGTTGTTGAAACCCCGTCAACCATCATCCGGGCCGGGTTAACCATTCCGGGCCCATTATCAATGCTGATCAGTTCAATGTAAGGCGAGCCTGCGTTGGCAAAAGTACCCATCAATATTTCGCCATCGTCACTGTACTTATACAGGTTAGATGTCATTTCGGCTACAATGAGGTCAAGCTCATTGATGCGGCCCGCATTCATCCCGGCCTCAGTTGCCAGCCGGTGGATTTCTTTTTTGATCAGCGAGAAATAACTGCGGTCGTCCGCTGCAAAACTGATATGCGTAGCGTCAACCATTGGCCCATTTTATGATGGTAACAGTCGTGCCTTCGCCAACTTTACTCTTGATTTCAAACTCGTTCACCAGTCGTTTTGTGCCGGGTAATCCCAGCCCAAGGCTTTTACCTGTAGAAAATCCATCGCGCATGGCGGCTTCAATATCAGGGATTCCCGGTCCTTTATCAGAAAATACCAGCCTGACACCATTATTACGGCCGCTAGAAACAACCTCGATCTGGCAGACGCCGCCATTGGCATAGCGCATCATATTGCGTACCAGTTCGCTGGCTGCTGTAAGCAGACGGGTCTGATTAACCAAGCCCATTTTAATTCTTACGGCGACTTCTTTCACCCGGTTTTTTAAAAAAACAACATCCTGCTCTTTTAGTACCTGCACGGTGTCTTTACTGAGTGATAATATCATCGTCGGTCGATTCCTGATCTATGTCTTCTTCATCTATATCAATCATCGATTTTAGCAAGCTCATGCCACGCTCCATGTCCAAAGCAGTATGCACACCTTTTAATGGTAGGCCCAGTTCTATCAACGTAATGGCAACCGCGGGCTGCATGCCTACAACTACCGTTTCTGCATCCAGTATTTTCGACATGCTGGCGATATTGCCAATAATACGTCCCATAAATGAATCAACAATCGTTACTGCCGATATATCTATCAAAACTCCCTTGGCATTCGTCTTATTTACCATCTGGACAAGGTCGGCCTCCAGGTTAAGTGCAAGGCGGTCATAAAGATCAACCTGGATCGTAACCAGTAAAAAATTGCCCAGCCGCAGAATAGGAATTTTATCCATTATAAAGCGATATTAAGATTTAGCGATAATGTTTGATTTTCTCACTTCCAGTTTCATCAGCTTAAAAGAATGTGATAAAGCGCTTGCTAAAGTTGCCTTGGTAATGATATTGGAAAGATCGATACCGAGATGCACGACGGTCTGGGCAATCTCGGGGCGGATACCGCTGATAATACATTCAGCTCCCATCAGCCGGGTGGCGCTAACCGTTTTAATCAAATGCTGGGCAACAAGAGAATCTACTGCGGGCACGCCTGAAATATCTAATATGGCTATGCTTGATCCGGTCTCCACTATTTCCTGTAGCAGGTTTTCCATTACTATTTGTGTGCGCGCGCTATCCAGGGTACCTATGATAGGCAGGGCAAGGATACCATCCCATACACGGATCACCGGTGTCGATATCTCGGCTATCTCGTCAGTTTGCCTTAAGATCACCTCCTCGCGGCCTTTTATAAAGGTCTCGAAAGTAACAACGCTGAGGTTATCCATCAGGCGGTTTATTTTGAGGCTTTCAGTAAACAATTGCTGCGGATCGTTGCCTATTTCTTCCTTGAGTACTTCGAGTAAGGCCTCCTTCAGTGAAAATACGAAGTTGCCCGTTTCGCGGGGGCTGAATCCCTGGCGCGCACGCGTTATGGCAATGCCACCTAAAATTTCAATGACCGGGCTCCATTCGTCAGAATTAAGGTTGGTAAAATTCTCGCTTGATAAATTGCTCACCAAGGCTTGAACTAACTCTTCAGACTGGCTTCTCAGTTCATCGTTACTGATCAGATCTTCCCGCAGACCTTCATCGGCCAGTTGGTTCTTCATCCAGAGTTCAAGGATGTTTTTTTTCTTTTTTTGTAGCAATTGATGTGTTTTAAGTGACATGGATGAAGAATAGGGTAAATGATTAGTTGACCTTACAACCCAAACTTGGCAAAGTTGAATTAATGCGGAAAGTTAGATAACCCTTTTCAAATTAAGAAATTTATGTAAAAGAATCGATATGTTTTGTTCAGATAACTTGCGCATAATATTTGAGGACCTTCTGTAAGTAAACCAGAACAAGAAAAGTGACAAATGTCAGGTGAACGCGCAATAAATGGACTTGTTTGTGAATGGCCCAGCGTGTTTATGCCGCGAAAGTTACTTTACTGGTTTCAATTCTATGGTTAACTTTCCTGTGACAGATAACCGAAAAAATTCATAGGCAGATTGATTGTCTCCACAAGGTCTTTTGCGGACGATGACTGGCTTTTTTCGCCGCGCGTCAGCCCTTCGCTGGCCTTTTTATCCGCATCTCGCGAAACAGCAGATCAATCCCCGACAGCCATTCTCCACTCAATAAGATACAAATGCAGCAGTAACATGATGCCTTTGCCCCTGATTCGCCTGCAGGACATTGCTGACGCCACGGCCCTATATTCTCCACATTTGGAAATGCGTATACTCCATCCCTGCAACGATGTTCCCAGCAAATGACAAGGTATAGCAGGTATGAAAAATAGGTATTGATTGTCAATGCGACATTTAATATTTTATGATTGATTTAGCTATTACTTATGAAATATCGTTTTGCCAGTGCTTTGCTGCTGCGGATGCCCAGGAGGAGCGAGGCCGATTATACTACGGATCTGGCGGTAATCCTTGCAGACCCTCTTTTTCGAACTGCTGTGTTGCTGGCCTCGCCGGTTTTCTATAGCCGGATTCAGCAATCCCGTTTTCGTCCGGATCTCTTGTCGGATAAACAGCAGTTAACTTTGCTGAAATATTACAACCGCTTTTGTTTCCGGCCGACACCATTTGGCCTTTTTTCTTCTGTTACGCTTGCGCGATGGGATGATCAACCTGTTTCCGGGGATACCGTGATCAGGTATCATCCCGTTATCCGTGCTGACCAGCACTATCAGGCAGCGCTTGTAGGGGCAGGGATAAAGGAACAAAGAGCTGCGGTGGGTACTCTCGATCCGAATCCCAGCATCTACAGGGTTCTGCATGAATTCCGGTTCCTGAGGAGTAGTCTTAATGAAAATTTCAGCATCCGCAATTACAGTCTGCAAGCTATCGCCTTTTCAAAGCTGCTCAGCGACCTCTTAACTTTCTGCCAGGGCGGTAAAAGCGGGAACGAACTCGTCACCTATATCGGTACGGAAGCCGGATGCCCGCCTGATGAAGCTGATGCTTATCTGGAGTTTCTCATCGACGCCCAGTTCTTGCTGGACAGGAACCGCAGCAATATCACGGGTACTGATTTTCTCGATCGGCAACCCAATGAACGGATTCAGGCTGCTTCCCGAAAACTTTTGCGTGCGCACGTTATTGAAGAACAATACTTCAGTTCGTTGAAAGCAGCGTTAAGGGCCGATCTTCCGCAGGGCTCCCGGGAGCATGTGAAGGACGAATTGAGCGTCATTCTTCACCGTTTTTCAACCGGGGAAGTCCTGAACAGTTCGATTCAATTCCAACTTGCGTCCGCTATCGATGCGCTTACCGTTCTTGTGCCGGATGTAAAAAACACCGCGATGCAGGCATTCGCCAGGCGATTCAACAACGATTTTGAAGGGCAATGTATTCCGTTGCTTGCCGCGCTTGATCCGGAAGCCGGTATTGGCTATCATGTGCCTGAATCCGACCCGCATCTCCCTTTACTGGAAACTTTACACCTTCCGCTCAATATCCCTGTTGAAGATTCGATGGTTTGGACGGCCGCACAAAGCCTGCTGCTGGAGCACTGGCATGGCGAGCGTTACCGGCAAACCGGTGTCATTCACCTGGAAGCGGATGACCTGGCAGGGTTGCAAAGCGGGCAAAAGCCATCTGCGGCGCTCGGGATGTCGGTACTTTTCAGGCTGGCGGGTGAACAGGTTGTGATCGAAAGTGCGGGCGGAAATAACGCACCTGCGCTTTTGGGCCGTTTTACGATCGGCGCTCCGGAAATCGCGAGCGCGGCAAAGGCGATGGCAAAGGAGCAGGAAGCACAGAACCCCGGAGTGATCTTTGCCGAGATCCTCCATCTTTCCGACCCACATACGGATAACATCAACAGGCGGGAGCAGATCTGGCAGTTTGAACTACCGGTAACCGCGGTTTCGCTGCTGCCGTTAGAGCGGCAATTGGAATTATCCGACCTGTACGTGGCAGTTTATGCCCAGCAAGTTTTTCTATACTCCAAAAAGCATCAAAAGGTGGTGGTGCCGCGGCTGACCTCCGCCTATAATCATAGCTTTAACAAGTTACCCTTATTTCGTTTTTTGGCTGATATTCCTTATCAATACGGAAAAAGTAGTTTACTGCTCGATCTGCGCCAGCTTTTCCCCGGACTCGGATTTTACCCGAGGGTCGAGTTCGGCGGAACGATCCTTTTTTCAGCGACCTGGGTCATCAGGGAAGCGCAGCTACATAAGTTGGGTACAAATTCTATGGAGAAAAACCTGCAACAGCTGCACATTTTGCGGGAGGAACTGCGCATACCCGATGTCATTGCAATTGCAGAAGGAGATCAGCACCTGCATTTCGATTTGGGTAACCAGCCGGAAGCAATTTTTTTTCTCCATTGCAGCCAAAATAAAAGTGAGGTCGTTTTAAAGGAGGTTATTGGTGACGAGCCGGCCCGGCAATATAATGCGTACCTGCTGCCCGATGATGGTTTCAAACTTCCGCCATCAGCAATCTTTAAGGACCATCCAGGAGAACGGCGAGGAACCCGCCGTAAATATATCCCGGGTTCCGAATGGCTTTATCTTAAGATATATGCCCCTAAAATCAGCGCTTCACGGCTTTTGTTGAAATTGCGGCCGATCCTCCGAAAAAAGTTCAGCCATGGAAGGATCCGGCGATGGTTTTTTGTTCGGTATGAAGACCATGCACCGCATATCCGGGTACGCATGCTGGTCGATCAAATGGATATCAACGAAATTTTAGGCGCATTTAAAGTTAAACTGGAAGACCGCGTCAGGCAGCATGTGGTCCGGGAATACCAGGTCGATGTTTACAGCAGGGAGCTGGAACGCTATCATTATGCAGGTATCGAGAAAACGGAGATATTTTTCTGGGCAAGCAGCGAACTGGTGCTGCAGGCGATCGATTCGATTACTGAACCAAGTGCTCTGTTTCTGTTTGCACTAAGATCTACCTTCGAAATACTGCTTAATTTCATTCGCGAGGAGGAAGACCTGCTGGTTTTTTGTTATCAAAGCTATACGCTCTTTTTAACCGAGTTTAAGGTGACGAAGCTCCATGTGGAACTGGACCGGAAATACCGTAAACTTCAACAAGAAATCGAAGCGGCACTTGACGAAAGCAATGTAAAGTACCTGAGCGCACAATGGAAATCGACCAGGTATTTTCTCCGCACCGTCCGCGACCTCGCACAAAACCCTGCCGGCGACGCAACGGAAAGAAATCAATTTCTGAGCAGTATCGTGCATATGCATGTCAACCGGATATTTACGGATGAGCCAAGGAAGCAGGAAATGATCACCTACTACCTCCTTTATAAATTTCTGCTGGCTAAGAAAGGAAAGGCAAAGCATACCGGCGAAAGACCCGCTTCTTAGCTGTTAGGAGGACCTGTTCACCGCATCGCCCCGCAGCAAAAGCTGAGGCGCAGCAAAGGTCAGGATGCCCGGCCGGTCTTGATCAGTCTGGCATCCATCATTTCCAGGAAAGATTCCTTGTAATTATTCCCCATGACCAATACCCGGCCATTTTCCAGTCTGACCCGCGCTCTTTCCGTTATTCTGATGTAATTGATATTAACGATAAATGAGCGGTGTATCCTGGCGAAATATGACGGCAGATGAGGTATGATCTCTTTAATCGTGAGGTAGGTCATATGTTTGGTATCACGGGTATGGATCGTAATATAATTCCCGGCCCCTTCGATGTAGACTACCTCATCCATTTGAATTCTCACCATCCTGCCCTTGATCTCACTTTTGATATTAAAGAAATCCTGAATTCCTGCAGGGTAAACTTTAGAACGCCTGGCTATCTTGCGTTTGGCACGATGAACACAGTCCGCGAAACGGTCGTAACTTATCGGTTTAAGTATGTAATCAAACGCTTCTTTCGAAAATGCCTGCAAGGCATACTGGGGAAATGCGGTGGTGAAAACGACCATAGTGTAGAGATTGACCATACCTGCCAGTTCAAGCCCCGAAAGCAATCTCATGTCGATGTCGATAAACGTTATGTCAGGCGCATGTTCCCCGGTGAGCTGATCCAACGCGGTCATGGGATCCTGGGTAGCCCCGGTCAGTTCCAATCCGGGCATGCGCGCAATATATTCTGTCAGCAGATCAATGGCTCCGGATTCGTCGTCTACGATGTAGCATGTCAGGTTCATAAACTAATAGTTAAGGTTATCGTAAAATGTTCATTCTCGTCCCTGATCAGCATCGAATAGCGGTCCTGGTAATGATTCTGCAGCCGCTTTTCAATGTTTTTCAACCCGAGCCCGCCGCTGGGATAAAGGCTTACCTGCCGCTTTTTATTGGATGCTTCAAAAATAAGGCGATTTTCTGCCAACTCAAGGCTGATACGGGCGGGATGTTTCTTGTCCCCTAAGTCGCCGTGTTTCAGCATATTTTCTACCAGTGTGATCAGCGCGAGCGGAATGATCTCCCTGCCTTTCAGGCGGCCTTTCTTATGGACCCGGACGAAGAATTCTCCGGGGAACCTCATCGCACACAGGGCGATCAGGTTTTCCATCTGTTCGATTTCCCTGGGCAGCGGTATTGTTCCGGTACCGTTGGCGCTGACCAGTGAATACCGCATGAGCTCGGCCAGGCGCATGATGCCTTTGCCGGCCGCGTCGGAAAGTTTGTATACGGCACTATGGATAAAGCTCAGGGAATTGAACAGTAGGTGAGGACTGATCTGATTCTGGAGGTAGGCGTTTTCGACGGAAAAAATCTGATTTTCCAATTCCAGGTTCCGCGTAATCGCCCTGAGCCTCCCGGTTTCTTCCTGGTAGGCTTTTTCGCGGAACCGGGCCAAGTAACGGGTCGAGAAGTAGGCGATGCTCAGACCTGTAAAACTTGCGCCACGATACAGATTTTCATAAATATAGAGATGTGATACAGGCAGGTGTCCCGACCTTAAAGTAAAGTAGCCCGTCAGCAGGTTATCCAGTACATATTTGATGGCCAGGTATACCGCCAGTTCCAATATGATCAGGCAGGCTGAATTTAAATATCGTCTCCGTGTCTTTAAAAACGCAAAGCTGAGCAGTACGTGCGCATTGAAATAAAACAGGGATATGTTAAGGCCATAGTAGATCAGCAGCGGTGCGGGGGTGATATGGATACGACTCGTTATCGTCACAAAGCCCAGTTCGTAGCTGATGTAAATCAGCCAGATAAATACATGGACCATTAATTTCTTTTTTAACGTCATTGTTTCACGATGCTTGATTGAATAGTTTGAAAGCAAAGCTTTTTCTGCATGGCGCAAATGCCTCCTTGCGTAATAAAGTTAACCACGGACATCCGCTCGGATAGCTTTGCCTGAAAACTGAAACCGATGAAAACGCAAAGAACAAAAAGACTGATCAAAAGGGTCAGTACGGTATGCGATTACCAGGCACCTTTCCCCAAAAATCATTTTGGCGAGACTGATCCGCCCACGGGGACGGATCCTACTAATACAACAGTTACCAGTATAACTACGATTAGTAGCCATATTGTTTTGAAAGTGTGAATAATTATAAATAATTCAATAATAAGAGATTTTCTGCTTGTTTTTTGATTTTTTATCAACGCATATATGATTATGCGGCTTAAAGTATTTTATGTTACTGAAGTCTGAATTATTAGATATCGAGGATTTAATACTTTTAGCCCTGCAGGATGCCGCCGGGATCGCAGGGCCAACTCTGCCTCCTGATCTTTTCCGTTTAAGGAATTTATGTGAAAAGGCCAGGAACAACTGGACGACCAGGATTTTCAGTGCAGCCAAAGACCACGTGATCAGCCGGTACGTTCTGTTTCACCAGGCCGGTATTACGCAGCTTTCCGACCGGGTTGACCGGGCAAACCCTGCACTACCGGCAGCCGGCAAATCTTTGTTCATCCAGGAGATGCTTGCGGAACTGGAGCAGCTAATCCAGTTCCTGCGGGAGCGTTGTTATCGTTTTTTTGACCTCGATTATCGCGTTTCCGCCTATACGGTGAGGCAGGAAAAGCTGGTTATCGCGGCATACCTTGATCAAATAGCCGCTTCGGCCACGCGGGGTGCTGCCCCTGAACTTTTAAGTTTGCTGTGCGCGGATGTGGAGGACTACCTGGCAGACGGACAGGTCTCCGGTCTGAGTTACCGGAGGTTGGCGAAGATCGACGGTCTGCTTACGCTGGTCCTTGATGAACTAAACCGTGGTGATGCAGCTACGACGGAGCGACTTGTCCTTATCTTATTCAAGCGAAACCTGAATTCTCACAGGTTCGCCAACTGGCTCAGGCGCCACTACCAAAACCGGGCCGGCGAACCGGAAAACAGGATTGCGCGGGAAGCCGACGCGTTATTCGATATCTATGTGAACCCCGACGACCGTTTCATCAGGGAGCTTCCGTCGATCGACGAGCAGATCCTGCCCTGGTTGCGGCTGCAGGTAACGGATGCCGCAACCGATCCTCTGGCGGCATACCCCGGAACAGATGAGCAAATGCGGCTGGTGCTGTCCGTACCGCAGTTCGCCATGTTTGTCCGTGTCTTTCACAAGAACGGGTGCTTCCCGGAGCAAAACGCGGCAGCGATCATGCGTTTTTTCATCCGGCACTTTACTTCAAAAAAGCAAGGGCGGATTTCGATCAAAAGTTTCAACCATGCCTTTTACAGCAAGGATCAGTTTACTGCGGCTGTCGTGCTGGACTACCTTCAGCGAATGGTCGCCTATGTCCATAAAGTTTATTTTCCTAAATAAGATGCCTATGAAAAACTGATACCCGCAGGAATTGCTAGGTTCACCTGTTTCGGTTGACGGGTGGCAAACCTGTTCATTTTAGCATTGTGAATTATGATTTTAAAATTTAGTGAGCGGTTATATGCAGATCTGAATAAAGACCTGAACACCTTACTGCTGGAAGAAGACCATTTGGTCAAAAGGCTTGAACAATCAGTCCATCTATGTCTGCGGAGCCTCCGAAAGCTGAAGGAGTTTTGCAAACAGCATGAACCTGGCTCAGCCGAGGACGAGATCCAGTTTTTTAAAAAGATCAAACCCAAGTTCAAATGCCAGCTGATCTTTCACCAGTCGCTTTTGAACATCGAACTTCGTAAACCAATCGGGGACAGCAAAGTGATCAGTGATTATTACAGCCAGGAGATCAATATCCTCAATCATTTTTTCGAGAGCAACCGGTCGTTTTTTCAATATGTCCGCACCCAGGCTACGTACCTCGACCAGCATTATTTTATGCGGGGCGAGTATGATGTTCAACTCGATCCGGACCTGTGTGTCATTGACTTTGATCCGGCGTTCAGTACCAGTCATGACAATAAGCTGGCCCAGGTGCTGGCGAGCGCACTCCTGCAGGAACATCTGGAACAGGCCATTTGCAAGCTGAGCCGGAAAGAGGCCATTTCGGGTACAGACCAGGAATTGACGGATTTCGACTGGAAGCAAACCAAGGTCGCGCTGATCGAACTGGTCTATAGCTGGCATGCGACCGAGGCGTTTGGCAAGAAGAACCTGAAAAGTATCGTGAAATTCATTGAACGTGCCTTTAATATTTCCCTGGGTAATTTCTATGATACCTATGACTGGCTATGCGGCAGGCCCAGCCCGACGCTCTACATCGACGAAATGAAGGAAGCCTTTATGACCAGGCTACAGAAGAAACTCAAATACTGAATCCTAAAGCGGCATTAGCCGCTTTTTTTTTGCAAAAAAATGAAAAAAGTCATACTCCGAGTCGGATGACCTCGGAGCAATCCGTGGAGCCGGCTGGCCAATTTTGTATCGTACCCGGCGGCAATGGAGCCCCGGAAAATCTACCACGATATGCTCAATCAAATCTCCTGGCCAGCATTCATCTCCGGTATGGCGATCCTGCTCAGCCTTTACTACGCTTATGTGGCGGCTTTCTTTTACAAAAAGGAAATCCTTGCATTCCTGTACCGGCTTTCCGGTCGCCAGGCGGTGACCGATCCGGCTAAAACCGGGTTTGTCCCCGAGCCGGCTTATACGGTGATGGGATCTGCCCGAAACCTCCGGGAAGCAGCGGAAGAAGAAGAACTTCAGTTCGGACCGTCTGATAATCCGGACGAAGATGGGGATGACAACACCTTAAATGCCGCTATGGCAGAGGCAAGCGCAGAAGTGGCCGCATCGTTCTCCGGGATGATGTCCGAGTGCAGAACGCTGATCCGGGTGATCAACGAATCCGGAGAAAGCAAAGAAAATTTCGAAATGCTGTTCAGGATCCTGGTGGAAAAATACCCGGAACTCGGCGAATCCCCTTATCGTCAGCAGGTGACCAAAACGCTGCTGGAAGAAAGTGAAGGCCAATTCCCCTTCGAGCTTAGCGCCGGGGAACTGGAAAGTTACTGGACGAATCATTAACCCTTAAACATATCCATATGAAAATCTCAGTTTTAAAACATGCGAAAGGCAGGATCACTGCCATTGTTAAGATCGCGTTCCTGGTGATTTCCGTTATCGCCCTTTCCATACAGGACCTGTGGGCGGCGGATGGTAACGCGGGTATTTCCGAAGCGACAAACCAGGTTAAAGGCTATTTCGATACGGGCACCAACCTGATGTATGCGATCGGGGCGGTCAGCGGACTGGTGGGTGCGATCAAGGTCTATAAAAAATGGAACGACGGCGAACATGATACCGGGAAGATGGCTTCCGCCTGGTTTGGCAGCTGTATTTTCCTGGTGGTCGTAGCCACTGTGCTCAAATCATTTTTCGGGATTTAAACAGAAAAGGAGAGCAGTAACATGGCGATTTATCAAATCAATAAAGGCATTAACAGGTCCATTGAATTTAAGGGGCTCAAGGCCCAGTATATCGGCTACCTCGGAGGCGGGCTGGTGGCCCTGCTGGTCCTCTTCGCGATCCTTTACATTTCGGGCATTCCGGTCTATCTCTGCATTCTGGTACTTGCCGCCGCCGGCGGAGGGTTGTTTTACCAGGTTTTCCAGCTCAGTAATCGGTACGGAGAGCATGGCCTGATGAAAAAGACGGCGAAACGCTATATTCCCGGCTACCTGAAGTTCAGTTCTCGCAAATTATTCCTTCACTTAAAACAATAAGCCATGGCGACATTTCAACATGCAGCGCGCATATTCCCGGTTTATAAAGTGGAACATGACTGCCTCGTTTCCGCGCAGGGCGACATCACCATAGCCTATCAACTGATGCTGCCCGAAATATTTACGTTAGCGGATAACGAGTACGAAGCCTATCACCAGGCCTGGATACGTGCCGTTAAGGTATTACCGAAGCAAAGTATCATTCACAAACAGGACCGGTTCATCAAGCAACAGTATCTGGGTAACGGCCTGGCGGAAAGCAGCTTTCTGAACCGGGCCGCTGACAGGCACTTCCGGGGAAGGCCCTATCTCGACCATGACTGTTACCTGATGCTGACCAAAAAAGCCGGTGACCGCAAGCAGGCCAGCAGCGCATTTTCCGGATTGTTCCGGAAGCACCTTGTTCCGCGCCAGGTTACCGACGACAGGGAATTACTGGAGTTCGAGGAGAAAGCCGGGCAGTTTACGCGGATCCTCAGCGATTGCGGTTTATTATCGCTTCGCCGGATCCAAGATGATGAACTGGCCGGTACGATGGAACATGCCGGGTTGCTGGAACAATATTGCTTTTTGCTGGATGGCGGGGCACGGCCTGTGCTGAAGGATGTACACCTGAAAGACGGCATCCGGATCGGAGATGATCATGTGCGTATCTATACGCTGGGGGATGCCGAGGATATGCCCTCGATGTGCGGCAGCAGGATCACTTATGAAAAGTACAGCACCGACCAGACGAAGTTCCCGGTAGGATTTGCCAGCCAGCTTAACCTTCTGCTGGACTGCAACCATATCTACAACCAGTTCCTCTTCATCGAGGATACGCCCAAAGTGCTCAAGCAACTGGAGGCGAAGAAGCTGCGGCTGCAGTCGCTGTCCGCCTACAGCCGGGAAAACACGATCAGCATGGATGCAACCAATGATTTCCTGAATGAAGCGATCAGCCAGCAAAGGCTGCCGGTCAAAGCACATTTCAACGTTATGGTCTGGAGTGACCAGCCGGAGAAACTGCAGGAGATCAAGAACCAGGTAGGCTCGGCGATGGCGCAACTCGGGGCGAGCGCCAAGCTGGAATCGGACGGCGCAGCGCAGATCTGGTGGGCCGGTATCCCGGGTAACGCGGCGGACTTTCCGTTGAATGATACCTTCGATACTTTTCTGGAACAGGGTACCTGCTTCCTGAACCTGGAAAGCAATTACCGGAGTGATCCGCCATCCCTGGGGATCCGGTTCTGTGACCGCCTGTCCGGCAAGCCCGTTTACATCGACCTGTTCGATGCGCCGAGAAAGAAAGGTATCACCTCGAACATGGGCATGCTGGTTTGCGGCACATCAGGCGGCGGAAAGAGCATGACAGTCAACCATATCCTGAGAACGCTGTATGACCAGGGCGCGCATTGCGTAACGGTCGATATCGGGGGCAGTTACAAGGGCCTTTGTGAACTGGTCGGCGGTTATTATTTCACCTATGAAGAAGCAAACCCTATCCGGTTCAACCCCTTCTATATCCCTGAAGGACAAACGCTGGACACGGAGAAAAAGGAAAGCCTGAAGGCCTTGCTGGTGACTTTATGGAAACAGGAGAACGAAAGTTTTATCCGGAGCGAATATGTAGCCCTATCCAATGCTTTACAGGGTTATTATGATCATCTAAAAAAACACCGCGATATATTTCCATCTTTCAATACTTTCTATGATTATCTGTATGGAACCTATGCCAAGGTATTGAAAGCTCATAAAGTCAAAGACAAAGATTTCGACCTGGACAGCTTTCTTTACGTACTTCAACCATTTTACGCCGGCGGGGAATTCGATTACCTGCTGAATGCGACCGATAACATCGATCTGTTGGAGCAGAGATTCGTGGTTATCGAGCTGGATAATATCAAGGACCACCCGATCCTGTTCCCCGTGGTGACACTGATCATCATGGAGATGTTCCTTTCGAAAATGCGGAAACTGAAAGGCATCCGTAAGGTGCTGACTATTGACGAGGCCTGGAAGGCCATTGCGAATTCAGGAATGGCGGGTTTCATCCAGTACGCCTTCAAGACCATCCGGAAGTTCAACGGCGTTCCGAATGTGGTCACCCAGGAATTGGACGACCTGATCAGTTCACCCATCGTGAAGGATGCGATCATCAACAATGCAGCGATCAAGATCCTGATGGATATGCGCAGCTACCTGAACAAGTTCGATAAACTGCAGGCTACTTTGGGGATGTCGGATAAGGGGAAAGCGCAGGTCTTATCAGTCAGCAAGGAAAACCGGGACATTTATATCGACCTCGGCGGCCAGGTGATGAAAGTGGTCAAAAACGAACTCTGTTCCGAGGAATATTTCGCTTACACTACAGAAGGTACCGAACGGGTGAAGATCCAGGAACTGGCTTCGCTCCATGGCGGTATGGAGCAGGGAATCACCGCAATGGTTAAAGAACAAAAACAAAATCATTCTCAGTAATCGCAAGTCTTATGAAATCATTTAAAATCAATTTATTCGTGCTTTTCTGTGGTCTGATGATCTTTGCGACCTGCAAAAGCAATAAAGAACAAAACCTCTCCGGCGTTTATGTAAATGATGGTAGAAGCGAGTTTAGCGTTGCCTCAGATACACTTATCATATCCGAGTTGAATTCTGAAAGTATGACATTTCTGATTGAGAGACATACCGGATTCAACTCAATCAAAAATGGCAGAATGTTGCCTCGGCAATATGAGCAAAGTAAATGGGTTGGCAATTGGGATGCGAATCATCAGGTCCTGACAGAGGGCCAATACGGTAGGCAAATCAGGATTTCACCCGATCATCAAGGCATCCTGTTAAGAACTACGCCATATCAAAAAGTAAAAAACTGATATCCTATTCAAACGATAGTACTGCCCGGAAATCTCGGGAGAAGGGAGGATTATGAAAATTTTTAAGGTTACACTACCGATCAGTCTTGCTTTTGTACTGGTATCGGTATCTGCGGAAAATGCCAGGGCACAGTTCGTCATTACAGACGTCATCAAAGCTGCAGCTACGAAAGTAATTAAAGCGATCGATCTCAAAGTTCAGCGCATGCAAAACCAAACGATCTGGCTGCAAAATGCGCAGAAGGTTCTGGAGAACCAGCTTTCCAAACTCAGGCTCGACGAAATTACCAGTTGGACCGATCAACAGCGGCAGCTTTACAGCAACTATTATGATGAGCTGTGGCGGATCAAATCTGTGATCACTTATTATCAGCGGATCAAGGATATGACCGCAAAGCAACTGGCGATGGTCAGGGAGTACCGGCAAGCCTGGGCGGTGGTCAACCGGGATGGCCGGTTCAGCCCGGCAGAATTAAGCTATATGGAAGAGGTGTATGCCGGGATGCTGGATGCGAGTCTCAGGAACCTGGATCAGATCATGATGGTCATTAACGGGTTTAAGACCCAAATGACCGATGAGCAGCGTCTCGTACTCATCAATAAAGCGGGTGACCGGCTCGATGAAAACTATGATGACCTGCATCGCTTCAACGAACAGAATATATTACTCAGCCAGCAGCGGGGCAAGGAAACAGGTGAAATAAAAACTATCAAAAAACTTTATGAAATTCCGCAATAACGACAACACCAGCAAAAGCAGTGCACCTGTTTTTAAGCTGTTTTTCTACATTTTTTGGATCCTGATCGTTTCAGCCAAGGGCTCAAACGTCCATGCACAAACTTTCGCGGAATGGTTCCGGCAGAACAGTACGCAAAAGAAATACCTGCTTCAGCAGATTGCCGCTCTCCAATTATTGGGCGGCTATGTCAGGGATGGCTACAGGATCGCAGGCAAAGGGCTCGGTTCCATTTCCGGTTATCTCAGTTCGGAATATACCCTTCACAACGGATTCTATTCCAGGCTCGAAACGGCTGATCCTTCGATCAGAGAAAGCCCGGAGATTACCGAGATTCTGAACTGGCGGAGCGAAATACTCAAGGCATTGGGACCGGGTGATGCCTACACCGGATTGATGCCTCAGGAGCAGCAATACGTAGCAAGAGTGGGAGATGCCGTCCAAATGGACTGCGATTCGCAAATCGCTCACCTTGAGCAGGTCATCACGGATGGTCAGCTGAAAATGAATGATTCCGAGCGGCTGCGGCTGATCGGTCAGATCCATGGAGCCATGCAGGACACCTATCGCTTTGTCCTGACTTTCCTGAATAGTGTTAGCATACTGGTCATTCAGCGGCAACAGGAAAAGAACGCTATTCAAACGAGCAACGCTTTATACTTCAAGCATTAACCATTTCCTTATGAAGCATCTTTTGAAATACATTTTACCCCTGGTTTTACTGTTGTTTCCCTTCATCTCTCCAGAGAAGGCATCGGCTCAAAGCCAGGAACTCCAGCAATTAATCCTGGATGTGGAGAAACTAACTCAGTTCAAGAATATCCTTAACGATATGAAGACCGGCTACCGGATTTATAATAAAGGTTACGGCCTGGTCTCGAACTTATCCAAAGGTAATTTTAACCTGCACGATCTCTACCTGGGAAGCTTGATGGCCATCAACCCTTCCATCAGGAACTACGGGCGTGTAGCGGAGGTCATCAGTATGCAGGTTAGTTTAGTAAGCGAATATAAGTCTGCCATCTCCGGATTCCGGAGGCGGGGCGTTTTCAGCGCGGCTGAGCTTTCTTATATGGAAAATGTGTATTCCAAACTTCTCGCCGAAAGTTTGGATGACCTGACGGAACTTACTCATTTGATTACCGCAAATGAACTTCGGATGTCAGACGCCGAGCGCATCGAAGGCATTGACCGGCTTTATGCGACAGGATCGGATAAGCTACAGTTCCTTCGGTCTTTTAACCGGCAGGGAGCGCTGCTCGCTATCCAGCGCGCCAAAGATCTGGCGGACAGCCGGACAATGAAACAGGTATTTACCATTAAAAATTGATCATGATGAGAAACAAATTATTATTCGCCGGAATCGTCGCTGGGGCCATGATGCTATTGCCATTCAATTCCCGCGCCGCAGGCATCGCTGATGATATACACGGATTACAGGCAACCCTCGACAGCGTTTATAATGATATGCTGCCATTATGCGGCGAACTCATCGGTGTGGGTCGCGCTATTGCGGGTTTTGGTGCATTACTTTATATCAGCTACCGGGTGTGGCGTCAGATCGCCAATGCCGAGCCTATCGATTTTTATCCCCTGATGCGTCCCTTTGCCTTAGGTATCGCATTGATAATTTTTCCGGGCGTGATCGCTGTGATCAATGGCGTCATGCAACCGACCGTCACCGCTACTTCAGGGATGGTACAGAATTCGGATGCCGCCATTGAAAAACTGTTGCAGGCCAAAGAGGCGGCAGTAAAGCAGACGGAAACCTGGCAAATGTATGTCGGGGAAAGTGGAGAGGGGGACCGTGCAACCTGGTATAAATACACGCATCACGATGACCCAACAGGTGCAAATGAAGGTGTCATTGATGGGATAGGCAATGATGTAAAATTCGCCATGGCCAAAGCATCTTATAATTTCAGAAATACGGTAAAGCAATGGATGTCAGAAGTTTTACAGGTTCTTTATGAAGCCGCTGCACTTTGTATCAATACCATCAGGACCTTTTACCTGATCGTGCTTGCCATTCTCGGGCCAATTGTTTTTGGTTTAGCGGTATTTGACGGATTTCAGCATACGCTGTCTGTCTGGTTAGCCAAGTACATCAATGTATTCCTATGGCTGCCGGTGGCCAACATCTTCGGGGCCATCATCGGCAAGGTCCAGGAGAACATGCTCAAGCTGGATATTTCCCAGGTGGAAAATACCGGTGATACTTTCTTCAGTTCCACCGATACTGCCTACCTGATCTTCCTGATCATTGGCATCCTCGGTTATTTCACCGTGCCCGGCATTGCAGGATATATCGTGAATGCGGGTGGCGGCAACGGTTTACTACAAAAAGTAAATACGCTGATCAGCCAGTCTTCCCGTACGATTACGCAGGCAGGTACGGCCGGAGGGCAGCGGGCCTTAAACGGTGCGTTTAATCTCGCTTCAGCACCCGGTGATCTTGCAGCGGGATACCGTTCCGGCGGTAGGGAAAACCAGGTCGATAATTACCAGGCCGGGCGCTTATCCGGTGATAAAGATAATAAAGTCTCTTAACCAAAAACGACTGCCATGTTTACACATCTGAAAAATATCGACACCGCCTTTAAGCATATCAAAGTTTTCAGCATCGTGCTGATCGGCGCAAATATTTTTATTACCTGTTTTGTCTGCTATATCAATAGTAAAACGGTTGCCAGGGCACAACAAACCGTTCATATCCTTTACGACGGGAAAGTGCTGGAGGCGCTCGCGTCCGACCGGAAGAGCAATCTGCCGGTAGAGCTGCGAGACCATATTAAGACTTTTCACGAGGATTTTTTCAACCTTAGCCCGGATGACCAGGCCATACAGGCTAATATCTCCAAAGCGCTTTACCTGGCCGACGAATCTGCCAAACACCAGTACGATAACCTCAAGGAGTCCGGATATTTCAATAACCTGATCTCCGCGAATATATCGCAACAGATCAAGGTAGACAGTATGAGTTTGGAGGGAAACCAGTTTCCCTATTCTTTCACCTGTTACGCGACCGAAAAGCTTATCCGGGCGAGCAGCACAGTAACCCGGAAGCTGGTGACCCGTGGGGAGGTCCGGGATATGCAGCAACAGACCGATAATAATCCACATGGATTCCTGATCCAGCACTGGCAGGTATTGACGAACCGCGACACAACGATTAAACATTAATCCTATGAACCTATTCAGCAGACAACCGAAAATTATTGACGCGGCAAATGATCCGTTGGCGATCAGGATCGCCGGTAAGGTCATCCGGTGGCAGGATCATGTCAGCATGCGCATGAATAAGATGGTCGGTAATTATTCCCTTCGCCGGCAAGCGGGGATACTGGCCGCGATCATTGCGGTATTTGCGGGGGCGATGGTAGCCAGTTTGATCCTGCAGCGCGGGAGGTCGGCGCCGATTACCAGCGGAAGCTACGTTTCCCGGCATATCGGCGAAGCGTCAAATGGCCAGCCGCCCGGGGAGGATACCGTATTAAAAACAGATTCATTAACCCATCGAAAATAGATCTTATGAAAAAGCAACAACAGAAGGCTGCGAAGCCGCAGCACAGCAATGAATTTTTAAAGAAAAGACGATTCCTTATGGTATTACCCTTGCTGGTACTCCCATTTACCACTATGGCATTCTGGGCACTTGGCGGGGGGAAATCTGCAAAATCATCTTCTCCCGTGGCAGAGCAGAAAGGGATCGATATGGCTTTACCTTCAGCGCAGTTTAAAGAAGATAAAGCCAAAGATAAAATGGGGATCTATCAATCCGCCACTAGAGATTCTGATCAATCAGCGGATGGCATCAGCCAAAGTTTTGTTGAACGCATGGGTTTTGGAAGCCAGAATAATATACCTAAGGAAAAGCAGGCAGCTAATCCTGCTAAACCGTATACTGCCGACCAGCAATCCGCAAAGATCGAGGCGCGGCTTTCACAACTTAACCGTCAGCTCAATCAGGCGCAGCCTGCTGCAATAGCACCTTCCTATAGCCCTGAACATGCGGAAGCTGTAAAAAACGTAGAGCAGATCCAAAAGATGGTTAACAGTATGCATGCCGATAATAGTCCGGACCCGGAGATCCAGCAATTAAGCAAACTGATGGAGCAATTACAAACATTACAGAATTCACAACGGCCTGAAACTTCACCAGGCAAATCCAATCCGCTAAAGACGGATTCTGCCACGCAGCCTTTTCGCGCCGTTCCAGCGATAATTGACGGAAAACAAAAAGTAGCGGACGGCGGCGCTGTGAAACTGAAGCTGACCGATATGTTGACGGTTAAGAACCAGGTTTTGCCGAAAGGGCAGGAATTGTTTGGCGTGTGCCAGATAACCAATCAGCGGCTGCTGCTGACGATCCGGAATATCAGGCTGGACAAGCAGATCCTGCCGGTTAACCTGATCGTCTTCAGTCTGGACGGGATGCCGGGTATCCCTGCCCCTGAAGCGGAAATTTCAGGACCGGCCATTTCGGCCGGCGATAATGCCATTCAAAGCATGCAGTTTTTATCCGCCGATCAAAGCATTGGCGCGCAGGCCGCTGCTGGCGGCGTAAATGCTGCCAAAAGCATTTTTAGTAAAAAGGCCAGGAAAATCAAGGTGCGGCTAAGCGATGCTTATCCTGTTCTGCTTAAGATCAATCCTTAAATCGTGATGAAAACCATGACAAACCGGGTACTCCTGGTCTTCAATGATTGGGAGGATAAAAAAAAGTCCATGGACCCGCTGATCAGGGCAGGGGCTGCCGACGATGCAGGTATCAGCAGGCTGCAGTATCATCATCTTCGGGAAGCCCGCCACCTGCTTGTCGGAACAGTGCGGCCGGATGAAAAGCCTTTTATGTTGTTGCTGAATAAGCAGATCAAAAACCTGGAGCGTCAATTATACCCCAATCCATTGGTCAGGTATATTCAACGGTTGAAAGATCGTTACATCGACCGGCCTGCTTTCCTGGAACAACAGCGTATTCAGCGTGAAAATAATATGATCGAACTCAAGAGGATCCTTCGAAACTCTGGTCTTGGTTCGATGGCAGGCCGATTGGAAGATCACCTTGATCAGGACCGTCGTCAAATTGACCTCGCTGTAGGTTCGCAATTGGAACAGGACAAGAAACTCGGATTGAACCTGCATTTTGAAAAAGATCCCTATGGTAATTTCCAACTGACCCAAATCGACGGCAAGTTGCTTCACGGCAGCGTTGAAGTGAGCGCGTACACCTTTATAAAATCCGACTGGCCGGAAATTAAAGTCGGTCAGGTCAGGGGACTTTTGGAAGGCCGCGCCCTCAAACAACAGTACCTGGATTTCGAAGGACGGGAACGTCAGCGCTGGGTGCAGCTCGGTTTCGAAGGCATCCGGGAGTATCATCCGGATTATGCCTTTGATATTGGAAGAGCATTAGCCGATTTTCACGCACTGCCACCGGATAAGGGGGAGATTATCCGGCTGCTCGAAAACGGTCAGCAGGTAGAAACGCAATGGAAACAGCACGGGCAATCACACGAGGTTTTCCTGCAGGCTGACCCTGCAAACAAAATGATCCTGCTTTTCGATGCCGATTATCGGCCCTTCAAACCACCTCAGCCTGAGTACAAGAAAGAAAAGGCGGATAATAGCATTAAAGCGGAACCTGAATTATCAAACTTAACAAAAGGAGTGAAAAATGGATCGCGCCACAAACTTGTTTGAATTGAAGAACCAACTGGCTGACCTTGGCTTTGTTTCGCCACAATTGGTTGACAGGCTGAGAGAAAGTGTCATGAGTGATAACATTCAGTGGCAAATCCAGCACCGCGAGGTTTCCGAGCGGGTAGCGTTCGACTTCTTTTTCGATCTGTACCGCCCGGAACGGGATGGTCCGGTCGTTTTGTATGGTTACGACGCGGCTTTATACCAACAAAATACCATGAACGAGAGCTGGCGGGGCTTCCATGCCGATATCTCCAAGGAAAGCGCCGCTCAGGTGCTGGCAAAGGCATTGGTACAGCAATTACCCGATGAGCAGGCAAAGCCCTGGATGCTGAATCAGGAAGGTGTTAAAGCTTACCTGGCAGAAAACAACCCGAAGCGAATTGATTATTTCCAACAATTAAATCATAGTCCAATGAATCAGAACGTAGAATTTTTGAAGAACAGTCTGCTGAACCTTGGGTTTGGCGAGAAGCTGAACGGTGAAATGGAAAAGCAGATCGAAGCGAAAACGCCTGAATTTAACCTGACCACGCAACAGGAATATAACCAGCGTAAAGTCGACTATACGCTTCATTTTAAGGCCGGGAATAATCAGGATATGTATTTCCTGAATAAATTCGACGCCTCCGTAAAACAAGGCAATGAAAACACCACGCAAAGTTTTTATATCAACAAAGGTAACGGCGTTACGGCGAAGGAAGCGTTTAACCTTATGGACCGGTCGGATGGCCTGGACGGCAGGGCGGTATTCAAGCAGCTGTTCAATAAAGATCATGAGAAATATCATGCCTGGGTGAAGCTGGATTGGAAGGACCTGACCGATGGCGGGAATGCCCGTTTAAAGCAGCACAGCTTTGACGTCGAAAAATTCCTTGACGGCAAGGGAATCAAGGAAATGAATGATCCCAAATCAAGGGAAGACCTGCTTCGTTCGCTAAAGAAAGGCAACAAACAGCAGATTACGGTCGAAAAGGACGGCAATGAGCAGAAGTATTTTATCGCTGCCAACCCGCAATATAAAACCGTCAACGTCTTTGACCATCAAATGAAAAAGATGAAAAGGGAAGAATTGTTCCCGTCTGCCCAGAAACAGGAAACAAGTCAAAAACAAACCAGATCAGAAAAGCAGGGTGATTCTTCAAAAGCGCAGGAGCCTGAGAAAAAGCAGTCCCGTAAAAGCAGTGTAAAAGTTTGATCGTCGTCACAGCAAATCACGATTGTTCTCAAACCAGTAGTAAATCCATATTAATCATCATCTTTGGCTTTAATGAGCTCTCCTAAGCTCATTGTGATAAGGTTTAGGAAAAAGTCCCGGCGGCGAGCGCTTTGGGGCTTTTATTTTTGGCGGCGATTGAGCAGAACTTTCAACATATCAATTAAAACTGCCGGAAATCTTTATTTTTGAACATGATCGTCGAGGAACTCATTTATTTTGAAAAGCAACAGCTGAAGCCTGCTGATCCTTTGGATGTACAGGTATCCAAGATTCAGGCTTTTTTTTCCGCCTTTCCTCCGGTAAGTCTTGAAAAACTAAAGTTTTTTGTGGTCTTACTCAAAGAACGTCAGGCTGAAGAACAACGCTATCAGGGATTTAGTCTCTACAAACTTATTTCGGTTTTTCTCGTGGTTAGTGCAATTATCTCGGCTTTAGCGTTCAGGGGGGGATCGCCCTTCCAGGAAATCAGGATGGGACTTCTGATGGGATCAATGATACTGGCTGTTTTATGGATATTCCTGCTGATGCAACTTATCCACTCAAAAAAAAATTTAAAATATCAGCTTCTTATTCGTGTATTGGAATCTCATATTGAGAAAATCTCAATGGGCTAACCCGGTTTTGCATGATACTAATTCTAGCGACTTTAAAATTATTTTGTCATAAATTTTTAAGGTATTCAGTAATAATAAATATCCTGCATCTGATCAAAAATTCCGGCTAACCTGAAACCGGAACGCTTTAATACTTTTGCAGCCGGAATATTACGCCGGTTGACAACGGCTGCCAGTTCTCGGATCCCTTTACCTTCCAAATGTTTGACTACTTTCGGCAGTAATCCCGTCATTAATGCTTTGCCCCGGACGTGTCCTTTCAAATAAAATTCGATAAAAAATGGATAGTGTGCCAGCTGGTAATGCTCTTTAGCCACTACCGGCGGTATAAGGTCCAGAACACCTAATAATGCACCGTTCGACTTTGAGCGGATCAAATGGACCTGGTTGCGGCCGGAATAGAAATTTAATATAGCGGTACTCAGCCAGATCCTGGCCTCATGCAATGATGTGAGTTTTTTGTCGGGTAGGTATTGTAACGTATGCTCATCGGATAATAACTGATAGATTTCCGAGGCCAGTCTTTCATGTTGCAGGACATCATTTGCGGCTAAAGGTTCGATACAATAGGCATCGTTTTCGATAACGGTCATATCCGGAAACGTAGGGCGATGTTTTTAGCGACTGCACTAACCAGGTCCGCCGTAATACCTTGCATTGGTTTTTCCGCCACCCAAAACTTGCCTTCTTTAATGATCGTCAACGGCTGGCCGTCCAGCAGCAGATCGATGATCTGTGTTTCACGCGTAATTGCTTCTTTGTTCAAGATCCTGAAACTATGATCTTGATTCTCAAAATTTATCCTTAGTAATTGTCCCATACCCAGCGGCTGAAATTAATTTATTTTTTCTTTTCGGTCAAATTAAGCGATCATGCCGGCCATCCAGCAGAGTATAAGTGCATCGCATAAACAATATGTCCGTTATGCTCCTTTTAGGACTCTTTTTAATGCAGAGATGCCGGCGATCGGACAATTTATTTAGCGTATGATAATGCTTTTTTGAAAGGACTCAATACCTTTGATTTATGCACTTTGGTAGAAACGAAATAGACATAACAAATTTTGATCATCACTTGCCGGCGGACAGCGTGAGAACTTTACGGGTTTTCGAAAACGCGGAACCTGTGGGTGATTTTGAAGCCTTTGTGGGCGCGCCAAAGTGGGGTTATAAGAATTGGATCGGCAGCTTATATCCCAAAGGAACCAAAGACGCAGACTTTTTAAGGAATTATGCCAGGTATTTTAATACGGTAGAGCTTGGGGCTACATTTTATCAGCCACAACCCCGGGAACGGATCGCCGCCTGGAAAGAAATGGTTCAGGACATACCTGACTTTAAATTCTGCCCCAAGTTTCCGCAGAGTATTACGCATATCCGCAGGTTTCGCAATGTAGAGGAACAAACCAACGAATTTTACACTAATATCTCCGTTTTCGGAAAACATCTCGGACCTTTGTTTCTTCAACTGGCGGATAACTTCTCACCCAAGAGCTTTCCCGAATTGAGGTCCTATTTATCATCTTTACCTTCAGATGCGCCTTTGTATATCGAAGTAAGGAATAAAAGCTGGTTTGCAGCGGAAGAACACCGGAATAGTTTGTTTAACTTGCTCAGTGATCTAAATATCGGTGCGGTCATCTCGGACACGGCCGGAAGGCGGGATTGCCTACACATGGAACTGACGGTCCCACACGCTTTTATACGATTCGTTAATTGCGGGGACGAGCGAACAGATTTACTCAGGTTAGATGAGTGGGTCAAACGGCTTAAAGCGTGGAAGCAAACCGGCCTCAGGTCCCTTTACTTTTTCATCCACGCCGGCGACGCGCCTTCATTGTCATTGTATGATTATCTCATTGATAGCCTGAACCGGGAACTCAGCTTAAAAATCCAGATTCCCGGTCAGTCGCTTAAATAATTTATGATGGAAGATCAAAATCCTACTTTTAGTTTTGAACTGGATTACGCAGGAGAAAAAGTCAGGTGCCGGGTGAACATGCAGGCGCAATCCTGCGAGATATTGTTCGACGGGCGCTTTATCGCGACTATAGCCCTTACGGGTGATGCGACCTGGATACAGGAATCGGGCGTCACACTACCGGATTCGATCATTGAAGAAATTGGCCTTCGGGTCGAAAGTGAATACCTTTAAGCTTAAATCAACCATGCCAGAAATTCCTGATCTCAACATATTCCGTGACAACCTTGCTAAAAAGCTTGTTGGCAGAACTTTGTCAGCCATCCATATTCCCATAACCCGTCAACTCAAAGTTCCGGAAATCGTCATACAGGAATCCCTGCAGGGGCATGCTTTAACCGATATCAGGAGAACAGGCAAAGAATTACATTTTATATTTCAAAACGGCCATGTATTAAGTGTGCACCTCATGTTGCACGGTACCATGTACTGGTATGAAGGTGAAAATACAAACCGGTTTACGATCGCGGAATTATTATTTGAAGACCAAACCGGTCTTGCGATCACGGATTGGCAGAAAGCGGTAATCCTGACCCTCGATCCCAAGCCGGCTGTCGCCCCCGATGCCTTGCAGCTACCGGACGGATATCTGCGATCGGCATTGCCGAAGTTATCGAAATCCATTAAAACTGTGTTGACCGAGGGCAAAACTGTGCAGGGCATAGGAAACGCCTATGTTGATGAGATCCTTTATGCCGCCAAAATATCACCTTTTTCCAAAGCCAATAAAATCCCTGAAACAAATATTGAGATTTTAACCGCAGCGATTAAATCAGTATTGACGGATGCTGAAAATCATATCCGTCACAACTTTCCGGATACGATCACCGAAAAGGAACGTGATTTTTTGCAGGTACACCGCCCGAAACAAAGCTTAACACTCAGCGGCGAACCTATTCTTAAGGCTGAAGTGGATAAACGCAAGACGTATTATACAGAAAGCCAGCATTTATTTGAGTAAATTTGTTAGGCCCGCGGGATCTTACCGTTTAAGGTTAATAATTCCTAATTTGCCATTATGCCTGAGAACGCTTTGACATGAGCATCTCTTTATGATCGGTTGGCTCACTTGCTTCCAGACATGCGGGTACCGGTTGGGCGGGACCCTGAAGATGCCGATGGTCAGCAAAGAAATATCCAAATACATGTTAGCGGCGTTATTGCAGGACTGCAAGTGCTTTACTTATTTGAGATCATTGATATTGCTGCGAGGTTAAATGGCCCAAGAGTGGCACAATTCGGACAGCGCATGAAAGCGCTCAAGGCATCCAAAGGCTTTCTTATCCACAACCAGAATCCCAATAAGGACGTTTATAAATTCAGCCGCAGAAATGGTGTCGAACTTGTTTATCAGGATGGAATCTTGTCCGGAGATTTTCTGATCGAGCCGGAAGTTCCAGTCAAATTTTTCAACCCGACGCTAAGTGCAGCGGAAGTGAATCAAACTGTATTTTATAACAATGCCATGTGCTTTAACCCTCCTCCGTGCCTGGAACAGGTACCTGGAGATTTCGGAATAGTTTCTTTGGATGGGGGGCAAACACAAATCAAACTGGGCGATTACATTGCCGGGCAATACCTGCAGAAACGGCCTAACCTGCTTGGTTATGAAAAATCGAAATTACAGGATGAAAGCGTGTTTATCCGCAGGAATAACAGCTGGTTGCTGACGGAGTTCACCGTCACATTCAAATGGAACAAACCGGCATGTCCCGTTTACACGAAATCAGCCGAGCTTCTGGCTTTTCAATCTCAATGGGAAGGTAAAAAGATCACATCGGAATATAGAGTCCGGAATTTGAGTTTGCCGGAACAAGAACACCGGATAATCATCGGTAATCCATATGATATGCCTGTTCATTGTCATCTGCTTTACGAAAAACCGATGAAGCTCCCTGAAGAAGACATGGAAGGCTGGATCCCCCGGCATATCGTATATAAAGGGGATTGATCATTGATCTGGCAAATCTTCCGGCACTTCTTCCGGATGATTTTTAAAATATTTCCGTGCCTGTTTCAGACCTGTAGCAATTGCTTCACCTTCATCGTTGGTTGTTTTCAAAACCTCATTGGCGATCTCCGTTGCTTTATCGCGCAGATAACCGGGCTGGTTCTTGTAGGATGGCGGATAGTCGCCGTTGTACCATGGCATAGGCGTCGAAATAAAATTAAACTTCTGTTCTGTTCAGCAATGAACCCGGTTTTTCCGGGCTGATCTCCGGATGTTGCGGCAATTCAACCGGCTCCTTGTCCGGCGCTTCCGTTGGTATGCCGGGGCTTGCGGGGTCACTGGGTTGTTGTATTTCCGGCGAAGCGGGCCGAACCGGCGCTTCCTGCGGCTCATTCGGCATGGTCTCGTGTTGCTTACCCATAATAAATCAGTTTATTTGAAATATCTACCCAATTATTGTTCCAATCTGACATCCCGTTCAGAAAAAAATACAGGACGAACACGGCTGGGTTTTATTTCTTACTAATTAATTTAATTTCTTATAAATGGCACGGTATTGGCAATAGGTTTAGCCTATCAAAAGAAAAACACTATGAGCACGACAACAGCAGCAACAGGCGTTATCAACGACCTGATCGAAATTAACAATGACCGCGTAGCGGGTTTTGAAAAAGCCATTGCGGATATCAAAGATGAAAATATTGACCTCAAAGAACTGTTCCATGGTTATGCTGCACAGAGCCGTAAAAACAGCCAGGAACTCGCGGCGCTGGTAGGGAACGTTGATGAGGTGGAAACAGGTAACAGCGTAAGTGGTACTTTACACCGGGCCTGGATAGACGTTAAGTCCCTGTTTGGCGGCAGCGACCGTGTTAGTATCCTTTCAGAAGCGGAAAGGGGCGAAGATGCCATCAAAAAAGCGTATCAGGATGCATTGAACAGTGAAGATCTTCCGGTCAATGGACGTGAAACGGTAAGCAGCCAGGCACAGGAGATCAATGCCGCGCACGACCAGATCAAAGCTTTGCGGGATGCCGCTAAAATTTAATTTCCATGTAGTTTTTTTGAAAGCTGCCTTGAGGGGCAGCTTTTTTATTGCCCATGCTCTACGAAAACAATATAGCCCAATTGTTGACCATTCATGAAATCTATCAGGAAGCCGACTTCCTTGATTACGCCAGGGGCAGGGAGATCCTGGCCAAATATCCCGACGCTAAACTGATCGAGATAAGGACTCACAACGAGATACCCGAGCTGATCGGGTTTGCCGGTCAAGTCGAATACTGGCTGCAAATCCAGGGTCTCTGAAAATAGTGTAGCTTTTGGTGATCACGGTATGGCCATTCAAATGTACCAGGGTATCCGGAAGGACCATTACTTTACAGTTGGGATGTAATGTCAGGAACAAAGGGGCCACAACAGCAAATTATAAGATCCGTGTACCGAATACTTTGTCAATAGCGCTGCTCAATTGATATTTTATACAACCTGTGAGAGTTTTTGGAACAGCCTTTGCATGATGAGGTCATCATTTACCTAAAGAAAATAAAATGAGATCACTTTTGTACATCGTAGCAGTTATCCTCGTTATAGGATGGGCTATCGGAACATTCGCTTACGCAGCCGGCGGGCTGATCCATGTATTATTGGTTATTGCAATTATTTCGTTGATCCTCGGATTTCTCAGGAGAGATACCACTGTAGTCTAATTTATCAACCTAACCGATAACCCGGTGAGCAACCGGGTTATCGGTTTATCTGTTCTTATGGCTAATTATCCCATCAGCATCACTTTAGATCGACAAGTACATCATTTTGAAGTAGGGGAATACCCGCATCATGATGAAAACCGCTGCCGTTACCGCGTTTATGAGGACGGGAAACTGGTTGCCAGCTTTGAACCGGACGCTCAGGATTATCTTTATGTTTGCCAAAATGCGGCCGGGCTGGAAGAGGAACTGCTTCATTTACTGGCTGATCAGATAGAAGCGAAACTACAGCACCCCGGCAATAAGCACCTTGATTTAAAAGACCGGGAACAATGAGATCAATCTGGACAGGATCAATCGGCTTCGGTCTGGTAAGCATACCCATCAAACTATTTTCGGCCGTACAGGAAACGAGGCTGGATCTGGATATGCTGGACAGCCGTGATCACGCGAACATCAAGTTCATGCGTGTCAATGAACACACGAAAAAAGAAGTACCTTACGACAAGATCGTAAAAGGTTATAAATACGACGATGACTACGTCATCATAGAAGACGCGGACTTTGAGGCGGCTGCGCCGGAAAAGAGCAAAGTGATCGAAATTGAAAACTTTGTCGACCTGGATTCGGTGAGCCCGATGTACTATGAAAGCTCCTATTATACACAACCGGCAACAAAGAAGAATAAAGCCTACGCACTATTGTTGGAGGCATTAAAAAAATCGGGTAAAGCAGGCCTCGCCCGTTTCGTATTGCGTAGTACGGAGAGCCTTTGTATTGTACATCCTGTTGAACAAAATATCGTAATTACCCGAATCCGTTTTGCTCAGCAAATCCGGGATCAAAAAGAATTATCACTGGATGAAAATATCACGGTAAGCAAAAAGGAGCTGGACATGGGTTTGGCGTTGATCAACCAATATGCGGAGCCACTCGATCTTTCCAAATATCAAGACCAGTATCATGATGAGCTGGTGAAGATCATTGAGGCAAAGGCGAAGGGTAAACGACCTACGATCAAGAAATTGAAACCCAAACCGTCGAAGAGCAATGACCTTTATGACCAGCTCCTGAACAGCTTACAGTCAAAAAAAGGCGCATAAATTTAAGTGTGCTATTTAGGTTGCAGCGGCATTAATATGGCTTATAATTTCTGACAGCAGAAACGGGTCATCAATGCTACCGCCCGTTACCTCCCAATGCCCACCAGTCATCTCAAGCTTTGCGACGATCTGTTCATTGATCAAGATAATAAAATGTCCTTTCATTTCCTGGATGCGGACGGTGTCCGCCTGGAAGTCTTCGCCATAAATGAATGCCATGCTTTTGGTTGAGTTAGCTTCCTCGTTCAGGATGGCGGCAATGGCGGCTTCCTCCTCTATATGCTCGTCCGTCAATACCTTGAGTGCTGTAACCAGCTGCCAGATTTCGTTCGAAGTCAGTTTGTTCCCTTGATATTTCCAATCCGGTATCCTGTCTCTATTAAGCCTCAGTTCCCCCAAAAAAAAGTCATGATGAATTTCAGGCGAATCGATATATTGCAGATACCGGTCCCGGTTGCTTTGTTCTGCCGATCCATCTTCACCTGCTCTCGGAAAGCCTTCATAAATTCGTAAGACATCGGTTGCGACAAAGGCATGCGCTTCTTCCTCATAGACGGGAATCAAATCAAAAATCTCGAGACTGCCGTTTTCACGCACAACTGCCACCGATACCGGGTTATTCAGGATTGCCATAGCGTATAGATTAGTTTTGCCGAAGCTTAGCCTCCATGCTCAATGTGGTATGCGGAACTGCCATCAGCCGCTCCTTTTGGATCAGTTTACCGGTGACGCGACAAGTCCCGTAAGTTTTGTTACCAATCCGCTGCAACGCAGCTTCAAGGTCAGTAATGAATTTCTTCTGACGCGCTGCCATTTGGTGAACGGTTTCTTTCTCTAAGGTCGCAGCGCCATCTTCCAGTGTGGAGTAAACACCGCCGGTGTCGTCCGTGCCATTGGGATTTCCTCCCCGCAACGAACCCAGCAAAACATCCAGTTCCTCTTTAGCGGCAGCGATTTTTTGCTGGATCAGTCGTTTAAATTCTTCCAGTTCCTGGTCAGAATAGCGGGTTTTATTATTAGTGTTAGTCGTTAGTTTTTCCATGACCCAATTAACGCATATCTGGCAGGCTTGTTTAAAAATATGCGGACTTTATTCAATTCCCAGGTTATATCCCATTGCTGACCGTCGATCAATCCAGCACAATCTGCCATTCCTGATCATTATTTAACATGTAGCCCAGTCCATCGCTCATCTCATGCACTTCTTTCCGATACTTATCGCTATAGCGCGTATGCAGTTCCCGAACCGGTGCGCCGCTTTCTCTTTTCAGGAAAAACAATAAGGATGCCATGTTTGGAGCCACATCTTTTAACTGGTCGCTTTCTCCTTCTTTGACAAATGCCCTGCTCATACATCCTTTGATTGGTAAACAATAAAGCCCCGCAATGCAGGGCTCATCGTTTAAATAAATGCTGAACTATACTTTCTTTTCAATATTCCTGCGCTGATTGCCGACTTCCTTTTTTGCATCCTTCACGGCTTGCTTACTGGTACCCTCTTTATGCGCCTCATATTTGATCTCGTGTGGCTGATCCGAAACCGAATTCCTTTCCACTTTACTTCCTCTTGTGCTCATAATTCAATGATATGTTTTCAATTAGTAACAAAATTCGTGATACAAGGTTTTAATGGTTTTAAAAACAGGGATACCATTTTTTTTGTTGTTTTATTGATGCAACAACCCAGCTACCTGAATTTTGACCCGGATCATTACGCCTGGAAACCGGATACTGATTACCGGGAACGACCGGAACTTTATCGTGTGGGCAAAGGGGAACAGGGCGTGCTGATCTGCGAACCTTACAAAAGCGAGATCGGGCAATATTGGCGTTTTAAAACAAAAGCGATCGCCGGGGAAAGCAGTGAACGGATATTCAATTTGTTTACTGAATATCTAGCCGCCGGTGATTTTGTTGGTGCAGATATGGCGCGTAAATATTTGCAGATGGGTTACACGCGTGCCCGTCGTTACGCGAATTATAAGGGCGGCAAAAAATACGATGGGCACCAGGACTACGTCTTGCTGGAGCGCGGTAGCGGTGATCCCGAAAAAGCGGAGGCGGCCAAAGTATTTTATGCCAGATGGAAAGCAGCGGAGGCTAATGAAGTTTACGCCGCTATGAAAAAAGACTGGAAGCATGCGAGGGGTTAAAAAGGAAAACTTACCGCAAAAGCTATGCGTTACATGCGGCAAACCGTTTCATTGGCGCAAAAAGTGGGAAAAGTTTGGGAGGAAGTTAAATACTGTTCGGAAAAATGCAAACGGAGCAAAATCCGCTGATATTGACCCTTAGGCTGGATGATAGCAGCCAGGCGTTCTTTGATGAACTGCGGGAGAGACATTTTCCCCCGGATCGTAATTTTCTAAAAGCCCATTTGACTTTATTCCACAAATTGCCGGATCAACCGGACACCCTGGAATATTTTAATAATTTGCAATATGGTACCTTTGAAATGAAGGTTATCGGTTTGCGGCATCTTGGCGCAGGAGTGGCCTATCAGATTGAATCGCCGGAATTGCAGCAGCTAAGAAAGGAAGCGGGCCTTTATTTCTGGCCTGTATTAAGTCCACAGGACCGTCAAGCGTTCAAACCGCACATTACGATACAAAATAAAGTGACACCGGAGGCATCCGAAGCTTTATTAAGGGAATTGAGTGCGCATTTTAAACCGTTCACCGTTAATGGTATCGGGCTTGATTTATGGGAATACCTGGGCGGTCCATGGCGGCACAATTTTAGTTATGATTTTATAAAATGAATAATGAGCTGGACCTGCCCGAAATGTGACCGTGAACTGCCCTGGAAAGATTACCGCCATTATTGCGCGCGCGTAAACCTCGATACTTTATTTGAAGGCCGTTCGCCTGAACTGGTGCTGGCCTTTGACAAGATCCTGGCCGAGGTTTCCGATTGGGACAAGGTATTGGTCGGTGTGACGCCGAACTGTATCGTTTTTACGCGGCGTGTCGGTTTCCTTATCATCCGTCCGATGAAAAAATGGCTGGACCTTAAGTTTTATTCTGCTGCGCAACATCCGGAAAAGCCTGTTATCAAGAGCGTAGCAGCAGGAAAAAAGTTCGAGAACCACATCCGCCTGGATTCATTGGATGATATCCGGCCCGCCTTGTTCGTGTATATCCGGGAATCATATGAACTAATGCGGAATTAGCATTAGATCTTTAAACACAAAATCACCTGATGAGCCTTTTACAGGCTTAACCCTGAATTTGCTAAAATAAACATACTTACTTCAAACCTATTCTTCGTGGATGCTTTTCAATAATTCATCCATTTCACGCTGACAGCCGGTGATTATGCCGGCAACATCTTCCTGCTCGTTTACGTCGAGTAAGTCACCGTCATAAATCCAGTTATCATTATCATCGAACAGCAATCTACCCAGTTTCAACCCCGGTATCGGTTCATAAAGCCAGTAACTTCCCATGGTATCCGGTACAAGCTGGATCCATCGCCCCGAACCCGTTTTAACAGTTACTGCCTTATCGTTGAATAACTTATTTCTCATGTAAAACAAAAGTGAATAAAAAAATGTAAAAAAGAATAAGGAAATGCTAAAAATATTAGCATAGTTTTGTAGTCCCCAAATTGAAATGTTATGGCAGGCGAGAAACAGGCAATCATCGACAAGCTCAGGCAGGATATCCTGACCTGGGAGGGCTTTAAGCCCGCAGCTCCGGGAGCATTCAATTCATTTGGCTTGGGTCCGCTTGAGGCCGCATTTCCCAATCGGGTTTTTCCGACCGGGGCCATTCACGAATTCATTAGCCAGCGTCCCGTGGAAACGGCTGCTTGCGGCGGCATGATCGCCGGTATTCTTCGGGTATTGCTTGAAAAGGGCGGTATCTGTGTTTGGGTCAGCTATACGAGAAGGATCTATCCGCCGGCGTTGAAGCGATTTGGCATAACGCCCGACCGGGTGATCTTTGTCGACGTGTCACTACAGAAAGATGTGCTTTGGGTAACGGAAGAGGCATTGAAATGCGAAGGGGTGGCGGCCGTGGTCTGCGAAACGCATAACCTTAGTTTTATGGAATCCAGGCGTTTGCAACTGGCTGTCGAACAAAGTCAGGTTACCGGTTTTATCCTGAGAAAGGACGTCAAAAAAGAGAATACAACGGCCTGTACCGCGCGCTGGTATGTCCGGCCGGTCCGCAGCCAGCTCCGTCCCGGTATGCCCGGTGTTGGTATGCCCCGCTGGCAGGTTCAACTGAGCAAAATTAAGAACGGCAACCCGGGAATCTGGACACTGGAATGGTCCCAGGAACAGTTCAGGGTTGTTACGCCTTACACCGCACCTGAAAAATTCCACCAGTATGCCTAAGCGTTTTTTATCCCTTTGGTTCCGTTATCTGCTGACCGACTGGAAGACGATTCGGCAGCCTGATCTGAAGGGCAAAGCTTTTGTTTTTGCTGAGCCTGATCATAGCCGGCTTTTGGTGACAGCGGCAACCGCCGTTGCCCAGCAGTTCGGGATCGAAGAGGGGATGACCGTTGCCGATGCCAAGGTGATCAGCCCTGACCTTGTCGTCTTTGACGGAAAAAAAGGCAGGGCGGTGAAACTGCTAACCGGGCTGGCTGAATGGTGTTTGCGGTATACCCCGCTGATTGCGCTGGATCCGCCCGACGGACTGCTGCTGGATGTAACCGGTTGCACGCATCTGAAGGGAGGGGAGCGCGAATTTCTGAAAGACATGATCGGCCGCTTAAAGGAGATCGGTTATGATGTCCGGCCCGGGCTCGCCGATACTATCGGCAGTGCGTGGGGTGTTGCGCGATGTGCAAAAAACGGCCTGATCGTTCCGGTTGGTGGTCATCGAAATGCATTAATGCCTTTGCCGCCCGCAGCACTCCGGCTTCCTACAGATCTCCTGATCAAGCTCCGGAACTTAGGGCTCTATACGATCAGCGGTTTTGTCCATATGCCGCAGGCGGTCCTGCGCAGACGATTTCAAAAAGAACTGGTGCTGCGCCTTTTGCAGGCTTTGGGCCAGGAGGAGGAATTCCTGATTCCGCTAAAAGAACCGGTGCCGTACAGCGAACGCCTGGAATGCCTCGAACCCATCACTACACGTGAAGCTATCGGAATCGCGGTAAGCAACTTACTGGAGCGTTTATGTAAGCGGCTTTACGCGGAGGGCAGGGGCCTCCGCCAATCTGAACTGATCTGGTTCCGTATCGATGGAAAGAAAGGGCAGATCGCTATCGGCACCAGCCAGGCCAGTAACCGTACGGAACACCTGTTCAAACTTTTTTCGTTTCAGTTCGATCAGATCGAACCGGGGCTGGGAATCGAGCTTTTCGTCATGGAAGCATCCCAAACGGAGGCGGCGAGCGATAAGCAGGGGGGGCTTTGGGCCGGGAAGCCGGGTCCGGACAGCGAGGAGATCGCTGAACTGGTGGACCGGATCGTTGGGCGCATAGGTAGTCAGGGCGTTCGCCGTTACCTTCCCTCGGAACATTACTGGCCCGAGCGTGCCGCTGCTCCCGGAGATCAACGAAAAGATGACCTGGCAGGTGCATGGTGGTCTGACCGGCCAAGGCCTATCCAGTTACTTGATCAGCCTGAGCTGATTCAAGCCATGGCCCTGACGCCGGATTATCCGCCCAAAATGTTCAATTATAAAGGTGAACGTCATGTCATTGTCGCTGCTGACGGCCCGGAACGTATCGAACGGGAATGGTGGCTGGAGCCCGGCGAACACCGGGATTATTATATCGTGGAAGATGAAGAGGGTGGGCGTTACTGGCTGTTCCGTTCCGGACATTATGATTCCGGCCAATCGCAATTGTGGTACCTCCATGGATTTTTCGCATGAGCTACGTTGAATTACAGGTAACCAGCAATTTCAGCTTCCGGCGTGGGGGGAGCCACCCGGAAGAACTTGTCGACCAGGCGGCTGATCTGGGTTATGATGCGATTGGCATCACCGACCGCAATACTTTCGCGGGATTGGTCCGGGCTTATGTAGTTGCCAGGGACAGGAATATCCGCTTGATACCGGGAGTCCGTCTTGACCTGGTTGACGGTCCTTCGCTTTTAGCTTACCCGAAAGACAAAGTAGCCTACGCCCGTTTATCAGCCCTGCTTACTAAGGGTAACCTGCGGGCGGAAAAGGAAAAGTGCTATCTCTATAAAAAAGATGTGTATGAACATAGTGAGGGCAGCATTTTTATCATTATTCCCCCGGGGAAACTGACGAATGACTTTGAATTTGAGCTGGTATTTAAAACTCATGTACAGGAATACCGGTCCAATTTGCAGGAGCTGTTTGTGGCGGCTACCCGCTCTTACCTCGGGGACGATATGAAAAGACTGTTCCTGCTGTCGGAGCTGAATGTGCCCCTGGTCGCCACCAATGATGTTCATTATCATGCACCTGAGCGGCGGGAACTTCAGGATGTGCTCACCTGCGTTCGTGAAAAATGTACGATTTTCAATGCCGGTTACAAACTACATCAAAACGCGGAGCGGTTTCTAAAGCCGGCAACAGAGATCGACCGGCTTTTCAACCAGTACCCCGAAGCTGTAGCCAATGCGCGAAAGATCGCCGATGCCTGTCATTTTGATCTGAAAACCTTAAAATACCAGTACCCGCATGAACTGACCACCGATGGCCGTACGCCCCAACAGCAGCTGGAATGGCTGACCTGGAAGGGGGCAGATGAGATTTACCCGGAGGGCATACCCCAAAAAGTTAAAGCATCGCTCATCGATGAGCTGAATATCATTCAAGAAACGGATACAGCCAATTATTTCCTGACCGTAGAAGATTATGTCAGGTGGGCGAGAAACAGGCGCATCCTATGCCAAGGCAGGGGATCGGCAGCCAATTCAGCGGTATGCTTCGTACTGGGCATCACCTCGGTAGCACCGGATAAGTTTAACCTGCTGTTTGCCAGATTCCTTTCGAAGGAGCGGAATGAACCGCCTGACATCGATGTGGATTTTGAGCATGAACGCCGGGAAGAAGTGATCCAATATGTTTTCGAGCGCTTCGGCCGTGACCGTGCCGCAATTTTACCCACCGTGACGATGTTGCACTTTAAAGGCGCGATAAGGGATGTAGGCCGGGCGATGGGACTTTCGGTGGACGTTGTCGGCAAGCTCTCCGAAGCTTTTGGCGACTTTTCGGAAGAAGATATGAATACCGGCCAGTTGCGGTCCTTTGGCCTGAACGCCAAAGAACCGCTGTTGCTCAAAGTGATGCAGCTGACTTCCCAGATGATCGGGTTCCCCCGCCAGTTGGGACAGCACACCGGCGGTTTTGTAATTACGGACGGTAAGCTGAGCGACCTTTGTCCGATCTTTCATGCCCGCATGGAAAACCGTACCAATATCGAATGGAATAAGGATGATATCGATGCATTGGGTTTTATGAAGGTGGATATCCTGGCTTTGGGCATGCTAACCTGTATCCGTAAGGCCTTCGACCTCGTTGAAAAGCACTATGGCAAACAGCTTACCCTGGCTAATATCCCCCAGGATGACCCCGCTGTTTACGAGATGATCACTGAAGCTGATACGCTCGGTGTTTTTCAGATCGAAAGCCGGGCACAAATGTCCATGCTGCCGCGGATGAAACCCAACTGTTTTTATGACCTCGTCATCGAAGTTGCCATAGTCAGGCCCGGTCCGATCCAGGGCGATATGGTGCATCCGTATATCCGGAGACGAAACGGGGAGGAGGCGGTAGATTACCCGTCCGATGAGATCCGGTCAATCCTGGAGCGTACCCTGGGTGTCCCGCTCTTCCAGGAACAGGCGATGGAACTGGCCATCGTCGCAGCGGGCTTTACGCCGGGTGAGGCTGACCTGCTCAGACGGAGCATGGCGACCTTTAAATTCAACGGGTTGGTCACCAAATTTGAGCACAAGCTGATTAATGGCATGACCTCCCGCGGCTACAGTAAGGACTTTGCGCAACGGATCTTTAAGCAACTGGAAGGGTTCGGCAGCTACGGTTTTCCGGAAAGCCATGCGGCCAGCTTCGCGCTACTGGTCTACGTCTCCTGCTGGCTGAAGCATTATTATCCCGACGTTTTCGCGGCAGCGCTGCTGAACAGCCAGCCTATGGGATTTTATCAGCCTGCTCAAATTGTACGGAACGCACAGGAACATGAGGTGAGGATCCTGGAGATCGACGTCAACTATTCGGAATGGAACAATTTACTGGAAGGCAAGCATGGCAGATACTGTCAATTGCGATTGGGTTTCCGGCAGATCAAAGGCATCCGCGAGGAGGAAATGGAAAAACTGGTCAGGGGAAGAGTTAAACATTATACAGAAGTTCACCAGCTTTGTGACGCAGGCGTCAGCGTCGCTACCATGGAGAAATTGGCCAACGCAGATGCATTCCGGTCCATGGGGCTTGACCGCAGGCAGGCTCTTTGGCAGGTCTCGGCTTTGCATGACCGTCCGGTTGCGCTGTATGAAGGACAGCCTTCGGAAAGTAATTATGAACCGCAGGTGGACCTTCCCCTGCTGCGTCAATCGGAGCATGTCGTACAGGATTATGCCACAACCGGTTTATCGGTCAAGGGCCATCCCCTCAGCTTTGTCAGGGATAAGCTGGAGCTATTGCATATTATCACTGCCAGCCAGGCGAACAAAACGGGGAACAAAAAGATTATAAAAACCGCAGGTTTGATCCTGATCCGCCAGCGGCCCGGTACCGCTAAAGGTGTTTGTTTTATCACGCTGGAAGACGAAACCGGTACCACCAACCTGGTTGTCTTCCCTAAACTCTTTGATAAATACCGCAAGGAGATCCTTCACGCCCGTCTCCTGATGGTCGAAGGCGTGGTTGAACGCACCGAAGTAACGCACATCATTGTCAGGCGCGTTTTCGATATTACCAAATTGTTAGGTGACCTAACTGCTATCCGTAATGAACAGCAGCCAATAATGACCTTGTCCAGGGCGGACGAAAAAGCATCGCCTTTTATTCCAATGGAAAAGCCTTTGAAAACGCAATCGACGGAGGAAAGCTTTCACAAGGGAAGAAATTTTAAATGACTTTAAGACCATTGTATTGCTTCCTTTAAATGGCACCATTCTTCGGATTAGAAGTGCTAGTGTTTATAAATAAAATAAAGCAGCCAGGTCACAATAAAAAAGAGGCTTAAGTAACCAAACCATAGATAAGTGTACCATTTCTTTTTGTCATCGATGAATTGGAGGTCTGCATTATGCTCTATGTCGCTATTAAGGATTCTATTTATATCCTGTGCGTCCAGCAGATCTGTGTAACGTTGTTTCAGGTCGACGTAACTATCCGCAAACCTCTTTCGTTGTTCATTTACTTCCCAGTTAATCAGAAAAAAATAACCAATTGAACAAATAATAAATGTAGTAGATAGAGTAACAGCATCGATCGTAAATACATTCTCCAACTTGTCTTTGCCGATTACTTTAAGGATAATTGTCGAAATATAAAACGACAAAAGCGCCAATGTACTTTTCTGGAAACCGCTTGCGAAACCGTCTACTATCTTATTCGCCCGGTCATGGAAACCAAACAACTGATCAGATACCTTATTTCTGATTTCAATATACTGTTTGATGTTTTGTTTTTCATAAACCTTGTAGCTCGATTGAACAGACAAGAATGGTTCTCCTTTCAGTGAAAGGTCGGAGGGGTTCTCTAATTGAAGTGAAATGATATTACGTGCTAAACCAAGTTTGTCAGTAAAGCTACCGGATTCATATATCCATTTATATATTTTCAGGTACTGCCTGCTATCATCTTCTTGAACTGCTAAGTACTGAGCTATCGCATTAATCGATTTATAGCCATTAAGGCGGTAAGCGATTTCGCTACCCTGTATCGTGGTGATATCAAAGATCAGGGCTACTGAGATGATCGACGAAAGTTTATTAAATAAAGCTCCCAAGCCCTTATGATCGGTGTCTGTTAAACTGAAATCCTCCGGTATCAGTATGTATTTTGAGATGAAATTATAATAGCAGGCCGATTTCGCTTTGTTGAAAATAACTGGTCGATCGATTTGCAAGGGACTTCCGGAGTATCCACTTCTTACAAACCATATGGTGTCCGATTTTATGGTAAAATTATCGTTTTGTAATTCAAATACAAGGTGATTCTTTTTTAGCAAATAAGTGTTAAACTCGTGAATGATGGCCTCAAGACTTAGTTTATTAAGGGAATCAAAAAAAAGATTAATGTCGTATATCGAAATAACACCATCATTGACCTCTTTAGAAACCGTAACGATGATTTTTATTTCTTCATTTTCAACAATCGATAATTTAGTTTCGAACGAAGATTTAAATTCTTCGGCATCGTCTCCGCTATAAAAGTCTAAAGGATCTCCGTCATCTATACTAACAGATATATGAACTGTGTCTCTTGCGTTCCAAAACGATAAGCCAGTGGTCAACAATCCTGAGTCAAGATTTTTATAGGAAGTCGCGTTAAGAATGATGGTCAATTCGTTGAAACGTTCCTTGATATCTTTTTGATCAAATTCAAAAAGGTCTAAAAAAATTGAGAGCGGATTTTTATTCATTGGTCATGACATCGGTATCAGTGAAGTAATCAAAACCTTCCGATGATTTGATCATTACCCACCTGTCACCATTTTTTTCTTCATATCGTTGAATGGTTCCTTTTAGGTTTTGAATGCCATCTTTTATATTGAGATCGATCTGAGGAGTTAAGGGTATAGAGTTTTTGAATCTTTTGCTGATTTTATTTGGAGCGATATTAAATTTACTATCAAAATTACCTTTGGCAAGTTGCTTCCTCGTTTTACTTTCTAAATCATGGATATCTAAATTCGGATCAAAGGGTACATGACTGCTAATAATGTCTTCTATAAACCCATCTAAAGTAAATTCAGGTCTAATACGGAAATACCTGATCGTAGCATTCCATAACTCAATATAATCACGTTTACTGGTTTTTTTAATTGGATTTAAAATCTTCGTTTCAATAACATTAAATACCTGTTCAGTATTATGTTCATCCGTATGGACTTGAGTAAGCTCCAAAAAGTCCCGATACCAGTAAACTGTAAATACCGAATTTGTATCGTAGACTGCAACTTTGGTGATGTTATCAGTGGTGTCGACTTCAGCAACAAATGCTTTATAGATTTTTTTCTTAATAGGAAAACCTTGACGTTTGGTATAACTCAATACATCTAGGAACTCGTTGTAATCTGCTTTCGATATGATCATTTTTCTCATTCCATCTTGAAAACGAACGAGTGACATAACGGCAATACCTTTAAGTAGATCCACTCCGAGATTATTTCGCTTGTCCGATTCCTGCTCTCTTTTATGAAGTCGATTAGCCAGCTCAAGCGTTAATGCTGAAAACGTATCATAATCATCACCCTTTATGTTAACAATATCTTCAATTAAGCGTTTTACACCGGACTTCTCACTTTCAAATTCAAAACCTTTCTTGTCCGGATCCGAAACAATTTTGTCAAGTAAATCAATGATATAGCTTCTTAAATCATTTGTGCCGTCCGGCAGTGGGATCTGTGCGGCTGATGCCTCGTTTATATCTATTTTAAAAAGCGAATTGTAAATAATATCCATGGTTTATGATAATTAGGTCAACTAATATAATATTAAATATGGATATGTAAACCTGCTTATAAAAACGAAGTCAGTTTTAATTATAATATATCGATTATCATGGCTATGTACAGATATATGCATCGCATTTAAGCCAATTCCATTTCTTCTGGCGGCCAATGATCAAATTGTAGTATTTCCGCGGTGTCTAAATAGGTCACATCTAGGGGTGCTAATTCCGCATATTGTTTCGGAGTAGCTTCTCCCGTTATTCTGTAGTTTGAATCGATCGTGCAGAACTCCAGCATTTTGGATGGAATTTGAGTGCGAGCAATTTCGACAAGCCTTTGTTCGGTGGGATTGGCAAACAACCATTCATAAGCCAAATCGTCGGGAGGTATCGTTGGCATACGCATTTTGCTATTATGCACCTGTTTCATGAGCATATTTGCTTCCGTTGTAGCAATTGCCACCGTATTTACAAATTGGCTTGTTTCTGGATCAAGCCATTCGTTATATAGTCCTGGTAAAAAAAAATACTCTTGATCTTTTACCGCAATATAATATGGGTACTTGATGGTCTCTTTTAATTCCTGCCCTTTCTTCCCGATCTTGGGCACGTGCCTGCTTTCTACAATGCCTGTAGATAACACCAGGCAACGACGGTTTTTCGCCGCGTCCGCCCACATCGACCGTTTTCCGGTTGCATTAATAAACAGGTTTTCCGATTTGAAATTTAAGGTCGTGAATTTAGCGCGAAATAAGTTAGCCTCCGCCCTGGTCTTCACAAAGCCAGGTACATAGCCCCATTCAGCTTGCACAATCTCAAAATCCTTGCTGTCTTCAGATGGTATCAGAATGGCGCAGGGGGGGTAGTTAAAACCATTGTGAACACCGACGTTAAGAAAGTTATATCTTCTTACCTCTTTTTCGAGGTTTTTCAGTCGAATAAACTCAGAACGGGTGACTTTTTGACCGTTGTAGTAACACATATTTCTTTTTTCTTGTTTCTGATATAACCGGCAACAAGTTTGCCAACCTCCTCAGCCAGTTCCTGGCGGCCTTCCGGAATTGACGTCCAAAATTTCTTATCATCGGAGTCATAAGCGACGGTGATCACCAGCGGCATCATTGTCGGTTGCGCAAAGTCAATATGAAAGACCCTTCCATGTTTCAGGCTGTGTTCCGCAACAGTTGCTGATAACCCCTGATAAGTTATTTCAAATTCCTGTATCGCTGCCATGTTAAAGTTACAGATTAATCCGAAAAAAGTAATAATGCTAAATTAATTAGTATTGTTGTAAATTCAAAATGCTGTATCAAATTTCGATGTTCCTTCGTAAATTGTATACGAGAAAAATATCGAATAATCGAACTTATAGCAATCTAGTAAAGATCAATTAACATGGAAGCCAATCTTGAAGCACAGATGATTTCAAAGCCCCGCTGCCCGCGCTGCGGTAACAAGTTGGTTTATGAAGTAAAAATAGACTGGTTTTTTATCTTCCTCAGAAAGATTTATGCAGTTCGCAAATTCTTTTGCGTCAATTGCATGTCAGGGAGGTACGTTTGGGGAAAAGGGGGCAATCTTTAACCGATAACTTGTTCGCCGGAGGCAAAAAAATCTAAAAGCTGCTTAATTCCGCATCGATCTGCTCTCCGATCGCGTCTATATCGTCCCTGCTCAACTCCGTGTGGCCAATGATGATGTAAACCCCTTCCACTGTTTTGCAGATCGTCCCTAAGACAACGCTGTCCTGAACCAGTTCGAAGCATGGGCCTTTGTGCCCGCCGCATTCAATTTCATTAGCATCGATATTGCAATGCTGTGTGCCTATGATGCAATTGATTCTGATGGTATCCATAGTTTTCAATCTCTGCGTTCTTCAATTTTTGATACTATTTTATTGAACAAATCATCGCCTAAGGGTTTTCCTTCGGTTTGCTTCCATTCTTCGAACTGCTCAATAACTGCTATGAATATGCCATCCTGTTCAATACCAAAATGACCTTCATTATCCGTTACGCGAAAATGGTGTTCGACATTATTAATTTTCTCGGCAAATGTGAACGAATCAAACGGTTCTTTTTGCCTGATAAATTCTACAATTTGCTCCTGCTCGGCATCCGAGAAATAATCTCCGGTGAATTCCCATTGACTTGAATCTTCCAAGTGAAATGCGAGTTCACCCAACTCATTCCCGGTCATATCAGTTTCCAAAATCCGGTACACGCCTGTAAACTGCCTGACCTCGGGCAGACCTATGAAAACCGGATCGATGGTGATTGTTTTATGGCGATTATCTTCCATCAAAACCGTAAATGTTGTTAAATCAATCATTTCGCAAGAATTTTATTAATAATAAAATTCAGGCAGAAATGTTTGCGGTGCGCTCTTTCGTCCCTCATACTAACGGTCTACATTGTTTGGCCTTTTATAGTCAGTTAACCCTCTGTCTATCCAAATTATTAATGATAATAAATAGTTATCTATTGTTAATTACTAGTTTCGCTTTGATCGATGGACTACGAAGGCAGCAATTAGATTCACTATCGGCCGATGCGAAACAAATATTGCTCCCTGTCAATAATTGACTAACTCATAGCCTAACACACAGTTAGTGCGCCAACATGGCAGTTAAATATTATTCTTAATTAATAATATTAACAACAAATAAAGTGATGCCAAATTCAGCGTTTAGGTACAGATTTGGAGGCTGTCTGCATATGAAATAGTAGCAGGGCACCCATACGAGAGTAAGGTTGCAATGGTTTAACTTAACTTTTAACGTATGGGTACACATAGCCTTACTTTTTTTCCGATCGGCAATGCCGACACCACTTTAATTAAATTATCAAATGGCCAAAATGTCCTGATCGACTACGCACACATGCGATGCTATGATAAGGAGGACAAGCGCATTGACCTGCCGACGGCGATGGATAAACAGGTTATCAGCGATTTCGATGTTGTTTGTTTCACGCATGCGGATGAAGATCATATTTGCCGGTTCAGTGAGTATTTTTATTTAGACCATGCCGCAGCTTACCAGGGCGATGATCGCAAAAAGATCAAAGAACTTTGGGTGCCTGCCAATGTCTTGGTGGAAACGAATGTTGATGGTGATGCACGCATTTTGCGCCAGGAAGCTCGTTACCGGCTGAAAAACAAATACGGCATCCGTGTTTTTTCCCGGCCTAAAAAATTGAAGGATTGGTGTGATTGCCAGGATGATATTTGCTTTGACGATATCAAACACCTGATCGTAGACGCGGGCACGCTGGTACCTGGATTTACCGTTGCAGGCAACGGCGTAGAGTTCTTTGCGCATTCTCCTTTTGCCAGCGATAATTTGGACATAGATCGCAATAATGAATCTATTGTAATTCAGGCGACCTTTAATGACCGTTGTAGCACCAAGTTACTATTGGGGTCAGATGTGGATCATGACGCTTGGACGGATATCGTCAAAATTACCAAGTATTACCATAACGAGGAACGCTTGCGCTGGGACATCTTCCATATCTCGCATCATTCCAGTTATACGGCTATTGGCCCCAATAAAGGCGAAGAAGAAACTGAGCCAAACCCGGAAGTGAAATGGCTGATCGAGGATATGGGTAACCAGCGTGGTCGGATCGTTTCGCCGAGTTGGGAGATCATCCCGATTGATAGCGTGCAGCCCCCACACCGCCAGGCAGCGAATTACTATAAGCGGATCACCAAGTCCAAAAATGGCATTTACCATGTGACCATGGAACACCCTGACAAAAATAAACCGGACGAGCTAACGCTGGAGATCGATCAGTTTAACTGTATGTCGCTTAAAATTAAGGAAACCAGCAATGCTGCGTTCGCCTTTGGGGCACCTACACCAAGAGCCGGTTACCATGGATGATTATAACTCGCTACCCCTGCCAGAAAATGTAGCGATTACTTTGGAGGCCCTGAAGGTCCCCAAAGCGATTTCTTTTGCTCAAATTATCGTGCAAAGCAGTTTTGCCGAGTTGGTGGATTGCCGGCAGGTAACAGCCAATGACGATCTGTTTTTCAGGCAAGGTGACGAGATCGTTGTTTTTGATATTACCCCACAAGTCGGTCAACAGCCGATTAATGATATTCGTTTCGTCGAGCGTATCGCGGTCCATTTTGATGCCCTGGATCATAATATTCCATGGGTCTACGCCCTGCGCGCGGATTTCCCCAAAGTGGTGCACCGTAACGCGCTGTACTTTGAACAGCCGCAATGTCTGTGCATCTATGAAAATACCTATGATGAACTTAAAGTGGACTGGCGTTCCATTAAATTTTTGGAGGATATCCGTCATTGGCTCGAACTGACGGCCAAAGACGTGTTGCATCAGGACGATCAGCCCCTGGAGGCATTTTTAATAGCCAATATGGGAACGATCATCGTGCCACCGGATTACAAGGCCGAAGAAACGCTCTTTATTTATTATATCGCCCGCAAAGGTGGCCGGCTAAGTTTGGCCGCCAGTCGTATCGAACTCAAAAATTATGAGCCCTATCCGGCCCATGTCATTTTGTTGAAAGGTGAGCCGCAGGCACAGGGTGTGATCGGTATGACGCCGAATAATTTGACCGATCTGCATCAAATGTTGCTGGGTGCCGGTGTCGATCTTTTTGACGTGATCAAAAAAACGATACACGGCTTGCCGAAAACGGCAGAAAGTATGGCGCAACGATTGATGATCTTTTTAGATTTACCCAAACTGGCGCCAAGACCTGGTGTGAATGAGAATGATTTTTATGTATTTCTTACCGCCGAAAACGCAGACGAGATCGGCATACAAATGCAGTTTTTGGATAAAGACGAAGTCAATGCTTTAGGGAATGTTTTGTTTGAGCGAACGGATATGGCTTTAGGTAATCCACTTGGGGTGGCTGCTTTGTTGCCTCAAATTCAATTAACTCCTGATTGGGCTTTGCTCTTGTCAGGCAACATCAAGCATTTCGACCAGCGCGAAACCAGGATTTTGCAAATCGGTGTCGGCGCTTTGGGTTCACAATTTTTCATGAACAACGCCCGGAGCGGCTTTGGCCGCTGGACCCTCACGGATCACGATACGCTTTTGCCGCATAATTTGGTCAGACATGCCGGCGACGCAACTTACATGGGCAATTTCAAATCCATCGGTTTGGCGCTAACCGCCAACCAGATATTTGGCGGCGATAACTTCGCCGACGCCATCGTCGAGAACTACCTGCATCCGGAAAGACCCGAGGAGCTGACCGCCCGGTTGCAACAAGCCAGCGTTATAGTGGATGTATCGACTTCAATTGCAGTCGCGCGCCATCTGGCCGATCGAAAGGATCTGACCGCCAAGCGGATTTCGATGTTTTTAAGCCCGAGCGGACGTGACTTAGTGATTTTAGCAGAAGACCAGCACCGGCTGTTACCCCTGGATGCACTGGAGTTTCAGTATTACCAACGTTTAGTCGACGACCCCGAAATGAAAGATCACCTGGCGAGTGAAAAAGGTGTCCGGCTTTCTACCTCCTGCCGTGATATTTCTGCGCGCATTTCCCAGGATCATGTGGCTATCCATGCGGGTATCGCCTCGGCAGCATTTCGTAAAATGCTGAGCATGGACGTCCCCATGATTGGCATTTGGCGAATTAACGAGGCCAACATGAGCGTCATACCTTCACTGATCGAAGCAGAAAATGAGGATGTTTGGGAGATTGAAGGCTGGACAATCAGGGTATCGGTACAGCTGATCGATAAAATCGCGCAGGCGAGGTTGAGTAAATTGCCGAATGAAACCGGCGGCATCCTGATCGGCGGGTATGATTTGGAACGCAAAAAGATCTATTTGACCGATACTATACTTTCACCGAAAGACAGTGAAGAATACCCGACTGCTTATATCCGGGGAACGGATGGTGTGGAAATGATGTTGTCCAAGTATAGCAGTAAAACCGCCGACCACCTTAAATATGCCGGCGAGTGGCACTCGCATCCACAAAATTGCTCATTGGCAAAGAGCGGCGACGATATCAAACTGTTTGAACATATACACCAGGAAATGCTGGCCATTGGGTTTCCAACACTCATGATCATCGCCGGCGACGATAAAAAATATCAAATCTATTTTCAACCTAAACATTGACTTATGATAGCAAACAAACGTTTTGGCATTGCCCTTTCCGGTGGTGGTTACCGCGCCGCAGGTTACCATATCGGCACCTTAAAAAAGCTCCATGAACTTAGGGTGCTGAAAAATGCAGATGTGTTATCTACGATATCCGGCGGTTCGATCACGGGTGCGGCTTATTGCCTGCATGACGGCGATTTTGCTTCATTTGAAGCAAAAATGATCCATGCGATCACCACTAAAAGTGTGATCGGGTTTGTATTAAAATCGTGGTTATTCTGGCGGGGCGCGTTGCCTTTATTGGCTTTATTGATTGCTGCTGTGGCTTTGCCATTTACGCATTGGTCACGTTTCGCTATCCTGCCCTTGTTTATAATTATTTTCTTGGTTATTCGTTTCCAGTTCAAATTTCTGCCATTAAGCACGATTATCGAAAAGGCCTACAATCGCTTTTTCTGTTTGGAAAGCACGATGGGCGATCTTTGTGACAGCCCCGAACTTGCTATTGGTTCAACCAACCTCCAAACTATGCGGCATTTTACTTTTTCAAAGCGTAAAATGGAAGATTCTGCTTATGCTTACTATCCTAAGCCAGTGTTTTTTGATGGCGCAAAATTTCCGGTAGCGCGCGCAGTAATGGCGTCCTCTTGTGTGCCCTTTGCCTTTACGCCAGTTTCCATTGATAAAAGCTACTTCAAAGATCAGGAACTTTTCAGCACCGTTGATCCTAAATTAGTTGACGGTGGTGTATACGACAATCAAGGCATACACAAGGTCACTCAAGCCAATAGTTCATACGCTTGCGACATCATCATTGTGAGTGACGCAGGCAATAAAATGCCTTTTGAAAAACTTTATAATAATACCTTAACCCTGCTTTTGCGAACGGTGGATACATTCATGATGCGTATCAAAAACTTTCAAATGATCCAAAATATTTATGAGAACCATCATGGCCGGGAAATTGCCTACCAATCATTAGGTTGGGATATCGACGCATGCGTTTCGGGCTTTTATACCAGCTTGCTCAACCGGAACATTTCTGACAAACTGATCAGCGCACATGGCCTGGGAAAGGAATGGGTAGCCGACCCTAAAAAATTCAAGGAAGCAATCATTAAGCGTCTTTCAGAAAATAGCTATTTAGAGCAGATTAAGCTTCGCGGATTATCACCTGAGCGCCTGAAAGCGATTCGTAACATCGGCACTAACTTGACCCGTATCAAACCGGCTTTAATCAACGATATGATCATCCACGCCGAAAATCTGACGGAAATTCAGGTCCGATTATACTGCCCATCCTTAATCACCACCCCATAATCTATATCGCCATCGACACTGTTGCTTGGTTGGAGCTCTTGAAGGCTGATACCTCCTTTTCGCCGGACACCAATCCAACGCCGAAAAAGGTACAGGATATTCGTTACGAAGTGACAGCGAGAAGAAAAGTAAGTTTCGGATATAGGACCTGATTGGAAACGGTCAGGCTTTTTTACTGCGCCATGAAAATGTTTTAAGTTTCCGCTATCTTGGTTAAATTTTATTATGCGCCTATCAAAAAAAACCTCACTTCGTAGCCATACTATGGCCAGGATAAAATCTCAGCACAAAGAAATTATGCCGCCTGGTAACACGTTTTTAATACGTTACTTAAATTTCCTTTCTCAACGTGATAAATGGTGGTTGGTTTTTCTCCATGTTATTATTTTACTGCTGGCGTTTTCATTTATTCGCTGCAATTTCTTTTCCTTAATCGTTTTCAAAGAAAATTCTGCTGAAGCAATAATTGACCAACGAACATCCAATGTAGCTACTATCATCAGTATGACTTTAGCTGTTATTGGGCTTTTACTAAGTAACCTAGCGGTTAAGGACAATCTAACATACAAGCTTCTTTTCGTACATTCAAGACTTTATTTAATTCTGTATTACACATTAAGCGTCATTGCATGTTTGATAACTATATCTACGCTAAGAAATACACTTGATATAGACGTTTTCAGACAGATGGTACTTGCAGGGACTTATTTGGCAGTCTTTATCCTTTTGGGCATTGGATACCTCTTTCGTACAATCATAAATTTTGCCAGTGCCAATAGTATCGAGCAAATACTAAGTCAAAAACTTCTTGACGAAGCCAAGGAAAATCTGAAGACTATTTTGCTTTCAAAATACAGTGCCGAAATGTTTTTAGAACTGATGACCCGTAAGAACATCACTAAATACACTCTTCGTATGGCGATGGGGAACACACAATCGCAAAACAATAGCACTTTTCAGAAACAATACCAAGAAAGATTAATATATGACATCAACCTTCTACAGCTTGAAAAAGAGCTTGCAAAACCAAAGCAGGGAACCGCTTTGCATTTTACAACACCCTTATCTCTGAACCTTGTCACCAATGAATATGAAACATTTATTTATCCAAATAGTGGTCAAGGGAAAGAATCAATGCAACTTTCTAATTGCATAAAAACGAAGAAAAAGGAAAGCAGAATAAACGGATCAGATGAATACAAAGCATATTTTGATAGCAAGCTGAACGAATATGCTAAGGACGGCAAGCATTCAAAAGTGGAAGGCATATTATCTTACTATCATGAACTTTACCTCCTGGAAATGAGGAACGGCATATAAATATGAGTAAATCAAGGGTTACCGAAGGCACTTCTATAAATGTGTGGAATGCCATGTCAAAAGCTGTTGAAGGTAGTAGCGTCGATACAATCTCTACATTTATTGGTTTTTTTAGGGATGTGTTGCGCGACAGTCTTGAATACAAAAAAATTGATCCTTTTAGAGAATATATCAATTTTCCATCGCGTATTTACAGTCAGATTGTATTTCAGCGCCGCAAGAATATTGCTGCTCAGGTTTTAGTCGATCAGATAGCAGACCAATTGTCATTACATTTAAAAGAAATCATAGCTTATTACATAGTGTTTGCCAGCAAGTCTGAAAAAAACACAGAGGCCAAAGCGGAAATTGATGTGTTCTTTTATGAGGGTTTCAATGCTTTTAATGATTTCCTATTTAGGCAGGTAATGCAACAGGATTGGAAATTACTCAAAAGTTCACTTACCCGTTACAGTCAAATTGGTGATGAAGTCTATAATGGAACCTCTCTTGATGAACTTAAACTTAAAAATCTCAATGAAGCTAATATTGACGGGATTGATAGCGATGAAATAGTTTCACTCCGTACTCAAATTAAATACCGGGAAGCTTTTTTGCGATATAGAAGACAACCTTTAGCAGCACTGAAATACTGGGTATTCTTACTTTTTGATAATGGAAAAATAACCGAGGAAACAGTACTTGAGCTACTGAAGGGTTTTGCCAGGCAATTCTATGATGCAAATAAAGAAATCGACGATTTGCTTTTTTTCAGAACGGGTGATTTACAGCAATATATGGGCTGGGAGAACTGGGATTACATTGAACGGCCTGAAAATGAACTTTACTATCCCCCAATGCCCTCACAGTGGATGACGTCTGGTTTCGTAATTGATAGGATTCGCAACAACAATGCGTATTTCAATTCTGAAAAAATAGATCCGGCGAAGTTTTCCGACGTGCCATTCCTTTACGATGCCGTTCAGGAAGAGATCAATAATCTGCGGAACAATTTCGACAAGTGGCAAAAACTGTTAAATGTAACTGACGTTGAGGAGTTTGATGGTCGTGCAATCCAATTACTTGCATCTATCGCACTTGGAAAGCGTAGCGTAATAGGCGAAAAAGAAAGAGCCATTGCCGCTGCCCCCCTAAATGAAGAACAAATTACAGGATTCAAACAGCAGATGGGGGCTGCTTGGAAAGCTCAAACCAGAATACGGCGATTATTCAACTACTTTGGCAACATAGAAGATGTTAGCGGACAGGACATAAAGTTAAAGTTGGTTGGTCAAAACATCTTTTTTGAAAAAGCGAAAATACGTTTCATCGACGGTGAACACCATTCACAGATTTATGGAATGGAACAGCTTGGTCAAAATGTAGGTCGTTGGGAAGACGATCTGTTTTTAAGAACCATTGAAAATAACAATACAACAATCATCGAGGGTAAGAGCTTATTAGAAACACTTTCTGCCTGTCTGCAACAGTTGGTCAATTCAGGTGCTACACCCACCATGATTTTTTTAGAGCCACAGTTCTTATATAAAGACGATGTGTTTTTAAGTTCCTCCAGATATTCGCAGTTTTATGATCCGGTACTCAATCCTGATGATGTGAACTTTTTCGTGCTAGGGACTTTTGATCAAATTCCCATTTTTACTTCATATAGTCAGCATTTAAAGAACAAAGTGCTGGTCAGTGATTTTGGAGCGGCATTTACTATGCTTCATAAAACAAACCCCGACTGGTATGAAAACGAGCTATCTGTTAAAGTCCTATTACCTTCAGAGGAGCAGATACAAGAGAAATACGAGAAGCAGCCCGAAAAGTGGAAATTCACTAATGAGGGCATAGAATTATCGGAGCATGATGCCAAAACACTGATCCGAACATCAATTGTTATAGATATTGAAACAATCGCCGATTTTAGGGTAAATGACTTTCAGAAATTTAACATAGGGTATATCACAGAAGTCATTCCCGACTAATCGAATGTATAATTAGAATCTTTATCGGTAAAATATACACCACCTCCCATTATATTAAAATTACCGGGCCGCTGTATTAGCCCATAACTTATTTCTTCCTTTTCTTCGCCGATGGTTTCCACATCATGTTTATTCAATACGGTGTAGTATCGTGGTTCAATTTTAATAATCAACTTGCCGCTATCTTCAAAATCGCGTGCAAGGAGTTTCCAATACAAAGTTACCTCGCTCTTTACTGCAAGCGTGGGTTTTAAAAATATACTGCCTGTGGTGTAAGAATCTCCTTGTACTATAATCTTTTCTTTCGGCTTTATATAAAGCGAGCGCTCGGTATTGCTGTATTCATGCACATCGGTCGAGAAATATTGTGCTTCTAGGCCCGAGCGGCTCTCAGCACCGACTTTGATAAAGTCTCCCTCAAAATCCAATTCCAGTTTAAAATCTTCTATTACCGATTGTCCTGAATTTCGTATGCTGAGCTTGAACCAGAAATTTTGTTTCCAGTCGTATTTTTTTTCATGAAAATTAAACTGCCTCATCGCCGATAACTGCCGCGATAAGCTCAAATTAAGGTATGTGTCTGTATCTATATCGCCACTTTGTAATCGAGTTAAAGGATCTCGGTTATCTTCTTTAATCTCTTTAAAAGTGTATCGGTCGATTATCCTCTGAAATTTAGGCTGATAGGTATTTGCTGTAGAGCCACCCGAAAATACCACTTCGGCAGAAGAAACCCGGTGAAAGTTCTCGTTCTTTAAGTACCAATCGTATACCTTTTGAAACTCCGGCAGCTTACGCTCAAAGAAATCCCAAAAACAAACTTGTATAGTAAACAATCCTTGCTGGACGTTTTCGACACTTTGTAAACGGGCGTACTCTTCAATTTTCTGGTCTTTAGGAAGGGAAGTCGCAATAATTAACTTATTCAGTGCTGGTTTAAATTCCTTTGCTTTATCTATTTCCGTTTGGATGTCTGCAATCGTTATGCGGTTGGGCGAACCATCTATCAGGTTTAATTTCTTATTCTTACACTGAATACCGTTATACTTTAGTCCTCCTTCTACAGGCCCATAAATATCGACGCCTTGTTGGCCTTGGGCATTATCTGAGTTAAAGTCTATCTCATTAGGGATATTCCATAATTCACCCCAAAGCTTTAAACAAAGCATTTCAAAATCCTGCCAGTTTTTTGGAGGATATATGTTATTCGGAGCAATCATTCTTGTAAATATACTTAACGTTTACAAAATCATCAATCGTAACAATGTTAGAAACTGTAAGACCATCTGCTCTAGCCGCTTCCCAGTAACTCGTCAACCGCTTCACCGTGGCTAAATGCGCCGCAAGCCGCCCATTTAGTTTTGCCCGTTTTTGAGGCTTTGTTATTCCTTCCGTATGATTCTTCCCCAGGCTTATTTATAATAAGTTTCCGAACTATACATGCTATCAATAATGGATAACTGAACATTATCCATTTTAGCATATAGGAACATGAGGAAGCCGGCTTTCGATCATCGCAAAACAACTTGTCGGGGCGTCCGGGTCTAGAATTAGGCTTTCATTTTAAATTTCATAGAAGCAAATAGCTATTTAGCTGAAATAGTTATTCGCCTGTTTTATCGCTCAGTTGATTTTGTTATAATGACATTCGCAACTTTATACACGATAGATCGAATTTTGCGTTAAGGATTGCAGTGGAAGCCCGCAGCGCAGCGAGGACTTGTAACGGAAAGCCTGGGCCGAAGGCAACGCCCAAAATTTATTTAAAATCAAACAGATCTTTTACAGGAACTCCTAAAGCTGTGGCTATAGCTTCGATTGAACTTATACTGGGATTAGAGATTCCCCTTTCAATACGACCAATTTGTTTAATGTCAAATCCAGTTCGTTCCACCAAATCTTCTTGAGTGATTTTTTTCGATTTCCTAATCTCAAGAATATTTGCGCGGACCTTATCAATTAAATCTTGGTTCCTATAGTGCTTATTTTTCACCTCTCGCAAGGTGTGCGTAAACTAAATTAAATATTAGGTGATGTATGCCCTATTTTGGATTTTTAGTTATATATTTGAATTAATAAATGAAATAAAGCGCCAATTGACGCTTAAATCATAAATTTGCGATACTTCAAAATATTAGAAGCATTCGCTTTGAATCTCGTAACTGAAACGTAGGAAATTTCATGACGGCGGGAAGATAAGTGGAATGCTCACGCTCCTGGCGTGGGCTCCCTTATTGTCGTCGGTTCTCCTACGTACCAAGTTGCAATAAGTCGGGTTCCACGCCTTCTTTGCTATCAGGCCGGTCCCTTCTTCAAAAAATACAGGGATGAACGCTAAACTCAAGACCATTAACCGCATGACACTGCTTACCGCCGAAGAGGCGCTGAAGCGGATCTTTGCCATGGTCGATTCACCAGCGTTAAAGGCACAGCTTTCCAAATGGCAGGATTTCGGACTTTCCGAAGCCGCAGGAGACCTGCATACCCTAACCGCCGAGGAACTGGGTGATTTCATGGACAGGTTACCCGACCTGGTCCTGGCCCTGTATGCGTACCAAAAGGAAATTCAGAAAGGAGGAGACAAATGACCCTGATCCCTCAAAATCAATGGTTACTTGTCATTTGCCCGCCGGAATGATAAGACAGTAGCGGCGGCCCGGTCAGTTAATAGTTAAATAAGGGCCGCCGTTATTGCCTGTTTCTCCCTGACGCCGCAACGGCGTCCTACCTGATTTTTAAACGTACTCCAAAATTAACACATGAAAAAAACGATATTTTTCGCTGTGCTGGCCACGCTTTGCCTTTTTTTTAAGCTGCCCGCCCAGGAAATCAACCCCCGGAAACCTGTGACGGTGACCGGACGGGTGACGGATGAAAGGGGAAAGCCCCTGCCCGGCGCCACGGTCCGCTACGGCCCCGATCAACAAATCACTTATACCGACCCTGAGGGCAGATTCAGCCTGCGCCTGAAAGGCAAGACCGCGCTGATCATCAGCTTTACCGGCTACCAGCGGCTCACTGTCACCGCCGATCCAGCCAAACCCGCATTACCCGACATCCGGATGCAGCCCGCTAAACTGGAGATCCAGGAAGTAATCGTGTCCACGGGTTATCAGAATATCGCCCGGGAGCGGGCCACAGGTTCCTTCGTCCACCTGGACAGCGCGGTCGTTAACCGCCGCACGGGCCCTGACGTGTTGAGCAGGCTGGAAGGCGTGGTCCCCGGGCTGTTGTTCAACCGGAACACGAGCACGGCAGCAGGCAATACCGCCGACCTGTCGATCCGCGGCCACAGTACGCTGTTCTCCAATGACCAGCCATTGGTGGTCATCGACAATTTTCCTTATGACGGCGATCTTAACAATATCAACCCCAATGATGTGGCCTCCATTACCATCCTGAAAGATGCTGCCGCCGCCTCGATCTGGGGCGTCCGTTCCGGCAACGGGGTGATCGTGATCACCACGAAAAAGGGGAGGAGCGGACAGCCGACAGCCATCGAGTTCAACGCCAACCTGACCTCAGGCAACAAGCCTAACCTGTTTTATGATCCCAATTACCTGAACGCGGGACAATTTATCGGGCTGGAACAAAACCTGTTTAAAGCCGGCTATTACGATGGGGCATTAAAAACCGGCTACCAGGTCGTGTCGCCCGCGGTCGCCTTACTGGGCAAGGCACGCTCCGGGGCTATTAGCCAAGCCGATGCCGACCAACAGATCGCCGCGATGAAAGGCTATGACATCCGGCGGGACGAGAGCGAATACCTGCTGCGCCGGTCGTTTACCCGGCAATACAATCTTAATTTCCGGGGCGGGGGACAGAACAGCGATTACTATTTCTCGGCAGGGTATGACCAGAACAACGCCGCTTTGCGGGGCAATACGAACGACCGCCTCACCATCAATAGCAACTATAATTTCTCCCCGTTCAAAAATCTCAAACTTTCGTCCGGGATTAATTATATCAAGAACACGGCGGCGCTGAACAGCACGCTCAGCGATCTGAGCAATATCCGTGGCAAGAGCATGATCTACCCTTATGCCCGGCTCGCCGATGATGCAGGCAATCCTTTAGCCACGGTCAAGGATTTTTCGCAGGCCTTTGTCGATAACCCCGGTAATACGGGTTTCCTGGATTGGAATTACCGGCCGCTGGACGAACTGAATTACAGTAACCATCATTCCGGCAGTATCGACACCCGACTGAACTTCGGGCTGAATTATCGGTTTCTCCAACACTTCACGGCAGATATCAAATACCAGTACGAACGTGCCGAGTCTACCGACCGGACGATATACAGCCAGGACAGCTATTATGCCCGGAACCTGATCAACCAGTATGCGCAGACTTCCGCTGACGGTAGTTTAAGCTTCCCCGTGCCGCTGGGCGGCATCCGGATGGATGGCAGTTCCGCACTGGCCTCGCACCGCATCCGCGGGCAGCTGAATTATAGCGGCAGGGTCGGCAAAGGCGGACAACTCAACGCCATTGCCGGAACGGAATGGAGCGGAGAAAATACGGAGAGCACTTCGGAAACGCCCGCTTACGGCTATAACCCGGCAACCGGCGCATTCAGCGGCTCGGTCAATTACGCGGATTATTTTGGCCTGAACCCGCGGCAGCTCGGATCGGCACAGATCCCAAACGGGCAGTTCTTCGGTAAACGGACCGATAATTTTATTTCCTATTTCGGCAATGCCGCCTACAGTTTTTTGGGCCGATATACCGTTTCCGCGAGCGGCAGGATCGACCGCTCCAACCTGTTCGGGGTCAATACGAACCAGAAGGCGGTCCCTCTGTATTCCGCCGGTTTCACCTGGAACATCGCCGAAGAAAAATTCTACCACGTGGACTGGCTGGAACAACTGCGCCTGCGTGGTACGTTCGGCTATAACGGCAATATCAATAAATCAGCGGCCGCGGTAACGACGATCCGGCAGCAAAGCAATTCTTATTTCTCCGGGCTTCCCTACGCGGTGATCGCCAATCCCGGCAACCCGGACCTGCGCTGGGAAAAGGACCGGATGATCAACCTGGGGCTGGACTTCGGCCTGAAAAACCAGGCCATTACAGGTACCGTGGAGTTTTATTTTAAAAAAGGCGTCAACCTGTTCGGCAACGCTTCGGTCGCCCCGTCCACCGGGTTCCTGACCTTTTTCGGTAATACCGCCGAAACGAAGGGGCATGGTGCCGATATCACGATCAACAGCCGGAATATCCAAAGGGGTGGATTCAGCTGGCAAACCAATTTCCAGTATAGCTATGCCATTGATAAGGTGACCCAATATAACGCCCAACTGCGGACCCTGGCCTTCCTGCAACAGGGAGCGGGTAATTCCGGTACGATCACGCCGCTGGTGGGACAACCCCTGTTCGGCATCTACAGCTTCCGCTCCGGCCCGCTGACCCATGAGACGGGTGACCCGCAGGGTTACCTAAACGGGGCGCTAAGTACGGACTATGCCGCGATCATTGGCGGTACGACAGTGAAAGATTTACATTATAACGGACCTTCCCGGCCGACGAGTTTCGGTTCGCTTCGTAATACTTTCAGCTATCATGAATTTTCGCTGTCTTTCAACCTGATCTATAAATTGGGTTATTACATCCGCCGTTCCTCTGTTCAATACGGTTCGCTGTACAGCAACTGGCTGGGCAATAATGACTATACCGGGCGCTGGCAACAGCCGGGCGATGAGGCCAGGACCTTGATCCCTTCCATGCCGAAAACGCCTGTGAACACCAACCGCGACCTGTTTTACACCTTTTCGGATGGGCTGGTCGATAAGGGCGATCATATCCGTTTGCAGGACATCAATATCAGTTATGACCTGACCAAGGTATTCGGTCCTAAAGGCCCGTTCTCCCACATCAATGTGTACGCATATGTCAACAACGTAGCGATCCTGTGGCGGGCCAATCCGGACCACCTCGATCCTGATGTATTCACGACGCCGGGCGGCGGCACCACTGCGCTGCCATTGCCGAGGACTTTCGCCGTCGGCCTTAAAACGAACTTAAAATAAATGATAATGAAAACGCTGATCAAATTAACAGCCGTCCGTGTCTGCCTGATGCTATTTCCGCCGATCATGGCTTTTTATGATGGCTGCAAAAAGCAGGACGAGCTCCTGAACGCAAGGCCGGACGCGGCACTGAATGTGCCGTCGACCCTGGCGGATGTGCAATCGCTGCTGGCCAATGAAGATATTTTCAACCGCAACTACGCCACCCTGGGTGAACTCGCTACAGACGATTATTACGTGACCGACGGGTTTTACACCAATATGAGTGCTACCGAGCAAAACGCCTATATCTGGGCTAAATCGCTTTATCCCGCAGGTGCCTATGTCGATGCCTGGTCCGTGCCCTATCAGGCTATTTACTATGCAAACCAAGTACAACAGATCCTGGCGACCGTTCCGCGAAAGGCGGGCGATGAAGCCGCCTTCAACCAGGCCAAAGGCAGTGCCCTGTTCTTTCGTGCGATGGCCTGCTTCGACCTTGTTCAAACTTTTGCCATGCCCTACGACGCCGCGACCGCTGCCAGCGAACCGGGGGTTCCGCTTCGTCCGGGTACCAACCTGACGGCTAAAGCCCCGCGCGCTTCGCAGCAGGCCTGTTATGCGCAGGTACTGTCCGACCTCGATCAGGCCCTCCAGCTTCTGCAACCTGCGACCTCTTCCCCGACACAGCCCAATAAAGCCGCGGCATACGGGATGACTGCCCGGGTCAACCTGTGTATGGGCCGGTACGATGAAGCCCTGAAAAATGCGACGGCTTCCCTGGCAGTCTACAACAAATTGCAGGATTTCAACGCGCTCGATCCATCAGCATATCCTGTTTTTCCCAACTACTCGCCGGAAGAGCTGTTCCATGCCTCGCTCAGCGGTTACTATAACCTGTACAGTTATGCCGATACCACGTTGTTGCAATCCTTCGACGGGCCGAATGATCTTCGTAAAGCCATTTTCTTTTACAAGGACGGCGATGGTTTGTATGAGTTTAACAGCCAGTATGGCAAACACGGGAGCGTGACCACCGGTATCTCTACCGCTGAAATGTACCTGACCAAAGCGGAATGCGAGGCGAGGGCGGGGAACGCTGCCGCCGCGATGAGCGACCTGAACACCTTGCTGGTCACCCGCTGGAAAAAAGGCACGTTTATCCCCTACAGCGCAAACAGCGCCGCGGACGCCCTGAATCTCATTCTGCAGGAACGCCGGAAGGAACTGGTCATGACCGGTGTCCGCTGGTATGACCTGCGGCGACTGAACCAGGAGGCGGCAAGGGCCGTTACCCTGCGCAGGGATCTTAACGGCGAGCAATTCACCTTACCGCCTAACGATCCGCGGTACGCGATGCCGATCCCGGATACCGAAATCCAGTTGAACCCCATTCCCCAAAACCAACGCTAATTTATTTATTATGAAAACCACCAGATCAATTTTATTGACCATGATGCTGCTAACCACATGCCTCATAGCGAATGCTCAGCAGCCATTTGTTGAAGTCTACGGTACAGCCGATTTTCTGCATCAGGGCGATACCATCCTGTTCCGCCTCTACCGTCATCCCAATACCGACCAGGAGCCGGGTCTGCAAACGGAACTTACCCAGCGCGCGACCGGTAAAAGCTTCCGGTTTCGTATCCCCTGTGATAACTTTCCGCATTATTTTAATTTAAGATTCAAAGGGCATTCGGGTAAAGGAATTTACAAATATTACGCTGTGCCAGGTCAGCCTTTACAGCTCCATTTTAATCAGGATGGCATTGACCCGGAAGGGAGCGGTACCATAGCAAAGGTACAGGCCGAACTGATCAAAGCGCAACAGGTAACCACTACCACGGAGGAAGATGATGCAGACGCGGCTTTGTTGGTGCAGCATGGAAACAAGAAAACGTTATCCTTGCTTCATATTCTGGAGCATTACCGTGAAAGGCTACCGGCAGGTTTTTACCAGTTTATGAAGGTTGACCTGATGGCTATCAATATGTCAGGTAAATACAGTAATGTTGAACTGATCTCCCGACGATATGCCGATTCTACGTCTAACCCATATTTGGAGCGGTTCCTGCAGACACGTGATACCGTTAAATCGATGCTTGAAGCAGCCGTAAAGCAATACCCTGATGCTTTTTATTGTGAAAGTTTTCTTTACAAAATGCTATTGAAATACCGCATTGATTCCTGCGTTATTGCCAGAAAGCCCTATCATATCAAAGAGGCCTACGATTATCTCAAAGCAAAATACAAAGGCAAGCTCCGGGAGGAGTTGCTTGCGTACCTGATCCTGCCGCTTAACGATTACCCGCCGGAATTAACCTATTGCATTAAGGACGCTTTGACAATTGTCCGCGAAGAGGATTACAGGATCCTACTGAAAGCCATTTCCGAAACGCGGGTCGACGGGGCTAAAGCTTTTAATTTCCGGCTCACCGATCAAAAAGGGGAAATACATCAACTTTCGGATTTTAGAAATAAAGTTGTTTTCATCGACTTCTGGTTTACCGGCTGCGGATTTTGCCGGGTGGTCGCACCCTATATCCGTAAACTGGAGGCGCGGTTCAAGGGCCAGGCTGTCGAATTTATAAGTATAAGCTCTGACGAGTCCAAAACCCAATGGGAGAAGAGTGTTTCAGGCGGACAATACACCGCACCTGAAAACCATAATTTCTTTACAGAAGGAAAGGGAAACAATCATCCGGCATTAACCAGCTACCGGATCAGGGAATACCCGGCGTTTGTGCTGGTTGATAAAAATGGATTGATCCATAACGTTCCCGTAGACCCCCGCGATGATGACGGACGTTCTGCTGAGGCGCAGATCAAAGCCTTACTATAATAACAACAGCCTGCCGGAGAGTTCCGGCAGGCCGCTTACGGTTTACTTGTAATTTTGAAAAGTAACCGCGTGACCCGCAGGAACTACCCCGTCGGTAGGCTGAACAGCGGTGGTAATGGTGCAGGTAGCACTTACAGCCGTGTTTAAACAATGCCCGGCTGGTGTCGTTCTCCATACGAACGAAGATCCGCTTTTGATCGCGTAATAAGTCGTCGCGTTTTTAGCATGCCTTGGTGCAGCGGCGAACGCGCTTCCCATTCCGGTCAGTGCGGCCAGGGCCATCAGGCCCATTTTTACTTTTTTCATGATGATATAATTAAAATGAATAATTGACCGGTTTTACCACAGGACCGGCATCAACCCGATTTCGCGCGTGAAATATTCTGAAACCTTTTCAGGTAATTTTATCAGTAAGTATTGCCTGTCTTTCCAGGCTCATACCCCATAGCGCTGCCGCGAGAAAGAACAGGTTAAAAATCAAATGTTGTCCCCAGCCCAGGTGACTGATCACGCCGCCGCAGGAGCAGGGCACCCATGGGAAGAAATGCAGCAGGATAGCAGCGATATAAATCGTAAAGGACAGCATCAGCACACCGGCGCAGAAAAAACCCAGCAACCTGGTTCGGTCACGAAAAAGCAGCAGGGACACGATGACTTCCAGAGGCGGGATACCGTAGATCAAAGCTTCCGCCATCCAGTCCGGAAAAGGTTGGTTGTGCATGGCGCGCTCATAGGTTTGAATATCCATCAGCTTACTGGTCGCTGCATACAGGAACATCAGGATCAGGAGGGATGCGAGTATCCCTGAAATCAGGTTATTTTTCATTGGTTTAGTTAAATTTGAATGGGAAGCCGGTTCGATCCGGCTGTTCTAAACGTATCAGAAAATCAAGGACGCCTGCACTGCCGTTCATCCAGGATGCCGCCGGACGGCTATCGCTGCCTTCCAGCCAGTAAATATGGCCGTTGGTCCCGCGGAACGCGCTGTTCAGCAGGTTTCCGGCGATGCTGATGGCTTTATCCAGCCAGGTCACATCTTTGAAAACGACGTAGGCATCCAGCATCACCTGCCCGATACCGGCTACCCCGGAGGCTGCCGATAAATAATTGCTGTGCAAGCCATCCGGATAGCTGCCGAGTATTTCCTCCGCGGCCAGCCGGTATGGCGGATGCCGGAACACTTGCCATGCCCGGATCAGGCAGGCTGCGATCCCGGCATAGCCGATACCGAACCATGGATCAGTCAGTTTGCTTTTCGCTTTTACCGGCCACATGCCGATGGCGTTTGCGGTGTATCGTTGCCCCAGCAGCCAATCTGCACCTTTCCGCGCCGCGTGTGCCGTAATCCCATGGTCAAACCTGTTGACGTAGCGCAGTAACGTATAAACGATCCCGGAAATGCCGGAAAAAAATCCGGTGGGACGGGCTGTCTCTTTACCATCAGGTCCCGTGATCACCCAGGAGCCGTCTTTTTGCTGCCGGTTGACGATCGCGGTAATAGTTTGGTGCAGGTCTTTTTCTAAATCAGCCAGCTGCGGAATCTCCAAGGCGGTAAGCAGGCACAGGGCTTTTCCGGCGAGACCGGATTCGACATTGACTTCTTCACTCGTTTTACTTAATTCTCTCCGAATCACAGTGACATGATCCTGGTTGATAAATACGGATCCTGCACGGATGCGCTGTACTAAAATCGTTGCGAGGCCCCAACCGCCATGGGCCAGGCCTGCGGGCAAATCATGATGATTCGAAAAATCCAGGGTATGGGCGAGGTTCCTGTTGAAAATGCCCACGAGGCCGGCGTTGGCATGACCGGAGGCCAGTGCATTTGAAATCACCAGCAGTGTCCCTGGTATTCCATTGAACAGGCTATGGTCATATTGCAGCATTCTGACCGGGTTCGCAACGCCGGAAGCGCCGGTGCCGGGATGATACAGCCAATATCCCTGCCCATCGGCCATTGGCGGCGATATCAAGCTGGCAAGGGCCTTGCCGATGGTTTCCCGCAACACGGGTTTCGCACTATGCCCGGCAGACCCGTCTGATGCCCCTCCTGTCAGTAACAGCGCCTCGTACAGTTTGACAGCGGAGATCACTTCGATCAAAACCGGGCGCAAACGGCCATCCGGGTTCAGGCAGGCCGAGATCAATTCGCCGAGCTTCCTGCTGCCGGTCAAAGCTGAAATGGCCTCTCTTAATGCCGGCCGGTTTTCCGGATTGAACTTGGTCGGTGCCAGTCCCGTGAACGCCCGGAGCAGCAATGCGCCGAAACCGTAAATGTCATCGGCCATTTCCGGTTTTTTTGAGGCGGCCTGCGACGGGGACATATAACCCGGTGTTCCGAGTGAGAATGCTGGAGACGGGCAATCCTGGATGAGGTCGTAGGCAAGCTCCAGGTCGAGGGGCACGATCTGGCCGGCACTGACCTGGAAATTTTCCGGATTGAGGTCACGGTGGAGGAAACCACGGGAATGAAATTGCCCTAATAACCGGCCGACGGCGAGCACATAACCTGTCACCTGTAGTTTCACCTCAATTTCGAGGTTTTTCCAGGAGCGCCCGTTGTACAACCGCTTTAACTCTTCGTGCAGCGACATGCCTTCCACATATTGCATCACCAAATAGTGATTGCCTTTAGCCTCGAAAACCTGATGAACCGCAGGTAAAGTCACGTCACTTTTCAATTGTTCATACGCAGCCTGCTGCCAGATCAGCCGGTCACGGACATTGCGACCATAATCGTCACTGCATTGGTTACGCTTGCCTTCTTTGAGGACACACCAATTGATTTTCCAAAATGGGTACAGGGACAGGCATTTGATCACATCACCTTTCGTATCGCGCTTCAGGTAATCCATGATGAGATAGCTCTTGGCGATAAGTTTCCTGGGCTTAACCGTCGGATAGGGATGGATGCTGTTGAAAGGCCATTCCGGGATTTCTAGGCTAAGACCGGTTGATAAGCCGGTCAACTCCCGATGTTGAACATATTCCACATACAGGCAGTCACTGAGCCGTTGCGCTCCGGGGACAGCTAACCCTTTCAGATCGCCGATGGCGTTGATCAATGAGGCGGCAAGCCCCGGCAGGTTTTCGCCCGATCGCGGATATACGGACAGGACTTTGCCCGTCTCGTGATTACCCAGGCCACCTTCCAGGATCAGGGCGTGTACGTTGGCGCTCGTCGGGATGCGAAATGCCAGGGATAATGCTGACAGCAACGGGAACAAATGCCCGGCGAGTTCAGGCATTTGCTGCCTGATCACCGGTACGTGAAACACCCAGCCCGCTTCAGGGGCCGGCTGACCGGTCATCAAATAATGACCAGTGCTCTGGAATGCCAAGCCGTGTTCGGTAAAAAACGACTCGTAGCCTTTTGTTACAGGCAGCTGAGCGTCATGGTGTACCACATTGATCATTTCGCTTTGTTTTTTCATCGGTTCTGGTTCTAAGCCAAAATAACGGTGGAATCGAATGCGAAAACAGTAGCTAATGGGTTGTAGCAATTGTCGTTAAAATAGGGGATAAAACTTTTGGGAATATTTTAATTAAGCGCAAAATCACGGCTGGGGACTACACAACTCAGGGGAATAACTCGCCTGCCCAGGTGCAAGGCCAGCAACCCTTTGCCACTCCATTTTTACTCCTGTAATTAGTCTGGGCTTGGTTTATTCCGCTTCCAGTATATTTTCGATGTCGAGTTTGATCTGGAGAAAATTTTTCCTGACCATTTCTTCGGTCACTTCTTTGATTAAAGGCAACTCTTCATAATCCCGTTCCTCGTTTTTAATGGCCTCATGATCATTGATAATCTCATTGTGGAATACTTTGAGCTCGATTTTATTTTGTGGGTCATCGGCGACCATGCCCACGAACTGCCCTGAAGATAACGTGGAGATTTTGGCGGCAGGAACGGCAAAATCCAATTGGGTTGATTTACTGACAGAGGTATCCTGGCTGTTGATGGTCAGACTTTGTTTTTCCTGGTTGATCTTTCCGAAGCGCTCAGTCAGTTGTTTGGCGGTATCCCCAGTGACCTGGCCGGAAATGATATTACCGACCATATTCATGATCACATCGGCCTGGTCTTTACCGTAATCTTTCTTCAACTGATCGAAGGTCTGCACTGCCAGGGTGGTGGCCACCCTGTTACTTCTTGCGGTGGCGAGCAATCCGTCGATGCCCGATCCGCCGCCCACATAGATCGTAGGAAATTCATCGAAGATCAGGCTGCTTTTGAGTTTGTCTTTTTGATTGACCAGCTTGATCATCCTGGAAATGTATAAGCTTAGCACCGCGCCATAAACCTGCTGCTTTTGCGGATTGTTACCCATACAAACAATTTTGGGTTCGAGCGGATTGTTGATATCCAGGCTAAAGTCGTTACCCGAAAGTACATAGTAAAGTTGAGGGGACGATAACCTGGCCAGGCTGATCTTGGCGCTCGCGATCTGACCTTCCAGCTGATCGAATGCTTCGTTCTTCCAGGCGGAAATGAATGGATTGATCAGTACCTCGATTTCCGGTTCTTTGGCCAGGAGCGGGAAGAGGACGCCATATTCGGCCTGCGAGAGCTCGATCGCATGCGGAACGGAGCAGTATTTTCCACCTGCGTGTTTTTTCAAGAACCATACCAGCGCAGTCAGGAAATTGATTGGTGATTCCACAAAGAAATCGCCCTGGCGTTTGATCCATTCACGGTTCAGCCCGAGCATAAATGTTCGGGCTGATTCCATGGCATCGGTAATATCCTTCATGTCAGAAGGTATGATCGGGTTGCACCGGTGGGTCCTGCTCAGGTCGTCGAAATTGATGATCCAGAGCTTTGGCTTAACTGCATATTGCCTGTGATTCTTCTTCAACGTATTAAAGGCTATTTTGGTGAGGTCATCAAATTTGAAGTCATAGATGAACATGCTGAAGCCCTTTTTGATGTGCTGGGTGATGATGTGCCGGATGACGAAATACGATTTTCCCGCTCCCGGTGTGCCGGGAACAAGTATGCCTCGAAATGGATTGATGATATTGATCCAGCTATCTCTTATTTTATTTTTTAACTGGTATCGCGCCGGGAGGTTAATGCTGTATTCGTTTTCCAGGCATCGTTCCTCCTGGGGAAATGTTTCGTTTTCCCTGTTAAAAATATCCCGGGTGAGGTTGACATTGATCAGCTTAAAAGCGATGCCGGCCCCTGATAGGAAAAGGAGGTATCCGTAAGCCGTTGCCGTTATGTAAGCCGTAGCGATCTCCTGCACACCACCGCGAAGCTTTAACAGGAATGCGCTCATAAAGTAGATGAGTAGGCCGGCAGTGCTGCGCAAAAGTGCATCTTTAAGCCGGGCTTTTTCGTCCTTTTTTCCACGCGTACCTATCAACGAAACGACCAGCAACAGCACGGCTGTTATCTTGGTCATGGTGACCGTTTTGAATATGGGTAGCTTATAGATGGCCTGAAACAGCCGGTTCAGGATTTCGTAATGCCATTGCCAGAAAGTAAATGCCCGATAACATATGAAGTAAAAATGAAGGATCAATACGACAATGCCCAGAAACCTGGTGAAGTCGATGATCTTCCGGAACGCCTGTTCATTTTCCCCTGTTTGCATGGTTTCTTAATTAAAGATTCAAATGCCTTCGCTTTTTCTTTTTTCTCAAAGGATAGGGTACCGTCTCCTGCTGCGCAGTTGCGCTTAACAGTTCTTCCAGGAGCGTTTTGCCTTGACCAACATGGCTGCTATCCCCAACTTCTTTGATATGCCACAGCTGGCCATGGCCTGCCTGTAGTGTGTTTGCAGCTCGTTGCTGGTCGCCAAACTGCTGAATGATAGCGGCTGCGCTGTACTTTTTACCCAGGTCACTGCCGTTAAAAACCACCTTGTTCACTTCATCGATGAAGGTCAGCCCGTAAACCCTGCCCTCGGTGTTTTTCCGGATGATAACTCTAATGTTTTTCTGATGCAGCTCTTTTTCAAAGCGGCTCAACGAATCGGAAGGAAATGAGGCCTGGTCGATCTTCGACTTCAGCTGCTCCCTGAATGGTCTCCGCAATAATTCATTCAGTTGGAACCGTTTCTCCAGAAGCCTGATCGTCGGTTTTTTAGGCAGCGCGCTTGCTTTAACCGGCACGCCCATTTTTGCACCCCGGCTATCTGTTACCCAATAACGCAGGCCGTTTTGTTGGTACATGACCGACGCTTTCGACCCCCGGTCCGCTAGAACATTAAAACTGCCCAGGATGGCATTGAACTCCGGGAGACTTGTGAACTTGTAATCCCGGATTACCCGGCTGACGACCCCGCTTAATGCTTTTTTGGTTTCGTCCTCGCCATAGCTTAAAGGTTTCAGCGCCGCCTCTTTTTCCAAACTCACCACCTGCTGTTGACCCTCTGCCTGAACCAGCCCGAATTCGATTTCTATCGCTTTTCGCGCCGGTTCCGATCTTTGTTTGCCGATGTTATGCATACTGATGCGTCTGCCATCCGGTTGGATGTTGGTAGCAAGGATATGGATGTGCGGATGACCGGCATCCTCATGCCGGTAAATCAAATAAGGCTGATCACCGAAGCCGATTTTTTGCATGTACCTATCCGCAATCGCATTCAGTGCAGGTACATCCAGTTTTTCCCCGGGACTAAAATTGAGCGATACATGCAGCGCGTTTGTTTTTGTTAGCTGGTTCCGTGAAGCAAGGTCGGTCAGCCGCAACAGCTTATCATGGAACGACAGTTTTTCCAGGTCTTTGGCATAGCCACTTGCCCCGATAAAACGGGCGTGCCCTTTCCTGACCTTGTTTTCGTTGTAATTCAAGGCGTTGATCAGGCTTTTTCCGCTTTTAATTTTTGCGACCATACATCGGAGTATCTGTCCATCTGCACTTTAATCTGTTCAATTGCCGGTTCGATCTGGCTTTTGATTATGGTCATCAGGTTCATCCAAAGCCGGGCATCGGCAAAGCCATGGGCCGTATTAATGTTCTTTACCGACTGATTCAAATTGTTTCCGACCGCGTTCAATTCCCGCCTGAGCAGCACCAGTTCTTCCAGTATTTCGTCCATCGACTTATCCCGGTAAAAAACCGTCACGGGCTTACCCAATAGTACCGCCCTCCCATAATCGCTCATTTTCCTGAAACGGGATCGTTCGTATTGTTTTTTGAACTGGTTAAACTCCTCCGGCTTGAGTCGTAGGTTCAGCCAGTTGGACCTGTTGTTATGCTGTTCGCCCATATTACATCTTCATTAAATCGACTTCGGAGCGTTTAAATCCATGTCCCCAAACCGACTCGGGAGGGTGGGCAAGATCCGTTTGTGTAACAAACGTACATCTTGCTAACCGCAAAAAGACAGCGGTTTCATTCCAATGATCCTCGTTTTGAAGGCATTTCATTTTCCACTATCGGCTTCGTTTTTCTTCCAGGAATTTCTCCAGGGCCTGTATCGTGATTTCCTTTTGAGATAGATCGTGCTGCACGCCATAAGCCTTGATTTTCCTCTTCAGCTCCCTGGGAATCCAGTTGTTAAACCGCGCCTCTTCCGCTTTTGCCGGATGTGTTATTGGCTTTACAGGCAGTACCTGTTGGATCGGTGTCTGTGGTTTTTCGTTTTTGATCTTATCGGCCAGGGAACCCAGCTTTTTTTTGTAGTCATCCATAGCTTTCCTTTTAATAACCGCTCAGCAGGCTATCAATCACCAGATGAACAATGGAGCATTTGAACAATGCGATATTTTTTCATTTGAACAAAGGGAGGTTTGCATAAAAGCATCCATGTACAAATGAATATTTCGGCAAAGCTTCAATGCCGCATTTGCAGCATTATTCATCAATAGCATTGTTCCTTTATTCAATTCCACATCTATTCACTGAGCAGATTGATGATTTCCTCCGCTAGAAAAGTCACCTCTTCAATTGCTTTTTGGTCGGCGCTTTTGAGGATCCCGGAGGTCATCGACGACCTTGCAAGGCTAACCCGATCAAAGACACGGGACTTTAAAAGCGGAGTTCCCAAGGAACTCAGTAAATCCACCACTTCACCAGTTATGCCTGACCTCGGCTTGATCATGTTGAGGACAATCCCCGCCTTCAGATTTCGATTCCGGGCCTGGGCAAATTTGACCAATGTCAGGGTAGATTTGACCGCCATGACATCAAAAAAACCGGCCTTGGTCGGGATCAACACGAAATCCGAATGAATAAATAATTCATTCAGGCGGTTAGATAAATAAGGTGGGGTATCCACAATAATCAGGTCATAATTCAGGTCCGGAAGCTCGCTTATTTTATCGGGGGAGAGGATTTCCATGTCGGGGAAATCTTCCTTCAGGTGGTATATACTTCCCTGAAGATCGGAATCAATAAGGGCAACCCTTAACTGATCCTGGAAGCACAGGGCCAGGTTCAATGCCAAAGTGCTTTTCCCGACGCCCCCTTTCTGGTGTGCCAATGTGATGATCTTTGCCATATTATTTCAATTTTGCTGCAAATGCACAATTGTTCAAATGCAGTTATCAATATTTGTTCAGCAAAAGTCGTCAGAGCGTGATCAGGAAAAGTCCGAGTTGCTCCGACTCGGAGGAAGCTTTTTTCCCAGGCATAAGACTATCAGATAGCATTAAACAACATTGCGGGCTATCGGTGAGTTGGCTTGAAAGCGAAAAAAAGTAAGGTAAATAAATCAACTGCATCGTAATCATAAACCAATACTTAATAAAAAAAAATTCTACCGGCGTTCTGGTTTAATTATTGTATTTGACAGGTGCAAGCCAAATATCTAAATTTGTCAGTAAGCCTTATGAATGACCTGCCAACAATCAGCTTTAATAGATTTACAAGCAAGCATTATTTTTACTTGTCACCGGAAATTTGTGATACCCTTTCGATACCAAACCACGAAGGCCGCGGCTTAACGATATGTCATGAGCAAATTCAAAAACTCTATGAGATACGAGATTCCGTGTTTAAAATGAATAAATCCATTCAGGTGGTCAGGAAAGGAAGGACTCTAAAGCGCTGGGTACACGCGTCGATTGCCGTGACCCTGCTCTTATTAGCTGTCGCAATGGTTGTTGCCAATGCATTTGTTTTGCAATATTTTCCCTTTCTTGACGCGTATTATGATATGACTGTTATAAGCTTCGGTATAACGTCCGGCATTTTTATTTTCATGACATCATTTTCATCAGCGCAGGACGTCGATGTGCTAAGAAATGCGCTTACCATTATGGAGGTCAGAAACCACATAGAAACGGAATTTCTATGTTTTGAATCCCTGGGAGTTCGTCAACAAGGGGCTGATATATCTGAGTCAGAAAGGTTCGCCTGAATCGGAAGCGGTCCATGCACCACATTTCGAAACCAGCAAATGATCGTCAAAACATTAATTTTCAATTATGAACAAAGCATTTAAAGTCGCATTGTCAGCAACAACCGGCGCCTCCTTTTATGACAGCAGACAGGTATATCTTGTCAATGATTTTTAAAGAGGAGTTTCGCGAGCCGAAGCACCTCGCTACTATGATTGCCAGGTCGTCATCCGGGCTTTCAGACCGAACGAAGCAGGTTACAGGTTGGGGAGCCATTACGCATGGGATTAGTGTTTACAGCGATATATGTTGAATTATCGGAATGCTCGATAGCCTGCAAAATTATTCTGGGTCTGATTAGCAGCTTGAACGGTTCGGTTGCACGCTTTAGTCGCTTTTTTTGATACGTTCGTGCAATTTGCGAATGTCAAGTTTTTTCTTCATCTGTTTCAGGTCTTCGTCGGCAGTGTTGATTCCCAGTTTCTGCTGTACCTGTTCAAGCATCTCCAATATTTTGGTAATTTCAGTTTCCGCTCTGACATTGACTTCAAATTCCACTTGTTCCCGGACTTTTTCCATTTGCCGCTGTCGTTTTTGACTGATCAGCACAGTTATTGACAATATGATGGCGAATACCGATAGGATGGTGTCCAATATATTAAATGGCGATGGATCAAAAGGATGCAGCCACGGGATGAATCCGGCATTCCAGATGATATAAAGAATGATCAATATCAGGATTATGCCAAGGAACCAGACGCTGCCAAGAAAGTCCGATATGAACGGTGTTTCTAAATTTCCACGCTCAACCTGGTTATTGGATTTTATTTTTGCTTTTCGCGGCATATGGTCTAAAGTCAACAATAGCAGGTTATAATGGTTTGCCCTTGAAGTACATTATGTAAATAGATTAGTACAGCAGCAGTCGCTTTTATTCTAAATGTGCGATGCTAAGATAAATTTGAGCACTGCAAAATCAACAGCGGAATTCAAGAGCCTGATCGAATAACCTATGAATTGAGCCAATGCGACTGAAACAAGGTGGTCAACGATTAGGGAATCTTTTCCATATGTAGACATAGAGAGGCGGCGAGCATTGAAAACTGCGCGATCTGTTTATTTTTAATAAACATTGTGTAACTTATAAAAAAGTTTTTACCTTTCTAAGAAACTCCCTTTTATAAAAATTAAGCCTACTTTTATGGACGCCGGCCAATACATTTTAAAAAAATGGCTTATCAAATATGAACAGTTTGTTAAAAGCAGACTGACGCCCCTTGCGGCCGAAGATGAATCGTCCATCGAGTATTGGAAAACGCAGCTTTTTTTTACCTTATTGCTCTATGGCCTGCCAATCAGCTTCGTTGCGGCATTTCCAGGCATTTATCTTTCAATCGCAAACCGTGATATAACCATGGGTGTTGTCGATATCACCACATTTCTTGGCTTCGCAATAATTACGTTTTCCGGCAGGTTAGCCCTTTTCGCCCGTAAACTATTGTTGATCGGATTATTTTACCCGCTGGCGATATACCTGATCATCGCCTTCGGCTATATTGGACCAGGCATATTTTACCTTTTCGGTTTAACTGTAATCACGACGCTGATCCTTCCTGTTTATTTCGCCTATTGGTCGGTTTTGTTGAGCTCGGCGATCTTAATATCTATTGCTGTTCTGCTTCCGCAAGGTGCCGGCCAATACGGCCCTCAGCAAGTCACTGGTTCAGGAAGCTGGGTTGCTTTTACTTCCAACCTCCTTTTCCTAAGCGGAATTGCGGTTATACTGATCCATCGCATTATTGACCGGCTCGGGGAAACCTTGCTTAACAAGCAGCAATTGACACAGCGCTATCAGATGTTATTTGAAAAGAGTCCATTGCCCATGTGGCTTTTTGATACGGAAACACTTCAATTTAAAGATGTCAACGAAGCCGCGACAAGGCATTACGGATATTCTCATAGAGAATTTCTCAATAAAAAGATAACTGATATTCGACCTGCTGCTGATAATTTCGCGTTGGCAGAAACGGTACAGGCGAATCGCAAATCGGGCATACCTTATGAGCAATACGCCCGTCACTATAAAAAAAACGGGGAATTGATAGATGTGCGAATAGAAAGCAGTTTATTGGAAGTGGAAGGCAAGCTGCTAAGGTTGGTTCTTGCTACGGACATAACCGAGATAATTAGGAATGAAAAGGAAATGGCCGCTGCTAATGAGCGTACCCGAAGATCTGAGTCTGACTTAAGAGCGATCTTTGAAAGCACGGTCGACGGGATCGTATTAATTGACGAACACAACCGCGTAAAGCAATTTAACGCCAAAGCGGCAGATTATATCCGATTTCAGCAAATGCCCAAACAATTTGAAATTGGTCGGGATATTTTCTGCTATGTATCAAGTTTGCTGCACGATGATTTTGCACAGTTGCTATTAAGATCGCAGTCCGGTGAAACCGTACAATATGACCGGCAGTACCGGCTATCGGAGGCTATGATGTGGGTACATTATTCTTTAAGTCCCGTATACACCGATGATAAAGTTACGGGTGTTTGCATCACAGGTCGCGATATTACTCCGGTAAAAACTTATGTTACAAAGATCGAACAGCAGAATGACCTTTTCCGTGAGATTGCCTGGACGCAATCTCACGTTGTCCGGGCTCCGATCGCACGATTACTAGGTTTATTGCCATTAATCCGAAACCCTGACACCGATGAGGATTACCAGGCCTCGCTTAAATACCTGGAGGAATCGATAACAGAACTTGACAAAATCGTTAGTTCAGTCATACATCAATCTCACCGGGCGGGGCAAATGCCAAAAATTGTTGAGAAAGATTGATAATTGGTGCAGTCATTAATTTCCAAGCATTGAGCTGCAGCATCAAACAAATCATATTGCCAAAGATATTAATAAGATTAAACAGGTGAATGGCAACCAATACCTGCTTCTCCGGATCTACAATTGCCCAACAATCGTATATTTCCCTGTGTTTGCTGGTTATTTACAGTGGAAGAGCAAACCTAAATGTGGAGCCTTTTTTTTCAGATTCTACTCAAACCCTGCCCTCATACCCCTTGCAATCTCAGCGCTGAGGTAAAACCAATTAACTGAATAATGACTAATAAAAAAAGCCCGCCTATGCGGGCCTATTGCTAATGTGCGGCGTTTTTCTTATCGGTAACATCTTTACGCAAATCCGTTGCAATGACCTTGATTTGCTGTAACGCGTCGCGAAGGCGTGTTCCTGCTGCTTTGTTGTTTTTCTCATAAAACCCAGTTCCCTCTTTTTCTGCGGTCTCTATTAATGCTTCAGTTCGGCTAATTTTTCCATTTCTATGTTTTTAATTGGTGAAGCGCAGTGCCGCAGGCTTCAAATACAGTATTTTGTTTAAACCCAGCATTCTTAGCAAAAACATATTCGCTGTTACAAGATTTCTAAAGTTCTCTTTGAAAATGCCAATACTCCGTTGCTCAAGCAATTTTACTGAAGTCTTATTTCGTTTAATGGTTATTTATTGCCAATATATATAACTCAGTCGAATAATTATCTGGTGATAGATATTAGCTTGTTTTTCTGATAGTTAATGTCGAAATTTAATAAGTAAAGCCATTTGCTATGAAAACGATCCTCCGCTTTGAGTTTGATTTCCAATTCTTCTATCCCGAATATAATGGGCCTCGGAATATTATTATGGAAAATCCATTACATATTCCCCAAACAGGCGATCCCGTTAATTTTAAAATCAAAGATTATTTTGAGGATAAAAAGGTGATCAGGAAGTTTGAAGACCTGGAGGACGGCAATGTTTTCTATGCACAACGCCTGCAAACAACATATGGTCAAGAGACCATTGAGGTTATTGTGGTAATTTATGAAGAGAAAATATTCAAAGAAATTTTTCCGCAATATATCCGGGATAGCCTTTTTTGATTTGAAAGCAATTTTCTTATATGGCTGATCGCTGTTGCCAGCGTGTTTAATTATAAGAAAGCTTACAAATTTTGCATCCACGATGAACGCCTGGCTTTCTCAAACCGAGTTTCAACACGATGTACATATTATCCTGCGTGAGTAGCTGAAAGATCAAATGTTACAAACTCTAAAGTATTTGCAACATTCCCGAAAGTATTATAAAATAAAAAATGTTTGTTTTGTGAGAAACTGACAATCTAAACCATGATTATGAAAAAAATTCTCTGCCTTAGCATATTTGTTGCTGTACTACTGCCCGTTACGGCCTTTACCATTGATGATAATCCGCTTCTGGGAAAATGGGAGCATTCCGGCAAATCTCAGGGACAGCCTTTTAATTTAATGGCAATTTTCAGGGCTAACGGAACGTATGATGGTTTTATCAATAAAAAAGAATTTGTAAGTGGTGTTTATCATATGAATCATGATACCTTATACATTGCCGACGCCACCTGTAATGACAAATATAACGGGACTTATAAGATGGAGTTTTTCGGCAAGCTTGATTCCCTCAAATTCCATGTTATTCAGGACACGTGCGTAGGCCGCAGGCAGGCTACAGACGGAAAGGTGTTTAAAAAACTGGTTACAGCAGGTAAATGATCATCAAATGAAAAAGCTTTGCATGATTATCCTGGCGCTTGGCGCTGTCCTCGTTATCTCGCAGAGCGCATTTAAATCCCCCGACTCTTTAACGCAGGCAACACTTGGCCAAAAATTGTTTTTTGATCCGATCCTGTCCCGTACTAAAAAGATCAGCTGCGCGTCATGCCATAAAGAAGAGTTCGCCTTTGCTGATACCTCTGCCGTTAGTTTAGGAGTGCACAGGCGGAAAGGTGTGCGCAATACCCCATCAGCCATGAATATGAGCCTACAGGTCGCATTTTTTTGGGATGGGCGCGCCACCACCCTGGAACAGCAAGCCCTGATTCCGCTTCAAAATCCTATCGAAATGGACTTACCGGTAGCGACAGCCGTATCGAGGTTGCAACACAATGCTTTTTATAAGGCAGCTTTTCAAACTGTTTTCCATGAGGCAGCCAATAGTGCTAATTTAGCCAAAGCATTATCCGCATTTGAAAGAACGTTAGAAGCCGGTGATTCTCCATTTGATGACTGGCGCTTAAATGATAATGAAGCGGCCGTCAGCGAATCGGCAAAACGTGGTTTTGCTATCTTCAATACCAAAGGTCGTTGTATCCAATGTCATTTTGGCCCCGACTTCAACGATGTAGAATTTCGTTCCATTGGTCTCTACGACGGCAAGGCATTACGAGATAGCGGCCGCGCCTGTGTAACTAAAAAAGAGAGTGACGTAGGCAGGTTTAAGATAGGTGCTTTGCGTAACGTGGCGATTACGGCGCCCTATATGCATAACGGTATGTTCAAAACATTACGGCAGGTGATTGACTACTATAATGATCCGGATAAAATAGTTTCCCGCTCCATTAACCGTGATACGCTGCTCAATACGCCAATGGGTTTAACAGAGCAGGAGAAAACCGACCTGGAAAATTTCCTGATTTCCTTAACGGATAAACGTTTCGCAGCGAAATTGAAAAACAAGGGAGCGTCAAACCATTTAAATAGACTATGAGAGTTTATGGCTTTTTGGCGGGCCTGATCCGGCAAGATATCGAAAGTTCGCTATCTGGTCGGCTTTGAAATGCATTTACTTTATCATATAAGCAATGCGCTAAGCATTGCGACCAGTTTTGAAACTATTTATGCTTAAATTAAAACAATGAAACGAGACGCCTTTTTACGGATTTTATCCCTAAGCGGTGCTGTTTTGGCCAGCCCTCTTAGTTTAACTGCCAAGATCCATTCCAAGTTCAGGGAGAAAACAGGTTTTAAAACCGATGCGGGAGCAGACCGTTTTGAAAAACCGATCAGCTTATTTGATGGGGACACTTTTTATACCAAAGTATCAACAAACGATACGGACGGCGATTTGTATGTATACGAATCGTCGCGGGTAAAAAAAGGTGGCCCCAACCTGCACGTACACCATGCGCAAGACGAATGGTGGTACATTTTGGAGGGTGAGTTCATAATTAAAGTAGGCGACAAAATGCACCACGTTAAAACAGGTGATAGTGTTTTCGGTCCGCGGGGTGTACCACACGCGTTTTCAAAAATAGGCGAAGGAGTTGGCCGGATGCTCACAACATTTCAACCAGCAGGCAAAATGGAAGAGTGTTTTATAGCGATTAGTAAAGGGCAAATGAAAGGCAAACCCGAGGCGGAGCAGGATGAGTTTAGAAAACAACATGGTTTTGAACGCGTGGGGCCGCCAATCGATATATTAAAGGCCTTTTAAGGATAAAAAAAAGTTCGCCAGATAGCAGGTTATGGAAACTGGCAGTTTTATATAGATAGTTATTCTGCGCATGCTATATATCGGTAATATAAAAATTATTAATAGTTCAATTTTGAAATATCAGGATTCTAATTCCGTAAAGTGCGGAAAAAGCAGCTGACGTAGTCCTTATCCGAGGTTACAAATAATAACGCTGAATTTGCCTTCGCACATATCATAGAATTATGATAGACAGCCGACCGGTAACTTATTCAGATGAGAAAAATGTAGACATCGTAAATTAGACTCCTGTCCGGGCGAGTTGTCTTAATTGATTAATGACGGTTTCGTCTCCCCATAGGAAAACGCTTTCGGTATTGTAGGAATAGCCTACTTTGAAAGCTTTGTTGCTGATCATTGATTTAAGGTACTCTTCGTATTGCTGCCGTTTGACTTGTATTCGTTTTTGAAGTTCCATCTGTAAACCCTTTAAATTGTCAGACAGTTAAATAGATACTATTGTTCTTTGCAGCCAGATAAATATTTGTTTTATCAAGTTATCCCAAACAATTTAACGGTTGTTTGTTAGACTGTCATCAGCTTTTTAGATATGCAGAAAAAAGTTTTTGCAGGAACAAGTGGTCTGCAGATAGACCTGTCAAAACGGGATTTTCCACTGGCCTATGCTCAATTATCCAGACTGGGTTACTATGCCTTGCACGAGAACAGTATCGAAATTAATAGTTCTTTTTACAAGGTACCGCAGCAAAACACCCTCACCCGGTGGGTCAGGGAGGTGGGACCTGATTTTCTTTTTACGTTTAAACTATGGAGTGAAATCTCGCATAAGAAAAATCTTATTTTCAATGCGGCAGATTTAAGCCGTTTCATGAAAACAATCCATATTATTCCCGAGGTCAACAAGGGATGCTTACTCGTTCAGTTTCCGCCCTCGCTTCATGTAAACGCCATGTCCCAATTACGGGAACTCATAGAATCTTTAAAGTCCTTTCAATGGCCGATTGCAATCGAATTTCGTCATTCTTCCTGGTATCAGGATGAAACTTATGAGCTGTTGAACCTAAATCAAGTTGCGATGGTCATACAGGATATGCCGGCGTCGGGTACACCAATCGAAGTCACATCTGACGAGTTTCTTTATCTGCGTTTCCATGGTCCGTCGGGAAATTACAAAGGAAGTTACAGCGATAGTTTTCTTAATGAATACGCCGGATATATTAAAGAATGGCAGGAAGAAGGCAAAGCTATTTATCTTTATTTCAACAATACCGCGGGCGCTGCGCTTGAGAATCTTCAATCCTTAAAAAAATGCCTTGCGGATCACTATAAATAAGCTGGTCAAAGAATTGATAAGCTTATCGGCTCTGTATACAGATAATTATGACATGCCCTTTAAATGCGGTTTCCTCCGGCAGCATCTTGATTGATCACGATGGCTAACTACCGGTTATATTGTTTGACCAGCAATCTAAGGAACCCTTCTGTTTGATCAGACAGCATATTCCTATCTACCCTCCACCGCCAGTTACCGGTTTTTGACGCGGGAACGTTGATCCGGCTTTTTTCATCAAGGCCCAGAATATCCTGTAATGGGCTAATGGCTAAGGCTGCCACTGAGGCATAGCAGGTTTCCAGCATCAGCCGATTTATATTTCTCCTATTGACATTAGTCCTGAAGTATTCGTTGAGATGCCGGCGTTCCTCTGCGGTAGCGTCGTTTTTCAACCAGCCAAGTAATGTATTATTATCATGGGTGCCGGTATAGGTTATGCTGTTTGACAAGTGATTGTGGGGCGCATGTACGGAGACCGGCATATCTCCTCCGAAAGCGTACTGTAAAACATTCATTCCCGGAAAAGCAAATTGGTCACGAAGCTCATAAACGTTTTGGTCGATATCTCCGAGATCTTCGGCAATAAAGGGGATAGCTCCGATTTCTTTCTTTAAAGCCTGAAAGATCTTTGCCCCGGGACCGAGTTCCCAACTACCGTGAATGGCATTTTTTTCGCCAGCCGGAATTTCCCAAAAACGCTGGAATCCCCGGAAATGATCTAATCTGATCAAATCGAAGAATTCCATATTCTTTTTTATTCTTGCTATCCACCAGGCATATCCGGTTGCCCGGTGTTCCGGCCATTTATAAACCGGCATATTCCACAATTGCCCGCCTGCATTAAAATAGTCGGGAGGTACACCAGCTACACCGGCCAGGTTTTTATCCTGGTCCAGCTTAAACAGTTCAGGATGGGACCACACATCGGCGGAATCATAACTTACATAAAAGGGAAGGTCACCTATAAACTTTAAACCTGTTTGATGTCCCAATAATTTCAATGCCTGCCATTGGCGGAAAAAAATAAATTGCCGCCACATCGAATTATCGATCTCGTGCACATGCTGGCCTTGAAATAATTCAATAGCCTTTTTTTTACGATATTTAAGCTCATAAGGCCATTCATACCAGGGGCTATCGTTATAATAGTGCTTAATGGATTCAAACAATGCGAAGTCATGTAGCCAGGCCCGTTCCTTTACCTTAAAATCTTCATATTGGTTTTGAAATGGATTATCAGTGGTCTGCTTAAAACGTGTATGAGCTACGTTGAGCAATTCGTTTTTGATCAAAGCTGCCCGATCGTAATTAACCATGGAATTACCCAATCGCCTGAACTTTGCTGTCTCCTCTGCAGTTAACCAGCCATCGTTTACCAAATCGTCCGGGCTGATCAGCAAAGTGTTGCCTGCCATACTCGATATCGAACTATAAGGAGAATTGCCGGAAGCTTTACTGGTAGCGTTTACCGGAAGCAACTGCCAGTAACGTTGGTGCGAATGTCCAAGGAATTTTATAAATCTTCGCGCTTCAGGGCCCATGTCTCCGATGCTGTATGGAGATGGGAGCGAGGTGATATGCAGGATAATGCCCGCACTGCGTTTTTCTGAAACAGGCTCTGATCTTAATAAAAGCAAAGGCACAGTTTGCAAACTTTCGTTTAAAGGAATTGCAGTGTCCAACAATACCTTTTCATTTGTTAAAACAGAAGTCCATTGTAAAGGCGCATCGGGCGGCAGCATGATTTTAGTATCCGCCCAACCTTCATCCACCCGACTTATCGCCGCGGTATGGAGAGCCGAGATGCTGATGATCCATTGCCGCTGGTATACCCGTGCAAATGCGACGAAATGGGATTTAAATTTACCTTCCACTTGGAGTGGGATGTAAGTGCCGAGGTTAAATAGAGACGGATTAAGCTTCCGTTCTGCTAAAAGCTTTTGTGTCAGCCATAATTTTAATAAGCCATTTTCCTTGTTTTGGCAAATTGCTTCGTATTTAAAGCTTTTGATCTTGCGGAGTGAAGATGCGCGACGCTCATAGTCAACAGGTCTCCGGTTATCGGGGTCTACCAGGCTGAAATCCCAAAGTTCACAGCCCTGGTAAGTGTCCGGGACACCCGGTGATGTGAATTTTAATAATACCTGTGTGAGTGAATTGTTGATGAAGGCGTCGGATATTCTGTGCTGGAACTTCCTCAGGCTTTTCAAGAATTCCGCGCTGCCAAGTAATTTGCGTGCAAATAGCAGCGTCCCTTGTTCATATTGATCATCCGGTTCTGCCCACTGGGTGTGCAATTTGGCTTCCCTAAGTGCCTTCGTAAGATATTCCTCCAGCCTGGTGACCGTCTGATCATCCGGCTCATTGTTGAGGCCGATAAAACCGACCAGGGTTTGATAGATCAGATATTCATCGTTATTATCTGGAATGTTCCCTGTTTTATACTGCTGGTTTGCAATCTGCCAGGCATTCACCTGTTCAACCCATTTTTCGGGAATATAGGTTAAAACGTTCAGCCTGGCCCGGGCATCTTCGCCGCGTTTAGTGTCGTGTGTGGCAGTTCCATTCATCGAAAGCGGCCAATTCGCCTGTCTCTCGATCATGCAGGCATGAAATTGATTAACGTTTATTCCAAACTCCTCTGGGGAATCGCCAACCTCGTTATGCCCGATAAATCTGTCATAAGTGTACATCAGCGTATCTTCAACACCCTTAGCCATCAAAGGCCCAGTAAACTGCATGCAACGCTGGAAGAAGAACGAGATATCAGCCTGGTTATTAATGGGATTAAAGGTGGTAAAGAGTTCGCTCAGGTAAGACGCTGTTTCTTCAAGTTCCGGGTTCGCCGCTGCTACCTGCCGGGATATTCCCTTCAAAACATCAGCCTCAGCAAATTGGAGTGGAAATCGGTTGCTATAGTAACGGTATACCGGACAGTGGATCAGAAAAGCGCCGATTGTCGCTTTCCATTTTTCCTCTTTAATAGTTTGCAGATTTGGTTGGGTTATTGGGATTTTACTGAATAGCCGGTACAGGTTGTCGAGTTCCCCTGCCATGTGGCGGTAAAGTATTTCGCTTTTCTTTTCGATTATCGACCGGCTGACCGGTTTTCTGTCGGTCGCGAAGCTCTTGTAAAAATCGGTAAACGCTTTTTTACTTCCGGTCTCGGTAAGTAGATTATTGACAATACCAAGAAAGTCATAACCCGTATTGCCCTGCACTGGCCATTGCTGTGGAAAGTGTTCACCCTGTTCAAGTATCTTTTCTACCACAATGTAAACCTGATCGCCTGCGAGTGTCCTCAGCCTGTCCAGATAAGCTGTTGGATCGAACAAGCCGTCAATATGATCGACGCGCAAACCCTGGATCAGGTCCTGTTCAAGCAGAGTTTTCAAAAAACTATGATAGGTTTGGAAAACATTTTCGTCCTGTATATTTAGGCATATCAAACCGTTGACCGTAAAAAAGCGTCTGTAGTTAATTTTATGGTCAGTATCCTGCCAGAAGCTTAGCAAATAATGCTGTTGATCAATGACTTTTCTCAGCCGTTCAGGATCGCGATTGATCCCATCTGTAACGGATTCAACATAGGCTTGCAAGTCATTATTTAGAGCCCGTAACGCATTTCCCAATGGCTGAACCGAATCTCTGCTGCTAAAATCGGACAGCAATCGTACCAATTCAACGGGTTTAGCATCTTCCGATTCCAGTATTTTTAGAACTGATTCCCGATTCAACGGATAGCCTTGCCCGAGATAATCGATCGTAAAATTCCCGGCTGCGTATTTGATTTGAATCATATTGCTATTAATCGCCTCATCAAGCGGTTCGCCCAGAAAAGGCACCATCAGTTTTCCGTCAAAAGCGGGGTTTTTCCAGTCAATATCAAAAAAGCTAACATAATCGGAAGATTGACCTTTTTCCAAAACGTCCGCAAGCCAGGGGTTACCGGGATCAAAAGCCATATGATTAGGGACTATGTCCTGCAGCCAATTCATGCCGAAACTTTTCAGCTTCGAGCGTATTGCCTGAAGTTCATCCAATGTTCCTATTTCCGGATTGATCCTGTGAGGATTAATTACATCATAGCCGTGCATACTGCCTTGCGTAGCCTCAAAAATCGGCGAGGCGTAAATGGTCACCACGCCTAGCTCATGAAGGTAGGGAATGATCTTCATGAAATTTTTAAAGTTGAAATCCTTGTGGAATTGTATGCGATATGTGGAAACAGGATTAAACATATTCTTCAAATATTAAAATGCTTTGAGCTGGGATGACAATCAGGGAAGATGTTAGAAAAGCATCATTGTTAATGACTGGTCCGGCCCATTGTGCAGATGCTGAATTGAAAATGATCGAGACGTTCTCCTTGAATGCAGGCAGCATACATTCCCTTTCCCGGGTTGAGAAGTTGAGCAGACAGTGGATCTTTTTTTCGTCGCTCCACCTGGTTAAAAGCAACGTATTGTTGACTTTATTGGAGATAACCTCCATATTTCGCCTGTCCGGTACACGCAAAACAGGATGGGATTTGCGAAGGTTGAGCAGTGCCTGGTAATAGTTAAACATGGTCCGGTGGATCCCAGACCCGGCTTTTTCCCATTGCAATTTAGAGCGATAGAAGGTGTTTTCATCTTGCGGATCGGGCGCATCGCCTTCCGTATGGAAAGCTTCAAATTCTGCTTTTCGTCCCTTTTGTACCGCTGTGATCAGTTCCGGATCCGTGTGACTCACAAAATATAGAAAGGGATTGGATTCAGCATATTCTTCGCCCATGAACAGCATCGGCAAAAAGGGGCTGACCATAACAGATGCCGCCATCAGTTTCTGCATTTCAAAGCTGAACAAGGCCGATGACCTTTCCCCAAGCATACGATTACCGACCTGGTCATGGTTTTGCGAGAATACCACGAATTGCTGACCTTGATTTTCAACCGGATCGGTGCCAAATGTTTTTTGGCGATGTTCAGAATAGCGGCCGTAATATACATAAGCATGTTCAAATGCAGCGCCGAAATCTTCAATGCCATTAAAGTCGCGATAGTAGCCCTCTGGTTTGCCACCTGCACTAATCCGCAACGCGTGATGGAACTCATCGATCCATTGGCTGTCCAGTCCGTAGCCCCGCTCTTTGAGCTGATCGATAAATCGATGATCGTTCAAATCGCATTCCGCGATTAGGTAATGTGACTTCCCGGTACTTTGCATCAAATCATTCAGCGCGAGTCTTAATTCTTTCAGCACATGTACAGGGCTGAAATCTTTCATGGCATGAACGGCATCCAATCTCAAGGCGTCGACATGGAAATCACGGCACCACATCAAGGCGTTTTCAATGAAATAGCGCCTAACCTCGTCACATCCTGCATCATCGAAATTGATGGCATTTCCCCATGGCGTTTTGTATTTGTCTGTAAAAAAGGGGCCATATTTTCCGAAGTGATTACCCTCAGGGCCTAAATGGTTATAAACTACATCCAAAATCACGGCAAGGCCTTTCCTGTGACATTGATCAATGAGTTGCTGCAGCGCGGCCGGGCCGCCATAGGAATTATGTACGGCATAAGGAAAAACGCCATCATAACCCCAGTTGCGATCACCGGGAAACTGCGCTACAGGCATGAGCTCGATGGCTGTGATACCCAGCGACACCAAATAATCTAATTTTTTAGCGATACCATCAAAAGTGCCCTCAGGTGTAAATGTGCCGGTATGCAGCTCATAGATCAGGTAGTTCTGTAGCGGGATATTCCCCCAGCGCTGATCCGTCCATTTCATACCCGATACATCGAATGCGGATGAGGCTCCGTGTACGCCGTCCGGCTGGTACAGAGAATAAATGTCAGGCCATATTTCACCGTCGATAACCACGTGATAATTCATTCCGGGGCGAAGCTCTCCTGTGCGCATTTGCCAATAGCCGCGCGTTTTTTGCTCAAGTAACAGATCGTTGCCGGTATCCGGGCGAATTGATACCTGCTTTGCCTGCGGCACCCATAGCAAAATCTCGGCTACGCCGGCTTCAAAATTTACGCCTAAAGTCCTTCTATTCGTCATGACCCTGATTTTGTCTGATTGTATCGTCTTTTAACAATACCACAGACCGGCCTTCAACATGAACCGTTTCCTGCGGTTTATAAATTCTGTCCGGGGCTGTATCGGAAGTGCTCGTGTCGAGGACGACTTTCCATTGCCTGCCATAAGTTTCATGGGGAAGTTTATAATCTAATCCCAGGTCATGCGCGTTAAAGACCAGGTAAAAAGTATCGTCTACAACTTGTTTACCATCGGAACCGACGCCATGAATTCCATTGCCGTTGAGATATATGGCCACAGACTTTGCATAGTTCTGTTGCCAGTGGCTTTCTTCCATCTGTGTGCCGTCCGGAAGGAACCAGGCTATATCTTCTATGTTCGATTCATTAACAGCAACGCCTTTGAACCATTCTTTTCTGGAAAAGACGGAGTGGCTGTTCCGTAAGCTGATCAGTTTTCTGGTGAATTCCAGGAGTTCATGATCTGCAGATTCCCAGTTGATCCAGGAGATTTCGTTGTCCTGGCAATAAGCATTGTTATTACCTTGCTGGGTACGGCTGATTTCGTCACCCGCGACGAGCATGGGCACGCCCTGGGACAGGAAGAGCGTAGTCAAGAGATTTCTTTTTTGACGCTGCCTTAAACTGATAATGCCCGGATCGTCAGTTGGTCCCTCGGCGCCGCAATTCCAGGACCTGTTATGGCTTTCCCCATCTTTATTACCTTCCCCGTTAGCCTCGTTGTGCTTTTCATTATAGGATACCAGGTCGTTAAGCGTAAAGCCATCATGCGCGGTGATGAAATTGATACTGGCTGTAGGGCGGCGGTAATCTTTATAAAGGTCGGCGCTGCCTGTTACGCGATCCGCGAACTCTGGTAAGGTGTTCTCCGAGCCGCTCCAGTAGTCCCTTATGCAATCGCGGTACTTTCCGTTCCATTCCGCCCAGCCCGGAGGAAATTTACCTACCTGGTAACCGCCTTCACCAACGTCCCATGGTTCGGCTATCAGTTTGACTTGTGATATTACCGGATCCTGGTGAATGATGTCGAAAAATGCGCCCAGGCGGTTTACTTCATGTAGCTCGCGGGCGAGGGTTGCCGCCAGATCGAACCTGAATCCGTCGACATGCATTTCTGTAATCCAATAGCGCAGACTATCCATCATCAGGCGCAGAACGTTTGGAAGGTAGGCATTCAAGGTATTGCCCGTACCCGTATAATCATTATAATAGCGTTTATCATCAGTGAGCCGGTAATAAGAAGCGTTGTCAATTCCTTTAAAAGATAAAGTTGGCCCTAACTGGTTCCCTTCTGCAGTATGGTTGTATACCACATCCAGGATGACCTGGATGCCGGCCTTATGTAGTTCCTTTACCATCGTTTTGAACTCAGTAACCTGCTCGCCTTTGGTGCCCGAGCCTGAATATCTCGAATCAGGAGCGAAAAAACCAATGGTGTTGTAACCCCAGTAATTACTCAATCCATTTTCTTTCAGATGCCGATCGGAAATGAACTGGTGTACAGGCATCAGTTCGATCGCCGTAATTCCCAGATCTTGTAAATATTTGATACTCGCAGGGTGGGCGATTCCGGCATAGGTCCCACGTAAGTTTTCCGGTATTTCAGGATTAAGCTGCGTAAAGCCTTTGACGTGGGCTTCATAAATGACTGTATTATAATATTGGTAACTTGGAGAAGTGTCACCCTCCCAGTCGAAGTGCTGATCGATGACTACAGATTTTGGAATAAACGGCGCACTGTCGCTATCGCTGAAACTCAGGTCTTGCGCCTCATCTCCCACTTTATAGCTGTATAAGGCATCATTCCATTTGATACTACCTGAAATTGCCTTAGCGTAGGGATCAATCAGCAGTTTATTGGGGTTGAAACGATGGCCGTTTTCAGGTTCGTACGGCCCATGCACGCGAAAACCGTATAGCTGGCCGGGGGCAATTCCTTCAATATAGATGTGCCAGATGAAATTTGTTTTTTCCGTTACGGAAATTTTGGTTGTTTCATGCTGATCATTCTCCGAATCAAACAGGCATAGTTCTACTGCAGTTGCGTTTTCTGAGTATAGGGTAAAGTTAACTCCGTTGCCGTCGCAGGTGGGACCGAGTGGGAAAGGTTTTCCGGGTAGTATATTAGATTCCATTAATTGTTATTCAAATTGTTGAATACTAAATTAATTAGAGGGGAAAAAGTTTTTATTTGAAGAACAATTACTCTACAAAACTTACGGGCTGCGAGCTGTGACATCGCCGTAAATGAGATTAGCGTGAAACAGGTAGAAATGCTATTGATGCCGCAGGAATATTTTTCAAAATTGATTTTCTATAAATTTTCCCCATTTAAAGGGGGGCATTGACAGTTAGCAGTGAGAGCAAGTTATGCGAAGGGTTTGTGGATATTCCGGAGTCACTGATCACCCCGTTGCGGACTAGCAAACAGCTAGTTCCGTAACACTTTGACCATAATAGTTTATTAATTACTAATTTCAATTTTCTTAATTGCTTATACAACCCGGTGCTCAAAGTCGCACGGAATAGCCTGGCCAAGCCTTCCAAAATATCCACATAATAGACTTGTGAGACAACCTCTCGTACTAATGCGCGGCGTTTTCCTTTTAGGTAACATTTTTTCAGGTTGCATAAATCTCCCTGAAGATAGGAGTTGATAGGGGTAATCTTTAACTCATCCTGGAAGCACAAGGGCAGGATCAAAGCTAACTTGCTTTTCGCACCGCCACTTTTCTGATGTGCTAGCGTGATGATGTTTGCCATTATACATTTCAGTTTGCTGCAAGTGATTATTTGTTCAAATGCAATAGTGAACAAATGTTCAGGAAAAGTGGGCAGAGCGTGCGCAAAACATCTCCGAATTGGAATTATCTTTAGGATATGGTTTTGCATTTCTATGGCTAAAAAGAATTGTTAAAAAATGTTAAAACTATTGACGTGAAATTTCCATTCAAATATTTTTGACTTATTAATTATTCGTTGATAAAAAAATAATATTCTTTATTTAGTTAAATTTTAAGGTTTGTCATATGAAGTATAAATTATATCTCATCGGCTTGGCTTTATTATTTTCCGGCGATATTTTCGCTCAGACCGGCCCTCCGCCAGCATATTTTCAATTGGTAAAAAAAGCCGACACCTTATTTCAAAAAAAGGAATATCAACAATCAGCATCAACTTACAGTGCAGCTTTCAACACATTTAACGGACGCGCGATTCTGAATGACCGTTATAATGCAGCCTGCGCCTGGGCGAGATCCGGTAAGGCGGACAGCGCGTTTTTTCATTTATTTAAAGTTGCCAATGCCGGAAAATATGCCGATGACCAGCACCTCGCTATCGATTCTGATCTGGCATCCATTCATAAGGATTCCCGATGGGCAGATTTAATGACTATCGTTCGTAATAATAAAACTGCATTGGACGCACAATACAACCTACCGGTCAAAAAACAATTAGAAGATATTTTCGCGTCCGATCAGTATTACCGTCGGAAAGCGGACAGCATTCAGAACAGATTCGGTTTCAAATCACCTCAAATGCAGTCGTTGTTAGACAGCATGAAAACGCAGGACAAGATCAACCTGCAGAAAACAACAGCAATACTGGACAAATATGGCTGGCTGGGCCCCGATAAAGTGGGAAACATCGCCAACCTGGCACTTTTTGCGGTGATCGTCCATGCAGATCTTCCTACCATGGAGAAATATTTCCCTTTGCTTAAAGATGCGGCAGATAAGAACGCAGCATCAAAAGGTAACCTCGCTTTGTTGCAGGACAAGATCGAATCTGCCAGATACCACTATCAAACCTACGGTACACAGTTAGATAAGGATGAAAAGACTAACAAATTTTCATTCGTACCGATAAAAGATAAGGAGCACGTGAATGAGCGCCGTGCTGCCGTTGGCCTGCCGCCAATCGAGGCGTATGCTAAGCAGTGGGGTATAACGAGTTATTAAATTAATTTATTATGAAAACGATATTGATGTTTTGCTTTTTGGGAATTTCCGGCATGTCTTTATACGGCAACAATTATAACAACAAGGATGGTGTAATGAATAAAGCTAATTCAATATATGGGGAATGGAGGGAAAAGAAAAATGAAACCGATTCCGCCGGGACATTTAGAATGATTTTCTTTCCGGGCGGAAAAGTTAATGTAATCCGTAAATTAAATAATTATATCGGTTTTTTTAAAATTCATAATGATAAAATTGATTATGTAGACGGCTCCATCACTATTGCTGATAAATACCCGTTTACCGCCACCTTCATTGAGCCAAATGAAATAAAGTTAGTCATCAACTACCGGGACAAATCTGAAACCAAATACTTAATCAAAACCAAGGACATTAAATCAGGATTTCAACTAATAGATAAGAACTTGTAAAGGGGAAGCCGAAAACCTGTAAGAGTAGGCATAATTTTAATTTATATTTATTCATGGAAGCATTAAACTCTAAAAAGTTTAAGACTTTAGAAAAAGCAGAATTAAAAAATGTTATGGGAGGCCTTCAGCAACCAACAAACCAGTCTATCTGGACTTATGGTTACGATGAAGTACCTTCACATTGGGACAACTCCGTGTCGGAAGACGCGCCTCCCGGCCCTATCTACACTTAAAAAGAAGGTACTGCTTTGCAGTACCTTCTTTCTTATTTCTTCTTAAATAAAAAGCTCTTTTTCTATGATACTTATTGTTTCCGAAAAAAACGATCAGTCAACATATGAAGTGATGCAATGGCTGAAAAAAAATCATGTTCCACATTTTAGGGTAAACGGAGAAGATCTGGTCAACGTTAGACATCTCGACCTGAATAAAGAAATCGTCCTTGATGTACAGGGAAATGAAATTGATCTTAAAAAGGTTAAAGTACTTTGGTATAGACGGGGGAGTTTTAATTTCCGAAAACCGGTGGCAGAGGACTACAAGGAAATAGTAGATGCGGAATCCAAGGTACTTAACAATTACCTTTTTAAGTATCTGGATACTCAGAAATATTGCATTAATAACTTTTTATACGCCTTTGTGAATAAACTTTATGTCCTGGAACTGGCACAGGATGCCGGGCTGGATATTCCGCGAACATTGATTACGGGAGATAAGCAATACGCTTTGAACTTCTTAAAAAATGAGACAGAAGTAATCACAAAGATTATGGGATCACAATTCCTGATTCGAAATCCGGGAACTGTTAAAATGGCCTACACAGAGCAGGTAAATGACCGGGATATAAATGAGTTCGATGATTCCTTCTTTCCGAGCTTGCTGCAAACAAAGATTTCGAAACGTTACGAAATAAGAGCATTTTATTTTAATGACCGCTTTTATTCGATGGCAATTTTATCTCAGGGCAATAAAAGAACAGAAACCGACTATAGAAAATATGATAGTGAGCTGCCTAACCGGGGTATACCTTATCAACTGCCAGATGAAGTTGAGAATCGTTTAAAAACAGTATTCGCTAAATTGAACCTAAACTCGGGATCAGCAGATCTGATTTTAGATCAAAATCATAACTATATTTTTCTGGAGATCAATCCTATTGGCCAATTCGGAATGGTATCCAAACCTTGCAACTATCATTTAGAAAAAATACTTGCTAACCATCTTATTACCCATGAAGCAGGATATGATGTTACTCTCAACTAAGGTCATTGACGTAAAGGTCATTGACAAGCCGGTGTTGGTAAAGAAAATACCTCTTTTGAATTACAGAGGAGAGCTGCTCGCCGGACGATTTTATAAACCCATTTCTAAAATCTTAAAACACCGGACACATGAAGTATGACCTGAATGACCATATGGTTATGGTAGCTAATTGCATTCCCGTAAAAGGATACAGCAGGTCGATCATTTATGACCTGTACAGAGAAACATTTGATTTTATACCAAACGATTTGTATGATATATTAAGTAAATATAACAAGCGAGAATTAACTACGGTATTTGGCGATACGCCGAAAGAATTTCATCATGTTTTAGACGAATATTTTGATTTTTTACTTGAAAAAGAATATGTGTTATTGACAAACAGACCGGATGAATTAGCATGTTTTCCAGATTTAAACCTGGAATGGGATGCGCCAGCCACGATAACAAACGCCATTATTGATATCAGGCAGCCACTGTTTGACCAGAAGGATTATTCCCGCTTTCTAAAGGATCTAAATGATCTCGGATGTACTCATTTACAAGTCCGTTTTTTCCCAGGATACAATCATAACATGGCGCTCAGGCTCTTCGAGTTTTTAAATGACCTCGATATGTTATGTGAGGTAGTGATTCCTTATGATACTGCACGGCCGCCTGGCTATTATATAAACCTTTACCAGCACTATCAGAAGATACACAGTATTACCGTTTTTGATTTCCACCAGGAGCTGGACTTCTTAAAAAAAGAAGATTACCGGCCATTTAGTCAACATGTTCATTTTACATCGGAGGCTGTCACTGATCAATCGCATTGCGGTATCATATCACCTGCTTACTTTTCGGTCAACATACCTATGTTCACTGAAAGCTTACAATTTAATTCCTGCCTTAACAGAAAGGTAGCTGTTGATCAGTTCGGAAATATCAAAAACTGCCCGTCGTTGACCAAAAGTTACGGCCAGATAAATTCTATCAGTTTGAAGGACATAGTTAAGTCAGACGCATTTAAAGAATGTTGGACAATTAGCAAAGATAAAATTAGCATATGCCGGATGTGCGAATTCAGATATATGTGCACTGATTGCAGAGCATTTGTTTCGGATGCAACTGATAAACCTTTAAAATGCAGGTATAACCCCATAACCTGCGAATGGACCTAAATCAATTTGTATGGCGGAAAAATTCAGCTTTTTCAAGCAGCATGATCAGATGGACTGCGGGCCAACCTGTTTAAGAATGATCGCTAAGCACTATGGCCGCACTATCCAACTACAGGAACTGAGGAACCTTTGCCAGATCAGCCGGAGCGGGGTTTCCTTATTAGGAGTTAGTGAAGCAGCGGAAAAAATTGGCTTCCGTACATTGGGTGTAAAATTGACCTTCGAGCAGTTAAATGATATTGAGTTGCCAGCGATCTTGCATTGGAGGCAAAACCATTTTGTAATTCTGTATAGAATTCAGAGAGAAACATATTGGATTGCAGATCCGGGAGTGGGCTTAATTAAACTTACCGGCGCCGATGTAAAAGAAAATTGGATCAGCGATCCAAATACACTTGAAGGAATTGCGCTTTTACTAAGTCCTTCGCCACAATTTTACGAACAGGAAGACAGGGACCAACACGCCGTGAGTTGGTCTTCGCTTTTTTTATACTTGATCGGTTATCGAAAGTTGATTTTTCAATTATTATTGGGGCTAGCGCTAGCTAGTTTGTTACAGCTCATTGTACCGTTTCTTACTCAATCAATTGTCGACATCGGTGTTAATACACGTAATCTGAATTTTATACAAGTCATATTGCTCGCCCAGATATTTCTGATTGTCGGTCGGGTATCAGTTGAATTTATCAGGTCATGGATATTGCTGCATATTAGTACGCGCGTAAATATTTCCATCCTAACGGACTTTTTGATCAAATTGATGAAACTTCCGATAAGTTTCTTCGATACGAAAATGACCGGAGATATTATGCAACGCATGAACGATCAAAAGAAAATTGAAAGTTTTCTAACCGGTTCCGCGCTCACTACGCTTTTCTCACTGGTAAACCTATTGTTGTTCTCTTTTGTGCTCATTTACTACAAGATTTCCATTTTTTCAGTTTTTGCATTAGCGAGTGCATTATACATTGCCTGGATCACGGCGTTCCTCGGAAGACGCCGTTTACTTAATTATAAGTCATTTGAAGTAGCTTCGAAAAACCAAAGCAATGTTGTCCAGTTGGTTAACGGAATGCAGGAAATAAAGCTGAATAATTGTGAGCAGGCAAAGCGTTGGGAATGGGAGCACCTGCAGGCGAGATTGTTCAAATTTAATGTCAAAAGTCTTGCATTGAGCCAGTACCAGCAAGGCGGGGCTACATTGATCAATGAAAGCAAAAACTTACTGATCACATTCCTTACCGCCAAAGCCGTTATTAATGGCTCGTTATCATTAGGCGCAATGGTAGCTATTCAATATATTGTTGGACAATTAAATAGCCCGGTAGACCAATTATTGGGTTTTATACAAGGGTTTCAGGATGCCCGAATCAGCTTAGAGCGATTAAACGAAATTCATCAACTATCAGACGAAGAACCAATAGACCGCGCATTAAATAATGAACTACCGGAAAATAAAAGTCTCTCTATTAATGACTTAACATTTTGCTATCCGTCGGCGGGTAATGAGCCTGTATTGAAAAATATTAACCTGATCATCCCTGAAGGAAAAACCACGGCCATCGTGGGGACGAGCGGAAGCGGCAAAACAACGCTATTGAAATTGTTACTCCGTTTTTATGAACCACAAAGAGGTGAAATACTTATCGGAAACCTGCAACTTAACCAGATTGCATTTAAAAGTTGGCGCAGCAGCTGTGGCGTTGTAATGCAGGATGGTTTTATATTTTCCGATACCATAGAAAGAAATATTGCTGTAGGTGATCAGTATCCCGACTATGATAAACTAAAACACGCTTTAAAGATAGCCAATATCAGCGATTTTATCGACAGCCTCCCATTGCGGCTAAATACTAAAATTGGTGCGGAGGGTAACGGCATTAGCCAGGGACAGCGACAACGAATCCTGATTGCAAGAGCTGTCTATAAAGATCCTCACTACCTTTTTTTTGATGAAGCGACAAATGCGCTCGATGCCAATAATGAACGAATAATCACCAATAACTTAAAGGAATTTTTCGAAAAGCGTACGGTTGTAATTGTTGCTCATCGTTTAAGCACCGTCAGAGACGCCGACAACATCATATTTATGGATAAGGGAAAGGTCTTAGAGCAGGGTACCCATGATGAACTGACTTTAATGAAAGGGCATTATTTTAATCTTGTCAAAAATCAACTTGAACTTGGAGTTTGATATGGAATCAATCATAAAAAATCACCGGCCAGTCTACAGCGAAGACATAAATGACATCATTTTCAAAGTACCTTCATGGATTGTGCGCTGGGGTACTACTGTTTTCTGGCTTATTATAATTGGACTGCTGATTCTTTCTACAGTTATCAGTTACCCCGATGTCATTAGGACGAGCTTAAAAGTTTCATCGGAAAACAATGCTAAGCCGCTTGCTGCAAAAGTGAACGGTAAAATCGTGAAGCTATTTGTCAAAGATCATGATCAGGTTTTTGAAGGCCAGGTCATGGCATACTTAGAAAGTATAGCAAGCCATGACGAAGTTTTGAAATTACTTGGCGAATTGAAACAATCGCGCAATTGCTTACTAAATGGGATCGTTGACAACAAGCGCCTCAATACCATTTCAAATACCGAAAACTTGGGGGAATTGGAAGGGGCCTATCAATCATTTCAGGAAGCAGTACTGTTATATAAGGCCTCAATTGGGGAAGGTTTATATTTAAAGAAAAGAAATTTATTGTATCAGGATTTGAGAAACCTGGCCATTCAAAAAAATCATCTGGAAGATCAGAAAAAGGTTCAACAGCAAGATTTGAAGATTGCTGAAGAGGAATTCGTCATGCACCAAAAGCTGATGAACCAAAAGGTTGAGGCCACATCAGAATTCAGGCAGCAGCAGAGCAAATACCTCAATAAAAAGATGCCGTTAATGCAAACAGAGAGCTCTTTAATTAGTAGCAACGCTGAATTAGCGGCTAAACAAAAAGAGCTTCTGGAATTAAATAATCAAGTCTCTGAAGGAAAAACTAAATTTTTACTGGCGATTAACAGTATGATCAGTCAATGTGAGGACTGGCGAGCTAAATATGTGATATGCTCAACTGAAAGCGGCACGGTAATTTTCAATGGACTTTTGCAGGAAAATCAAATCCTAAATTCCGGACAAACCCTATTTTATATATATAACCAAGGTCAAGAAACATTAGGGGAAATGTATATTCCACAATACAATATGGGGAAAGTCCATATAGGGCAACAGGTATTAATCAAACTAAGGAGCTATCCGTTTGAAGAATATGGCATGTTGCAAGGAAAAATTAAGTCAATTGGAGATGTTCCGTTAAAAGACAGTCTCTATTCCGCCTTTGTTGATATTGATAAGATTGACAAAAAAGGCAATGAGATCACGTTGAAGCAAGGTATGCTTGCAGATGCGGAGATTATTACTAAGGAAGCGTCTTTATTTCAAAGATTTAAATATAACATTATCAAAAGTACAAACACTCGCTAAAAAGAAGGTATCCCTCAAAATTGTATTTCAATTTGGTTGCACCGTTAGAGCAGCAGGCGGATTTCAGAGCCTTTATAAGAATTGAAAGAAGGGCGATATTCGAAGTATCCGAAGTCAGTTAAATCTTTTATGCATTTATGATACGTTACAATTGAGTTGATATGTGAAAGCGCCATGAGTTCCTTCCTTGCTATCTTTAATTTTGGTGAAAACTCATTGATGCTCCAAAGCCATATCAGTCCGAAATATAAACTGATATGGCTTGGCAGAAGTCGACTGTCCCGGTTGGCCCTGTCATAAAAGCGCTGCAATTGCCTGAATGCTTGACTCAATTCTCGCCCTCCAATAATTTCAGAATATCGTCATTTTTATAATACATGATCTTGCCGACACGTGAAAACCGGATAGTTCCGTTAATGCGAAGCGTTTGCAATGTGCTTGAAGATATACTGAGCAATTTACGGACTTCCGCGCTTTTAAGCCATTGCTTTGCTTGTACTTTTGGTGCCGAGATGATGGATTTAATATCCTCTAACAATTGCAGCCGAAATTGCTGCAAGTCGTCTCTGGTAAGTAACTCGATTGCCGCCATAATATTTAATTAAGAATTATGAAGCAAAAATCGCAGCAGTGACCGTTCCTGTTATCCGATGTTATCCGAGTCGGATGTGATTTCTTTAAAGTATATTTTAGGTTTAAACATTTGATGCCGCAAACAACCACATCAAATTCGAGGGATTACATAGCATTTATTGGTCATTTAATCTTTGCTGCTTCTTCAATTCCTTTTGAACTTCTGTCAGTAACTGATCCGCAGTAGGCAGATATAATTGATAACGGGTCGCGAAAATGTTGCTGTTTTCCGGCAAAGAAAATTTGACGACAGTATCGTTTTTTTCCAGGCATAAAAGTATACCGACCGTAGGCGTTTCATGTGCCAGCTTTTCAACCCGGTCAAAATAATTTACATACATCTGTAGCTGCCCTATATCCTGATGTGTAATTTTATGTGTCTTCAGTTCAACGATCACGAAACATTGAAGCAGCCTGTTGTAAAAAACCAGATCGATAAAAAAATCATCACCGTTCAGATGTATCCGTTTTTGACGCGCTACAAAAGAATATCCATTTCCGAGTTCCAGCATAAATTCCTGAAGATGCGTGATCAGCGCGGACTCGATGTCCCTTTCAAAGTAAGCTGCTTCCTGTTTGAGGCCCAGGAACTCTAAAACCATCGGGTCTTTGATGATCTCCTGTGGGGCTTCGGATTGCTTTTCATTTCGGGCTACCGAGAGGACTCTGTCTTGATCCGTGCTTAACAGCAGACGTTCATACAACTGGCTATTGATCTGACGCTCCATTTGCCTTGATGTCCAGTTGTTCTTAACTGTTTCACCTATGTAGAAATCTCTTTTTTCCGCTGTTTCCATACTTAAAAGGGAGCGGTAATGCGTCCATGTCAATTGTGTACGCAGTGCGTTCACAATTGGAAAGTTCCTGTAAAATTGCCTGAAGTGATTAAGGTTCCTCGCAGAGAACGCAGTCCCGAATTGAGGCATGAGTTTTTCGGAAAGGTATGGGATCAGGCGTTCGCCATAAATGGCGCGTTCCTGACCATCTTGCTCTTCTTCGAAGATACGTCGGCCAATGTACCAGTACATCCTGACACGTTCAAAATCTACAGAGCGAACTGCCGATTCTTTCGCCGTACTTATTATCGATTGTATATCACCGATGATCGATTTCGATGCTTCCATATAATATTTTGTATTTTTAAGTTGTTGGTAGACAGGCATCAATTTTCATGAGCCAATTTTTGATCGAAGGGCGCTCATGTCCCTGCTTAGTTTCAGATTTAGCACTTTAGCATACTCCTGTGTGGTTTTGATACTCGCATGGCCCAGCATAACAGACACGCTTTCTATAGGCACATCGTTGGCCAGCGTTATCGTAGTAGCAAAAGTATGTCGTGCGATATGAAAGGTAAGGGTCTGCTTGATCTTACAGAGTTCAGCGATCTCCTTCAGGTAGTCGTTGACCTTTTGATTGGAGGGTACCGGGAAGAGCAGCCCGGTATTGGCGCACTTCGGATGATACTCATATTTTCGTATGAGCTCAATAGCCTGCGGTAAAAGCGGGACCCGGGTTGGGATATCGGTTTTTTGGCGATTGGTCATGATCCATATTTCGCCGTCGTAGCGGTTAGTCAGGTGCTCACGGTGCAGATTCTTAATGTCAATGTACGCCAGGCCCGTGTAGCAGCTGAACAGGAAAATATCCCTGATCTGTTCAAGTCGTGCAGACGAAAAGTTCTTTTCGGCAATACGGTTCAGGTCGTCTTGTTCCAGGCATACCCGGTGAACCCGTTTCGTTTTGCCTTTGTATTTCAGGAATGGGTTGCGATCAATCCAGCCGTTATCCAGGCAGATGGTGATGATCTTTTTAAAGTTCCTCATGTACTTAACGGCCGAATTATTGCCGCAATTGCGCTCTGATCTTAGCCAGAAATCATAATCCGTAATGAATTGGTGATCTACTTTTTTGACAGGAATATCTGAAAGATTAAAACGCCACTTGAGAAATCGCTGTGTATGGCTCAACGATATTTTATACCGGCTTAGTGTACCTTTTGAATTTTCTTTGCCGACGAGCTTACCGAATTTCTGGTTGTGATTTTCAAAGATTTCGATGAGCATTTTCGGGCTTTCTTCTTTGCCCAGGAAACGACATTTCAAACTCTCTGCGGTAATGTCATCTCCCGCTTTGATCATTGCCGAATGCGCGTCATCGATCTTCGCGCGTAGGGTGTCGAGGTAATTATTGAGCGATTTTACGGTTTCTTTCGTTCCCTTCATTCGCCCTGCTGATGGGATCCACTGCGAAGGTTCACATTCACGACCGGTGGTGATTTCTGTGCGCTTACTGTCAATCGTAATGCGCATGTAGATAGGCATAGGACCTGTCTGATAGCTCTTTGGTCTCTTCAAATAAAAGAGCACACTGAAAATTGTCTTCATAATGACTCACTAAATGGTTAAACAAATATCGGTTTGCGGCCATTTTCTGACAAGATGTTCATTTTTTGAACTGGCTGTCAATCAGTGTTTTAAACCCTTTCTGGTGAGTTAATCAATTGATTAACTTTACTCACCGAATTACTCACCAGAATCATGCGAAACGGCGTATAAAACAGCTTGTTGGTTTAAAGCAAAAAGCCTGTTTTCGTGCGAAAAACAGGCTTTCAGTCATTTTTGGTATGAAAATCAGCGGAGAGGGAGGGATTCGAACCCTCGATACCCTTTTGGAGTATACACACTTTCCAGGCGTGCTCTTTCGACCACTCAGACACCTCTCCGTGTAATAGTGGATTGCAAAGGTAAAATATTTGCCCTTACTATCAATAAAAAAGCGAAGCCCGTTTTGGCAGGCCCCGCTTTCACAAAAACTTAACTCTACTTATAAAATTGCACTCACATAAATATGACTGTTATTATATGTTTTGGTTTAATTTGAGTAAAAAATAGTAGGCTTTAATGCAGATAAATAATTTTAGCTTATGTTTGCTCCGCACTGTCACATGGCGGTGGTTAACATAAAATACTGTTTTGGTTGCAATGCTGAGCATCAACGACATTAAAAAACCTATTGCTGCTGATATTGATGCGTTTGAGGAGAAATTCAGGAACTCGATGAAAAGTTCCGTTCCCCTGCTTGACCGTATCACGCATTATATTGTAAAGCGTAAAGGCAAGCAGATCCGTCCTATGTTCGTGTTCTTTTCGGCCAGCATTTGCGGGGGCATCAATGAGGCAACGCATCGTGGGGCTGCATTGGTTGAGCTTTTGCATACAGCATCGCTTGTGCATGATGATGTGGTTGACAATTCCTACCAGCGCCGCGGCTTTTTCTCAATCAATGCCTTATGGAAAAACAAAATAGCTGTTTTGGTAGGTGATTACCTGCTTTCGAAAGGCTTGCTGCTTTCTATCGATAATAACGACTTTCAATTATTGCGAATTGTATCTGATGCCGTTAAGCAAATGAGTGAGGGCGAACTGATGCAGATTGAAAAGGTACGCCGTATGGATATTGGCGAGCCTGTTTATTACGATGTGATCAGGCAAAAAACGGCATCGCTTATAGCATCATGCTGTGCCTGCGGGGCAGCATCTGCCGGAGCAAGCGATGAGGTGATTGAAAAAATGCGTCTCTTTGGCGAAAAAATTGGTATTGCATTCCAGATCAAGGATGATATGTTTGATTTTGGTACCGACGATGTGGGCAAACCATTAGGCATCGATATCAAAGAGAAAAAAGTTACCCTGCCTCTTATTTACGCTTTGGCCAATTGCAGCAGTTCAGAGAAAAAACGGGTAATTAACCTGGTGAAAAACCACAATGAAGATCCGAAGAAAATTGCCGAAATCATTCGTTTTGTGCAGGAAACCGGTGGTTTGCAATACGCCGAAACCCAGATGAAAAAATATCAGGACGAGGCTTTCGAGATCCTTAATACTTTTCCCGACAGCGATTCGCACCGGGCATTGGAACAACTGGTTAGGTTTACTACCGAGCGTAACAAATAATTCAAACTTATTGCTTTCGATAATCACTGGCTTTTTTAAGATAGGGTACCTATCTTTATCATAACCGGTTTTTATTATTATGACAGCAACAATCCCCACACTGTTTGAATGGGCGGGTGGTATACCTGCTTTTGAACAGCTTTTTAATCAATTTTATGATAAGGTTTTGGCAGACGAGCTGCTGGAACCTGTATTTAAACATATGTCGCCGCAACACCGGATGCATGTGGCGCATTTTGTGGGCGAAGTTTTTGGCGGCCCTAAAACCTATAGCGAAACCGAAGGCAGTCATTATGCCATGATCAATAAACACTTGCAAAAACATTTAACCGAAGCGCACCGCAAACGCTGGATTGAACTATTGCTGCAAACTGCCGACGAACTATCTTTACCCGATGACCCTGAATTTCGTTCGGCATTTATGGCTTACCTGGAGTGGGGCACACGGATAGCGGTATTAAATTCCCAAATAGATAGTACAACAGAGAGCCCGGATACACCTATGCCGGAATGGGGCTGGGGTGTGCCGGGAGGGCCGTACATCCCCTGAAATAGTAACACGAGCATGTAAAATGAAACTGACTTGGGCCAGGCTTATCATATTTACCATTTCTCCGGTGTTTATGTTCGGGTAAACTTATTAACTTCGTAAATGCAGTCCTTACAATCCCTCTTTCCAAAAATAGGTTTCTTTTCTATCCTTGATGTATTGCTGGTGGCATTGATCATTTACCAGTTATATAACCTCATCAGGGGTACCATAGCGGCTAATATCTTTATAGGTTTCGCGGTGATCTTTGCCCTTAATTTTGTGGTGAAGGCATTGGATATGAAATTGCTTACCATTATACTGGGCAAGTTTGTTGATGTAGGGATCATTGCCATTATTGTGGTTTTTCAGCAGGAAGTGAGACGGTTTTTATTGCTGGTGGGTAAAAATGCATCGTTGCAGCGCAATAAGGCCTGGTGGCAATATTTCTTCGGAAAAACGGAAGTAGAAAAAAATAACTATGCCCGTATCAAGCCTATAATTGATGCCTGCAAAAGCCTGAAACAAACCCGAACCGGGGCACTTATCGTTTTCGCCAAGTATTACGATGAACAGTTTTACCAAAACAGCTGTGAGGTTGTGGAGGCTAAAATTTCAAAGCGCTTGTTGGAAAGTATTTTTCAAAAAACAAGTCCGCTGCATGATGGGGCAGTGGTGATCTCAGAAAATAAAATTAAATCGGCCAGCTGTATTTTGCCACTTACCGAAAAAACAGACTTGCCTGCACAGTTCGGCCTGCGCCACAGGGCAGGTATTGGTGTAACAGAAGCTAACGAAGCTACGGCTATCATTGTATCCGAAGAAACCGGCGAGATCTCTTATGCCAAACAGGGCAGGGTTAAAATGAATATCAGCTTTGCAGAACTTGAAAAAGTTTTGAATAAGGATTTTTAAATGATAAAATGGAGGTCATGTTGATCCTGTCGAAAGGGGCTCTACTTCTTAACCGGCGCAAGTCTTGTGTGTAGAATAGCGCTGGGCTGACTTGTGACGCCGCATTTAATGTATATTTCTAAAAAAATTTACAGTATAAATAGGAAAGCACAAGTCATCTACCTTTATGTCTTTAACACAAAACACTACGGAGTAACCTTATCTTTCTTCACTCCAACAGTATCCGGATTAACTACATCTATTCTTTTAATCAGCATATGATATTTCATCCCCGGTTCGCTTGTTTTAACAATCGGCATGTTGTCGCGTGGATAAGTCTTAACAATCGGCATCCGGCTGTATACGGTTACATTGTCTACAAGCTCCCTCGTATTCAGCAATGTGCTGTTATTTAAAAGTCCGTTTTGCGGAAGCACCGGGATTAGCTTTGACAGATTACTATCCGCCGTTAATGGTTTCAGTTTAAAAAGCTTATCGACAGAATTATTATTGGCTTGCTTATTGAGATTTTGCGCTTTTAGCTGGCCTGCGCAGGCTATCAGCATAACAAAAAATAAGATTTTTTTCATGGCGATAATATTTTATGCTAATATACTTATCCTTAAATAATATTTAAATGTTAAATAATGTTATTTATTGTTAAATGCTTTTTAATTGAACCCAAATACCAAAGCCGTAAACTGATAGATTTTATTATTTTTGTTGAAAATTTAAAAAACCGATGAGCGAACTCATTAAAAAACAAGTAAACGATGCAAAGGCTAATATGGAAAAGGCCATTGAGCATGCGGACAGCGAATTAAATAAAATACGCGCAGGTAAAGCAAGTCCATCATTATTAGATGATGTTAAGGTTGACTATTATGGTACACCTACTCCGCTAAGCCAGATTGGTAGTGTAAACACGCCTGATGCTCGTACTATTGTTGTTCAGCCATGGGAAAAATCATTACTGGGCGCAATTGAAAAAGCCATCAAGGAAGCGAATTTAGGACTTAACCCACAAAACGACGGTATCATTATCCGTATCAATGTACCGCCGCTTACCGAAGAGCGCCGCCGAGACCTGGTTAAAAAAGCTAAAGGCGAAGCCGAAACCGGCAAAGTTGCTATCCGCAACATCCGTAAAGACGCTAACGAAAAGATCAAAAAATTAAAGTCAGAAGGTGCTTCTGAAGACGAAATAAAAACAGGTGAAGCTGAAGTTCAAAAACTTACCGATGCTTACATCGCTAAAGTTGACCAGCTTTCGGAAGCTAAAGAAAAAGATATCATGACGGTTTAATATTAACCTTATGTCAAATTAAAAGGGAATGAGCTACTTAGCCATTCCCTTTTTTTATGTTTGCTGTTGAAACATGAATGTATTAATTTCTTACTTAAAAAAACACCGCTGGATTGTAATATTCGCATTATTCCTGGCGGCAATGAATATAGGCTTTTCGCTGTTGGATCCATGGATAACCGGTCGTATTGTTGACCGCGTTATTGAACAACGTACCTCGCTCCATTACGATGAATACCTTAATAAGGTGCTGATGCTGGTTGGCGCGGCCATTGGTGTTGCCATGGTATCGCGGATAGCTAAAAACTTTCAGGATTATTTTACCAACATTATTACCCAAAAAGTAGGCGCCGAAATGTATGCCGATGGTTTGAAGCACTCACTTGAGCTGCCTTACCAGGTATTTGAAGATCAGCGGAGCGGCGAAACCTTGGGCATATTGCAAAAGGTGCGCCTGGATTGCGAAAAGTTTATCACCTCTTTTATAAGCATCCTTTTTGTATCACTCATCGGGATGGTTTTTGTTATCGTGTATTCGGTAAGTGTAAGTTATAAAGTTACGCTGGTATATTTCGCGGCGATACCTGTCATCACTTTTGTGAGTATGGCCATGAGCCGGAGGATCAAGAAAATCCAGAAGACAATTGTAGCTGAAACAACTGCCCTTGCAGGTTCAACTACCGAATCGCTAAGAAATATCGAGCTGGTAAAAAGTTTGGGTTTGGCCAAACAGGAAATAGCAAGGCTAAATAATACCACCTACAAGATCCTCGACCTGGAACTGAAGAAAGTTAAATATGTGCGCAGCATGAGCTTTGTACAGGGCACTACCGTAAACTTTGTACGCAGTGTAATGGTTGTGGTGCTGCTAATGCTTATCTTCAGGAGCACTATTTCTCCGGGCCAGTATTTTAGCTTTTTGTTTTACTCATTCTTTTTATTTAACCCGTTACAGGAGCTGGGCAACGTGATACTTTCATGGCGCGAGGCCGAGGTTTCTCTTGGCAACTTCAACAGGATCTTGAGCATCCCTATTGATAAAAAGCCCGAAAAGCCTGTATTGCTCGAAAAAGTAAATACCCTAACCTTTAACGATGTTAGTTTTAAGCATTTAACGGCAAACCGCAACGCACTTAATCATATCAGCTTTGAAACCAATTCGGGCGAAACGATTGCATTTGTTGGCCCGTCCGGTTCGGGCAAAACAACGCTGGTGAAATTATTAGTTGGCTTGTATCAGCCATTGGAGGGTGATATTTTATATAATGGTACATTAAGCAAGGAAATTGATCTTGACCAGCTGCGCGAAAAAATAGGTTTTGTAACCCAGGATACGCAGTTGTTTTCGGGTACCATCCGCGAAAACCTGCAATTTGTACGCCCCGGTGCTACCGACGAGGAATGTATGGGTGTACTTCAGCGTGCTGCCTGTCAAACTTTACTGGCCCGTGCTGATAAAGGTTTAAGCACTGTAATTGGCGAAGGCGGCGTAAAAGTATCTGGCGGCGAAAAACAACGCCTATCTATAGCCCGTGCTTTATTGCGCCGGCCGGATATCCTGGTATTTGACGAGGCTACCTCATCGCTTGACTCTATCACAGAGGAGGAGATCACCGAAACCATCCGTAATGTATCCGAAAAGGAAAATCATATCACCATATTGATTGCCCACCGCCTGTCAACCATTATGCATGCCGACAGTATTTACGTACTGGAAAAAGGTCGCATCATTGAAGGTGGCAAACACGCCGACCTGATTGCTCAAAAAGGTTTGTACTACGCCATGTGGAGGCAGCAAATAGGAGAGAAGGATACAGCAGACGCGCTGGATTAATCAAATTTTTTAAAATATGTCATTGCGAGCGTAGCGTGGCAATCTCGTAGCTATACAGATCCGCTTTGTATGGCTACGAGATTGCTTCGTCGCCCAAAAGCACGGTTACCCTCCGCTTCTCGCAATGGTATGAATTTTTTAAGATATCTCTGGCGGTACAAGCGTTACCGTAGTACTTGCCACTTTTGTGTTTGCCATATATTCAAACAGGCTTACCGCGTTTTTTATAGTTGCCTCATGCTCAACCTTGGGAATGGCATTAAGCACTTCCAAAAACTGTTTCCACTTTAAACCAAGCTGATCACCATAAACCTGATAATAATGGTAATTCAAATTATAGGGTAACAATTGATCATTAGTTTTCAGTCGTTTTGCTATGACGTTGCCACCGAGGGTTGCACCTTCCAGCACATACATTGCGCCGAGAACAGCGGCATCGCTGCTTAAGTCAATAAAGGCGGGAGTGGTTTTTGGAGATACCCCTACTGCCGAGTTGATTTCTTCAAAGTCGCGCAGCAATGCAGGCAGCTTTATCCTGCTTTCTATATGCAGTTTTTGACGCAGATGTTCACTAAGCGCTGAAAATAAAAAATCTTCTACAGCGAAGTGGGTAACGTAGTTAACGTTTAATAGGGATAGGTACTGTTCAAATGTAAGCGAACCATCCATAATTTGTCCAACAAACATTTTTTGCTCAAGCTGATCATGCAGATGAGCAGTAGCTTGTTTTATTTTTTCATGAAGCATAGGTATGCGTGTTTTTACGCGGCTAAGATACTGTCAATGCACTTATAAAGTTCGTCGAGTGCAAAGGGTTTTGCCAAATACGATGTAGCATTAAGATTTTCAGCAAGCTGCATAATGTTTTCGTGGCCTGAAAATAATACAAATGGTATAGTTCTGTGGTCATCAACCTCGTGGATCTCTTTAATGATCTCACGGGCCTGCCGCTGACCAATATAGTTATCAAGCAGGATCAAATCGGGGCCGAAGCTTTCAATTTGCGCTACAACTTCGTAACCATCGCGTTTTACTTCAACCTCATATTTATCGCATAATGCAATGCCCATAATGTCGGCTATATCCGCATCATCCTCGATGACTAATATTTTTTTCAGCGTTTTAATTGACATTCAGATTTTTAGTGAACCAAAAGTTATAAAGTGATTCAACGCAGCTTACCAGGTTCAAATAGCCGGCAGGCTTGGTTAAATAGGCATTAGCGCCAAATTCAAGCGATGCTTTAACGTCTTTAGGATTATCCGAGGTTGAAAAGAATACCACAGGAGTATATTTCAAAAAGGGAATTTCGCGGATGCGTTTTACCAGGTCGAGGCCCGAAAGCCCAGGTAAATTTAGGTCGAGCAATATCAGCTTCGGTTTTACCCTGGCTTCGGTAAGCTGCTTTAATTGCTCAAGCGCATCTTTCCCATTATCAATGATCTTTACGGTAAGTCCGTCTTTCACTTCCTGAACGGCATGCTGCATTATGAATGCAAAATCCTCGTCATCTTCAACATAAAATATATCGGGCGAACTCACAATTAACTAATTTTAAAAGATATATAAAAAACTGTGCCAAATCCTAACTTGCTCTCAAACCAAATACGTGCCTTGTGTTTTTCAACAATACGCTTTACTATGGCAAGGCCAACACCGGTGCCTTCAAATTCAAGTGCGTTATCCATGCGTTTAAATAATTCAAACACACGGTTATAGTAATTAACATCAATACCAACACCGTTGTCAGATACCGAATAAACGATCTCGTTAGTCCTGACCACGCCTTCAACTTTTACTTTTGATGGCGTTGACTTTGACGAGTATTTAACAGCGTTATTGATCAGGTTGGTAAAAACCTGGGTTATCATTACACTATCGCCTTCAATTGAGGGTGTTTCGCCCATGGTAAATTCAATGTTTTCGGGGTTTAGGGCTGATAATACTTCCCTTTTAATCTCATTTAACAAGATCCCCATATCAATTGGTGCTGCTTCTATTTCAGTCCGGCCCACGCGCGAGTAGTGGAGGATCTCCTTAATCAGCATGTGCATTTTATCGGTACCCTTGATGATCCTGTCGAGCATTTTTTTTGCCGGGTCATCTAAGCTTTTATTGCTTGCTAATAACAACTCCGAATAGTTCTTAATAGAAGACAGCGGGGTACGCAGATCATGCGATATCGTGTAGCTGAAAGTGTCCAGCTCGTCATAAGCTAATTGCAGGCGTTCGTTCAGGATCCTGATCTCGTTGGCTTTGCGGTTTATGGCGTAAATAATATCTTCCCGTACTTTTAAAACCGCGGTGATCTCATCATGCTTCCACTTTTCTGAGGTGTTTTTAACAATTTCTGTCCAGCTGTCGAATGATTTTCTTGGCGATAGCTGTAACAGGCCGTCGGCAGTTTCTTCAACAGGTTTTTCGGGATTGCCTGCCCAGGTAATGGATTTTATTTGCTCGGGTTTAAACCAGATGATCATCTCACCAAGCTCACGCGACAAGCTGCAGGACAAAATGCCGCTGGCAACATCACTGTAATCTTTTGCCGCCGGAAATATTTCAGGGAAGCGATAAGTATTGTAAACAGTATCAACCATGTTTACCTTAAGCCATTCAACAATATCGGTAATTTGAGCTTCGGTTGGCGTTTGACCTATGGTGTTTATTTCACCGTCGTACACCAGGGCCACTCCGGTAGCTGTGGTAACATCCTTAATTGTAACTTTATTGCGGGTTAATGCAAAGGTGAAATCGGTGTCTTTTTTAATATAATCGGCAATGGTGTTAGCTGCGTCGCCCAGTTCATGAAGCTTTGCCGAGTCTTCTTCGTCCTGCCGGTATTCTAATGCAGACGACAGGATCTGGCCGATCAGTTTAGATGCATCGCGCGATTTATAATCAATAAACCTTGGCGAATAGTTATGGCAGGCAATGAGGCCCCAAAGTTCCCCATGGGCGATGAGCGAAATACTAAAGCTCGACTCGACGCCCATATTTTTTAAATACTGGATGTGAATGGGTGACACGGCCCGCAATACCGAATGAGTTAGGTCAAGTGGTGCTGCTCCTTCCTCAAAAGTAATAATGGCCGAACTTTCTGAATTTACATCGGCTATTATCCGGGTAAGGTTGATTTTATAAAGCTCACGGGCTTGTTTTGGGATATCTGATGCCGGGTAATGTAAGCCCAAAAATGGCTCCAGATCGTCGTTCCTGACCTCGGCGGTTACCTCGCCATGGCCGTCTTCATTGAATTTATAGATCATCACCCTATCGTAATTGATGATCTTCTTTATTTCAAACGCCGCGTTTTGCAACAGAATGGATAAATTTTTACCACTCAATATCTCAGCTACCGAACGGCCGATAGTTTTTTGAATATCATAGCCCAGGTCTGATTCGGTTGGCTCAAATTCCAGCACCAGATCATTGGTTGAATGGCTGATAATGAGATTGTAATTACCCCCATTTACATCAATAGCCAGCGGATTGATGGTGTCAGAACTTTTTGAACCCTTTGCAAGGTTTAACAATTGCTGCAATGATGTGGTATCATTCGCTATGGCTAACTGCTCTTCAAACTCGGTAATATTTTTGCCTAATAGCCCTGTTGCATTAACACCGGTGTAGCTTTCGATATTTTGGCTGATGTAGGAGATATTGTACGTTTTGCTGTTTACAGCGATCAAAAAACCGTGCGATTGGATCTTTCCGGGAATGTGGATGGGTTCTCTGTCGCAATTGGTCAGGTCTACCTGGTAACTCATAGTGTGTTTTATAGGATGAATGACCGTGTAAAATACAAAAAATACACTTCTATGAAATATATTTTTTAAATAGGTAAGTTGTAAAGGGCGGGGTATTAAAAAAAGCGTCATTGCGAGGGACGAAGCAATCCCCGACTTGCAGAGTAGCTATGCAAGCGCCCCTGTACAGTTCGCGATTCAGCTTGTGGTCGGTGTTTTCACCGCACCATATGATTTAGTGGTCGATTGTTCAATCTGGTTAATGCGAATATCGGAAGTTTGCCGCCGGGCTGTAAGGCAAAAGTGGTGCGGTGAAAACACCGACCACAGGCTAAAGAGAGTAGGTTTTAAAAAAGTGCCATTCAGCTTATGGTCGGTGTTTTCACCGCACCATATGATTTAGTGGTCGATTGTTCAATCTAATGACTGCGAATATCGGAAGTTTACCGCCGGGTTGTAAGGCAAAAGTGGTGCGGTGAAAACACCGACCACAGGCTAAATGTATTTTTTAAATAGGTAAGTTGTAAGAGAGTAGGTATTAAAAAAGCGTCATTGCGAGGAACGAAGCAATCCCCGACTTGGAGAGTAGCTATGCAAGCGCCTCTGTACAGTTCGCGATTGCTTCGTTCCTCGCAATGACGAGTGCGGGGATAAAGCTGCTTTAGCTTAAATATTCTTATTCTCGATCATCCTGAAAAATTCGTCGCGGTAGGTATCACCTACTGGAATGATCTTGTCGCCTATCTGGATGCGGCTTCGTTCAATACTATCTATTTTATTGAGGGCTACGATGTATGATTTGTGTACCCGTACAAAATGTTTTTCGGGCAGGGCATCCTCCATTTTTTTCATGCCTTGTAAGGTAATGATCCGCTCGGCCGAGGTGAAGATGCTGATGTAGTCCTTCAAACCCTCAATAAACATGATATCATGAAGGTAAACCTTTTGGATTTTATGCTCGGTTTTTACAAATATAAAATCGGTCGAAAAATCGTCCTGTTGCACCGGTTCGGCCTGTACAACCACTTGCTGCGGTTTGGCTACCACCGGCTGGATAATACCCTGAGCTTTTTGTACAGATTTAAAAAAGCGGTCAAATGCTATAGGCTTCAGCAGGTAATCAACCACATCAAGCTCATAACCCTCAAGGGCGTACTGCGGATAGGCTGTGGTTAAAATAACTTTGGCTTTGCCGTTGGCTATTTTTAGAAACTGGATACCGGTAAGCTCAGGCATTTGCACATCTAAAAAAACCAGGTCTACTTCGGCAGCCTGAACCATGGTAAGCGCCTCGATAGGGTTGGTTGTGGCTTTAACCAATTGCAAAAAAGGCATCTTGGATATATAATCTTCCAAAATATGCAGCGCCAAAGGCTCATCGTCAACTACCAAACATCTGATCATAGCGTAAAAATAATGTAATAATGGTTATTCTAAATTTTTTAATGTGCCGTTTTGTTATAACGGCGTTAATTCAACTGATTTATACCAGATCTCGGCCCCTTCCGACTGCAGAAGGATCCGGCCATGCGATAGCGAGGCCACTCCCCAGTTCACCAGGTGCCCGTTAACATAGTGCTCAATCTGGTTACCGTTGCAAATAATTTCAATGGTGTTCCATTCGCCGCGTGGGTTTTCAAAATTCGCGGTGCGGTAAACGCGCTGCTGGTCCCACTCAATGGCCGATTTATTGGGGGTAACAACGCTGGTATGCTGTACACACCAGATATCGCCGCAATCACCTTCCTGAATCTGGCATTCTATTGATCGGGGCCACACAATGTCTTTGTCTCCCTCGCCAAAATGGTATAAAATACCCGCATCGCGTGCACCTTTTTCGCGCGGGTGGTATTGCTTGGTTCCCCATTTAAAAACCACTTTAAGGTAATAATTATCGTATGATTTTTGAGTGGCCAGGTAACCAAAGTATTTGCCCATAACGTGCACCATGCCGTTTTCAATAGCAAAGTTATTATGCACATCATTATCCTTACCCAAAGTATCCAGGTAAGTATACCAGCCTTTTTTATCCTTGCCGTTCAACAGTTTTTGAACACCAAGCTCCCTGATCCAGATATTGCGGAATGATACCGGAAACTCATGCTCCTGTAGTAACAGCGGTAGCGCGAAGGGATGTTTTTGATATTTAGGCTGACCAACGTGGGCTACTGTACCTTTTATAGCTACATGGTTTTGAACCAGTACGCCATTATGCAATACCGTAATATAAGCAGGTGTTTTAACCGAGCTGTCAATATTAAAGCGTGGGGCTGTATAAATAATATCATACTTTTGCCACTCGCCTGGTTTAAGCGATGCGTTTACTTGTGGTACGTATTGTTTGTAAATAGAACCGGCCTGCCCGTTTGAGTAAGTGCGGTTTTTATAGCTATCAAGGATTTGTAATTCATAGTGGCTTTGCATAATGACGCCGCTGTTGCCGCGTTCCTGGCCTTCGCCCTTAACAATGGCCGGGGTACGCCATTCAATATGCAGCTGGCAATCGGCAAAGTTTTGTTTGGTGATGATAGAGCCACTGCCCGGTTTTACGGTTACAATGCCATCCTTTACTGTCCAGCCCGGTTTATTACCTTTCTGATCTGTCCATTTATCCAGGTTTTTGCCATCAAACAAGATAATAGCGTCAGACGGGGCTTTATTGCCTGCACCGGGTAAAACCAATGCCGGTTCAGGATCCCAAACTTCGGTTGCTTTTGGGTCGGTTTGTGCAGATGCCTTGATGGCCAGTGCTGCTAAAAACAGGGCGGGGAGCAATTTTTTCAGATAGGTCATGGTTATAATGGGTTATAACTATAAATCTATTGATAATTCGCAGGTATAGGTATATTCTTCGTCCCTAATTTTTAAAGAATATCTGTTGGGGTAAAGCAAGTCGAGCCGTCGCTGTACGTTTATCAATCCAATGCCTCCAACGGCATCGCGGTTGTTATTATGTTTTTTGTTTTGGATGTAGAAATGCAGTTTACCGCCGGCCACATTGATAAGTAGTTTTATAGGCGAGTTGATGTCATTGGCAACGCCATGTTTAAAAGCGTTTTCAATAAAAGCAATCAATAGCAATGGCTCTATTTTTTGATCAGTGATATTGCCATCTACTTTAAAATCAATAAATGCTTTACTGCCGAAACGGATTTTTTGCAGGTCGATATAGTTTTGCAGGTACTGGAGCTCCTTATCAAGGTCCACTTTATTATCATTACATTCATACAGCATGTAACGCATAATTTCCGAAAGCTTTAAAATAGCTTCGGGCGTAGTTTCCGAACGCTGATAGGCCAGGGAATAAATACTGTTTAATGAATTAAACAAAAAATGCGGGTTGATCTGCGATTTCAGAAAAGCCAGTTCGGCAATAAGGCGCTGGTTTTCCAGATCGCGCTGGATCCGTTCATTCAGAAACCAATCTACCGAAAATTTAAAAACCGTACTCAAAAAAACAAAGATCAGGCTCATGAAAAATGTCCTGAAAAAATAGGTGGTAAAACTTATCACTTCTTTTTTCATGCCTCTCAATACGATATCCTCAAACAATAAGCCTACAGCGTATTTGATGATGCCATATGCTATAATAGTGAGTATGATAATTATAAAGTATATGGCATACTTTTTTTTATTCAAAAATTGCGGGATATAGAGGAGGTAGTTTAAATAAAACAAGCTTATGTTAATGGCCGGGTATAACACCAATACTATTGCCAATTGCTTATTGCTTATATGAGCGTCATTCAGTCGTGCGAGGAAAATTAAAAATGAGATAATTCCCATCCAAACAAACATATGCCAGAATATTTGCCATGCAATTTTTAATGTTCGCGACCGCGTTTGTAATGGTAAGGAAGCTTCCATTCGCTATTTGTAATACCTTTTATGTTGTAGGGTATGGCATCTAATTTAGTATTTTGATAACCATATGTGGGTTACATTTATATGTAACCGCCCTTTTTTTCGATGAACTGGCTTTTATTATCGATGAACCGGTTAAAAGGTGTAGGAAACCGTTCATCTATAAACAAAGTGTGTTGGTCTAAATGATTTTAGCAGGTTAATTTTTTGATATTCCTTTGTTGTATAAAATCACCACTCACAATGAAAACGCTTATCAAAAATTCAAATCCTTTTATCATGTTATTGATCCCGGTAATGTTTGCCCTTATTTTAGGTGTAAGCTACCAGTTCGAGCAAAAAAAGGAAACAGCAATAATTGGCCGCACAGCAGTACATGCTACATCATTGTTTCATAAAGGTTTTGTAATGGTTAAAGCCGTTTGCTCAGTTGCAAAAAACAATAACATATGGTAATTAGTACCGAAGGCCTTTCCTTCACCTTTGGTAAGCAGCAGGTTGTTAAATCACTGGCGCTGCAAGTTCCTGAAGGAAGTATATATGGTTTTCTTGGCCCCAACGGTGCCGGGAAAACCACTACCATCAAGCTACTCCTCAACCTGCTTAAGCCCGATGCGGGTAACATCAATATTTTTGAGCAGGATATCAAAACAAACCGCATCAGCATACTTTCACAAATAGGGGCGCTTATTGAGCAGCCTGCTTTATACCAGCATTTAACCGGGAGGGAAAATTTATTAAACAGGGCCTTATTGTTACAGGTGCCTGCAAAACGTGTTGAAGATATGCTCAACCTTGTACAGCTAAGCAACGCTGCCAATAAAAAGGCCGGGCAATATTCATTAGGGATGAAGCAGCGTCTTGGTATTGCGCTGGCCCTGCTGGCCGATCCCAAATTGTTGATTTTAGATGAGCCCACCAACGGCCTCGATCCAAACGGCATTATCGAGATACGCGAGCTATTAAAAAAACTGGTTATACAACACGGAAAAACTGTTTTTATATCAAGCCACCTGTTGGCCGAAATAGAAAGAATGGCAACCCATGTTGGCATCATTAATAATGGCGAAATGCTTTTTCAGGGCAGTATAGCCGATTTGCAGGCTATCAGCAAGCCGCTTGTACGCGTTGAAGCAGAAAATACTGTTGATGCCGCTAACCTGTTAACCCGTAGCCATATTAATGTTACCGAAGTAACCGACGATCATTTACTGATACCCTACATCTCCAAACAACAAATGGGCGAGATCAACGCCCTGCTTAATAAAAATGGTCAAACTGTGTACAGCATTGGCAAGCAGCAAAAAGACCTCGAGAAACTATTTTTAGATATCACTCAAAGCGCCTAAGCCATGAAAGGATTTATATTGTCATTCCGTTCGGAATTTTACAAAAGCCGTAAAACACTTGGCTTTTGGGCTTCCGTTATGCTTCCTTTGCTGATAGGTGTTTTGCTGTTTATTGGTTTTTATACAAAAAGCGAAAGGATGGTATCAATGCCGCCAATGATGCTTTGGCTGCAGTTTGCAGGCGCTATTTTAGGTATTATGGGCTCGCTGGTGTTACCGATGTACATCATCTTTATAGCCTATTCAGTGAATAGTATTGAGCATAGGGCCGACACCTGGAAGACCTTATTTAACCTGCCGATCCCACGATGGTCGGTTTATGCTGCCAAGTTTTTTTACGCAGTTTTTCTCGTGTTTATATGTCTTTCGTTGTTCGTGCTGTTTACCATTGGTTTCGGCAATCTGCTAAGCATAGTAAAGCCCGAATTGCGGTTCGATAATTTCCATATGGAAAAGGAACTGGCACAGATCTATTTCAAATTGTTTTTATCATCGTTAGGCATTCTGTCTATCCAGTTTTTATTGAGCCTGTTTTGGTCCGATTTTTTAAAACCAATGGGAATAGGTTTTATATGTACCATAGCGGGTGTTGTGGCGGCCTCAAAAAGCTGGGAATACAGTTATCTGTTTCCCTATGCTCATCCTATGGTTGCCATAAGCAGCATGTTGCGCAAGGATCAGAATAACCCATCTCAACAGTTACAAATTGATGTTTTTACCAAAGATGTATTTGTAAGCCTTGCTATCGCCCTTGTAGTATTTGTTGCCGGATATTTTATTGTACAACGAAAGAGTGTCAAGTAAATCAGTTATTGCGTTTGTTAAGATCATCAAGAGCCTGTGTTATTTCAAGGTTAATTGAATCAATTGAAGCAGGTTTAACCGATGTGCTGTCCTGCAATTGTTTATACAATAAATTATAGCTGTTGATGCGTAGCAGGCAGTATTTTTTAAGCATGTTATTATGGATTTTATACGGTTCGGGCAGGTCAAGTGAATCGGCAGAGTTGATCACCTTGATGTTTTCATTCCAGTAATATAAGCCCCTGTCTTTCAGTTCTGACATTATAACATCTTTTGCTGTGTTTTTTGGCATCTGCATTACCTCTAAAGCCATTGACTCTTTGATAGCAAAATCTTTCATTTTTTTATCGTACATGGCAAATACATTTGGTATGCGATAATAGGTAACAGCACTGCATATTAATGTGAGAGCGGCTATCGACATTACTGATAGTACCTCCAATCCCTTATTATCAGGCTTGCTGATACTTGGATAGTAAAGATAGCCGATAAGAAATCCGCTTAGTAAGCCGCCGACATGCGCCGCGTTGTCAATCCCTTCTTTTGTTCCGTATACTAAATTGAAAACAACAAAAAAGCCTATGCTTGCCAAAAGTTGCTTGCGTACAGTTTTTTCGATAATATTTGTTGTGAGCATGGAAAGAAACACGCCGTACATACCAAATATAGCTCCGGATGCGCCGGCACTAACTGTAAACCCGTGTATGGCAACACTAACAATACTTGCAACTGACCCCGTTAATAAATACGTAGCTGCAAATTTTAATTTACCAAGTATAGGTTCAAGCAGCAGGCCAATGTACATCAACGCGTACATGTTTAACAGCAGGTGCATGAGGCCAATATGGATAAAAACCCCGGTAATCAGCCGCCACCATTGATGCTCTAAAGTGAGTGGCCCAAAATCGGCACCCCAGTTAATAAGATCACTAACAGATGGTGTTAATATGGATACACCACATACTGCCATGATGATAAAAATGGCGATGTTAACATAAATGATTATTGGTGTGATAAAATATCCGGGCCGCGGAATAAAGAAGCTGAGGAAACCCCGGATTTTTTCTTTTGCCTTTGGTGCGGGAGCGTTTAAAATATCTTCCTCATCTGATTCAAATAGGGGAGCAAGCCCGGTGAGTTTTTCCTCGATAAATTCCGTGCTTAGAGATGTTTTAAGCTTATCATACTTCTCAATAAATGCATCAACGTTTTCTTCATTCAAGTCGGCCCAGTCACTGATTTTTCCGTCAGCATTGCTGCTGCTTACTAAAGTAGTGAACCGATTGATAACAAGCCGAAACTCGTGCACCGGCGAGAAAAGCCCGCCACCCACAATTGCTATTAATCCGTTTTTTCCGGTATAAATTATCTTCCAGTTCAGTTGCCGGGCGGTTTCGAGCGCAATTACCAGAACGTATTTAGGATCGGTCCCGTTTGTGTCAATTTCTTTTTTAAATGAGGGCTTAAAACTAAATGCCATAAAGTTTAGGAGTTTTAATGATAAAGATGATAATTAATCTATTATCCGTCAAAAACAATATTGCACAAAACCAGGCAGAATGATCTGTGCAGCTTATGCTGTTGTTTTTTTATAAAAATAACGGTCCTGTTTCAGAAGTATAAAATAAACTATGCTTAACAATGATATAAAAATCGTCAGCGATTTTAAATAGTTGAGCCAGGTTGTTGCTGGGTTAAAACCTGCTATGTAACCTGCATGCTCGGCATAAAAAATAAAAGCCGTTAAAATGTAGGTGAATAAGCCCCAGATAATGGTTGCAATAACTGACGTACGGACTTTTTTAAACCACATCATTTGCGGCAGCAGCATATAAACAAAGGCCTGGATTGCAAATTCAAACCAATAGGGCCCAAAAATCTTATTGCTTACTGCATACTGCTCATATTCATTTTGGGAATAATATGCAATAAATATTTCTGAGGTAAGGACGATGAGGTAGATTGATCCCGCAAGCAGCAGCAACCAATTTGTAGCGTTAATGAGGGTTTTTATATCAATTGCTTTGATGGATACTTTGCTGAATTTCAGCAATACAAGCAGTGGGATGAAGAATTTTAAACTTAGAAAAATCGTATCAGTAAATGCCAATATAGCGGGCATAAATTAAAAAGGTTTAGCGTTTGCAAACATATTACTGTACTGCTTCAATATTTTAAAGCGGTGTAGTAATACTTATTATTGCAAGTATACTAATATATTGCGATTAATAAACTATCTTACTGGTTTTGGAAATACCGGCAAACTCTCATGTCCTTCCGCATCAACCGACTGCACTGCGAAGAAATAATTATCCTTTGAATAATTGAGCGTTGCAGCAGTATCGGTAACATAAAATTTCTTTTCCCAATATGGGCTGATGGTTTCCCGCATTAATATGTAATAACCTGCGGGCTTTTGGCCCGCGGCCGGAGCATCCCATTTAAGTTTGGTCCGGTTAGTAAGATCGCTGGTAATAACGCCTACATTTTGCGGTTCGGCGGGGGCCGAAGCGAGGTTGGCCAATACCGACAGGTTCATTCGCGCTACCTTTTGCACGTAATTAAAATCAACAAAATCGGGCAGATCGCCGTATTCAATACCTTTTTCGGTGCGGATATTCTGGTGCTGGCGGTTAAAGTTCTCATTCATTTCGGTAACCCTTACAGCCGTAAAGCCCTGCTCTAAAAATGGCAGATGATCGCCGCCACGCAGGTAACGGTCGCGTCTGTAAATAAGCTTCACATCCAGTTGATCAACATAACGTTCGCCAATTTCTTTGGTGTATCGCGCTAACTGTCTCGACGGACTATCGTTTTCGCCCCCTAATGATTTTAGCGCTGCTACCTGTTTATCAGTAGCCGCAGTTGGTACGCCGTCGCTAAAAACCCGTACGCTGCGATTATCTTTCAGGTCGGTTTCCATGCCATAAGTATTTCCTACAATATCGTTATTCAGCATAGCATCCACATTCCAGTTTTCGGCTTTGGCCCGCCTGGCTACATTGGCCGATCCATAAAGGCCTTGTTCTTCGCCAACCACTGTCATGAAAATTATAGTAGCCGGAAATGCTCGTTTGGCCATTACCCTGGCCAGTTCCATAGAAAGTGCAGTGCCCGAGGCGTCATCATTGGCTCCTGGTTCAACCCCATTGGCATCCATCACATCATTAATGCGCGAATCATAATGCCCCGAAACCAGGTACACGCGGCTATCGTTAGGATCGGTACCTTTTAATATAGCCAACACATTTTTTAATTTAATAGGTTTGTCAACACGCTGGCTTTTGGGCTGGGTGAAAGTGTCAAACTGAACAGTCATCCTTCCGTTTGATTCCATGGCATATTTCTCCATTTCGGCCTTGATCCAATTACGTGCCGCACCACTGCCGGTTGTTTTACTGGTGGTATCGCTCAGCGTATGCCTGCTTTTGAAGCTTACCAGCTTGCGGATGGTAGCCTCGATGTTTTTTGCCGATACCTCATCAACCATTTGTTTAATGCCCGCATCCTGTTTTACGATGGTTTGGGCGATGGCGGGTAAGGTTAGGATCAGGAGGATGAACGTAAAGATGTGTTTCATAAAATGATGTCTGAACCCGAATTTATGGAATTAAAGAATTTACAGAATGAAAAGCATTGTAATAATCCCGTGATGGTGTTTTTTTAATATCTCTACAAGTCCTAAGCAATCCTCCCTTTTGAGCCCGTGAATCGATAATTCCCTCCCTCGGGAGGGGCGCGTTGGGGCTGTGTATCGGCAGGGAGGGGTTATACGCCTTGCTATTGATTAGGAATCGCACTTAAACCCCTCCCTACACCCTCCCAAGGGAGGGAATCGCACAGCCCTCCACACCTTAAACTGCTCTATTGTCTTTTTATGGGCTATAATTCTCTCTCGATAGGGGATTTTGAAAATATTCTTTTTATTCCCCTTCATCCTCCGCAACAATCCCTAAAATCTCATCGGCCTGCTTAAAATTGCTTTTTACAAAATGGCACCAGTCGCATTCTTTTTTACCGCAGCCGGTACTGAAATTATGGGCCATGATCTGCTCGTATGTATCTTTGATCTGTCCGGTTACTATTTCCACATCTTCGGGTGTTATCACAAATTTTTCGCGATAATATTCACCGTCGCTTATGGGCTCAACGAAATCAAAAATAGTGCTGATCACCTGCCAGTCGGTGGTGCGGTCATGATCTATCAGTATTTTATAAAAAACGGCCTGCCTCCAATAGTCACCTCCGTTTGGCGCATCGTTGGTTGGGCGCAATAGTTTGTCCTTTGCGTTTTTAGGCTTACCAGTTTTGTAATCAACAACAGTGGCTTGCTTGCCATCAAATTCAATCTTATCCAGGTTCCCTTTAATAGGCACGCCAACTACTTCAATATTTTTAATTGACCGTTCGGTTACCGCTATTTTATTCCAGTGCGGCACATTTTGTTCGTAATAGGGCGGCAAAATCTTTTCGCCATAGGCCGAACGCAGCTTAAATTCATCCTTGGTGAACGAATCGCGGTTGCGGGCCATATACCACTTAAATTCGCGCATGAAGTTTTCTGTGCTTAAAAACTCATTGTCGTTATCCTTAAGTTGCCTGTATGTTTTGTTAAGCGCCCAGTGCACGGCCTGCCCAAAAGTGGCCGAAGGGCTTTTGCCTGCCGGTACGCGGATAAGGCATTGAAAATAAAACCGCAGCGGGCAATCAAGGTAATTGCTTAGGTGGGTTACCGATAGTGTGTAGTTTTGTAGCAACTGGTTAATATAATTTTTATCAAGCAGTTCAACTTTAGGTTTATCAGTTTCGCTGAACTGTGTAGCCTGAAAATCTATCATGGCATCAGCATCTACCTTAGGATATTGCACTTCCAAATGAGTGCTTGCCAATATCTCACCTACAAACTGGCTTGCTTCCTGATCTTTATCTTTTTTATCCTTGCCTGCATAAGATATCATGAGGTGCTGTTTAGCGCGGGTTACCGCCACGTAAAACAAACGACGGGCTTCCTCTTTTTGCGCGATATCATCTGATGTTGACTGAGTGAGCGTATCCGGATAACTGAAACCACTGTTGCGGCCTTTGCTATCCCATGTACGTTTATCGCAACCTATAAAAAACACATATTCAAACTCAAGGCCTTTGGAACCGTGAGCAGTAAGGAAGTTAACACCATTTTCCGAAAAAATGCTTTGGTTCAGCTCCATACGGATCAGGTGTTTCTTCATCATCTCAATGGTCTGGATCAAATCATTCAGGCTGATGTCGGGCCTTTTGCGGCTTTCATCCTTCAGGAAATCAAAAAAGCTGGTGAGCATTTGCATGTAGCTACCCTTATCCTGCTGTTGCATGATGTATTTCAGGATCCCCATTTTAGCAATAACGCTTTGAAAAAGCTGTTGCAGCGTAACGCTTACAGCCTCCTTTAACAGGTAATCAATATTGTTGACAAGGTAACGCATCTCCTGCTGCTGATCGGGCTTAAAAAGATCGGGTTGCGCAGGTGGCTTCATCTCGCTCACATATCGGCGAATGGATGTTTTAGGCTGATTGTAGGCCAGCGTACCAAAGTTTTCTTTAAATACAGCCACGCTTGCTTTGGCAATTTCAATAGGAGGGATGCTGAAGAAATCATAATGCATGATCTCGAATAATAGCTCATCGCCACTGTATGGCGAATCGAGTTCCATGGCGAGGTAACGTAATATATTGATGATCTTTTCGCCAAAGGGCTGGGTGAGTATATCTATTTTACGTTTGGTGTTTACCTGGATCTTTTGCACATCCAGAAACTTGATCATTTCCTCAACCTGGTTATGGTTACGATAAATAACAGCTATCTCGCCGGGCGGCACTCCTTCGGCCACCAGCTTTTTGATCATCAGGGATACGTCAACTAATTCCTTATCCGGATTTTCATATTCGCGGATCACGGGCTCAATCAACAAATTGTTAAAGCGGGGGTGCGATGATTTTAAAGCTTTATCTAATTTAAGCTGGCTGGTCAATCGCTCAAAATTATTATCGATCAGCGCTTTTGAAATATCAAGGATCTGCTGGCTGGAGCGATAATTGTGTTTTAAAACCACCGTGTGCAGCGTGTCTACATAATCGTTGGCAAAATCAAGGATGTTTTTCATGTTCGCTCCCTGAAATTTAAAGATGGATTGGTCATCATCGCCAACCACGAAAACGTTCGGCGTATCCCAATAATTAAGCAGGAAGCGCAGCAGCTCGTTTTGTGAGCCACTGGTATCCTGAAACTCATCCACCAAAATGTATTGATAGCGCTCCTGGTAACGACGCAATATCTCTTCGTTATCGCGGAAAGCCCGCAGTACCCAAATGATCATGTCATCATAATCATATCGGCCGCGACTTTTCATCTTTTCGGTATAATTCTGATATTCACCAACAGCCGCCAGCAGTTTCTTCATTACATCATGCGCGGCATCAATATCTTTTTGTTTAGGGTCGCCAACTTTGATGCCCGCTTTGGCATTGGCCCGCTTATAAATAAATTCCTCGCGGTTGGGCAGGTCTTCAAGATACTCGTTTACCGCCTGCTCAATCATATCGGCATCCCAGTTTTCCCGTTTCATGGTACTGAACAGGCTTTTGAGGCGGGGCACGTCATAATAAATATCGCCGGTAAAGCGCTTCAGCAGGTGGTCGTTTGGAAACTCATCAACCAGCTCGCGAAAAAGCATGGCCGATTCAAGGTCAGACAGTGACTCCAAATTCAGCTTGCCGAAATACTCCAGGTTTTCCTGGATGATCTCATTACAAAAGGCGTGGAAAGTATATATATTAATACGGTAAGCATCCGGGCCAATAAATTCAAACAGGCGCTTGCGCATGGCTACCGCACCCGCATCGGTATAAGTTAAGCAAAGTATCTCGTTGGGCGAAGCATCGGTATCAGTCAGGATCTTGCCTATGCGGGCCGCCAGGATTTGGGTTTTACCTGTACCGGGGCCGGCTACCACAAGCACCGGGCCATCCATTTTATTAACTGCTGCCAGTTGTTCGGGATTTAACCCGGCTAAGGCTTCTTGAAACTTAGCGTTATATTTATTGAAAGTAGATTGCATAATATTTAGTAAAATTACAAAAAGCATTATACCCCATTGCTTATAATTTGCAAACGGGAAAATAAGTTTGATATTTATATCACTATTATTAAACCATGGAAATACCTTATCAAGGAAGGACAATTGTCGAGGATAATTTTGATCATATAAAGATCATTATCCCAGCAAAAAAACAACAGTTTACCATTGTATTTTCATGTGTTTGGCTATGCGGATGGCTTTTTGGCGAGGTGTCAGTACTGCGCGAGCTTGCTGGTGGTGGTGCCCAGTTATTTTTATTGATATGGGTAATTGGCTGGACATTTGGCGGTTTTATGGTTTTTAGAACATTGGCATGGCAGATTGCGGGAAAGGAGATCATTGAAGTTGGAAAAGGCACCCTTGTTATAACTAAAAAGGGTGATTGGTTCGATAAGCCCAAAACCTATGATCTTAGCGGTTGTAAAAGCTTTAGAGTCCAGGATGGTTCTATATTCGGCAATGCTAACAGATATGCTAATTTTCGTTTTTTTAATAAAGACCAAAACATAGGAACCTTTGTGTTTGACTATGGTTACAAAACTATACGTTTTGGCGAGGCTGTTGACGAGGCCGAAGCAAAATACCTGCTTGAAAAGTTGAAAAGTAAAAGGCTCCTAACCGAGAAAAATTTTGATTGAGAAGATTAATTGCTCTACAACCTCGAGTATCTAATTACAATCCCGTCCCCGTGGTGAAAAGCGGATTTATAGTTACAGGCAATTTCCCGGTAGGTTTTAAACGACCGTTTAGCACTTTAGCGGCAGACTGCTGCAGCTCCGGCGACATCTGGTAGCAAACTATCAAATTGCCTGCTTTTTCAAGCCCCGGCAAGCCAGCTATGGTATAGGCATTCGCAAACACGCTGAACGCTGTATTTTTGCGCGAAGCCAGCTCGGATATCATCAGTTTTACATCGTTGCTGTAATCAAGTTTGCTTTGCGGGCGCAGGCGGGTATCATGTATGCCCACAATAATTTGCTGATATTGTTTAAGCCAGTTCAGGATATTGGTAACTTCAAGGGCCGGCGCATCTTTATTAACTATAAATATGCGGCTGTTCGGGAAGCTTTTTGCTACTTCCATCTGAAAAACAGTTGGAGAGCTAACCCCTATGCTCACTATGGCTGTTTTCAAAAAGGGGTTAAGCTTTGCGCTATTGTTTTTTAATTGTGTTACCGCGGCATCGCTTAGTTGTTGTACTAATACTTTAGCGGCATCGCTATTAATGTCCTGGCTTATATTGGTTAAAGCGGTTGGTTTGTACTGATTAAGTCCGGCCCAATATTTGGCAACTAAGATTTTTTTAATCCTTGCTTCAAATTCTGTTGAACTAATACTGCCGTGCCTTAAAGCCTTACGTATCAGGCTGATGGCCCGGTCGGAGTTTTCAGATAGTTCAATGATATCATTACCTGCAATAAACGCCCTCACGTCGGCTTCACCATTGGGGAAGTATTTGGTAACACCTTTCATTTCCATCGCGTCTGAAATTACCAGTCCCTTAAACTTTAACGAATCTTTCAGGATACCGGTAATAATAGGGCGGGATAGTGTAGACGGAAGTTTGGGGGTATTATCTAACGAAGGGATATTCATATGGGCTATCATCACGCCGCTAACTCCGGCATTGATAGCCTCCCGAAAAGGATACATCTCTAATGAATCTAACCGTGCGCGGCTGTACGGTAGTAATGGCAAGTCAAAATGCGAATCGACATTAGTATCACCGTGGCCGGGAAAATGCTTAGCCGAAGTAAGCATACCGGCATCCTGCATACCTTTAAAGTAGGCGATTCCCTTTTTAGCCACGTTGTACATATTATCGCCAAAAGAGCGGTAATTGATAACCGGGTTGTTGGGGTTATTATTTACATCCATATCAGGCCCGAGGTTCATCTGCATGCCCAATCGCTTAAAATCATAAGCCACTTGTTGTCCCATTTTGTATATCAGGTTATTATCCTGTATGGCACCAAGTGTCATTTGGTATGGATAGGATATCGTAGAGTCAAGACGCATGCCTAATCCCCATTCGCCATCCATCGTTATAATTAAAGGTACTTTAGCCAGCTTCTGATATTTATTAATAAGAGTGGCCTGGCGTACCGGCCCTCCCTGAAAGAAGACCACACCACCTAATTGCTGCTCCTTAATTACCTGCCCAACCGAATCTTCATACATTTTTCCTTTGTTGGTATGTGCCCTCACAAATAGCAATTGTGCAATCCGCTGCTTGCGGCTCATTTTATTATACACCGAGTCAACCCAGCGGTTTTGTTTTCCCAGTAACTGGATGTAGCTTTCTTTTTGGGCAAAAGCATCGGCAGTTAAAAATGTGAAGATGATAATCAGCGGGTAAAAAATGCGGGTTTTAGAAGCTTGCATAGGTCAAATGTAGCGTTATTCTGAATTTTTGATGAAAATGATGTTACAACTATTACAAAAATCAAACCGCTAATAAACCTTTGCGTTTTTTATTAATCTATCACGTTATTAACATACATACAGGGAACAGCCGGCGGCAACCGGTAAATTAATTGGCCGAAGGTTTTTCCCGCCACTTATTTAAAACAGAGAAAGACGATGAAAAAATTACTTTTTTTGGCGATATGCCTTTTTACCGTTGGTACAGTTAGCGCGCAGGGATATTATTACGGCCCTCGCCATCGCCGCCCGCCCCGTCGGGTTGTTGAACGGTCCCAGCCACAACGCCGTTATGATGATTTTTATACCCCAAAAGTTGGTGTGGCAGTAGGTTTAAACGTTGCAAATACGGTTGATTCTTATAACAGCAATTACAGTTCGAGCTCAATTGCGGGCTGGCATGCTGGTTTAACGTTCGATTTGCCTATTATCTACCCGCTATCGTTTGCTCCCGAAGTGTTGTTTTCGCAAAAAGGATATGAGGTGAATGATAGGGACGGGAAATTTACACAGCGAACCAATTATATTGATGTGCCGTTATTGGCTAAGTTTAGGGTGGTACGTGGCTTTAACCTGTTGGTTGGTCCGCAGCTTACCTTTTTAACATCAACTAAAAACACCTACGAAAGCAGCTTGGGCACCAGTATCGATCATATCGACAATGATGCAGATCATAGCTATGTTGCCGGTGTGGTGGGTGTAAGTTTTGATATTAACCGTAATGTGGAGATCCGCGGTCGTTATAATTTCGACCTCGGCGAAAATCGCCCTTATGCCGATCAGGACCTGCCTAATTATCATAACCAGGTATGGCAAATTGGTTTAGGGTTTAAATTTCAATAGTGGTATAACTATTTTTCACGCAAAGGCGCTGAGCCGCAAAGTTTGGAAATATCTTCCCTTTGCGGCTCAGCGCTTTTGCGTGAGATTAAGCCTCAACGCTGTATAGGTATTTATAAGCTACCATTCCCTTGGCGGATGAGCCGACAAGATCCTTATTTCTTTAGGATAATAATTATTAATGCGGTTTGGCAATAATTTAGCCCAGCCAAGCGGGTGTCCTTCGTAGGTCATCAGTGTCCAGCCTTTATCTGTTGTGGTCAGGCTTATATTATCCCGGCGCAGGTATTGAATGGCCTGCTCCTTATTAAGGGGTGTTTCTAAAACAACATCCTTATTAATGATGAGGCTTAGGGCCAGCTCATGATCAGGAATCAGGTCCTTACCGGCAAGCTTGCCAATAATCACTCCTGATTTTTTAATATAAAGATGCCTTTGCAGTATATTAAGGCTTTCTTTATGTACGCGGTTAATGGCCATCCAGTCGTCGTTTACTTTAAAGTAGTAAAAATCTTCGGGGTTATTAATATATGAGCGCACCTGATCAAGTTCTTTGCCCGGCAATTTTTGCTGGGTATTGTTTTTAAATGATGCCAGATCGCCGCTATCCTCTTTTTTGCGAAGACAGGAAGCAAATAATCCTTCTCCTTTTACTTTACCCGGATAAAAACGATAACCCCAGGCTTTTTTCTCAGGCGATAGGGTTTCTACAATTCCCCAGTCATTATTAATAGGTATACGAATGCTTTCCATGCCAAACTCGGTACACAGCCAGTCAAGGATATCTTCATTTTCCTGGTGCGAATAGGAACATGTGCTGTATATAAGGTAGCCATCTTCTTTTAAGGCGGGGTAAATATCTGCCAGTATGCGTTCCTGCCGCTGGTGACAAAGGTTCACATTCCCTTCCGACCATTCGCTCATCGCATCCGGATCTTTACGAAACATGCCCGAACCGGAGCAGGGTGCATCAACCAGAATAATATCGAAAAAGCTTTTTAACCTTCCCAAATCTTTAGGGTCATTATTGGTAACAATGGTATTGGCTGTACCCCAACGGTTCAAATTATCTGTTAATATAGGTACGCGGGTTTTAATGATCTCATTTGCCACTAACAAATCGGTAGGTTGCAGGGCCGAATTAAGCAGTGTACTTTTGCCGCCGGGCGCTGCGCAAAGATCAAGTACTTTTATCTGATCCTTGTTATTTTGATGGATCGTTTTAAAAATATGATCAATAAACATCGACGATGCCTCCTGTACATAATAGCAACCAGCGTGAAAAAGCGGATCAAAAGTGAACGAAGGGCGGCTTTCCAGGTAATATCCATTGGTACACCAGGGTACATTTTGGGTGCTTTTTAAGGCTGATGGCTTAAACGGATTCACTCTTATAGAGGTTGGAGCATCCTCAAGCTGATGTGCCTTTACAAAATTCTCTTCGTCAAAACCGTTTTCTGCAGCTAATGATGCGATGAAATATGGTGGGAAATTGAGCTCATTCATATACATTTCAAATATACGCATTAGCTAAATGCCCGCACTTACCTAATTATAACAGTAACTTCATGTTTATTTAACCTTAATTTACAATGAGTTGCAGTGTATGCATCGATTAATTGAAAATATATCTTGGTTAGAAGCTAATTTTCTGTGTACATTTGCATCCGCCTCAGAAAAAGAGGCGTTGTTTTTTGAAAGTTAAGAGTGAATAAAAGAGATTTAAAAAAGTGAAATAATCACTTGTAAGATCAAGAAATAATTCACATCTTTGCGCCCCGCAAGAGGGAGAAGTAGAGAGGAAACGAGGGGCTGAAACTTTAGAAAATAAAATAAAAAAAAGTTTTGGAAAAGAGAAAAAGGTTTCTACCTTTGCAGACCCAAACGGAAGGGTGCTTTTAGAAGCGAAAAAAGTTGAGGCTAAGCGAGTTTAGCTGATAAGAATAAAGAAAAGGAAGAAAGTTTTAAACGAGTATTTCGGATCGAAAAAACGAAGGAAATGAAAGCGAGAGTGATTAGTTTTCTTAGGCTGAGGAGAGCGATTCTCAAGGCTTAATAAAAATGACAAATCAAAGCGGTGTAACAACCAAAAGATTATATAGCTGATTCGGATGATGAGGCGAGCAAGTTCTTTTAAGAAATGGAAATCATGTAGCGTAACGGGAGGCGACTGAAGGCTAAGGCTAACAGGAGCTGAAGAGTTACAATAAAAAGCGGAATCTGTAATAAGAAATAATAAAAACAGATTCTATTAATTAATAATAGGGTCAGTGATTAAAACAAAACATTTTACAATGGAGAGTTTGATCCTGGCTCAGGATGAACGCTAGCGGCAGGCCTAATACATGCAAGTCGGACGGGATCGGGGAGCTTGCTCCCTGTGAGAGTGGCGCACGGGTGCGTAACACGTATGTAACCTACCTTGATCAGGGGGATAGCCTCTCGAAAGAGAGATTAAGACCGCATAACATTATGTTGTGGCATCGCAATATAATCAAATATTTATAGGATCAAGATGGGCATGCGCAACATTAGCTAGTTGGTGTGGTAACGGCATACCAAGGCTACGATGTTTAGGGGATCTGAGAGGATGACCCCCCACACTGGTACTGAGACACGGACCAGACTCCTACGGGAGGCAGCAGTAAGGAATATTGGTCAATGGACGGAAGTCTGAACCAGCCATGCCGCGTGCAGGAAGACGGCCCTACGGGTTGTAAACTGCTTTTGTACCGGAATAAACCTTGATTCGTGAATCAAGCTGAATGTACGGTAAGAATAAGGATCGGCTAACTCCGTGCCAGCAGCCGCGGTAATACGGAGGATCCAAGCGTTATCCGGATTTATTGGGTTTAAAGGGTGCGTAGGCGGCTTTTTAAGTCAGGGGTGAAAGACGGTAGCTCAACTATCGCAGTGCCCTTGATACTGAAGAGCTTGAATGTACTTGAGGTAGGCGGAATGTGACAAGTAGCGGTGAAATGCATAGATATGTCACAGAACACCAATTGCGAAGGCAGCTTACTAAAGTATGATTGACGCTGAGGCACGAAAGCGTGGGGATCAAACAGGATTAGATACCCTGGTAGTCCACGCCCTAAACGATGAACACTCGATGTTGGCGATATACGGTCAGCGTCTAAGCGAAAGCGTTAAGTGTTCCACCTGGGGAGTACGCCCGCAAGGGTGAAACTCAAAGGAATTGACGGGGGCCCGCACAAGCGGAGGAGCATGTGGTTTAATTCGATGATACGCGAGGAACCTTACCCGGGCTTGAAAGTTAGTGAATGTGACAGAGACGTCACAGTTCTTCGGAACACGAAACTAGGTGCTGCATGGCTGTCGTCAGCTCGTGCCGTGAGGTGTTGGGTTAAGTCCCGCAACGAGCGCAACCCCTATGTTTAGTTGCCAGCATTTAAGGTGGGGACTCTAAACAGACTGCCTATGCAAATAGAGAGGAAGGAGGGGACGACGTCAAGTCATCATGGCCCTTACGTCCGGGGCTACACACGTGCTACAATGGGCAGTACAGAGGGCCGCTACCTGGCAACAGGATGCCAATCTCTTAAAGCTGTTCACAGTTCGGATCGGGGTCTGCAACTCGACCCCGTGAAGTTGGATTCGCTAGTAATCGCGTATCAGCAATGACGCGGTGAATACGTTCCCGGGCCTTGTACACACCGCCCGTCAAGCCATGGAAGCTGGAAGTGCCTGAAGTGCGTAACCGCAAGGAGCGTCCTAGGGTAAAGTCGGTAACTGGGGCTAAGTCGTAACAAGGTAGCCGTACCGGAAGGTGTGGCTGGAATACCTCCTTTCTGGAGCAGTTTCCGCGAAGTAGCTTGGAACTGTTACCTACATGATATTTCTTAAATTTAGTTAAATGGTTGATTAAGTTAAGTGGTGAGTAGTTGAAAAGCGAAGATCACAAAGCGAGAGCAATCATATACTAATAACACACAAACAAAAGGAAAACCCAGAAGATGAAGCCATCAAGTTGTGCGAACAACTGAGAGGCGGGATTGTAAGAGATTACGATTTGCGATTTGAAGAATAAAAAAATCTAAAATCGAAAATCCGAAATCCGAAATAACACAGTCCTGTAGCTCAGCTTGGTTAGAGCACTACACTGATAATGTAGGGGTCAGCAGTTCAAATCTGCTCGGGACTACACAGGGTTCATTAGTTCAATGGTTCATTAGTGGATTGGTAAAGCACCAATAAACGAATGAACGAATGAACAAATGAACGAGCCCATCTAACGGGGGATTAGCTCAGCTGGCTAGAGCACCTGCCTTGCACGCAGGGGGTCAACGGTTCGAATCCGTTATTCTCCACATTGAACCGGAAGTCATTAAGTCATCAGGTCATTGAGTCATTGAAAAATGACATAATGACTTAATGAAAGAATGACGGAGGATCAAAACGTTCTTTGACATATTGGAAGAAGTAATTGAAAACAAGAGAAAACAACAGATAGAGACGTTGTATCTTGAACAAAAGCTTCAAAGGTAAATAAGTAGCAATACTAATGAACCAATGAACTAATGAACAAATACGACTAATCTAAAATAAAGACATACCTTGCGGCGCAAAAGGCGCAAGAGTAGAAGAAAGTAAGAAAGGGTACACGGGGAATGCCTTGGCTCTCAGAGGCGAAGAAGGACGTGATAAGCTGCGATAAGTACCGGGGATCTGCAAATAGGACTTGATCCGGTAATTTCCGAATGGGGAAACCTAATTATCTGAAGGATAATTGCATAAATGCGCTAACCTGCCGAACTGAAACATCTAAGTAAGCAGAGGAAGAGAAAACAATAGTGATTTCCAGAGTAGTGGCGAGCGAAATGGAAGAAGCCCAAACCTATATTGTTACGGCAATATGGGGGTTGTAGGACCACAACATGAATATTAAACAGAACCGGAACAGGATGGGAAGCCTGGCCATAGAGCATGAGAGCTGCGTACGGGTAATGAATAGTAGGATAGTGGTATCCTGAGTACCGCGAGGTCGGAGACGCCTTGTGGGAATTTGCCGGCACCATCCGGTAAGGCTAAATACTCCTGAGAGACCGATAGTGAACCAGTACCGTGAGGGAAAGGTGAAAAGAACCCCGAACAGGGGAGTGAAATAGAACCTGAAACCGTGTACTTACAAGCGGTCGGAGCAGAGCAATCTGTGACGGCGTGCCTTTTGCATAATGAGCCTACGAGTTACTCTTCCCTGGCAAGGTTAAGTGTTTAAGACACGGATCCGAAGCGAAAGCGAGTCTGAAAAGGGCGTATAGTCAGGGGAGGTAGACGCGAAACCTTGTGATCTACCCATGGGCAGGTTGAAGGTGCCGTAACAGGTACTGGAGGACCGAACCGATAAACGTTGAAAAGTTTCCGGATGACTTGTGGGTAGGGGTGAAAGGCTAATCAAACTGGGAAATAGCTCGTACTCCCCGAAATGTTTTTAGGAACAGCCTGGCGGTTGAGTTATAAAGAGGTAGAGCTACTAATTGGGTGCGGGGGAGTCAAATCCTACCAAATCCAGATAAACTCCGAATGCTTTATAATATACGCTGGAGTGAGGCTATGGGTGCTAAGGTCCATGGCCGAGAGGGAAAGAACCCAGACCATCAGCTAAGGTCCCTAAATTATTGCTAAGTTGAACTAACGAGGTCCGATTGCACAGACAGCTAGGATGTTGGCTTGGAAGCAGCCATTCATTTAAAGAGTGCGTAACAGCTCACTAGTCGAGCGATCGGGCATGGATAATAAACGGGCATCAAGCAGTATACCGAAGCTATGGATTCATATTAATATGACTGGTAGGGGAGCATTCTATTTGCCGGCGAAGCAGGAAGGTAACTGACTGTGGAGGAAATAGAAAAGCAAATGTAGGCATAAGTAACGATAAGGCGGGAGAGAAACCCGCCCACCGAAAGACTAAGGTTTCCTGATCAACGCTAATCGGATCAGGGTTAGTCGGGGCCTAAGGTGAAGCCGAATGGCGTAGCCGATGGACAACTGGTTAATATTCCAGTACTTTTTATTACTGCGATGCGGTGACGGAGTAGTGACACTGACGCGAACTGACGGAATAGTTCGTTAAAGGCCGTAGGTATATAGTTTGTAGTTAAGTACGCAGACTATGCTGAAAGCTGATAGTACACCGAATCTTCGGACAAGGTGATAGTTCAGGTAATCAGACTTCCAAGAAAACCCGCTAAGCTTCAGGTAATAAAAACCCGTACCGTAAACCGACACAGGTAGTCGAGGAGAGAATCCTAAGGTGCTCGAGTGAATCATGGCTAAGGAACTCGGCAAAATGGCCCTGTAACTTCGGGAGAAGGGGCGCTGGCAGCAATGTCAGCCGCAGTGAAAAGGCCCAGGCGACTGTTTAACAAAAACACATGGCTATGCAAAATCGAAAGATGACGTATATGGCCTGACACCTGCCCGGTGCTGGAAGGTTAAGAGGGGATGTTAGTCGCAAGGCGAAGCATTGAATTGAAGCCCCAGTAAACGGCGGCCGTAACTATAACGGTCCTAAGGTAGCGAAATTCCTTGTCGGGTAAGTTCCGACCTGCACGAATGGTGTAACGATCTGGGCGCTGTCTCAGCCATGAGCTCGGTGAAATTGTGGTATCGGTGAAGACGCCGGTTACCCGCAACGGGACGGAAAGACCCCATGCACCTTCACTATAGCTTAACATTGATATCGGATACAGGATGTGTAGGATAGGTGGGAGACTGTGATGTGGCTTCGCCAGGAGTCATTTAGTCAACGTTGAAATACCACCCTTTCTGTATCTGGTGTCTAACTCTTCAAAGAGGAGAACATTGTTTGGCGGGTAGTTTGACTGGGGTGGTCGCCTCCAAAAAGGTAACGGAGGCTTTCAAAGGTAAGCTCAGTACGCTTGGTAACCGTACGCGGAGTGCAATAGCAAAAGCTTGCTTGACAGTGAGACAGACAAGTCGAGCTGGGTCGAAAGACGGATATAGTGATCCGGTGGTTCTGCATGGAAGGGCCATCGCTCAAAGGATAAAAGGTACGCTGGGGATAACAGGCTGATCTCCCCCAAGAGCTCATATCGACGGGGAGGTTTGGCACCTCGATGTCGGCTCGTCACATCCTGGGGCTGGAGAAGGTCCCAAGGGTTGAGCTGTTCGCTCATTAAAGTGGCACGCGAGCTGGGTTCAGAACGTCGCGAGACAGTTCGGTCCCTATCTGTTGTGGGCGTAGGAAGTTTGAGTGGGGCTGACCTTAGTACGAGAGGACCGGGTTGGACTAACCTCTGGTGAATCTGTTATGCCGCCAGGTGTACTGCAGAGTAGCTACGTTGGGAATAGATAAGCGCTGAAAGCATCTAAGTGCGAAACTAGCCACAAGATGAGACTTCCATTGAGGGTCGTAGGAGACTACTACGTTGATAGGTTACAGGTATAAAGGTGGTGACATCATAGCCGAGTAATACTAATTGCCCGAAGCTTTCTTCGTGACGGATTAAGGTGAGTGGTTGATTAAGTGAGTAGTTGCAAAACTGCAAACGAAGCCAATCACTCATCCGAAACAAAACAAACAGATAAACAACAAATGCTGTTGTTTTCTCTTAAATTCAAGTACTTCTTTCAATAATATGTCATGTTAATGGGGGTGAATAGTTGATTAGGTTTATTAGGTGAGTAGTTGAAAAGCTGTACACCATGCAAGAACCACTCACCACTCACCCAATCAACCACTAACTTAAAGAAATTCAGGTGCCTATATCGGCGGTGTCTACCTCTTCCCATTCCGAACAGAGAAGTCAAGCCCGCCAGAGCCGATGGTACTGCGGTAAAACGTGGGAGAGTAGGTCGGTGCCACCCTTTATCACCTTTAATGGTGCAACAAATGCAAAAGCCTTAGCTAATACCTAAGGCTTTTTGCGTTTAATGGCTTTTTTCTCCTGCCTGCATATCAACCGGAAACCATTCTTTGTTCTCCATACACTACAAACCATCTGTCATGAAGGACCTTCTGCGTCGTGCAGAACAGCTATACAGAGCGAAGATGATCCTTAGTTCCTCAGGATGATATTAGGGTAATGCTATTTAATATATTAGTTGTTAAGATATTATAAACAACTAACTACTCACCGCTTACAATCAACCGCTCACTTATTTTTATTTGTGCATGTAATTTTGCTACCTTAGCTTATATACCTAAACGTATGCTTAGCGCAGAACACGCCACACTTTGGCAAAAGATCCTCGATTTTCAGTTGGATGACGCTGAAGCTGCTTTTAAATTTTCAGAACGCCTCGCACGCGAAAATGGATGGAACCTCCATTATACCCTCCGGGTGATTTCCGAATATAAGAAGTTCATTTTTCTTTGTTGTATATCTGATAAGGGCGTTACCCCATCTGATGCTGTCGACCAGGCCTGGCACTTGCATTTAACTTTTACCCGTTCGTATTGGATAGATCTTTGCCGTGACACGCTGGGTCGGGAGTTACATCACAATCCAACAAAAGGAGGAGCGGATGAAGCTATTAAATACGATGAGTTTTATACCGATACAAATTATTTATACCATCAGTTTTTTGATGAGTTGCCACCTGCTGATATATGGCCGGAAAATACTAAGCGTTTTACAGATATCGATTTTGAAAGGGTTAACAAAAGGCGTAATTGGATAATCAGTAAACCCAGAACTAATAAAGTGTTATCGTTATTATTGTTTGGGACTTTTGTTCCACTTATAATAGCATTAAAAGGAGGAGATGGTGCCCTGTTTAGTTTATGTCTTTTAGCCTTTTTTGTGGTGCTATTGATAACTGTTTTTAAGTGGGAGAGTGGGGAAAGCACTTATAGTGTTGGCGATGATAGTAACGGCTGCGGTGCTACTGATTTCAACGTAAATGATGGTAATGATTCAGGCCATCATAGCCATTCTGGTCATGGATGTCATAGCGGTGGTGACAGTGGTTGTAGCAGTCATGGCGGGTGCTCGGGGTGTTCGTCATCCGGATGTGGTAGCGGGCATTGACGACTGAAGCTACCAGCTTAAAGCCTCAAATATTTCGGCACTAAGCAGCCCGCTTCCCCCGCCAAAATGCTGAACTATTTTAATCTCTGGTTTTTGAGTATAGAAATGTTTCTTCAATTTATTTTCCGATCTTTCATCAACTCCGCCTCCCATCAAAACCACTTTAAAGTCTTGTGTAGTGAACGCCGCAATGGCTTCCTCATCGCTGAGGCAGCCTGTTGCGTTCCAGTCAGGATTATTATTTACCAGTCTCACTACCGTGGCCAATATTTCGGGGTGCCGGCCAATTACCAGTATTTGCGTCTTTTCCATGATCTTAAAATTTCATTGGTACATCAATCAATAAAAACTCGGCATCGGTACCTGCTTCAATCGTGAACCTATCAGTATCCCAAATTCCTAAAGCATCATGACTGCTTAATGTTTCGCCGTTGATGATAACTTCGCCGCTTAAAACAAACGCGTAAACGCCGTTACCTTCTTTTTTAATGGTATATTCAGTACTTATCCCCTTATCAAATTTGCCCAGATGAAACCATGCATCCTGGTGGATCCATACGCCGGCATCATCAGGGTTTGGCGATAATACCTGTTGCAGTTTATTATGACGGTCTTCAAGATTTAGTGAGATCTGATCATAGCGTGGTTCAACATTTCGTTTATTGGGGTAAATCCAGATCTGTAGAAATTTCACTTCGCTGGTGCGGTCGAAGTTGTATTCGCTGTGGAAAATTCCTGTACCTGCACTCATGGCCTGGATATCGCCGTTTTTAATTACAGCAACATTATTCATACTATCCTTATGCTCCAGGTCACCTTCCAGCGGAATGGAAATGATCTCCATATTATCATGCGGGTGTTTACCAAAACCCATTCCCGGATCAACCGTATCATCGTTCAATACCCTTAAAGCGCCGAAGTTCATGCGTTGAGGATTATAATAACCAGCAAAACTAAATGATTGAAAACTGTGCAGCCATCCGTGGTCTGCATGCCCGCGGGTGTTAGCTTTATGTAAAATGGTTTGTGCCATGGTGTGCTTCCTTTAAATTGTGTTACAAAGTTAAAGGGGCATTGTCCGGACGCACTTGATGTAGGTTAAGAAAAATTGGAAAGTAGTTGATTGGGAGAGTGGTGAGTGGTTGAAAAATTGGAGAGTAGTTGATTAAGTGGGTGGAGAGCATCAATATCGTTGCAATTTAACTACTCACCACTCACTCAATCAACCATTCACCTATCTCTTCCTTACCATCTCGCTCTTCATCCGGCTAAAAAACTCAGGGGTTACGCCTATGTACGAGGCAATTTGTTTTTGAGGCAGATGATCGATCAGGGTGGGGTAACGTTTACAAAAGTTATTATAACGTTCTTCTGCGGTAAGGCTTAAGCTATCAATCAATCTTTGCTGGCTTGCTACCAAAGAGTTCTCGGTCAGGATCCTGAAAAAATGCTCAAACTTGGGGATTTCGGTATAAAGTTTTTCCTGGTTTGCTTTGGAGAGTAGCAGTACATCGGTGTCTTCCAATGCTTCGATATTTTGTATCCCCGGTTTTTGCGAAATAAGGCTGTACATATCAGCTATCCACCAATCGGCAGGGGCAAAGCTGAGCACATGTTCGATGCCGCTTTTGTCAACCGTATAGCCTCGCAAACAACCGGTTGTTACAAAGGCTGAGTATTTGCATATCTCGCCATAGGTGAGTAAAAATTGCTTGCGTTTTATTTTTTTGGGTTGCAGATAGGCAGTGAAAATTTCCTGCTCTTCGCGGGTTAAGTGGATGTGTTTTTCAAGATTGTTAAGTATCAGATCAAGCGGCATATACAAAAATGTGTTTTATTTAGCTTATTTACCGAAGAATGGACAATTAATCTATCCTGTTTTTTACAGGTTAGGGCATTTATTTAATAAATTTTAAATTAGCTTTATCAACCGTCAAATAAGCCATGCCAAAATATGCGCATGTTATGCTTATAAAGCGGTATGGATAGCGAAAAATTATCAATATGATTGTGAATGGCTTTTTAAAGATAGCCTGAAGCATAAACAAATAAACCTGGAGCGCATTACCAATTACTGCGTTAATTGATTTTAAAGATAAATTTTATGGTGAAAAATTATTTTTTAACGATCTGCCTGTGTGTTATTGTTGCTTCGTTTGTTAATGCGCAGCAGAAATTTAATGGCCTTGATGTAGGGCTCGGAAATCTTTACCGTACCTCCGATGCTAAGACGAGGTCTATCAGTCCGGAAAATTTTACCGGCGAGAAAGGTAAAGGTGGCATGGCCACAACGGGCACCGGCGCTAATGCCTCGCGCGATCTGGGACAGACCTGGAAAGTGAGCCCGAGTGTTGTTATCAAAAAACATACAACTTTCACTGTTGCCGAAATCAATGGTTCTGGTGCTATTCAGCACATCTGGATGACACCTACCGGAAACTGGCGTTATTCTATCCTTCGTTTTTATTGGGATGATGAAACTACCCCTTCGGTTGAAGTACCCGTAGGTGATTTCTTTTGCATGGGATGGGGCAAATATGCAGCTGTTCAATCGCTGGCTGTAGCTGTTAATCCAGGTAGTGCGTTCAATTGTTACTGGCCAATGCCGTTCCGCAAAAAATGCCGCATTACTATGGAAAACATAGATGATGCCGATATGGTGTTATATTACCAGGTTGATTATACTTTAACAGATGTACCCGAAGATGCAGGCTATTTCCACGCACAGTTTCGCAGGGTAAACCCATTACCATATAAAAAAGATTATGTTTTGGTAGATAGTATTAAAGGTAAAGGGCAATACGTTGGCACCTATATAGCTTACGGGTCTAACAAAAATGGCTGGTGGGGCGAAGGCGAGATCAAATTTTTTATGGATGGAGACACCAAATTTCCTACCATAAACGGGACCGGCACCGAGGATTACTTTTGCGGATCGTATGATTTTGATACCCACCAAAAGGATGCAGACGGGAAAGAAAAACCGGGCACCGAATACACTGAATTTTGCAGTCCTTACAGTGGGCTACCGCAAGTGATCCGCGGCGACGGACATTATAACATTGCTCAACGCTTCGGGCTATACCGCTGGCATATTGTTGATCCCATCCGCTTTGAAAAAAGTTTAAAGGTTACTATACAGGCGTTGGGTTGGCGGCATGATGGCCGGTATATGCCTTTGCAGGATGATATCGCTTCAACCGTGTTTTGGTATCAAACCGGCGAGCATGGCCCTTTCCCTAAATTTCCCTCAAAAGACGAATTGGAAGTAAACTGATGAAATTATATAAACTGGCAAAAGGCAGCTTACTGCGGCATAATGGCTCATCATATATTATTGATGATGAATGGGATAAGTTAATTAATCGTAATGATTTGGCCGCTTACCTGGAATCGGTAACTACAGATACCACAGCTTTAAATGCTGAAGTGGAAGCTGAGCATTTAAATGGCAATATTTTACCACCGATAGGCAATCAGGAAGTTTGGGCTGCCGGTGTAACTTATTTGCGCAGCAGGGATGCCCGGATGGAGGAATCGGAAACGGGTGCAAGTTTGTACGATAAGGTTTATGATGCACCACGACCCGAGCTGTTTTTTAAGGCACTTGCGCATCGTGTGTCGGGCCATAACGGCGAGGTTTATATCCGCAAAGATTCGGAATGGAATGTGCCCGAGCCCGAACTTACACTGTTTGTTAACAGCAATGGTAATATCCAGGGGTATACTATCGGTAATGATATGAGTTCGCGGAGCATTGAGGGCGAAAATGCTTTATATCTGCCTCAGGCCAAAGTATACGAAAAGAGCGCCGCCCTCGGACCTTGCTTATATATAACCACCGGGCCAATCCCCGGTGATACCGTGATCAGCATGAACATTAAACGCGCAGGTGAACTTGTTTTTGAAGATGAAACCACGGTATCGCGCATTAAACGTTCATTTACAGAGCTTACCGGCTATTTATACAGCGAATGTGATTTTCCTTACGGATGCTTTTTGATGACAGGTACTTGCCTTGTACCGCCGCCAAGCTTTACTTTGCAAATTGGTGATGTGGTTGAGATCAGCATCGATCATATTGGTACTATGGTAAACGTGATCGGCTTAAACACTAAACATAAATAACCCGGTATATGCAGCTTTTAAAAAGGTCATGGTTAGTTTTGTTGATTAGCGCTTTGGCTGCATGCACTATGTATAAACCGCCTGTGAAAAAAGGAAGTTTTGAATACGACGAGGAGTTTCTGCGGAAGCGGGACGATAGTCTGATAGTTTTAAGTGACGGTGGCTTAGGGATGGTTCTGGTATCGCCAAAATATCAGGGCAAGGTTTTTACATCAACGGCTGACGGTTCTTTCGGTAAAAGTTTTGGCTGGATCAAATATGAAACTTTTGATCTGAAACAGCCGGATCCGCACATGAATGCTTTTGGAGGCGAAGACCGCCTGTGGCTTGGGCCGGAAGGCGGGCAATTTTCGCTTTTTTTTAAGCCTGGTACCAAAATGGAATTCGACAACTGGCATACGCCAGCCGCTGTTGATAGCGAAAGCTGGGAGCTGATAGCCAAATCTGGTAAAAAGGTTTCCTTAAGCAAAAGCACACACTTGCAAAATTATGCTGGTACCAATTTATCAATTAAGCTTGAGCGTGATATAGAGATCATGGAACCCAAGGCAATACAACAGTTGCTGCGTATTGATGCTGATACATCAGTAAGATCGGTTGGGTTTAGCACAGTAAATTCGATCAGGAATACCGGCGACAAAGCCTGGGATAAAACTACAGGTGCTCCGTGCCTATGGAATTTGGATATGTTTACACCGTCGCCCAGGGTGGTGATCGTAGTGCCATACAATGAGGGTACTACCGGTAAAGTAGCCACAACCAATTATTTCGGCGAGATACCCAAAGACAGGATCTCCTATAAAAACGGGATCCTATTATTTAAAGCTGATGGTAAAAGCCGGGGCAAACTGGGCATTCCTCCTAACCGGGCGAAAAATATGGCCGGTAGCTACGACGCCGAGAACGACGTTTTAACAATAACGATGTTTGATGTGGATAGCACCGCATCGTATTTAAACCAGGAATGGAAAACGGATACTGCTCCTTACAGCGGTGATGCAGTAAATGCTTATAATGATGGCCCGCTGGCAGATGGTAAACAGATGGGGCCGTTTTATGAGATAGAAAGTGTATCTCCTGCCGCATTCCTGAAGCCGGGCGAAAAACTCACACATCAACATAGCGTATTCCATTTTACCGGTAACAAAGCCGCATTAAATAAAATAGCATTAAAAACACTGGGGATATCTTTAGATGATATCTCCGCGGTATTTAAATAACAGATCAATATATAATCAACCAATAAATTCTAATGTCAAAAAACAACGCCCTGTTCGCAGTAGCATTAATTACTTCCCTGTTCTTTATCTGGGGATTTGCACTTAATCTTAACCCGATATTAATTCCGCACTTAAAAAAAGCTTGTCAGCTCAATGACTTACAATCTTCGCTGATTGATTCGGCTTCTTATATAGCCTATTTTATACTACCTATCCCTGCCGCCCAGTTTATGAAAAAATATGGCTACAAAGGCGGGATCATTTTAGGTTTGATCCTGTTTTCTACCGGTGCATTCCTGTTTTTTCCGGCCGCTGCGGTGCGTAACTATACGTTTTTTTTAGCAGCATTGTTCATTGTGTTTTCGGGTGCAGCATTTTTGGAAACAGCTGCCAACCCTTATATCACAGTGTTAGGTGATCCGGCAGGTGCCGAACGTCGGATCAATTTTTCGCAATCGTTTAATGGCCTGGCTGCTACTTTAGCTCCTTTGATTGGCGGTAATTATATCTTATCGGGTAAAGTATTAACGGATCAGGAATCGAGCGCAATGTCACCCGATCAGCTTAACCAATATCTTAACCATGAAGCAGCATCCGTACAAATTCCTTTTGTTGTAATTGGAGCGGTGGTGCTTGTTGTGGCATTCTTAATTTACCGTACACATTTCCCGCCAATTGTTGAAGAAACCAGTGATGAGGCTGTTAATGATAATCGTTCACTTGGCGTAAGAATAGCAGAACTGCTGCAGGTGAAAAGCTTAAGGGCCGGTATTTTTGCCGAGTTTTTATACGTTGGCGCACAAGCCGGGATAAGCAGTTTCTTTATTCGTTATTCTGAAAAAGTTGCCGGATTTGCCGAAAAACCGGCATCGTTTTATCTTACCATCGCTTCGGCAGGTTTCATGGCAGGCAGGTTTATCGGTACATTGCTTATGCGTTACTTCAACCCGGTTAAACTGCTTATTACCTATGCCATTATCAATATTTGTTTAATAGCAATGACCGTTACACTTCACGGTAATGTTGCTGTTTATTCATTAATGTGCACCTGGTTCTTCATGTCAATCATGTTCCCTACTATTTTTTCATTAAGTATCCGCGGCCTGGGTGCCAAAACTAAGCTTGGTTCATCATTGGTAATCATGGGCATTGTGGGCGGTGCTATATTTCCGGTAATAATGGGCAGGGTATCAGATGCTACACATAATATTCAGATGGCATATATTGTACCTGGCTTCTGTTTTCTGGGTATTTTATTTTTTGCTATTAATAATCATAAAGTTAAAAAGCTGGTTATGGCCGGCAGTCATTAATATATCTATCATAAAAAAATGAATTTACAACTTACTGATAAGGTAATTATAGTTACCGGCGGTGCCAAAGGCATAGGCGAGGGCATAGTGAAAGTGTTGGCAGCTGAAGGCGCTATCCCGGTTATTATAGGCCGCAGCGAAGCGGATAACCTGAAAACTATTGCTGCTGTTGAAGCAGCCGGGCACAGGGCCCACCAGGTTATTGCCGAACTTACCGAGCCCAGTGCATGCGAAAACGCCGTGAAAGAAGTTATAGCCAAATATGGCCGAATTGACGGATTAGTGAACAATGCCGGCGTAAACGACGGCGTTGGCCTGGAAGGCGGCGATTATGAGGGATTTATGGCATCGTTACATAAAAACGTGGTGCATTATTACTTGATGGCACATCATGCCCTGCCTGAATTAAAAAAGTCAAAAGGCGCTATCCTCAACATTACTTCAAAAACTGCTGATACTGGTCAGGGCAACACCTCGGGCTATGCAGCATCAAATGGAGGCCGTAATGCCCTTACCCGCGAGTGGGCGGTTGAGCTTTTAAAATACGGCATCCGCGTAAATGCACTTGTAGTGGCCGAATGCTGGACACCGCTTTACGCCAACTGGATCAAAACCCTGCCCGATCCGGAAGCTAAGCTGAAGGAAATTGAATCAAAAATACCGCTGGGTAACCGAATGACTACCGCCGAAGAAATTGCGAACACTGTGGCGTTTTTATTATCCCCGGTATCAAGCCACACTACCGGTCAGTTAATTTATGTGGATGGCGGCTATGTGCACCTGGACAGGGCACTGGCCAACGCGTAAGGAATTTAAATAATAATCGAATTTAACTCCCGTTGACCGTGTCCTCACGGTCAACTTGTTTATAAAAAAGCGTCCGTGATGACACGGACGCCAGGATGATTTTAGAAGACCTGCTTTGGAAAGACTTACGAAGTTTTTAAAACTTCGTAAGTCTGATTTCTACTTCAGATAATTTGTGTTACAACGAAAACCCTTTTAAATATTGCTTCGCATACGTTTCGCCCCAGTCTTTCATGGCATTTTGCAGTACGGTAAGGAAACTTTTGGTATTACCGGCCTTGCCTTTTTTAGGAGCTGCAAGTGATTTTTCATCTATTGGTTGTTCGGTAACTTTGGTGGCAAACCAGGTTATGTTTTCGTGCGGTAATGCAACTCCCAATATCATGCCTGGCAAACCGTTAAATGATTCCGGCCCACCTGAAACAGGAATTTCATCGGTATAAAAAGCCACTACATAAATAGAATCAAGGATCAAGCCATTTGCCCGGCGGCAAGTATAACCAGCAATTTCCCTGCTTTCGCCGGTTAGCTTCCATTTGATATGCCTTGTGGTATCTTTTACCAGGAACGTTTCTTCAAATACCTTTTTTTGGCTGGTACTTAGTCCTGTATTAAAATCGGTATAGATCGTATTATTTTGTATGGCCATTGGCAGTTCGTCGCCGAAATTGTTGGGTGTGTATTCGGGTTCGATAGGGGTAAAGAGGGTTTGATTATTATCAAATTTTAAGGTGCTTTTTAAAACCTTAAACTGCGGCTTACTTTTTTTGTACTGATCATACATGGGCTGATACCAGCTTTCATTATCCTTGTTGATTAGTTTTTGAAGCATGGCCCACATATTTGATGATTTATCATACTCAATAGTGCCGTGAAAAGTGAAGTGCTTATTGCCCTGTGCCAGCAAAAGGTTTGCGCTTAGTAACAGTATGGTTGTTATGGTTAAGATCTTTTTCATGATAGGTTTATTTTTTAGGTGCACCGCCTCCAACTTTGTTAAAATCCCAGGTTAAGGAAAACATAAAGTATCTTCTGATAGTAGTATAACGTTCCTGTGTAAGCACATTGGCCGATCCGGTACGGTTGTAGCCAGTGTTCTGATTGAGCAGGTCATTTCCTGATATTGTAGCTTTCAAGGCATCTTTCATGAAAGTCCTCGAGATATTGGCGTTAAGCAGGAACCTTCTAAAATCCTGCGGAAATGATTTTGTTGGTGCGTTATAGGTATAGTTTCCATCTGAGCCAATCTGGAATTTGCCGGGCAGGTAGATGTTAAACCCTCCGTTGGCATTAAACCCGCGGCCGTTATTGTTTAGTACCGTATTAAGCGATGATGAGTTGATAGTATAGGTGGGCCCTGCCGAAACCCATGCATCGTATTTCTTTTCCTTGTATTTAGATAGCCTGATGCTGCCCGAATAGCTGTATGATTTTGTTTCGTTGAGCACATCGTTTGATAGGTTGTAGTAAGTATTGCCATTGCCCGAAAGTTCAAACCCTGCATTTATATCTATTCCCGGAACTTTTCTTTCAAAATAACTGTTCACCCAGAAATTGCTGGTTGATTTATTTTTAAGGTTTGATGATTGGTACGTACTGATACCGGTTGTTGTATCGCGCGTCACGTTACTTACAATCGGGTTACTGGTGGTTGAATATGAGCCGCTGATCCAGATATACTGGTTACTGATCACCTTGTAGGAGTTATAACTGATGTTGTACCTGTTGGTGAACGATGGTTTAAGCCCTTCGTTACCTACCTGAATGTTCAGCGGGTCGGTATTTATCCTCACAGGTTGGATCTGGTCGATATTTGGCTGCGTTGTATTGCCGTTGTAACTTATACGGATGCTTGATTGTTTTGTAAACTTGTACTGGAAGGTAGCCTGCGGGTACCAGTTAGTAAAGTTGCGTACAAGATCTTCAACGCGTCCAAATTCATCAACTTGCTTAAACCTTACACCGGCTACCTTAGTACCGATGTTGAACGAGTATTTTTGTTTTTGTAAGTTAAATACGGCCCCTCCCTGGTTTGAAAGCTGGTTCAGTTTGTAGTCGCTGCTGTAAACGCTGTCGAGCATGTTGTAAGGGCCTGTACCGGCGTCCTTGTTAAACGTACGCCTGTCGGCTGTTGAGTTGTTTACAGCCAATGCATAGCTAATGGCAAGCGTGAAATCCTTTGCTAAGGGCTCGGTATAGGTAATGTTGGTATTGATATTGGTGCTTTTGGTTTTATTTACTTTGTACTGATCAATAGTATCCGGTTTATTTACAGAAGTACCAACCGAATCATAGAATTGTGTGTGTGATTTCAAGAAACCTTTCGAGTCGCTTTCATTAAAAGCCGTTCTTAAATTTACTGATAGCGTGCGGCTTTTCTTTTTAAATTTTTTGGTGTAAAATGCATTTGCGTTAAATACCTTACCATCAACGTTGGCGCTGTTTTCACGATCATTACTGTTAATGAAGCTACCATCTAAACGACGGGTTTGTGTAGAAAAATTGCTTCGGGTATCACTATTCCTTAAGGTTCCATCGGCAGTAATTTTCAGGTTCTGCATCGAATCGATCTTTAACTGATAATTTAAATCCAGTTTTTGGCGGAACATATAATTATGATTGCTCTGATCGCTGTTAACGTTTGATATGTTGCCAGGGAAGTTATTTTGTTGTTGGGTATTTTTGGTACCGTCAACAGTAAGCGAACCTATTTTATAGTTGGTGTTTAACGATTCTTTATCATTATTCCATTTAGTATCATAATGTACACCACCGGTACGTGCCAAAGGTTTACCCTCGCCGTTATACCTGCCATCAAAACTGTCCAGGTCGTCGCCACCGCCGAAGATATAAATGCCACCGTCATCGCCAAATTCCATGTTGCCGCCGCCGCCATATTTGTTGTTATCTTCCCAGCCTAAGCCTGTTTTGCCGGTGTTGCCGAGGGTACCATAAACAGAAAATTTCTGTTTACCCTGAAAACGGTTAAACAAGGCTTGTCCCTGGTAGTATCCATCAGTACCAATACCGCCATCAAGCTTACCGAAGTAGCCGTTCTTTTTATCTTCCTTAAGTTTAATATTAATGGTTTTATCCTTTACGCCGTCGTCAATACCGGTAAATGCCGCCTGATCGCTTTTTTTGTCATACAGCTGCACCTTATCCACCATATCGGCGCGCAGGTTTTTGGTAACCAGGGTAGGGTCATCACCAAAAAACTCTTCACCATCAACCAATACTTTTTTTACTGTTTGTCCCTGCGCAGTGATCTTGCCGTCTTTATCCACCTCAATACCCGGGAGTTGTTTCAACAGGTCCTCAACTTTTGAGTTAGGCTGGATGTTGTAGGCTGCCGGGTTAAATTCGGTAGTATCTCCCTTTATTTTGATGGCTGCTGCCTTGCCTTTTACAATAACCTCCTGCAAAAGCCTTTCTTTGAGCAGCATGCTTATCCTGCCAAAATCATGCGAGGTGTGTGCAGAATCTAAAGTAAAACGCTCTACAAAATCGGCGTAGCCGGGGTAGGTAGCCAATACAATGAATTTACCTTTGCTTAAATTGTTAATAGTAAAAGTGCCGTCATCCTTAACGCGTGTAAATTTCTGAAGGATGGAGTCTTTAGCGGTAATAACGCTGATACTGGCGTTCGCCAATTTTGAGTTTGAAACGGTATCGGCTATCGTTCCTTTAATGCTGTAATTGGTTTGGGCGGATAAGTTTGCTGCGCCCATGAGAAACAGGAGTATTCCAATAATTGTGATTTTCATAAGGTCGATTATGAAAGCCAAAATATAACTAAATGGTTAGTTATGCAAACGATTTAACATTTTATACTGTAGATTTAACATTTCATCGCTAAATTTTAACATTTGGTCGCGATTGTAAGTGTGAAATGGCGTAATGACAACATAGCACAGACCGGCCGGAGGCCGGGGAATAGTTGCCACTCGCGAGGACGCGAGCGGCGGCCGTCTTTTTATGTTTTGTTATAAGTAATAAACCCAAATGTTACATCGCCGCTCGGCTCCAGCCCATAGCCGTTAACTTAAGGGAATAAATTTGGTGTAAGTGTTTTAAAATCCCCTCTCGAGAGGGGGCGCGATGGAACGAGTGGGAGCAGGGGTGTGTTATACAAGCGATAAGCCGCACGTAGAATAACACACCCCTCCACCCCTCTCGAGAGGGGAATCGCACATTCCCCTGCTTTTGAGAGGTTTTTACCTTAAGTTAACGGTTATGGGCTCCAGCCGAGTGGCAACTATCTCACGGCCTCTGGCCGCCGATTATTGCTTTTTATTCATATCGCAGCGCCTCAATAGGATCAAGCCTTGCCGCTTTCTGAGCCGGGTAGTATCCAAAAAAGATCCCCGTAATAGCGCAAACTACAAACGATAGCATTACCGACGATTCTGAAACGATGGTTGGCCATGACAGTGTAAGCGTAACCAGGTTTGATGATACAATACCCAATATAACACCAATAATACCACCGGTGATACTGATCAGGATAGCTTCCATCAAAAATTGAAGCATAATATCTTTTCCGCGTGCACCTATAGACATGCGCAAACCGATCTCGCGGGTACGCTCCGTTACCGAAACATACATGATATTCATAATGCCGATACCGCCTATCACCAATGAGATGCCGGCAATTACGGTAAGCAACACGGTAAGCAACCCGCTGGTTGAGCTCAGGGTATTGATCAGCTCGGCCTGGGTACGTACCGTGAAGTCATTATCCTCGCTGTCACGCAGGCGGTGCGAGTCGCGCAGGATCTGGGTCATTTCGGATACGGCGGCATCGGTTACTTGCTCGTTTGCCGCTGATGCATAAATATTTTGGTAATAGATAGTGGCGAGGATCCTTTTTTGAATAGTTGTATATGGAGCTATAAGGATATCGTCCTGATCCTGCCCAAAAGCGTTTTGACCTTTGGGGTTTAGGATACCGATGATCTGAAAAGGGATCTTGTTAAAGCGGATCACTTTTCCTATCGGATTTTCACCGTTGGGGAACAGGTTATCGATAACCGTTTGCCCTATCAAACAAACTTTTGCCGAGGTAAGGATATCATCTTCAGTAAAAGCGATGCCATCCTTCAAACTCAGTTTACGGATATCCAGATAATCCGGACTAACGCCCTGGATACTTGTTGGCCAGTTAAGTGCGCCATTAATAGCCTGTCCCTTTGAGGTTATTGATGGGGACAGTTCGGTAATATATTGGGCCTTTTTTAAGGCTACGATGTCTTTTTGGGTAAGGGTTTGAAAACTTGAACCTGCAATACGTACACCACCGTTAAGGTTACTGCTCGGCAATACGGTGATCATGTTTGAGCCCATGCTTGATAACTGATCATGGATGCTTTGTTTTGATCCCTGGCCTATGGCCACCATTGCTATTACCGATGCCACACCGATGATGATGCCGAGCATAGTTAAAAAGGCCCTCAGTTTATTACGTTGCAGGGCTTTGTAAGCTATCCGGATCAGGTTAAATAAATTCATGGTTGCTTAAATTAATAATCATCAGTAATTGGTAAACCCGCAAGCACTTCTTTTGCCGACCGTTGATTTGCGTTTTGAGTATCCTTCTGGATCCTGCCATCACGCAGTTGTATGGTGCGGCTGCTGAACGAGGCGATATCCGGCTCGTGCGTTACAAACACAATGGTTTTGCCCTGCTGCGAGTTTAACTCCTGCATTAATGACATGATCTCGTACGATGTACGGCTATCCAGGTTACCCGTAGCTTCATCGGCCAGGATCATTACCGGTTCGTTCACCAGGGCGCGGGCAATGGCCACACGCTGCTGCTGCCCGCCCGAAAGCTGGCTTGGGGTATGATCCAAACGCTCGGCCAGTTTTACCGCTTCCAGCGCGTGGATAGCCCTGTCCCGGCGTTCGCTTACGCTGATCTCTTTATTGTATAAAAGAGGGAGCTCCACATTCTCCAGTGCGGATGTACGGGGCAACAGGTTGTAGGCCTGGAAAACGAAACCTATTTTGCGGTTACGTAATTGCGCCAGTTCATCGCGCGACAACTTCTTTACATCTACTCCGTCCAAAAAATAATCGCCTATGGATGGTTTGTCTAAACAACCTAAAATATTGAGCAGTGTGGTTTTACCGCTCCCGCTGCTGCCCATGATGGTTACAAACTCACCGGCCGCTACATCAAAGGAGATCCCTTTAAGCGCGCGGACGGTTTCACTACCCATTTGAAACTCGCGTTTTAGCTCGCGTATATCTAAAATTTTCTTGCTCATTACCGGCGTCCTCCCCCTCCGCCGCGCGGCCTTTGCGGCATAAACGGACTGCCTGTTGGTTTGGCTGCTGCCGTTGATGAGCTTGAGGCTCCGCCGGTAACGCCGGTGATCACAGCATCATCGGCTGTCAAACCCGATAGTACTTCAACCTGGGTATTATCATTCAAGCCTGTCTGAATTTTTTTGCGGACAATCTTTTTGCCCTGCAATACCCATACAATGGCAGTTTGTTTATTTATACCACTACTGTCTTTACGGCTCTTAGCGGTATGTAATGCCTGTGAATTATCATTAGGCCCTCCGTTTCCTGCGCTGCCTGCAGCACCGCCTCCTCCCTGGCTGCCGCCTTTTCTCTTACCTCCTTTGTGCCCCACTTTTCCTACTATTTCATAATCCTTCATCAATACCGAATCGGGCGTAAAGCTTAATGCTTTGGTAGGTATCAACAGTGCGTTGTTAACTTCTTTGGTATAGATGATAATACTGGCGGTCATACCTGGTTTTAGCTTCATATCATCGTTAGGGGCATTGATAATGGTAGTATATGTAACTACGTTTGATGATACTGAAGGGTGCAGCCTGATATCTTCAACTGTACCGGCAAACTGATCATTAATAAATGCATCGACGGTAAATGAAGCGCGCTCGCCCGATTTTACATCACCGATATCGGCTTCATCCACATTGGCCTCAACTTCCATTTTGGTGATATCTTTAGCAAGTACAAACAGGGTTGGGGTACTGAAGCTTGCCGCTACTGTTTGGCCTACACTTACATTACGGTTAAGCACCACACCGTCAATAGGCGAGTAAATATCCGCATAAGATAAGTTCTTCTCTGCCGACCGTACCTGTGCTTCGGCGCTTTTAACCTGGGCTTTTGCTGAGTTCAGGGTGTTAAGAGCTGTGTCATAATCAGATTTGCTAATAGCATCTGTTTTAAACAACAGGTTTTGTCTGCCAAAGTTGTTTTGTGCAAATACCAGCTGGCTTTGTGCGTTGAGCAGTGTACCTCTTGCCTGGTCAAGTGTTGCCTGCAGCAGCGATTTATCCAGTTCGGCAATAAGCTGTCCTTTTTTAACCTTCGAGTTAAAATCCGCATACACGTATTTGATTATACCTGATACCTGCGTACCTACCGTTACGGTATCAACCGGCTCGATCCGGCCTGTGGCGGTTACGCTTTGGGCTATATAGCCCTTAGTTGGTTTTTGTGTTTGCAGCACAATGGGCTCTTCTTTTTTTCTGATAAATAGGAACCAGATGAGCACAAGTGCCACAACTATGCCTGCAATAATGAGGATCTTTTTATAACTGCTTTTCATGATAACCGGTATTATAATGTAATAGGTAGGCCCCTGTAAAAATCATAGATCTTTAGTGTGAGCAACGCGTTGTACTTGGCCTGCACAAATGCCTGCTGCGCCTGTACAAATAAGTTTTTCTGTAAAAGGAAATCAACTGTGTTGGCAACACCAACTTTAAGCTGTTCGCTGGCAATACGATAACTTTCCTTGCTGAATTTATATTCTTCGGCGGCGGCATCAAATTGACTGCGCGCGTTCTGCACGTTGATAAAAGCGCGCTCAACTGTTTGTGATAAAGTGATCTTTGTGTTTTTAAGATCAAGCTGCGATTGTTTTACGTTGATCTTTGCCTCTTCAACCTGTGTTTTTACTACCCGCTTGGTAAATATGGGGATAGACAGGTTTAACCCCAGTTGCTGGTAAAAGTTATTATTGATCTGGTTGCCGAATGAAACACCCTGTCCGTTAGCATAACCCGTATTGAGCGATGCACCTGCCGTAAGTGTAGGTTTATAGCCGGCTCTTGCTTTCTCTACATCAAACTGGGCTATCTTAACGCCCAACTCACCATTTTTAACCTCGGGCCGGTTTTGCAGGGCCGTTTGCTCTGCCTCGCGGAAAGATGAAATACTATCTATAGGGGCTATTACGGTATCAGGCTTCATAATGTCGAAGCTTAAGTCGGTAGGCAATACCAGTAATTGTTTTAAAGTTAGTAAGTCGTTACGAACTGCGTTTTGCGAGTTTACCAGGGTGTATTGGTCTGTAGCCTGCTGAGCCTGTAACTGAATCAGATCTTTACGGGCCACGCTGCCAACGTTGTATCGTTGTTGCTGCAGCTTAACCTGTGCCTGCGTAGTACTGAGCAGGTCGGTATTATAAATAACAGATTCCTTATCGAGCAATACGGTAAGGTAGGCCTGGGTTATTTGAAGTACAATATCGTTTTCCTGCTGAAGAATACTCAGATTGGCCGACTGTAGCTGCAGGTTTTTTTGAGCAATATTATTGTTGATATAACTGCCATTATACAAGGTTACATTTGAACTTACCCCATATGAACCGGATACATTATAACCCGAATGTCTGCCATTATCGCCGTTACTGAAGTTATTGCCGTGGGCAAAGGTTTGTGAACCTGTAGCGGCAAGATCAGGCAGGCGGGCGGCCTTGGCTAACAAAAACTCCTGCTGACTGGTTTGTTGTGACAGGCGCAGAGAATTGATCTGGATGTTGTTCTTTTTTGCATAGTCAATACACTTAGCCAGGTCCCACTGTAGTGATTTCCCCACAAGTGTGCTATCCTGTGCCCTGAGGCGCAAACTGCCGGTGAGCAAAAAAAAGAACGTTATGATATGTTTTACTTTCAATGGCATAGTTTTAATGTTATACCCGTAGCGGCTGGTATGTACTTGTTAGTGCATGTAAGAATACCTGCCATGGGCAAAATGTTTTGGTATGACTACGCTTAAGGCCTTAAGTAATGTATTATTTTTATTACTGTAACTGGTTGACAGGTAGGTTTATAAGTTGAAATGTACCCTGGCATGCATTTGAAGCGGGTTTAATGTACTTGTGTAAAAAGTTTTTTACGATTAACTTAATCAAACATAACGCGGCTTGATTTAAAGGATCCCGGTACAATAAGTTGGGGTATAATGAATGAAAATCTCCCTCGTGTGGTACCTAAAAATTACATAATTTAGCATATTATTCTAACCTGCAGCGCTGCCCGATCAGCGAGTTTAAACATGTATTGTAAATGGTAAAAAAGAGTAGGGTTTTAATGCTTTCAAAAAGGGCATATAAGCTTGTATTGCTTTTTATTATGTTGTCTCACGCAATTAAAAGCAGCGGACAGGGCTTGCAATTTGGCTCAAATGATAGCCTGATGAGCAAACGTACCTCTTACCAGGTTTTCAAGGAGGATTTGCCAACTTTCTATGATCGCCTTGTTATAAGTTTCGATTTGTCATTGTGGGATAACCAGCATCTTGGCTACATTTTAAATTTAACCGACGATAAAGGCAACTCATACAGCCTGAGCGCCATTTATAACCAGGGCTCGTTTCTTAATTTTAATATTGATAGCCGCAGTAATAAGCTTAGCATCCCTCTTGCCGATGCCATGCTGAAAAGGCGAAAATGGTTTAAGGTGATCGTGGATCTTGACCTGAAAGGTGATAAGGTTGGAATTTCGATAAACGGAAAATGGTACCGCGCAACAGAATTGGGTTTTACAGGTAAGATAACGGCTAAAATTGCTTTCGGAAAAAACGAGCATTATTCAGATGTGCCAAATATGGCCATTAAAAACCTGGTTATTACTAACAGTGATAAAACCTATAATTTTCCGCTTAATGAATGGGCCGGAAATGATGTTTTTACAAACGATGGCGATAATTTAGGGCATGTTGACAACCCGGCCTGGCTTATTAACGAATCATATTTCTGGAAGCAAAAGTTTGTACACACCTTTAATGAAGTTGCAGGTATCAACTTTAATGAAAAAACGGAGCAGTTTTTTATCTTCAAAAGGGATTCACTTATGCTCTACGACACAGAACGTGATGCGGTTTGGTCAAAGCCATTTAAAAACAGGTTAGAGGTGCCTTTGCATCTCGGCAAAAGTATCATAAACCTGAAAGAGAATAAATGTTACTTATATGAGGTACTGAGGGCGCCGCAGCCTGCCCCAAGTATTGCTTCTTTTAATCTCGACAGCCTTAACTGGGATTTTTATGGTAAATCAACCATAATGGAGCAAAGGCACCATCATAATATTTTTTACGATAAAGATTTTAACAGCTTTTACCTGTTTGGCGGGTACGGTTCTTTTAAGTACTATAACAACTTTTTTAAGTACGATAAAGCAACGGATAACTGGCAGAAACAAAATTTTACCGGCGATGTGATCAATCCCAGGTTTTTTTCGGCTGCAAGTACAGCCGACCAAAATAATGATGTTTACATTTTTGGCGGATATGGCAACCAGTCGGGTAACCAGGTAGTAGGGGGGATGCACTATTATGATCTGTACAGGGTTAATCTCGATAAGCATACCATTAAAAAACTTTGGGAGATAAAACCGGATGAAGAGGCATTTGTGCCGGCCAATAACCTCATTGTTTCAAAGGATAAGCAATTTCTTTACGTGTTATGCTATCCGCATGAACGGCCAAAAACAAGTTTGCGCCTGTATAAATTTTCGATAAAGGATGGCTCATATCAGGTTGTAAGCGGTACCATCCCTGTAATATCCGAACGTATTGAGACCGACCACAACCTGTTTTACAATTCGAAGCAAGACGTATTTTATTGTGCCACGCAGGAGTTTGAAACTCCGGAGCAATCTACCATAAAGATTTTCGCGCTTACTGCCCCGCCTGTGAGCCAGGAAGCTTATATGAATGCCCATGGGCCCAGGAAGCATTCCTTTACTTTATACAGGATATTGGGGGGCGCATCTGCACTGCTATTGATATTTGGCATTGTGGTATTTTTCCTCCGGCGGAAAAATGATGATGAAGAACCGGTGCCTGTTATCAGTGACCAATCAATGATACCACAAGATGAGGAAAAAGTAGTTGATAACAAGGCTAATGCCGTTTACCTGTTAGGCGACTTTACCGTTTGTGATAAAAACAAACGCGATGTTACCTATTTGTTTAGCCCTAAAATTAAGCAACTTTTTATCCTCATTTTGTTAAACAGCCGCGAAAAAAACGGTGTGGTATCAAAAAAGATCTCTACTACGTTGTGGCCTGATAAGGATGTGGTTAAAACCAAAAATATCCGCGGAGTAACTATCAACCACCTGCGTAACATCCTTTCTGATATTGACGGGCTTGAACTTGCCTTTTTGAATGATACTTATAGTTTTATCATTACTGATGATTTTTACTGTGATTATTTTGTGGTGAGGGATTCTCTAAAACAAAACAATGGCAATGAACCGGCTGTGTTAAGCCACTTTGATTTGGTAGCCCGGGGCGGCCTGCTACAGCATATTCCCGAAATGTGGCTCGACGATTTTAAACAGGATTATGAAGAGACGCTGATGCCCGTTATTTTACCCGTGATAAAAAAGGTTTACGATGCCTTTGATTATAAAAAAGCTTTGGAAATTTCGCGTATTGTGTTGAGCATCGATCCGTTTAACGATACCGGGATCAAGTTTAAACTTAAATCCTTGCGCCGCACTAAAGGCATTGAGCATGCGCGTAAAATTTATGAAGAGTTTAGTGCCGAGTACGAGAAGTCATTAGGCGAGGAATACCCTGTTCCTTTCGAAAAGATCTGTTCCAATAAGTCGGATCAACGCTAACTATAGCGTTAATAGGTTATTCTTGACGCGTTTTTAAGTAAAATGAATCTTTTATGAATAAATTCTACTAAATATATAGATTTAATAGAATATTTATATATTTGCAACAGATTAGTTTGCAAATGGGGTTCATTTTAAACTAAATGGCAGGAGCTGGCCGGCAGCAAAAGGATGGTTCGATTCCGCCCCTGCATCTCTTCTCATCTCATGATTTATGTTTTATAATTGGTTAGCAAAAAGAGTATTCCTGCCCATCAGGAGCTCTTTTGCCTTTTTTATTCAACTTTAAAAATAAGCAAAGTATCATTTTGAAACGAGGAACGAGTGAGAAACCTTTGTATGCCTTAACAATAAACTGTGCATAGCAACTTAGAAAAGCGTACAGCATTTCTCTTTCGCCCCCGGTGCTCAGACCCTTCGGCTCTGTCTATAAACGACATTTTTTTATATAAGCAACAGTCAGGAAGCAAATTTTAACCTAAACAGACTTTAAATCCTACTTTAGCGGATAAGATACTTATTAAAATAATTTAAAAAGTTCTTTTGATTCAGACTTTGTTTTATTAAGTTTGTATTGATAATGTACAGCATATTATTATACGCACTTTACTTTATTCTCATGTCGGTGAGGATAAACATTTTTGTTAATTGGTTTGATAAAAATCCTCGCCCCTGGCGGGGGTTTTTTGTATAGCGACTTTTTAAACTTTAACATATAACATATAGGTTCTGAACAAATTATGGCACGATTAAATTTATTGGAAGAGACGCGTTACGAGAAGTTACCTGTAAGCGTGTATAACAACCAGCATGAAGCCTCGGTTGCAGTAGCGAACCGGATATCAGATCTGATCCGGGCGAAACAAGCAAAAGGCGAAAAAGCGGTACTGGGTCTTGCCACCGGTGTAACACCGATAGGTGTATATGCCGAACTGGTAAGGCAGCACAAAGAAGCGGGACTTAGTTTTAAAAATGTGATCACTTTCAACCTGGACGAGTACTACCCGATGAAGCCAACAGCAGCACAAAGCTACGTGACCTTTATGTACGAAAACCTGTTCAGCCATATAGATATTGAGAAAGCCAATGTGCATATTCCCGACGGTACGCTGGATAAAGATGCAGTGGCAGGCTACTGCCTGGCCTACGAGAAGAAAATTGAAGAACTTGGCGGCTTAGACCTTCAGATCTTAGGTATCGGTCGTACAGGTCACATCGGCTTCAACGAGCCGGGCTCTGCACCAAACTCGGGTACCAGGATGGTAACGCTTGATGACCTGACCAGGCGTGATGCTGCACGTGACTTTGGCGGTAAAGCTGATGTACCAACTAAAGCAATCACGATGGGTATCGGTACTATTTTCAAAGCAAGGGAAATCATCCTGATGGCCTGGAATAAGAAGAAAGCCCCGATCATTAAAAAGGCGGTAGAAGGAGAGATCTCGGGTGAGGTACCAGCCACTTACCTGCAATTATCTCAGCATGTGGAGTTTGTACTGGATGCTGATGCCGCATCGGAGCTAACAAGGTTTGATACCCCATGGCTGGTAAAAGATTGTGTATGGAATAACCAGCTAAAGAAAAAGGCTGTTATTTGGTTAGCCAGCGAGGTTAATAAACCTGTACTGAAACTAACCGAAGAAGATTACAATAACCATGGTATGGCGCAATTGGCGGTAGAGCAAGGGCCGGTATACAATATCAACATAGATATTTTTAACCAGATCCAGCATACCATCACCGGCTGGCCGGGCGGCAAACCAGATGCGGATGATTCACAAAGACCGGAAAGGGCATTGCCTGCCAAAAAGAGAAGCATCATTTTTTCACCACACCCTGATGACGATGTGATCTCCATGGGCGGAACGTTCATCCGTTTGGTAGATCAGGGACATGATGTACATGTAGCTTATCAAACCTCGGGCAATACCGCGGTATGGGATGATGATGTGCTGAGGTATATGGAATTTGCGATAGATTTTACCAATAGTATTGGTGAAGATACCACGCATCTGAAACAATCATATGAAGATATGAGGGCCTTTTTCCCTAATAAACAGCCAAACGAGATCGATACACAGGAGATCAGGAATGTAAAAGGCTTTATCAGGAAAACAGAAGCTATTTCAGGCGCAAGATATGCAGGCCTGCAAGATGATCATATCCACTTTATGGCTTTACCATTCTACGAAACGGGTAAAACCAAGAAGAACTCGGTAGGCGAGGAAGATATCCAGTTAACAATAGAATTGCTTCAAAAAGTAAAGCCACAACAAATTTTTGCGGCAGGTGATTTTGCAGATCCTAACGGAACGCATTTGGTATGTTTCAAGATCATATTGGCAGCACTGGATAGGTTAAAAGGTAAAGAAGCCTGGGTAGAAGATTGCTGGTTATGGATGTACCGTGGTGCATGGCATGAGTTTGAAACTTATGAGATAGAAATGGCTGTACCATTATCGCCACAGGAAGTGATCCGTAAACGTAACGCCATCTTCAAGCACCAATCGCAGAAGGATACACCTGTATTCCCAGGCGATGATGCAAGAGAGTTTTGGGTTAGGGCAGAAGACCGCACCCGCGACACCGCCCAACGCTACGACCGCCTTGGCCTTGCCGAATATGAAGCTATGGAAGCGTTTGTAAGGTATAAATTCTAATATTTTAGTTCATGGATCATAGTTGATGGTTCATAGATCAACAAACTATATTTCCCCCGGCGCCCGTGTCTTCACGGGCGCTTTTTTTTATAACGTAAATTGAGGCGTTTTCATGACAATTGCTAATGATCATAGCTCCCGCTTCATCATTATCTTCTTTACTTCACCCTTGCTGTTTTTAATTGTCAAAACAGTCGATAGCTTTCCATCAAGTATTCCTGTTTTTCTGTTAAGCAATTCGCAAATATCTATGGTTTCGGTATTCTGGTCATCAACAGCCAATATCTGGTCGCCCGGCTCAACCTGGCCTTTTAACTCCTGCCAAACTGTTCCAACTACAAAATGATTACCCGATACACTTGGTTTAATTGGCCAGCTGTTTTTTTCGACGTGTATGGTATCTGCTTTTGTATCGAAATAAAACTGGTGGTGAATAAAATCTAAGGTAAGGCCTCCATAGTCGAGCAGTTTGGTGCCCATTCGTGTCATATTGCTTTTATTGGTCTCGCCGGTAAAATTGGTGAATATATGTTTTCCTATTTTAATGGCAGGAAAAAGTATGCGCCTTGTGCTGTCGCTTTTCTGTAAACCGAAAAGGCTTCGGGTACCTGTTCCGTAGCCGGCGCTGATGGTAGTAAAAGTGTTGGCTTTTTCGGACGTCGCCAGGTCTTTTTCGGCCGGCACAAAGAGGCTGCTTTCCCCGCTATCAAAACCAATCATAAAATAAAGCTGATCTTTGCTCCCTATAAGGATGTAAGGGTAGCTTTGTATAGGATCGACAACTAATTGAGCTGCATTCTTTTTACTTAGTGATAGCTTTTTAGTATTATCGGTGATAACGATTATCTGTTTTTCAGGATCGATCTGCACAATAGATTTCCGCAGAATATTGCTACCCAATATACCATCTATATGCCAGCAGGTATAAGCATCAGAGTTTGTTACGAGGCTTGGGACATTATTAAAGGTGGTACTGCCCAGCTTAATTTCGGCCAGGCTAACTACGTTTAATGAGTCTTTTCTTCCGGTAGCATCAGATATGTTCATGCGGTTGATACCGGGCGACTTCAATTCGGCAGCAAGACTGGGAGTAATTTGTACAGGTGCGCCGGTATCAAATAAAAAGCGGTGTTGTTTACCTGCAATTTCTACAGTAATAAACATCTTGCCGGATAGTTTTTCGTAGGGGATTTCTTCGTAGTAGTTTTTAGCGCTTGTTCCTCCCTGGTTAAAGGTAAACGGTTGCTGAGCAGAGGCAAAAGTGCTGATTAATAAAAGTAAGGTTGAGGTTAGAATTGTTTTCATATTAGGTGTATGGCTTTAAATTTAGCGAAAAATTTTAAACGCTACACACTGATGATATTTGTATTTAGCTTCCAATGTTTGTTCTTGTTAGCAACCAGGTATTTAAGAATGTCTGCGGTAGTTTTTAAACCATCTCTCCCAATACCCGCCCAAAAGTCAATTATTTTATCATTGTTATATCTTATCAGAATAAGATGCGTCACTACGCCTATTCCTCCTGTTTTGTAGGTAATTATAAAAAGCTTGCTGTCTGCACCGACGCTGATCAGTTGACGACGAGGGAGGTGTTCATCCCAACTACCATCACAACAATTCCAGTCCTTGCCCGGATCCGTTATGGAAAACTCGTCCTTGCTGAAAGAGGCTAAGAAATCCTTAACCACAGGAGGGACTCCTTTTATGCTTTTATCTAATATTATGTGAGACTTTTTAAGATCGAGTATAAAAGCATCAAGGTTCTTGTTTTCAAGAATGATCATTTGATTAATTGCTAATGAATCGCCGAGTTGTTTTACGCTTGAAATACGATGCTGGCTATATGTATTTTTTTGATTCCGGGCCGATTGTGCACTTACGCAAACTGGCGAAATAATTAAAAGAATTAAGATTAACGCTATTGATCTCATAAGGAATTGGTTTGTAGTTGAAACGTTAATTTCATTGTCCAAGTACGTATATATGTAAAACGTCGTTCAACAAAAAAAGCCTCCCCAAAAGGGAAGGCTTTCAAATATTAAATCTGAAATCAAAATTCCGATATCCGAAATTAAGATGCCATTTGTTTGCGGATGATGTTTAATGCACCGCCTGCTTTAAACCACTCAATTTGCTGAGCATTGTAAGTGTGGTTTACAGGGAATGATTCGGTTGAACCATCTTTGTGGTGTAATACAACGGTTAACTGTTTGCCGGGAGCAAAAGTAGTTAAGCCGGTGATATCGATGATGTCATCTTCCTGGATTTTGTCGTAATCATTATTATCAGCGAAAGTGATACCCAACATACCTTGTTTTTTAAGATTGGTTTCGTGGATACGGGCAAATGATTTTACCAGTATGGCACGTACACCAAGGTGACGGGGCTCCATAGCTGCGTGTTCACGTGATGAACCTTCGCCATAGTTTTCGTCGCCTACTACAATCGAACCGATACCTGCTGCTTTGTAAGCACGCTGAGTAGCCGGAACCGGACCGTACTCGCCGGTTAATTCGTTTTTAACGCTATCGGCAGTAAGGTTAAAGTAGTTGATAGCACCGATCAACATGTTGTTTGAAATATTGTCCAGGTGACCACGGAATTTCAACCATGGGCCGGCCATCGAAATGTGGTCGGTAGTACATTTACCTTTGGCTTTGATCAGCAATTTAAGGCCTGTAATGTCGGTACCTTCCCAAGCTTTAAATGGCTCAAGCAATTGCAAGCGTGATGAAGTTGGAGAAACAATCACTTCAACTTTGCTGCCATCTTCGGCTGGTGCCTGGTAGCCTGCATCTTCAACCGCGAAGCCTTTTACCGGTAATTCGATACCTTGAGGTTCGTCAAATTTAACCTGCTCACCTGCTTCGTTAGTTAAAGTGTCGGTAAGCGGGTTGAAAGTTAAATCGCCTGCGATAACGAAAGCGGTAACAATTTCCGGTGACGCTACGAAAGCGTGAGTATTAGGGTTACCATCCTGACGTTTAGCGAAGTTACGGTTAAACGAAGTGATGATAGAATTTTTGCGGGTAGGATCGTCAGTATGACGGGCCCACTGGCCGATACATGGTCCGCAGGCGTTAGCCAATACCACACCGCCCATTTCGGCGAAGGTAGCAAGGTAACCGTCACGATCAACAGTATAACGTACCTGCTCAGAGCCCGGAGTGATGGTGAACTCGGCCTGAGTTTTTAATTTTTTATCGATAGCCTGTTTAGCGATAGAAGCCGAACGGGTGATGTCTTCGTAAGATGAGTTGGTACATGAACCAATCAAACCAACCTCTAATTTGGTAGGCCAGCCGTTTTCTTTAACAGCTGTAGCAAATTTAGAAATAGGCCATGCCAAATCCGGAGTGAACGGACCGTTTACATGTGGTTCAAGCTCGCTCAGGTTAATCTCGATAACCTGGTCAAAATATTGCTCAGGGTTAGCATAAACTTCTTCGTCGCCGGTTAAGTGTTCAGCAATAGCGTCGGCTAAGTCAGCGATATCGGCACGTTTAGTACCTTTTAAGTAAGCAGCAGCTTTTTCGTCGTAACCGAAGATAGAGGTTGTAGCACCGATTTCGGCACCCATGTTACAGATAGTACCTTTACCGGTTGCAGACATTGAGCGTGCGCCTTCGCCAAAGTATTCAACAATAGCACCGGTACCACCTTTTACGGTAAGGATGCCAGCAACACGCAGGATAACGTCTTTTGCTGAAGTCCAGCCAGAAAGTTTACCGGTTAATTTAACACCGATCAGTTTAGGGAATTTAAGCTCCCATGGTAAGCCGGCCATTACGTCGCAGGCATCAGCACCACCAACGCCAATAGCAATCATACCTAAACCGCCTGCATTAGGTGTATGTGAGTCGGTACCGATCATCATACCACCAGGGAAAGCGTAGTTTTCCAACACTACCTGGTGAATGATACCTGCACCGGCTTTCCAGAAACCAATACCATATTTATCAGATACTGAAGCCAGGAAATCGTAAACTTCACGGTTAACGTCAACAGCAGTACTTAAATCCTCAACAGCGCCAATTTTAGCCTGGATCAGGTGATCGCAATGTACGGTAGACGGAACGGCAACCTGCGGGCGACCGGCTTGCATAAACTGCAAAAGGGCCATTTGCGCAGTAGCATCCTGCATAGCTACGCGGTCTGGTGCAAAATCAACATAATCTACCCCGCGGCCGAATGCTTTTTGGGCATCGCCTTCGCTAAGGTGGGCATATAAAATCTTTTCGGTTAAAGTTAGGGGTTTACCGGTCGCTTTACGGGCAGCATCAACACGTGTGCTGTAGCGGTCGTAAACCTTTTTGATCATATCTAAATCAAAAGCCATTTGTATTTGATTTTTAGGTGAAAAGTAAAAGAAATTGACGTTAAGCCCATTAACTGGCCTTAGAGCGGCGAATTTACAAAAAATAACATTTGAAAGCGGTTAGTGCTTTATACAAATGTTATTTGGATATGTTCTAAATAAGTGATTGCAGGTTAGTGGTTAGAGAGTGGTTTAGCAGCAGTTGCAGTTTAGAGTGGCAGTTGTGGTTGACGAATCGAAAAAGAAGTATAATATGAAAACGTCATTGCGAGGTACGAAGCAATCGCGAACTATGCAGAGCGGCTCTGTAAGTCGGGGATTGCTTCGTACCTCGCAATGACGGTTTTATAAGCTTTGCTATTTCAACTGCTTCAAAATCTCCTCAATAGCCCTGTCCAGCTGCGGATCTTTGTTTTCAATCCTGTCAACAAAATCTGTTTTTACATAGATATCGGGTGATACACCATTTTTTTCGATGTCTTTGCCATCAAGGGTATAGCATCCCCAAGCCGGGATGCGGTAAAACGAACCATCAACCAAGCCTTTGCCGCTCGTGAAAATAATCCAGCGGTAGGTTTCGGTGCCGATGATCTTGCCTAACCCTAATTGCTTGAATCCCTGCGAAGTCATTTCGCCGTCGCTCAGGGTTTGCTCGTTCATGAGCAAAATAATGGGTTTAGCCGCCGGTGCAAAGTTTGGTTGTGGAGTTTTTTTGCCGTCGCGGTAAGCCCATTGCAGATAAGGTTTTTGTGACAGGAATTTCAAAACATTATCATGTACGTTACCGCCGGTATTATATCTCAGGTCGAGGATCAGTGCGTCTTTTTTATAGGCATCATCAACCATGTCTTCCAGGAAATCTTCAAGGGCCCCGTCGCCCATGTTTTTCATATAAGAGTAAGCAATGCGGCCTTTACTTTTTTCGGTAACAGTTTTAGCATTGGCTTTGATCCAGTCGTCGTAAAGATTGCCTGACAAATCGCCGGTAGATTCTGGATGCAGCTTCACTTTAATGTCTTTGCCGCCGCGGTTAAAGGTGAGCTCAATTTCCTTATCAAGCGATGGTTTGCTGAAGTAGTAGTTACGGTCTTGCTTTTCGTCAACGGTAACGCCGTTTACCGCTTTCAATATATCGCCGGGTTTTACATCTACCCCGGCTTTATCAGCATTGCTTCGGGTAGCTATGCCACTAACTTTATATGGCGAATCGTTGTCAAAAATGATCCCGGTTTCCATGGTACGGTAGGAGATGGTTTTCTTTTCCTCGCTGCCGTTTGAGTAAAAACCCTGGTGCGACGAGTTCAGCTCGCCCAGCATATCGTTCAGCAACAGGCGCAGATCGGCACGGTTGGTAATGTATGGTACAAAGGTTTTGTAGGTATCATGAACTTTTTTCCAGTCGGCACCATGGAAGCTGCCATCATAATAGTTTTCATCCAGGCCGGCCCAGGTTTCATCAAACATCTGCGCAAACTCACCGGCCATGTTGCGGGTAAAGCTGTAATTGAGCTCTACCTTGTCTACTTTGTTGGCATCAATATTTAAAGTGTAAACATTGCCGCCAGCTGTAAGGAAATATTTATCGCCATTGCCAAAAATATCAAAGTTGCCAAAGTCGCCGCCGCCAACTTTTTCAGTTTTAGGTTGCTCAAATGCCTCAAGCGTGGTGCGGTAAAGTGCTGCTTTGCCCTCGCTGTGGTTGGATGCATAATACACCAGGGTTTTATCACCCTTCTGAATTACGTAAGAACCTTGTGCCTGACCAAACTCCGGACTGATCCGCTCTAACCGTTTCATCAGTTCTTCGGTATCTATGGTAATATCTGAAGGCGCTTTTGGAGTTGGCTGCTCAGATAGAGGTTTCTTTTTATTAGATACTTTTTTATCCTTATCCTTTTTGTTTTTATCGTCCGAGTCTTTTTTCTCATCCTTAAACAAATCGGTAAACTTATCCATCTTAAACGGATCATCATACTTTTGCAAAGGCATGCGGTAAATATGGGCATCCTTCGAGCCATAAGGATACTCGGGCTGTGTACGTGACGATGTGAAATAAATATACTTACCATCCGGCGACCAAAATGGCGCGGCTTCGGTAACACCGCTGTTGGTCAGGTTAATGATCTTTCCGGTTTTTATCTCATAAACAAAAACATCCATTTCAAAATTCCGATATGCGTTATAAATCACATACTCGCCATTTGGCGAAAACCTTGGCGCGGTACTCTCAAAGCCCCAAAACTCGTCGGTAACGATAGTTTTTGATGTAAGCCCTTTCATGTCCAAAAGCTTCAACTCGTTTCGGCCGCTCAAATAAATAGCCTGTGTACCATCCTTATTTATGCTTAACGAGCGGTTACTGCCTTTATCGGCAGTAAGTTGTTTTTCATCACCTGTGCCATCGGCAGCTATAGTGTACCAGTTAGGAAAACCACCCAGTGTTTGACCAAAAATCAAGGTTTTATTGTCGCTCATCCAGCTTACTTCGGTAACGCGTTCGCTGGTGTTGCGCTCCAGTTTTTTGATGAATTTACCTTCGGCATCGCTTACAAACAATTCGCCGCGGGATACAAATGCCAGTTTTTTACCGTCGGGTGATAACGCAGCCGATCCAATTTTGCCGCTTACCTCAAATGATTGATCTTTAGGTAGTACATTATTGCGGAACAGGTTTAAGGTTAATTTCTGCGTTTGTTTGGATGCTATATCGTAAACAAAAATCTGGTAATCTTTTTCAAAAACAACCTTGCTGCCGTCGGCGCTAACCTGGGGACGTTTGATAGATGTAGGGAACTGGGTTAACGCAGTTTTTTTGCCATCGATAAAAGTGTACAGGTTATACTCCTCGTTACCTTCGTCTGATACGAAATAGATGTTCCCTTTCTGATCAATGGTAGTCCAGAAATCCTTCCCCTGCCAGTCGGTATATTTTTTATAAGCCTTGGTTTTGGGATTGTATGATTGAATATCGGGGTTATAAGCGCCTTTATAATGCTTGCGCGTAGGGAAAAAGATACTCTCCCAGGTATTGCTGAAAAACAGTTCGCCGGTTTGCGGGTGCTCAACAACGCCATGTATGGTATTGAAATAGTGCCCGAACAACCGTACGGGTGTGCCGCCGGTTGCCGCTACCTTATACTCGCTGAAACCATTATAGCGCGACGAGTTAAAATAGATGGATTTTGAATCCCAGCTCCATGAATCTACGTTATCACCGGCATCGTTATAGGTAAGCTGTTTAATATCGCCGCCTGCAAGCGGCATCACATACACATCGTTATTACCAAACTGGTTTGATGAAAACGCCAGCCATTGCCCGTCGGGCGATACCCGCGGACTGGTTTCTTCGCCCTGCATAGCTGTTAGCCTTGTTGCAGCCGGGCTGCTGATATCGGCTTTCCAGAGGTCGCCTTCGTAACTGAAAATTACGGTTTTACCATCCGGGGTAAGGGTTGGGTTGGAGGTAAAATAGTTTCCGGTAGTTTGGGCTTTAAGGTTTGTTTGATACAATACTGCCGAAAACAATACAATGTATAGTTTCTTCATATGGTTTAAGTTTTATGAATAAATGTATTTTTGAGCCATGTTAAAAGTGGTGCACCTCAATACGTATGACGGCAATGGCGGCGCAGGCAGGGCCTGCATACGCCTTAATAGTGCATTACTTAGCCAAAATATCGATTCTAAAATTATAGTACATTATAAATTTGGAAATAATCCTGAGATAAAGACTTTTAACCGTAGTATTATTCAAAAATCTTATACGGCGGCAACCATTATCCTGGAGCGGATATTAGCCAAACGGTTTCTAAAGTCCGACAGCCGTACGCCCTTCTCTTTCAGCTGGTTTGGTCGTTCGGTAATTAAGCACCCTGATGTTAAAAACGCTGATATCATTCACCTGCACTGGATCAATCATGGTTTTTTAGATCCAAAACATATAGCCGAAATTAAAAAGCTGGGAAAGCCTGTGGTGTGGACCTTTCACGATAGTAACGCCTTTACCGGCGGCTGCCATGTGCGTTATACGTGCGATCACTACCTGCAGGAATGTGGTAATTGCCCGCTGCTTATCAATGCCGGGGACAATGATATTTCTCACCGTATCTGGCAGCAAAAAAATAAGGCCTACCAGCAACTTGATTTTGATGTGGTTGCACCAAGTTTGTGGATGCAGGCGTCGGTAAAAAAAAGCAGCCTGATGCAGCGGAGGGTCGTTAATAATATCCCTAATACGCTTGAAACGGATGTTTTTAAGCCCATTGATAAGCAACAGGCAAAACAACAGGCCGGGCTGCCGACAGACAAATTTATTTTTTTAAGTGGGTTTATGCCATCGCGTAAGGATTTGCACAAAGGAACCCAGTACCTGCTGGAAAGTATGGAACTACTTAAGCTGCGTTTAGGAGCAGATACAGATCAGGTAGAACTGGTGGTGTTTGGCAACCGTGGTACAGAAAACCTGCCCGACTTCCCTTTTAAAACCAGTTTTTTAGGAACCATCAATAACGACGAAAAACTGGCCCTGCATTACGCCGCGGCCGATGCTTTTTTGATCCCCTCGCTTGAGGATAATTTGCCTTATACCGTAATGGAAAGCCTGAGTTGCGGCACGCCGGTTATTGCTTTTACAACCGGTGGCATCCCGGATATGGTACAGCATGAGTATAGTGGCTACCTCGCTACCTATCGTTCGGCCGAAAGTTTTGCTGATGGCATGGAGTGGATCATTAAACATCCTGAAAAAGACAAGCTAAACCAGCAGGCCCGGCAAACCATTATGGATAGGTTTTCGGAGGAAGTAATTGCCCAAAAACATATCGAGGTATATCAAAAGTTATTGAGCAAGGGAGGTAGCAATGTTTAATCCCCGGTTAAGCGTTATCACCATTGTTTACAATAACGTTAGGGATATTGAGCGCACTATTCGCTCAGTAGTTAATCAGACATATACCAATATTGAATATATCATTGTTGATGGCTTATCTAACGACGGTACTTTGCAGGTAATTGATCGGCATAAAAGCCGGATAGCTAAATTCATCAGCGAGAAAGACGAGGGCATTTACGACGCTATGAATAAAGGCCTTGCCCTGGCAACGGGCGACTACGTGATTTTCATGAACTCGGGCGATGAGTTTTACGATCATCAAACTGTTGCAACGGTTTTTGCTTCGGCAGATAACGCTGACATTTATTACGGCGAAACTGAAATGATTGCCGATAACGGCACCAGTTTAGGGCAACGCAGGCATAAAGCACCGGCAAAGTTTACATGGAGAGGCTTTAAGTATGGTATGAGTATTAGTCACCAGGCCATTTACATCAGGCGTTCACTGGCCGAACCATATGATCGCAGCTATCAATTGAGCTCGGATATCGACTGGATAATCCGCGCTGCGAAAAACGCCAAAAAGATAGTTAACGTTAACCGTTATGTGGCCAAATACCTGGTAGGCGGCATGTCAAAGAAAAGACATCGCCAAAGTTTGATGGAGCGTTTTGATATCATGAAGCGCAATTATGGCTTGATCCCTACTGTTTTTAATCACTTTATTATCGCCTTTAATTTAGGCTGGTATTGGTTGAAAAACAGACGGACGAATGATTAAATAATCAATAAATCAAAAATCTGGCACAAGTATGTAGGGCAATGTCATTAAGTTAAGGGATTGACAGGTTGCACCAGAGGTGCAAAAGGTTTGTAGAAATTAAAGATTTGTTTGTCTTGGTGTGCCAGAGGTACACAACTCCGAGTGTTCCGTACCTCTGGCACGGTTATCTTCGGTATATGATATTACTACAAACCTGTTCCCCCTCTGGGGGATTTCCCTAACTTAATGACATTGGTATGTAGGGGAGGCCTGTGAGTAATGGCTACTTCTGCTTATCCAAAAAATCTTTTAAGCTTGCCCCAAAAGCTGACAGTATTATTTTCTTCTTCTTCATCTTCCGCCGGTATTTCAGTTTTATCTATCTTCCCGGCTAATTTTTCAGCATTAACATCAGCATCAGGTTTAACTCTTTTTACGAGGGGGAGATCAGTGCCGGTAATTGCTTCAAAGCCATTTTTAGCGGCTTCAAAAACTGCTATCTCCTCATCGCTGCGGGTATCGATGTGAGTGATCTCCGGAAATAAATTACTTGATGCCCTTACAGATTCACATTCAAAATCCGATAGTATGTTTTGGTAAATACGGGCGGCCTGGTCTTTTAACCCGGCATTTTCATATCCCCTGGCAAACTGCAGCATGTCCTGCCCAATTTCGTGCTTTTCAAGGAGGTCGCCTACCGATAGGCTGATCTGCGCTTTTGCGGCAGATACATTTGCAATTGATTGTACATCACCTGTTTCTTTTAACAAATCAATAAATGCCTGTAGTTCGTTTCTTAAATTGGGGCTAACTTTATAAACGTTTTCAACTTGTGAAAGATATAATCCTTGCTGCATGGTTTTATCAGCCAAAAGTTTGATAAACCCTCCCATTTTGAATACCAGGAATGTTAATGCGGTTTTATACTCCTGAAGCTGGTTTTGGGGAATTTCAGATGTGTTTAATGCCTTATACAAATTAAAGCCTTCCAGAAATTCTTCCTGGTACATGTTTGCTTCAAAACCATAATCGGTTTCTTCCAAATGGGTACCGTTTAAACACTGCAAGAGGACCTGATGTATTTTTAATTGGCTATTGGAACTTTGCAGAACATATTTGAGCTCATCAAATTTGCTTTGCTGAATTAATTCTTTCATCTTTTTGTGATATGGTTATTTCAAAGTTACAATCTTTTAAGCATACGTACGGATGATATTGTTCTGATAACCATGTATTGGCGCATAATAGCCCACAAAAAAAGCGATGAGTATTAACCCATCGCTTTTTCTTTAAAATATGCTTTTGATTAAGCTTTTTTCTTATCAGCCGGTTTTGCAGCCAGAGCTTTCTTTTTGTTTTCGGTATATGCAGCACCGCCTAAAGCAAGTACCAGCAGGATTGAACCTGCTAACGAAATTTTTTCGCCGGTGTAATATGATGCCGGGTGGAAAATGAACTCAATTTTGTGGTTACCGATTGGGATTTGAGCGGCACGTAAAAGATAATCGGCGCGGAAGTAAGGTTTTTCAACTCCGTCGATATACATTTTCCATCCTTTATTATAGTATACTTCAGAGAACACAGCAATTTGAGAGGCCGTAGAACCACTTTGGTAAACCATATGATCTGGCGAGTAGCTGGTAAGCTCAATTTTGCCTTCGCCAGCTCCTGCTCCTAATGTTTTTTCATCTACAACACTTTTGTACTGTTTATCAACAATAGCTTCGTCTTTTGGTGTAAAGCTGCTGATGGCTACCATTTCCTGGTCGGCGTTATCAGCATATTTGATGCTTTTTACAAACCATGCATGGCCGCAGGCAGTCTCGTTTTTCTGCATGCCTACGCTTTGTGTTTTAGGATCAGATGTGATGATATATTTAACATTCATCATATCCAATACATCGTGGTTTATACTTTTTGAAAATTGGTTATCAACAAGTTCTTCCCAGCGTTTTAACCTTGCAGCCGAGTAACCGCCCAATGATTTGTAGAAGAATGGAGTAAAACCATCGCCCTTTATTGATTGTGTAACGTCAAACACCCTGAAATCGGGGTCAGTATCTTTCATGATAAACTGATCAACCTCGCGTGGTTGTGGTGTTTCATTATCCTGCTTTGGCGCAAAGCTGTCATGGTTTAAATAGCGTTTGTCGATACCCCAAAGGTCAACCAGGATCAAGGCTAAGAAAGCAAGTGAGGCAACAGTTGGGTTGATTTTCTTTTTAAGGAAAGCCCATGCAATTCCAAATGCGATAGCAATGAATATCAGTGAACGGATAGCATCGGTCTGGGCCATTGATTCCCTGTCGGCAATTAAGGCGCGGGTAATAGCCGAGCTATCAGTTTTAAGTGCCTGGCTTATTTGCGTAATAACACCCGCCTGCTGCTCGCTTACGCTGAAAGATAAAAGCAGGGAAGGTACTGCAGCTACAATCAATACTATGCCGCCGGTAATGTAAAGTGCGATTTTTAATTTTTTAAACAGGCTTGCCTTGTCTTCATTTACAATGGCTTCGTTAACCGCCAGCACTGCAAGGATAGGGAAGCAGAAACCTGCAACAGCCAATATTGATTCAACTGCACGGAACTTATTGTAAAGCGGGAAATAGTTAAAGAACAGATCGGAGATATAAGGCCAGTTCCGGCCGAAAGACAGCAGCATGGTTAAGACCACTGCGCCAAGCAACCACCATTTAATGCGGTTTTTAACAGTCATTAAACCCCATACAAACAGCAGGCAAATTACTGCACCGAAGTAAAACGGCCCGGCAGTAAAAGGTTTGTTACCCCAGTACAACGGAAGATAGTTGGCAGAAATACCGGTAACCTGGTTAGGATCGGCACCGCTTGCATTTAAAGCTTTTATTACATGAGATTCAGGATCGGTAGAACCTTGTTCGCCGCCGCCATATGCGTTCGGGATCAGGAAGGTGATACATTCGCCAACACCCTGGCTCCATTCATAAGCATAGTCTTTTGGTAAGCCATTGCTGGGTTCGGTAGTATGCTGGGTAAGGTTGGATTTACCGCGAATGGTTTCGTTGCCATAGTCTGCAGTGCTCCAAAGTATAGATGCATTTACTGCCACACCCAATAAAACCGCGGCTGCTATATAACCTACCGACTTTAAAAAGGCATTTAATGTTTTGTTTTTGATAGCATGGTAAAGCTCAATACCAACCATGATAAGCAGGGCCAGCATCAGGTAATAGGTCATCTGCACGTGGTTTGCCCTGATCTCTAATGCCAGGAATAAGGCGGTTACAGCAAAGCCTAACAAATGCTTACCGCGAAGGGTAAGAATGATACCTGCAAGTATCGGCCCAAAAAATGCTATTGCAAACGCCTGGTTGGCATGCCCGGCAGTGAGCAGGATAATATTATACGATGAAAAAGTAAACGCCACCGCACCTGCTGCAGCAAGCCATGGGTTAACCTTTAATACAATAAATAAAAAGTAAGTACCTAATAAGAATAACAATACTGTACCAACCGGGGTTGGGAAAGTATAATTTATGGCAGTAACCACCCATGTAGTTAAATTGGCTTTATAAGGGGCCCATACCTGGTAGGTAGGCATACCGCCGTATATTTGGTTGGTCCATAATATGGTGGTGTCTTTGGCCTTATATTCATTAATTTCTTTTTGGGTGGACTGTGCCCTTGTAACGTCATTGCCGCCTAATGTTTTTCCCTGGAACGCCGGGGTCAAAAATATAAAGCAGATCACTAAGAAAATTGCAGCTATGGCAAAATGAATGCCGTTACGCTTAAACCAGTTATTCATTTAAATTTTTTGAAATGGATATTATATTCCTCAAAAATAGAAATTACAATGAGAATAGGAATTATAAGTTTTGTTACGGAATTTGTTAGCAATGCTGGGAGTAACGCAAAACGAAATATAACCCTATCATTATAACAAGGCTCAACACGTAAGCTATGACCTGGGGTTTGTCATAATCTTCGCGGTATTTACGAATGGTAAAGTAGTTATAAATAGCCAAAGCGGCCAAAACCACCCAAAAAAAAGCATTGATGCCTGCACATGAGGTAAATAATTGGGTGGACAGGCCAAATACAATGAAGTTGGTAATGATAAGGGTAACGGAAGCGGGCGTATTATTGTGATTATGACGCCTGTTGAATACCGGGTTGGTGTCCATAATTTATCGATATGGTTATTTTACTTCTTCGTAATCAACAAATTCACCTTCACTATCGGGCACGCTGCCTTTTTTGGGCTGTGGAATATGGTCAATCCTGATGCGTCCGTCAGGTTTTGGGCCTTCGTTGTAATTGTGCTTTTGTTGCTGATATTGTTGCTGAGCTTTATTTACAACACTTTCAAAAAGAAATGGCAGCAGGTATCGCGCCAGGCTGCGTACAATGTATAATATACAAATAGATATGATCAGGAAACGAATAAGAATCATACTGATGATTTTGAGCTTACAAATATAAGGTATATAACGTTAAAAATGTTTTATTATGATTTGAGGTAGATTGCAGATTTTAGATGTGCAAATGTGCAGGTGATTTACCTATCAAAAAGCCGTCAATCCATTAGTCCCCAAAATTCCAGGTACAGACAAATATGCAAATTTCAGATTTATAGAAGTCCTCACCCTTTCAATTATCGGCAAAAACAGTATCCAGGTTTAATTCAAAGCCTGGTAATATTTCTGTAGTGATGATATCACCGGTTGTCATCAGTCTTGAGGGTTGATATGCACCGGATATCAATGTATATTTCAAAAACGTTTTATCCTGCGGCGATACAATCCAATATTCCTTAACACCGGCCTCCTCGTAAACCTCATACTTGTTACGCAGTTCTTTTTGATTGTTTCCCGGCGAAAGTATTTCTACCACAATATCAGGTGCACCGGTACAACCTCGCGCATCAATTTTTGATGGATCACATACCACACAAATATCCGGCTGAACTACGGTGAAAACCTTTTTGTCGTCATCATTTCTTTTCCGGGGTAATCTTACATCAAAGGGGGCTGGGTAGGCATTGCACTTTTTTCCTTTCAAATACCCATAAAATTCACTTGCAATGATCCATGAAATATATTGATGTTTCGATGCCGGGGCTGGCGTCATTTTGAAGATCTTCCCTTTAATTAATTCAAGCCGATCCTCAAACGTCCATTGAAGATAATCGGCGTATGAATAAGTTTTTGAAAGATCAAGATCTGATAATTGCATAAGCTTCACTTTAAATCAAAGATAATGATAGATGTGCAAATTATTTATATGTGCAAATTTCAGATGTGCAGATATGCAAATGAAAAATAATTTTAGGATGTGCAAATTTCAGATGTGCAGATATGCAAATAAAGGAAAGGCATAATTCTTTAATTTATCATCTGCACATCTAAAATTTGCACATTTGAAATCCACTCATCTGCACATCTGGAATCTGCACATTTAAAATCTGTAATCTAAAACTTCTCCTCCATCATTTTTTCCAAAGCAAACATTTCGTCGCGTAGCTTAGCAGCCAGCAGGAAGTCCATGTTCTTGGCGGCGGCAAGCATATCTTTTTTTGTATTGTCTATCGATTTTTTCAAATCGGCTTTGGTCATGTACTGAACTATCGGATCGGCGGCGAGGGTAATTGTATCGGTTTCCACATAGGCCTGTTGTACGCCGCCCTTAAAGTCGACCACCGACGTTTGCTCCATGATCTCTTCGCGAGATTTACCTACTGTTAATGGTGTAATACCATGCTGTGTATTATAAGCTATCTGAATATCACGGCGGCGGTTGGTTTCATCCATCGTGATCTGCATTGAATCGGTTATTTTATCGGCATACATGATCACCCGGCCCCGGTCATTACGGGCAGCACGGCCAATGGTTTGGATCAGCGAACGCTCCGATCTTAAAAAACCTTCTTTATCGGCATCTAAAATGGCAACTAATGATACTTCCGGCAAATCCAGCCCTTCGCGCAGTAAGTTGATACCTATCAGTACATCAAATTCACCAAGGCGTAAGCCCCGTAAAATTTCGACACGCTGCAGGGTTTTAACCTCCGAGTGAATGTAACGGCATTTAATGCCCAGCCTGTCCATGTATTTAGCTAATTCCTCAGCCATGCGTTTGGTGAGGGTGGTCACCAGTACACGGTCGCCCATTTTAATGGTTTTATCAACCTCATCAAGCAGGTCATCCACCTGGTTTATCACCGGGCGTACGTCGATAACAGGATCAAGCAAACCGGTAGGGCGGATCACCTGTTCAACCACTACGCCACCAGATTTTTCCAGCTCAAAATCGCCGGGTGTAGCACTTACATAAACGGTTTGAGGTGCCAGGTTTTCAAATTCCTGGAAATTAAGCGGGCGGTTATCCAAAGCGGCCGGTAACCTGAAGCCGTAATCAACCAATGAAATTTTGCGCGACCTGTCACCGCCATACATGGCCCTGATCTGTGGAACTGTTACGTGGCTTTCATCAATTACCATCAGGTAATCATCAGGGAAATAGTCAAGCAAACAGAACGGCCTTGCACCTGGTTTACGACCGTCAAAAAAGCGGGAATAGTTCTCGATACCCGAGCAGTAACCCAGCTCACGGATCATTTCCAGGTCGTAATTAACCCTTTCTTCCAGGCGTTTAGCTTCCAGAAAACGGCCATCGTCAATAAATTGCTTTTTGCGCATTTCCAGCTCTTCCTGTATGGCCCAGATAGATTGGAGGAAACGCTCGCGCGGAGCAACGTACAGGTTGGCGGGATAAACCACCATATGCGTCATTTTTTCGATGGTTTTACCGGTGCCGATGTCAAAGGCACTGAGCTCTTCAATATCATCGCCAAAAAAGGAGATGCGGTAAGCGTAATCCAGGTAAGCCGGGAAAATATCAACAGTATCACCCTTCACCCTAAACGTTCCGCGTTTAAAATCGGCGGTGGTGCGGGCGTATAAAATTTCGACAAGGCGATGTAAAAAAGCATTCCTGCTGATGCGGGTACCTACGGCAAACTTGAAAACCGAATCGGCAAAGTCGTCCGGGTTACCCATACCGTAAATGCAGGATATGGACGATACCACGATCACATCACGCCGCCCGGACATTAATGACGAAGTAGTGCGTAAACGAAGTTTTTCAATCTCCTCGTTTATCTGCAGATCTTTTTCAATGTAGGTATTTGTGGTAGGGATGAAGGCCTCCGGCTGGTAATAGTCATAGTAAGATACAAAGTAGTTCACCGCGTTTTCGGGGAAGAACTGCTTAAACTCGCCATACAATTGTGCCGCCAGTGTTTTATTATGGCTCAGGATCAGCGTAGGCTTTTGCGTTTGCTGAATCATGTTGGCAACAGTAAATGTTTTACCCGACCCGGTAACCCCCAAAAGGGTTTGATAAGGGTCGCCGTTGTTGATACCTTCAACCAGCTGCCGTATAGCTTCAGGCTGATCGCCGGTAGGTTTATATTGAGATGTTAATTGAAAATCCATGTTGTTATGTAAAAATACAAATAATCGATGAACAGGGTTTGTAAATCAAAATAAGTACATGGTAATGACAACCGTATGTCAACATTGTTGGGATGAGGGGGAATAAAATAGTAAGTTATGTCATTGCGAGCGATAGCGTGGCAATCGCATGCTATACAGAGTCCCCCGCCGCCGCTCGGCTCCTGACGAGTGGCAGCTATTTCACGGCCTCTGGCCGCCGAATGCTTGCCAAAGCTCATATGTTATGCTTAAGCTACGGCCATTAAGCAGCAAATCTGTTGGTAGTTTGCTGGAATCTGGCGTATACGGCCGGAGGCCGGGGGATAGTTGCCACTCGGCTGGAGCCGAGCGGCGGCGTTTTTTTGGCTTTTGGCCGGTGTGATCACAACGATCATAAACTAAAATCAATTACATCTCAGCCTTTAAACGCAGGGCCCGGTCAAGAAAACTTTGTTGTTTTAGTTTTTCTTCGGCTTCGGTAATAGCTTTCATCAGGTTATTTTGGGTGTCGGCAATTTCTGCGGCGGCGGCTTTCATGATTTCCCAAACAGGTTTCATGCGTTCAATAAGCTCCTGGCCTTTTGTGGTCAACACGATGAGCCGCTTCCTTTCATCGGCTTTGTCTTTTTTTGAGCGGATCAGTTTCTCTTTTTCCAGCTCCTTTAACAGGCTTATGGTTGAAGGGTGGGTGTAGCCAATTTCGGCGGCAATTTCCACCACGCTTAATACTGATTTAAAATGTAAAGTGTAAATAACCGGGAACCATTTGGGCTCAAATTCAATATTGTTGGCCTTGTATATGAGCACGCCGTCTTTTCGCAACTGCTCGGCCAGGCGTTGCAATCTTGTTGAAATCGCTAAAATTCCCGATTCGTCAATAACATTCATTATCCCGCTGTTAGTTTTTCAAATGTAACTCATAAAAAATAGTATCTGCAGCCATAAGCGGGAATGATTTTGGCAAATCATGTTTCGCCAGGCGCGTAAATCCATTTCTTTCATAAAAGCGATGGGCAGCTTTCAGCATCTCAACTGTGCCTAAATAAATGTCTGTAATGTTGTTTTGCCTGCAATAGGCAATAAGATTGTCTAACAGTAACTGCGCAATGCCCAATTCTTTGCCCCGGTATTCCTTACGCACAAACATTTTGCGTATTGCGGCGGCGTTATTATTGAAGGCAATTAGGGCTATAGTGCCCACAAGCTGCTCATTATACATTGCTCCCCAGAAGTTGCCACCGGTTTGATGGTAGTTTGTTTCAATATCCTGCAAATCGGGTTGGGCTTCAAGCGTAATAGGGACATTAAATTCTATTTGCTGAATCGGTAATATAATGTCAATGATTTGCTGGCAATAGGTATTGTTGAGTGAACTTATGACTGGTATTGTATTCATTGTTTTGATATTTATGTACAAATCTACGTAGTTAACTACATATATTCAAAGTTTGTTTTTCATTTGGCAAAGCGATATGACATTTAATAAACAAATAGTGATGCTATTGCTCAAAAAACGCTTAAATTTAAGCATGATTTTCATTCTCAATAAAACCGATACTATTGCCAACCTGTTTCTGGCCGAATTGCGGGATGCCGTTATTCAGCAGGATAAGGCGCGTTTTAGGCGAAACCAGGAAAAACTGGGTGCCATACTGGCTTATGAGCTTAGCAAATCATTACATTACGAAACCAAAGAAATTCAAACCCCGCTGGGCACTGCCAGCATTAACATGCCTGCCGATGAACCCGTATTGGGGATCATACTACGTGCCGGCCTACCTTTTCACCAGGGCTTTATGCAGATATTTGACAAGGCTTCATCTGCATTTGTCACCGCCTATCGCAAGGTGAAACGCAACGGCAGCTTTCTGATCCAGGTTGATCATATTTCTACTCCCAATCTTGATGACAAGATCTTTATTTTGTGCGATACCATGCTGGCCACCGGGCAAAGCATCGTTGCCGTTTGTAAAGAGCTCATGGCCCAATACAAAATAAAAGAGCTGCACATTGCTGCTGTAATTGCCAGTACCGAAGGTGTGGCACACGTGAAAGCAAACCTGCCCAAGGCCAAAATTTGGGTTTGCGCCGTTGACGACGAAATGACCAGCAAAGCTTATATAGTTCCTGGTTTAGGAGATGCCGGTGATTTGGCTTTCGGAGAAAAAGCGTAAGGATTGGTTTACTAAAAAAGCATGCTATTTGGTTAATAAATGTTAAAATGATAGAATTGAAGTACATCTAAAACTTTAATTCCGTTACTTTATGGTAAAACCATTTACCTTATGCTTATCAAGTTTTTCCGTAACCTGTTTGTTTTTTTCTTACTCCTGTCTGTTACCCTACACTCAAAGGCGCAAACCACAAAAGCTATTCTTTTAAAAAATGTTGACACTATTCCTATGCCGCCTGTGCCGGAAGGCGTTTCGCTTTTTACGCTGATTGATGAACAGCCCGAAATTATAGCGATGACCAAATTTGAGATAGGGGAAAATCTGAAAGCCAACGTGATCGTTGCATCTACTCTGGGTAAAGGAAAGGTACTGGCAATTGGAGCTACAGCTTATTTTAAGAATGGAATGCTGAAAAATAATAACGTGGCGCAATTGCTAACCAATGGACTGAAGTGGAGCAGTGCTAATGTTAAAAAGCCTCAAGTTGCTATCACCAAAGCTACAGATCGTGCTTTTCGAGATTTTTTAATTAAGCAAAAGGCATCGGTTTACACTATTAAAAATTTTGATTTTAAAAAGAAAACAGACGTTTTAATATTGAATACGGATGTGACCGATTCAGTGCAGTTGAATAAAATTGAAACTTTTATTGTTGATGGTGGCACGCTGATATTCGGATCGCCATATTCGGATATGTTCCTTCATCGGGATACAACAAAACAATTTCCGTATTATACTATGGGGATAAATAAACTGCTTGCCAAAGCAGGAGTGGTTAATCCTCAAACTTTAATCATACAAGCACCTACCAATAATAAACTTGTTACCGATAGCGTACCTGATTATCTGCGTGTTTATAGCATGTTGCCACGATTATTCAGCGAATACACAGAGAAGTATGATCCTTATGTAGGGCAGTATTTTGTTGATCCAACCCTTTACCTGATATATAAATATAGCCCGCCTGGTTCGCCGGTTATTAAACATATCCACGAATTTTTTAATCTGCCCGATGAAATGCCTGTTCCGTCGGCAGATAAGCCTGTGCCAACGTATAGTTCCGCGCTTAAAACAAGAACCCGCGTAGCTTATAAGTTATACGCTGTGAAGCAGGATTTTTATAATCATCCTGAAGCCAAAGCAGCGGGCTATAAAACATTTCCTGGCGATGTTCCTGAAAATGCGCCGAGGGTAAATGAAACCGTCACTATACCTGTAAGGGTCGGCACTCAGGGGCTTTTAGATATGCCATCTGTTTACTACAGGCCACATAGTACTGGCTTATATGTACCGGCTGGTGAAAAAGTTAAAGTGGTCATTAACCATGACGACATTAAGCAACATTTAAAGGCCCAGATAGGTGTTCATGACGATGATCTTACCCATCTTGATGAAATAAGGCGTATCCCGGTTGCTCTTACCAAAATCTTTGAGTTGGATAAAGACACTACCGAAGTTTATTCGCCTTATGGAGGTTTGCTGTTGATTAACATTGGTGATACCACTAAACAGAAAACAGTTAGCATAAAAGTTGACGGCGCAGTTAAATCCCCTTATTTTAAACTGGGCGAAACCAGCGAGCAGGAGTGGAACAACAGCATTCGTAATAATCCGGCCCCATGGGCCGAGCTGGCTACAGATAATATTGTGTTTACGGTACCGTCTTACCGGATTCGTTATTTAAACAATCCGGTTAAACTGATGCAGTTTTGGGATGAGGTAATGGATGCCGATGCCGATTTGGCCATTATTTCGCGGAAACGTGTGCACCAGGAGCGCATCATTATTGATGTCCAGCCAGCATATGGCTCTTTGTTTACCATTCCGCAGAAGATAGTTGCACCCGATGATGAAAGCTGCGCACAGATGCTTGATGAAGCCTTTATGCGTTCTATAGGATTATGGGGCCATTTTCATGAGTTAGGTCACCGGCACCAATTCTTTGAACTTGATTTTCCCGGCACTACAGAAGTTACAGTGAATTTATTTACCATGTATGTTTTTGATAAGGTTTTACATAAAGGTCTGTATAACCATAGGGATATGAATAATATGGGCGATGTAGTGGCTAAGATCAAGGCATACCTTGCAGATAATCCCAGTTACGATAAATGGAGCAATGATCCGTTTCTTGCTTTAAGCATGTATATCCAGATCATTGACAAATTTGGATGGGATGCCATAAAAAAAGCCAATACGGTTTACCGCAATTTACCTAAAAGTCAATATCCTAAAACCGATCAGGATAAGCGCGACCTATGGTTTACTACCATTTGCAAAACCACTAACAGTAACCTTACCCATTTTTTTGATGTATGGAAAATTCCGGTTTCGGATACTGCAAAAAAACAGGTTGTGGCTTTTAAGCCCTGGTTCCCGGAAGAATTAAAGGGATATTGATTTGGGATTTCGGATGTTCGATTTCGGATTTAGCAATTAAGATTTTTTAATTTTGAATTTTCGATTTCTAAATCAAAAAATAAACAATCCGAAATCGAAATTCCGAAATCCGACATGAAACAATACAAGCACATCTTCTTTGATCTTGACCATACCATTTGGGATTTTGATAAAAATGCCGAAGAGGCCCTGCATGAACTATATGTTATCCATCAGCTTGCTGAAATAGGCCTGCAGTCCGCCGAGTTATTCATTGAAACTTATACCCGCAACAACCACCGCCTTTGGGCGCAATATCACGTTGGCGAAATCACTAAAGATGAATTGCGGGAAGCCCGCTTCAAATCAACTTTTACTGACCTTGGTTTGCACCCTGATTTGATGCCGGCTGATTTTGAGGATGCTTATGTGAAACTTTGCCCTACCAAAACCAACTTGTTTCCGCATGCGCATGAAACGCTGCAATACCTGCAATCAAAATATACACTGCACCTGATCTCGAACGGGTTTAAAGATTCAACCCGCATAAAAATTGCAGGAACGGATTTGGCAAAGTATTTTCAAAACATCATTATTTCTGAGGATGTGGGTGTTAATAAACCCGATAAAGCCATATTTCAACATGCACTTGACCTGGCCGGGGCATTAAAAGAAGAAAGTGTAATGATAGGGGACAGCATTGAAGCCGATATTCGGGGGGCATTGAATTTTGGTATAGACGCCATTTATTTTAACCCGTTCAACGCCGAAAAGCCCCAAGATGTACCCGTGCAGATTGCTCATCTAAAAGAGTTAACTTTACTTTTATGAGTATTGCCAACGAACGTAAAGCTATTGATGCAGCCCTTGATGAATACCGCAGGCAACTGGACCTGATTCCGGATGAGCTCTTTGACGTTACTCCTCCGGATGGCAGCTGGTCGTTCGCCGAAGTTTATAGTCATATCATGCAGGCTACACTTGGCTCGTCAATAGCGCTTGAACGTTGTACACATGGTAATTGCGAACCCACTAAAAAGGGTATTAACTGGGAAGGAAGGATCTTGTTGCTGCTGGGTAAATTTCCGCCGGTTAAAACCAAAGTTCCCAATGCGGTTAATGATAAAATGGCTGCCAATAAGATCAGTAAAGAGGATGCCAAAAACCTCATCATTAAATGCCGTAAGCGTGTTGATACTACCGCACCGCTCATCCCGGCGTCTTCTAACGCAAGCAAATACAAGCATCCGCGGCTGGGAATGCTTAATGCCAAACAATGGTTTAAGTTTATCCGCATCCACTTACAGCACCACCTAAAACAGCTCGACAGAACAAAAAATAAATTTAACACAGCAAAGTAACCTTTTATATTTAATGTAGTCTTAACAGTAGGATAATGTTAAATTTCAGACATTTGTAAAAATCTTTGTAATGAATTTTGAGTATGCTTACTTGGTAGTTATAGGGTTGCTGATACTTGTCGGCTGCTTCTATGCCAGCCCATATGAATTGACAGTTAACGAAGATGAGGACGACGAGTAATCGTTGCTTTATTAAAAATGTTGTTTTCCGGCATACCTTGCCGGCCTGTAAAATAACCCCTTAATTTAATGGCAAAACGCGAAGTTGATATTGTAGTAATATCTGATGTGCACCTTGGCACGTACGGCTGTCACGCAAAAGAATTGCTTAAATATTTAAAAAGCATCAAGCCCAAAATCCTTATCCTTAACGGCGATATTATTGATATTTGGCAATTTAGTAAATCGTACTGGCCCGAAGCCCATATGAAGGTAGTGCGCCGCATTCTTAAGTTTGTTACCGACGGCATCCCGGTTTATTATTTAACCGGCAACCACGATGAAATGCTGCGTAAGTTCACCGATTTTAACATGGGCACTTTTCAGCTGCTTGATAAGCTGGTGTTAAATATCGATGGCAAAAAAGCCTGGATCTTTCACGGGGACGTATTTGACGTTACCATGCAGCACTCCAAATGGCTGGCCAAATTAGGTGCGGTAGGGTACGATACATTAATTTTGATCAACAGTTTTGTAAATTGGTTCCTAACAGCTATCGGCAGGCAAAAAATGAGTTTTTCGCAAAAAGTGAAAGCCCGTTTTAAGGAGGCCGTAAAATTTATTAACCAGTTTGAACAAACAGCGGCCGACCTGGCTGTAGATAAGGAATACGGCTATGTGATTTGCGGGCATATTCACCATGCCGAGATCAGGGAAATTACATCAACCCAAAACACGGGCTCAGTACTTTATCTCAATTCGGGCGATTGGGTAGAAAGCTTAAGCGCGCTGGAATATTACAATGGCAAATGGGAGGTGTTTAAATATAAACCAGACGATTTTAATACAGATACTGATGAAGACGATAAAACCGATTCGGAAGACCTGAATGCGATGCTCGATGTTAAAAATTTATTGGAGCGTTTTAAGCACGAAAATGATTAATTAATACCGAAAACGTTTTTCTTTGCTAAATTAACCCCCTTAATATTGGTGCGGATAAATCAGCATGTCAATACATGTTTTGCCGCACAAGCATCATCCTTTTTGAAAAGAAATTATTTTAATGAAGATACTGTTTGGTATACAGGGAACAGGTAACGGACATATAAGCCGGGCAAGAGAAATTGTTCCTTTGCTGCAGCAATACGGCGAGGTAGATCTGCTGGTGAGCGGCACCGAAGCCGAGGTGTCATTATCGCAGCCCCTCAAATATCGCTTTCATGGCGTAAGTTTTGTATTTGGCACCAATGGCGGGGTAGATAACTGGGCTACCTGGAAAATCATGAACCTGCGCCAGTTTCAGCGCGATCTGCGAAGTCTCCCCTTAAAACAATACGATCTCATCATCAATGATTTTGAACCAGTAAGTGCCTGGGCCTGTAAGTTGCGCGGTGTACCATCGGTATCTTTAAGCCATCAATGTTCATTTGTATCGCCCAACACGCCGCGGCCCGAAAAAAAGGATCCCTTTGCACAGTGGCTTTTAAAAAACTATTCGCCAACTACTTATCATGTGGGCTTTCATTTTGAGCGCTATGATACTTTTATCAATACCCCGGTGATCCGCGGTGAGATCAGGAGGATGGAAACTTCGGATTTGGGGCATTACACTGTTTACCTGCCGGCATATGATGATAAAACCCTTGTAAAATATCTGAGCGCTCAAAAAGAAGTTAAATGGCAGGTATTTTCGAAACGTCAAAAACAAGCTTATCAATCCGGAAACGTAGAGATTTTCCCGGTAAATAATGAAGCTTTTAACAAAAGCCTGGCCAGCTGCACCGGCCTGCTTACCGGCGGCGGCTTTGAAGGCCCGGCCGAAGCCTTGTTTTTACAGAAAAAAGTGATGATGATACCCATGAAAGGGCAATACGAGCAGCAGTGTAATGCGCTTTCGGCCTCTAAGCTGGGAGTTCCGGTGGTGAGCGAAATAAATGATAAGTTCAATGGTCATTTAAATAACTGGATCAACGATAATAAAAAGATCGTAGTTGATTTTCCGGATGAAACTGCCGCCATAGTTGATAAATTGGTAAAGCAATATGCAAGATAGGGTAGGGCTAAAGTAACAGATCACTTAATGATAACAACAAGCACAAGCCCCCATTCTGGCGCAAGTGTTGTGGGTAGGGCTTAAGTAATGGATCAATGAGCCTACGTAAAGCACAAATCCCCAAAGTAAAGAGGCCTTTATTCAGGACTTGAGCTAATGCGGTGAAAATACATTAGGTTCTGGTAATCTTCTAATTCCGTAAATTCTGATTCAGATAGATTTTTCTGCTAATTTTGCAACCGCAAATACGGCCGCACATTATGATCAATCTTTTCCGGAACTATAATCCCTTCAATATCGTGTGGCTGGCCATTTTGCTGCTTGTGCTCCGGATAGGTTTCATGGTGCAAATTCCTGAAAAGGTTGAGTTTATTTTTGTAGAACCATTTGCGAGGCTGCTGGTCCCCGTAAAATATGAATACGCGTTTTCGCCCCTGCTTAATGTGATACTGGCCGGCGGACTTGTATTTGCACAGGCCTTGCTGCTTAACTCATTGATCAATCATCATAACTTATTAGGCAAGCCAACGTTTTTGCCGGCGCTGATGTATATCACACTGTCGGGCTTGTTTACACCATTTTTAACCTTAAGCGCCCCACTCATTTGTAATTTTCTGCTCATTTGGATGCTGTATAAATTGTTTAACCTTTATAAAGGCGATGATGTTAAATCAGCAACTTATGATGTGGGCATGATCGTAGCGGTAGGTTCGCTTGTTTATTTCCCTTTTATTTATTTGTTCCTGGCTATATGGGTGGCACTTATTATATACAGGCCATTCAACTGGCGCGAATGGGTTATTTCAATATTGGGTTATGTAACCGTGTTTTTTTTCCTGGCGGTTATTTATTTTATGAATGATATGCTGCCCAGGTTTAGCCATATCTGGTCGCCTTTGGGCAAAAAATTTCCGGATCATATCAGCATAAATTCTTACAATTACCTGTTGCTGGCGCCGGTTATTTTGATACTGGTACTTTGTTTTTTTAAGCTGCAGCAAAATTTCTTTAAAAGTTACGTGCAGATCCGCAAAACATTTCAGCTGTTGTTTTTTATTTTTTTGATCACAGCGCTCTCATTTTATCTTAATTCGGAATTTCGCCTGAGCCATTTTTTGCTTTGTGCGGTGCCGGCAACCGTGTTTTTTGCCTATTATTTTTTGTACGCAACCAGGCGCTGGTTTTATGAAATCCTGTATTTACTGTTGTTTATCAGCATCATTTACTTTCAGTTTAACAAATTTTAACTTTTACATTCGTCCTTATTTCGGCGGTTATGTTAGTTTTGTAGCCTGAAACTATAACAATAAGCTATTTAGGTTCAACGCCAATTTTTTAAATAATTCTGATGAAGTTTGGAGTAGTTATATTTCCCGGTTCTAATTGTGATGAAGATATCATATACGTATTAGAAAAGGTAATGGGTCAGCAAGTAGTGAGGTTATGGCATAAAGATCATGACCTGCAAGGTGTTGACTTTGTTGTTTTACCTGGTGGTTTTTCATTTGGCGATTATCTGCGTTCAGGTGCCATTTCCCGTTTTTCGCCAATTATGCAGGAGGTTGTCCAGTTTGCTGCAAAAGGTGGTTATGTAATGGGTATTTGCAATGGCTTCCAGATTTTGACCGAAGCCGGTTTGTTGCCTGGTGCTTTATTGCATAATACTAACCGTAAATTTATTTGCCGCAACATTTACTTAAAACCGCAAACATCAAATTCATTACTTACTGCGCAGCTTGATCCGCAGCAGGCATTAAGGATCCCGATTGCACATGGCGAAGGCAACTATTTTGCTGATGCCGATGTGATCAAAGCCCTTAACGATAACGACCAGGTAATGTTCAGGTATTGCGACGAGGCAGGTAATATCACCGCCGACTCAAACCCTAACGGATCATTGGAAAATATAGCAGGCGTTACAAACCTAACCAGGAATGTATTTGGCTTAATGCCGCACCCTGAGCGTGCTGCCGATGGTTTGCTGGCTAATGAGGATGGTTTAGCTATTTTTGAATCTATATTGTCAATAGTTAGGGCTTGATGACCAGTCTGGTTATTGATATCGGTAATACGCTCATCAAAATCGCAGTTTTTAAACTGGATGAAATGCTTGAGGCTAACCAGTATGAAACCATTGATATGCCGGTACTGGATGCTTTGCTTAACAAGTACAATCCTGTTAAGGCAATCATCTCGTCGGTAAAGAAACATACAGAAGCATGGCAGGCCATGCTGGGAAAAAAAATTCCGCTGATACATTTTAATACTTTAATGACCAGCGGAATAAGTAACCACTATTTAACACCGGAAACCCTTGGGCCTGACAGGTTAGCTGCGGTTATCGGCGCATATAATATGTTCCCCGGCCAAAATAGCCTTGTAATTACCGGGGGCACGGCCATCACTTATGATGGTGTTGATGCCGGTGGAAATTATTTTGGCGGCAGTATATCGCCGGGCTTAAATATGCGTTATAAGGCTTTAAATAATTATACGGCGGGTTTGCCGCTTATTGAGGCGGATACGGATTTTAATACGCCATACGGAAATAATACAACAACCGCTATCCGTTCGGGAGTACAAAACGGAGTAAAATATGAGCTTATCGGTTTTATTGAAAGCTATAAAACCATGGGCGAACAACTGAATATTATACTAAGCGGGGGCGACAGCATTTTTTTTGATACTCTACTGAAAAATAGCATCTTTGCCCGCTACATAAAAATTGAACCATATTTGGTTTTAAAAGGTTTAAACGAAGCTATACAAAAGCATAATGATTAAATATACCCGGTTTTTTATAACACTTTTATTGGCTGTTGCCGCTTTTTCAGCACATGCGCAATCAACGGCAACCTCAAGCTCTCCATATTCACGTTACGGTATAGGCGATATTGATCCTCAGTTAATGGGCCAAAATATAGGTATGGGCGGCATTAGCGTAGCTACCAATAGGATAGGTTTTTTTAATAATATCAACGTTGTAAACCCTGCTTCATACGGTGCAGTTAATTTAACAACTATTGATGTTGGTTTGTATGCTAACTTTTTAAGCCTGAGCCAAACAGGTTCGGCCAGCCAAAAAAACAGCAATTTCAGGCTTAACCATATTGCATTTGCTATTCCTACTTCAAAACGTTCGGCCTTGAGCTTTGGTTTATTGCCATACAGCGAGCGTGGTTATAACTATACAAAATCGGTAAATAAATTAGGTACATCCGGCTCACCTGCCGATACTAACGTAACCAATTATAGCTATAGCGGTGATGGTAGCTTATCAAAAGCATATTTGGGATATGGTTTTGGCATAGGCAAACACCTGTTATTAGGTGCAAACGTATCATACATATTTGGTAATATAAAAGATATTGCCACTACCGAAATACCAGGCCTTGCAGGCGCTATAAATTCGAAAATTGAATCAAGCAACGCTATAGGCGGCATTAACTATGATTATGGTTTGCAGTATTCATTTGATTTTTCTGAAACCAAGCACCTTGTTTTAGGCTATTCGGCCTCGGCCGGTACAAAGCTGCACACGCAAAGCAGCTTTGTTGTAAGCCAGTATTTTAATGATTCAAACGGAAATCAGGATATAGCTGCTGATAGTGTGGTTAGCACAACCGGGCCCAAATCAAAATTGAAATTACCGCAGATCAACAGGTTTGGTATCTCTTTTCAAAGCGACGGCAAGTTTCTTGTTGGTGCCGATTATTCAATGGGTAAATGGTCTGATTTATCAATTGCCGGTGTAAACCAGGGTTTACAGGATAGCAAAACTTTCAATATCGGTGGTTCATATACCCCAAACATCTCAACTATCAGAAACTATCTTGCAACAGTTGATTATCGAATAGGTGCAATATATGATCAAACCTATATGCACATCAACGGCACAACAATTAAACGCTATGCCGGTACTGTAGGTTTAGGTTTACCGTTGCGTTCAAATAACGGAAGCTACTACAAAATCAATATCGCTGCCGAAGTTGGCCAGCGTGGTTCATTGGTTAACGGTTTAGTTAAAGAAAACTACGTAAACATCCATCTTGGTTTTACACTTAACGATAAGTGGTTTACCAGGTATAAATTTGATTAATCGCCGTAATGAGCCGTCCTGCAGTTAATATACCGGCTTTATGCCTGTTATTGTTGCCATTGGCGGCTTTTATATCCTCGTGCGAAAACGATCTGAAAAAAGTTAGGGAATTATCGGCTAACGAGGTTGATACCGTTGCCCAGCGCAGTACAGGGCTTGATTTGATCATGAGCGATTCGACCAAGGTCGAGATCCATCTTACCGCTCCGCTGATGATCGAATACCAGATCAAGAAGCCTTATAAAATTATGCCCAAAGGCGTAAAGATCGATTACTATGACCGCGCTACAGGTCAGTTTGCCGGTGATATAATTGCCGATACGGGCATTAACCGGGAGCAGGAGAAGCTTATCGAATTTCATGGCAATGTTGTTGCAACCAATGCCAAAGGCGAGACATTTAAATCAAATGAATTGTTTTGGGACCAGGTAACCAAGCGCGTTTACTCCAATAAGCCGGTACAGGCCACCCTAAGTGGCGGTAACGTTATGAATGGCGATACCTTTGAAAGCGATGACAAGTTGTTGAACCCTTCCTTTAAAAGCAGTACCGGCATATTTCACGTAGATGAAAAAGCTACACAATAATGACTTTTTTTAACGAAAAATTTGTGTTATAGAATTTTAGTAAAAATTGTATCTTGCGCGCTCTTTAAAAAAGAATAGAATAATTATAAATGTAATATGGGTATAATGGGTTTTTTGCGCGAAAGGATGGGGAAAATTCTCGCATTCTTTATTGGTTTCGCGCTGCTTGCATTTATTGTGAGCGAAGTTGTAAGATCGGGCGGTTCCTTTTTCAGGGACGATAGTAACGAGCTTGCCGTTGTTAACGGCGAAAAAGTGCCCTATGACAAATTCAATGAAAAGCTGGAACAAAATTCGGCACAGTTTAAACAACAGGGACAGAGCATTTCTCCGCAGATAGCAAGCTACTTGCAGGAAACCACCTGGAACCAGTATTTAAGCCAGTTGCTGATAGGCAAAGAAATTGAAAAACTTGGCCTTAATGTTGGCGATGATGAGTTAAGCGTGATGGTTGGCGATAATAATCCAGACCCGCAAATTGCCCGTCAGTTTGCCGATCAGCAAACCGGCCAGTTTGACCGCAGCAGGTACAACCAGTTTAAAGCCTACCTTCAATCAGGCAAGGCCGATCCTGCTCAAAAAGAAGCATGGAATAACTTTGTTAAAGATTTGATCGAAGCTAAAAAAGCTACTAAATACATGACCTTGGTTACCAACGGCCTGTATGTAAATTCGCTTGAAGCCACAGATGATTACGAAGCAAAAAACAAGCTGGCTAACTTTAAATACGTATCTCTTGATTATACTTCGATCCCTGATGCTAAAGTTACTTTAACAGATGGTGATTACAGCGCGTACTATGATGCCCACAAAGCTTCCTTTAAAACTCCGCAGGAGCTAAGGGATTTTGAATATGTTAGCTTTAATGCAGCTCCTTCAAAAGAAGATAGCGCGGCAGTTAAACAACAGGCAGAAAAATTAGCGAATGATTTCAAAACCACTCCTAACGATTCGCTTTTTGTGCAGATCAATGCCGAAACAAAAGCTCCTTTAGCTTATCAGCGTAAAGGCAGCCTTGATCCTAAACTGGATACTACGATGTTTAGTGCAGCTAAAGGATTTGTTTATGGTCCATATCTTGAAAACGGCAGCTACAAAGTAGCTAAACTGGTTGATACCAAAACTACTTTTGATTCGGTTAAAACCAGGCACATTCTGATCGATCTTGCATCTGCAGGCGGTGATGATAATAAAGCTAAAACTAAAGCAGATTCAATTAAGAAATTGATACAGGGCGGTAAATCATTTGCCGAATTGGCCTCTACTTTCTCTGCCGATAAAGGCAGCGCCGCAAAAGGCGGTGATATTCCTGCATTTGATGCTAATGGCGCAATGGGTGCCGGTCAGGGTAATTTAGTTCCTGAATATACCAATGCTGCTTTTAAAGCAAGCAAAGGCGAAATCATTGTTGTAAAATCACAGTTTGGTTATCATGTTATCCAGGTTGAAGATCAAAAAGGTTCTGTTAAACTGGTTAAAGTTGGTGTGGTTGATAAGCCGTTAACCGCAAGCAGCAAAACCCAAACAGTTGCTTACAGCAAAGCGCAGGGATTTTTAGCTTCATTAACATCTGATAACTTTGAAGCTGAAGCTAAGAAAGAAGGTTTAAAGCCACGTACTGCCGAAGATGTTACTGCAATTGCTTCTGGTTTGCCAGGCTTAGATAATGCACGTGATGTAGTTAGATGGGCTTACAAAGCCGAAAAAGGTGATATCACTGATAAAGTATTTACCGTGGGCGATCAGTATATTGTAACCCGCCTTACCGAAATCAAACCTAAAGGTACTTTAGCACTTGAAGCTATTAAAAAGCAGATTGAGCCAATGGTACGTAACGAGGTTAAAGCTAAACAACTGAAAGAGAAATTTGATGCAGCCATTAATGGTGGTGCTTCAATTGACCAGGTTGCTCAAAAAGTAGGCGGCAAGGTAGTTCCGGTTGAAAACATTGTGTTTGCCAACCCTATTATCCCTGGCCAGTCTGCAGAGTACAAAGTTATCGGTTCAATTTTTGGTTCGGCTATCAACAAAATTTCAAAACCTGTTGATGGAACACAAGGTGTTTATGTATTTGTAGTTAACGGTTTCACCAACCCGCCTGCACTTGCTAATGCCATTAAACAAAAAGAGCAAATTAACCAGGCGCTTTTACAACGCTCACAAGGTTTGGTGCTGGATGCATTAAAAGATAATGCAATTGTAAAAGATAACAGGGCTAAATTCTTCTAAACAAAATTTAAAGTAAATTTGCATCCGGGAATAGCATGAAGCTGTTCCCGGATTTTTTGTTTTATATACAGGCTATTAAGTTTTAACATAGCCATTAAATAAAATCATAATCAAACTTTAAGCCTTTTGCGTTTGGCTTTTATATAATAACATTAATAATCAATCAAGCTAATTAGCTTTAAGCCTTGCGCATTTTGCTTTTAGCTTTCATATAAATGATATGGATATACAGGAAAACATAATAAACAAGGTAGCTCAAAGTGGCCTTGTTACTTTAGACCCGGCTTCGTTTTATCCCGCAGGCGACCGTGTTATTTATGATATAAAGGATAACCTGTTCCATGGCCTCATTTTGCGTGAGAAAGATTTCAGGGATTTTATAAAAGAACATGACTGGACACAATACGAGGGCAAGAACGTAGGCATCACCTGCACTGCCGATGCTATTGTACCTGCGTGGGCATATATGCTGCTGGCCAACCGTATGGCCCCTTATGCACGCGAAATTGTTTTTGGTGACAAAGAGGTGTTAGAAACCGTACTTTTTGAAAAAGAAATAGCTAAAGCCGATTTTGAACAGTATCGCGGGCAACGCATTGTGCTGAAAGGTTGCGGCGACACGGAAGTGCCGGTATCTGCTTATGTAGAGCTTACCAAAAAGCTAACTGCGGTAGTTAAAAGCCTCATGTTTGGCGAGCCATGCTCAACTGTACCTATCTATAAGCGTAAGGATTAAGTATTTAAACAGTAGTACGCAATAAAAAAGGCTTTAAACCATTTATAATAGCAGTTGTCATATCTCAAGCCCCGTTAAAGAGGCTATTAATCAATGAAAAAACTGCTGATAAATAAATATTTTTTTACTGTACTGCTTTTTATGGCCTGTTGCCGGGTAGGATTTACCCAGGAGTTGAAAAAGATCAATGAATCTATTTTTAAACCTGGCGAACAGCTGGAATACAAAATGAAATACGGTTTATTTACTGCCGCCGAGGCTACCATCAGGGTAGAGGCGAGCGATAAAAAGTTTAATGACCGCCCTGCATTTCATCTTGTTGCCGAAGGTAAAACGGCAGGTTCTTTTGACTTGTTTTACAAGGTCAGGAACCGCTATGAGTCATACGTTGACGAAACTACACTGATGCCCTATTTTTATACCGAGAACAGGCGTGAGGGCAAATACAGGCATACAGATAATGTTACCTTTGATCAGAAAGATAAAAAGGTAACGGCAAACAAAGGGACATTTGCGTACAAGGGCGAGTCCTTTGATTTTGTATCGGCATATTACTTTGCACGGGCCATAGATGTTTCAAAGCTGCACCAGGGAGAGACGTTTGATCTGCAATACTTTTTGGAAGATGGGTTTCACAGTATGCAGATAACCTATGTTGGTACCGAAACAGTTGAGTGTTCGCTTGGTAAGTTTAATTGTCTTAAATTTAGCCCGGCAATTATCCCGGGGCGTATTTTTCGGAAAAACAGTAAGTTGTACCTTTGGGTTACCAATGACAGGAACAGGATCCCGGTAAAAGCCCACGTTGAAGTGCTGATAGGCAGCGTGACAATGGACTTGAAATCGGCCTCTGGACTTAAATATCCTTTGAACCCTATTAAAGATTGATTTTAAAAAGATAATGATTGAGGTTGGCAATGTATTACTGCACGAGGATGTGGTAAAAGAGAATTTTGTATGTAATTTAAATAAATGCAAGGGGGCCTGCTGCCTTGAAGGCGACTCGGGGGCACCTCTTAATGCCGATGAGCTTGATATCCTGAAAGAGATCTATCCCAAAGTAAAGCCCTATCTTACCGCAAAAGGGATTAAAACCATAGAAAAGGACGGAGTTTATGTAACCGATTTTGAAGGAGATTATACTACGCCATGTGTTGATACCAATAAGGAATGTGCCTACGTAATATGGGAAAACGGTATTACCAAATGTGGTATTGAAAAGGCATATGAAGAAGGTGCCATTAGCTGGAAAAAGCCTATCTCATGCCATTTATATCCCATCCGCATTACTTCATACCCGGAGTTTGACGTTTTAAACTACGACCGCTGGAATATCTGCAGCCCGGCCTGTTCATTTGGGGATGAGTTAAAAGTGCGCGTCCATGAATTTTTGAAAGGTCCGCTTATCCGTAAATACGGGGCCGATTGGTATAAGGAATTGGAAGATACCGTAGCCGGGATTTAATTTTTCAATATATCAAGGGCAATATTCCTGATCATTTAACAGTAGCACAACACCGGCCTGCTCCTATATATTGAGCCTAATAGGGGTAATTACAATAAAATTGGATATTATTGTACTACATAATATATGTACGGTCATTATTAATGAAAAAGGCTTTAATAACAGGAATAACGGGGCAGGATGGAGCTTATTTAGCAGAGTTTTTGCTGAAGAAGGGCTATGAAGTGCATGGGGTTAAACGCCGCTCATCGTTACTAAATACCGACAGAATAGACCATTTGTACCATGATCCGCATGAGCCTGATGTTAAGTTCAGGCTGCATTATGGTGATCTTACCGATTCAACTAACCTGATCCGGCTTATTCAGGAAGTTCAGCCCGACGAAATTTATAACCTTGCAGCTCAGAGCCATGTAAAAGTGAGTTTTGAAACCCCCGAATACACTGCTAATGCAGATGGTGTTGGTGTGCTGCGCATCCTTGAAGCAGTAAGGCTGCTGAACCTCACTCAAAAAACACGCGTTTATCAGGCCTCCACGTCCGAACTTTATGGTTTGGTGCAGGCAGTGCCACAAAGTGAAGCCACTCCTTTTTATCCGCGTTCGCCTTACGCTGTGGCAAAACTATATGGCTATTGGATTGTAGTTAACTATCGCGAAGCTTATGGTATGTATGCCTGCAACGGAATCCTTTTTAACCACGAAAGTCCGGTAAGGGGCGAAACCTTTGTTACGCGTAAAATTACCCGGGCGGTGTCAAAAATAGGGTTTGGCCTGCAAAACTGTTTGTATGTAGGCAATCTTTCGGCACAACGCGATTGGGGACATGCCAAAGATTATGTTGAAGCCATGTGGTTGATGCTGCAGCAGGAAACAGCCGAAGATTTTGTAATAGCAACCGGCGTAACCACCACCGTGCGCGATTTTATCAGGATGGCATTTATGGAGTTGGGCATTGAGGTTGAATTTAGCGGAAAAAATGAGAACGAGCGCGGCGTGATCATTGATATTGATGAAGAAAGGGTTATTGCGCTTGGATTAAATTTGGATGCTTTAAGGTTTGGACAAACGGTTGTAAAGGTTGATCAGCGATATTTCAGGCCAACGGAAGTTGACCTGTTGATTGGCGACCCGGCCAAAGCTTATACCAAATTGGGCTGGAAACCTAAATATGACCTGCAGGCACTGGTAACTGATATGGTGCTTTCAGATTTGCAGCTGGTGAAGAAAGACGAATACCTGAAAAAAGGCGGTTTTAACACGCTTAATTATTTTGAATAACAATGGCAAAAACCATATAAACGATATATGAAGAGAATATTTACAAGCATTATTTTATTGTTTTTGATAAGCGGGCTTGCGAAAGCCCAGTCCGACTATCAACCCTATAATTACCAGTTTTATCAAAAACTTAACGAAGATGTTTATTCAACCAAAACGCGTGTACATAGCTCATTAAAGCCATTCATGGTTGACGATTCGCTTTTGAAAACTCATTATGATTCGTTAATGAACATGAATGGGATTAAAGGCCGCTTCTTTAACGAGCACCAGATTGATGTAAAGACCAGTAACTCTACTTTTTATGCCGATCTGTTACCTGACTTTAATTTGAGCCGTGATTTTTCGGATAAAAAGAATACCAATTTTGGTACACTCGGAATTCAATTTGGCGGAACCTTCGGGAAAAACTTTTCATATAACGTGGCCGGTTATGAAAACCGCGCAGTGTTGCCCAATTATCTGCAAACTTATGTTAACCAGGTAGGCATATCGCCAGGACAGGCATACGCAGGCATTTACGGTAATGAGTATCGTTGGTCATATATTACGGCAAACGTATCTTATACTCCTATAAAATTTTTGAATATCAGTGCTGGTCGCGATAAAACTTTTATTGGAGATGGTTATCGCTCGTTGTTATTATCTGACTATGCGTCGCCATATCCTTTTTTTAAGTTAACAGCAACATTAGGCAATGTGCGGTACATGGCCATGTGGACTTATTTTGATGACCCGCTTTCTGTGAAGGTGGATAATGGCGACAGGAAAAAATTTGGTGTGTTTCATTATTTAGATTGGAATGTAACTAACAGACTGTCACTCGGCTTTTTTGATGCCGTAGTTTGGGCTGCTAAAGATGATTTAGGCCATAAGCGCGGGTTTGATTTTACTTATATAAACCCGGTAATATTTTTAAGGCCGGTTGAAGCCTCAAACGGCTCGCCTGATAATGCTTTAATAGGGTTTACTGCCAAGTATAAGCTAACTGATGGTATTACCGCATACGGTCAGTTTGCACTTGATGAATTTGAATCATCAAGTTTTTTTTCAAGCAAAGGGAGCTCACGCAATAAATATGGTTTTCAGTTGGGTATAAGGGGCGCAAACCTGTTTAACGTTAAAGGCTTAAACTATTTGCTCGAAACAAACAATGTTAAGCCATATACTTATTCGGAGCGTTCTTCTGTGATCAATTATACCGAAAATGGTGAGCCTATAGGGCATCCATGGGGCGCTAATTTCCGCGAGGCGGTTGGGTTGCTTAATTATTCATACAAACGGTTTGACTTTACCGGCGAGGTTGATTACGGGCACTACGGGCTTGACGTTAATGGCCTGAACTATGGTAAAGACCCATTTCAGGGATATCGCGATCCTGCAAGGCAAAACGGCAATTATACAGGGCAGGGTTTAACAACCAATATGGTATATATGGAAGGAAAAGTAGCCTATTTAATTAACCCTAAATACAACTTGAGGTTTGAACTGGGCGGCTTGATCCGCAGAGATAAAAATGATCAGTTTAATGATAAAACTTCGATGCTGACATTTGGTATCCGCAGTTCGTTCCGTGCTGTGTATAATGATCTGGTGAGTTATAAAGCGCATTGATGATATATTCAATATTATACCGATATAATTAAATTTTACTTTTAGTATATTTGAATATGATCAGAACAGTGGTAAAGCCGAGCAATCGTAACATATCAATTAATTTACCCGAAGAATTTGTTGGTAAACAAGTGGAGGTTATTGCATTTACCATTGAGGAAGCCGATAGCACTATCGAAAGTATGGACAATATCACAACCCATTTTGCAACAGAAGCAGTTTTGGCTAAAAGTTGGTTGACAGCAGAAGAAGATGAGGCATGGCAGGATTTGTAAAAGGAGATATTGTAGTTATTCCATTTCCTTTTTCTGATTTAACTGGTAGCAAGAAGAGACCGGCTTTAGTGTTAGCCGATTTACAGGGCGATGACATTATATTATGCCAGATAACGAGCCAGCAAAGCAAAGATACCTATGCTATTGCTATTGATCAGACTGATTTTGTGAAAGGATCTTTACCCGTAGCCTCAAATATTCGCCCTTCGCGTATTTTTACTGCTAATAAAAATATGATCATACGCACGGCCGGTACATTAAAAAGCACAAGCTTCACAAAAGTTTCAGGTGCGATTATCAAGCTTTTGACATAGACAAACTTGGTTAGCCGCTGATTTTTCGGAATGTTAGGCTTATCCTCCCGTTTTCGGTATCCGATGGCGGTATGGCATGCTCCCATTGCTCCTGAACTTCTTGTGTCATATATATCAGGCTACCTGATGCAAGCTCATAATTAACAAATTCATCCTTATTTTCGATATTTCGGAACCTAAAAGTTCGCGGTTCTCCTACCGAAATAATTGCGACGCCAGTACCAGGATAAAGAATATCTGTTTGGTCAGAATGGTATCCCATCTTGGCCTTTCCATCAAGGTAATAATTCAAAAGGCAATTGTTAGGCTCAAAAGCAAGCGTGTTTGCAAGTTGTTGTATGATTACATACAACTCGGGCAAAAATTGCCGAAATGGATAGCTTATTTGCGAATAGTTATAAGCCACACCGTAGCTGGCAGTTTTCCGAGCCGCCATTCGCTCGTCCCAAACAATGTTCATTGTCAGGAAACTGAATAGTGACGCAGGATCAGCAATGAAATTTTCTATATAAAGTATGCCTTCCATTTATCTGAAAAATGATTGAAAGAAAAGCTTCTTCTATACAATTATGAAGCCCGGCATTTACGATGCTATATTATTCACATTTCGCTTTTCGGCCATGCTGCGTACTTGCTGGGCTATGCCACTGGCATTAAACCCACATTCGGCCCAAAGTTCAGGCTGGTCGCCGTGTTCAATGAATTTATCAGGAATGCCCAGGCGTTTAACCCGGATGTTAGTGTAGCCGTTGTCGGCCATAAACTCGAGCACCGCGCTGCCCATGCCGCCTTCAATACAGCCATCCTCAACGGTAATTACTTTATTGAAGTTTTTGAATACTTCATGCAGTAAAGCTTCATCAAGCGGTTTTACAAACCGAAGATCGTAATGGGCAGGATTGTACCCTTCGGCATTAAGTTCGGCTGTGGCTTTAACTACTTCGTTGCCTATAGCCCCGATAGAGAGGATCGCTACATCATCACCATCACAAACCTTGCGGCCTTTACCTACTGGGATAGCTTTGAACGGACGCTGCCAGTCAACCATAACGCCGTTGCCGCGTGGATACCTGATTACAAACGGCCCCATGTTTTCCTGCTGGGCAGTAAACATCAGGTTGCGGAGCTCTTCCTCGTTCATGGGCGCAGATACGATCATGTTTGGTATACAGCGCATGTATGCCATGTCATAAGCGCCATGGTGCGTGGCCCCGTCTGCTCCGGCAAAACCGGCACGGTCAAGACAAAATATTACATTGAGCTTTTGTATAGCTACGTCATGGATCACCTGATCATATGCCCGTTGCATAAAGCTGGAATAGATGTTACAAAAAGGAATAAGCCCCTGAGTTGCTAAACCTGCAGAAAATGTTACCGCATGCTGTTCGGCAATGCCCACGTCAAACGCTCGGTTCGGCATAGCCTTCATCATAAGGTTCAGTGAACAACCTGAAGGCATTGCCGGGGTAATACCCATTATTTTAGGGTTTTGCTCGGCAAGTTCAATTATGGTATGCCCAAATACATCCTGAAATTTAGGTGGCTGAGGCTTATCGTATTTAGTTTTTTTGATCTCTCCGGTGATCTTGTCAAACAAGCCGGGAGCGTGCCATTTGGTTTGGTCTTTTTCGGCAAGGGCATAGCCTTTCCCTTTTACTGTGATGCAGTGCAGTAATTTAGGGCCCGGGATATCGCGCAGGTCCTTCAATACCTTTATCAGATGATTTACATCATGGCCGTCAATAGGGCCAAAATACCTGAACTTAAGGGCTTCAAAAAAGTTGCTGCGTTTAAGCAGTGTGCCTTTGATGCTTTTTTCAAGCTTTTGAGCTATTTTAAAAGCATCAGGCCCAATTGATGATAACTTGGCAAGCACATGGGCGATATCGTCTCTGAAGCGATTATATGGCTTTGAGGTAGTGATGTCGGTCAGGTATTCTTTTAACGCGCCAACATTAGGGTCGATGGCCATGTTATTATCATTCAGGATCACCAGGAGGTTTGAGTTTTCGATACCAGCGTGGTTAAGTGCTTCAAAAGCCATACCTGCGGTCATCGAGCCATCGCCTATCACAGCTACGTGCTGCCTGTCGGTTTCGCCTTTATATTGGGAAGCAACAGCCATACCCAGCGCTGCTGATATAGATGTTGATGAGTGGCCTACACCAAAAGTATCATATTGACTCTCCGAGCGTTTTGGAAACCCGCTAATACCACCGTGAATGCGGTTGGTGTGAAACTCGTCGCGGCGGCCGGTAAGTATTTTGTGGCCGTAGGCCTGGTGGCCAACATCCCAAACTAACTGATCATATGGCGTATTAAGCACATACTGCAGCGCTACTGTAAGTTCAACCACGCCAAGGCTTGCAGCAAAGTGCCCGCCATTAACTGATACCACGTCAATAATATACTGGCGTAGTTCCTTGCATACCTGTTCAAGCTCATTTTCATTAAGTGGCTTTAAATCAGATGGATAATTTATTTTTTGTAATAAATTCCCGGCCGGTACCTGCATTGACATTTGTAAGGATATTTAACCTGCAAAATAAACTAATTATTGTTAAAGTAAGGACATATAAATGTATTAATTGTTTTGCAGGTACGCTGTATGCCGCGGAAAGTACAATAGTTAGCCTCGCTAACTATTGGCTTTAATATTTAAACTTATTAACCGGGGCGTCATTGAATTAGTGAATCTCTTTGTAACAAGTAAGAGCCTTGACTAAGGCGGCTGATTTGTAATTATTTGATGTTGTAAAATGTTTATTTTTGACCCTTTATGACCGACGATAGTTTTGCCATTAGGTTACCCCAGTTTGAAGGCCCGTTTGACCTGCTGCTGTTTTTCATTGAACGCGATGAGCTGGATATCCATGATATTCCGATAGCAAAAATTGCCGATGATTTTCTGCACTACCTGCACCAGATGACAAGCCTCAACATGGAAATTGCCAGCGAGTTTATTTTCGTTGCGGCAACGCTTATGCGTATTAAAGCCAAAATGCTGCTGCCCCGTTATGGCACTGAGGAAGCAGGTGATGACCCGGACACCAAAGAAAACCTGATCAGAAAACTCATCGAGTACAAAAAATTCAAGGAGGTTTGCGAAGAGATCAGGCCCATGGAAGATGAGCGCTTTAAGCAGGAAAAGCGCGGCAATATTAAACATGATCTTGAACAGGTTGAAAAAGTGGCTGTGCCCGGCGAAGAACTTTCCGAGCTAACCCTTTACCGCCTCATGGTTGTTTATGAGCGGATGATCCGTAATTTTACCAGGCGCAGCGAGGAAGTAAAACATACCGTAGTACAATATCCCTACACCATCGAAAAGCAAAAGAAGGCAGTTGCCGATCTGCTGAAAATCAATAAAATGCTCGATTTTAAAGCCATCGCTAAGGAGTCTGAAAATAAGGTGCATTTTGTTTATAACTTTTTGGCCGTGCTTGAAATGCTGCAGCAGGATTTGATCGATATCCAGATAGGATTGGGATACAATAACTTTTGGATCTCTTCGAAAGCCGGGATTGAAGCTGAAAGCTAAAGGCTTAAAGCCGAAAGCTTTTGGGCAGATGATACAAAAGCTTTGAGCCTTTAGCTTTAGGCTTTCAGCTTTTTTACAAAAATGTTCCGGATCTCACCCCGGAACACCGTTACCAGTACAGGTAATCAACTAAATCACCAATCTGACGTTGGTGATGCCTTACCGCCTGCTGCGGATTGAAATTCATTTGCTTCAAATAATCTACCTGCTTTTCAATTTAATGAGCGGTACTCCTGTGGCGTATGGCCAACTCTCTTTTTAAACAATCGGGCAAAATGCTGTGGATATTTAAACCCTAATTCGTAAGCAACCTGATTAATGGTTTTGCTGCCGTCAAAGATCTTTTCTTTAGCCATATCAATCAGTTTGGCCTGAATATATTCCTGGGCAGTTTTGCCTGTTTCTTTTTTAACCAGGTCGCCAAAGTAGTTGGCCGAAAGGTTCAATTGGTCTGCACACCAGGCTACGGCCGGTAACCCGATGGTTTGTGGCTTGTCCGACCCGAAATAATCGTTCAACAGGCTTTCAAATCTTTCTAAAATTCCCTGGTGTATATGATCACGGGTGATGAACTGCCTGTCGTAAAAACGGGTGCAGTAATCCATGAACAATTCGATATTAGCCACGATCAGGCGTTTGCTGTGTTTATCCACACCCCGCTCCAGTTCATAATCTATTTTGGAAAAACAATCCAAAACGATATTTCTTTCACGTTCGGACAAGTGCAATGCCTCGTTGGATTGATAGCCGAAAAAAGTAAACTCCTGGATTCGCCTGCCGAGCGAAGTGCCGTGTATGAGGTCGGGGTGAAAGGCCAGCGCATTACCTTTAGGCTGATAGATTTCACCATTGCTGTTTATGCCGGCTACCTGCCCGGGGGCAAGTAAAACCAACGTCCCTTCCTGGTAATCATAGGTATTTCTGCCATACACCATGTCGCCACATTTAACATCTTTTAAAAACACAATGTAAAAGCCGAAATACATCCGGGAGCCCGACCGCGGGTCGGCCTTTGACAGATCGACAACGCTCACCAATGGGTGTTTGGTTTCGTTGTTGTTAAATGCATTGTATTCACTTATCGTATTGAAACGGCGCATGCTATCCATATCCACTCTTATTTTAGTTCGAATTTACGCTATTAATCAATGCGTTGGCACCCGGGCGTACCTAATCAGTAATAATGGTATAAACATCCGTAATCTGTATCCTGTTTCGGCAAACAAAAGACCTCAACTTTGTGATGTTAAATATCAGCTATGCAAAAAGTTAAATTAAATAACGGTGTCGAAATGCCCATCCTTGGGTTTGGTGTGTTCCAGGTAACAGACCTGGCGGAGTGTGAAAGAAGTGTAAGGGACGCTATAGAAACAGGTTATCGTTTGATTGATACGGCGGAGTCTTACATGAACGAAGAGACTGTAGGTAAGGCTATCAAAACCAGCGGTGTAGCAAGGGAAGAATTGTTTATCACTACTAAGCTTTGGATCCAGCGGGATGGCTATGCCGGGGCAAAAAAGGCTTTTGAAAGCTCGCTGAAAAAGCTGCAATTGGATTATCTCGACTTATACCTGATTCATCAGCCCTATGGTGATGTTTACGGCGAATGGCGGGCGATGGAAGAACTGTATAAAGAAGGAAAAGTAAGGGCTATCGGTGTAAGTAATTTCCATCCCGACCGGTTGATTGACCTCATCGTTCACAGCGAGATTGTTCCCGCAGTAAACCAGGTTGAAACCCATCCTTTTCATCAGCAAAATGACGCACAACAGTTCATGATTGACAATCAGGTACAGATTGAATCGTGGGGGCCATTTGCCGAAGGCAAAAACAACATTTTTCATAATGAACTGCTACAGTCCATTGCCGGGAAGTACAATAAATCAATTGCCCAGGTCATCCTTCGCTGGCTTACACAAAGGGGCGTGGTAGCAATTCCCAAATCAGTACGCAAAGAACGGATGGAAGAGAACATTGACATTTTTGATTTTGAACTGAGCGCAGAAGATATGGATGCTATTAAAACATTAGATACCAAAGCAAGCAGTTTTTTTGACCACCGGGATCCGGCAATGGTGAAATGGCTTGGAGAAAGAAAATTAAATAATTAAACCTGCAACAACATGAAAAAAGTACTGTATGTAATGATCTTATTGGGAGCGATGGCTTCTACACGCGCAACGGCGCAAACAGGGCCTATCTTCGCCAAAGGCGAATTATCCAAAACCAATAACCACACGGGCGATGTTTGGCTTACGGAATTGAATAAGGCCGATAGCGTGATTGATTGCAATATCGCTACGGCAACATTTGCGCCGGGCGCTAAGCTCGACTGGCATATCCACCCGGCCGGGCAAATCCTGATGATCACCGAAGGTACCGGCTATTACCAGGAAAAAGGCAAACCTATCCAGGTGGTACATCAGGGTGATGTAATCAAATGCATTCCCGGCGTAGCCCACTGGCATGGTGCATCGCCTAAATCGACGTTTACTTACATAGCTGTAAGCACTAAAGGGGCAACCAATAAAACACAATGGCTGCAAAGGGTAACCGATGAAGAATATAACAGCGTGAAATAACTTATCAATACCAATAATCCTGCAAAAATTATGAAAGTATCACTTATCACACTGCTCCTGTTAATAACAGGCGCACAATTATCCCGCACACAGGCGCAAACTGCATCACCGGCCGTACCTACAAAGGCAGAGCAGCAGGTTATGGATCTGTCTAAAGCTAAGTGGACCTGGATGGCCGATAAAAATGTTGATTCGTTAAATGTATTGTTTGATGAAAAATGCGTGTTTGTTCACATGGGTGGAAGCTGGGGAAAATCACAGGAACTCAATGTCATTAAATCCGGAGGGATCTGGTATAAAAAGGCAGCGGTCTATTCTGCTTCAGTAAACATTTTTGGTAATACGGCCATTTTGTTAAATGATATCGACTTGCTGGCAGTAGTTGATGGAAACGAAGTTACTCACGCTTTCATGGTAACTGAGGTATACCTTAAAGAAAACGGCAAATGGAAAATGGGTTCACTCACTTTCTCACAATTGCTAAGGCCGGTTAAAATGGAAGCACCAGGTAAGCAATAAAACAGGCCTATGAAAAAGATATGCTTTGTTTTGATGTTAACCGTGCTCTGCAGTATTTCTGCCTGCTCCAACGCGCAACCCATACCGGCAAAAAAGATCCTGATCGTATACCTGTCCCGAACAAATAATACCAGGGCGATAGCTAATATCATACATGAGCAGGTAGCCGGAAAGTTAATAGCATTGGAGCTGGAAAAGCCATATCCTGAAAATTATCAGGCCATAGTACAGCAAGTTGTTAAAGAAAATGAAACCGGCTACCTGCCGCCATTGAAAACGAAAATTGACAGCATCGATCAGTATGATGTAGTTTTTGTTGGTTTCCCTACCTGGGGCATGAAGCTGCCGCCGCCGGTGAAAAGTTTCCTAAAGCAATATGATCTGAGCGGAAAAACAATTGTTCCATTCAATACCAATGCAGGCTATGGCATTGGCAGTACTTTTGAAACAGTAAAAGAGTTATGCCCCAAGAGCCGGGTATTAGATGGCTTTACAACCAAAGGCGGGATTGAGCGGGACGGTATTTATTTTGTAATGCAGGGCGAACGTGAAAAACAGGCACGTGAGGGAATCAAGGAGTGGTTACGGGAAATAAAAATTAAAAAGTGATAACCATATGCCGGTGAAATCGAATAAGTGAAAAATTTCTCCACGAATTTTTACGTATTAATCGAATTACACGAATTTTGAATCGGTAATAATTTAAGATTCGTGTAATTCGATTAATTGTGTAAGGTTTGAAAATCATTCGTGTAGAAATTTTTCGGCATGAGATTTAAACCAAAGGCCCGAACTATTTAAATACTATTTCCCTGATCATTGCGGTTATAAAAGATTTCCTGATAATTTATTCGTCACAACCACTTGATTAGCAAATTATATTGCGTTTGTTCTTATCTAAATAAAATCTAACATAGCTTACGTCTCAAATCTAATATCTCACATCTCAAATCTATCTTTTTCGCTAACTTAGCGCCGTTAAAAACACACAATGAAAAGAGACAAACTGATATTTAAGCTATTGGATGAAGAGCAGCAACGCCAGGAAGAAGGCATTGAGCTTATTGCATCTGAGAATTTTGTAAGCAGGCAGGTTATGGAAGCTGCAGGTTCTGTTGCAACCAACAAATATGCCGAAGGTTTACCAGGCAAGCGTTATTATGGCGGCTGCCAGGTTGTTGACGAAATTGAAACCATAGCTATTGAACGCGCCAAGCAATTGTTTAACGCCGAGTGGGTTAACGTACAACCGCATTCAGGTGCACAGGCAAATGCAGCAGTTATGCTTGCTGTATTGCAGCCGGGCGATAAAATATTAGGCTTCGATCTTTCTCACGGTGGTCACTTAACACATGGTTCGCCTGTTAACTTTTCGGGCAAATTATATGAGCCGCATTTTTATGGGGTTAAAAAAGAAACCGGTTTGGTTGATTATGACCAACTGAAAGAAGTTGCCCTGCGCGAAAAACCAAAATTGATCATTGCCGGTGCTTCGGCATACTCGCGCGATTGGGATTATGAGTTTATCCGTAAGGTAGCTGATGAGGTTGGTGCTTTGGTGCTGGCCGATATTTCGCACCCGGCGGGTTTAATTGCCCGTGGTTTATTGACCGATCCGCTGCCGCATTGCCACATTGTTACTACTACAACCCACAAAACCTTACGCGGTCCGCGTGGTGGTTTAATTATGATGGGTAAGGATTTTGAAAACCCATTCGGTATCAAAACGCCTAAAGGCGAGATCAGGATGATGTCATCATTGCTGGATATGGCTGTATTCCCTGGCACGCAGGGTGGTCCGTTAGAGCACATCATTGCCGCTAAAGCAGTAGCTTTTGGCGAGGCTTTGAGCGATAGCTACATGAAATACATTGTACAGGTTAAAAAGAATGCCGATGCTATGGCCGAAGCATTTGTAAAACTGGGCTACCAGATCATATCTAACGGTACCGATAACCATTTAATGCTCATCGACCTGCGTAATAAAAATATTACAGGTAAAGCTGCTGAAAATGCTTTGGTTACTGCAGATATCACCGTGAATAAAAACATGGTGCCTTATGATGATAAATCGCCATTTGTAACTTCTGGTATCCGTGTGGGTACTGCCGCTATCACAACCCGTGGCATGAAGGAAAAACATATGGAGCATATTGTTGAGTTGATAGATGCCGTAATTTCTGATCCTGAAAATGAACATTCTATCAAAAAAATACGTAAAAGGGTTCACAAGTTAATGTACGATTTCCCGTTGTACAGAGATACGGACTCAGAATAAATAATGACACCAAGGCAGGAAGATCCATCAAACATAGAAGATAAGCGTTTAGCTGCGCTCCAATCGTACCATGTTTTGGATACCATGCCCGAAAAGGAATATGACGCTATTACGCGTTTAGCTTCTTATATATGCCAGGTGCCTGTAGCGTTAATTACGTTGCTTGATGCCGAAAGGCAATGGTTTAAATCAACATACGGCGTCGACGTGGGGGAAACACCCCGCGCCGACGCTTTTTGTAACCGTACTATTCAATCCGATGCGCTTCTTGAAATAACCGATTCTGCGGAGGATGAGGAATTTAAGCATAACCCCAGTGCTAATGAAATGGGCGTGCGTTTTTATGCAGGCGCCCCATTGATTGATCCGGATGGTCACCGGTTAGGTTCGTTATGTGTGATCGATATGCAGCCGCGCAGGCTTACTGCCCAACAGCGCGATGCGCTTCGCACACTGGCCGATGAGGTTATGTCTCATTTGCTGCTGCGTAAACAGAAACTGGAACTGGAAAAAAACCTTAAAAGCCACCAGGAATTTCATGACCTTTTTGACAGCTCGCCCGATATTCATTGCATCATGGACAGGGATTTTAATATCGGGCATATTAACCGCGCGGTAAAATCTGTTTTGGGTTATGCTGTGGCCGAGGTATGCGGTGTGCCTATCTGGAAGTTTTTCCCCGAATGGGCACGCGAACAATCATTGGATGCGCTAAAAAAAGGTATCGGTAAACAACAGCGTAAATTTGAAATCGAAACGCCTGTAATTACCGTAGATGGGGATAGTAAGTGGATAAGTTGGTCGGTGACCTTCAAAAACGATAAATGGTTTGCCAGCGGCCGCGACATTACATACCAGAAACAGGTTGCGCATGATCTCGAACTCCTTTCGCTGGTAGCAAGTAAGGTGAGCAACGGGGTAGTGATCAGTGATGCGCACGACCGCATATTGTGGACAAATGATGCCTTTGAAAATATAACAGGTTATACTTTTGCCGATGTTAAGCAACTCCGTTTGCGGGATGTAATAAAGGGAAAACCTTTAAGTGCAGAAGCTATAGAAAAACTGGACGAGGCAATCCGCAATAAAGTACCGTACGAGGCTGAACTGTTCTTCAATGCAAAAAACGGCGCATCTAAATGGATCTCGGTAATGAATTCCCTCATTTATAAAAGTGACGGAACGGTTGATAAATCCATCAGGATTATCATAGATATTACCAAACGTAAACTGGCCGAGCAGGAAGTTGAAATATTATCATTTGCAGCACGCAAGTCGCCCAGCGGTATCCTTATCCGCAGTAATACGGGCGAGGTGGTTTGGATGAACGAAGCCCTTGAAAGTATTACAGGTTATACCCTTGATGAAATGCAGGGCAAGATGTTTGGTACCATGTTGCTTGGCGAAGATACCGACCTCAATGTATTTAAGGCAGCGGTAAAGGCTGTGGAGGAAAAGCGTGGCTACGAGATTGAAATAAAAATTTACAAAAAAGATAAAACCCCAATTTGGGTGTTTTTATCAAATAGCCCATTGTTTAATGAGGTTGGCAGCGTTGAACGGCAGATAGCCGTAATGGTTGATATCACGCAGCGTAAGAAAACCGAAGAGCAGTTGACCATGCTATCATTAGTGGCCAGCAGTACAGCCAGCGGCGTGGTAATTAACAACAGTGATGGTAAGGTTGAATGGGTAAATAAAGCCTTTGAGCAAATAACGGGTTACACTTTGCTCGAGGTAGAAAATAATCACCTTGGGGATGTGCTTAAAGGCGAGCTTACGGATGTATCCATTATTCAAAAGGCGCGTGAGCTGTCCCGCAATAAACAATCGTTTGAGGTTGACCTGTTGGTTTACCGTAAAGACAGGCAACCGTTGTGGATTTCGGTAATTAATTCGGTGATCATCAACAGCAGGGGTGAGGTAGATAAATATATAGAGGTTATTATTGATATAACAGCTAAAAAGAAAGCCGAAATTGAATTGATCACTGCCCGCGAGGAGGCTTTGCAGCTGAGCCGTGCAAAAGATATGTTCATTTCGGTGATGAGCCATGAAATCCGTACACCGCTAAATGCCGTAATTGGTATGTCGCATTTGTTACTGGAGGACGACCCGCTTGAAGGGCAGAAAGAAAATCTTAACATTCTGAAATTCTCGGCCGAAAACCTGATGACGCTGATCAATGATGTGCTTGATTTTGCTAAGATCGAAACCGGAAATGTTGAGCTTGAAAAAGAGCGGGTTGATTTAACGGAGCTTGTTCAAAGTATAACAAGTTCGATGCAGTATAAAGCCGGTGAAAAAAATATTTATATTAGCAAGACCATTGATGGGGCCATACCTAAAGTTATTTTGGGCGACCGTACCCGCCTGATCCAGATACTACTTAACCTGGTTGGTAATGCTATTAAGTTTACCGATAAAGGCGGTGTCACTATTGATTTGCGGGTGATACAGGAAACTGAGCAGGATGTGCGTATCAGGTTTGCTGTAATTGATACAGGTATAGGTATTGCTGCTAATAAACTGGGCACCATATTTGAACAGTTTAAACAAGCCGAATTGGATACTACACGTAAGTACGGTGGTACCGGTTTAGGCCTGGCCATCAGCAAGCGATTAATTGAGCTGCATGACTCACGGATAAATGTTGATAGTGTGCCGGGGCAGGGTTCAACCTTTTGGTTTACCATAGGTTTTAAAAAGGGTGATTACCAGTTAAACAGAAATAGCAATAACGTGGAAGAAGGACTTAAAATTAATGTTTTAGTAGTTGATGATAATCAGATAAACCGCCTCCTCATTAACAAAATCTTAAAGAAGTGGGGTGCCAATGCTGATTTTGCCGAAAACGGCATTGAAGCTATTGAAAAGGTTGAAGCCAACCGTAATTACAATGTAGTACTGATGGATATTCACATGCCTGAAATGGGTGGTTTGGAAGCCACAGGCATTATCCGTGCAAAAACAGACAGCTATTTTCAGCAATTGCCAATCATAGCCCTTACGGCCTCCATGCTCAGTAACCAAATGGGCGAGATCAACAATGCCGGTATGAATGATTATATCCTCAAACCTTTTGATCCGCGGGTGCTTTATGATAAATTAAGCAGGTATCAGCAGCAGTAGCTTTTAGTGGTTAGAGATTGGTCAAAATCCATGTCATTGCGAGCGATAGCGTGGCAATCGCACGGAAGTATGGCCGCCCTGTATAGCATGCGATTGCCACGTCGCGCCCTTACACCACCTTTGCTGCTCCTCGCAATGACATAGGTTATACCATTAGCCACAAATTAATCCTACACCGCATAAGCTATCGCAGCTATGCTCAACTTCAACCTGGGTACTTTCAATAACTCGACACCGCAGGCTTCAAGCGTTGAGCCGGTGGTTACTATATCATCAACCAATAAAACGTGTTTACCTTCAAGTGCGGCAGGATTTTTAACCGCAAATACATTCTGCATGTTTTCAAACCGGGCAAAGCGCGACCGTTGGGTTTGCGTTTTAGTAGCTACTGTACGCACCAGGCTCTGCTCATCAACAACAGCATTTAGCTTTTCCGCAAGGCCGTAAGCAAAACAGGCGCTTTGGTTGTAACCCCGTTCGCGCAGGCGGCTTGTGTGCAGGGGAACAGGAATTATTATATCTGTAGCATTAAAAATATCATTTGAGGCCAGTTGCGCCCCGGCTATGCTGCCAAGCAGGTTGCCTATTTGATGCATGCCTTTGTATTTAAAGTGGTGCATCAGGTTCTGGATCTTTCCCCCTTTGTGAAAATAATAAAGTGCATAGGCGGCCTCTACATTAATTTTGCCCCAAAACTGCTGGGCTACAACATTAGCAGGCTGCTGATGGAAATTGGTAAAAGGCAAATTAAAGCGGCAATCGCTGCATATGATGTGCTCACCGGCCACTAAACTTGCCTGGCAGGCCGGGCAAAGCTCAGGAAACAGCAGGGCAGCAAAATCAGCAAGGTAGGCACGCAGTAATTTCATGCCCTTAATTTAATACGGATTTTTTAAACTTCGGCCAGTTTATCTTTTTCCTTGATGGCGAGCTGTCCGCAGGCGGCATCAATATCTTTACCGCGGCTGCGGCGCAGGTGTGTGTTGATGCCTTGTTTGGTAAGGTAGTCTGCAAATGCCTCAACCTTATCTTCGCCGGCGTTGATGTAGCTGGCAAAGGCAATGGGGTTATATTCAATGATGTTAACCTTGCAGGGCAGGTGTTTGCAAAACTTGGCCAGTTCTATCGCATCCTGGATGCCATCGTTTACACCATCAAAAATGATGTACTCGTAGGTAACCGGGTTTTTGGTTTTGGCATAGTAATATTTCAAAGCTTCGGCCAATGCCTTTAATGAATTTTGCTCATTAATAGGCATAATGGTATTACGCTTTTCATCGTTTGCAGCATGGAGGGAAAGGGCCAGGTTAAATTTTACCTGGTCGTCGCCCAGTTTTTTGATCATTTTAGCAATGCCGGCAGTTGATACGGTAATCCGTTTAGCAGCCATATTAAGCCCATCTTCAGAAGTAATGCGCTCTATAGACTTCATCATATTGGCATAGTTAAGCAATGGTTCGCCCATGCCCATGTAAACAATATTTGATAAAGGCTGATTATAGTTTTCGCGGGCTTGCTGATCAATTAAAACTACCTGATCGTAAATTTCGTCGGGGTTGAGGTTCCTTTTGCGTTCCATATAACCTGTAGCGCAAAATTTACAGGTAAGGCTGCAACCCACCTGCGATGATACACAGGCCGTCATACGGCCGGGAGTAGGGATTAAAACACCCTCAATTAAATGGTTATCGTGTAAAATAAAAGAATTTTTTATAGTTTTATCAGCACTAACCTGTGAAGAATTAATTTTTACATTATTAATTACAAAATTTGCATCCAGTTTAGCACGGAGTTCTTTTGAAATATTGCTCATCTCGTTGAAAGAAAAGCAAGATTTTTTCCAAAGCCATTCATAAACCTGTTTTGCCCTGAAGCCTTTTTCATCCATGCGGATAAAATGCTCCTGTAAAGCATTCAGACTCAGGCTGCGGATGTCAATTTTATCTTTTGTATTGTTCACAGTGCAAAAGTACTTAAATTTAAAAAAATCTATCTTTTTTTAAAGTCATTCTTTTTGGCTGAATAAAAAACAATAACTAAAAGTTAATTGTACTTATTTTGCAGGATAGTTTGTTTTGAAAAACGTTATGTGTTACGATACCAAGTTTAAATTTTAATGAAAAGTTTTAGAGCCGATTACGTTTTTCCAGTTTATGCCGATCCGATTAAAAATGGTATAGTCACTGTTGATGATCAGGGGAAGATCATCGCTGTTGCCGATAGTAATAAGCACCCGGGAGGAAATGTACAGCAGGTAAGCGGTATTATTTGTCCCGGATTTGTTAATACGCACTGCCATACCGAACTTTCACACCTAAAAGATAAAGTAAAACCCAAAGGCGGCCTGGTAAGTTTTATAAAAGACGTACAATCCTTACGTAATACCGATCAGCAGGCAGTTCTTGACGCAATTGTTAAAGCCGATCAGGAAATGTATGATAATGGTATTGTGGCCGTTGGCGATATCTCCAACACTAATAACAGTGTTGCGATGAAGAAGGAAAGCAAATTATACTACCATACCTTTGTTGAAACTTTTGGTTTTTTACCCGAAAAGGCTACCGAAGTTTTTGAAAAGGCGCTTGCCTTGCTTAATGAATTTAAGCCGGGTTCATGTTCTGTAACCCCGCATGCTCCCTATTCGGTATCAAAGGAACTTTTTAAGCTCATCAAAAAACATAGCGACACCGACGATGAAAACCTCCTGAGTATCCATAACCAGGAGTGTGAGGATGAGAATAAATTTTATCGCTATAAGCTTGGTGCGTTTTTAGAGTTGTACGAGCATTTTGGTATGGATATATCCTACTTTAAACCGCAGGCCCGTAACTCGGTACAATCAATCATCCCGTTGCTCTCCAACCGGCAAAAGGTATTGCTGGTACATAACACGTGTACTAACCTGAAGGATATTTATTTTATAAAACGGTTTGACAGGAAAATAAACTGGTGCTTTTGCCCCAATGCTAACCTGTATATTGAAGGACGCCTGCCCAAGATAGATCTTTTCATTGATCAGGGTTTTAATATTACCCTTGGTACTGATAGTCTGGCATCAAATAGTAAATTATGCATACTGAGCGAGATGCGGGCTATTCAGCAAAAGTTTCCTTCAATAAGCTTGCCCCGCCTGGTTGAATGGGGTACCCGTAATGGTGCCGAATATTTGGGCATTAACGATGAAAAGGGTACAATTGAAGTGGGTAAAACCCCCGGGCTTAACCTTATCAGTGGTTTGGATGGGTTTAAGATCACTCCTGAAACCAAAGTAAAGAAGTTAATATAATCGACACGAATTTTACAAATCAGATCGAATTACACGAATAACGTTCAGGCAGCATTCGTGTAATTCGATTTAATTATAACAATCTGTACAAGGATTCGTGTAGATAAGATCTCTCCCGAAACCAGAGTGAAGAAATTAATATAAAGGTTTGTCACTAATTCTCTCGAATTTAATCGAATTACACGAATGATGTCAAGGAAAATTCGTGTAATTCGATTAAATTGTAATAGTCTATGCACGGATTCGTGTAGATATTATCCTTTACTCACCGGCACAACTAAATGAATAGTAACTTCAGGAGGAGTTCCACTCCTGTCGATACCATATTTAGGTGGAGCTACTTTAAAGTCGCCTTTAAATATACCCTCGCTGCCTTTGTCATCAAACGTAAAATGGATGGCCTCGGGATTAGTTTTGCCTTTCATAGTTAGTTTACCATTGGCAACATAGCCGGTGCCGCTTTTTGATATCGAGGTCGATTCAAATTTAATGGTTGGGTAATCATCAGCACCGAGGGCCGATTTTACGTGGCTGGTTTTAATGAAAAAGCCCGTTGCTGCCGTAGTAACATCAATAGTTGCCGAAATCTTGGCTTGCTCGGGATGGTCTTTGTCGAATATTATATCGGCCTTTAAACCGCTGAATGAACCGCTTACCCTGTGGCCTTCAAAAGTTACCTGGGCTTCATCGCCTTTAACTTTCCAGTTGCTAAAAATCGCGAATGCCGAAAAGGCGGTGAAAGCAACGATCAGTGCCGAAAAAATAATTTTTTTCATAAAATAGATTTTAGTGTTTATCAATCAAATTAAACTATAGTCGTTTTATAATAAGTACGCTTGTTAAGTAAAGCAGGTTGCTTAGCAGGAAAAAAGTTAACTTTGTAATATTTCATATCCAACAAAACTGATGACAAAACATCTTAATATTACAGTTAAAGGCAAGGTGCAAGGCGTTTTTTTCCGCAAAGCAACCAAAGCCGTTGCCGATCAGCTTGGCGTGCGCGGTTTTGTACTAAATGAGCCTAATGGCGATGTATATATTGAAGCCGAGGCAGATAATACCTTTTTGGATATGTTTCTTGAATGGTGCAATGAAGGTCCCCAGGATGCCGAAGTAAATGCTGTTGAAAGCCATGAGGGCGAATTGAAAAACTATCGTAATTTTGAGGTTATTAAAAGGCGCCCATAAATAAATATCATCATTGTCTACCGCTAAAAAATTCGCCGGCCAAACCGCTGTTTATGGTATAAGCACCATTGCCAGCCGGGTGCTCACCTTTATAATGACCCCGCTTTATACGCGGTCTTTCGCTACCGGGGCATATGGTATCATAACTGTTATGTACAGCTATGTTTCCATGATGAATGCATTGTTATCGTTCGGAATGGAAACTACCTTTTTCAGGTACCTGAACAAGCATGAGGATAAAAAACAACAGGTTTACAACAACGCCTTTGCCTCGGTGCTTGCAGTAACTGTTATTTTCCTGCTTTGTTCTTTGCCGTTTGCAAGCCATTTTGCCGATTTCGTCGACGCAAGTAACACCAAAAAAATGGCCTCAAAAGGGATCGAGGTTAAAGCCCTGACCGGTACCTCGCATGCCGATTTCATGAAATATCTATATCTTTTCTTTTCAATAGTGATTATCGACGCCTGGTGCGCAATTCCCTTTGTTAAGATCCGTGCCGAAGGCAGGCCTGGCAGATATGGTATTATTAAACTGGTAAGCGTACTCATTTTTGTTGCATTTAACTTTGTTTTTATAAAGATCATTCCGCTTTGGCTAAATCACCATTACGCAGGCTCCGAATGGATCATGCGGTGGTATACGCCAAAATGGGTAGGTTACGTATTTGTGTCGGAGTTGATATCAAGTGTTATCACACTTATACTGCTTGCTCCCGAACTGTTGAAGCTTCGCTTTAGTATAGATGGTAAAATGCTGGCGAGTATGTACAGCTATAGCTGGCCGATATTGATAGCCAATTTATCGTACCTGGTAAACGAAAATCTCGATAAAATTTTACTTAGTAAGCTGCTGCCCGAAAACAGCCTGCTTGATGTTGGTACTTACGGGGCTTGTGCCAAGATCTCCGTTTTCCTGAGTATTTTTGTGAATGCTTTCAGGCTCGGGGCCGAACCATTTTTCTTTAGTCAGGCTAAAAACAAAAATGCAGGGCAAACCTACGCCCGCATCATGAATTATTTTGTGATAGCAATTTGTATCATATTCGTTGGTATTGTAGCCAATATCGAAATGCTGAAATATTTTATAAAAGGCGAAGACGCAAAACAAACCGCCTTGTACTGGACCGGGTTGCGCGTAATACCACCCTTGCTTTTAGGTTATGTAAGCCTGGGTATTTATATGAACTTATCGGTGTGGTACAAGCTGTCTGATCAAACGCGCTATGGCTTGTATATATCGGGTATCGGGGCGGTAATTACCATCGTGCTCAATGTTATTTTTATCCCTAAATACAGCTACATGGCTTCGGCCTGGATTTCACTTACGGCCTATGCAACCATGATGGTGCTATCATACATATGGGGGCAAAAAAATTATCCTATCCCGTACAACTTAAAAAAGAATATAGCGTATATAATTGTCGCGGTAGTGTTTGTTTTTCTGTCGTTTACGGTATTTAATCGTAATATTTTTGTTGGTAACGGGCTTTTACTGTTATTTGCAGCCGGCGCGCTTTACTTTGAGCGCAACGAGTTAAAAGCTATATTTAAACGATGATAATCCGTGTAATTAATAAATCAAAAAATACCTTGCCTGCTTATGAAACAGCACACGCGGCGGGTATGGACCTGCGGGCCGATATAGAAACTGCAGTATCGCTTAAACCAATGGAGCGTAAACTCATTCCAACAGGTTTATATATCGAATTGCCCGAAGGTTTTGAAGCGCAGATCCGCCCGAGAAGCGGTCTTGCATTTAAGCATGGTATAGGTATTGTTAATTCACCCGGCACCATTGATGCTGATTACCGCGGTGAGATCAAAGTATTGCTGATCAATTTTTCGTCAGAGGATTTTGAGATCAACACCGGCGACAGGATAGCCCAAATGGTAGTTGCCAAACACGAGCGTGTTAGCTGGGAACAGGTGGAGGTGCTGAACGAAACTCAGCGGGGCGAAGGCGGCTACGGGCACACAGGGAAGGTTTAGAATCAGGACTTTTAGAGTCAAGAAAGTGATAGAATCAGGGCTTTAGAGTCAAGAAACAAGAAACAGTGAAATCAAGATTATTAGAGTCAAGAGACAAGACGAATGAAGATTGAAAAAAGCAATATTGAATTGAACAGTATTTGGAAAGCTAACGTGTTTTCTGTCCCAATTCTTGTGTCTTTATTCTTGCTTCTTGAAATCTTGCCTCTGATTACTCAGGCTCAGCGTAAAAAAGGCAGTGATAATAAAACCCTTACATCGGCAGGTAAAGTGATGAGCTACCAGGACAGTGCGTTAGTGAAACAGCTTTTCTTTTCGGCCCTGCGCGAAAAAACGATTGAAAACTATAAGCTTGCTACCGAAATGTTTGAGCGCATTTTACAGGCCGACCCTGCAAATGACGCTTCCATGTATGAGCTGGCCAACCTTAAACGCCAGCAAAATGATTTTGCCGGTTCCGAGCCGCTTTTGGAGCATGCCGTAACTGTCAATAAAGATAATGAATGGTATTGGGGCGCGTTGGCCGATAGTTATGAAAAAACGAATACCATTGATAAACTCGAAAACGTTTTTAACCAGCTCATCAGGCTTAACCCCGATAAGTCTGAATATTACTTTGACAAGGCAAATGCTTTCACAATCCTGAAAAGATATGATGACGCCCTGAAGGTTTATGATGAGCTTGAAAAGCTGAACGGGCCAAGTGATGACCTTTTAGCCAACCGTCAAAAGATCTATTTAAAGCAAGGCAAAGTTGAACAGGCCGCTTCCGAGCTGGAAAAGCAGATAGCTGCTAACCCGGCAGAGATCCGTTATTACCTGGCCCTTGGCGAGATCTATAACTCAAACGGACTTACGGATAAGGCATTCAAAATACTGCAGCAAGCCGAAAAGCTTGATCCGCGTAACGGCATGGTGCATTTTGCACTGGCCGATATCTATCGTGACAAAAAGAACAACGAAGCCAGTTTCAATGAGCTTACCCAGGGTTTTGCCATTCCTGATATCGGCATCGATCAAAAGATCAATATCATATCCGGATACTTTCCTAAGTTTCCGGATGCCAATGCTAAAGCCAGCGCTCTTGAACTGAGCCGTATTTTAACTGTTGCCCATCCTAATGACGCCAGGGCCTATGCTATTTATGGCGATATGCTGATCCAGAATGCCAAATATAAAGAGGCAAAACCTGTACTTAAAAAATCGGCCCAGCTTAACGCACAGGTATACAATGTTCAGGAACAACTGGTAAGGCTGGAATTGGGTGATAATGATCTCGACGCAGCTATTAAAGATGGTGAAAATGCACTGTCATTATTCCCTAACCAGGCATGGATGAACTATCTTGTAGGCGTAGCCTGGGCGCAAAAAAAAGATAATAACAAGGCGGTTGGCTATGTTAAAAATGCTACTTCATTAGAACTTCAGGATAAGGAACTACTTTCGTTAAGTTTTTCATTATTGGGCGATTGCTATCATGAGTTAAAGAACATAAAAAGTTCTGACGAGAGTTATGAGAAGGCGCTTACGTACAATCCGGATAATGCATTCACATTAAACAATTATGCTTATTATTTATCGTTAAGGAATGAGCAATTGGAAAAGGCGGCAGCAATGTCGGCACACTCCAACGAGTTACAACCTAACACAGCATCGTTTGAAGATACTTATGCCTGGATTTTGTTTAAGCAAAAGAAATATGCCCAGGCAAAAGAGTGGATGGAAAAGGCCCTGACGCATGATAAAGAAAATAGTGCGGTTAAGTATGAACATTATGGCGATATATTGTTTTTCCTTGGAGATACAGATGCTGCCGTAGCTAACTGGAAAAAAGCGAAAGGCTTTGGTGAACAATCACCTGTTTTAGATCGTAAGATAAATGAAAAAAAATATAGCGAATAGTTTACTTATAGCTTGCTGCCTGCTTGTATTGGTAAGCTGTAAGGCACGTAAACAGGTGTTGGTTGCCCGTAAGGCCGATTCGACGGCGAAACCGAATGACATGGTCAGCAAGCTGGCAGCCATAAGGGCAAGCCAGGTAAACTTTACAACTTTTGCGGGTAAAGCCAAAACCAAGCTTAGCATTAACAACAATAGCAATGATGTTACACTTAACATCAGGATTGCAAAAGATAAAAGGATCTGGGTTTCTATTACTGCGTTATTGGGTATTGAAGCAGCCCGGGCGGTAATAACACCAGATAGTATCATGATCATTAACCGCCTGCAAAGCGTTTATATTAAAAAGCCGTTCAGCTATATATATACTTACGCCAGCAAGCAGGTTAACTATAAAACGCTCGAATCGTTGCTGATTGGTAACGCGGTGCCCGAACTGGTTAATGAGCAGGCAACTATTGATCATGCTGATGGGAACACAACCCTGAGCGGAGTTTTGAATGATCTGGTTTACAAGCTGATACTTGGTCCGGATAATAAGGTTACGCAAACTAATTTAGATAATCAAAGCCAGGCGCAATCGTTACAGGTTACCAATAATACCTTTATCCAGGCAACAAACCGGGTACTGCCATCACAAATAGATATAGCATCTGTAGTAAAAGATAAAAAAATACAAGTTAATTTGCATTATACTAAGGCCGATTTTGAAATAGAGCAAAACTATCCGTTCAGCATTCCTGACGGATACGAGCCTGGCAAATAATTAATATTTATTTAATGAAGTTTTTAAAAGCAGTTTTCTTTTTACTATTGATATTAACGGCCGTCACGGTACGTGCTCAAAGCAGTGATGAACTGAAACGTCGTAAGGCACAGCTAAATAAAGAGCTTGAACAATTAAATGAAGATTACAATGAAACTTTAAACAACAAGAAGGCTTCATTAAAGCAATTAAGTATACTCAAGGCACAGATAAACCTGAGGCAGGAAAAAATAGAGAACATTAATTCTGAAGTAAGACTTTTGGATAACCAAATCTCTGAGAGCAATAATAACGTACGTAGCTTACAGTCACAGTTAGATCAGCTTAAAAAGGAGTACGCAGCTATGATCCTGTTTGCATACCGCAACCAGAGTGCATATAATAAAATGATGTTCCTTTTTGCGTCGAAAGACTTTAACCAGGCCTATAAGCGTTTAAAATATTTACAACAGTTTGGTACCTACCGCGAGCGGCAGGCCGCCTACATACAAGGTACGCAGAAAGAGTTGCATGTTAAGATCAACGAGCTTGACCGTACCAAGGACGAAAAAAGTAACCTTTTAAAAGATCAGCAAAAAGAAAAAGAAACGCTGGGTAATGAGCGTAATAACCAGGTAAAAGTAGTAAGCGACCTGTCGCAGCATGAGGGTATCCTTAAGAAACAGCAAAAAGATCTTCAGGTAAAAATTGTTAAAACAACCCGCGCTATTAATGATGCTATCCGCAGGGAGATTGAGGAAGCAAGGCGCAGGGCCGAAGAAGAAGAAAGGCGCAGGGCCGAAGAAGCTGCAAGGTTGGCCGCAGCACGTGCAAAGGCCGATAATAAACCGGCCCCAGCAACTCCTGCCCCGGCTAAACCGGTTGCAACCCGCAGTACTTCAAGTGTATTGAATGCTACACCTGAAGCCGCCAAATTGTCTAACGACTTTTTGGGTAACCGCGGCGGTTTGCCATGGCCGGTAGCTAACGGTATAATAACCCAGGGGTTTGGTACTTACACTACACCTGAAGGTATCAGGAGTGAAAGTACAGGTGTTGATATCCGTACCAACCAGGGCAGTACCGTAAGGGCTGTGTTTGACGGTACGGTTGTAAAAGTGGGGGATGTGAGCGGTACTTACCTGGTAATTATATTGCATGGCGAGTATTTTACGGCCTACAGTAATTTACGGTCGGTAACTGTTGCACGTGGTCAAAAAGTAACTACTAAACAAGCCATAGGTACGGTAGCTACCGATCCATCTACCGGCGAGACAGAGGCGCACTTTGAGATTTATAAAGGAACAACTCCGGTTAACCCTAAAATCTGGCTGGCGCCTAACTAATTAGTTATGAACTATAAGAAAATTTAATTCCATATATTTGTATCCTTAAATAGAATGCTATGTTAAGTTCAGTTTTGTTATTTTTAAATATTGGTACGGGCGAGATGGTACTGATACTTTTTGCAGCATTAATGCTATTTGGCGGCGAAAAGTTGCCTGGTCTTGCAAGGAGCCTTGGTAAAGGTATCCGTGATTTTAAAGACGCTTCGGAAGATGTTAAACGTGAGATCAACAATCAGATCAACAATTACGAAGAAAAGAAACCTGCGCCTAAAGTAGAGGAAACCCCTCTGTTAGATGAAAAAGCCTCAGAAGCTCCTGAAGCTGTAACCGAACATGAGAAACCGGTTGTTGAAAATACTGTTCCAAATACAATCGCTATAAGTGATTATCACGTAAATACCCCAACCGAACCAGAACACCAAAGTCATATCAATTTAGATAAAACGATTACCGGTAGCCATTTGGATGCCGAAAAGGAAGAAGAATACAAGTCATAATATAATATTAATCATACATAAAACTTAAAATCATGGGTGGATTAGGCGCACCAGAAATTATTCTGATCATCATTGCGATACTTTTATTATTCGGCGGTAAAAAGATCCCTGAATTAATGAGAGGCTTAGGAAAAGGCGTTAAGGAATTTAAAGACGCACAAAACAGCGACGGCTCATCTTCATCATCTGAAGAGAAAAAAGCTTAATACCCTAACAGGGATTAGGTTTTAATACCGTTTTTATTTAGTATATGAACTTATCTGTTGATTTATTTCTTATTTCAACGGATAAGTTTTTTATTTTAGCCCCATGGCTAATATTTATTCCTCTTTAACCGAAATAAAGAGTGGGTTGCAACGTGCAGAAATTACTGTTGAAGGTCTTGTAAAAGGCTATTTGATTGAGATTGAAAAAAATGCTCATTTAAACGCTTTTAACGAAGTGTTTGCCGATGAAGCATTGGTTGCTGCAAAAAACGTTGACGATAAAATAAAGAATGGCACTGCCGGTAAATTAGCCGGCATGGTGATAGGTATTAAAGATAATATCTGCTACAAAGGGCACCAGGTTAGTGCCTCATCAAAAATTTTAACCGGTTTCACTTCTATTTTTTCATCAACTGTAGTTGAACGCCTGCTGGCCGAAGACGCAGTGATCATAGGCCGCTGTAACTGCGATGAGTTTGCCATGGGCGCTACTAACGAGTCGTCATATTTTGGCCCGGTGAAAAACCATGCTGATGAAACTAAAGTAGCAGGCGGTTCATCAGGTGGCTCGGCTGTTGCTGTGCAGGCCGGTATGTGTCACGCTGCTATTGGTACTGATACAGGCGGTTCAGTGAGGCAGCCTGCTTCGTTTTGCGGCGTTGTAGGGTTAAAGCCAACTTACGGATCAATTTCAAGGCATGGCATTATTGCTTACGCTTCGTCGTTTGACCAGGTAGGGCCTATTACCAAATCTGTTGAAGATGCTGCATTATTGCTTGAAGTACTTGCCGGGCCCGATGATTATGATAGCACGCTATCGCAAGCCCCGCCCCCGGCATCATATACTAATCTTCAAAAGCCGGGTAAAAAGAAAATCGCCTATTTACAGGAAGCCATATCAAGCCCCGGTGTTGATAACGAAGTAAAAGATAATCTTGTACAATATATTGATAAGCTGCGTGCCGATGGGCATACAGTTACCCCGATAGCCTTTGAATTGCTGGATTACCTGGTGCCAACTTACTACATCCTGGCTATGGCCGAAGCATCGTCAAACCTGGCAAGGTACGATGGTGTGCATTATGGCTACCGTAGTCCGCTGGCTACCGATCTTCAGTCGACTTATAAACGTTCCCGGTCTGAAGGGTTTGGCAAAGAGGTAAAGCGCCGCATTATGCTGGGCACATTTGTATTGAGTGCCGGTTATTATGACGCTTATTATGCAAAGGCACAAAAAGTACGCAGACTGATCCAGGAAAAAACTAACGAAATATTGGAAGAGTATGATTTTATACTGGTACCATCGGCTCCCGAACCGGCCTTTGAATTAGGCAAGGAAGAGAAAGATCCGGTGGTAATGTATCTTTCTGACATATTTACCGTACAAGCCTCACTAACCGGTGTTCCGGCTATATCAATACCTACGGGCAATAACAGCAATGGTTTGCCGTTAGGTTTACAGTTATTAACAAAGCACTTTGGCGAGCAGCAACTGTTAGATTTTGCCAAATATTTTCTCGATCTGTAATAAAAATGATATTTTAGTAAAATGCTGATGCTTTGGGCATTATAAATTAATCAAATCCCTGAATAAATGAAGAGATTATTTACGCTGACCATTTGCCTCTTATCACTCCAACTTTTACACGCCGAAACAAATACAATAAACCCGGCAAAATCATTTACGCCGGTAAACCGAGTAACTAAGTTTAACCCTGATGCTGTAAATGCCGATACTACTATTTTGCCGGTACTTAACCAGTCGTTGCCGTTAAGTACGTATGGTGGGGTGTATAAGCGCAGGTTAGATTCTATCCGTAAGGATATCCAGCTTGATTACAATGAGTATGTACAGGCCTACATCGATCTGTACATGCACAACCGCGAGGAAATGGGGCAGGTGGCTGGGTTAACCAAATATTACTTCCCCATTTACGAAAAGGCTTTCCGCGAAGCCGGGATCCCCGATGAAATAAAATTCCTGTCGATTGTTGAATCCAAGCTTGACCCTAATGCGGTATCAAGAGTGGGGGCAACCGGGCTTTGGCAGTTTATGGGTACAACAGCAAAAACCTATGGCCTAAACATGGACAACTATGTTGATGACCGCCGCGATCCTATCCAGTCGAGCTATGCTGCGGCTGCTTATTTAAAAGATGCCTACCAGGAATTTGGCGACTGGCTGCTGGCCATTGCTTCATACAATTGCGGTAAAAGCAATGTGGAACGCGCTGTGGAAAAAGCAGGCGGTGTAACCGATTTCTGGAGCATCCGTCAGTACCTGCCCGCAGAAACCCGTGGATATGTACCGGCTTTCATTGCCATGAATTATGTAATGAATTATTTTAATAAACATAACATAGTGGCTCAGGCCTGTAACTTCTCTATCCGCACCGATACCGTAATGGTAAAAAGGATAGTGCCGTTAAGCAGCGTTGCCCAGGCGCTTGATGTTAGTGTAAGAGAGATCACCATTCTTAATCCGTCGTACAGGATGGCTGTAGTTAACGGCAGTCCTAAAACACCCCGCAGGCTCATCATTCCGCAAACTGCAAAAGATAATTATGCGGCATTGTATAATGTGCTAAATGGTGTTGATGCTCCGGTAACCGCCACCGCCAAGCCTGCTGCTTATGCTGCTGTGCAATACCCTTCTGTAAAATCTGAACGCCATATACCAACGCATCATAAAGTTAGAAAAGGCGAAACGCTGGCTTCCATTGCCGATAAATTTGGCTGCGAAGTATCTGATTTGAAAGTTTGGAACCATCTTAAAACAAACCGTGCACCGGTAGGGGCTATGTTGAAAGTATCAGTAGGCGAAGTAGCTGCCAATGTGCAGGATGACGGGCCGTACTCGAAGAATTAAGCTTTTTTAATTGGAAAGTCCGATGTCTGCAAGTCCGAAAGTTGAAACCCAGCTTTCGGATTTTTTTTAATAGAATTTATAGCAGCTTTTTCCGCCGCCGCCCGCCTCCGGCTATTGTCGTTAACTTAAAGTAAAAAGCTCCTCAAAAGCGTAGGAATGTGCGATTCCCCTCTTGAGAGAGGTGGAGGGGTGTGTTATTCTACGTGCGGCTTATCGCTTGTATAACACACCCCTGCTACAACACGTTCCCACGCGCCCCCTCTCGAGAGGGGAATTCAAAAGGTTTGCGCCAAATTACTCTCACGCCGCCGCTCGCCTCCTGGCGAGTGACAACTATCGAGCGGACTCTGGCCGCCGTAGCAGAAGCAGATTAGCTGTTTTTTAAACTTGCAAACGAGCGCAAGAGAGCAAAAAAAACGATATGTCATTGCTATAGTTCGCGGCCTCAAATTTCCAAAGCCAAAAAAGCTTCGTAAATTTATTCAACCAATCAACATCAACATGGAGAAGCCAAAAGAAACTATTGATGAATACATTGCCGCTTTCCCGGAGGAGGTTCAGCAGAAACTTCAAACCGTGCGTGCTACTATAAAAGCTGCCGCGCCGGATGCTGAAGAAGCTATCAAGTACGCCATCCCAACATTTATTCTTAACGGTAACCTGGTGCACTTTGGTGGTTTCAAAAATCACATCGGTTTTTATCCTGCTCCACAGGGTTTGGAAGAGTTTAAAGAAGAGCTTTCCGGCTATAAAGGGGCCAAGGGCTCGGTTCAGTTTCCGTTGGATAAGCCTTTGCCTATTGACCTAATTACCAAAATTGTAAAGTTCAGGGTGCAGAAGAATATGGAAAAGGCAACGAAGAAAAAATAGAACATTGCCAAATCCATTCTTTTAAATCGATCTTATCAAAACATTAACCATATTTTATCCTCTTTTTAACATAATCGTAAAAAGGGGCTTTTTTATGTTTGTTCCATAAAAAGAATTGTAATTTTGGGCGCTTCAATTTGAAAAAAATGAATAAAACTAACCGAAAACAGGACGCGCTGAATTACCACTCGCAAGGCCGTCCCGGAAAGATACAAGTTGTACCTACCAAACCAACAAATTCGCAGCGCGACTTAACCATGGCCTACTCTCCGGGTGTTGCCGAGCCATGTTTAAAGATTGCCGATAATACCGAAGATGTTTATAAATATACCGCCAAAGGCAACCTGGTAGCGGTGATCAGCAACGGTACTGCCGTGCTTGGTTTAGGCAATATTGGTCCCGAGGCCAGCAAGCCTGTAATGGAGGGCAAGGGGCTGCTGTTCAAGATCTATGCGGACATAGATGTGTTCGACCTTGAGCTGAACGCTAAAAATGTAGACGATTTTGTGAACATCGTTAAGGCGCTTGAGCCAACATTTGGCGGCGTAAACTTGGAGGATATCTCGGCCCCAACCTGTTTTGAGATTGAACGCAGGCTAAAGGCCGAAATGAATATTCCCGTTATGCATGATGATCAACATGGTACTGCCATTATATCGGGCGCTGCTTTGATGAATGCCTGCGAAATTCAGGGGAAGAAACTGGATAAGATAAAAATGGTTGTTAATGGTGCCGGTGCCGCCGCGGTATCCTGTTCAAAAATGTACCTGTCATTAGGGGTTAAAAAAGAGAACCTGGTGATGTTTGATATCAACGGTGTATTAAACCAGCAACGTACCGATCTTGACGAGATCAGGATGGAGTTTGCTACCACCCGTACCGATGTCAAAACACTGGCCGATGCCATGAAAAATGCCGATGTATTTGTCGGCCTTTCAGCTGGTAATGTGGTAACGCCCGATATGCTGAAAACTATGGCAAAAAAACCTATCGTTTTCGCTATGGCCAACCCGGTGCCCGAAATTGATTATGACCTTGCCGCCGGAACACGCGATGATATCATTATGGCAACTGGCCGTTCTGATTTCCCTAACCAGGTGAACAATGTACTTGGTTTCCCTTATATTTTCCGCGGGGCGCTTGACGTTAGGGCCACTGCCATTAACGAGGAAATGAAGATAGCCGCTACGCATGCCATAGCAGAAATGGCTAAAAAGCCAGTTCCCGAAGCTGTTAACCTGGCCTATAATCTTACCAACCTTAAATTTGGTAAAGACTATATCATCCCTAAACCGATGGATCAAAGGCTGATCACCGAAGTGTCAATGGCGGTAGCAAAAGCAGCTATTGAATCGGGGGTAGCCCGTAAAGTGATCACCGATTGGGATGCTTACGCCGAGGAACTCAGGACACGCCTGGGTACCAATGATAAATTGCTGCGTAACCTTACAGCCAAAGCAAAGCAAAACCCTAAACGCGTGGTATTTGCCGAAGCCGATAATTATAAGATCTTAAGATCGGCACAGATTGTAAAGGAGGAGGGGATTGCAACTCCTATTTTGCTGGGCAATATCGACAGGATCAAAAAGATCATCCATGATAATGACCTTGATTTAGGCGATGTGCATATCATTGACCCGCGCGAAGGTTGTGAACATATGGATGAGTACGCCGAGTTTCTATACAACAAACGTCAGCGCAGAGGGGTTACTCTGTATGAGGCCAAAAAATTACTGGTCGACCGTAATTATTACGGAGCTTGTATGGTGCAGTTTGGCAGGGCCGATGCTTTGATCTCCGGCTTGACAAAAAATTACGTTACTACCGTGAAGCCTGCCCTGCAGATCATCGGTACCGAGGATGGCGTTAACCGTGTGGCTGGTATGTATATGATGATCACAGCCAAGGGCCCTGTATTTTTTGGTGATACCACCGTGAATGTTAACCCATGCGTTAATGACCTGGTTGATATTACGGTGCTGATAGAGCGCTCTGTAAAGCAATTCAACATCAGCCCAAGAATTGCTGTATTGTCATACTCCAACTTCGGTTCAAACGAAGGTGAGGTTCCTGAAAAAACACGTGAAACAGTAGCGATATTGCATGAAAAGTATCCCGATATGGTGGTTGATGGTGATATGCAGGCCAACTTTGCGCTAAATGCCGATTTGCTTGACGATAACTTTCCGTTTTCAACACTTAATGGTAAACCGGCCAATACCCTGATTTTTCCTAACCTGGAATCAGGTAACATAGCCTATAAACTTTTGCAGGAAATTGGCGGTGCCGAAGCTGTAGGGCCAATATTGGTTGGGCTGAAAAAACCGGTTCACGTACTGCAGTTAGGCAGTTCGGTACGCGAAATTGTAAACATGGTAACCATTGCTGTAGTTGATGCCCAGGCAAAAGCTGCTACTAATAGTTAAACCCCCTCTAAATCTCCCCGGGTAGGGGAGACTTTATTGAGAATTTTTAAAATGCCCTCTCTTTCGGGGAGGGTTTGGGTGGGGCTAATAATATATTTTTTGATAAAGACGCTGGTATTTAAATGCTTAGCGTCTTTATTTTTTAAGGTAAGTATACAGCAGCTTTTTATTTATCATTATATAATATAATGACGCCGGAGTTTTATCTTTGGATAATCACTGCAAAGGCTGTTTTGCCGTTAACATCATTGTTTTAATAAACTTAATAAAGTAATAATATATGTATGATTATATTAGTGGGAAACTAATGTTTAAAAGCCCATCGTATGTGGTTATAGATGCGGGAGGGGTAGGGTATCATATTAATATTTCGGTAAATACCTATTCGGGCATTAGCGACGACGAAAAATGTAAACTCTTTGCGTGGTTACACGTAAAAGAGGATGCGCACACGCTTTACGGCTTTGCTACAGAGGGTGAACGCAGGTTGTTCTTACATTTGATCTCCATTTCAGGTATCGGGCCAAATACGGCAAGGATGATGTTATCATCCATAAGTCCGGCCGAGATTCAGGCAGCTATTGTAAGCGGTAATGTTTCGCTGATACAGCGGATAAAAGGTATCGGCCCAAAATCTGCCCAGCGGATAATTTTGGAACTGCAGGATAAGCTGCGTAAGGAGGGGCCAGATACATTAACTGTTGTGCCGGTGAGCCAAACGGTTAAGGATGAAGCGCTGTCGGCACTGGTGATGCTTGGTTTTGCCCGCAACACCGCCGAAAAGGTATTAGACCAGGAGATAAAGAAAAATAATAGCGAATTAACGGTTGAAGAGCTTATTAAGTTCGCACTAAAAACTCTATAATTACGGATATATATCTACTAACTTTTGACCAAAGTATTTACTTATAAGACACTTATAAGTGTGTTGTTCATTGTGGTGTTCGGGGGGCTGGGTAATGTGTATGCACAACAAAAGCCTGCTCCTGCGGCTAAAAATGATACAGCCAAATCAAATGCACCGATAAACCTAACCGCGCCACGAAGCCAGCGGATGAGGGAAGGTATTTTCAATGCCGACCCGGCAGGCCTGGTACGTACCATTGAATATGACCCTGCCACAAACCGTTATATTTTATATGAACGGGTAGGGAATTTACTTTACCGCCCGCCGCAGTACCTTACGTTTGAGCAATATTTAAAACTTAAACAACGATCAACCCAACGGGGATATTTCCAGCAACTGGCAGATAATTATGCCTATGATTCGCAGCAGCCGGGCTTTATACCTCCTATAAAGATCAGGAGCCGCACCTTTGAACAGATCTTTGGCAGTTCGGTGATTGATATCCGTCCGCAGGGATCGGCAGAAATGATTATGGCCGGGCAGGTGAATAAAAATCAAAACCCGCTTTTTAATACACGCCAGCGCAGTCAGTTCAATTTTAACTTTGATCAGCGTATTCAGTTGAATGTAACCGGTAACATTGGCGATAAATTAAAGATCACCACCAATTACAATACCGATGCGCAGTTCCAGTTTGAAAACCAGATCAAGTTGGATTATACCGGTTCGCCCGATGAGATCATTCAGAAAATTGAAGCCGGTACCGTTAGTATGCCGCTTAACACCACGCTGATCACTGGTAGCCAGGCTCTTTTCGGTGTTAAAACCAAACTGAAATTCGGGCGGCTTGACGTGACAAGTATCTTTTCGCAGCAACGCTCGCAATCAAAAACTATAACTATTACCAATGGCTCACAGCAGGGCGAGTTTCGCTTAACGCCTGCCGATTATGAGGCCAACAAGCACTTCTTCCTGTCGCAATATTTCAGAAATAACTACAACAGGGCGCTGGCCAATATCCCGATCATCAGTTCCAATGTCAACATTACTAAAATTGAGGTTTGGACAACCAATCGCACCAATGTAACTACCGATTCGCGCGATATATTGGGCTTTATTGACCTTGGTGAAAATAACCCTTATAATAAAACAAGAATCGTAGGTGGCGGCAGTGCATTGCCAGCCGGTTTTAAGGGACCTGGCTTTGCACAGCAATCAAACAACCTGTTAACTGTTTTGCCGCAAAATGCGAGGCTTACCAACTCCAATGATGTTGCCAGCTTTTTCCAGGGATCGGGCGCTACAGATAACTATTCAAAACTGACCTATGCCCGCAAGCTTACCGATAAGGAATATACCCTGCACCCGCAATTAGGTTATATCTCCTTAAATTATCCTTTAAATAATGATGAGGTACTGGCGGTGGCTTACCAATATACGGTTAACGGGGTACAATACCAGGTGGGTGAGTTTAGCAGCGACGTTGCAGTTAACCCCAATACCCCTAACGTACTGTTTGTGAAATTGCTGAAAGGTGAGCTGCTGAAAACCAACCTGCCAACCTGGGACCTGATGATGAAAAACATCTACTCCCTCGGCGCTTTCCAGATAGCACCTACCGATTTTAAATTAACCGTTACCCGCCTTGATGATAAAACAGGAATTGAAAAAACGGTAATGGAAGAGGGGCAAAATCTGAAAGGTAAATTGTGGCTCCAGGTGGCTGGACTTGATAACCTCAACCAGCAAAGTGATAAAAAGCCCGATGGCTACTTTGACTTTTTAGAGGGGATCACCATTGATTCGCAAAACGGGCGCATTTCGTTCCCGGTGGTGGAGCCTTTTGGTTCGGACCTTGCCGCTAAATTTACTTCGGGTGAGACTGACCTTGTTAAGCGATACGTTTATCAGCCATTATATGACTCCACCAAAACCATCGCGCAGCAATATTTCCCGGCATTAAACAGGTACGTAATTAAGGGAACTTATACCTCAACGGGTGGTTCGGAGTACCAGCTGAATGCGGTTAATATTCCGCAAGGCTCAGTAAATGTAACTGCAGGTACTGTAAAACTAACCGAGGGGAATGATTATACTGTTGATTATAATGCAGGGAGGATCAGGATCCTGAACCAGGCGCTGTTATCTTCCGGTCAGCCAATTACCGTAAAGCTGGAGAATAACGAATTGTTCGGCGTGCAGCAAAAATCACTGTATGGTACAAGGCTTGATTATCATGCAAGCGATAAGCTTCAGTTAGGTGCTACTTTGATGCACCTTACCGAACAGCCCATCACCCAAAATGAAATTGCCGGCGAAGAATCCATTTCAAATACCATTTGGGGATTTGATGCCAATTATAGTTCAAACTCCCGTTTTTTAACAAGGCTGGTTGATAAGATCCCCGGTATTCATACCAAGGTACCATCGTCTATTAATTTTTATGGCGAGTTTGCCAAACTGATGCCCGGCAGTCCCGGAGCATTGAATTTTGCAGGCTCAAAAAACGGTACATCCTATCTCGATGATTTTGAAAACAGCCAATCGGTAATAGATATTAAAGGGGCCAACAGCTGGCAAATTTCAGGAACCCCACAGTTATTTGGCGAATCGAACCTGTTTGATAACCTGAGTTATGGCTATAACCGTGCACGCCTTGCATTTTACAATATCGACCCTGTATTTTATACCAACACAGGGTCGATCCCGATATCAAGAAGCGAGCTTTCCAATCATTATGTGAGGCAGGTAATAGAGCAGGAAGTTTTTCCGTACAAGCAATCGGCCACAGGGCAGCCATTGAGCCTGGCCACTTTGAACATGGCTTTTTATCCAACCATTCGTGGTCCGTATAACTATACTACAACCGGTATTAACCCCGATGGTACCCTGCAAAACCCTAAAACCCGCTGGGGCGGTATGTTCAGAAAGCTGGAGACAAATGATTTTGAATCGTTAAACGTATCATACATTGAGTTTTGGGTTTTGGATCCGTTCATATATAAACCCAACTCGGCCGGTGGCGACCTGTATTTCAACTTAGGCTCAATATCTGAAGATATTTTGAAGGATGGGCGTAAAAGTTTGGAGAATAGTTTGCCAGTTGACGGCGATATGACCAAGGTTGATGAAACCAACTGGGGCCGTGTATCCAAACTGCAGCCGGTTATTAATGCTTTTGATAATAATCCGGATGCGCGTAAACTGCAGGACGTTGGTTTGGATGGTATGAATGACCAGGACGAGCAAACCAAATTTGCCCCTGTTGTTCAGCAGATCAAAGGGCAACTGAATGCGCAGGCGGCAAATGCCATTGCCGCCGACCCGTCATCGGATGATTACCAGTACTACCAGGGGCCGGCACTTGACCAGGCCCGTGCAGGGATCCTTGACCGTTACAGTAAATACAACGGTACGGACGGCAACTCAAAAACAGCGCAGCAATCGCAGGCTGAGCTTGGCCTGCAAAATTCGGCTTCAACATCCCTGCCCGATGGCGAGGATATTAACCGCGACAATAACATGAGCCAGGAGGATTCATACTTCCAGTATAAGGTATCTATGCGCCCTGCCGATATGGTTGTTGGGCAAAACTATATCAGCGATAAAGTTACTGCACAGGTAAAACTACCCAATGGCACAACACAGGCGGTTAACTGGTACCAGTTCCGGATCCCTATTACCGATTATCAATCGAAGGTGGGCAACATCCAGGATTTTAAGGCCATCCGCTTTATGAGGATGTTCATGACCAACTTTGCCGATACCGCGGTGCTTCGTTTCGCTACATTGGAATTGGTTCGCGGCGAATGGCGTGCTTTCAATACTGAAAAGAATCCTTTGAACGTGATTGCCGATCCGGCTATCTCAAATCCGCCGATAGATAATTCGACCATTGATGTACAGGCGGTAAATATTGAAGAGAACGGTAACCGTACACCAATACCTTATGTAGTGCCGCCCGGTATTAACCGCCAGCGTAATTACAATAACCTGCAAACCAATACCAAGCTTAATGAGCAGTCTTTGTCCCTAAATGTAAAAAGCCTGCGCGATGGGTATTCAAGGGCTGCTTTCCGTACTTTTTATAATGACCTGCGCAAATACAAACGTATGCAGATGTTTATCCACGCCGAAGGTGACTATTTAAAGGATAACGATCTGAATGCATTTATCCGCCTCGGGATTGATTACCAGGATAACTACTATGAATACGAATTGCCATTAAAAATAACCCAGCCAGGCACCAGTGATGCAGGGGCGATATGGCCGGATGTTAATCAGATGGACCTTGAGCTCGATTTACTGATCAGGGCAAAGCTGGCCCGTAACCACTCCAATGTGGCATACAATCAGCTCTTCAAGTACACAGAAGGGGATAAGGTGGTTTATATCAAAGGCCAGCCCGATTTGAGCAAACTGCGTACCATTATGCTTGGTGTGCGGAATCCGTATAAGGGTACCAATGTACTGCCGGATGATGGGCTGGATAAATCAGGAACTGTTTGGTTTGATGAGTTGCGCCTTACCGATTTTGATCAGCGCGGCGGTTGGGCGGCTACTGCAAGGATGGATGCCAAGCTCGCCGACTTTGCCGATATAACGGTATCGGGCAGTAAAACTACCATTGGTTTTGGTACCCTAGATTCAAGGTTGAATGATCGTAGCCAGAGTGATGACCAAACCTATGATGTATCGGCTAATATGGAGCTCGGCAAATTCTTCCCGGATAAAAGCGGTATCCACATCCCTGCGTACATCAATTTGTCGTCGCAAAGGAGTATGCCGCAGTATGATCCCGGTGCACCCGATGTTGAGTTAAAAGCATCATTGGCGGCAGCCACCAGCAACAAAGAGCGCGACTCTATCAGGAATGCAGCTATTGACATTACCACGCGTAAAAGCATCAACTTTACCAATGTACATAAGGCAAGGACTAATCAAAATGCTTTAAACCATATTTGGGATATCGAAAACTTTAATGCAACCTACGCATACACCGAATACAATCATCATGATTTTGTGACGCAGAATGATGTGGAAAAAACATATAATCTTACAGTCGCTTACAATTATACCAATCAGCCCAAATACTACAGCCCTTTTGCCAAGATCATCAAAAGCAATATGCTTGCACTGTTCAGGGACCTGAACTTTAGTATTCTGCCATCGCGGTTAAATTTCAGTATCAACTTTGATCGTTTTTACTCAGAGAATACGCTGCGCGATAATGATCCTAATAATTATATCCCTATCCCTACAACTACTTTCAATAAGTATTTCAACATAACCCGTGTATACGGTATAGGCTGGAACCTGTCGAAATCTTTACAGATGGATATTGACGCAACCAATCTTTCGGTTGTGGATGAGCCCGCCGGCAGGATCAATGGTTTAAAGCGTGATACACTTTGGGACAATCTGAAAAAGCTTGGCCGTACTACTAACTATAACCATACCATCAACTTTAATTATACGGTACCTATCAACAAAATACCGGGATTAGATTGGGTAACGGCCGTGGCGCGTTACAGTACACACTTTAACTGGCAAACACAGCCATTGTTTGCTATCAACAGTACTGATTACGATGTGGGTAACAGCATTCAAAACTCAAGGGCTATCCAGCTTAACCCTACCTTAAACATGGTTTCGTTTTACAATAAATTCCCTTTTATACGTAAGGCTAATAATCCTAATAATAAGAAGAGCAATATCCTGATTGGTTTGCTTACCAGTGTTAAAAACCTTAGTGCAACCTACACCCGTACGCAAGGCACATTTTTGCCGGGATACCTGCCGCAATCGGGATTTTTTGGCGCAAACGGCGGTGCCCCCGGCCTTGGATTTTTATTGGGCAGCCAAACGGATATCAGGGCCAAGGCAGTTGCAAATGGCTGGATCACCAGTGATACCTTACAAAATCAATTGTATACCACATCGCTAAATGAAGATATGCACTTTAGGGGTATCATAGAGCCTTTTAAAGATTTGCGTATCGAACTTACTGCATTTAAAACCCAGGACCATAATTACCAGGCTAACTTTAAATACCTGGCATCAAGCAATAGTATTGAAACCCTAAGCCCGGTAACGTCAGGTAACTACAGCGTATCGTTCCTTACCATTGGTACCGCATTTGAATCGGCCAAGGGGATCAACAATGTATCCAGCACCTTCCAAAAGTTTTTAGATGCCCGTACCGTGATATCGCAAAGATTAGGGCATACCAATCCAAACTCAAGTGGTGTTACTGATGGTTATGCCGATGGTTACGGCCCAAATTCACAAAATGTATTGGTGCCGGCATTTTTGGCGGCGTACGCGGGTAAAAATGCGTCGGGCGGTAGTTTGTCGCAATTTCCCAAGATACCAATTCCTAACTGGCAGGTAACATATAATGGATTGGGCAAAATCTCCTGGTTTCAGGATCTTTTTGATTCGTTTGATTTGAGCCACGGGTACCGTTCATCATACAACGTAAGTGGTTTTACATCCTTACTCCAATACCAGGAAGCAAATGGTGCTTCATCTGCACGCGATTTAAATAATGATTTCCTGCCGCTGTACCAGTTTTCGCAGGTTACTATTTTTGAGCAGTTTGTGCCGCTGTTGGGTGCAAGTATGCGTTTCAAAAACAGTATGACCGCCAACGCCGAATATCGGCAGAGCCGCTCATTAAGCTTAAGTATGCTTAACAGCCAGCTGGCGCAGCAAAACGAAAAGATCATTGTTTTGGGTTTTGGCTACCATACCAAAGATTTTCATTTTCCGTTTGGTTGGTTTGAAGGCCTTCAGCATAAGGATGTGAACTTTAAGCTTGATTTTTCGCTTCGGGATAACAAAACACTCATTTACCGCGCAGATGTTGAATCGGCCGAGATCTCATCCGGTGCACAGAACATAACCGTAAGGCCATCTATTGATTATGTGATCAATCAGCGTTTTAACCTGAATTTGTTTTACGATTCAAACCTTACCAAGCCCTATACCTCGCAAACGTTTAATACATCGTTTACAAACTTTGGTATTAATTTGAAGTTGCTGCTGCAGTAAAGGCCGATTTGAGAATGTGTTTATTTGAAGATTTGAAAATGAGATGCTGTGTCGTTGTTGTCACTGATAACTTTTACCCGGAAAGTGAATAATGGCCACAACTCAATATTTGGTGCTTACAAAAGCATAGGGTATATTTGTTATATGGATGCATTGATTGTTTACCCCGAGAATAAAGAGCAGATGGTAGCTTTAAAAGCAGTTATGAAAGCCATGAAAATCTCTTTTGAACAAAAAAGTGAAGTTTACCCGGATTATGTGGTTAAGGGGGTTAAAGAATCTCTAAAGCAAGCCGATGAGGGGAAATTAACATCATACACCGGATTCAGAGATGTACTGAACCGGAGATGAGCTTAAAGATTTTATCTACACAAAGTTCAGACGAAACGTTTATCGCAATTTATGACTTTATTGAAATTCGTTTCGGAAAAAAATCTGCCGATAAATTTCTGGAAAAAGCTGAAAATGTTGTAGCGTTAATTGCAGAGCATCCTTTCATGTATAAAGGCACATCTATAGATAATAATGTAAGAATAGCAGCTATCAGTAAACAAACCTCGCTATTTTACAGAGTTACCGAAACATCTGTTCATCTATTATATTTTTGGGATAATCGACGGGATCAGTTGTTTTTATAACTGACTTTCCAATCAACGCCAACAGCGGCGATAGTAATCTTCAAATCAGAAAATTTTCAAATCAAAACTTTCCCTGATCCATTAACTTTTTACGCTCCGCTTTCCTCTTTTGGCGGTCTGCCTTGCTTTTTAACCGTTCCTTTTTGTTTTCAAGATGTTCGTCAATGCGATCTTTTGTGGCTTTCTGACTCTTTTCGTCGAGACCGATGCAAGGCTTTATCCCGGTAAGCAGGGTTTTCCATATTGTTTTAAAAAACGGCGAATCTTTAGAGCGTTTATAAATTACCATTGCCGAAGTAAGTTTTCCCTTATCATCGGGGTTGCTGCGCCTGATCACAAACAGATTGGCAAATATCGACATGATCGATTTCCTTTTGAAGCGGTCATTAGCAGTGTCGGGTTTTAGCAATACCACCTTTAAATCGTTATACAAAAAATCTACTTTACCCTTAAATACTTTGCTGTTGGCCTGGATATCAAAGCTGAATTTTTTAACATTGCCCGATGTCATTTTTACCATGGCCAAGGGCATGGTAGCCGGGTTTAACCTGCTAAACTCCATAGGGCCTAATGTGCCTTTATAGCTGAAAGCGGCATCTTCATCACTTAAATTGAACTTTAGCTGAACATCAAACCGGCCGCGGTTCATAAAATAGGTTGTCAGATCTGCCGTGGTAATATTGTTTTTGGCTATGGCCGATGGATTGTTGGTTATGTTGTAAATACGCCCGCTGGTGTTATAAAAAGCAACAGTGCCTGTTTTTTGCGATTTTTTATTGAACTCATTATAGATCACATCCACATGCCTGAGTTTTATGGTATCTATCCTTAAGTCAAGATTTAATTTCCTGATCATCATATTAGGGAACGTTTTAACCTTGTCAGTAAGCGAGTCAGGTTTTTTTCCCGGATTAGTGAAAGCAGTTATCTTGCCGCCTGCAAGCGTTAGGTTCGTTGCGGAAACGGTGCGGTACTTATGGTAGTTTAAATAATCAAAGTTATTGAGCTGCACCGAATCGGCCAGCAGGCCAATGCGGTCCTTTTGACTTTTACCAAAAAATACGTCTGATTTGGCCGGCTGCATAGCAAGCCCCTCAATATTTAGCTGTGATGTAAATGTTGAAAGTTTAAGATGCCTGATTTTATAGGTATATAAACCACTTGGTGTTTCCCCGGTATAGTTATTTAGTTCGGTTATAATATCCTTGCAGTAAAGTAAACGGGATTTATCGTATTGCGTGGCCGAATCAATCAGTAAGTCGGTGGCACTAAAATTAAGTTCCTTAAGTTTGGAAATGGCCACCTTATTGCCAGAATAGTCCTCATATTTCAGGTTAACATCATTCAATAAAATTTCGCCTATTTGAATACAACGTAAGCTTTTAGAAATGCGTTGCCATGCAGTGCGGTGATCTTTAACAACGGTATCTTTAGTATGGTTTAACTGGTAGCTTACATTCAGCCGCGGCTCGTTCAGGATGATCTGGCCAATGTTTAACTTTTTTTGAAAATAGAGACTGAAGGGGTGTACGTGGTTAAGCACTAACCGCTTTACCTTAAGCTCAACCAGTGTATTGGGGGCAAGGCGTAACCGCTTTTTTTGATTGTAAACTGCAGTATCGGGCTTAAGCGTAATGTTGTAAATCACTATCTTGCCCTGCAGGATATGAAGTTCAGCATCCGAAAAATCGGCTGTATAAAGGCTGTCGCTGCTGCTCAATACCACATCCTTTACCTTGCCGGCCAATATAGGCGACCAATACTGGTTTACTACTACAGCGAGCAGTAATATTACTATCACCGGTATCAGCACAAACTTAAATGTCCTTTTTTGCCACTTGTGCTTTAAAAAATTTAACGCCATTTACCGGTTGTTGTTTTTTTGCTTTGTATTAATGCTTTAACAGCAAGTTAGCAACTTTTGTTACAGTTGATACAGGCACTGGTCGTTTTTTTCTTAAAACTCATACTTAATTCATCATTCATTGAACACGTTTATATACCGGTGCTTAACTGTTATTGTGTTTTTGGTTAACTGAGAAGCAACCCCCGTGAAATTAGTGGCGTTATACCTATACATAACGATTATTAAAATCTAATTAGGACTCCCGATGAAAACAAAAATGTACTTAGCCTTAACAGGCTTAATTGCCTTAACTTTATTGGCGCAATCGTGTAAAAAGAATCACGACAACAACCCAACCAATCCTCCGGCTGTTACCGGTGTTCAGCTTACTCCCAATGCAACCTTTGGCAGTATCATTACAGACAATAATGGCCGTGCGCTTTACCTGTTCTCGGATGATGCTGCTAACGTTTCAACCTGTACCGGCGGGTGTGCCGTAGTTTGGCCGGCATTTTACAAAGAAAACCCATCTGTAGGCACCGGCTTAACAGCTTCCGATTTTGGCGTTATCACAAATGCCGATGGAAACAAGCAAACTACCTATAAAGGTTGGCCTTTGTATTATTATTCAAAAGATGTTGCCGCTACTGATGTTACCGGCGATGGTGTTGGCAAATCATGGTTTATAGCGAAGGCAGATTACAGTGTAATGGTTTCATATGCACAGCTAATAGGGCATGATGGTAATCAATACACCAGTAAAGGTATTGCCGGTGCCGAAAATTCGCAATATATAACTGATGCTAACGGACATACCCTGTATATGTTTACCAAAGATACCTTTAAGGCAAACAAATTTAGTACAGGTGTGGCGGCTCATGATGCCAACTGGCCAATTGATGCGGTAACCGCAGTTCAAAACGTACCTTCTATTTTAAATAAGGCCGACTTTGATGTGATCACCGTATTTGGGCAAACACAACTGGTATACAAAGGGCATCCATTGTATTATTTTGGCCAGGATAATGGTGTTAAAGGGAGTACCAAGGGGGTTAGCTTCCCTACCCCGGGCGCGGCTATATGGCAAATCAATAACACTAATACGGTAGCTTTAACGCAATAAGCGTTATAAAAACCGAGTTTAATGAACGGGTAATACGAGCGTATTACCCGTTTTTTGTAAAGTAAAACATGATTTTATTTAATACTGACAATATGTCATTCAGGTATTTAAATTTTGTTTATTTTTGCAAACTAATTTTTATTATAAATGATGGATTTGCTTATTCCGGATAAAACACATGATGAGGGCAGGCAGGGCGAGGCGTTAATGTTAAAAGCCGAAACAGCTAAAAATAATGGCCGCAAGCTTTATATTGAAAGTTATGGCTGCGCCATGAACTTCTCTGACAGTGAAATTGTAGCTTCTATTTTAGCAGAACGCGGTTTTGAAACCACTACCGACTATAGCATTGCTGATGTTATTTTCATCAATACCTGTTCTATCCGCGAAAATGCGGAGCAGCGTGTGCGTAACCGTTTAAAGGAGTTCACTGTTGCCAAAGTAAAAAATCCGGGGTTGGTTGTGGGCGTGTTAGGCTGCATGGCCGAACGTCTGAAATCAAAGTTTCTGGAAGAAGAAAAATTAGTTGACGTTGTTGTTGGCCCGGATGCATACCGTGATTTGCCAAACCTGATAGACCGGGTTGATGATGGGCAAAAAGCGGTTAACGTATTGCTATCGCGTGAGGAAACTTATGCCGATATCAGCCCGGTGCGCTTAAATAGCAATGGCATTAATGCCTTTGTATCCATTATGCGCGGATGCGACAACATGTGCTCATTTTGCGTGGTTCCGTTTACCCGTGGCCGCGAACGCAGCCGCGATCCGTTATCAATAGTAGCCGAATGCCGCGATCTGTTTGACAGAGGCTACCGTGAAGTTACTTTATTAGGGCAGAACGTAGATTCATATAAATATTCAACTACCGGAGAGGATGTTATTACAACCAACTTCGCTAACCTGCTGGAGTTGGTTGCGCTTATCAATCCTGACTTGAGGGTTAGGTTTTCAACCTCGCATCCAAAGGATATTACTGATGATGTGCTTTATGCCATCAATAAATATGATAACATCTGTAATTATATCCACCTGCCGGTACAATCGGGCAATAGCCGCATCCTTGACCTGATGAACCGCACTTATGACCGGGATTGGTACATCAACAGGATAGATGCTATCCGTCGTATCATTCCTGATTGCGCTATATCAACCGATGTGATCACCGGTTTTTGCAGCGAAACTGACGAGGAACACAAGGATACTGTTAGCATGATGGATTATGTAAAGTATGACTTTGCCTACATGTTTAAGTATAGCGAAAGACCGGGAACTTTGGCAGCGAAACGCTACGCTGATGATATCCCGGAAGAAGTAAAGCAAAAACGCTTAACCGAAATAGTAGCCAAACAGCAGGAGTATTCTTTTTACCGGATGCAGGCCCGTATAGGCAGGGTAGAGCGTGTGCTGATTGAAGGCTTTTCCAAAAAATCAGATAAAGACTATTGTGGCCGCAGCGATCAAAACGCAATGGTGATCTTCCCGGTTGGAGAAAATTACAAACCAGGTCAATATGTAAACGTACTTATCGAACGCAGCACAACAGCAACGTTGATCGGTAAAGTGGTTGATTGAGTTTATTAGGTTGATTGAGTGAGTAGTTGTTAGGTGATTAACCATTCACTTAATAAACCCAATCAACCACTCACTAACAAAACAATGGAAGTACAAGAAATAAAACAACGCTTTGGGATCATTGGCAATTCGCCATTGCTTAACCGGGCTATAACTATAGCAAACCAGGTTTCGCCTACTGATATTTCGGTATTAATTACCGGCGAGAGTGGTAGTGGCAAGGAGGTTTTTTCGCACATCATACACCAGATGAGCCCGCGTAAGCATGGCCCATTCATTGCGGTTAACTGTGGTGCAATACCCGAGGGTACTATCGATTCAGAACTTTTTGGCCACGAAAAAGGTGCTTACACAGGTGCCGTTGGCGAACGTAAAGGGTATTTTGAAACCGTAAATGGCGGTACCATATTTTTAGATGAAATTGCCGAAATGCCGCTGGGCACCCAGGCCCGTTTGCTGCGGGTGCTTGAATCGGGCCAATATATTAAAGTAGGCTCATCAAAAGTTGAAAAAACAAATGTGCGCGTTATTGCGGCTACCAATGTTGATGTGTATGAGGCCGTAAAGAATGGGAAATTTCGCGAGGACCTTTACTATCGTTTAAACACGGTGCCCTTGAAGATCCCGCCATTGCGTGACAGGAAGGAAGACGTGTTTTTACTGTTTAGAAAGTTTACCGCCGATTTTACTGATAAATACCGTACGCCCCCAATTCAGCTTGATGAAGAGGCGCAACAGGTATTATCAAACTATTCGTGGCCCGGCAACGTAAGGCAGTTGAAAAATATGGCCGAGCAATTGGCAGTATTGGAGCGCGACAGGATCATCACGGCGCAAACATTGCTTACTTATATCCCGCATGAAACCGGCGGACGCAACCTGCCCATGCGCCTGGATAATCAACCTAAAGAGGATTTCTCCGAACGGGACATCCTGTACAAAGTATTGTTTGACATGAAGCGGGATATGGTGGAACTGAAAAAGCTGGTGGCTGATATTATTGAGCATGGTGGTGTTTCGCCGCATTATGCCAACAATCCGCAAACCTTAAACCAGCTTTATCGGGATATTGAGCTGCATGGCAATAACGAGTCACAATTTACTTTGCAACAACCCGTTAATACCGTTACAAATAACAGCGGTAATAATAACAACACTATCGACGGCTTTAATATAACTCATGATGCCGAAGAAGTGGAAGAATCACTGTCGTTGATTGAAAAGGAATCAGACCTGATCCGTAAGGCTTTGAAAAAGCATAAAGGCAAACGTAAGCTTGCCGCTAACGAATTAGGAATTTCTGAACGTACTTTATACAGGAAGATAAAAGAGCTAAACTTATAATATTGATGAAAAAACTTTTGGGACTTGTTTCGGTGTTAGTGCTGGTGCTTATATGTCCATCATGTTACACGCTCAAAAATCAATCAATCCCGCCCGGTCTTAAAACCATTAATGTACAGTTTTTTGAAAACAATGCTGCGTTGGTGGTTAATAACCTGAGCCAAACTTTTACCGAAGCGTTAAAAGACAGGATCCGTACACAAACCAGCCTCAGTTTAGTACGCGGCGAAGCCGATGCAACTATGTCGGGTGCCATTACTGGTTATTCTATCGCTCCTGCTTCTATACAGGCTACAGCAAATAATGTTGCGCCCATTGCCGATGCTAACAGGCTTACTATCACCGTTAGGGTTAAGTTTTCATTTGACGCCGCGAAAACTCCGGCAGAGAAAAAGCTGAGTTTTGAGCAAAGTTTTACTAAGTTTGCCGACTATCGGGGGGATATTTCTGCGCAGGAGCAGAACCTGATACAGCAAATTAATAAGCAGTTAATAGAAGATATTTTTAACGCAGCCTTTTCTAATTGGTAGGCAATTTGTATTTTCAACCACGTGGATCAATATTTGAATAGCAGGCAATACGAAATATTAGATGAACTGTTGGCCAATCCGGCCGAGACAGGTTCTTTTTACGGCTATAACCTGCAGCAACTGGTTGATGCCTACCCGCAAAGTGGCATTTTACGTGCCCTGCTTGCTCATGCAGGTACTATAAAAGATGTGCAGCGTGCAGCGGTTTATTACCAACCTGCTTTATTACATAAACTGATTCATGAACCGGATGTTCTTGTTCCGGTAAATCCCTCGCAGATAGTTGATCTGAGCGATCTTACTCCTGTAGCCAACACACCGGTTGCCGAAAATTATTTTAATATTGGTACTGCTGTTGATGAGCTTCAGGATACTTTACCACCGCCTGTTCCGGAAGGGGCTGCCCTTAGCACGGATCAAGAGCCGGACAATTTTGATTTTACAGGTACCGGTCATCATGAAGTTGAAGTTGCAGAGCCTGTGGCAGAAGTTGTTGGTGCCAGCCCGGATGTTGCAGAACCTAACAGGGAAACAGTTGACACCACTCATGATATAGATGATGAGGTGTACGATGAAATTGTAGGGATTGAAAATATAAGCATAGGTCAGGCTAATGCGAATGAGCCTGCCGCTGTTGATAATACTGATGCCGCCGGTCAGGAAGTGACGGCAACTCCGGTTGCTGTTGATGAGGCTAAGGACGTAAAGGACGATGTAACCGAAAAATGGATAATCGGTAATATTGCTTCAACAGATTATTTTTTATTCGATAATTCGGTAGCTGATACACGAAGCGAAGACAAAGTTGCAGAGCAGGAGCCAGTTTCTCAACCCTCAAAGAGTGGGGTTTCTGAGCAGCCTGAAGTGGTATCAAAATACCACGACGAAAAAATGCCATATACCTTTATGTGGTGGTTAGATAAAACCCGTAAAGAGTATGCATCAACTTATCAGCCTTATAATATTGAAACAGCTGCACAGGTAAAAGCGCCTGTGGTTTCCGATAATCAAACTGCCGATGCACTACAGCATCAGTATTATGAAAATATCTTCCATTCACAATCTCTTGAGGAGCTGGAGAGAACCCCTCAGCCCGATGTTCCGGAGATAAAGAGAAAGGAAGATATCATCATTGAGAAGTTTATTAAGGAAGAACCCCAGATCAGGCCGCCATCAATGGATAAGCTTGATAACGAGAATAAAGCAAAGAAAAGTTCGGAAGATAGAAACGACCTGGTAAGTGAAACCCTGGCACAGATTTACATCGACCAGATGTTGTATCATAAAGCTATTGCAACTTACAAAAAATTGATGTTGAAATTCCCGGAAAAAAGCCGTTACTTTGCAAGCCAAATTGAGCAGTTAGAAAAGAAAACTAATTAATATAAAGAAATGTATATCGTTTTAATCATTGTTACCGTAATTGTATGCGCTCTGTTAGGGCTTATCGTACTTATCCAAAACCCTAAAGGCGGTGGTTTGTCATCAAATTTTTCAAGCTCATCACAATTAATGGGTGTACAAAAAACCGGCGATTTTTTAGAAAAAGGTACCTGGGCATTAGCTATCGCTTTGATGGTACTGTCATTAGCTATTAACGTAGCTGTAAAAGGTGGCTCATCTGCAAGCAATGATAACCCTGCATTACGTGAGCAAATTGAAAAGGCTTCAAAACCAAGCAACGCGCTTCCTTCAACAGCTCCGGCATTAACACCATCTGCTTCACCGGCAGCAGCTCCTAAAGCAGACACTGGCAAAAAATAATAAAGTATTTTAATTAAGATATTAAAGGCCCCTGAATATGTTTAGGGGCTTTTTTGTTGCACTCTGAATGGGATATAAAAACGTCATTGCGAGGTACAAAGCAATACCCGACCTACAGAGCTGCCCTGTATAGTTCGCGATTGCTTTGTACCTTGCAATGACGTAGTGGAAACGTTATATTTATAAATCAAACCCAACAAAAAACGCCCCCGATTTTCGTCGGGGGCGTTTTTACTATACAAAGTAATTCCAATTATAATATCAGGATCAATACTAAAATAATGATAATGATAGCGCCTACTGAAAGGTAAATACCGCCGCCGCCAAGGGCATTAGCTTCTTTTTTCATCCCTTTAAGTTCGGTACGAAGCTCTTTGCGTTCCTGTTTTGTAAGCTCCGATTTATCCATCGCTTTGATCTCATTTACACGGGCCTTGATTTCCTCAACACGGGCTTGTTTTTGCTCGGTTGTCATGGTGGCTATTTCTTCCTTGCTTAGCGGGGTAAGCGCGTGGCTGTCGGCAGCAAAAGTATTCAGTGCTGTAAACGACAGCAATACAGTAAGAGCTAATAAATAAATTTTAGTTTTCATAGTTTTCATATTTAAGTGATTCTTTTTATGAAAGAGAAAAACTGTGAAAAATGTTTTATCTAAATTTAAAATTAAAGTAAACCTGATGTTTACAAACAAACAAAATATGCCGATTCAAAAACATGCCCCGCGCTTAATTTTTGAATAGCTTCCTTTTCTTTAATATCAACGTGTTTGCCCTCTGTATCAGCGCAGCCAAGCCATGGTTCTATGCAAACAAAATCAGCCCCGGGTTTTGCCCATATACCAAGATAATTAAAATGCGGAAACTCAAGCGCCAGGGTTTGGTCATGCTTGTCGCTTTTAATAGTTACCATGCGCGATTTTAGATCTTTAAAAACAAGCGCATCGTCATTAAATAAGTTTCGGGTTAAATGAAGCTTTTTATTAGGCGTTGGCACGGGGTGGGTTACTCCATTGAAAAAGCCATCTTTTGATAAAAGATGCGTGTCAAAATGCTCTTCGGTTTCAAACTCCAGATAATAGTCTTCATAATTTTCGCCTTTATTGAAAGGTACATTGAAGGCCGGGTGACCGCCAACCGAAAAATAGATCGACTTTTTATCGAGGTTGATCACTTTATAGGTAATGCGGAGTGCATTGTCGATAAGGTGGTACAAGATCTGGAAATCAAATTTGAAGGGATAAACCTTTAAAGTGTTCTCACAATTGGGTAAGGAATAACTCGCGGAAGTTTCATCCGACTCTAATAAAAAAAACTCCGACTGCCGGGCAAACCCATGACGTGACATTGCATATTTTTCGCCATCCACCAAAAGTTCATTGTTGATCAGGCCGCCAACAATAGGGAAAAGGTTGGGGGCGTGCCAGGGCCAGATTTTTTCATCGGCCTGCCACATGTGTTCAAAACCTGTGGCTTTGTTAATAAATGAACTAAGCTGAGCGCCTTTGGTGTCAATAGCTACTTTAATGTGCTCGTTTTCTAAATAAGTGATCATAGGAGTATAATTAATGTGAAAGCCCGGAGTTACAAACAAGTAACCGGGCTTTAAACTAATGTATTAAAGATTCGTTAATTGGACAACTTCCGGTTAAACGAAGTTAACAAATCAATCATCATCCTGTTCTTTTTTAGGTTCTAAAATTACAAAGGCGCTCCTTTTTGGCGCAGGCATGACAGATGACTCACCTTTTACGTACTTCCAAACCACTTCATTCAAGTCGATGTCGGGTGCTGCGTCTTCTTTAGCAAAATTAAACAACTCCGAGCGTTTACTACTTTCGTTTACAGCTATATTACGCTGCTCCAAATCAACCTGCGCGGGTTTGGCTGTATATGGTGTAAAATCGGGTTTGCTGGTAAAGCAATCATACAAGGGCATAGCAGCCGCATCATACTGGCTCATTGGCGGTAAGCCCAAAATAAGTTCCATGGTACGTAAAACACCCGAGGTAGAATACATGCCATGGACTACCGCGTTTCGTTTTACATAAGGACCGGCAACAAATACCGGCGAACGGTGTGCATCTACGTGGTCGGGGCCGTTTTGGGCATCGTCTTCCAATATAAAAACTGCTGATTCTTTCCAGATCGGGCTATGCGATAAATGCTCAATGAACTGGCCAATGGCAAGGTCGTTGTCGCCAACAGCTGCAATGGGCGATATTGCACCTTTGCGCTGCCCGCTGGTATGATCATTTGAAATACGCACGGTATTAAAATGCGGCACAGCATTTATAGTTAACAGCGAATCAAAATCATGCGCCCAGATCTCGGTACGTTTAACATCTTTAACATTTAGGTCGAACCCCGGTGATTGGACACAAAAATGTCCCTCAAGCGATTTTAGGTTTGCCTTGCCGGGGTTGCCATCGCTCACAAATTCGCCGTAAGTACGATAGCTTACACCAGCACGTTTGCAGTAATCCCATATAAATCCATCGCGAGGATAGGCAGCTTTACGGGTACCTTCAAAATCATAGTTACCGCCGCGGCCGCCATAACTGGTTGGCCATGTTTTTTCCACAAAATCGGTAGCATAAGCGGCCATGCTCCAGTTGTGCCCGTCGGCGCTCACCTCGGCATCAACATAAAAGTTATCAAGCAATACAAACTCATTGGCTATGGCGTGGTGGTTAGGTGTTACTTTATTGCCGAAAATGCAAAGCGAAGTATCTCCGTTCCCCTGCTGCATATCGCCTAAAACCTGGTCGTAAGTGCGGTTTTCTTTAATGATATAAAACACGTATTTAATGGGCGATTTTTCACCCACCCTGCGTGGAATAGGATTGCCTTCTTCGCCTTTTGCCGTTTTCTCAACCTGGGCATTAAATGGGGTATTAGCGTAAACCTGTTTAGTGTAAGTTTTTAGCTCTGCATCGGTTGGTGTATTGATAAAGGACAATGTGCCTTTGAACAAGCCGCCGATATACTGCTCCCGGCTGTTTATAGCACCTTGCTTATAACCGCTGTTGTCCGTTTTTTTAACCGGCTGCGGCCCTCTCGGGTTAGCCATTGATGAAAAACCTTTGCCGTTTGATACCAAAATTTTACTGCCTAAAACTTTTACATTGGTAGGATACCAGCCAACCGGTATAAAGCCTTTGCTCTTGCTGCTGCCGGGCACAGTTACGTCAAATACTGCAAGGCAATTATTATCGGCATTGGCAATGTAAAGTGTTTTCCCGTTTTGCGATAGGGCCAGGCCGTTGCTTGTTGAACCGGTGAGACGTGTAGGATAGAGCGCTGTTGAAATGGTTTCTAATACTTTACGCGTAGTTGTATTTACTACCGATACCGCGTTGTCATTGGCATCGGCTACATACAGAAACTTTCCTTTCTTATCTAAAAGCAGTTCGTTTGGATGGCTGCTTGTTTTAATAGTGCTGAGCGTTTGTGTGGCTATGTTGTAAAAGCCAAGCATATCTCCTCCCCATAATGAAATATAAAGTGTTTTTTCATCGGGCGATAAAATGCAGCTGTAAGCTTCTGCCGGGAGTTTTACCTGTTTCAGTATCTCTTTCTTATCAGGATCGATAATGTAAAGAGTGCTGTCTTCCTTAGTGACCGAGTACAGGCGGCTGTTGCTTTTGTTAGTTACCATGCCGGTAGGGCAAACCTTGTTTTTGGGCCAGGCATTTGGTGCTAACCTGATGGTATCGGGTGTGCCCAGTTTGTTGTTTGCGATATTAAATACCAGGATCCAATTATCATTACCGCCCGATGCATACAGTTTTTTTTCATCGCGGCTAAAGGCAAGCCCGTACCATGATTTTTTAACCACAACTTCGTCCAGCAGTTTTTCATTTTTAGGGTCAATCAACTGTACCGACTGTGTACTTTGGCCATTGTTGGTAACTGCTAATAATTTGCCCGATGATGACAATTGCATATTAAGCGGCAAATCACCAAGAGGGAGGGAGTTTCCGGCGGGACTAAGCTTCCATCCGTTGGGTAATAATACCTGGCCTGTTTGTTCAATTTTACCCGGAGTTTGGGCAAATGATTGCAGCGCCGCAGTTAAAAATGCTATGCCAACGATGAGTTTTAATTTCATAAGAAAACGATTGTGATCAAAATTACAAAATCGTTTTATCCCTAAAGGCTTGTTAACAGAAACTTAACACAGGTAAAATCAAAACCCCTCTCTTTTGGGAGAAGGGTTTTGATTTTAAACTATAATACAATTTTTAAAGGCAGTTGATATTTTATTTGCTTTTTAACACCAATGTGCTGTTTTGCAAACCATCGGCCGAGGCGATTAAAGTAATCGTGCCTGCTTTTTCTTTAGCCTGCACAATGGCCAATGCAAGGCCATGAAATGCCTTGCGGTAATCTGCCTTGAACGGATCGTGACTAACCGGGGCGCCGTTATCAACACTCGCAATAAAACCTTCGCCGGTAATTTTAAAATTTACTTTATTGTCAGCATCAGGTACAACGTTGCCGTCTTTATCTAATATTTTTACGGTAACAAATGACAGGTCGTTACCATCTGCTTTAATTTGTGAACGATCTGCGGTAAGTTCAATTTTGGCAGGGGCACCGGCTGTATGGATCTCGCGGGTTAAAACTGTTTTGCCGTTTTTGCGCGATACTGCTTTAAGCGTTCCCTTTTCAAATTTTACACGCCACATTACATGCAGGTCGTCGCCGGTTTTCTTTTGGATCCCTAACGATTTACCGTTCAGATAAAGTTCAACCTCATCAGCATTGTTGTAATAAGCCCAGATATCTATCATTTTACCCGGTTCCCAGTTCCAGTGAGGGAAAATATGCAGAACCGGTTTGTTTGTCCACTCGCTTTGGTACATATAATACACATCCTTAGGAAAGCCGGCCAGGTCAATAATACCAAAGTATGAACTGCGCGACGGCCAGGAATATGGAGTTGGTTCGCCAAGATAGTCAAAGCCTGTCCAAATATACATGCCCGAAAGGAAGTTGTATTTTTTCATGATCTTCCAGGTCATCTCATGCGTTGAGCCCCAAGGTGGTCGGGTGTTATCATATGCCGAAACATTGTTGCCCTCTCTTACAAAAGGTTTATCCCAGCTTGTAGGCCATACGCGGATGCTGTCCGACGGCATTTCGTAGTAGCCACGTGTCTCTAATCCCGAAGTAGTTTCGGTGGCGATAAACTTTTTGCCGGGATAGCGGTCATGAAATTTAGCATAGTCAAATTCGTGATAATTATAGCCGATCAGGTCAATAGCTCCTGATTTAACAATTTTATTGGTAGTATCCGGGCGGTCATTCGCCGTAGTGATCGGGCGGGTTTTATCCAGGCTGTGAACAATGGCAGCCAACTCCGGAGCAATACGTAACGCACTGCTATCAGCCTGTTGAGGGATCTCGTTACCAATACTCCAGATCATGATGCTGGGATGGTTACGGTCGCGTTTAATCTGATCTTCCAGATCGCGTTTATGCCATTCTTTAAAAAAGAGATGGTAGTCATATTTGGCTTTTTTCCATTCCCAGCAATCAAAGGCTTCATCCATCACAATAAAACCCATTTTATCGCAAAGGTCAAGCAGTTCGGGAGCCGGAGGGTTGTGCGACGTACGGATGCCGTTACAACCCATAGCCTTTAGTATTTGAAGCTGGCGCTCTAAAGCGCGGTTATTCAAAGCAGCACCAAGGCTACCAAGATCATGGTGATCGCACACGCCCAGGATCTTCATCGGTTTACCGTTCAGACTAAAGCCTTTATCTGCATCAAAATTAAAATAACGGATCCCTACGTTAGTAGTATACTCATCCAATACTGTTTTTCCTTCAAGCAACTGGGTAACGGCTTTGTACAAATAGGGTTTTTCAACCGACCAAAGCACCGGGTTTTTGACAGTGAGTGTATGAGCCACCGTTAGTGCCGTATCCTTGCTTTTTGCTGCAGATAAAGCTTCGCCAGCTAACGATACCGGTTTACCGGCAGCATCGTAAAGTTTGGTACTAATCATTAGCCCGGGTTTTGTTTGGTAATTATGCAATTGCACCTGCACATTGATTTTAGCCGATGAACTGCTGATATCACTTGTAGTTACATAAGTGCCCCAATGATCAATAGCAGTTTTGCTGGTGGTAATTAGCCACACATGGCGGTAAATACCCGAACCCGAATACCAGCGGGAATTTGGCTGCACCGAGTTATCAACCTTAACAGCAATAACGTTGCTGCCACCAAAATTCAGGTAGGGGGTAAGCTCGTACCTGAACGAGATATACCCGTTTGGCCTGAAACCAAGATGATGACCGTTGATCCATACATCGCTTTTTTCATATACGCCATCAAAATCAATATAAACCAGTTTGCCTTTTGATGCTGCCGGAACAGTAAATGTTTTGCGGTACCAGCCTATGCCACCAGGCAAAGCGCCTCCTTCGGGAGTGGCGGGGTTATCTTTTGAAAACGAACCTTCTATACTCCAATCATGCGGGAGATTTAATGTGCGCCATTTACTATCATTAAGTGTTGTTTTTTCGCCGTTTTCAACAGCTCCGAGATTAAAACGCCAGCTTTTATCAAAGTTGAGCTTTTGGCGGGTTTGAGCAAAAGGTTTTAGGGCGGCCAGCATCAGGATAGCAAACATGCACGCACGCCAGTAAACCTTAACTCGGTAGGGTTTTATTGATGACATAATATTAGTTTGGATTAATTGTGTTTTCGACACTAAATTATAAATAATAGCTCAAAAGCAAAGTAATCCAAAGCTGTTTGGAAAAAATAAAACTGTATTGCTACGCACAGTGCGACCGGGTGTAAGCTCAAAATTTAAATAGTGTGGATACAGGCGGAATGATTCAAGAAAGTAATCAATAACAAAACGGCTTCCGATATTGGTCGGAAGCCGTTTTAGTGAATGTTGTTAATGGACCCTGTCTGTTTTATATATTCCCAGCGGGCCATCAATAATATCAGTTATCTGTTTACTGAACAATTGAAAATGTTCTTGTTTAACATGCTGATCAAGACCTTCCTGGCTTGCCCAGGTTTCGTGGAAAATAAACTGGGTTTCATCTGTTGTTGATTGGTACAGCTCGTATTGTAAGCAGGCTTCTTCTTGCCGGGATGCTGCTACCAGCTTATCCAAAAAATCTTTCATTTGGGCGGTAGTACCGGCTTTACACTTCACTAAGGCTGTTAAGTAAATTTTCATGGTTTGGGTTGTTTTGGGTAAACAGGTTATTTAAATGCTCCTGGTAGCGTTGCAGGTTCTCGTCAATATTGGCATTTTTCATCACATCATAAAAATGGATACTTTTTAAAGCTTGCATGCCGGTAAATGCGTTCATGCGGTGAAAGCCGAACATAGGGCCTTCATCAACACTGTGCTCATTAAAAAACTCTCCTGGCAGGGTGAAGGCTGTAACCGGCGCATTCCATGACGTGGTTAGCATATATTTTTTGCCATGCATTAACCCGCCGGTGCCGTAGTTGATTGCCGGGTTTTCGGCTGTGCGGCCGTCGCTGCGGTATATACCATTTTGATAGCCGGCTGTGAAAACTTCATCGATATATTTTTTTAAAGCATGCGGTACCTGGAACCACCAAACTGGGGTGTGGTAAATGATTATGTCGGCCCATTTATAGTTTTCCGCCTCCTGCATAGCATCGTATTCATGATTGACATCGGTTGAGCGCACTTCAAAATCAGGATGTTCGGTAAAGTATTGTACAGTAGTATCCAATAAAGTTTTATTAAACTTTCCGCCGGAGTGACCAAAGATCTGTCCGCCGTTTATTACAAATATGTTCTTCATTTTTATTTTCTTGTTTTAATTTATGACAAAATTACGGCTGATCTATCTACTATTAAAATAGTATAATTTATACATTTGTATCATAATTATGATAGATCATGGTAAATTTTGAATGGTTCCGTACGTTTAAGGCTATATATGAAACCGGGTCGTTAACCGGAGCAGCGGAGGCCTTGTTCATATCCCAGCCGGGTGTGAGCCTGCATTTAAGCTCGCTGGAAAGTTATGTAGGTTATAAACTGTTTGATCGCACCTCAAGAAAAATGGTCTCAACCGAGCGGGGCAAGATCCTGTATAACTATATCCAGGAGTCGATAAGTAAACTGGAGGATGCCGAACGGCACTTTCACAAAAGCACCGAAAAGGATGTGCCAACCATTAGTATAGGGATGTGTTTTGAAACATTTCAGTTCACGCTTGAATCTTATTTGCCAACGCTGCCTTTTAATGTGATCATCAAATTTGGCGAATATCCTGAAATGCTTGCCGATTTGGATGGCGGTATTCTGGATATGATAGTAACCCCTCATAAAGGTGATTATAAAACCCTTGAGTATAAACCTTTTTTCAAGGAACGGATAGTGGTACTGGCCGGGGCACAGACCCCCACCGAAGAGTTTAATGAATTGCTGAAGACTAAAGACCTTAACGAGATCCAGGCCTGGCTTAAGGCGCAAATTTGGTATGGTTCGTCTGGAGATATGGAGCATCTGCGCCGTTTCTGGCATATCAACTTTGGTAAGCGGCCTGATTTCAAGCCCAACTTTATTGTGCCTAACATGGGTTCTATTTTGCGATGCCTGAGCAATGGCAAGGGTATAGCGGTGATCCCCGATTTTCTTTCAAAAAAAGAACGCGACAACGGTAATATTAAATTGCTTTGGGAGGGTTATAACCTCATAGAAAATACACTGTATTTCGGCACCCGCAAAAAATCAATTTATGCGGAACAGATAGCTATAGTGCAGGAAATTTTTGAGCGGGAGATGGTGTGATGAAATTAAGTAATTGCCGAATTTTTAATAAATCATGTCATTGCGAGGAGCGAAATGGATAAGAGCGTGGGAGCGACGTGGCAATCGCATGCTATACAGAGCGGCTATGCTTCTGTGCGATTGCTTCGTACCTCGCAATGACATGACTTTTATGTAAACAGTAACTCCCAATGATATGATGACTTATCAAACTACCGGCGTTGCTTCAAATATGCCCGCATAATATTTACGATAAGCAAATAGCAGAAACACCTGTAAAACTATAACCGCAGATCCGATAGGGATCCCTGCCGGTGCCAAAATGGCATGGAATAGAAATATATTAAGCGAAATAGGCAGTAGTATCAGTACAAATAAAGCGGTGTAGCGATTAACGAGCAAAAAGAAGCCGCTTGCTATTTCTATCACCTTCATGTATTGAAAAAAATAGCCCGAGCCAAACAATCCGCCGCTAAAAGCTTGTGCCTTATCAGTCATGGGTGGCTGGGCCATGTGCAGGAACTGGAAAAAGAAGTTTAAACCAAACACCACGAATACGAGGCCAAGCAAAATGCGGGCAATTAGTACTGCAATTTTCATAATCAAACAGGTTTAATATAAGGTTAAACACTAAGTTTAGTAATTTAATTGACATATTCAAATTGTCCTCATATCTAACCGTTTAAACGGGCATTGCTTTTGATAAAACAGGTTATATGAACATTCAAAAAATAACTTTCGGCAATGGTTGCTTTTGGTGCACCGAAGCCGTTTTCCAATCCCTTAAAGGTGTAACATCAGTAACCTCAGGTTATATGGGCGGTAAAATTGCCAACCCAACTTATGAGCAGGTTTGTACAGGTGCTACCGGGCATGCAGAAGTGATCCATCTGGAATATGATGCCGATGTGATATCGTTTGATGAATTGTTGCTGGTTTTCTTTAAAACCCATAACCCAACAACACTTAACCGTCAGGGTGCTGATGTAGGCACGCAATATAGGTCGGCAATATTTTATTATAATGATGATCAAAAGCAAGCTTCAGAAGCGATGATCAAAACGCTTACCAATGAGCATGTTTTTGATGATCCTATTGTAACCGAAATTACCCCGGCAAGCGAGTTTTACAATGCCGAAGATTATCACCAAAACTATTTCAACGATAATCCTAACAAGTCATACTGTGCATTTGTTATCCAGCCAAAACTCAATAAATTTGCCAGGGAGTTTAAGGATAAAATAAAACCGGAGTTGTTGTAACAATATATTGTGGTCATCCCGAATTTATTTCGGGATCCCCGTTGTTAAGTCAACGTTACGGCAGCTAAGTGTTTGTGGGGACTGGACTTATCGAAGCATGGTGTGCACGCTTTGCACGCCGCCCTTCGGCGGGCTCAGGTTAACAGGTCCCCTTTGCTTAATGTGAGAGCACTCCGGTATTATGCACTCCGACTGACAATCCCTTTATATCAACCAACATGAAAAAAAGCTATAGTTATCTACTTTCGGGCCTGTTACTATTCAGTGCTTGTGCATCCGTTAAAAAAACTGCTACTTCAAATACCAGTATTGCCAATGATGGCAAAATCTGGGCTTCGTTATGGCAGCAGCGGGCGGCCGAATATAAAGCGCTATGCTTTCAGGCTTATAACATAGCTAAGCTTAGGGTTGATGAAGGGGTTAAAACTCCCGTTGATAAGCCCTGGGCTATCGTTACTGATATTGACGAAACTTTGCTTGATAACAGTCCATATGATGCACACCGTGCCTTGCAAAATTTAGATTACAACGATGCTACCTGGAAACAGTGGACTGATAAAGCCATTGCTGATACCGTTCCGGGAGCGCCTGCTTTTTTTAAGTATGCGGCATCTAAAGGTGTTACAATATTTTATATCACCAATCGCAATGAAAATGAACGGGCAAGTACGCTGAAAAACTTACAGCTATATAGCCTGCCTTTTGCCGACAATGAGCACTTGCTGCTTAAAACTACATCCTCAAGTAAAGAGGCAAGGAGGCTTGATGTTTTAAAAACGCATAATATCCTGTTGCTTTGCGGTGATAACCTACCCGATTTTGACCTGCTTTACGATAATCATCCAACTGAAGAAAGCAGGATCGCAACTACACAAAAGCTGCAAAAGGAATTTGGCAGCAGGTATATTGTTATTCCCAATCCTTCATATGGTGATTTTGAAGGGGCGCTGTTTCAATTTAACTACAAACTTACGCCTGCCCAAAAAGATTCAGTGATCAGGGCGAAGATCAAAGCCGACCAATAAGGGTTTTGTTATTTAACAGTTGACGGCTGTAGTGGCCGGGTTGCGGATATAACATAATTGTGTGCATTTGCGTATATTTACGCACTGATCCCTTTTGGGGTTTAATTATTTTAATGCAGCTAAAAGCTTTTTATCTGGGTTAGTGAATAATTAAATGTTTGGGTGATGTCATAATCTTGTGGCAAAATGTGCATAAAACGCAAATAAATTGCAAATTTGCATACTGCATTATTCAGTTAACCCCCTGTTTAACTATGAGTGATAGAACTATTCTGGTTTGGTTTAGAAATGATTTGCGCATAAACGATAACGAAATTTTGTTAGAAGCTGTACGCAAGGCTGATAAAGTACTGCCGGTTTATTGTTTTGATCCTTATTATTTTCAGCATACCGCGAGCGGTGCACCAAAAACAGGAAGCTTCAGGGCCCGGTTCTTAATTGAAGCTGTTGCCGATCTTCGCAAAAACTTACAGGGCTTTGGTGCCGAACTTATTATCCGGATTGGCAACCCTGCCGATGTGATCCCGCAGCTTGCCGAAGAGTATCATGTAAATGAGGTTTACCATCATCGTGAGGTGGCTTATGAGGAAACTAAAATCTCTGAAGAAGTGGAAGCAGCGCTATGGAAAATGAGGCTTAACCTTAAGCACTTTATTGGTCATACCATGTACCATAAGGAAGATCTTCCTTTCCCAATAAAAGATATTCCTGATAGTTTTGCGGTTTTTAAAAAGAAAGTTGAACGTGACAGTAATGTTCGTTCATGTGTGCCAACACCAGCGCATATTATTGTACCGGAAATTGCTGATGCCGGCGAATTGCCCACTTTGCAGCAATTGGGTTTAACCGAGCCGGTTGATGATCCCAGGGCTGCGGAATATTTTCAGGGTGGCGAAACTGCTGCACTGGTACAAATGCACAAATACTTTTCACATCTTGATATAGCTATCAAACAAAAAAATGGCCGCAGCGGCGCTGAGTTTTCGTCTAAACTTTCGCCGTGGCTGTCAATAGGCTGTATTTCTCCGCGCCAGGTTTACTGGGAAATTCAGAAATATGGCAGCAATGGCAACCTGTTAAAGCTTGAGTTGTTGTGGCGCGATTATTTCAGGTTCATGTTTAAAAAGCACGGGCAAAAATTTATCAAAGCTAAAGACGAAGCCCAGGATTTTGCACCGGATGCAGATATGTTGCTTCAAAAGTGGAAAAATGGCGAAACCGGGATTCCGCTTATTGATGCTGCAATGCATGAGCTTAATGCTACCGGATTTATCAGTAATCAAAACCGGCAAATTGTGGCAGGTTACCTGGTAAATACCATCAAGGCCGACTGGACACAGGGCGCTGCTTATTTTGAAGAAAAGCTAATAGACTATTCGCCGGCAAGCAATTGGGGCAACTGGGCCTTTATTGCCGGTGTTAATGATGCCAAAGAAAGCAAATACACAATAGCAACCAAGCTTCCCAAAGAGCTTGAAGCCAAAACCGATTTCGTAAATACCTGGCAGCCGTCATCAATTGATGATGCCGGAGACTTGGTTGAAGCTTAACCTTGGTTTGCTCTGAAATATTTTGTGTTTGCAGAAAAACAACAAGCCTTATTTTGAGTTTTCACCCCAATGGGTAAAATAAGCCCAATAATGGCTAAATTTCTTTACAATTAATTATGAAGTATATAGGGGTATATGCTTACTTTTGTACCGTTTTAAAGATCAATTTCACATGGATCGTCTCAATTATATAAATAGCGGAAACGCTGCCTACATATCTTCCCTATACGAACAATATAAACAGGAGCCGGAATCGGTAGATTACGGATGGCAAAAATTTTTTGAAGGTTTTGATTTTGGTAAAGATACCGATGCAGCCGGTGCAATTGCGCCTGGGGTTGTTGGCGAAGCTACTCCCGAACATTTCCTGAAAGAAATCAATGTATTAAACATGATAGATGGTTACCGCTCGCGCGGGCATTTGTTTGCAAAAACAAACCCTGTGCGTGAACGCCGCCATTATTTTCCGGGCAAGGAGCTTGAAACTTTTGGTTTAAGCGAAGCCGATCTGGATACGGTGTTCAATGCTGGTGTTGAAGTTGGCCTGGGTGCTGCTAAACTGCGCGATATCCGTCAGCTGCTTGAAGATACCTACTGCCGTACCATCGGTGCCGAGTATAAGTATATCCGCAATCCGATTAAGGTAAAATGGTTTGAAGAGCGGATGGAAAGCCGCCGCAATACACCTTCTTTTACAATTGATGAAAAGAAGGAAATGCTTAACAAGCTAAACGAGGCCGTTACCTTCGAAAACTTTTTGGGTACCAAATTCCTGGGTCAAAAACGTTTTTCGCTGGAAGGTGCCGAAGCCCTGATCCCGTCAATGGATTCGGTAATTAAAAATGGTGCCGACCTGGGTATAGAAGAGTTTATTATTGGTATGGCCCACCGCGGTCGTTTAAACGTACTGACCAATATTATGGAGAAAACCTATAAAGAGGTATTCTCTGAGTTTGAAGGTAAAAACTATGATTCTGAATCGCCTTTTGGTGGTGACGTAAAGTACCACTTAGGTTTTTCGACCGACGTACATACCAAAAGCGGCAAAAAGGTTCACCTGAGCCTTTGTCCTAACCCATCGCACCTGGAAGCTGTTGACCCGGTTGTAGAAGGTATCACCCGTTCAAAAATCGACTTTAAATACGGTGGCGACCATTCAAAGATTGCCCCGATCCTGATCCATGGCGATGCTTCAATTGCGGGCCAGGGTATAGTGTACGAAGTTTTGCAAATGGAAAAACTGGATGGCTACCGTACCGGCGGCACCATTCACCTGGTGATCAACAACCAGATAGGTTTTACCACAAATTATAAAGATGCCCGCTCAAGTACTTACTGTACTGATGTTGCTAAAACTGTGCTTTCGCCTGTTTTTCACGTAAACGGCGATGACGTTGAAGCTTTAGCTTATGTGGTGAACCTGGCCATAGAATACAGGCAGGTATTTAACGAGGATGTATTTATCGATATACTTTGCTACCGCCGTTATGGTCATAATGAGGCCGATGAGCCTAAATTCACCCAGCCGCTGTTATACAAAGCTATCGATGCACACCCTAACCCTCTAAAAATTTACAATCAGAAACTGGTTGACGAAGGCAGTATCGACGGTGAGTTTTTGAAAGGAATAGAAAAAGCTTTTAGAGATGAGCTACAGCAAAAGCTGGATGAAGTAAAATCAGAAGAAAGATTTACTGATACCATTGCCATGTTTGAAGGTGCCTGGAGCGGTTTGCACCTGGCAAGTCATAAAGAACTGGTAAGAGCTGTTGATACTTCAGTTGCTGAAGAAACCATTTTAGAAATTGGTAATAAATTAACTGTATTGCCGCCAAACAAAGAGTTTTTCAAAAAAATTGAAAAGCTGTTTGAGGACCGCAGCGCCATGGTAAATAAAACCAAGGTGTTTGACTGGGCCATGGGCGAACTGCTTGCTTACGGTACTTTATTGAAAGAAGGTTATCCGATCAGGCTAAGCGGCGAGGATGTAAAGCGTGGTACTTTCTCTCATCGTCATGCCGTATTAACGCTTGTTGATTCGGAAGATGAGTTTACACCGCTTGCCGATATTAATCCTGAAGCAAAACTGAGCATCTATAACTCTTTATTATCTGAGTATGGCGTTTTAGGTTTTGAATATGGCTATGCGCTTGCCAATCCTACTGCTTTAACCATTTGGGAAGCCCAATTCGGCGACTTTTTTAATGGTGCACAAATTATTGTTGACCAGTACATTGCCAGTGCCGAAACTAAATGGCAGCGTGGTAATGGCTTAGTAATGTTATTGCCTCACGGATATGAAGGCCAGGGCCCCGAGCACTCTTCTGCACGTGTTGAACGTTTCATGGAGCTTTGCGCCGATGATAATATCCAGGTGGCTAACTGTACTACTCCTGCCAACTTCTTCCATATTTTGCGCAGGCAAATGCACCGCGATTTCCGTAAGCCATTGATCATCTTTACACCAAAAAGCTTACTGCGCAGTCCTAAATGCGTATCGCCGATGGAAGATTTTACCAACGGTAAATTCCACGAGTTGATAGATGATACTTACGTTGATCCTAAAAAAGTAAAACGTGTATTGCTGTGTACAGGTAAAGTTTATTATGACTTGTTAGATAAGCAACAGGCCGATAAACGTAAAGATGTTGCCATAGTGCGTGTTGAACAGCTATATCCAACTCCGGTTACCCAAATCCTGAAGGTTAAAGCCAAGTATGAAAAGGCCGAATTTATCTGGGTACAGGAAGAACCTGAAAACATGGGTGCATGGCCATATATTTGCCGCAAGTTCCATAATGATAAACTGATTAACCTGAGCGTTATTTCAAGGATTGAAGGCAGCAGCACTGCTACCGGATTTGCTAAGCAGCACGCTGCCCAGCAACTATATATAGTTTCAAAGGCTTTTGAAGCTCCAGTAGGTAAAGTGGTTAAGGAATCAGTAAAAAAAACAACAAAGAAAATGGCTGATGCCGGTGCCGATTGATTTTTCAATTGATCATTCCTGATATTAGTTCATTTTTAAAAATATAAAATCTACAACAAACAATATGAGTTTAGCGATTAAGGTGCCTACCGTAGGCGAATCAATTACGGAAGTAACCCTTGCAAGCTGGAAAAAGAAAGACGGAGACCATGTAGAAATGGACGAAGTTATTGCCGAGCTGGAATCAGACAAGGCTACTTTTGAGCTTACTGCCGAAAAAGCCGGTACTTTAAAGATCGTTGCCAATGAAGGTGATGTATTAGCTATTGGCGCGGTTGTTGCCAATATTGAAGATGGCGGCGCTGAGGCTGCTGCCCCTGCTAAGGAAAGCGCACCGGCTGCACAGCCACAGCCTGAAGTTGTTGCTAACGCTCCGGCCCCTGTAGCCGCTGCTCTTGCTTCATCAGGTGCTGTCGAAATAAAAGTACCACCCGTTGGTGAGTCAATTACTGAAGTGACATTATCGCGCTGGATAAAAAAGGACGGTGAAGCTGTTGCCATGGATGAGGCTATTGCCGAACTGGAATCAGATAAAGCTACTTTTGAGCTTACCGCCGAAAAAGCAGGCACTTTAAAAACCATTGCTAAAGAAGGTGATGTATTACCTATCGGCGCTGTTGTTTGTACTATTGAAGGTGCCGGTGCTTCGCAGCCTGCAACTACCCCGGTTACCCCGGCCGTAGTTAGTGCTGCCGATGAATCACCTCGTGGTGGTGCTGCTGTTGAAAGTGCTAAAACTTATGCTTCGGGTACACCATCGCCTGCGGCAGCCAAAATACTGGCCGAAAAAGGTGTTAATGCCGGTTCTGTATCAGGTACAGGTGTTGATGGCCGTATCACTAAAGGTGATGCATTAAACGCACAGGCTCCGGCTGCTAAACCTGCCGCTCCCGCTCAGCCAGCTGCTGCCCCGGTTGTTGCTTCAACTGGTGGTGCCCGTGACGAGAAACGTGAGAAAATGACTTCATTGCGTAAAACCGTTGCCAAACGTTTGGTATCGGTAAAAAATGAAACAGCTATGCTAACCACCTTTAACGAGGTAGATATGCAGCCGATCATGGAATTACGCGCTAAATACAAAGATAAATTCAAAGAAAAACACAATGTTGGCTTAGGCTTCATGTCGTTTTTTACCAAAGCCGTTACCGAAGCCCTGAAAGACTGGCCGGCTGTTGGTGCACGTATTGAAGGTGAAGAGATTGTTTACAGTAACTTTGCTGATATCTCAATCGCTGTATCTGCCCCTAAAGGTTTGGTTGTTCCGGTTATCCGAAATGCCGATAGCATGAGCCTTGCCGAAATTGAAAAGGCTATTGTTGTGCTTGCAGGCAAAGCCCGCGAAAACAAACTGACCATTCCTGAAATGACAGGTGGTACATTTACCATTACCAATGGTGGTGTGTTTGGGTCAATGTTATCAACTCCTATCATCAATGCCCCTCAATCGGCCATTTTAGGTATGCATAATATCATTGAGCGCCCTGTGGCAGTAAATGGTCAGGTAGTTATCCGCCCGATGATGTACCTTGCCCTGTCATATGATCACCGCATCATTGACGGCCGCGAATCGGTAAGCTTCCTGGTAAGGGTTAAACAATTGCTTGAAGATCCTGCAAGGTTGTTGTTAGGTGTATAACCCTGCAAAAACTTTATAAAAAGAGATCCCGGTTGGTTTTTTCCCTTCCGGGATTTTTTTTGATCCGTATGTTGGAATCAAATCATAAATGGGAAAATAACAAAGCAGTTCAAAAGCTTTTGTATACAAATCCTGATCTCTGATCTCCAACCTCTAATCTCTAATACGAACTCTTCACCACTCTTTTAAGCACCAATAAATTTTGCCCGTTAAGGCTGTAACCGCTGATGTTGTTTTGATAAAGGTTTACCAGTTTATCATAGTATAACACTACGATGGGCGATTGCTCCATCATCAGGTTATCCATTTGGCGGTAGATGGCAAATCGTTTTTCATCATCTTTTACCTGGTAGGTTTGCTCAAAAAGCTCGTCGAATTTTTTGTTATTGAACCCGGTGTAATTGGGGCCGAAAGGGATTTTGTTTTTAGAGTAAAATACCGAAAGGTAATTTTCGGCATCGGGATAGTCTGCTATCCATGAGCCGTAAAAAAAGTTAATGCCATTCTTGGAGATCAGCTCGCGTAAGCTTGCCCCCTGGGTTATCTCCACATTTGTTTTTATGCCGATGCGTTCCAGCTGGCCCTGTACATATTCTATCAAACTGCGATAACCGACAGTTGTAGCCAACGTAATTTCGGGCATATTTTTACCATTGGGATAACCTGCATCCCGAAGCAAACAGCGGGCTTTTTCCGGGTCGTACGTATAGCCTTTTACACCAGTTCCGTTAAAGCCGGGCATACCTTCGGGCACAAAACCTTCATAGCCAGGTGTACCCATACTGTTGCGCAGGTATTTGATCATCTTTTCGCGGTCGATAGCATAGTTGATGGCCTGCCTGATCTTCAGTAGTTTTAAAGGGGATTTTTTTACGATTGGCAAAGTGGTGTCAACCAGCATGCCCAGGTAAATAGTGTTTAGATAAGGGGCTGTATTAAGTATAAATTTACCTTTATATTTTTGCGTTATCTTGCCCGCCTTGGTGAGGATGTCATCGCGGTAGCTGCCATCAATATCATTCAAAAAGTCGATGTTCTTTTTTACAAACTCAAGGAAAGATGTTTGCTTATCGGCGATGAAGGTGGAGCGGATAGCATCAAGATAGGGGAGATGGTTGCCTTTTTTATCCTTTTCCCAATAATGCTCATTTTTTAAAAATACCAGTACTTCGCCCTCCTTCCAGTATTTAAACCTGAAAGGGCCGGTACCCACCGGGTGGCTTCTGAAATCCTTACCATAAAACTCAACTACTTCTTTGGGTACTACAGAGCAATATTGAGCCGTAAGCAGGCTTAAAAATGGTGCAAAAGGCTGTTTAAGCCTTATTTGAAAAGTGCTATCGTTTGGTGCTGTAAAAGCGGTTTTGTCTTTTACCTTATCACTAAAGATCCAGGAACCCGACGAGGCTACCTTCGGATCGATCAGCCTGCCAAAGCTATAAGCGAAATCTGATGCCACCGCCCTTCGGCCTATGCCATTTGCAAAATGAGGATCGTCATGAAAGTAAACGTCGTTGCGCAGATGGAAGGTATAAAGCAAGCCATCGGCAGATGTTTCCCAGCTTTTGGCTATACAGGGAATGGTTTTTAAACTATCATCAATTTGCACCAGGCCATTATAAAGCTGGTTGTCCATCCATATGGTATAATGGTTGCGGCAAAAAGCTGGATCAAGCGAGGTGAGGCCCTCTTCCAGGTTGATATTAAAAACAGTTTTATGCTGATCGGAAGATTTATCGGTATGGCACGAGCAAAGCTGAACGGAAAATAATATAAAAAGGTAAGTGATCAGCTTATTCATTCAGGCTAATATATCAAATATCGCGTTAGCGATGTGGAAGAATAGCCGATTATTACGCGGGAATGATGGATCGTCTGACTGTTGAAAAACTAAAACAGAAAAGTAAAGCCTTTTCCTTTTGATGGCCTTTTCATTTCCTCAAATTTTTCAATTTCCTGGTTGAGTGAAAAGGCATATTCGCCGTTCATAAACTCGCGGAATATTTTAATGTTTTCTTGCTGACGGGTATCAATTAGCGCCTGAATATAGGCTGCTTTATTTTCACTACGTACAATTGCCAATGGAAGATTATACCAGGCCTGAATATAATTCATTAACAATCGCGAAGTGCGGCCATTGCCATCATAATACGGGTGTATGCTTACAAGATTGAAATGTGCATCAAAGGAAAGATTGAGTTGTTCGGCAATAGATAAAGGAGAGGTCATTGACTCGTGAAGCTTTGTTAACAAGTCATTCGTCAGTCGTTCTACTTTATCAAAATTTGGGAAATAGGAGATACCCGCAGTAACATTGCCTTTGCGGAATGCCCCGGTTCGAGAATTTATTGTGCCAAGCATGGTATTGTATACCTTGCCTGTGTTTTTCATAACTAAAGCATTGATGTTTTTTAGCAGAGATACAGATAGCGGCTTTTTTTCTTTGGCATTCGCGATTGTGAAAAGAAGAGCGGCATGATGATCTGTTACCATCAGGCTGTCTTCTAACGGTTTGCCGTTGGGGGTACGGCCTTCATTGATCAATACTTGTGTTTCAACCTCTGTCAATGTTGAGCCCTCTATCCGGGTGGAATGATGGTCAATAGAAATCAGGTTAAACCGGTCATGATCGATCACATCAGCAATGCCAAGCTCATTATATTTTTCTATAAGACTAAGTATTTCCATTATCTCGCTAACGCGAAAATACTTATAAGTTTTAATATGTAGAGATTCAGTTGTTCGGGGGAGCAAACCCCGAACAACTAAGTTTTGCTATGCGTCAATCCCGGTCAACCCTTTGTAAAAGTGTTTTGAATACCCGGCTATTAGCACATCCTGATCGTTCCCGTTAATAATGCGTCGGGCATTGATCCAGTCGGCATGGGTATCGTCAAAATACTTGCCGAGGCCAACACCGGTAAACATGCCTTTGGTCATGCCGTCAATCATGATCTTTGCTGCAATATCTGGTTGTAAGGCCAGTTCCGGATGGTTAAGCAGATCGACATTTAAATGCCTGCCGATGGCTTCATAGTTTTCATACCAGGTTAATTGTACAAAACCACGACCGTAATACAATTGATCGGGCGTTGTGTAGGGAACACGGTGGTTTGGGCCGGCACCCATTTTTAATTTTTCGCCATAAGCACGGCCTTTGCCTTTACCAAATTCGGTAACCGGCTGCATGGTTCCTGCACATTCATGGTAAACAGTCCCCAGCATGTAGGCTACTTTGCGTTGGTCGGTAATGCCGGCATCTGCAGTTGCTTTTAAAATAGTTTCAATGCCATCAACCTGGCTTTGTGAAAGGTGACCTTTAAATACAGTGTCACGAATGGTGTCATAAAATTCTTTTGTACCTGGCATAGCCGTAAAATTTAGGTTTTAGTAATACAAATAAGATACTGTAAACGAACGTTTCAGATTAAATAGGTGCGGAGCAGAATAAAGATAGATATTCGTGTTTGGAATATCAATGCTGATGTTCAAAGAGTTGCGAATGAGCCGCAAGTTTATTTTAGGTCCCGTTCAAAGGGCTGAAAGCGGGATAACCTTATAGGGGAGATTTAAAAGCACCCGGGGCAAAACCGGGTGCTTTTAGTTTCAGAACCTGTCTTTTAAAAATTTACCGGTATAGCTGTCTTTTTGTTTTAAAAGGTCTTCGGGTATACCTTCAAACACAACTTTACCACCACGATCGCCGCCTTCGGGGCCGATGTCTATAACCCAGTCGGCACATTTGATCACGTCCATATTATGCTCAATAACAATAATGGTATTGCCATGATCAAGCAACGCATCAAATGATTTCAGCAGTTTTTTGATGTCGGCAAAATGTAAGCCTGTGGTAGGCTCATCAAAAATAAAGAGCGTTTTATTGGTGTTATTACCTTTTACCAGGAATGATGCCAGCTTGATACGCTGGGCTTCGCCGCCTGATAAAGTATTTGACGACTGCCCTAACTGAACATAGCCCAGGCCAACATCAACCAAAGGTTTTATTTTAGCGATGATCTTAGGCTCTTTGGCAAAAAACTCAACAGCCTCATCAATGGTCATGTTCAGGATATCCGATACATTTTTTTCTTTGTATTGGATGTCAAGGATGTGTTGCTTAAAACGATGGCCTCCGCATGTTTCGCAGGTTAGGAAGATATCGGCCATAAACTGCATCTCTATCTTAACTTCGCCTTCGCCCTGGCAAACATCGCAACGACCGCCTTCAACGTTAAATGAAAACGCAGATGGTTTTAGCCCCGCAGCTTTAGCCGCCGGCTGGCCAGCATACAGATTGCGGATCTCGTCCCAGGCTTTAACATACGTAACCGGGTTTGAGCGTGAGGAACGGCCTATCGGGTTTTGATCAACCATTTCAACCTGTTCAATTTTGCCGTAATCGCCATCAATGGCATCATATGAACCCGTTTGCTCGCCCGAATAATTGCCTAATACTTTTTGAACGGCAGGGGCAAGGATGCGTTTTACCAAACTGGTTTTACCTGAGCCGGATACACCGGTAACAACCGTAAGCACCCCTAACGGAAATTTTGCGTTAACGTGTTTAAGGTTGTTTTCGCGTGCGCCTTTTATTTCGATAAAATCATGCCATTTGCGGCGGCTTGAAGGAATCGCTATCTCTTCGCGGCCGCTCAGGTATTTACCGGTTAAGCTTTTATCATCCTTTATAATTTCATCATAAGTACCGGTGAAAACCAGTTCGCCGCCGTGCGTGCCGGCTTCCGGGCCAATATCAATGATATGGTCGGCAGCTTTCATGATCTCTTCCTCGTGCTCAACAACCAATACGGTGTTGCCCACATCGCGAAGGGACTTTAATACGGTGATCAATCGTTGGGTATCACGCGGGTGCAAACCGATGCTTGGCTCATCCAAAACATAAACCGAACCCACCAGGCTGCTGCCCAATGAGGTAGCCAGGTTAATACGCTGCGATTCACCGCCCGATAACGTATTTGACAAACGGTTAAGCGTTAAATAGCTCAAACCTACATCATTTAAAAAGCCGAGACGATTGGTTATTTCCATCAGCAGGCGTTTACCGATCTTGGCATCAGTTTCGCTTAGCTCCAGTGATTTGAAAAATTCAAATGCCTTATCCAGCGGCATCAGCACAACATCGGTAATTGATTTTTCGCTGATCTTAACATAAGAGGCATCTATCCGCAGGCGACTGCCTTTACACTCAGGGCAGGTGGTTTTACCCCTGTATCGCGATAGCAAAACACGATACTGGATCTTATAGGTTTGCTCTTCCATCTCCTTGAAAAACTCATCAAGGCCACGGAAAAACTTGTTACCTGTCCATAACAGGCGCTGTTCTTTTTCGGTTAGCTGATTATATTGGCGATGGATAGGGAAATCAAATTTTAGCGCATGCCTTACAAGTGCATCATTCCATTCGCGCATTTTTTCGCCGCGCCATGGGGCAATAGCGCCCTCGTAAATGGATTTGCTTTTATCTGGTATTACCAAATCTTCATCAATGCCAATCACCTTGCCATAACCCTCGCACTTTTTACAGGCACCGTAAGGGTTATTAAAGCTGAAGAAGTTTGGTGTAGGCTCTTCAAATTTTAGCCCGTCCAGCTCAAAACGATCGCAAAAAAAGCGTTCGTGTTCGGTTTCGCCATCCGGCTCCTGGAAGCGCACAAAGCAATCACCTTTTCCTTCAAAAAAGGCAGTTTGTATAGAGTCGCCTAAACGGCTAACGGTTTCATCTTCTTCGCTTTTGGTAACACGGTCAACAACTATACGTACAACGGTTTGCTGGTCGGTTTCTGTAGTTGCTACTGTAGCTTTTTTCGCTTTGGGCTTCTTGATCTCAACCACCGGTTCAGCAGCTATTAAAGGGACGTTCTCCACCGTTTCATCCTCTAATAAAGATTCAATGCGCGAAAGTTTGCCATTGTATTCAACACGCACAAAGCCTTTTTGCATTAAAACAGCAAGCTCTTCTTTAAGGCTACGGTTATTATGCGGGTGCAATGGTGCAAGAATAGTTACCTGGGTTTCATTAGGCAGCGAAAGCACAAAGTTCACCACATCGGTAACCGAATCTTTTTTTACGATATTACCTGATATGGGCGATATGGTTTTACCGATGCGTGAGAATAGCAGCTTCAGGTAATCATAAATTTCGGTTGATGTACCAACGGTTGAGCGGGGATTGGAAGTGATCACCTTTTGCTCTATTGCTATGGCAGGGGCAATACCTTTAATATAATCAACATCGGGCTTGTTCATACGGCCCAGAAACTGACGGGCATATGATGAAAGGCTTTCCACATAACGGCGCTGGCCTTCGGCATATAAAGTATCGAAAGCGAGCGATGATTTGCCCGAGCCCGACATGCCCGTAACTACCACCAGCTTGTTTTTGGGGATAGCCACATCAAGGTTTTTGAGGTTGTGTACCCTTGCACCTTTTATGATAATATGTTTTTGCGGATCTTTTTCTGCTTCTTTACTCATTCTGTTGAATTAGTTCAAAGTTGATGGTTTATAGAAGATAGCCATGAATTGGTTGGTTGATGGCAAAATTTGTACCATGAACCATGATCTATGAACCATGAACTTTTCGGAATGCAAAAATCCTAAAATATTTAGCAGAATCCAAATGAGTTTTGATTGTTTGTTGGATTAAACTACGTGAATTATTGGAGTTTACAGTTTACTGACTTTTTAAAGTTTAATGTTGTTTTAACAACTACTTTTTAAAAAATTTATTTTGGTGAATGATTAAACCTTCGGTATTAAAAGTCAGTCTAAAGAGAGCTGGCCAAATAAATGATTGTTTAATGGTCGGTTTTGCCGATTAAATAGTAAAGTTGAGCTTTAAAAAAAAATTTTATTTGTTTTTTTGCCAATAATTTATTTTATTTGAGGAAACAAATCTTTAACCCCTAAGGAGCAAGCTATAGAATACACTTTACTTTAAAAGGTTTTAACTAAAAAATAAGTTTAAGTAGTACTTTCTATGGATTTTCAATTGAAAAGTGATCAGGATCTAATCCATCTATATGTAGCCGGCGACGAAGCTGGCTTGGTAGAATTGATAAGGCGTTACCAATCAAAAATATACACTTCTATTTACCTGCTGGTAAAAGACGAATACCTTGCTGAAGATATTTTTCAGGATGCGTTTATAAAGGTGATCAATACTCTCAAAGCCGGGAAATATAACGAAGAAGGTAAATTTTTGCCTTGGGTAACCCGTATTGCGCATAACCTGGTCATTGACCATTTTCGCCGTGAAAAACGTGCACCAATGATAAGCAATGGCGATGATTTTGATATTTTCGAAGTGCTTGGAAATTATGACGAAAGCACAGAAGACAAGATGGTTAGGGATCAGACCCACAAAGATCTTAAAGCGCTGATCCAGCTGTTACCGTCAGAACAAAAGGAGGTGCTGATTATGCGCCACTTTGGTGATATGAGCTTTAAAGAAATTGCCGATATTACAGAGGTTAGTATCAATACAGCGCTTGGCCGTATGCGCTATGCGCTTAACAATCTCCGCAAAATGATGCAGAGCAAAGAGCTTAGCCTTAAAAATTAAAGGTTAAGCAAATCTATATAAAAGGTTAGAATATTATTGTTTAGGTTAAATGTCAACAATAATATTCTAACCTTCTTTTTTGCCCGCACTTTTGATAAGTTTTCATTAGGTGTTGATATAAAGTGGCTTACTGTTATAAAAGTGTGCCTAACGCCTCCCAGGCCTGAATTTCTTGAAATAAAAATTTCATTTAATTTTCATTTAACAAAATATTATCTTTAAGCCACCGTTATAAACCATATAAAAATTATAGTAAATAAGCTTATGGATGAAACCTTTACAAAAACGTTAAATGCATTAGCTAACGAAGCTGAAATGAACAGGAATGCACAAGAAAATCTGGATGCCGACGAAGTGATTTTTTACAATTCAATTCGTACTGGTTTAGATCTGCTGATCAGGAAACCTAAAGTGCAAACCATACACCAGATCCTGGATTATTCAAAAAGCTTACGTTAGTAGTTATTGCAGATTCCCCCACTGGTTCATAGATCATAATTGTTGAGAAGGTTGCCGATGCGAATCGAAGAAAACCGAAACCCAATGAATGATTTATGAACCTTTCTATTTTAAAACGGTTCAGTAGTTCACTGGTTCATTCGTTCATTGGTGAAAAGTTTGATAAGGTTCATTAGTTCAGTGGTTCATTCGTTCATTGGTGAAAAGTTTGATAATTTTGACGCTTAGTTTAGTATGGATCGTTCTATTCATAACGATAAGCAAGGCACCAATAAACTAATGAACAAATGAACCAGTGAACTATGTTAAAAGCCGAACGCTACCGCCATTTTGTTGAATATTTTTCTAAAAACCAACCTAATCCTGTTACGGAACTCCATTACAATAATCCGTTTCAGTTACTGGTGGCAGTGATACTCTCGGCACAGTGTACTGATAAGCGTATTAACCAGGTAACTCCGGCGTTGTTTGAGCGTTTCCCCACAGCTCAGGATCTTGCTGCCTCAACATCCGACGAAGTTTTTTCATACATCCGCTCTGTAAGTTATCCTAATAATAAAGCTAAGCACCTGGTAGGCATGGGCAAAATGCTTATCGAAGTTTTTAATGGCGAAGTGCCTGCCGGGATAGAAAACCTGCAGAAATTGCCGGGTGTAGGCCGCAAAACAGCCAATGTAATAGCTTCGGTTATTTTTGAAGAACCCGCCATGGCGGTTGACACCCACGTGTTCAGGGTAGCTAACCGCATTGGTTTAACAAATAACGCGCGCACGCCACTTGCAGTTGAAAAACAACTGGTTCAAAATATTCCTAAAGAATATATAGCTGTTGCACATCATTGGCTGATATTGCATGGCCGTTATATTTGCCTGGCACGCAGCCCTAAATGTGATGTTTGTCCGCTAACCTGGTTTTGCCGGTATTACGAGCGTAACAATACCGAGGCAGCGCTGCAACGTGCCGAAGCCGCTAAAGTTAAAAAAGCCAAAGAAGCTAAAAAGAAAAAGGCACTCAATACCATAAGTAAGGAGTTGAGGAAGAGGAGTGTGGAGTAAGGTTGATTGGGAGAATGGTTGATTGAGTGAATGGTTGATTGAGTGAATGGTTGTCTATCTTCGCCATACTAAACTAATCCCCCCTCACTTAATCAACAATTCACCAAAAAAATAAATTACTAAAAAAATTAGTAATTGTGAAAATTGTAATTATATTTGCTTAAGAAAATAAAACGATGGCTACTACAGATAAAAACAGCGATAAATTAAAGGCATTACAGCTTACATTAGATAAGCTGGAAAAATCATACGGCAAAGGCACCATCATGAAATTGGGCGACTCCGTTATTGAGCAAACTGAAGTTATATCAACTGGCTCATTAGGGCTTGATATTGCTTTGGGGGTTAACGGTTTACCTAAGGGAAGGATCATTGAGATATACGGGCCTGAATCATCAGGTAAAACAACCTTGGCTATCCATGCCATTGCCGAATCGCAAAAGAAAGGCGGCATCGCAGCTTTTATTGATGCGGAGCATGCTTTTGACCGTTTTTATGCCAAAAAATTAGGTGTTGATGTTGAAAACCTGCTGATCTCTCAGCCAGATAATGGTGAGCAGGCGCTGGAAATTGCCGATAACCTGATCCGTTCGGGTGCTATTGACATCCTTGTTATCGACTCTGTTGCTGCATTGGTACCAAAGGCCGAGATCGAAGGTGAAATGGGTGATTCAAAAATGGGTTTACATGCCCGTTTAATGTCGCAGGCATTACGTAAGCTAACCGGTACCATCAGCAAAACCGGATGCTGCTGTATTTTCATTAACCAATTGCGCGATAAGATTGGTGTTATGTTTGGTAACCCCGAAACTACCACAGGCGGTAACGCATTGAAGTTTTATGCTTCGGTACGTTTAGATGTACGCCGGATCTCGCAAATTAAAGATACCGATGAGGTTTCAGGTAACCGTGTAAAAGTTAAGATCGTTAAAAATAAAGTTGCCCCTCCATTCCGTATAGCCGAGTTTGATATCATGTTTGGCGAAGGTATTTCAAAAGCAGGCGAAATCATTGATTTGGGGGTTGAATACAACATCATCAAAAAGGCAGGTTCATGGTTTAGCTATGGCGAAACCCGCTTGGGCCAGGGCCGTGATGCCGTTAAACAACTGATTCTTGATAACCCTGAACTGCAGGAAGAACTGGAAAGCAAGATCAAAGAAACTGTAACCGGCGAAAGCATGGAAGAAGTTTAATCAGTATTGATACAATTTTAAAAGTGATTTAAATCTATCTACCTATGAGAAGAGCTCCCCGCAAGGGGGGCTTTTTTTATAGATAGCTGCCAATATAGCTGCCGCGGGTTTAGCGTAGCGTAACCCGTGGTGTAGCATCATTTAAGCTTCCAGCTTAAATAAAACCAACTTAAATAAAATCAATAACCTAAGCCATGAGCCGCAATTACAAATTCCACAACCAGGAATTTCCCTATTTTGTAACTTTCACTGTTGTACAATGGATCGATGTATTCACCCGAATTGAATACAAACATATTTTGGTTGAGAGCCTAAAGTATTGTATCAAAAACAAAGGCCTTAAATTATATGCCTGGATAATAATGAGCAATCATGTGCATTTAATTATCGGTACTACAGATAAACCAATGCAGGATATTTTAAGGGATATCAAAAGGCACACTTCTAAAACCATTATCAAAGCAATTAAGGAGAACTTGCAAGAGAGCAGGCGCGACTGGCTGCTTTGGTTTTTTGAACGTGCAGGTTGGAAGAATCCAAGCAACGAATATTACCAGTTTTGGCAGGCGGGTAGCCATCCCATAGAACTTTTTGGAGTTAAAATGATAGATCAAAAGCTGGATTACCTGCATAATAACCCGGTTGCTGCCGGTTGGGTTGATAAGCCGGAGCATTTTCTGTATAGTAGTGCCAAGGATTATGCAGGTGATAAGGGCTTAATTGATATTGAATTGATGTTTTAAGCTGAAAGCTTAAAACATAGTAAACCACAGGTTACGCTTCGCTAAACCTGCGGCAGCTATTGTTAGACCCACGGTAGTTTTTTTCCTCTTTTCAACAAAAAGAATATCTTTATCACCGCATAAAACGGAAACTAAAAAACTATGGGTTCATCAAAGGAGATTGTTACAAATATGTTTGCTGCAGGTGGGATCACCATGAATGGTACCAATCCCTGGGATCCACAGGTACACAATCCTAAATTGTATGATCGTTTGCTGGCCGGTGGTTCATTGGGTTTCGGTGAAGCTTACATGGAAGGCTGGTGGGATTGCGAAGCCCTTGATGAGTTCTTTTTTCGTGTGCAATATCACCGGGTTGATAAAATGATTCCCCGTGATTTAAATACGCTTAAGTATTTCTTAAAAGCAAAATTTGGCAACCAGCAAACCAAATCAAAGGCTATAGAAGTTGCACATAAACATTACGATATAGGCAATGACCTGTTTGAGCAAATGCTTGATAAACGTATGATGTATTCTTGTGCCTACTGGGAAAATGCGCAAACATTGGATGAAGCCCAGGAAGCCAAGCTTGATTTGATCTGTCGTAAATTAAAGTTGGAGCCAGGCATGCGCATGTTAGAGATTGGATGCGGTTGGGGAGGCTTTGCCAAATATGCTGCCGAAAAATACGGTGTATCGGTGGTAGGGTTAACTATATCTAAGGAGCAGGCTGTACTTGCCCGCGAAATCAATAAGGGATTACCGGTTGAGATCAGACTGGAAGATTATCGGGATATTGATGAAAAATTCGACCGGATTGTATCCATAGCCATGTTGGAAGCCGTAGGATATCGTAATTACAGAGCCTATATGGAAACTGTTGCCAAAAACCTAACCGATGACGGCATTTTTCTGCTGCATACCATCGGCGGCAACTATTCTACCAAGATTACCGACCCTTGGATTGATAAATACATCTTCCCTAATGGCATGCTGCCATCTGCAGCACAGCTCTCAACCGCATGGCAGGGATTATTTATTCTTGAAGACTGGCATAATTTCGGCGTATATTATGACCGCACTTGTATGGAGTGGCGCAAAAACTTTGAACAAAGCTGGCCTGATCTAAGTGACAAATATGGCGACACTTTTTACCGTATGTGGCGCTACTATCTTAGTGCCAGTGCTGCATCTTTCCGTTCAAGAAAAAATCATTTATGGCATATCGTTTTAACCAAGCCTAAACATTTAGGATTGTACAAGTCAATAAGATAGGCTTTCTCTGCATGCAGGCCGCCAAAAAGGCGTAAAAATACGTATCAATAAACGGGTTTTTACTTATCTGAAAATCAAGTATTTGGATTTACTTTAATTTATTTCAGTTAAATCCTAAATACTTGCCTTATGCTGCCATCATATTTAAAGTGGTCTTCACGCTTTTATCAAAAAAGTGTATCCGCCCTATTGCTCTCATTATTATTAAGTAGTTGCTACACCGCCCGGGTCGAAACCAAAGCGCAGGCAGGCTCAGAGGTATCACATCAAAATGTAAACTTCTTTTTTTGGGGCGCTATCCAAAGCCCAAAGCGAATAGTTACTCCTGTATGTGATTCACTTGGCTCCAATGGCATGGCCGAGGTAACGGTAAAAAATAATTTCGGTTATTCGTTGCTAACTGTAGTAACCCTGGGTATATGGAGCCCTGCAAGGGTTGAGTGGAAATGCGGTAAACCTTGTGCTAAAGAAGGCACTATAAAATAAGCAGCTATGAAAGTAATTAAAACAGGAGTTAGCAGTTGGGAAAACCGGCACGAAACTTTTATTGAGCAGATAAAAGATTTGTATGAATTAGGGAACGAGGATAACCTCGATGCACTTGAAGGTTACAATGACGCCACCAAAGGCCTTCAAAACCTGATTAAAGAAGCCATAGATACCAACACTCCATTACGATCATTAGGCGCTGGCTGGTCATGGACAAAAATAGCCACCGTTAAAGATGGCGTAATGCTGGATACAAAGCCACTTAATACCAGGTTCTCGGTTGCAGATACGGCCGTAAACCCGGCTTATGCCGGTAATAAAGATCAGCTGCTTTTTGCACAAAGCGGAAACGGCATTTGGGAGCTGGGTGCATTTTTGAAAAACAGGGGCTTGTCACTTAAAACATCCGGAGCCAGCAACGGGCAAACCATAGCCGGTGCAGTGAGCACGGGAACCCATGGTTCGGCATTTGACTTTGGTGCCACGCCTGATTTTGTGGTAGGGCTGCATATTGTATTAAGCCCCGATAGGCACATTTGGCTGGAACGGGCCTCTGCACCAGTAGTAGCGCAAAGGTTTGTGGATTTGCTGCAAACAGAATTGGTACAGGACGATGAACTTTTCAACGCTGCTTTGGTAAGTTTTGGCAGTTTTGGCATCATCCACGGGATGTTAATGGAAACAGAGCCATTGTTTTTATTAGAAACTTATGTGCAGCGATTGCCTTACGATACCGAACTGCGTGGTATGATGGAAACACTTGATTTTAGTAAAACCAATAAGTTGCCGTGCGGCAGTGAACGCCCGTTCCATTTTTCGGTATTGTTAAATCCGTATGATCTGGATAAAGGAGCCTTTATAACCACCATGTATAAGCGGCCATATCGAACCAACTATCAACCACCTGTTGACAACGCGGCTGGGATTGGTCCGGGGGATGATGCAGCAAGCTTTATAGGTACTATTACTGATGCCGTACCTGCTTTGATCCCTATTGTGGTTACCAAAGTGCTAAACACCAGCATGACGACTAATACTGAGCCTCACTTTGGTACACTGGGCGAAATTTTTAGCAATACTACTTTAAGGGGCAAATTGCTAAGCTCTGCAATTGGTTTCCCGGCCGAGCTTTCGCCAAAGGTTGCTGACCTGATGCTGAAGATCAATAAGGATATAGGGCCTTTCAGTGGTGTGTTTTCTTTCAGGTTTGTTAAGCAAACAAAAGCTACATTGGGCTTTACACGTTTTGAACATACCTGTATTATGGAACTGGATGCACCGTTATCAGACAAGGCTTATGATTTTTACACCCAGGTGTGGCTGATGCTTGAACATGAAAATATCCCCTTTACTTTTCATTGGGGCAAAGCTAATGAAGTTACTCCCGAACGGATTCAAAGGATGTACGGAGATGCAGCCACCCGCTGGCTCAACGCCCGTAAAACCCTGCTCAATGCCGATTGCCAAAAAGTTTTTACCAATCAAATTACACAGCAATGGGGCCTGGCCTGACACAAGGAAACCCGGCAAAAGTTGTACTGTGTTGCCTGCTGTTTTTGTGCTGCAAAATGGATGGTTTGAAAGCCCAAACCCGCGGGCAAATCATCGATGAGATCAAAGCGGTAAATAGTAAGGTAACCAATTACAACAATAATAACGGGCAGGGGATGCTGATCTCCAACAAAGCCATGAATATTTTCCTGTCAAACAAAGTGAGCTCTTATCTCTCCGGAAATGAGGATCTTTCTTTGTACAAAAACTATGTTAATATTAACGCGGCAGAAGGAATGATCAGCATCAATCATAATTTTCACCAGCCGGTAGATAGTGATGATTGGGTAAGATCATTTGTGGTAGTGGGAGCAAGGGTAAACATTGCCAATGCATATTCGGCAAAGACTGCAAACCGGTATTTTGACAATCAGCTTGGGTTCACTATTCAAAATACATGGATGGGAAAGCCTAAAACGCATTACCTGGCAAATGGTGATTTCAAAAAGCAAATGGATGCTGCCCGTGCATTAATGGTAAATACAATTGCCCAAAACATCAACAAAAAAGCCGAAGAGTTTGAACAATCACTTAGCAATTTGAAGCAGGATGAAGTGCCAGGACAAGATCTGACTGAAGCAAAAGGCAAACTTCGTAAAAACTTCTATGCCGCACTGCGCGCTGACTATCTTCAGCAGTTTTCCGAACAACAATCGGAATTGATGGTAAATGCGGCCAGTTTTAATCTGGTTACCGATAACTGGACAACCCTGGGGATTTATATTCCGGTTATACCACAAAAATTTATGGTTAGTGACAACGTTAACAGTGCTGTTAACAAACACTATAACTATCCGCTCGAATTATTTGCGAGCCATACCCAATTTTGGGAGAGCCCTAAATTGGGGCGGATCTTTTTAACGTTTACGGGCAAGGGCTCTATTAATAATTCGGTACAAAGCGGTTCATTACTCAGCGCAGATATTTCAGGAACACAAGGCACAGACGGTATCAATACGGTTATCATAAATAGGGGTAACAGGTACATTGGTGAATATAAAAACTTTATAACACCGGTTGCAGCGGGCAAGCTGGTATATATTCCCGGCACCTCGCATGTTGGCATTAGTTTCAGGATCGAGAAAAATTGGGGGAGTTATAAGGCTCTCAACTCCATTATAGGCATCCCCATTGTTTTGATCGATAAAAAAGGTGTCCCCGCTATTAATTTTGAAGCACAGCTATTGCTTCAGGATATGAATAATTCCTTAAATGGTACCCATCTGCCTTATAACAAAACTGCAATTGGGTTAACAGTGGGAATCCCGTTTAGTAAAATAGTTTATTAAACAAGCTTGCTCATCTCTTCTAAAACTGCCCTTTTTAAAGCCATTATATAGCCCGTATGCAAACCATCATGAAATGGCACAAAGCGGATGGCTTCGTTAATATTATTTAGTGTAACACCAGAGCTGGTTGTGGTAGTTGGATAATTTGCAAAAATACCCGCGTGGTAATCTTCTTCCAGCTTTTCAATGGTTGAAATAAGCAGTTCTTTAACCTCAGCTATATCATCGGCATCAATAAAACCCCGGGGGCTTGTTCCGGGACGGTAAGGGGCGTAAAATTTATCATCTACTGCAATAGGTACGCCTGCGCGGGTGTAGCAAATACCTTGTTGCCCTGAGATGATGTGGGCCAGGTTCCAGATCACGTTATTATTAAACCCGGAAGGTATATGATTAAGTTGTTCGGGGGTAAGGCCCTCAACAACTCTAAGCAACATCTGGCGGGTATTTTTTATAACCTCAAATTCTTGTTTCATTTTTATCAGAAGAGTTAAGGCTTTACAGCTATGCTAAATTATGAAGATTGTGGTATAATTTCGTCAAATTATCACATCGCTGCCGCCAAGGTTTTATGGCTTATATCTTTTATCATACCTTTGCCCATTCATTTACTCATCCATTTTAATGCAGGATACTTCTTTAAATAGTGCGCAGGTAAAATATAATAAGCCAATAATTTATTTTTTACTATTGTGGGCATTGCTAAATGCTGTACAGGCATTTACGCTCGAGATCCATGCAGATGAAGCGTACTATTGGGTTTACTCCCGGTTTTTAGACTGGGGATATTATGATCATCCGCCCATGGTAGCCGTTTTTATTAAAGCAGGCTACAGTCTCATACATAATGAATTTGGGGTGAGGTTATTCACAGTTATCAGCACCACCGCGTCGTTATACCTGATGTGGGTTATGTTAAAACGGTATAAAGTTAATGCTGTTAACTTCATATTGGTGATCTCGGGTATCTTTGTATTTCACATTTATGGCTTTACCACCACTCCCGATGCGCCGTTGCTATTCTTCACGGTACTATTCCTCTATTTTTATCAGCAGTATATTGAACAGGATAGTTTAAAGCTGGCTGTTATATTAGGCGTTGTAATAGCGTGCCTGCTGTATAGCAAGTATCATGGTATTTTGCTGATAGCTTTCACGCTGGCTTCTAATATCAAATTATTAAAACGGGGTACTTTTTATGGCATTGTGCTGCTGGCTGTGGCTTTATATATACCCCATATTTTATGGCAGGTACGCCATGATTACCCTTCAATAAGCTATCACCTTAATGAGCGCTCGGCCGATGATTATCAGTTGGATAATACCTATTTATACCCGCTGGGGCAATTGCTGATGGCAGGGCCGCTGATTGGCTGGTTTTTATTCTATAAAGGTTTCGGCGCTAAAATACAGGATGTTTTTACCCGTACTTTACTTGTGAACAGTGTGGGGATTTTGCTGTTTTTCTTTCTTACCTCTTTTAAAGGCGAGGTACAGCTCCATTGGACGCTTATTGCCTATGTGCCGCTGAGCATGCTGGTTCTTATCAGTTTTGCAAAGCCCGGGGGCAAACCAGCCTGGTTTAATCGTTTGGCTATTGTAAATGTAAGCCTGATTTTACTTGTACGCATCTGTATTATATGGGGGCCGCCCTTTTTGTTAAAAATAGATGCAATGAAAAGCTTTTTTGGTTTTAAGGACTGGGCACATCAAATCAAACAAAAGGCGGGTGATAATTATGTGATTTTTTACGAAGGTTTTCAGGATCCTTCCAAATACAATTTTTACAATAATACCACCCACGGATTGGCTTATGATTCGCGCCATTACCGCCGCACCCAATATGATATCTGGCCGATAGAAGACAGCATTCAGCATAAAAAAACTTATTACTTATTGGATGTTTGGGTACCTGGCGTAACAACCGACTCCATTAACATATTTGCCGGTAAGTGGTACGGCGGCTGGGTTGATGATACCCGTACCTATCAGCGGGTTGAATTTGAAGCGCCTTTAAATAAAGCAACAGTTAATGCAGGGCAGAAAATTGATTTCGATCTGACGGTTAAAAACCCTTATCCATTTGCCATCGATTTCAGTAATAAAGATCAAAAACATCCGGTGTTTTTTGAAGCCTGTTTCTTTAAAAAGACAGATCAGATCACTAATCAGGAAGCCGACGATTCGTTTCATAATATTGCCCTGAAACCCGGCGAAAGCACTCATTTTAAATTTAACGTAAAGGTGCCTGATCAGCCGGGCCGATACCAACTCATTTTTTCACTCCGTACCGAACCTTTTTTTGGGGGACGTAACAGCAAGAGCATCAATATTACAGTAAAATAAAATCAGCTATGTTTAAACGCATATACCTTTTAATCTTTTTTTCGATAATAACCACTACTGCAGCCCTGGCGCAAGGCAGCCTTGATATTCATTTTAACGGCTTAGGTTTTATGGATAACCGCGAATACAAGGATTTTGTGGCCCGCTCGCGTACCTATTCGGGCGTGCGTACCGCGCTTGACCTTGGTTTAAATGTGGATAGTGTGAACCATTTCATTGTAGGTGTTAACGGTATTCACGAGTTTGGCGCTAAACCTTATTTTTTGAAAGTTAACCCGGTGGTATATTACAGCTTTACCGGCAAAAACTGGCTGTTTAACGCCGGTGCTTTCCCGCGGGAAGGTTTACTGGATGACTATCCCCGGGCTTTGTTAAACGATACTTTACGGTACTACCGCCCAAACGTTGAAGGTTTGCTTACACGTTTTCATAATGATCATTTAACCGAAACAGTTTGGATTGACTGGGTAAGCCGCCAAACGGTTACAGACCGGGAGCAGTTCCTGTTTGGTTTCTCGGGTAAATACCGACCAAGCTTAACCGGACCTTTTTATTTATCACACTATTTTTTGCTGATGCATGATGCCGGTGCGGAAATTTTGCTGCCTAACGATCATATCCAGGATAATGGTGGCGGGCAAATAAGATTAGGGCTCGACTTCAGTCATAAAACCATTTTAGATTCGTTATCTATTGAAGCAGGTGCTATGACATCATTTGAACGGGTACGTGGTGTTGATGGTTTCAGGACACCTACCGGCTTTGTGGCCAACGCCTATTTAAGCTGGAAACGTTTTGCCTTGTTTGATGAGTTTTACAAAGGCCAGGGCAGCCATATTATTTATGGTGATGCTTTTTTTGAAAAGAAAACTTATAACCGTTTGGATATCATTTACACGCCGTTTTTGTACAAACGTGTAAAAGGGCAGTTTATATTGAGCCTGCACCAAACACCTGGTTACAGCAGCAATCAGGAGGCCTTTAGGGTAACGGTTGACCTGGGCCGCCAAACACTGGTGAAGTTTAAAGATTGATTTAAAATATAAACATGGTCATTTTGATGAACAGGTTAGGGAATGTTGAAAGAGGAGAAAATCTGTACATCTTGCTTTAACCAGTTACGATAGCTCTTTGCGGTGTATAAGATTGCTCTTTTGCCCCGGCGCTCATGTCGCCCGTACGTTATCGAAATGCCATGATTTCTATTATCTTTAATAAATGTTAACCTTTATAACACACATATAATATCCATGCAATTAAAAAAACAACTATTAATTTTTGCAGTACTACTGCTTGCGGCGCCTGCAAAGCTGCTTGCACAAGACAATCAGTTTTCGGGCTGGGCGGCTATTTTTCATAGTCATAAATTATCCGAGCATTGGGGCTACTCTTTCGACGGGCAATTGCGCTCGCATGATGAGGTAAGTTATCTTAAACATATCCTGCTTCGTCCTTCGGCCAATTACTATTTTGCCAAGAACAAAGTAGGTGCGTTAGGGTATGCCTATATTGCTACTTACGGCCGCACGCCCGCTAATGAAACAACTTTTCGTCCGGAGCACCGGATCTGGCAGCAGTACACTTATACCCACAAGCTTACCAAGCATATACAGCTGGCTCACCGTCTGAGGTTAGAACAGCGCTTTTTAGGAAATACTGCCGATAATAAAAACGACAGATATTTTGCCCAGCGTTTCAGGTATTTTGCCCGTGCAGTGATCCCGATGAAACCTGATTCGGACGTATTTACAAAAGGCACCTTCCTCGCCCTGCAAAACGAGGCTTTTGTAAACGTGCAAAACAAAAACAAAGTAAACAAGCATTTCTTTGATCAAAACCGTGCTTACGTAGCGGTTGGCTACCGTTTCAGTAAATCATTTGATGCCGAAGCGGGTTATCTTAACCAATATATTAAACAAGCCGATGCCTATGTGGTAAACCATGTAGCTCAGGTGGCTTTTTATACAAGGTTTTAAGACCAAAAATTCCCCTCTTGAGAGGGGGCGCGGAGGAACGAGCGGTAGCAGGGGTGTGTTTCTGCGGTAGACTTATCAAAGCAGAAACACACCCCTCCGCCCCTCTCAAGAGGGGAATCGCACAAACCCAATCTTTTTTAAGATTTGTTTCTTACTTTATAAACAAAAAAACCTTGCCAATATCACTGGCAAGGTTTTTTATTAGCGATGATAGGCGATTAATATATCATTTCTTCGCTTGCGCAATCACCTCATTATTTAAACGTATATACTCATCCGTTTTCGTGGCGGTGGCCATTTTTACACCTTCCTGCGCGGTTGTTATAGCTGTGGCTTTATCTCCTTTTTTCAATAAGATCCGTGCCTTCCATAGTTTAGGAACAAATGGCGGAAAATCTTTGTTTTTTTCCAGCTCGGTAGCCCAGGCTAATGCTTTGTCCATGTCTTTATTATTGTTGTAATAGTAGATCAAAGCTTCGTAATAAGGTTTTTTATCAGTTTTCATGGCCGAATCGATCCGTGCCATTACCTTGGCGTCGATATCGGTGGTCATGTGGACCGTGAAACCGCTGTGCTCCCACATCATTTGCAAATCGCAGCTGGTAGTGGTTACATTAGTAAAAGCGAGCGTCATTGTTTCGGTAAGTGCAGAGATACGTTCTGTTTTTACTTTGAAGCGCAGGAAATCATCGGCTTCCTTGTACAGATACGCACCCCATTGTTTCGGCTGTTTGCTGAGGATGATTGTCCACTCTTTTTCGCCGGGAATACTGAACAGACCGTACTCGCCTGCCGGGATCTTGTTGCCTTCCATGCTCACCTCATCGGTAAATTTAATTACCGTGGCCGAATTTGCTCCCGTGCGCCAAACGGCCCCATAAGGCTCCAGGCCTCCAAATATTTTGCGGCCTTTTACATCAGGACGCGAGTAAGTAAGATTGATTTTTCCGAGGCCAAAATCCTGCGCAATACTTTGTGTTGAGCTGGGTTGCGGTGTTAACTGCGCATAAGTATTTATCGCAGTAAAGGTCATCATGGTGATGATGCAGGTAAATAACTTTTTCATAAAAGTGTGGTGGTTAAAATAAAAGATGCTGTATTAATAATTGGTGTTTTACTTTTTATCTGCTGTAAATGTACCTGCGTCAACATCCTTCAAAAATGCGAGTAGATTTTTGAAATAATTTTGCTGATCATCATACATGCTCAGGTGGCTGCCATTGGGGCAAAGATAGGTACGGCTGTTGGGCAGTAAACGGCCTTCTTTTTTCATATCCTCCGGATTCATTTCGTCATGTACACCGCCTAAAACCAACGTTGGCACTTTGATATCAGGTAGTTTATCCCAAAATTCCCAGTTCTTGAAATTGCCGGTTACGTGAAACTCATCAACACCCTGCATTTGTATATAAATAGTGTGGTTGGCTTTTTTAAAAGCACGCCACAGCGGTTCGGGCCAACTCTCTATTGGAAGCCTGCAAACAACCTGGGTATAAAGCTTATTCATCAGCAGATCGTTGTATTGGGGCGAGTCGTATTGTTTCAGTCTGTCTAACGAGTCAAATACGGCGATATCACGGGGCGTGAAAAACTTTTTCTTTAATTCAGCAGCATACGCAACGTAGCCTTTGATACCCGCCGTCATGTTTGACAATACAGCGCCCTTAACGTGCGATTGGTATTTGTGCAGGTATTCCATAGCCAGCATACTGCCCCACGAATGCCCGAGTATATAAAAATTATCAAGCCCCAGGCCCTTGCGTACTTCTTCTACCTCTTCAACATAGCGGGGAGTGTTCCATAAAGAGGTGTCGGCAGGTATATCCGAATTACCACAGCCCAATTGGTCGTAATAATAAAACTCGATGCCTTCTTTCGGCAAAAAATCCTCAAAGCATTCTAAATAGTCATGTGAAAACCCCGGACCGCCATGCAGCAGCAATACTTTTATTTTGCCATCACCAACTTTTTTTGTCCACACGTTATACTTCCCGGCAACCTTGATCATTTTGCTGCCCCCGGTTTTTATTTCGTAAGGCTTGTTTGATGAATCGGCAGAGGTATCTGCAGTTGGTTTTGATGGATTATTGCATGCGTAAAAGCAGGCAGCAACAAGGATGAAGAGTAGCTTTTTCATGTGAACGACAGGAATGGTTGATGGACATCTTTGTATAAAGATACTAAGAAGCGGAATAAAAGCAGCTTCGTCAGATTATAAAAAAAGCGTCATTGCGAGGTACGAAGCAATCGCGAACTATACAGGGCGGACCTGCAAATCGGGTATTGCTTCGTACCTCAGCAATGACGCTGCGATATATTTTAACAGGTTACTGTTAGGCAGGGCTTTTAAAGCCTCTCGATATCTCCGCTGCCAGCTTTTGAGCTCGAAATGTTTTTAGCTCCGCCGGTGTAATGCACATCGCCCGAACCGCTTACGGAGGCATCAATTTTACTGCTGGCATTGATGGTGGCATCGCCTGAACCGGCTATATGCACTTCGGTGTTAATGGTGATCAGATCGCGGGCGGTAAAATCGCCTGAGCCCACAACATTCACTCTCGAATTATCGGCACGGCCCGAAAGTTTCATATCGCCCGAACCCGAAATACTGCTGTCGAGGTTTTTAGCATTTACTATGCCCAGCATATCGCCCGAGCCAACTACCTTTAGTTTCAATGAATTGGTGGTGATCCCTTCTTTAAAATAAACATCGCCCGAACCGGCAACGTTAATGCTGGTCATATCTTTAGCTACCACATGGACTATCATTTTACGGTTGCGTCCAAAACTCCAGTTATCCCAATTGGTACCTTTTTTACTATAAATTTTCAATACACCGCCCTGAACTTCGGTAATGATCTTGTCGATCACGTCTGAAGGCGCTTCAACTTTTACCGATTCGTTTGAGCCTTGGGTAAAGTAAACATCAAATGAACCTGCAAGGTCAATAGCGCTGAAACCTGATAAATGACGATCCTGCGTGGTTTGATCGGCATGTTTAACAATAGGGTTTACTGGTTTAGCCGTAGTGTAACCTGTTGTTCCCGCTGCCAATACGGCGGCTAATAATATTTTTGAAATAGATTTCATAATGGTTGTTTTAGTTTCGTTTTCAAATTAGACGCCGGCAGGGGGAGGAAAGTTGCACGGGATTTGGATTTTTTTGTGGGGTGGGTAGGTGAGTGGTCGATTCGGTTGATTGAGTGAGTGGTTGGTTTTGGGGTTAACTTTCTCACCTTATAAAAGCAAGACTTAGGAAGTTTTTAAAACTTCCTAAGTCTTGCTTTTATTTTTGGGCTAAACCACTCACCTAATCAACCATTCACTCAATCAACTTTTATATAATAATTAAAGGTATCCACCTCTACATTGTCCTTAGTTATGCCGTCAATTTTGACAGGGGTAAACTGGGTGGTTGGTTTAATAAAGATATACCCGCCGCCTTTAACGCGTACCCTTACCGGCATGTTGAACCCTTCGGCATTAGCTACCCATTTTGAGTAAAGCTTGCCGTCTTTAACAACAAATTGCAGGGTTGGGATATCTTTATAATGCAGGTACTGGTCAAATACCGGGGCCAGGTTCATGCCCGCCTGTTTGCAGATGTAACCCACAATATCATCATAGGTAACTGTTTTATGGTAGAAGGTTTTGTTAAGTCCGCGGAGGATGCTGCGCCATTTATCATCGTTGTTGATGATGGTGCGCACCATGTTTAACAGGTTGCCGCCTTTATAATACATATCGCCCGAGCCTTCCATGTTTACGCCGTATGGGCCTACAATGGGTTTATCATTACGAATGTTTTTGCGGGTACCGTTCACATATTCCTGCCCGGCTTGTTTACCATAATAGGTTTCAATGAACAGCGACTCGGAATAATTGGTAAAACTTTCGTGGATCCACATATCGGCTACATCTTTTGAGGTGATGTTATTACCAAACCACTCGTGACCGCTTTCGTGTACCACAATGAAGTCCCACTTGAGGCCCCAGCCTGTGCCTGAAAGATCGCGACCGAGGTAGCCGTTTTGGTAGTGATTGCCATAGGCTGTACCGCTTTGGTGTTCCATGCCCAAATGCGGCGTTTCAACTAACTTGTAGCCATCTTCATAAAAAGGATAAGGGCCAAACCAGTATTCAAATGATTTAAGCATCCGCGGAGCGTCAAGTTCCCATTGCTTTTTGGCTTTATCAATGTTGTAGCTTAACGGCCAGTAATCAAGCGTTAGCGGACCTTTTTCGCCCTGGTAAGTGCCTTCAAAGTGGGCATAGTCGCCAATGTTGGCTTCTATGTCATAATTGTTGATGGGGTTAGCCACAAACCAATCAAAGCGAGTGTAGCCGTTGTTCAGATCGGTTACCTTGCGCAGCCTGCCATTAGATACATCTTTTAAACCGTTGGGTGCGCTGATGCTGATGAGGGCGCTGTCCACCTCGTCATACTGATGATCTTTAGTAGGCCACCAAATGCTTGCACCGATACCCTGGCAGGCCGTTGCCACCCAGGGTTTTCCAAGCGAATCGGTAGTGTAAACTACGCCGCCATCCCATGGGGCATGTTTAGCTATGGTTGGATTGCCCGAGTAATAAACAGTAAATTCATCCTTGCTGCCTTTTTTTATTGTTTTTGGGAAGGTAACAAACACGGCGTTAAACTCGCGGGTAAAAGGTATCTCGGCACCTTCGTAAAGTACCTTCTCTACTTTTAAATTGGCAAACAGATCGAACTGCAGTTTGCTGAAGTTTTGAGTAGCAGTGAATTTAAACAGATTGCTGCCGCTGATGAATTTTTTATCGATATCAAATTTAACATCAAGATGGTAGTAGCTGATATCATAACAGGTGCGCAATGGCGTTAAGCTGCCCCGAAGCGAATCGGCACGGGTAAATGTTTGCTTGTTGGTACCTAATTGAGCATGAGCAACCTGGAATGCAGCGCCTAAAATAGCTATCGACAAGGCGCATATATTCATTAGTTTCTTTTTCATTTATTCTTGATTTAATCCATGAGCGAACCCACGTAGTAGTTTAAATAATCAATTTCGATATTATCTTTAGTGGCACCTTCAATTTCAACCGGGCTAAGCTTCCTGGTTGGCGTAATGAATTTATATTCGCCCCCCTTAACACGTACCCTGATTGGCATATTGAAATCTTTTGCTTCGGCTATCCACCGGCAATAAAGTTTATTTTCGTGACTGGTGAATTCAAGAACGGGCAGGCTGCGGTGATGCAGATATTGATCAAAAATTGCCGAGAAGTCCATGCCCGATTGCTGGTTTATAAAACCTACCACATCATCGTAGCTAACTGTTGTATGGTAAAAAGTTTTGTTAAGCCCGCGCAGGATGCCGCGCCATTTTTCATCATCATTAATAATAGTGCGGATCATATTAAGGAAAACCGCACCCTTAGAATACATATCGCCCGAGCCCTCTTTGTTCACATTATAAACACCAACTATCGGGCTGTCATTATTAATGGTGAGCCTTAAGCCGTAGTTGTAATCCAATCCGGCTTTTTTACCCCAGTTATCCTCAATAAAAAGCGACTCGGAGTAGCAGGTGAAACTTTCGTGAATCCACATATCGGCAGCGTCTTTATCGGTGATGTTATTACCAAACCATTCGTGCCCGCTTTCGTGTACAATAATGTAATCCCATTTGGTACCCCATCCGGTGCCCGACATATCATAACCCAGGTAACCATTTAAAAAACGGTTGCCGTAGGCTGTGGCACTTTGATGTTCCATACCTAAGTGAGGTGTTTCAACCAGTTTGTAACCATCTTCATAAAAAGGGTAGGGGCCAAACCAGTGTTCAAATGCCTTTAACATAGGTTTTACATTGGCTGCGAATTGCTTTTTTGCTTTTTGGAGGCTGGTTGGCAGCACCCAGTAATCAAGGCTGAGTTTGCCTTTTTCGCCCATGTAGGTATCGTCAAAATGTACATAATCGGCAATGTTGGCAACCACATCATAATTGTTGATCGGGTTGGCTACAAACCAATCAAACCGGGTATAACCATCCTTAAGCGGGGTTACTTTACGCAACCTGCCGTTAGAAACATCTTTTAAACCTTTGGGCACGCTGATGCTGATCATCATGCTATCAACCTCATCGGCCAGCTGATCTTTAGTAGGCCACCAGATGCTTGCGCCAATACCTTCGCAGGCAGTGGCTACAAATGGTTTGCCCAACGAATCTTTTTTGAAGACAACGCCTCCGTCCCAGGGAGCGTTTACCGCTATTGTTGGGTTGCCCGAGTAATAAACGGTAAACTCATCTTTACTGCCTTTAGTTATAGTTTGAGGGAAAGTAACAAATGCGGCATTACCATCGCGGGTAAATGCTACCTCTTTTCCTTTATAAACAACCTTTTCAATTTTTAGGTTGGCAAACAGATCGAACTGGAGTTTGGTAAAATCCTGCGTGGCGGTAAATTTAAACTGGTTGCTGCCGCTGATGAATTTTTTATCGATATCAAATTTCACATCAAGGTGATAGTAATTGATATCATAACAGGTACGCAAAGGAGTAAGCATACCACGAAGTGAATCGGCATGGGTAAACTGCTCTTTTTCTTTCAGGAGCTGGGCACTGGCCTGCTGGCTAATTGTTGCGGTGCTTAGTAAGGTAAGCGCTGCCAGATATAGTTGTTTTATTTTCATGTACTTAATTGTAACAGGTTAAAAGGTATCCATAATAGCTAAGTTAAAGTTTTTTTAACGCATGTCATTTCGATGGAGCAGCGGGGGCATCATGAGGTGGCGCGAAAGAGAAATCTTATACGCTCTGTAAAGCTGCTTTGCAGGTTTGCTCTTTGCTCGTATAAGATTTCTCCCTATGGTCGAAATGACAAAAATGGTAAGCCTGATCACTACCAACTATTTCAACACCTGCACATCAATAAAGCTATCGTTATAAACTGTTTCGGTAGCTTTGATATAATCACTTTCATCTGCTTTATAAGGGTTCTCCACATATTTTTGTGGGTTGCGAGCCACTATCGGGAACCAGGTGCTTTGTACCTGGATCATAATACGGTGACCTTTTTTGAAGGTATGCAGCACATCCTGCAGGCGGAAGTTAACGTCAGTTTTTTGATTAGCTACCAATGCCTCTGGTTTTTCAAAGCTGTTACGGAAACGTGCCGGCATTACCTCCGAACGTACCATTTGCCAATAATTACTCAGGATGATGTTTTTATTAGGCATGTATGGATTGTTAGGCTCATCTGACGGATAAACATCAATCAGCTTCACAACAAAATCGGCATCGGTACCTGTGGTTGCAATTTTAAGGTGTGCCATGATCTCGCCGCCAAGGGTTACATCATCATTTAAAACCTCACTTTGATAAACCAACACATCCGGGCGGCGACCGGCAAAGCGCTGGTCTTCGCTCATATAATTGTGCGGCGTAAAGCCCATAGTAGTGGTATTGTCCTCAGTATAAGGAACCGGTTTAAGCGGATCACTTACGTATGAAACTGAACCGGCAGATGCTGCTTGAGTGGTTGACAGCTTGCCATCGGCACCTAAAAACATTTTTTCGTGTACGGCATTTGGGGCAGGCCATTTATCAAATGTTGCCCATTCTTTTTTGCCGGTGTTAAACATATAGGCATTAGGCAGGCCCGAGTTTTTATCGCCATTGCCTTTCAGGAAGTGATTGAAGAATTTAGCCTCGATATTTTTTTGATAGAATGTTGCCACGCTATCGCCAAAGTAAACATTGCTGTGCATGGTATGCCCCGTTTCGCGCGACCAGCGGCCGTGCCCAAATGGGCCCATCACAATGGTATTGTAGGCGCTGGGATCGGTTTTGTTAATGGTTTTGTAAATAGCCAGCGGACCGGTTAGATCTTCTGCATCAAACCAGCCGCCTACCAGCATCACGGCAGGTTTTACTTTGCCGTAGTGTTTCAACAGTCCGCGTTTTTGCCAAAACTCATCGTAATTAGGATGATTAATGGTTTCCTGCCAAAAGAAATTATCCTTGTAAAATTTATCGGCATTTTTAAGCGGGCCCAAATCTAACAGGTATTGATAACCATCTTTACTATCGGGTTTAAGCATGGTATACCAGGCTTTGCTGGTTGTATCCGTTTTTTGAACACCAAATACCGGGAAGGTAAAAAAGTAGCCCTCAATAAAAGCACCATTATGGTGGAAATCGTCAAAAAAGAAATCGGAGATAGGGGCCTGCGGCGATGAAGCTTTCAGGGCCGGATGGTTTGAAAGGATGCCCGCAGCGGTGTAAAATCCCGGGTAGGAGATGCCATACTGCCCAACCTTGCCATTGTTGTTGGCTACGTTTTTAACCAGCCAGTCGATAGTGTCATAGGTATCAGAACCTTCGTCGACATCTTTTTTGCTTTTTTTGTTGTCGATAACCGGGGTCATGTTGGTCCAGGTGCCTTCGCTTTTGTAGCGGCCGCGTACGTCCTGGTAAACAAAAATATAACCCTCTTTCATCATAATTTCAGATGGGCCAAGTCTTGCCGGGTATTTATCCTCGCCATATGGGGCAATGCTGTAGCAGGTACGCTGCATCATCATCGGATACTTGTTTTTGGGCGAAGCGTCATTCGGGGTATAAATTGAGGTGAACAGTTTTACACCATCGCGCATGGTGATGTACACATCTTTTTTGGTGAAATGCTCCTTTACATAAGTGCTTTGGGCATTAACGCCGGTGCATAGCAACACCAGCGCGAAAAAAAGGTTGATTTTCTTCATGAGATCAGTCGGGTTAATTGGGCTAATTTAATAAACAGTTCATGATAAACCGATTTATCAGCGGTTCTGTTACAAATAGGTTAAAATGCTGTTAGTTTGGGATAAATCTGAACCATGATTTATGGGATTAAAAGATTGTCGGGATTTTGTCTGAATTAAATGAATTTTTAGAATTTGCCTGGTATTCTGATAATTCCTTAACTCGATAAATTCAGGTTCAGACAATAATCCTTAACTTTGCCCACCATAAAATACACACTACTATGCAATATGATGTTATAGTTATAGGTTCGGGCCCCGGTGGTTATGTAGCCGCTATCCGCTGTGCCCAGCTGGGTTTAAAAACCGCAATTGTTGAAAAGTATAATACCCTTGGCGGTACTTGCCTTAATGTGGGCTGTATCCCCTCAAAGGCGCTGCTTGATTCGTCTGAACATTACCACAATGCCGCTCATGCTTTTAAAACACATGGCATCAACCTGAAAGATCTTTCGATAGATTTTGGGCAGATGATCAAACGCAAACAGGAAGTTGTTGATGCCAACACCAGCGGTATCAGCTACCTGATGAAGAAAAACAAGATCGACACCCACTTTGGCGTAGGGTCATTTAAAGATAAAAATACCATCACCGTTAAAAAGAGCGATGGTACTGTTACCGAGATCACCGGTAAAAATGTGATTATTGCCACAGGTTCAAAACCTTCGGCACTGCCATTTTTGCCAATCGATAAAAAACGCATTATTACTTCAACCGAGGCTTTAACCCTGAGCGAAGTGCCTAAACACCTGGTATTGATCGGTGGTGGCGTTATCGGCTTGGAGCTGGGTTCGGTTTATGCACGTTTAGGTGCCAAAGTATCTGTAATTGAATTTATGGATGGTATTATTCCTACTATGGATAAAGGCTTAGGTCGCGAGTTGCAAAAAGTATTGACCAAACTGGGTATGGAATTTTACCTGGGTCATAAAGTTACCGGAGCTGCTGTAAAAGGCAAAGAAGTAACCGTTAGCTTTGATACCCCTAAAGGTGAAAAGAAAGAATTGAAAGGCGATTACTGCCTGGTAGCTGTTGGCCGTATTGCTTATACCGATGGTTTAGGATTAGAGAACATAGGCATTACCGTTGAAGAGCGCGGTCGTAAAATCACAGTTGACGAGCACCTGGAAACCAAAGTTAAAGGTGTTTACGCTATTGGTGATGTGATCAAAGGCGCTATGCTTGCCCACAAAGCCGAAGATGAAGGTACGCTGGTTGCCGAAATTATTGCCGGCCAAAAACCACATATTGATTACAACCTGATCCCCGGAGTAGTTTATACCTGGCCGGAAGTTGCCGCAGTTGGCCAAACAGAAGAGCAATTGAAAGCAGCAGGTGTTAAATACAAAACAGGTTCATTTCCATTCAAAGCAAGCGGTCGTGCCCGTGCAAGCGGCGACCTTGATGGTTTTGTAAAAGTATTGGCCGATGCCACTACCGACGAAATTTTAGGCGTACACATGATTGGTCCGCGTGCTGCAGATATGATAGCCGAGGCTGTTGTGGCTATGGAGTACCGTGCAAGTGCCGAAGATATTTCGCGTATGAGCCATGCTCACCCAACTTACACCGAAGCCATGCGCGAAGCGTGTTTAGCAGCTACTGAAAACAGGGCGATACATATTTAATTTCGGAATCGGGATTTTCGATTTCGGATTTTTAATTTGAATATTTAAAAGCGGTTATCATTTGATAGCCGCTTTTTTAGTTTTAAGTTAGTGGTAAATACTTCTGTTATGAAAGTGATAACCTATTCCTTATTCGCATTTTTAATTTTGATCGGCCTTACGGTTAATGCGCGAACCAAACAAATCAAATCGGTACCTGATATTGAAGTTTATGATATCAGCGGAAAACATACAACCCTAAAGCAATTGGGCCAAAATAAAGTGTTGTTCATTGATTGCTGGTTTGTGCCGTGCCCACCCTGTTTTCGCGAGATGGGGATGCTGCACAAGCTTTACGCTAAGTACAAGGATAATAAGAATTTTTGTTTCATAACATTATGCCAAACCGATAGCGGCATAGTTAAGCGGTTTATTGCGCAGGATAAGTCGATAGCGAATTTTGTGCAGCTGTATAAGGATTTTAGTAAGCGGCAGGATTTTAAGCTACCTGTTTACTTTATACCCGGTTGCAATGAAAAAATTTATACAGGCAAAACTTTAGCTAAATATACGCCTGATGACAAAAACAAATGTCCCGACAGGCAGTTTGGTTTTAGGGGATATCCAACGGTTATTATCTTCAATAAGCGAGGAAAGCTGATTTTCAAGAAGACCGGCTATGGTGATCACGAAGATGAAAACAACCTAAAAATGGAAAACCTGATAGCGCGGAACGTAGCAGCTAAATGATCATGAAAGCATTGGCAGACATAGGGATTGTGATATCAACAATTGCAATGATGGAACTCATTTCCTGGGCTATGCATAAATACCTTTTTCACGGCCCGTTGTGGTTTATCCACAAAACCCATCACCAGCAAAGGCACGGCTGGTTTGAATTGAACGACCTGTTTAGCATAGGCTTCGCGACTTTTGCTTTATGGCTGATGTGGGTTGGTCATTTGAGTTTGGACTACCACTTTTGGATAGGTACAGGGATAAGTATTTACGGAACCATCTATTTCATTTTTCACGACTGGTTTATCCATAACCGCTTTAAAGCTTTTAAAAGCGATAACCGCTACCTGACCGGGATTCGCCGGGCGCATAAGATCCATCATAAATCAACAGAAAAATACCCCTCGGAAGAGTTTGGGTTATTGGTGGCGAGCAGGAAATGGTTTAAGAAATGAACCTTGATTTATGGGATTTATGGATTGTTTGGATTAGAGTTTCGAGTATCGGGGGAATCCATAAATCCTATAAATCATGGTTCAGACAATTATTGAACGACTCATTCCGCTGCTAATATTATCTTTGCCAAATATCTATGAACATCCTCATCGTAAACAATACCCCAATCCCGGCAACTAAATACGGTGGTACCGAACGTATTATCTGGTGGCTTGGCCGCGAGTTAAACAGGCTTGGTCACAAAATCACTTACCTGGTAGGCGAGGGATCAAGCTGTCCGTTTGCAAAGGTGTTGACTTATGATCCAGCTGAAGACATCAACCAGCAGGTACCCGATGATATCGATGTAGTACACTTCCAGTTCCAGGTGAGTGGTTTTACTAAAAAGCCTTATATAGTTACGGTTCATAATAACCCGGGGGGAGTGCAGCTGGATCTTAATTCGGTATTTGTATCGGCCAATCATGCGCAAAGGCATGGCTCAACGATGTTTGTACATAATGCAATTGATACAGCCGATTACCAGATTCCCGATCTGAATAACAAGCGTACCCATACCCACTTTCTTGCTAAAGCTGCCTGGCGGATCAAAAATGTAAAAGGTGCTATTGATGTAGCTACCATGAGCGGGAATAAACTGGTAGTACTTGGCGGTACCCGGCTTAACCTAAAAATGGGACTGCGTTTTACACCTAACTTAAATGTTCGTTTTAAGGGTATGGTAGGGGACGAAGCAAAATCGGTAGTGATGAACAGTTCGAAAGCGCTGCTTTTCCCTGTATTATGGCATGAACCGTTCGGGATAGCCATTATTGAAAGTCTTTATTTTGGATGTCCGGTTTTCGGCACCCCTTACGGATCATTGCCCGAACTGGTACCTGCAGAGGTTGGCTTGCTCTCGGCAAGTAAATCTGAATTAGCCGCCGGGCTTAAAAACGTTGAAAACTTTAATAAGAAATACTGTCATGAGTATGCGGCTGATAACTTTAACATCGGTAAAATGGCCGATGCGTACCTAACGCTGTACGAACGGGTTTTAAAAGGGCAGGCGTTAAATTCTGAACAGCCCAAACTGGTCAATAATGATCAGCCCAAATACCTGCCGTGGAATAATTAAAATTCAGCTATTTTTGGGCATAAATATTTTTAGTGGATAGTTCAGCAGCTTCAATTTTTTCATCACAAAAACGGCCTTACTTAGTAGTGCTGCTATTGGCCATCGTACTCAATATAGCGGGTATTGGCATCCGGTTCTTTACCGATGATCCGGCTTTGTATTCGGCCCTGGCCCGGAACATAGCGCAAAGCGGCAATTTTACCGATTTGATGTATCACGGTGCCGACTGGCTTGATAAACCTCATTTTCCTTTTTGGGCCATTGCCATCAGCTTTAAAATTTTAGGAGTAAATACCATTGCCTATAAATTGCCTGCTTTGTTGTTCTTTTTCATGGCGGTAGTTTACACCTATAAATTGGCCAAAAAGTTTTATGGTGATGAAACAGCCATTATTGCTATCCTGATATTGCTTACAGCGCAACACAGCGTAATGTCAAATACCGATGTACGTGCCGAACCTTATATTATGGGCCTGCTTATGGGGGCAGTGTATCATTTTTACAAAGTAAAAGAACAGTTCAGCATGGCCGATGTATTGCTGGCATCAGTATTTACGGCCTGCGCGGTAATGACCAAAGGTATCTACCTGCTCATCCCGATTGGGACTGCAATTATTGGCGATTATTTATTTAAGGGGAATATTAAAGGTGTTTTCCATTGGAAATGGCTGCTCGCATTTATATTGGTAGTGATTTTTTCCTTACCCGAAATCTATTCGGTATACACCCAGTTTGATCTTCATCCCGAAAAAGTTGTTTTTGGTCGCACGGGAATCTCGGGAATTCACTGGTTTTTATGGGATAGCCAGTTCGGTCGTTTCAACAATAATGGCTATATCACCAATACCCACGGCGATAAACTGTTTTTTGTACATACCTTACTCTGGGCTTTTGCACCCTGGGCAATCATCCTGTTTTATGCGCTTTTTGCCACCATCAGGAAAATGGTTAAACGTGTGGCACAGCCCGAGTATCTATGTATTTCGGGCGGGGTATTGATGCTGCTTATCTTTTCGGCATCCAAGTTTCAGCTACCTTTTTATACCAATATCCTGTTCCCGTTTTTTGCTATTATAACGGCGGTTTTTATTGGTTCATTAAAAACTGGTGCCGGGTTTAAGTTTTTCAAGATCGCGCAATATATAATGACAGCCCTTTTATTGATAGCTGTTATTGCGCTTAATTTTATCTTCGCGCCCGAATGCTGGCCCCTGTTTGTTTTGTTAATTGCTGGGTTTATAGCGTTATCCATCTACATATATAAAAAGCCAACACAAGTTTATCAGCCAATATTTTTGTTTACATGCGTCGTATCTATCCTGGTGAACGCTTACCTGGTTTCAGTTGCTTACCCAACTATTGTTGATTACCGCGGAGATCTTTCTGCGGCCGAATATCTAAATCAAAACTATCCACAGCAAAAAGTTAGCGCTACAGTTTTATCAAACACTTTTGATTTTTACTACAAAGGCAAGGCTACCTATACCAATGTTGACGCTATCGTGAAAAACGATACGCTAAAGAATCAAATCATTGTTGCTGATGAAAAAGTAATAGCTGAGTTAAAAGCAAAGGGAATTAATTATAGTACCATCAAAGCCTTTCAGGATTTTCCTCACGAAAACCTGAGCCTGCCCTTTATCATCAAAAAGAAAAGGGCAGCTACTTTAGATCGTTTTTACTTGATCAGGCTTAGTGAATAGGAGGCAGCCTGCTTTAAACCTACCCATGACAAGTTAAAAAATGGAGCCTTTGTGCTTGAGTCTTCGTGGCCAGCCCTCTTTTGTCAATGCATCTTCAGCATTCGTCCGGATTTAAAACCTCAACAGGTCATGGAATATTGAAAGCACAAAACTTACAACCACGGCAATTACCGATGCTTTTAAAATCAGGTGCATAGGATTTAGAAAATCATTGATCAAAGCACCCTGTTCTGCCGGGTTCTGTACCTTCCTGATCTCTCTTGAAACATATTGATTATTTATAAAAAAGAAGGTAATGAAAGCGTGGAGCACAAGTACCAGGATCAAAATCCCATATCCGGGAATCTGAGCCAGGCTAACGGGGCCTTCATGTGCAGGTGCTATAGTAAGTGGCGCTTGTTTTAAAACTGATAAATAGATAGTATACAATAATGAAACGCCTACATAAATAAGCGGAACCAGCGCATTGATCTTGAAAAAGTCATTTCTTTTAATCGCGATAGCATTAAACCTGATCAGTAAATATGCCTGAATACCAATAAGTATAAAAGTATTAAGCCCATTAAGAATATTGGATATCTGATGCACCCGGTTATAGTTAGCCAGCGTGTTATTTAAAGTTTGGCTAAGCAAATAAGCAATTAAGAATGGGGTAAAAAGAAGTGCGGTTTTCCAGTGATTGAGGTTTAGTTTCATTGTGATAAAGGTAAAGTTGCAATGGCAATATATCAATATCAAGCCTATAAACAATGGCTATAGTCACATCTTCTTTACCTATTTTTGCAATGTTTGATATTTATTGCCGTTGGCAGGATCAAGTTGTAAAAAGAGGTTCATGGCCGTTAGCCGTTCCTGGTTATCGGCCTTGCTGTAAATAGAAACCAGCTCATCACTTTTTGCCGTATAAAATATAAGGGGGAGCATAGCGCCAACGCGTTGTCTGTCTATCTGCTGTAACAGGGGCAAAAGGCCATCAATAGCTTTACGTCCCTTGCTCACATTATCCGACATGATATCGAGGCCATTGCGATGATAGTCGTACAAAAAGCTGCGCAGCGGATTATATAATTTATTATTCAGGTTTTCGGACAGCCAATACCTGTTTACGTTGCCATCAAAAGCTTTCCAACCACTGTATGAGGATGTTTGCGCGTTGGTTACTATCGTTTGGGCGGCCAAAAAATAAGGAGTGCCGCCAAATTTCGAAAAGGTATCATAATCAAGGCCAACAATAACGTTGGCATAAAAAGCCATAATGGAGCTTAAGTTACCCTGAAAGTTTTGATCTGTATAATCAATGGTTTGCCCTTCGGTATAGCTAAAGCTGATGTCTTTATCATTAAGGTTTAACAGCGTGGAGGTATAGGACGACCCAAAAATCGGGCGTGATGATTGAACCTGCAGTTCGCCGGTAAAATTACTGCTGCCATCCCAGTTGGTAATGTTCAGCACAAAATTGCAATCAATTCTTTCCTGCGGCAAAATGGGGTCGGCGCTCCATTTACGGCCATTCAGAAAATCCTTCATGGCAGTTTCCAGGGTTTGGAATACACGTTTATTGGCAACCTGAATTTTAGGCGATACCACCTGTACACGGGCATTCAGATCCTGAGCAGGCGCCTGGCAGCAAAGAAACATCGACACTGTGTAGAGCAACAGTTTTTTCATCCGTTTATCAGTTGGGCAACTTTATTACAAATATCGAGGGCTACTGCTTCCTTACTTTTCAGGTCGAAAGTGTTTTTTTTGAGGTCGCGATCAATAATGGTTATTTTATTGGTATCGCCTGCAAAGCCGGCACCCGCATCGTTAAGCGAATTTAGCACAATAAAATCAAGGTTTTTCTTTTGCAACTTGGTTATTGCGTTCATTTCCTCGTCGTTGGTTTCAAGCGCAAAGCCAACCAATATCTGCCCTTCGCGCTTGGCTTCGCCCAGGGTTTTTAATATATCGGTGGTTTTCTTTAATTCGATGTTGAAGCTGTCGTCCTGTTTCTTGATCTTCTGGCTGGCAACGTTCGCAGGGGTGTAATCAGCTACGGCGGCACTCATGATGCAGGCCGTAACGCCGGGATAAACAGAAAGACAGGCCTCAAGCATTTGCGCTGCAGAAGTAACATCCACTCTTGTTATAGATTGTTGTTTACTGATTTGTGCAGTAGGGCCCGCTACCAAAGTGACATCGGCACCCATCAACGCCAACGCATCGGCAATGGCAAATCCCATTTTACCCGACGAATGATTGCCGATAAACCTAACCGGGTCTATAGCCTCATACGTTGGTCCGGCGGTTACCAGAATTTTATGACCGGCTAAAAGGAGTTTTTTTTTTGATTCGTTTTCTAAAAAGGTAACAATCTCTTCAGGCTCGGCCATGCGGCCTTCTCCATACAAGCCACTGGCCAGTTCACCGTTTCCCGGCGAGATCATGACGTTGCCAAAGGATTGCAGCCTGCTTACATTTTGACGTGTAGCGGGGTGCAGCCACATATCCAGATCCATAGCCGGGGCAAAATAAACCGGGCATTTGGCCGATAGATACACGGCGCTAAGCAAGTTATCACAAAGGCCATTAGCCATTTTGGCAAGCGTATTGGCTGTTGCGGGGGCAATGATCATCATATCTGCCCAAAGCCCAAGTTCAACATGATTATTCCATTCGCCGGTATCAGCTTTGAAATAATCAACCAATACCGGGTTTTTTGAAAGGGTTGAAAGGGTAAGCGGCGTTATAAAATGAGCAGCGTCTGTAGTCATCACCACTTTAACGTTAGCCCCTGCCTTTACCAGCAGCCTTACCAAAAAAGCAGATTTGTATGCAGCAATACTTCCGCAAACTCCCAAAACAATGTTTTTCATATGCCCCTACCCCTAAAGAGGGAATGATTATATTATAAAAGTTAAAAATAACAAAAAACTCCCATACGGGAGTTTTTTGTTATTTCATGAATAAGTTTCCTAAACTCCCCTTAGGGAGCCGGGGGCTTATGCTTCTTTAATTGGGTTACGATAGTAAACTTTACCATCTAAAAACTCCTGAACCGCTACCAATGATGGTTTAGGAAGTTTTTCGTAATGTTTTGAAATTTCAATTTGCTCACGGTTTTCAAACACTTCTTCAAGGTTGTCATTTGATGATGCAAACTCAGAAAGTTTCTGGTGAAGCTCTTCTTTAATATTGTTCGAGATCTGGTTAGCCCTTTTTGACATAATCACAAGCGACTCATAGATGTTCTCGGTTTTGGTATCCAGCTCGCGTAAATCGCGGGTTACAGTGCTGCTGGCTGCTGCTGGTTTATTACTGTTGTTAGCTGTCATATCTTAATTTAAACTCTTTAATATATCTTAATTAATATGGTATTTTTTGCGGCTGATTTTTTTCAGACGGCGCTGTTGTTGTTACAGTATCTTTAGTGGCCAGCTTTTTGGCAAGCTTACTATTGCTCATTGCTTCGGCAATAAGGCGCTGAGCTTGTTTTATACCTTGCTGACTGTCTTTTGCATAGGTCTGTGTTTCATGCAGGTATTTGCTGTTCGGATATTTTTCGGCAAACTGATCGGCATAGGCAATAGTCTGGTTAAAACGATCTTCCTGTTTAGTTTCAAAGCTATGGTAAGCATACTGGTATTGCGCCTTAACAATAAGGTATTCCATTTCTTCGCCATATTTGGTATCAGGGTAATCGCGTAGTGCGTTGTTAAACGCAATCACTGCCGATTGGTAATCGCTGATAGTTAAATAAAGCTTGGCATTGGCATAAGCTTTTGTTTCCAGTTTATCACGCAGGTTCTGGATCAGCTTGCTGGCTTCTGCTACACGGTCGCTTTTTGGATAAAGGTTAATAAACAACTGTAAAGCGTCGATAGCTTTTAATGTATTATCCTGATCAAGTGAGTATATCGGCGAATCAAGGTAATAGCAATAAGCCGAAAAGAAGCGGCACTCCTCAGCCCTCGGGCTTGAAGGGTAGTTATCTGCGAATGTTTTAAAGTGATACCTGGCCGAAGTGTAGTCCTTTTGTTTGTAATACGTAAACGCATAGTAGTAAAAAAGATCCTCTGCACCTTCGCGGCCACGGTAACGTTCAACCAGTACCTCAAATAAGCCTAAAGCCTTGTTATAGTCCTTTTTGTTATAGTACTTGATAGCTTCCTGGTATTTTTTGGCGTAATCGTTACTTGCTTTTAACTTTTCGTATTTGCTTTTACAACTGCCAAGCGTAATAATTACGATAGCTAAAACACTGGCTAATAACGTTAGTTGCTTTTTAAACATTCTGCAAAGATAGTTAATAATATAAATCAATCAATTTTTATTTAGCCGCTAATATATGACGAGGCATTGGCTCGCTGCCTATATATAAGGTGTATTTAACATCTTTTAACTATTGTTGGTTTAGGTATATCCTGCTTGTATAATTAACAGGGTAAAAACGCTTGTTTCTTATATAACGTATGCCGCTTTTTGAGGCCTTATTGATCAGAGAAACTATATGATTGAATGGGGACATCACAGGCCGTTTGTGTGTTGCGGTATATATATGTTTAAGCGCACTGTTTTAAATACGATTGAGGTAGGTCGTTATAACATGAGTGTCAGAACTTCGCCGCCTATAGCCTGTTTTTTTTATATGATATTGATTGATGGCCGATATATTAACGTGGCTGCACCAGCGGTGCAAAAGATTTGTAGAAATAGGCTGGTTTCATACTATATATAATAGTGTGGCATAGCAAATGAGGGAATTGAGACTTTAATAAAGGTTATTCATAAATGTTGAATGATTGTTTTGAACATGGAAGTATGTAAACTCTGCGGGAAAAGGCCGCCGGGAGGGAGGCTGTATAAACTTTTTATTATTGATAAATAGGTTGTTAAGTTAGTATTAAGTTAAAAGGGTATAAATAATTTGGAGGGAAGGAAAAAGCGCGTACCTTTGCAGCCCGCAAACGAGATAGCGGGATAGTTCATTAAAGGGTTAGAAAAGGGTGAAAAGGGAAGAAAAAAAGATTCAGAATCTTTTGTGAAAGAGAAAAGAAATTCGCACCTTTGCAGCCGCTTCGAAAAGGAGCGGGAGTTCTTAAAAAGGTTTGCAAGGCGCTGAGGGGCAAGGAGAAAGAGAGAAGGAAACGCCGCAAAAAACCACCAAAAAATAAAAAAAATTATTTTTTGGAAATAAGAAAAAGGTTTTTACCTTTGCAACCCCGAACGGGACGGACTCTGGAAGGAGTTTAAAACGAAGGAAATGAAAGCGAGAGTGATTAGTTTTCTTAGGCTGAGGAGAGCGATTCTCAAGGCTTAATAAAAATGACAAATCAAAGCGGTGTAACAACCAAAAGATTATATAGCTGATTCGGATGATGAGGCGAGCAAGTTCTTTTAAGAAATGGAAATCATGTAGCGTAACGGGAGGCGACTGAAGGCTAAGGCTAACAGGAGCTGAAGAGTTACAATAAAAAGCGGAATCTGTAATAAGAAATAATAAAAACAGATTCTATTAATTAATAATAGGGTCAGTGATTAAAACAAAACATTTTACAATGGAGAGTTTGATCCTGGCTCAGGATGAACGCTAGCGGCAGGCCTAATACATGCAAGTCGGACGGGATCGGGGAGCTTGCTCCCTGTGAGAGTGGCGCACGGGTGCGTAACACGTATGTAACCTACCTTGATCAGGGGGATAGCCTCTCGAAAGAGAGATTAAGACCGCATAACATTATGTTGTGGCATCGCAATATAATCAAATATTTATAGGATCAAGATGGGCATGCGCAACATTAGCTAGTTGGTGTGGTAACGGCATACCAAGGCTACGATGTTTAGGGGATCTGAGAGGATGACCCCCCACACTGGTACTGAGACACGGACCAGACTCCTACGGGAGGCAGCAGTAAGGAATATTGGTCAATGGACGGAAGTCTGAACCAGCCATGCCGCGTGCAGGAAGACGGCCCTACGGGTTGTAAACTGCTTTTGTACCGGAATAAACCTTGATTCGTGAATCAAGCTGAATGTACGGTAAGAATAAGGATCGGCTAACTCCGTGCCAGCAGCCGCGGTAATACGGAGGATCCAAGCGTTATCCGGATTTATTGGGTTTAAAGGGTGCGTAGGCGGCTTTTTAAGTCAGGGGTGAAAGACGGTAGCTCAACTATCGCAGTGCCCTTGATACTGAAGAGCTTGAATGTACTTGAGGTAGGCGGAATGTGACAAGTAGCGGTGAAATGCATAGATATGTCACAGAACACCAATTGCGAAGGCAGCTTACTAAAGTATGATTGACGCTGAGGCACGAAAGCGTGGGGATCAAACAGGATTAGATACCCTGGTAGTCCACGCCCTAAACGATGAACACTCGATGTTGGCGATATACGGTCAGCGTCTAAGCGAAAGCGTTAAGTGTTCCACCTGGGGAGTACGCCCGCAAGGGTGAAACTCAAAGGAATTGACGGGGGCCCGCACAAGCGGAGGAGCATGTGGTTTAATTCGATGATACGCGAGGAACCTTACCCGGGCTTGAAAGTTAGTGAATGTGACAGAGACGTCACAGTTCTTCGGAACACGAAACTAGGTGCTGCATGGCTGTCGTCAGCTCGTGCCGTGAGGTGTTGGGTTAAGTCCCGCAACGAGCGCAACCCCTATGTTTAGTTGCCAGCATTTAAGGTGGGGACTCTAAACAGACTGCCTATGCAAATAGAGAGGAAGGAGGGGACGACGTCAAGTCATCATGGCCCTTACGTCCGGGGCTACACACGTGCTACAATGGGCAGTACAGAGGGCCGCTACCTGGCAACAGGATGCCAATCTCTTAAAGCTGTTCACAGTTCGGATCGGGGTCTGCAACTCGACCCCGTGAAGTTGGATTCGCTAGTAATCGCGTATCAGCAATGACGCGGTGAATACGTTCCCGGGCCTTGTACACACCGCCCGTCAAGCCATGGAAGCTGGAAGTGCCTGAAGTGCGTAACCGCAAGGAGCGTCCTAGGGTAAAGTCGGTAACTGGGGCTAAGTCGTAACAAGGTAGCCGTACCGGAAGGTGTGGCTGGAATACCTCCTTTCTGGAGCAGTTTCCGCGAAGTAGCTTGGAACTGTTACCTACATGATATTTCTTAAATTTAGTTAAATGGTTGATTAAGTTAAGTGGTGAGTAGTTGAAAAGCGAAGATCACAAAGCGAGAGCAATCATATACTAATAACACACAAACAAAAGGAAAACCCAGAAGATGAAGCCATCAAGTTGTGCGAACAACTGAGAGGCGGGATTGTAAGAGATTACGATTTGCGATTTGAAGAATAAAAAAATCTAAAATCGAAAATCCGAAATCCGAAATAACACAGTCCTGTAGCTCAGCTTGGTTAGAGCACTACACTGATAATGTAGGGGTCAGCAGTTCAAATCTGCTCGGGACTACACAGGGTTCATTAGTTCAATGGTTCATTAGTGGATTGGTAAAGCACCAATAAACGAATGAACGAATGAACAAATGAACGAGCCCATCTAACGGGGGATTAGCTCAGCTGGCTAGAGCACCTGCCTTGCACGCAGGGGGTCAACGGTTCGAATCCGTTATTCTCCACATTGAACCGGAAGTCATTAAGTCATCAGGTCATTGAGTCATTGAAAAATGACATAATGACTTAATGAAAGAATGACGGAGGATCAAAACGTTCTTTGACATATTGGAAGAAGTAATTGAAAACAAGAGAAAACAACAGATAGAGACGTTGTATCTTGAACAAAAGCTTCAAAGGTAAATAAGTAGCAATACTAATGAACCAATGAACTAATGAACAAATACGACTAATCTAAAATAAAGACATACCTTGCGGCGCAAAAGGCGCAAGAGTAGAAGAAAGTAAGAAAGGGTACACGGGGAATGCCTTGGCTCTCAGAGGCGAAGAAGGACGTGATAAGCTGCGATAAGTACCGGGGATCTGCAAATAGGACTTGATCCGGTAATTTCCGAATGGGGAAACCTAATTATCTGAAGGATAATTGCATAAATGCGCTAACCTGCCGAACTGAAACATCTAAGTAAGCAGAGGAAGAGAAAACAATAGTGATTTCCAGAGTAGTGGCGAGCGAAATGGAAGAAGCCCAAACCTATATTGTTACGGCAATATGGGGGTTGTAGGACCACAACATGAATATTAAACAGAACCGGAACAGGATGGGAAGCCTGGCCATAGAGCATGAGAGCTGCGTACGGGTAATGAATAGTAGGATAGTGGTATCCTGAGTACCGCGAGGTCGGAGACGCCTTGTGGGAATTTGCCGGCACCATCCGGTAAGGCTAAATACTCCTGAGAGACCGATAGTGAACCAGTACCGTGAGGGAAAGGTGAAAAGAACCCCGAACAGGGGAGTGAAATAGAACCTGAAACCGTGTACTTACAAGCGGTCGGAGCAGAGCAATCTGTGACGGCGTGCCTTTTGCATAATGAGCCTACGAGTTACTCTTCCCTGGCAAGGTTAAGTGTTTAAGACACGGATCCGAAGCGAAAGCGAGTCTGAAAAGGGCGTATAGTCAGGGGAGGTAGACGCGAAACCTTGTGATCTACCCATGGGCAGGTTGAAGGTGCCGTAACAGGTACTGGAGGACCGAACCGATAAACGTTGAAAAGTTTCCGGATGACTTGTGGGTAGGGGTGAAAGGCTAATCAAACTGGGAAATAGCTCGTACTCCCCGAAATGTTTTTAGGAACAGCCTGGCGGTTGAGTTATAAAGAGGTAGAGCTACTAATTGGGTGCGGGGGAGTCAAATCCTACCAAATCCAGATAAACTCCGAATGCTTTATAATATACGCTGGAGTGAGGCTATGGGTGCTAAGGTCCATGGCCGAGAGGGAAAGAACCCAGACCATCAGCTAAGGTCCCTAAATTATTGCTAAGTTGAACTAACGAGGTCCGATTGCACAGACAGCTAGGATGTTGGCTTGGAAGCAGCCATTCATTTAAAGAGTGCGTAACAGCTCACTAGTCGAGCGATCGGGCATGGATAATAAACGGGCATCAAGCAGTATACCGAAGCTATGGATTCATATTAATATGACTGGTAGGGGAGCATTCTATTTGCCGGCGAAGCAGGAAGGTAACTGACTGTGGAGGAAATAGAAAAGCAAATGTAGGCATAAGTAACGATAAGGCGGGAGAGAAACCCGCCCACCGAAAGACTAAGGTTTCCTGATCAACGCTAATCGGATCAGGGTTAGTCGGGGCCTAAGGTGAAGCCGAATGGCGTAGCCGATGGACAACTGGTTAATATTCCAGTACTTTTTATTACTGCGATGCGGTGACGGAGTAGTGACACTGACGCGAACTGACGGAATAGTTCGTTAAAGGCCGTAGGTATATAGTTTGTAGTTAAGTACGCAGACTATGCTGAAAGCTGATAGTACACCGAATCTTCGGACAAGGTGATAGTTCAGGTAATCAGACTTCCAAGAAAACCCGCTAAGCTTCAGGTAATAAAAACCCGTACCGTAAACCGACACAGGTAGTCGAGGAGAGAATCCTAAGGTGCTCGAGTGAATCATGGCTAAGGAACTCGGCAAAATGGCCCTGTAACTTCGGGAGAAGGGGCGCTGGCAGCAATGTCAGCCGCAGTGAAAAGGCCCAGGCGACTGTTTAACAAAAACACATGGCTATGCAAAATCGAAAGATGACGTATATGGCCTGACACCTGCCCGGTGCTGGAAGGTTAAGAGGGGATGTTAGTCGCAAGGCGAAGCATTGAATTGAAGCCCCAGTAAACGGCGGCCGTAACTATAACGGTCCTAAGGTAGCGAAATTCCTTGTCGGGTAAGTTCCGACCTGCACGAATGGTGTAACGATCTGGGCGCTGTCTCAGCCATGAGCTCGGTGAAATTGTGGTATCGGTGAAGACGCCGGTTACCCGCAACGGGACGGAAAGACCCCATGCACCTTCACTATAGCTTAACATTGATATCGGATACAGGATGTGTAGGATAGGTGGGAGACTGTGATGTGGCTTCGCCAGGAGTCATTTAGTCAACGTTGAAATACCACCCTTTCTGTATCTGGTGTCTAACTCTTCAAAGAGGAGAACATTGTTTGGCGGGTAGTTTGACTGGGGTGGTCGCCTCCAAAAAGGTAACGGAGGCTTTCAAAGGTAAGCTCAGTACGCTTGGTAACCGTACGCGGAGTGCAATAGCAAAAGCTTGCTTGACAGTGAGACAGACAAGTCGAGCTGGGTCGAAAGACGGATATAGTGATCCGGTGGTTCTGCATGGAAGGGCCATCGCTCAAAGGATAAAAGGTACGCTGGGGATAACAGGCTGATCTCCCCCAAGAGCTCATATCGACGGGGAGGTTTGGCACCTCGATGTCGGCTCGTCACATCCTGGGGCTGGAGAAGGTCCCAAGGGTTGAGCTGTTCGCTCATTAAAGTGGCACGCGAGCTGGGTTCAGAACGTCGCGAGACAGTTCGGTCCCTATCTGTTGTGGGCGTAGGAAGTTTGAGTGGGGCTGACCTTAGTACGAGAGGACCGGGTTGGACTAACCTCTGGTGAATCTGTTATGCCGCCAGGTGTACTGCAGAGTAGCTACGTTGGGAATAGATAAGCGCTGAAAGCATCTAAGTGCGAAACTAGCCACAAGATGAGACTTCCATTGAGGGTCGTAGGAGACTACTACGTTGATAGGTTACAGGTATAAAGGTGGTGACATCATAGCCGAGTAATACTAATTGCCCGAAGCTTTCTTCGTGACGGATTAAGGTGAGTGGTTGATTAAGTGAGTAGTTGCAAAACTGCAAACGAAGCCAATCACTCATCCGAAACAAAACAAACAGATAAACAACAAAAGCTGTTGTTTTCTCTTAAATTCAATCACTTCTTTCAATAATATGTCATGTTAATGGTAGTGAATGGTGAATGGTTGATTAGGTGAGTAGTTTTAAAGCTATAAACCATGTAAATGATCAGACAAGAACCACTTAACCACTCACATAATCAACCACTAACTTAAAGAAATTCAGGTGCCTATATCGGCGGTGTCTACCTCTTCCCATTCCGAACAGAGAAGTCAAGCCCGCCAGAGCCGATGGTACTGCGGTAAAACGTGGGAGAGTAGGTCGGTGCCACCCTTTATCACCTTTAATGGTGTAACAATGCAAAAGCCTTAGCTAATACCTAAGGCTTTTTGCGTTGATAGAACTTTTGTATCGATCGGCAGTTGGTTTGAACCTGTTATGAAGCGGTACGAATTCTTGCGCTATTAACAAAAAACGTAAGTTAATACACATACTTTTCATTGTGGTAATGATAACTTACAATCATTTTTTTATGTTTGCGCTTCCAAAAATAGCCCTATGGAATTTGAAAAATTAGCAGCCCAAATTAAATTAGAAATAGCCAAACTGGATACCACGCCTGAACTCGATAAGATCAACAAGGCTTTCGACGAAAAGATCCGTAAAGTGGAGGAAGCCCGCCGCGAAAAGCTGGCTACCGTACCCGACAACGCCGTTGAAAGAAAGAAACTGATAGCCGCCCTCGAAGCCCTCGGCGAAAAATATGTTGAACCAGCTAAAAAGAAGAGCAAGGAATAACGGTATTAGGTTAGGTAGAAGAATTTGAAGAAGGTCGGCCGGGTTGGCGGGCCTTTTTTGTTTGATAATGATGGGTGTCCGTCCGCAGGGAAGGGCGGGATCCTGTTGCTGATGCATACTGTTCAGTTTTTGAAAGTGTAAACACTTTGTGTTTTTCTGTAAAATTGAACTCCTGATAATCAGTGTTTTATAAATCTGTAAATCTGTTCAAAATCCTGAGTTGAACAGATTGTATTTGATAATCAGTGGTTTATGTAAATTGGTTTTTAAGCGCTGAACACCCCGTTTTTAAAAACTGAACACTGACAAAATAGTGCCACCATTGCGGGGCTTGTTAGTGGGTAAATTTGAGTGCCTTTCATGATTGCCGGTGGGTAAGCGGCAAGTAACGATGGATGTTTCCTGCTTTTATTGCGGGACGGGGCAATGATATTTATGGACCATACTTCAGAAAAACCCATGGTTATCCAGATGATTGAAAAAGATGTGCGGGAAACAGCGGCTAAGCTTGCGCGTAAGGGGCAGGTGGTTATTTCTGATCCGGATGCTGTGGTTGAGCTGTTTGATATTTATCCGGCCAACGAGTGGATGGCTATGGAAACCGAACACGAAACGCCGCAAATGCTGTTTGGCAATTTTTGGCTGGAGGGCGAACTGTGCATCCTGTTTGCTGATACCAATATGGGCAAAAGCCTGCTGGCTGTGCAGCTGGCCGACAGTATTACCCGCGGCGAACCCATTGCTCCCTTTACGCTCGGGGCCGAAGCCTCGCCGGTGTTGTATATTGATTTTGAACTCACCGGCAAGCAGTTTGAACAACGCTATACCGACGGCCAAAACCGCTATCATTTTGCCTCCGAATTTTACCGCGGCGAATACAACCAGTTTAACCGTGCAAGCTCGCACTATCAAAAGCTGGACAGGTATGTGATTGAGGCTTTAACGCGGGGCATTAAACGTACGGATGCCCGGGTGCTCATTATTGATAATATTACCTGCCTGCGCAACGGAACCGAAAGCGCTGGGGCTGCCCTGTTGCTGATGAAGGAACTGAAAAAGCTTAAAACCCGCCATGGGATAAGCATCCTGGTGCTGGCTCATACCCCTAAGCGTAACCCGCGGTTGCCGCTTAGCCGCAATGATTTGCAGGGGAGTAAAATGCTGATCAATTTTTGCGATAGCGCCTTTGCCATGGGCGAAAGCCACTCCATGCCCGGCCAGCGGTATTTAAAGCAGATTAAGCAACGCAGCACTGCCGAGACTTATGGTGCCGATAACGTATGCCTTGCCCAACTGGAGCGGCATAATGGCTTTTTAAAGTTTGTTTTTACGCGCAATGATTGCGAGAAAAACCACCTGCGCGAAACCTCAAAGCAAGAACGCGAACAGATGCGCCGGGAGGCCAAAAAATTAATCGACGAAGGACTAAGCCAACGGCAGGTGGCCGAGCGGCTTGGGATGAGTGCGGGGAATGTGAATAGGATGCTGAATAGTCACCTGTAAATCTCCTCCTGTAGGGGAGACTTTGAACTTTCGCATATCCGGCGCGAGTATGCAGGGTGTGGTTTGTGGGCTGTGTACTCGTGGCCTATAGTTATAGTTTATATCGTCCTAATAAAGTTTACAGATTAATTGATAAATCCGGTTATAGGTTTACAGATTAAAAAGTCACGAGTACGCCACGCTTTTGGAAACGCTGCATACTCGCGCCAGATGGGGAAGGAACTTGTGTGGTCAATTCGGACTAACGTTAGCGTATATTGATCTTAGTTATCACTCCATCGCCTATTGACCGATAGATTTATTAATCCTATCTTTGCGAAACCTATTTCCAATGTATATTTGATGTCAAATACGTCTAAAGTAATCGATTTGTATTCCGGAGTGGGTGGTCTTTCATTAGGAGCGGTAAAAGCTAACTTCGATCTTATTGGTGCTGTCGAATATGAAAAAAGGATAATCGATAGCCACTCTCGCAATTTTCCGAAATCAACACATATTTGCAAAGATGTTTCATCTTTAAATGGGAGGGAATTATCCAATTTGACCCAATTAGGAAGTGATGAACTATGTGGGCTGATAGGCGGTCCGCCATGTCAAGGGTTTAGTACCATCGGAAAGCGAAATTTGGATGATCATCGAAATAAGCTCTTTGATCACTTCTTTAGGCTTGCTTCAGAAATAAAGCCGGTTTTTTTTATGGCGGAAAACGTTCCCGGCATATTAAATGAAAAGTATTCGGAAATTAGGAAGAATGCTTTTAAAACTGTTGAGTCCGACTACAATTTATTGGAACCAATCAAAATTAATGCATCTGAATTTGGCGCGGCGACTACACGTACGAGAGTTTTTTTTATTGGTGTTAGACGAGATATTTCAGGAGCAGAGCTGATACCTGAAGCCATAACAAATTTGAAAACTATAAATTCAAATTTCGTTAAAGATGCATTGGAAGGGTTGCCAATAAAGGTTTCTGACAGTTGGACAGATTATAGTTCCAGCTGGCAAAAAATTTCCTTTTTTGATAAGCATCGTTACCTGAATTCACTGAATTTGATAATCGATGGGTTAGGAGATGATGGAGCGATTAATCGTTTTTTAAAAGACAAAGAAGTATCTGGATGCTTTGGAACTAAACATGCTCCTGCAATAGCGTTCAGATATGCAAATCTTAAGCCCGGGCAACAGGATAGCGTTTCGAAATCAGTGAAATTAAGGCAAGATGGATATTGCCCCACATTACGAGCAGGAACAGACAGCACTAAAGGTAGTTATCAAGCGGTAAGGCCAATTCACCCTACTGAAGCACGTGTTATAACACCAAGAGAAGCAGCGAGATTACAAGGATTTCCGGATTGGTTCCAATTCCATGAAACCAAGTGGCATAGTTTTAGGCAAATAGGAAATAGTGTTTGCCCGATAGCCGCAGAAAAAGTTTTGACAGCAGTGAAAGAATCTCTTAGTATATAACCTTAGAATAATAAGGAAGATATTTATAAAATTTATGATATCCTTCAATAAGTTGAATATGTTCGTCTTCATTTGTCCCATAAGAGAAAACCAATGATTTAGCAAGCTCCCTAATATCTTTAGAAGGTATTCTTCTATCAATTTCTATCCTTTCGGAAACAGTCATTGCAGGTACACTTATTTCAATTGGCGCAATAAATTCAGAGCTGGATGATTTTTTCTTATAAAACTCCCAATCGCCTAATTTGCTTTCTAACAGGATCTGTTCAAATTCTTCATCTGTGGTAATTATTCCTGTAATTGTTGTCATCTCCTGCCCATCAGCATATAAAAAAGAGGAAATATGTTGATATTTGAATTCCTTATTTCCACTTGAAAGCCCTCGTTCCACAGCACGTACCGCCATCGCTCTCACTACCGCTGAAAAATCCAAAAGGTCTTTTACTTGTATGTTATCTGGTAAATAAAGTTGATAGGAGGGGTCATCTTTTAGGAATTTTAGGATAGTTTTATAATCAGTTTCTCTACAATTCAATCCTTTCTCGTTTTTGATAAAGTGGGATGATATAAATGAAGCTAATTTTGCGTTAAAAGTAACCTTCAAGATATCCAATTTAGTCATTTTGGCTGAAACCAACTCGATGTCTTTAAGTTGCTGCCTTAATTGTTTAGGCATTGCATAGTCAAGCCAAATGATTTGGTTTTTATCAAATTTAAATTCTTCATCGATATATTTTGTACTTGACAGGTTATGTACAGTAACAAAATAATATGGGTTGTTAAAGAGTTGCCTTGAATATGCGCTCTCGTCCATTTCAATGCAATCCATGTCTTGGATACCGATATCTAAATGTAAAAGTTTGAAATCCTCTAAAAATGCTGCTCCAAAACCTACGTATCTATAATTTTTAAGGTCGATATTTTTATATGAATCTATTCTTTTTAGGAGATTAATAAATAGGTTTCTTTCAATCGCTTTGTGTGGGCGTAATTGATACGGAATAGTAGCCCCGGTAATCTTAGGTTTATCCATAATTTATTCTACTTGCGAGCTTAATTGATCGAAACACCATCCGCCAACTTCAGCTGCCGATTTTGCTTGGCCTGCTAAGAAATAATTATTTATATCATCTACTTTTGTTTTTTCACGATTGAAAGTTATCGTAACAAATTTCTCTCTGACAGCATCATCGGGTTTGGGGAGATTTGGTATCTGGTATTGAGCAGTTTCTCCTTTTTTTGCATCTACCAGCTTAATTAAATTTGATTTCGTTTGTCCTGGCTGTAGTGCATTAATTGTAACAGCTTTTTCAAAAAGTTTTGTTCTTTGTTCGCTTGGGGTTTTCCAATTATTTGTAAACGAAGTGAAATATTTAAGCCCGTCTTTAATTTTATTTTTAACCTCAGCGTATACGGCAGAACTGGTATCCAGCCCTCTTTTTGTTGTAGTTACTGGTAGATTTATTGGATTGTTAGACCTAAAATGTACAACACCTGCTATAGCAATAAATTGTGTATGATATTTGGGCACAGGAGATTCCCCCCACCCGGTTAAAAACGTTTTATCGCAATATAAAACAACTCTATCATTACATATTACTGTTATTCCTGCATTTTCACTTAAAGATTTAGCGATTGAGCCATCTAACTCAGCTTCTATCTCATCATAGTTTGCCAGCGGCCTATAAAAACCTATAATTACTTCAACCGTAATGTCTTCAATTTTGGCTGAATAAACATATGGTTTGATTGATTTTTCTGCAAAATCTTCCGAGGTTAATATATTTAAAACCAAGGGCTCGATATTTACTCCATTTAAGGTAATTCGAAAGCCTTGCTGAACTAAATAACCATAATGATTCCTAAGTTCGATGGCTAAATTTTTAATGAAGCCGCTTTTATCATTGAATTGAAAGCCTATATTTTTGTGGAGATTTGTCACCTTTATAAGTGTGCCAAATTCACTGAGCATTTCGTCTATATCTTCTTTTGTTAAGCTGTTGTATTTAAAATACCAATCAGGTGTGCTTGACCAATCTTCGGGAATTTCAACTTTAAAAATATCATCTTTATGGTAAGACACAACCTCCGCTTTTAAGCCCATTTTAAAAATGGCCCTTTTCATTCCGATTCCGTACATCCCAACTGTTTCAAGATTGTCATCATCATGGTAACTATCTGACCTCCCCATTTTAAAAGCATAATTTGTCGCGGTGTTTAGCGGGATACCCCCGCAGTTATCTTTTAAAATAAATTGATTTTCATCTATAGTAATTTCACCGTAAAAACCAGAATATGGAAGCTGTGAATCAATTGCAAGCTCTTTTTTTTGCCTTTGTATGCCATCGATGCAATTATCGAGTAAATCCATTATAGCATCTGTAAGAGCTATATCTCGAGTTAACATCGACATGAAAAATTTCTTAGTTGGATAAGCCGATACCGTCCCAGCAGGAAGCTGAGTTTCATTAAAACTATCTGCCATATAAATTTGATAAAGTTTATGCAATATATAAGTAAAGATATTACTACCAAAAAAATATTTATCAAAAATAGTATGGTTTTTGCTTTGTAAAATTAAAGGAGGTGATTAGTGGATACAGTGTCTAAAGAACGGAGAAGTGAAATAATGGGAAATATCAAAGGAGTACATACTGCCCCTGAATTGCTTGTTCGTAAATATTTATTTAAATATGGATTTAGATTCAGCCTTCATAGGAAGAATCTTCCAGGAACGCCAGATATCGTTTTGTCGAAATATAAAGCTGTAATCTTTGTTAGCGGTTGTTTTTGGCATGGACATATCGGATGCATTAAATCTGCATTGCCAAAGACAAGGGTGGAATTTTGGGAAACCAAAATCTTTCGAAATAAAGAACGAGATAATTTGAATATGAGGAAGCTGGAGAAATTGGGATGGAAAGTAATTGTTATATTTCAATGCGAATTAAAGAAAAAAGATCTTGATCAGACTATGGGATCGGTAATTGAAAGAATAGTCTCGAAATAAATCTTTTCCCAGCTACCACAGCCTTACGGTAGCAAAAAAATCAAAACGCTGCCGCAAGGTTGTACCTTGTGGCCCGCATGCAAGGCTAAACAATAAGCAAAGCCAGCAACTATCCCTCCGGCCCTGAGCCCCGGCCGCGTTAGGGATTGCAGCGGAAAACCCACAGCCCGCACAGGCCTTCGCGCTGGGGCCGGGGCGAGGATTTGCAGCGTAAAGCCCGGGCCGCAGGCAACGCCATTGTTTTGATTTCGGAATTGGGATTTTCGATTTCGGAATTAAGGATTTTTGTAATGTTGATTTGATAGGGTAGCATTAAAAATGGTTGTCATGCTGAGTGATTTAAATCTGATGGACTCTGAAGGTAAAATGACATCTTCACCACGTTATTATAAGGAACGAAGCAATCCCCGGGAGGTAAGTAACGGGCTTAGTGGTATTGAACTTACATCGTCGCGCTCTTGGCCGCGCTGGGCCAGGTACTTTTGTCTTGACACAAAAGTACCCAAAAAGTCAAGTCAGCAGATAGGCTTCTTTGCCCACAGGCCTTTGCCCTGCAAATCGGGCAGAACCACGGCTGCAATTATTTTGCCCTGCACCCGCTTTCCCAACGCTTCTGCAAAAACTTGCTATGCCCTTCCAGCGCCCAAGGTCACCATTGTTCTGCCCGTTTTCACCCGAAGCTTACCTGCTGACGGGAACATCCTTCATTTATTATTCATGGGTATAAACGAAGCATCTTCTTCGCCCTGTAAAGCGGTCGTAAATGGTGAAGAAGATCCTTCGTTATCACTCAGGATGACAGGCCACTGCAACTGCAGCTGCCACTAAAAACCACAAACTGCCAACTGAAAAAACTACTGCAAGGTCACCACCTTATACAAAATCCAGCCGTCGGTTTCATACGCCCGTTTGTAGTTTACACCGCTGTTGAGGCGGCGGATCTCGGGGATGTATTTGTCGTTAAGCTGGGTGTAGCCGGTGAAAGGGTTTTTGGCGGTGGCTATCAGGATATAGTCGTCGTATTTATAGGGGGTTTCAATGGCCGATAGGAAAGTGTCGAGCTGGTAGGGCAGGGTTATTTTTTTAACGTTGTTGGTAAAGGCTACAATGGGGTATGATACGGCATCGTCCATGAGGATGTGCGTACCATCGGGCAGGCTGTTGATGTAGGCTGCCATTTCCTTGCTTTCGCTTTGGTCGGTATTGGGCTCCAAGCGGTTAAGGGTGGTGATGAAGCGGCGCTCGTCGGTTATGAGCGAGTGGGTTAAAAAGGTGTAGCCGGTGTATAGCTGCAGCACAATTACGCAGGCCAGGCCCAGTTTAACTGCCAGCTTGTTTTTTATGGTATGCACCTTAAATATGATGCATAACAGCGCTACAAATAAAAATATAAGATAATATTGATAGGTAAGGAACAGCTTATCATACTTAATGTGTAAAAACTCCACAAAGGCAAACAGGGTAAGTACGGTTAGTACGTGGTAAGTGCTTTCGCGCAGCAGGTACAGACCAAATAGTATGAGCGGACAAAAATAAATAACCCGTAATGATACCAGGATGCTGAGTTCGGGCAGCTGATAGTTTACGGCGGTTACGGTGGTATCGTAATTAAGCTTGTCGACCAGTACGTTCCAGGTGGCCAGCGGACTTTCCATAAAATAGTTATAGTCGCTGGCGTGGGTTTGGTTTAGCAGCTGATAGCAGACAAGCGATGCCACCGGCAGGATGAACAGGATCACGTAAATGGCAAAAGTTTTATTGATAAGCTTACGCCGTAACGACGGACTGTTAAAGCTCATGAACAGCCTGAAAATGGATTCCTTTTCGCCAAGGTTAAGGCTGGCCAGCGTTATGGACAGCACCAGCGGAATAAAGAACAGCGTGAGCCAGATAAAGCGGTAATCGCAAAAAATGAGCGTTACCAAACACATACTGGCTATAGATACGTGAAACGTGGTGTTTGAGCGGTAAAACTTAAGCAGGTTAAGGAAAAACAGGTACACAAAGGTTACCACCAAATAAATGGCTTTGCCCGAGCAGGCCATATAAATGATACCGGGGTGCAGTACAAACAGTACGGCTACCATAAAGAGGTAAAAATCATCCTTAACACGGATAAGGAACGAGCGAGAAATAAGGTAAAAGAAGCCTGCCGTACCCAGTGCCGATGCTATTACGGGTGCCCAGTAACTGTTGATGGTCGAAAAAATAAAGGTGGAGTAAAAAGGCAGCAGCGGGGCGGTTAAGCCCATTACTTTTAGGCGGTTGCCCAGGCCCTCAAACACGATCTTTGTTTTTTCGATATAAAACAGGCTCTCCTGGTTATAGTAGCCCAGTTTATTAAGGTAGATGCCTATAAAAAGGTACCAGGCTGCCAGTACCAGGGTAAATAGAAACAGGTATGTGCTTTTGGCAATTTTCATTTAATAACGTTTGTTGGGTTATTAACCTTACTTAAACCATGGTTGGTTTTTTCCCAGTAAAACGGATTGGTGATAAGCTGATACAAACCCATATAAGCGGCCATGGAGTGCATAAGCCAGTAAATGGGGTTGGCTATGGCAAACAAAATCAGTTCGAAATAGCGGCGTTTAAATACGGCCATCATGTTGATATAGATCATGAGGATATTGCCCACCATAAGGTTAAATATCGACATGAACAGCACCCAATCAGGAAACAGATTGCGGATGGTTGAAAAATCAAATATCAGGTAACAGATAAAGATGATGAGCAGCACAGGGTAAATCAAAAACGTAGCCGATGTAGCGCCGATGAAAAAGTTGAAGCCCATGAAACCGCGCCAGCCTACTTTACGCCAAAGGGCTACGGGATTGCGCATGTGTACCAGGTAGGTTTGCATGTACCCCTTGATCCAGCGCGAACGCTGACGGATCCAGTTCCAGTAGTTGTTGTTTGCTTCTTCGTACGTGGTGGAGTTTACAATGGCTACTTTATAACCTTTGGCATAGGCGCGCACGCCAAGGTCGGCATCTTCGGTTACGTTAAAGGGGTCCCAGGCGCCAAGCTCAATCAGTACATCCATTTTAAAGTGGTTACTGGTGCCGCCAAGCGGGATGGGGATATCCAGCGTATCCAAACCGGGCAGCATATAATCAAACCAGTACGAATACTCGAGCGTGAACATCCGGGTAAGGAAGTTCTCGTTGCGGTTAAAGTAGTTGAGTGCGCTTTGAATGCAGATATAATTTTCGGGCAGCTTGTTAAACAATGCCACTACTTTTTTAAGCTGATCGGTATCGGGGATGTCCTCGGCATCGTAAATGGTGAGGTACTGTCCCCTTGAAAAATGCAGACCGTAGTTGCAGGCCTTCGGCTTGGTTTTTGGCATGTGGAAAGGCACCACAATAACTTCAAACACAGCCGGGAAGTCGAGGTTTTTTACCGCGCCGAGGGTTTTATTGTCATCTTCTTCAATAAGCAGTTTGATATCCAGCTGCTCGCGCGGATAATCAAGACTTTGCAGGTTCCAGATGAGTTTTTTGATCAGCTTATCTTCCTTGTAAACGGGCAGCAGTATGGTATATACGGGCAGGTCGTCGTTTACAATGGTTCGCAAATCGTTTTTGGTAACAGCCTGGTGCAGTTCAAAGCGGGAGCCCACCAGCGCCAGGAACAGCTTAAACATGATAGCGATCAGGAAAAACGAGCTGATGACAAGGTTAATTGCGATGGATACGGTTTTGAAATTGAGGAACAGGCCTATAGCGGTAATGCCCCACAACGCAAAAATGAAAATAAGCTGTGTTGTGGTAAATGTTGTTGATGCCGAACTTTTAGGGTCGCGTTTAAGGAGTTCAAAAACAGCGGCCTTTACATATTTTTCGCCGGTAAGCTTGTGGCTTAACCAGGTAACCTCCAGGTCGGAGGCCACAATAACTTCGGGTTCCAAATCGTAAGTAAATCTTACAAAATCAAGGAACAGGTTATTGCTGGGGTCGGCCATGATGGTAACCACCTTATTGTTTTCGATGCGGAGCGGGAGACCCAGCTGGTCGTTGGCAAATTTAAGGTCAACCTGGTCGAGGATTTTCTGGTCGAAGGCTTCATTACGGATCTCGGCAAGCTGATAGCCCGCATTGCCTAATGAGCGTTCATAGTTTTTGCGGGAAACATAGCCAAAGTTAAGGGCTATTTTAAGGTATGACATACCCGATCTTTCCGAAAAAGCATGGATCTTTTCCTGGTCGGCCGGCGAAATGAACCCGTCGGCAACCAAAATTTCAGGAATAGAAATACTCAGTGTATCCATATTAGGTGTTTATAAAAGCTAGGCCGAATGCTTAAGGCTTAAAGCTAATAGTATGATTATCATTGCTATCTATCAGTCTTGTATGAAACTATTGACAGACTCTAATAACAATCATCAAACCGGTTGTTGTTGCAGGCCCGGTTTGATAATTGTATGCAATGTGCAGCGGCATCAATCGTTAAACAGATCCTGCGATTTCTGAACTTTTGAACGTACATACAGGAACGAAAGCAGGATCAGGATCAGGATGCCCAGCAATATGTACAGGTTATAGCTGTCCCAGAAACGGGTAAGCCCGCTCTTGGTATCAATGTATTCCAGGTTCTCGCTTGATTTGTTGATGTTGAACAGGTATTTGTTTGAGTTAACATCAGAGATACAAACGTTGCTTGACAGGGTTGAAAGCTGCTCGGTAATGGATTTGGATACCGCCAGGAAAGCATCGGCAACGTGCGTACCGGTAGCTGTAAGCACCAGGGTAGCGTTGTTGCTGCGCCCGTAAAAGATCTGCGCCAGCCCGTTTGATACCGTATCTGATAGCTGGTAAACCGGCTTGTTATGATCGGTATAATACAGCCTGAAATTCTTGTCGAATTTTATTGGTGCATCAGGAAATTCATTAAGCAGTTTATCTTCTTTTGCAAGCAGGGCAATGATATTGTATTTCTTCAGGTCATTAACATCAACATCTTTTGAGTAAACAAACTCGGGGAAGTTATTGGCGTTGATGTTATTGTTAAGCTCATAAATGATCTCGCCCATTGCGCCGGCAGCATATTTGGCATATTGCTCGCTTACCACAATTTTGGTGGTACCGTTGTTAAAAGCTTCGGGATACTGGTAAAAGCTCAGATCGCTGGTGATGAACGGGTTTTTTGATTCGAGGTATGATTTATCTACATCAACTTCGGCAAAAAAGTTGGTGAAGCTGTTGCGGCAGTTGCCGCTGGTAGGGTAAAACCTGAATTCGGCCTCCAGCGTATTATATTTATGGTGCTGGTAGCGGTTAATGGTGATGGAGCTGTTGAGCTTGCCCGATGCATCAAGTTTTTCGCTGCTGATAAGCAAACCGTTAAGGTAAATGTTAAAGAAACCGCGGTCGCCGGGGGCAAGGCCGCTGTAATTGGCAATAAAACGGATCTCCACCTCTTTAGGGGTAAAGCTAAAATCGCTGTTTTTAAAGCTGTAAGCGCTTTTTAACGAGCCAATGCCCGACAGGAAATCGCTTACTCCGCCAATTTGCTTTAAAGATAGTTTTGAACGGTTTTCGTCGATGGTTTTAAAGAAAGTGTTTTCGGCCTGGTTTATAAGCAGGTAATCGCCGTAGGTTGAGTTAAGGATATTCATGTTGCCCAGGGCGGTAATGGCTTTTTCATAGCCGGTATCATCGCCGCCGGTAACAAACAATATTTCTTTAGGGGCCTGCTCCTGAGTAACGGTTTTAACAGGTACCAGCTGGCCTTTTACATCAACCATGTGCACAATGGTGTCGGTGAGCAGGCTTACCGATTTATGCAGGTAAAATAAGCCCTGATTAGCCTGTGGGGTAACTTTTACCAGTTCGCGCTGATCGGCAGGTAGTTTATCAACAGTACCTACCCTTATATAGTTGCGAACGCTATCGGGCAGCTTGCTTTCTTCGTAAACTGCAATATCGCGTGTTTGGGTCTTTTTTAACCTCGAATATGCCCAGGCCACAGCCTTAAGGTCATGCAGGTTTGGATTTGAAGGGTAAACGATAGCTTTTTTAGAGTCGAAACAGTTGCTGATGTTTACGTTATCAAAAAAGTTTTTATTGCTTTTAACCAACGAAAGGTATGAGTAGTTTTTGATCTTTAACCACATAGCCGGGTTATCAAGGTCTTTACACTCGTCATCAGTAATGGTAAGCAGGGTTTTGATCTGTACTTTCAAAAACTTATCCGGGCTCAGATCGGTACGGCTTAGGTTAAGGATGATCTTCTGGATTGAATCCGGACCCAAACGGCTACTGTATGCCGGCTTGTTATTAATAACTACGTTTATGTATGAATGTGATTTTACCAGCGCCTGTGAAGGTTCAAAAAATAAAACCAGCTTACTGCCATTCATTTCAACCAAAGGTGTAATCTTGAAGTAAAATGAAGTAGCACCACTCATGCCGTATATCATGTCATCCTCATGACCATAGGCTTTAAAAGATGCAATGTTATTGCCCTGTGCCCGTGAAGCCGTGCCGAATAATAGTATAAAGGCTAATAAGGTAAAAAACTTATTCATTGATATAATATTAATTTATTACGTAAAATTCTACTCTGAAATAATTGCCGCTATCGTCGCTGCGGTAGCTGAGCTCGCCGCCCATTTCCTGTGTCATCAATTTGGCAATTGATAAGCCTAAACCTAAACGGCTTTCGGTAACGCCCGATGTATCATTAAGGGTTTTAAGCTTGTTGAACATCATTTCCAGCTCCTGCTGACCGATGGCTATACCCTCGTCAATGATCTCAAAAACAAAACGCTGGCGCTGTAAGCTGGTTACCACTTTAATGCTATTGTTGGTTTGCGAAAACTTAATGGCGTTTGATAACAGGTTTTGAAACACCTGGCCTGTAAATACCTTATCAAGCCTTACGTTAAGGGGCAGCTTCAGGATATTATCAATAAGGTGGATATTTTTCATCAGGGCTGTTTCATACAGGCCTTTAAAAATATGCATCACTTCAACATTGATGTCAAAGATCTCCATATTAAATTTCATATCCGGCGATTCGATCTCTTTAACATCCATCAGCTTGTTAAGCATATACTGCATCTTATCGGCCGATTCGGAGATGTAGCCCACAAACTCTTTCTGATCGGTACTGAGCCTGAAATCCTCTTCCTTGATCATATTGTTGCTCATTACTATTGAGCCGATAAGGTTTTTAAGGTCGTGCCCGGCAATATTGATAAAGCTGTTCTTCTGGCTGTCGAGCTTGCGGAGTTGCTCGTATTGCAGGTCGATGAGGTTATTTTTTTCGGCGATATCCTTATTTTGTTGTTTAAGCTGCTCGTTTGATTTTTCGATCATGATCTGCGAGCGTACTTCACGCTGGATCACCTTATAACGCGCACTGGGTATCAGGCAGGAGATACCTGCAATGATAAAGAAGATCTGCCCGCCGTTGCTTAAAACCAGGTCGAGATTGTATTCGCTTAGCAGGTTAAAGAAAATGGCAAGCAGCAGCAGCGCCATCAAGGTTTGTATAATAGAGTTTAAGGGCTCCCAAAACGCCTGCAGGTTAAAAAACAGCAGGGTAGTGGCAAACAGCATAAAGTAAATGGTTAAAAACTGAATGTTTACCAGGTTACACAATATAGCTGCCGTTGTGGAAAGCATGAAAAAACTGATATGCAATAATATACGATAACTAAATTGTTTATGCTGAAAATAGCTGAACAGGCCGTATATAATAAGGATTGTTATAATGCGGATGATGAAAAACTGAAGCCAGAAATTTGTAGCGTAAATGAAATCAACAATGCTAAAAAGAGGGTACAGAAATATAATTGTCCAAATGATGTTATTGGTTTGGTACCACGCTTTTTTTGAGGTCTCTCTAATTAATTCTTCTTTGGTAATTTGAACAAACATTATTTGTTATCTTGAATTGTAATTAAAAATTAAGGCCGCTGTTTAAATTAAATCAGTTAAATATTGGTTGATAGAAATATTCGTTATACGATAATTCAAACAGGTTTGTTATTGTTGTTGTTAACAGTAATGAATACTGTTGCAAAAAGCCGTCCAATTCCGCAACAAGCCCGGGCGGTTGCTTTTAAACGGGCCCAAAGTTTAAACAACGGCATCAGTATTTCATGGCTCGAACAAACCTGGAACGAAACCTCACTGGCTCAAAACGCAATTAAAAAATCCGATTTTTTGCTGCTCAAAAAGCTTGGCTTCAAAAGCATAAGGCTACCTGTTGCTTTTACTTCTTTTAGCCCGGCAACAACTGCGCAGCTATTTACCTATATTGATAAAGTTGTTGAGCAATGCCGTACTTACGGATTCAGGCTGGTGATAGATTATCATTACGGCAGGTTAAGCGATAATAATTACCTTACAGAAACACCCCGGATAATTGATTTGTGGCTAAAAATAACCAAAAGGTATAAAAGCGCAAGTTATGACAACCTATTTTTTGAGATCTATAACGAGCCGCCCCGCATTAACCCCAAAGTGTGGAAGGATGCTGCGTATAATATGGTTACGGCTATCCGTAAAATTGATAGGCAACGTACCCTGATAGTAGGTGCATCAAACTACAATAGTATCTATGAGTTAAGCAGGTTTGAAAGGCTTGCCGACGATAATATTATTTATACTTTTCACTTTTATGAACCTTTCTTTTTTACCCACCAGGGAGCGGGTTGGGTAGGCGACCAGGTAGCAACCACCGGGGTATCATTTCCATACAATGCGGAAAATTTTCCTGCACTTAACCCAAAAGCAAAAAATACCCCCGGCGAAAGTAACTACCGTATGTACCCGCGCGATGGCAATGAACAGTCAATAAACGATAAATTGCAAATTGTTAAAAACTGGGCCCTGAAATACGATGTACCCATTATTTGCGGTGAGTATGGGGTTTACAATAAGTATACCGATATGGATAGCAGGTGCCGGTATATCGGGGCGGTGCGCAGGGCTTTAAAAAGGCTGGAAATTCCTGGCATGCTTTGGGCTTACAATGATAGTTTTTCGCTGTTTAACGGAAAGCCTGACATGGAAAATTTGCCCTTGTGTATGAAGGACGCAATTGCCCTGTCACTGTGAAAATTTAAAACATAATGTTACAAATTTAGTTACCTTTGCTGATTAATATACCTGTTTTATGGAATTTTTTGTAGAAAAGCGCAGAGAAGTAATGGTGCACATTGAAAAGTTCATGTTAGAAAAAATACATGAATATTTAAAGCCCATTGATACTATCTGGCAGCCATCTGATTTTTTGCCCGATTCTTCAAGAGATTCATTTTTCAGCGAGATTAAAGAACTACAGGAAAGCGCCGCAGGTTTATCCTATGATCTGATAGCCGTATTAATTGGTGATACTATTACCGAAGAGGCTTTGCCAACTTATGAGTCGTGGTTAACTATGGTGCAGGGTGTATCAGACGATGAAGAAGGCGGCTGGATGAAATGGACGCGCCATTGGACTGGCGAAGAAAACCGCCACGGCGATCTGCTTAACAAATACCTGTACCTGTCGGGCCGGGTTAACATGCGTATGATGGAAATCTCCACCCAATACCTGATAGCCGATGGTTTCGATATTGGTACCGGTCATGATCCTTACCGCAACTTTATATATACTTCTTTCCAGGAATTAGCAACCAATGTATCGCACCGTCGTGTGGCTTCACAGGCAAAAAAATATGGCGATCCGTTGCTTTCAAAAATGTGCGGTGTTATCGCATCAGATGAAGCGCGTCATGCTAAAGCCTACAAATACTTCATCGAAAAAATATTTGAAGTAGATCCAAACGAAGCCATGATAGCCTTTGAGGATATGATGCGCAAAAAGATTGTAATGCCTGCCCACTTCCTGCGTGAGGTTGGTTTAAAGGTTGGTCAAACTTTTGGCCACTTTACCGATGCTGCACAGCGTTTAGGTATATACACAGCTATCGACTACGTCGACATCCTGAAAGAACTTATTACCGACTGGCATATTGAAAGCGTACCCGACCTTAACGAAGCCGGCGAAAAGGCCCGTGATTATATCATGAACTTGCCAAACCGCCTGTTACGTGTAGCCGAGCGCATGAAAAACCCAATGCTGGAGTATAAGTTTACCTGGATAAACGGGTAGTTTTTGAGCTGAAAGCTTAAGGCCGAAGGCTTAAAGCTTTACTTTGCAATCGAATCATAGAGGCTGTTTAAAAACGATAGTTTTTGAATGTAGAGACGCATAATTGCGTCTCACGCTTGCAATTTACGGCAGCTGGGCCGCTTTTGAATCGGCTTGTCCTTCGGGAGACGCAATTATGCGTCTCTACAAAATATTTCCTTTCATTTTTAAACAGCTTCTTAGTTTAATGCTTCTTTTTCGTAGCTTTTGGCCTTAAGCTTTTTGCGTTGAGCTCCTTTATAGCCTTCGGCTTTCAGCTTTCTTCTTTTTCTATTTTATACCCCGGCTTTTTGTATCCTTTGCCAACATAATTTTCCGGGATCTGGATGTGGCTTCCATCGCGCACTGCCGTAAAATGCGGCGACATGATTTCCATACTGGCTTCATTGAACTTATCCTGTATGTTTTGATAAAGCGCTGAATAAGTTACCGCCATTTTGCCGGGCTTATCGGTATAAGCATTTATCTGGTAGCTAACGTTAAAATCATTCAAAGCGGTTTGCAGCACAAATGGTTTGGGATCTGCAAGGATGCCCTCCGTAGCATCTGCTGCGCTGATGAGCAGGTTATGAATGGTTTGCCAGGGGGCATCGTAACCAATGGTAACACTGGTGTTCAATATCAAGCCCAAGGTTTTTGATGATGACGTGTAATTAATGGTAGCACCGCTTAAAATAGAGGCATTAGGTACGGTAACATCTTCGTTTTTAATGGTACGCACGCGGGTAACCAGCAGGTTTTTTTCAATCACATCACCCATAATTTCGCCAACCTTTATCCGGTCGCCCATTTTAAAGGGGCGCATATAAGTTAGTACAATGCCCGATACCATATTGGATATAGCCGATGATGATCCCAGTGAAAACAATACACCGATAAAAACAGTCACCCCCTGAAATACTTTGGACTGCGATCCAGGCAGGTAGGGAAATATCACCACAAACATAAAGGCGTACATCAGCACGCGGATAATATTGTAAGTTGGGATAGCCCATTCGGGATAAAAACCTTTCAGATTAACAGAACCATTGGAAATTTCGGTAGCTATAAACTTTACCAGTTTTACAATATACCGTGTAACAAGGTAAATAACCGTTATTGTAAGTAAATTGGGGATAAAATGAATAATAGCCAGTAAAATACTTTTCAAAGGGTCAACCACAAAACCTATAAGCTGAGTGGCAATAGGCTGCGAGGACGGAAATATATAGAACAGCACTGGCAGAGCCAGGTATACCAGCAACAGGATAATAAAAAGCCGTGCAATATTGATTAATCCACTTATAAACGGGAGCAGGCGCGAGGCATAAGCTACCGGTGCCCCCTTCGCTGCCAGTTTTTCAACCCGGCGTTCCCAGCCCTGTATGGTTTTTAATTTTATCCATCTAAAACTTTTGTTCACCACCCAAATCAGCAAAATCAACAGAATAACAACTGCCACTGCTTCAAGCACGTTGGTGATTAGCTGTTTGGGACTATTGCTTTCAAAAACATTACCCAGTTTATTTTTTAATATGGACAAATAGCTTGCCGCCAGTTGCGGCCGGTTCAGTTCGGAGTAGGAGGCGTCAATATTATTAACGCCCATGATCATTTGGCCGTTGTAGGTTATCACCGATATAGATGTATCATTTTTAAGCGTTAACGAATCCGGGTTAAAGTCTATCCGGCTCATCAGCGCCTCAATGCGTTTGGTAACAATCCCGGCACGTTCTTTAGGATCAAATAATCCCTGTGGGGCATAAAATTTAAACAAGGTATCCCGGTTAATGATTACCGGTTCGCCATTTTCATTCGGGAGTTTTTGTGCCTGTACGGTAAATGCAGCAAACAGAAGGATGAGCAGGCTGTAAATTTTAGGCATAGGGATGTTTTTCTGTTAAAGCTAAAAAATATTTGGTGGAAAAAAACACGTATTATAATCGTAGATCCCGGATCGGAAAATAATTTACCACATTGAGTAATCCGTTTTTGCACGCAAACAATCTTTATTGGAAATATGTCCGCTATCTAATTTAAGCACGCAAAGGCGCAGAGACGCTAAGTAAAAACCTCTTTGCGTCTTAGCGTTTCGGCGAGAAAATACTTCCTAACCGTGTCAATAGGATAAACTATATTTAATTGTAAAGTTTCGATTGAGTGCCGCAATAGTTTACCCTTCCTGCACCAGATCCGTCCCCAAATCACCGGCAATATTGCTAAACAGGTCGTTGAGGATGGATTCAACAGTAAGTGAATTGACATCATCAACATAATGCTCATTACGGGTAATCCAAAGTTCGTGGCCATTAATAGCTATGCTGAAAAGTACACCTTCATAAACAGACGGAAGTGAAATTTCTACAGATTCGCCTTTGCGTTCAATTGTGAAATTGAGTTCGCTTTGTCGTTGTTTATGAAATAGGGGGTTAAGTTTTTCGTGGAGCAGCAGGTATAATTGGTTAATGTCAGTATCGGTATGGAGGGTGATGATTTTCATAATTTGGTATATTAGCGATGTATTAAATAGTACAAAGTTGAGGGAGGGATTGTTTGGGATAGTGTTTTTCCAGATGGTTTTACAAATTCCTAAAACCAACCATGTCATTGCGAGCAATGACATATTTTAAAATAAAACATCACCATATATGAATTACAAATTATTAGGCCGTTCGGGCCTTAAAGTTTCTGAACTGTGTCTGGGTGCAATGGGCTTCGGTACCGAAGGCGGCTGGGGTGCCGAAAAGGATGCCAGTTTTGCTATAATGGATGCCTTTGCCAATGCAGGCGGCAATTTTATTGACACGGCTAATGTGTACAAACTGGGCACCAGCGAAAAGATCATCGGCGAGTACCTGGGCAATCACGACCGCGATTATTTTGTGCTGGCCACCAAATACACTTTAAAGGATAATACTACCAACCCCAATGCATCGGGCAATAACCGCAAAAACATGATGCGGAGTGTGGAGGAGAGTCTTAAACGCCTTAAAACAGATTTTATTGATGTGTTGTACCTGCACATCTGGGATAATATTACCCCCATTGATGAGGTATTGCGCGGATTGGACGACCTGATAAAACAAGGTAAAGTAACCTATGCTGCTATCAGTGACACACCGGCCTGGGTGGTATCAAAAGGGAATACGCTTGCCGAACTTATGGGCTGGAGCCAGTTCATAGCCTTACAGGTGGAGTACAGTCTGTTGGCCCGTACTGCCGAGCGCGAGCTGATTCCGATGGCAAAACATTACGGCATGACCGTTACTCCTTGGGCTCCGTTGGCAGGTGGTGCATTAACCGGTAAATACCTGCGTGGTGAGCAGGGACGTGTAAAAGCCGAAAGCAACCGCCGTAACAACAGGGCCCAAACCATTACCGAAGCTGTAGTTGAAATAGCGGCCGAGCTGGGTGTATCCGAAAGTCATGTTGCCCTGCAATGGATGATGGACAGGGACTTTAGTTGTATCCCCATTGTTGGCGCTACCAAAATTGATCAGCTAAATGATAACCTTAGGGCAATTGATACCAAATTAACTCCCGAACATTTTAAAAAGCTGAATGAAGTAAGTGCAATTGAGTTAGGTTTTCCCGGCGATTTTTTCAATGAGGACGCCGTGAAAATGAACAGTTTTGGCGGGTTTTATGATAAGGTTGAAAAAAGGTAATTCCCCTTGCTGTATATAAAAGATGTCATTTCGATAGAGCAGGGGCTGACTTGAGCGCCGGGGCGAAAGAGAAATCTTATACATCATGTCGAGCTTTATAGCATGGTGTATAAGATTTCTCCTCACCAGCTCCGCTCTTTCCCCAACCGGTTCGTCGAAATGACATTTTAGTATTTATTGTACCTTCCTAAAACCGCTTCAGGTAATTTTTGCTGATAAGCTCTCCATACATAATTCCGCTGTGTTGATCCATGGCAAACCAGGGCGAGCCGTATTGCAGCACCTGGATATTTTGTGCTGGCATAAAGCTCTGTGCCAGTAAAAACTGCTTTTGATGAACGGCATTTTCCACTACATCGAGTACAATAAAACAATGCCCCGGCGAACCGCCGCGGATAAACACATCCCCCGGTTTTACGTCGGTGGGATTTACTGCCTTTAACTCCTTTTGCAGAGACAGGGTGCCTGCGTAGCTGAACACCAAATTCATGTAGTTTAAAAACGTATTGTATGAATAATCGGGTTTGGCTTTTAATACCCAATGATCATTTTTGTATCGATATCCTTTGGCATAATGCTCGTAGTCACATTTAAAACCGCTGGTGAAGTTGAAGGAAATTTCGCTGTATTTTTTTTGCTGATAAAGGTATTCACCACGTAGGCGTATTACTGCGTCGGCACATTGCTGCAGGTCCTGGTTACCTACGCTCATGTCAACAACTGCTGCAGTGTAAACATCAGTACGTGCAATATCTCCTTTGTAGGTTTTGGTTTGCGAGCCTGCCGGTTTTAATGGTAAAGCCTGCAGCCATGCCCCGAAACTACCGGGCGAAACTGCGATACGATGATAGCCCGCCGGCACCGCAAATCTTTTGACAACATTATCCGGAGGGGGAACATTGATATTCAAAAGCAGCAGCAGGCAGGCGATCAAGGCTTTCATAATGTTTTGGCTTGTTTTAACTGTTCATAAGGGTTATAAGGTACCGGGATCCCATCCACCAGTTTAAATGCTGAAAAATGCAGGTGCGTTGGCGAGCGTTTTTTATAAGCGTTATAACCTGTTCGGCCAACCTCGGCTATTTTCTGGCCTTGCTTAACCTGCATACCAGGGCTTACAAAAATGGTGTTGTTGTGGGCATAATATGTGAATACCTTATCCACCGGATGGTAGATCCAGATAAATTTTCCTCCCCGCATATCGCTTGTGGAGCTCCATTGATTGGTACAGGCAATAACCCAGCCGTCGTTAACAGCAATAACATCAACCGGTTTTTTAGTACGATCATCAATGCAATCCTGGTTGCGGTCATTAATGAAAATATCGTGTGCAGGATGGGCACCGTGTTTGTTGCCGTCGAGATAGCGATAACCCTTGTCAAAGTAACCATTACCGTGTGTGCCGCCGATTGCGTTACTTTTATATCCTTTTAATGGAAATAACCATTGGGTGTTAGAACGGTTGATTCGGCTGCTTCTCATTTCTATAAGGTGGATCTCTTTTATTATGGTTTCAAATTGCTTTTGTGCTTCGGCTTTTTTTACACCACCATTTAGTACGGCGTTATTAAAATCATTGAATTTGACAAAAGCAGATGTATCAGCCTGCGCTAAGACCCCGGTGCTTATTAATAAGAAAGAAAAAAAGAGGATAAGTTTTTGCATAAGGTTTATAATCAATAACATTAACTAATAAGTCGTCAAAATATTATCCTATCCGGATATCATATTTGGCAAGCAACCCCGGCAAACCATGAAGCGAGAATTTGGCCTTTTTAATGATGTTATCATCCGGGTCGATAATGAAATTAAAGGAGGTGCTCAGATCAGCATTTTTTAGGATGGTACGACTGAAGAACGCATTTTTTAGATTGCAATTATTAAACTTACAATCGCTCAGGTCGGCTTCAGTAAGGTCGGTCTCGATCATGGAACAATCGGTGTAGGTAGCTTTCTTGTTCTTCTTTTTATAAAATACGGCATTATCTAAAATGCAATCCTCAAAATGTACTTCGAATAAAAAATCATTGGCTTTGCCAAAATTTACACCGCTAATTTTACAGTGTTTAAAGCGGATATTTTGCAGGCCGGTATTGCCCAAGTCGGCAAGGAGCAGGTTGCAGGTATCAAACTGGCAATCAACAAAGGTAATACCCACAAACGAGGCATTGGAAAAATCGCAGCTGATGAATTTACAGTTTTCGTAGGTGCTGCCGTTGAGCTGGCTGGCGGGTATTTTGGTAAAAGTTTGGTCTTCGTAGAGTAGAGTTTGCATGATAACAAATGTAAAGTTTAACAGGAATTGAACGGTTTGATCTGCACATTTAAATTTGGCTAAAGCCATTACCTGCATCAATTGTTCCCGTTGGCTAAAGCCGAACGGCAATGAACTATACAGGTGCAGAATAATGGATTCATTGCCGTTCCTTTTAAGGAACGGGTTGGAAATGCCGGATATGCGGGCTTTAGCCCAATATAGATAGAACGGCTCCCCTTGGGAATTATATATCATTATTCTTCATCGCCGGTACAGCTATTGTTTTAATTACCCCGCGTCAAAGCAATACGCTATGAAAGCATTAAGATAAAGTTGGCAGTGCTGTTATTCGGCTAACGTTTAGCGCTGCTGTCCCGGTATCGGCACAATCATCCAAAGATGCCTCAACATTAATCACCAAAGCTAATGAGGCAGGGGCTGGAAATGGATCAAGCCAGGGAGCACCCGGTGCGGTAGCCGTAATGGTTAACTATTAGCTTCGCGCTCTTTTATAATACGATATCCGATTCTTTGAGCAGGCAACTCAATAAAATGATGTAAGAATGTAGAGATAAGCGTACTGGCCGATAAAACTATTATCAATCGTATAGTGTAATTAGCAACGGCACCGGTTGAGTTGTGAACCGGCAAATAATCAATTAAATGAAAACGGGTTAACCAATGCAGCACCGCAAAATGGCTTAAATACATACTAAAGCTTATTTTGCCCACATAAGTTGTAAAGCGGTTAACCACAATTTTGTACTCGCGTTTACTTAATGCCAGGGCAAGTACAAAAAATGCAATGGTACAAAAAACATGATCGGGAAGAAGCACAACGCCCAGGTATTGCGTAAGTAAAAAAAGTGCGGCGATTAATATGGCGAACGGTTTAATTTGGGGCTGATAGTTTTCCTTTACCACAAAGTAAAACAGTATGCCCAGCGCAAACACCGGCAGCTGCGATGGCAGATAAAAATATAGATAGTTGTACCATAACATATCATTTTGCATCAGGTGGTAGCGGCGCAATATGATATCGAGTACAAAGCGTAAAATGAGCGTTAACAGAAAAAATACGGTGGCGTGTTGAGTGTTTTTAATTTTACTGAATAAAAAAGGAATGATAAGGTAGAAAAGCATTTCAACCGCAATTGACCAGCCACCGGGGACAAGGCTGTTTATCCAGTAGGCATTAAAACCGTGTACAAAAAATACATTGCCGGTAATGTTGCCAATAGTGACACCCAAAGCATCGCCCAGCCAAAACCGGGGGCCAAAACCATCTTGCCATAAGTAATAAATTATGGCGATATAATACATAGGGGCAATCCTGAAAAAGCGACGGATAAAAAAATTGCCGGTAAAATGCTTTTCCTTGCCAAACCTTGCGTTTACCGAAAGAAACAGTGTAAAAGCACTTACAAAGAAAAATAGCTGTACCCCATTTATCCCCCGGCTTATAGCATGAACAAGCATGGCTGGTAAAAATGTATTAGTACCAAACTGCGACGTATGGGTAATTACAACCGCTAAAATGGCCAGGCCCCTTAAGGCATCAACGTATCTTAATTTTAGCATGTACGCGGTTGTGATAAATTACTCATCTTATTACTTAATTTCAGGATGCCCTAAAAATGTAAAAAAGATAACAGAATAAGAAACGGGCCGCAAATAATTAGATTCCTTGCTTGGGAAGGGGTTTTAATGTAGAGACGCATAATTGCGTGTCCCGCTTGCAAATTACGCAACTTAAGCGTTGCGTAAAGAAGCTTATCCTGCGGGAGACGCATAATTGCGTCTCTACATTAAGAATATATCAGTTTACCTCTATGATTTTGATACCCCATGGTTCCAGCTTTAAACCGGCATTTTTACTAACGTTATCGCCCGACAATAATTCTTTACCGTTGTTGTAAGGATAAGTCAGGCTGGTTTCACTGGCCGAATAATTAAAATAGTAGTGAACCGTTTTTCCGCCCTGGTTTACACCCTGCTTGGTTATAAGAGGCCAGGCTATTTGCTGGTCGGCACCCCATAGGCCAATCTTTTTTACGGCATCAGTTAATAATTTATCAGTAACAGCGCTGGTAGGTAAACAGCCAATGTATGTAGCGAGGCCTTTGCCATAAGTGTTTTCGGTAATGGCCGCGTACTTGCCCCAAACCGGGTGATCATAATAAGCTAATACTTTAGCCGTGGTTGGGGTGATGAGCTCCATCCAGGTGTTGAGCTTTTTATCTTCGGGCTTCAGGTTCCAGTCGTCAGCTTTCAATGACGTGTTACTTGGTTCGGTAAACTGGCTATAGTAAATACCGCAGGCTTCGTTAATGATACCCGGCTGGTGCGTGGTGCGCACTTTCACATTTTCATCGGCGAAACCACTTTTGCAAGTATAAATGATATGCCCGCCGTTTTTCACGTAAGCGTTAAGTCGTTTCAATAAGCTATCAGGAGCCGCGTAAAGCAGGGGCACTATCAGCAGTTTATAGTCTTCAATATTTTTGCTGGTCGGATCGACAAAATCACAACCTACGTTCATATGGTACAATCCATCATAAAACTGACGTAGCACATCATTGTAACCTGTGCGTGTACCCCAGCCAAAGCCGAAAGCTTTAAAGCCGGTAAGGGCTTCGTTGCTGAACAGGATAGCTACATCGTTTTTCTTTTTCAGGTTGATAAGTTTTGAACTCAACCTGTCGAAATCTTTCCCTATGGTTTTGGCTTCGTCATAAACAGGATTAGGTTCAAAATCATGACTTAGCAAACCTTTCCAGTAAGTTTCGGCCGAATTATGGATAGAATGCCATGGCCAGTAGCTCACCATATTTGCCCCCGACGCCAAATGACTAAAGGCCTGCAACCGCAGCTGACCGGGATAAGGCACCCATTGCGGAAAACCCTGCGCTTCGGTTTCGATGGTGAGGTAGTTTTTACCGCCCTTCATGGAGCGGGCTACATCGCCGCCGAAAGAAATTTCGACACCGGTAAGCTTATCCTGACTGGGGTGGTAAATATCTATCCCGGCAATATCCAATGCTTTGGCTGCTGCAAAGTGGTCAACATCGGGTTGGATACCAAACGAATAGCCATGCCATTCCAGGTCGAAGTTTTGGGTGATGAACTGATCCGGGCGTTTGTATTCGCGCACTATTGCTGATTGCCATGCTAAATAATCGGTAACCAGCTGCCGCTGAAATTTGGCAAACTCGGATGAAAGGCTGCCGTTGATCGTGTTGACCATCGACGGAAAATCGTCCCAGTTATTGATACGGTTGCTCCAGTAATCGAGCCCGAAAATGTGGTTAATATTATCCAGTGTTTTATACTTTGCCTTCATGTAGTTAACAAACAAAGCCTGCACGTTTGGTCCGGCTGTACCGTATGATTTGGTTTCGTTATCTACCTGGTAACCTATCACGGCCTTATTATCCTTTACATGTTCCATGATCTTGCGGATAACACGCTCGGCATAAAAACGATAGTCCTTGTTAGTGATATCCATATTTTGCCTTGGCCCATACTGGTTTTGACCCGATGGGGTGATAGCCAAAATTTCGGGGTGCTTTTTAACCATCCAGGTAGGTACTGCGTAAGTCGGTGTGCCAATGATAACATGGATGCCCGCTTTTTGCATGGCATTTAATACCCTGTCGATATGGGTAAAATCAAAAACGCCGTCCTGTGGTTCTTCCGTGCTCCAGGTCGATTCGGCAATGCGCACCACGTTAATGCCGCAGGCTTTCATCATTTGAACATCCTTATCCAGCCTTTCATAAGGCATGTATTCGTCATAGTAAGCTACGCCGTAAAGCAGCTTATCCATTTTGGGATATTGTGCAAAAGCAGACGCAGCAAAAAGTAATTGCGTAATGAAGAGCAGCAGGTATTTCTTGTTCATAAAAGCGATATTTAGGATAACTGGCTTACGCTGATGAAAGTACGAATTAATTGTGTTTTTAACACACAATGATAAATATTTTATGATGTGAAACAGATGTAGTAGTACACAACATTTTTATTGCTGTTTAAAAACTGATATTAGCGCCCTGTTGTAATACAATTATAGCCTTTAATATCCTTATGAAAATGATAGCCCGCTACCTGCTGATGTTGGTGTTTTGTTATGCCTCGCTAAATGTAACTGCGCAGCAAAAACGCCTTACCTATTGTAACCCGCTCAACCTTGATTATGGTTATACGCCCTTTGAAACCTTTGCAAGCTGGGGTAAGCACCGCGCCACGGCCGACCCGACCATGACCCTCTTTAAGGGGAAATACTACCTGTTCTCCACCAATCAATTCGGTTACTGGTGGAGCGATGATATGCTGAACTGGAATTTTGTGTACCGCAAATTTGTTCGCCCGTATAATGAGGTAAAGGGCGATGAGCTTTGTGCTCCCGCTACCTTGGTTTTGGGCGATACCCTGCTGGTGATCGGATCTACCTATAATAAAGATTTTACGCTGTGGATGAGCACCAATCCCACCCATGACGATTGGAAAGCCGCCAAAGATTACTTTAAAGTAGGTGCCTGGGACCCCGGTATGTTTGCCGATGACGATGGCCGGGTTTATATTTACCATGGCTCCAGCAATACACTGCCGCTTTACGGGCAGGAGATTGACAGGCATACTTTTGAACCCATCGGCCCTAAAAAGGAAATGGTAAAGCTTAATCCAGAAGAGCACGGCTGGGAGCGCTTTGGCGAACATAACGACAACGTATTCCTGCTGCCCTTTATTGAAGGTTCATGGATGAACAAGTATAAAGGCAAATATTATCTGCAATTTGGCGCTCCCGGTACCGAGCAAAGCGGCTATGGGGATGGCGTTTTTGTGGGCGATCATCCGCTTGGGCCTTTCACTTATCAAAAGCACAACCCTTTCTCGTACAAACCGGGAGGTTTTGCCAAAGGTGCAGGGCATGGCGCTACCTGGGCCGATAAATATGGCAATTACTGGCATATCAGCACGATGGGGATCTCGGTGAAAAATAACTTTGAGCGCCGCATTGGTTTTTGGCCGGCGGGGTTTGATCAGGACGGCGTACTGTACAGCAATACCTCCTACGGCGATTACCCGCATTATTTATCCAACGGCCCCGAAGATCATTTGAAAAGCGATTTCACCGGCTGGATGATCCTCAATTACAATAAGCCTGTCGAGGTTTCATCAACTCTCGGCGCTTATGCCGCCAATAACGCTGTTGATGAAGACATCAAGACCTACTGGAGCGCCAAAACGGCCAACAAAGGCGAGTGGTTAAAAACTGACCTGGGCGAGATCAGCACCATAAATGCCATCCAAATAAACTATGCCGATCAGGATGCAGAGTTTTTGGGTAAATCATTAGGGGTGTATCATCAGTATATTATCTACTCATCCCTCAACGGCAAAACATGGCAGCCCCTTATCGACAAAAGCAAAAACCGTAAAGATGTACCGCACGATTATATCGAACTGAAAACCCCAGCCAAAGCCCGTTATATCAAAATGGTAAACCTGCACATGCCAACCGGCAAATTCGCACTATCAGGCTTAAGGGTATTTGGTAAAGGCGCAGGGGCAAAACCCGATACCGTTCAAAACCTGATTGTGCTACGTGGTGATAGCGAGCGCCGCAATGCCTGGCTTAAGTGGAAACCGAATGATAATGCCACAGGTTACACCGTTTATTTCGGCATAGCACCTGATAAACTGTATAACAGCATGATGGTTTACGGTAAAAATGAATACTACTTTAACGGGATGGATAAAAGCCTGCCATACTATTTTCAGATAGAAGCGTTTAATGAAAACGGAATTTCGGCGAGGACAAAGGTTGTGAAGGTGGAGTAGTATTGACTCACCCCGACGTCGCTGCGCTCGTCACCCCTCTCTACGCAAGCGTAAAGAGGGGTTTTATTTTATTTTTTCTTACCCTCTTTCCGCCAAAGGCGAAGAGAGGGTGGTCCAGCGAAGCGCAGACCGGGTGAGTAAACTGTGCGCCTTATAAGATTATTGCTAAATTTAGCGTTATTCAAATAGCTTTCAACATAAGATACTAAATCCCCCAATGCTAAAAACCATACTTCCCCTCATCATAACCTTGTGTCTAAGCATCGGTGCCAAAGCCCAGCAAGCCGATAGCACCCTGAAAAAATCGCCTATAAAAACTTTGAGCGATAAGAAGTTTACCCAATTGATAAGCGGTGAGTATTTGTTTGATGATATTGAGCAGGTGGCAAGGCTTAATCACTACCCCATGCCCGATGCGGCATTGAAATTTAAAAAAGAGCTAAGCCTGAGCCCTGTGCAGGTTACCAAGATCACCGCCATTGCTGCAGAATTACACCGCAAGCGGGTAGAGATGGGCAATTTTATTGTTACCAACGAAACCACACTTGATAAACTGATGAGAAAAGGGACGGATAATGGGAGCATTATCTTTTATTCCAACCGCTCCGGTTTGTATTACGGTGAACTGCGAAACGCCATTTTACAGGCTTGCCTGAACACCGGAAATGCGCTGGCGCCGCAGCAAATCACCAAGTTGGAAACACTCAACGCTCATAATTGAAAATATCCCATTTGATTTGCTTAATTTAGCGCCTCCAAATAAAGTGTATGAAGATTACGTTTGATTTTGAAAAACCACTGGCTGAGTTACAGCAGCAAATAGAGAAGGTAAAGCAGGTTGAGGAAAAAAATAAACTCGACATGTCGGCAACAGTTGCCGAACTGGAAGGAAAGCTGGAGGAAGCCAAAAAAGACATATATAGCAACCTTACCGGCTGGCAAAAAGTACAAATTTCGCGTCACCCCGAAAGGCCGTATACCTTGCAATACATCGAGTTGATGTGTGATGATTTTATTGAACTGCATGGCGACCGTACAGTTGGCGATGATAAAGCTATAATCGGCGGTTTCGGTACGTTAAATGGCCAAACAGTAATGTTTATCGGTCATCAGAAAGGCCGTAACACCAAAGAGCGTCAATACCGTAACTTTGGTATGGCCAACCCGGAAGGTTACCGCAAAGCTTTAAGGCTGATGAAAATGGCCGAAAAGTTCAACAAACCTGTAGTTACCCTGATTGATACTCCCGGAGCATTTCCCGGTTTGGAGGCTGAAGAACGCGGTCAGGGTGAAGCCATTGCCCGTAACCTGCTTGAAATGGCAGTACTGAAAGTGCCTGTGATTTGTGTGATCATTGGCGAAGGTGCATCGGGCGGTGCATTGGGTATTGGTATTGGCGATAGAGTACTGATGCTGGATAATTCCTGGTATTCGGTGATCTCTCCCGAAAACTGCTCAACCATCCTTTGGAAAACCTGGGAAAACAAAGAGCGTGCAGCCGAAGTGCTTAAACTAACCTCGACAGAGATGTTCAAGAACAAACTGATTGACGGCGTGATCAAAGAACCGCTTGGTGGTGCTCACCAGGATCCGGTTGCAATGGCTGGCATTCTGAAAAAACAATTACTAAAAGATCTCAAAACCCTTAAAGAGCGTAATATCGACGAGCTTGTTGCCGAGCGAATTGACAAATTTTGCTCAATGGGTGTGGTTAATGAATAAAATTTATCTGCTTTGATACGAAGAGCTGCCTTAGGGCGGCTCTTTTTGTTTGACGCTATATTTTAAAAATATTCATTGCGTAGCGCGGCAATCTCGTAGCCAATGCATGTCCGCTCTGTATAGCTACGAGATTGCTTCGTCGTTCCTCACAGCAATGATATGGTTGTTGTTTATTCGCTATGCTGCTTTCATGGTCCTTTAGGGGGCTCTCGCAGATTTAAGTTACCCACAAATTAATAGTCCAATGATTATTGCCAATTGAGTAATTCGCGGAGTTGAACCCCTCTGGGGTTCAGGTAAGGGGTGGAACGTTATTACTACAAACCTGTTCCCCCTCTGGGGGATTTTTATAATTTAATAAACGGGTATCAATTAAGATGTGCTTAAGGACAGGTGCACCAGAGGTGCAAAAGGTTTGTAGCATAAAAAAGTATAGAAACGCCCTTTGCACCAGAGGTGCAAAACAAAACGCCTTGCTGATTAAACGACAAAACAATTTTGTGGGTGAACTTAAACTGCGGGAGTCCGAGAAGGGTAGGTAAACCATATTAAGCGTTCGTTTCAATCAAACACAAGAAAAGAACTACAAACCCTACCCCATAATAGTCGCAAATGCCCCTTACGCAGAAGTTGGTTTGATGGTAAATTTGATCATCAATTAAACCATTCATCATGAAAACTGAAGAATCAGAAAGCCCTTTTGGCAAATTGGGTAATCCGGCCCGGCGTGCATTGGCTAATGCGGGTATCACTTCATTGCTTGAATTATCTAAACTTACGGAGAAGGAGTTTTTGCATTTGCACGGTGTCGGCAAAAGTTCGGTACCGGTGGTAAAAGAGAAAATGAAAGAAGAAGGTTTAGGCTTCAAAGAATAAAATAAGTGAACCCCTGTGCCTTCCCGCACAGGGGCTTAAAGCTTACAGTATATAATATACGTCGGCTTTAGTGGCGGCAGGCTGAGCTGCTACCTTTTCACTCTCATGTTTATCGTTAAGCATCTGCTTCAAATCGCGTTCAATGGTTTGCGATATGGCAGTTGTTGGGGTATCTGTTGGTTTGTTTTCAAACGGGTCCTGCAGGTGGATAGCCATTTTCTCTACCAGTAAAAATGCTGCTGCTATAGCTATGATCAGCGGTACTTCAAACATACCAAAGAACTCTATCAGGCCAAAAGGCAGCAGTATAATGAACAGGTACAGGCAAAAGTGGATATATAAACTGTAGGTAACCGGAAATACAGTGTTCTTGATCCGCTCGCATTTACCCATGGCATCGCACAGGCGGGTAAGCGTACCATCTATCTGCACTTGCTGGTAGTCATTCAGCCATCCGTTTTTATAAGCCAGCTTTAAGTCCAGCCCGTGTAGTTTTAGCAAACTATTGGGCACATTTGTAAAACGATGGCTGAATTTTACCTCTTCATCAACTAACAGATGGGTGTTTTTAGCATAAGGGTCCTGCTTACGTAAAGATTGGCTTAAGCCGTAACACCATGCTATCTGCCGGTAAACAAACCGTTTTTTGAAACCCTCTATTTCTTCGCAGGCAGCGTTATCGCCATCTAAAAATGTGATCAGTTCGCGGGTAAGGGATCTTGAATCGTTTACGATAGCTCCCCAGATGCCCCGGGCTTCCCACCAGCGGTCATAAGCCTGATTTGAACGGAAGGCCAGCAATAGTGATATAATAGTAGCCAGTATGGCCGGAACCGCAATCGGAATTGAAATGCGGTATTCAGGGAAAAAGCGGTGAAATAAAGCTATAGCTACGGCATAACCGGCAACAAATAAAAGCTCGTTCTTGATTTTCCCCACCACGTATTTTACCGGGATATTTTCTTTTAGTAACATAGATAATGTTTTAAATGATTTTAATAAATACTAAACCTCCAGCAGCTCATGTTCTGCATCGGCTTTAACTACTGTCAATGGCTGTTTAACTTCGGCTTTAAGGGTAATTATTTTATACCTGGTGCGCTCCATTAATATGGTAGGATCAAAGCTGTTGGGTGTTAACCTTTGGTAATTATGGTTTTCGGGCATAGCTATCAGGTCGGTTTCTTTTGCTTCAAGATAGTTTTTAAATACAGCTACTGTATTGCCGTAAAAAAAGTCGGGTGTGATACAGGCGATCTGGTCCGGATAATCAGCTTTAAGCATAGTGCAGCCGGCGTAAAATTCATCGCTGATGAGCGCGTACTCCCTGCTGCGACGGGATAGTAATAGCAGATCAGATATCGAATCTGATAGTTGCAGGAAATGAACCAGTGATATGTTTAGTTTGTCTTTCGGATAGCGCTCGGCTAACACGGGTATAATGTTCAGTGATGATAAGGTGAAATCAGACGGGATAATGATGTTTAATGTTTTCATGATGATACCTTTTTTTGTGTTTACTTCTGTTTGTTGATACAATAGTAGGTACCGGGGATTAAAGCGGTTTAAGAAGGAGATTAGAATCTGATTAGAGTTTAATAATTATCATTAAAAGATAATGGGCTTTGAAATTTAGTCCCCTCAGGGCCTCTCGCAAATTTGAGTTTACCCACAAAATCTAAATGTGTGCTAAGCAATGGTTGGAAAGCAAGTTTACGATTACGAGACTCCGCTGGAGTCCAATATCTCTTTAAATTTTGTCTATAAACACGTGGCCTCTCCGAGGCCGCCTGGCACGCCAAATATATTATAAGCGTTACCGGCCTCAGAGAGGCCACGTGTTTATAGCGCTAAAGGGACATGTTTTTCGGCTCCGTAGGTGCCTCGTGTTGAAATTTGAGGTTGGTTGATTTTGTGGGTTAACTTAAACTCGCAATGCACCCAGAGGTTCGCTGTGTTCTAAAGGTCTCCGAGGATATTATGAACAGCGAATCTGAATGACGTATACATCAGGGTTCGCTGCGAGAGACCCTGATGAGACGTTAAATTGGACTAAAGCCAAGACTTGTCAGTTTTTTTACCATCAGGGATTGCTTCGTGCCTTATATGATGATTGTAAGTTATTGACTATCGATGTTATTTTTTTACACGTCATCACGATTTTTTAGCCTGTGGTCGGTGTTTTCACCGCAGGTGTTCGGAAGATGAAATTATCTCTACTTTTTAAATAAAAAAATATGTCATTGCGAGCGTAGCGCGGCAATCTCGTAGCCAATGCATATCCGCCCTGTATAGTTACGGGATTGCCACGTCGCTCCCACGCTCTACCCTCTGCCGCTTCGCTCGCAATGACATAGCTTTTTTAACCAGCATTCCCAACCGATCTGAATCTTCCGAACACCTGTGGTGTTTTCACCGCACCACTTTTGCCTTACAACCCGGCCGTAAACTTCCGATATTCGCAGTCATTAGATTGAACAATCGACCAGTAAATCATATGGTGCGGTGAAAACACCGACCACAAGCTGAATGTGTTTTTTTAAAGCTATAAACACGTGGCCCCGCTGGGACCGGCAAGGTTTTACAACATAATCTGATATTAATTGAGATGCTTAAGGACAGATGCACCAGAGGTGCAAAAGGTTTGTAGCATAGAAAGTATAGAAATACCCTATGCACCAGAGGTGCAAAACAAAGCGCCTTGCTGATTAAACGACAAAACAATTTTGCGGGTTAGCTTAAATCTGCGAGAGACCCTGATGAGACGTTAAATTGGGCTAAAGCCAAGACTTGTCAGTTTTTTACCATCAGGGATTGCTTCGTGCCTTATAATGACGTGGTTGAGATGTCATTGAGCTTTCAGATCCCTATGGATTTAAACACTCTGCATGACACCCTTTTCACTTCACCTGGGATGGTAAAAGTAGAAAAATATTTAACCTTTCTCTTCACGATACACCGGCAGCATCACCCTGATCTCGGTGCCTTCACCTTCTTTTGAAATAATACCAATGTTGCCCTTGTGTAGCCTTACTATGTTTAATGCGAGCGGAAGGCCTACACCATGACCCTCATATTTCCCGGTGTTTGATGCACGGAAAAATGGTTCAAAGATGTGCTGAACATCGCTTTCAGGAATACCTATGCCCTGGTCCTTTACACTAAAAATAATGCTGTTGTTTTCGGCATACACCTTAAGTGTTACCGGTTTGTTTTCGGAGTATTTGCAGGCGTTAAGGCCTACATTGCTTATTGCCAACTTGAGCAGGTTGGTGTTTCCCTGCGTTACCAAGCTTTCTACATCATCAGGCAGCGATGAGAAATCGATGCTTAAATTATTTGTCGGGATGATATGATCAACCGCCTCTTTAACCATAAACGCCAGCTCATCGGCGCGGATCTGTTCCCAGTTTTGTTTTTTACCGTCAAACCCGCTTTGTGCCAGGCCAAGTAAGCTGGTAATAATGTCCTGCAAACTTTGGGTGCCGGTAAGGATTTCATTAAGGTTTTTATGAAGATCGGCACCCGGCTGATCTAAATTTTTTAAAGAGATCTCGGCCTCACCTTTGATGATGGCCAGCGGCGTGCGAAGTTCATGCGAGGCGTTGCTAATAAAGTTGTTTTGGGTTTCAAAAGCGGTCTCCAGCCTGTCGAGCATGTTATTGAACGTTTGGGTAAGCTCTGCTATTTCGTCTTTCCCTTTATAATCTTCCAAACGCAGGTGCAGGTTGCTTGCCGTAATGGTGTTTACCTTTTTAATGATGTTACGTACCGGTTTAAAGGTATGGTATGAAAAACGGCGGCCAATGAGGTAAACAATTAAAATCGAAATCAGGAAACTAACAATCAATACCTGTTCAAGATCATTAAGCTCACTAAGGCCCGATGGATTGGTTGCCGAAACTACAATAATAGCGTCACCTTCGGGAAAGTGAAATATATTGCCGGCATAAAATACGTTGTTGGCTTTAAACCGCGATTTTCCGTTGGCCAGAATATTCTTTATCAATTCGGCCGGAACGCCTTTTACCGTTTTACCTTTGGTATAAACCTCGGGTTTAATAATATATTGTTTTTCGGCAATGAGGCGTTCAAGATAGCGCTGACGTATTTCCTTGTACATGCCAAGGCTGTCGCGGTCATTAAGGTGATGGATTTGCGAAGAAATGTTTACCCTTGTTTCCAGGCGTTTAAAAAAATCGTCGAAAGTAAACTGGTGAACAAAATAGAAGATAGCCCCGCTAAATACCAATATTACCGATACCGTTAAGGCCAGGAACAGCAGCGCGACTTTTTTCTGGATGCTCATTTAGGCTGCGTTGTTTTTTAAAATATAGCCCATGCCTATAACTGTGTGGATAAGCTTGTTGTCAAAATCTTTATCGACTTTCTTGCGCAGGTAGTTGATATATACATCAACCACATTGGTCCCCATGTTGAAATCAATGTTCCAAACGTGCTCCAGTATCTCAATGCGACTGAGCATGTGGTTTTTGTTTTTAGCCAGAAACTCCAATAGTCGGTATTCGGTAGCTGTAAGTTCGATGGTTTTATCGCCGCGTTTTACCGATTTTTCATCGCCATTAATCGTTAGGTCGGCAATTTGGATCACGTTTGGTGGCTGTACAAGATTGGTATTGCGACGGGCCAGCGTGCGAATGCGGGCATTAAGCTCAACCAGACTAAAAGGTTTAACCATGTAATCATCTGCACCACTATCAAGTCCTGTTACAACATTTTCGGTAGTACCCAGGGCGGTGAGCATTAATATGGCAGCACTTTGGTTTGCCTGCCGTAGTCGCCTGCAAACTTCGATGCCATTGATGCCAGGCAGCATAATATCCAGAATGATCAATTGAAAATCCATTTTTATGGCCATATCCAGTCCGGTTGTGCCATCGAGGGCAACACTTATTTCGTGACCTTCGGCAGTAAGGTCTCGCTGGATAATGGATACCAGTTTGGGTTCATCTTCTATGAGGAGGATCTTCATTACGGCAAATATAAATTACACATAGTATAAACAATAAATAAGCATGTTGTTTTAATTCAATCATATAGCCCGCATCGTCATTTGCTACTGGTCGAAGTTTAGCGATAGCGTAACTTCGTCCTAAAATCACGGAAGCATTCTGCTTCCGCGATTTGGGTTAATGTTCATTTAAAATAGTATTTAGACATGGACACTCAAGCTGAAAGCTTGAGCTATTTTAGGACGAAGTTACGCTGCCGCTAAACTTCGACCAGTTGTCGAAAGCTTGAGCTATTTTAGGACGAAGTTACGCTTCGCTAAACTTCGACCAGTATAAAGACCGTTAAGAACAAAAAATGCCCGCTCACAGGCGGGCATTTAAAAAAGCATTAGCGGTTAACTATCTCTTCCCAGTTACTCCAAATTTCTTTTCAAAGCCACTCAGTTGCGTAGTGAATTTGTTGAACAGTTGCGGTTGTTTATACTGCTTGCTAAACTCTACGAGGCCACCTAATATCTGCATTGAATATTGCAGATCGCGGTTTTCGAGATTGGTTTCACCTTTTTGCAGCAGGGCATAGCTGTAATTAAGCTGATTGTTAACGTAATCATCAACCAGGTTAGCCAGTTTATTGCCCAGCGGAATGTCATTTAAACGGTATGCGTTTTCGATCATGTAATATTTACGTACCGCTATCTCTAACGAGTTAATGGTTGTTGGCATTACCTCATCATATTTTTTAAGCACCTTACGGGCCGAATCAGGTTTGCCTGCTTTTGCCAGGTCATCAGCCAGGGTTGAGTAAAGTCTGGTGATGAGCGGGTAAAACATGGTCATTGATTCATGATCAAGGTAGCTGGCGTTTTTCATGTTGCCCCACCTGTATTTGGTCATCATGTTTTCATACATTTTACCAGTGTTGCTGGCCTCAAGCGGGCCAACTGCTGTATCTGGTTTTAAAGGCAGCAGGCGGTAAGCAAATCCTTCGTTGTACATGTATTTATCCAAACCTATCATATTACTGTTAGGTACTGTTACCGAAAAATAAATAGGGCGCTTCCAGTCATTATGTGATAGGATGTCCATCATGGCCAGCACATCCTTGGTAACATAACGGCCGTTAAATGTCCAGTCCATTTCGGGGGCTATCTTATCTTTATCGGCAGCGGCAACCGAACCTGTTTTAATTACCTCATCGGCATTAATGGTTAATTTGAACTTGTTGGTTGGCAGGTAATTGGCAACATCGCCGTTATTGTACTCAACCATGGCTTCCTTTTTATCAGAAGTGATGAAATCAAAAACATCTTTTAATTCGGTAGCCTCAGGGATTTTCTGATCGTTAAAATAGATTACATCGCGTACGCCCGGTTTAAACTTATCATTAGGCATGCTGATAGGCAGTGGCTCCGATTCGTTCATCTTGTTTTTCATACCGCGGATATACCAGTCGGTACCCAGCAGGCTCAGGTTTACAATACGCACATCAGGGCGAACGTTTTCAACCTCCTGTATATACCAAAGCGGGTAGGTGTCATTATCGCCATAAGTAAACAAAATAGCATTTGGCGCGCATGAATTAAGGTAGTTATAAGCCATATCATGCGGGGTAAGCTTGGTTGAGCGGTCATGATCGTCCCATTCCTGGTTGGCCATTAATAAAGGCGCAGCTACAAGGCAAACCGCTGTTGATATAATGGCACTAACTTTTGCATTAACCTTTTTGCTTAATACATCGGCAATACCAATTACACCTAAACCTATCCATATAGCAAAGGCATAAAAGGAACCTGCATAGGCATAATCACGCTCGCGGGGTTGCAGCGGGTCCTGGTTAAGGTAAAGTACAATGGCCAAACCGGTACAAACAAACAGAATGGCAACAACACCGGCTTCGCGCTGGTTGCGCGTAAAATGAAATACAGCGCCAAACAAACCAATAATAAGTGGTAAAAAGAACAGGCGGTTATAGCTTTTGCTTTCGGTAACCGAATAGGGAAGAGGCTGGCTGAAATTCCATCCGCTGATCCATTCACCATCGGCACCTGAATTTAAACTCTGGCCGTCAAGGTCATTGGCACGACCAACAAAATTCCACAGAAAATAACGGGTATACATCTGGTTAATTTGCCATTTCGCAAAAAAGTTGATGTTTGAACCAAAGGTTGGATGCTCGCTTTCGCCAAGGCCGGTCCACTCACGATAAAATTCCGGGTGACCAGGCTTATCGCTGAACATACGCGGAAATATGGTATTGCGGTCATAAACTGTATTTAATTTTTTACCGGCAACTTCGTATTTGGTTTGGCCGCGGCGGTAAATATTTGCGCCTTCTGTTTGGGCTGTAGCTTCCGAATCAAAAAACTGACCGTACAATAACGGCGTATCGCCATACTGATCGCGGTTAAGGTAGCTGTTTAAAGCAAAGGCATTTTCAGGGTCACTGTTGTTCAGGTTAGGATTGGCTTTTGCACGTACAACGATCATCACAAACGAACTGTAGCCAAACAGGATGAACAGCAGGCAGATCAGGAAGCTGTTAAGTGCAAAACGCTTTTCGCGAATTTTTACCACATACTCCAATAAGGCTAAAATACCAGCGCTTACTACCAGGCCAATAATGCCGCCGCTTATTCCTAATATAAGCACAAAGCATACGGCAGCTAAAATAATGGCAGGTTTAACAGGATTTATGGTATAGTAAATACCCGCCACAATGGTGATGATCAATAAAATGAAAAATACCACGGCACCACTGCCGAAACCCATACCCAGTGTATTAACAAAAAGCAGGTCGGAAAAGGCCGCGCCTTTTACCGTAAATTGAATAACGCCCCAAAGTACAAATGCCAATGCCACAACACTTACCAAAAAGGTAAGCAGCGTACCTTTTGTAGTAACATTTTTTACTCTGCGGAAATAGATCACCAGGCCAATAGCCGGGATCACCAGCAGGTTTAGTAAGTGGATCCCGATAGAAAGGCCCATTATATAGGCAATAAAAACTATCCACCTGTCGGCATGAGGCTCATCTGCATGGGCATCCCATTTCAATATTGCCCAAAATACAACTGCAGTACATAGTGATGATTGTGCATACACTTCCGATTCAACTGCCGAGAACCAAAAAGTATCTGACCAGGCATAGGCTAAGGCACCCACAAGGCCCGAGCCAATGATCAGGATAAGATTAGTAACATTAAGCTGTTCTTCTGCCTTAACCAAAAGCTTTTTGGCAAGGGCTGTAATAGTCCAGAACAGGAACATGATGGTAGCGCCGCTGGCCAGTGCCGATGCCATATTGGCCCAGTAGGCTACTTTTGTATTATCGCCCATTGATAGCAGGGTGAATACTTTACCTATCATCGTAAATAAAGGGGCCCCGGGCTGGTGAGCTACCTGCAGGCGATAAATACAGGCAATAAATTCGCCGCAATCCCAAAAGCTTGATGATGGCTCAAGGGTTAAAATGTAGGTTACTGTGGCAATAATAAAGGCTATCCAGCCAAATATATTGTTGAGTTTTTTGTAATTCATGTTCGGACGCTATGTAAAAAAACAGGATTAATGCAGCCGAAAATAATAAAACTATTGGGATGTTACCATTAAATGAGCTGTTTTGAGGTGTATTTGTATTTTATTTTGCTGTGTTTGAGTTGATAATGAATTTTTTTAAAATTCTATTTTGAGAATCAAATATTCGCGCTATATTTGCATTCCTTTTCGGGGAGTAAAACAAACCAAAGGAGATTGCCTGATAGTATAATGGTAGTACGACGGTTTTTGGTACCGTTTGTCTAGGTTCGAATCCTGGTCGGGCAACATTAAGATTTCGGATTTCGAATTTTTGATTTCGGATTTATTCCGTTTTGAAAACTTGAAATCCGAATTGTGTTTTATAACGGTTGTATTTGTAAAAGATCAACGGTTGAGGACAAGTAAATCCGAAATCGAATATCCCAAATCCAAAATCAAAATGCCCTTACAATTTAACCCGGTTAAGTTATTTGCAGGATCAGGCTCGCAGGAGCTTGCGCATCTTATAGCTGATGCTTATGGTCGTGAATTAGGTGAAGTTGTGATATCGCGTTTCAGCGATGGTGAATATCAGCCGCATTTTAATGAATCTGTCAGGGGATCTGATGTTTTTCTGATCCAGTCTACCCACCAGCCTACTGATAATTTAATGGAGTTGCTAATGATGATTGATGCCGCCCGCCGCGCATCTGCTCATTATGTAAATGCCGTTATTCCTTATTTTGGTTTGGCCCGTCAGGACAGGAAAGACAAACCTCGTGTTGCTATTGGCGCAAAGCTGGTAGCCAACTTGTTAGTTGCAGCAGGCATTAACCGTATCATGACCATGGATTTGCACGCAGCGCAAATTCAGGGCTTTTTTGATGTTCCGGTTGATCACCTGGACGCATCTATCATTTTTGTACCTTATATCAAAAGCCTTGGCTTAGGCCACCTTACTATTGCTTCGCCTGATATGGGCGGTTCATACAGGGCCCGCAGCTTTGCCAAGTTCTTTAATGCCGAAGTGGTAATTTGCGATAAACGCCGTAAACGCGCCAACGAAATTGAAGCCATGACGCTGATTGGTGACGTTACCGATCAGGATATTGTACTTATTGATGATATCTGCGATACTGCAGGTACCCTTGCAAAAGCAGCCGGCTTGATCATGGAGCGTGGTGCACGCAGCGTACGCGCAGTTTGTACGCACCCCGTTTTATCAGGTAAAGCTTATGAAACTATCGAAAACTCGGCATTAACCGAACTGATAGTTACCGATACTATACCGTTGAAACAACAAAGCCCTAAAATAAAAGTGCTTTCAACTGCCGAACTGTTTGCTAAAGCGATAAGCAACGTAAACGAACACGGTTCGATAAGTACCTTGTTTAAGGTGGACTAAGAAGTTCATAGATCATGGTTGATGGTTCATAGTATATTGCCAACCGTGAAATGAAAACGAATAAAGATTTTATGGGTAGTAGGCCATGAACAATGATCTGTGAACCATGAACTAAATAATAAACAAATAAATAAAAATGAAATCAATTGCTATTAGCGGTTCTCTAAGAGAGAACGTAGGGAAAAGAGACGCGAAAGAGCTGCGTTACAATGGCCAGGTGCCTGCAGTTCTTTATGGTGGTGCTACACAAACCCACTTTGCAGTGTCCGCAGCTGATTTGAGGACCGTAGTTTACACTCCGGTTGTTCATTTCATCGATCTTGAAGTTGCTGGTGTTAAATCACAAGCTATCATCAAAGACATCCAATTTCACCCACTAACTGAAAAAATCACTCACGTTGACTTTTTATTGTTAGACGAGAAAAAACCGATCACTATTGAGATCCCGGTAAAATTAACCGGTACTTCTCCAGGTGTTAAAGTAGGTGGTAAACTGGTTCAAAAATTAAGGAAACTGCGTATCAAAGCGCTTCCTAAAGATCATCTTGATGCTATTGAAGTAAGCATTGAGTCTTTAGAAGTAGGTAAATCAGTAAAAGTGTCTGATATTAAATTAGATAACTTGGTGATCACTAACGCTAAAGAAGATACCATTGTTTCTGTAACTACCTCACGTGCATTACGTCAGGCAGAGCAGGAAGCAGCTCAAGGTAAAAAATAATTTTGCTTAGCAAATTATCAAAACAGCGATAGGGAAACTTATCGCTGTTTTTGTTTATTTTGAAATAGAAAACGGCGAGGCTTTTTTTAAAAGCGTAGGCTTGTGCGATTCCCCTCTTGAGAGGGGAGGAGGGGTGTGTTATTCAGCATGATGTATAACACACCCTGGCTACCGCACCGCCAAACGCGCCCCCTCTCAAGAGGGGAGCCAAAAAATAGAGCCTGTTAAATAATAATCAATCAAATTTCTCCGCTGATTAGCGGAGGCCAGGGGGCATGAAATATTTAATAGTAGGTTTAGGGAATATTGGTCCGGAGTATGCAGATACCAGGCACAATATTGGTTTTATGGTATTAGACGAGCTGGCTAAGCAGGAGGGAACAAGGTTCCAAAACTCGCGTTTGGCCTATTATACCGAAACTTCATTTAAAGGCCGCACCCTTTGCCTTATTAAGCCAACTACCTATATGAATCTGAGTGGCAAAGCCTTAAGCTACTGGATGAAAGACCTGAAAATTCCGGTTGAGAATGTTTTGGTTATTGTAGATGACCTTGCGTTGCCTCTGGGCACCCTGCGCTTAAAGCCCAAAGGCAGTGCCGCCGGGCATAACGGTCTTAAAAATATTGAAGCTGTATTGGGCAATAACAACTATGCACGCCTGCGTTTTGGTATTGGCGATAATTATCCTAAAGGCCGTCAGGTTGATTTTGTGCTGAGCCCCTTTGATAAAGATGAGCAGCCCGAACTTCCTGCACTGATAGACCGCTCGATAGAAATGATCAAGAGTTTTGCCGCCATTGGAACCGAACTTACCATGACCCGTTACAATAAGTAACAACCCTGTTACAAACTAATATATTAGTTAAAAATCCGTTCAAATCGTAATTCGTATTGTAACACACCAATGTGCTCTTACGTCTATTTAACCTTAAAAAACCTTATGAAACAAATCCTGCTAACGGTACTTTGCTGTTGCTTTTCTACGCTCTTATTTGCCCAAACAAAAACTGCTGTTACTCCTGCTGTATCCAATATTACTGTAAAAGGTACTATCATTGATTCGGCTGTGAACAAACCAATGGGTTATGTTACAGTTGCCCTGCAGGATGCTGCTACCAAAGCCCCCGTAAAAAGTACGCTGGCTAAAGATGATGGCAGTTTTGAGCTGAAAGCACCCGAAGGTAAAACGTACCAGTTAGTAGCTGTTTTTATTGGCTATGCTACTAAAACCATAACAGTAAAACCTGTTAATAGTATATTTAATGCAGGCCGAATCCTGCTTTCGGCATCAAGCAAGCAATTAAAGGAGGTTACCGTTACAGCGGTGAGGCCGGTAATGAAACAGGAAGTTGACCGCCTGAGCTATGATGTGCAGGCTGATCCTGAAAGTAAATCGATCACTGCGCTGGATATGATCCGCAAGGTGCCATTACTGTCTGTTGATGGAAACGATGCAATTAAGCTACGTGGAAATGATAATTACAAGATCCTGATCAATGGTAAAGAATCGGCTATGATGGCTAAAAATCCATCGGATGTGTTGAAATCCATGCCTGCAGCCAATATTGAAAAGATAGAAGTGATCACCACGCCGCCCGCAAAATATGATGCCGAAGGCTTGGCTGGTATCATCAACATTATTACAAAAAAGAATGCTGACCAGGGCTATAATGTGAGCATCAATACCGGTTATAACAGCGTTTATGGCGAGCGGGCGAATGTAAATTTAACGTTGAAGCAAGGCAAGTTTGGCTTTAGCGGATATGCAGGGTACAACTACCGGCCGATGCGAACTTCTTCTTTTGAAGCCATGACCTCCTTTGATGATCCTAAAGCTTCACTTAGTCAAACCGGTACGCGGGGCAATAGCGGCAAAAATACTTATGGCAGTGGCGAATTAAGTTATGAAATAGATACCCTGAACCTTATTACCGGTATGTTTGATTTTTATCATGGTAAAAATAATCAGCAAAACAACCAGGTTACAACCCAGCGAGACAGCGTAGACGTCATAAAGCAATTTTATCGCTTGTTCAACAATGGTAGCGGCGATTTCAACGGATCGGATGTGGGCTTGAACTATCAATTAGGTTTTAAGAAAAACAAGGAGCAACTGCTTACAGTATCCTATAAATATAATTATAACGATAACGTTCAAAACAATGAGGCTACAAAGGGCAGCGATAATATTGGTACAGGCATACCGGATGATTACAGACAGTACAATAAATCGGGTTCAAAGCAACATGCTTTTCAATTAGATTATATCCAGCCGTCCAAAATTTTTACAGTTGAGGCCGGGGGCAAAGCAACACTCCGTAATAATTACAGTCAGTTTAACACCGATGTAAAAAGTGATGCTGATAACGAATATCACGCCGATCCGGCGCAGGTAAATAACTTTACATACAAGCAGAATATTTACGGGTTGTACAACTCCTATTCGGTTAAGTTAACCAAATGGGCTTTTAAAGCAGGTATGCGCCTGGAGCATACGACAGTTAATGCCGATTTCGCTGTTGGGCAACCCCCCGTTAACCAGGATTACGATAACTTTGTACCCTCAGCATCTATACAACGAAGCCTGAAAAGCAGTAGTTTAACATTGGGTTTTACTCAACGCATTCAGCGCCCGGGCATTTATCAGCTTAATCCTTATACCGATATTTCCAACCCGCAGTACCGCAACGTAGGTAATCCTAACCTGAGGGCGGCAGTCACCAATAATTTTGAACTTGGCTATAGTAACTTTGCCAAAGGATCTATCAATTTGAGCACCAATTATTCATTTGCAAACAATACGGTACAAAACCTTGCCAGTGTTGATACAGCAGGTGTTACTACCACTACCTATGCTAACGTTGGATCTAACAAAAACTGGGGTTTTGATTTGAGTGTCAATTACCCAATAACCCCTAAACTAAATGTAAATGTGAATGCCGAGTTGATGTTTGTTTGGCTGAGGGGATATTATAATGGTTCGTTATTTAGTAACAGCGGCAAACAGGGGCATATTTTTACTTATACCACCTATAAATTTGACGGTGGCTATCGTGCCGGTTTAAATATTGGCTATGATAGCCGTTATGTATTATTGCAGGGTAAAGACAATTACTTCTTCTTCAGTTCTATCAGCGGCAGCAAAACTTTGTTTAAAGAAAAAGCCGGGATAGCGTTAAACATTAACAATCCATTTAAAAAATTCAACAAGCTCGACTTTTATACAAAAGGCGATGGATTTGAAACCTATACGGCAAACAACAATTTTTATCGTACTATAAACGTAAGCGTGTACTACAAATTTGGCAGGCTTAACAGTAGCATAAAGAAAAACCAACGTGGTATCAATAATGATGATGCCAGCAGCGGAAGCCGCAATTAACAACTTGAATAACTAATTTGGTAGTGGCAAACGTTAAAAAGTGTTAAACGCATATTTTTTGCTGTCACGCCAGGGTATCTTAAACGTCTTATGACCAAAATCACAATTATGAAACAACTTCTGCTAACAGTGCTATGCTGTTTTGTCACGGGCATGGCCATGGCCCAGGCTGCTGCACCGGCTCCTGTCCAAAATATAACGGTTAGGGGTACCGTGATTGATTCGGCAGCCAACAAGCCATTGGGGTATGGCACTGTTGCACTGCAGGATGCAGCTACCAAAACGCCGGTAAAAAGTACACTTGCCAAAGATGACGGCAGCTTTGAACTGAAAGCTCCGGAAGGTAAAACGTATCAGCTGGTAGTGGCTTCGGTAGGATATGCTACTAAAGTTATACCGGTAAAACTAACAGGTAAAATATTTGACGCCGGGCGGATATTGGTGGCAACTTCAAACAAACAACTCAATGAAGTAACCATTACTGCAGTAAAGCCCGTAATGAAACAAGAGGTTGACCGCCTTAGCTATGATGTTACTGCCGATCCTGAAAGCAAGGCCATTTCTGCTTTGGATATGATGCGCAAAGTACCGCTTTTAGCTGTTGATGGAGATGATAATATCAAGCTGAAAGGCAGCGGCAAATATAAGATCCTGGTTAATGGAAAAGAATCGGCGCTGATGGCTAAAAATCCGTCAGATGTGCTAAAAGCTATGCCGGCTACCAACATCGAGAAAATTGAGGTGATCACCACTCCGCCGGCAAAATATGATGCCGAAGGTTTAGCCGGTATCATCAATATCATTACCAAAAAAAATGCCGACCAGGGCTATAACGGGAGTGTTAATTTGCGTTATAATAGCGTATGGGGACCCGGATATAACCTGAACATGACTGCTAAGCAGGGCAAATTCGGAGTTTCGGGTTATGCCGGTTTTGGTACCCAAAGGCGTAACACCAATACCTCAACTACAAAACAAACTTTTTTTAACCCTGAGTCTGCCATACTGCAAACAGGTGATAACTCATTTGGCGGCAAATATCGCTATGCCAATGCCGAGTTGAGCTATGAGATAGATACGCTGAACCTGCTTACCGGCTCATTTGAAGTTTTTCATGGCGAGTTTGATCAGGATGGCTCACAAAGGTCTGCCCAAACAAATGCAGTCGGCAATCTTACCCAGGGATATAATTTGCTGAGCAATGGCTATAATCATGATCAGGGACTTGATGCTTCCATCAACTATCAGCTGGGCTTTAAAGGGCATAAGGACGAGTTGCTTACTTTATCATACAAATACAGCTACGGGCCGAGCAAAAACTTTACCGATAACCAGTTTTCGGACAGGGTTAATTATTACAATGCCCTTCAGCCCGATTTCAGGCAGTATAATAATGCCGGTAACCGCGAGCATACTTTCCAGTTAGATTATGCGTATCCATTAAAAAAGGTTAGTATTGAGGCCGGTGGTAAAGTTATCCTTCGCAATAACTTCAGCGATTACAGGCGCGAGGATAAGGATTCAACCAGTTCGGTATACAATGTAAATACAGGGCAAACCGGCCAATTTGATTATCACCAGGATGTGTATAGTGCTTACAACTCATACCAGTTAAAGTTAGATAAATGGACCGGTAAGGCAGGTTTACGATTGGAACATACACAAGTAAATGCCGTGTTTACCGGTACACCACTTGATAAAAGCTATAATAATTTGATTCCCTCGGTTTCTGTTCAGCGTTCGCTCAAAAGCAGCAGCCTTAGCTTAGGTTTCACCCAGCGTATTCAAAGGCCGGGCATTTACCAGTTAAACCCATTTATTGATAAATCAAATCCTAAATTTATCAGCACCGGTAACCCCGATCTGAAACCCGAATTAAATAATACTTTCGAGTTAAATTACAGCAATTTTTCAAAGGGTTCAATCAACGTGGGTTTGAGCTATGCGTTCTCCAACAATGCCATCCAAAATGTAACCAGCCTGATTCAAAACAACATGGGCGATCATATTGATACGGTTACTTTTACTACCTATCAAAATTTGGGTAGTAACCGTTCGCTTGGTTTAAACCTTAACACCAATTACTCTATTACTAAAAAGTTTACCGTTAACATCAACGGGCAAATTTCACACATATGGTTAAAGGGAACTTATAACGGCCAGTTTTATAAAAACGATGGTTACACTGGCAATGCTTTTGCTAATATCGGTTACAAGTTTGACGGTGGATATCGTATTGGCCTTGATGCAGGTTTCTTTAGCGGTGATGTTACTTTACAGGGTAAATCGAGCAATTTTATTTATAATTCTTATGTGGTTTCAAAAGAACTCCTGAATAAGAAAATGACCATATCGTTAGTAGCCAACAACCCGTATAGCAAATACCGTGCGTTCCGGTCGACTACCCGTACCGTTGATTTTGACCAGGAGTCGATATATAATAACCGCTACCGCCATTTCGCTATCAGGCTAAACTATAAGTTTGGTAAACTGAATGGCGATATTAAAAAGAACCAGCGCGGCATTAATAATGATGATACCAAAGGCGGCGGCAAAAGCAATAGCGGCGGCAATGGTTAATTGTTGAATGATATTTATGAAGAAGGGCGCGTAATTGCGCCTTTTTTTGTTTTGTATCTCGCTATTGTAAAAGTGATTGATTGGATGTGTTGAAAGCTATCCACAGAATATCTAAAAGCGTAAATTTACCACATGAAAGTTTACGGAATAACCAATTGCAACACAGTTAAAAAAGCCCTCGACTGGCTTAAAGAAAATAAAGTAGCTTATGATTTCCAGGATTTTAAAAAACTGGGTGTAAGTACCGAAAAGCTGCAGGAATGGGATACCAAAGCAGGCTACGAAAAATTCATGAACAAACAAGGCCTAACCTGGAAGCAGCTTGACCCGGCAGTTAAAGAAAGCATTAAAACCAATACTGATGCGCTGCAATTATTACAGCAAAAAACCAGCATGATCAAACGCCCTGTAATTGAAGATAATGGTTTCCTTTTCTTCGGTTTTGATGAAAAGGTGTATGCCGATCATTTTTTAGGGAAGTAAGCTCCCCGCCATTGTTGGTGCTGTCACCACAAATGCTCGGAGGATGAAATTACCTCTTAAAAGCCATGTCATTGCGAGCGATAGCGTGGCAATCTCGTAGCTAATGCATGTCCGATCTGTATAGCTACGAGATTGCTTCGTCGTTCCTCCTCGCAAAGACATGATTTTTTTTAATGCTTCCTTTTAATTCCTATTCAAATCTACCTGATATATAGGCTTTAAGCACGGATTTAATTATTTAATAAATCCGTAACAATCGTTTTACCAACCCTTGGCATCTCCCTAATTTGTAGTATACTTGTTCCTTTACGCAATTTATTTGACTGAACATGAAACTAAAACTGATGGCAGGTTGCAGCCTTGCCTTTACGTTGGCCGCAAGCGTGAGTTACGCCCAGCAGCCAGCACCTACCACCACTACTACACCCGCCGGTTCTGTTTACGATTATCACGAAACTTTTGGTCCTGGGTTTTACACTAAAAATGGTACCGAATTTCGTGCAGCCAGCGGCGAGCCAGGGTATAAATACTGGCAAAACCGCGCCGACTATCAATTGGCTGCCAAACTGAACGATCAAACCAATGAAATTACCGGTTCGGAAGTTTTAACTTATACCAACAACAGTCCGCAAACCTTAGGTTTTGTTTGGATGCAGTTGGATCAGAACTTGTTTAAGCTCGATTCAAGGGGTACAGCTATCGTTCCGCCGGCGGGCAGCCGTAACTGGGGCCGTGGCGAAGCATTTGATGCCGGTTACAAAATTAAATCGGTAAAGGTTGCCGGTTTGAAAGGCGAATATGTTGATGTGAAGTTCCTGATCAGCGATACAAGGATGCAGGTTTTTCTTCCGAAGGATATTGCTGCCAACGGCGGACAGGCTAAGCTGAAAATTGAATACTCATTCGTTTCTCCAAATTACGGATCTGACCGTATGGGCTACCTGCAAACCAAAAATGGTAAAGTATATACCATTGCACAGTGGTACCCACGTGTATGTGTGTATGACGACGTAATGGGCTGGAATACGCTTCCATACAGCGGACCGGGCGAGTTTTACCTGGAATATGGTGACTTCGACCTGAATATTACTGCTCCTGCAAACCATATCGTAGTAGCATCGGGCGAATTATTAAACCCACAAGAGGTTTATACTCCTGAGCAGTTGAAACGCTGGGCAGCTGCCGAAAAAAGCGAAAGCACAGTGATCATCCGTAGCGCAAGCGAGGTTACCGATCCAAAATCGCGCCCTGCCGGTAAAGCCGAATTAACCTGGCACTTTAAAATCAAGAATGCCCGTGATGCTTCATGGGCTTCATCTGCCGCATTCATTGTTGATGCTGCCAAAATGGATCTGCCAAGCGGTAAAAAATCAACTGCCATATCAGCCTACCCGGTTGAAAGCGATGGCAACGATGCATGGGGCCGTTCAACCGAATACGTTAAAAAATCTATCGAGTATAACTCATCAAAATGGTTTGAGTTCCCTTACCCAGCCGCTACAGCCGTTGCCGGTATTGTTGGCGGTATGGAATACCCAGGTATTGTTTTCTGCGGAGCTAAAGCGAAAAAAGCAAGTCTTTGGGGTGTAAACGATCACGAGTTTGGTCATACCTGGTTCCCGATGATCGTTGGCTCAAACGAGCGTATGTACGGCTGGATGGACGAAGGTTTCAATACTTTCATCAACACTTTATCAACAGCTAACTTTAACAATGGCGAATACAAAAGCACCCGTGTGCCTGACATGCATGCCATTGGCAGTAACTTTACCAGGCCAGATCTTGAGCCTATAATGAGCCAACCGGCCAACCTGAAAGAAAGAAATACAGGTACCTTGCTTTACTCAAAACCAAGTGCTGGTTTAGTATTGCTGCGCGAGCAGATCTTAGGCCCTGAGCGTTTCGATTTTGCCTTTAAAACTTACATTAACCGCTGGGCATTTAAACACCCAACTCCCGACGACTTTTTCCGCACGATGGAAAACGCAGCCGGCGAAAACCTGCAATGGTTTTGGAGAGGCTGGTTCCTGAACGACTGGCGTTTAGACGTTGCTGTAAGCGATGTAAAATATATTGACAATGATCCAACCAAAGGCTCACTGATCACTTTAGATAACCTGGGTAAAATGGCTATGCCGGTTATCCTGGAGATCAAAACCAAAGGTGGCAAAGTTGATCGTATAAAACTACCTGTTGAAATTTGGGAGCGTTATGCTTCATGGACATTTAAATATCCATCGACAGAGGAGATTGAATCGGTTACTTACGATCCTGACAAAGTATTGCCTGATTACAACCAGGACAATAACGTTTGGAAGAAATAAAAGAAGAAACCCGGTTTACGCCGGGTTTTTTGTTTGAATGGATTTGTCTCCCGCTTGTGTTAGTGTTGTCACCATAGATTGTTCAGAAGATGAAGATCGGTTGGAAATGCTGGTTAAAAAAGTCATGTCATTGCGAGGAGCGGCATGGGCAAAAGCACTTGGGGCGACGTGGCAATCCCGTAGCTATACAGGGCGGACATGCATTGGCTACGAGATTGCCGCGCTACGCTCGCAATGACATATTTTTTATTTTCGCCCTTGTTGGTGTTGTCACCAACAACTCTTTTAATCCCCAATGTATTTATAGCGCCGGAAATCTAACTTCAAAAGCAGCGTGTAAAGCTGTTGGCGACAACATCAACAGCGGCGCAAGAGAAAGCCATCCCGTTTAGGCGAGATTTAGAGGGGCGTTCTTTGTAACAATGAAGTTCAACTGACAAACAATTACGTACTACACCGTTAATTTACATGATCAAACACAAACTATCATGAAAAACAAAGTATGGTTAATAACCGGCTGTTCAACCGGTTTTGGCAGGGAGCTGGCAAAGCTTGTTTTACAATCAGGTTACAAGGCTGGTGTTGCTTCGCGCAATACAGACGATGTAAAAGACATTGTTGAGGCTTATCCCGAAACAGCAGTGGCGCTAAAGCTTGATGTAACCAAGCCCGACGAGATCAAAGCGGCGGTTGATGCAATAACACAAAAATTTGGCACCATTGATGTATTGGTGAACAATGCCGGTATCGGTTATTTTGGAGCCATTGAAGAGAGCGAGGAAGATGAAGTAAGGCGGATGTTCGAGATCAATTTCTTTGGCCTTGCCAATATGACCAAAGCCGTTTTACCAATCATGCGTGCGCAGAAAAGCGGGCATGTGGTTAACATTGCCTCTATTGGCGGACTGGTGGGTTTCCCCGCAGTTGGTTTTTATAACGCAACTAAATTTGCTGTCGACGGTTATTCCGAAGCGCTATCTAAAGAAACCAAACACTTGGGTATTAAAGTTACGGTGATTGCGCCAAGTGGTTTCCGTACCGATTGGGCCGGTCGTTCGGCTAATAACAGCAAGATCGTTATCGACGATTACAAAGAAACCGCAGGTACCAACAAAAACAATATCCGCGGTTACAGCGGCAAGCAACCCGGCGACCCGGAACGCGCGGCGAAAGCCATAGTTGATGCAGTTGAAGCCGAAAATTCGCCGTTACGTTTGTTATTAGGTAAAGCCGCATTAAAAGGCGCACGTAATAAGCTACAGGAGTTGCAAAAGGATTTTGATACCTGGGAAGCAACTACCGTAGGTGCAGATTTTCCGGAAGGGGAATAAAGGGTTTGCTTTCTGAAATTTGTCATTTCGATTGAGCGGGGGGATGTGCGTAAGGGCGAAAGAGAAATCTTGTACGCCAGGCATGGTCGCTTTGCAAATCCGCTTTGTATGTTATACAAGATTTCTCCCTGCGCTCGAAATGACAATTTCTTTGATTTGGTCTTAGATGGGGTCTCTATTTAAAAGCCCCGCGGTTTTTTCGTAAATTGCATCCACAATAAACTGAAACCCATGGGACAGATTGTAATTGTTGCCTATAAACCTAAACCGGGCAAGGACGAAGCACTAAAACAATTAATGAAAACGCATTTGCCACGTCTTAAACAAGAAGGGCTGGTAACCGACCGCGAATCCATCATCATGGAGGCGACTGACGGCACTATTATAGAGGTTTTTGAATGGCTAAGTGCAGAAGCCATCGCGAATGCACATAGCAACAAAGCCGTGCAACAAATGTGGGGCGAATATGCTGAGGTGTGCGATTACGTTCCGCTGAATACTTTGAAAGAAGCCGGGGATCTGTTTGCCGGTTTTACGCCTGTTAATTAAAAAGAGTCTTTGTGCCTGTTACTTTAAATACAGATCAAAAAGCTGCATTCAAGGCAATCCAAAAATTTCTTGATCATCCTGCTGCCGATGTTTTTGTGCTGAAGGGTTACGCCGGTACGGGTAAAACTTTTTTGATGCAGCACATTGCGCAATGGCTGAAGGAAAAGGAAAAGAAGTTTTGTATGCTGGCGGCAACGGGCAGAGCTGCTACCGTTCTGAGAGGAAAAACAGGTTTTTCCGCCTCAACAGTTCATAGTGAACTATATAACTTTGATAAGATAGACGGTCTTGATGAAGAAACACTGGCCGAAAGTTCAGGGCCGGGTATCGTCGGACAAATGACCATGCAATTTTTAATCCGTCCACCAGATAGCGAAACTACCATTTATATTGTTGATGAGGCGTCGATGCTTTCCGGGGTACCGACCGAGGGAAATAATATTGCCGTTTTTGGTTCGGGGATTTTGTTGGAGGATTTTTTCCAGGTAGCCAATAAAAGCAAGATCATTTTTGTTGGCGATCCCTGCCAGCTGCCGCCAGTAGGGCAAACGTTTAGTCCGGCGTTAGATACCGATTGGCTGGCCAAGCAGCAGCGTTTTCCGGTATCAGTTAAGCTTTCCAAAATAGAGCGCAATAAAGATGATAATGACATATTGGTTTTAGCAGGAGCCATCCGCGCCATGACCGAGAGCCGGGAACGGATCAAGTTTCCTAAAATCCCGGCATCAAACCTCAATAATGTGAAGCTGCACACTACAGATGACGCTATGTTTAGCCTGTATGCCGCTAATTATAAAGCAGCCGGGTCTAATAGCTGCCTCGCCATTGCGCGGAGCAACAAAAAAGTACAAATGATAAACCGCGACATGCGCCGCGAGCTTTTTGGTTCGGGATATGTGCCTTTGCAGGTTGGCGATGTGCTGCTGGTAACACAAAATAATTATTCGGTGCCGTTAACTAATGGCGATTTTGTTATTGTGAATGAGCTTGAAGAGGTAGAGCAAAAGCTTGATATGAAATTTCAAAAAGTGTTGGTTACCGCGCTTGCCTCCGGGAAGGAATTTAAGATGCTGCTTTCGTTAGATACACTTGAAAGTTTAAAGGGTAACCTCACCAACGAACAAGCCAAAGCGCTGATGATTGATTTTAACAACCAGATGAAGGCTAAGGGATATCATCAAAAAAGTGAGCCATACAAGGAAGCCATGCGTGAAGATCCTTATCTCAACTGTCTTAAAGTTTCGTACGGCTATGCGGTTACCTGTCATAAGGCACAGGGAGGGGAGTGGAACAATGTTTACCTGTTTTTAGATAAAAGCATGTACGGCGCGTCCTATTACGAACTTTGCAAATGGTGGTATACCGCCGTTACTCGCGCAAAAGATGAATTGAATTTGGTGAACGACTGGTGGATTTCGTGAGAAGAGCTGTTCGAAATAGGCCGATAGTAGGTGTAACGACATTGAAGTTATATCAAAAATGTCATTGCGAGGAGGAACGACGAAGCAATCGCACGGAAGCATGGTCGCCCTGTATAGCATGCGATTGCCACGTCGCACCCAAGCTCATTCCCGGTTAGCTCCTCGCAATGACATGGTTGTTGCAAAGCTATTCATCCACTAAAACGCATCACCCCATCTGCAATCGCTCGTTCTTCAACCGTTTCTGCACATCCTGCTTATAATTACGACCAATAGGCAGTTCATGCCCGGCGACATCCATACTATAGGCATAGAAAGAATCTATTTTGTTGAGCGCTACTATAAACGATCTGTGAATGCGTACGAATTTGTTTTCGGGAAGCATTTCTTCCAACAGGCTGATCTTTTGCCTGGTGATGTGGACCTGGTTATTTACGGCTACTACTTTCACATAATCGCGCAGGCTTTCTATCCATAAAATATCATTGATATTCACCTTGATGGTTTTGCGATCTACTTTCAAATAAATGAACGTATGCGTATCGCTTACAGGCTCTTCGTGGGTAATAACAGGTTTGCCTTTATGCTCGTTCAGTTGATAGATCTTATCAACAGCCCGCAAAAAACGTTCGAAAGAGATTGGCTTTAATAGGTAATCAACTGCATTCAGCTCAAAACCATCAAGAGCGTATTCGCTATGGGCGGTGGTGAAAATTACTTTAGGTGGATTCTTGAGACTTTTTAACAGGTCGGTACCTTTTATCCCCGGCATCTGGATATCAAGAAACATCAGGTCTATAGGTTTTTGCTGCAATAACCTGAAAGCCTGGATGCCGTCGTTACAGGTGGCGGTAACCTCCATCTCGCTGAAACGCTCGAGGTAATTTTTCAATACCTCAATGGCATGCGGTTCATCGTCAACTATAAGCGTGCGGATTTTCATGCGGTTACCATTTGTGGAGTTACAGTTTGCTTTACAGTTTTCAGATCGAGATCAAGCGCCACGAAAAAGGTATCCTCTTCGTTTACGATCTTCAGGCGCGAAGTATGAGGGTAAAGCAGGTTGAGCCTTTTGGTTACGTTTTTTAACCCGATATGGCCCGGCGTATTACCTGCCTCAACGGGGTGTTCGGGTTTGCTGTTGGCTACCTTTAGTTTAAAGTGGTTTAGCGTAACACTGATATCAATATTGATCCAGGTAGCGCCGATCTGTTCGCTGGTGCCGTGTTTAAAAGCGTTTTCGATAAAAGGCAAGATCAGCAGCGGAGCTATGGTTTTGTCTTTCAAATTACCGGTGATGGTAAAGTTGATATCAATGCGCTCCTCATAGCGAAGTTTTTCGAGCTTTACATATTGCTGCATCATAAACACTTCCTTCTCTAATGAAACTTCATTATCCGAGCATTCATAAAGCATATACCGCAACAGATCCGACAGACCAATAATGGCCTGCGGCGATTTCGGTGAGTTATTGAGGCTCAAAGAGTAAAGGTTATTAAGCGTATTAAATAAAAAATGCGGATGTATCTGGGCTTTCAGCGCATTAAGCTCGGCTTCAAGGGCTGCCTGTTTGCGCTCGTACCACATTTTAAACAGTTTGATTGCGAGTACAAAGCCTATGAATAGGTTGGTCCCTTTAAATGAGTTTACAAGGCTTTGTCCGTCCATTAGTTGTTCAAGAAACGGACGATGGGTAGATGCTATGTAATCCGCATCGGTTACGCGCATCACCCGGATCAGGTATGGGGTAACAAAAAAGATCCCTATTGTGCGGCTTATAAACATACACGCAAAAACAAGCGGTATCAGCATCAGGAAGAACATCACATATCGCTTTTCAAAAACATACCTGGGTACCAGCCAATAGGCAATGGCATAGTAGTAAGCAATTTGAATGGGCATGTACAAAAGGTTATTACGAAATGATACCCAAAAATTGGTTTGGAATGAATAAAGCGTGGTAATGAAAAACGATACGATTACCCAAAATATCACGTGCTGCCAGAAACGTGGCAGCTTAACATTATTGAGCATCAGATCGAAACCATTATTCATATAGCTAATTTACTGCAAAACAGTTTAATTGAATTGTTTTTAAGTCGAATTACGACGAACTGCAATCATTTGATGACGAACTACAAGTAGGAGGCTGCTCCTATAACTTTTTGTAATTAAAAGTTTGTTCATCGCATTATCATGCGGTTCGTCGTAACTGGTGGGTAGTGTGCCTATGTTGTTTTCATCCTGTTTAATATGCTGTTAGTTTTAGTTCATCAATTAAAAATAACGCCATGAAAAAATTAATTATCACAATTTGCATCCTGGCATTTGCAGCAGCTGCAGTGCAGGCTCAGAATAAAATAGCAAGCGCACACGGTTTTTGGGTGGTTGAACACAACGTGAATTTACCACGCGTGCAAACTGTTAAGTTTTATAATGATAATAACAAGCTGATATACGAAGAAACGGTTTACAGCAAACTCAATATCAAAAAGCAAAAGACCCGTCTTGCCCTTGATCAGATATTAGAAAGGCTGAACGAGCGTACCGCCTATATCGAAAATAAAAACCTGGTAATGCTTAGCCTCAATTTAAGAAATTAAGACCTTTTTTTAAATATACGTTTAAAAAACCGGTTGCCAACGCGAGGTATGGCGCCGGTTTGTTTTTTGTAGGAAATTCCTTTTCTGTCCCCGTCAGCAGGTAAGCTTCGGGCGAAAGCGGGCAGAACAATGGTGGCCTTGCGCGCAGGAAAGGGCATAGCAAGTTTTTGCAGAAGCGAGAGGAAAGTGCGAGCGCAGCAGGGCAAAATAATTGCAGCCCGTGGTTCTGCCCGGTTTGCAGGGCAAAGGCCTTGAGCGCAAAGAAGCCTATCTGCTGACTTGACTTTTTGGTTACTTTTGTGTCAAGACAAAAGTAACAGCCACCCCGCGGCGATTGAGCGGGCCAATGTTAGTTATTTACAACTAAAGTATATTCTTACCCTTAATCGGAAGTTTGGTAACGAGTTTTCTACTAATACTCCAGATACTTTTCTACCCTTACCGCCACAAAATCTCCTTCAGTATATTTCCCTGTCTCTTCACTCAAAACCCGCAGAATAATACCGTCATGTTCAAGGATCAGATCCTCATAAAAACCTTTAAACAATACCTGCTTCACAACCCAGCTTTTTACTGCGGCTATCAGTTTTATTTTGATCTGTTCAGGATAAATAACGGCATATTCCTTTGATATCTCAATACCGCAAAGGTGGGCTTCGGCTGCGTTAAGTACGTTGCAATTGCTCAAAAGTTGGGCTGTATAGAGGAATTTAGGATGCTTATATAGGGATTTAGGTGCACCGTGCTCCACTATTTCGCCTTTATTAAGAACAATGAGCTCATCGGCCATCGAGAGCACTTCGGCAGGATCATGCGATACCATGATCACCGTTAGCCCGGTTTCTTTAACTATTTGCCTGATATCGTGCTGCAAGCCTTCCCTGAACGAAGTATCTACCTGGTTAAACGGTTCGTCGAGCAGTAATACCTGCGGATGGGTGATGATGGCACGGGCAATAGCAACACGTTGCTTTTCGCCTCCGCTCAGGTCCGCCACACGCTTATCGGCCATGGCAAGCATGTTCAACTGCTTAAGTACTCTTTCGGTTTTTTCCTGTTTGGCTTTGAGGTTGGTTGCGGGAAGCATGGCTGCCACGTTATCCCAAACCTTGGCAAACAGGTTAAGATCGTCGGTATGCTGGGTCACCATTTTCATGGCATCATGACCGGGGATCAGTTTTTCTTCAGGGCCCCAAATGCGTTCGCCCTTAAAGTAAACAGTACCTTCATCGGGAGAAAGCAGACCATATAACAACCGGAGTAAAGTGCTTTTACCGCTCCCGCTTTCGCCAATTATAGCTGTGATCTTACCCGGCTCAATGACCAGTCCGGTTTTTTTTACACCGGCTTGTTGTTTCCCGGGGTATATTTTACTTACTGCAACCGCCTGCAAAAAAGGAATCTCTGACATCAGGGGCAAAGATAAACCGTTGATGCTTATGATTACGTTGATTGCGTTGATTTTTTACCATTGATTCCTTTCTTGATTCCGCTGATTTCGTTGATGTTTTTATCGTGCGGGTTTTGATTGCTCAAAATCATCGTAGCTTAAATCTATTTAATCACTACAAATGAGGACAGAATCAGCGAAATCAACGCAATCAAATAAATCAACGGTCAGAAGCCAAAAGTTAATCCAAATGAAAAGTTTCTGAGGCCTTTTTGATCGGGGCTGTTTTCAAACATATCGTTGAAGTAGTATTTGGCATACAGGCCCATTATGCCATAACCCATGCGTACAAATACACCTTTACGCAGTTTGGCAAAGTGATAATCATCATTGAATTTCTGTTTGCCATTTTCATCACTGATCTGCTTTACGCGGCCGTTAAGCAAGATGCCAATCTCCGGACCTGCAACCAGCCTGAAATAATTTCCGCGGTCGTCTTCATGGCTTCGGTAGTAAAACGATAGGGGGATACGGAGATAGGTTGATGAGAAGCGATTTTTACTGTAGTGAATGCTGTCTTGTGTATAAGTTAACACCGGTGCGTTGCGTTGTATGGTGATATCATCACGCAGGCGGATGTGTGTCCAATCGAACCCGCCGGATACATAAATTTTAAAGGCGCTGTTAAAGCGATAGCCAAATTGCAGCACATCAAAACCAAAATTGCTTGTTTTCCATTGGCGGTAGCTCAGGAACTTGTTCTTATTTGACAAGGTAAAGCTGCCGTTATCAATCAGAGTAGCAAAGCCCAGATCGATCCTTGAAAAAGTAACTCCAAACGAAAAGCCCGGAGCTTTGTGCGCGTGATATGCAGTGTCAGGCTCATCATTGTTGATATTAACCTGTGTTACATCATCGCCAAAGCCAAGTTTTACTTTAACGTGCTTTTTATGAGTCGTGGTGTCTGACGTGTTTTGTGCAGAATCGGCCGGTGTGTTTTGAGCAAAAACAAAACTTGCGGCAAGGCATATTGTGATGGTAAAAATAAGGCGTTTCATATAATGTGGTATTTCTATCGTTTTCTAAATTCTATTTGTCTTTGTCCTTTTTTACTTTGATGAACCCCAGGTTTAAGCCGGTAATGGTGGCATCATCTTCGTCGGTATTGCTAAATTCAATCACTTTGTCTTTACGTTTATCAACAGCAGCAATAACCACATTAAAAACATCACCAAGGCTGCGAATACGGCGTTTTTTTACATGTTTGGCAGTTGCAGGGGCCGGTTGGGCAGGTGTTTGCGCAATTAATACAGGCTGTGTTTTTTCATTATTAATAATGGCCGATTTCGGGCTGGTCCTTGTTGCTGTATCCGGGGCATCGGTTTTAACAACATGATAATCTGCGGCAGGGGCATTTGCCAATAAGGGTTCATCTGCATGGGCAGTTGCAGGTGGTTGGGCAGTAACTACAGGCTGTTGTGCAGATGGTGTCAAATTGGGTTTAGTTTTATTACGTTTATTAACCTGCGCTATATTGTTAACAGGAGCTATAACCGGATTTGCAGGCACTTTGTTTTGAACCGGGGCTGGAGGCACCACAGGCTCAACTTTTACTGCAACGGGTTGTTTTACCGGTTGATGGGTTTTTACTATTACTGTTGAATGATCATGATGTTTAACCGGTTGTTTCGGAATAAACAGGATGCCTGCGGTAATAAGCAATATAACGCCTGCTGCTGCGCTCAGCAAAGGCAATAATGTTCTTTTACGCTTATCGGCGTTTAGTTCGGAGCTGATGCCCTGCCATACACCGGCCGATGGTTGTATCTCCAGGTCATCAAGCTTTTGTTGAAACAGCCTGTCCAGTTCCTTATCCTGCATATCCATAACTTTTGCCCTCCATTTTAGCAATTTGTTCCTTCAAAATTGTGCGTGCCCTTGATAGCTGCGATTTAGAGGCACCCTCGGTAATGCCCACTATTTCTGCAATCTCCTTGTGCGAGTAACCTTCCAGCGCATAAAGGTTAAACACGATCCGATACCCCGGTGCAAGCTGCTGTATCATACCCAATAACACTTTTGCATCCAGGTTGGCCGCAGCTATCGGGTTAACGGATGGCTCATGCCCGACTTCGTCAATCTCCACCATTTGCATCATTTTATGATGCTTGCGGTAGTATTCAATTGAACTGTGAACCATAATGCGCCTAACCCAACCCTCGAATGATCCGTCGCCCCGGTAATCATCCATTTTTTTGAAAACCCTTATAAAGCCATTCTGCAACATATCCTCGGCCTCCATGCGGTCGGTAGCGTAGCGCATGCATACCCCCAGCATTTTTGAAGCGAACTGTTTGTAAAGCAGTTCCTGTGCCTTCCGCTCGCCTGCCCGGCAGCGGTCTATCAATTGGTGAATGGTATATTTAGGTTCCAAAAACATCATTTATAAGTAAGATGGTAGAGTGATGTAAATGGTTGCATGGGGATGTAAATATTTTGATAAATAGTTTATCAGGTAAACAGCATGCAAAATAGGGAATAGCTTTTAAAGTACGAGGCACCTCCGGAGCCCTTAAAATTGATTTAATCTTTTCTATAAACACGTTACCCCGCCGGGGTATTAAATTGCAATTTCAAAACTCCGTTAGGAGTATCGTGTTTATAGCAAGTAGTTAATTGGAAAGTGGCTCCGTAGGCGCCTCGTGTCGATGGTTAGTTTTGAGAGTGCCTTCTTTATCTGACTTGTTAACAGTTATGATTTATTGTATTTTTAAGTAACGCCAATAGCTAAAAATCATGGAATTGATCCTGAAATCTGATAATAAAGAAAGTATCGCAAAAATCATTGCGTTAGCAAAAGAGCTTAATTTTATTATAGAGGAAAAAGATACGGAAATTACGAGTATAAACCGCGAAGCGCTCAAAGAGAAGATTTTGAACTTCAGAACTACATCTGAATCTTCATTTGGTGATCCTGTGCAATGGCAAATAGATCAAAGAGAAGATCGTGAATTGGATATATCTGCGATTTTAGAAAATCAGAAGAAACTGTTGGAATTGGAGGGGGAAATAAAATTGGATGATAAGGCTTTTCAATAGATAACAATTGCCTACTTCTTCTCCCTATACCTCTTATAGATCTTCACGGCAATCATTAAGATCACCCCTAAAGAAACTATCCCAACCACACCGAATACCCAGCTTAGAGCATCTTTCTTAACAGCAAGGAAAACAATGGCGAAAAGAAAAATAGTGGCCAGCTCATTCCAGAGGCGTAGCTGGCTGGAAGTCCATTTGAAAACGCCCTTGCGCATTTGCTTTATTTTGGATTCGCAAATATGGTGATAACCTACCAGGCCAAATACAAAAGCTAATTTGATATGCAGCCAGGGCATTTTTAACCATGCAGGGCTTAAATATAACATAGTACAGCCCGCCAATATGGTAAGCAGCATGGATGGCTTGGCTATCACGTTCCACAGCCTGCTTTCCATGATCTCAAATTGTTTGGAAAGTATGGTGCGTTCGGGCTCGGGTTTACCCTGCGCTTCGGTATGATAGATAAATAAGCGCACAATATAAAACAGCCCCGCCATCCAGCAGACTACAAAAATGATGTGTATAGCGAGAACGTATTGGTACATGCCGTAAGTTCATGTCATTGCGAGGAACGAAGCAATCGCGAACTTTACAGAGTGACTTGCATAGTTCGCGATTGCCGCGCTATCGCTCGCAATGACATACTGTTATTCTTAGTTCCTGTATTCTTTTATCACCTCAACCGCGTACTTCACATTATCAAACGGGATATCGGGCATAATGCCGTGACCCAGGTTAAAGATGAAGCCGTTTTCGCCTTTCATACGGTCGAACAGGCGGTAGATGCGTTCTTTAATTACTTTTTTATCAGCATAAAGAATATGCGGATCAAGGTTGCCCTGTACGGCTATACCTGCCGGTAAACGTTTCTTGATATCAAGCAGGTCAACGTTCCAATCGATAGAAATCACATCCGGTTTAGCTTCGGCCATTAACGGTGCAAAAACCGAGCTGCCTTTGCAGAAAGAGATCACCGGGATATCTTTACGGTTCAGCTTGCTGATGATCTCTGCAATATAACGGTGACTAAATTCTTTATAATCATCCCATGCCAAAGCCTGTGCCCAACTGTCAAAGATCTGTACGGCGTTTACGCCGGCTGCAATCTGCATGTTCAGGTAATCGGCCGTAACTGTAGCTATTTTTGATAACAGCTGATGGGCCATTTCGGGCTCATTGTGCAGCATCAGTTTGGTACGCTTGAAATCTTTTGATGATCCGCCTTCAACCAGGTAGCTCATTACGGTAAACGGCGCGCCTGCAAAACCGATCAAAGGGATGCGGCCGGCAAGACGCTGCTGAATTACTTTGATGGCATCGCCAACGTATTGCAGTTTATCCAATACATCAGTCTGTAATGCATCAATATCGGCCTGTGTACGTACCGGATTGGCAAACAGCGGACCGACACCTGCATTAAAGCTCAGGTCGCCGCCCATGGCTTCGCCGGTTACCAGGATATCTGAAAAAAGGATAGCGCCGTCGATGCCTAACAGGTCGACAGGCAGCATGGTAACATCGGCAGCAATCTCCGGTGTTTTACACATTTCAAGGAACGAGTATTTGTTTTTTATGTCCCAATACTCTTTCATAAAGCGGCCCGCCTGCCTCATCATCCAAACCGGGGGGCGTTCTGTTTGCTCCGAAAATGCCGCTTTTATTAATAACGAATCTCTCATATTTTATGGAGAGGCCGGAGGCCTCAGAGTCAAGAAGTCAAGAATCAAGATGCAAGAAGGAATTCTCGTTCCATTTTGGCTCTTGTTGTCTTGTCTCTTGACTCTAACTGTCCTGTCTCTTAATCTTATTTTATTGTCTCTCGACTTTCTTGTCTTGAATCCTGACTCTTACAGTCTTGTATCTTTTTTCTTGACTCTTGCTGTCTTGATTCTTACTTCTTAATGTCTTGTTTCTTTCTTCAACTCCTGCTGAAGGCGGCTAATCACCTCCTTCATTTTGGCGGTTATTTTGTCTTTATGTTTTTCCGCTAATTGCAGATACGCTTCGGCTTTTTCAAAATTACCCCGCCTGATGCTGATATTAGCCACACTAACCAAGGCAGCTACGTGGTCATTAACCGAACGCAGCGGATATTGTGCTGCAATTTCGTAATGTTTCTCAGCCTCCTCAAACTCCTGCCTTTGCAGGCATAAGCCACCATAAATAAACTCATAGTATCCCCGGCGGTTTTTGCTGAGCCATTGGGGCTTTACTATTTCATTTAAAGAGGCAGCTGTTTTGTCATAGTCCTTTACATGAAAATGTTTGGATGCAACAATCAGGGTGCCCTGTCTGAAATAATCCCAGATAAGCAGGATGATCATCATTACTGCAACTGCCGCAAGCTCATAAACACGAAGATACATCAACACACCTAACGACAGCAGAAATATAAACGCAATAAAAATACGTATCCTGTTACTGAACATTAATGCTGGTTATCGGTAAATTTATAGCCTACACCGCGGATAGAGTGAAAGTAAACCGGGTTTTTAGGATCTGGTTCAAAATACTTGCGGAAGGTTAGGATAAAGTTATCGATGGTGCGTGTTGACGGATAAACGTCATAATTCCAAACGGTTTCGAGAATCTGCTCGCGCGATACGGCGTCATTACGGCGCTCAATAAGCAATTTAAGCAGCATGGTTTCCTTTTTGGTGAGTGCAGTAATTGAGCCATCTTCGTTAACCAGTTCAAACGAGTTAAAGTGGATGGTTTTATCACCAATTTTGTAGCTGTTAAACTCTTTCAGGTCTTCGCCTTTCAGGCTGCGTTTTACCAGGTTGTTCACCCTTAAAATAAGCTCTTCAAGGTTAAAAGGTTTGGTAAGATAATCATCCGCACCTTTCTTTAGGCCCGAAATCTTGTCCTCGTTGGTGTTTTTAGCCGTAAGGAACATGATAGGCACTTCGGTATTTTCAAGCCTGATGGTTTCAGCAACAACAAAGCCGTCAATTTCGGGCATCATTACGTCAAGTATCACCAGGTTAAAGCGTTCTTCTTTAAAAAGTTGTAAAGCTTTTTTGCCGTTTTTAGCCGGAGTTACCTTATAGCCTTCCAGCTCAAGGTTAAGCTTAATTGCTTCTAACAAATGCTCTTCGTCTTCGGCCAATAAAATTCTTTTTTTGTTTGGCATGCTCATATTCAAATTTAGGTTAATCCAAATGTAACTTCAAAAATACTACCAGCAGGGCGGTTGTCCTTAACCCTGATGCTGGCCTGGTGCTTATCCAACACCTCCTTAACAATGTAAAGGCCCAATCCGGTGCCTTTGGTGTTACGGGTTTCTTCGCTGCCTACGCGGTAAAAGCGGTCAAAAATCCGGGTCTTTTCCTCGTCGGCAATGCCGATACCATGATCGGCAACCTGTAAATATACTTTATCATCTTTCGAAAACAGCTTTACCCCCACAGATGAGCATGGGCTTGAATATTTCACCGCGTTTTCGATCAAATTGGTTACTACCGATGTAAGGGCAAACTTATCGCCCACAATCTCCACCTTAGGTTCAATCTCAGCCTCGATGATCTGCTGGTTGCAATCGCATTTAGAGATCTGCAAGCGGTTAACAATGCTATCTACCAAAACCGACAGGTTAAAGCTGGCCTTAGGGAAGCTGTATGAGCGGTTTTCTATTTTAGAAGCAAGCAGCATGTTTTCAACCATATCATCCAAACGTTCCACATCATTCAATGATTTCTCAATAAAATCAAGGAGCTGCTCTTTGGTCAGCTGTCTTTTTTGAATGGTTTGCAGCAGGATCTTGATAGATGCCAGCGGGGATTTCAGCTCATGTGTTACCGAAAGCAGGAAGTTTTTCTTCTGCTCCTGCAGTTTTCGCTCTTTGTTAAAAGAACGGTGCAGGTTAATTGCGCCAATCAGAAATACGGCTACAAACATAGCTCCTTCGCCCAGGATCATGCCGGTACGGCGCGGTTGCAGCGTAACCAGCATATAGCCCCACCACACCAGTTCGGCAACGGCATAGGTGATGAGCGCGTAAAAAATAACGAATGACTTCTTCATATCAGTTGGCAGTTATCAGTTTTCAGTTGGCAGTAGTTTGTCAGTTTGCAATGTGTTTATATTAAACTGCAAACTGCCTGCTGGCAACCGCAAACTGGCTACTTAGAATTAAATACCAGATCTAAACTATCAAATATAGCACGTTTTGTTTTCTCCAGGTCGATCTTGGTATGGGCCGATGATATAAAACCAACCTCATAGCCCGACGGACCTAAATAAATGCCCCTGTTCAGCAACTCACGGTGGAACTTTTTGAATTTTTCCATGCTTGATGCATCAATATCTTCGGCTTTACGAATATACTCTTTATCTGTAAAAGCAAACCAAAATATGGAGCCTATGCCAAACACCTTAAATTTATAATTGCGGGCAGTGGCAAAGCGTTGGATAGCTTCTACGAACTCTTCGGTTTTATTGTTCAGGTCGCGGTAAAAGCCCATGCGCAAAAGCTCGCTGAGCTGGGCAATACCGGCACCCATGGCAACCGGGTTACCCGATAAAGTACCTGCCTGGTAAACCGAACCCTCGGGTGAAATATTGCTCATAATAGCTGCCGATGAACCATAAGCACCAACCGGCATACCGCCACCAATAATTTTACCGTAAGTAATGATATCAGGTTTGATCTGGTAGTAACCGGCCGCACCTTCAAAACCTACACGGAAACCCGAGATCACTTCATCAAATATCAGCATGGTGCCGTTTTGGGTACAGATGTCGCGCAGGTATTGCAAGTATTCTTTTTCCTGTAAAAGCAAGCCGTTGTTGGCCGGTACAGGTTCAATGATCACCGCTGCAATCTGGTCTTTAAATTCGTCAAAAGCTTTAGCCAGGGCTTCTTTATCATTAAGCGATACTACAATAGTTTCGTCGGCGACTGATTTCGGTACGCCGGCCGATGAAGTTTCGCCGAAAGTAACCAGGCCTGATCCTGCTTTTACCAGCAGCGCATCGGCATGACCGTGATAGCAACCTTCAAATTTCAGGATCTTATCGCGTTTGGTATAGCCCCGTGCTAACCTGATGGCCGACATTACGGCCTCAGTGCCCGAGCTTACGAAGCGAATCTTTTCAATAAACTTATTGTTTTTCAGGATGAGTTCGGCCAGCTCATTTTCTAAAGCGGTAGGTGCGCCGAAGCTCATGCCGTGCTGCATTACCTCGATAACCTTTTCCCTTACTTTGGCGTTGTTATGGCCGAGGATCAGCGGTCCCCATGAGCAGCAGTAATCGATAAATTCATTACCATCGGCATCCCAGATATGACTGCCATCGCCTTTTTGAATGAACAGCGGCGTACCGTAAACTGACTTGAACGCCCTAACCGGCGAGTTAACCCCACCCGGGAAATACGTTTGCGCCTTAGCATACAATTCGGCCGATTTTTCACGACTGATATCGGGCTTGCCCGTTGTATTTACCGGTTCATCCTCTGCTGAAAACATCTTTTTTATTGAATCGAACATTTTTATGAGCTTAAAGCTGAAAGCCAAAGGCTTAAAGCTTGATTTTATATTTTTTATAAACAGACGTAAGGCTGTTTTGTAAGCCGTCATTGCGAGGTACGAAGCAATCCCCGATTTGCAGGTCTGCCCTGCACAGTCCGCGATTGCTTCGTTCCTCGCAATGACATGGTGTAGATCCAGACTTACGAAGTTTTTAAAACTTCGTAAGTCTGGATCTACTTTGTATCTCGCAATGACGTAGTGTAGATTAGCTTCTACCTTTCGCCTTTAACCTTTTTCCTTTTGCCTCAGCCCTACAACCACTTATTCTCCAATACCTCCTTGGCATGATAAGTTAAAATTGCAGTTGCACCTGCACGGCGGATGCTGGTAAGCACCTCGGTGATGGCACGCTGCTCATTTAACCAACCGCGTTGTATGGCCGCTTTGATCATGGCGTATTCGCCGCTTACGTTGTAGGCGGCAACAGGCAGTTCGGTATTATCTTTTATCAGTTTAATAACGTCAAGGTAGGGCAGGGCTGGTTTCACCATCAAGAAATCTGCTCCTTCCAGCTCATCCAGTTCGGCCTCAATCAGGGCTTCGCGCTGGTTGGCGGGGTTCATCTGGTAGGTTTTTTTATCGCCAAATTTTGGTGCCGAGTTTAAAGCATCTCTGAATGGGCCATAGAATGCGCTTGCATATTTAGCCGAGTACGACATGATAGATACATTGGTAAATCCATTATCATCCAGTATATTGCGGATGTAACCCACACGCCCGTCCATCATATCCGATGGGGCAATGATATCGGCACCCGATTGCGCATGCGCCAGGGCCATTTTACCTAAAATATCAAGTGTTTCGTCATTCAGGATCAGGCCATTTTCCACAATGCCATCATGGCCATCACTGCTGTATGGGTCCATGGCTACATCGGTAATAACGCAGGCTTCCGGGAAGTTTTTCTTTACCTCGCGGATAGCACGTAAGTAAAGGCTTTCATCACGGTAGCTTTCGGTAGCAAATTTATCCTTCAGCTCTTCGGCAATATTAGGGAACAGATCAAAAGAGTTTAAGCCCAGTTTAAGGCAGCTCTCAATCTCGCGCAGCAGGTTATCAATAGAATAACGGAAGATGCCCGGCATTGATGCCACTTCACTTTTCTGGTTTACGCCATCAATAATAAACAGCGGAAAAATCAGGTTAGCAGCGCTAACATGTGTTTCCTGCACCATCTGGCGTATCACTTCACTCTTGCGGTTCCTTCTTGGTCGTTGTAACATTTTTTAGTTCATTAGTTCACTGGTTCATTAGTTTATTGGTCTTTTCTCAGTTGCAAAGCTTATCAAAGCGATACTAATGAACCAATGAACAAGTGAACCAATGAACGTTTTATAATCCAAACACTGCCTCTGCCAGCCCAACTTCGTCGGGTGAGTAGGGGAGTGTGTATTTTACACCCATTTCATCAAATTTTTTGCCGGTTGATTTGCCTATGGCCACTACCTTTTGGTATGGGTCAAGCAGGTTATCGGCAAAATAAGCTTCCACGTTTGATGGACTGGTAAATACCATCACATCAGCGCCGCTGGCTTCTACATCCTCTTCCAATACAGTTTCGTAAACTGGCAGGTCGATAATTTTGGTATCGGCAGATAGGCCTTGCTGTATGCTCCTCATCGGGCTTTCGGCACCGGGGAACAGTACAATTTTTCCGTTGGCCAGCTTGGCAAATTCTTCTGCTACTTCGGCAGTGTCGGTGCCTTCGCCAACATAATCGGTAAAGTGCCCTTTGCGGCGCAGCATTTCTTCACTACCGCTGCCCATTACCCCAAATTTTACTTTTTTAGGGAATTGCGGGTTTAGTTGGAAAAAGTATTCAACCGCGTTTTTGCTGGAGAAGAATACCCAGTCGATATTTTTTAATATATATGAGTCAAAGCGGGTGATCACAGGCACAGTACGAATCAATGAACGATCTTCTATCTGGATGCCATGTTTTTCAAGCGCTTTACGGAAATAGCTTTGTTCGCCAAGCTCGCGCGAAATAAATACGCTTGCTGGATGTTTGCGCCCTTTGGCAAATTTGGCCACTACTTTTTCGGCAAGGCCTTCGGTAGTTGGTGCTTCTAAAAACAGTCTGTCCGGAAATTGATCACCTTCCTCGGCCTTAGAGGTAAACACCTGGAAAAGGCCATCCTCCTTACGGCAGTAACAACCCAAAGGCAAGTGGCACCCACCGCCAAATAATTTCAAAACGGTACGCTCAACAGCCAGTTCTTCGGCTACATCGGTATGATGTAGGGCCTGTAAAGCTTCGAAAAGCTCATGGTCAGTTTCGCGGATCTGGATAGCCAATGCGCCTTGTGCAGGTGCAGGGATCAGTTCAACCGGGGTGATCTCTTCTACATGAAACTCACTCAGGTCGAGGCCTAAACGGGTAACACCGGCCTTGGCCAGCATAATGGCATCATATTTTTCATCGCGAAGCTTACCGATACGGGTAGGTACGTTGCCACGCAGATCTTCAATTTCAAGATCGGGGCGGTGGGCCAGTAACTGCGCTTTGCGACGGTTTGACGAGGTGCCTACAATAGCACCATATTTAACAGATAGCTTTTGGTGCACATCAACGCAATCTTTCAAGATCAACAACAGTTCAGCGGGGTCTTCCCGTTCTGAAACTGCTGCGATGATGAGTCCCGGAGGATTTTCAGTTGGCAGGTCCTTGTGTGAATGGACCGCGATATCAATGGTGCCGGCTATTAATTCTTCTTCTAATTCTTTGGTAAAAAAGCCTTTACCTTCCAGCTTATCAAAGCTGAGGTTCAGGATACGGTCGCCCTGGGTTTTAATGATCTTTAACTCGGCGGTAATGTTAATGGCAGCAAGGCTGTCTTTAACGAAATTGGCCTGCCATAAAGCCAATTCACTGCCACGGGTTCCTATAATCAGTTTTCTGTCCAAAAGAATGAATGTTTTACAGCTGCAAATTTAATTTTTTATGCCGATGATAAGGTACATCAACTTAATGAATTATTGTTAATTGCAACAAAATGACTGTAATGTGTGGGTTTAGCGCCGCGCAAATATGTCTTGCTTATTGGATTGCTGCTTTATCGTTTCCCGGTTGAAGTTTAGCTAAGCGTAACCCCATCCAGTTAATAACAAAAACGCACACATGGTGTAACGTTTTCGAACGGTATTGCAAAAATATTCTGTGTAAATATCTATTTATCAGTAATTTGAATCGGTGGCACGAGTTTTAGAAAACCTAACAGCGTAAGTTTGTAACTTACATCAAGTTATCACTATTCAATCAACATACCTATGTTCAAAACATATTTTAAACTGGCTTACAGAAATATAATAAAGGACAAAGCTTATTCCATTATCAATATACCGGGTTTAGCGATAGGTCTTGCCTCAAGTATCCTGATCCTGCTTTGGGTGCAAAATGAGTTAAGTTATGATAAGTTCCACAAAAATGCAGGGCAGATCTATCGTATCAACAGTGATTTTGGTGATTCTAAAACTGCGGCGAGTTCGGCCGGTATGCCATTTGGGCTGAAATCTGAGCTGCCTGTTGTTAAAAATGCTGCCCGCTTATATCCCGGTTTTCCATCCATTTTATTTGAAACGGGGAACAGGAAATTTCAGGAAGAATATGTGTTTTACGCCGATCCTGGTTTTATGGATATGTTTTCATATCCTCTTGTAAAAGGCGACCGGGCTGCAGCTTTAAAACAGATCAATGGTGTTTTAATAACAGAAAACATCGCAACAAAATACTTCGGAAAAGAAGATCCGATTGGTAAGGTAATCCGGAAAGATAACAAGGAGAACCTGGTAGTAACAGGCGTTATGGCCAATATTCCGGCCAACTCCGATCTGCAGTTTGACATCCTGCTGCCGATGGCTTCTATCGCCCAAACCAACAACGATGTTAAAAATAACATCTGGGATAATTTCAACTTTTTCGGCTACGTTCAATTTGATAAAAGTTTTGATCCCTCTGCATCCAATATATCAAAACTGGAACAACAGATAGTTGACATTTTTCATAAACATAGCCCCGGTACCAAAGCTACATTTCAATTACAACCTTTAACCAAAATTCACCTGGCCCCCGAAAGGCTGGGCGATTCACCTGGTCATGGTAATGCTCAATATGTAAGCATCTTTTTTGTAATTGCCATATTGATATTGATTGTAGCCTGTATCAATTTTATGAACCTGGCTACCGCACGTTCGGCACGCAGGGCCAAGGAAATTGGCTTGCGTAAGGTTGCCGGCGCTGTACGCGGGCAGCTGGTGATCCAGTTTCTGAGCGAGTCGGTATTTATTTCGTTCCTGTCTTTATTGCTTGCACTTGTTATTGTCCGCATGTTCCTTCCTGCATTTAATGATCTGGCCAACAGGAAACTGATCTTAAACATGTCGGATGCGAGGCTTTGGTTAAGTCTTGTTGGCATTGCGCTGATAACCGGTGTTATTTCGGGCAGTTATCCGGCATTGTTTCTTTCGGGTTTCAATCCTGTTAAGGTGCTTAAAGGTAACGTGAAATCTATGGGAGGGAATTTACTGTTCCGTAACACTTTGGTTGTTGTTCAATTCATGGTATCTATTGTATTGCTGGTTGGCACTGTAGTTATCTATAATCAACTTAAGTTTATCAGGGACCGGAACCCGGGTTTTGAGAAGGCTAATCTTTTATATATGCCTATGACTGGCGAGATCTGGAACAAGCAGCAGGCTTTAAAAAATGTTTTGGCACAAACTTCACTTACCAGCGATTTCACCGTAGTTACCGATTTGCCAACCGAGCTTGGCGGCTGGACACTTAATGTACAGTGGAGTGGCAAAGACCCGCGTTCGCAATTATCAATCCCGGTAATGGCTGTCGACAATGATTTTACGCGTACGTTCAGGATGAAATTATCCGCAGGCCGAAGCTTTTCATCGGCTTTTAAAACCGACTCGAATAATTACATGATCAACGAGAGAATGGCGAACATTATGGGCCTTACCGCCAGCACCGCCATCGGCAAACCATTGGCGGTTTGGGGTAACAAGGGTACAATAGTAGGCGTTGTAAAAGATTTTAATTTTAAACCTGTTCAGCAGGCCATTGAACCACTGGTTATGCCTTTTAATAAAATAGGCGGCTATATAGTAGTAAGGACGTTACCCGGTAAAACCAATGCCACTATACAGGCTTTAGCAAAAATGAGCCAGGAATTTAACCCGGCTTATCCTTTTAAATTTGATTTCATCGATCAGGAATTATCTAAACTTTATAAGGGCGAACAGCAGATGGGCAACATCTTTAACCTTTTTGCCGGTTTGGGCATCTTTATTTCGTGCCTGGGTTTATATGGTTTGTCTGCATTTATGGCCGAGCAGCGTACTAAGGAGATCGGTGTGCGCAAAGTGTTGGGTGCATCTGTATTAAACCTGGTTTATTTATTATCATCAGGTATCACGAGGTTGATCCTCATTGCAATAGTCATAGCAATACCGCTTTCCTGGTATGCAGTGAACAGCTGGTTGTCGGGCTTTGCCTATCATATCAATGTAGGTTGGCTGGTATTTGCAGTAGCATCTGCAGCTGCGCTGGGTATTGCCTGGGTTACGGTTAGTTATGAATCATTAAGAGCAGCAACTGTAAACCCGATTAAGAGTTTGAGAACGGAGTAATTATGTCATTGTGAGGATGTAAAATCCAGGGATTTTGAAGGGGACAAATGACATTTGCCCTTATGTCATGTTGAGTGTTTAAATCCGGCGGATTCTGAAGGTGGAAATGACATCTTCACCACGTCAATTGCGAGGTACGAAGCAATCCCCGACAGGCAGGTAAAAGACTTTATTCTATATACTTACATCGTCGCGCTCTTGGCCGCGCGGGGCCAGATACTTTTGTCTTGACACAAAAGTATCCAAAAAGTCAAGTCAGCAGATAGGCTTCTTTGCGCACAGGCCTTTGCCCTGCAAACCGGGCGGAACCACGGGCTGCAATTATTTTGCTCCGCCGCGCTCCCTATGCTTCTGCAAAAACTTGCTATGCCCCTTCCCGCGCACAAGGCCACCATTGTTCTGCCCGCTTTCACCCGAAGCTTACCTGCTGACGGGAACATCCTTCATTTATTATGTCATGGGTAGGTACGAAGCATCTTCTTCGCCCTGTATAGCAGTCATGCTTGTTGAAGAAGATCCTTCGTACCTCAGGATGACATTTTTTTAGTTAAATCGCCGCTGAGTACAGTGGGTGCGTGGAATGCTATTTAAAATAAAAAGACCGGTTCCATGCAGTGTGGTCTTTAACAGAGCGTTGCACGAAGCCGGTATAATTCAACCACCGTATACTTTTAACGAAGCATTGCCAGCATCTCGCCATTAGGCCGCTCTTTCGAAGTATAATGCAGGCTGAGCTCATGGTTATTATTCTTCTTTTCCAGTTGCAGCAGCTCTTTTACAGGTACAGTCATGGCAAAATCTGATGCATCGGCAAAATCCCATTTCTTTAATGTGTTTCCTTTTTCATCTTTAAGCGTAATGTTGCGGCCGGTACCGGGGCCTTTGGTTTGGCAATGCGTGTACTTGATGCGCAGCTCGTCGCCTTCATTGGCCTTATCCAGCTGCAATACTCTTAAGCTTACCGGCTGGTTCACATACTGCTTTAAAATGAGCTTATTGTTTAAGTAGATCTCGTAACCGTCAAGTCCGAATTTGGAGGTAAAACCGAATGCTGTGAAGCTTAACGCGATCAGGGTAAATAGACCTATAAACGCCTGATAAAATTTGATGTGTTTCATGATCATAAGTTTTTAAAATGAAGTCCTTGATTCTCTGTAGCACAATATTAAACGAACTGGAAATCAGGTAGAAAATTAGTAGACCAACAACCTGAATAATAGACATGAGCTTTTTTATCTTTATATTCCTCTACTATTTGTGCCGTTTGTCGATATAATTTTGAGGGCCAAAGGCTTTTAGTTTCTTTTATACTGAATTGATCATGAAACTTTAAAATGGATGCGCTGGATAAACCATTTCGGCTGCCGTTTTCAAAACGCAGCACCACATTAAGGCATGCCCTCATGCATAGCGCTTATTGGGTGCTGATCACCGGCTTTTTCATATATGAAAAAAGGTACCTTATTTATAAAGCGAGTATGCCTTATTTCGCGGCTTGTGTTGCTGGTCGCATCGTGCTGCTCATTATTATAGCTTATCTCAACCTGCAATACTTTTTGCCCCGGTACTTATTAAGGAAGCGGTACCTTGCTTATTTTACAGCAATTATCCTGTCGGTGCTTGGTTATTTAACCGCTCAAAGTCTGTTTGATTTTTACCTGTACGGTTATGTGGTTGGCCCGATGCGCAACAGTAACCTGGTAGAATCATTATCATACAATTTTTTTAGCACGCTATGGTACCTGGGGCTAATGCTGGCCCTCAAACTAAGTATGGACTGGTACGGGCAGCAGTTGGTCATACAGAAAATTACTGTAGAAAAGCTGAACGCTGAAGTTAATTTTCTGCGCGCGCAGGTAAATCCGCATTTCTTGTTTAATATCCTCAATAACCTGTATGCGCTAACGCTCAAAAAATCAGAACTTGCTCCGGATGTAGTGCTGAAACTGTCAGAAATGATGGAATACATGCTGTACGACAGTACCGGCGAAAAGGTGCCTTTGGAAAAAGAGATCAGCTACCTCAGCAACTATATAGAACTGGAACGGCTAAGGTTTAGCGGCGGGGCAGCCATTAACCTGAATATTAATGCAGCGTTGAATGGATATGAAATTGCCCCCTTACTGCTGCTGCCCCTGGTTGAAAATGCCTTTAAACACGGACTGGGCAAGCAAACCAAAGGTGGCTGGCTAAAAGTGGATATTGGCCTGGTGCAATCCACTCTTAAGGTTGTTGTAGAAAATGCTAAACCGCTGATAGTGGTTGATATGGGTAAAGGGGGAATAGGGCTCGATAATTTGCGAAAGCGCCTCGACCTGCTTTATCCGGCCAGCTACACTCTGCAACTGGAAGATAAAAAGGATGCCTTTTTGGCTAAACTCGTGATTGATTTAATATGAAAGCCATGCTGAAATTTGTGGTAGTAGACGATGAGCCGCTTGCGCTTGAAATATTAGATGATTATCTGAAAAGAACTGATCATGTGCATTCGGTTTTTCTGTTCAGCAACGCGGGTGATGCTTTACATCATTTAAAAGATCACCATGCTGATGTATTGTTATTAGATATCGAAATGCCCGAAATGACAGGGATCCAGTTTCTGAAAACATTGCCAGATCCACCGCTAACTGTTTTCACCACGGCCTACCGCAACTATGCTTTTGAAGGTTATGAATTGGGTGTAGTTGATTTTTTGCTGAAGCCTATTTCATTTAAGCGTTTTGGGCAGGCCATCGATAAAATCAGAGAGTTTCTGGACCTGAAAGCACAATATGAGCATACAGAGGGGCTTTCGGCGAATAAAGACAATGATTTTATTTTTGTTAAAAGCGGTGTTCAGCGGATCAAGCTTAACTTCAACGAGGTTACCCATATCCAGGGGCTAAAAGATTATGCTATCATTTATACCCATACAGAAAAGATCCTGTTAAAAGGTTCCATCAAAGCGATGCTGGATATTTTTCCGCCCAGGCGTTTTGTCAGGGTGCATAAATCTTTTATTGTAGCTGTATCCAAAATTACCCGATTAGAAAGTAGCCGCATTATTTTGAACGGGCATGAAATTCCGATAGGGAGGAATTTTAAAGATGACCTGGAAAAGACATTAACAGGGTGATGATATGAAGTTTAAACAGGTGAGCTTACCTTATTATGGTTACCCAGCCTGATTTTACCGGTGAATTATTTTTAACGCTAATGATGTAATAATAAGCACCCGAAGGCAGATCATTACCTTTTAACCTGCCGTTCCATGGTACGCTATATCCAATTGATGAAAATATCCTGGTGCCCAATCTGTTAAATACATTCACTTTGCATTGTGGATAATATTCGATGTATTTTATAGCCCATGTATCATTTGCACCGTCGCCATTAGGCGTAAAGGTATTTGGGATTATGATATCTGCCGGTGTTATGGTGAGTTCGCCTGGTACATAAGTGAAAGTATAGTTTGATGAGGAGGCCCCGCTTGCTATGATAGGATATACCCCAATAGGAGATGTGGTTAGCGCGATTGTTGTAATTACTGGCTGGGTTGTTAAATCGGATGCCTGATCGTTATTTACAAAGCCGCTGTAAACGACGGTTAGAGGAGGGTTGTTGAGCCCAAAAGGTTTGCTTTTATTATTAGCCGTGATAACTAATGGTGCAGGAGTAACCGTACTGGTTGGTAAAATTATGCTTGCCGGGGTAATACCGGCATTTAAAGTAATATTGCCAGCGTAGTTTCCTGTTTGAGTTGTTTTGGCCAGCCTTACAAAAACTGTGGCATTGGTTATTGTGCCGGTACTGCCTATTGTAATGCTGCCGCCGAAATTAATTCCATCGGCACTGAGTTCAAAGCCGGCTGGTGGGGTAATTAATATGCCAGATACCAGGTTAGTACCGGATACGGTGAAGCTGGCGGTTGCCGATTCTGTTCCGTAAACTGTGGTAAGCGGCGATAGGTTACCTGCAGTTGTAACAGCCGGCGGCGGTGAAGGATTAACGGTAATGGTATATTTAATTGGTACAGGAGGGCAATTGGAAGTTGTTGAAATGAATTTACCAAAAGTATGTGAATCGGATAAGGGAAAACCGGTTAAAGTAGATACCGTATTATTTGATGTGTTTATAACTGATATGGTACCAGACAGGTCATTAATTACATAAACCTTACTGCCATCGACTGAAAAACAAAGACCCAACGGAAGGTTACCCACCTGAATTGTTGCAGCTATAGTATTGTTTGAAGTGTTTATTGCTGTTACTGTATTATTGCCTGAATTAGTTACATATAATTTTTTTCCATCCGGGCTTATAGCTATATCAATTAAATTAAAGCCTATTTCAATGGTAGCGCTGATTGTTTTAGTTGTTGTGTTGATAACCGTCACCGCACCTGACGTGTAATTTGAAACATACAAATAATTCCGTCGGGGCTTATACAAATATCATTTGGCTCCTGTAAGCCAGGTATCGAACCAATAACTTGATTAGTTGCCGTGTTTATAATATCAACTGTGTTGCCAGAGCTTGTTACCACATATACAAACTTACCATCAGGGCTAACCACTGTACCCCATGGACTTTCGTTAACTGGTATTGATGTTATGATAGTATTATTGGCCGTGTTGATGACCGTTAAATAATTGTTGTTGTGCGCGGTCACATATAATCTGCTGCCATCCGGGCTCAATGCCACTCCAGATGGATATTCGCCCGGAAAGGTACTTATACTTGTTACAAGCGTATTGGTTATACTATTTATTACCGAAACTGTATGCGACTCCTGGTTAACTACATATACACGGTTATTGTAAGGGTTTATAGCCGTACCCATAGGGCCATTCCCTACCTGGATGGTAGCCGCAGTTGTATTTTTATTAAGATCGATAACTGATAGTTGTCCATGTCCATTAGCTACATAAGCAAAGGATTGTGTTTCCGGAGTTGCGGTGATCGTTGCTGTTATAGGGCTGGTTCCGGTGTTTATCGCTTTGAATGATGAGATATCACCTGTGCCGCTTGTGGCAAGGCCTATTGAGGGGTTATCGTTGGTCCAGTTAAATTTACATCCCGCAGGGAAGGTTATAGCGGTGGTATTCTGTCCATTATTAACTCCTTGCCCGGATTGACAACGTGCTGATTTTGGTGCGATAAAAAAGATAAAAGCTATGTATAATAGCAGTGGAAACTTGCACATATAATCAGATCGGGTCAAGGCGTTAATTAACAGGGAAATCAGGAGACGAAGATATTATTTTAAGGCAATAAGACAACTGCCTGCATTTAATTAACGATAGCTAAAATTGCTGCACAGCTTTTGACAGGCGGGTTTTATTTTCTCATTTCCATTAATAGGGGTTCAGGCAGTAATACTGTATTTGGCATACAGATCACAAGGTACAGCCTTACGGTAGCGATGGTGTTTCCACCCGGTAATTTATATTTATTTAGATTTTGATATCAATTTAACACTGTCTGATCTGATATCAGCCCCGATGTAATTGACCTTAACAAACGTAGTGCATTGGTCTTTAAATTCATCGCAGCTATCAATTACAATAGCGGCCCCGTTAGGCATTATTGCTTGTTTAACAGCGTTGAAGATATCTGTTCCGCCTTTTGGGTCTACACCTGTTAAATCAATAATTAACCGGTTTGTCCATGAAAGCGTAGTATAAAGTTCCATTCTTTTTCTCACATCCCCTGTAAGGGTATTTACTTTGGTTTGCGCTGTTAATGAAGGTGTATTGTGAATTTTTTCGTATACCGGGTTGTGCTTATTGGCATGTTTTTGATGATACTTACCAATTGTTACAGGGGCAAAACGGCGAGTGAGAAAACTCTCTTTAAAATGTTCAACAAATCTGAATTCAGGATTTATTTCAACATGGCTACCGGCAACGGTACCGGTAAGTATACTTTTTAGTTTGGCTAAAAGAGGCTGAAACAATGCACCTCCCGGAAATTCTACGACAACAATTTCGCCTTCATTTATTTGAAAGGCGGGGATGATAAAATTGTTAAAGTTTTGTTCTGGAAAACTGATCAGCATAATGTGGATGTACATCCATCAACGTTTGTTTATCGAAGAAATTACCCAATATGTAACAAAAATGTTATACATGGGGCTTTTCTGATTTTAAAGGGGGAATGAGCTAATCAATTTTCGTTGATCAATATATCTTTCGCCATGATCATGGGTACGCTGATATATTTTTTCTCCATGTAGTTGATCACCTTCTCCAGGATCTCGCGAGATTGCTCGTCCAAACCCTGTACCTCATCGGCAAAAACAGAATTAATGGCAGTATTGCGGATCTCTTTGATCTTTTCAGGCACCTGACGCATGGCTACTTCAATACGGCGCTGTTTTAACTGCATGATAAACTCAGCAATGTTTTGCTCAATAATAGCTTCGGCATGAACCAGTTCGTGGTAGCGTTCCTGCAGGTTCTTTTTGGCAACCTCGTTAAGGGAGTGTACCTCGATAAAGTTAACAGGGAATTGCTCCAGCACTTCGGGGGCAGTATCGTTAGGGATGGCAAGGTCCACAATGGTTTTCCTGCCGGTTTCGCCGTTTAGCAGCGATTGATATATTTCGGTGGTGATGATAGGCTCAACTGCTGATGTGCAGGTGATAATGGCATCAAAACCTTTATTGTAAGTTTTCAAAGCTTCAAGGTCAAATGCCTCGCCACCCAAATCGGCAGCTAATTTTTCGGCATTGGCCACTGTACGGTTAAACACCGCGAAGTTTGAAAATTTATGTTTTTGAAGGTATTTAGAAATGTTACGGTTGGTTTCGCCTGCACCGATGATCAAAACACGGGCATTTGAACAAAGATTAAGGTCTTTTAGCTTGCGGTAAGCCAGCGATACCACCGAGATTGGATTTTTGGAGATATTGGTATGCGTATAAACTTCCTTGGCTGTTTTTACCACGCAGTTCATGATCATGCGCATGGCATCGCCCGTTAGGCCGGCCTCTTTGCAATGCTCATATGCTTTACGTAACTGCGCCAGAATCTCCTTTTCGCCTACGATCAAACTCTCCAGCGAGCACGAAGTACGAAGTAAATGCACCATGGCTTCCTGATCTTCATAAATAGATGCGCTATCCATGAATGTACTCAGCGAGTCGTGGCAAAGTTCTGTATTAAAGGCTTCTATGAATTTTTTGGCAAAGTCTTTATCAACCGCTTGCGGAGTTGTCATGACAAATTCAACCCGGTTACAGGTAGCAAGATAGAAGATTTCGGGAATATTAAACTGCTCTTTAACCTGCGCAAGTTTATCTGTCAGATTTTCCTGGCAAACCACCAATCTACCCAATTCCTTCAGTTCAATCTGTTTGTGCGTAAAAGCTATTACCTTTAGATACTTCAAAGCAGTTTTAAAATTTGACCGAACAAAAGTATCACTATTCGGCACATGCAATGTCAACACTTTGTCAAACAGGCTTATTTGGAATGGTTATAAATTGTAAAAATGGCTTGTTTTGCAGTATTTAAACTGTTTTGCGATACGTATAACAAAATATTTGTAAATTAAAACATGAATAAGTTTAAAAAAATAAGTCTTGCAATACTCGTTGCATTTTATGTTTTTGCTGGGCTTAACCACTTTCGTGATCCTGAATTTTATTATGCCGTAATGCCCCATAACCTGCTGTATCCTATAGTTGTAAATATAGTTGCCGGTATTGCAGAAATGACACTTGGTTTATTGCTTATACCGGCAAAAACAAGGTATTGGGCAGCCTGGGGAATTGTGCTTATGCTGGTTGCTTTTTTAACTGTACATGTTGGTATGATATTTAAAGCACCCTTTAAAGCAGAGGGGATGACAATTACACCTCTTTTTGCGTGGGGCAGGCTGGTAGCCCAATTTGTACTGATCTATTGGGCATGGTGGCATACTACCGACATTAAAAAAGCCTAAACTAAAACTGTGTTTGGCTGTTGGGGAGATGGGGCAGGGTGATTGGCTGACTCATCCGGGCCAGTAATGTCGGGGTGAGTAAACGCCGCTCTGCCTAAAAAACTGATACAACAAATAATATATGGATCTGCAAAGTATTGAAATGCGCAACCTGGAGGTACAGGACTACCAGGAGCTTAAAAAATCAATGAAATCGGCCTATATGGATATGGATGAGGATTATTGGGATGCCAATTCTATCCGCAAGCTCATCAAAATATTCCCCGAAGGGCAGATCTGTATTACTGTTAATGATATGGTTGTAGGCTGTGCGCTGGCAATTATTGTTGACTATCAAAAATTTGGCGACAACCACACCTACAAACAAATTACCGGCGACAGCTCCTTTAAAACCCATAATGACAAGGGCGATGTGCTATATGGTATCGATGTGTTCATTCACCCCAAATACCGTGGATTACGCCTGGCCCGCAGGCTTTATGACGCCCGAAAAGCGCTTTGCGAAAAGCTGAACCTGAAAAGCATCATTGCTGGCGGCCGCATTCCCAATTACCAGAAATTTCAGAACGAGCTTACGCCACGCCAGTATATTGACAAGGTGAAGTACAAGGAGATCTATGATCCTACGCTTTCCTTCCAGTTATCCAACGATTTTCACGTACGTAAGGTATTGAGAAACTATCTGCCGGAGGATAGTCGCTCCAAAGGTTTTGCTACACTTATTGAGTGGAATAATGTGTATTACGAAGAGGTAAGCGATGCCATTAACCACAAAACAGTAGTGCGCATTGGTTTGGTACAATGGCAGATGCGATCATACAGCAATATCAGCGAGCTTATGAAGCACGCCGAATATTTTGTTGATGCCGTGAGCGATTACCAGGCCGATTTTATCCTGTTCCCCGAGCTGTTCAATACACCGCTTATGGCCGATTATAACCACATGGATTCGGCCAAGGCTATGCGCGAACTGGCCAAATATACTCAGCCCATTATCGAGGAATTTTCAAAACTGGCGGTATCGTACAATGTGAACATCATAGCGGGCAGTATGCCTTATATTTTTGAGGAATCGTTGTATAATGTATCCTACCTGTTCAGGCGTAACGGCAGTATGGAGGAAGTTTACAAAATTCACCCAACTCCGGCCGAGATCAGCTCATGGGGCATGCGCGGCGGTGATGAGGTGAAAGTTTTTGACACCGATTGCGGTAAAGTAGGCATCCTGATCTGTTATGATGTGGAGTTTCCGGAACTATCGCGAATCCTGGCTGGTCAGGATATGCAGATCCTTTTTGTGCCCTTCCTTACCGATACCCAAAATGGTTACAACAGGGTTAAATTTTGCGCCCAGGCCCGCGCGGTGGAAAACGAATGTTATGTGGCTATAGCCGGCTGTGTAGGTAACTTGCCTAATGTAAATAATATGGGTATCAGCTACGCACAATCGGCAGTGTTTACGCCTTCGGATTTTGGTTTCCCGACCAATGGTATTCAATCGGAAGCTACGCCTAATACCGAGATGATAGTTATTGCCGATGTTGACCTGTCATTGCTGGATGAGTTGCATGAATATGGCAGTGTACAAAATATCAAAGACAGGCGCACGGATTTATATAACATTACTTTTAACGGGAAGAGGGTGTAAGTTTTATCTACATTTCAGAAAACTGTCCCCTCAGGGTCTCTCGCGGAGGACCCTGAGGTTCTACATTGCTATAAATCTGAGCCAATCATATAGTATATTGTAGGATTGGAACCTCTCATTCTTTTCAAATACAAATAATGTTATGGCAATTGAAATAAAATATAAAAATTCATTGGGTGTAGAAGTATCCGCTCAACAGGCTAACCTCTTACAAGGTGATTACAGTTCTGAACACTATGTCGACGATGTTTTAAAAAAAATTGACATATATGAGTACGGAGAATTAAGTACCGGAGAGTATTATTTGTCAGAGGGGGAAAATCTAAAGAGCGTGCTTGCGGAATACCAGTCGCTATGGAGGTCCGGAACGTTCTTTACCAATAAGCAACAAGTAGGAAATTATACCGTCATGGACTGGGGGCTTTATGAAAAAACAGAAAAGTTAGAAGAAGGACGAAAGGTCTGGGATAACCAGGGTCGAATTATTGCGGAGGGACATGTTGATGTTGCAACACATCATGTCCTATACACGGTTAAATATTTTTATCTAACAAACTTTGGAAGTTTTGTATATACAGATAGGGTCCTTAACTATGGTACACTTGAGTTTGCTTATGGTCTTAGTGAGCCAGATGAAATTACGGTATTGATTAATTTGCCCGATTTCGATAATGAAATATATTATATAACGGAAGAGGAAAATATTTTAAATCATCCTCTTATAGCTCCTTTATTCTCATGGGATACTCAAACTTATTATCATTCTGATCAGCTGTTGCCTATTTAGAAGTGGTGATCGTATCGCATCATTTTATACGCCACGCCAGCTGCTATGTGTCTCACTGGTTTTTGTCCCATCAGGGTCTCTCGCAGAGGACCCTGAGGTTCTACGCCATGCCAGCTGCTATGTTTAATTAGAGTAGTCTCACTGGTTTCACATGATTTATATCTGCCCAAAAATTCCGGTAATCATTAATAATTACAAGTTCATGAGTTTTTGCCAAATGATAGAAAGTTGCGCTACTATGTGGGTATTCGGTAAAGTCATTACAAAGAGACCATTTTCCTGATACCGGATTATGATGTATATAGTCTATTTTTTGATGAAGAAATGCGGTGGAGTATATTGGTTTGGCATCAAATGATGGTTCAAAAACCTTGTGCTTTTGTCCTTTGGCTTTTTCTTTTTCAGTACACGCCGCCGAAAGCTGATCAAGGATATCGGTTCTGCCTTTTGTTGTTAGTTTTTTAACAAGCTCATAAGCCATAAATCTTTTGCCATTACTTATCATCTTATTAAGTCCACCATCTGTATCGGGCATTTTAATAATCAGATGGACATGATTAGGCATCAATACAAAAGCATGAGTTTGCACCTGATAACGTTCTGCTATAAACCCGAACCAATCATATAGTATGTTATACGATTGTGTGATCTCGAATAAAGGGATCCAGTTATAACATGTAAACGTTATAAACCAGGTTTCGCCGGGATCGTTGTGTAAGGTATGGGTGGCCATGGTTAAATATAAATATAATTATGGATCTTAAGATGATTGTCAACCTCAGAGTCCTCTGCGAGAGACCCTGAGGGGACGGGAAAAAATATCAAAGACAGGCGCACCGATCTGTATAATATTACTTTTAATGGGAAAAGGGTGTAATACCCTCTACTAAAAAACTGTCCCATCAGAGTCTCTCGCAGATTTAGGTTAACCCACGAAATTGTTTTGTTGTTTAATCAGTAAAGCGGCTTGTTTTGCCCCTCTGGGGCAAAGGATATTTTCATAATTTTACACTACTACAAACCTTTTGCACCTCTGGTGCACCTGTCCTTAAGCATATCTCAATTAATAGCTGTCTATTAAATTATAAAAATCCCCCAGAGGGGGAAAAGGTTTGTAGAAATAACGTCCCAGCCTTCACCCGAACCCCAGAGGGGTTCAACTCACGCGGATTATTAAAGCGATTTGAAATCCGATTTTGTGGGTTAACCTAAATCTGCGAGAGACCCTCAGGACGAGAATTACATAGTTTATTCATCAATTTAACTGGCCAACATTTCTCCTTTTAACACTAAATTAGCCGCCATGATCAGGAAAGATAATTTCACCCTTCCCGGCGCCAAGGGGCGGCCAATGCTTATTGATGTTACATACGATGATGTTTTTAAAAACGCGCCGCTGGTAATTTTTGCCCATGGTTTTAAGGGATTTAAGGATTGGGGTACGCATGATCTTTTGGCCCGGTACTTTGCCGAAAAGGGTTTCCGTTTCCTGAAATTCAACTTTTCGCACAATGGCACAACACCCGCCAATCCTTTAGATTTTGCCGATCTGACAGCCTTCGCCGATAATACCGTCTCCATCGAACTGGAGGATTTGGATACCATCATTGATTTTGCCTGCAGCGGCGCAAGCATCCCGGTTGCAAACGGAGTATACCTGATTGGGCATAGCATGGGCGGTGGTGTAAGCATTATCAAAACAGCCGAAGACGCCCGTATCAAAAAGCTGGTGACTATGGCTTCCATATCTGGTTTCCGGAACCTTTGGCCAAAGCAAATAGAGCAGCAATGGCGCTTGCAGGGCGTTTTTTACTTTGAAAATAAACGTACCGGTCAGCAAATGCCAGTGAAGTCAACTTTACTTGATGACCTTGATAATCACCCACTCAGACTGGATATTATCAGGCAGGCAAGCTTGATAACCCAACCATGGCTTATCGTTCATGGCGATGCCGACCCTACTGTACCTGTGAGTCATTCAAATCAATTGCACGAAGCTAATCCTGCTGCCGAATACATCGTGCAAAAAGGAGCCGACCATACTTTTGGCGGCGGGCATCCTTTTGCAGGTGATGCTTTACCTGCTTCGCTGATTGAGTTTTGTGATACGGCAATATCATTCTTAAGTAAATAAAGACGTAAGGCTTTCAACCATTCGTAACTTTTTTGCGTTAGTTATATCATACCTGATATAAGTACTATAATTGCTACTATGAGTTTACCCGCATCGCGTAAAAAAGGACGAAAATATCAAAATACCATACCCACTGACGAAGCCGGCTTTGGCAAAATGATCCCTATTTTGAGGGAATACATGAACAACAAGGCCGAGAATACGCCTAAAAAAACTTTAGGCCCGTTTAAAACGGATCCGTCGGTTTATAGTACTCCGCCCGCATCGGGTTTACGCATTACCTGGATCGGCCATTCCAGTATCCTGATCGAGATCGATGGTAAACGCATTCTTACCGATCCGGTTTGGAGCGACAGGGTTTCGTTTTCGCAATCATTTGGGCCGAAGCGGTTTTTTAACCCACCGATAGCTTTAGAAGATTTACCTCCGCTGGATGCTGTGATCCAGTCGCATGATCATTACGATCATTTGGATAAGGCTACCATTAAGTTTTTTGCTGATAAAAACATCCCCTTTTTCTGTTCGGTAGGGGTTGCGCAATATTTAACAAGCTGGGGTATGGCAGCCAATTTTATCACCGAAATGGATTGGGGCGACAGCGCTATGATCGGCAACGAAATTGTGCTCACGTCAACACCTTCACGCCATTTTTCGGGCAGGGGGATTATCGGGCGAAACGAAACGCTATGGTCTTCATTCGTGATCAAAGGCTCTCAGCATAATATTTATTTTGGTGCCGATTCGGGCTATTCGCCAGAATTTAAGGCGATAGGAGAGGCCTTTGGCCCGTTCGATCTGACCATGCTGGAGATTGGAGCGTACGGAAAATTCTGGCCGGATATACATATGGGGCCTGACAATGCTTCAAACGCGCACCTCGATTTGAAGGGTAAACTGATGATGCCAATTCATTACGGTACGTTTAACCTGGCCCCGCATGCCTGGTACGAACCTATAGAATGGTTAGTGCCGATGGCAAAACAAAAACACATTGATTTATTTGTACCCAAGCCCGGCGAGCCAACTGAAGTAAAAGGTGCCTATAATTCTGATTGGTGGAAGGAATATTTATCTTAGAGGGCATTTTCACCATACGTCATTGCGAGGTACGAAGCAATCCCCGATTGGCAGGTTCGCCCTGTATAGTTCGCGATTGCTTCGTACCTCGCAATGACGTTATAGTTCATAATCCATGTCCCAATCCTACATATTAGTCATCAACGGTAAACCCGAAGGCCCTTTTACAATTCCTGAGCTCAAAGCCCGCGGCATTAAACCCGGCGATTTTGTAAAGACCGATGATATGGTGGATTACAAGGAAGCCCATGAAATTGCCGAATTAAGAGAATTATTCGGTTTTGCCCGGCCTAAACTACTGATGCAGTATTACGGCAGTTTTGATCAGCGCTGGCTGGCTTCGGCGTTGGATTGGTTTATCCTGTTTGGGGTGTTTGTTTTACTTGCAGCAATGGCGGTGTTCCTGTTCATTACGGATAAGCAGGAGCGCATATATGCTTCAATTGGTATAGTTGCTTTTACGCCTATAGGTAAATTTATTTATCATGTGGTGATGGAAAGCTCGGCTAAACAGGCTACTTATGGCAAACAAATGCTTAAAATAAAAGTGGTCGATCTGGATGGAAACAGGATCACCGTTGCCAAAGCCATAGGCCGTAACCTGGCCAAAATATTTTCAGTACTGACTTTTTTTATCGGCTACCTGATAGCCTTTTTTAATAAGCAACAACAATGTTTGCATGACATGATTGCGGGGACGCTGGTGATTAAGGAGAGGTTGGTGTAGAGTGTTTTGTTTACAGAATTCTGTATATTAGCTATATAATTTAAGTCAGATGAAAAAGACCACAGTACTTGAAACCCTCGATTCATTTGAAGATGAGTTTGATACTGAAAAACTGATTGAGCGCCTTTTATTTGTTGAAAAAGTTGAGAAGGGATTGCAAGACGTTAAAGAAGGTAAGGTAATGGATTATAAGGATGTAAAAAGGAAATTCGCAGACAAGTGGAGCAAGTAAACATTGTTATCACCGAATCTGCTTATGAAGATTTATTAGATATAGAAACATACATATCGCAAGATTCTGAGCTAATTGCCAGAAATTTTATCAATAAAATATTTGATAAAATCGATCAGCTTTATAAGTATCCTACATCGGGAAAGTTCGTATCAGAAATTGCAGATAGATCGATAAGAGAATTATTATTGAACAAGTATAGGATCATCTACCAAATAGTTGACGATAAAAATATTAATGTGCTTAGAATTGTACACGGAGCAAGATTGCTGGATATAGAGCTATGAAACGTTAGTTGAATATGAAATCATTAATTGTGCATCCTGAAAATAAAGAGCAATTAGATGCTTTAAAAAAGCTGTTCAAAGCATTTAACCTTTCATTCGATATTAAAAAGACAGTAAAAAAACAAAAGTTGATAAAGTAAAAGATGATGACAACATCGAAAGGTCGTTAACCTAATCATTACAGCCTTTAAACATTACAACTTCCTCCCATCAAACAACTTTCGTATTTTTGCATTCTAATTTCCGTCATTGATGAATACTGATGCTGTTAAAGTGCTGCCCGGCCGTTATTGTAATTCGTTAACCGAATATTCACGCTTTGTTACCCGCGAGGTTAATATTGGTGACGTGCCTATGGGCGGGAATAATCCAATCCGCATACAAAGCATGACCACTACCGATACCATGGATACAATTGGTACGGTTGAGCAGTCAATCCGCATGGTTGATGCCGGCTGCGAGTATGTGCGGATCACAGCCCCCAGTATCAAGGAGGCCCAAAACCTGGCCGAGATCAAAAAACAGCTCCGTGCCCGTGGTTATACTGTGCCGCTGGTCGCTGATATCCACTTTACCCCAAACGCTGCCGAGGTTGCTGCCCGCATAGTTGAAAAAGTGCGTGTGAACCCCGGCAACTATGCAGATAAAAAGAAATTTGATCAGATAGATTATACCGACCTGGAATACCAGGGCGAACTGGAACGCATCTTTCAGAAATTTACACCGCTTGTAAAAGTTTGTAAAGAGTATGGTACTGCTATGCGCATCGGCACCAATCATGGTTCGCTGAGCGACAGGATCATGAGCCGTTATGGCGATACCCCGCAGGGCATGGTTGAATCGGCTATGGAATTTATGCGGATGTGCGAGCAGCTTAATTTTTATAACCTCGTGATCTCCATGAAATCAAGCAATCCGCAGGTGATGGTGCAGGCTTACCGTTTACTGGTTGAAACCATGGTTGCCGAAGGCATGAATTACCCGCTGCACCTTGGCGTAACCGAAGCCGGCGACGGTGAGGATGGTCGGATTAAATCTGCCGTAGGCATAGGTACCCTGTTGGAGGATGGCCTCGGTGATACCGTACGCGTATCCCTCACCGAAGAACCAGAAGCTGAAGCTCCCGTTGCTATTGAGTTGGTTCGCCGTTACACTTTGAGGGAAAAGGCGAAAGGCGAAAGGCAAAAGGCCGAAGCTCCGGGAGAAAATAAAAACCTTTCGCCTTTAACCTTTGACCTTTCACCTTCAAAACATAATCCCTACGAATATAAAAAACGCGAAACCTATGAGGCCAACGCTTTTATCGGCGGCCATTTGGTGCCGAGGGTTGTTGTCGATCTATCTAAAAAGAACCTTAAAGATCCTGCTGTGTTGAACGAGGCCGGTTACCTGTACTCGCCGCTACTGGATAAATATAACATGGCCGAGCAATCGGTTGATTTTGTTTACCTGGCTGATGAATTGCCTTCATTTACCCTGCCGGGCAACTTAAAGCAGCTTTATAATTATAACGTCTGGCAAAAACTGGCTGATAAAACCAACTGTCACCCTGTATTTACCTTACAGGAATACATAAGCGATGTCGACCGTTCATCAAAGCTGAACCTGGTACGTTTAAAACCAACCGATATCGATTCGGATGCATTCGGATCAATCCAACTGGATAACTCGCTGGTACTGGTACTTGAAACGGATGCTTTACACGGGATGGCCGAGCAGCGTTTTTTCTTCTTTAAAATGGAAGAGCTGGGACTTGATGTACCAGTGATTGTGAAGAGAAGCTATTTATTTGAAGTTGAAAGTCGGGAGTCGGGAGTCGGAAGTCAGGAAGAACAGACTCAAGACTTAGAGCTTAAGACTCAGAACTTACAATTATACGCCTCCGCAGATCTCGGCGCTTTATTGGTTGATGGTTTTGGGGATGGCATCTGGATTGATGCGCCAGAACTACCTACAAATGTAATTACCTCTACCGCGTTTGGGATTTTGCAGGCTACCCGCTCACGCATTTCCAAAACAGAATATATTTCCTGCCCAAGCTGTGGGCGTACGCTGTTCGATCTGATGGTTACTACGCAGATGATCAGGAGCCGTACCAGTCACCTTAAAGGATTGAAGATTGGCATCATGGGCTGTATCGTAAATGGTCCCGGTGAAATGGCCGATGCCGATTATGGTTATGTAGGCTCTGGTACCGACAAAATTACCCTGTATCGCGGCAAGGAAGCTGTGAAGAAAAATATCAGTTCGGCCAATGCACTTGATGAATTGATCAATATCATTAAAGGTGATGGTAATTGGATTGATGCCGTGCAGGAGTAATTGTCTGAACCGGGATTTGTTGAATTAAGGAATTTGCAGAATAAGCATGATGAGAAACTTACGAAGTTTTTAAAACTTCGTAAGTTTTCAAGCGATAATCAAAAATGACTTAATGACTAATGACCCAATGACTAAAGCAAGTCAAAGCCTATATCTTTCCTAAAGTACATACCGTCATAATAGATCCGGCTTGCATCGGCAGTTGCCTGGTGCAATGCACTAAACATATTATCCTGTACAGTGGTAATAGCCAGTACACGGCCGCCTGTAGTGATTACATCGTCACCATCCATTGATGTACCGGCATGGAACACGATTGAATCACGCACGTTTTCGGTACCGGTGATCACTTTATTCTTCAGGTATTCGCCGGGATAACCGCCTGCAACCATTACTACGGTGGCAGCTGTTTTAGGGCTGATGATGATCTCCTTTTCGTTCAGGTTTCCTTCGGCAACGCCTAAAAGCAGGTCAACAAAATCCGAATCTATGCGACGCATTACGCTTTCCGTTTCCGGGTCGCCCATACGGCAGTTGTATTCAATTACCCATGGTTCGCCGTCGCTATTCATCAGACCAATAAAAATGAAGCCTTTATAAGGTATGCCATCTTTTTTCAAACCTTCAACCGTAGGGATGATCACGCGTTCTTCTACCTTTTTCATATAAGCGGCATCCGCGAACGGAACAGGAGAAATGGAACCCATGCCACCGGTATTTAAACCCGTATCGCCTTCACCTATACGTTTATAATCTTTAGCTTCGGGTAAAATTTTATAGCTGTTACCATCGGTCATAACAAAAACCGATAGTTCAATGCCTGTTAAAAACTGTTCAACAACCACGCGTGAGCTTGCTTCGCCAAATTTGGCATCGGCCAGCATGGCGGTAAGTTCAGATTGGGCTTCCTCTAAAGTAAGGCAGATCAGTACGCCTTTACCGGCTGCAAGTCCGTCGGCTTTCAAAACTACGGGTAAACCGGCGGTCGCTAAATAAGTCAGGCCATCCTGTAAAGTATCTTTGGTGAATGTTTTATAGGCTGCGGTTGGGATATTATGTTTCTCCATAAACTGCTTGGAGAAATCTTTGCTGCCTTCCAGCTGTGCGCCTTCCTGCTGCGGACCGACAACCGGGATGTTTTTCAATTGCTCATCGGCCAGGAAAAAATCATGAACGCCTTTTACCAGCGGTTCTTCAGGCCCAACCAATACCAGGTTAATATCCTCTTTTAAAACAAGCGCTTTAATACCTTCAAAATCGGTAACCTTAATATTTACGTTTGTACCGTACTGGGTGGTACCGGCATTGCCGGGAGCGATAAAAAGTTTGTCGCACTTAGGGCTTTGGGCTACTTTCCAGGCGAAGGCACTTTCCCTTCCGCCCGAACCAAGAATCAGGATGTTCATGCGGCAAAGATAGTTTTTTTAATAAGCCTTTAATACTATATATGAGGCTACTTGTGTTATAAGTAGTAAATTTACCACATGGCCCGTAGACTCGAAAAGTTTGAAAAGCTCCCGGTATACCAAAAATCGCAGGAATTATTTGACCTGGCAGATGTAATTGCCGAATCATTAAAAGAAGACAGCATGAAAGAACATCTGGCCATCCAGATGTGCAGTAATGCCGCCCTTATCCAGGCAAAAATAGCCGGTGCCGAAGGTGGTAGCCTGTATTCACTGCGGATGCAGAATGCTGTGCTTATTAAGCTGGCAGTGCAGGATATGTTCAACGCAGTTTCCTTTGCATCGATGGTGAAAATCAATGAAGAGGATTACGTGCAGCTGATGCGGGAAAAAGTGGAAGAGTTTCGGCTGGTTTTTGTAGAATGGATCAGGGGGTTTGATAAAACCTACGATATTCCTGATAACTGGGCTATCCGCTTTGATACCAGCACACCCGAACAGGAAAAACTGGAAGAACTGATGTTTGACGAAGACCGCTTTTTTGGCGAGTTTAATGAAGATGAGGAAGACATGGGCAACTTCGATGATTTTGACGACGAAGAGGGATATAATGATGAAAAGGACGACGACAAAAACAATGATGATAAATGAATGATATTTCGGATTTCGGATGTTCGATTTCGGATTTTTTTTCTGAACTCGAATTAAACGAATTAAAGAATTTTTGGAATTTTTTCACCCCGTTGCCGTGTCCTCAAGGCAACTGACCGGCCTAAACGTAGCACATGAATACATGTTGTCGTGAGGACACGACAACGGGGGCGAATCATAACAGTAACAAACACCACAATGTCAATCTTACATCCCGCACGGCGCTTTAAGCCAATATCCTTTCGGCTTTCGGCGCAAAATCTTACATTTGCCTGTCAATTTGGCTCTAATGGCTGCTATGGCGCAATTGTTGAACCGGGTTGTATCATAATAAAATAATATGTTAAATTTTATCAGTAAGCTTTTCGGAAGCAAATCAGAACGGGATGTAAAAAGTATACAGCCTATAGTTGAGAAAATTAAGGCTGAATATGCAAAACTTGGCTCCCTGAGTAATGATGAGCTTAGGGCTAAGACCATATATTTTAAAGAAACCATTGCCGAAGGCCTTTCAGGTATCGACAGTGAGATACAAGCCATTAAAGATCGTACAGAAAACGAGCTTGATATGGATGTAGCCGAAAAAGTTGAGCTTTATACTCAGCTTGATAAGCTTGAAAAAGACCGTAACAAAGAGCTTGAAGATATATTAATGAACATATTGCCGGAGGCATTTGCTGTAGTTAAAGAAACAGCAAGCCGCTTGTCTGCCAATAGTTCATTAGAAGTTACCGCTACCGATTTTGATCGCACACTTGCTGCCCGCAAATCAAATGTTACTATTAAAGGCGATAAAGCCTTCCATAGCAGCACCTGGATAGCTGCCGGTAATGAAGTTACCTGGAACATGGTTCACTATGATGTACAGCTTATCGGCGGTACAGTATTGCACCAGGGTAAAATATCAGAGATGGCTACAGGTGAAGGTAAAACGCTGGTAGCCACGCTGCCTGCATACCTGAATGCCCTTGCCGGACAAGGTGTTCACATCGTAACGGTGAATGATTACCTGGCCCGCAGGGATAGCGAGTGGATGGGCCCGTTGTATGAGTTTCACGGTTTATCTGTTGATTGTATCGACAAACATGAGCCAAACTCGGAGCAGCGCCGTGCTGCTTATTTAGCTGATATTACTTTTGGTACCAACAACGAATTTGGTTTTGATTACCTGCGTGACAATATGACACGCAGCCCCGAAGAGCTGGTACAACGCAAACTGCATTATGCCATGGTGGATGAGGTTGACTCCGTTTTAATTGACGATGCCCGTACACCTTTAATTATATCTGGCCCTATCCCACGTGGTGATGAGCATGAGTTTTACGAACTGAAACCACGCATTGAGCGCCTGGTTAATGCGCAGAAAAACTACATCAACGGTGTGTTGAACGAAGCAAAAAAAGCTATCAACGATGGCAACAATGATGTTGACGGCGGTGGTTTGGCTTTATTACGTGCTTACCGTGGTTTGCCAAAAAATAAAGCGCTCATTAAATTCCTGAGCGAAGGCGGTAACCGTACCATCCTGCAAAAAGTTGAAAATCACTATATGCAGGATCAGGGCAAAGAAATGCCGAAAGTTGACTCCGAACTTTTCTTTGTTATTGACGAAAAAAACAACTCGGTTGAACTTTCTGAAAAAGGTATCGAGCTGATCACCGCATCTGGCGAAGATCCTCACTTCTTTGTGATGCCTGATGTAGGTACCGAAATTGCTGAAATAGAAAAATCAGCTTTAAGCGCCGAAGAAAAGATAGCACATAAAGACGCTTTGATGCGCGATTTCTCTATCAAATCTGAGCGGATCCACTCGGTTAACCAGTTGCTGAAAGCTTATACCCTGTTTGAAAAAGATACAGAATACATTCTTGACGAAGGCAAGGTTAAGATAGTTGACGAGCAAACCGGTCGTGTATTGGATGGCCGCCGTTACTCTGATGGTTTACACCAGGCTATTGAAGCTAAAGAAAACGTTAAGGTTGAGGATGCAACCCAAACCTTTGCAACTATCACCCTGCAAAACTACTTCAGGATGTACCACAAGCTTTGCGGCATGACCGGTACTGCTGTTACTGAAGCAGGCGAGTTCTGGGAAATTTATAAACTTGATGTGGTTGAAATTCCAACCAACTCATCTATTACCCGCGAAGACAGGCAGGATTTAGTTTATCGTACTGTACGCGAAAAATACAACGCAGTAGCCGAAGAGATAGTAACACTTACCCAGGCTGGCAGGCCAGTACTGGTAGGTACAACCTCGGTTGAAATTTCTGAATTATTGAGCCGTATGCTGAAGCTGCGCGGCATCAAACATAACGTACTGAACGCCAAAATGCACCAGAAAGAGGCCGATATTGTGGCCGAAGCAGGTAAGGCAGGCACTGTGACCATTGCTACCAACATGGCTGGTCGTGGTACGGATATTAAATTAGGCCCTGGCGTTAAAGATGCCGGCGGTTTAGCCATTGTGGGTACCGAGCGCCACGAATCGCGCCGTGTTGACAGGCAGTTGCGCGGTCGTTCTGGTCGTCAGGGTGACCCGGGTTCTTCACAATTCTTTGTATCGTTGGAGGATAACCTGATGCGTTTATTCGGATCAGAGCGGATCTCAAGCCTGATGGTACGTATGGGCATTGAAGAGGGCGAGGTTATCCAGCACTCTATGATCTCTAAATCAATAGAGCGTGCACAAAAGAAAGTTGAAGAAAACAACTTCGGCATCCGTAAACGTTTGCTGGAATATGACGACGTGATGAACTCACAGCGTACGGTGATCTATACTAAACGTAAAAATGCCCTGTTTGGCGAGCGTTTGGATGTTGATCTGAGCAACACCATTTTTGATGTGGTTGAGGATATCGTTACAGAATATAAAGAAAGCGCGAACTACGAAGGTTTTACCTTAGAAGTGATCCGTTTGTTCTCTGTTGATATAGAGCTTAGCGCTGATGAATTTGCTGCAAAAACAATTCCGGCATTAACCGATTTGACTTTCCAAACTGTAATGGACTTTTATAAACGTAAACAGGAAGCAGTTGCACAGCAGGCTTACCCGGTTATTAAAGACGTCTATGAAACCCGCGGTCAGTACGTTGAAAATATTGTTGTTCCGTTTAGCGATGGGATCCATGGTATCCAGGTAGCTGTTCCGCTTAAAAAGGCGGTTGAAAACCATGGTCACGAGGTATTCAAATCTTTCGAGAAAAACGTTACCCTGTACCTGATTGATGATGCATGGAAAGAGCACCTGCGCGAAATGGACGAGTTAAAACAATCGGTACAAAACGCCGTTTACGAACAAAAAGACCCATTGTTGGTTTATAAGTTTGAAGCATTTGAATTGTTCAGAGGCATGTTGGCCAACGTGAACAAGGAAATTGTAAGCTTCCTGTTCCGCGGTGGTATCCCGGTTCAGCAGCAGGCCGAAGAGGTAAGGGAAGCAAAGCCTGAACCAAAGCTTGATTTGCGGAAAATGAAAACCACCAAGGCCGAAGTAGTAAGCGAAAGCAACGGTGTGCCGATGGATGATTTCCCTCAGGAGCAGCAAAAAATCACCCCGGTAAGGGTTGAAAACAAAATAGGCCGTAATGACCCTTGCCCTTGCGGTAGCGGTAAAAAATACAAAAACTGCCACGGAGTAGGGCAGAATTAATATAAGCCCGCGAAAGCGGGCTACAACAACCACGTCATTGCGAGGTACGAAGACAACCGACCAAAGGGAGCTCATTAATACCTATAAGAAACAAATTATAGATATTAATAATCCCCGATTGGCAGGTCAACCCGCCGGTTTCAGGAGATTGCTTCGTTCTGCTAACGACAATTAAAAAGTTTTGTCATGCGGAGGGACGAAGCATCGTCTTCGCCCTTTACAGCGCCTCGGCTTATCGAAGAAGATCCTTCGCTATCGCTCAGGATGACAAAGGCTGATTTTTTAAGATGTTAGTTTGTTCCGTTCGGCATGACTGTTTAAAAGAAAATGTACCAAATGAAAAAAGCAGTATTTGATCATCAAGCTAAGCCGGCCATTATCAGATACTGCTTTTTTGTTTTATTACTATTGGCATCAACCCAAACCTTTGCCCAAACCCGTGGCAAAGTTGAGGTGATCAAAGATCCGCTGATGGATAGCCTGATAGCCAAAAGGTTTTCACTAAGCGGTGTAACCGGTACTGATGCAACTGGTGCATCCTTCGGTTACCGGGTGCAGTTTTTCAGCGGCTCCAACCGTAAAGATGCGTACAATGCACAAAACCGGCTTCAACAACAACACCCCGAACTGCGAACCTACATCACCTACCGCGATCCCAACTTTAAAGTAAAAGCCGGTGATTTCCGTACCCGCCTCGAAGCCGAAAAGCTGGTACAGGACCTGCGTTCGTCGTTTTCGAGTATATTCATCATTTCTGAAAAAATAAATCTTCCTAAAACGGATCCTAATAATGATTAAAGAGCAAATACAGGAATTATCCGCAAAAATATTCAACGAGGTAGTGGCCAACCGCCGTCACCTGCATGCCAATCCCGAGCTTTCATTTCATGAATTGCAAACCTCGGTGTTTGTAGCCAATAAGCTTGAAGAGTTGGGTTTGGAATACCATAAAATGGCCGATACCGGTTTGGTAGCCCTCATTAAAGGTGAAAAGCCATCTGATGCAAACAATGTAGTTGCATTACGCGCCGATATGGATGCCTTGCCTATATTAGAAGCTAATGATGTTCCGTATAAATCACAAAACCCGGGAGTGATGCATGCCTGTGGTCATGATGCGCACACTTCATCATTATTGGGTACGGCCAAAATATTAACCGAACTGAAAAGTCAGTTTGCAGGTACCGTTAAACTGATTTTTCAGCCTGCAGAGGAAAAATTGCCGGGTGGTGCCAGCCTGATGATCAAAGAAGGTGTTTTGGAAAATCCAAAACCTGCGGCAGTATTGGGGCAGCATGTAATGCCTTTGATTGATGCCGGTAAAGTAGGTTTCCGTGCAGGTAAATACATGGCATCAACCGATGAGCTTTATGTTACCGTTAAAGGTAAAGGCGGCCATGGTGCACAACCGCAACAAAATATTGATCCGGTTATTATCACTGCTCATATACTAACTGCTTTGCAACAGGTAGTAAGTCGTTTTGCCGATCCTAAAAGCCCATCGGTATTATCCTTTGGCAAAGTTATAGCCAATGGCGCAACCAACGTGATCCCGAATGAGATTTACCTGGAAGGCACTTTCCGTACTATGGATGAAAAATGGCGCGAGGAAGCACACAAGCGCATGAAGAAAATGGCCGAAGGCATTGCCGAAAGCATGGGCGGGAGCTGCGATTTCAATATCATGCGTGGTTATCCATTCCTGATCAACGAAGAAAAACTAACCCATGCCACCCGCGGTCATGCCGAAGATTACCTGGGTAAAGAAAACGTGCTCGACCTGGATATCTGGATGGCCGCCGAAGATTTTGCTTATTACTCGCAGGTTGCCGACAGCTGTTTCTACCGTCTCGGTACCCGTAACGAAGCCCGCGGAATTACCTCATCGGTACACACACCAACTTTTGATGTGGAGGAGGATGCATTTAAAGTAAGCACCGGTTTGATGGCTTATCTGGCGGTTAAGCAGTTAGGAAACTAATTTTTGAGGCGAAAGGCAAAAGGTTAAAGGCGAAAGGTGTAGCTGCACCTTTAACCTTTTGCCTTTAACCTTTTACCTAATTTTACTATGAAAAAACTACTCCTGATCCTTATCCTTGCTTCAACAAGCCTGCTTACAAAAGCCCAGCAAATCAACCGCTTTAACCCGGACACTATCCGTACCATCGTGATTGATTCGCTGGTTGACATCCGCTCGCATAAACTCAACGCGCAGGATTTTATTGATGCTGTGCTGGCCGATACCGGCTTTTACAAAGCTTTTCAGAATATGAAAAGTTTCGGCTTTACTGCCGAAAACCGCATTTTTACTTACGATAATAAGAATAAGGTAAACGGACGCATCTACCGCAAAATACTGCACAGCAACGCTGCCGGTAAACATAAAATTGAATACATAGCAAAAAAGGACAGCAGCGATGTTTACAAAAAGAACGGCAAGTACCAGTTGTACACCGTGGAGATGTTCGACTTTATTTTCATGAACGCCTATAACTCTGATTTCACTAAAGGCGATGCGCTGCCGGGTTCGGGAGGTAAAAATGAATCATACAAAAGCAAACTCAAAGCGCTCATTTTCACACCAGGGCGCAAAATAAACGGCATCCCCTTCATCAGCAGTAAAACGGAAATATTCGGTGATGATATGCGCCAGTATTACTATTATGAGTTTGCACGTGGTAAATACCTTGACACAATCCCGGTTTATCGCTTTAAGGTAAGATGTAAACCCAGCACATCCGACAGTGATACCATGATCAAGGAAATGACCACCATATTTGATGAACGCACCTTCCAAATCCTGGGCCGTTATATCGATATGAAATTCAGCAATATGTTCTTTGATTTTAATGTGCAGATGAACATTGAACTAAATAATTTCCAGGGCGAACCGCTACCTACCAAGATCACCTACCAGGGCAACTGGAACATCCCCTTCCATAAAGAAGAACGCGCGAGTTTTTTGATTGTGCATAAGGATTATAAGAAGGAGTAGAGGTTTGACTAACTAAAGCGGAAAAACCATGTCATTGCGAGCGTAGCGTGGCAATCGCACGGAAGCATGGCCGCTCTGTATAGCATGCGATTGCTTCGTGCCTCGCAATGACATGGTCTTTTTGTATTCCGTAGTTGAGCGACGGCTACAAATTTGATTGTATGACGCTTAATGCTTCACCCGCCAGATCTTGTTCCCTGCATCGTCAGCCACCAACAATGATCCATCCTTTGCTACAGCTACGCCGACCGGGCGGCCATATACTTTTTGTTTGGCGCTATCGGCAATAAAGCCGGTTAAAAAATCTGTTGTTTGTCCGGTTGGTTTATTATTACTGAATGGAACAAAAACAACCTTATAGCCTACCAGTTTTGAACTGTTCCATGAACCATGCTGCCCGATAAAAGCCCCATTATGATAGTCCTGCGGAAAGCTTGTGCCATTGTAAAATGCTAAGCCCAACGATGCTGTATGCGCGCCAAGGGCAACGTCGGGCACGATTGCTTTTTTAACCATTTCGGGGTTAGGATCTTTCTGTTTCAGTACCGGATCTTCATGCTGGCCAAAGTATGCCCAGGGCCAGCCGTAAAAGCCACCATCTTTAACGCTGGTGAGGTAATCAGGCACAAGCTGATCGCCAAGATCGTCACGTTCATTTACGGCTGCATATAAAACGCCTGTTCCCGGTTGAATGTCGATACCGGCCAGGTTGCGTAAACCTGAAGCATAAACACGTTCACCGGTACCATCAAGATTGATTTCCAAAATATCAGCCCGGCGTTTTTCATGTTCTATTCCGTGCTCGGCAACATTGCTGCCAGATCCTACCGAAACGTATATTTTTTTGCCATCGGCACTTAGGTGCAGGTTTCGGGTCCAATGGTTATTATATCCGCCTGCAGGCAAATCCAGTATTTTAATGCCTTTGCCGGTTGCTTTCATTTCGCCCATTTTATAAGGGTAACGCCACAGGGCATCGGTATTGGCTACATAAAACCAATCGCCGGCAATCAGCATCCCATAGGGCTGGTTGAGCCCGCTCAGAAAAACAGTTTTTGAATCGGGGATACCATCCCCATTGGTATCTTTAAATAACAGCACCTTATTGGCGCTTTTGCCCAGATGCTGGGATTTACTTACACCGATAATATCGGCACCTATCTTTTTCAGTCCGGTAACTTCGGTATTGGCTTCAGATACAAAAACATCGCCGTTTGATGCAATATAGATATTGCGTGGGTTATCCAATTCATCAGCATAAAGGCTTACCGAAAAACCTGCCGGTGCAACAGGGGTTTTGCCTTTAGGCCAGCCAATAACATCGCAGTAGTTTTTTACAGCTTTAGTTTCATATGGAGCGGGCAGTTTAACTTCCTGATCGCTTTTATTGATAACCGTATCAGCATTGTTATAGTTAGCCGGCTTTTTGTGTTTACAGGCCAAAAGTGTTATACCAATAATAAAAGGGAATATGATGAGCTTATTTTTCATTTTAGCGCGAGTTTGTATACTAATAGTTAACTTTTTAGCTACTGGGATTGTTTGGGATAAGCTATTGTTTTGCAGTGTGTAATATATTCATCGTTTAAATGGTTTTTATGCATGGGGGCAGTCAAAAAAATATATTTTTGGTAGTTCGATGTTTTTTTATCCTTCAACCGGCTGATGCCTTTTAAAACAATTAAATTATTTCTGTTGATATTGTTTGCTCTCGCTTGTATACAAGTTAGGGCTCAAACGGCTGCTTGTAACGGAAGTTATGGTGATCCGGTAGTGAAGCTTGATTTTGGATCGGGGGTTACCAGTACCGGACCGCCTCTATCATCTGATATTACAACTATGGCTTACGTTACCGATTGTCCCAACGATGGTCAGTATTCAATTGTAAGCAGCCATACTTCATGTCATGATACCTGGCATACGGTGCTTCATGATCATACAGGCAATGCCGGTGGTTACATGATGCTGGTAAATGCATCATACGCACCAAGCGTTTTTTTTACCGAAACAAAAGACCTTAATCTTTGCGAAAACACAACCTACGAGTTTTCGGCTTATGTGCTCAATTTGTTGAAGCTTTCATCAAGCGATGCAACCACCGTACAGCCCGATTTGTTATTTACTATTAAAAAGCCGGATGGGACAATTTTAGCGCAGTATGATACCAATACTATATTACCCACTGCCGGGCCAGAATGGAATAAATACAGTGTGCCTTTTTCAACCGGTGCCGGGGTTACTCAGATAGTATTGGAAATTAGCAATAATGGCCCTGGCGGTAACGGAAATGATTTGCTGCTTGATGATATTGAATTCAGGGCATGCGGGCCAAATATTAAAGTCGGTTTTACAACAACCGATAATACTCAGCCGCAAAATACGTGCGAAGGTCAGGTACAAAACTATAATCTTATAGCCGATCTTAACAGCGGCTACAGCAATCCTAAATTACAATGGCAAAGCAGTACCGATGGCGGCGTTACTTGGGTTAACATACCCGGAGCAACAAGCCTTAGCTATGCTTTTCAATTTGCAGCAAATAAACCGGCTGGTATTTACCAGTACAGGATAGCTGCTGCGGAGGGTGATAATATTAACTCGGCAACCTGCCGGGTTTACTCTGATGTGCGTACTGTAACAATTAACGCCTATTTGGCTAAACCATCCATTACCGCTCCGCCGGTGTGCGAAGGCGATGCGCTTACGCTTACCGCTACACCGGGGGCAATCAGGTATGAATGGACTGGCCCCGGCGTTACGGCTGATAATAAAGCTCAAAATCCGTTGGTAATTGACAATGCATCTGTTGCCGATAATGGCGATTACCAGGTTACAGTTTTTTCGGTTGGCGATTGTGCCACGGTATCGGATAAAGTAAAGGCAACTGTTAATTTAAACCCTGTGATACCAGTTATCACCCCTGCTCCAATTTGTAAGGGCAGCGTCACCATTCTCAATGAAACTACGCCCAATGCCAAAAGCTATAGCTGGTTACCGGTTACTGGCTTGTCTGATCCAACTTCGGCAAGCCCCGCTGCCAAACCAGCCGAAACCACTACTTATACCGTAACTGTAACCAGTAATGAGGGTTGTACGGCTACCCAAACGGTAACTGTAACGGTTATGCCAGTGCCTGAGGCAAGTATAACTCCGCAAAAAAAGATCTTTGAAGGTCAGTCGGTGGTGTTAGATGCTGAGGCAAAATATGCCGATAGTTACTTATGGACCCCGGCCGAAGGGCTTGACGACCCTACCAAGCTAAACCCTGTTGCCAGTCCAACCGATGATATTACTTATACGCTAACGGCATCATCAGGTATTGGCTGCGGATCTGTTAACGTTTCGGTTTTTGTGCGGGTTTATAAAAAAATTGTCATCCCAACAACGTTTTCGCCCAATGGTGATGGCTTCAATGATTACTGGGATATCGAAGCCTTATCAACCTATCCTCAAAGTACGCTGAATGTTTTTAGCCGAAGCGGTCAAAAGGTATATACTTCTACAGGTTATGATAAGCCATGGAATGGTGCCTATAAAGGGTATGTTTTGCCGTCGGGAACTTATTACTACGTGATCGATCTTAAAAATAATGCGCCGTTATTATCAGGCTGGGTGTTTATTGTGCATTGATCGGCATTGCTTATCTTTTTGAGTTGTTATCCAAAATCTGACCGTTGACTTCTGCATTTAGCAGCGCATTTGATCTTATTTTTAAAGTTTTAAGTGTTGATCTGGTCATGCTGGCGCGTTTTCCCCTAATCTTTTTATTGTTTTTATTTTGTACTAATGCCTGTGCTCAAAGCATGGATTGTACAGGTAAGCTTGGGCATTGGCTATTCAGAGAGGATTTTGGTTCAGGCACCGGACATGGGCCTGCATTACCGCCAGGCGTTACCAATATGGCATACACGCAGTTTTGTCCGCCAGATGGATTTTACACCCTGGTTAGCACATCCGACGGATGTGCTGAAGAATCGTGGCACAAAGTAATACATGACCATACCGGTAATAGTAATGGCTACATGATGATGATCAACGCCTCAAACGAGCCAAGTACTTTTTATACCCGTATGGTACCCTCGCTTTGCCCGGCTACAGCTTATGAGTTTTCGGCGTATATTCTTAACCTGCTTAAAAATACCGTAGTTGGGCCAACAGTACAGCAGCCGGATATTCTTTTTTCTATCGAAACCACAGCGGGTGAGGTACTTGATACGCTCCGGACCGGCTCCGTAACTGCAACTGCAGGCCCGGTATGGAAGAAGTATAACCTGGTTTTTAAAACGCCTGATAATGTAAACAGCCTTGTATTAAAAATAAGTAACCGTGCCCCCGGCGGCCCCGGAAATGACCTGATGCTTGATGATATAGAATTTATAACAAGTGCTCCTAAAATAACTGTTCCTACCATGTTTTCGCCTAATGGCGATGGCATTAATGATGTTTGGAATATCACAAACCTTGACGCTTATACCGACTGTGAGCTAACGGTTTTTGACCGCAGCGGAGGGATTGTTTTTAAAAGTATTGGATACGATACCCCCTGGAATGGTACACGAAAAGGGGCACCTCTTGATACGGGCACTTATTATTATACAATTGATCTTAAAACCGGTGCCAAAAGGATCTCGGGCTGGGTGTTTTTGATGAGATAGATTTTTTGCCGGGATTACATCGATATTTTTTGATTTCACCGATACGTGGCTGATTTTAGTTGGTAATGCCATCGGTTAAAATTTTTCTTTTATCAAGTGGAATACAAAAAAAGAAATCGGTGTAATCAACTCTAATCGGTGAAATCCCCAATAATCAAAACTTAATGATCTTGTCTATTTGTTCATTTACAAACTTTATGGTATCGGGTTTAAACAGGTTCCCTTCTTCGTCAAATTCCTTGTGTATGGCGGCTATGTGCAATTTAAGCGCCATGATATTAAGGTGCAGGTAGTGGCAAACACCGGTAAAATGATCAACGCCGCGAATATTACCATACTTGCCCGATGACAGGCCAACCAAAGCAGCCTTTTTATCATAAAAACCTTCGGGAAAGCTGCAGGCATCAATAAAAACCTTGAGCACTCCCGGAAAGCTTCCGTTATACTCAGGTATCAGGAATATAAATTTATCGGTATTGGTAACTATTTGCTGCAGAGGCTCAAATCCGGCACTGCGTTTATTATAAAGGTCGGTTTCAATAACGTTGGGAGGTAACTGCGCAAGTGATAATATGCCGGCTTCCACGCCTTTTTCGCGCAGTTTTTGCTGATAAACATGTGCCAGTTTAAGTGTTGAACTGCCGGGCCTGTTGGTTGATGATATAATAGTTATCATTTATTATTTATAAATTGCTGCATGATCTGTTAATGATATTAGTGCTGCTTTTCCTTTTTAATATTTTGTTAATGAGTGCTTTAGTTTTGAGTATGATTTAAGCAATAATATTCGGCAGGTTGTTAAGCTAATAATTCATTAATAGGTCAATTTTGTTTGTAAATAGGCAAAAGCTGTGGATTTCTGCATTATTTAATTCCGTATCTTTATCACCGGATAAAAACTTTACGAAAGTAGAAATTTCTGTTTCTATTTAACGTTGTTATAAATCACAGAACTATAAATTTTTTTAAACTATAGAATGAGTAAAATAATTGCTTTAGCCAACCAGAAAGGCGGCGTAGGGAAAACTACATCATCTATAAATCTGGCAGCAAGTTTAGCCGTATTAGATTATAAAACCTTATTGGTTGACGCCGACCCGCAAGCTAACTCAACTTCGGGCATAGGCTTTGATCCCCGCAATATAAAAAACAGTATTTATGAATGTATCATCAATGAGGTTGATCCTCACGAGGCCATTCAAAAAACTGAAACCCCCAATCTTGATTTACTGCCTGCACATATTGACCTGGTAGGTGCCGAAATTGAAATGATCAATTTAAGCGGCCGCGAGTATAAAATGAAACAGGTATTTGATAAGGTACGTGACGAGTATGATTTTATTATTATCGATTGCTCACCTTCATTAGGTTTGATCACCATTAATGCTTTAACCGCTGCCGATTCGGTAATTGTACCGGTACAGTGCGAGTATTTTGCGTTAGAGGGTTTGGGCAAGCTGTTAAATACCATTAAAATTGTTCAGTCGCGCCTGAACCCGCAGCTGGAGATAGAGGGTATCCTGCTAACTATGTATGATGTGCGTTTACGCTTAAGCAACCAGGTGGTAGATGAGGTTAAAACCCATTTTGAAGATATGGTTTTTGATACTATCATACAACGTAATACCCGTTTAAGCGAGGCACCAAGCTTTGGTGTATCGGTAATTATGCATGATGCAACATGTAAGGGTGCAATTAATTATTTAAACCTTGCCCGCGAAATTTTGGAGAAAAACGGATTGGTTAAGGGTGAACAAACAACAGCTACAGCAACAGTATAATAAATGAGTGGTGAAAAGAGAAATGCCCTGGGCAAGGGACTGAGTGCGCTATTGAATGACACGCCTAACGTACAACCATACCAAAACAGAAGTAAAGAAACAGCAAGCCCTGCCGAGGTAAATGACCTTGGCTCGGTTAATGAAATAAAGCTGGCCGAAATTGAGGTTAACCCTTTTCAGCCCCGTACTGATTTTGATGAGCAGGCCCTGACAGAGCTTTCCGAGTCGATTAAACTGCAGGGTTTGATCCAGCCTATAACGCTCCGTAAAGTTGGTGCCCACAAATATCAGCTTATATCGGGCGAGCGTCGTTTTCGCGCTTCAAAGTTGGCTGGCCTAACCCAGATCCCGGCTTATGTACGTACCGCCAATGATCAGCAAATGCTGGAAATGGCGCTTATTGAAAACATTCAGCGTGAAAACCTGAATGCCATTGAGGTTGCCCTGAGCTTTCAGCGGATGATTGAAGAGTGTAACCTGAAACAGGAAGAACTGGGCGACAGGGTGAGCAAAAACCGATCAACCGTTACCAACTACCTGCGCCTGTTAAGGCTGCCACCGGTTATCCAGGCATCTATTCGTGATGGCGAACTTTCTATGGGGCATGCCAAAGCTATTTTAACGCTAACTGATCCAGCAAAACAATTATTTATACATCAGCATATTATAAAGGAAGGTTTATCCGTTCGTAAGGTTGAAGAACTGGTAAGGGATATGCAAAAGTCGCCGGTGAAAAAGGAGGGCAAACAGCCTGAGCCTGTTTCATACCAGTTGCAAAAGATCCAGGATGATCTTGCTTCAAAATTTAGTACAAGGGTAAAACTGAAAGTAGGTAGCCGCGGAAGCGGTGTTATTGAGATCCCTTTCCTTTCGGAAGATGATCTTGGCCGCATCCTTGAAATGCTTGATTGGTAATTGTTAATTTTAAAAATGTATAAATTCCTGTTTTTTTTAGGTGTATTCACTTTTTTTATTTTTGCTGCGGAGGCTCAAATACTTGATACTACGGAGAATAAAAAAAGTGATACGCTAAAAGTAAAGCATCCTGTTAAAACTCCTTCGGGCTCATTTGCTCCAAAAATTGATCCCGCCAAAGAAAAGATCTACCATCCCGATAGTACCCATATCCCGCATAAAGCAGTAATTCATTCATTGATGGTGCCGGGCTGGGGACAGGTCTATAACCACAGATGGTGGAAAGTGCCGTTAATTTATGGCGGTTTAGGTTTGTTAACCTCTGCCATTATTTATAACCAGCATTATTATAATGAGTATTTAATACTATCAAGGTATCGACAAGGCACCCCTGCTAAACCGGGCGACCCTTACTATCAAGAATCGATCCTGTATGCCCAGGTTCCGGATGCTAACTTGAACGATGCCCGCGAAAATTCAAGACGTAACCGCGATCTGAGTATCTTTGGTTTTCTGGCTGTATGGGGTATTCAGGCTATCGACGCTTATATTGATGCTAAGTTCATCCATTCATACACTGTTGATAATAACCTGTCGTTCAAAGTGACTCCTGGTTTAATTAATCAGCCGGTGTATGCTCTGGGCGCTAATAATGCTTATATTCCGGGTTTAAAAGTTACCTTTACGTTTTAATAAGGAAAACCACAATACCTGAAATGAAGATAGCACTACTTGGCTACGGAAAAATGGGCAAGATCATTGAGAAGATAGCCCTTAGCCGCAAGCATGAAATTGTACTTACCATTGATCATGATACCCTTCATGACCTTACTCCCGAAAACCTGCAGAAAGCAGATGTTGTAATTGAGTTTACTACCCCGGCATCCGTATTATCAAATATTGAGCAATGTTTTAATGCAGATGTTCCTGTTGTTATTGGTACAACGGGCTGGTATGAAAAGCTACCAGAGGTAAAGCAACAGTGTATTGAAGGGAATAAATCGTTACTATGGGCTTCAAACTTTAGCGTAGGTGTAAACGTATTTTTTCACGTTAACAAGCTATTGGCCAAAGTAATGAACAGGTATCCTTACTACGAGGTGCAGGTTGAGGAAATTCACCATACCCAAAAAATGGATTCGCCAAGCGGCACGGCCATAACCATTGCCGAAGGTATTATCAACAACACCGATACCAAAAACGAATGGGTTAACGTGTTAACCACCGATGATAAGGACGATGACGCAAGTGTTGGCCCTAACCAGTTGCTCATTGAATCGTTAAGGATAGACAGCGTACCCGGTACGCACACCGTTATTTACGACTCAGAAGTAGATAGTATTGAATTTAAGCATACTGCCCATAACCGTAATGGTTTTGCATTGGGTGCTGTACTGGCTGCCGAGTGGCTGCACGATAAAAAAGGCTTTTACTCGGTTGAAGCCATGTTTGATTTTAACAGCTAATAGCGCTTTAATATAAATGGCAATAGCGGGCTATATTGGGTTTTACATCATGATAAGCCCGCTATTGATTTTAATACTGGCCGGATACTGGAAGCTCTTTGAAAAGGCCGGTAGGCCGGGCTGGGAAGCTTTAATCCCGGTATACCAGCTTTATATTATGCTCAAATTAAGCCAAAGGCCGCTATGGCTGCTTTTGCTGCTTGCAATACCAGGCATAAATTTCATTATAAGCGTTGGCATCCTCATTGATTTTATTAAATCGTTCGGCAAGGTTGGCATAGGTCAAATTACTATGTCGGTACTGTTGCCTTTTGTTTTTATTCCTAAATGGGGTTTTGATAAAAGCACCCGTTACGTTGGTCCTTCGGCAAGTGAGAATTTCAGGGAAAAATACCGCAACCTTGATAAATCGCCTGCGCGGGAGTGGGCCGAAGCTATTTTGTTTGCTGTAATCGCTGCAATGGTTATTCGCGGGCTTTTTATGGAAGCTTTCACCATACCAACCTCATCTATGGAAAGCTCTTTAATGGTCGGCGATTTTTTATTTGTCAGTAAGATCAACTACGGCGCACGTTTACCCATGACACCAATAGCGTTTCCCTTTGCGCATCATACCATGCCGCTTACCGGCACCAAAGCTTACTGGGACGGAATAAAGCTACCCTATTACCGCCTGCCGGGTTTTGGCGAAGTAAAAAAAGGGGATGTTGTTGTATTTAATTATCCCATGGATGCAGATTCACCGTTTTACCGGCCTGTGGATAAACAGGAAAATTATATCAAACGGTGCCAGGGCTCTCCCGGCGATACACTTAAACTGGAGTATGGACAGGTATATGTAAATAATCAGCCCATGCCCACGCCGCCAAACGCCGAAATGGAATACCTGGTGCATACAGACGGTTTAGCAGGCATATTTAGCCCCGGTACACTATATGATCTGCACCTGGAGGATGTTCAGCAGTATACCCGTGCTGATTTTACCGTTAATACCACCGTGCTATCCGCCGAAAAACTAAAAAGCTATCCCCATATTAAAACGGTAAAACCTGATATCAAATTAAGAGGTGTGTATGACCCGGAAGTTTTTCCTCATGATGCGCACTTTAGGTGGAATGAAGATAACTTAGGGCCAATTATTATTCCGCGAAAAGGCTGGACGGTTAAGCTTGACAGCATGACCATGCCTTTTTACCGCCGGGCTATCGAGGTGTACGAAAACAACAAGGTGCAGGTGAAGGGCAATAGCATCCTGATTAATGGCAGCAGGGCAAATAGTTATACCTTTAAAATGGATTACTATTGGATGATGGGCGATAACCGCCATAATTCTGAAGATTCGCGCTTTTGGGGTTTTGTTCCCGAAGACCATATTGTAGGAAAGGCCGTGTTTGTTTGGATGAGCTGGGACACTAATGCACCATCATGGTGTAAGATCAGGTGGGATAGGGTGCTCAGGGGGATCAATTAGGAAGATGTGCAAATTTTAGATGTGCAAATGAGGGAAGATGTGCGGAAGTTCAGAATTCAGGTGTACAAATGATTGAGAAGATTTACGGATGAATGATTTGATTGACATCTTTTAATTATTATTGAGGAACGTAACATATAACGTGTAACATATATCTTATACATAAAATATAAACATTAAAAAATCTGCACATTTGCACATCTGTAATCTGCACATTTCAAATATCATATGAACTGGAAATTCTGGAAAAAGAAAGATACAAGTAAAGTAAAAAAGAAAAAGGGCGCTCTTCGTGAGTGGGGCGACGCTATCATATTTGCGGTAATAGCCGCTACCCTGATCCGTACGCTGTTTATCGAAGCCTACGTTATCCCCAGTGGTTCAATGGAAAATTCGCTTTTAATTGGCGATTACTTATTTGTAAGTAAGGTTAATTATGGAGCAAGGATGCCGATAACACCGGTTTCTTTTCCTTTTATGCACCACACCACTCCCTGGGGTACCCAAGCCTATTGGGGTGGGGTAAAATTGCCATACTACCGTTTGCCGGGTTTAAGCGATATAAAAAAGCAGGATATAGTGGTTTTTAATGCGCCTATCGAGGCCGATTCGCCTTATTTCAGGCCGGTTGATAAGCGTGAAAATATTATCAAACGCTGCCAGGGTACGCCCGGCGATACGCTGAGCGTTGTTGATGCCCAGGTTTATATCAATGGCAAGGCGGCCCCTGATCCTGAAAGGGGAAAAGAAGGTTATTTTGTTGAAACTAACGGGCAGGAATTTAACCCTGCTATTTTAAACGAGCTCAAAATTGAGATCAGGGGCAATACCGGAAACCGTTATGAAATGATGATGGGAAAAGAGTCGGCAGCTACTTTGAAAACTTATTCAAACGTAAAATCAATTGTGCCGGCAGTAACGCTTAAAGGTACCAGCGATCCGCTGAACCCGGTTTATCCAGCCAAATACCCGCGTTATAAGATCACGCCTAATTTTCCCGATTTTAAATGGAATGTTGACAACTACGGGCCTATTATAATTCCTAAAAAGGGGTGGACTGTTAAGCTGGATAGTCTTACTTTCCCGGTTTATGGCAGAGCTATCGAAATTTACGAAAACAATAAGGTAAATGTTGTGGGCAAGGATATCATGATTAACGGAAAAAAAGCCGATACTTATACCTTTAAGCTTAACTACTACTGGATGATGGGCGATAACCGCCATAACTCAGAAGATTCGCGCTTTTGGGGTTTTGTTCCTGAAGATCACGTAGTGGGTAAAGCATTATTTACGTGGATGAGTATTGACAGCACCGCCAGCTTCTTTGATAGGATAAGATGGAACAGGCTGTTCAGGGGCATACATTAATTGAAAATATAAAAAACACTGAAGTGAACGGAATTGGATTATTGATTGCATTTGTTCTTTTTATAGTATTACCATTTGCGGGTTTATGGAAACTGTTTGAAAAAGCAGGAAGACAGGGATGGGAAGGCATTGTACCGCTCTATAACTTTTTTATCATTATTAAATTAACCGGGCGACCTGCATGGTGGTTTATTATGTTACTGATACCCGGTCTGAATTTTTTAATAGCATTGGGTTTAATTGTTGACTTTTTGAAGTCATACGGTAAGTTTACATTTGCTGAACATGTACAGGGAGTGATCCTGCCCTTTATTTATTTCCCTAAATGGGGCAATGACAAGAATACCAAATATTTTGGTCCCTCAGCAAGTGCCGAATTCAGGCAGAAGTATAAACTTGCCCTTAAGAAAACTCAGGCACGTGAATGGGCCGATGCTATTATTTTTGCGGTGATTGCTGCTACGTTGATCCGTACATTATTCATCGAAGCTTACGTGATCCCCAGCGCCTCGATGGAAAGCTCATTGCTTATTGGCGATTACCTGTTTGTAAGCAAAGTAAATTATGGTGCACGTTTACCAATGACGCCAGTCGCGTTTCCGTTTGCACATCATACCATGCCGCTCATCAATACCAAAGCTTATTGGGATGGCATTGAACTGCCATATTACCGTCTGCCGGGTTTAAGTGATATTAAAAAAGGCGATGTGGTAGTATTTAATTATCCTATGGATGCCGACTCGCCTTATTTCAGGCCGGTTGATAAACGCGAAAACTATATTAAACGCTGCCAGGGTACCCCGGGCGATACGTTGAGCGTTGTTAATGCGCAGGTGTTTATTAATAGTAAAGCTGCTATCACGCCGCCAAACGGCGAGATCACTTATGATGTTAAAACGGATGGTGACGAGCTTAACCCGCAGATAGCAACGGATTTGCATTTGTCTGATATCTCGTCAATAAATAATACCGAATTTATTACCAACACTACCGAAGAATCGGCAAAGGCTTTGCGCGGATATTCAAATATTAAATCGGTTGCGCCAAGGTTAACACCGAGGGGAACGTCTGATCCGCTTAATCCGGTTTACCCAACTATTTTCTCTAACTATAAAATCGGTGCTAACATTCCCGATTATAAATGGAACGTTGATAACTTCGGGCCGATCATCGTGCCTAAAAAGGGCTGGACAGTAAAGCTGGATAGTTTAACATTCCCGATTTACGGTCGCGCGATAGCCGTGTATGAGGGTAACAAAGTTGAAGTAAACGGTAATGAGATCCTGATTAACGGTAAAAAAGCCGATAGTTATACTTTTAAACTGAACTATTATTTTATGATGGGCGATAACCGTCATAACTCGGAAGATTCACGTTTCTGGGGCTTTGTTCCCGAAGATCATATTGTGGGTAAAGCGCTGTTCATTTGGATGAGTGTTGATGATAACGCTTCATTCGTTCACAAAATTCGCTGGAGCAGGTTATTTAATCTGATCCATTAGCCCCCTAACCCCCTGAAGGGGGAATTTCAGCACAAGGCCTGTTTTGCGAAGCAAAACGGGCCTTGTGCTTTTTGTATACAACGCCGCGGGCTTTCAGCCCGTGGTGTTCGGAAGATGAAATTATCTCTATTTTTAAATAAAAAAAGATGTCATTGCGAGCGTAGCGCGGCAATCTCGTAGCCAATGCATGTCCGCTCTGTATAGCTACGGGATTGCCGCGTCGCCCCAAGTGCTTTTGGCCATGCCGCTCCTCGCAATGACATAGCTTTTTTAACCAGCATTTCCAACCGATCTTCATCTTCCTAACACCTGTGGTTTTCAGCCCGTGGTTTATTATGGTTTCAGCTTTCAGCTGAACGGATATGTAAGCTGAAAGCTTACATGATTGGCCACCACGGGTTACGCTGCGCTAAACCCGCGGCAGTTTATAGTTTATCTATTTCAAACCTTTCTGCCAGCTTATTCAAATCCTCAACAACCGCATCAACCAACGGTATCCCATTAGCCATTCTATCAGCTTCAGCCTCCAGTTCCGGTTCACCGGGGATAACTACCTTTTGTGTCGGATCAACAGTAGCTGATGATTTAAAACGACTTACCCAGTTGTCCAAATGATCTTTAAACTCATTAACCGGGCGGAAGCCATCAACCCGTATCGCCCCTAAAAAATGGCCTATACCTGCACCAACCGGATCGTTCGGCGGATCAAGGAAAGCCACAAACGGTGGTACCCAGGGACCATAGTTTGCGCCGGATAATACTGCTGATAATATATCAACGGTAGCGCTCAAACCAAAACCTTTATGGCTGCCATGGTCGCGGTCGCTGCCGAGGGGCAGGAGCGAGCCTCCGGTTTTCAGCGCATGCGGATCGGTAGTATAATTGCCGTCTTTATCCTGGATCCAGCCTTCATGAACTTGCTTGCCTAAACGCTGGGCTATTTCAAGTTTGCCGTTGGCAGCTGCAGAGGTAGCCATATCAACTATCACCGGCGGATATTTACCAGCTGGAAAGGCATAACACATTGGGTTAGTGCCCAACAGCCGTTCGCTGGAAAAAGTTGGTGCCACCAGCGGACTGGCATTGGTCATGGCAAAACCTATCATATCTTTTTCAACCGCCATTAATGCGTGATAACCTGCAATACCAAAGTGGTTGGAATTTCGTACTGATACCCATCCTGATCCATATAATTCAGCCTTTTTAATAGCTACTTCCATAGCGAAGGGGGCAACCACCAGACCAAGGCCCGCATCGCCGTCGATAGTGGCCGTTGTAGGTGTTTCGTGTACTATCCGGATATTGGGTGTGGGGTTGATGCGTTTCTTCTCCCACAGGCGTACATAGCCGCTTAAACGAGCCACGCCGTGGGAGTCGATACCCCGCAGATCAGACTTGAGCAGTACATCGGCTGCCAATACTGCATGTTCATGGCTGCAGCCTATGGCTTTGAATATATCTTCGGTGAATGTGCGTAGGGTAGATGGTGATATCAGCATAGGGCAAAGATAACCGTTGATTTTTTTGATTACGCTGATTTCGTTGATTTTTCGGGGATTTTGCCGATGATGATTGTCTGAACCGGGATTTGGGGGGATTTTGGGATGGGCAGGATTTTTTGTCTGAACCTGAATCTTAAGGAATTAAGGAATTGACAGGATGATAAGCAAATTCGAGAGATTCCAATAATTCCCCTAAACTCGAGTTCAGACCAAAGCAGACTGGCAAAATCCTATAATCCGACTAATCCCATAAATCACGGTTCAGACAAATTCTGCGTTAGGGATGGAAGCGGATACCGGCCTGTGCATAATGCCTGCAGGCGTATAACCGTACAGCCCGGGCCGCAGGTAACGCCAATAACAGTGTGTTTAAATAATTGTTAAAACTGACGTCATTGCGAGGTACGAAGCAATCGCGAACCGCACAGGGAGGTTTGCATAGCCGCTCTGTAAGTCGGGGATTGCTTCGTACCTCGCAATGACGGGTTGGTGAAAATTGCTTCGTAGCCTTACAGGAATGACGGTTTCGGCGATTATATACCCATAAAAAAAGACCATCCGCTTACGCAAATGGTCTTTTTATTTTTTGATCCCACACCTTTCAGTGGGCCGGTCGTCTATCAAACTTTGATCTCAACCTCAACACCGCTTGGCAATTCAAGCTTCATTAGGGCATCTACAGTTTTTGAATTAGAGCTGTAAATGTCTAATAAGCGCTTGTATGAGCAAAGTTGGAATTGCTCACGTGCTTTTTTGTTTACGTGTGGTGAACGTAATACGGTGAAGATTTTCTTTTCGGTTGGTAACGGAAGTGGTCCGCTAACTACAGCGCCAGTTGGCTTTACTGTTTTTACGATTTTCTCAGCAGATTTATCTACCAGGTTGTAATCGTAAGATTTTAATTTGATCCTGATTCTTTGGCTCATTTTTGTTTGTTATTATGGCTGATTATAAGAGCTATTAATTATAACCCGCCGGTTTATTATTTTGAAAAGCTGATTGGCAACTACTCTCTAATCACCAATCAACTATTTTCTGATTTTTAGTTATTACCTGCAGCTTTTTTGCCTTTTGCTTTAGCTACTACTTCGTCCTGTACGTTACGTGGTGCTTCAGCATAGTGATCAAACTCCATGGTTGAAGTAGCACGGCCAGAAGTAATGGTACGTAACTGGGTTACATAACCAAACATTTCTGAAAGCGGTACAGTTGCTTTAATAACCTGTGCACCTGCACGTGAATCCATACCTAAAAGCTGGCCACGACGACGGTTCATGTCACCGATAACATCACCCATGTTTTCTTCAGGGGTAAGGATCTCGATTTTCATGATCGGCTCAAGTAACACTGGTTTACATTTTGGCAATGCCTCACGGTAAGCCATTTTAGCAGCTAACTCGAAAGATAGCGCGTCCGAATCGACAGCGTGGAATGAACCATCAATTAAACGTACTTTTAAGCTTGTTAACGGATAGCCGGCTAATACACCATTTACCATTGAAGCTTCGAAGCCTTTTTGTACAGATGGGATAAACTCACGAGGGATTGAACCACCGCTGATTTCGTTCACAAACTGTAAGCCTTCTTTACCTTCATCATTTGGTGAAAGGATAACCTGGATATCAGCAAATTTACCACGACCACCGGTTTGTTTCTTGTATGTTTCGCGGTGTTGGATAGTACCTGTGATAGACTCTTTGTAAGCTACCTGTGGAGCACCCTGGTTAACCTCAACTTTAAACTCACGTTTTAAGCGGTCCATGATGATATCCAAGTGAAGCTCGCCCATACCTGAAATTACAGTCTGGCCGGTTTCTTCGTCAGAGTTTACACGGAAGGTCGGATCCTCTTCGGCTAATTTACCTAAAGCCATACCTAATTTATCAACGTCGGCCTGAGTTTTAGGCTCAATCGCCAAACCGATTACCGGCTCAGGGAAGTTCATTGACTCAAGGATGATCGGGTGTTTCTCGTCGCAAAGGGTATCACCTGTTTTGATATCTTTAAAGCCTACTACCGCAGCAATATCACCTGCACCTACGTTAGGGATAGGGTTTTGCTTGTTAGCGTGCATCTGGAAGATACGTGAAATACGCTCTTTGTTATCTGAACGCATGTTGTGAACGTATGAACCTGCTTCAAGGTTACCTGAGTAAACACGGATAAAGCACAAACGACCTACGAAAGGATCGGTTGCAATTTTAAATGCTAAAGCTGCAAATGGCTCTTTAACATCCGGTTTACGTAAAATCTCTTCGCCTGTATCAGGGTTAGTACCAATGATACCTTCAACATCCATAGGTGATGGCAATAATTCCATCACATAATCAAGCATGGTTTGTACACCTTTGTTTTTGAATGATGAACCGCAAACCATAGGAACGATCTTAGCGTCCAAAACTGCTTTACGTAAAGCGTCAAGCACTTCACGCTCAGTGATAGTTTCAGGAGCATCAAAGAATTTTTCCATCAGGCTTTCGTCATACTCAGCTACTGATTCAAGCAATTTCTCTCTCCACTCAGTAGCTTCTTCAACCATATCCTCAGGAATAGGCACTTCGGTAAAGGTCATACCTTTATCATGCTCATTCCAAACGATACCTCTCCAGTTGATCAGGTCAACAACACCTTTAAAGTGTTCTTCGGCACCGATAGGTAACTGAAGCGGAACAGCGTTGCTGCCCAACATGCTTTTAACCTGTTTAACAACGTTCAAGAAATCGGCACCAGAACGGTCCATCTTGTTAACGAAACCGATACGGGCAACGTTATAGTTGTTAGCAAGCCTCCAGTTAGTTTCAGATTGAGGTTCAACACCGTCAACCGCGCTGAAAAGGAACACCAAACCGTCAAGTACACGTAATGAACGGTTTACCTCTACGGTAAAGTCCACGTGACCCGGGGTATCAATGATGTTCATATGATAATTGTGGCCTCTGTATTTCCAGTTAACGGTTGTAGCAGCCGATGTAATGGTAATACCACGTTCCTGCTCCTGTGCCATCCAGTCCATGGTAGCGGCACCTTCGTGTACCTCACCAATTTTGTGGCTTACACCAGCATAGTAAAGGATACGTTCGGTTGTGGTAGTTTTACCAGCATCAATGTGAGCGGCAATACCTATATTTCTTGTATATCTTAGATCTCTTGACATTTTTGTTTTTTTATGATTACACCGATTATGTTATGATTTCACTGATTTATTGCGATTATGCCTAAAAGGCGCAATCATAGTAAATCAATATAATCTTAATATATAATCGGTGTAATCCTTTTATATCGGTGTAATCCTTAATTAGAACCTGAAGTGTGAGAACGCTTTGTTAGCCTCAGCCATTTTGTGCGTATCTTCTTTCTTCTTAACAGCGGCACCTTCGCCTTTAGCTGCTGATATGATCTCACCTGCTAATTTCTCCATCATGGTTTTTTCACCACGACGACGTGCATAGCTGATTAACCATTTCATACCTAGAGCTATTTTACGCTCAGGACGAACCTCTGTAGGTACCTGGAAGTTAGCACCACCTACACGGCGGCTTTTTACTTCAACAGCAGGCATAACATTGTTTAAAGCTTTTTTCCAGGTTTCTAAGCCGTTTTCGCTTGTTTTTTTCTCAACAATTTCAACAGCGTTGTAAAAAATAGCGTATGCGGTTGATTTTTTACCATCATACATCATGTTGTTTACAAACCTTGTTACCAAAGTATCATTGAACTTTGGATCAGGAAGGATAATTCTCTTTTTTGGTTTTGACTTTCTCATTGCTTTCTATCCTCCTTAATTATTTCTTTTTACCTTTTGTTGGCGCTGCTGCTACCTGACCTGGTTTAGGACGTTTGGTACCATATTTTGAACGACGTTGGTTACGGCCAGCTACACCTGATGTATCCAGTGCACCACGGATGATGTGGTAACGTACACCTGGTAAGTCTTTAACACGACCACCACGGATCAAAACGATAGAGTGCTCCTGTAAGTTGTGACCTTCACCTGGGATGTAAGCGTTTACTTCTTTTCCGTTGGTTAAGCGCACACGGGCAACTTTACGCATTGCTGAGTTTGGTTTTTTAGGGGTAGTGGTATACACGCGTGTGCATACGCCTCTTCGCTGTGGACAGCTGTCCAACGCTGGTGACTTACTCTTGTCAACCAGAGCTACTCTACCTTTTCTAACTAATTGCTGAATAGTAGGCATTTCTTGCTTTTTTGTCTAATAATTTTATCCCGCATTTCGGGACTGCAAAAGTACGAACATTATTTTTGATTTTCAAGTAGTTGTGTGAAAGTTTTTTTGAGGGGAAGCGGAGGGTGTCTGAATCAGAATTTACAGAATCAAAGGATTATAGAATATGACCGTCATTTTTGATTTGAATTATAAAAATCCTGAAAAATTTGATTTAGATAAGAGGAAATCCTGAGAATCCATTAATCCCAAAAATCCTGGTTCAGAAAAAATCAGCGAAATCAACGTAATCATCCCTACTCAACGGTACAAAAAAAGGCCGGTTACCGATGTAACCAGGTTTAGGTGACAGCGGGCCGGCCCATAATATTTTATATAATGATTTAATCAGGGGGCTTATTCTTTTACCTTATTCCAGGTATCGCGATTAAAAGCCAATACTTTGACGGGGTTGCCGCTCGCATCTTTAGTGAATTTTAAGGGAAAGCCGAAAGCTTGGTTTAAAAAAAGCACATCTGATAATGGTTTGAAATTGATCTCCTTACCATCCCATGATTGCTTAAGCGTTAACCCATCGGGTATAGCGGTGATTTGGAGGAAAAGATCAGCTCTTTCGTCCGATTGGTATTTGCCTGCTAAAACTTTTATCTGTTCAGGTTTCAGTTGTACCTCGACAGGCGGTGTATAGCTTTTTATCTTTATAAATACTTGTCTGCCACCCAACGAAACCTGGCTGATCTCTCCGGCTTCATTTTTTGAAAATACAACCGGGATCTTTTCATCTCCGTCGGCATCCAAAAGTTCAAATTCAAGATCTGATTTTCGGTTTAATGTTAGTCTTTCATCTCCTCCAAGTTGTTGGGCTACTAATTTATCGCCATCAACAATCAACTTATAAACTCTAAACTCATTCTCCTTTAGTTGATAAATGCCTTCAAAAGTTTTGAGCGGGATATCGGCAATAATTGTTATTGGATGTGCTGCTTTTGCAATAACCGGCGAAGGGCACAAGCCAATTGGCAAAATAAATGCAGCTATAAATGCGAACCTGCATGTATAGTTTTTGGTTATTTTAATGCTGGTCATTTTTAATAGGTTTATAATGTATGATTCAAACTTACGAAAAACGATTTTGAAAATCCAAAATATTCGGAATTAAATTTTGTTTATTTTTATTTTTATTATTTAAAATTTTGATTTTGTTGTTGAAATGACGAAGTACGCAATAAAATTCGGTAATAGCTAATTGAGAGGGCATATAAAAAGGACGCCGGTAAAACCTGGCGCCCTCTTTCATCACTCAAAAACTACTTATGGAAAACTTAAATTAATGGTATTAATAACCACGGTCGTGATAATGGCCATTGTTGTAGCCATTATTATAACCGTTGTTATATCCGTTACGGTACCTGTGGTGGTGACCGTAATCTTCACGTACCACACAACCTGAGGTTACTGATACTACTGCTGATATTAATAGTGCTAAAGCAACAAATTTCCTTTTCATGGTGTAAGATCTTTAATCATCATCTTTATTGAAGATGTACACATATATGACTTGTTTAAACAAAAAAGGATTAATCAGGATTACTTATTACAATTTTTTTGAACGCCTGAGAATGGGTTTCTCAATTATGGTGTAAAATAAAGCAGCAAAGCCTACACAAGATAATATGGTAAGGGGGAAAAGAATTACCTGGTTTGATAGATAGGCTTTAGCAAATTTCAGAAAGAAAAATATAGCGATGGTATGTGTGAGGTATAAGGAATAGGAAATATTGCCCAGAAACAGGAGCGGCTTGCATGGCTTTTGTTTAAATAAAAGAATAACCAGGGTTGTAACAAAAGGTAATACACCGGTTATGATGGAAACCTGCCAAACAACAATGGCGCAAAAAACTGTAAGATAGATTACGGCGGTTTGTAATCTGATTTTATTGATCACGCACATAAAACCAACATAGCCTGCAGCAAAATCATACCAATATGTAAATACCAGGTCGGGTATGTTGAGCTTGGCAAACATGCATATTACACTTATACCGCAAACTATCAGGATGGAAACCACGGGCCTGCCGCGCATGAGCAGCGGATAGAACAGGCCAAGTAAAATGTAATATTGAAATTCGATTGCTAATGTCCAAAAAATGGGCGAATACCAGCTGTGATCTTTATACAGCGCAGCAATATGAAATATATTTGCGCCAAATTGTTGTATGTTAAAGCTTTGCCATGGCACAAGGCCTGATATAAAAAGCAGGGCGATAGTGGCCCAATAGGGAGGCTCGATGCGAAGAAGCCTTTTTAGCATGAAATATGGAAATCCGGCGACGGTATAATTGATCTTACTTAAGGAATACGGAAGAACAAAGCCGGATATCACAAAAAATATTGAAACACCGAGTTGCCCGCTCATAAACAGCTGTTTAACAACCACACTATATGCTTCGGCATTCATTATGTAATAATGAGTGCAGCATACACCTAAAGCAGCCAATCCCCTCAATAAAACGATACTTTCTATCTTACCCTGATGTTTAAGCACCCCCGAATATCTGATAAATATTTATTTAATAAAATGGCGGGAGTAATAATGAAAGGCAAAAAAGCAGTTTTGGCAGCGATAATGAATTTAAAGTGCTTTGCTTTATAAGTGTTGGCTGTTATATATTGATACTTTCCCTGTATTCCTGTTGAATGATGAGTAAACAATTAGCACACAAACACCCGTCATACAACTCGCTTACGTACTGCACCTCGTTAAGGGTAAGCTGCACAGTACTGCACTGGCACTTGGTGAATGAATTGGCTTTACATTCAAAAGGTGTTTCGCAACGTTCGCAACGGATAATTTCGTGTTTGGGCATTGTTTGTTGGTTCATGGCCTATTGTTCATAGATCATGGTTATGGCAAAAATAGATAATGGTACCGGCAATTATAAAATGTGAGTGTCATAAAATGAGGCCACCTAATAACTATGATCCACGAACCATTATCTACCAACTAAAGAAAAAAAGCCCATAAACCGAAGTTCATGAGCTTGAAAAATTATCTTACGGACTTTCCTGCTTAAGCCGAGCAAGTAACGCAGCCTTCTTCCATCGAGCAGGTTGGGCCTGCAGGAATTTCGTCGGCAACGGCGTCAACAACGGCCGGGATAACCGGATCCATATTTTTGCCGCCCTGGTTTTCAACCGTGAATTTAACCGCTTGCGATGCTGCCTGTGTACGCAGGTAGTACATACCTGTTTTTAAGCCTTTTTTCCATGCGTAGAAGTGCATTGAAGTCAGTTTAGAAGCATTTGGCGAGTTGATGAACAGGTTCAATGATTGCGACTGGCAAATGTATGCGCCCCTGTCGGCAGCCATATCAATAATGCTACGCATCTTGATCTCCCAAACAGTTTTGTACAATGCTTTGATATCAGCCGGGATCTCAGGGATTTCCTGGATCGAACCGTTTGCGCTGATGATCTTATCTTTCATGCTGGTGCTCCACAAGCCAAGGTTAACCAGATCGCGCAGTAAGTATTTGTTCACTACAATGAACTCGCCACTTAATACACGGCGGGTGTAAATGTTTGAAGTATATGGCTCAAAACATTCGTTGTTACCTAAGATCTGTGATGTTGAAGCAGTAGGCATCGGCGCAACTAATAATGAGTTACGTACGCCATGGTTCATAACATCTAAACGCAGGTTTTCCCAATCCCACCTGCCGCTTTCTGGTTTTACACCCCAAAGGTCAAACTGGAATTTACCTTGTGACAATGGTGAACCTTTGAAAGTTTCATAAGGGCCATCGGCAATTGCCATATCTTTTGAAGCTGTCATAGCTGCAAAGTAGATGGTTTCAAAGATCTCGATGTTCAATTGTTTAGCTTCTTCGCTTTCAAACGGCATACGCAGCTGGATGAAGGTATCGGCCAAACCCTGTACACCTAAACCAATAGGGCGGTGCCTTAAGTTTGAGTATTCAGCTTCCTTAACAGGGTAGTAGTTGCCATCAATAATGCGGTTAAGGTTAATAGTGGCCTGGTAAGTTACTTCATACAATTTATCATGATCAAAAGCACCGTTGCTGATGTAGCGTGGCAATGCTAATGATGCCAGGTTACAAACCGCTACTTCGTTTGCATCGGTATACTCAATGATCTCGGTACAAAGGTTTGAACTTTTAATGGTACCAAGGTTTTGCTGGTTTGATTTACCGTTAGCAGCATCTTTATATAACAAGTATGGCGTACCGGTTTCAACTTGTGCATCCAATACCGCAAACCATAGCTCCTGTGCTTTTACAGTACGGCGCTGACGGCCTTCTTTTTCATATTTTGTGTAAAGCTCTTCAAATTCTTTACCCCAGCAATCGGCCAGGCCTGGTGCTTCGTGCGGACAGAATAAGCTCCAATCCTCATTGGCTTCAACACGCTGCATGAACAGGTCAGATACCCAAAGGGCGTAGAACAAGTCGCGGGCACGCATTTCTTCTTTACCGTGGTTTTTACGCAGGTCCAAAAATTCAAAGATATCGGCATGCCATGGCTCTAAGTAAACAGCGAAAGCGCCTTTACGTTTACCACCACCCTGATCTACATAACGCGCGGTATCATTAAATACACGCAGCATTGGGATAATACCGTTGCTGGTACCGTTAGTACCGCTGATGTATGAGCCTGTAGCCCTAACATTGTGGATGCTTAAGCCGATACCACCTGCACTTTGTGAAATTTTGGCAGTTTGTTTCAATGTATCGTAGATGCCTTCAATGCTGTCATCCTTCATGGTTAACAGGAAGCATGATGACATTTGTGGTTTCGGTGTACCTGCATTAAACAAGGTTGGCGTAGCATGTGTAAACCAGCGCTCGCTCATTAAATGGTATGTTTTAATGGCGCTTTCGATATCATGTTTGTGAATACCTACCGATACACGCATGAACAAATGCTGCGGACGCTCGGCAATTTTACCGTCTATTTTTAACAGGTATGATTTTTCGAGGGTTTTAAAACCGAAGTAATCAAAACCAAAGTCGCGGTCATAAATAATGGTGCTGTCTAATAGTTCAGCATTTTCTTTAATTACTTCGTACACATCATCGGCAATAAGCGAGGCATCTTTGCCGGTTTTCTTGTCAACATACTCATACAGGAGGCGCATGGTTTCAGAAAACGATTTGATGGTGTTTTTGTGCAGGTTTGATACCGCAATACGCGATGCCAGCAAAGCATAATCAGGGTGCTTTGTGGTTAATGAAGCGGCGGTTTCGGCAGCCAGGTTATCCAGCTCGGAGGTGGTTACGCCGTCAAATAAACCTTCAATTACCTTTTTAGCCACATCAATAGGGTCAACTAATTGAAACCCATAGCACAGTTTTTCAATACGTGCGGTGATCTTGTCAAATTTTACGGACTCTCTTCTACCGTCTCTTTTTACTACGAACATTTTCCCCCTCCTTTTGCCCCGTTAAAAGCGAAGCTTTTTTTAGTTAATATTATTGTGATTTGATTATTTTAAAACTGAAACCTGATTCTGAACCTTGATTTTCCTGATTTGAGGATTTCTTGATTAAGGATTGCCTAATCTCTTATCTCCAACCTCTAATCTCTTAAATCAACCTCTAATCTCTAACACTAAAAATCATCATCCAACGAAAAGCTTTTGCTTTCGGCTGATGCGTTTAGTACACCACTTTTTTGATAATCGCCTACGCGTTTTTCAAAAAAGTTGGTTTTACCCTGTAATGAAATCATTTCCATGAAATCAAACGGGTTGGTTGCGTTATAATATTTATCGTAACCAAGTTCGCTTAACCACCTGTCGGCCACAAACTCAATGTATTGGCTCATGAGTTTGGCATTCATGCCTATCAGGTTAACCGGCAACGCGTCGGTCACAAATTCCTTTTCTATTTCAACTGCGTCAGTAATGATTTTGGTAACCTGCTCCTGCGGCAGTTTATTTTCAAGCATGCTGTATAATAAGCAGGCAAATTCGCAGTGCGAACCTTCATCGCGCGAGATCAGCTCGTTGCTGAAAGTAAGGCCTGGCATTAAGCCTCGTTTTTTAAGCCAGAAGATAGAGCAAAAGCTACCTGAAAAGAAAATTCCTTCAACGGCGGCAAATGCAACCAAGCGCTCGGCAAAGTTGCCGTTGTTGATCCATTTCAAAGCCCATTCGGCTTTTTTGCCTACGCATGGCACCGTTTCAATGGCGTGGAAAAGGCGGTCTTTTTCGGCAGGGTCTTTTACGTAAGTGTCTATCAGCAGGGCATAGGTTTCAGAGTGGATGTTTTCCATCATGATCTGGAAACCGTAAAAGCACCGTGCCTCAGGCAGTTGAACCTCGCTCATGAAGTTTACCGCCAGGTTTTCGTTCACGATACCGTCACTTGCAGCAAAAAACGCAAGGATATGTGAAATGAAATGTTTTTCACCCGAATTAAGATTTTCCCAGTGTTTAAGGTCGTCCGATAGATCGATCTCTTCAGCCGTCCAAAAGCTTGCCTCTGCTTTTTTGTACATCTCCCAAATTTTGGGATACTTAATGGGAAGGATAACAAACCGGTCCTTGTTTTCCCGTAGTAATAATTCGTTTTCCAAACTCATAGACGTTTACCTTTTTTATATTTTTCCTTCAATGAGGTATTCAGACACGAAAGCAAGCCCTACTTTTTAATAAAGCTTTAAATTTTGATGCCTTCGGATTTGCTCCTTAGCAACTATATTGTGTAACTTTCTGACAGCCAGTAGTTTAATTAGGGTGTGACGAGTGCGTCGGGCTGCCGGCTGAATGCCATTTTTATTACTTGTTGAGCAAAGTTAATGTTTGAGTTGTGTAGTTGTGAATGATAGTTTTTCACAAACACCCGAGTTATCCACACTTTAGCGGCGCTTGTTATAATGATGAAAAATTAATGGACTTGAAAACAGCCGATTAAAAATTTGATTGAAATTTGGTGGCCGTTATACTTGCGGATTACGATAATTTAACATTATAAATTACTTGACTTAACACCGACAATTATTGCCAATAACGAAATGCTTTTGCTTTAACCCGGTATCAAAATCTAAATTGCGCAACTAATTGCACAACCTGTGAAAATGTGGAAAACAAAATACGCCCATAAGTCATCAACCTATGGGCGTATTCCTCAAAGTTTTACGATTTATTTTGCTTCCTCAAGCGGAACAAATTTCATCGATACTGAATTTACACAATGGCGGGTATTTTTCGGTGTCATGTACTCGCCTTCAAACACGTGGCCCAGGTGAGCACCGCAGTTGGCGCAAAGAATCTCCACCCTGCGGCCGTCGGCATCAACCTCCCGGCGTACTGCACCTTCAATTTCATCGTCGAAACTTGGCCAGCCGCAAAACGACTCAAATTTATCTTCCGACCGGTACAGTGGTGCATCGCAGCGTTTACAAACGTATAAGCCCTGTGCCTTGTTGTTCAGTAAAGAACCAGTGAACGGCCTTTCGGTGCCTTTGTATAATATTACCCTTTCTTCATCGGGCGTTAATTGATTGTATTGCATACTAATTAATGATTTATTGAATTAGTGAGTTTTGAATTTTGGTTACCTCACTATATAAAGATACGACAAATTGAGGCGATATAATGTTTTGCCGCTTGATGTTTACACTGGTTTGACGGGAGAGACAGGCCTCTGCCACCGGTCTCAATCCCCTATAAGTATGGCTTTAATTGTTCAAATAAAAGCGCGCAATTTGCGTTTAACACTAAATAAAACCTATAATATTTTTATCATGCGCGTAGCTGTCTTATTCATATTCCTTTTGCTACAATCTATAAATTCAATCAGCAAGCCCAAACCGCCATTTAAATATCAAAAACTTCATGCGATTGATATGTCTAAATATGCGATGTTGCCGGAAGATCAACAGGTAATAAACATGTTCTTTGGAAAAAGTTATCGCTTTACACAATTAAGCAATGCCGATGTTGTTGAGATCGACAGCATTTTGACTAAGGCGGTTGAAGATCATAAAAAGGAGGGAAGCTATGTTTTAGTGAACGACCCAGACAAATACTATAAACAGGTATTAGCAGCTAAGAATGAGGCAGGAGAGCAGGAGGTATATTTAAACTGTTTATGTAGTTTGACAAACAATAAAGATTGGAGGCAGCACATTATCGCGATGATAGATGGGGGTAGTTGTTACTTTCGGGTGAAAATGAATCTGCAAACTAAGAAGGTAATAAGTTTTTTGGTAAACGACCCTGGATGATTGCCACCGGCTGAAAGCCGCTATAGATTATTGAGTAGCTTCAGCTATTTGCTTGATCACCTCATTCCGCTTCAACAACAGCCTCGTCATATAATTTGATAAAAACAGGTAGTTCACCGCATCTCCAAATATCCCGCATGGAGATTTAAACGAAAAAATATCCCGCATCATGGTCTGGTTAAGGATGGGATAAAAATAATGCTCATGGGTAAAGTTTTTGAATGCGCCCTCAAGCTGGATATCGGTAAAGTAATTTGGATATTCCATTTCGGTGATTTTTGAGGTAAGATTTTGCCAGATGCCGAAATGTTTGGCCCGCCAGGTAACAGTTTCACCAAGCTCGATCAGGCCGCTTGTTCGCCCGGCTATGGCCCGCTCACCGGTGTGTTTGGTAGATTCTACATGCACGTCGATATTACGTGCAATATCAAAAACTTTTTCAACCGGGGCATTAATATGGGTAGCAAGCAGGATTTGTGACGGCATTTTTTTTATTGGGATTGCACCGATTTTTTAGAATGATTACACCGATTTGTGACTACTTCATTTTAGGATTCTGCTACCTCTTAAAATTGGGATTGCACCGATTTTTTAGAATGATTACACCGATTTGTGACTGCTTTATTTTAGGATTCCGCTACCTCTTAAAATAATTTCACCGATCAAAAGTCGATACCATTCTTTTAGGTGCCGGTTAAGATAATCAGTCCTTAACAATAATCATCACAACTCAACCTAAAAAATCCGTTGAATCAACCCTCAATCGGTGAAATTCAAAAAAACAAAAAATCGGTGAAATCAACCTTTAATCGGTGAAATCCCAAAAAATTAAAATTCCGCGTTCTTAGGGAACCTTGGGAAAGGGATCACATCGCGGATGTTGCCCATGCCGGTAACAAACAGTACCAAACGCTCAAACCCTAAACCAAAGCCGGCATGCGGACAAGAGCCGAACCTGCGGGTATCCAGGTACCACCAAAGCTCTTCGGTAGGGATGCCCATTTCGTTCATGCGCTGCTCAAGCTTATCCAAACGCTCTTCACGTTGTGAACCACCCACAATTTCGCCAATGCCCGGGAACAGGATATCCATAGCACGTACGGTTGTGCCGTCGTCGTTCTGGCGCATATAAAATGCTTTGATCTCCTTAGGGTAATCGGTCAGGATCACCGGTTTTTTAAAGTGTTTTTCAACCAGGTAACGCTCATGCTCGCTTTGCAAATCGGTTCCCCAACCTTCAATAGGGTAAACAAACTTCTTCTTTTTGTTTGGGGTCGATTCTTTCAGAATGTCGATAGCCTCGGTATAAGTAAGACGCTCAAAGTCGTTATTTAAACAAAACTGCAGTTTTTCAAGCAGCGTCATTTCTGAGCGCTCGTTTTGCGGTTTGGTTTTTTCTTCCTCGGTTAAGCGCTGTGTTAAAAACTCAATATCATCGGCATTTTTATCCAATGCGTATTTGATCACATATTTCAGCATGTCCTCGGCAAGGTCCATGTTGTCAACCAGGTCGTTAAAGGCAACTTCGGGTTCGATCATCCAAAACTCGGCCAGGTGGCGGGTAGTGTTTGAATTTTCGGCACGGAAAGTTGGCCCGAAGGTATAAATATCGCTCAGGGCCATAGCACCAAGCTCGCCTTCCAGCTGTCCGGATACGGTTAAGTTGGTTGGGCGACCAAAAAAGTCCTCTTTGAAATCTATCTCGCCTGTATCGGTTTTTGGGATATTATCCAAATCAAAGTTGGTGACGTGAAATGTTTCGCCCGCACCCTCAGCATCTGAAGCAGTGATTATTGGGGTGTGCAGGTAAACGAACCCACGCTCCTGGAAAAACTGGTGCACCGCGAATGCCAGGCTGTTACGTACCCTGAAAATAGCACCGAAAGTACTGGTGCGGAAACGCAGGTGGGCATGCTCGCGCAAAAACTCCAGGCTGTGTTTTTTAGGCTGGATAGGATATTTTTCAGGATCACTGTCGCCTAAAATTTCAATTTCAGTAGCCACCACTTCAACAGTTTGGCCTTTACCCAAAGATGCGATGAGCTTACCTTCAACACTTAATGCTGCACCAACGGTGATGCGTTTAAGCAAAGCAGGGTCGGTGTTTTCAAAATCGACAACAATCTGGATGTTATTATTAGTAGAGCCATCATTCAAAGCAATAAAACGATTTGAACGGAATGCACGCACCCATCCTTTAACTGTTACATCAATTTCGGTTTGCTGGCTTTGCAGCAATGCTTTGATCTTAGTTCGCTGACTCATATCATGTATAATTTTTAGAGTCGCAAAAATACAATTAATTATCAAAGCATACTTTGAAACATTAGCTAAAAAACATTAGCCGGAGAGCAGGAGGGATATGTTGGCAGGGGAGAGGAAAAATGCCCTTAAATTAAAATACAGCCGGGAGTGTAAAGTGCTCCCGGCTACTGTCTTTTTGACGCTTACTTACCCGAAACCATAATGGTATCGCGGATGATTTTGTTTGTGGTAGGGCCGCCAACCATAATGGTGTCTTTAGTTTTGTTCAATGACTGATTAAGGCTTTTTTTAGCGTTGTCCTGAGTAGGTGCTACGCCGTTTTTCTGGCAGCCCGCAAATAACAAAAATGATACTGCGGCAATTGCAAATAAAGTTTTTTTCATAATGCTAAATTTACAACTAATACGAATAATATATAAAGTTGTTACAATTAATATTTTAATTTGACTTTAAACTTTCCTTCGCTAAATAAAACCTTATCCGGATGGCTGTCTGCAGGGCTGTTGCCCACTTTCAGGAACCTGAGTTCAAAAAATCCCTGCAATATTTTATCGGCCTGGTTATATGAAATAATAGTTACCGAACTAAGGTGGGTTGGGTCGGGTGAGTATTGGCTGGCCGGTGTATTATTTTTTGTAATACGGTAATAAATTTCGTTTGCTTTGAGGGTATAATACCCAACATCGTTAAATACAATTTTGAAACCCACCTGCTCTTCCTCGGCCCCGATATTGCTTTTGCCTGATACAAAAATGGTATCGCCTTTAATATTAGAGGCCGACGGATCGGCTTCCCACTGCGTATTGTTTTTTTGCGCAAGCATAAAATCAGGCGTAACAGGAAAATTGCAGCAGTCCTTTTTTTTACAGGCCGAAAAAAGCAGGACCACGGCTATGGCTAACATAAACCGGGGATATTTCATTGCTTTGTTGATGACAGGTTAACTACTTATTCAGGAAATATAAAGGTATTTAAAAGTAAGGCATATTATACAGGCTTTCAGTAAGTTTGCCGCTCATTTAATTTTTGCCCATGAACCCCAAAGTGAGCCTTATTATTGGCATTTTGTGCATTTCCTTTTCGCCCATCTTTGTAAAGCTTGCCGGGGTATCGCCAATTGGCTCAGCATTTTACAGGGTGTTTGTAGCCTGGGTATGCCTAGCACCATTTTGTATATTTAAACAAAAACTTAAGGTAGATAAAAGGCAGCTGCTCATTTCTATAGCTGCCGGTATGGTGTTTGCACTTGATATTGCCGTTTGGAATATCTCCTTATTGAAAATCAGTGCCACTGTTTCAACGCTGATAGCTAACCTTGCGCCGGTTTGGGTTGGCCTGATGAGTTTCCTTTTTTTAAGAAAACGGTCGGGGCTGCTATTCTGGATAGGTACACTCATTGCCATTGCGGGTATGGTGATACTGGTAGGGTATGAACATATCCTGCATATGGAGTTAAACACAGGAATATTATTGGCTGTACTGGCCAGCTTTTTTTATGCTACCTATATCATGATCACCAAAAATATTATGGCAGGTATTGATGTGTTTAGTTTTATGTTTTACAGTATGCTTAGCGCCAGTATTTTTTTATTAATGATAAATGGATATATGCATAATGATATTATTCATCTTTCATTAAAAGTATGGCTTTGTTTTATTGGCATGGGGCTTATTTGCCAATTGGCCGGCTGGCTTACTATCAATTACTCATTACGGTACCTTGAATCTACCAAAGTATCCATCGCCTTACTAAGTCAAACAGTTTTTGCCGGGCTGCTTGCTGCTTTTTTGCTTCACGAGCGTTTGGGTTTTAACGAGATAATGGGCAGCGCCATTGTTTTGGCAGGAATAGCTGTAACATTTTTAAAGCCCGGGAATCGAAAAGCAGATGTTTCGGTTTAATCGCTAAGCAATGAACATTTACCCTTATCAGGATTTTAGCATGATCAGTCCGCTTACGCCCAAAGAAATTGAAGGCCGGATGAATGATCTTGTAGCTGCTCATTATGTTAACCCTCAAAAGATGGAATATCCCAACTATGAGGGCATAGTTACAGATGGGGAATTTAGTTTGAAAACAAGAACCGTTGGCAGGCGAAGCTCTTTGCTGTACTTAAAAGGCTATGTTTTAACACATGAAAAAGGTAGCCGGATAACGGTGAAGGTAAATCCGTCAATATCTGGCGCGATAGTAGTTTTGCTTTTTCTTGTTGTTGAGTTTATGCTTATTTATACCTATTTTAATGAAGGCCTGAACAGCTCTTTTTATTGGGTGCCCCTGATTTTTGGATTGTTTTCCTGTTTTTTGCTTGTAGTGAGTATAAAATATGAAACGGGGAAGTACCGCCGGGTATTGCTGAAAGTTTTGAATGGCACACTTGCTTCAAAAGGTGGTTGAATTTTTAAACTCCTCGTTATCAAATAAAACCGTATTTTACGTTTTCGAATTAAGAGTGACGAGCGATCTTTGTCTACCTTTGCAATTAACTCATGATCCAGAAATCCACTATCGACCGTATTATGGAAGCCACCGACATTGTGGAGGTGATAGGGGAATTTGTGCAGTTAAAAAAACGCGGGGCCAATTATGTAGGCCTTTCGCCGTTTGCTAATGAGCGTACCCCATCGTTCACGGTATCGCCAGCAAAAGGGATCTTTAAGGATTTCTCTACAGGCAAAGGTGGTTCGGCTGTTACGTTTTTGATGGAGCTGGAGAAATTCAGCTATCCCGAAGCGTTAAAGTGGCTGGCCAAAAAATATGGTATTGAGGTAGAGGAGACCGTTGAGGCACCTGAAAACCGGGAGGAAGAGCTCCGTCGGGAAAGTCTCATGATCGTATCGGCCTTTGCAGCTAAGTTTTTTCATGAAACAATGCTCGAAACCGAAGAGGGGCAAAGTATTGGCTTAAGTTATTTTAAAGAACGCGGCTTTACTGCCGAAACCATCAAGAAGTTTGAATTGGGTTATTCGCCCGATCAATGGGAAGCTTTTACCGGTGCCGCCATCAGGAACGGCTATAAAGAACCGTTTTTGGTTGAAAGCGGTTTATCTGTAAAGCGGGATAACGGTGCTTTGTTTGACAGGTACCGTGGGCGGGTGATGTTCCCGATCCACAGTTTTACCGGCAGGGTAATCGGTTTTGGCGGTCGTACGCTAAAAAAAGATAAAAACGTAGCTAAATACGTTAACTCGCCCGAGTCGGAGATCTACCATAAATCAAACGTACTTTACGGGCTGTATTTTGCCAAAAAGGCCATTCGTGAGCAGGACAACTGTTACCTGGTAGAAGGTTACGCGGATGTGCTTTCGGTGCACCAGGCAGGGGTTGAAAACGTAGTGGCTTCATCAGGCACCTCGCTCACTACCGAGCAAATTAAACTCATATCCCGTTTTACTAAAAACATCACCATATTATATGATGGCGATGCGGCAGGGATCAAAGCCTCGCTGCGTGGTTTGGATATGATCCTGGAGGAAGGGCTTAACGTAAAAGTAGTGCTGTTTCCGGATGGACATGACCCGGATTCGTTTGTGCAGTCGAAAGGTTCAAGCGCCTTCAAAAAGCATATCGAGGAAAATAAAAAGGACTTTATCCTTTATAAAACCCAAATCCTGCTTAAGGAAGTTGGGAACGACCCGATAAAGAAAGCCGACGTGATTCGCGAGGTGGTTGAAAGTATCGCCAAAATTCCTGATAGCATTAAAGCATCGGTATTTATAAAAGAGTGCAGCGGTTTATTACAGATAGATGAGCGCGCCCTTTTATCCGAACTTAATAAAATGCGCACGGCTAAAGCAAAAAAGGAAGAACAGCAACGCCAGCAGCAAAACAACAGGTATGCCGAAATACCGGATGAGCCTCATTTTTTTGATGAGCCGGTTGAGTTGGAGCCGCAAATAGCCAAGGATGATGCTTTTCAGGAAAAGGAAATAGTACGTTTATTGCTGCATTACGGTAGCAGGATGATTGACTGGGACGGCATTGCCAATACCTATATAGGCCCGTTTATTATAGCCGAGTTAAGTGATGTTACCTTTGATCATCCGGTTTGTAAACAGATTACAGAAATTTATCGCCGTGAAGTAGAGAATGGTGTATTACCCGATGATGCTTATTTTATCCACCATAAAGATAAAGGCATAGTTGATTTAACTATCAATATGCTGGCCAGCAAGTACTCGCTTAGCGAAAACTGGTATGAAATGCATAAGATCACGGTGAACGACGAGCAGGTAAATATGAAGGCTACCATCCTCGGCGCAATATTCCATCTAAAAAAACATAAGGTAGGCAAGATGCTGGAAGACCTGCGTACACAACTTCAAAAAGCTGATACCGAAGCCGATCAGGAAATACTGCTTAACCAGTATATGCGCATGAAAAAAGTCGAAAAATCTATATCCGACTTTTTAGGCTCTGTAATTATTAAATAATGGCGCAGCATCTTGAACTTGGCCGTACCGGCGAAGCATTAGCCAAAACCCACCTCGAAAAAGCAGGCTACGAGATCCTTGATGAAAACTGGACTTTTGGAAAAGCCGAAATAGATATTATTGCTTATAAAGACAAGGTTATTATATTTACCGAAGTAAAAACCCGCACGGGCAATGGCTTTGGCGAACCGGAAGACTTTGTTGATAACCGTAAACAAAAACTCCTGGCCGAAGCTGCTGATGAATATATTTACCTCATGAACCACCAGGGCGAAGTGCGGTTTGATATCATAGCCATTTTGTTTGACCGCGGCGGAAATTATATACTAAACCATATAGAAGATGCGTTTTGGCCTTCGGCCACATAACACTTATGAATAATAATAAACTAAAGCTATTTTTTGCTGCCCTTGCCCTAACGGCCCTGGGCTGCAGCTGTAAACATAAACCTGATAGCTCGGCTACAGACTATACCATAACCCCCGATGCCGGTGCTAACTACAAAGCCGGTGATAAAATTGATATTAAAGTAGGCTACCCCGCAGGCAGCAAAGTTGATTCGGTAGTTTATCTGCTTGATTCAACAAAGATCGCTTCGAGTAAAGATACTGCCGGCATCAGCCTTAAAACTGATACTATTGGTTTAGGCATCAGGATGATTACGGCCAAAGTGTACGAAGCCGGTAAAAGCAATGAGGTAACAACAAACATCCTTTTACTGGCTGCAAAAGCCCCGGCCAGGTATACTTATAAAGTAGAGAAGGTTTTTCCGCATGATACCGCTGCCTATACCGAAGGTTTACAATATACTGATGGCGTTTTATATGAAAGCCTTGGCGAAAAAGGACATTCGTCCATCCGTAAGGTTGATTTAAATACAGGTAAGGTATTACAGGAAACCAAACTGGACACGCAATACTTTGGCGAAGGTCTTTCGGTTGTTGGCGATAAAGTAATACAACTTACTTATAGAGAAAAAGTAGGTTTTGTTTACGATAAAAATACCTTGAAGCTACTTAACAACTTCACCAACAATGTTGGCCCTGAAGGCTGGGGGATGTGCTTTGACGGTAATAAGTTGTACATGGATGACAGTACCAATCGTCTTTGGTTCCTGGATAAGAACAACTACCACCCGATAGGACACGTTGATGTATGTGACGATAAGCAACAGATAGATTCGATAAACGAACTGGAATATATTAATGGTAAAATATACGCCAATGTTTATCAGACAGATAATATACTGGTGATCAATCCTAAAACCGGAGCGGTTGAGCAGGTGATTGATATGAAGGAGATCTATCCGGTAGCCAGCCGTCCGAAAGACAGGGACTGGGATAATAATGTATTGAACGGGATAGCCTGGGATGCAAAAGGTCAGCGCCTGTTTGTTACCGGCAAAAAGTGGCCTCATTTGTATCAGGTTAAGTTTGTACCGGTTCCTTAAGCCCGGCCTTCTAACTCCCTGAAGAGGGAACGATTTTTCCAAGGAATATATTGTAAACAGTAATGGCCCGGAATTTCCGGGCCATTACTGTTTAATTGTTAATCAACTGCCAGCCGTACTTGTTCATAAACTCTTCAACTTCGTCGTTAAATGATTTCTTTTGATGATGATTTTCCTGGTTGTTTATATAATTTATAACCGCTGATACCTGTGATTCACTTACCGATACCGCAAAATAATCATCCTGCCAGTTGAATTGCTGATCGATCAGCTGGTTTTTATTTATCCAGATAGAGGACTCGCCTTTGATTAATTGACTAATCTTTGCGATGTTTTGATCTTTTCCTAAAGAAATAAGACAGTGAATGTGATCAGTATAGCCATTAATAGCTTGTAAAAAGATCCCTTTATCTTTACAATTTTCCATGATGTGTTTGTGTACCTGGTACCTTACATTTTGCGTAAGTAACGGCTGCCTGCCCTTAGTTGCAAATACTAAATGAATCCAGATTTTTACAAATGAAATGGTTTATGGTTAATAGTGGCTTGTCCTAAAGGTATAGTTTATTTAGGCTAAAGCCAAGGCGTTGCTGGTTATTTTGTCCGTTGGTTAAAACCAACGGCAATGAAAAGGAAGATAGTGTATTGTTGTGTGCTGTAGGCATGTCCTATAAATGGCTTATTGGGGCTGAAATTATTGTGTTGTAGTTAATCTCATCCGTTGGTTAAACCCAACGGTAAAATAGGAAATTTGTTCAATAGCAAAAGCCGCCGCCCATTATTTAGTTTCTTTTGCCATGGTTTGATGGCGCGCTAATAAATAGGCAATTAAAATTCATTGCCGTTGGTTTTAACCAATGGAATAATAGCACATCAAATAATTGGCTTTAGCCGAAATCTGCGTCAAAAAAATCTGCATGATAAGTTCTTTCATTTTATATCTAAATAATATCTTTAAGCAATTAATTTATTCCTAACCTAATCATTTAAATCATGTTCCGGAATTTATTTTCTTTCGAAGGCCGCATCCGCAGAACGGAATATGGCATCAGCTTTATTATTTACGTTATTTGTTATGTCGTTGTGCTCGGCATCATGAAATCTGGAACCGGAATAGCGGGAGCTGGAGTTTTGGGGATGGTTCCGTTACTTTGGTTTTTATGGTCGCAAGGGGCTAAGCGTTGCCATGACTTAGGAAAGAGCGGTTGGTTCCAGATCATACCGTTTTATGTTTTTGTACTTTTGTTTGCAGAGGGCCAAGCTGGTGAAAATCAATATGGCGACAATCCTAAAGGTGTGAACGCACCATTTGATTCGGCCGATTATCAAAGTCCTTTTCCATCACCACAAAATCAATCAACAGAAGGTTTTTCAGAAACAAAAGAATGATGATTAACCATGGGCTGGAAGCCCGCGGCAGAGATAAAAACAACAAACGCCCGGATTTTCCGGGCGTTTCGCGTTTAAGATTATAAAACTCCCCCTTCAGGGGGCTGGGGGGCTTACCTCCACGCTTTATACTGATTGATCAAGCCATTGGTTGATGAATCATGGCTGCTGATCTCAGCGTTATCTTTTAACTCAGGAAGGATTTTGCCGGCAAGTTGCTTGCCAAGCTCAACACCCCATTGGTCAAAGCTGTAGATGTTCCAGATAATGCCCTGGGTAAAGATCTTGTGCTCATATGCAGCTATCAGTGCGCCTAAAGTATATGGAGTAATCTTTTTAATCAGGAATGAGTTTGTTGGACGGTTGCCTTCAAATACTTTGAACGGAGCAATTTTAGCAATCTCTTCGTCTGATTTTCCAGCAGCTTTAAGCTCTTCAACAACCACCTCTTCGGTTTTACCGTTCATTAAAGCTTCGGTTTGTGCAAAGAAGTTTGACAGCAGCATGTTGTGGTGCTCACCAAGCGGATTGTGTGATTGTGCCGGGGCAATGAAGTCGGCAGGGATCAGTTTAGTACCCTGGTGAATCAATTGGTAAAAAGCATGCTGACCGTTTGTGCCGGGTTCGCCCCAAATGATCGGACCGGTTGAGTAGTCAACATCTTTACCATTACGGTCAACATGTTTACCATTACTTTCCATATCGCCCTGTTGGAAATAGGCCGAGAAACGGTGCAGGTATTGATCGTAAGGCAAAATAACATTGGTTTCGGCCTCAAAGAAGTTATTATACCAGATACCGATCAAACCCATAATAACCGGGATGTTTTGATCAAACTCGGCAGATTTGAAATGGTTATCGGTAGCGTGGGCACCGGCAAGCAGGTCGGCAAAGTTTTCAAAGCCTATGCTTAGGGCGATAGATAAGCCGATAGCGCTCCATAAAGAGTAACGGCCGCCTACCCAATCCCAAAACTCAAACATGTTTTTGGTGTCGATACCAAATTTTTCAACAGCTGCTGCATTGGTTGAAAGGGCTGCGAAATGCTTAGCCACATCAGCTTCGGTAGCACCGCTGGCCAGGAACCAGTCGCGGGCACTGTGAGCGTTGCCCATAGTTTCCTGGGTAGTGAAAGTTTTTGAAGCTACCAGGAACAGGGTAGTTTCAGGATCAACCGCTTTCAGGGTCTCAACTATATGTGTGCCATCCACATTACTTACAAAGTGGAGGTTCAAATGATTTTTGTATGCTTTTAATGCTTCGGTAACCATTACCGGGCCAAGGTCTGAGCCGCCAATGCCAATATTAACCACATCGGTAATAGCTTTGCCGGTGTAGCCTTTCCACTCGCCCGAAATGATAGCTTCGCTGAAAGTTTTCATCTGGTCAAGCACTTTATTTACATCGGGCATAACATCTTTGCCATCAACATAAATAGGAGTGTTGCTGCGGTTACGTAATGCGATGTGCAGTACCGGCCGCCCTTCTGTAACGTTGATTTTTTCGCCGGAGTACATGGCGTCTATTGCCTCTTTTAGTGAACATTCTTTGGCCAGTTGTATCAATAAAGCGATGGTTTCATCATCGATACGGTTCTTTGAATAATCAAGCAGGATATCCTCAAACTGGATCGAGAATTTATTAAAGCGCTGGTCATCAGCATCAAACATTTCCTTAAGGCTTTTTGATACAATATCAATGTAATGATCTGTAAGGTATTTGTAAGCCTGGGTTGTTGTAAAATCGGTAGTTGGCAGCATAATTGTGTTGTTTTTTAACAAAAGTAAAAAGTTAATTGTAAGGTGGCTGTTAAATAAAATAATTGTCTGTCTTAGTGTTAATTAAACACGGCTGGCATAGTGTTTAGTTTACACCTAAAAATTATGAGAATTACAAAAGAATTACAAAAATATTTTGAAGTTTAAAATTTTTATTTGATATATTTGTGTCGATGGTAATCAAATGAGGTATTTATCATCATTTTGTAAATTTACTTTAAAAGCACGTATTACTATGTTTGAAAAACTGTTTTTGCTTGTAAAAGATAACGCCGGGACGGCTGTTATCAACAACCCGGTGATCCCTGCTAAACATCATGAAGCAGTGATCAATGAAGCTTCAAGTTCTATCATTGAAGTGTTGAAAGGCCAGCTTGAAAGCGGCAAGGTAAAGGAACTTATTAAGTACTTTCAGTTTTCGGGTAGTTACAACAATTCATTAGTATCAAGCATTACCAATAGTTTTGCCAGTAAGCTTAATAATTTTTATAGTATCGATCCGGCCAGCGCTTTGGCTGCTGCAAAGGCTTTGATCCCAACCGTGATGAGCGAGTTGGTTAAAGAAACCAAGAGCGGTGAAGCAAAAGAGTTTGCTTTGGGTACTCTGCTTACAAAACTTAATGGCAACCGTGCCGATCTGAGCCCGCTTGTGAACAACCTGATGGTTGCCTAACATACTATTCATCTGCCTATTGAACGGGCCTGCTGATTGTTAAACAATTTGCAGGCCTTTTTATTTATAGCAATTTTTCAAATTATATATATTTGCCGCATGACTAAAGAACAAGTTCAGGATTTAAGGGATAGAGTAACTTCCCTGAGGAGGCATCTTTGACATTGATAAGAAGCTGGAATTATTGCAGGCAGAACAGGAAATAACCATAGGTCCGCATTTTTGGGATCATCCTAAAGAGGCCGAAAAGGTATTGGCATCCATCAAAGTAAAAAAAGTATGGACAGATGCTTTTCAAAAAGTAGTAGCTGCTGTTGATGACGCGGGTGTGCTTTTTGAATTTTACCAGGGTGGTGATGCCACCGAGGCCGAAATGCAGGAACAATATAATGCAGCCATAAAAGTGGTTGAGGAGCTTGAGTTTAAAAATATGCTCTCGGCCGAAGAAGATCAGCTTAATGCTGTACTCCAGATTACGGCCGGTGCCGGTGGTACCGAAAGCTGCGACTGGGCCGGTATGCTCATGCGTATGTACATTATGTGGGGCGAAAAGAATGGCTATAAAGTAACCGAGCAAGATTACCAGGAAGGCGACGTAGCCGGCGTAAAAACCGTTACACTGCAATTGGAAGGCGAATTTGCATACGGATATTTAAAAGGTGAAAATGGTGTACACCGTTTGGTGCGCGTATCACCGTTTGATGCCAATGCTAAGCGGCATACCTCGTTCGCTTCGGTGTATGTTTATCCATTAGTTGATGATACTATTGAAATTGAAGTAAACCCGGCCGATATCGAGTTTGAAACCTTCCGTTCAGGAGGTGCCGGTGGTCAGAACGTGAATAAGGTGGAAACTGCTGTGCGTTTATATCACAAACCATCGGGCATTATTATCAAAAACCAGGAATCACGCTCACAATTACAAAATAAGGATAATGCCATCCGCTTGCTTAAATCTCAGTTATATGAAATTGAGATGCGCAAACGTATGGAACTGACCAACGCTATTGAAGGCAACAAAAAGAAGATAGAGTGGGGCTCACAGATCCGCAACTATGTTTTACATCCATACAAACTGGTAAAAGACCTGCGTACCGATCATGAAACATCCAATGCTGCAGCGGTACTTGACGGCGATCTGGATGATTTCCTGAAAGCCTACCTGATGGAATTTGGTGGCCCGAAAACGTAAGGAATAAAAAACACTTGTCATGTTGAGCGATAGCGAAACATCTTCTTCACCAAGCATAACTAATTTGCAGGGCGAAGAAGACCCTTCGTTCTTCAGGATGACAACGTTAAAAATGGCGGCAGCCCGCTGTGAATGAAAACAAAACGGAGTATCATTTCTGATACTCCGTTTTGTTTTCAAGAGATTAATTGTATTTTGGACAGATCCAATTTGCCTTTTAAAAATATGAAATCCATCTTATCTGCCTTAGTCTTGACCGCTATCACATTTACCTGCTATGCACAGGAAAAGCCAATGCCTCTTTATCCTAAAGGTGTTCCTAATTCAAAAAAAGCCCCTGCAGCTTATGTTGAAAAAACTGATAACAGGAGCTGGATCTCGATGGTTACAGAACCTACGTTAACGCCCTATCTGCCCGAAAAAGGTAAAGCCAACGGAGCTGCAATTGTTGTTTGCCCCGGCGGCGGATATTCAGGACTGGCGTCAGATCATGAAGGCAAGGCCGTAGCTCAGGCATTTGCCAACATTGGTGTAACAGCATTTGTGTTGAAATACCGTTTGCCAAGTGACGATATCATGGCTGATAAATCCATTGGCCCGTTACAGGATGCGCAGATGGCTATATACACAGTGCGTAAAAATGCTGCGGAATGGAATATTAATCCGTCGAAAATAGGTATTATCGGCTTTTCAGCCGGAGGGCACCTGGCTTCAACCGAGGGTACACATTTTGATAAGCCGGTTATTGAAGATAAAGAAAACATCAGTGTACGCCCTGATTTTATGATGCTGATCTACCCCGTGATATCTTTTGGCGAATATGCCCACGTTGGCTCAAGGGAGAACTTGGTAGGTAAAAGTCCATCTGCAGAGCAGGTAGAACTTTACTCGAACGAAAAGCAGGTTACCGCTAACACCCCGCCTACATTTTTAGTGCACGCCGAAGACGATACCGTTGTACCAGTACAAAACAGCCTGTTATTTTATGACGCACTTTTGAAAAATAAGGTAAAAGCCGAGTTGCACCTTTTCCAGGAAGGCGGTCATGGTTTTGGGATGAACAATTCTAAAAATAAAGGCAAATGGTTTGAATGGGCTGCTTCGTGGCTGGAAGAGAATGGCTTTTTGAGCGGGAAATAAATTGTAGCAACTAATTTCTTACCCAATAAAACAGTAAGCAAATTTTATTGTTGAGGTAAACAGTATTTTTGAAAAAATACAAAGTTCGACCTTAATGATCATTTTATGTTGAAAAGAATACTGTTTGCAGTGTTGCTAATTGCCGGTGCCTGCTTTAATGTTATTGCTCAATCTATCAAATACAAAAGTGTATCCAACCAGGACCTGACTTATGTATTAAACAACCTGCAAAAGCGTTACGTATATACCGATCATAAAACGCTGAGCATTGCGGTGTACCTTGTTGCCGATCAGCAGGGTGACGTTGATGCCCCGGCAGATTGTAAAGCGCCGGGCTCTATTTATGTAGCAGTATCGGAAGTCAAGCCCCAGCAGTATGTTTACAAACTAAACCCTGTTTGCGATCCCAAATTTGTTAACTGGATCAAATCAAAAAAAATGTATAAGATAGCCTTTAGCTACGGGCCGGCAGCAAAAAGGAAAACAGCGACTATTGGGATTACGCTGAAAAAGCTGGTGGTAGAGTAGATTAAAAAGTGTCGTTACTTCATGCCTTAATGACCTGGTTTTTAATTATTTAAACCCAGTTATTTGATCATCCCCAAATTCTGTACATAAGCCCCGCCCACAGGTAACATGAAACCATTAATGGTTACCTGGTGACGTTCTATCTTATCAATTTTACTTACAGCAGCAATAAACGAACGATGAATGCGGATGAATTTTTCGGCAGGCAGCAGGGCTTCAACTTCGGTAATGGTCATGCGGGTGAGTACCTTGCTATCCTTCAAAATAAAATTTACATAATTGCCTGTGGCCTCCAGGTGATAGATGTCGTCGAAATTGACGCGTACCTGTTCATAGCCTGTTTTTAGAAAAATGTAATCTTTAACATCGGCGGTGTTCCTGAAATTGTACAGCTCATAGGCTTTATTGCAAGCTTTTATGAAGCGGGTAAGCGCAAACGGCTTCAACAAGTAGTCAACCGCATCAAGTTCAAAGCTGGTAACGGCGTGTTCGGTGTAGGCAGTGGTAAATATTACCAGCGGTTTTTTGTTGAGGCAGGTTAACAGGTCGATGCCCGAAATATCGGGCATCTTAATATCCAGGAACAAAAGGTCTACCGGTTCGCGCTGCAGGTAATCCATCGCTTTAAAGGCATCGGTAAATTCGGCCTTGAGGTCAAGGAAGGGCACCTTTGCAGCATGCGAGCGGATCACATCGAGTGCTATAGGTTCGTCATCAATGGCTATGGCTGTAATCAAAGCTTATTGCAGTTGTATAGTTAAATGTATGAAAAAATCTTTGGCACTTTCACGGATCACCAGCTCATGTTTGTTGGGATATAACAGGGTTAGCCTTTGTTTAACGTTCTCCAATCCTATCCCGTTGTTATACTTTTCTGTATCGTTAACCACTTTTGGGTGGATGCTGTTATGCACATCAAAGTAAAGCGTATTTTCTTTGGTTTGCAGGCTGATGTTGATATGCGATGGCTCGCGCAGACTAATGCCATGTTTAAAAGCATTTTCAATAAAGGGGATCAGCAACATTGGTGCTATTTGTAACGCATTAACATGCTCCTCTATCTGCAGTACTATAGTAATATCCGGCGAGGTTTGGGTACGGAGTTTTTGCAGGGCGATGTAGTTGTTCAGGTAATCGATCTCTCGTACCAGCAATATCTTTTCCTGCATGTTTTCCTGCAGCATAAAACGCATCATATCGCCAAGGCGCTGCACACCTTCGGCAGTGCGTTCGGCACTTTCCTGCAAGGCGGTTCCGTATAGTGTATTTAGTGCGTTAAACAAAAAGTGCGGATTGATCTGTGAGCGCAAAAAATCCAGATCGGCAGTGGAGCGGCCAAGTGCAGTTTTGAGATGGGTTATTTCCTGGTTACCGGCCAGTTTGCGTTTATAAACTATCCAGGCAAAAGGAGCAGTAATCAGGATTTGTATGCCGCAATTAAAGCCAAAAATAATGAACACCGGATCTTTCTGATCAAAAATAAGTGCGGTTATAAAACCTATCGGAATCCCGATAATGATCATAATACCGGCAACTTTAAGCAGATAATTAAAAATGCCGCGGTTTTTTGCCAGCGTTTGAGGTATTAAGCTATAAAACGATAGCGCATAAATTCCGATGGCTGTTGGCGCGATGATCACAAAAGTGGTGATCAGCTCTACTGGGCCGTCAACAAGTGCCGTCAAAAATGTAATGATCATGACAACCACAATGGCTATGATACAATCGTGAGTAAGCACCCGGTATTTTGCCTGTATTTTGTCGATATTTCCTAACAGGAAGCTTGCCGAGTACTTGATCATGCTGTAAAAAGTAAGCATCATCATTACCCATAAAGCATACAGCACATTTGTTTTAAAAACGAGGTTATATACGTAATCGGCCGATTTATGGTAAAACAGGTATCCTTTTAACCAGGTATCGGTGATGCCAAACAGGGCCCAAAGGATAACAAGCAGGGTAACCGCTAAAGTAATGTTCCATGCTACGCGGTATTTGGCGGCTAATCCGGGTACAATAACAAAATTCCATAACAGGTAGGCACCGTAGTAAGCGGTATATCTGAATATCTCGGGAAAAAAGTAATATTTGGAATAGGAGTAATGAAGGTGATAATTATTAAACATGTACCGGTAAGGGGTCCATATTTCAGTGTCGGCACTGTTGGCTACTTTGGCCAGTAACAGCATGGTAGCGAAGGCATAAATAGTGCTTGCGGCCCAAAATTCAATTTTGCCAAGGTTCAGGTCTTTTTTCAGCAGATAGTTCATATTGATTTCAATTATGCCCGCAAGGTATAATGCGCAATACTACTGAATAAATAAATGGGATGAAACCGGGATTTGGTGGGATGAAGCTCCCTAACCCATAAAGGGCTACCGTGTACCCATATCTTTTAATTATTATCATTAATAAAAGAAGATGTCATTTCGAAACGAACCGATGAGGGAATGTGCGGAGGTGGTGAGGAGAAATCTTATACGCCAAGTTTGCGAACTATGCAATGCCGCTTATAGGGCGTATAAGATTTCTCTTTCGCCCCCGTGCTTAGGCCTACCCTGCTCTATCGAAATGATAATTTTTGTTAAAAACTTATGGGTACACGGTAGCCGTAAGGGGGAACAATGGCAGGAACAAAAAGATGAAATCATATAAATCAAAAGCTCTCCCTTTAGGGGGCGGGGGGCGCATCGTCCATTATTTCTAACAACTCGTTCAATTCCCTCACCTTTTCGGCCGAGCCCAGGTTTTCGTAGGCACTGATGAGGTTACGGAGTACACGTTTAATGATATCGGTGTTTGAGCAGGGTTCGTAAAACTGCTTATCAAATTTAAGGTTAAGCTGCTTCAGGAACATATCCACATCGCGCCTGCCGAACAGCAAACCCTTGTTAAACGCATTGATGTAAAAAAGGATCCCGCTTTCAAATTCGCTTTGCATACTTTCATCAAGATAGGCAAGAATGAAATGCTGCGGCAGGTTTACGCCGTATACAGGAATATCCAGTTTTTGCGCTATGATAGAATAGATAATAGCCAGCGAGATCTGGTTGCCTTTTTTTGTTTCGAGTACCTGGCTCAGATAGCTGTTTTGCGGATCGAGGTGATTGGCCGTGTTTCCGCTGAAACCATAGATGTTATAAAATACATGGTTAATTAGCTTGATCTGCTCTTTAGGGCTGGCTTCGTTCATCATTTGAAGCCATATGTCGCGTTTAATGGCCTCTATCTGGTTTATTACTTTTTGTTCATCAAGATCGGGGTATTGGTAACGGTTAATGATCAGGATGCCTTGCAGCAGATCGAACGCACCACTTTGGTTCCAGAGTTTTAAATCGTTTTTGAGGCTGCTAAACTGGATCTCATGTACAAGATTAGCAATACGCTCCTGCAACACAGGGTCAAAAGCCTGTTCAAAAGCCGATTCAAGGTAGGTTATTGCTTCGGCTCCATATGAAAACAATTTGTTATAAACGTGACCATAAATTTCACTGTCCGGGTCATCCAGCAAGCGGATCAATGAATTAACTTCAGTTGGATTTATCATATGCTGTAATGCTAAAATACTAAACCTTTTTTACTTTTACAGCGATGTATAATATAAGGTATGGGCTGAATTACCTGCGGCACCGATTTGAGGCCAATAACAGGCACGGTATACATTCTCCATTTGTTTACAAGCTGATTGATACTGTTATTTACGATTATGGCGATCAAAAAGTGTACCGCGAAATCGAAAAAAATCTCAGAAAACAACATCCTGACAAGAGTGTGATAAATACACTACCGTTAAAATTTTACAGGCTCCTTTATCGTTTCGCCGTTTACTTTAATCCCAACCAGGTATTGTTTGCTGATGATGAAGATCATATTATCCAATTCATCATTAACCGGGCCGTTTCAGAAGTGCAGGTTATCAAACAAGGCAGTTTCGGTAATTCATACCGCGCTGATATGATCCTGGCAGATGCCCTGAAGCATAACACTGTTGATTATATTGAAAAGATGAGGCCGGCTATTCATGATGATACAGTGGTAATATTTACAAACATCCATCGTAATGCGCCTGCCAAACAAGCCTGGGAAAGGCTTAAATTAATTCAACAGGTTAAAGTCACTATCGATTTATATTTTATCGGCATGGTGTTTTTTAAACCAGGAATGAGTAAGCAAGATTTCAGGGTGAGGTATTAACCGTTGGTTAGTTCATGGTTAATAGATCATGGTTCATGGCCTAAGTGGGTTATATTAAACCATTTAAATCCATTTATAATAGCATGTTTGCTATGAACCATTAACTATGAACTCAAAGATCAAAACGACTGCCCCAGCCCGATATAAAAGCCGGTTAGCCTTTTCTCGTTAGGGATCTTTTGGCCTACGCCATAATCAATACGTACGGCAATCCCTTTTTGTACATCGAAAAAGTAGCGGATGCCGCCCCCGTAGTTTGGTTTTAATTCGGAGGCACTGAAGTTGCTTTTGAAAACCTCGCCGCCTCCAACGAAACCAGCAAAACCTATACGATCGTTTAGGCGGTACCGCAGTTCGGCCTGGCCGGCTATCATGTTCCGGTCGCGGAAACGGCCATTATAGTAACCGCGCATTAACTCGTCGCTACCCAAATCCGGCAACAAATAAAACGGTGAGGTGGTACCTGTAAGGCTTTGCTCCTGTACATCGAGGCCAAGCACCCATTTAGGTGCCAGTAAAAAAAACTGCGAGTACTCGATATTAAAAAAGCCCCCTTTATAATCGTTATTACCAAACATTCCATGTATGGCCTGGAAGTAGGCATTTACAATGATGCCCCTGGTGGTGTATGTGTTATTGTCCCTGTTATCAAATGTAACGGTAGGGCCAATGTAGGCGCTTGGCCCGCCGGCGCGGTATTCAACGCGCGGGTCGGTGTAAAATATGCCGGTTTTATCATCATCCGTAAAACTGTAATCCCAGGCCCCGGCAGTTATACCTGCATACAGGTTGTTGGTGATCTTTTTTTCGCCTATAAAATTTACCCTGAAACGTTTTTGGCCAATTCTGTCGGAGTTTGCCCTTAAAGTATTGTTGCCAATGCCATAAAAGTCTATTGGGAAGTTGATATAACTAACGCCCGCGGTAAGGTGATAGCTGTTGCCGGGAGTCCAATAGCTTGAGGTGAGGCTTACACGGCTTTGGCCCTTGGTAGTTATAGAGGCGTAGCCAAAAACATTAGATACACGGGTATTAAGTTTGGAAGTATCGGTATAAAAAGATAACAAGCCGGCGCCGCCAACCTCAAGCCCGGTTTCGGGGGCCGAACTTAAAACGGGTAATATAACAAAGCTGCTTTTACGCGTGGTGTCCTTATCAAAATACATCCGTTTTATCATGTGAGATATTTGTGAAAAGGCACCGGTTGAAATAGCGCAGAACAGTATTAAGGTAACAAGTTTTTTCATAGGTGTTTGTAGTGGCTAATATAACCCATTTTGCCATATAAGGTTCTGCAGGGCGTATTTTAAAATTACCATGACAATACAGAGTGGGGCAGGGGAGACGGGAAACGCTAATTTTCAGGATGAAATGGTTATAAAAAGATAAAGTTCCATTTAAAATCCAATTTAACTAAAATGTCTACTTTTGCGGCTGAAATTTTATTGAAATATTATGAGCACTACAAGAGGACCTATTTCGCAGTTTATTGAAAGAAATTATCTGCACTTTAACGCCGCGGCATTAATGGATGCAGCTAAAGGCTATGAAACACACCTTGAAGAAGGCGGTAAAATGATGGTAACCTTAGCCGGTGCCATGAGTACAGCCGAGCTGGGTATTTCTTTGGCCGAGATGATCCGCCAGGATAAAATTGCTATCATTTCATGCACTGGTGCCAACCTTGAAGAGGATATCATGAACCTTGTGGCACATTCGCATTATAAAAGGGTTCCTAACTACCGCGACCTGAGCCCTCAGGAAGAGTGGGACCTGCTTGAAAATCATTATAACCGTGTTACCGATACTTGTATCCCCGAAGAGGAAGCTTTCCGTCGTTTGCAAAAACATATCCACAAGATCTGGAAAAATGCTGATGACAGCGGTGAGCGCTATTTCCCGCATGAATACATGTACAAAATATTGTTGAGCGGCGAACTGGAGCAATACTATGAAATTGACCCTAAAAACTCATGGATGCTGGCTGCTGCCGAGAAGAACCTGCCAATTGTTGTACCGGGCTGGGAAGACTCAACCATGGGCAACATCTTTGCTTCGTACGTAATTAAAGGCGAGCTGAAAGCATCAACCATGAAAAGCGGTATCGAATACATGGCATGGCTGGCCGATTGGTATACTAAAAACTCATCGGGCAAAGGCATCGGCTTTTTCCAGATAGGTGGTGGTATAGCAGGTGACTTCCCAATATGTGTTGTACCGATGCTTTACCAGGATATGGAAATGCATGATGTGCCTTTCTGGAGCTACTTCTGCCAGATCTCTGATTCAACTACTTCGTATGGTTCGTACTCGGGCGCTGTTCCTAACGAAAAAATAACCTGGGGCAAGCTTGACATTCACACGCCTAAGTTTATAGTAGAGAGTGACGCAACTATTGTTGCACCGCTTATTTTTGCCTGGTTACTAAAACAATAGATAAAATTTTATAATTAAAGTTGGATTGTAATTCTTCTAAAAAAATGTCAAATGACAGTAATATGCATTTAGCAGCGTTTAAACGCAGTTTTTTGTCTATTTAGAACGATTATAAATTATAGGTTGGTGTCATTTATGTGTCACCGATAGTGTATAAAATTATACTTTTGTGCCTGTAAATATCCGATGAAACATACATCTTACAACAGTTTCAATCATTAATATAAAAATTATTTAGCATAAATACACTGTATGAGAAGTTTCTCATTGATTCTTAAACAATTCTCAAGGTCGGTTTTACTGATTGCCGGGTTTGCTTTTTGGAGTTTATCTACTGCGTTCGCGCAAACTGACGCTGCTAAAGGCGAGGCCATTTTCAAATCAAAATGTACTACCTGTCACAAAATCGACACCCGTTTAATTGGTCCGGCATTAGGCCCGCAACTTACTGAAGAAACTGATGATAAATATCTTATCCAGTGGATCCAGAACAACCAGGCTCTGATTGCTGCAAAAAACCCTAAGGCACTCAAAATATATAATGAGTATAACCAGTCGGGCATGACCGTATTCGCTGACCTTAGCGATGCCGATGTAGGCAATATCTTAACCTACGTTCGTACTACCTGGAAAGACATGAAGTCTCAGCCTGCGGCAAATGCTGCAACTCCTGGTGCCAAAGTTGAAAGCGGCCCAAGTGATATGGTTGTTTTCGGTTTGATCGGTATCATCATTATCGCTTTCATCGTTATCCTGGTATTGAACAGGGTGGTAGGTTCTTTAGAGCGTATCCTGCTTAAAAACAAAGACCTGATCATTGAGGATGAAGTTGTTACTGCCGATGGCGCTGTAGCGGTTGACGCTAAGAAGGAATTCATCACCAAGATCCTTAAAAACAAAAAACTGGTATTCTTTATATTGGTTGCCGGTACTGTTGCAATGAGCAGCTGGGGTTGGGTTACTTTATGGAATACCAACGTTCACCAGGGTTATCAGCCGGTGCAACCTATTAAGTACTCGCACGAATTGCACGCCGGTATCATGAAAATTGATTGCCAGTACTGTCACACAGGGGCTTACAAGTCAAAAAATGCTTCTATCCCTTCATTAAACGTGTGTATGAACTGCCACAAGGTTGTTAAAACCGAGTCGGAAGAGATACATAAGATCTATGACGCTTTGGGTTACGATCCAAAAACACAGAAGTATGACAGCACTGCAGCTAAACCAATTCAGTGGGTACGTATCCACAACCTGCCTGACCTGGCTTACTTTAACCACTCTCAACACGTAAAAGTTGGCGGTATTAAATGTCAGCAGTGCCATGGTCCGGTACAGGAAATGAAAGAGGTTTACCAATACTCTCCGCTTACCATGAAATGGTGTATCCAGTGCCACAAACGTACCGAAGTTAACGGTAAAGGCAATGCTTACTATGACAGCATCCTGGCTGCACACGATAAGATCAAGAAAGGTGAGAAAGTTACAGCTGCCGTGTTAGGTGGTATCGAGTGCGGTAAGTGTCACTATTAATAAAAAGAATTTAGCATTACAGTTTATATAGCTTAAATGGACAGCAATAAAAAATACTGGAAAGGTTTAGAAGAACTAAACAGAACACCAGAATTTGTTGAGAAAAATAAAAACGAATTTGCAGAGCCAATTCCTATCGAGGAAGTGCTTAGCGGATCTGGTTTATCAGCTAAAACTCCACGCCGCGACTTTTTAAAGGCGCTTGGTTTTGGTGTTGGTGCAGTTACATTGGCGGCTTGTCAGAAAGTGCCGGTGCATAAATCAATTCCATACCTGATCAAACCTGAAGAGGTTACCCCGGGTGTGGCTAACTACTACTCTTCAACTTATGAAGGTCAGGCTATTTTGGTTAAAACCCGCGAAGGCCGCCCTATCAAAGTTGAAGGTAATCCTAACGACTTGTTTTCAAAAGGCGGTTTAAGTGCGCAGGCTCAGGCTTCGGTACTTGACCTGTACGATGTTAACCGTTTAAAAGATCCTAAATTAAAAGGTAAAGAAGCAGGTTGGGCCGAGGTTGATGCTTATGTAATGAAAGAGCTTGCGGCTGTTGCTGCAGCAGGTAAGGGAATCCGTTTGGTTACCTCAACTGTATACAGCCCTTCAACTTTAGCAGTTATCGCCGAGTTCATTGCCAAATATCCTACTACAAAACATATCAATTACGATGCGGTTTCATATACCGGCATCATCCAGGCTAATCAAAACAGTTTTGGTAAAGCAGTATTGCCTCACTACAACTTTGATAAAGCCGATGTAATTGTAAGTTTCGGTGCCGATTTCTTAGGTACCTGGATCTCGGGCGAGGAATTTACCCGTCAGTACGTTTCAAACCGTAACAGCAAATCGCTGGCAAACAAAAAAATGTCCCGCCACATTCAGTTTGAAACTGGTATGAGCATGACCGGTACTAACGCCGATGCCCGTATCACTACCAAACCATCTGAAATTGGTGTTGCATTAATAAACCTTTATAACGCAATATCTGGTACTACTTTACCTGGTTCAAAAGCAACCGGCAGTAAAAAAGTTGATACCGCTATTCAGTTGGCTGCTAAAGAACTGGTAGCTGCTAAAGGTAAAGCGTTGGTTGTTTCAGGTTCAAATGATGTTGCTACTCAAGTGTTGGTTAATGCTATCAACTCTTTATTAGGCAGCTACGGTACAACTATCGATTTAGATAACCCATCAAAGCAATACGCAGGTAACGACGCTGCATTTGTTGAATTTGTAAGCGAAGTAAAACGCGGCGATGTTGGTGCAGTATTATTCCTGAATGCTAACCCTGCTTATGATTACTATAAAAATGATGAGTTTAAAGCAGCGCTTAAAAACGTTCGTTTAAACGTGTCATTTGCTGATCATGATGATGAAACAGCTTTATTGGCTACTGTTAATGCTCCAAACCACCATTATTTGGAAACATGGGGTGATGCCAACGCTGTTGAAGGTTACTACACTGTAGTGCAGCCAACCATTAACCCGGTTTATAACACCCGCCAGGCCGAGCATAGCTTACTGGTTTGGATGGAAAACCCAATAAAAGATTACTACACTTACGTACGCAAAACCTGGGATGCAGGTTTGTTGGCAAAAGGTGGCTTATCTGGCCAAAAAGGCTGGGAAACCCTATTGCAAACAGGTATGGTGATAGCTGCTCCTGCAACAGCGGGCGCTTACAGCTTTAGCCTTGACCTTGCCGGTGTAACCCAAAAAATATTAACCCAGAGCAAAGCTGTTGCCGCCGATGGTGACAAGTTTGAATTACAGCTTTATGTTAGCCAGGCTATAGGCGACGGTAAACGTGCCAATAACCCATGGTTGCAGGAGCTTCCTGATCCGGTTTCAAAAGTTACCTGGGATAACTTTGCTGCCATGTCAATTTCTGATATGAAGAAATTGAAAATTGAAGAAGGCGATGTGATCAAGATTGACGCTAATGGTTACTCTGTAGAGTTACCGGTATTGGCTCAGCCTGGTCAAACGCAGGGTACTTTATCAGTTGCTGTAGGTTACGGCCGTACAAATGCTGGTCCGGTTGGTAACAATGTTGGTAAAAATGCTTATCCATTCTTCAGCTTAAGCAATGGTACTTTCCAAACTGCTGCTGTAGCATCATTTAAACCAGCTGGTTACAAATCGCCGCTTGCTCAAACGCAAACCCACCACTCATACGAGGGTAGGAGCGTGATCCGCGAGGCTACTTTTGTTGAATACAAAAAGAACCCGGCAGCTGGCAGTGGTAACGAACATGGTCGTAAAGACTATAACGGCGAATCACTTTGGGATAACCATGACCGCCCTGTTTATGACTGGGTAATGGCTATCGACCTTAACGCTTGTACCGGTTGCGGTGCCTGTGTGGTTGCATGTTCTGCAGAAAATAATATTCCGGTTGTAGGTAAAGACGAAGTTTCACGCCGCCGTGAAATGCACTGGATCCGTATTGACCGTTACTACAGCTACAATGACCATGGCGACAGCGAAGAAGCAGTTACCAAAGAAAAGGAAATTGATAAGCTTGATAACTTTGACAATGTATCGGTTGTTCACCAGCCAATGCTTTGCCAGCACTGTGACCACGCACCTTGCGAAACTGTGTGCCCGGTATTAGCTACCGTTCACTCTTCAGAAGGTTTAAACCACATGGCTTACAATCGTTGTGTTGGTACCCGTTATTGCGCTAACAACTGTCCGTTCAAAGTACGTCGCTTTAACTGGTTCAACTACTGGAACGATGCACGTTTTGATAACTACCTGCAAGGTGAGCATACACAATTAGTACTTAACCCGGATGTGGTTACACGTTTCCGTGGTGTTATGGAGAAATGCTCAATGTGTATCCAACGTATCCAGGCTGGTAAACTGAAAGCTAAAATTGAAAAACGTCCGCTTAAAGACGGCGAAATCAAAATGGCTTGTCAGCAAACATGTTCTGCCAACGCTATCGTGTTCGGTAACAGGAATGATCCTAACTCTGAAGTTTCAAAAGCACTTGCAAGTGAAAGAACTTACTACGTGCTTGAAGAACTTAACGTACAACCAGGTATTGGTTACCAGACAAAAGTTAGAAATATAATAGAAACTGAAGCTCAGGCATAAATTTTTATATACAGAGATTAAGATATATGGCATCTCATAGTGAATCAATAATAAGGGAACCGTTAATTACGGGTAAAGACATCACGTATGGAAAAATTACGAATGATGTATTACGCCCTGTAGAAAATATGCCGGGTAAAGCCTGGTGGATCGGTTTTAGTGTAGCCTCGCTTGGCGCCTCGCTTTGGGTTTTCGCAATCAGCTGGACTTTCTGGTTCGGTTTAGGAGAGTGGGGCTTGAACAAAACAGTAGGATGGGCATGGGATATCACCGGTTTCGTATGGTGGGTAGGTATCGGTCACGCGGGTACGCTGATCTCGGCGGTATTATTACTGTTCCGTCAAAACTGGCGTAACTCCATTAACCGCTCTGCCGAAGCGATGACGATCTTCGCGGTTATCTGTGCGGCAACTTACATCGCCGCTCACATGGGCCGCCCCTGGATGGCAGTTTATTCGTTACCATTACCAAACCAATACGGTTCATTATGGGTAAACTGGAACTCGCCGCTTATCTGGGACGTATTTGCGATCTCAACTTACTTCTCGGTTTCATTGGTATTCTGGTACACTGGTTTATTGCCTGATATCGCTACCATCCGTGACCGTGCTCAAGGCTTACGCCGCCGTATTTATTCGGTACTTTCATTCGGCTGGACAGGTTCAGTAAAAACCTGGCAGCGTTTTGAAACTGTATCGTTGATCCTGGCAGGTGTTTCAACACCACTGGTACTTTCGGTACACACCATCGTATCAATGGACTTTGCAACTTCGCTGGAACCGGGATGGCACACCACCATCTTCCCTCCATACTTCGTTGCGGGTGCGATCTTCTCCGGTTTCGCCATGGTACAAACCCTGTTGCTTATTGCACGTAAGGTTTTAGGCCTGGAAAACTATATCACCATGTTCCACATTGAATCGATGAACAAGATCATCATGTTAACCGGTTCGATAGTAGGTGTGGCTTACTTAACAGAGTTGTTCATCGCGTTCTATTCACAAAATGAGTATGAGCAGTATGTTTTCGCAAATCGTGTTGCCGGTCCGTACTGGTGGGCTTACTGGAGCATGATGACCTGTAACGTAATTACCCCGCAGTTGTTTTGGTTCAAAAAGATCCGTACCAACATTCCATTGTCATGGGTATTATCAATTGTGGTTAACATCGGTATGTGGTTTGAACGTTTCGTAATTATCGTTACGTCACTGCACCGCGACTTTATACCTTCAAGCTGGGCTATGTTCTATCCAACCTGGGTTGACGTAAGCGTGTTCATCGGGTCGATAGGTGTATTCTTTACCATGTTCCTGTTGTTTATCAGGGTATTACCTTCAGTTGCAATGGCCGAAGTGAAATTGCTGCTGAAAAGCTCGAGCGAGCAGGCTAAAAAGAAACTTATGGACGAAGGCCATGTTGTACCTGCCGAAGCAGAGTTTTATATCGCTTCACTTGAGAAATTTGATAGTGTTGAACAGTCTGAATACTTAAAAGCATAATACTAATGAGTAGCACTAAATATATATTAGGCGTTTTTGATGATCCCGATGATATGATGCACGGGATCGATAAGCTGCAAAAGAACAGCGTACCTATTTATGACGTTTATACGCCTATGCCTATCCATGGTATCGAGGCTAAATTGAACATCAAAGATTCGCGTCTTGGTTATGCAGCATTTATGTTCGGTTGTTTAGGCGGTACCATTATGTTCAGCATGGTTTATTATATGCTTGTTCATGACTGGCCTATCAACATCGGTGGTAAAAACTTTTTTGCTATCCCGGATTTTATCCCGGTTACATTTGAGTGGACGGTATTATGGACCTCTTTTGGTATGACATTTACCTTCTTCTTCGCAACTCACCTTTTCCCGGGGCGTGCGCCAAGGGTAATGGACCTGCGTGCAACTGATGATAAGTTTGTAATTGCTATCAATGCTAAAGGGAATATTCCACACGACGATATAACTAATTTACTAAAAGAAGCGGGCGCTACAGAAGTTAAGCATAACGACAGAAAATATGTTAGCTATGAATAAAATTAAAATATTAGGAACAATAGTTACTATTATCGCTGCTTCGATAATTTTTACATCGTGCAAGGATAAAAGGAGCACCGGCTGGGAGTATGCACCTAATATGTACGAGCATTTGGCATACGATCCGGATCAGAAAAATAACAACTTTAAAGATGGGAAAACTGCTCAGTTGCCGCCAGCGGGAACTATACCAGTTGGTTTTACCAAATTTGATTATCCAAATACCAAAGAGGGTTATGAATTAGCCAGCGTTGAGGTTAAATCAGTACTGGCACAAACCCAGGCTAACTATGCCGACGGCAAGATCTTATTTGAGCACTTCTGCTCTCCTTGCCACGGTGTTAACGGTCAGGGTGATGGATTGGTAGTTCAGCACGGTTATCCGGCGCCGCCATCATATTCAAAAGGCCAGTCATCACGCGGTGGTAACATGAAAGACCTTACAGACGGTAAAATTTATCATACCATTACTTACGGTGTAAATGCTATGGGTTCATACGCTTCTCAGCTTGCTCCCGAAGAACGCTGGAAAGTGATCATGTATGTTCACCATTTACAAACCTTATAAGAAAAAGATATTAATGAAGACTCATAATAATTTTGACGGGCAATTCGAATTTGTCGGCAAAGCCAAAACATGGAGCTTGATATGCATCGTGATTGGTTTGGTTGTCATCCTTGCTGGTTTTGCAACCGGCTACGCTGAGCGCACTTTTGCTAACCTGCTGCTGATGAGCTACTACTTTGCTGCGGTTTGTATGTGCGGTATTTTCTTTTGCGCGGTACAGTATGCTGCGCAAGCGGGTTGGTCTGCTTCAATGATCAGGATTCCCCAGGCTTTTGGGAAAGTTCTTCCGGTTGCTGCAATTACACTTATTGTTGTAGTTATTGCAGGGTTTTCATTAACCCATACAGTAACCAACGAAGAAGGTAAACAGGTTGTTGCCCCTTATTTATATAAAATTTGGGCAGCCGTTGGTGTTACAGATCCTCACAATGAAAACTACAATGCTATTATAGCCGGTAAATCCGGGTATATGAACAAAATAGGATTCGTAGTTCGTTTGGTTTGTTTCCTTGGTTCATATTGTGTATTTGGCTGGTTACTGGCTAAATATTCAGAGTCGGAAGATGAAGTTGGTGGTATGTTTTACTACAAAAAAAGCTTCAATATGTCATGTCTGTTTTTAGTGATTTTTGGCTTTACTACTCCAATATATGCTTTTGATACTATCATGTCATTAGAGGCTGAATGGTTCTCAACTATGTTTGGCTGGTATAACTTTGCAGCAATGTGGGTGAGCGGTTTATCTGTTATTACACTTACATTGATCAGGCTTAAACGTATCGGTTACTTCGATTGGGTTACTGAAGACCACATGCATAGCTTAACCAAGTTCATTTTCGGTTTCTCTATTTTCTGGACTTACGTTTGGTTTGCACAGTTCCTGTTGATCTACTACGCTAACATCCCGGAAGAAACAGTTTACTTCTTTAAAAGATGGGAGCCTGAATTTAAACCATGGTTCTGGATCAATATCGTGATCAACTTCCTTGCACCATTGCTGGTATTTATGTCACGTGATTCTAAGCGTATCTATCGTACTGTTGAAATTATGTGTATCATCCTGATCGTTGGTCACTGGTTAGATTACTTTATGATGATTATGCCTGGTACAGTTGGCCCAACTTCATCATGGTTAACTGAAATCAGCTGGATTGAGATAGGCACATTTGTTGGATTCGGAGGTTTGTTTACTTTCACTGCGATGGTAGCTTTAACCAAGTTTAAGTCGCTGGTTCCTAAAAAACACCCGTTCTTACAGGAAAGCCTTCATCATCACATATAATAATTATTACATTTGCACCAAAATACAGAATACCAAACAGCTTACTAAAATGGGATTCAGAAAACTAATAAATTCTAAAAAACTACTATCGTTCTTCGCTGCGTTTATGCTTCTGGGCACAAACCTGCTGATGGCGCAAACTGCGGCTGCCGGTGCGGCCCAGGAAGAAGCCCCCAAGGTTGACTGGACCGGGGTGGCATATTATGTGCTGATATTTTTCCTGATCTGCTTAGGTATTGCTATTGTTGGCAAGATCCTTAAAGTATATGATCTTACCCTGAAAATGCAGGGCAAAAAAGGCATCAAGTGGAATACCGTGATGGCTGTAATTTGCATCATTTTCCTTGTTGTTGGTCTTTATGGCGCTTACTGGTCATTTACCGAACAAGGCAGTATGACCTTACCTGAAGCGGCTTCAGCACACGGGGTTAAAATAGATGAGATGTTTACCGTCACTACTGTTTTAACTATGATAGTATTTTTTGTTACCCAGATATTGCTTTTTGGATTCCTGTTCCAATACCGTCATTCTGATAAACGCCGTGCACACTTCCTGCCGCACAACAATACCATTGAAAAAGTTTGGACCATTGCTCCGGCTATAGTTTTAACCATCCTGGTGGTATTCGGTTTCTTTACCTGGCAGAAGATCATGAACAGCGAAAATCTGAAAGACGATATCAACATCGACGTAACTGGTCACCAGTTTGCGTGGGAGTTGCGTTACCCTGGTAAAGATGGCGTATTAGGCCCTAAGGATTTCCGTTTGGTAACCGGTGCTAACCTTTTAGGTGTTAACTTTAAAAAGAAAAGCAGCTTTGATGATTTAAGGGTTGATACCATGTATTTGCCTGTAAATAAATCAATCAGGTTAAATATCCTTGCACAGGATGTGATCCATAGCGTTTACATGCCTCACTTCAGGGTTCAATTGAACGCTGTACCGGGTTTACCAACCTTCTTTAAGTTTACCCCGACTATTACTACCGCAGAGATGCGTACCAAATTAGACGACCCTAAATTTGAATATACCCTTTACTGCAACAAAATATGCGGTGGAAGCCACTACAACATGCAAAAAGTTGTACGTGTTGTTACCGAAGCCGAATATCAGTCATGGCTGTCAAGGCAAAAGCCTTACCTAAATGATGCTTTAAGGAAAGAGCTTCATTTTGCTTCAGCAGACAATGCACAAAGCGGTGCTTCAACAAATAGGTTAGCGTTAAATAATTAATAAAGATAAGAAATAGAGATATGTCAACATTAGCAGTTCACGACCACGCAGGCACACACCACGACGAACACGGTCACGAACACCACCATGACCAATCATTCCTGTCTAAATATGTATTTAGCATGGACCACAAGATGATTGCCAAGCAATTCCTGATCACAGGTATTACTATGGCGGTTATCGCAATGATTTTGTCAATCCTGTTTAGGATCCAACTTGCTTACCCTGATAAAACATTCCCGCTGTTAACCACTTTGTTAGGTCGTTTTGCCCCTAACGGACGTATCAGCCCCGATTTTTACCTTGCTTTGGTTACCATACACGGTACCATCATGGTGTTCTTCGTACTAACTGCCGGCTTGAGCGGTACTTTTGCCAACTTATTGATTCCATTGCAGGTAGGTGCGCGTGATATGGCTTCGCCATTCATGAACATGCTTTCATACTGGTTCTTCTTTTTAGCCAGTGTTATCATGTTGTCATCGTTCTTTGTTCAAAAAGGGCCTGCCAGCGGTGGCTGGACAATCTATCCTCCCTTATCTGCATTGCCTAAAGCTATGCCAGGTTCTGGTGAAGGTATGACCTTGTGGCTTATCAGTATGGTATTGTTCGTAGCATCATCATTAATGGGTGGTATCAACTACGTGAGTACTGTATTAAACATGCGTACAAAAGGTATGGACCTTTGGAAAATGCCTTTAACTATCTGGGCTTTATTCCTTACTGCTATATTAGGTATCCTTGCATTCCCGGTTTTAGTTGCCGGTGTTGTATTGTTGATATTTGACCGCAGTGTTGGTACAAGCTTCTATTTATCTGATATCGTATTAAACGGCGTACAGCAACCATTTGAAGGTGGTAGCCCGATCCTGTTCCAGCACTTATTCTGGTTCCTGGGTCACCCGGAAGTATACATTGTAATTATGCCAGCGATGGGTATCTCATCTGAGATAATGTCGGTAAATTCACGTAAACCGATCTTCGGTTACCATGCGATGGTTTACTCCCTGATCGGTATCACAGTATTATCGTTCATTGTATGGGGCCACCACATGTTTGTTACGGGGATGAACCCGTTTCTGGGCGGTGTGTTCATGATCACTACGCTGATCATTGCGGTACCATCGGCGGTAAAAACATTTAACTGGCTTGCTACACTTTGGCGCGGTAATATCAGGTTTACGCCTGCTATGCTGTTCGCTATCGGTATGGTGTCGTTCTTTATCTCTGGTGGTTTAACAGGCATTTTCCTGGGTAACGCTGCTTTGGATATCAACTTACACGATACTTATTTCGTAGTTGCCCACTTCCACCTGGTAATGGGTTCGGCTGCAATATTTGGTATGCTTGCTGGTGTTTACCACTGGTTCCCTAAAATGTTCGGCCGCATGATGGATGAGAAATTAGGTTACCTGCACTTCTGGTTAACATTTATCTGTGCTTACCTGGTATTCTTCCCAATGCACTTTATGGGTCTTGACGGCGTACCGCGTAGGTATTATGCTTTCACCGAATTTGCTTCAATGCAGAAATGGTTAACCATAAATACATTTGTTACCTGGGCCGCTATTATCGCTGCGCTTACACAGTTTGGTTTCCTTTATAACTTCTTTGTATCGATATTCAAAGGACAAAAAGCAACTCAAAATCCATGGGAGTCAAATACATTAGAGTGGACTACCCCTGTTGAGCACCTGCATGGCAACTGGCCAGGTGAGATCCCAACAGTTTACCGTTGGCCATATGATTACAGCAAACCTGGTGCAGAAGAGGATTACATCCCGCAAACTGTTCCTTACTCGCAAACTATGAGCTCAAACCAGCCGCATGATTTTGAAGATAATCCTGCAGGTTTGGAAGAACTAAATAAGTTTACAAGTACGCTGAAAGCAAACGAACAAGTAAAATAAATTAATACTTATCTGATCTTTTAGGGTACCGGTTAAGTCTTAAGTCGGAAGTTTTGAGTCCTAAGTTAAGCAGCTTTGAACTTAAAACTTAGAACTTCCGACTTAACAAGGTACCCTAAATTTTTAGAAACATTTAGATGAGCACAGCCGCAAAAAATAGGTTTCAAAAGATCAATATTACAACCATTGTTCTGCTCTTTGTTTTGATTCTTGCCGGTGGTGTTGTACGTAGCTCAGGTTCAGGCATGGGATGCCCCGACTGGCCAAAATGTTTCGGAAGATATATTCCGCCTACCGACATAAACGACCTTCCTAAAGATTACAAACAGAAGTACGTAGCTAAGCGCATTGAAAAGAACCAGCGTTTTGCAAAAACACTTGATGTATTTGGCTATAGCGATATGGCAAAACGCATACGCGAAGATCGCTCCATTCTGGTACCTGAAGAGTTTAACGCCGGCAAAACATGGACTGAATATGTGAACCGCCTCATTGGTGCTTTATCAGGTTTTTTTCTTTTGCTTTCTGTTGTTTTTTCATTCAGTTATTGGAAAGCAGATAAGCGTATAGCTATCCTGAGTATTTTCAACCTGGTGCTCGTGGGTTTTCAGGCCTGGTTGGGTTCAATTGTGGTTTCAACCAATTTGGTAGCCTGGATAGTTACGGTACACATGCTTTTGGCACTGGCTATTTTAGCAATCTGTATTTATACCTACCACGTAGCAAGGATCTCTGGAAAAAGTACTGCAGGAACTTCGCCGTTGGTTTACATCGTAACGCTGGCTTCACTGTTTGTAAGTATTCTGCAGATTGCTTTTGGTACCGAAGTTAGAGAAAAGATAGATGCTGTTGCCAATCATTTTCAAGGTGGGTACCGTAAAGATTGGATTACCAATGCAGGTGAAATATTTCAGCACCACAGGGATATAGCCGTTTTGGTATTGGTATTGAATGTTGCTTTGTTTGTTTTGGTGCGCAGAGGTTTTAACAGGCATTCTATTCAGCAGCAGTTAATGAGTTTTACATTTTTAATGATCACGCTGCAGATAGTTACAGGGATCTTATTATCATACCTCGCTTTACCACCGGTAGCGCAAGCAGCGCATATCGTATTGGCGAGTTTAATATTTGGAGCGCAATTTTATTTGCTTTTGAATTTATTTCAGGGTGTTAAGGGTAGGGAGGCAAGCAGATGAAATGGGCTGATTTTTCAAAATTGATCAAAACGAGACTTACCTCTTTGGTAGTGTTTTCAGCATCAATTTCATTTTTAATAGGTAGCCGCGCTAACGGACATATCGTTTGGATTGATTGGATTAAATTGATTATCGGAGGTTTCCTGGTTACATCAGCAGCTAATTCATTCAATGAAATCATTGAAAAGGATTTGGATAAACTCATGAAACGTACCATGGATCGCCCAATCCCGTCGGGAACAATGACTACTGGACAAGCGCTAGTATTGGGCTTGGGTATGGGTATTGCAGGTACTTATCTGTTAGGCAGTTTGAACCTATTAACCGGTTTGTTATCTGTATTTTCTATCTTGTTATATGCGTTTGCTTACACCCCACTAAAGCAGAAATCGCCAATTGCTGTTTTTGTGGGAGCTTTTCCGGGGGCATTACCTCCGCTTATAGGTTACGTAGCTGCACACGGAAAAATAGATACAATTGCTGTGATCCTGTTTTCCATTCAGTTTATCTGGCAGTTTGTTCATTTCTGGGCTATTGCCTGGGTGTTGGATGACGATTATAAACTGGCGGGTTTCAGGTTACTGCCGTCGGGTAAAAGAGATTTAACAAGTGCAGTAATTACCTTTATATTTGCCATCGTATTAGTACCTGTGAGTTTGTTACCAACTATTTACGGTTACGGTGGTTACTGGGTAGGTGGTGTATCATTGATATGCAGCCTGATATTTTTATACCAGTCATTTATGCTGCTGCGTACCCGTCAAATACCTGAGGCGCGTAAATTAATGTTCGGCTCGTTTTTTTACCTGCCGTTAGTTCAGATAATGTTTTTAGTAGATTTTATAGTTAAGTGAGATGATGGCAAGGATGGAACAAGATAACGACAGGCTTAACCTGGGTGCCAAAAAGTTTAACATGTGGATCTTTATATTCACATCGTTTATGCTTTTCGCGGCTTTTACCAGTGGCTTTATCGTTTATTCGGGAGGTAGTGGTCACGGTTTAAACGTGATTATGCCGCAATCTTTTTTGTATAGCACTATTGTTATAGTATTGAGCAGCGGCACGTTGTTTTTGGCTTCAAAGGCTGCAAAAGCCTTGCAATTTGATAAACAGAAGCTGTATTTGTGGATCACATTGGGCCTGGGTTTGGCGTTTTTTGCCCTGCAAATTTATGCCTGCTATGTGTTAACCTACAAAATGCAGATCTATTTTGTTGATCCTAATGCTTCGCGCTCGTTTGTTTACGTTTTTGTCGGCGCGCATTTGGTACACATTTTAGCCGCCTTGTTATTGCTAATAAATACACTTATAGGTACATACCGTAATATCCCCCAGGTAAGGAACATGTTTAAGATGGAATTAACCTCCATTTTCTGGCATTTTCTCGATATTATATGGATTTATCTGTATGTTTTTTTACTTTTGAATCATAATTAATACACCCATAGATTAGTACAGATGAGTACAACAGTTTCACAAATTGACGAAGTAAAAACTTCGCCCTGGTCGGGAGGAAGATCCCCGTTCAACGTGGAGTACGGAAAAATAATGATGTGGTTTTTCCTCCTTTCGGATGCGTTCACCTTTTCATCATTATTGATAGCTTACGGTTCATTGCGTTTCAGCGCAAGCGTATGGCCAGGTGCAGATAAAGTTTTTCAATCAGTACCCGGATTAGTTGATCATGGCGCACCATTGGTGTTTGTGGGTTTAATGACCTTCATCCTCATTGCAAGTTCTGTTACCATGGTATTAGCTGTTGAGGCTGGTCACCGTAATGCAAAAAAAGAGGTAGTTGGTTGGATGATAGCTACCGTTATAGGTGGTTTCATGTTCCTCGGTTGCCAGGCTCTGGAATGGGGACATTTACACCACGAAGGTTTTTGGTGGGGAAGCGTTCCTCCGGCAGAAGAATTGAAAAAATTGTTTACCGGTGGCACGGAAGCTGTACAGCATATGACCTCTCAGGAATTTGCTAACCTTTTCTTTACCATTACCGGCTTCCACGGTTTCCACGTATTTACGGGTGTCATTATTAATATCATTATCACTGTTAACGTGTTAATGGGCACATACGAAAAACGCGGTAGTTATTTAATGGTTGAAAAAGTTGGTCTGTACTGGCACTTTGTAGACCTTGTTTGGGTATTCGTATTTACATTCTTTTACTTAGTTTAAAAACATTTATCATATGTCAGCAGAATCGCACGAAGTTCACCACGATGGTGAGCACGAATCAATGAGCAAAAAGCGTATATGGCAAGTAGCAGGGATATTAACCTTCATTACTTGTATAGAGTTCATCATCGCGCTTGCTATAGTTCCAAGTCACCCGGAGCTTTTAAAATATGCTAACCCTGTATATATCGTTTTAACATTGTTTAAAGCATTTTATATAGTTGCATACTTTATGCACTTGAAGTTCGAAAAAATGGGTTTGATCCTATCATTAGTGATCCCAATAATATTTATAATTGGCTTAATCCTGGTGCTAACAAACGAAAGCCACCATTGGGTTGACCTGCGCCCGGTGTTCTAATGAACAAAGCTTCCATCTTAAAAAAGATCATGATCCTGGTACTCATCTTAGCAGTACCGGGATTTTTATATTATTTACTTACCGCTAAGGGTAAAAACAGGTATAAACCCCTTGCTGTTTTTGGGCCAAAGGTGGTTGCCAAAACAGGCCATAAGTTTCATGGCAAGTTCATTCCGGATACCATTTACCATACCATTCCCGATTTTAAACTAACCGATCAGGAAGGCAAGGCGGTTACATTGGCTACCCTGAAAGGAAAGATATTTGTAATTAACTTCTTTTATAAAAATTGCCCCACCGTTTGTCAAACCATCAACAAAAACATGAGTTGGCTGGTGGGCACTTATTATAAAAATAAGATGGTTTACTTTTTAACCATCACGGTTGATCCGGAACATGATACCCCGGAGGTACTTAATAAATACCTGCAAACCTTCAAGCCCGAATCAAACCGCTGGCTGATGTGCAGCGGCGATACCTCATCCGTTTACAGTTTTGCCCGCAATGGCCTTTATGTTAACGCAGCGCAAGCCGGCAGCGATTTTGTTTACAGCGATAACTTTGTACTTATTGATCAGGAACACCGCATCAGAGGATATTACAAGGCTGCAGTAACGCCAGAGGTGAACCGCCTTAACGACGAGATAAAAGTATTGATAGCCGAAGAGCTTCGTAAAGTTGATAAGGCCCTATATTAATTAGCCATGAGCGATAAATTTATAATCCGCTTTGTAGCGGTTGTTACCATAGTTGTAATTGCACTTGTTATTCTTTTAAACAGGCACCTTATCCCGGGGCCGGCAGTTGCCCCTGCTTTTACACCGTATTTGCCAATGCTTAACGCGGTGCTTAACGGCACCTGTACTGTATTGTTACTTTTGTCGCTATACCAAATTAAACAAGGTAACATAAGCTTGCACAAACGGCTTAACATTATCACGTTTTGCCTTTCGGCGCTTTTCCTGGCCTCGTATGTTCTGTTTCACTACCTGATGCGTAACGAAATTGTTTATGGAGACCTTAATGGAGATGGACATTTGTCGGATGCAGAACGGGCTTCGGCTGGATCTTTACGGACAATATACTTATCCATTTTAACGCCTCATATTATACTTGCAGCGGCCGTTTTACCGTTAATATTATTGAGTTTTCACCGCGGGTTGCAAATGCAGGTTGAAAAGCACCGTAAACTGGTACGCTGGGCATTCCCTATCTGGTTGTATGTTACAGCAAGCGGCGTGGTTGTTTATTTAATGATCCGTCCGTTTTATCATTTTTAATTTATAATTGGTTAAATTTGTACTTATGAAACAAGGTTTTAAAGTTATCCTTTTTGTAATGGCCCTTGGCTTGATGCTGATTGCCCGTGAGCCGGTAAAAGCCCAGTGTGCACAATGTGCTGCCACAGTTGAAACCAATGCGCAAAGCGGCAGCTCAAAAACAAGAGGTTTAAACAACGGCATCCTGTTTTTATTGGGTGCTCCTTATTTTGCTGTAGCATTGGGTGGTTACATCTGGTATAAAAAATACCGTCGTAAAGATGTTAAGCTGGAGATGCGCCCCGAAAAACTTAATCTGAATTAACAGGCAGCGAAACGCCCCGTTAGCCGGCGCTTTGATAATCTTATAAGATACTTTATCGTGTCCCAAACACCAAAGTCATGGGCTATGCTTAAATGTAAATGTCCACGCTGCAGGCGGGGCGATATGTTTAAGGGTAGCCCTTACAGTTTCTCCAATAAAATCAACCTTAACTGCCCGCATTGTAACCTGTTTTTTGAGATAGAGCCCGGTTACTTTTATGCAGCAATGTATGTGAGTTATGCCCTGAATGTTGGTGAGGCCCTGGGGATAGCATGGCTTACCTACCTGGTTAGCCATAATCAGGATTCGCCGTGGTTATATCTTGGTACTATAATTTTAGGGTGTTTTTTCCTTGCTCCTGTAAATTTCAGATATTCGCGTGTGTTTTTGTTGTATTGGTTATCACCCAAAATACACTACCAAAACTATTTAGATACCGATGATATACCAGGAAAGTATTGAGTTTTTAAAAGACCTCGCCGAAAATAATAACCGCGAATGGTTTGCTGCAAATAAAGAGCATTACGATAAGGCCCGTGAAAATATAATTGATTTTACAGCGAAGGTGCTTGAGGGCGTACGTAAAATAGAGGCAGGGATGGACGAGAACCTTGACGCCAAAAAATGCGTGATGCGCATTTACCGCGATATTCGTTTCAGTAAAAATAAAGCGCCTTATAAAAATAACTTTGGAGTAAGTTTCCCAACCTCCGGTTTAAAAGGCGGCGGCGTTGAATACTACCTGCACATTCAGCCCGGCAATTCATTTATCGGTGGCGGATACTGGATGCCCGAAGCACCGCATCTGAAAGCTATTCGCCAGGAAATTGACTATAATGCCGCCGACCTGAAAAAGATCATAGACGATCAGGAGTTTATTAAACTATTTGGCGATTTCAGGAAACAGGAACAGCTTAAATCATTGCCGAAAGGTTATGAACCGGATAATGATAACCTCGACCTGATAAAACTAAAAAGTTTTGTGGGCTGGCATAAACTTACAGATAAAGAATTAACCCAACCCGGATCGGAAAAGACGGTGGTAGATATGTGCAGCAGGATCCATCCGCTTAATGTATTTTTGAAGAACGCCCTGGCATAATACGATTTTATAACCCTCAATATAATATGAAAATTAGATATACGTTTTTAGCCGCTGCTGTATGTTTAACGATGTACTCATGCAAGGTAATGTCCCCAAAAGCATACAAAACCCTTGTAGCAGAACGTGACTCATTAGCTACCCGCACAACAACCCTCGAGGGGGAGCTTGCACAATTGCAATCGGATACAGCGCGTTTGCACAGACAGCTTAATGATTTACGCAAAAATAAAAGCGTGTTAAACAGTAACCTGGATGCGACATCGTCAAAAGCTAATGAATTAGCTGCTCAAACAACAAGACTGGCTGCAGATTTGAAAAAACGCGAAGCACGTTTGAAAGAAGTAGAGGACATTTTGAAAAAACGCGATGAGGCTACCAATGCTTTAAGAGATAAATTACAGAAGGCGCTTTACGGCTTTCAACAAAGTGGTTTAACGGTAGATATCAGAAATGGCAAGGTTTATGTGTCATTAGCTGATAAACTATTGTTCCCTTCGGGCAGTATTATTATTGATGAAAGAGGAAAGGCTGCCTTGAAACAGCTTGCTGTGGTGGTTAACAAGGAAGCGGATATCAATATGGCAGTAGAAGGCCATACTGATGATAAGAAGGTGAAGAACCTTGGCCAGATCAAGGATAACTGGGATTTGAGCGTATTGCGCGCTACCTCGGTTACCCGCTACCTGACCGAAACAGAAGGTGTTGACCCGCATAGGCTTACCGCAACAGGTAAGAGCGAGTTTCAGCCGATAGATGCCACCGGTACTGATGAAGCCCGCGCAAAGAACAGGCGAATAGAGATCGTGCTTACCCCTAAGCTCGATGAGTTATACAACCTGATCACTAAGTAATAAATGAAAGCTCCCGGCAAATCGCCGGGAGTTTTTTGTTTTAGATGTTTTCATGTAGAGACGCATAATTGCGTCTCGCCGCAGGACAAGCCGCTTTGTAATAGGTTTAACTACCTTAAGTTGCATGCGGAAGACGCAATTATACGTCTCTACATTTAAACAACCCCGAAAATAAAATTTGCAATTATATAAGCACTTATATAAATTGCATCATGAATTTATATCAAAGTTTAGGATACCTGGTTTTGGGCAGTCGCTTGCGGCGGCTGAGTGAAGCTTTTCTGGCCGAAATTAATCGTGCTTATCAAAATGCCGGAATTGATTTTGATGCCAGCTGGTTTCCTGTGTTTTATTTACTGTCGAAAAATGATGCCTTATCTATCAAAGAATTAAGTGAGCAGATAGAAGTATCACATCCTGCTGCCAGTCAACTGATCACTAACCTTAAAAAGCGCGGACTTGTAAGCACCGATACCTGTAGTGATGACGGCCGCCGTCAATTGGTTACCCTTACAACCAGCGGGCGCGAATTACTGGCACAGATCATGCCTGTTTGGGCTGCAATCACTGAAGCCATGACCCAATTGGTTGAAGGCGACGAAACAGCACTTCAATTACTGCCTGCAGTTACTGCACTTGAAAACACCTTCCGCCAGAGTAAACTGGCCGATAATATTGTTGAAAAACTAAATACCAACTTAAAACCCGCCGGCAATGAGTAATATATTTAATTACGGCACCGATCATCTTACCATAGGTATCTGCCTCGACATAGCATCTGGCAAAATTAAAGGAATCATTAATAAAGAAGCCGCAGACATGATCCAGGCCTCATGGCGTGAGGTAGAAAAGATTGTGCATAGCCACCACCCGGTTTATGGAATTAATACCGGTTTCGGTCCGCTGTGTGATACCCGGATCTCGGAAGACGATACAAGTTTACTGCAAAGCAATATCCTTAAAAGCCATAGCGTAGGTGTGGGGAAACCCATCCCGCAGGAAATAGCGAAGCTTATGATGATCACCAAAGTGCATGCTTTGGCGCAAGGCTATTCGGGCATTGCCTTAAAAACGCTTGAGCGGATCATCTGGCATATCGACAATGATATTGTCCCGGTTGTACCCGAAAAAGGTTCAGTAGGCGCTTCAGGCGATCTGGCCCCCTTATCACACCTGTTTTTGCCATTGATTGGTTTGGGCGAAGTATTTGAAAATGGGGAGCGGCAACCTGCTTCGAGGTTGTTAAATAAACATGGTTTACAGCCCTTATTGCTTGGCCCTAAAGAAGGCCTCGCCCTTATCAATGGCACACAGTTTATTCTTTCGTTCGCTATAAAAGCTGTACAAAGGTTGGATGATGCCCTTAACCGTGCTGATTTGATAGGCGCTATTTCGTTAGAAGGGCTAATGGGTTCTATCCGTCCATTTGATGAGCGGTTGCATAACATTCGCCCGTTTAAAGGTACGCGTATGGTAGCTCATCGCCTGTTTACTTTACTTGATGGGTCTGAAATTAATTCGTCACACATCAACTGCGATAGGGTACAGGATCCATATTCGTTACGTTGCATGCCGCAGGTGCACGGCGCATCCCGCAACGCATGGCTGCACCTGAAAGAGCTTACCGAAATTGAGCTCAATTCTGTTACAGATAATCCGGTTATTTTTAATGCCGATGATACCATCAGCGGCGGCAATTTCCACGGGCAGCCCCTGGCTTTGCCGCTTGATTATGCAACAACCGCAGCGGCCGAAATTGGTAACATTGCCGACAGGCGTTGTTACCTGATGAGCGAAGGCCGTTACGGTTTACCCAAACTGCTTACACATGATGCCGGGCTTAATTCGGGTTTGATGATTCCGCAGTATACCACCGCGGCCCTCGTTACCGAAAATAAAACCCTGTGCTTCCCCGCCAGTGCCGATAGCGTGCCAACCTCGCTTGGACAAGAAGACCATGTATCCATGGGCTCCATCAGTGGGCGAAAGCTGCACCAGGTAATAGATAATATTGAATATATCCAGGCTATAGAGTTGCTCTACGCGGCCCAGGCTATGGATTTCCGCAGACCGCTAAGATCGACCCCGGTTATTGAAGCCTGCCATGAACTGGTAAGGCAGCATGTAGCTTTTATACAGGATGACCGCGTTTTTGCCGATGATATTAACAGTCTCCACAAACTGATTACAGATGGCTCCCTGCTGCAAACCGCAGGCGAAGCAGCTATTGCTCACCAAATAGATTTAAGTCATGACGAGTTCGGAATTTATTAAAACCTATGCCAACCACCCGGTGTATAAGGCACCGCGTGGTATGCAACTTCATGCCAAAAGTTGGCAAACCGAGGCCCCGCTCAGGATGCTGCTTAACAACCTCGACGGCCAGGTAGCCGAAAACCCCGATGAACTGGTAGTTTACGGGGGGATCGGTCAGGCTGCACGTAACCCGGAGGCGCTTCGTAGAATTATTGAGTTGTTGCTGGAGCTTGATGAGTATCATTCGTTACTGATCCAGTCGGGCAAACCGGTGGGAATTATCCGGAGTCATCCTGAAGCACCGCGAGTTTTGATAGCCAACAGCAACCTTGTACCTGCTTGGGCCAACTGGGAGCATTTTAACGAGCTGCGCGAAAAAGGCCTAATGATGTACGGACAGATGACGGCCGGCAGCTGGATCTATATTGGTACGCAGGGTATTTTGCAGGGCACGTACGAAACTTTTGTTGAGTGCGGTAACCAACATTTCAATGGCGATTTGGCGGGCAAACTCATTGTAAGCGCCGGCTTAGGCGGGATGGGTGGTGCTCAGCCATTGGCAGCGACTATGGCAGGCGCTGTATTTTTAGGTGCCGATGTGGATGCATCCCGGATTCAAAAACGGGTTGACACGAAATACATCGACCGGATGACGGCTTCGTACGATGAAGCCATCACTTGGATAAAGGAAGCCATCGCCAAAAAAGAAACGCTTTCGGTTGGCCTGGTAAGCGATGCAGGTGATCTGCTTGAAAAACTGTTGAAGGATAATATCATCCCTGATATGCTTACCGATCAAACTTCGGCGCATGATCCCTTGAATGGTTATATCCCTAATGATCTGTCATTAAATGAGGCAGCCATTTTAAGGAAAGAGGATGCGGTAGAGTATAAACGGCGGTCGCTGAAAAGTATGGCGAGGCATGTAGGCTTAATGCTGGAGCTGCAAAGCAAAGGGGCTATTACTTTTGACTATGGCAACAACCTCCGTGAGTTTGCCAGGCAGGGCGGCGAGGCCGATGCTTTTAATTTCCCGGGTTTTACGCCGGCTTATATCCGTCCGCTGTTTTGTGAAGGGAAAGGCCCGTTCAGGTGGGTAGCCTTATCCGGCGACCCCGAGGATATTTATACTACCGATCAGGCGCTGATAGAGGCTTTCCCCGAAAATAAACCATTAATTACCTGGCTTAAAAAAGCAAGGGAGAAAATTGCTTTCCAGGGATTACCTGCCCGCATTTGCTGGCTTGGAATGGGCGAACGTGAAAAGGCCGGACTGATATTTAATGAACTGGTAGCATCCGGTAAAGTAAAAGGCCCGATAGTGATTGGTCGTGACCATTTGGATTGCGGCTCGGTGGCATCACCCAATCGTGAAACGGAGGCTATGCTTGATGGCTCCGACGCAGTATCCGACTGGCCGCTGCTCAACCTGATGGCCAATGCCTCAGGAGGTGCAACCTGGGTCTCGTTCCATCATGGTGGCGGGGTGGGCATGGGTTACTCCCAGCACGCAGGCATGGTAGTACTGGCCGACGGCAGCCATCGCGCAGCTACCTGTTTAAAAAGGGTGCTGTATAATGACCCGGCCATGGGTATTTTCAGGCATACTGATGCAGGATACGATAAGGCTGCCGAATGGGCGGATAAGTTTAATCTAAAGGTTTGGTAAAACATAAAATATAAAAGTGTTATTGCGAGTTTTAAATCCGGCAGGCTCTGAAGGTGAAATGACATCGACCCGATAACTCTTTGTCATCCTGAGCGATAGCGAAGGATCTTCTTCTATAGGCAAAGCCGCTGTACAGGGCGAAGGAGATGCTTCGTACCTCAGCATGACAAAGGGGCAATTTCATCTTTTTCCCTTCAGAGTCTTTGGATTTTGCCTACTCAGCATGACAAACGTTTTTAACTTGTCATGGTAGGAACGAATCAACTCGATAAGCGGACAGCTATGCAAGTTCCTTTGTACAGTTTGGGGATTGCTTCGTACCTCGCAATGACGGTTTAAGATAGAACGATGAAAAAACTAATAGGTCCATTCACTCAAATAATACCTTTAACCGGTTTGCCGCTTAAGGGTATGTTGAATGATGAGCAGCTGCACATCATTATCAATGGCGGGGTATTAACCGAAGATGGGATAATCCTCGCTGTAGATAATTTCGAAACGCTTCGCAAAAACTATACATCGGCACAAGTAGAGGAAATCACCGGAGATCATGTATTACTGCCCGGCTTTGTAGATTGCCATACGCACATCTGTTTTGCCGGAAGCAGAGCTAAGGATTATGCCATGCGTAATGCAGGGAAAAGCTACCTGGAGATTGCGGCATCTGGCGGCGGCATCTGGGATTCGGTAACACAAACCCGTGCAGCCACCGAAGCTGAATTAAGCAATTTGCTGACGAAACGGATAGCCCGTCATTTAGCAGAAGGGTTAACCACTATCGAAGTTAAAAGCGGTTACGGTTTATCTGCAACAGAGGAGTTAAAACAACTTAGGGCTATTCAGCAGGCAGCTGATAAAACACATGCGCATATTATCCCAACCTGTCTTGCTGCACATATCAAACCCAAAGATTTTGATGGTGCCGAAAGTGAGTATCTGAAGCATCTGTTAAACGATCTGTTACCGAAAATAAAACAACAGGGCCTGACCAACCGGGTTGATATTTTTATTGAGCAAAGCGCATTTAATACCAGCGATGCCCTGTTTTACTTGAGTAAAGCCAGGCAAATAGGTTTTGAAGCTACTGTTCATGCCGATCAGTTTACTACCGGCGGCACCGAGGTTGCAGTTAAGGCAAGGGCAGCATCGGCTGATCACCTGGAAGCCAGCGGCGATTATGAGATAAAATTATTAGCCAATTCAGATACTGTTGCTGTAACTTTACCCGGTGCCTCGCTGGGTTTGGGAATGGGTTATGCCCCTGCCCGAAAGCTGCTTGATGCCGGAGCATGCCTCGCCATAGCCAGCGACTGGAACCCCGGCTCGGCCCCGATGGGCGATCTGCTGATGCAGGCTTCAGTAATGGCTGCCTCCGAAAAACTAAACACAGCCGAAGTTTTTGCAGGTTTAACTTTTAGAGCAGCGCAAGCGTTAAAGCTAAACGACCGCGGCATCTTAATCAAGGGAAAGCTTGCCGATATGCAGGCTTACCCGTGTAAAGATTATCGTGAGATACTATATCAGCAAGGAAAACTAAAACCAGTCCGGGTTTGGACGTCTGAAAATAACGATTAAGCAGGTTTTATGATTTGCTTAGCTACCAATGAACCATTGAACTAATGAACCAATGACCAAATTAATAGAATGCGTACCCAATTTTAGCGAAGGTGTAAACCTTGATATCATTAAACAGATAACAGATGCATTTGAGTCTGTTGACGGAGTAAGGTTACTTAATGTTGATCCGGGAAAGGCAACTAACCGTACCGTAGTGACCTTTGTTGGCGAACCGGAAAGGGTAATTGAAGCTGCATTCCTCGCCATTAAAAAAGCTGGTGAGCTGATTGATATGAGCAGACAAAAAGGCGAGCACCCAAGAATGGGCGCAACGGACGTTTGTCCACTGATCCCGATTAGTAATATCACGATGGAGGAAACTGCCGAATATGCGACAAAGCTGGCCAAGCGTGTGGGTGAGGAGTTACAGATCCCGGTTTATTTGTACGAGGCAGCACAACCTAACAAAAGCCGGAGCAACCTATCTGTGATCCGTGCGGGGGAGTACGAAGGTTTCTTTAAAAAGATCAAGCAACCGGAATGGGCACCCGATTTCGGTCCGGCAGAGAATGATGTTAAACGTGGGGCTACTGTAATTGGTGCAAGGGATTTTCTGGTGGCTTATAACGTTAACCTGAACACTACATCCGTTCGCAGGGCAAATTCTATTGCTTTTGATGTGCGCGAGGCTGGTCGCACCCTGCGTGAGGGCGATCCGGTTAACGGTAAAATAGTTTATGACGAACATGGCAAAGCCAAAACTATTCCCGGTTCATTAAAGGCGGTAAAAGCCATCGGCTGGTTTATAGAGGAATACGGCGTTGCCCAGATCTCTATGAATTTAACCAATATCAACGTTACCCCGGTTCACAAGGCATTTGATGAAGTGTGCGATAAAGCTGCTGCACGCGGCATCAGGGTGACAGGCAGTGAGCTGGTTGGATTGATCCCATTGAAAGCGATGCTTGATGCAGGCGGGTATTTTTTGGAGAAACAGCAGCGCTCGGTAGGAGTAAGCGAAAAGGAACTGATCAGGATCGCCATTAAATCAATGGGATTGGATGAGCTTTCGCCGTTTAAACCCGAAGAACGCATCATTGAATATTTGCTGAAAAATAAAGCCGACGGTGAACTCATCAGCATGAGCCTTACCGACCTGGCCGATGAAACGGCCAGCGAAAGTCCGGCACCGGGTGGCGGTTCTATTTCGGCGGCTGTTGGTGCATTAGGTGCGTCGTTGGCTACCATGGTGGCTAACCTGAGCTCGCACAAAAAAGGATGGGACAGCCGCTGGCAGGAATTTAGCGACTGGGCGCAAAAAGGACAGCAATTTAAAAATGAACTGCTGGCATTGGTTGACCAGGATACCACAGCCTTTAACCAGATCATGGAGGCTTTCTCCTTACCAAAATCAAACGATGAAGAAAAGGCTGCCCGTGATATAGCTATACAGGATGCTACCCGCTATGCTATTGAAATTCCCTTTAAAGTGATGGAGGTCGCTTTGGATAGCATGGAGGTAATTAAAGCAATGACGCTGACCGGTAATCCCAATTCCATAACGGATGCAGGTGTAGCCGCCCTCTGTGCCCGTACCGCGGTATTAGGAGCGTTCATGAATGTGAAAATCAACGCTTCGGGCTATAAGGATAAAGATTATGTGATTGATATTATTTACCGGGGCAATGAAATTGAGCGGAAAGCCATTGCGCTGGAAGCGGAGATCATTGCGTTGGTGAATGCGAAAATAGGGTTGGGATAGCGGAAGCGCTTCCCGAAACGTCATTGCGAGGAACGAAGCAATCGCGAACTTTACAGGGCGAACCTGCAAATCGGGTTAGGGTAGCCGAAGCTCTTTTTAAAACGTCATTGCGAGGAACGAAGCAATCGCGAACTATACAGGACAAACCTGCAAATCGGGGATTGCTTCGTGCCTCGCAATGACGGTAAGTTTGAAACTTAGTGTATCACACCAAATACTCAAACAAAGTCTGATCCTTATTCAATTCAATAACATTGAAACGGTGCGCGTGCATACGCTGTAATAGCGCAGGATAATCTTCGGCATTTTTTAGCTCAATACCTACCAGCGCCGGGCCGTTTTCTTTCTCGTTCTTTTTGATGAACTCGAAACGGGTAATATCGTCACCAGGGCCTAATACACTATTCACAAACAGTTTCAAAGCACCTGGACGCTGCGGGAAACGAACAATGAAGTAATGTTTCAGGCCTTCGTACAGCAGTGATTTTTCTTTGATCTCCTGCATCCGGGCAATATCATTATTACCGCCGCTGATGATACAAACCACCTTTTTACCTTTGATCTGCTCTTTACAGGCATCAAGTGCAGCTACAGATAATGCGCCGGCTGGTTCAACCACTATGGCATCCTCGTTGTAAAGTTTCAGTATGGTGGTACAAATTTTACCTTCAGGTACCAGTAGCATATCATTCAGGATCTCTTTACAGATATCATAAGTTAATGCTCCAACACGCTTAACGGCAGCACCGTCAACAAAGCGGTCTATTTCATCTAATGTAATGGGTTTGCCATGGTTTATAGCTCCCAGCATTGATGGGGCACCTTCAGGCTCAACGCCTATCAGATGGATATTTGGGACATTGTTTTTAAGATAAGTACCTGTTCCCGACGCAAAACCGCCACCGCCGATGGGCATAATCGCGACTTCAACATCTGGCAGGTCCTGCAGTATCTCAACACCTACGGTTCCCTGGCCTTCAATAACGCGGTAGTCATCAAAAGGAGGGATGAAAGTCATCTTGTTTTTTTCGGTGTAAATGAGCGCTTCGGCCAGGCAATCATCAAAAGTATCGCCTGTAAGCACAATCTCTATATTACCGTTACCAAACATAGCGGTTTGTTTAACCTTTTGTTTGGGGGTAATCTCGGGCATAAAAATTACGCCTTTGATATTCTTTTTATTACACGAAAAGGCTACGCCCTGAGCATGGTTACCCGCACTGGCGCAAACTACGCCGCGGCTCAATTCATCGTCATTTAACTGACTGATCATGTTGTATGCGCCGCGCAACTTATAGGAGCGAACGACCTGCAGGTCTTCGCGTTTTAAATAAACATCACATTCATATTTTGCCGAAAGACCGGCGTTATATTGCAGCGGAGTGCGTTTCACAACGTCCTTTATCCGCTCATATGCCGCTTCAAAATCAAGCTGGCTTTTTGTGTCAGTTTCCATTGTTAGTTCTTTACCAGCCTGTGGGCCATTAAGCCTTGCAGGTCCTGGTCGTTTATATCAAGCTTGGCATCTGCAAGCGTTAAAAATTTGTTGTATACCTGGGCCAGTTCTTCCTTATCTAAACTGAAGCCTAAACGTTCCAGATGGAACTTCAGAGCATGCCTGCCGCTGCGCGCGGTTAGCACTATTGTGGCGCTCGGAAAGCCTACATCTTCAGGACGAATGATCTCATAATTTTCACGCATTTTCAAAAAGCCATCCTGGTGAATGCCTGAGCTGTGGGCAAAAGCATTTGCACCAACAATAGCCTTGTTAGGCTGTACAGGCATCCGCATTTGCGTACGAATCATCTGGCTTAATTCATAGAATCTTTTAGAATCGATGTTGGTATGCAAACCTAAGGTTTGATGCGTTTTCAGGATCATCACCACTTCTTCGATAGAAGTGTTACCTGCGCGCTCGCCGATACCATTGATGGTACCTTCAATCTGGCGGGCACCGTTCTGTAAACCGGCGATAGAGTTGGCGGTAGCCAAACCAAGGTCATTATGGCAATGAACGGAGATGATAGCCTTATCAATATTTTTAACGTTCTCTTTCAAAAATTTGATCTTGCTGCCGTATTGATCAGGCAGGCAATAGCCGTTGGTATCCGGAATGTTTACTACAGTAGCACCGGCGGCGATAACGGCCTCAACCATTTGCGCAAGGTAAACCACATCTGCCCTGCCGGCATCTTCGGCATAAAATTCGATATCCTCGACAGATTTTTTAGCGTATTTAACAGCTTCAACGGCTCGCTCTAAAATCTCTTCGCGGGTACTGTTGAATTTATGCTTGATGTGCATATCAGACGAACCGATACCCGTATGGATGCGCGGACGTTTTGCATATTGCAGAGATGCTACAGCTGCATCGATATCACCTTTGTTGGCACGGGTAAGCGCGCAAACAGTTGGCTCTTTTACAGCTTTTGAAATTTCAACAACGCTTTGGAAATCGCCCGGGCTTGAAACCGGGAAACCTGCTTCAATGATATCCACGCCCAGTAGTTCCAGTTCCTTAGCTATCTCAATCTTTTCGGGGGTTGTTAACTGGCAACCCGGTACCTGCTCGCCATCGCGGAGCGTAGTATCAAAAACATAAACGCGGTTGGGATCGTGTAACATATCTTTTTATTTTGATTTGTGATGTTAGATATGAGCTTTGAGACTCTTACCCTCTATCAATTGTTTTTTATTTTAGTTTGAGATGTTGTATAGGATATATGAATCCTTTTTTCATCTGTTTGTATTTTATTTTATAACTATTTGAAATAGCGAATATTCAAGTTAGAGAAAAAAATCTCATATCTCAAATCTCACGTTTCAAATCTCTTTTATAGCGATAAACCTGAGCCTTTTATAATCGGCATACCATTGGCCATTCTCATTATAAAAAGGCTCGAGTTTTTTGGTGATCTCAGCCAGGATCTGTTCTTTTTCCTCTGCCAGGATGCCATCTAAAAATTGCGCACCAAACATAGTAACCCATTTGGCAACGCCCTGGTCGCCATCCTGAAGCGGTGTTTTACGGTCATAATGAATAACGTAAGTTACCCTAAATCCGTGTTCTTCCAGTTTGGTTGTGTATTCGCCTACCGAAGGGAAGTACCAAACTTTGGTGTCAGCCTTTTCATTGTAACCATGATTATGCAGTACCTGTTTAGTGGCATCTATCAGCCGCTCAACATTGCCTTTGCCTCCCATTTCGGCCACAAACCTGCCGCCTTTTTTTAGACTGTTAAACACACTACGGATTGCGCCGTTAGCATCAAGTACCCAATGCAAAGCCGCGTTTGAAAAAACGGCATCGTACTTTTCATCAGTGAAAAAATCAGCAGCATTCTCCACCGCGAAATCAACATCCGGGTAAAGTTGCTTAGCCTGGGCTATCATTTCGGGCGAGTAATCAGTGCCTTTTACAATGGCACCTTTATCTTGTATTTGTTTAGTTAAATGGCCTGTGCCGCAACCCAGGTCAAGGATGCGCTCACCAGGTTTCACATCCAAAAACTCAAGCACATCCTCACCGTATTTAAATACGAAGGCATGCTTTTGGTCGTATAAATCAGCGTTCCATTTCATTGTTTTCTATGATTACACCGATGATTTTTTGATTACACCGATTTTTGTTTTTGGGATTTCACCAATTGATTGATGATTTCGCCGATTACTTTTTTTAGTTCCCTCCCTTGGGAGGGTCTTTAGCTTAAAAGAGCCCTGGATTCGTGCGGTTCCCCTCTTGAGAGGGGTGGAGGGGTGTGTTTCTACATTTTGCTTATCGCTTGCATAACACACCCCTGCTTTCGCTCGTTTCCTCCGCGCCCCCTCTCAAGAGGGGAATTTAAAAGCGCGGGCACTTTTTATTATCCCGTTATCTCAATTAGATATAACGATTTCTTCTTTGTTTTTGTTCCTGAAGTACGTTAACACATAGGTTATTGCACACAACACAAAAAAGCTATTCACCCAAATTACCTTGCCAATGGCATCAGCCGAAGCAGCAGTTACAATTATTACCACCAGGCTCAAAGCTATAATCGCCCATAGCATCAGTTTGTTGTTTGAGCGGATGATGGCATAAACGCCGGCTATCTGTCCTGCTATCGCAAATAATAGCACCAGGTTTTCGAGCTTTTCGTTATCATCCATGCTCATGGCCATCAGCACCTCAATGAAAGCAAATGTGCCTCCTCCGTTATTGACTCCATAGCCACAGAAGAGGAACAATATCATCATGAAGATGCTGAACTTTGTCATCATCACAATAACTATCTACTATAAATATTCAAGCACTTTTTGGCCCATTGCCGTAGTGCCTAAAATTTTGGCTTTGTCGGTATTGGCATCAGCGATATCGCCGGTGCGGTAGCCGTCTTTAAGCGTTTTATCAATGGCATCCGTAATCTTTTTAGCTTCCTCTTTAAGGCCGAAGCTTATTTCAAGCATCAGGGCAACCGATAGGATAGAGGCCAGCGGATTTGCTTTATCCTGACCGGCAATATCGTGTGCCGAACCGTGGATTGGCTCAAAAAATCCTGTACCATCACCTACCGAAGCCGAGGCCAGCATCCCCATCGAACCTGCAATTTGTGATGCCTCGTCGGTAAGGATATCGCCAAAAAGGTTGGCAGTTAATACCACATCAAACTTTTTAGGGTTTTTAACCAGCTGCATGGCTGCATTGTCAATAAACATGTGCTCGGTTTCAACATCAGGGTATTGTTTCGCAATTTCCTGTACTACCTCGCGCCATAAGCGTGACGCTTCCAGTACGTTTGCTTTATCAACAGAGCATAACCTTTTACCGCGTACACGGGCTGCTTCGTAAGCTTTGATAGCGATACGCTCAACTTCGTAACGTGAATAGATCATCAGGTCAGATGCTGTATTGCGGTCTTCACTGCGTTTTTTCTCTCCGAAGTAAACGTCGCCGGTTAGTTCGCGGAAGAAAAGGATATCGGTACCTTTCAATATCTCGGGCTTAAGGCTTGACGCATCCAGAAGCTCATCAAACAACATAATAGGGCGCAGGTTAGCATAAAGGCCAAGCTCTTTACGGATCTTTAACAACCCTTGCTCCGGACGAACTTTTGCCGAAGGATCATTATCATACTTGATGTGACCGATAGCGCCAAACAGGATAGCATCGCTTGCTTTAGCTTTAGCCAGTGTTTCGTCAGGCAGCGGGTTACCGGTTGCTTCGATACCGGCGTGGCCCATCAGGGCTTCGTCGAAAGTAAATTCGTGGCCATGATCCTGACCTATCTTTTCTAAAACTGCTTTACCCCAGGTGGTAACCTCGGGGCCTATCCCGTCGCCGGGTATTACTAAAATGTGTTTTTTAATTCCCATAACCCTTGTCGCTGCCATAGGCAGCGGTGTTTTTGTTTTATAGATGTTTTATTTATTCGGGTTTTACGCCGCGTACTTCTTTTAGTTTCATCACCATTTGCTCAGCGTCGTTTTCTACCCATTGGGTATACTCATCAATAGCCAGCAGGCGCGATTCATCATCAATATAGCCTTCCTCAACCATTTGCTTTGACTGGGCTACTTTTGCCCAGATGCCTGCTTTGTGTACAAAGTTTGCTTCACCTTTTTGGTAAACTTCATCGGCATTAAAAACCTCGATCCCAGTAAAGCCTGCTTCCTGCAAATATTCGGGCAGGTCTTCGGCAATATGATTGTTCATGCCGGCATCGCCCCGCCACCTTAAAAAGGTAGCATAAAAGCGCTGCATGCTTGCGGGCGGTTGCGGTTGCCATTCCAAAGCTTCGTGGTTATAATCCAAAATGGACACTGTACCACCAGGTTTTAACAGCGAATACATTTTTTTCAAAGCCTCAACCGGATTGTTCAACCATTGTAATACCCTTGCCGAAACAATAAGGTCGTAATTTTCCTCCGGCGCAAAGCTGAACAGGTCGGTATAGATCAACTCCATATTTTGAACTGAAGCATAAGTTTCCTTACCGCTCTGGATAAAATATTCGGTGTTATCAATGCCCGTAACATGACCGCTTTCACCAACTAATGCAGCAATATCTTTAGAGATAGCGCCTGTACCGCAACCCACATCCAGCACCTTCAGGCCTGGTTTGAGCAGGGGGGCAAGGGTTGCATAATCATTCGCTAAACTCCGTTCGTCAAATAACTTGGCAGTACCTTTACCTTCTCTCTGGATGTGTTTTTGGTTCATTAGTTCACTGGTTCATTAGTTCATTGGGCTTGTCTGTTCATTAGCTTCGCGTCATTAGGTCATTGAGTCATTTTTTGATCTCTCTTACCTTTTGCCTTTAACCTTTCGCCTTTTACCTCGCTAACTCAAATTCGGCTATTTCGTCCTTTTTACTCAGGATGTAGTCGATATCATCGTAACCGTTGGTCATGCAGGCTTTTTTGTAGGGGTTAACCTCGAAGCTTTCCTGTTCGCCTGTTGCTACTATTTTGATGAACTGATCAACCAGGTCAATCTCAACTATGGCGTGCTCATCTGCATAAACGGCATCGAAGATCTTCTTTAAAAAATCTTCGCTTACCTGCACCGGTAGCAAACCGTTGTTAAGCGCGTTGCCTTTAAAAATATCGGCGAAGAAGCTGCTTACCACAGCATCAAAGCCATAATCGGCAATGGCCCAGGCAGCATGCTCGCGACTACTGCCGCAACCGAAGTTTTTGCCGGCAACCAGGATCTTTCCGCTGTAGTTTGGGTTGTTAAGCACGAAATCCTGTTTAGGATTATCGTCGCCATCAAAACGCCAATCGCGGAATAAGTTATTACCAAAACCATCGCGAGTAGTGGCTTTCAAAAACCTTGCAGGGATAATTTGATCCGTATCGATGTTTTCGATAGGCAAAGGCACCACGCTGGTTTGAATGTGTTTAAATATTTTAGTTGCCATCTTTTTTAGATTTGAGATGTTAGATATGAGATATGAGAATTTGAACCCTCCAACTCAATGTCTGTATAATGTTCAACAGTTGGGAAAGGATCATAAAAATGATGTAGTAATCCTTTCCACTCCTGGTATTCTTTTGATCCTCTGAAGCCTACTGTATGGTCGGTGAGTTTTTCCCACTCAACCAGTAAAACAAACTGGCTTTTATTTTCTACACATCTTTTAAGTTGATGTGAGATATGGCCTGCCATTTTTGCTATGATGTCCCGGGCTTTTGAAAATGCTTCGACAAAGGCATCTTCTTTGCCGGGGATTACGTTAAGTATGGCTACTTCGAGTATCATTTGTTTTCTCTACCTATGTCATTGCGAGGTACGAAGCAATCGCGAACTCTGTAGGTTCGCCCTGTATAGTATGCGATTGCCACGCTACGCTCGCAATGACATACTGGTTTTCGCTCCTCTTAATGATGGTTATTAACTTACTAATTCCTCTTCCTTCAGAAAGGTGCGGATATCCGTAACCACCCCTGTAATCGCACTTGCGGCCGCAGTAAGCGGGCTGGCAAGGAAAGTACGGCTGTTAGGGCCTTGCCTTCCTTCAAAGTTTCTGTTTGAGGTTGATACGCAGTATTTACCTGCCGGGATCTTGTCTTCGTTCATGCCAAGGCATGCGCTGCAACCTGGTTCGCGGAGCGGGAAACCGGCTTCGTTAAATATTTTGTCCAGTCCTTCGGCAATGGCTTGCTGCTGTACTTGTTTGGAGCCGGGAACTACCCATACGGTAACATTATCAGCTTTGTGTTTGCCTTTTACAAACTCGGCTACCTGGCGCAGGTCTTCAATACGCGAGTTGGTGCAGCTGCCGATGAATACGTAATCAATTGGTTTGCCCAATAGTGTTTCATCATCATGCAGGCCCATGTAATCAAGGGCTTTTTTGTATGATCCCTGCTCTTTGGCCTCAAATGAAGCAGTTTCAGGAACGTGTTGTGTAACACCGATGCCCATACCCGGATTGGTTCCGTAGGTGATCATCGGCTCAATATCTTCGGCTTTAAAGGATAACACTTCATCAAAAGATGCATCAGCATCAGAGTATAAAGTTTTCCAGTAAGCTACGGCCTTATCCCAGTCTTCGCCTTTAGGGGCAAATTCGCGGCCTTTTACATATTCAATAGTTGTTTCGTCGGGTGCGATCAAACCGCAACGGGCACCCATTTCGATGCTCATGTTGCAGATGGTCATACGGCCTTCCATGCTTAGTGAGCGAATGGTATCGCCGGCATATTCAACAGCATAGCCGGTACCACCGGCAGCCGAGATCTGCGAAATGATGTAAAGGATGATATCCTTTGCGCCAACGCCTTTTTGTAATTTGCCGTTTACTTCAATCTTCATCCTTTTAGGGCGCGATTGCAGTAAACATTGTGTAGCCAACACCTGCTCAACCTGCGATGTACCAATACCAAAGGCAATGGCACCAAAAGCGCCGTGGGTTGAAGTGTGACTGTCGCCGCAAACATAAGTACCACCCGGACGGGTGATGCCCAGCTCGGGGCCTATAACGTGAACGATACCCTGGTATGGGTGGCCCAAGCCGTAAAGCTCGATGCCGAATGCTGCACAGTTTTTAGTGAGCATATCTACCTGGTAGCGTGAAAGTTCTTCTTTAATGGGGAGGTGCTGATCAATGGTTGGAACGTTGTGATCGGCAGTGGCCACTGTTTGTTTTGGCCTGAAAACGGGTAACCCCCTTGTACGCAAACCATCAAATGCCTGCGGACTGGTTACTTCGTGAATGAAATGTGTATCGATGTATAAAATATCCGGAAAGCCCTCATTGCTACTGACGACGTGCGCATCCCAGATCTTATCAAATAATGTTTGTCCCATTTTTTTAAGTATTAAGTCTAAAGTATTAAGTCAGAAGTACCAAGTGAAAAGATTTTAACTTAATACTTAGTACTTCCGACTCAAGACTTGGATTACGCTTCTACAACCTGGTTTTCAGGGCGCAAGCTGCGTACGGTTTTGCCTGCCTGCCATAATTCGCTTTCGCGTAATTCTTTCAGTTCGGCATCCAGTTTTTCGCGGTAATCTGGCTGGCTGTTTGAATCGATAGAACGTTGTGATTCTTTGCCTGTAGCAACACTGTCATAAAGCTCGGCAAATACCGGTTTAGTAGCGTCACGGAATTTTTTCCACCAGTCAAGCGCACCGCGTTGTGCAGTAGTTGAACAGTTGGCATACATCCAGTCCATACCGTTTTCTGCAACAAGTGGCATTAATGATTGAGTTAACTCTTCAACAGTTTCGTTGAATGCTTCAGATGGAGAGTGACCATTGCTGCGCAATACTTCGTACTGAGCTGCAAAGATACCCTGGATACAACCCATCAGTGTACCACGCTCGCCTGTTAAATCGCTGTATACTTCTTTTTTGAAGTTAGTTTCGAACAGGTAACCGCTACCTACAGCAATACCTAAAGCGATAACACGCTCAAAAGCTTTGCCTGTAGCATCCTGAAAAATAGCGTAGCTTGAGTTTAAGCCACGGCCTTGCAGGAACATACGGCGCAATGAAGTACCTGAACCTTTAGGAGCAACCAGGAACACGTCAACATCAGCAGGAGGAACGATGCCTGTTTGCTCGTTGAAAGTGATACCAAAGCCGTGTGAAAAATAAAGGGCTTTGCCTGGAGTTAAATGTTTTTTTACAGTTGGCCATAAAGCAATTTGCGCTGCATCACTAAGCAGGTAGCAAATTACAGTTCCTTTTTCAAGGGCTTCTTCAATTTCAAAAAGTGTTTCGCCGGGTACAAAGCCATCGCTTACAGCTTTATCCCATGTTTTGGTGCCTTTACGCTGACCAACAATTACGTTGATCCCATTGTCTTTTTGGTTCAGGGCCTGACCAGGACCTTGTACGCCATAGCCAATTACCGCTACAACTTCGTCTTTTAATACTTCCTGAGCTTTTGATAAAGGGAACTCTTCGCGGGTTACTACGTTTTCTTCAGTTCCGCCGAAATTTAGTTTTGCCATTGTTTTTATTGTTTGATTTTGATGATTTCACTGATTTAGTGATTGCATCGATTTTGTTTTATGAGTAATTTATTCTTTTGGGATTTCACCGATTGATGGTGATTTCACCGATTCCTTCTTTGATAATTTTGTGATTAGATGATTTCAATGATTACTTTTTTTCCTAATCTCTATTCTCCAATCACTAATCTCTCCGCCTTTGGCGGTCTTACATCGTAAACACCTTTTGTCCCTGGTTCAGATATTCGTTTTCAATCACATCTTCACCTGGTTCAAGCCTTTCAAATTCGCGGAGCTTACGGTTAAAGCCATCGCTGTCTTTAATGATGGCAACGCGGGCGCTGCGTACAAACTCTATCAGGCCGTAAGGCTGTAAAATGCTGATCAGGTTGTCTGTTTCTTCGCGGTGTCCGGTGGTTTCAAACACGGTGTAATCTTTACGGATAACTACCGCACGGGCACCGTTTTCGCGCAATAAACGTTCAACGCTAACTTTTTCGGCAATTACATCGGTTGATACCTTATATAACGCCATTTCTTGCCAAACAACATCTTCGTTGGTATGATAATATACTTTCAGTACTTCTACCTGCTTTTCAATCTGGCGGGTAAGTTTACGTACCACATCTTCCGATTCGTTGATCACGATATTGAAGCGGTGAATACTGTCAATCTCCGACGGAGAGGTATTCAGGCTGTCGATATTGATTTTACGGCGTGTAAATATAATAGCTATCCGGCTTAAAAGACCAATTTGGTTTTCAGTATAAACCGTGATGTTAAATTCCTGTTTTTCTTCTGGTTCGCTCATGATTCCAATTTTTTTTAAATTCCCGAACGGGGCTTTTTACTTTAACCTGATCTCGCTTACACTGCATCCTTGCGGCACCATCGGGAACACGTTGTTCTCTTTGGTAACCATTACTTCCAAAAGGAATGATCCCGGTGCGCTCAGCATTTCATTCAATGCGGGGATCAAATCGGCACGGTCATCAACCAGTTTGCCTGGGATGCGGTACGCAGCAGCTAATGCTACAAAATCGGGGCTTTGAATATCAACAAACGAATAACGGCGCGAATTGAACAGCTCCTGCCATTGCCTTACCATACCCAGGAAACGGTTGTTAAGGATGATGATCTTAACATCAACACCACTTTGCATAATGGTACCCAGTTCCTGGCAGGTCATTTGGAAACCGCCATCGCCAATAATAGCTACCACAGTACGGTTTGGCGCACCAAATTTGGCACCGATAGCAGCAGGAAGAGCAAAGCCCATAGTACCTAAGCCACCGCTGGTAACATTACTGCGGCTGTTATTGAACTGCGCATAACGACAAGCTACCATCTGGTGCTGGCCTACGTCGGTTACGATAACAGCCTCGCCTTTGGTGATCTCGTTAAGTTGCTTGATCACCTCGCCCATGGTCATTTCTTCGGTAGTTGGGTTTAGTTCATTATGAATAACGGCTTCAACTTCCTGACGGGTGTAGTCGTTAAATTTGGCAAGCCATTCAGTGTGTTCTTTCTTTTCGATGGCTTTGGTCAACAACGGAAGTGTTTCCTTGCAATCGCCCCAAACAGGTACGGTTGATTTTACGTTTTTGTCGATTTCGGCCGGGTCGATATCCAAATGTACAACCTTAGCCTGTTTTGCATATTTATCCAAACGACCGGTTACACGATCGTCAAAACGCATGCCTATAGCGATCAGTACATCACACTCATTGGTTAAAACGTTAGGGCCATAGTTGCCATGCATACCCAACATGCCCACGTTTAATGGATGATCTGTAGGGATAGCACCTGCGCCAAGCACTGTCCAGGCAGCAGGGATGCCACTTTTTTCAACAAAAGCTTTAAACTCCTGCTCGGCACTGCCCAAAATAACACCCTGACCAAACAGGATGAACGGTTTTTTAGCGCTGTTGATCAAAGCAGCAGCCTCATCAATGTACTGTGTGCGTACAATTGGTTTTGGCCTGTAGCTGCGGATATGATCGCAAGGTTTGTAGCCTGCAAAATCAAACAGCTGGATCTGTGCGTTTTTAGTAATGTCGATCAATACCGGGCCGGGCCTGCCGCTGCGGGCAATGTAAAATGCCTTGGCAATAACCTCCGGAATTTCGGTGGCATCGGTTATTTGATAGTTCCATTTGGTAACTGGTGTGGTGATGTTGATCACGTCAGTTTCCTGGAAAGCATCGGTACCTAAAAGGTGCGCGAATACCTGGCCGGTGATACAAACCAATGGTGTACTGTCGATCTGGGCATCGGCTAAACCTGTTACCAGGTTAGTAGCACCCGGACCGCTGGTGGCAAATACTACGCCCACTTTACCTGATGTACGCGCATAACCCTGGCCGGCATGAATACCGCCCTGCTCATGACGTACCAGTATGTGGTTCAGTTTGTCATTGTAATCAAACAAAGCATCATAAATGGGCATAATAGCACCGCCGGGATATCCAAAAATGGTATCGGTACCTTCGGTTATCAATGCTTCCAATAATGCTACCGATCCTGAAACCTTTACGGTTTCGATGGTGGCGGGTGCGGTTAGTGTATCTTGTGCAACTTCCATACCTGTATTTTTTTATATTTATAGCACTTTTAGGGGTGCTAAATTGATTTTACTCTATTTCTCTCTAATTTGCTAAAATGAACGCGCTTAGTTTGTGTTCACTTTATTCATGGCTTTTTTAATAAGCCATTTTGTTCATTAACTATTCGTCGGTAACGCAGCCTTCGGCAGCGGTAGTTACGTTTTTAGCGTAACGGTATAACACACCCTTGGTAACCTTCAGCGCCGGTTTTTGCCATGCGGCACGGCGTGCGGCTATTTCTTCTTGCGGCAGCGAAACGTTTATGGTATTGGCAACAGCATCTATGTTAATTATATCATCATCTTTCACCATCGCTATAAACCCGCCATCGTAAGCCTCGGGTGTGATGTGACCGACGACGAAACCATGCGTACCACCGCTAAAGCGTCCATCTGTAATTAATGCAACCGAACTGCCCAAACCTGCACCAAAAATGGCCGAGGTTGGTTTCAGCATTTCCGGCATGCCCGGTGCGCCTTTAGGGCCTACATTGCGGATCACCACAACATCGCCTTTTTTAACGCGACCACTCTGGATCCCGGCAATCAGTTCAAACTCGCCATCAAATACACGGGCAGGGCCTGTGAAACGCTCACCCTCTTTACCGCTGATCTTGGCAACGCTGCCGCCTTCGGCAAGGTTTCCGTACAGGATCTGTAAGTGGCCAGTAGCTTTGATCGGATTTTCAACAGGTTTGATGATCTTTTGAGTATCAAATTCCAATGCCGGTACATTGGCCAGATTTTCGGCAATAGTTTTACCGGTAACAGTAAGGCAAGTGCCATCTAACCAGCCTTGTTCCAAACAGTATTTCATTACAGCCGGAACACCGCCAATGTTGTGCAGGTCTTCCATCATGTATTTACCGCTTGGTTTCATATCGGCCAGTACCGGGATGCGGTTACTTACGGCCTGGAAATCATCCTGGGTTAATTTAACATCAACGCTTTTTGCCATTGCAATCAGGTGCAATACCGCGTTGGTTGAACCGCCCAATACCATGATCACAACAATAGCATTTTCAAATGCCGCGCGGGTCATGATGTCTGACGGTTTAATATCTTTCTCTAACAATACCTTAATGGCTTTACCGGCCGCAAGGCATTCTGCTTTTTTATCTTCGCTTAAGGCAGGGTTTGATGATGAATATGGCAAGCTCATACCTAATGCCTCAATAGCTGCAGCCATGGTATTAGCTGTGTAGATCCCGCCGCAGGCACCCGCACTTGGACAGGCATTTTTAATTACGCCCATGAAATCAATGTCATCTATCTGGCCGGCAATCTTTTTGCCTAAAGCCTCAAATGCCGATACGATGTTAAGGTCTTCACCTTTCCAGTGACCTGGTTTAATAGTACCACCGTAAACCATGATCGAAGGGCGGTTTAAACGGCCCATAGCCATGATTGAACCAGGCATGTTTTTATCACAGCCCGGCAGGGTGATCAAACCGTCATAATATTGAGCGCCGGTAACAGCCTCAATAGAATCGGCAATGATATCGCGGCTTACCAATGAATAACGCATACCTTCGGTACCGTTGCTCATGCCATCACTTACACCAATGGTGTGGAAAATCAGGCCCACCATATCTTCATCCCAGATACCTTGTTTAACCAGCTTGGCAAGGTCGTTCAGGTGCATGTTGCAAGTGTTACCATCGTAACCCATGCTGGCCACGCCGACCTGTGCTTTGCGCATATCGTCGTCGGTTAAGCCGATCCCGTAAAGCATGGCTTGCGCGGCAGGCTGCGTTGGGTCCTGGGTAAAGGTTTTGCTATACTTGTTCAATTCTATAGCCTTGGTGGTATCTGATGATGAACTCATTTTATTAGATATGTAGACAGTGTTAGTATTTAATTTTGTTGATGATACTGGTTTACTTGGTATCGAAAATCAATATATGTAAGGTAGCCATCGCGTCAGGTAATAGCAATAGTCGCCACGGATTTTTTGAAATAAGTATTTTATTTTAATTATTTTATTTATTAGGAATTTAATTCTGTAAATTTTATTTATAAAGATATAAAATTTTTAATGAAATATACCAAAGTTCAAAACGGTATTCGGTATGTTTTTTATGCATGCATAGTAAGTTGCCGATTTTCTGCCTGAAATTGGGGGAGGATGGGTTGGAATTGGTAATTAGGGAGGTTAAGAAGCCCTGTTTTGATTAACGTTTTAACGTGTGGCTTTGATGGTCTGATTGGCCTCCTGGCGAGTATAAGATTTTGATTGACCGCTTAAATGCATCTCACGCTCCTTGTCAAGGATTGCTAATTGTTCTTTGGTAAGATTAACGGTATTCTCATCCTTGATATCATTTTCCAAAAGCGTGTAAATAGCTTTGATCTTACTATCATCGGCATCTGCCAAATAAATCATCAATTTTTGCCGAATAGTTAATGTTGCCATGATTTATACGCTGTAATACAAATTTAACTTTTGATGGGGATGCACAGTAATTGATATCGAATCTTCATATTTGAATTCTCAAAAGTCCATAAGAAAATAGCGGTACATCTGTTTTACTCTTATTATTTTATTTCCTTTATATTTATCCCAATCTAAATCTTATCTACTCAATGAAGAACCTGCTATTTGTGGCGCTCCTGTTTTTGACGGAAACTCTCACTGCTCAAACAACAAAGAAACCTGCTCAAACAGCTATTATATTTAAACCGTTAATCATCTCCGCTCCTAAAAGTACCGCCGTAATTAAAGGGCACGTTAAAAATTTTACTGATAAATATTGGGAATTGGCGGTAACCGGCGACTTAACTAATTACTCACTAAAAATACCTGTTGATAAATACGGTAACTTCAATAAAGTCATCAACATTGATGGCGAAACAGAAGATATATACTTGTATCTTAATGATGAAGCTATCACAGTTTGCGCTCAAAAAAACGATATCTTAACTATTAACTGGGATAATAAAAACTTCAAAAATACTTTCAGTATCTCTTCGCCAAAGAAAGGAACAAATGAGCGCCTGCAAACCATGATTTCCATTTATAATCTTTACCGAAAAGAAATAACGGAATTGTCGGATACTTTGTACAGCGATAATATAACCGATTCGGTAAGGTTTAACAAGATCAATAGTCTTTATAATAAGGAGATTTTCACTGCTGCTAAAAATCTTGATCATCCCGAAACAAGAAAGTTGATAACTGATGTATATTATAAATATACCGGGTTATTGAATGAGTACGGTTTATTGGGTAAATATCATTTACGTGTTGGCGGTAACAGCAACGCTGCCAAAAAACTTAACCAGCTTTTTGGCCCGGAAGCTTACAGTATAAAATCGGAGTTTGCTTACAGAAATTGCAATAATTATAAATACTTTATTTACAGTTACCTGAATTCTGGTAAAGCGCTGAAGGAAACAAGAATAAATGATCCGGCTTTGAGAACAGGAGTAGATCATCCTACCCCTACGATCAGCGGGCATAGTGCTGCTATCGATAACCTCAACTTTTCGGGTGAATTACGTGATTGGTATATAACTTACATGCTAAAAATAAAATTCGGAACACGTTCATTCACTGACGCAAAAAGCATTTTCGACGATTTGATGCCAAAAGTTAGAACACCAAGATATGCGGATAGTCTTAAACAGTTATATGCAACGATGTTGCTGTTAAAGCCAGGTAGCCCCGCGCCGGAATTTAGCTTGAAGAGTGATAAGGGCGAAATGATATCCTTACAAAGCCTGCGGGGTAAGGTGGTTTACATTGATTTTTGGGGTGTGAATTGTGCACCTTGTATAAGCGAGATACAACATGCTACTCCTTATTTGCACGGGCGATATAAAGATAAGAGCATTGTATTCTTGAATATTTGTGTTGACTCGGATGAGAGAACCTGGAGAAATAGCCTTGCTTCAATGAATGTAGAGGGGATTAATCTTATTGCGGAAGGCTGGGTGAATAATCAGGTATGTCAAAAATACTATGTAACCGGTATTCCTCATTATGTTATAATTGGGAGAAATGGTAAAATTGTAAATAATAACAGTGCAAGGCCATCATTTGGAACTGAACTAACTAACGAACTCGATAAAGCGTTGAGTAATAAATGAGTGTTAACGAATGACAGTCTTTATTTGTAGAATTAAAAATGAGATTTGAATTTATTCGAATAGTTTTATTTCTATATATTTGATATAACCTAAGTCTTATCAGTCAAAATGAAAAACCTGCTATATTTAGTCCTACTTTGTTTAACAGTTACTGTAAATGCCCAAACAAAAAAGAAGGCTGTTAAAACAATTACCGAAAATAATCCGGTGACCTCTTCTGTTCCCCAAGTTACTGATGTAATTAAAGGAAACGTCAAAAATTTTACTGATAAATACTGGGAAATGGCTGTAACCGGCGGTTTTGCCAATTACTCTATAACTATACCTGTTGATAAGGATGGTAATTTTAATAACGCCATCAATATTGATGAAGAAACGGAAGGGCTGGGCGAGGCTTTGAGATAAACTTTTATTAAACGCCATTTCATTGTAGGGTACGAAGCAATCCCAGGGCAATTACAGGGGTAGTTTTTTGCATGGGCCACTCGGGTAATAGGAGATTGCTTCGTACATTACAATAATGATGTTTTACGTATCCGCTTAAAAAAGGGTACAAAAAAGCCCGGATAAAAACTTATCCGGGCTTTGTATTTTTAATGAAATATTGTATTACTTATTTGTGCTGAATACCTTCGGCTAAAACAGTTACTTTATTGTTTAATGCTTCCACAACACCGCCTTTTATAAAAAACACTTCTTCTTTAGCTGCACCACCGCGTACGGTAAGCTTGCCATCCTGAAGGGTGGAAATGATAGGGGCGTGGTTGTTCAGTATTTCAAATAATCCCAAAGCACCAGGTAAGGTTACCGAGGTGGCCTCGCCTTCGTAAACTTTTTTATCGGGAGTAAGAATTTCTAATGTCATTTTTGTTGAGATGTGAGATATGAGATGTGAGATGTGAGACTTTGCTTGTCCTGATCTGGTATCTTATATCTCTTGTTCTTATATTAAAAGATGAGATATAAGATTTAAGTTTTTCATCTCAAATCTCATATCTCAAATCTCATATCTAAGCGTTAGCTTCAGCTAACAGCTTTTTGCCTTTTTCAATGGCGTCGTCGATGTTACCAACTAAGTTGAAGGCTGCTTCAGGGTATTCGTCAACTTCACCATCCATGATCATGTTGAAACCTTTGATGGTATCTTTAATGTCAACCAATACACCTTTTAAACCGGTGAACTGCTCGGCAACGTGGAACGGTTGTGACAAGAAACGCTGAACACGACGTGCGCGTGATACAACTAACTTATCTTCTTCAGAAAGCTCGTCCATACCTAAGATGGCGATGATATCCTGAAGCTCTTTGTAGCGTTGTAAAGTTTCTTTAACGCGTTGAGCGGTATTGTAGTGCTCGTCACCTAAAACAGCTGGGCTAAGGATCCGTGAGGTTGAATCCAATGGATCCACCGCCGGGTAAATACCAAGCTCGGCAATTTTACGTGAAAGTACGGTAGTAGCATCTAAGTGGGCGAAGGTTGTAGCCGGCGCCGGGTCGGTCAAGTCATCCGCAGGTACGTAAACGGCCTGTACAGATGTGATTGAACCGCGTTTGGTTGAAGTGATACGCTCCTGCATGGTACCCATCTCAGTTGCCAGTGTTGGCTGGTAACCTACTGCTGATGGCATACGACCTAAAAGCGCTGATACTTCAGAACCTGCCTGTGTAAAGCGGAAGATGTTGTCGATAAAGAAAAGGATATCACGGCCTTTACCATCTTCATCACCATCACGGAAATACTCGGCAATTGTTAAGCCTGAAAGGGCCACACGTGCACGTGCACCAGGAGGCTCATTCATCTGACCGAACACGAATGTTGCTTTTGAATCTTTCATGGCTTCGGTATCTACTTTAGATAGATCCCAGCCGCCTTCTTCCATTGAATGCATGAAAGCGTCGCCATATTTTATAATGCCTGACTCAAGCATCTCACGTAAAAGGTCATTACCTTCACGTGTACGCTCACCAACACCTGCAAATACAGATAAACCTGCATAAGCTTTCGCGATGTTGTTGATCAGTTCCTGGATCAATACTGTTTTACCTACACCAGCACCACCGAACAAACCGATTTTACCACCTTTTGCATAAGGCTCTAAAAGGTCGATAACTTTGATACCTGTAAAAAGTACTTCAGTTTCGGTAGATAGGTCTTCAAACCTTGGAGGGGTTGCGTGAATAGGGCGACCATTTGTTTTGTCAAGATCAGCGATACCGTCGATAGCATCACCAACCACGTTAAATACGCGGCCTTTGATATTATCGCCTACCGGCATTTTGATAGCAGCTTCGGTATCTAAAACCTTCATTCCGCGTAACAAACCGTCAGTCGAATCCATCGCGATAGCACGTACACGGTCTTCGCCTAAGTGCTGCTGAACCTCTAAAATAACTTTCTGACCATTGTCTTTCGTGATCTCTAACGCATCATAAATTTTAGGCAAATGAGCGTCATCAGCGAAACTTACGTCAACTACCGGACCAATGATCCTTGAAATTTTTCCAATGTTTGGCATATATAACCTGGTGTTTTTTAAAAAATGCTTTTACTGAACAGCAACATACATCATTTGTAACAGGAATGTATAAGATGCTATTTCAGAGGCGCAAAGTTAAGATTTCTATCCAATTATTTAAATACTGAACCAAGTTTTTTAAACGATAATTTTAACATTGTTCAATTTGGGTTTTAATGTTCAAAACTCAGCACTATTTTGCCCGTATGTGTGCTGCTTTCCATCAGCCGGTGAGCCGCCGCCGCGTCGTCGGCATTGAAAATTTTATATAGCACAGGTTTTATAGCTCCCGACTCAATCAGCGGCCAGATTGTTTGCTCCAGGTTTTTAGCGATTGCAGCTTTAAACGCCACTTCTCTGCTTCGTAACATGGAGCCGGTAATGATCAGTCTTTTAGCCATCACCTTGCTCAGGTCAAGCTGCACCTCACGGCCATTCATGGCGTTGATAAAAATCAGTCGCCCTTCAACGGCCAATGAATCGATATTTCCCGGCATATAGTCACCACCTATCATATCCAATATCACATTAACACCTTTCCCATTTGTCAGCGCTTTGATCTCCTGTTTAAAATCGGCGGTTTTATAATTGATAGCTTTATCGGCGCCAAGCTGCTCGCAAAAGCTGCATTTATCATCAGAGCCTGCCGTTACGTAAACAGCACTGCCTAAAGCTTTAGCCATTTGGATAGCGGTAACGCCAATGCCACTTGAGCCTCCATGCACCAACAGTGATTCGCCAGGTTGAAGGCCGCCACGATCAAAAACATTGCTCCACACAGTAAAAAATGTTTCGGGGAGGGAAGCTGCTTCAAGATAACTTAGGTTTGAAGGAATGGGCAGGCACTGACCTTCGGGCGCTTTACAATATTCGGCATAACCACCGCCGGCAACCAATGCGCAAACCTTGTCGCCGGTTTTCCAATGGGTAACCGCAGCGCCAACTTCGGCAACTACGCCTGCTATCTCAAGTCCGGGAATATCCGGCGGAGCACCGGCAGGTGGCGGATAATTGCCTTTGCGCTGAAAAACGTCGGGCCGATTGATACCGGCCGCCATTACTTTTATCAGCACTTCATCAGGGCCAATAGCCGGCTTTGGTCTGTCGGCAAGCTGCAAAACTTCAGGGCCGCCGGGTTGGGTGATCACTATTACTTTCATGGTTATAACATTGAAAGCTAAGTTAGAGCTAAAATGTTTGGTTTAGGATGTAAGCGGCAAGTAATACGCTTTAAAATCAATAGTTGATACGAGGCACCTATTGATACGAGGCACCTACGAAGCCTTAAAGTTTTCATTTTCTATAAACACGATACCCCCGCTGGGGTATTTGTCGTTAAGTAAAACTCCGTTAGGAGTACCGTGTTTATAGAAATTTATAAAGTGACATTTTGGCTCCGTAGGTGCCTCGTCTTTTAAAAGAGATTATGCGTTAATCGTTGCGAGTATACAACGCGGACAAAACGTTGTCGTACTCGTTTTTAGATATAGTACAACGATACAAGCAGAAATGTCACAAGTTGCCATTGCCCTCCTTTCCCTGCCCTTCATACTTGCGCCAGTTGATATTTTTGACCTTTATCCTTTTACCTTTCGCCTTTAACCTGATAAAACTAATCACCAGAACGCAAACTCTTAACCGGATTAGCCGCTGCAGCCCTGAAGGATTGTAAGCTGATAGTAACAAACGCGATAACCACAGCCCCCGCGCCTGCTAATATTATCACCCACCATTGTATATTTTGCCGGTAAGCAAAGCCCTGTAACCATTTGTTCATAGTTAACCAGGCCAGCGGTGCGGCTATTATAAATGATATGATCACCAGTCTCACAAAATCTTTCGATAGCATGGTTACGATGGCTGTGATACTTGCACCCAGCACCTTGCGGATTCCGATCTCCCGGTTGCGCTGCTCGGCGGCATAAGCGGCAAGGCCAAAGAGGCCAAGGCAGGCAATTACAATAGCCAAAACTGCAAACACAATGAAAAGTTGCCCCATACGCTGTTCGGTACGGTAAAGTGCGTCAAAATCTGCATCCATAAATGAATACTCAAAATGTTCATTAGGGGCAATGGTTTTCCACGTTTTTTCTATTTGTGTCATCAGGGCAGGAAGGTTATGGGTATTTACCCGGATGCTTAAGCGCGCCAGCCAGTCGTTATCCAATGCCATCACCAATGGGGTTACATTATCTCTTAACGAACTGAAGTTGAAATCTTTTACCACGCCTATAACATGATATTTTTTCAAATCCTTAGCCATGCCCGTGGTTATGGTTTTGCCAATAGCATCATTGCCGTAGCCAAATACTTTTGCAGCTGTTTCGTTAATGACCATCGCTGTCGAATCGGTTTTAAACAGCCCGGAAAAACCGCGACCGGTCTTCATCTGCATACCCATGGTGCTGATGTAATCTTCATCTATCTTCCAGAACTGGGTAGACTGGGCCTCTTTTTCACCTGGCGATACATAGTTTAATGCTTTGTTATTGGCAGTAGGTAAAAAGCCAGTAAGCGTGGCATTAACAACTCCGGGCAGTTGTTTAATTTGCTGTTTCAGCAACTCAGGATGTTCCAATGTGTTAACGTTGTTGAGGATAAGCACCTGGTTGCGGTTAAAGCCGAGGTCTTTATTTTGGATATAGTTAAGCTGGTTGTAAATAACCAAAGTACCTATCACCAAAAATATCGAAATAGAAAACTGGAAAACCACCAGTGTGCTCCGGAAAGCACCACCTTTAAAACCGATGGCGATCTTACCCTTTAAAACATTAATTGGCTGAAAAGCCGAAAGGAAAAAGGCGGGATAAGAGCCGGCCAAAACGCCTACGATAATAACAATGCTTAACAAAGCGGGTGGCAACCAGTTTATGGTTTGCAGATTGATTACTAATTGTTTGTTTGATAAATGATTGAACATTGGCAGTAAAACCAAGGCTGTGAGTACCGCTATGATAGCCGCTGCAAAGGTTACGATCAACGATTCGGCAAGGAACTGGAAAATGAGGTGCCTGCGCGATGAACCCAAAACTTTACGCACACCAACCTCACGTGCCCGGTTGGCCGAGCGGGCGGTAGACAGGTTCATGAAGTTGATACATGCCAACAACAAAATAAAAATCGCCACCGCCGAAAAGATATAAACGTATTGGCTATTACCGTTCACGCCCAGCTCCATCACCCTGTTTGATTTAAGGTGGATGTCGGTTAAAGGCATCAGGCTAAGTTTAAAATAATTGCCGCCCGATGAAAATTTGCTATAGTTCATAGTGCTTGAACCTTTAAGGCCATTTTGCATTTCTGCATTAAGTTTTGTTTCAAGGCGGCTGATGTTTGCGTTGGGTTTAAGCAACACATAAGTAGCGAAGGCGGTTAACCTATTCCACGGAGCATCATTATTAATTGGGTGGTCAGTTGCCAGCAAAAAGTTTGCCCTGAAGTGTGATTGAGCGGGCATATCCTTCATTACCCCGGTTATTTTAAGCGATGCGCCGGTTGTTACTAAAAAGAGCGTTTGCCCCACCACGTTGGTACGGTTAAAGTATTTTTGAGCGATAGTCTCTGTGATTACAACTGAGTTAGGTTCTTTTAAAGCCGTTTTGGCATCGCCGGAGAGTAGGGGGAGGGTAAATACATCAAAGATATTGGGTTCGCTGTAAAATGTCGCGCCATCTTCGCGTACAATTTCGTCGCCTTTTTTAAAGCGGATGTTTAATGCCGGTGTTACACGTACGGCTGTTTCAACTTCGGGGCATTCTGTTTTTAAAACATAGGCAACCGGGATAGCTGTTATAGCATATTCCGTAAGCGTTCCGCTAAATTTAAGGTCGGTGTTTACCCGGTAGATCCTTTCGTGTTTGCTATTATAACGATCATAACTCAATTCATCTGTTACATAAAATGTAATGAGCAGGCAAATGGCCAACCCTAATGCCAATCCTAAAATATTAATGAATGTGAAGCCCTTGTTTTTCAGCAGGCTTCGCAGCGCGGTTTTAAAATAGTTCCTGATCATAGCATGTAGATTTATGCTATAAAGTTAAAACTAAGTTTTTAGTTATTCGGGTATTTTAACTAATTTTTTAGTTATTCGCTCCTTAAGCTTTCAATAGGGTTGGCCAATGCTGCTTTTATTGATTGAAAGCTGATGGTGATAAACGCAATAAATATGGCTCCAATTCCCGACACTGCTATCACCCACCACTGCACATTTTGCCTGTAGGCAAAGCCCTGCAGCCAATTATACATAGCCAGCCAGGCCAGGGGAGCGGCTATTACAAATGAAATTATAACCAGCCTGATAAAATCTTTTGAAAGCATACCCGTTATGGCCGAAACGCTTGCGCCCATTATTTTGCGAATACCGATTTCTTTATTACGCTGTTCGGCGGCATAAGCAGCGAGACTGAACAGGCCAAGGCAGGCAATGATCACCGCAAGGGCGGTGAAAATTAAAAACAACTTGCCCGTACGCTGTTCGGTACGATAGGCTGCATCAAAATCCTGGTCCATAAATGAATATGAGAAATGCTGATTTGGGGCAAAGCGGTTCCACACCTGTTGCACCTGCGTTATGAAAGTTGCTGTATTTTTCGATTCCATTTTAACGCTCAGTGCGCCCACATCATCATTAAAAAACATTACCACCGGGGTGATATTATCCCTTAACGAACTGAAATTAAAATCCTTCACAACGCCAATAATGTGATATTCTTTTAAAGGCTGATTGGGCTGACTGGTAGTACGGTATACTGTTTTGTTTAGTGGATCATTGGCGAAACCCAGCATCCTCGCCGCAGTTTCATTGATGATAACGCCCAGTGAGTCGGTTGCAAACTGATTTGAAAAATTGCGGCCTTTTGCAAGGCTCATGCCCATGGTGTACAAATAGTCGGCATCAACAGGCCAAACCTCGGTAAAGAGCGCATTTTTAGGATTTGCAGATCTGATTCTGAATACTGCATCGGGTGCCCGTACAACACCGGTGGGCAAAAAACCACTTAGTGAAGCGTTTTTAACTGCCGCCAGTTGTTTAATTTCCTGTTTAAACATTTTAGCATTTTCCATTACACCAACATCTTTGATCACCATAACCTGGTTACGGCTAAAGCCTAAGTTTTTATGCCTGATATAGTTAAGCTGGTTATAAATAACCAATGTGCCGATTATTAAAAATATAGATATGGAGAATTGGAAAACAACCAGGAAGTTACGCAGCCTGCCGCCTTTAAACCCGGTTGATATTTTGCCCTTAAGTACATTGATAGGTTGAAATGCCGACAGGTAAAATGCCGGGTAAGCACCCGCAAGTAAGCCTACCAGCAAAATGATCAGGAGCATGGCAGGCACAAGCCATGAAAATACTTGTAATGTTACAGTAAGATGTTTACCCGATATTTCATTAAATAGAGGCAGTAAAAACCAAGCAGCTGCAATGGCTACTATTGAGGCACATAGTGTTATAAGTAACGATTCGGAAAGGAATTGGGCTACCAGGTACCCGCGCGAAGAGCCTAACACTTTACGCACGCCAACTTCCCTGGCCCGGTTGGCTGATCGGGCGGTAGACATGTTCATGAAGTTAATGCAGGCTATCAGCAACACAAACAGCGCTATGGCCGAAAATATGTACACATAACTTGCGTTGCCATTTGCCCCGAGCTCGTACTGCCTGTTTGATTTTAAATGGATATCAGTTAGCGGCGAAATGTTAAGGTGAAAATAGTTGCCGCTTTGCTCAAGTCGCGCATAGTTTTCGCCAAGTTGCTTTTTCATTAAAGCAGGTAACTTGGCTTCAAAAGCTTTAGGATCTGTACCAGCCTTTAGTAACACATAGGTTGTGTAGCTAAAGTTATTCCAGTCGGCAAGTTTAGCATCGGCTCGCTGCGCTATCGAAAAGAAAAAATCAAAATTAAAATGCGATTGTGAGGGAATATCTTTCATTACCCCCGTTATTTTATAATTGGTGTTATCGCTCAAATTAATAACCCGGCCCAGTACATGAGTATTATTGAAATATCTTTTTGCGGTGCTTTCGGTAATCACCAGCGTATTTGGTTCGGTAAGCGCAGTTTTTGGATCGCCTTCCAATAGGGGTAGGGTGAATACGCCAAAAAGCTCCGAGTCGGCGTAAACTACCTTTTCTTCCTGAACATATTCGCCTTCTTTTTTTATGCGCACACCCTGGTCATGGATAAGCCGGGCGCTTCGTTCAACTTCGGGATAGTTGTTTTTTAATGTTGCCGCCAGCGGTGGAGGAGTGATGGCATATGAAGCTACATTGCCGCCATATTTCATATCCATGTTAACCCGGTATATGCGGCTGGCGTTGAGGTTAAACCTGTCGTAACTCAATTCATCAAACACATAAAAAACAATCAGCAGGCAGGTTGCAAGGCCAAGGGCAAGCCCAAGAATATTAATGATGGTGAAAGCTTTATTTTTTAAAAGCCCGCGAAAGGCTATGCGGATAAAATTTTTTAACATGACAGGATTGGTTAATAAGTGATGTTACCTTTGCTAAGGTATATAACCAATTGTAAAACTGATTGTTAAATAAAGTTAAAAAGTGTTTGGGCATGCAAACACTATGCAATAGCTAAATTGACAATATAATTATGGGCATAATTAGCAAGTGATATTTAATTATGATTTATTTGCACTACAAAAACAAAAATTATGTCATTACAACCAGGCCAGGCGGCTCCACAGTTTATTTTGATTTCATCAGCATTAAAAAGTGTTTCATTGGCTGATTTTAAGGGCCGTAAGGTAGTTATCCACTTTTTTCCTTTGGCATTTACGGGCGTTTGTACTACGCAGCTTTGCACTATGCGCGATAGTTTTGGGTATTATGACGGCTTAAATGCAAGTATACTGGGTATCTCCGTTGATTCGCCGTTTACACTGGCTAAATTTAAAGAAGAGAATAATTACCAGTTCGACCTGCTTTCTGATTTTAACAAAGATGTATCAACAGCCTATGGCGCTATTTATGATCAATTTGTAATGGGGCTTAAGGGTGTAGCCAAGCGTGCAGCCTTTGTAATTGACGAAGAACAAAATATCATTTATGCCGAGGTGCTTGAAGATGCCGGGCAGCTGCCTGATTTTGAGGCTATAGCGAAAATTGTAAAATAATTTTAAATAAAAGTTTGCAACCAAAGTTTTAAAATCTATCTTTGCATTCCATTTCGGAAAGCACTCGTAGCTCAATTGGATAGAGCGTCTGACTACGGATCAGAAGGTTAGGGGTTCGACTCCCTTCGAGTGCACAATAAAGCACTGCAGCTCAGGATTTTTCTACCGCAGGTGCACAAATTAACTGTAAGCCTTTCTGTTGTATTACCGAAAGGCTTTTAATTTATCAAGAGCATGCTAAATCTGGTTTTATTTGGCCCTCCCGGTGCCGGGAAAGGTACTCAATCGAAAAAACTTATTGAAAAATACGATTTGATCCACCTTTCAACTGGGGATTTACTTCGCGGCGAAATTGCACAGGGAACAGATTTGGGTTTGGAAGCCAAGAAACTAATGGACGATGGAAAATTAGTTCCGGATGCCGTAGTTATTGGCATGATCAGCAATAAGCTCGACGCTAATAAAGAAGCTAAGGGTTTTATTTTTGATGGCTTTCCACGTACAGTTGCACAGGCCGAGGCTTTAGATCAATTGCTGGAGTCAAAACAGTCGGCAATATCAGGTATGACAGCACTTGAAGTTAACGATGACGAGCTGGAACGCCGCCTGTTGGAGCGTGGTAAAGAATCAGGTCGGCCGGATGATGCCAACCCGGAGGTGATCCGCAAGCGCATTAAAGAATACAATGATAAAACTGCTCCTGTAGCCGGCTTTTATCAAAATCAAAATAAATTTAAAAACATCAATGGTGTAGGTTCGGTAGAAGATATCTTCGGCGCTATAATTGATGTAATAGAAGAGTATAGTAAATAGTCGTTCGGAAATCTTTAGTCCGAAAGTCGGTAAAGTCCGCAGGTTGGGAACATCAATATTCTTAACTTTCGGACTTTACTGACTTTTGGACTTTTAGTTCAAATAAAAAGTTATGTCGCAGGGTTCTAATTTTGTTGATTATGTAAAGATCTGTTGCCGCTCAGGCCACGGAGGTGCTGGTTCTGCCCATTTGCATCGTGATATATTAACTTCAAAAGGCGGCCCTGATGGCGGCGACGGCGGCAGGGGAGGACATGTTATTGTAAAAGGTAACGCCCAATTGTGGACAATGCTGCACCTCAAATACCGCAAGCACGTTATTGCCGGCGACGGTGATTCGGGCGGCAGTTCATTACGCTCAGGCAAAACCGGTCGCGACGAAATATTGGAAGTGCCCCTTGGTACAACCGTAAAAAATGCCGAAACCGGCGAAGTACTTTTTGAGATAACTCAAGACGGCGAAACAAAAATTCTTACTCCCGGTGGCCGCGGAGGGTTAGGTAACTGGCACTTCAAAACGTCAACCCAACAAACCCCGCGCTTTGCCCAACCCGGTGAAGATGGCCGTGAAGACTGGAACATCCTCGAACTTAAAGTATTGGCTGATGTTGGCCTTGTTGGTTTCCCTAATGCCGGTAAATCAACTTTGCTTTCGGTAGTATCAGCAGCTAAGCCCGAAATTGCCGATTATGCTTTCACCACTCTTGTTCCTAATTTGGGCATCGTATCATACCGCGGAGGCCGTTCATTTGTAATGGCCGATATTCCGGGTATTATTGAAGGTGCATCGCAGGGAAAAGGATTAGGGCTTAGGTTTTTGAGGCACATCGAGCGTAACTCGGTATTGTTGTTTATGGTACCTGCCGATACATCGCGCAGCATCAAAGAAGAGTACGAGATCTTGCTGCGTGAGCTGGAAGACTATAACCCCGAATTGATGCACAAACCCCGCGTACTGGCCGTTACAAAAACCGATATGCTTGACGATGAGTTACAGGCCGAAATGAAAAAGGAGATCCCTGATGGAATCCCCTCTATATTTATATCGTCTGTAGCCCAGAAAAACATCGATCAGCTAAAAGACCTTCTCTGGAAAGAGATCAACGCGAGTGTGATTTAATAGCCGTTTAAAAAGGAAAAAAATAGAATAGAAAAAACGTCATTGCGAGGTACGAAGCAATCCCCGATAAGCAGAGCCGCTCTGTATAGTTTGGGATTGCTTCGTACCTCGCAATGACGTTTTTTATTATAGATTTCAATATTGACAACAATATCGAAGAGCAATCATCTTACTTCGCCTCCCACAAAATATAACTATTGCTTAACATAGTCATCTTAAAACCCTTATAGCCCGGAAAACATTTGCGCATTATGGTTGATTTGGGCCCGATATAATCGGAAGGCAAAACGATATACAGCGGACCTGCATGACCTTTGTAAACATAATCGTCGTAATCAATTGCTACATCGGGGCCAATGGCCTCAACGGTTATGGTGCGGTTATGTTCAATCTCCAGGCTCAGATCAGGACTGGTAAATACAAAAATAGCATTGGAGTTTTGCTTATCGAGGTTACGGATGTAGTTTAACGATGGCTGATCGATAAATAGCTGTGCTATCCCAGAATATCCATGTGCACTTATATTTTTATTTTGAAAATAACTTGGTACAAAATATTTGTAGCTTGAATAGGCTATGACAAAACACACAAAATAAAATAAGTATTTGAAACCCGTTTGCAGCTCGCTTATCAAATAAATGATACCCGGGGCAGCAATGAGTCCGATGAGCCTTAAATGCCTTGCTTCATATGATATGTTGGCCTGTCTCAAAAATGATTGCCCAAAAAACAATACCGATACTACGTAAAAAACCACCAGCAGCAGCACGTAACTTTTATAGTGTACCTTTTTTACAATAAACCAGATCAGCAAAATACTTAACACAGCACAGATCAGCACAATTATCACTCCCCAAAAGTAGGTAAACATAGGAGGGTCATCATGAAATAAGAGGCCGTTGGTAAGGTCATCTATTGAAAAGGCGGTTAATATTGGTGAGGCCAACGGGAAGCCGAAAGTTTCCCACGCCAGTTTTATGCTCCCGGTTATCGACGATGGATTACCGCCTTTTGAAAGATAAAAATGATAGATGGTAAATAATGAAAGCACAGCAGGGAGCCCTATCCATACGCCATTTTTTATCCAGCTTATGATATCTTTTTTCCCCATCGAAAGCCTAAGCCATAAAAAGCAGCAGGCGGCAGCATACATCCATAAAAATGACGATTTGCAAATGAAGCCGAATATCCCGCCTATAAAAAGGAATGCAGCCAGTTTCCAGTCGGTTTTTTCAATGGCTATGCATCCGTATAAAAACCAGCCGGTATAGCCAAAAAGTAGTACCTCGCCTCCGTTATAAAATACATAGGGTGTAAAAAAAGATAACTGAAGTAAGATGAACAGCACGCTTAAAGCCGAGATCATTGGCGTAAAGCCTGCTTTTTTAAAAAAATAATAAAATCCGAAGATTCCGGATAACGAGAACAGTAAAGTTGCTACAGAAGATGCCTGACCCGTGTTGACGCCAAAAACGAGCTTGAAAAAATAAGGAACCAGGTATTGGCCCGGCGACCACCATGCTAAAAACTCAGATGTGTTTTTGCTGATATCGCTCTGATCGGGCTTTACGTTGATATTAAACGCAGATCCCAGTTCCATTGAGCGCATAACCTGGAAGCCCTTACTGGGATCGGGATAAATAGCTGCCGGGGCTAAGATCAGCATAATGCCCATAATAAAAACAATCCCGCTCATAACCAATAAAATGATTTGATGGGTTTGTAGTTTTTGATTTAACATAAAGTTATTTTAAGCAGATGATGTAATTTTTTAACTGATTTCCCGCTCCCTGACCTTTATTGCAGGGTTGCCCTGGTAAACACTGTAAGCTTCCAGATTTTTTGTGGCGATGGACCCGCTTGTCAGTACAGCGTGTGATGCGGCCGTTACACCCGGGTTTACCATTGCCCCGGCACAGATCCATACGCCATCTTCCAAAATTATACCTTTGGTTATCAAATCAAAGGATGTTTTTTTGTAATTATGGCTGCCGGTTAACAGCACAGCCCCTTGCGACAGGCACACATTCGCCCCAATTTGGATAAGTACCAAACTATCTATCCAAACATTTTCACCTACCCAGGTTTCGTCGCCTATATGGAGGTTCCACGGATATTTAACATTTACACAGGGCTTTATAGTCACGTTTTTACCAATCCTGGCACCAAATAACCTCAGGAAAAATACTTTGAACCCGCTTGAGGGTATAATGCTTGTTTTAAAGAATACCGCATTAAAATAATACCATAAAATACGTTTAAAAGCATTGCCGCCCGGATTGTATGGATGATTGTTATAAGTTGATAGATCAGTTCTGGGCATCAGTACCGGTAAGCTTGTCGTTACGTTTAATCCAAATATACAGGCTAAGCGCAATAATGATGTAAAGTATGATATTAAAAATGGTATGATGGTCAACTATCCGGTTTGCCTTTTTTGACCAGAAGATGGCCAGCAGAACAAAGCGCATTACGTTTAAAAATTCGATCACTAAAATGCCCGAGATCAGAAATATCAATTTTGAGCGCAGCGGAGATGGATAAGCCAGTACAAAGGCAGAAAAAAAGCTGATCAATCCCAAACCGAGGCAGCTGTAAACTATGGCCAGCGTTCCTTTGCCTGCAACCAATAGCTCGTAATTATTATCGATAGCGGCGTACCCGAGCCACTTCAGGATCATTACGCTGCAATCCAGCAAAGCCTGCCTTAAAACTGCAATGTAATTTAAATGTTCGGCCAAAAAAGGGTTGTAATTTCCGCCGGGGGTGGTAATGCCAAAAAAGATAATATTAAAGCTGTAAAAAACTGCAAACAGTAATACAAACAACAGCATGAACCGTGTTGCAGGATTGTTAAAAAATGCGGGCCGTTTCATCGTTTTTTGCTCTCCTTTCGTAACTCATAAATTTTAGCATCAATCAAAAACCTGAACCAAAAGCCCTGTAAAAAATGGAATACCAATCCGGTTTTCCCATCTAAAAAACCAAGCTTCATAAAATACCTTATCGTAAAATAGATTACAGGCCTTACAAATAAAGGAAATGCTTCGTACCGTTTTTTCATAAAACGGCGGCGCTCCATCGGGTTGCCAAATAAGCGGGGATGTACCAGTTTGCCGTTATCATCAATTATAGGCGTGTTTTGCTGCTCAACAAGGTATTGGGCTTCCAGCGTTGCCCAATGGTTGTGCCGGGCAATGAAACTGGTAAGCGAGTCAGTTATAACGTCAACAATGTCGGTTTTAAGTACCTGTGTTTTGCCGGTGACTTTAAAATGCTGGTCATATAGTTTTTCCTCGCAGCGCCCAAAACCTTTCCTGAACAGGTTGGCGTGATAGGTAGGATAGTGGCCACCATGTTTTATCCACTTACCCATGAACATGGTACGCCTGCTTATCAGGAAGCCGTTTGTTTCCGGGTCTACCGGCTTACTAAAAATGTCATTTAGCTGATGTGCAAGTTCTGGCGTTACCCGGTGATCGGCATCGAGGTTAAGTACCCAGGTGCCTGTTAGCGGCAGGGTATCCAGCGCCCAGTTGCGTTGGGCCGCATAGTTTTCAAACGGGTGACTGAAAATATTATGCGTATATTTTTGACAAATGGTTAAAGTATTATCGGTTGAGCCCGAATCGACAATATAGATATTGGCCTTTAATGCCGATGCACTTTGCAGGCAGTCGCCAATATTTTTCTCTTCATTGAAAGTTAAAATTACAATGTCGAGAGTTTCGCTCACTTGAGTTTGGCTTTAACTAACATGGTCATCCAAAAATAGGGGAACCTGCCGCAACCCCTGAATGCAGTTACTTCAAACCCGTGTTCATTTAGGATTTGCGTAAGCGTTTTAACCGACCAGAATTTGATATGCCCGCCCTGCCATAAGGGGCTGATATGGTTATCCCACTTGTTGAGGATACTTAAAAATAAGTTCTTTAAGTAGCCGTGGTAAGGAGTGGATATGATAAGTTCTCCTTTTGATTCGCTTAAAACATCCCGGCAAAGGCGTATAAAAGCATAGGGATCGTATAAATGCTCAATAACTTCGGTTGAGATGATGGTGTTAAACCGCATTCCTTTCAACGGTTGCGGCAAGCCTTCAACAGAAAGGTCATGTACGAAAAACCTGCCGGGGTTTATCTTATCAGCTATAGCAATGCCGGGTTTGGATGCATCAATGCCGTAAGCATTAAATCCCCTGGCAAGCAAATAGTTTACCAGGTGCCCGTTGCCGCAGCCAAGGTCAAGAATACTGCTGTTGATATCTTTATTTAATAACGACATAAGCGGTTTCTCGATTTCCTTAAATACGTGGCAGGGACTTGCATCTGGATAATCGTAATCTTTATAAGCGCTCATATACTTGTTAATTGCAGGTGCATATTGATATGTTTTTCGTTATCGCGGCTCTTTTAAGCCCCGTTGATCTTTAAATCACTTTTAAAATTTTAGAACTTATCAATGCCTTATGAATAAGCAGCATGCTGATATAACTCCAAAAAATAGTATTGAACAAAAACTCGAAACTGATACCGCGCCACATGATCTGGAACAGGCCCGAAAATATAAGTGCCGTGCCTAATATATATCCACCAAAAAGTTTCTCGGCCTTAACGGCTATGAGCTGGGCAATGGCACCGTAACCAAAAAGGAAAATGAAGATTGCCAAATCACCGCCCGATAGATATGCATCAACTATGTAGGCAGGTTTGGCCGATACGTTAGAGTTGCGGTTAACAACCCCGGCATCGTAAACACGCTGCATGATCATGTCTTCGGTTATGGGTTTGGAAGGCCATAATATCCGGGGTATTAAAGCGATGGCTGATTGCTTTACAAGATCAAAGCCATAAAAATCGATAGTTTTAGGGGTCGACTGCACAAAACGGGTAAACATGTCGATCTCACTCAAGCGGTATACTAAAAAATCCCAGTTAGTTTCTTTAACATCGCTATCATCTCCATTCAATGCGGCATCAAGTGCCAGTTGGGAGGCTTCGTCGCTGTTAGTATCTCCATTCCAGGCGTTGGCCCGGTAAATATGGTTATACGTGGGCAGTACAGTGAATAGTAAAAAGATAATGGGGATAAAAGTTATAGCCACCAATTTTTTATAGGTAGGGTACAGAAAAATACCCAAAACCAACACACTTATAATAATGGGCTCTTTAAACCCCGAAGTGAGCGCCTGATAAAAGTTAAAGCCATATAGTAAAAAACAGATAAGCGTGTTAGCAGCTTTTTTTAACGGGATAGCAAAGGCCAGTGCTAACGTGCCTGCAATAAAACTTAATGAACTAAACTGGTAATAAAACTGCGAAAGGCCGGGAACCTTAAGAAATAACAGTGAAAGCGGGAAACTGATTATAGCCGACATCATGAGCAGGTTGGCCAGCTTTTCGGTTTCGATGTAGTATTTTTTAACTACCGGGTAGTTCATGAAAATGAGAACGCCCATTACAAAAGACGCATGCCCAAGGCAATAATAACGCTGGCATTGCGCAATTAAACCCAAGGTATCCTTATCATTTAAAGTGTGAATAAAAACGTGCTTGAAGTTTTCATAGCCGAGCGTATTCATGAAATAAAAAATAGATGTACAACACATGTACCCTGCAAAAATTATCTGGATGATAAATAAGGGCCTCATCAGCTGTTCGGCCATCGGACGATCGCCAGGGATTGGGCGTACCCAGCCGGTAAGTGTTATCAGAAATATGAAAAATGAGCCGCCCCACGCAATAAAATATGATAATACGCTATCACTTTTACATGCCAGTGCCAGCAGCCATGGTATAAACAATATAATATACCGCTCTATCGATTTACTTTGCTGCATTTATTACTAATTGTTCAATCGCCCCCACCTGTTTATCAAAGCTCCATTCGGCTATTATTTGCCTGGACTGTTGCCCCATTGTAAATAAAGCTGTTTTATTATACAGAAACAAAGTATTTAATTTGCTTTTAAGATCGCCAATATCACCTGAGTTAAATATAAAACCGTTTATATTGTCTTTTACCAGGTCGGTACCGGCGCCAACCTTGTTGGATATAAGGATGGGTTTGCTGCAGGCCATGGCCTCATTTATGGCCAATCCCCAGGTTTCGCCGGGCCCTTTTGAGGGGAGGCAAAAAATATCACAGGCCTGGTATACAACCGGCATATTAAGCTGATTTTGAAAATCAATAAAGTGTACGTTTTTATGCCGGCTCGCCCGATTTTTCAACTCTATCTCTAAAATGCCATTGCCGGCAAACAGCAGGTGAGTATTGGGCTGGTTTATTTCTATAAATGCTTCAAGCAGCAGCAGCGGATTTTTTTTACCTTCAAACTTGCCTGCAAAAAGCAGTAGCTTTTCGTGTTCAGTTATGCCTAACTGATTGCGCAAGGCCAGGGCTTCATCCGTTCTGCCGGTAGTGAAACGGTCATTATCTATGGCGTGCGGTGCAAAAAATAATTGCGTTTCTTTTAATCCGAATTTTTTAAAATAGGCCTTGTTGTTTGATCCTGTATACAGGGCGTAATCAACATTGCGGTAAATTCGTTTTAAAAACAGACTTCGTAATAATGATTTAACCCCGCCCGCATCATCAAGTAAAGTTGAATCGCCCCGAAAAATAACAGGTATCCGGCCTTTGAAATATTTAAGAGTTTTAAGGTGGCTTTTATAAAACCAGCCATATACCATTATAGCATCAGGGTTCCAGTTATTAATCTGATTGATAAGATCTGGGTTATCTATCCCTTTTGAGTGATGTGAACCGGGATCTGGTGAAATATTCTTTACCCATTCATAGGGATAGCCCTCAAGCAGCGGAACATCCCAGTTAATGTTTTTGCCAAAGCCGGGATCAAACTTTTGTGCGCTTCCTTCGCCCCATGTATAAAATACCATGATATTTATTTTTTGCCGTTGATGCAGCAGCTTAAATACCGGGGCATAGTATTGTATAGGATGAGTAATAATGATGGCTAATTTTTTCATTTAAATAGCTTCGCCCAATATTTTGACAGGTGTTGCTTTTTCAATTCGCTCTTGTACAAAAGCAAGGTCGCGGCAATAAAGCGTGTTATGGGTGCCGTAGGACGGGGCGTTTTTTAGTTGCCTCGTAAAGGGATCATAATAGTAGGCAGCAAAGTTTTTTGATAGCAGCAAATTATGGATATCAAGATCATTAAAACCATAACGTGCACCGCTGCCGTTTAATTCGATAATAATAGCTTTTAGTGCAGGTGAATTGAGCGTCGCGGTCATGCCCTTCAGCACCTCGGTTTCAAAGCCTTCAACATCTATTTTGATCAATGATGGCTGATATTGGTTTAATAATGAATCGATAGTGATCACGGGTACGGCAATGCTGTTTGCGCTGTTTTCATTTTCGGCAATAACATGGTTGCTGGTATCTTCATCTGCCGAGAACCTGATCTCGCCCGGTACCGGTCCGGCACCGGCATTAATGAGTTTAACCTTTCCCTGTAATGCGTTAAGTTCAATGTTGCTGCTTAAAATATCAAATGTGCTTTTTACAGGTTCAAGTGCAATACTTTTTGCACCTGTTATACCCGATGCCAATAGCGTATAGGAGCCCACATTAGCCCCAATGTCAAAAAAAACATCTTCGGCTTTTAAAAAATGAAGCAGGAAAAGCATATCGAAAAACTCATGCAGACCTGTATAAATATTGCTTGTAATACCCGTTAACCCTCTTTTTGCATAAAATTTAACAGGGCCAACAAAGCGCTTTACAATAAGTTTTTTTGGAGAAAGCTGTAACTGAACCTGCCACCAAACCAGGCGCCATAATGTTTTTACAGGGTGCCTTTTCCCCAAAGGATGATCTAATATAAAACCAACGGTTCGTTTAACAGCATTCATTAGTAATTTTATCAAATAAGCGGCACTGCGCCAATGTCATTTCCTGTGCCGAATATTTTTTAATAGCATCGGCACTGTATTCAACAGGGTTGAAATTTGCTTTAATTAATTGTTCAAAAAATGCAGAAAGCTTTTCTGAGGTTATATTATCATAATCATAAACATGCTTTACCCCATATTGCCGCATGATAGGTATTGCAGAACTTGCAGCATTAAATATGGCCAGTATTGGTTTCCGGGTAAGCAGGTAAGGAAATATCTTTGACGCAGTATATTTAGGATCATCCGATCCCGGGATAAAAAGTGCATCGGCTTGCTGCAGGGTGAGCAGGGTTTGATAGTAGCTGATCCTGTCTGTAATTTCAATAACGTGGTCTTCAATATCAAGATGCTTTGCCAGCGGGAGTATAGTAGCTATTCCCTTACCGGCAGCGGCATAGCTGGTGCCAATGAAATATAATTTTATTTTGGCGTATTGCTCGCCGTTTTCTTTTAGCCCCGTTTGCAATGCCTTAAACACCGGGCTTATAGCTTTATGCATATCCTTGCCCCCACGACCGATATATACTATGTTGACGGAGTTTTTATCAAGCAAGCTGGTAAAAAGCTTTTGATTATCCTTTGCTATTTGCAAATCCGGTTCAAAGGCTCCGAATGTTATGGTTGCCGCCGGGATGCTTTGAATTACAGGATAGCGCGATTTAAGTTCGTCAATGTATGCTGCAGATACGCTGATAAGTCCGGCTGCATTTTTTATGGCGATTGGCTCCAGGTATTTATTTAATTGATAGGCAAACCAGTATTTGGGAGGCCGCTCGTTTTTCGGCTTGTTGATATAATAGTCTGAGTGCCATGGGTCCTGCATATCGATAACATAGGAGATGCCAAAGCGCTTTTTCCAGTAAGCGCCCAATGTACAAACCGGGAATTGTGTGGTTGAGAAATAAATAAGATCAAATTTGTTATCCCTAAGCAGGCGGTTAACTGTTTTGCGATAGTACCATAGTGAACGTATAGCAACGCTGCCTAATCCAACTTTTGAAGTGAACGTTTTGCTTAAGGCTTTTACTTTGTGAACTTTAATGCCGGGAGGAACGCTTTGCAGCAATAGCTCGTCCTTTGCCATGTCGGCATATCGCTCATCTATGGTAACAACCTCGGCATCCCAGCCATAAGCTGCAAAATAAGGCAGGCTCATCCTCACGCGCTGCATATCCGCTGCATTTACCGGCGGGAAGTATGGCGAAATAATGAGTAGCTTTTTATTCAATTTAATACGTTTTGAACCAGCTCCAAAAATACGTGGCTTTCGGTTTCCCAGTTTAATTCCGTTTGTCCCAGCCGGTAATTTTCTAAACGGGTTTGGTATAATACATCCGGGTTTTGAAGGTAAAAGTTAATGCAATCTGTCAGCGATTGCAGATTACTTTTTTGGTACAATTTCCCGGCAGTTGGGTATTGTTCCACAAACAGTGTTTGCGCCTGTGTATCGCTTGCTATCATAGCAAGTCCGCATTGTATATAGGTGAAGATCTTGTTGGTAAGGCAAATGTCCCTGTTTAAGGGAATACCTGTTTCGGTGGCTACGCCAATATCAAACTGGTTTGCAAAGTTAAAAATCTCATCGGCGGCAACAGGTTCATGGAACCAAAGTTGATCTGTACTCAGTTTTAGTGTACGGGCAAGGTTTAATAAAGCCGCTTTATGGGTTTCATTACAACTGCCTAAAAGATGTAATTGAACTTTACCTGCGGCAGCGGCCATTGCTTTGATCACATCTTCTAATCCCCGGTCGGGGCCTATGGTTTGCGAAAACCAAAATAGTTTTAATGGCTCATTGGCTTTATAGTTTTGGCCGATTTTCAATGTTGTTTTGGGGAACACGTTGTTTATTACAACGGGGTTCAGATAGCTGTACCCCTGTTTATAATACAGGGCAATCAGCGGACTTGCGGCTGTAAAATAATCAACCCTGTTAAAATATTTTTCTTCTATGTATTTATTAAGGCGATAACTTTCGTCGTGAGTTGAGGTAAACTGCCCCGAATGCATATCCTCCGCATCATAGCCAATTTTAGCGCCATTATGTTGTGCTGCCAGCATTGCAGCAGGCAAGGCACCAAGATTATGGGCTATATAGAGATCGGTCTTGATTTTTTTGGCGATGGCTAATGCTTCGGCATGAGTACGGCTGATAGCATTTTCCGGGATGCCAAATTTTTGGCTGTATTTAAAAAGAAACGTACTTAGCTTTTGGCGAATGCGGGTTTTAAGGTAAGCCGGTTTCTGTATAACAGGATCTCCGCCGCAATAAATATACATGCCGGGATACTTGCTTGTTAAAGTTTCATCAGGTTTTTGCGCCCATTGCTGGTAAAAACAGCAGATCACTTTAACGCTATAGCCAAGCCTGTGCAAGGTTTCGGCCTCTTTAACCAGGCGCGGATTGGTAGTTGGCTGGCCGGTAGTTATAAAAGTAACGTTCTTCAATTTTTACGGGTTGCCAACTGGTATAATTCTTCGTATTGTTGAGCCAGTACCCCTGCACTGAACTTTTGTTCGGCAACCTGCCGGCAGGTTGCCCTGTTAACACTGCTGATATTGTTTATCGCGGTTATCATATCAGCTTCCGTATTGCATACAAAACCATTTGCCCCGTTGGTTACAACTTCCGGAACAGCGCCGCGTTTAAAACCGATAACAGGTGTACCGCAGGCCAGCGCCTCGGCCATGACGATACCGAATGGCTCGTCCCAGGTTACCGGCATCAGGAAGGCTTTTGAGTTACGGAGCAATTGGTTTTTTTGACTGTTGTTGACGGGGCCTATGTATGTAATTTGTTTGCCGTCGATATGGGGCTTTACCTGTTCATTAAAATATTGCTGGTGTATTGGCTCGTTAGGTACATTGCCCGCAATCACCAGTTTTTGATTAGTCTTTTTTGCCACTTGTATGGCAATAGCAGTGCCCTTTTCCTGTTGAATGCGGCCTAAAAAAGTAAGCGGGGCATCCTCTGCCACAACCGCATTGAAATCGTAATCGTTAATATCCACACCATTATAAATGGTGGTTACATTAGCAAAGGCATTGATTTGGCTGGCTATATAATTACTGCATGCCGTAAACCGTAGTGAATTTTTGTAAGCAATGCTTACTGCCTTTTTAACCTGCGATACCGTGGGCGGCAATTGGTATGATACAATTTTAGGGACGCGGCTTAACATAAGCAAAGCAATATTGCTCATCCGGCCAAACGTGTGTATAATATCAAAATGCTGAAAAGCAATCTTTGAAGTAAGCCGGTTGATCTTTACGAGGTCTTTAATACCGTATTGCGCCGATTCACGGTAACCAACGAGTTTACAGCCGGGCTGCGAATGTTCATTGGCGTACAGCGTAACATCATGCCCATTTCTGTTAAGCTCCTGGATCAGCATAAAAACAATGCGTTCGATGCCGCCATATTGCTCAGGCGGCACAGGGATCAGCGGGTTTACTATGATGGCTATTTTCAATTTTTAAATGTTATTTGCTAAGTGCGCTGAGGTACCTGCTTATTTGTCAAAAATAGTCCTCTTTATTTTGTTTAGCGATGAAGGGATGCTGTGCTCATTCAATGCCCTTTGTTGCCCGTTAATCCTTAACTTATCCCTTTTTTCTTTGTTACTGAGCAGTTCGGTAGCTTTTTGCACCAGTTCATCTACTGTTCGGTAAACATTAATTTCATTATCGGTATCATAAAGCCGGTCAATTCCTTGGCAATATTCGGTAAGATAGCAGGCTCCAAGCATTGGGGCTTCTATATCGCGCAGCCGTGAATATGTTAGTGGTTTATGATGGGTACGTTTAAAAGTTGGGACCCGGTTAATACCTAAAGTAACCATGCTGTTTTGAGTAATATTGATATACTCATCAAAATCAGGACTTGTGAATATATGATCATTACTAACCGGGATTACAGCGAGCTTGTTTAATTGCTGCTGCATTTTGACGGCCAAACCGGACAGCCCATGCTGTTTGGTAAAATTAACCTGGTTTATAAGCTTTTGATAAACTGAACCTGTTTCAACTGCCGGGCCGTTGTGCTGTGGCAGCCATCCGGCACCGCGTACGCTTAATGGAAGTCCTTGTTGAATAGCCTGCCCCAGAAGATTTTCCCTCAGCATATCTTTTGAACCAATAAATGATACCCCCGGCTGTTCGGTAAACTGGTTTCGGTGGCGTAATTGAGGTTCAACCCACATGGGCATCGGTAAATTGATATGTTTTACACCGGCTTTCCTGTACATGGGCAAAGCCTCATACTCAGGCACCCAAATCAAATCAAATACGCTAAACTTTGCAGGTACTGTTTTAAATTCCCTAATGTTGTCGCAATAGAAGTTAACACAAGGGATCCCCATTTTCCTGATCTGTTTTATTGCATCGGCATTTATTTGCTTTGGGTACAGGTAAGTTAAAAAAATATCTATGTTTTGCCGGTTGGCTTTAATATAACTGATAGTTGCCTGCCAGCTCCGTTCCTGCCAGTTTTGCAAAGCAGCAGAACCTTCATTGTACACCAAGCCTTCGGCCCAATCAACCTCCGGTACTTCGATATAGCTCATACCGGCCTCCTTGATGCCGTTTTTAATATAGTGCTGCCAAAAGCGATATGAGGGAACAGGGTGGGGTGTGGTTACCTGATCCTGTAAAAATGAAAGCAGTATGCGCATGGAGGTATTACCGGCCAAATAAGGCTTTAAACTTTTGTGTTAATTTCCAGCCGATAAGCCGGTTTAGCATTTTTGTGTAGCCTCCCGCAGGAAACGGTGCCTTTGAACCGCCCAACTCCTTAATACGTTGTTGGGCGTTGCTCATGATATCGGGATGATTGGGGTAATAGGCATAAACAAAATTTTGCAGACAATCGGCAACAGCGGTTTTTACTCTTGAGCTGTTTTCATGTTGCAGCATGTATGTAGTGCCCTCGTAAATAGATGTAAAAGCCGACTCAACCCCTTGCCGGGAAGTTAGTGCGGATAATGAATTGCCGGTACCGCTACGATAGTACAAAATGGCATTTTTTGCGAAACGAATTTCGTTTGCATGCAATAATACACGGGTAATAAATTCAAAATCATTTACAAGGCTCAACCGCTCGTCCCACAATCCTGATCTTTCAAGCAAGCTTCTCGGAATTAACCACAAGGCACACTGCATCATGGCCTGCTTGCCATCCATAGATGATACCAGCCAGTCGATAGGTTTGCAATCGTTGGTAATTACATCTTCATTTAGTTTAAAAGTGCTGATGTCATCGTTATAAAAACGCCCCCAGGCGGCCGAGGCCACCACATGTTCGCTATCGCCAATGCGGTTAACCTGTTGGGCGATAAAACCGGGCGAGATCATATCGTCGGCATCCATAAATTTAACAAGCCTGCCCTTTGAAATGCTAAAAGCTTTGTTTGCTGCTGCACACTGCCCGCTGTTTTTTTGCTGATGAACGCTAATGCGCGGATCGGTAAATTGTTTAAGTACAATGGAAGTATCATCTGTAGAACCATCATTAACAATAATGAGCTCCCAATTGGTGTAGGTTTGCTCAAGTACGGAGGCAACGGCTTCGGCAATATATTTGCCTGCATTGTATGCCGGCATGCAAACAGAAACTAACGGATTACTTTTTTCCACTCGGCAGTAAAATACGGCAGTTTAGCCTTGAAAATATAATGGCGTACGATGTTTTTTTGATTATCAAAGCCGGGTTTGCTATCGTAAAAGATGCTGTATAACTTTTCGTCAAGCGCTCCGGCATTTTGTTGATGCAGCACGTAACTCATAAGCGTTTGTTCAACCTGGGCGGGACCGGCGTTAGGATAGTGCTGTAGCAGTAGTTTGGCTTTTTCTTCAAGATCGGCATAATCAATTTTGTCATTATCGTAGGCTATGATGCCGCCGTTAACGCTTTTTATACAGTTAATGCCGTATTTATCTCTCAGTACCTGCTCGCTGTCGACAAAGTAGGAGTTTGCCAGTTGTTCTTTCATATAAACCGCTCTCTTTTGTTGATACGCCTCCAGTATTTGATCAGGTTTACCAAAAAAGATCATATCGCTATCCATGTGAATTGTCCATGAGGGTGAAGTATGAATATCTATTAGCCGGCGAAAAAAAGGGTGCCAGTTACGCAAATGCCTTAATGTTGGATATTTATGGTTTGGCAAAACGGTATCAAGATGCTGTAACACTTGGCGCTCGGAGATGGCCTCGACGCCCGGCAGAACTTTGTTTATATAACCGATATGTTCATCTGTAAGCGTTCCATCTGAGTAAAGCCTGATCCCCAGCCGGCCACCCAGATACCCCGCCAGCGTATGGGCGCAAAAAATGGTTTGGTGCCAGTAGTTGGCCCCGGTTAGGAAGCTTACTTCGAGTGCTTTATCTGCCGAAAGATTAACAGGCGACAGCTTCAATGCCGCCTTTTTCATTTGCTGTTCACCTCTTTGCATGTTCAGCCAGCCCCACAACCCAAAATGACTGAAGTGATACCGTAGCGAAAAGGTGGGTTTAAAAAAATACTTGTATGCTATTTTACCTAATGACACAGGTTATAAAAAATGTTTCCAGGCGTGTTTAAAGTAACCTTCTTTTGAAAGATCGACGTAATGATGAAGAACGCCTGTTTGGGTTTTGATCTGATCGGGCGTAGGGTTAACAATATAGTCTCCGGCTTTTAAAACGGTAGCATCGGCGTTGCCTATCAGCATTGCTGAGAGCGCCTGCTCTAAATAGTAAGAAGTGCCTTCCTGTTCTTCCAGTGTTTTGGCCCAGTTTTCCAGTTTGTCCCAATTGATACCTGCGCTTTTTAAACCGATAGCACCTACGTTAAGCAATGGCTTGATAGATGAGCCGGCCAGTTGTTCCATCAGCTGTTGCGAATAACCATAAGCTTCCGTACAATCAACCATATGCAGGGGCTGTTGTGGGTTGTTAAGCCAATTGATCAACTCGGCAGGTTTATGCCAGAAAAGCATGTCCGAGTCCAGCACCAGTTTCCAGTCATCACCCGGAATGGTATGCACATCAGTCAGTTTTTTAATATGAGGATAAACCGCTCTTTTTTTATGAAGATATGGATAACGCGCTTCGGGCAAATTTTTTTGCAGGTTTTGCCCGATGTGGGCCTGGGTGATAACTTGTGCTCCCGGTAATTGCTTTGCCACTCTTGCTATCAGCTCCGTATTAAAACTGCCGTCATCAACCAATATAAATTTAAATGATGCAGCCGGAAATTTAGTTAATGACTGGATGCAATAAAGCGTTTGATACAGGTAGTTTTTACCTGTTAAAAAGTAAACCGGTAACCCATCGGCATGTGAAATTACCGGCGGCAATTCAACCGAACGCCGCTCCATCTCCCTTCGCCCGTTCATCATGCTGCGATAGTTAAGATAACCGCCAAAACGCCTGAATTTTTGCAGCTGCGACCGCGGGTTGCGATATAGAAAATTGATGAGTGATTGCATTTAGTTATTTATCGTGTTTGATGCCAATCCATCAAATGTGCCGCATGCCCCGCGCCATTTGATATAGCCGGGCTTGTTTTTCCACGCTTTATAGGTAAACCAGGCTTTTACTTTCCGTAATAATGCACCTGTTTTTGTAACCTGCTGCCAGGGGTTTATGCCATGACTTTGCAGTAACTGTACCCATGATTTATTGGTATTATTGAGTAAACGGCTAAGGTAATATGCTTCCATACGTTGAGCCGGAATAATATGCTGCAACGTAAGCAGAGGAAAATACCCTACCTGCCAGCCACTTTTAAGGATTTCGATCACGATATCATTATCTCCGCCCGAGCTTAGGGAATTGCCTGTCCGGTCGCTGATGCTGCTGTTGCCGGATGTTATTTTTTTAATGTATGATACCAGTGCTTCCCGCCTTATCGCCATTCCGGCACCAATGGGGGCAGCATTTGGGTATTCGTTGTTCCATGTTGCGGTGATAGGTTCGTTGCCCAAATTGCGCAAGGCCAGGCTTCCGTAAAATTCGCCCAGCCATTCGGGGGGAGTGGTTTCGAACAATGGTATCGATTTGCCTCCTATCGCGCCCATCCCGGGGTTTTTACCAAAGATGTCTGCAACGTTTTCGAGGTAAGCGGAATCAAGTATGTTGTCATCATCAACCATTACAATGATCTCACCTGTCGACTCGTTAAACCCTTTAAGCCGGGCATAAGTAAGGCCTTGCTTTGTTTCCGCTACAATTTTAATAGCAGGGTGTTGGCTCAAGTTAATTTGCTGGCCAAAATTATTGGCTGAATTATTGTCGATAATAATCAGCTCCCATTCATCAGCAGGCAGCGATTGGTTTTTTAAAGCCGAAAGCGTTTGCAGTAGCCTTGCTGCATCAGGGTTATAAGTAGGGATAATTACCGAAAGTTGCATTAATTGAAATCCTTAATGATCTTATTGTAATATGCCAATGAGTTAGAAGCTAACCGCGCGCCTGTAAATTTATCTTCAACAGTTTTGCGTGCATTGCGGCCCATTTGTTTCCTTAATTCATCATCATTAACCAATTGGATGATTTTATCAGCGAGGCTTTGTGCGTTACCGGCTTCGGCAAAGAAGCCGTTGTAGTTGTCGGCTATAATTTCGGGTACGCCGCCAACGCTGCAACCTATAACCGGTTTGGCATAGCTCATGGCTTCAATAAATATCAGCCCAAACGATTCGTACCTTGAGGGGGCCACAAAAATATCACAGGCCCGGTAGGCTTGAGATAATTTATCATTATCAACCTTTCCGCTGAAAATAACTTTTTCCAAAACCGCTTCAGGATTATCGGCCCTGAACCTGGTTTGATAATCGTTACCGGTGTCGCTGCCGATCAGTTCAAACAAAACTTCAGGTTTTTGCTGCAACACAAGGGGAATGGCCGCAAGCAACACATCGGTGCCTTTTCGGTACTCCAACCGGCCGGTGTATAATATTTTAATATCGTCCGTTGTATGCGCATCTTCGGTTATAACCGGCAATTCAATACCATGCGGGATAATTTGGAACCTTTCAGAATCAATATCATAAAGACGCTCCAACTCCTGGGCGTGGCTGTGCGCGTGGGTAATGACGTATTTACTCCTTTTGATGAAAGCTATCTCCATCTTGGCTATCAAATCCATCACTCTTGATTTAAAAGGGTAATGTTCATTCATGATCTGCGAAAAGGTGGTGCTTACCCTCACGGCTATAGGAGCTTTAATTTTTTTATAAAGAGAAAAATAGCACAACGAAAAATAGCTGGTTGTTTCAATTACTTCAACACCGTACTGTTGTATGATTGTGTTTAAAACCCGCGATGTAATGCGCATGGACGTTATCTTCAATGCAAAATCAATGATGGCCCATTTACTTTTAAAAAGCTTATTGATAATGGCTGGTGCATTAACCTTGTAGGTAAGAATCGTAATACTTTCAGCAAAGGTGTGTTTGCTAAAAGTATCCTGCTCATCGTTATAACGCGGACGAATGTGTAATACAATAACCTTATTGCCCTTTGCTGCTAAGTTTTGCGCCAGCAGCAGGCAGTGATTAGCTATACCGCTGTCGATAGTATGTTTATCAGGAAAATAAGGTGTTACCAGTGCTATGATCATGGTTTGGGCTTCAGGCTCCAGTATATCATCCTTAAAAAGGTTTTAAACCTGAACGCAATGCCAAGTGAGTTTAAACCGGTTATGTAATACAAAATATTGAGCCAGGCAAAAGTCATGCTTTGTTTTTCCTTCACCAGCCACAGGCAGCAGTAAATTGATTGCTGCAGGCAGGTGACCTTATCCTCAATTTTGTTTAACGCCTTATTTATAGACAGGAATTTATAATGATAGCTGTAAAAACGATAGTCGTAAGTTGATGAACTTAAGCCGCTTTCACCAAAACGTGCTATCTCCAGATCGGTATATTTGGTTTTAAGCGCCGGGTTACAAAATACTTTGAGTGTTAAATGATAATCGGCAGCAACTCTAAATTTTAAGTTGTATTTGCCTGTGTAGTCAAAAACCTCGCGTTTATAAAAAATGCCCTGATGATGAATGCCCCGCGATAGCACTTTATTTATAGTATCATCGGTATATTTTATGTTTGATACAGCACCGGTTACATTGCCGTATACAAGCTGCGCATGTTCATGTTGAATGTTGAGGTAAACCTGGTCTAATACCGAGAGGCTGCTTAAAATATCGTCGCCACCCATAAAATAGAGCCATTGACCGGTTGCCATGTCTATTCCTTTGTTCATAGCATCGTAAATCCCCCTGTCGGGTTCGGAGATAAACTGGATATGGTAATTGCCTGTTTTTTTTAAATTACTGATGATGTACTGGGTATCATCATTTGAGCCGCCATCAACCAAAACCAGTTCGTAGTTTTTAAAGCCCTGGCCGGTAATGCTGTCAAGCGCTTGCTGTAAGGTGCCCTCACAATTATACAAGGGCATGATGATTGAAAAAAACGGGCTCAATTAATAACCGGGATTAAAACCTTGTTTGCTTCATTTATCCAGATATCGAATCCCAATGGGTTCCAGTGCGAATCGCTGCGGTAAAACAGGTTGCGCTTATCGGATCTGAAGGTTTTATATAACGATAATACAGGCAGATCTGTTTTTTGCTCAACCCTTTCTAACAGGTGATTATAGCGCATCCTTTTATCGTCATAAACAGAAACCGGATTAGGGATCACCGAAAGAAAGACTTTTTTAAAGCCGATATCCAGGTAATAATCACGTGCGATACCCAGGTTACGGGTGATAGCATATATTTCATTTTCAGTTTTAGGCCTGAAAGCTGATTGTACGCTGGTGGTATCTACCGTAGTATTGAAAAGCAATCTTTTTTTATCGGTGCTTACAACTACTTCGTTAACAACACGGCCAAAAAGCTTATAGTTTATTGATGCTTTTGCCTCTTTGAAAGGTGTTGCCAGTTTATTATCGAAAAGAATAAGTTCAAGGTTACGGCTCAAATCTTTATGAAAGATGATCCTCCCCAGGCGATCAAAGATAGATTCATGCGGAAGTGGCACACCTCCGGGAGAGGGTGCATTACTGAAATTTACAGCTTTGTTAATGTCATTGGCCGTCCATCGAATTTCAAAGGTTTTATTAATATCATAACCAATAAGGTTACGCTCTGTAAATTCCATTACCAGGTAGTTTTGTTTAGTTGTATCCAGTTTAATAGGGCCGAAAGCGAAACGGCGGTCAAGAAATATCACATCATCAAAGGCATCAAAAGCTCCTGAAAGTGTTTTATCGGCCAAATAGCTATCACCTATTATATAGAGTATATTATTGGTGTTTTGCTTACCCGGCTTGCGGTTATATTGCTTAAACGGTTCAAGCCTGAATTTATACTGGGGCAGAAAAGAAACACCGTAAAGATCGCCGTAATCCCATTTGTCTGAATGAACAAAAGCCGCTTTATACAAGGCGCTTTCATGCACCATTTGAGGGTTCAGGTGATCAAATTGTTTTTCAAACTTTATTTTAGTAACAAACGCCTGGTTCATGGAAGTAATCAGCAATGCCACGCTGATAAGCAATATGAAAAGCCCGATGATCTTACGCATCAAAACTGGAAATAAATAAACTGAGCTTCATTAAATATCCCCAAAAAGTAACAGGCCAACACTAATACACCTGTAATTAACAATTTGCCGGTGTTTGAATAGTCCTTCGCTTTTCGCAAATGGCGTTCACCTAATAGCAGGGCAATAATGACTAAAGAGCAATACCAAATTTCATGTACCGACATGAGGTTGCCCGCCGAATAGGTAAAACTGTTACCACTAAATATTTTATTTAAAATATAGCAAGCATCGGTTACAGTATCTGCTCTGAAAAATACCCAGGCCAGGCAAACCAGGTTAAAGGTGATGAGCCATTTCAAGAAAGTAAAGCCTTTAATACGGATATTATATTTATTGAACAGCTGGTAAGCAATAAGCAGCAGCCCATGAATTAGCCCCCAAACAAGATACTTCCAGTTGGCTCCGTGCCAAAGGCCGCTTATCATAAACACAATAAGCAAATTGATGCAGGTTACCTGAAAGTTAACCCTGCTGCCCCCAAGCGGGATGTACAGGTAATCACGAAACCAGGTAGAAAGCGAGATGTGCCAGCGTTTCCAAAAGTCAGAAACATTGGCGGCAAGGTAAGGGAAGTTAAAGTTTTGCATCAGCTCGATACCCAAAACTAAGGCAGTACCAATGGCAATGTCCGAGTAACCGCTAAAGTCGCAGTAAATCTGGAATGCAAAAAAATAAGTAGCTACCAGTAACTCGAGCGCCGAATGGTTATGTGCATTAGTAAAAACAGGGTCGACGTAGAGGCCCAGCCTGTCGGCAATTACTACTTTTTTAAACAATCCCATAGCCATAAAAAACAAACCTGTTACCAGGTTTCGGCTCTGAAAGTTATTAATGCGATGCAATTGCGGCAGAATATGCTGAGGCCGCTCAATTGGGCCTGCCACCATTTGCGGGTAAAACATTACATACAATGCATACAGGCCAAAATGTCGCTCGGCAGGCTGATTGCCCCGGTAAACCTCAATGGTATAACTCATAGCCTGAAACGTATGGAACGATAGGCCGATTGGCAATATAAAATCAAGCAATGGTAGTTGCGGGCCGTGCAATGCACCCGACAGCAGGTTCAGGTTCCCTGCTAAAAAGTTGAAATATTTATAAAATGCCAGTACGCCAATATTAGTTGCAAGGCTTAAAATAAGATAAAGTTTGCGGGTTTTACCCGTGGCTTTTTCTATCAGGATACCAGCACAATAATCAACAACAATGGTAAAAAGAATAATAAGAATATATACCGGCTTAAAGTACATGTAAAAATAACAGCTTGCGGCTAAAAGCCACATCCACCTTATTTTATGCGGCAGCAGGTAATAGGTAATGGTTACAATTACAAAAAATACCAGGAACAGCAGGGAGTTAAAAAGCATTTAGGAATTTAATTGTGTTTTTTTTGAACAGCACGCTGGTAGTTGTAATTTTTTATTTGGGCAGTACACTCGTACCATGCCCAAAATACAGAAAGGAACAGGCCAGTAAGGCCGTCTTTATACCCCTGCCTGGATTTGTAACTATATTTAAAGGAGCGGAAAGGCTCGGCTATGATACCTTTAATGGTAGCCCGCCTTCCTGTTTTATAACGGGCCTCGCCCTCGTTTTTTAAGTATCTCAGGTGTTTTTCAAACAGTTTTTTATAGCCCGACATCCAGTAATGATGAATGAAGTTTTTGCCGGTATATTCAATATTGAGGGTAGAATATCCGGGTAAAACTTTCCGGCCAACGTGTACCAGTGCTTTAAATTCAAAACGTTTGTTGTGTACCAAGAGGGTCCTTCGGCTAATGCCTCCCCAATGGGTACCCGTTAGCTTTTTATTTTTAAAATAAAATATCCAGGGGGCTGTAATTTCACCCACTTTTTCAAGTTCATCAGGCTTGCTGAAGAGCATCGAAATCTCCTCAATTAATTCCTGGCTTAGTGTTTCGTCCGGGTCGGTAATAAGCAGCCATTCGTATTGGGTGCTGTTTGCATATTTTGCATGGATCCATTCACATCCGTCAACTTTTTCGTGAAGTATAACCCGGGCACCTAAACTTTCGGCAATTTCTCTTGAACCATCAACAGAGCCCAAATCAAAATACAGCACCTCTTTACAAAAGGACAGTTGGGGTAGGCTGTTTTTTAACAGCGGTGCCTCATTGTAGCCAACAACTATAGCTGAAATGGGAAGTTTCAATTGTTTAATGGCTTGCCGAATTAAATCTGGAGCCGAGTTGGGTGAACTTTAATCTGCATCTGATTATAAATGCACTCAGATAACCATAATATTTAGGGTGTAAATAAATCTCGTCGGTTGATAGATACGCTACCCTGACATAGCCTTTGCTTCTCATAAAATGAAAAATATCTGGTGTCGAATAATTATTTTCAACTACAACCACTTTTATTTTCGACGCTTCGTAATCTATTGCATGCAAAATTTTTAGCTCACCACCCTCGGTATCAACACTTATGAAATCAACTTTTTTAATGCCGTTTTTTTTCAATGCGTTGTTAACATCAAAACATTGTACTTCAGTTTCGGTGATATAGCCACCGTGTTCTTCAATGGTTTTGTTAATCCGATCCAAATGCCTTTCGTCGTACTGTGATTTTAAGCCGCTTAGCATCTCACCATAGCCATGTACGTTGTAAAATGTGTCCAGGTAGTCCTTATCCGATGCGCAACCATTAATATTAATTGAATTTCGGTTTTTTTCAAGTTTATTAAATGCTTCGGCAAGCGGTTCAAAACAGATTCCGGTCCAACCTAAGTTTTTCTCAAAAAAATAAGAGTTACTTATAGTGACCCCATCATTTGCACCAATATCTATAAATACGCCATTCTTTTTATTTTTAAATAACACCTCATTTAAAAACTTATCCTGTTCGTATTGGCTATAATATTTACCCATGTTAAAGTTTAAGTGATCAACTAAACCAGCTGTAAAGCTTAATCCTGATCCGGTTTAAAAAAACGATCTTTTTCCATTCGTGAACGGTGCCATGTGCGTCGGCAGCCCATATTTTCTGATGATCGGCCTCCCATTGTGCTTTCATTTTGGATGAATGGGTTTTGGCCTGGTCATGTACGTTAGCTACAGAAAGCGGCTCCTTGATCAACGCCCTGCTGTGTCCTTTTACCAGCCTGAGCCACAGTTCGAAGTCAAGGGAGCAGTGAAGCTCTTCCCAAACCGGCTCATGAATACCGGCGCTCCAAAAGGTAGATGGCTGAACAAGGCTGGGGATCTTGATAAAATAATCGATAAAAGGTAATACCCTTGTTATACTTGTTTTACCTGATAGTACATTATAGTCGTTTCCGTAGCCGTATATAAAATCGGCTTTGGTGCTCATAAATTTGCTTACAACCTTGTGAAAAACGCCCTTCAGGTAATAATCATCACTATTGATCCAAGCGTGGTACCTGCCCGATGAAAGGCTGAACCCCATATTAATGGCATGGCTTTGCCCGTTATCTTTTTCGCTTTGATAATAGCTAAGCCAGGGGGCATATTTTTCAATGATCTGTTTGGATTGGTCAGTGCTGCCGCCATCAATAATGATATACTCCAGGTTGGGGTAATTTTGTAGGAGCACAGCCCTGATGGTTTGCTCCAGAAAATTAGCCTGGTTATAGGATGGCGTTACGATGGTAAGCTTTGGCCAGTTTATTTTGTTATCATAAACGGTTGGTTCCACCTGCTCGTTCCAGGGCCAGCCTGTTCTGTCGGGTGGAGGCGATGGTAAAAGGTGCAATAATCCGTTACTGGTGCCTGCTACTACAGGTAGAGGCAACTGAACACCTTTGCTGATAAAGTTTGAACGATATGATTGAAGATCGGGAAGGTTCATATTTATTGTTTAACCTACGATCTCCAGGAATGTCCGGCCCACCTTTTTAACATTTTCATGATAAGTATTTTTTTCAAATAGTGGGGGAGGGGACAGCTGTTCATTGGCCTGTTCAAGTAATAATGCCAGCTGACCGGAATCATAAGGATCAAAAAAGCGGGCCGAACTGTCAGCCAGTTGCTCTCTGTGGATTTCGATATCAGAAACCAGCAAAAATTTGTTCATCAGCTTGGCATCCTCAACAACCGTGCTCCAGCCTTCAAACAACGAGGGCTGAATAATGGCAATAGCATTATTCATTAGCTGAAGCTGGTCCCGCCGGTCAATAAATCCCAGGAAGCTAATATTGTTGCTCAGGTTGTTTTGTTCAACAAAAGCTTTCAATTCTGTAAAATAATGTGGATTTCGATAATCGTTGGTATTACCGGTAAAGGCCGCCGTAATTTCGATGCCTTTGGCTTTTAACGCTTTAACAGCCTTTAGTACCACTAATTGGTTTTTATGTTTCCAAAACTGGTTGGGACAAATGAAATATCTTTCAGGTAACTGATATTTTTCGAGCAGTGATTTAATATCAAGGTTATGATAGGGAGGATGCGTTACCGCAAAAGGCATAACGTTTACAGTAACCTTATGCTTAGGGAAAATAGATTTAAAATGCCCAAGAGCTGTATTACTACTTACAATCAAATGCTCGGCCGAAACCTGAATTTCTTCCTGATATTGCAGACGAGGGGCAATATCTTCTTTACTGAAAAATTCAGGTGCAAAATGCTCCTGGAAATCAGCCACCCAATATATTTTCTTTTTTGCTGCTGATTGCTGTTCACTTTTATAATAAGGGAAAATAGCATCGAGTCCTTTAATTTTCTGATTAAACAAGCGGATTTTAAACAGCCTGTTTGTTACCCTGTTCATAAATTGAAATGCTTTATTAGCTTCGCCCGAACCGAGTTGAAAGCTGATATAAGGGTATTTGAACTTTTGCCGGGCTACTTTAAAGTTTTCGTAACTATCGGTAAGTAAAACAATATGCGGCTTCTCCTCATCATTGAGCGAGTTTAATGCGTTTATAAGGTTTTCGATATAATAGGTGCCGCCTATCCAGTTTTCGTTATAGGCATAACTTAACCCTATTCTTTTCCTTTTAGCCATTTACAATAGTTATTTATGCCGTCGTCAAAGCTTACTTGTTGTTGATAGCCCATGCTGATCAATTGGCTGTTATCTGCCTGCCAGTACAATGGGTCGCCAATGCGGTTGGTACCTGTAAATGATAAAGCGCCGCTAAAGCCTATGTACTTTAAAAATGTTTCGGCAGCTGTTGCTATAGTGATTGTATTATTATTGGCAATATTTGTAATACTAAATCCCGGTTTATTCGCAGTGATAAACAGGCCCATGGCTTTTACAATATCAGTTACATGAATAAATTCGCGTGTTTCGGTTCCAGTGCCAAATAGTGTTATGTTGTCCTGGCTTTGTGATTTTTTGTAAAGGTCCCAAAACAGTTGTTTTTTTAAACCTTCCCCATAAGCCGAGAACACGCGGAAGATATGAACGCTTAATCCGAAATGATCATGATACAAACGGCAAAGTTCTTCGGCCTGTTTTTTATGAATACCGTAAGGTGAAAGGGGGGCAAGCGTATGAGTTTCTTTAATTGGTTGTACTTGTGGATTGCCGTAAACTGCCGCGCTCGACATTTGGATGAGCCTGCAGCCGCTGTTGCCCTCTTTTATTGCGTTGACGATACTCACCAGGTGATGAACATTTAGCAGATAGTCGCGCTCAGGGTTATTGAATGATTCTGGTACCGATGCTGCACCTGCGCAATTAATACACCAGTTAAACCGATGATCGCTGAATACTTTTTTAAAATCGGCATTGGTAGCATCAATTAAAAAGTAGTTAGGATCGTCATATTCTACCATTACATCGGCACCATAAACTTCATGACCTGGCTGGCTTTTAAAGTAGCTATAGCAAGCCGAACCAATAAATCCTTTAGAGCCTATGATAAGTATTTTCATTGCTGAGGTAGTGTTTTTATAAATTGTGCGGGATTACCTGCAACCATAGTAAACGGTTCAACATCTTTAGTAACCACTGCTCCGGCTGCAACAATGGCTCCTTTACCAATAGTGACGCCTTTTAAAATTACAGCGTTAAGGCTGATCCATGCATAATCATCAATGATGATTGGGGCAGTAAGTACGTTGCCTTTATCGGCCCAATGCCCGTTGCGTAACAAATCCATCCATCTGTCGGCCCGCTCAATAGCTTCAAGCTCGTGAGCGTTGGTATCCATAATATTTACATTGTGCGAGATCTGCACAAAATTGCCGATGGTTATACTTTCGCCCGACCAGATCCTGGTATGATCGCCAATGTAACAGTTTTCGCCAATTGTAATTTTGCCGCCGTATTTAAATATGTTAAGCATTCCGCGGATATGGGTTCCTTTGCCTACTATTATCCTTGATTTATCAAGCGAATTTGATACTACTGCCTCCGGGTAAAAGGTAGCGCCAAGGTCGGTAATGCTTAACTGGATATTGCGTTTGCTTTGTTTTTCCTGAAGCAGGTGAATTAAATGAACAAGGTTGATCTTTTCAAAAAAAGCCAGTAGTGCCCTTTTTATAAACTGTTTCATGATTTTATTTTCAATAACCTCAATGCCTTGTTCAATATAGAACTTTTGTATCTTTTGTTAAGATACGCGTAAACCTGCTTCAAATAATCGATATCCAAAAGCATTTTTTGGGGATGGATCAGCGGAAAGTTCATTGCGTTTAATGTTAAACTGGCAATGGCATCATCTGCCGAATGTGTATGGGTGCCGTTTCCGTAACCTATGTTTTTTACAAGATTTACGGACGGGTTAATGGCCGTGCCGTTGTTAATTAAGATGCTGTAAAACCATTGAATATCCCAGGTATTTAATGATTTGTTGAAAGATGATTCAAACATGCCATAATAGCTGTTATACCATTCTGGAGTACCAAGCTGGGTTTTGATCTTCGCTTTTGTTTCCTGTTCAGGCCAGCTTTTCATTTCTATATCATAAAGGCTCCATGCACGTTTCCATGTAGCCCAGCCCCAAATGCCGCCGTGTGCCAAATGATATGATTGTGTGTTTTTTTTCCAGCCCTCAGGCAATAAGTTTGAACCTGATATCGACATTACCTTGTTGTCAAAGCGATATTTTTCCAGTAACTCAGCACAAAAAGGGAAAAATGTTTTGTCGGGCAGGCAGTCATCTTCTAAAATAACACCTTCGCTTACGTTTTCAAAAAACCAGCTGATAGCTTCACTAACTGCCGATCTGCATCCCAGGTTTTTATCTCTTAGCAACGTTTTAACCTCACAGTTCCAGTTTATGCGTTCTATTATTGAACGTGTTTTGGTACATAAGCCGATATCGTCAGGTTTATCCGGCCTTGGCCCATCGGCAGCTATATACAGGTATTGAGGTTTAATTTCGGCTATTGCTTCAAAAACCATATCTGTAAAATCCGGGCGGTTAAATATTAAAAATAGTACGGGTACAGGATAGCCCATAATTTCAATGGCCGGTTAAAGCCCGGGATGTTTTTACAGTATTTAATATTTGTTTTACATGCTGATATTGATCTTTTATCAGCGCCCTGTTAGTTAGCAATGATTTGAGCTGACCACATTTTTGATAGTATGAAATTTTTTGTTCGACGCTTATTGGACGGAATTTAACTGCTTTTTGATAAGACAGACTAACTATAACCCGGGCCAGCGATTTAGCTGCCAAAAGCAGGTCATGCTTTATGCTTTGCTCAATAGTCCGTTTATTATTAACCAGGGTAAAATACCCATTGAGTAAAACGCTGCTGTAGTTTAGCCAAAATGCCGCCTTTAACACATAGGCGATGTTTTGCCTGTCGAGCGGAACAAAGTGCTTAAACTTCAGGCTATCATCGGCTACTATCTTATAGCCCATTAAGTAATTCATCAGGCACATTTCAACGTCCTCGCCCGAAAGCAGTTTTTTACCTATGCGGCCGGTTGTTACCTGGTGCCAGTTAGCCTTTTTTAATTCAAGTAATATACTTTTGCGGTAAACAGACCCGGCACCATAAACCCAGTGACTATCGGCAGCCCATGTTTGAGGTCCCCAAACTGTAGTGGATTTTATTAGTTTTTCAGAAAGCGCCACCGGTTGTTCGGCCTCTATCAATCCGCATCCTCCCAATACACCTATCTGGCTATCGTTGCTCATTATTTGAAACACGCGCTCAACATAATTGTCAAAAAGCCAGTTATCATCATCGCAAAAAAGGAGGTATTCATATCTTGCATGACTTAAACCCATGTCCCGGGCATGGCTCAATCCGGCAACAGGTTGGTTCACGACGGTAAAAGGGGGATTGGTTAATCCGTATTTCTCCCATTCAGTTTTTGCGATAGCTGCGGTATCATCTGTCGAAGCGTTATCAACAATAATAACTTCCCATTTAACAGATGCAGGCACCTTTTGTAAGGCCAGGTGTTTAATGGTTTCGGGAAGCCGTTTGCTGCTATTATAACAACACACAATAACTGATACTCCGCTATTCAATTTTTCTAATTAACCGATTTGTCCGGGAGCATTATATCCAATAACTTTTTTGACGACGAAGGATCGAGGGTGAATTTGTTTATCAATTCGTGGTTGGATGATTTAATTTCCTCGTCGAGTTTAGTTTGATTTGCCCTGATGGCCTTTATCAAAGCGGTAAGTTCGGCGGTGGTCCGGCAATAAGCAATTGAGTTCGAAAGCTCATTTTCCCATGTGCTGTCAACGTTGTAAAGGATGGTTTTGAGTCCATGCCTGATACCTTCCAGTCCCGAGAACCCTGTAAATTGGCCAATGGTAAAATTTATAAAATATCCGTTTCTAACGGTTTCATCTAAATCATGCAAGGGGATTGATGTTTTGGTAAAGGTGACGTTTGAAGAAACCCCCAATTTATTGGCCAGGTTAAGTATATTTTGATATACCTGCTGGCTATAAATTGCCCCAATAAAAAGAATATTTACGTCGGTTATTCCTTCGCTTTTTAGTGTGTGGAGCACTTCAATAAGGCTGGGGAACGAGTTTTTATCTTCCGCAATACGTGATACCACATTTAAGTTAATCATTTAAAAAAAGCTTAAATAGTACCTTTTTGCATTTTACCGGGACGCTTTTTTCGTAATTGCTGAATTCTGCTTCCTGGTACGGATTGATGTATACTATAGTATCATTGGCATTATCAAAATAGCTTTCAGGAAAATTATAGGCTCCCTGAATAGCGTTGGTAATGTGCCAAAAAAAGCGGTGATTGTGGGGGATTGTATCCTTTGCCCGATAAATATTGTATAAGCCTATAACATGAATGCTTTCATATATAAAGCTGGCAAAGAATTTCAATTTGAACGACCAGTATAATGACCTGCACATCCTTAAAGGCGACCGGAAATTTTTGATCCCTGTAAGCCTGGTCCTCACAACTTTAATTTTTTTTTGCTTAAAGATATCGTCGTAATATTCCTTTTGGTAGTTCTCCAAAATTAATATAGTAGGTTCAATGTTGTTTTTTTGTGCAAACGTGGCCAGCTCATACATCAGCTTTTCTGCGCCGCCAAGAACCAGCTGTCCATTTACAATTAAAATTTTACGCATAAAACTTTTTGATGGTTTTACATACGTATTCAATTTCCTCGTCGCTCATTCCGGGGTTCAGCGGCAAGCTCAGGCAGGTTTCTGCAAGCTCTTCCGCTATCGGGAAATCGCCTTTTTGATAACCGAGGTGGCTATATGCTTTTTGTAAATGGGCTGGAACTGGGTAGTGGATCCCGGTGCCTATCCCGTGGTTATTTAAATGTTTTTCCAATGCATCGCGTTTGCTGGTGCGTACAACGTATAAATGGTAAACATGCTCTGCTCCCGATGCGATGGCGGGCAATGTAAGCTCGTTGATGCCTGCAAGCTGCTCATAGTAGCCTTCGGCTATTTTTCTTCTTTCATCGATCCATCCGTTCAGATATTTCAATTTCACCGAAAGAAAAGCGGCCTGTAACTCATCAAGCCTTGAGTTTAGGCCGATAACCTCGTTGTAGTATTTTTTTTCGGAGCCATAATTGCGCAGCAGATTTACTTTATGTGCCAGGCTGGCATCACTGGTGGTTAAAGCCCCTGCATCGCCATAGGCACCCAGGTTTTTTGTTGGATAAAAGCTGGTGGCATTGATGTGGCCAAAACTGCCGGTGAGTTGTTCGTTATAAGTGCAGCCCTGTGCCTGGGCATTATCTTCAATAACAAAAAGATTGTGTTTGCCTGCAATTTGCATAATGGCATCCATTTGGCAGGCCTGGCCATACAAATGCACCGGCATTATCGCTTTTGTTTTAGGGGTAATGGCCGCTTCGATCAAATGTGGATCTAAATTATAAGTAAACCTATCCGGTTCAACCGGTACTATGGTTGCCTTTACCTGCGATATGGCCAGCCAGGTAGCTATAAATGTATTTGAGGGTACAATAACTTCATCACCTTCGCCTATATCAAGTGCCTTCAGGGCTAAATGCAATGCATCAAGGCCATTACCTACACCAATGCAGTGTTGAACCTTATTATATACAGCATAAGCTTTTTCAAAATCGCTGACTTCCTTGCCAAGTATGTACCATTTATTTTGGAAAACGCGTTCGAATGCCGCACGGATTTCTTCCTCAACTAAATTATTCTGGCCGGTAAAAGATAAAAAGGGGATGTTCATTAATTCGGCTTTAAGCTTTTGGCATTTTGCTTTGAGCTTTTATTCTATACAAATGTTATGACCGTACCGGCCCATGAGTAACCAACGCCAAAACCGGCCAGCAGCCATTTTGACTGTGGTTGTACCGGTTTTTCTTTCATGGCCTCATATAATGCAATAGGCACCGATGATGATACGGTATTACCTACATTGGCCATATAGATATAAAAGTTTTCGGAGGCTATGTCCATCTTTTTGCGAAGATGTTCCAGCATATACTGGTTTGCCTGGTGCAATATAAACTGCCCGATATCAGCTTTGCCTACACCGTTTTTTTTAAGGGCATCTGTTATTAAGCCCGGAATTTCTTTCGAGGTAAAGGCAAAAATCTCAGGGCCATCCATATGCAGGTTGCCGGGCGATTGCTTGTTGCCGTAACCGTCATCTACGGTATCGGTGGTTTTTTCCGGATGGCGAATGGCACCCTGCTTTACCATCAGGTTCCCGGCACCTTTGCCATCGGTACCCAGTTCAAAGTTACCTATGGCTGCAAAGCCTTCGGTACTAACAAGGGTAGCCGCCGCAGCATCGCCAAAGATGGTGCGGTTTCCCTTATCTTTAGGATGTATGAATTTTGAATACGTTTCGGACGTAAGCAGCAGGATATTGGTGGCTATGCCGGCAGCAATCAAGCCTTTGGCTAATGCAAGTCCGTAAACATAACCAGAACATCCCAGGTTAAAATCAAGTGCACCTGCTTTAACCGGGATACCCAGTTTATCCTGGATAATACAGGCCGTTGTAGGTAAAAAATAATCGGGGCTTTGGGTACAATATAGTATAAAATTAATTTCTGCCGGATTGATGTTATGCTCTTCAAAAAGCTGCTGAGCGGCAGCTATCGCCATATCTGACGCAAATTCATCACCGGCGGCTATATGCCGCGTATCGATGCCTATTTTGTTAGCTATTTTTTCAACCCCCCATTCTGGAAACAGGGCCGATAGTTCGGCATTGGTTAGTTTAGTTTGCGGCAAGTAGTACGAAACAGCTTTAATAAAGGCCTGCATTTATCGTATTATAAATCCACCATCAACTACCAGCGTACTTCCGGTTACCCACTTGCTGGCATCAGATAATAAATAAAGCGCTGCATTGGCAACGTCTATAGGTTCACCGTATCCTAAAGGATATTTTTCTTCGTCTTTTTTCATCTGCTCTTCCGTAAACGAGGGGTCGTTAATAAGCTCTGTCCTGATCATGCCCGGCGAGATATTATTAACCCTGATTTTTTGAGGAGAGAGCTCGGCGGCTAATACTTTTTGAACGCCATTTATGGCACCTTTTGAAGCGCTGTACATAGCATTGCCCGGCGCACCTATGTAGTTACCTGCTATGGATGAAATGAATATTATTGATCCTTTTTTATTTAACTTTTTAGCTTTTAACAGCTTGGTAATTAAAAAGGTAGCTGAGAAAAAGTTTGTTTGAAAAATTGCATCAAAGTCGGGCCTGTTTATAAACTTGAACGGTAATGCCTTTATGATACCTGCAGATAGTACTATGCCATCTAAATTTGGCATTAACTGAGCCAGGTTTTCCAGCTCTTCTTCTACCGCCAAATCGGCAACATATTTTTGTCCAGGCACTTCAAGGAGATCAAAAGTTTCTGATAGCCTTTGTTCATTTCTGCCTGTGATATAGGTTTCTGCCCCCATTCCTGAAGCGCTTATAGCAATTTGCCTTCCTATACCAGATGAGGCACCTGTAACTAAGATTTTTTTACCTTTTAAAGAAAACGGATTTTCCATAATATATCAGATCGGGGATTACCAGGTTAGTAGTAGTACACTGCATTGTTGCCCATGACAAGCCCACTCCAAAGCCGCAGGCTATTATGCTGTTTTGCCCATTTTTTAACTCACCGGCACTTTCGGTAACCATGGTTAGGGGGATACTGGCACTGCTGGTGTTGCCAAAGTTTTTTAATGAATAGGGTACTTTATTTTCGGGCAGTTGTAATTTTTTCCTGATACGTTCATTCATCATCAGGTTTGCCTGGTGAAAATAAAAATGATCAACAGAATCTTTATCTATCGCGAATTTGTTTAACAGCAGATTTACCGTTTCCGGAGCTTTTGAAATACCAAAGGAGAATACGTCCATACCATCTAACCACAACTCGATATTGTTACGGCTAATGCCCTGGTCAATCACGTGTTCCTGTAACGATGATTCTGAAAAGCGGTTACGGTGCCCTCCATCGGGTATCATAATTGCTTTATAACCGCTTCCGTCACTTGAAAGATGAAACTTCATTCCTTCATCGCCTTCACAGTATTCCAGCGCAGTTACCGTACCTGCGTCACCAAACAACGGGTATGTGCTTTTATCCTGTTTTGAACAGGAAACAGAGGATACATCGCCAACGCAAAGCAGGGCTTTTTTTATCATGCCGCTTTGCATATAACTGGCCAATGTGCTTAAGCCATAAATATAGCCGGAGCAGCCCAGGGAGATATCAATTGTAAAACAATTTTGCGATAGGCCTAACCTGTGCTGTAATGACGGCGAGGTTGCGGGTACAAGATAATCGGGCGATTGGGTTACAATGATCAGCCCTTCAATTTCCTCTTTGTTCCAGTTTAATTCTTCCAGCAGTTTTTCGGCTGCTGCAAAACACATATCAGATGTGCAGATACCCGGTGTTGCCACATGCCGGCGTTCAACACCGGTTGTTTTGATTAATTTATCGATATCCATACTCGGGACATCGGCAATTTCAAGGTTTTCTTCAACGTATGCGGGTACACACGCCGATATGCCTTTTATAGCAACATTTTTTATGCTTAAAAATGCCATTTAGTTTGATTTTGCCGATACAATATCATAGATCTGTTGTATTGTTTTAGAGTTTCTGATATCATCGCCGGTTAACCTCACTGCGTAGCTATCATCAACCATTGCAATAACCGAAAGGGCTGTCATCGAGCTCCATTCGTCATTTTCTTTAAATAAAGTTTCGGGGGTAAAAGCACTTGTATCTAAATCGTCAAACTGATCAGCAAATTCACTTACAAATTTTTCAATATTCATAGCTTGTGTGTTAGGTTATATTATACTCGTTAAAAATTCATTTTTTCGTTTGGCGGCCTCTTCATCTATAGTAAAATAATAGTTGAGTTCATCTTCGCCAATTATCTGTGCAAACATTTTATGGAACCGCAGCGCTTTTTTATTGTTCTTCCGTACATCAAATAAACACCTTTTATTTTTCAAATGACTTGCCGCAAATTCTGAAAGAAACAGATCTGATTTGATGCTGATAAATTCATCGCATCCGGGTTTTACGATCCAGCTGCCGTTGGTATAGGTGTCATCTTTTATATCATACACCCTTACAACCCCAACCGGCTCATTATCCTCATTGGCAAATAAAAAGTAAAATTCCTGTTGTTTTTCTTCCCGCTTTTTGTATTCCCTGATCCACTCAGTTTGTTTTTGCAAATCATTGTCAGTTGGCGACAGGTGCCTGGCGTGGGCTTTATCGGTTCGCAGGCTTAATATAAATTCGGCATCGCCTTCCTCAACCAATCTAAATATTAAGCCAAATTTATGAAACGGGAACTGCATTTATAATGATTTGTATTCTTTGAATTGATTGTATTCTCTTAAATAGTCTTCTTCTGTGTACAACATGGAAGCCAGTACAAGGCAAATGGCCCCCGACGAAAAATTTGAAATATCGCGCCAAATACCGGGCTTAATATGCAGCCCCATGTACGGACGGTTTAGCTGTACTGTTTTTTTATTAATTCCATCGTCAATAGTAATGTCAAAGCTGCCGCTGGCCGCTACAATAAACTGCTCAAGTTGTTTATGCCCATGCGCCGCGCGCGATTCGCCGCCCGGAATATCGTATAAATAGTATACCCTTTTAACCGCAAACGGAATATGGATATTGTTTTCGACAGGGGTGATATTACCTGCACGGTTATGGATGCGGCGCAAATGAATGATACTGCAATCAAAAACGGTCGACGATTTACCTTCCATGCTTGCTGATTATAAATTGATCAAAGTCCCTGATGTATTCTTTTTCATCATACTTATCATCGGCCAAAATCAGGGCCAGCGAATTGGTAGAGAAGTTCTCAATTTCGCGCCACATCATTTTGGGTACATATAGCCCGTAATATGAACGGTTAAGACTAAACCGCATTTCCTTTTCGCCGTCGTGCAGTATCACATCAAAGCTGCCGCTTATGGCCACAATAAATTCCTGAAGGTTTAAATAGGCGTGACCGCCGCGCCGTTCGCCGCCGGGTACATCATAGATCCAGTAGGTACGTTCAATTTTAAACGGAATATGATTGTTTTCTTCGATGAAGGAAAGGTTTCCGCGGTCGTCTAAAAACTTGGGTAATTGTATGATGTGCGGGCCTTCCATATATAATTATGCCTGGTAACTAACAGTAAAATCGAGGTTAGGATGAATTACACCCGGAGCTAAAGAACTGTTACTGCCCTTGCTCTCATTTTCCACTTCAAACCCAATAAAATCATCGGCTCCAAATAACAGGTAACGCTGATTTTCGCCAAAAATCAGCTTGAATGAATAATTGCCGGCGTTTAACAGGTTAGGCGGAATAGTACACTTAATAGTATAAAACCCGGTTTTTGAATTGTTGTTTGTTGAGATAAGCACACCATTATGAAACACAGGAATTTCATCGCTGTTTCTTAGTTCAAATGTAGCATCGAGATTAATGCCTGCCTTTTGATTAAAAAACACCATCTCAAAGCAAACACCTGTCGACATGGAAATACTTTCGCCTGTAAGTGGCTGGATAATAAACTTAAGCACCCTGATGTTTTCGTTACCGGGGGCGGAGCTTAAATCATCATGATGTTCAAAAGTTGAGCGGGTATTATTATTGGTTTGATAAAAGCTGACCGCTTCAAGCTGTTTGTTTTCATATATCAGCTGCCCGTTTGCAAGTACAATGCCGCGTGTACACAATGTTTTAACAGCAGCCATATTGTGGCTTACAAATAACACCGTACGCCCTTCGTTACGGCTTACCTGCCCCATTTTACCGAGGCATTTTTTCTGAAACTCGGCATCGCCAACGGCCAAAACCTCATCAACTATCAGTATTTCGCTTTCAAGGTGGGCGGCCACTGCAAAGGCGAGGCGCACATACATTCCTGACGAGTACCGTTTAACAGGTGTATCAATATATCTTTCGACACCTGAAAAACTCACAATTTCATCAAACTTCCGCTTGATCTCGGCCTTGCGCATCCCGAGGATAGCGCCATTGAGGTAAATGTTTTCCCGGCCGCTTAACTCAGGATGAAAACCTGTGCCTACTTCAAGTAAGCTGGCTATCCTGCCCCGTAGTTTTACTGAACCAGTAGTAGGGGAGGTAACGCGACTTAATACTTTGAGCAGGGTACTCTTGCCAGCGCCATTGCGGCCTATAATGCCAACGGCGTCGCCCTGTTCAACTTCAAAATTAATATCATTCAGGCTCCATACCACATCGCTTTCGCCTTTTGTGGTACGGTCATTTATTTCGCCTATTTTTAAAAAAGGATCTTCCTTGCCACGCATACGCGCCCAAAAACGTTCCAGGTCGCGTGAGATGGTGCCTGTGCCAAAATCGCCTAACTGGTAGGCCTTTGACAGATTTTCAACTTTTATTGCCTTGCTCATTTATACGGTATCAACAAAAGTTTTTTCAACCTTATTAAATATCACTATACCAACCAGGAGTATTAAAATAGTGCTTATGACGCTGTAAGTAAGTAATTCCCAGCTAAAGCTGCCTTTGCCCAATAAGCCGTACCTAAATGTTTCAATTACGGCGGTAATAGGGTTAAATTTAATAAGCCAGCTGTATTTCGGGTATTTGGTTTGCGCTACCGACAGTGGGTATATTACGGTTGTAGCGTACATTAAAAGCGGTACGCCAAAAGCTACTACAAAAGCTATATCCCGGTATTTGGTAGTAACTGCCGATATGATCATGCCCAGCCCCAGGCCCAAAGATGCAATCATGACAATAAGCAGTGGCAAAAGCAGGGCTGCTGCATTGGGCACAATATGTTCCCCCTTTAAAACAAATATAATGTACAGGATAATGAAAAGCAGGAACTGAACCGCAAAACGGATCAGGTTTGAGAGCACGATACTCAGCGGCATAATAAGCCTCGGAAAATATACCTTGCCCAATATGCCGGCATTGTCTTTAAAAACAGTTGAGGTTTTGTTGAGGCAATCAGCAAAATAATTCCAGATGATAGTGCCGGCCAGATAAAACAATGGCTTGGGCAAACCATCAACGGGGATACCAGCCAGGTTACCAAATATCAGGGTATAAAACAGGATGGTAATAACCGGCTGAACAAAGAACCAAACCGGCCCTAAAATAGTCTGTTTATAAAATGAAATAAAATCGCGCCTAACCAATAATACAAGCAGGTCGCGATAATGCCATATATCTTTAAACTTGAGGTCGAACAGGCTGCTTTTGGCATTTATTTCAATGTCCCACTTTTCCGGGTGTAGATCACTCATGTATTAACTGCTCAAGTTTGGTCATATAATCATGTTCGTTAAAATGGCTTACGCATTTTTCCTGTAAATTTTTGCGGCTATCGGCAGTTATGTGTTTGTTCATGTGCCTGATGATGGCTTCATTAAGTTCATTGAGATTGTCGGGATCGATGGCTTCACCCAGTTCTCCGTTGCGTATGGCATCAATGCTGCCGTCTGCGTTACCGCAAATAACGGGTAAACCGCAGGCCAGGGCTTCGATAAATACAATGCCGAAACCTTCTTTTTTGCTTGGCAAAACAAACACATCGGCAAGCAGGAAGTGCTCAGTAAGTTCAGCTTCATCAATAAAGCCGGTTAAAATCACATGCTTACTTACACCGTGTTTTTCAATCAGCTTTTTTATGCGGATGTATTCCTGTTTGTCATATTTGCCGGATAGTACATATTTAATTTGTGGAAATTTTGATTTTAAGCTCCCAAGTACACTGATAACCTGGTCATATCCTTTATATTGCTCGGTAGATGCCAGTCGTGTTAACGAAAAAAGGATAAAATCATCATCCTGTAAGCCATAGCGACTGAGCAGGTTGTTAGGTTTTGCGAAGGTATTGGGTAACCGCATAAAAGGATCGATAGCGTTGTTCAGTACCATACATTTATCGGCATTTACATTGTGCCTGCTTACCATTTGCTGTTTGGTATAATTGCTTACACAGATCACATTGTCGCAGCGTTTAAGCATCAGGCGCTTAAAAAATGAAAGTGGCCGCCAAACTTCTATGCCATGGGCTACAAGCCATACCCGGCATTTGGGGTTTATGGTTTTTATAATAAGGCCAATTATGGCCAGGTTGATATGGCTTAATATAGCAACATCGGGCTTTACGGTATTGCCTGCAGTTTTTAGCACAAATCCAATCCGGTTTATGCCAAAGCTTTTAAAATTTGCAGCAGGTAAATATTGCTCCATCAGGTCGTTTTGCTTGTCATAAGCCGACCAAAGTTCAAAATCCCAATTATTTTTTGTTGCGGCACTATATAACGAATGCCCAAGTGTGCGTGTCATTTTTTGAATGCCGCCTGTAGCACTGAAAGTTTGTAAGGTAAAAAGAGTTATATTTTTAGCCATTATTTTGAACAAGGTATAAAGCGAAAGCCTTTGACCAATGGATCCTTTTATTTTTAAACTGCTTTATAATATTTTGGGCCGCTTTACCTTTATAATTATCAGTATTGCTTATCTGCTGATGCTCATTCATCCATTTTTGTAAAGGGAATGTGAAACCCATTTTTGGCCTGTTCCAAATTTCAGAAGGAATAAGGCTGTTGAAACTATCAATAAGGATTTTTTTTGGCTGAATTTTGTTAAATCTGATTTCTGGCACAACGCTTTGCGCTGTTTGGTTGAAATCTTCATCCAAAAAGGGTACCCTAACTTCGAGGCCGTGGCTCATGCTCATCACATCAGTATCCCGAAGCAATTGGTTCTGCATATAAAAATGCGTTTCAAACCAGCTTGCGTGTTCATAATCATAACTGTGCGGGGGCCGGGCGGGTACAGTGCCAAATAGCACTTTATTGATATGATCAATACCTGTATCGAGTAAATTGGATATATCGGCCACCGAAAAAAAGCCCCGCAAGGCCATGTAGTCGGCGGCAGGGTGATCAGTAGCCATGGATGTTAACCGTTTATAATTGCTGGGAAAAAAATTGACGGACATTTTTAATAACCATGAAGGCAGCTTGCGCAAATAGCCCAGGTATTTGATACGGTTAAATGATGGATAGCCCCCAAAAAGTTCATCGGCACCAACTCCGGATAATACAGCTTTCAATCCGCTGTCATGGGCATACTTGCTTATAAACCAGCTGTTAATTCCATCGGTGGTAGGCATGTCCATGGCATTAACTATCTGTGGAAAAAAGGTATCGAAATCTGATTGCTTTACGAGGTGTGAAAAATTTTGGCCGTTTATTTTATTGTTGACGATGTTTTGATAACTGCGCTCGTCGTAATTTTTTTCATCAAAAAATATAGAGATGGTTTTAAGCTGTTCTTTTTTTTGCTGATCGGCCAGCAGGGTAATCAGGCTTGAATCTATACCTCCGCTTAAAAATACGCCTATGGGTGCATCGGCAATCAATTGCCTGTTTACACTTTGGTTAAGCATATCATGGATCAGCCGCCGGGCTTCAGCAGCACTTGTTACGGTATTTTGCAAATTATCAGCGTGGTAGCGGTTTAACGTATAACCTGCACTTTGGTGGTTCCAACACAAAAAATGCCCCTTTGGTAAGCTGAAAACATTTTTTAGGGTGGTATACGGTTCAGGGATATGACCAAATGCCAGTAACCTGATTTGCCAGTCGGGGGCTTTTTCGGTAACCAGTCCTGATTCTTTAAATGCCCGCACTTCAGATGCAAAACCCAGTTCGGCACCGTTAACTGAATAATACAGCGGTTTGATGCCTGCAGTATCACGTACCAGGTACGTAAGGGCCTTACCAGTATCATACAGTGCAAAAGCAAACATTCCCCTTAGCCTTGTAAATGCTGCTGTACCCCAATTTAAGTAGGCTTGTAGTATAACTTCGGTATCAGTGGCCGATTTAAATTGCACCCCCAACCGTAACAGCTCAGTTTTAAGCTCAGGGTAATTGTAAATTTCGCCGTTAAAGGTGATCCACACGTTTTTGCCGGCATCTGCCATTGGCTGATGCCCGTTACTGCTAAGATCAATAATTGATAACCGTCGGTGGCCAAAGGCAAGGTGGGCATTTGCATCTTCAAATATCCCCTCGTCGTCCGGCCCGCCATGCTGTAAGGCCCGGCACATCAGTTTTACTTTGTCCCTGATCTCGTTTTGAGATAGCTTTTCAGAAATGATCCCTGCTATACGGCACATCGTTCGTTAAATTTCACAGCTTCGCCCCGTAAGTTACATTGATTTATTGTAACTTATTAATTGTTAATGGTTTATATACAGGGCATAAACCTGATATTTATTGAGCTTTTGGGCGCAAGTAATAAAACATTACCTGTTGTCCAAAAGATTTCTTCATGTTAAAACCGCTCAATGAGCGATGCCGCAACATTAACAATAATGGAGCAGCCAATACTTTCCAGGCGCAAAATCAGTTGCTTTTGCGATCTGCGTGACACAACTTCACCCATCATGCCCTTCAGCGCACCAGCTTTAATGATGATCTTTTCACCCGGCTGCAGGTCTTCTTCCGTTACTTCCAGTTCGTATGGGCTTGCCATGAGCAATTTAAGTTCATGGATTTGTTTATCGGGCATAACAGCAGGTTTGCCCGAAAAGTATAGGAACCTCGAAATGCCTTTGGTCATCAATACCTCGGCTTGTTCTTGTTCGGCAATATTTACAAACAGGTATGATTTTAAAAACGGTTCCTCAACCCATTTCCTGCGGTCGCTCCATTGTTTTAACTGGCGGTGCAGGGGCAGGTAAACATTAATTCCTTTGCTCATTAATGCTTCATATGCCTTTTTTTCGGCTCGGGGGTTGGTGTAAACCGGGTACCATTTGTTTACTGCCATATTAATTTTAGTAACAATTTTTTTAAATAAACAAGCTTATTTAAACCATCGTTTTAAATTCCACCATTTTTTCTTTTCATCGTCAAGATAATAACCGGAGCCCTCATATCCGCTGTAATCCGAATAATAATAGTAGCGTGAACCGGCATTTTCCCCTGTAAACTTAGTGGTGTAGTACCTTGAATGCAGCAAGTCCTCTTCAAAGGCGTTTAATACAATCACTGTGTTATCCAGGTGATATTCCTGCGCTATACGTTGCGGCACTGTTGCGGCGTAATATTTAGACTTGCCCGACCGGATCACGAAAACGTTGATGTCACTTACTCTGATAAGCGGTATGGCGTCTGATACCAGGCCAATAGGGGCGGTATCAATCATCACTACATCATATCTTGTTTTAAGAGTTTCAATCAAAACACCCATTCTTTTACTGTGCAATAGCTCCGACGGATTGGGGGGAACAGGGCCCGAAACTATAAAATCAAGGTTTTCCTGTTCCGAATGATGGATGATACTGTCAACTTCTGTTTGATGGGCCAGGTAATTGGATAAACCGATATCATTAGCCACATGGAAGGTTTTATGTAGCCTTGAGCGCCGTAAATCGGCACCTATCAATATCACTTTCTTATCAATCAGCGAAAGCGTGCTTGACAGGTTTACTGCCACGAATGATTTGCCCTCGCCGGCTACCTCCGAAGTTATACAAATAACCTTACTTGCTTTTTCTGATGAAAGGAAACTGAGGTTGGTACGTACCGAACGGACAGATTCGGCAAAGATTGATTTGGGCTTGCTGATGGCCAGGATCTGTTCACTGCTTTCGTCAAGAGCGTAAGGAAACTTCCGGATTACGCCAAGGATAGGTATGCTGGTTAGGCTTTCAATGGTTTCCTTATCATAAATATAGGGGTTTAAGATCCTGATCAGGATTATGAGGCCCAGGCCTATGGCCAGCCCTAAAATAGTTGCCGTACGATGGATACTGTGTTCATTGGGCGAAACAGGGTTAAAGTTTGGCTGCGCCTGCTCAATGATAGTGGCACCGGGCAGGATCCCGGCGCGGCTGATCTGGGCTTCCAGTTTTTTTTCGGACAGGAAAGAGTATACCTTGTCATTAATATCAAAGTCGCGGTTTAAACTTATCATTTCGCGCTGGGCAGCAGGTAAAGCCTGTATAGTAGCATTAACCTGTCCGAGCTGGGTATCAAGGTACTGGATGTTCTTTTCAATGCCCGAGCGGATCTGTTTTATATTGTTTAAAGCAGTGGTTTTAATTTGAATGATACTATGGTTGATGTTTTGAACGGGTGGCGAATCGGTATTATAAGTGGTCAATAAACCTGCCCGCTCGGTGATCAGGTTATCCAAACGACCAACAAGGGCTTCTAACGAGGGAAGATTAGCAGCACCTACGTTGAAGTTTAAGGTTACATTGTTTTTTTCCTTGTTTATTTGGTCGCTAAGCTGATCGAGCGCTATTAATTGTATTTTTAATAATGATTTATTTGATTCAAGCTCGGCTGCTTTTGTTGCCGAAGTGGTTGAGGCCGATGCAACATCCAGGATCTTAGATTTCTTCTTGTATTTTTCTATCGAACTTTCGGAGCCTTTTACTTCTGATGACAGATAAGCCAGCTGGCTGTCAATAAAATCGATCATTTGTGAAGCCGACTGCGCTTTTTGATTGCGGTCAAAAATCACATACTCGTTCATGATTGCATTGAGTGCATCAGCGGCAAACTGTGGATTTGAGTCTGTTTGCTGAATGGCAATTATATTTGAATTTTTTGCTGTTTCTCCGGCATATAAATTACCTTGAATACGGCCGATAAAATTTTCAGGGATATTGAACTTAAACAAATAAATTGTTTTGGACGGAATTATGCCGGGGTATTTGATTCTGAAACTCGTGTTCCCTACGGTTACAATGTTTCCGTAATTGTAGTTGTTTTGAATCTCCTTGCCATTTATAGTATAGGAAAGGTTGAAAGTTTGTTGGTTAATGGGCTTGAAAGTTAACAGACTGTGGAAAAAGTTAAGGCTGTCAAATTTAACCAGGGTAACATCAAGAGGCTTTTGTGGATAGGTTTCAGAAGTGCGTACCCTGCCCGAAATATAAAAGCTGATGCGATAGTCAAGATCTTTAATTGCCGAAAGTATAAGGGTACGGCTTGTTAACACCGATGTGATACTTTGGATTTTTGAAGGCCCGCGCTCGGGGGTGGTCATTACACTGATAATATCAGAGATCTCTGATTTTTTCTCTTCTACTTTAAGCGTACCACCTGTGGCGTATGTTTTAGGAGTATACCACAGATATGTGTAGGAGATGGCAGAAGTTATAATAACTGATGCTAATATCCAATACCAGCGGCTGAATAGTATTTTACCGATCTTAAAATAATCAATTTCCTGGTTGGGCAGCTTTCTTTGTACTTTTTCTAACTCTTCCATTTACCGATGAGAAAGCGTAAAAATAATTAAGGCAGTATTGAGCAGCAGTAACACAGGCTGCGTTATTACAGAAAGGTTTTGCAGTTTATCATTGCGTACGGCACGTTTGTTTTGTGCTATGTAAATAACATCACCGCTTTGAAGTACGGCACGGGGATCATTTATTGACTGGATATCCCGGAGATTGATTTCCGTTACCTGCGGATTTTTTTGATCGCCCCTTATTATTTTTACATTTGATTCATTTGCCCTATCTGTCAGGCCTCCTGCTTCACCAATCATTTCAACCAAAGTGGTCCTGTCTTTTGTTAACGGATAGTTTCCCTGCCCTTTAATTTCGCCAAGTATAGTTATCTTAAGGTTAACGATCTTTAGCTCAATTATCGGATCTTTCAAAAGGTTTTTACGGTAAAGTTCCTCAATTTGTTTTGCTGCCTCCGGCCTGGTAAGGCCGGCAACTTTTACATGGCCAATAACCGGAAGAGCAACCGTGCCATCATCTTCAACCTGAAATGACTGCCCCGTAGACGAGCCGCCACCGCTGCCGCCTGCATTGGCAGAAGGAGCATCGTCAACAATATACTTTGTACTTTGCAGGTTCCTGATCTGCAGTACATCCTGTGCTTTGATGCGGTATGGGCCTGCAACATCGCTTCCTTTTGACGCCGTATCGGTAATATTATACTTTTGCTCAAAAAGATATTGATATTGTTTGTTTGAGCAGGAGGTTAGTAAAAAAAGTATCCCGATAATCAGGCAGGTAGGTGTATAATTCCGCATGTTTAGCTATAAAGTTCCACGGTATATTTAATATAATTAGGCTCCAAAGTCAAAATTACATATTTTCGGCTATTAATACGTTGTATTTTTCCCAAAGTTGCAAGGTTGAAGATCTCGGTTATTACCATCGTTTATAATGCCAAGGATACAATTAAAAGATGTATCGAATCTGTAATAGGCCAGGATTACGATAATATTGAATATATCATAATTGATGGCGGCTCAACAGATGGGTCCCTGCAAATAATCAACCAATATAAATCACATATTAAAGTTTTAGTATCTGAGCCGGACCGGGGTATTTATGATGCCATGAATAAGGGGATCAGGCTGGCTACAGGCGAAATAGCAGGCATGCTCAATGCCGACGATTTTTTTGCTGATCAGCATGTTATGTCGGCCGTTGCGTCGGCTTTTTTAAGCAGCAATGCCGGGGTTGTTTACGGAAATCTTGACTATATAAATTCGGCTGGAAAAATTATCCGCAGATGGAAAAGTCACAACTGTGGAAAAAATTCCTTTAACCGTGGTTTTATGCCCCCGCACCCTACCTTTTACTGCAAGCGCGCATTGTTTGAAAAATACGGTTTTTATAGCCTTGAATATGGTTCTGCTGCCGATTACGAATTAATGGCAAGATTCGTGCATAAGTGGCAGGTAAGCAGCTTTTACCTTAACATGATTATGGTTAAAATGCAGGTGGGCGGGGTTAGTAATGCTAATTTGATAAACCGGGTTAAAGCATGGACGTTTGATTTGAAAGCGATGCGCGAAAATGATGTGTTTTTACCCGTTTTAGCGGTTGTCCTGAAACCCATTAGGAAGATTTTTCAATTTCTTTAATTTTTAGTTAACCTTTTGTATTGTCAGCCGTATAAATGCTTATAAATGAATAAGCCGGTCACTAACACATTTATAGCATATGCTTGAATTTCTACGCTCTTATCATTTTGTTTATAATGTGCTGATAGTTGTATTTTCAACCCTGGTAACATTATTATGTATCCCCTCAATTTTACACGTTGCGCGTGCACGTCATTTGTATGATGATGTTGGCCATTTCAGGAAACAGCACGATCATGGCATTCCGCGTTTAGGAGGTGTGGCAATTTTTGTAAGCTTTACTATCACTGTGCTGTTATTTAGTATTATTGATAAGTCGCTGCCAATCAGTTACCTGCTTACAGCGTGTATCATTCTGTTTGCTATGGGGTTAAAGGATGATCTTTCGGGAGTTAATTCCAGCACTAAGTTTATGATCCAGTTTGTGGTTGCCGCTATACTCGTTATTCCCGGGGATATCAGGATCAGCAGCATGTATGGGGTTTTTAATATTTCGGCCCTGCCATATATACCCAGTGTAATGCTATCTATACTGGTCATTATGCTTATTATCAACTCATTTAACCTTATTGACGGTATTGATGGCCTGGCTGCAACTACAGGGATCATTGCCAACAGTAGTTTCGCTGCACTTTTTATTTATATGCAGCAGTATGAACTTGCGGCAATTTCGCTTGCTATGGTTGGGGCTGTAGTTGGCTTTTTACGTTTTAATATAACGCCTGCCAAAATATTTATGGGCGATACCGGTGCATTGCTCATTGGCCTGGTAACTGCCGTAATGGCCATTAAATTTATTGAGCTAAGTAAGGTTTCAACAGTTAAAATGCCTTTTATATACACGGCTCCTGCCTTAATTGTAGCTATACTTATAGGCCCTGTTTTTGATACGCTAAGGGTTTTTACCATCCGTATCTTAAACGGAAAATCTCCTTTTGATGCTGATCGGAACCATATTCACCATCGTATATTAAAAATTGGATTAACACATTTGCAAACTACGCTTGTTTTGGCGTGTTTAAACTTAATATCCATAGTAATGGTACTAACCTTAAATGGTTTAAATAATTCTTTACTTATCGTATTGATATTTTTACTATCAATATCATTTAATGGTGCAATAACTTATTTTATCCGTTCAAAGAAGCGTGGGTTCCTGATGTTCAGGAATTTTGGCGATTAATAAGCAATTGTAACCCGCAGGTAGTAATACCATAAATAAACAAAATAACCACCCATCTTCATTAACTTTGATGCTTTATTTCAGCATGCAATGAAGATAGCAATAAACGGTTTTGGCCGCATTGGCCGTATATTTTTGAGGAACATTTTATCGCACCCCGAAATACAGGTGGTAGCCATAAATGACCTTACCGACACGCAAACTCTTGCTCATTTATTCAAGTACGATTCTGTTCACAGGGGCTTTAAGGGCTCAGTTAGTTTTGATGATAACGGCCTTATTATAAACGGTAACCGCATTCAGGTATTTGCCGAGCGCGACCCGCTTAAACTGCCCTGGAAAGCACTGGATATTGACATCACCATTGAATCTACCGGAAAGTTTACCTCGAAGGAAGGTGCTGAAGCTCATTTAACTGCCGGGGCGCGACAGGTGATCATATCGGCACCATCAACCGATAAAACTGTACCAACCGTAGTACTTGCCGTAAACGATGGTCAGGTAGATCTGCAATCGCCGGTGCTGTCAAATGCTTCGTGTACAACTAATAATGTTGCCGCTATGGTAAAGATACTTGATGAAAACTGGGGCATTATTGATGGCTACATTACCACAGTACACTCTATGACCGGCGATCAGAACCTGCATGATGCTCCTCACAAGGACCTTAGAAGGGCGAGGGCCGCATCTGCTTCCATCATACCAACTACAACGGGTGCTGCTAAAGCTATCACGTCTATATTTCCACATTTGGAAGGCCGCCTGGGGGGAGCCGGGATCCGTGTACCGGTGCTTAATGGTTCATTAACTGATTTTACCTGCAGCCTGAAAAAGCTGCCAACTATAGCTCAAATTAACGAGGCTTTTAAGCAAGCTGCTAACGGGCCAATGAAAAATGTTTTGGAATATACCGAAGACCCTATTGTATCAACCGATATATTGGATAATCCGCATAGTTGCATTTTTGATGGGCAGCTAACATCAATAGTGGGCGGGCTTGTAAAAGTTGTTGGATGGTATGACAATGAAATGGGCTATAGCAGCCGCCTTGCCGATTTGGTTGTTCAGATTGCTGAACTTAAAAAGCAGCCGGCCTAAGCCGGCTGTATAAAATTATTTTTTGTATTGTACGGCAGCAGTAACCGATATGGTATCTGAGTTTTTGCCGCCTGTGTAATAATATGAAGAAAAGCCAATTACATCCTTGGTTAAGCTTAGAACATTGTTTTGGGCTTCTACGGCAAGATCATGCTGTTTATACGCTTTTGAAAATACAATAACCCTTTCCAGTACAAGTTTGGTAAACTGTTTGCCATTTAAAGTTAATGTTGAGGCCGATTTAATGACTACGTTGTTAAGGTTATCGTCAAGATAATTTGTTGCTACCTGGTGCTCCTTATTAATAGTAGTAAAGTCAAATTTAGCCAGTCCCGATTTGGAAAAATCCTCTTTAAAGTGTACTGCCGATGATTTTTGATAATCATCAGTATTCAATATCAAATTAGCGGTTTCGGTATAATTTAAATAGAGCGTGTCATTGCTTACTTTGGTATTTACAATCTGGTCGGCAATGTCAAGGTTTATTGAAGCCGGTGATGTACCTATGTTTGTATCCGTGTTGGTACCGGTATTAGTACCGGTGTTTGTGCCGGTTGATCCTTTAATTACTTCAGAAACAATATCTGTTTTTTTGCAGCTAAAAAGTACGGTTGCGAGAATAAGGCAGGTTAAATATTTTTTCATTTTATACTCAGTGTTTTTCTTCACTTTTTGCAACAACTGTGCCTTACTCCTGATTTGTTTAACACTAAGTAATAAGCAAAACTTTTTAATTGATGGTTGTAAATGGGTGGCGGCTTGACGAAACATTAACCTTGAGTTATTATTTGATTGGGATTAAAATTCCCCATTCCGGGAATTTTTCCAATTTTGCAGGCATGATCAGGTTTATAACAGTTGATGAATTGCTGCACGTGCGCAATGAGGTATTGCGCGAAGGGAGGCTCACCCTTGATGAATGCCGTTTCCCGTCAGATAATGTGGAGGGAAATTTTCATCTTGGTTACTTTGTTGATGACAACTTAGCTTGCATTGCTTCGTTTCACCCGCAAAGTTATGGTGAATTTAGCGGTACCGGGTACCAGCTTCGGGGCATGGCAACAACCGAAAAATACCGTGGGCAAGGTTTCGGTAACCTGTTGGTTAATTTTGCTTTGGTGTATCTGCGTGGTCAGGGGGCAGGTTACCTGTGGTGCAATGCCCGTAAAAAAGCCATTCGCTTTTACAGTAGCCTGGGCTTCGAGATCGTGTCGCCTGAATTTGAGGTTCCCGGCATAGGTCCTCATCATGTAATGTATGTTAAAATAAGATGAAGTTTTGGCGGGTTCAAACAGCTTTTTTCCTTTTTCGTTAAGTATTTTGAATTAAAATGCTCAATTTGCGCCCGTTCATAACAAATGACCCTTTAATAGATATGAAAACAATAGATCAAATTAGTTTTGCCGGCAAAAAAGCCCTAATCAGGGTTGATTTTAACGTGCCTCTTGACGAGAATTACAATATTACTGATGATAACCGTATGACGGCAGCTTTGCCAACCATTAAAAAAATATTAAAAGATGGTGGTAAAGTTATCCTGATGTCGCACCTTGGCAGACCAAAAGATGGTCCTACTGATAAATATTCTTTAAAGCATATCGTATCTCATTTGTCTGATCTGCTTGGTCAGCAGGTTCAGTTTGCTGATGATTGTATTGGCGAGCAGGCGGTTGAAAAAGCAAAAGCACTTGGTAATGGCGAGGTTTTATTATTAGAGAACCTTCGTTTTTACAAAGAGGAAGAAAAAGGTGATGTTGCTTTTGCCGAGAAATTATCAAAATTAGGTGATATCTATGTAAATGATGCATTCGGCACAGCTCACCGTGCTCACGCTTCTACCGCTATTATTGCACAGTTTTTCCCCGACGCTAAATATTTCGGCTACCTGATGGCTGCCGAATTGAATAATGCCGAAAAGATCCTGAACAACGCACCTAAGCCTTTTACTGCTATTATGGGTGGTTCAAAGGTTTCGGATAAAATAGAGCTTATTGAAAAATTACTTGAAAAAGTTGATAACCTGATCATTGGCGGTGGTATGGCTTATACTTTCGCTAAAGCAGATGGTGGTAATATTGGTACTTCACTGGTTGAGATGGATAAACTTGACCTTGCATTAAGCTTAAGGCAAAAAGCTAAAGAAAAAGGTGTAAACCTGTTATTGCCTTTAGATAACATTATTGCCGATGCATTTTCAAATGATGCTAACACTGATATTGCCAAAACAGGCGAAATAAAAGACAACTGGATGGGCTTAGATATCGGTCCTGAAACAGTTGCTTTATTCAGCAAGGTAGTTGAAGAATCAAAAACCATTTTATGGAATGGCCCAATGGGAGTTTTTGAAATGGAGAAATTTTTAGGCGGTACCAAAGCTATAGCCGAAGCAGTAGCTAAAGCTACTGAAAATGGTGCTTTTTCATTAATTGGCGGTGGTGACTCTGCTGCGGCAGTAGCCAAATTTGGCATGACCGATGAGGTAAGCTATGTATCAACCGGTGGTGGTGCTTTGCTTGAGTACATGGAAGGCAAGGAACTGCCTGGTGTAAAAGCAATAAACGAATAATAGTAATATTATCAAATTCTTAAAAAGGTTCGGCTTATAAAGCCGGGCCTTTTTTGCGTTAAGTGATAAATTAAAACATTTATTGCAGTTGGTTTTAATTGTAACAGAAGGCTTTTGTTCCGTTAAAAAAAGCTGCTGTTAAATTGCAGTATCAGCAGTTGTTCAATTTGTTTTATTCGGTTACATTTGACTGACTGACAAAATTTTTATGAAGAAAAATTTACTTTTCATTTTTTGCCTCTTGCTTTCCGCATCAGGCCTTTACGCACAGCCCAAAGCGCCTGATGCGGATTATATTAAAGCCAATTACCAGAAATATGAATACCAGATCCCGATGCGGGATGGCAAAAAGCTGTTTACTTCAGTTTATGTGCCCAAGGATCAATCAAAAAAATATCCTTTCATGATGGATAGGACGCCATATAGTGTTGCGCCATATGGCACCGAACTGTATAAAGGCAGCCTTGGCCCGTCATCGTTATTTGCGCATGATGGTTATATTTTTGTTTATCAGGATGTTCGCGGGCGCTGGATGAGCGAGGGCATTTATGAGGAAATGACCCCCGAAAAAGAAGATCATAAAACCAATAAAGATGTTGATGAAGGTACCGACACCTATGATACAATTGACTGGTTGTTAAAAAATATTCCAAACAACAATGGCAAGGTTGGAGTATGGGGCATTTCATATCCGGGTTTTTATACTACTACTGCTTTATTAAGCCGCCACCCGGCTTTGGTAGCCGCATCACCGCAGGCCCCGATTGCCGATCTGTACCGTGACGACGCTTTTCATAACGGAGCCTTTATGCTGGTTGCCAACTTTGGTTTTTACCCCGGCTTTACCAACAGGCAGGATGATAAACCAACCCAGCGCCGGGGCAAAGGCTTTGATCCCGGTACCGAAGATGGTTATGACTTTTTTCTGAAAATGGGCTCTATGAGGAACTCAAATGTTAAGTATTATAAAGATACTATCCGCCTCTGGAATGAAATGCTTGACCACCCTAATTATGATCAGCACTGGAAAGACCGTAATGTGCTTTATCATCTTCATGATATAAAAACAGCGGTGTTGGTAACCGGTGGCTGGTATGATGCCGAAGACCTTTATGGAGCTATCAATACCTATAAAACGTTGGTAAAGGAAAACCCTAAAACTCCTGTATATTTTGCTATGGGCCCGTGGGTACACGGCGGCTGGGCACGAGGCGAGGGCGATCATTTAGGTGATGTTGGTTTCGGCGGCCCTACAGGTCCGTTTTATCGCGAAAAAATTGAGTTCGCTTTTTTTAGCCACTATTTAAAGGGTACTGATCTTGACCTTAAACCTGTATCAACCTTTGAAACCGGTATTAATCAATGGAAAACTTATAATACCTGGCCTCCAAAAGAATCTACAGAAAAAAATCTGTACCTCCTACCGGGCGGAAAGTTGTCTTTCGCGGCACCTGCTGTGGCTGCCAATACTTTTGATGAATTCATCTCCGATCCTAATAAACCGGTGCCTTTCATCAACAGCATTGATATGGATATGAAACGCGAGTACATGACTGCCGACCAGCGGTTTGCCGCGCAGCGCCCTGATGTGCTTACCTATAAAACGGATGTTTTAGATAATGATGTAACCATTGCCGGTAATATCTGGGCTAACCTTAAGGTATCAACAACCGGTACTGATGCCGACTGGGTAGTTAAGGTGATAGATGTTTATCCGGATTCTACCCAAAATAATAAATGGGCTGGTAAAGACGTATACCTGAGCGGCTACCAGCAAATGGTGCGCAGCGAGGCCATGCGCGGCAAGTTTCGTAATGGTTTTGATAAACCCGAGCCTTTTGTGCCTGGTAAGGTAAGCCCCGTAAATTTTGAATTACAGGATGTATTGCACACCTTCAAAAAAGGTCACCGCATAATGGTACAGGTACAAAGCACCTGGTTTCCGCTTATTGACAGGAATACACAGCAATTTCAGGATATCATGAAGGCTAAGGATACCGATTTTAAGAAAGCAACACATAAAGTTTACACATCAAAAACAAACCCGAGCTATTTGAAGGTAAGGGTTATTGAGTAAAGCAATATGAAGCGTTTGGTTTATGTATTCGTGTTATTGATAGCAACTAATGCTGGTTGCAAAGATGGAAAAGGGAAAAGTGAACCTGGTGTTATGTTGCAAAAGGATGATCCAACTTTTTTGGCTTTAAAAGATACTGCTCAAAAATACATGCCTCAATTTATTGAGGCGTTGGCAAAAAAAACCAAAGATTTTAGGTTTGTTATAAAATCAGATTTTAAAGATGGCGCAACGCATGAACATATGTGGTCACAAATTCTCGAATGTAAATCCAATAAGTTTAATGGGATGTTCATCGATTCCGCAATAGATGTTAAAAATGTCCATAATGGTGACAGCGTTTCGGTTAATATGAAAGATGTGGAGGATTGGGCTATTTATAATGATAAAGATGAACTGATAGCCGGCGCATTTTCTGAGGAGTATTTAGAAGATAAGCGGAAATAGTCATTGTAAGTTTGCATAGATATATAACAGCCTCATGTATTTACATGGGGCTGTTGCGTTTTATATAACAACGTCGTAAAGGTTATTAATTAAAACCTATAACCATGCTTAAATATTTTATCATTTGCCTTTTAGCTATAACCTTTTTGGGCTGTAAAAAACATAACCAGCAAACAGGTTGCCCCAGTAAAGCCTGTACTGCCGATTTTGCTTCGCTAACTGTAAATTTTGTTAACAAGGACGGGTTCCCTACGCCCGGCAAAAATATAACAGTTATAAATTTGCGGACCCATGAAACTATAATTGCCAAAGGTAACGGAGGGCTCATTGTGCCATCTATAGGCCCGGGTTTATATGTTATTGCCACTGATAACAATAAAAGCGAATTTTCAACCGAGGGGGATGATGTGGAACTTACCGCCACCGATGCCACAACTAATATCACCAAAACCGCTTCGTTTAAAATTTCCGGAGGATGTAATTGTCATATAGCTAAATTATCGGGGCCAGATAAAATAGCTCTTTATTAATATAACGTGAATCCGAATAAGAGAGTCATTGCCAATAATGAAAAGGAGGGCTGGCTGAGTATTGGCGCGAAAGAAAAATCTTTTACACTATGCCGGGCGAAAAGCAGGGAGTAAAAGATTTCTTCTTACCCCGCTGCCTAAACCACCTCTGGTTTGTTCGAAATGCCATTATGGTTTATTATTCCAAACTCAACTTAGTATGGATATAGCGACATTGTAAAAGCTTTTACAGCTAATTATAAATTTAAACTTGCGGATAGGTTTGCTTTATATATTTTTGCATTTAATTAGACTGATTTTAAATAACGCTCGCGAGCCGCCGATGAAAGTATTTTTCCGCACTATTCACCTCTACTTAAGCCTTGCGGCAGGAGTGATCATTTTTTGCTCATGTTTAACCGGCACTATGCTGGTTTTTGAAAAGGAAATTCAACAGACACTTAATCATCAGCGTTATTTTATAAAACCCCAGGGTAAAAGGTTGCCTGTATCTGCTTTAACCGCGGGCGTCTTAAAACAAATTCCTAAATCAAAGCTGGCAACGGTAACTGTTTATGATGACCCGGAACGCACGGTAGAAGTTGCAGTTATTGTGCCCGAAAAAAAGGAAAAGAAACAGGCTGCCGAGCCAAAAGCAGAAAAACATGCCGGGGCCCATATAAAAAAGGATGCTAAATCAAAAGATGCCGAGCGTTCAAATCTTACAGCTTATGTAAACCCATATACTGGTCAGGTAGTTGATCTGTTTAACCGCAGGCAAACTTTCCTGTATTCGGTTGAAATGTTTCACCGCTATTTGTTAGGTGGAAAAAACAGCGTGGGCGATTGGGTGATCAGTATTTCAACCTTATTTTTCCTGGTGATATTGATAACCGGCGTGATACTGTGGTGGCCTAAAACAAAGGCCATTATGAAACAACGTGTCAAAATAAAATGGGGCGGCAGCGGTAAGCGGCTTACGCATGACCTGCATATTGTTACCGGTTTCTACACATCCATATTCCTGATAATTATTTCTTCCTCGGGTTTGATCATGACCTTTAAGTGGGCCAATAGTACTTTGTTTTTTCTTACTGGTTCAAAGTATATCGCCAAAGAGGATGTCAGGGCTCCCTTATCGGCTTATCAGCCGGGCGTTGCTGCTATTTCTCCTGAAGCCGCTATAAACGCGTTAGGTGATAAAGTGACAGAGGCCGAAAACTACACTATCCGCTATCCGCGCGATACTGCTGCGGTTTATACTTTTAATGTGCTTAAAAAAGGTTCGATTGAACTGGCTACCGATACTTATTATATAGATCAATACAGCGGCAAACTTGCCGGTTTTGCTTTGTATGCTGATAAAAGCCTTGGCCAGCGTATCAGAGGGGTTATCAAACCAATCCACACAGGTTCTATTTATGGCTGGCCAACCCAGGTTTTAGCTTTTATGATCACCCTGGTATCGCTGATCTTCCCGGTAACCGGCGTAATGATGTGGTTTAACCGTACCAATAAGAAAAAGAAGAAAAAGCCTGTTCGCCGCAGGGAAGCAGTGGCAATTCAACCTGTTGCAACAATATAAAAATGCCCTTATTGCAGTTTTGGAATTTTCATCATTAAGGAGGTAGATGACAAGAGCATCTTTTCGCTTTTAGATGTCCGCTACCTTTGATGAGCAAGATGCTTCGCTATTCATTACATAATTAAATGTGGGGGCATGCTGAGCCTTCAGACCCCAGGGGGATTTAAATACTCAGAATGGTGTAATCAGGAGGTTAGTATTTTATTTATCCCCTAACCATAATCCAATAATTACAACTTGTAACCGGTTCAAATACTTCTTTTGCTATTTTATATCCAATCCGTTCATAAAACCTGATGTTACGCGGAGTGAAGGTTTCAAGATAGGTTGGTGTTCCGTTTTTATCAGTTTCGTCAAGTATTGCATTTAATAGGTCGGCACCGAGGCCTTTACCCTGGTAAGCTGGTTTGATTCCGGCAATTGACAGGTACCATGCATCAGGCGGTACGGCGTCAATCTGTTCGCTCATGAACGAAACAATGGTTGAATAGGCATCAAGTGCCGTTTCACCCATGTGCGTTTTTATAAAATCTTTCTTTAGCAGGCTCTTTTCGTTGTCGGTAGCTTGGTCTAAAGGTTTACTCCAGATGGCTGCGCCGTAAGCGGGATTTCCTGCAATAGTTAAGCGGCCATACTTTTCGCCCTCTGTCATGGAGTAATCCATGTATTTCATTAATCTTTCCTGCCTGGTGTACTCGTTGTTAGGGTTGCCCCGTAACAATTCTATGTAAAAAGGGTCGGGAATGAGGGCTTCGTATAAAGCCAGGGCTATGTCTTTGTATTTATAGGCGTACATGTAATTTGTTAAGTTCAACGGCTTAATATACAAAATATTAGTAGCGCGTAATTGGTTAGGTATTTACGGTTTACCGAAGCGATAGTTTCGCTGTAAATGGTTTTTTCTCCCACTCTTTAACCGCTCATAATTTATAGCTGTGGCTTGTTGTAACTGCTTGTTTATTAGTGGTTTTTATTAGTGGTGAAACCGGGGAAAAACTTCAAAAAATATAAAACAGACCCGGCTAAAAATTGTTGAAAACTTTTAGTGGTAGAAAGTGGTAGAAAGTGGTAAAAGTATTTACTTTTACGTTACAAAATTGCCCAAGTCATACAATGTCGTTTTTAACCGGTGAATTTGAGTGTAAGCTTGATCCTAAATTTAGGATGATGATACCGGCTGGCCTTAAAAAAAAGCTTCCTGAATTGGAATCTGAAGGTCTGGTGATCAATCGCGGGTTTGAAAAATACCTTGTCATATACACTAAAAAAGAATGGGATAAACGACTTGAAGAACTAAGCAAACTTAATGAATACGAAGAGGATAATATAGCCTTTATAAGATATTTTACCCGTGGCGCTACCGAGCTTATGCCTGACGCCGCTGGCAGGGTTTTATTGCCGAAGTTTTTGTTGGAGTATGCAGGTATAAAGGGCGATGTTGTGCTGGCTTGCCAGTTGAATAAAATTGAGGTTTGGGATGCCGAAGCGCACCGTAAGCTGATGGACGATGAACCGAAAAGCTTTGGCGCATTGGCAAAAAAGGTAATGGGTAATAAAAGTAAGGAGCAGGAATGAGTGAGTACCATGTGCCGGTAATGCTGAAGGAGTGTATTGATGGGCTGAATATTGATCCGGATGGTACTTATGTGGATGTGACCTTTGGCGGCGGCGGGCATTCGCGGGAGATATTGAAGCATTTGGGGCCTAAGGGCAGGCTGATCGCTTTTGACCAGGATACCGATGCGCAACGGAATATAATTGATGATGAACGTTTTGTTTTTGTAGATCAGAATTTCAGGTATCTCAAAAACTTTTGCCGTTTACACGGGGCTATCCCTGTAAATGGGATCCTGGCCGATTTGGGCGTGTCATCGCACCAGTTTGATGAGGCCGACCGCGGATTTTCCATCCGGTTTGATGCCGAGTTGGATATGCGCATGAACCAGTTGGGCGAGCTGACTGCTAAGGATGTGGTAAATAACTACGCGGTTGCCGATCTGCACCGGATCTTTGGCATTTACGGAGAAATCCAGAATGCTAAATCACTGGCTGAAACCATTGCGACAGCAAGGTTAAATACACCGGTAGTGACTATTGCTGATCTGAAAAATGTGATCAGTAACCGCATTCCAAAAGGGAAAGAAAATAAATACCTAGCGCAAGTGTTCCAGGCATTGAGGATAGAGGTTAACCAGGAGCTGGAAGCATTGAAGGATTTTTTAATGCAGTCGGCAGAGGTTTTAGGTGTTGGCGGCAGGCTGGTGGTGATGTCATATCACTCGCTGGAAGACAGGCTGGTAAAAAACTTCATCGCCAAAGGCAAGTTCAGTGGCGAGGTTGAAAAAGACCTTTATGGCAACGATAATAAACCGCTTGATGCTGTAAGCCGCGGGGCTATAACGGCATCGGCAGAGGAGATAACCAATAATAACAGGGCACGGAGCGCTAAATTAAGAATAGCTGTAAAAAAATGACCAATCGTTTACGTACAGAAATTCAGGAAGAAGAGGAAGTAGAAGAAGTTGTTGAAGAAAGGCGGCCTGCAAGGGAGCTGCCTGATAACTTTTTTACGCAACTTTTTACCAAAGGCTTTCTAACAACCGAGAAGGCCACAAATGCTTTGCCCTTTGTTTTGTTTTTGGCGTTATTAGGTATGGTGTACATTGGTAACATGCACTATGCCGAAAAATCGGTACGTGAAATTGATGCGCTTACCAAAGAAGTTAAAGAACTGGGCTGGGATTATAAATCGACCAAGGCCGATATGGCATTTAAAAGTACGCTTACTGAAGTTGCTAAGCGTGCCGATACTTTGGGCTTGAGCCAGTCGGTTGATCCGCCGGGAAAAATAACAGTGAAGGAGGATACAGATGGGAATTAGAACTAACATACTGGCCAGGGTTTATTTAGCCTTCGGGCTTGTTTTGCTTTTGGCTATTGCGGTTGTAGTTCAGCTTTGTCGCCTGCAATACGTTCAGGGCGATAAATGGAAGGCGATGGCTGCCGATCTTTCTGCTCAATATCAAACTGTTGAAGCAGCAAGGGGTAATATTTTTTCTGTTGACGGAAGTTTGCTGGCTACTTCGGTACCTGAGTATGAGTTGCACATGGATATGCTGGCCGGTGGTATTGCCTCGGATACGGCATTTAATAATAATATCGACCTGCTGGCTGCAAAGCTATCGGGTATGTTTGGTGACAGGTCGGCAAGGGATTATTCGCGCGTATTGCGTGAAGCCCGCAGGGATAGCTCACGTTATCTGCTGATCAGGCGTAAGGTATCGTACCAGGATCTGAAAAAGATCCGCCAGTTTCCGGTATTTAACATGGGTAGGTACAAAGGGGGGCTTATCGTTATTCAAAAAAATAAGAGGATCCTGCCATTCCAGTCGCTGGCGGCACGTACTATCGGTTACAAAAACGAAAACGTAAAGAACCCGGTTGGGTTGGAAGGAGCTTATTCATCATATATTAATGGTGAAAGCGGCAGGCGTTTAATGCAGCGTATTCCGGGCGGTATCTGGATGCCGGTTGATGATGAAGATGAAATAGCACCTAAAGATGGTGCTGATATTATTTCAACCATTAACGTGAACTTTCAGGATGTGGCGCAGGATGCGTTAAAAAAACAACTGGTTAAAAGTGCTGCCGATCATGGCTGTGTTGTGCTGATGGAGGTATCAACCGGCGAGATCAGGGCAATTGCAAATTACACGCGCACTAAGGATGGTGACTACAGAGAGCAAATGAACTATGCTATCAGTAACGCAATCGATCCGGGATCAACCTTTAAACTGGCATCATACATGACCCTGCTCGATCAGCATAAAATTGATACCAGTACCATAATTAATGCTGAAGGCGGCAGGTATAAATTTGTTAAAGGGCCAACTATTACCGATACCGAGCATGATAACTATGAAATGTCGGTTAAGCGGGCTTTTGAAGAATCATCAAACGTGGCAGCAGCTAAATTGGTTGATAAGTTTTATCATAATAATCCATGGCAGTACATCAATAAACTGTATAGCTATCATTTAAACGAGAAACTCGGACTGCAAATTCAGGGTGAGGGCAAACCGGTGATCAAGAATCCATCAAACCGCAGCTGGAACAAAAATTACAGCTTGCCCGAAATGGCTTATGGTTATGAAATGAATATTACGCCGCTGCAAATGCTGGCTTATTATAATTCGGTAGCTAATAATGGCAAAATGATTGCCCCGTTGCTGGTTCGTGAGATCAGGAGGTTAGGCAATCCTATAGAGCAGTTTCAGGCAAGGGTAATTACCGAGCAGGTGTGTTCTGAAGCAACTTTAGGTAAAGTGAGGGGGATGCTTGAAGGTGTTGTGATGAATGGCACTGGTAAAAACGTTATTAAAAACAAGCTTTACAGCGTGGCGGGTAAAACCGGTACAGCGCAGGTGGCTAACGGAACCAAAGGTTATAAGGATAAAAAATACCAGGCATCGTTTTGTGGTTACTTCCCGGCCGATCGTCCTAAGTATTCGATGATCGTGGTGATCAATAACCCAACCCAGGGCGATTACCTGGCAGCTAAGGTAGCCGGCCCGGTGTTTAGGGAAGTGGCCGACAGGGTTTACGCCAATGACCTGGATATTAACCAAAGTTCACAAAGCCATTATGTTGGCAATACTGTAATGCCGCAGGTAAAGCAAGGTAATATGAAAGCCCTTAAAAAGGTTTATTCAAAACTGGGTGTTAAGCCTTTGTATGCATCAGCCAACAGTACGGTTGATACAAGCAACGGTATCCCGTTTGAAGAGGTGAAATATAAAAACGGTACCGTGCCATCGGTAACAGGCATGGGGCTTAGTGATGCGTTATACGTAATGGGTAATGCTGGTTATAAGGTAACTGTACGCGGAAGCGGTGTGGTTGCCAATCAATCAGTTACCGGTGGAAGTGCTATACCAAAGGGATCACGAATTTTATTAGAACTGCAATGAGGTATTTAAGCGATGTAATTGATGGACTGGCCTTCACTGAATTGCAGGGAAGCGCCGATGTGGAAATAACGGCGATTGCTTTTGATTCGAGGGCTGTAATCCCGGGGGCGATGTTTGTTGCTGTAAAGGGAACCGTAGTTGATGGGCATGACTATATTGACCAGGCTATTAAAAAAGGTGCCGTGGCAGTTATTTGCGAAGATTTGCCTGCTCACACCACCGGCGAGGTTGATTTTCTGATGGTAGCCGATTCGGCAGTAGCCTTAGGCATTGTAGCTGCTAACTTTTATGATAACCCATCGGCCAAATTGAAACTGGTTGGGGTAACAGGTACTAATGGTAAAACAACTATCGCCACGCTGCTTTACCAGTTGTTTCGCGATCTGGGCTATAAATGCGGCTTGCTTTCAACTGTTGAAAATCAGATCAACGGTAAAGTGATCCCGTCAACGCATACCACGCCTGATCCGGTTGAGCTGAACAGTTTGCTTGCCGAAATGGTGGATAGTGGTTGTGATTATTGCTTTATGGAGGTGAGTTCGCACGCTATTTCACAAAAACGGATTGAAAGTTTAGTTTTTGCCGGTGGCGTATTTACCAACTTAACACATGATCATTTAGATTATCATAAAACCTTTTTGAGGTATTTAAACGCCAAGAAAGAGTTTTTTGATGGTTTGCCTAAAGATGCTTTTGCACTTACCAATAGCGATGATAAAAATGGTAATGTAATGCTGCAAAATACAGCGGCGCATAAAAAAAGCTATGGCCTTAAAACCATGGCCGACTATAAAGCCCGCATCCTCGAAAATCAATTCAGTGGCTTGTTGCTACAAATTGATGGTGAGGAAGTATGGTTTAAAATGGTGGGCACATTCAATGCTTACAACTTGTTAGGTGTTTACGCTACCGCGATGTTACTTGAACAGGATAAAGCGAAAGTACTCACCAGCCTAAGCAAACTAACCGGTGCCGAAGGTAGATTTGAATACATAACAGCACCTAACAAGGTAGTAGGTATAGTTGATTATGCCCATACGCCGGATGCTGTGCAGAATGTACTGAGCACTATTCACGATATCCGTAAGGGTAACGAAAAAGTGATCACAGTAATTGGCTGCGGCGGCGACAGGGATAAAACCAAGCGCCCTATTATGGCTAAAACTGCCTGTGAGTGGAGCGATAAAGTGATCCTTACATCTGATAATCCGCGTACCGAAGATCCGGCGCAGATCATCAAAGAAATGGAAGAAGGTGTCGATCCGGCATTTAAAAGGCATACAGTAAGCATCATCGACAGGCATGAGGCTATTAAAACAGCTTGTATGCTGGCTAATCCAGGTGATATTATCCTGGTAGCAGGTAAAGGGCACGAAAAATATCAGGAAATAAACGGAGTGAAAAACCACTTCGATGATATGGAAGAGCTGGAGGATCAGTTTAAAGATTTGATATAAGAAGATACTATATAGTAAAAGATAAAAGCAATGTTGTATTACCTGTTTAGCTACTTAAGCAAAAATTACAGTATCCCCGGGGTAGGTGTATTTCAATACATCACTTTCCGGATGGCGATGGCTGTAATCACATCATTGCTGATCACTACGGTTTACGGCAGGCGGCTGATAGATTATTTGCGGTTTAAACAGGTGGGCGAAACCGTAAGGAATTTAGGTTTAGAAGGGCAGATGCAAAAATCAGGTACGCCAACTATGGGCGGTATTATCATTTTGCTGGGTATTTTGATACCGACGCTACTGTTTGCCAAGCTGGAAAATGTATACGTGATCCTGATGATCATCACCACCGTTTGGCTGGGTGCTATTGGTTTTTTGGACGATTATATTAAAGTATTTAAAAAGAATAAAGAGGGTTTGGCGGGCAGGTTCAAGATCATTGGCCAGGTAGGTTTATCGCTTATTGTTGGTTGGACAATGTATTTCAACAGCAATATCATCATCCGGCAGGAAGTGGTGTTGCCGGTAAAGGACGATGCCCCGGTTGAGTTTCATATGAAACGTAATGCCCCGGTTTATACCCAGGATGTACGTTCGACCAAAACCACCATGCCTTTTTATAAAAACAATGAGTTTGATTATGCCAAAGTGCTTAAGTTTTTGGGCAAAGGTTACGAGCAATATGCATTGGTGGTGTTCCTGTTTTTCGTGATCCTTATTATCACGTTTATCTCTAACGGGGCAAATATAACCGATGGTATTGATGGCCTGGCTACGGGTACCTCGGCCATTATAGGAATTACGCTGGCTATACTGGCTTATGTATCGGGTAACACGGTTATTGCCGATTACCTGAATATTATGTATATCCCTAACTCGGGCGAGCTGGTAATTTTCGCCGGTGCATTTGTGGGGGCATGTGTTGGCTTTTTATGGTATAACTCATATCCGGCACAGGTGTTCATGGGCGATACCGGCAGTTTGGCCATAGGTGGCATCATTGCGGTGTTTGCCATTATGATCCGTAAGGAATTGATGCTGCCATTACTATGCGGTGTTTTCCTGGTAGAGAATTTTTCGGTGATCATCCAGGTATCATGGTTTAAGTATACCAAAAAGAAATTTGGCGAAGGCAGAAGGGTGTTTTTAATGGCCCCGCTGCACCACCACTATCAGAAAAAAGGTTTCCACGAGGCTAAGATCGTTACCCGCTTCTGGATCATTTGTATCCTGCTGGCAATAGTGACGGTGATAACGTTGAAACTTCGTTAGAGGTTAGTAATTGGAGATTAGAGGACAAAAGATCGAGAGTCAGGAAATCAAGCGTCAAGAGACAAGAAAGAAAAGAGAATCGGTGAAATCATCAAACAATCGGTGAAATCCCAAAAGAAAATAGAAATGAACCATAACGATAACAAAGACGCAAATCAAAAGCACCCCCTTCAGGGGGCGGGGGGGGCGGTACGCCTTGTCATCCTCGGTGCCGGCGAAAGCGGTGTTGGGGCGGCATACCTTGCGCAACAGCAGGGCTTTGATGTTTTTGTGTCGGATTTTGGCGGCATTGCTGATAACTATAAAAAGCAACTCGAAGATTGGAAAATCCCTTTTGAAGAGAAGCAACATACTGAAGAACTGATCCTGAACGCTGCAGAAGTGATCAAAAGCCCCGGTATTCCGGATAAGGCCCCGATCATTAAAAAGCTGCACGAAAAGGGAACGCCTGTAATATCTGAAATTGAGTTTGCCGGGAGGTATACTGATGCAAAGATCATCGGGATCACAGGATCAAACGGTAAAACAACTACCACCAGTTTAACCTACCACATCCTGCACAATGCAGGCTTAAATGTTGGGTTGGCCGGTAACATAGGTAAAAGCTTTGCTTACCAGGTGGCTACCGAAAAGTTTGACTGGTACGTGTTGGAGCTGAGCAGCTTTATGCTCGACGATATGTTCAAATTTAAAGTTGACATAGCTGTATTACTGAATATTACGCCCGACCATTTGGACAGGTACGATTATAAACTGGAAAATTATGCGGCATCTAAATTCAGGATAACGCAGAACCAAACGGCGACTGATTATTTTATTTATTGTGCCGATGATCCGGAAACAATAAATGGAATGAAAGAACGAACGTTTGGGGCGCAGCTGCTGCCATTTTCTATACAGCAGAAATTTGAACCGGGCGCATACCTGGATAGTAACGACAATATTGTCATAAACACCAAACAAGAACATTTTACAATGTCAATTCAAGAACTGGCCCTGCAAGGCAAACACAACATTTACAACTCCATGGCATCGGGTATTGTAGCAAAGGTGTTGGAGCTGCGCAACGAAACGATGAGGGAGAGCATGGGCAACTTTAAAAGCATTGAGCACCGCCTGGAGTTTGTTGCCAATATATCGGGCATCCGCTTTATTAATGATTCAAAGGCCACCAACGTTAACTCAACCTGGTACGCTTTAGAAAGTATGACCAATGATGTTGTACTCATTTTGGGTGGTGTTGACAAGGGAAATGATTACAGTATGCTGAATGACCTGATTAAGCAAAAGGTAAAAGCAATTGTGTGTTTAGGCAAGGATAACAAGCGTATTCATGATGCATTTGAGGATATGGTTGAAATTATAGTAAATACATCATCAGCGCAGGAAGCTGCAACGGTGGCTTATCACCTGGCAACCAAAGGTGATACTGTATTATTGTCACCGGCTTGTGCCAGCTTTGATCTGTTTAAGAATTACGAAGATCGCGGCAACCAGTTTAAAGCGGCAGTGAAGGAATTATAGATGTGCAGATTTCAGATGTGCAGATTGCAAATGAGTAAGTAACACAAAACATAGGATCAGGTTAATCCCAAAATCCTAAAAATCAAGGTTCAGAATGCATAGGATATTAGAAAATACAAAAGGAGATCGCTGGATATGGCTCATAGTCATATTGCTTTCTGTTATATCCTTGTTGGCAGTATACAGTTCGGTAGGTACGTTGGCGTTCAAGCAAGGTAAAGGGGTTGAGATCATCCTCATGAAGCACGTGTTCATGATAGTGGGTGGTATTGCGCTGATGTATTTTTCGCACAAGCTCGATTACCGTTACTATGCCGGAATCTCGAAGGTGATGATGATTGTTACTATACCGCTGTTGTTGTATACGCTGGTTTTTGGTAGCCATATTAACAATGCGAGCCGCTGGATAGCCATCCCCGGAACCGGATTAAGCTTCCAGACATCGGATTTGGCTAAACTGGCATTGATCACTTACCTGGCCCGTACGTTATCGCGCAAGCAGGAAAATATTAAGGATGTTAAAGAATCCTTTTTGCCTATCATGGGTTCGGTATGTGTGGTGTTTATTCTGATTGCACTGGCCAACCTTTCAACAGCTTTGATGCTGTTTGGGGTTAGCATATTACTGCTGATCATTGGCCGTATCAGTATCAGGCAAATTGCCATTACCTGTGCTGCTGGTTTTATATTGTTACTGGGCGTAATATTCCTTGGTCCGAGGAGGCATACATACGTATCGCGTATGAAGGTGTTTATGCACCCCGAGCTGGCAAAGGCCGATAAGTCTTTCCAGAGTGACCATGCCAAGATTGCTATAGCCACAGGCGGTTTATTTGGAAAAGGCCCCGGCAACAGTACCGAAAGAAATTATCTGCCCGAATCATACTCTGATGAAATTTATGCCATCATAGTTGAAGAGTATGGCCTGGTTGGAGGCATAATTGTGGTGGGGATTTATGTGTTCCTGCTGTATCGATGTATCAAGATCATAACGAAGGCCCCAAAAGCATTTGGTGCCTTGCTGGCCTGCGGCTTAAGTTTCAGCTTAACTATACAGGCTTTTGCCAACATGGCTGTAGCTGTTGGTTTGGGCCCGGTAACCGGTGTGCCGCTACCGCTGGTAAGTATGGGGGGGACGTCGATATTGTTTACCAGCATTGCCTTCGGTATTATACTATCGGTAAGTAAGGATATTGAAGAACCGAAAAAAGATAAAACTATAAAAGAAGATAATACAGGCCCGAATAAAATTATAGTAGGAGAGATCAGAACGGCGTAAGCCAGTGATTAGTGGTTGGAGGTAAGAGATTAGTTATAAAAGAGGTTAGGAACAGGATTTAAGTTAAATATTAAAAGCATGTCAAAAAGGATAATCATAAGCGGTGGCGGAACAGGAGGACATATCTTCCCGGCTATCTCTATTGCCAATGCTTTAAAAAATATTGACCCTAATACCGAGATCCTTTTTGTGGGGGCTAACGGTCGTATGGAAATGGAAAAAGTTCCGGCGGCTGGTTATAAGATCATCGGGTTGGATATCCAGGGAATTCAGCGTGGTTCTATTGTTAAAAACCTGATGTTCCCTATTAAGCTTGCCAACAGTGTGCGCAGGGCCATTAAAATTATTAAAGATTTTAAGCCCGATGCTGCTGTAGGTGTAGGTGGTTATGCTTCGGGCCCATTGTTGTATGCGGCATCGTTAAAAAATATTCCATACCTCATACAGGAGCAAAACTCGTATGCAGGTATTACTAATAAATGGCTGGGTAAACACGCTAAAAAGATCTGTGTGGCTTTTGATGGCATGGAGAAGTTTTTTCCTGCCGATAAGATCATCAAAACCGGTAACCCTATCCGTAAGGATGCGGTGAATATTGCCGGCAAACACATGCAGGCGTTGGAGTTGTATAATCTTTCGCACTTTAAAAAAACGATACTGATAACAGGCGGCAGCCTTGGTGCGCGTACCCTGAACAACAGTATCATGAATGGTATTGATAAGCTGCTGGCTGCAGATGTACAGGTAATATGGCAAACCGGCAAGTTTTATTATAAAACCATCATCGAAAAGCTGGGCGAAAATTACCATCCCGATCTGCAGATCAGGGAGTTTTTAACCCGGATGGACCTGGCTTATGCCGCGGCCGATATTATTATATCAAGGGCCGGGGCCGGCACCATTGCCGAGCTGTGCGCCATTAAAAAGCCGGTGATCCTGGTGCCTTCGCCAAATGTGGCCGAAGATCATCAAACAAAAAATGCTTTGGCGCTGGTGCATGAAAACGCTGCCGTTTTTGTGGCCGACAGGGATGCCGAAGAAAAACTGGTTGACAGGGCGCTTGAACTATTGGAAGACCGCGACCTGCAAAAAAAATTGAGCAATAACATTGGTAAAATGGCTATGCCAAATGCCGATGAAGTTATAGCAAAGGAACTTATCCAAATAATAAGTAACAATTAAATGATGGTCCTCCTCTTCCAAAGGGAGGAGGGCCTTTTTTAGAACAAATTGAAAATGGAACTGCACGACATTAAAAGAGTTTATCTCATAGGCATAGGCGGCATCGGTATGAGCGGCCTTGCACGCTATTTCCATCATTTGGGTTGCATTGTTTGCGGATATGATAAAACATCAACTGATTTAACAAACCAGTTGCACAACGAAGGGATCCAGGTTGTTTTTGAAGATCACGCGGATTATATCCCCATGAGTTTTCAGAAACCCTGCAGCGATACATTGATTATTTATACGCCTGCAGTACCAAAAGATTCGCACATCGTTAACTATTTTAAAAATCACGGTTTTGAGCTGTTCAAACGCTCGCAGGTTTTGGGGTTGATCAGCAAAAGCTCTTTTACCATTGCTGTGGCCGGTACGCACGGTAAAACCACCACCTCAACCATGGTGGCACATTTACTTAAAGCATCGGGTAATGATTGCTCGGCATTTTTGGGCGGTATTTCGTCAAACTACCAAACCAACGTACTTTACGGCAAAAACAATGTAATGGTGGTTGAGGCCGATGAATATGACCGCTCATTTCTGACGCTGTATCCGGATGTGGCTATCATCACTTCGATGGATGCCGATCACCTGGATATCTACGGTGATCATGCTCACCTGACCGAGTCGTTCAGGTTATTTGCTTCGCAGATAAAACCCGGCGGTACACTGGTGCATAAAAATGGTTTGCCTTTAGATGGTGGTTATACTTACGCCTTTGAAGACGAAACAGCCGATGCGCACGCATCTAACGTTCGCATCATAGAAGGAGATTTTTACTTTGATTATAACAGCGCTGCTGTAAATATTACTGATATAAAAATGGGCATAGCAGGCACCCACAACGTTGAAAATGCTGTAGCCGCCATTGAAGCAGTATTGAAACTGGATATAGCCCCGGCTGATATCAAGGAAGCACTGGCGTCATTTAAAGGGGTTAAACGCAGGTTTGAATACATTGTTAAAACACCTGAGCATATTTATATTGATGACTATGCACATCACCCTGAAGAACTGAGGGCTTGTATTTCATCAATTAAAAGGCTATACCCGGCTAAAAAGTTAACGGCTATTTTTCAGCCGCATTTATTTACCCGCACCCGCGACTTTGCAGATGGCTTTGCCGAAGTGCTGGACATGGTTGATGAACTGATATTGCTGGAAATTTACCCGGCGCGCGAACTGCCTATTGAAGGTGTTAACTCGCAGATGTTGCTTAACCGCATGCAACTTCAAAATAAAAGGATTTTGAGTAAAGAGGCCGCGGTGGCTGCAGTAGCTGCCGAAAAGCCCGAACTATTATTAACGGTAGGTGCCGGTGATATTGATACACTTGTGCAACCATTAAAACAAGTATTGAGCAATGAATAAAAAACTCATTTGGAAGCGCCTGCTGATAGGTTGTGCCTGGGTAATATGCCTGGGTGGCCTTGTGGTGCTCATGAGTTTTATTGAAACAAAAAAAGCGGGGGTAAAGTGTACAGCGGTAAATGTAAGCATCCCGGGAGGTCAATATTTTATTGACAAGCAGGAGGTTGATCACATTATCGAAGTTACCAGTCACTCATTGGTAGGCAGGCCTATCGAAAATATTAATATCCAGGAGTTGGAGGATAAGCTTAAGGCTAACCCTTTTATTGAGTTTGCCAAAGTTTATACCGAAATGGATGGGGTATTAAGGGTTGAAGTGAGCCAGCGCCAGCCGATACTGCGCATCATGAACCATTATGATATGGATTTTTACGTAGATCAGCATGGCTTAAAAATTCCGCTGTCGCCAAACTTTACCGCAAGGGTATTGGTTGCCAATGGTTTTATTGACGAGTTATTTACCAATCGCGTTGACTCGTTACATACACGTTTGGCTAAGGATTTGTTTAAAACGGCCGATTATATCCGTAAGGATTCGCTTTGGGATGCGCAGATAGCACAGATGTATGTGAATAACGAGCGCGAGATTGAACTGATTCCCAGGGTGGGAAACCAAAGGATATTGATAGGTAATGCCGATTCGCTTAATGTGAAGCTGAACAATCTGCAGGCCTTTTACAAGCAGGTGTTGCCGAAGGTAGGCTGGGATACCTATAAAGTGATCAATGTAAAATATACCAACCAGGTTATTGGTATAAAAAACGAAAATATAAAAGCTGATTCGGTAAAAGCGGCTAAGGCTGCCAAGCTGGATTCGCTTAAAACGAAAAGGGATTCATCTCAAATTAAATTGTAATATGGACAAAAGCTCGACTCAGGAAAAAAGTTCGCCAATTGTAGTAGGATTGGATATAGGGACTACCAAGATATGTGCCATTGTTGGGCGCAGGAGCAAGAACGGGAAGATTGAGGTTTTAGGAATTGGCAAGGCCGAATCTGCCGGCGTTACACGCGGTGTGGTTTCAAATATAGATAAAACGGTACAGGGCATTCACCAGGCGGTGGATGTGGCAGGCTCGCAATCAAATGTGGAGATCAGGGTAGTGAACGTGGGTATTGCAGGTCAGCATATTAAAAGTTTACAGCACCGTGGGCTGATAACCCGCCGCGATCTGCAATCAGAGATCGGCCGTAAGGATATTGATAAACTGATAGAGGATATGTACAACCTGGTGATGCCTCCGGGCGAGGAGATCATCCACGTATTGCCACAGGAGTTTACTGTGGATAACGAGCCGGGCATCAAGGATCCTATTGGTATGGCTGGTGTTAGGCTTGAAGCCAATTTCCATATTATATCTGGCCAGGTAACCGCTATCAAAAACATTGTAAAATGTGTTAACAAGGCCAGCCTGGAAAGCCAGGAACTGATCCTTGAACCGCTGGCATCTTCAGAGTCTGTTTTGAGCGAAGAAGAAAAAGAAGCCGGTGTGGTTTTGGTTGATATCGGTGGTGGTACTACCGACGTAGCTATCTTTCATGAAGGTATCATTCGCCATACAGCGGTTATCCCTTTCGGTGGTAACAGCGTAACCGAGGATATCCGCGAAGGCTGTTCGGTAATGCGCAACATAGCCGAGCAACTGAAAGTAAGGTTTGGATCAGCCCTGGCCGACGAGAACAAGGAAAATGAGATTGTGTGTGTGCCGGGTTTACGTGGCCGTGAGCCAAAGGAAATTTCGGTAAAAAACCTGGCTTATGTGATCCAGGCCCGTATGGAAGAGATCGTAGAGCATGTTTACTACGAGATCAAATCATCAGGCTACGAGAAAAAGCTGATAGCAGGTATTGTAATAACTGGCGGTGGCGCGCAGCTGAAACACTTACGTCAGCTGGTTGAATTTGTTACCGGTTTGGATTGCCGTGTGGGTTACCCTACCGAGCATTTGGCTAAAAACGAAGTATTGCCAAAAGGAACATACGAAGAATTACAAAGCCCAACTTTTGCCACAGGTATTGGTTTGCTAATTAAAGGTATCCAGAAAATGGAATACATGAATGAAGCAATCCCTGCCGAAGTAAAAGTTAAACCAAAATACGATGCTAAAAGTAAAGAAGGGGGCCTGTTAGACAGGCTGCTGAAAAAAAGCATCACATTTATTAAGGATGACATTAAGGATGAGGACTTTCTGAAATAATAATTATTCACAAGGGCTAAACTTATTCACATTGCTCACAATTGTGGATAAACCTTGTTGAAAAAGTATTATTATTACAATGGTAAAATCTAATGTTGGTTGATTTACATATAGCTGAAAACGAAGATTATGCATTTTGAAATGTTAAAAGAAAAGTCGTCTATCATCAAGGTAATTGGTGTTGGCGGTGGTGGTGGTAACGCGGTAAACCATATGTACAGGCAAGGAATTACCGGTGTTGATTTTATAATCTGCAACACTGATGCCCAGGCATTGGAGCTGAGCCCTATACCTAACAAGGTGCAGTTGGGTGCCAGTTTAACTGAGGGCATGGGTGCAGGCTCGATACCCGAAGTAGGCAAAAATTCGGCTATTGAAAATATCGACGATATTAAACAGATGTTGGGCGTTAATACCAAAATGCTGTTCATTACGGCAGGTATGGGCGGTGGCACGGGTACAGGCGCAAGCCCTATCATTGCCAAGGCCGCGCGCGAAATGGATATATTAACGGTAGGTATCATAACCACGCCTTTCTCTTTTGAGGGCAAACGCCGTAAAATGCAGGCTGATGCCGGTTTAGAGGAACTACGTAAATACGTGGATTCATTCCTGGTGATCTCAAACGACAGGCTTCGCCAGATCTTTGGTAACCTTACCATGAGTTCGGCATTTGCACAGGCTGATAATATATTGACCACCGCTGCTAAAGGTATCGCGGAGATCATTACCCTGCCGGGTTATATAAACGTCGATTTTAAGGATGTGCGCACGGTGATGAAGGATAGCGGTGTATCTATCATGGGCAGTTTTACTGCTGATGGTGAAAATCGTGCCTTAAAAGCTGTGGAAGGTGCACTGGCATCGCCATTGTTAAAGGATAACGAAATTGAAGGTGCAAGGTATATATTGCTGAATATCAGCTCGGGCCTTAAAGAGGTTACCATGGATGAGATCAGCGTAATTACTGATTACATACAGGAAGAAGCCGGTTTAGCTGCCGACCTGATCTGGGGTAACTGTATTGACGAAAACCTGGGCGAGCAATTATCGGTAACTATTATTGCTACCGGTTTCCAAACTAAGGATGAGCGCGAAAAGGAGCACAGCAACAAGAAGATTGTTTCTATGCTGGTACCTGAAGAGCCTCAGCAAGCCCGGCCGGTTAATGAGTTTATTAAACCTGTTAAGGTTGATGCTCCTGCCGAGCCTTATGCTAAAGCCCCTAAAGAGGATGCAAAGCAGGCTGGTTTATTTGATATGTTTGCGGGTAGCAGGCAGGAAGAGCCTGCTGTGGTAAGGCACAGTTTGATGCATGAGGAAGAGCCTGAAGCTGACAATGAACCGGATACTGCTGGCTTTACCTTTAAAATGAGCGAGCCTGTTAGTTATGAGCCGCCTGTAAAGGAACAACCACGCATGCCTGAACCAGAGCCGGAACCAACTCCTGTTGTTGGTGCTGATGACAACAAAACCAACGAATCTATTGAAGAGCAATTGAAAAAATCGCGTGAGCGCATCATGAGGCTGAAAGACCTGAGCATGAAACTGCGTACCGGTAATATCCAGGAACTGGAGAATGTACCGGCTTATAAACGCAAAGAAATAGCATTGCAGGATACCCCGGCATCTGACGAAAGCCAGATCTCGCGTTTTTCCCTGATGCAGGATAGCGAAGGTAACGTAGAAATCAGGAACAATAATTCGTACCTGCACGGAAACGCTGATTAAGTAGAGAAGCAAGACGCGAAGATTCAAGAGACAAGAAAATAGAAAAACCACAATAATGAATGGGAGATCAACAAAAGAATTAAATCTGAAAGTTGATCTCCCTTTTTTATGTTACTCTTGTTAAAAAAGATGTCATTTCGATAGAGCAGGGCGGGACAGAGAGCATTGGGGCGAAAGAGAAATCTTGTACGCCACACAAGTTTGATAAGCATATTGGGTTAGCAGGATGTATAGGATTTCTCACTCGTTCCTCGTATCGAAATGACAATCGTGTTTTGGTTAGGCAGTTGGTCCCTTCTTTCATGATTCTTGGATCCTACTGTCTTGACTCTTGAATTCTTGAGTCTTTCCCAGAGGTTATAACCTATTCTAAAAAGTTATAGCTATTGTTTAAAGGTGTTTTAACGGCTATATTTGCATTTAACTTTATAAAAACAATTCATTTTGGATTTATTTGATAAAATAACAAAAAGCTTGGGTGGGCCGATAGGTCAGCACCAGAAGTGGTCGCATGGTTATTTTTCTTTTCCTAAGCTGGAAGGCGAGATCGGTCCCCATATGCAGTTTAAGGGAAAAGAGCATTTGGTTTGGAGCCTCAACAATTACCTGGGTTTGGCTAACCATCCCGAAGTAAGACAGGCCGATGCACAAGCCGCTGCCGACTACGGTATGGCTTACCCTATGGGCGCAAGGATGATGTCGGGAAACTCAATTCATCACGAAGAACTGGAAGATGGCCTGGCAAAATTTGTCGGCAAACAATCGGCCTTTTTGCTTAATTACGGTTACCAGGGTATGGTGTCTATCATTGATGCTTTGGTAGATAGGAACGATGTTATTGTTTACGATGCTGAATCACATGCTTGTATTATAGACGGTGTACGTTTACATATGGGTAAACGCTTTGTTTACCAGCACAACGATATCGAAAGCTGTGAAAAGCAACTGGAGCGCGCAACCCGTTTAACCGAACAAACAGGCGGCGGTATATTGCTGATCACAGAAGGTGTTTTCGGTATGTCGGGCGCACAGGGCAAGCTTAAACAGGTTGCTGAACTTAAAAAGAAATATAACTTCCGTTTACTGGTTGATGACGCGCACGGTTTTGGTACCATGGGTAAAACCGGGGCCGGCACGCACGAAGAGCAGGATTGTATGGATGAGGTGGATGTATACTTTGCAACCTTCGCCAAATCAATGGCTGGCATAGGTGCTTTTGTAGCTGCTGATCAGGATATCATTCATTACCTGCGCTATAATATGCGTTCGCAAACCTTTGCCAAGGCTTTACCAATGCCAATGGTATTAGGTTTGAAAAAGCGTTTCGAAATGTTGAAGACCCAGCCTGAACTTCGCGAGAAATTATGGTTGATCGCCAATACTTTACAAGCTGGTTTAAAAGAACGCGGCTTTGACCTGGGCGCTTCAAACACCATGGTTACTCCGGTATTTTTAAAAGGTGATCTTTTTGAAGCCACAGCATTAACCCGCGACCTTCGTGAAAACTATGGTGTTTTCTGTTCAATAGTGGTTTACCCTGTAATCCCTAAAGGATTGATCGTACTAAGGTTAATCCCAACAGCATCGCATAGCTTAGAAGATGTACAACGTACGCTCGACGCTTACAGTGCTATCGGCGAAAAGTTGAAAGCCGGTTATTACAAAGAAAATAAACTGGAGATAGCTTAATAGCAGATCTGGTAAATAATATAGACAGCTCCGGAGATGATCCGGGGCTTTTTTTGTGCCTGTAATTTTGTTGTAGAGACGCATAATTGCGTCTCTCGCGTGCAATTTACGGTTGCAGATTGGCTTGTCCTGTGGGAGACGCAATTATGCGTCTCTACATTTAAAAACCCTGATAAAACGTTTTCTAAATTATTTTAGCAAGCTTTTTTGTTTAACTAAAACCCTTTTCTATTTTTACGCCTACCATATCAAAACCATGAAATTAACCAGACGACATTTTATAAAAATTAACAGCGTTGCAGCTGCCGGTATCGGTTTAGGTGTAACCCCGGTATTTGCTTCGGCTGTGGCTCCTGCCTTCGAAAGCCAGCGCCCGAAACTGGCCGACCGTAAATTTACCAGCAAGGCTGTTGAAGCTATCATTAAAAAGGTTAAGGCCGATATTAAAGATCCTGAAGTTGCCTGGCTTTTTGAAAACTGCTATCCAAACACTTTAGATACCACGGTAAACTATTCTGAAAAAGATGGCAAGCCCGATACGTTCGTAATTACCGGCGATATTAACGCTATGTGGATGCGCGATTCATCGGCACAGGTTTGGCCGTACCTGCCGCTCATTAAAAATGATCCGGCGCTTAAAAAACTGATCCAGGGTGTGCTGAGCCGTCAGGCTAAATGCGTTATCATTGACCCTTATGCCAATGCCTTTAACGAAGGCCCAACCGGCAGCGAATGGGATAGCGACCGCACCACCATGAAACCCGAGCTACATGAGCGTAAATGGGAAATCGATTCACTTTGCTATCCTGTAAGGCTGGCCTACAACTATTGGAAAATCAGCGGCGATAGCAGTTTCTTCGATGAAAACTGGCAAAAAGCCGGTAAGATCATCCTGGCTACATTTAAGGAGCAGCAACGTAAGGATGGTAAGGGCCCGTACTTTTTTCAGCGTAAAACCGAAACACAAAGCGATACCGCACCTAACAGGGGGTATGGCAACCCAATTAAACCAGTTGGTTTGATCTGCTCTATCTTCCGTCCGTCTGATGATGCTACTATTTACCCTTTCCTGATCCCGTCGAATTACTTCGCGGTAGCAAGCTTAAACCAGATGGCCGAGATGTACAGCACTATTGGTCATGATAATGCTACTGCCGATGCCTGCAAGGCTTTGGCAACAGAAGTACAGGCAGCACTTAAGCAATATGCAGTTGGCAGTCATCCACAATTTGGCCAGGTGATTCCGTTTGAAGTTGATGGCTATGGCAACCAACTGTTCATGGACGATTCAAACGTACCAAGCTTGTTGGCCTTGCCATATCTTGATTCGGTAAAAGTTGACGATCCGTTGTATCAGAGCACCCGTAAGTTTGTTTTAAGTGATAGCAACCCTTACTACTTTAAAGGTACCGCTGCCGAAGGTATTGGCGGTCCGCACGTTGGTATTGGGTATATCTGGCCAATGGCAATCATTATGCGTGGCATCACTTCAACTGATAAAGCAGAGATTGTACAGTGTATCAAATGGCTGAAGAGCACACACGCGGGCACTGGTTTCATGCACGAATCATTCAATAAAGACGATGCTAAGGACTTTACCCGTAAATGGTTTGCCTGGGCTAACACTTTATTTGGCGAATTGATACTAAAAGTACACGAACATTATCCCGATATATTACAGCAGACTTTTTAAACCTGCTAAATATATTAATACTTTAAAGTATTTTAAATACTGTCTTATAGTTGTATAAATAGCTATAGATATTATTTATACTTTGTTATAATTTGTATTTTAATTATTAATCAAACTTATTTTGAAATATAAGTTTGATTTAAACTTTTTAATAAAAAATAAGCAGGGCCTAATAAATGGAAATCCCTAAAAATGTGGAAAAAAACCACTGTTAAGGCCGTATTTTTTGGCTTCAAAAGTTTTTAATTAACAAAAAACATTTTAGCTTAGCTTTAATTAAAACAATAAACCTCAAAATTTAAAAGGAGTAATTAAATGAAAAAATTTACTGAAGTAAAAGAGCTTGTAGCTGCTTTAGAGGCTGATGCCGACAAATTCTACAACAAAGGAAACAGCGCTGCCGGTACACGTGTACGTAAAGGCATGCAGGATCTAAAAAACCTGGCACAGGCAATTCGCCTTGAAGTTCAGGAAGCTAAGAATAAAGAAGCTTAGTAAGATTTTTTATCATCTTATTCCAATAAAAAACCCGGTCCATGGACCGGGTTTTTTATTTTATGTTAATCTTGAAAAGATTTTGTCATTCTGAGCGATAGCGAAGAATCTTCTTCGATAAGCAGAGTGGCTATACAGAGCGGAGAAGATGCTTCGTTCCTACCCATGACAAAAGTTTTGAGTTTGACATGGGTTGAAACGAAGCAATGAATACTCTTCTGCCTTTTTATCTTTTTACGCTTTTACTGCTACCGGAGCCAGTTTTTTAAGCTCGCCAGCAATTGCATCGGCTGTTTTTTCGCTTACCTGTACCAGTGGTAATCTTACTGTATCGCCGCAGATGCCCAATTGCTTTAATGCGGTTTTAACACCCGCAGGGCTGCCTTCAGTAAACATCAAACGGGTAAACTCAATCAGATCAAAATGTGCCGCGTGTGCTGCTTTGTAATCGCCGTTGAGTAATAGCCTTACCATATCAGATAACTGGCGGGGCAGAGCATTACCGATAACCGATATTGCACCAACGCCGCCCAAAGCCATCATTGGTAAAGTAACCGGATCATCGCCCGATATAAATAAAAAGTCTTCAGGTTTATCACGCATCAATTGATTAAACAGATCGAAATTACCTGATGCTTCTTTAATGCCGATGATGTTTTTAAACTCTTTTGCCAGGCGCACGGTTGTTTCTGCACTAACTGTACTGCCTGTGCGGCTTGGTACGTTATATAGAATTATTGGTAACTTGCTGTTTTGCGCTATTGCCTTATAATGCTGATAAATGCCCTCCTGGGTAGGTTTGTTATAATGCGGACTCGCTGAAAGTATAGCATCATAACCATCAATATTAAACGATTTTATTTGCTCAACAACTTCATGAGTATTATTGCCGCCTATACCGGCTACCAGGCCAACGCGCTTATTTACCACTTCGGCAGTGAAGGCCCAAACTTGCTTTCGTTCAGCCTCGCTCAATGTGGCGCTTTCGCCGGTTGTACCTAACGATACCAGGTATTCCACCCCGCCATCAATCAAATGTTCAATCAGGTTTTTCAACCCGTCGTAGTCAATTTGACCATCCGCATGAAAAGGGGTTACCATAGCTACCCCTGTTCCGTAAAATATATTCATGAGTAAAATTAAAAGGATGCTAATATAGTGATTAGTGATTGGAGATTAGCGGTTTGTTAGAGGTTTATTTTTTGAAAAAGTGCCTTGGTTGAGTTTAAAGTTAGATTTTGGGTGGAAAATTGCATTTTAACTCATCCGTCATTGCGAGGCACGAAGCAATCCCCGATGAGCAGGTCCGCTCTGTTTAGTTTGGGATTGCTTCGTGTCTCGCAATGACACGGTGGAGATATTATCAAATCACCCCAAACAACGATCCTCCCTTTTCCCCCAGCTTATCCACCGTTTTTTCAACCTCCGGTACCCGTTCAAGCACTGGCGCGTGATGTGGTTTTATCCGGGCGTCAATGATCAGCGGACCTTTACAACCCCAGTGTTTATGCTCGGTAAAGCTGCCCACGCCATAAATATCGTGCGAAGGATTACTGCGGGTAAAAGTTACCCATACAAAATTATTGATAGTTTGTGCGGCGAAACCGGCATCGTCGCAGAGTACTACCAGCGGCAAACCATTTAGGTCTTCGTCCTGCAAATGATATTCGATAATGCTGATGATGTTATCGATATCCTTATGATTTACATGTTTGGGTATTTCAACCATTAATACGCCGGGCATAGCCATTTTATAGCCTGTGATAGGGCGGGGGAGGTTAAACCAGTCCGGCAGTTCTGTCCAAAGTTCGCGTTTGATCTCACCGGCAACCGTGATGGCTACTTTACTGCCCGAGTTTAGGCCTTCGCCACTATAATCGAGTGTATCAATGGTGGTGTTGGTGTGAAAATGAAGGTCGCGGGTGAGGTCAATCCTTTGCAGGATATGTTTCAGGAACCCGCCGATATCATTTACATTAAGTTTAGGATCATCCTCCCGTGCTGCAATGAACAGGTATTTGGCAAGGCTTAACTGGCCTTTACCCAATATATGATTGGCGATGGTAACTATCTCTTGTGGCTTACGTTCTTTAAGATAAGGGGTGTAGCGCTCGCTGCCAATAGCAAAAAGGAGTGGGTGTACACCCGCAGCGTCAACCGCATTAACGGCATGCAGGCCAGGAATTTCTTTAGGAATGGCCGACCCGGTAATTTCGTGGATCAGCGCCCCAAAACTGGTATCCTCTTGCGGCGGGCGACCAACCACGGTAAATGACCATACGGCATCCTTGCGGTGGTAAACATTATGTACCTTCATCAATGGAAAGGGATGCACCAGGCTATAGTAACCCAAATGGTCGCCAAAAGGGCCCTCGGGCTTATTTTCATGCGGCATAACGGTGCCGGTGATCACAAAATCAGCATCAGCCGAAATGCAGAAACCTTCGGCGTCATAAAAATAGCGAAAGCGGCGATTGCCCAATGCACCTGCAAAGGTCATTTCAGATAAACCTTCGGGCAGGGGCATTACTGCAGCCACAGGATGCGCCGGTGGACCACCTACAAAGATGCTTACTTTTAACGGCTGCCCTTTGGCGTTAGCTTTGGTTTGGTGCACACCAATACCCCGGTGGATCTGGTAATGTAAACCTATTTCCTGGTTTTGTATATAATCATTACCGGCCAGCTGTATGCGGTACATGCCCAGGTTGGCGTTCATGATGCCCGGCTGATCAATGTCTTCAGTATAAACCTGCGGCATGGTGATAAAAGGGCCGCCATCCATAGGCCAGTTTACAATTTGTGGAATATCGCTGATGTTGCATTTGCCAAATTTAACCGGAGCAGCGGCACCGCTTTTCATAGGCAATGCCGAAAGGGCGGTTAAGCCGACACCTGCATATTTAAAAGGATTTTTTATGGCCTTTATAGGGTCGTTTTTAATATCAACCAAAACCTTGATCTTTTCGAGCGTGTCTCTGAAAATAAATTTCGACCTGTTTAGTGTGCCAAACAGGTTTGATACTGCCGGAAATTTACTGCCTTTTACATTTTCGAATAATATAGCAGGACCTTCGTTTTCAAATACCCGTAAATGTATGGCCGCCATTTGCAGGTGCGGATCAACTTGTTCTTTGATACGAACAAGATGGCCATTTTTTTCAAGATCGGTAATGCAGGCTTGTAAACTTGAGTAACCCATAAGGGCGAAATTAGCGTTTTTTTTATTGCGGCATTAATTTCATTATCATTAGCAGATTACTAAATAAGTATAACAAATAGTAATCGCCAATTAACATAAGCAATGACTTAATGCCTCAATGATCTAATGATAAAATACGTACTTTCGCATCAATATTAATTCCCCGTATGTCGGTTACTATACTTACGCTTATTATACTTGTTGGGTCGTATTTGGCGGGTTTATTGGGTTCATTAACGGGTTTGGGCGGAGGAGTTGTCATTATTCCGTTGTTAACAATTTTACTTGGAGTTGATATTCAGTATGCCATTGGAGCATCGCTGATCTCTGTTATTGCCACTTCATCGGGTTCGGCTGCCGCTTATGTTAAAGAGGGGATAACCAATATCAGGCTGGGCATGTTTCTGGAGATAGCAACCACGGCCGGTGCCATGGTGGGCGCGCTGATAGCGGTTTACATTCCCACAAATTTTATAGCGGTGTTATTCGGTGTTATACTGATCCTTTCGGCGGTAATGTCGTTACGAAAAAAAGCTGAACATATCCATCAGCAAAAAAGTGTGCTGGCCGAAAAACTGAAGCTCAATGGCAGCTTTCCGACCCCAGCCGGCGACGTTGCATACTCGGTAAGGAATGTGGGCGGAGGTTTTTTTATGATGCTTTTTGCCGGCGTAATATCGGGTTTACTGGGCATAGGATCGGGGGCGCTAAAGGTTTTGGCCATGGATGGCATTATGCGCATCCCTTTTAAGGTTTCCACCACTACAAGTAATTTCATGATAGGGGTTACCGCAGCTGCCAGCGCAGTGGTTTATCTGCAACGCGGGTATATTGATCCCGGTTTGTGTATGCCGGTTGCTATTGGTGTATTGTTAGGTGCTTTAAGCGGATCAAAAATATTGGTACATACCTCATCCTCGGGATGGCTGCGTGTGGTTTTTGCCGTAGTGGTTACGTTTTTGGCCTCGCAAATGATATATAAAGGAATTACCGGTAATATATAGTCATTATAGTTGGTCATTAGGTCATTGCGTCATTAAGTCATTTTGTATGATGTATGACGTTAACGAAATGGCTGTTCGATCCGATAAAAAATGACTCAATGACTTAATGACTGAAGAGAATGACTGAAAAATTTAAAGATACCGATATGCAGGCCGTTATAGGCTGGATACTACGTGCAGGGGTACTGGTATCAATGAGTGTTATTTTTATTGGTGGCGTTATTTACCTCTACCGGCATGGGCAAACACATGTTGATTACAGTAAGTTTGTAGGTGTGCCCGATTTTGTGAGTAATCCTGGCGGTATTATACATGGCATTTTTAATTTACGCGGCCGGGCAATTATACAGGCCGGGGTAATTTTACTGATAGCCACCCCGGTTATCAGGGTGCTGTTTTCGGCTATTGGCTTTATTATGGAAAAGGATTTTCTGTATACAGCAATTACGGTACTTGTATTGCTTATTATTTTGGCGAGTATGATAAGCGGGCACGCAGGATAATATTTTTGAAAACCTTTTTGCATTTAATATAGTATATATAATAAATGCAACGACGTACAGTACAATCAGCGGCTTTAAGCAGCGTTGGCTACGATGCAGACGCGCGAATCCTTGAACTTGAATTTAGGGAAAACGGCGGTGTGTGGCAGTACTTTGGTTTTCCGTCGTCTACTTATAAAAAATTTATTAACTCTGATTCGCTGGGGCATTTCTTTGTTACCCGGATAAAAGGTAAATACCCCGAGCTAAAAGTTAGGTTCGCACATCATTAATTTCCTGTCCTGCGGCGTTCATCGTCATTTCCCGTATTGCGTTTATTGGCCGATTTAATGGTGCTTTTACCAAATCGATAACTAAAGTTAAGCCTCACAATGCGCGTATCACGCTTATTTACCTCCGATAGATCGATGTTTTGATAGCTGGCGTGGTTGCGCCCCCTGTCTGTATTAAATATATCGTTGAGTGTTAATTTAACGGTAGCGCGTTTATCTAATATTTGTTTGCTCATGCCTGCATTTACCGAATAGCTGGCCTTTAATTCATTGATACCATAGATGGTTGGTGTTTCATATCTGCCTGATATTTCGCCGAGTAATGTACTTGTTATGGTGAAATTTTGTGTGCTGCCAAAAATGATATCCTGTTTGCCTTTGTTAAAGTTGCCATTTTGTGCATAAGCCTTGTATCGTACGTAAATAGCGTCGAGGTTAAAACTGCCCGACCACCATTTGGTGAATTGGACAGGTGCATAAAATGAAGCCCCGTAAACAAAGATCTGCCCAAAGTTTTTGCGATAGGTTACATTAACCTTACTCGAATCATTTTGATAATAAATAGGAAAGTCGTAAGCATCATTGGTTACAGTATAGTATAACTCTGTAGAAAAAGTTTGATCGTACGTATTGGACACCTGTATGGTATTGGTGTATTCAGGTCTTAGCTGCGGGTTACCTGCCCGGTAATCGTACAGATCGGTATAATACAAAAATGGATTGATATCCTCATAAAGAGGCCTGTGGATGCCCCGGTTATAACTAATGCCGATGATGTTTTTTTTATCGGCTTCATAACTTATTTGTGCCTGCGGAAAAAGGTTGAAATAGTTATTTATGTTTACGCTCGGGATGTCATCATTTAATCCCCATGATTTTCCGGTTGCATGAGTATTTTCGGCCCTGATACCTGCAGTAATGTCCCACTTGCCAATTTTATTAACGTAGTTGATATAGCCTGCACTTACTGCTTCGGTATAAAGGAACCTGTTGCTGAAATCTTCATCAGCCTGGTATAAATTGTTAACTTTCGGCCCGAAAATGAGGTTGTTGTTACTGCTGGCGTTATTATACTTAATGCCAGCCTCTAATCGCGAAGTTTTGCTCAGGGGATTTACGAAGTCGACTTTTGAGGTCCAGATATGAATGTTTGATGGCGAAAGGTTTTCTAAATCAAGGTCGTCGCGGTAGGCTGCTCCCGAAGGAATAAAAAAGCTATTGGTAATAAACTCATTTGAATGACGGTTGTAGGAAGAGTAATTGCCATCTACCGAAATGCTTCTTCCCTTTTTATCCAGTACCGCATTATAATTAATGTTGTAACTTAAATAACTACTGCCCCTGTCAAGGTTTGAGCGGGCCCTGATTATTGAGTCGAGTTTGTTTTGATTGCTGATGTACAGGTCGTTGTTTTTTGCGAAATCATCTTCCCTGATAATGCCGCTTACCAAAAAGCCTATTGTTTGGTTGGGAGTGATCGTATAATCGGCCCCGATCTTGAAATTGTGATTGATCGTTTTTTGGATGTTGTTATAATCAACATCGTAGTTACTCAGGATATCATTATAAATAATATTCCGGTTAGTTGTGATGGTGCGTGTGCCTTTATTATTATCATAGGTGTAATTACCAAAAACATTAAGCTTGCTGGTGCGGTTGTTGAAAACAATGCCTGCTGTGCTTTTATAATATTTGCCATAACCGGCCATGGCGGTAATTGTACCGTTGGTTCCGAGGTTTTTACCTTTTTTTAGAATGATATTGATAATACCGCCGCCTGATGCATCATATTTGGCCGATGGACTGCTAATCATTTCAACCTGGTCAATTGTGCTGCTTTGCATGCTGCGGAGCAAACTGGTAAGGTCATCGCCGGTAAGATTGGTTGGTTTGCCGTCGATAGTTATTAACGCAGCTTGCCGGCCATTAATGCTTAAAGTTTCGTTACTGTTAACCCTTACCCCCGGCGATTGTCTTAAGATATCAAATGCCGAATTGCCTTCGGCCAGGATGCTGTTTTGTATACTTAATACAATTTTACCAGGTTTAACCTCTATATAGGGCTTCCGGGCTACAACTTTAACTTCCTGCAGCTGGTTATCTGATAGTTTTAAAACAATATCATTGGTAATTATTTTTTGGCCGGCACTTACTTTATAGGGCCCTGCATAAACTTTAAGGTATCCTACCTTACTAATAAGCACTAAATAGCTATTGGGCTGCAACCCAATAAATTCAAACTGACCATTTTTATTTACAAGGTTTGATTTTAATACAGCGGAGTCGGGGGCCGAAAGCAGAACAACAGTAGCCGCATCTGCCGGCTGATTATTTTCTGTTAAAACTTTACCCTGTATTATTGATGATTTTGTTTGGGCAAACGAAATACAATACATTCCTGTCAGGAATGAAAAAAATAAGGCTGCTGTTAAAACCCTCATTAATTAGTAAATGTAGAAGTTTGCTATAGTTTAAAAAAAAATATAAAAAGGCACCGCAATATAATACAATATATATAAAACTATATGTATTGTATTTATATTTTAACGATATAATATAAAACAATGTTGCAACATCAGTATGGTTGTAACTAATAAAAAGTTTTGCACCACTGCAATTAATTATTGTTTACAAAAAGCAGGTAATAGTATAAATAAACAAAACAACCTGATTTTTTCTTTATTTTCGGCCCAGCACATCATCGCACTGTATATTGACCATTATAACATGAAAAGATTTTACCTGTTAATATTAATTACCTGTTTTGCAGGGAAATTGTTTGCACAAATGCCCCCGGCTAATTATGCCGCGGCTTTAAATAAATTTAAACAGTTATATAATAATAACCAACCGGACAGTGTGTACAGCATGTTTGGGCCGGAAATGATGAAAGCGCTTTCAAAAACCGATTTCAAGAATACCACAGTACAGCTAAAAACACAGTTGGGCTCGTTAATACAAGCTGATTTTGAAAGTTATGAAACCCCGATAGCACATTATAAAGCTACGTTTCAAAAAAGTGTTTTTTTATTAAATCTGTCGCTAAATGCCGATAACAAATTTACAGGTCTTTCATTAACTCCATACACAGCACCTGCTACTACGGCAGGCCCGGCAGCAAGTACCAGCATAGCTACCGATCCATCTTTGGTAGAGTCGCCTGTAACTGTTAAAACCTTGCTTGGTTCAATATCAGGAACGTTGGCTATGCCTAAGGATGCAAGCGGAAAAGTGCCGTTGGTTATGATCATTGCGGGTTCGGGTCCTACGGATAGGGATGGCAACAGTCCTAAATTGGGCCTTCATGCCAATATTTACAAGATGATAGCTAATGAGCTGGGCAAAAAAGGTATCGCATCCTTACGTTATGATAAACGTTTGGTTGGCCAAAGCACTACATCCATCAAAGAAAACGAGATCAGGTTTGAAGATTATGTTGAAGATGCCGCTGCTTTGCTTAACACGTTTACTGCCGATGAGCGTTTCTCGAAGGTGATTATTCTTGGGCACAGCGAAGGCTCATTAGTAGGGATGATGGCTGCATTTGATGAACCTATAAAAGGCTTTATATCAGTAGCTGGTGCAGGTGATTCGGCAGATAAGATACTGACGGAACAAATGAAATCGCAGCCCGCGTTTATATCAGATGGCTTTAACCGCATGCTGGATAGCTTGAAGCGGGGTAAAACAACTGATAATATCGACCCAGCGCTTTACTTTATTGCCAGGCCAAGTATTCAGAAATACTTGATGTCATGGTTCAGGTATAACCCGCAGCGCGAGATCAGAAAGGTAAAAGCACCAATATTGATCATTCAGGGAACAACCGATTTGCAGGTAACCGTTGGTGATGCCGAAAAGCTTAAAAAAGCAAAATCAGATGCCATACTTGATATTATTCCTAATATGAACCATGTGCTGAAAGAAGCCCCGGCAGATAAGGAAAAGAATAAAGCCACTTACAATGAACCCGATTTGCCGCTTAAACCGGAGTTTGTTACAGCCATAACTAATTTTGTGCTGAAGACAACGAAGTAAATTGCTTTTTATGCTTATAAAATCCCGTCATTGCGAGGTATGAAGCAATCCCCGACTTGCAGGTGCGCCCTGTATAGTTCGCGATTGCTTCGTACCTCGCAATGACGGATGGAGGTGTCCGTTTTATCCTACCACGCCCCCAATAACCTCCTGATCACGATGATCTCGGCTATATGATAAGCATTATGGTCTGCCGCCTGTAATGCTTCACGAAGGATAGTTTGGCCATCGCCATGTGGAATTTTTTCATAAATATCCTCACTTTTTACCAGCTCAATCAACGCTTTCAGATCATCATCAATCTGTTTAATGCACTCATTCCAGGCTTCGTCATCTTTTGGAGCAAGTTCTTTAGGCCAGTAATCATCGGGCCAGTTTGGTGATTCATGGCTACCGTCTTTACTAAACTCAAGCATATCCCATTGTGCAATACGAATATGCTCAACCAATTGCCATATGGTGTAGGGAAGTTTATCAACTTTAACCCCGCGAAGCTTTGGCGGCAAGCCATCAAGCGCTTTTTTTAAATCGGCGTGGGCATTACCGCCTTGAAGCAGGTGTGTGATCTCGTTAATTAAAACTTTGTGTTCGTTATTCATAGGTAAATCAAATGTTTGTTAAAGTAACAAATTCGTCGCCGGTTTGATTTATTTGGCTTAAATGTTTTAAGTTTATGGTTCATTGTAAAAATCCATCAGTTGTGATCAGAAACATATTCTTAAAATTAGCACTCATCGTTGTTTTATGTATAGTTGCCTTTACTGGCTGTAAAAAAGATGGGGGCAGCGGCACGGGGCCGTTATTGGGTAAAGATGATGAGGCTTTTATTAAATATGAAAATACGTTTCTGGATAATTTCTGGAAACTGAACCCCGATTGGGCAACATCTGTGGGGTACCACAAATATGATAGCCTGATGGTGATCCCTAATGAGCAAAGCCGCGATAAACTGGTAACTTTTGCCAAATACCAGGTTGATTCATTGAGCCGGTTTGAGGTAAATACCCTTTCTGAGGCTAATAAAATAGACTATAAAATTCTTCAAAACCAGCTTGAATACCTGCAATGGCAGGTGCGCCAGTTAAAACAATATGAGTGGGACCCATCATCATATAACGTTATAGGTACCTTCGCTTATATCCTGAATGAGCATTATGAGCCGCTGCCTAAGCGCTTACGCCACTTTTACCAGCGTATGTCGTTTATTCCGCAGTATTATAAAGATGCTCAAAAGCAGATCAAAAACCCGGTAGTTGAACTTACCAGTTTAGCTATTGAACAAAACCTTGGTGGTCTTGATGTTATAGCAAAAGACTTTGCCGATTCACTCAAGAAAACTAATATCCCCAAAGCCGAACAAAAATTAATGACCGACAGGGCTGCCCAAAGTGTTGTGGCCATTAAAGCCTATGCCGATTGGCTTAAGGCGCTTAAAAACGATCATCCAAGAAGTTTCAGGCTTGGTAAGGATTTGTATGAAGATAAATTTAAATACGAAATAGTAGCCACCAATACTGCCGAAAAAATTTATAACGCTGCGGTTGAACGTAAAAAATATATCCACCGCGAAATGAGTAAGATCAGCAAGCAGCTTTGGCCAAAATATTTTGGAAAACAGGCCGCTCCCGCTGATAGTTTGCAAATGATAAGCCGGCTGATAGATACCCTATCAACAAAGCATGTTAAGCCGGAAGATTTTCAATCGTCAATTGAGCAGATCATCCCTAAGCTTAACGCCTTTGTTAAAACTAAAGACCTGTTAACGCTTGATCCGTCAAAGCCGTTGATCATTCGTAAAGAGCCGGGGTATATGGCCGGCGTTGCAGGTGCTTCTATGAGCGGTCCTGGCCCGTATGATAAAAATGGTAACTCATATTATAACGTAGGCAGCCTGGCCGGCTGGAGCAGCGAAAAAGCCGAAAGTTATTTGCGCGAATACAATAACTATATTTTACAGATACTGAGTATTCATGAGGCTGTGCCGGGGCACTACGTGCAGGGCGTATATTCAAATAAGGCACCAAGTATCATTAAAGCAGTTTTTGGTAACGGTGCCATGGCCGAAGGCTGGGCGGTATACACCGAACAAATGATGCTGGAAAACGGCTTTGGCAATAACGAGCCCGAAATGATGCTGATGTGGTATAAATGGAACCTGCGCTCGGTATGTAATACTATTTTGGATTACAGTGTGCACAATAGTAACATGACTAAAGATGAAGCGATTAAGTTGTTAACCCGCGAGGCTTTCCAGCAGCAGGCCGAAGCCGATGGCAAATGGAAACGTGTTAGTGTAACCAGCGTTCAGCTAACCAGTTACTATACCGGCTATAAAGAAATAATTGATTTAAGGGATGCCTATAAATTAAAAATGGGCGATAAGTATAAACTGAAAGAATTTAACGAGAAGTTTTTAAGCTACGGCAGTGCCCCGGTTAAGTTTATACGAGAAGCCATGCTGGCCAAAAGCAGCGGAAATTAATTGATGGTTTATGGGAAATAAATTCATGGACTATGAACCATGAGTTTATTTCCCACAAACTATCAAAATCTTTTTATTAACAACTTATGAGTAGTGGTTTTTTATCTGATGCTCAAGTTGAGCCATGACGTTTTTCTTTAGCTTACCCTTATAACAAGTGCAACAGCCCTTGCTTAAGTTAAGTTCGGCAATGGTTTTACCCTGGTAAACTACGCGGAAGTTTCCTGCTTCGTTAGGTAAAATGGCCAAAATACGTTCATCTTCTCCCGAAAAATTGATCAGCACATGAAACTGGTGCTGTGGCATAAATGCTATTTGCTGTAACATGAAAACCTCTCTTTCCGCTAAATAGGTGTTTAAAAAATAAAGAGTCGAGCGCAGTATAAAGTTAACGAAATTGTTTTTAATTAATTGTTAGGAATTTTCAGTTTTTTGCGAACGATATTATAATATATTTAGCGCTCACATACTGTATACTATGAATAAGATTTTGTTTGCCGGCTGGCTGGTTATGGTATCATTTGCAGGTTACGCTCAAAAGGTAAAACCCGCGTTGAATTTGATTAAAGGAAATACGTATTACTTATCAACAGTAGCCCATTCAGTAGTGAAGCAAACCATAAACGGGCAGCTTAATAGTATTGATATGACAATTGAAGGTAAAATGTCATTTAAGGTGCTCAATATTGATTCTTTGTATTATATGGAGGTTAATTATACCAAAGTTGGTATGAAAATGCAATTGCCTAACGGTAATGTTGCCTTTAATTCTGATAGTAAAGATTCAACAAATGTTATGGCGAAGATCATGGCTGGTATAACCAATAAGCCATTTACTGCAACACTAACCAAAAGCGGCCGGATCAGATCAATTGAAAACGCCGAAAATATGATCACATCCATGATAGATGGCTTTAAGGAGGTTCCGCCCGAAAAAAAGGAGCAATTAAAAGCCCAGTTAAGCCAATCATTTGGCTCCGGGGCCCTTAAAAGCAATCTTGAAATGGGTATGTCCGTTTTGCCGGAAACCGTTGTGGCAAAAAACGATAAATGGACAATAAAGAATGACCTTCTGGGGGCTATGAACGCAAAAATGGTTTCGGTATACCAGCTGATAGATGTAACGCCTAAAAGCTTTGTAATTCATGGAACCGCAACTATCGAAACCGATAACACTGCCGGTTACAAAACAGTTGGAAGCCTGCCAATGAAATACAATTTGAAAGGTACTATGGTATCTGATGTTGTCGTCGACAAAACTACCGGCTGGATCTCAACTTCGGCGGTTAAGCAAAATATTGATGGCACGGTAGACATAAAGGATAGCCCGCAGGTTCCCGGAGGTGTAACTTTCCCTATGAGTGTTATCAGCGAAACCTCCACCACAGATCATTAATTTAAAAAGTAAGATATAACAAAAAATCCCTGCCGGCCGGCAGGGATTTTTTATTTCCCGGGATTGTAGATCCAAACGCCTTCAAGGTAGAGCTTATATCTCGTTGGCTGAAATTCGCCATAAGCAAAAACTATTATCGCATCGTCTTTTTTTGCATAATAAAGTCTGAGTCTCTCGCTGCTCCGGTATACGTTAAGGAAACCTCCGTCGGTGTCAAACCCGGCTGTTTTCACAATAACACTAAAATCATCGGGTGTGAGTATCTTTCGCAGATCTTCAAAATTGTTATTGGCAAAATCACTGAACTTTATATTCCCGGCAGGCAGGCTAAAAGATTTGTGTACAGCCTCTTCTTCGTCGCCATCAAATAATAATGATTTTGTTACTTCATATTTTGTGATCATATTTTAATAGTATCGTTTTTTATTGTTTTACTTCTTCAATATAACCGCCAGTTTTAAGGTCATTAACAGTGGCTGGTACTTCATACTGGATACCTAAGCCCGGTTTACCAAACCATGGGATTATCTTTCCTTCCCTAACTTTAGCTATCGGTTTCAGGATCTTATAAATTTTGTACGGCTTGGTAAGTGTATTATCCGGCAACGCTCTCTTCGGGAAAAGTACGCCTTTAGGAGATACAAATGTACCCTTATCCTGAAAAGCACCTGCATCATCTGTATAACCGCCATAACGGTCAATAAGCACTCCTTTTTTAAGGGTAACAATGATCAGGTTTACAGCGCCGCGGTTTGGCGGCCAGCCTCCGTTAAGGTTGTTTCTGGTAAAGAACTTTTCGAGGGCGTCCCATTTCTCTGTTTTAAAGAACAGCCAGGCCGAATCAGCAAGCGGCTTTTTGGTGCTGTCGGCAAAATCGGCTACGGAGCTTTTAAAATCTTCATAAGTAACTCCACGTACCGGCAGGTGGTGCGCTTTTGCAGCATGGTGTGGTTTAGTTTGCGCTGTTGCCAGGAAAGGCATCAGGCATACGGAAAGGATCAGCAATTTTAAGGTTTTCATTTTGATGTAGTTTTTGGTCTGATAAATCTACTATGTGTAATGCTGTTAATAAAGAGATTTATCATATTTATTTTATTCATATTATATACAATATCATATAACCTTAAGCCAATGTTATTGCTTATGATGAAAAACTTTAACATTAATTATGATAAGTGTGAAAAATAATTCGTGTCACAGTTTCTTACTGCGGTTTTTTCAAACACGTTGAATTATTTTGGAAACGATTTTCCTGGTATTTACCTCAGTAAAAAAATGGAATAAAGGAAATTATTACCTTCGTAGCTATGTCATCAGCTGAAGCAAAAAAACAAATAGAGGCATTAACGGCCGAACTTAAACAGCACAATTACAACTACTATGTGCTGGCTATGCCAACCATTTCTGATTTTGATTTTGATAAAAAACTGGAACAGCTTAATAAGCTTGAAAAGGAATACCCGGAATTTGCCGATCCCGATTCGCCAACGCAAAAGGTGGGCGGAGATATTACCAAGGAGTTTGTAACGGTTAGGCACCGCTGGCCGATGCTATCATTAGGTAATACCTATAATGAACAGGAACTGCTTGATTTTGACCAGCGCATCCGCAAGGCTATCGGCGATAACTTTGAATATGTATGCGAGCTGAAATTTGATGGTTTGAGCATGAGCCTTACCTATGAGGATGGCAAACTTGTACGCGGTGTTACCCGTGGCGATGGGGTACAGGGCGATGAGGTAACCACCAATATTAAAACTATCCACACTATACCTAAACGCTTACATGGTGAAGGGTATCCCGGATATTTTGATATTCGCGGCGAAGTATTTATGCACCGCAAAGCTTTTGACAGGCTGAATAATGAACGTATTGAAAATGGCGAAGTGCCTTATGCCAATCCGCGTAACTTTGCTTCGGGCACAGTGAAAATGCAGGATTCGGCCGAGGTAGCCAAGCGCCCGCTTGATTGTTTCCTTTACTTCCTGTACACCGAAAAACCATTATTTAAAACCCATTGGGAGAGCCTGCAGACTGTAAAAACCTGGGGATTTCATACTAATGAACACAGCGAGCTTTGCCCGGATATTAATTGTGTGCTGGAGTTTATTAATAAATGGGATAAGGAGCGTTTTAACCTGAGCTACGATATTGATGGCATTGTTATTAAAGTAAACAATTATTCACAACAGCAGGAACTTGGCTTTACCGCCAAATCGCCGCGCTGGGCTATCTCCTATAAATTTAAGGCCGAAAGGGTGGAGACGGAGCTGCTTGAGGTAAGTTACCAGGTTGGCCGTACTGGTGCGGTTACCCCGGTTGCCAATTTAAAACCTGTATTGCTTGCCGGTACCACGGTTAAACGTGCAACGCTGCATAATGCCAATGAGATCATTCGCCTGGATTTGCATGAGGGCGATACTGTTTTTGTTGAAAAGGGCGGCGAAATCATTCCCAAGATCATTAGTGTAAACCCCGAAAAACGCAAGGCTGATGCCGTGCCAGTTATTTACCGTACTACCTGCCCTGCCTGCGATACACCGCTTGAACGCAAGGAAGGCGAAGCCGCGTTTTATTGCCCTAATGATGAAGGCTGTCCGCCGCAGATTGTTGGCAAAATGCAACACTTCATTGGTCGCAAGGCTATGAATATTGATGGCTTGGGAGATGAAACTATCGAGACCCTGTACAGTAAAAGTTTCATCAGTCATATCAGCGATATCTATGAGCTGCACACCCATGCTGCGGAGTTGAAACAGATGGGGCGTTTTGGCGAAAAATCTATTAATAATATGCTGGATGGTATTGAGGCCTCTAAAAAGATGCCTTTTGAAAAAGTGCTGTTTGGTTTAGGGATCCGCTATGTGGGTGAAACTGTTGCCCGTAAGCTGGCTTTCTATTTTAAATCGATAGATAAACTGATGGCGGCCTCAGTTGAAGAATTGACTGCTGCCGAGGAAATAGGCGAAAGAATAGCCCAAAGCATAACCGAGTATTTTGCAGGCGATATCCACCGCCTGGAAATACAAAAACTAAGGGAACAGGGCCTGCAATTTATTGCCGAAGAAAAAGAAGTTGTACTGGCCAGTGAAAAGCTTACCGGAATGAATTTTATCATCTCGGGCACGTTCGAGAAATTCTCGCGCGATGAGCTTAAGGATATCATTGAACAAAACGGCGGGAAGATATTGAGCAGCATCTCGGCTAAGCTTAATTACCTGGTGGCCGGCGATAATATGGGCCCTGCAAAACTGGAAAAAGCCAATAAACTGAGCATCCCGATCATTAGCGATGAGGAATTAATGGAACTTTTAAAATAAACATTCCCGGTTTGTTTATTTCATCCATTGGGACAAAGTTTTTATTTTTTCAGCTCAAAAATTAGTTACTTTGTATCACCCAAAGGGCCCCCATAATTAATTAAACGTACTATGTTCGAATAATTTACTATGGAAAAATTTATACCGATACAAGCAAATATTTTTTGTGAGCCGTGTAAGGAATGTGGGGAACGGCCTGTTATTGAGCAGGTTAAAGGGAAGTTTGTTGTGAGGTGCCCTAAAAGCAAATCACATTATCAAACAAAACCGGGGTTAGTTGACATCAACGACTGGAACATTAAAAACAAGACGCATCCGCCTCTTGGTAATAAAGATACTTCAAAGAAAAAGGCATCCTAATAGGGTGCCTTTTTACATTATTTAACAATTTAGCGGTGTAACAATCAATTAATAAGTTTCATCTTAGCAGTAAACATCTGCTAAATGAAGCCAGTCTTAATTGCGTTATTTTTACTACTTGGTCTATCCTCATATGCCCAGCAATTCAGCATCAGCGGTAAAATAACCAATGAAGAAGGTAAGCCGGTTCCTTTCGCATCAGTATTCATAAAAAATACCACTACAGGAGTATCTGCCAACAGTGAAGGGACGTACCTGCTGCGTTTAAATGGAGGCCGGCAGGAAATTCAATATAAGGCGGTTGGTTACGCACAACAAAGCAAAATTGTTAACCTTGCTGCCAACCAGGTAATAAACATCAGTCTGCAAACCGAAACTTACCAGCTTAAGGATGTAACTGTTCATGCCGGAGGTGAAGACCCGGCTTATGCCATCATGCGCAAGGCTATCAAAAAGCGCAAAACCTATCTCAACGAGGTAAAGGCTTATACCTGCGATATCTACATTAAAGGCTTGCAAAAACTGCTGGCTGCCCCTAAAACTTTTATGGGGTTCGATGTGCAAAAAGCTACTAACGAAGCCGGGCTTGATTCAAACCGCCGTGGGATAGTTTACCTTTCTGAGTCGGAGTCGAAATATAGTTTTATCAGGCCCGATCAGGTGCATGAAGAGCAGGTATCGTCAAAAGTATCCGGCCGTAACAGGGCTTTTAGTTTCAACCGGGCTTCGGATATGGCGGTTAACTTTTACCAAAACTATGAAACCTGGCAGGGCATGAGCAACCGCCCGCTGGTATCACCGGTAGCTGATAATGCACTGTTTTATTATAACTACAGGTACGTAGGTACCTCGGTTGAAAACGGTGAAACCATCAACAAAATCGAGGTGATTCCTAAACGGGCGCATGATCCGTGTTTTGAGGGTTATATCTATATCCTGGATGATAGCTGGCGTATTTATGGCTTACAGCTTTTTATCACCAAAAAGGCCAATATTAATTTTGTTGATACCCTTAAAATTAATCAGCAGTTTTTCCCGGTTAGCGAAAAGGTATGGATGACATCATCTGTTAAATTTGAATTTACCGGTGGTTTGTTCGGCTTTAAACTGGGCGGATATTTTATCTCGATCTATAAAAACTACAACCTTGATCCTGCTGTAAACAAAGCTGATTTTAACGAAGTACTCCGGATCACCAAAGGTATCAGCAAGGATACCGCCTACTGGAACCAGGCAAGGCCAATCCCGCTTACTGCCGAAGAGGTTACCGACTATACCAATAAAGATAAATTGGCAAAAAAACGGGAATCGAAAGAGTACCTCGATTCGCTTGACAAAGCCAATAATAAATTTAAACCGGTAAACCTGCTCTTCACGGGCATTAATACACGCAACCGCTATAAAAAAGAATATTTTCATTACGACCCTATTATTGGCTCCCTGCTTTACAACACGGTTGAAGGTTTGGCTATTGATTATGGCGCATCATATAGTAAACTGGTGGATACTGTCAATAACCGTTACCTTAGGTTGAACGGAAAGGTTCGGTATGGTTTTTCCAACCAATTGTTCAATGCTTCGGCAGGTGCTGCCATCCCATTATTGGAACGGTTTACGCTGGGGCTGAGCGGAGGATCGGATATAGTTGATTTGAATGATCAGGCACCAATGTCGGCCTTTGTAAATACGGTTCACAGCCTGCTTTCGCAGCAAAACTTTAAGAAATTATACCAAAAGCAATTTGCATCAGCATCGCTTTCGGGCAGGATAACCGGTGGCTTACGCGGCAGCGCTTCGGTTGAATGGGCTAACCGTAAAGCCCTGCTAAACACTGCCTCATTCAGTGTTTTTGATCCGCATGCCCATCAATTTACCTCAAATAATCCGCTGGATCCAGATCATAATACCCTGTTATTTCCCGAAAACCAGTCGCTCACGGTAAACCTGCAGGCCAGTTATGATTTCAGCAATAAGTATGAAACCTATCCATCGGGCAGGCGTTATTTGCCATCTAAATACCCAACCATCAGCGTAAATTATACCAAAGGGATCAACAATGTATTGGGATCAGATGTTAATTATGATAAAATCAGTGCTGATATTTCTAAGGCCGATATCAGTATGGGCTTTTATGGCAGCAGTTCATTCTTTATAGGGGCAGGTAAGTTCCTGAATGCCAAAAGTGTATTCTTTCCCGATTATTTCCACTTTGCAGGTAACGAGGTGCTTTCATACAAACCAAGGCTAAACCGCTTCCTGCTGTTGGATTACTACGATTTCAGCACCCCTGATAAATACATAGAAGGGCATTTTGAGCACAATTTTTCCGGGTTTATTACCAACAAAATCCCGCTTATCCGCAAGTTTAAATTACAGGAGATCATTGATGTAAATTACCTGTATACGCCTACGCTTAAAAACTACACAGAACTGGGTTTCGGTTTGCAATACCTCAATATCAGGGTTATGTATGGTGTATCCTATAACGGGGGCACTGAGGCAAAATCGGCATTGAGGCTGGGGATAAGTCTTTAGTGTAGGTGAGTGGTTGATTGGGTTGGATTAGGTAAGTAAGTGTTTGCCATCATATCCGATCCGTCATTGCGAGGAACGAAGCAATCCCCAATAGGCAGAGGGGCTTTGCAAATTCGCCCTGTATAGTTCGCGATTGCTTCGTCGTTCCTCCTCGCAATGACGTGGTTTTAATATGTGCGTCCGTCCGCTTAGGGGAGTAGGGTAGTTTGGATTACGAGTGGACAATCTATCAGAACAATCTATCAGGGTAATCCTTCAATCCTAAAAATCAAGGTTCATAATCAGCGAAATCAACGTAATCAAAAATCAACACCCTCAAATTCAAATCAACGGTTTAACTTTGCCACATGATCAAGAATATTTTTCCCTGTTTAATAATCATGCTTGTAGCTTTTGGCTGCACTAAAAAGAATGTACCTCATTATACCATATCAAGGGTTACCAAGTCGGATACCGCAACCAGTGTTACCGTTAAGATAGATGGCAGGCTTAAATGGGCCGAACTGCTGAGTATCACCTCGCAAATTAAAGCGGACAGCGCTAAACTGAGCAACCTTCAGCTTTACTTTTTGCTGCCTGGCCATAATGATAAAAGCACCGGCGCCAATACCTTTTATGCTGTTGCCCGCTATCCGCAGGGCGATAAAGTTACTATGCAGGATACCACCAAAGATGCTGATGGCAATACAGTTAGGCTAAACATTATGGGTATCTCGCCCGATAAAGCAAAATACCTGCTTGGCTTAAACCCTGCCGATCTGGATGGGAAAAATATCATAGGCAAATTTATTGACGATAATAACCATACGGTTATTGTGCCATTTACCGATATGGCAGGCGGTAAAAAAGAAACTTATATTATTGAACTGGATACTACCGGTACCGTGGTATCGCGTACTATACCGCTTATTGATAACCGCGATGGTATTGAAAAACTGCATGTAAGCCAGGGCGGCGACTACATCACCATAAAAGATAGCGTGCTTACCCAGTATGCTGCCAGTGATTTGGGTTTGCCATATAATAGTATAAAAGCCGGCATCTAATTGCCGGTTTGCAAATATGCCGAAATCACCAACGGCTTAATTTTGTGTTAAAAAATTGTGGCTAAGCGGTTAAATCGTTTATTTATTCGAGATTATACCGATATATTTATAGTGTTAAAAATATTGTAAATATATGAACCGAAATTTTATCAAAATTTTTGCATTAAGTGTAGCCGCGGTTTTTAGCGCCTGTATGGCTACTGCCCAGGTGAGGCTGCCTGAAGGCTACTTCCTTAAAAAATTGCCAAATGGCCTGGATGTGCTGGTTATTGAAAACAGCAAAGTACCATTAACCACCATTGAAATAGCTGTTAAAAACGGTGCTTACACGGAAGGCCCGGAATACAGCGGTCTCTCGCACCTTTTTGAGCACATGTTTTTTAAGGCCAATAAGGATTACCCAACCCAGGAAAAATTTTTAAAACGTACCCAGGAGCTTGGCGCTATTTGGAATGGTACCACCAATACCGAGCGTGTAAACTACTTTTTTACTTTTGACAGGGATAGCCTTAAAGCCGGCTTAAAGTTCATGAATGCGGCCATCCGTTTCCCTATTTACCGCGAGGAAGATATGAAGAAGGAACGCCCTGTGGTTGACGGCGAGTTTCAGCGTGCCGAGAGTGATCCGGGTTTCCAGCTTTGGTATGGTATGCAGCAAAAGCTTTGGGGCGATCTCATTACCCGTAAAAACCCTATCGGTATCCACGAAGTGATCAACACGGCTACGCCCGAAAAAATGATGATCATTAAGGATAAATATTATTTCCCTAATAACAGCTTGCTTACCATTTGCGGCGATGTAAAGCACGACAATGCCTTTGCCCTTGCCGAAAGCATTTTTGGTGATTGGGCCAACAGTGGTTTCGATCCGCAAACCAAGTTCCCTATCCCGGCATTTAAGCCTTTAACCAAGCCCGAGTATTTTGTTAAGGAAGCAACCATTGCCCAAACCCCTTATATGGAGTTTACCTGGCAGGGCCCTTCATATCCAACCGATTCGGCGGGAACGGTGACTGCCGATGTGTTTTCGACCATTGTGGGCTTAAATTCGTCAAAATTGCAGCAGGCATTGGTTGATAAAGGTTTGGCCAGCGGTGTTTATGTAAATTATACTACCAGCCGTTATGTTGGCCCTATCGATATTTTCGTGGTGCCTAACCCTAACAAGCTGAAAGAATGCTATACCGAACTCATGAACCAGGTAAGCATGTGGAATAAGGATGATTACTTTACCGACGAGCAAATGGCTACCGCTAAAGCCATTTTGCACCGTAATGACATCCATGCCAAAGAAAAACCGTCATCATTACCAAGCCAGATCAGCTACCAATGGTGCAGTACTTCATTTAATTTTTATACCGACCTGGATGCCAACTATCAAAAAGTTACCCGTGCCGATATTAAAAAATACCTGGAGACTTACGTAATTGGCAAGCCATATGCTGCCGGTTTGATCATAGCGCCTGAGTTAAATAAAACAGTAAACGCGGCTTCATTTTTTGCAGCCAAGTAATTTAAAACTACCTCATCATGATGAAAAAATATATAATTGCCCTGCTGGTGGCAGCGGCTATAGGAAATACAGCTAAGGCGCAAAAACAAGCGTATGAAACTACGGTAGATGGCGTTAAGGTTATTGTACAACCAAGCGGTAATGATATTGTTGAGATACAAACCATTATAAAAGGCGGTGTACAAAACTATCCCGCTACCAAAGCAGGTATCGAATCGCTGGCTATGAGCGCCCTTACCGAGTGCGGTACTTTAAAGCATGATAAAAACAGCTTTAAAGATGAGCTTGATAAAGTAAGCGCATCTGTTTACGGCAGCAGCAACAAAAACTACTCGGTAGTGCGCATGAACTGTATTAAAGGCGACTTTGATATTGTTTGGCCTTTGTATGTTGAGGCTATAACTCAACCTAAGTTTGATGAAAAGGAATTTGCCCGCATTAAACAGGATGCCATCAATAATATTAAACAAGAGGACTCGCAGCCGGATAACGCCATTGATAAATATGCCGATAAGGTAGCTTTTGCCGGAACCAATTATGCCAAAGACCCAAGTGGTACAGTGCCCATTGTTACTGCTTTAACCCCGGCCGAAACTAAGGCTTACTATATGTCCATACTAACCAAATCGCGCCTGGTGATTGTTGTGGTTGCTGATCTTGATCAGGCTACTATTGAAGCTAAGGTGAAAGCGATGTTGAGCGGCGTTAAGCAAGGTTCGGCGTTTGCATTTAAGAAATCAACCTTCAGGACCGAAAAAAACAGTATCAACGTTGAAAAGCGTGACCTGGCTACCAATTATGTAGAAGGCATTGCCAGCGGCCCAGCTACCGGCACACCCGATTTTAACGCTTTTAATGTGGCTATGCGCATTTTCTCGAACATGCATTTTTTAGAGGTGCGTACCAACAATGGCTTATCATATGCTCCGCAAGCCTGGTTTAGCGCCGGTCAAACATCTACTGCACGCTTCTCGGTTTCAACAACCGAGCCTGATAAGTACATTGCCGTATTTGATAAACTGGTTGACAAAATTAAACGCGAAGGCTTTAAGCCTGAAGATGTAGCCGACATGAAGGTTACCTACCTCACAGGCTTTTACTATAAAAACGAAACCAACAGCGCACAGGCATCATCTATAGCAGCTAACGAAGTACTGCATGAAAACTGGAAACGTTCGTTGACCATGGTTGATGATGTAAAGAAATTAACCACTGATGATGTAAGCAACGCCTTCCGTAAATACATCAACAACATAGTATGGGTATACCAGGGCGATCCTAAAAAGGTAAACCAATTGTTGTACATTAACGGTACGCTGCACAACGGCGAAAACCCGGTTACGCATTAAGGATCATTAGTTCACTTGTTCATTAGTTCATTGGTCTTTTATGGCGATGAGCAAGGTTCATTAGTTTGTTACAGCGAAGATCTTATGAAGATAAAAGGCCTGGAATAAAACTCCGGGCCTTTTGCGTTATACTAAGACAGGTCTGTGCCCTGTTGAATCAATGAACCAATGAACCAATGAACTATTCCTCCGGCAGCACCGCCTTTTTCCTCGTTCGGCTCCAGCCGGCTCCTTTGGGTTTGGTGGGTACGGTATCGCCGAGGAGCTTGCCCCAGGGTTTTAGGCCGTCAATCCTGTCGAAAATGATTTTAAGCACGGCTACGAAGGGAATAGAAAGGAACATGCCCGATAATCCCCAAAGCATATTGCCTAACAATACCACTACAATGGAGATAAGGGCGTTGATCTGCACTTTTGATGATACGATGCGCGGCACCAGTATGTTATTATCAATAAACTGGATAACCATATAGGCAATGATCACTCCTAATTGTGTGCTATAGCCATCTTTAGTAACTGTTGCCATCAGCACAGGTAGAGCTATAGCTATAATGCCGCCAATATAAGGCAGCAGGTTAAGGATAGCGCCTATAACGCCTATCAGGATGCCGTATTTAACCCCCAGTAGCACCAATGCCAGCGAGTTCATGGCAGCTACTATCAACATCTCAATCAATAAGCCCTGAATATAGCTTTGAATAGCCGATTTGGTTTCTTTTAAAACCTCGGCTACCTGTTTGGAGTTTTCTTCGGAAAATACCTCAAAAAGGAAATTAAGAATCAGTACTTTATAAAACAAGATCAGAAATACATACACCGGCACAACAAATACCAGCCCGAATGTGCTCAGCACATTACCCAGCGTGCGGCCTACCAAAGCCTGGCTATTATCCATGGCATCTTTAATAAGCTTGTCCTGCTTTTGGATGGAGTAGTTAAAAGTGGTTGCTACCCAGTCTTTAAAGGTGATGAACAGTTCGGCAAACTTCTTTTTTAGCATGGGCAGCGAGTCGCCAAACTGGATGATCTGGGTAGAGAGGAAGTAGAACAATCCTGCCAGTAAAATGGCACCAAGCAGCATGGTCAGGCCTATAGCTAATATTTTAGGAACCTTTCGTTCTTCCAGCCAGTTACTTACGGGGTTAAGTAAAATGGCAATAAAAGCGGCGAAAGCAAGTGGGATCATGACATCTGCCAGTTGGGCAAATACATAAACCAATAAAATCAATCCGAAAAGTATAACAGTACTTTTAAGAAAAAAGGGGTATTCTTTAACAGCAGGCATGGGTGCAGGGTTTTTACACAGAAAGGAACAAGATAAGCAATTGTTTGCTTTGCTGATAATTAGGCCGGTTTTATGCTGATTGGGTAGGGGTGTCCGTCCGCTGGGGGGAATGGGTAGTTGTGGACGGGAGCGAACAGGGTGAGATTTCTGTTTTCAATTCCCTCCCTTGGGAGGGGTGCGAGTGGAAGTGTTATGGCAGGGAGGGGTTTATACGCTATGTTAACGGACATGCACGGCAGCGAAACCCCTCCCTACACCCTCCCAGGGGAGGGAATCGCGCTATCCCCCGCTCTTTTTAAAAACAAAAAAGCCTGCACGATTAATGCAGGCTTCTAAAATATTATAGCAGGTTTGCTTATGCTAACACATTCCTCCAGCTAACCAGATCACCAATGATCTTATCCAGCTGGTCGGCGGCCACGCGTTCCTGAGCCATGCTGTCGCGGTGGCGGATGGTTACGGTGTTGTCTTCTAACGTCTGGTGATCTACAGTGATGCAGAAAGGCGTACCAATAGCATCCTGGCGGCGGTAGCGTTTACCGATAGCATCTTTTTCCTCGTACTGGATGTTGAAGTCAAGCTTCAGTTTATCCATGATCTCGCGGGCTTTTTCGGGCAGACCATCTTTTTTGGTAAGTGGGAAAATAGCGGCTTTAACCGGTGCCAGGCAAGGGTGCAGGCGTAATACGGTGCGGCTATCCTGTTTCTCTTCAGTGCTCAGGTCTTCCTCTTCGTAAGCGTTGATCATGGTAAGCAGGAACATCCTGTCTAAACCTATCGACGTTTCAATTACGTAAGGGATATAGTTACCGTATGGTTTGCCTGTTTCAGGATCAACCTCGGGGTCAAAGTATTGCATTTTTTTGCCCGAGAACTCCTGATGCTGGCTCAAATCGAAATTGGTACGGCTGTGGATACCTTCAACCTCTTTAAAGCCAAATGGAAATTCAAACTCAATATCATAAGCAGCATCGGCGTAATGGGCCAGTTTGGTATGCTCGTGATAGCGGTATTTGGCTTCATCGGTACCCAGAGCAAGGTGCCATTTTAAACGGGCAGCTTTCCACTGGTCAAACCATTCTTTTTGAGTGCCTGGGCGAACGAAGAACTGCATCTCCATTTGTTCAAACTCGCGCATGCGGATAATGAACTGACGGGCAATAACCTCGTTACGGAAAGCCTTACCAATTTGCGCAATACCGAAAGGGATTTTCATCCTGCCCGATTTTTGCACGTTAAGGTAGTTTACAAAGATTCCCTGAGCAGTTTCCGGACGCAGATAGATAGTATCGGCATCATCAGCAACAGCGCCCATCTGGGTGCTGAACATCAGGTTAAACTGGCGTACATCTGTCCAGTTGCGGGTACCGCTTATAGGGTCGGCAATTTCGTGTTCCAGGATCAGCTCTTTCAGGCGCGGCAGGTCTTCGGCTTTCAGGGCCTCGTCCATATCGTGCTGTAGCTTTTCTGCCTTATCGGTTTTGCCGTCTTTGCTGTAGCGTTCTATTTTATCTTCTAACAGCTGATCAGCACGGTAGCGTTTCTTTGAGTCCTTATTGTCGATCATCGGGTCGCTGAAGCCATCAACGTGACCACTTGCTTTCCAGATCTTAGGGTGCATAAATATGGCCGAATCAATGCCCACAATGTTATCATTCATCTGCACCATGGCTTTCCACCAGTAGGCTTTGATGTTGTTTTTAAGTTCGGCACCGTTTTGGCCGTAATCATAAACTGCACTTAAGCCATCATAGATCTCGCTGGAAGGGAAAACAAAACCATATTCCTTGGCGTGTGAAATAACATTTTTAAAAAGTTCGTCGGTTGATTTGCTCATAATAGCTGCAAAGATAGTTTTTGATTTCGGATTTCGGATTTTCGATTTCGGATTTACTTTGATTTTGAAATAGCGAATCAGGTCGCCTCTGGCCTGTGCGCAGCAAGGTGTCCGCCCGGATGCGGCACGTTCGTGCCTATGGCTATTTCTTTAACTTATGAGCACATTCTTTAATGTAAAGAGATTTCCTGGTGTTTATATTGAATGATACATAGCTCCGAAATCGGAATCTGAACTCCAAAACAGGTGTCCGCTTTTTGCTCGCCGGTGTATGGTTCGCCAGACGAACCGGCATTCAAATGCTTTCAAAGTATCTTCCATATCTACTATATAATCGTTGCATCCATCGTTTAAACTGCGATTGAGTTGTTTATCATGATGAGTTTGTACGCTTAAAATGTACTTGTGAAGTCCTAAATCATTCCACATTCATTTTACCATGCATTTCTCACAATGTGTAAACATTTCACAATTATTAATTATAATTTAAACAATTAACTGTTTTGCACTATAATTGTACTAAGCCTATTATACCGATCACAAATGGAACAAATCGTTAAAATACTTGCTGCAAATTATGTTACGCATAATGTAAGGCGATTCAGGCTTGAAAAACCTGCCGGTTATAGTTTTATACCAGGCCAGGCAACAGAATTATCTATCAATATTGACGGTTGGCGTGATGAAACGCGTCCTTTTACCTTTACCAGCCTCAACGATGATGATTACCTTGAGTTTACTATAAAAACCTATACCGATCATGACGGCGTTACCAACCAGCTAAGCAAGGTAAAAGAAGGCGATGAACTTATCATTCGCGACGTTTGGGGGGCTATTGAATATAAAGGTGCCGGTTACTTTATTGCAGGCGGCGCAGGTATCACACCGTTTTTAGCTATACTAAGGCAATTGAATAAAGACGGTGCAATAGGCGATAACAGGCTTATATTTTCCAATAAAACTGATAAGGATATTATTTTGAGCGATGAATTGAAAAGCATGCTTGGTGCAAACGCGCATTTCATTATTACTGATCAAAAAGACAGTATGTATGACCAGCGGCACATCAATGCTGAATTTCTGAAAGCTGAAATAAAAGATTTCTCAAAGCATTTTTATATATGTGGCCCTGATGCTATGGTTACTGAACTTAGCGGGATATTAGGGCAACTTGGAGCCGATAGTGATTCGGTGGTGTTTGAAAGGTAGTTTATGCGGAGACGCATCACGTGCGGTCTTCTATGCTTTGTCTTGCATGTTATCCCTGCATATCACAGACACATGTGGTGCGCCTCTGCAAAATACCTTTTTTATTGATCAGCCTGCAACACTGCCCGGGTGTCTGCGCGTTCATGGGAACGCTCATGTTTAACCCAAAGCCGACAGGTTTTATCAACTATAGTGGCCTGATACGTTTTAAGCCTGCCGCAGGTTACCTGATTCTATAAAAGGTTTACAGAATGACATTCATATGAATTTTGATGAAGATGAGATATATGATAATCCCGTAAGTTTTTGCTGGGACAGCTGTTTGTAACGGCCCGTCGCTAAGCGATTTCCCGGGCGGAAATCCCAAAAGGCTGCATCTGGTGCAGTTATTTAACCAGCAGGTGTTAAAGAAATAACCTAATGTTATATTTGATTATAAGAGGTCGTCAGTATCAGTAAAAAAGCTTAATTTTCGGCAGCTTTTACTTTATCACTTTATCTGATCAAAACAATAATGTACCGGTTGTTTTATGTTTTGCGCGTTGCAGCAGTTTTGCTTGTTTCGCTAAGTTTTTATGCCTCTTTGTTTGCTCAGGCTCCGGCCATTAAATATACAACTCCGCATAAGTATAAAATCAATACTCCTATTACATCGTTAGCCCCGGCTAATACGGGGGGCGCAGTACCTGCAACTATTTATGGGCAGGTAAGTACTATTGCGGGTTTCGGCACGCTTGGATATTTTTATACAGTAACCGGGGTTACAGTTGACGCTTCGGGAAATATATTTATAGCAGATTGGGCCGATAATAGAATCTACAAATTGACTCCCGGGGGTGATCTTTCAACGTTTGTAGGGCATTCAGAATCTGGTTGGGACGATGGTCCTGGTACCATCGCAACCGTTTCTGAACCCGATGCACTGTTTTCAGACGCTGCCGGTAATATTTACTGCAGCGATCAGGCAAGCCATCTGATACGGAAAATAACACCGGAAGGCTACGTAACAACAATTGCGGGAACTCCGCATTCGCCGGGTTTTGCCAATGGTACAGGTTCGGCTGCTAAGTTCGATAGCCCGAGAGGTTTAGCAATGGATAACACAGGAAATATTTACGTTGCCGACCAGGGTAATAACCTGATCAGGAAAATAACACCAGCTGGCGAGGTATCCACTTACGCTGGCAGTGGCGCTATGGGCGCTGATAACGGCCCCGCAGGATCTGCATCGTTTAACACGCCTACCGGTGTTGCGTTCGATGCTGCCGGTAATTTATATGTGTCGGATGTTGGGAATAATGCCGTAAGAAAAATAACCCCCGCAGGTATAGTTTCTACATTTGCAACTGGTTTCAATTTTCCGCGTGAGCTCAGGGTGGATGGTACCGGTAATATTTATGTTGCCGAGCAGGACGGTAATACCATAAAAAGAATAAACCCTAATGGGACAGTAACTATTATTGCAGGGGGCGGTGCAAAAGATGCCAGTGGAGTTGTCGCTTCATTTAACGGACCGCTCGGAATGGCAATGGATGGAAAAGGTAATTTATTTGTTGGCGAAAACATTAACAATGATGTTAGAAAGATTGTAATAACAGGCTATACCATTAACAAGCCTTTACCGGCGGGTTTGGTATTTGATCCTAAAACCGGTATTATTTCGGGGACGCCAACCGTTCTGTCTCCGGCTACTGCTTACACTATAACGGCTTATAATGCAACCGGCAGCAACAGTACCACGGTAACTATAGAAATTGTTGACGAAATTGTGCTGCAGCCATCTATCATTACTTTTCCACCCCCTGCAATTGTCAATATGGATATTGATAATATCCTGCATCCCAACGCTACCAGTACCAACACCAATACCGAAACACCAATTACTTACACCAGCAGCAACACTGATGTTGCCATTGTAAATGCCGATGGGCAAATTCAGGCAATAGCCCCTGGGGTAACTGTTATAACCGCTCATCAAAGCGGGAATGATGTATATTTACCGGCTGTGCCGGTGCAACAGACATTTACTATTATGAAAAATCAGGTGATCACTTTTCCTGCAATACCTGATAAATCTGTCTGTAGCCTTGATTTTGCGGCAGGGGCAACAAGTTCTAACTCAACTATTCCGGTTACTTATGTAAGCAGTAATCCGGCAGTTGCTACTGTTTCGGCGGCAGGCCTTGTTCATATCATAGCAGCCGGTACTACAACCATCACTGCGTCGCAAATCGGTAACAGTTTATATAATCCGGCCATACCAAAACCGCAAACATTAACGGTTGCTGCAGCTGCTACGCCATCAGTAACGATAGATCCGGCAGGCGTGATAGCAGGGTGCGATGGCATGGAGTTTGAATTCACTGCCGACGCTCAAAATGCAGGTAGTAACGCAACCTATCAATGGATGGTAAACGGTCAAAACAGTGGTGGTCATTCAAATACTTACACCAGCAGCACATTACACACAGGCGATATCATTACTTGCGTGGTTACAAATAATGACGGATGCGCACCTATAACCTCCCCGGTATCAAATCAGGCTACCCTTGAAAATACCCCGTATGTTACACTTTCGCTAAGCATCAGCTCATCGGTTAGCGGAACAATTATTTCGGGTACGCCGGTTACTTTTAAGGCGCAACCATCTAATGTACAGGATAATCCTGTTTATCAATGGTACGTTAACGGGCAAACCGTGGGTACAAACAGCGCTACATTCACCAGTAACACCTTAGCTGATGGTGATGGAATTACCTGCATCATGTTATCGGGAGGTAAATGCATTGCTAACCCTGTTGTAACTTCAAATGCTATAGTTGTTTCTGTAATAGTTCCCGAAAAAATTATAGTACCCAATACGTTTACACCCAATGGTGATGGATATAACGATACTTGGTTTATCCCGGGACTATTATCATACACTAACTGTACCGTAAATGTTTACAATCGGTACGGCGCTATGATGTACCGCTCGGTGGGTTACCAGCACCCCTGGGATGGAACCAGTAGCGGAAAAACGGTACCTGCAGGAGCGTATTATTATGTGATAGATACTAAAAGCAGTAGCGGAAAAATCAGCGGAGAAGTGACAGTATTGCGATGATCAGCAACTATGATTAGGAAATGATGTCCGGACGCCTCCGGCAATGAGGTAAACTGGGCGGACGGACACCACAAAACCAATTCCCCGTTTTGCAGGAATCTCAAATCTCACGTCTCAAATCTCAAATCTAAAATCTATTTTTACAGCCATGAGTATCAGTGTTGAGGCATTAACCAAGGTTTACGGCGTGCAGAAGGCTGTTGATGGGATAAGTTTTACTGCCCAACCGGGTGTGTTGGGCTTTTTGGGCCCTAATGGTGCCGGTAAGTCAACCACCATGAAAATCCTTACGGGCTTTATTCCTCAAACGTCGGGTATAGCATCGGTATGTGGTTTTGATGTAGTTAAGCAGCCTCTTGATGTTAAACGCCGCATAGGTTACTTGCCCGAAAGTAACCCGCTGTACATTGATATGTATGTGAAGGAGTCGCTTGGCTTTGTTGCAGGCATCCATAAAGTTCATGAGCCTGCCAAACGTATCGCCGATATTATTGAGCAAACGGGCCTCGGGCCCGAGCAGCATAAAAAGATCGGGCAGCTGTCAAAAGGTTATCGCCAAAGGGTAGGCCTGGCACAGGCCATGCTGCATGATCCTGAAGTGCTGATATTAGATGAGCCAACCTCCGGCCTCGACCCCAACCAGTTGATCGGGATTCGCCAGTTAATTCTCGACCTTGGTAAAACCAAAACCATTGTGCTGTCAACGCATATTATGCAGGAAGTTGAAGCTGTATGCGGCCAGGTGATAATCATTAATAAGGGAAAAATAGTAGCCAATGATACCTTGCAGCAGCTAAGGAAAAATAACGGCGGCAAATCGCTCGAAGAGGTGTTTATCAGTCTTACCAATAATTGAGAATTTATAAGGAGACGCGATATGGGTTTGTTTTATAAAGTATCGCCTAAAACATTGCTTGAAGCAAGAAATAAAATTTTTATTGAAACAGCTATTCCCGCGCTGCAAAGAAACGGGTTTGAAAAAACACCCTTTACCTCATCGTGGTTTGGGCGCAATAACTTAAATGGTTTTTCGTACGCGTTATGCCGGGTGAGCAACCATTCGCGTATGGAGTTTATTGAAACCCACATTTCAAGGGGCGACAAATGGATACAGATATTCCTGAATGTTTTTGAATTGCAGCCGTCGGTTGCCTCGGTGCAGCAATTGCAGGGTATGGATGGCTTTCAGTTTCACCTGCCGCCAAATAGTATTACACGGATGCGTTTGCGAATAGATGATTTTAAAGGCATGCCGCTTTTTCGTACCAAAGCGCATAAATTGAAACGGTATTGTACCAAATGGGGATTTAACAAAAGGAAAGCTCAGCTTAACAAGCTTATTGCCGCTGATTTAAATAATATAGATCATTTTGTAAGCAGATGGCATGAGCTTCATAAACCACTAATAACCGATTGGAATGGCAAAGAAGTTGATGGAAATCAACCGTAAAACAAAACCATTGTTACAAAGCCCAGCATACCTCCCAATATTGTATTTTAGGCCCGGTATGAAAAAACTGTTATTGCTGCTCCTTATCCTCCCTGCTTTTAAAATTTATGCCCAGGAGGGCCTGAAACCTTCAACGGCTTTTAGTGCCGGTGTAGAATTTGGTATTCCTTCGCGCAGTTTATACAACGTAGGAGTTGGCGCTTCGCTTAAGCTGGAGCAACCAATTGTAAGCCCGGTAAGCCTTACACTTACAGCGGGGTTCAGTAGCTTTTTTCGTAAAAACTCGCCTTTAAATAATGGGCATTCGGGAGGCGATATTTTTGTGCCGCTAAAGGCCGGGTTGAGATATAACGTTGGTTCGGGCGTATTTTTGGAAGCTGAAGCAGGCAGCGCCATCGAACTTAATTATGATGAGCGTAAACTGTTTGCCTTTTCAGTCGGTCCGGCAATCATGATCCCCACGGGCGCTGATAACCGCAACTTTGAGCTGGGTTTACGGTACGAAAGCTGGTCGGCCCATACTTTGCAGCAAACCGCTATCAGGTTTGCTTATCGGTTTGGCAGGTAGTAAACCGATAAGCTTTATAATACCGTCCGCAGCTGTCAACCGTTGCCCTGTCCCTAAAACGGGCGGATAGAACATGCCGATCTGTTTCTGTTCTCCGGGGTTATAACTATTCTTCCTTAACTACCGTTGTTTCTGATATTTTATCATGCCATCCATCGTTTGCAAAAAACGAAAAGCCCTCAAACGGGATAAGCCTGCATAATGTGCGGATGATGACCTTTTTCACCGAAGGCTTATTTCCATCATAATCAATAACACGCGTTTTGGTAAGGAACTTTGCAGGAGAGCTGCCCAAAACAGATTCGCAAATGATGTAATAAAGAATGCGTAAGGCAATTATTACCAAAGTAATATTTTTCTGGGCCCAGCTTTCGGGCGTTTGGGTCATGAAACGGAACAATGCCCCCGAACCATAATCAACAAAGCGGCCTAATATTTCTGAAAAAACGGCTATGGTAACCAACATATCAACCAATGGGTGCAATATCCTATAGCCAATGGCGGCCTTAACGTAATATGATTGTGGATGCTCCCCGTCATTAACAACTTCCTGCTGCAAGGCTTTTTGGCTTTTTAGGTGGTTCAATACTTTTAACGCCACAACTATCCAAAAAACATCAAGCAGGTAATAAAGCAAATGCGTAAAGATGTCTTGCAGCCATATGGTGAAATACGATTTGAATATGAACAATAAAATTAAATTTACAAATATCAACGCATTCGAAAGGAATATGATTGAGAACACAAACCTGATCAACCGTGTCCTTTTATACCCTGATGCAACAAATGCAATGGCCCCCAATAAAAGTATCCCATCAACAATCGCGTTAACATAGTTTAAGCCATTGTATCTTAATGAACTGCCGCTAAATATCCAATCGAGATAAAACGGGTTTGCCAGGTCTTTGTAACGCATTACAGCAAAATCGTGTGTTGGGAAAAAGGCGTTATTAATAATGCCGGTTATGGCAATAATAAAACTTGCTACGGCTATAATAGGGTTAAGGTGTTTTTTGAGCATGATGAGGAATAAGGTTTTAGGATAATTATTTAAGCTTTAGTTAGCTGTTAACAAAGCAGCAAAGTAATGCTTTTTATTGTTTCCTTATTATTAAACTTTGAGTTTTTAGGTAGATGTTACCTTTTTGAGGGCGGTATATGTGCTCTGCAAGTTCAGGCGTCTTTCGTCATAGCCGTTAACTTAAGGCGCCCCCTCAAATGCAGGGGAATGTGCGATTCCCCTCTCGAGAGCAGGGCTGTTGCATTCTAATGTATAGTTGCAAGTTCAAGCGTCTTTCGCTTGAATTATTGCTCAGGTAAGCGTCCACGCTTACCTTTTTGATGTTGTTACGCGAGCGTGGACGCTCAAAAAAAACCAACACTCGAGCGTGGACGCTCGAGTGTTGGCTTTTTAAAGCACATTGAATTAGAATGCAACAGCTCTGCTCTCGAGAGGGGATTTTAAAAGGCTTGCACCAAATTACTCCCTTAGGTTAACGACTATGGCAAAGGGCGCTTAAACCTGCCATAGAAATAAATCCGAAATCGAAATTCCGAAATTCGATATCCAAACGTTGTACTTTGCTTTGGGACAATATTGTTGTAATTTCGGCGCTTAATACAATATATTATAACGTGCTGAGCATCCTTAAAAAAGAAATAATATCCTACCTCAGTTCGCTGGTAGCCTATGTTACCATCGGCGTATTTTTATTGGTGCTTGGTTTATTTTTATGGGTATTTCCTGATTCAAGCATATTAGAATATGGCTACGCCGGGCTCGAAAGCCTGTTCAGTACTGCGCCATATCTGTTTATGTTCCTGATCCCTGCCATCACCATGCGTTCACTTGCCGAAGAACGTAAGGAAGGCACCTTTGAGTTGCTGTTCACCCGCCCTTTAAAAGATTGGGAGATAGTTTTGGGCAAATACTTTGCCTGTTTATCAATAGTACTGTTTGCGTTACTGCCTACATTGGTTTATTACTATTCGGTAAGTTCGCTGGGTATTCCACCGGGAAACATCGATGCCGGCGCAGTTATAGGTTCATATATTGGGTTGTTTTTATTAGGCGGTGTTTTTGTTGGGATAGGCATGTTTGCCTCATCTATCACCAAAAATCAGATCATCGCATTCACCATATCCGTTTTCCTGTGTTTCTTTTTTTACAGCGGCTTTGATTCCATCAGTCAGTTGTTATCCCTGCAGGATCTTGGTTTGCAGAATTTAGGTATCACCCAACATTATGATTCAGTAAGCCGTGGTGTACTGGATACCCGCGATCTGACTTACTTTTTAGTAGCTGGAGGCGTTTTTATCTGGCTTACATTATTTGTTTTAGGCAGGCAAAGGCAAAAGCGCTTATCCAATGGTATGGTTGGATTATTGTGCGTATTTTTTTCGCTTGTCAGTTCGTCTTATTTTTCCTTTACCCGCTTTGATTTTACCGCCGAAAAACGCTTTACCATATCACCTGTAAGTAGTAAAATCATGCGCAGGCTATCGGAGCGTATTAAGGTGGTGGTTTATTTGCAGGGCGATAACCTGCCGGGCGGCTTTAAACGCCTGCAGAGTGCTACGCGTGATATGCTGAGCGACTTGCAAGCTTATAGTAAAGGTAAAATCCAGTTCGAGTTTCGTGACCCGTTGAAAGGTTTAAACAATGACCAGCAAAACGAGGTGATCCAAAACATGGCTGCCGAAGGAGTAGAGCCAACCAACCTGAGCGTTAAAACCGATAATGGCGTAACGCAAAAGCTTATTTTCCCCTCGGCGCTGGTTTCTGCCAATGGGAAGGATATTCCTGTAAAACTATTACTCAGCAGGATAGGGCTTTCGCCTGATGAAGTGCTGAACAACTCTATCCAAAACCTGGAATATGCTTTTACATCGGCTATAAAAAAAGCGGATGATGGGGGCAGGCCTCAAATAGGTTTTACCGAAGGCCACCATGAATTAACAGATCTGCAGCTGAACGATGCCATGAAAACCCTTGCCGAAGGTTTCCAGGTAGGCCGGGTTGATTTAAGTGCTATCTCTTTTGCCGATCTGCAAAAGATCAAATTACTGGTAATTGCCAAGCCCGATCAGAAGTTTTCGGAAATAGAGAAATTTAAGCTCGACCAGTACATTATGCACGGAGGCCGGGTACTATGGACGATAGACCAGGTGAGCGCCGAACTGGACAGTCTTCGGGGGCATGGCGGGGAGCAGCTTGCCTTTCCAAAACAGCTTAACCTTGATGATCAGCTTTTTCGTTATGGCATCCGCATTAATTATGACCTGATAGCCGATATGAACTGCTCGCAGATCCCCATCAGCACAGGCAACGTTGGCGGGCAGGCGCAGATCCAGATGCTGCCATGGCTGTATTACCCGGTATTTATTCCGTTAAGCAAACACCCTGTGGTAAAAAACCTTGACGGCATCAGCAGCGAGTTTGCAAGTTCAATTGATATCCTGGATACCAAAAATGTAAATAAAACGGTGCTGCTAACATCATCGCCCTATAATAAAAAATTAACTGCCCCGCATATTTTATCATTGCAGGCGTTGGAGCAGGAACCCAATCCTAAAGAGTTTCAAAGCGTACCTAAAATAACCGGCGTGTTGCTGGAAGGTCGTTTTATAAGTGATTGGCAAAACCGCCCTCTGCCCGAAGGACTAAAAGAGCAGGTTCCGGTACTATCGCAAAGTGAACCTACTAAAATGATAGTGATCAGTGACGGCGATATTTTAAAGAACCAAATAGGCAGCGACGGTTCACCATATCCGTTAGGATATGATCATTATACACATCAAACCTACGGGAATAAAAACCTGCTGCTTAACATAGCCGATTACATGACCGACGACTCGGGACTGATTGCCCTGCGTACCAAGGAGATCAAGATCCGCCTGCTGAACCGGGCGCGCATCCGCAGCGAAAAAATGTACTGGCAGTTGGTAAATACCATTGCGCCGCTGGTTTTAGTGTTAATATGTGCTATTTTTCAACATTATTTACGCAGGCAAAAGTATGCCCGTTAAATTTTCTATTTTTGATAGATTAATTACAACCATATGAGATTTATTGTTTCTACATCAACATTACTCAAACAACTGCAGTCGGTAAGTGGTGCGTTAAGCAGCAGTACTGTGCTGCCGATACTGGAAAACTTTTTGTTCGAGATAAAGGATGGGAACTTGACCATTTCTGCTACCGACCTGCAAACCAGCATGACCACCTCGCTGCCTGTTGAGGCTAAAGAGAATGGAAGGATTGCTATACCGTCGCGTATATTGTTAGAGACCCTGAAATCATTACCTGAGCAGCCTGTTGCTTTTTCGGTTGATGATAAAACTTTCGCTATTGAAATCAACGCCGGCGACGGTAAATACAAACTAAGCGGCGAAAACGGCGAGGATTTTCCGAAAATTCCGGTTGTTGAAAATGCCTCATCGGTAAACCTGCCTGCTTCAGTTTTAGCCGAAGCTATCAACAAAACCATTTTTGCAGTAAGTAATGACGAGTTGCGCCCGGCTATGACGGGTGTTTACTGCCAGCTTACAACATCGGCCCTTACTTTTGTTGCAACCGATGCGCACAAACTGGTTCGGTACCGTCGTAAAGATGCAAAGGCCGCAAGCACTACATCGTTCATTTTACCTAAAAAAGCTTTAACCCTGCTTAAATCATCATTGCCAAGCGATGATGTGAACGTATCGGTTGAATATAACAGCACCAGTGCTTTTTTCAAGTTTGGCAACATTAACCTGGTGTGCCGCTTAATTGATGAGCGTTACCCTGATTACGAGGCTGTTATTCCTCAAAATAATCCAAATAAACTAAATATCGACAGGCTTACCTTCCTGGGTTCGTTAAACCGTGTAGCTATCTATGCTAACAAAACCACCCACCAGGTTAGGCTCAAAATAAATGGCAGCGAGTTAAATATTTCATCAGAAGATATTGATTTTGCTAACGAGGCCCACGAACGTTTAAGCTGTCAATATGAGGGCGAGGACATGGAAATTGGCTTTAATGCAAGATTTTTAATAGAAATGTTGAAGAATTTAAGTTGCGAAGAAGTATCTTTGGAAATGTCAACTCCAAACCGCGCGGGCCTATTACTGCCGCAGGGAGGTGACGAGAATGAAGATGTGCTGATGCTGGTTATGCCGGTGATGCTCAATAGCTATGCTTAAGTGTAAACTTAAATTATAAATCCAAAACTAAGTCCGGTAACATAAAACCGGACTTTTTTTATTAGGCACCCGATACCAAAAATTACAGTAAGCAGTTATAGCTTATAATTGTATATGAATATAAAGGTTAAAGTTTTATTGATGATAGCCGCGACGACAGGTTACCTTGCATCGTGTAAAAAAAATAATGATAAACCCGATGCGGTTGATTCTTCAACAACATCATTAAACGTTATTAATACTACCTTCAACAATGTTAACATTTACGTTAATGGTACCAGGATAAATAATACAACAACGTTTTATCCCGGAGGTTCGCTGGGGTATATTTTGGTGAAATCGGGCACTCAAAACTATTCGGTTAAGTTAGATGGTCCTAACAACGCCAATCCTTTGTTTAGCCTGCCGCTAACATTAAGTAAGGATTCGGTATATTCATTTTACGTGGCCGGCAATACGGCAGATCAGGTTTTCAAAACTACCGACGTATTAGCAGCCGACACAGGTAGCGCCCCAAAGGCAAAAATCAGGTTTGTTAATGCATCGGCTGATGCGGGTAATATAAGTGTGCACTTTGAAGGTATAACGGCTGCCGCAGATACCGAACAAGTAAAAGATCTCGGGTTTAAGACAACCTCGGCTTTTTATTTGGTAGCGCCTGGAGAACATAATATGGCGCTGCATTCTGCAGCATTTCCTGCTACCATTGTAAGGGATACAGTGCAGCTAATTGGCGGCAAGGTATATACCTACTTTGGTTATGGTAATAAAAGTACCGGTTTGGCAACCGGTGTGTTCACTAATCAATAATATATTAATGGCTAATAAAAATAAAAGCAAGGTACTGGTTTCGTTTTTTGTGGCTGTACTGTGCGGCCTTTTCTTATGCGGAGTTACATCATGCGGCAAGGGTGGCAACGCATCTTCAGTTGGGCTCAATACCCAGTTTCAGATAGTTAATTTGAGCCCCGATATTTTGCCGGTATATCTTTACCAGCATTTTATAAGGTATAGTACAACTACATATACTTATCCTAACAGTTCGGGATATTTTTATCTTTCAACGCTTGAACCACCCCTGCAATTGCGTACAGTTACTACGGCACCTGCAATTTTGCTTCAGTTTGATACAACGCTTAAGGCCAACAGAAAATATACCTTATTCATAACCGGCTTCAGGAAAGATAGCTCATTTGTAAGTTCATTCATATTATCTGATAGCACCGGTTTACCGTCAATAGGAAAGGGAAAATTGAGGTTTGTGCATACCTCGCCCAATACAGCTGCACTGGATCTGAGGGCTAACGACAGCCTTGTTGTAAGTGGTACAACCTTTAATAAGGTATCTAAATACGTTGAACTTACTGCCGGTAATTATAACTTTACCATTACAACTACCCGAACGCCTACAACAATTGAAACAACCCTGCAAAATATAACCATACAAGACGGACGCGCATATACAATTTATACCAAAGGTATTGTTGGCAGCGCCGATTCACTGGCTTTTGGTGCGGGGGTGTTAACTAATAATCTGCTTAGTAAGACACTTCAATAGCTGCTTTCTGTTTAATATTTATATTTTTGGGCAAAAATTAAGCCTGTGGAAGTAATAAAAAGCATAATCGACTTTATACTGCATATTGACAAGCACCTGGTACAAATAACCAGCGCTTACCAGGGATGGACCTACCTCATCCTTTTCCTGATCATATTTGCCGAAACAGGTTTTGTAGTAACCCCATTTTTACCCGGCGATTCGTTATTATTTGCAGCCGGTGCTTTAATAGCAGGTGGCAGCTCGGGGCTGGATATCTGGCTGCTGGGTATTATATTAATTGCCGCTGCATTTATCGGCAATACCGTAAATTACCTTTTAGGCAGCTATTTGGGCCCAAAAGTTTTTAAAGAAGAAAATAAGATCCTTAAGCTTGAATATTATCTTAAAACCAAAGCTTTTTTTGATAAACACGGCGGCAAGGCGGTGATATTTAGTCGCTTTATGCCTATTATCCGTACCATTGCACCCTTTGTAGCCGGTGTAGGCAGGATGCCCTTTTTACGTTACAGCCTTTACAACATTATCGGCGGTGCATCATGGATCATTGTATTCCTGTTTGCAGGCTACAAATTAGGACAGGTAGATATCATAGCTAAAAACTTCTCGTTGGTAGGGGTGATCATTATCCTGATATCAATACTGCCACCTATTCTTGCTGCTATAAAAAGCCGCACTGCCAAGAATCCGGCTTAAGTATAACCAGTCCGTCGGTGCTGTCAGTTGATGGAATCAAGTGTCATGGTGCCCATCAATTTTTCGCCTTTATAGGTTTCAGATTTAACAAACCTGCCAAGTTTAGGAGCGTACCACTCGGTTACATGAAAGTTAAAAGGGATACCGATGCCCATCATTTTCATTTTGGTAGTGGCATCGTAGCTTAATTTAAAACAATCGAAACTGCCTGCATTGGTGGTTATGGTTTCGGCTTGCTCAACTTTACGGTTCTTGATATCCATTTGCAGGTTGGCCAATTGTGCGCCGCCGCTGCCCATATCAATGTTTACGGAGCCATCATCTAAAGCTTGCCCCGCTTTCATATCGGTAGGATAGGTTAGATATTTGGCTTCACCGCTTACCTGCATGTTGCCTTTCATATTTGCGGCCGGTACAAATGATTTCATATCTACTTTAATGGTATTGCCTGTACATATCATTTCAGAATCGCCATTACCTATGGCTTTACCATTCTTGTCGTTTATTTCGGCATGTACTGAAACCGTTGCTGCATCTTTTTTAGTGGTGGTGTAAACAGCTGTCATTTGCTGTTTGCCTTTGGCATCCTGGCTCACATAAGTGAGTTTTTTGCCATTAACGTTGTTTACAAACTGGCTGCAGTTTTGGGCTATTGCCGCCTTACAGCAAAATATCATTAATAAGAAAAATAATTTCTTCATAGCGTAATAATTTAATGTGAATGGTTTACGCTAAGATGCAGGAAATGCAGTGCGGAAACAATGTTGCTACTACCCGTTTGGTGTTCGGGTTTTACGTTATTAATGGTTAATTACCAGTGCTTTGCCTGTTCGGTATAGTGTTTCTTCCTGCTGCAGTTTGGTTTTTTGATCATCACTTAAAGGCTGCGCAATAAGTTTATTAAGGTCAGGTTGCCCCGCATCAACCCAGGCCGAATACCAGAAGCTGCCAACAGAAAGTATGGACGCCCGCATTTGTCTTGCTACCATGCCTTTCAGCATTTTGTGATAAGCAAAACTGTAAGCGGCCGAATAATCATTTATTTGCTTTTTGCCATGCAGCACCAACTCATATTTTTTATCCTGCGGATAGGTTTTGTTCAGGATACGTTCAAACCGCAAAACAGTATCCACGCGTTTAAACGTAGCCCTGCATATCCGGAAAGCTTCATTAAGCGGGTTTTCGATATAGCGGGCTTTGCCTGCATAGCAGTTATAATGGTTGGCAAATAACTCCGGAAGGCGGCTTTCCCAAAGGGCATGGATGCCGGTTTGCCCGGTAAGCTGGCCATTGTAGTTTTGGGTGAGGTGCAAGGGGACATGTGCATCGGCAACGTAATGTCCTAAATATGACGAGGCGTTAAGTATACCAGTAGTATCATGTGCTTTAAAAGCGCGCACCAACCGGTAATACTGGTACTGAATAGCCCAGGGAACGGTTCCATATTTAGTAATGGTGTCTTTTGAATATTTGGCAATCGCATCCTTCCATTTTTTAGGCATGGCCTCAAAAGGCCGTTTGCCATAATGGTCGGCATCAAAGAAATGCCGGGGCGCTTCTGACGAGTCGACATAGCGGCGTTTATCCGCACTCACGGCATGTTCGGTTATGTAATCGATATTGGCCTTGTAGAAACCCGACATGGCCTTAGGAAGCGTAAAAATAGCCAGCCGGTTAATGCGGTAGTGCGCAAAGAACCCCCATGATGAGCATAACATGATTAAACAGATACCTGTTATGCTTAAAATTATACGGCGGTTCATGAAGGTAAAGATGCAATTTAAAGGGGAGTTTTAAATTACAAATTATACTTCTCTCTAAGCTGGCTGCTTACTTTATTGGCATCATTAATAATACTTTCCGGAAAACCCACGCCTTTTAAAACTGCTATGCCATTCCTGTTTTTGAGCAGCCCTTCTTTAATTTTATAATCAAATACCAGCCGGTCATCACCAATCACTTCCTCAAACGAGAAAACTTTATAATTACTGCCCAGCAGTTCGGCCAGCTCCAGATCATGCGTTGATACAAATACGAAGCTTTGATTTTGAATAAAATAACTTAAAACTGCTTTTGCTGCTGCAATGCGTTCGATGGTGTTTGTGCCCCTGAAAATTTCATCAATGATCACAAGGCTGTTTACCGGTTTGCTGGCCATAGTTTGCGAAACTATATTTTTAACAGCCATTGCCTCGGCCTGGAAATAACTTTTATTACTGCCCGGATCGTCTGTCATATCAATACTGGTAAATATTTTAAGTGGAGGTGCCTGGTATACGGTAGCGAAACTGGTGTTGATGGTTTGCGACAACAAGGCATTAACGGCAATAGCACGGATGAAAGTAGTTTTGCCCGACATGTTGGAACCTGTTACCAAAACGCCTTGTGTGTTATCGATAGAGATGGAATTTGATACGCAGTTTTCGATAAGGGGGTGGTAAAGATCTTTAATAATGATATTGGTATTGCCAGATATTAGCTGTGGCCTGCAATAATGAGCTGAGCCCTCACGTACCGACTGGATGGAAATGGCAACATCAACCTCGGCAACTGCTTCATAAACAACCTTTATGTCGTTAAGATATTTATTTACCTTGCTGATTGATTTAATAAATACCAGCGGCTCAATAAGCAGGAACATTTTTAGCCATTCGGTAACCAGGTAGTAAATATCGGTGGGGTCAATGGCTGCTTTGTTTTGCAGGGTAATGTAATTTAACGACTTTTTAAGTTTGCCCATATTAACCATGCTGTTGCGTGTAGGTTCATCATCTCTGAGCAGGTTATGGTTTTTAAGCCAGTTTGAAACCCTGAATAAAACCATTAGCTGAGGCAGCGAATGTGTATAATTCAGCATTTGAGTTTTATTGCTGTAATGAATAGCCACATTGGCTATCATTAATACCAGTAATAACATCAGCATAAACTGATTAGGCACTATAAAAAGGCTGATAGCTACTCCTACGATCAGAAACGGCGCTATGCTGATATAAAAGTTGCCGATAGCAGGAAAAATAGACTGGTGAGGTTTTTTGAAAAGCTCGGGTAAGTAATAGGCATCGTTACTGCCTAACTCTGATAATTTAAGCTCAGCTTGCTCTCTTAACTCTGTACTGGCTGTAGCAAGACCTATCCTTTGCTCAATCGTTTCAAAATAGCCTTCTGAAATTTGAGGGGAATGCAGTTGTTTATATAAATATTGCTGGCCGGGTTTGGAGTTGGTGCGGTCGATATATTCAAACACACTGTCGATATCCAGATCGGTAGCGGTTTCTGCTGAAATCTCGCTCGCAGCGCCATAGGCTGTTAAATAATTACTGATGCGTTTGAAATTTCTGGCAGCAATTATGGGCTTGCCCCAGCGTTCTTTTATTTCTGCAAGCTTCTTTTTTTGCCGGGTCTTGCTTTTTAAATGGCTTACTAAAATAAATATAAAAGGTAGCAGTATTACAATAATGATCCAGTATAGCATGGTTAAAAGTAGTATTAATAAGCTATCGCTTTTGCTTATTTAGATAGCACCTCCATGTAATTGTTTCACCGGTACCCAATAATGTTTCCCTCATAGCTTACCCGAATAAACCTTGGTATCGTAATTAATAACGATAACCCCGTTATGCTGATATTTATTAAACAGCATTTGCAAATCATTGATCATCGGCTGGTACCCTTTATCATCGCGCGCAGGCATGTATGATGATGACAGCAGGCGGCCTTTCAATCCTTCAAAATCAAATACCTGTTTATTGGCAAATACTTCCAGGTGCACAGCCGCGGGGTTAAAGAATGCGGCAATGTGTTCGGTATCGATATTGCGGTGATCAACTTTAACATAATCATTGCCATGTTTTATGATAAGTTCATCATACTCCTGTTCAAAGGCCGATGTTGTTTTTCTTTCATTCCAGATCAGGGCAACAATGCCATCCGGTTTCAGGATCCTTTTAAATTCGATACGGGTTTTTACGGTATCAAACCAATGGAAGGCCTGCCCAGCAATAATCGCGCTAACGCTATTGTTTTCAATGCCAGTATTTTCGGCAGTGCCGTCATGAGGGATAAAGCCATGATATGAGCCGAGTAACTCAATAGCCTTTTCGCGCATCTCCAGGTTAGGCTCAACGGCAATTACCCGGTAACCTTTTTTAAGAAACAGGGCGGTAGAGATTCCTGTGCCTGCGCCAATATCCGCAATAAGCTTATCCTGGGTTAAGCTATAAGTATCATGTAAAAACTTAACAATTTCAGTTGGGTAGCCGGGACGGTATTTTACATAATCTTCAACCCGGTTGCTGAACCTGGTGGTGCTGTTGATTGTCATGATACTGCGGTTTTAATAATTATAATAACGCCGCAAAAATCATTGTGTTGTATGAACACTTTGTGAATGTTAGGTTAACAGGTTATTAATTGTCAGATGTAAAGAGGGTAATACCGCAGGTTATCAATTCAATCGGACTAAAATATTAAATCAAAAAACCACTTGCATATTAAATTTAATCCCCCTATATTTGCAGTCCTTAAAATAAGTAGAAAAGAATAACAAGCTATACGAGATGGCAAATCATAAATCATCATTAAAAAGAATCAGGTCAAACGCTGCGAAGCGTCTGCGCAACAGGTACCAGGCTAAAACAACCAGGAACGCTATTAAGAAATTAAGAAATACCACTACCAAGGCTGATGCTTCTGCATTGCTGGGCAAAGTGATTTCTATGCTTGATCGTTTGGCTAAAAAGAACGTTATTCACAAAAACAAAGCTTCGAACAATAAATCAAAGCTTACTAAATTTGTTAACGGCTTAAGCTAATCTTAGCTTTAAAAATATACTAAAGGGATGGTGTACTAACGCTATCCCTTTTTTTGTTAGGCGCTTTTTCATACTTTCAGGGCGTGGAAAATTACGAAAGCAAGATCAGTATCAAATCATGGGCCGAAGAAGACCGCCCGCGCGAAAAGCTAAGCGGGCAAGGTCGCCGGGCCCTTACCGATGCCGAACTGATAGCGATATTGATAGGCTCGGGGAGCCGCACCGAAACTGCGGTTGAACTGAGTAAACGCATCCTGCACCATTACGATAACGATCTCAACAAGCTTGGTAAAGCTTCTATAACTGAACTATCCAAATTTAAAGGGATAGGGGAGGCTAAGGCGATATCCATTATTGCCGCCTTGGAGATCGGCCGTCGCCGCAACGAATCTGAATCGGGCGCTATTGAAGTGATCACTTCAAGCCGTGACGGTTACAATATTATGCGCCGGCACTTGATGGATTTGAACCACGAAGAGTTTTGGATCATATTACTCGGGCGCTCAAACAAAGTTTTGGGAAAAGAGCTGATCAGCAAGGGCGGTTTATCGGCCACGGTGTGCGATCCTAAGATCATCTTTTATTCGGCCCTGCAATACCAGGCCAGCGGACTTATCCTGGTGCATAACCACCCATCGGGCAATCTCAAGCCCAGTAATGAAGATATTCAACTTACTAAAAAGATAAGCGCTGCCGGGAGGATGCTGGACATGGGCGTGTTTGATCATTTGATCATCACAGATAATGGGTATTTTAGTTTGGCCGATGAGGGGATGATGTGATTTTGATTTGGGATTTCGGATGTTCGATTTCGGATTTTAGGAATCATGAATTTTCAATTTTAGATTTGTTAAAACTGAACAGTGCTCTCGATTAGATTAATTAAAATAAATCAAAGGTTACAATTCTCTATTTTGAAATTCAAATAATTCCGAAATCGAACATCCGAAATCCGAAATCTATCAAGTCTCACATCCGAAATCTTTATATCTTTGCCGATTATCATTTCGGAATAATGAAAATATCTTATAACTGGCTTAAAGAATTTATTGATACTGATAAAACGCCCCAGGAAATTTCCATCATCCTTACCGGTACCGGTTTGGAGGTTGAAAGCCTGGAAAAGGTACAGGCTGTTCCCGGCGGACTGGAAGGCCTGGTGATTGGCTATGTAAAGGAATGTGTTGACCACGCTAATTCAGATCACCTGCATGTTACCAAAGTTGATGTAGGCAGCGGGGAAGATCTGCAGATTGTTTGCGGTGCTGCTAACGTAGCTGCCGGGCAAAAAGTAGTGGTAGCTGTTGTTGGCTCAACCGTTTATCCAACCAGCGGCGAGCCTTTTGCTATCAAAAAATCAAAGATCAGGGGCGAGGAATCTCACGGGATGATCTGTGCTGAAGATGAGATAGGTTTAGGAACCAGCCATGCCGGTATTATGGTATTGCCTGAGGATGCGCCTGTAGGTACTCCGGCCAAAGAATACTTTAAGCTGAACGACGATTACATGTACGAGATTGGGTTAACCCCCAACCGTGCCGATGCGGCTTCACATTTAGGTACTGCAAGGGATATTGCCGCTTTTCTGAAAATAGGTATCCACAAGCCAGATGTAAGTGCATTTAAAGTTGATAATACCAACTGCACTATCAGGGTTGTTGTGGAAAACGAGCAGGCTTCACCACGTTATTCGGGTGTAACCATCAGCGGTGTTGAAGTTAAAGAGTCGCCGCAATGGTTAAAAGAGCGTTTGGCTGTTATTGGCATCCGTTCTATCAATAACATTGTGGATGTTACCAACTATGTGCTGCATGAGCTTGGCCAGCCGCTACACGCTTTTGATGCTGATGAAATAACCGGCAACGAAGTATTAGTGAAAAATTATGCTGAAGGCACAGTGTTTAAAACGCTTGATGAGGTTGACAGGAAACTTTCTGCCGATGACCTTATAATTGGTAATGCCGAAGAGCCTATGTGTATAGCAGGTGTTTTTGGCGGTGCAAAATCAGGTGTTAAGGAATCAACCAAAAATATTTTCCTGGAGAGTGCTTACTTTAACCCGGTATCGGTACGTAAAACTTCAAAAAGACATGGCTTAAAAACCGATGCTTCTTTCAGGTTTGAGCGTGGTACAGATCCAGACATGACCGTTTTTGCATTGAAGCGTGCTGCATTGTTGATTCAGCAGGTGGCTGGCGGAGCGGTATCGTCAGAGATTTCTGATCATTACCCGGCCCCGGTTGCTCCGTTTGCTGTAGAGATCACGTATAATACCATTGACAGGCTAATTGGTAAAGCTATTGGCCATGACGAGATCAAAGGTATCATCACGGCGCTTGATATTAAGATAGTGAATGAAACTGCGGATTCGCTATCATTACAAGTGCCGCCATACCGTGTGGATGTTACCCGCGATGTGGATGTTGTTGAAGAGATCCTGAGGATTTATGGTTATAACAATATTGAGATCCCTACCCAGATCAGGGCGTCGCTGAATAATTCTACCCGGCCGGAAAAGGATACCGTTCAAAATCAATTGTCGGATTTGCTGAGTGCTAATGGTTTTAACGAGATCCTGGCCAACTCACTTACAAAATCTGCGTATTCAGACAACCTGGATACTGCGGTTAAGATCCTGAACCCTTTAAGCAGTGATTTGGATGTAATGCGCCAAACGTTGCTGTACTCGGGCCTGGAAGCCATAGCTTACAATCAAAACCGCCGTAGCGCTGATTTGAAGTTTTACGAGTTTGGTAAGGTTTATAAACTGGAGAACGATAAATATATCGAAACCCAGCGTTTCAGTATTTTTATTACAGGAGCAAACGCAGGTGAGCAGTGGAACCAAAAATCAAAACCGGTTTCGTTCTATAATATCAAGGCGGTGGTTGATGGTATTTTACAGCGTTTGAACATCAGTAACTATACGGTTGAGGATGCAACCTGCAAAAAAATGTCGTTTGGCATTCAATACATGCTTAATGGCAAGCAATTGGTAAAATTTGGTTCGGTTGCAGGTGTTTCACTAAAAAAAGCCGACGTTGATAAAGAGGTATTTTATGCCGATTTCAATTTCGACCTTGTGTTGGCTGCCATCCGTAAAAATAAGATCGTTTTCCAGGATGTTTCCAAATTTCCGGCTGTAAGGCGCGACCTTTCTATGCTGATAGACCAAAACGTATCATTTGGTCAGTTGAAACAAATTGCCTTGCGTACCGAGCGTAAATTGCTGAAGGAAGTTGATGTGTTTGACGTTTACCAGGGCGATAAACTGCCTGCGGGTAAAAAGTCGTATGCGTTAAGCTTCATTATTCAGGATATCGAAAAAACGTTGACGGATAAGGCGATTGATTCTATTATGCAGAAATTAATTTATAATTTAGGAAAAGAAGCCGGAGCAGAGATCAGAAAATAATTATGTGAATGGTTGATTGGGTGAGTGGTTAATCAGGTTGTTTTCTGATAAACCACTCACTCAATCAACTTAATCAACCATTAACCAAAAACATGGCCTCATTAGCAGAGCAGTTAAATAAAATTGTAGATAAAACCGAGCGCCTGATTGAACTGTGCGCTGCTTTGCAGGAGGAAAATGACCTTTTAAAACTGGAGAGCGAAGCGCTAACAGTAGCCCTTAATGCCAGTAAGGGTAAGACAAAAGAACTGGAAGAAAAATTAAAAGTTGTTAAGGTTGCTAAGTCTTTTTCTGAAACAAATGAAAAAAGTGTTGACATTAAGCAAAAAATTAACGACTTTGTGCAGGAAATAGATAAGTGTATTGTATTATTGAAAAAATAGTACAAAAAGTGAAAAGCTCAAATGGGAGAAATCTCAATAAAAATAAATATTGCTGACCGTGTTTACCCCTTAAAGGTTAACATGGAGGAAGAAGAAATAATACGCAGGGCGGCTAAGCTGATCAACGACCGGATAAAAGAATATCAAGAAAATTATGCGGTTAGGGATAAGCAGGATTTACTTTCAATGTGTGTGTTGCATTATGCAACCTCATCATTAAAGGCTGAAAAGAAAGTTACCGTTGAGGATACAGAGGTAACAGAAAAAGTTTATCATTTAGATCATTTGTTGACCGAATTTTTTTCGAAGTAATAAACGTTCTTTACATAATATACAAGAGCACATTAAGATTTAACCGCAGTTAAATTTTAGGTTTCACTATTAAAAACTTAACGCTTCAATATTAAGCGGATCAAGAGGCATGCGTTAGTTACGATTAACGTTAACCAACCCATGGTCCCAATATCCGAAATGAAGTTTTAAATACATGATACTTAAAAATTAGTTGCGGTTTTTTTATTTACATACATATTACAACACCACCAAACCTAAAATGGACATATTACTATACGTTATCATCGGCCTGCTTGTAGGCGCCATCATTGGCGTTTTGATTGGCCGCTTCCTGCTCCGAAAATTGTTTAAAGACCAGGAGGCCTCGGCTCAAAATAAAGTTAAAAAGATTTTAAAAGATGCTGAAAATAATGCCGAAATCCTGAAGAAAAATAAACTGCTTGAAGCCAAAGAGAAGTTTTTACAAATGAAAGCTGAGCATGAGCAGGAAGTTAATAATAAAAATAACGCGGTAAATCAGCGTGAAAACAGCGTTAAGCAAAAGGAGCAATCATTAAACCAGCGCCTGGAAAACGTTAACCGCAAGGAGAGCGAACTTGATAATACCCGCAAAAACCTCGAAAAACAAACGGATGTAGTGGTTAAAAAGCAGGAAGAGGTTGAAATTCTTAAAAATCAGCATGTACAACAGCTGGAAACCATAGCAGGTTTATCTGCAGATGATGCTAAAAACCAACTGGTTGATACCCTGCGTGAGGAAGCCCGTACAAAGGCAATGATCCAGATCAAGGATATTGTTGACGAAGCCAAGCTTACCGCTACAAAAGAGGCAAAGAAAATAGTTATCCAAACTATTCAGCGTACGGCTACGGAGAGCGCTATTGAAAATACGGTATCTATCTTCAATATCGAAAATGACGAGATCAAAGGCCGTATCATCGGTCGTGAAGGACGTAACATTCGTGCTTTAGAAGCTGCTACCGGTATCGAGATCATTGTTGACGATACTCCGGAAGCTATTATTTTATCAGGCTTTGACCCGGTAAGGCGTGAAATAGCCCGTTTGGCTATGCACCGTTTGGTTACCGATGGACGTATCCACCCGGCACGTATTGAAGAAGTTGTTGCCAAAACCAAAAAGCAGATAGAAGAAGAAATTGTTGAGATTGGCGAGCGTACAGTAATTGACCTCGGCATTCATGGTTTGCACCCTGAGCTGATCCGTATGGTTGGCCGTATGCGTTACCGTTCATCATACGGGCAAAACCTGTTGCAGCACTCGCGCGAGGTTGCAAATTTCTGCGCTACTATGGCTGCCGAGCTGGGCTTAAATGTTAAAATGGCTAAACGTGCCGGCTTACTGCATGATATTGGTAAAGTACCTGATGACAACCCGGAATTGCCTCACGCTATTTTGGGTATGCAACTGGCCGAAAAATATAAGGAACACCCTGAAGTTTGCAATGCCATTGGTGCCCACCACGATGAAATTGAGATGACTTCAATGTTATCGCCAATAATCCAGGCTTGTGATGCGATATCAGGCGCACGTCCGGGTGCCCGCCGCGAGGTTGTTGAAAGCTACATCAAACGTTTGAAAGAGCTGGAAGAGCTTGCATTGTCATACCCTGGTGTTGAGAAAACATTTGCTATTCAGGCTGGCCGCGAGTTACGTGTGGTTGTTGAAAGCGAAAAGATCAGCGATGCACAGTCAGAAGTATTAGCTGCCGATATCTCCAACAGGATCCAGACAGAAATGACCTATCCTGGCCAAATCAAAGTTACCGTTATCAGGGAAACCCGTTCGGTAGCGTTTGCCAAGTAATCATTATAAAATTAAACGAAACCCTTTCGGCTCAAAACTGAAAGGGTTTTTTATTTTTACATCGTGACCTCAAAAACATCAAATAATAAACAGAAGGCATCAGTTAAAACCGCTGTAAGTAAAGACGAACGCCCGGCTGATCGATATTTCAGTGAATACGAAGAAGCTCACCGGGATAAGGTTAATCAAATTATACATTATATCTGTATCCCAGCTTTAGCGTTTAGTGTGTTTGGGCTGATCTGGTCGATCCCGTTTCCGCATTTAGCCTTTTTAGGTGTTTATAATGGATATTTTAACTGGGCTTCATTTGTAATAGCCATTGCTATCTATTTTTATTTAAAGCTCTCGCCAATTATATCTTACTTTATCTTATTTATTTTATTAGGCTTTAGCTATGGTATAATGGAGCTCGTGGCCTGGCAACAAGCCGGGGGGCCTGCCATGTGGTCATTGTGCGTTTCTGTATTTATTCCCTCGTTATCCGCCTTGTTGATAGGCAACTGCCGCGAACCGCTGTATGCAAAAAATGGGCTCAATATCAAATCATTGGCTATTGCTCCTGCATACCTGTTAAACCAGTTGCTAAACAAACTGAGAATCAAAAGTTGATTTAGCTATTATGTATTAAGTATTTGTTAAAGTACTCATTGCCATGGTATTTAAATGCCATGTGATAGCAGTGTTTTTTAGGATTAAAGAACATAGTTGTGTAATTTATCTCTTAAATGTGATCCATAAAAACACAACGCTATGGTATTTTATTTTCTTGTATGGTATTGATATCCAATTAATTGAATCGATATTTTAAGAAGCTTTTGTTAAGCAAAAAAGGAATCATTAAGTAGTTGTTAATATAGTAATCTGATGTTAATATAAACTTAACATAGTGTGGGCAATTTTGTGCAATAAAAAATCACAAATGAAAAAGCTCTACTTTATTATTTTAACATTAATAATTATTGGGGTTGGGGGCGTTGCAAACGCTCAGATCACTACCTCGGTACTTAATGGTAAAGTTACAGATCAAAAAGGTGCTACCCTTCCGGGTGTAACCATTTCTGTATTAAATACCAGTACAGGTACCCGCTATGGTGCTCAAACCAATGCCGAAGGTCGTTACTCGGTTAACAACATTAACCCGGGCGGCCCTTACACCGTAACCGCTACTTTTATCGGCTACAAAAAAGATGAAAAGAGTGAGCTTACCCTTCAATTAGGTAACGCCACTTTAAACTTTGTATTGCAGGACGAAACTACCACCCTGCAGGAAGTTAAAGTAAAGGCATCTGCCGGCCCCGCAAAAACAGGTGCAAGTACCCGTATTGGCCAAAACCAGATCCGTACAGCTCCATCAATTAACCGCAGCTTGCAGGATTTAACAAGAAATACCCCTCAAAGCAATAACAACTCGTTTCAAGGTACCAACTACCGTTACAATAACGTAACGCTTGACGGTGCTATCAACAATGACGCTATCGGCTTCAGCCCATCATTAGGTGGTCAGAACAATGCTTCAGGACAAGTTGGTAGCAGCACACGTACAAGCCCTATCTCTCTTGATGCTATCCAGGATATCCAGGTTTATGTTGCTCCTTACGATATCAAAATCGGTAACGTATTAGGTGGTAGTATCAACGCTGTAACCCGTAGCGGTACAAACGATTTTAGCGGTGCTGTTTACGGTTACGGTCGCGGTTCGTTTATGGTAGGTAAAAATAATGTACCTGCTAACGTAGGCGGCGATGGTTCAAAACTTACAGATTTTCACGATTACCAAACTGGTATCCGTTTAGGTTTCCCTATTATCAAAAACAAATTATTTTTCTTTACCAACGAAGAGATTGCCCGCAGGCAGGACCCAGTTATCAGAGGCCTTGATCAAAACGGATCTCCTAATATCCTAAGTAAAGAAGATGGTGATAAATTGGTTACCGCGTTTAAAACATTTACAGGCGGTATTGATCCTGGTACTTATAACAACACTACTATATTTTCAAACTCAAACAAATTTTTTAACCGTTTGGATTGGAATATCGATGATCATAACCAGTTAACTATCCGTAACAATACCATCAGCTCAAAAGCTACCAACCTGGAGCGCGATCAGCAAAACTTCCGTTTCAGCGGTATTGATTATACATCACATAACAATTCAACTTCAACAGTTGCCGAGTTAAAATCAAGGTTTTCGGGCGACTTAAGCAATAGCCTGGTATTAGGTTATTCTGCCGTTCATGATTATCGTGATCCTAATTCAAACCCGGCGTTGCCACAAATCGAAATCACCGGCCGTACTCCAGGTACAACCATATTTATGGGTACCGACCGTGAGGCCGCTATTTTTGACATGCACCAAAAAACTGCTGAATTTACCGATAACTTAACCTTGACAAAAGGAAAGCATACGTTTACATTTGGTACTCACAACGAGTTTTATGATATCACTTATAACTTCGTAAACGCGTGGAACGGTCGTATAGCTTACAGCAGCATTGAAAATTTCATTGCTAATAGCCCTTCACGTGTTCGTGCTAACTTTAACTATACTGATAATACCCGCGATTATATCTTGAATAATCCATCGGCCAAGTTTAAAGTTAACTTGTTTAGCTTTTACGCACAGGATGACATCCAGTTAACAGATGCTTTCAAATTGACAGCCGCTGTGCGTTTGGATTATGCCGATGTGCCTAACAAACAACCCCTAAGCGATAAAACTACTAACGCTACAGTTGACCCTAACTACGGTAATACGTTTACTTATACCCAGCCAAAAAACATCAAGCAAAATTATCTTGGCAATGCTGAGATCAACCCACGCGTTTCATTTAACTATGACGTGTTAGGTGATCAAAGTGTTATCCTGCGTGGTGGTAGTGGTTTCTTTACTGGCCGTGTTCCTTTTGCATGGTTTGGTTACGCGTTTTATAATAACGGTGTTACTTACGGCGCTTATGATAAAAAGCCGTCAGCTACATCACCAATCGCTCCTGGTACTAACCCGGTACAAGCACCTGCTAATGGCGGTTTGAACTTTGTTAATCAACAAGGTTTCAATACCGGTACTAATGGCTCTACTCAGGTCGATCTGATTGACAATAACTTCAAAATGCCACAGGTATGGAGAAGCAGCTTAGCAGTTGATTATTCAACCGACAACCAATGGAAATTCACGGTTGAAGGGATCTATACTAAAGTTATCCACGACTTGAAATTCCAGCAGGTAAATACTACCGACCAGGTAACTTATTATCCATATGATACTCAGCATTTACAGCCAATTTTTGTAAATAAAGGTGTTAATGCTTCATATACAAACGCTTACTTGTTATCAAACACAAGCCAGGGTTACCGTTACAGCACTACAGCGCAAATTGGTAAATTCACGCAATTTGATCCACAGGATGCCTTGAACTTCTCAGTTGCCTACACCTATGGTCACTCAAAAGATGTTACTAATGGTATCCGTAACTCAATGGAGTCAAACTGGCAGTTAAACCAGGCCTTAAATCCAAACAATCCTGGCTTAGCTAACTCAAACTTTGATATCCGTCACCGTATCGTATCAAACGTTAACTTTAAACATGATTGGGACGCTGGTCATAACTACACTGCCAACTTTAGCTTTTTCTTTAGCGCACAATCAGGTAACCCGTATACTTATGGTTTCTACCCAAGTGCTATCGACGGAACCGGTCAGCAAGTTAGCTTAGCTTATATTCCTAACAGGGGCGAAACTGTGAAATTTTTCCAGGACCTGCCTGCTTCAGGATCTGCTCCTGCTCAAACTGCAGCACAACAGGCAGCAGCATTTGACTCATTTATTGATGCAAGCAGCTACCTGAGCAGCCGTCGTGGTAAATTCACTGAGCGTAACGCAGCGTTCACTCCATGGAACAATGACCTTGACTTCCGCTTTACTCAAGATTTTAAATTTGGCAGCGGTAAGCACAAACAGATGATCACATTTACTTATGACATCATTAACCTTACCAACCTGTTAAATAAAAACTGGGGTCGTTATTACTTCTCAGCCAACACATTTAACTCAACCTCAAGTGTTGGTTTAACACCAAAAACAACTCCCGCATTTGGAAATGCAGCAAACACATACCCAACTTATACTTTCCAGAATCCTGGAGTACCGTATTCTGTTGACCTGTTTGCATCACGTTGGCAAATGCAATTTGGTTTACGTTACAGCTGGTAATTGTAAAACAAAATATAGTTAAAACAAAAGCGCCCCTGATGATTATCGGGGGCGCTTTTGTTTTATCACCTGCTTATTCAATTTACCAAACCAACTTATAGCCAACCGTGCGTACGGTGATGATCTGCACATTCGGGTCGGCTTTTAAATGGCCGCGTAGTTTATTAATAAATACATCAAGACTGCGGGCATTAAAAAAACTGTCGTCGCCCCATAGCTCGTCAAGCAGCATCTTTCTTGATATTATTTCATGCTGATTTTTGCACAGTAATTTGAGTATATCACTTTCGCGATTAGTTAACTGCCATGAATTGATGCCTTGTTGTACGGTATTTTTAAGCGGGGTAAAATGGATGCTGCCTATCTGATAGTTTTCATTTTCGGTTTTGGGCTTAGGTATATCTAATAAGCGGTTATTGCTTAACAGCACTTTAATCCGAACTATCAACTCTTCTACGCTGAACGGCTTTTTCAAATAATCATTAGCTCCCGATTCAAAACCGGCCACAACATCTTTTGGCTGTGAGCGGGCAGTTAAAAATATAATGGGTGTTAATTTATCAGTTTCCCGGATTTTTTTTGCCACCTGGAAACCATCCATTTTGGGCATCATCACGTCAAGCGCAAGGATATCGGGTTTTGTGTTTTGATACTTTTGCAGGGCCTGTTCGCCATTGCCACATAGTATAACTTCAAAATTACTTTCCTCCAGGCTTTCGCGCACTATATGTGCAAGTGCCAGCTCGTCTTCAGCCAATAATACCCGAATCTTATTCATTGTTTATCGGTATGTTAATTATAAACTCGGTACCATTGTTAGTTTCGCTTTTCACTGTAACAGTGCCATTGTGTGCTTCAACAATATACTTAACATAACTCAGTCCAAGGCCGGTGCCTTTTACATTGTGCAAGTTACCGGTAGGTACACGGTGAAATTTATCAAATATGTGATTAATGTGCGATGCCGGTATACCAATGCCGTTATCCTTAACAGATAGTTGAATTTTGTTTCCGTTTTGTAACAAGTTTATCTGAATGATCACCGGCTCATTTGAATACTTAATGGCATTATCAATTAAATTGGTGATCACACTGCCGAAATGCAATTTATCAGCCTCAATATATTTAATTGCATTTTTGTTGGTATAGGTTATGGACACATCTTTACCGGCTTTCAATTTTTCGGAAGTTATTGCTTCGTTGATGAGCGTGTCAATATCTATTTGTTCTTTTACCAGCGAGATCTCATTATTCTCAGACGCGGCTACATTCAGCGCCCGGGTAACCAGCTCGTTTAAACGGTTTAACTCGTTACGTGATGTTTGCAGGTACCGCTGTGTTTTATCAGGATCATTTAAACCATTGAATTTTTGCAGCCCTTCAATAGCTACTGTTATAGTGGCAATTGGGGTTTTAAACTCATGAGTCATGTTGTTAATAAAATCATCCTTTAACTCTGCAATCCTTTTTTGCTGTTTTAGCATGATTATAATATAATAAAAGCAATAAATAGTAAGTAAAATGAGCAACACCGAACAAATAAGCGTGAGCATCATCCCTTTAATAACAATAGATTGCGCCTGATGAAAAATAGCTCTGAAAAATAATGGCTCGAAATTATGCTGATTAAAAAGAAGAAATGCGTTGTACTTATAATTATGTTCGGTGGTTTCGCTATAGCTTAACGTAGGGCTTTGTGGCTCAGTAGGAGCTTTTGTTACCGATATATTGAATGGACTATAAATGTGCATTTTCTTAAGTTCGGCTGTATAATATTTTTTGATCTTCAAAACGGTAGCCTGCCGATAATTAGGTGGCATTGAAAAGGTGGCGTTCTTGAAAATAGAATCATAAGGCAATGGTTTGGTGCCCTGATTTTTTGATGATGATGGTAGATGGGAGGGAAATACCGGAATATCACCAATACTTAGTATGCTGATGATGTAAGATGCCATTTCGGGAGAATAAAAAGCCATTTCAGTTAATACTTGCGGAACAGTAGCTGTATTCCCAACTTTATGTTTATAATAGTTGTATATCGATATGCTTAACGGAAGCGGATTACTTGATTCCGAATGACGATTAGAGATCCAGACATTGAGCAAAGAATAGTCGACTGTTTCTTTACTTGGTGATGTCTTTTTTGTAATTATCGTATCTGAAGATTTTTTCTTAGACCGTTTCTTGTTTTGAGCATAAACAGTATCTGTAATTTTAGTTTGGAAAAAGTTTCTCTGAGCATCTTGAAGAGGAACGGTATCCATTTTTATAACAACATTAGGATCAGAAAGTCTCCTCACTAAAACCACCCTTATCGAATCAAAGTAATTTTTCTTGCAACTGTCAAGTGCATGCTGCATGGCGATATCGATGTTTGCGTCAAAGTTTTTTTTATTTACCTGGTAAGCATTTATGCTCCAGTAGGTTTGGAAAACAATAATACCGCTTAACGATAAGGCTATTAGTATTAATACAATTTTAAGTTTCTTTTTCATATAGTTATTTGCTTATGATAAATGTAGGTTCATCATGAGCAGGCATAGTGTTTTGTTAACATTGCTTAACATTAAATAACAGGTGTTAATATTGAGATACAAAAAATGCCGCCTCAAAGTATGAAATGGCATTGATAAGTTTGATTATAAAATAATTTACTATAAGTTTTTTCCCAGCTTATCCAATATATCCTGCGGTACCTTTTCAAGGTCAAGCACCAGGAAGCCATCAAGGCAGTCGGCAAATTTAGGGTCGATGTTGAAACTGATGATCTTGGCATTCAGGGCGATATACTGGCGAAGTAACACCGGAACTTTCATGTTGCGGGTTTCCACTTCTGATATCAGGTTGTCAAGGCCCTTAAAGCTGTCTTCGCCCGCCATAAGCAGGTCGGTATCGATCTTGGCAAAATCAACCTTGAATTTTTTACGCGGTTTAACATACTGCGCCATTTCATGATCAAAGTGGTTGCGGTTGATATAATCGACAATAAGCGATTTAGAAAATTTAGAGAACGAGTTACTGATACTCACCGGCCCTATCAGGTAACGGTACCGGGGATTATCTATCAGAAATTTCAGGATTCCTTTCCATAACAGGAATAGTGGTAAAGGTTTGGTTTGATATTCCTTACGGATCCATGAGCGGCCTAATTCAAGGCTGCGTCTTAATACCGGTATAAACTGGGTTTTAAGCTTAAACAGTTCGTTTACGTAAAAACCTTTTTTACCTACGCTGTAAAATATCTCATCGCCCAGGCCAATGCGATAGGCACCAACAATCATCTTGGCTTCAAAATCCCAGATGAACAGGTGGTGATAATAAATATCATATTCGTCCAGGTCAATGCTTTTATTGGTTCCCTCGCCCACCTGCCTGAAGGTGATCTCCCTTAAACGTCCAATTTCACGGATAACATTGGGGATGCTTGAAGTTGGTACAATAAATACCTCGTAATTTTTTTCCGTCCAAACTTTATAGTTTTCTCTTAGCGGCTCTATTTCTTTATCAAGAATTGAACTGTCAATTTCCGGGGCAATTTCTTCGGCATCGCGTTTTATTTTAAACAAGTTGCGCGGGCTAAAGATCTTTTTTTCTTCTTCAAGCCCGGTACCTAATGCATAGGTACGCGCGCGCAAAAAGTTAAGGAGCTTTGTACTGTTTGTATAATCCGGAATTTCGGTAACATTAATTGGCTTGCCTATGCGCAGTTTTATAGTGTGCCCGTGTTTATTAAATAATTCTGATGGTAGTTTTGCTGTACGCAGTGTTGGATGCAGTAAACTAAGAAAATTAAACAGCAGGCCATTATTGCCATGAAAATAAATGGGAACTACGGGTACTTTTGCTTTGGCAATGATCTTGCCTACAACCGGGTGCCACATACGATCGGTTACCTGTTTTTGTTCAACTTTAAAGGTTGAAACCTCACCGGCCGGGAAAATTCCTATCGGTGTACCCTGGTTTAATAATTCAAGTGTGTTTTTTAAACCGCTTATGCTTGATGAATGTTCAACATTTTCAAATGGGTTTACAGCAATGAAATAATCGGCGAGGTTGGGGATTTTTTTGAGCAGAAAATTGGCCATCAATTTTGAGTCGGGACGCGCCATACACAGGATTTTTAACAGTACCATGCCCTCAATACCTCCGTAAGGATGATTGGCTATGGCTACAAAACTACCTTCTTTAGGTATGTTGCGCAGTTCCCTTTCATCAAATTCAATATCAATGCCGCAACCCTCTAATATGGCATCAACAAACTCGGGGCCTTGCTTGGGCTGTGCCTGGGCAAACAGATCGTTAACCTGGTTTATTTTCATTAACTCCATCAATAAAGCGGCCAGGCCCGGCATTTTCAACTTATCCAGTTTGGTGGCTTTGGCAAACTCTTCGGTGGTTATAACTTTCATTGTTTTAAATAGCAGTATGTTTTAACAAATAAATATCCTAAATTTTTATTTAATTTAACGCCAGGAACATATATAAATGAGGCCGCAAATTAGAAACTACCTGTCTGTCACTAAAAAAGAGTGGAACGGAATGGTAGTGTTGATTATTTTAATTGCAATGGTTTTGCTGGCCCCGTATGTGTTCCGGGCAAACCGCAAAGATAATACAATAAATTTTAAGGCTTTTGATAAACCGATAGCGGATGCTGATAAAACAGATGATCTTATAGCCGATGAGAATATTTTTGCCGGAAACCGTAAAACCACACCACCCGCACTATTTAAATTTAACCCCAATAATTTATCGCTTAACAGCTGGATAAAACTTGGTCTCACTGAACATCAGGCACAGGTAGTTAAGCATTACGAAGAAAAAGGTGGGCGATTTTTCACCAAAGCTGATGTGCAAAAAATGTACAGTATCAGCCCGGCACAATACAAAGTTCTTGAACCTTACATTAACCTGCCCGATGGGCCCGCTTATCACACCAATAAAGTTAAACCAGGCGAAGTGGTAGAAATTAACACAGCCGATTCGGCAAGGCTTACTATGATCAGGGGGATAGGCCCCGCATTCGCCCGCCGCATTGTTCATTACCGCCAGCGTGTAGGCGGTTTTTATAGCAAGGAACAATTGAAGGAGGTTTATGGTATTGACGAAGAAAAATATAATCAGATAAAAGAAGGCGTTGCAGTTGATGGCAAACAAATTGTTAAAGTGAATATCAATAAGGCTACATTTAATGAACTTAAGCGCTTTCCGTATCTGAGCTATAAGCAAATGGATGCAATTGTAGCCTATCGCGACGAGCACGGTAATTACAATACTTTGACCGACCTGAAAAATATTGCCATACTTAATGATGGAATTTTGCGTAAAATTGGGCCTTATTTAATTTTCAAATGATAGCCCAGCAAATAAAAGCAGCCATAAGGGATATTCCTGATTTTCCAAAACCAGGGATTGTTTTTAAAGATATTACGCCGATACTTAAAGATCCCGCATTGTGCGAAAACATCATTGATGCTTTTGTTGAGCAATTGCAAGGCACACGGATTGATGCAGTGGCCGGTATCGAAAGCCGGGGCTTCCTGTTCGGGCTTACACTGGCTACTAAATTGGGGGTTCCGTTTGTACCCGTACGTAAAGCCGGAAAATTGCCTTTCACTATAAAACAAAAAGCTTATAAACTGGAGTACGGCACCGCAACCATCGAACTGCATACCGATGCCTTTGAACCCGGTCAGCATATATTACTGCATGACGACTTGCTGGCTACCGGCGGTACAGTAACCGCAGCCAGCGAGCTAATTAAAGAAATGGGCGGCATAGTTGCCGGTTTTTCGTTTGTGGTTGGGCTTGGCTTTTTGAATGGCAGGGAGCGTATTACGCCTATTTGTGATAAGCTGGTGGTACTGGCCGATTATTAATCATTGTATTGTTATTATTGAAAATGTCCATGTTAGGGATGGAAGTGTAAAGCCCGCAGCGTGTAAGGGGCTGTGCTGTGGCAAAGCGAGGAATTGCAACATACAGCCCGGACCGGAGTTAACGCCATAATTCAGTTTTGAATTTTCCCTAATACGTAGTCATAAAGGTTAGATACAATCAATTTTAAATTTTATGTTTATTTTTGATAGGTGCAGGTAAGTATGATGTTATAAAATGAGGATTATGAGCTTACAATATATTTCGGACAGTACAGGGCAAACAACAGGTGTGTTTATACCAATTAATGAATGGAACGATCTTAAAAATAAATTTAAGGGAATTGAACAGGAAGAGATTGGTGTACCTGAATGGCAGGCAGAGATAGTAAGAGAACGTGTTAGGAGTTATAAAAGTAATCCAAATCAAGCTCTTGATTTTAATGAAGCGATAGACGACATTGAAGACAACTTGTAATGTTTAACATCGTTATACTACCGATAGCAAAATGAGATATTAAGGAAGCCGCTGATTGGTATAATTCAAAACAATCGGATCTTGGAAAAAAATTCATCAAAGAGGTACGCTTAAAGGTTAGTTTAATTAAAAGAGATCCATTTATTTACGCCATAAGGTACGATGATATAAGGGTTTCTGTTTAGGATGTTTTTCCTTTTATGATCCACTTTGGTGTAGTTGAATCTCAACGTCTGATTATTATTTACGCTGTATTGCACACCAGCCGTAACCCCGGTCTTTGGAAAAGTGCTGTCAGGACTCCCGGTAATGATAAATCCTGAAAAATATTTTCTGCAAATATTTCCTCCCCAAAACCACCCTATTTCAACTAAACCTATAATTCATACCAGATACTAAATCGTTCTTGATTTGCAGGCTTTTACAGGCAAACCAATCTCATTTTTTATACGTTATTTTGTTAGTAACCAATTATAAAATGTATGGATGCTTTGTTAACCGATACCCAATCAACCGGTGGGTATGATTTTGCTATAAACGAAAATCAGCAAATGGTTGGTCAGATGGCCAAAGACTTTGCCGAACGCTATATTAAACCTCACGTAATGGAATGGGACGAGGCCCAGCATTTCCCTATCGACTTATTTAAGCAACTGGGCGAGCTTGGCATGATGGGCGTGTTTGTACCCGAGCAGTATGGCGGCTCAGGTTTCGGCTATTTTGAATATGTAACGGTGATCAGTGAAATAGCCAAAGTTTGCGGCGCTATAGGTTTATCGGTTGCTGCCCATAATTCGCTTTGTACGGGGCATATCCTGGCTTTTGGCAATGAAGAACAAAAATTGAAATGGCTACCCAAACTCGCTACTGCCGAATGGCTTGGTGCCTGGGGATTGACCGAAGCCAATACCGGATCGGACGCGCTGGGCATGAACACAACTGCAATACTGGATGGCGACCATTATATTGTTAACGGTTCCAAAAACTGGATAACTCATGGTAAATCGGGCAATGTGGCAGTGGTAATGGTGCGTACAGGCAACAAAGGCGATTCGCACGGAATTTCTGCCCTTGTAATTGAAAAAGGTACGCCCGGTTTTACCCACGGCAAAAAGGAAAATAAGCTGGGCATGCGCGCCTCCGAAACCACTGAGCTTATTTTTGATAACTGTCGTGTACCTAAAGAAAACTTACTGGGCATTGAAGGCGAGGGTTTTAAACAGGCCATGAAGGTGCTGGATGGCGGCAGGATCTCGATAGCGGCCCTTTCATTAGGGATTGCCAAAGGCGCCTTTGAAGCAGCTGTTGCATATGCTAAGGAGCGGCATCAGTTTGGACAGCCTATCGGTAATTTCCAGGGGATAGCGTTTAAACTGGCCAATATGGCTACTGAAATAGAAGCGGCTGAACTGCTGGTGATGCAGGCTGCCGATTTGAAGAACCGCCATCTGCCGGTGACGAAACAATCGGCCATGGCTAAATATTTTGCCTCCGAAACAGCAGTACGTACTGCAACGGAAGCAGTACAGATCTTTGGCGGATATGGCTATACCAAGGATTTCCCGGTAGAGAAATTTTATCGTGATGCCAAACTTTGCACTATAGGTGAGGGCACAAGCGAGATTCAGAAAATAGTGATCAGCAGGGAAGTGTTGAGAGGGTAGGTGAGTGATATGATTGGACTTATCGGGTAAAGGACTAAATTGCCTGCAGTTACTTGTCAGGTTTAGGTCGAAGTTAACTATAGTAACTTCGACCTAAACCAAGTTAAGCCGCAATTTAACTCGACAGTTTGTTTACTAAATAGCCTTGCGAAATCGGCTTAACAAAATTTAACTTTTCTTGTCTTTTAGTTTTGTTGAGTGTGTTATATATTTAGTAATCAAAAATAATTCCTGCTCTCTATTTGATATTCAAAACTTTGTGATTATCTTTGCCCTCCCTTGAAAGGAGGTATTTTAGGAATTATGATCATTATTAACGTAAAAGACGGCGAATCATTAGACAAAGCATTGAAACGCTTCAAGAAGAAATTCGAAAAAACAGGTGTTTTAAGAGAACTACGCAGTCGTCAGGCTTTCGAAAAGAAATCTGTAACCCGTCGTCATGTTGTTAAACATGCTATATATAAACAAGGTTTAAACCAGGAAACTGTTTAATTCTTTTTTGTTGAAAAGAATTAATTAATTTCTTGACACTATATTAAAACTATTTGTACATTCATCATCCCGGATGTATAAATAGTTTTTTATGTTTTTAGCGCGTTTTATCCAATACATCAAGTATGAAAAGCGGTATTCAGTGCATACTGTTTCCGCATATCAGTCTGATCTGGATCAGTTCATGCGCTTTTTAAACAATCCCGGCGGTGCCGATCCCGCACCCGAGCCGGTTATTACCCATCCGTCGCAGGTAAGTTATCATGATATCCGTAACTGGATGGTTGAGCTTATTGATCAAAAACTTACGGGCCGTTCGGTTAACCGTAAAATGGCCACGCTGCGCAAATACTTTAAATTTTTATTGCAGGAGGGTGTTGTTGAAACTAACCCTGTATCCAGGGTGCGGTCGCAAAAGGTTGCTAAAACGTTGCCTGTTGTAGTTGAAGATGCCCGCCTAACAAAAATGTTAGATAGTGATGACATTTTTACAAACGATTTTCCGGGCCTGCGCGATAAGCTTGTTATTGAACTGTTGTTTGGTACCGGCATACGCCTTGCCGAACTGTTAGGTATTAAGGAACAGGATCTTAACCTTGATGGAGGAGTGGTGAAGGTATTAGGCAAGCGCAACAAAGAACGCATCATTCCTGTTAATAATGAGCTAAAAATCCTGCTGCCCGAATATTTGGAGTTAAAGAAAAATCAAAATTTTGATAACAATTCCTTTACATTAATCGTTACAAATAAAGGAGCCGATGCTTATCCGAAATTGATTTACCTAACAGTGCAGAAATACCTTTCCAACATATCAACTCAAAATAAACGTAGCCCCCATGTGCTCAGGCACACGTTTGCAACCACCATGCTAAATAACGGGGCCGACTTAAATTCAATTAAAGAACTTTTGGGGCACGCTAACCTGAGCGCAACCCAAATTTACACGCATAATTCAGTTGAACGATTAAAATCTATTTATAAACTCGCCCATCCAAAGGCTTAAAAAGGAGGAAACATGAAAATTACAGTGCAGTCAATTCATTTCACCGCAGACAAGAAACTTTTAGATTTTATTCAGAAGAAAACGGACAAGCTTGATACGTTTTATGACCATATTATTAGCGGTGAAGTTTACTTAAAGCTTGAGAATGTGGAAGATGAATGTAATAAGATAGCGGAGATCAAATTATTATTGCCCGGAAATCAGATATTCGCAAAAGAGAAGTGTAAGAGTTTTGAGGAAGCAACCGATTTGGCAGTTGAAAGCCTTAGGAAGCAGATTGAAAAGCATAAACAAAAGAAAGCCATTGCTGATGCTACAGCCAAAAAAGCTGTTTTAACGGCAGCAGAGGAAGGTTTTTAAAAATAAAAAAGGCTTATTTTGAGCTCAAATCGGCAGGTTTTTAGCCTGCCGATTTTTTTTGATAAAAAATTTTGACGTGGTGTTATTTTTTGTAGATTTGCAGTCCCTTTCGGGGAGGTATTTAACGCCTCAAAAAAAAGTTAAAATAGTTCTTTAAAATATCAAAAAGCTTATTACTTTTGCGCTCCGTTATCGAAAGCCACTTAAGGTTTAGATAATGTAAAGGCAAAACAAATATAAGCCTCCTTAGCTCAGCTGGTAGAGCAACTGACTTGTAATCAGTAGGTCATTGGTTCGATCCCGATAGGAGGCTCAGTTTTTTTCGGATTGAGGTGTTTAGCTTCAATTTTGGACATCGCAAATCCGGAAACAACTACTGGGGGGATACCAGAGCGGTCAAATGGGACGGACTGTAAATCCGTTGCTTCGGCTACGAAGGTTCGAATCCTTCTCCCCCCACATATTGAGTAGGCAGTTTATAGTTCGCAGTTAGCAATAAGTTAACGGGATTGTAAACTGCTGACTTGATTAAAGAGGTTTGAGGAATGAGGTTTCTTAATTGAAAACAACAAACCAAAAGCTAAACAAGCGGAAGTAGCTCAGTTGGTAGAGCGATAGCCTTCCAAGCTATAGGTCGCGAGTTCGAACCTCGTCTTCCGCTCGGTAATATCGGATTTCGAATTTTCGATTTCGGATTTGAACTAAGCAAAATAAGATGCCGGGCAGGTAAGTAGAGGGAGGAAAAAAATCCGAAATCGAATTTCCGAAATCCGAAATCAAAAATAAGCCGACGTAGCTCAGGGGTAGAGCACTTCCTTGGTAAGGAAGAGGTCATGGGTTCAAATCCCATTGTTGGCTCAGTGTTATAAAACATACTTAAAGTTAAAATTAACCTACAAAAATAATTTATAGATCATGGCAAAAGAAAAGTTTGACCGCAGTAAGCCGCACTTAAACATCGGTACAATCGGTCACGTTGACCACGGTAAAACAACCCTTACCGCAGCTATCACTAAAGTTTTGGCTGATGCAGGTTTATCAGAAGCTCGTTCATTTGATTCAATTGACTCAGCTCCTGAAGAAAAAGAACGTGGTATTACCATCAACACTGCCCACGTTGAATATTCAACAGCTAACCGTCACTATGCACACGTTGACTGTCCAGGTCACGCGGATTATGTGAAAAACATGGTTACTGGTGCTGCTCAAATGGACGGTGCAATCATTGTAGTTGCTGCAACTGATGGTCCGATGCCACAAACACGTGAGCACATCCTGTTAGCTCGTCAGGTAGGTGTACCTGCACTTGTTGTTTTCATGAACAAAGTTGACATGGTTGATGATCCGGAATTATTAGAGTTAGTAGAAATGGAAGTTCGTGAATTATTATCATTCTACGAATTCCCAGGTGATGATATTCCAGTTATCCAGGGTTCTGCATTAGGTGGCCTTAACGGCGATCCTACCTGGGTTGGTAAAATCATGGAGTTGATGGATGCTGTAGATAGCTACATTCCAATCCCTCCACGTTTGACAGATCTTCCTTTCTTAATGCCTGTTGAAGACGTATTCTCAATTACTGGTCGTGGTACTGTTGCTACTGGTCGTATTGAGCGTGGTGTAATCAACTCAGGTGAGCAAGTTGACATCCTGGGTATGGGTGCTGAAAACTTGAAATCAACTGTAACTGGTGTTGAGATGTTCCGTAAGATCCTTGATCGCGGTGAAGCTGGTGACAACGTAGGTTTATTGTTACGTGGTATTGAGAAAACTGATATCCGTCGTGGTATGGTTATCTGCAAACCAGGTTCAGTAACTCCTCACACCGATTTCAAAGCAGAAGTTTACGTATTATCAAAAGCAGAAGGTGGTCGTCACACTCCATTCTTCAACAAATACCGTCCACAATTCTATTTCCGTACCACTGACGTTACTGGTGAGATTTCATTAGAACCAGGTGTAGAAATGGTTATGCCAGGTGATAACGTTACAATCACTGTAAAGCTGATCAACGCTATCGCAATGGAAAAAGGCTTACGTTTCGCTATCCGTGAAGGTGGTCGTACCGTAGGTGCTGGTCAGGTAACTGAAATCTTGAAATAATAATATTTCAATAAAAGGTTAATTTGAAAACATAAGTTTAGCCTTCAACAGCAAACTTATGTTTTCTTATTATAAAATATACACGGGAATAGTTCAACGGTAGAATAGAGGTCTCCAAAACCTTTGATCAGGGTTCGAATCCTTGTTCCCGTGCTTAAGCACAATATAAAAATGGCAGGCGTAGCTGAATATATTAAAGAGTCATACATCGAGTTAACCGAGAAGGTTACCTGGCCTACATGGCGCGAGCTGCAAAGCAGCGCTGTTTTGGTATTGGTAGCCGCTACAATAATTGCATTGGTGATTTTAGGTATGGACCAAATCATTGCTTATTTGCTTAAGTTGTTTTACACATCACTAACATAATATCAGGGAGAAGGAGATGAGTGATCAATTGAAATGGTATGTAGTTAGGGCTATTAGTGGTAAGGAAAAGAAAGTTAAACAATACATAGATGCCGAAATTAGCCGTTTGGGCATTAGTCATTTGGTACCACAGGTATTAATACCTACCGAAAAGTATTACCAGATGCGTGATGGAAAGAAAATAGCTAAAGAGCGTAATTACTTTCCTGGTTATGTGCTTATGGAAGCTGTTTTAGACGGTGAAACTGAGCACATCATAAAAAACATAAACAGCGTTATAGGTTTCTTGGGTGATAAAGCCGGAAATGCTATTCCGCTTCGCCAATCAGAAGTTAACCGTATTTTAGGTAAGGTTGATGAAATGAGTGCACAAGGCGAAACCATGAACGTGCCTTACTATGTTGGCGAGGCCGTTAAAGTTATGGATGGACCTTTTAACGGTTTCAGCGGCGTTATCGAAGAAGTTAACGAAGAGAAAAAGAAACTGAAAGTAATGGTAAAGATATTCGGGCGCCGTACGCCGCTTGAATTGAATTACATGCAGGTAGAGAAAGAATAGTTTTCAATGATTTCGGATATCGGACTTTCGATTTCGAAATTATTGATTTTAAAATATAAGATGAAAGAGGAGGGAAGTAAATCCGAAATGGAAAATCCCAAATCCGAAATCAAAACAACCTTAAATGTTACTTAGCTTCCACTTACTAACATTGAGTTTATAATTAAAGTAAATTAAAATGGCAAAAGAGATCGGTGCAATGGTTAAGCTGCAAGTTAAAGGCGGCGCTGCAAACCCATCACCACCAATTGGCCCTGCATTGGGTGCAAAAGGTGTGAATATCATGGAGTTTTGCAAACAATTTAATGCACGTACCCAGGACAAAGCTGGAAAAGTATTGCCTGTTTTGATTACTGTTTATGTTGACAAATCATTTGAATTTATCATCAAAACCCCTCCCGTTGCTATCCAGTTATTGGAAGCTACCGGTTTAAAGAGTGGTTCTGCTGAGCCTAACCGTAAAAAAGTTGCCAGTGTTAACTGGGAGCAGGTTGAGACTATAGCAAAAGATAAAATGGTTGACTTGAATGCATTCACAGTTGAATCGGCCATGAAAATGGTGGCAGGTACTGCCCGCAGCATGGGAATTACCGTATCAGGTACAGCTCCCTGGAATTAATTAATTTATACAAATCAGTTTAAAGACAGTGGCAAGATTAACAAAAAATCAAAAAGTGGCACTCTCCAAAATTGAGGCAAACAAATCGTACACATTAGAAGCTGCATCAGCTTTGGTAAAGGAATTAACCCTTACTAAATTTGATTCATCAGTTGATATAGACGTTCGTTTAGGTGTTGACCCGCGTAAAGCCAATCAAATGGTGCGTGGTATTGCAACATTACCTCATGGAACCGGTAAAACTGTGCGTGTATTAGTGCTTTGTACTCCAGATAAGGAACAAGAAGCAAAAGATGCAGGTGCAGATTACGTAGGTTTGGATGATTATATTGCCAAGATTGAAGGCGGATGGACTGATGTTGATATTATCATCACTATGCCAAGTGTTATGGCAAAGGTAGGTCGCTTAGGTCGTATTTTGGGCCCGCGTAACCTTATGCCAAACCCTAAATCAGGTACAGTTACCCCAGAAGTTGGTAAAGCTGTAACTGAGGTAAAAGGTGGTAAAATCGATTTCAAGGTTGACAAAACCGGTATCATCCACACTTCAATAGGAAAAGCATCTTTCTCTGCAGATAAAATTTATGAGAATGCATTAGAAGTATTGCAAACAATCTCAAAATTAAAACCTTCTGCAGCAAAAGGAACATATTTCAAGAGTATTCATATCTCTTCAACTATGTCGCCTGGAATTACAGTTGAAACTAAATCAGTAGCGGGGATCTAATCATGAATAAAGAAGAAAAATACGACCTTGTTGTAGCCCTAACTGAGCAAATCAAAGAGTATGGTAATTTTTATATCACTGATACCTCTGATTTAACTGTAGCCAAGATCAACAACATCCGCCGTAAATGTTTCGAAAACGACATTACGATGCAGGTAACCAAAAATAGCTTGATCAAAAAAGCTATGGAAGCTGCAGGCGGCGATTTCAGCCCTATATATGATGTATTAAAAGGTTCATCATCAATCCTTTTCTCAAAATCAGCAACTGCACCAGCAAAGTTGATCAAACAATTAAGGAAAACAGGTGAAAAACCAATTTTAAAAGCAGCATATATTGATTCGGCAGTATTTATCGGTGATAACCAGTTAGATACTTTAACGAAACTGAAATCAAAAGAACAACTGATCGGCGAGATAGTTGGCTTACTACAATCACCTGCCAAAAACGTTCTTTCGGCTCTTCAGTCAGGCGGAACTACAATTGCAGGCCTTGTAAAAACATTACAGGAAAGAGGTTAACGAACGCCTCCTTAAAGTTCGATAATAACAAACAAAAAGCATTAAAAGTAAAAATTTAAATAAAATGGCGGATTTAAAAGCGTTTGCTGAACAGTTGGTAAACTTAACAGTAAAAGAAGTAAACGAATTAGCTCAAATATTAAAAGACGAGTATGGTATTGAGCCTGCTGCTGCTGCTGTAGCAGTTGCTGCTCCTGCTGCTGACGGTGGCGATGCTGCTCCAGCTGCTGCTGAGCAAACTGCATTTGACGTTATCCTGAAAGAAGCAGGTGGCGCTAAATTAGCAGTTGTTAAATTAGTAAAAGACTTAACTGGCCTTGGTTTGAAAGAAGCTAAAGATCTTGTTGACGGTGCACCAAAAGAACTTAAAACTGGTGTAACTAAAGAAGAAGCTGAATCTTTGAAAAAACAATTAGAAGAAGCCGGAGCAGTAGTTGAGGTTAAGTAATTTAACCTACTGAAATATAGCATCAAGACTCCGACCATAACGGTCGGGGTCTATTGCTGTTTATAAAGGTTTGGATGAAGAAGATAATAGATATGAGATATGAGATATGAGATCTTCTTCCTGCAGGTTTAACAGGAACACAGATCTTCAAAACATATTTTTTAGTCTCAAATCTCACATCTCAGATCTCACATCTATCAAGTTTATTAATAAACTAAAATTTAAATACCTTGGCAAACAATAATAATCAAAGAGTAAACTTTGCAACCAGCAGAAAGGTGCTTGAGTACCCTGATTTTCTGGATGTTCAGTTGCAATCTTTCCAGGAATTTTTTCAATTGGAAACCACTTCCGACAACCGTTACAAAGAAGGGCTGTTCAAAGTGTTTGCCGAAAACTTTCCTATTTCAGATTCAAGAAACATCTTTGTCCTGGAGTTTCTTGACTACTTTATTGATCCGCCACGTTATGATATACAAGAGTGTATTGAACGCGGATTAACTTACAGCGTACCATTAAAAGCCAAGCTTCGCCTGTCATGTAATGATGAGGAGCACGAAGATTTTGAAACAATTGTTCAGGACGTGTATTTGGGTACTATCCCATACATGACCCCTAAAGGTACATTTGTTATTAATGGTGCCGAGCGCGTAATTGTATCACAGTTACACCGTTCGCCAGGTGTGTTCTTTGGTCAGAGCCGCCATACCAACGGTACAAAATTATACTCGGCCCGTGTTATTCCTTTCAAAGGTTCATGGATTGAGTTTGCTACAGACGTTAACAACGTGATGTATGCTTACATTGACCGTAAAAAGAAATTCCCGGTTACTACGCTGCTTCGCGCCATCGGTTATGACTCTGATAAAGATATATTAGAGTTGTTTGAACTGGCCGACGAGGTTAAAGTAAGCAAATCAGGCCTTAAAAAATATATTGGCCGTAAGCTTGCTGCAAGGGTACTTAAAACATGGATCGAAGACTTTGTGGATGAAGATACCGGTGAGGTAGTTTCTATCCCTCGTAATGAGATCATCCTTGAGCGTGAAACCTTACTGGAAGACGACCATATTGATATGATCATCGACTCTGGTGTTAAAACCATCATCCTGAACAAGGAAGACGCTTCAACCAGCGGTGATTACACTATTATATACAATACCTTACAAAAAGATACTTCCAACTCTGAGAAAGAAGCGGTTGAACACATCTATCGCCAGTTGCGTAACGCTGAACCACCTGATGAAGAAACAGCTCGTGGTATCATCGATCGTTTATTCTTTTCAGATAAAAGATATGACCTGGGCGATGTGGGCCGCTACCGCATCAACCGTAAATTAAAACTGAGCACTTCGGAAGAAACTAAAGTTTTAACCAAGCAGGATATCATCGCGATTGTTAAATACCTGATCAAATTAATCAACTCAAAAGCCGAGGTGGATGATATTGATCACTTGTCAAACCGTCGTGTGCGTACCGTTGGTGAGCAGCTTTACGCTCAGTTTGGCGTAGGTTTAGCACGTATGGCCCGTACCATCCGTGAGCGTATGAACATTCGTGACAACGAGGTGTTCACACCAACCGACCTGATCAACGCGCGTACATTATCATCTGTGATCAACTCGTTCTTCGGAACAAACCAGTTGTCACAGTTCATGGACCAAACCAATCCACTGGCAGAGATCACGCACAAGCGTCGTCTGTCAGCCTTAGGCCCCGGCGGTCTGTCGCGTGAGCGTGCAGGTTTCGAGGTTCGTGACGTTCACTACACCCACTACGGTAGGTTGTGTACTATCGAAACTCCCGAAGGTCCGAACATTGGTTTGATCTCGTCACTTTGCGTACATGCCAAGATCAACAACTTAGGCTTTATCGAAACACCGTACAAGCGTGTGGTTGAAGGTAAAGTAATGGTTGATGAGCCGGTTATCTATTTATCTGCTGAAGATGAAGACGGTAAAACCATTGGTCAGGCAAATGCGGTTTATGATGACAAAGGTGAGTTTGCATTGCCACGTGTAAAAGCACGTTTCGAAGGTGACTTCCCGGTTATTGAGCCAGAGCGTTTGGATTTAATGGACATTGCTCCAAACCAGATTACTTCAATTGCGGCTTCGCTTATTCCGTTCCTGGAACATGATGATGCTAACCGTGCATTGATGGGTTCAAACATGCAACGCCAGGCCGTACCATTGTTACGCCCTGAAGCGCCAATTGTTGGTACCGGTTTGGAAGGTCGTGTTGCAAAAGACTCTCGTACCCTGATCAACGCCGAAGGCGATGGTGTGGTTGAGTATGTTGATGCTAACGAGATCCGTATTAAATATGACCGTAACGAACTTGATCGTTTGATCTCGTTTGAAGGAGATAGCAAAAGCTACCGCTTAACCAAGTTTAAGAAAACCAACCAAAGCACCACCATGAACCTTAAGCCTATTGTTAAAAAAGGCCAGAGGGTTGAAAAAGGTGAAGTACTTTGCGAAGGTTACGCTACCCAAAATGGCGAGCTTGCATTAGGCCGTAACCTTAAAGTGGCGTTCATGCCTTGGCAGGGATATAACTTTGAGGATGCGATTGTAATTTCTGAGCGTGTTGTTTCACAAGATATCTTTACTTCAATCCACGTTGAAGAGTTTGAGCTTGAAGTTCGTGACACTAAACGTGGTGAGGAAGAGTTAACACCAGATATCCCTAACGTATCAGAAGAAGCTACTAAAGACCTTGACGAAGACGGTATCATCCGGGTAGGTGCTGAGGTTAAAGAAGGCGACATCCTGATTGGTAAGATCACCCCTAAAGGCGAATCAGACCCATCACCGGAAGAAAAACTGTTACGCGCTATCTTCGGTGATAAAGCAGGCGACGTTAAAGATGCTTCATTGAAAACTCCGCCGTCAATTGCCGGTGTTGTTATCGATACCAAATTATTCTCGCGTGCTAAGAAAACTTCAAAAGCTGAAGAAAAAGCACAGTTGGAAAAATTGGATAACAAGCATGATAAAGCTGTAAAAGATCTTAAAAATACTTTGATCGAAAAGTTATTTGAGATCGTTAACGGTAAAACTTCGCAAGGCGTTTACAACGTTTACAAAGAGTTGCAGGTTCCTAAAGGTGTTAAATTCACCCAGAAAATATTAGTTGAGCTTAATTACGATAACATTAACCCAACTAAATGGACTACTGATGACGATAAAAACGATCAGATCAAGATCCTTCTTCATAACTTCAACATTAAGTACAATGAAGAGTTGGGTGCTTACCGTCGCGATAAATTCGCTATCAGTGTGGGTGATGAGCTTCCATCAGGTATCGTACAAATGGCTAAAGTTTATATCGCTAAAAAGCGTAAGCTTAAAGTAGGTGATAAAATGGCAGGCCGTCACGGTAACAAAGGTATTGTTGCACGTATTGTACGTGATGAGGACATGCCTTTCCTTGAAGACGGAACACCGGTTGATATTGTGTTGAACCCGCTGGGTGTACCTTCACGTATGAACCTGGGCCAGATCTACGAAACCGTATTGGGCTGGGCCGGTAAAGAGCTTGGTATAAAATTCGCTACTCCTATTTTTGACGGTGCAAGCCACGAAGAAGTGGAAGAGTGGGTTAAGAAAGCCAACTTACCTGAATCGGGCCGTACCTATTTATACAATGGTTTAACAGGTGATCGTTTTGATCAGCAAACTACTGTAGGTATTATCTACATGCTGAAATTAGGTCACATGGTTGATGATAAGATGCACGCCCGTTCAATAGGACCGTACTCATTGATCACACAACAGCCATTGGGTGGTAAAGCACAATTTGGTGGTCAGCGTTTTGGTGAGATGGAGGTTTGGGCACTGGAAGCATTTGGTGCATCAAACATACTGCAGGAGATATTGACCGTTAAATCGGATGATGTTATCGGCCGTGCCAAAACATATGAGGCTATTGTTAAAGGTGAAAACTTGCCAACGCCATCAGTTCCTGAATCATTCAACGTATTGGTTCACGAGTTACGCGGCTTAGGTTTAGATATCACATTAGAATAAGGTTAAAGCTTAAAGGCTAAAGGTGAAAGGTTAGGACAGGTTCCGAAACCTTTTACCTTTCGCCTTTTACCTTTCGCCTAAAAATTACCTTTAAAAAATCAAAGTAGACTATGTCTTACAAAAAGGATAATAAAATCAAAAGTAACTTTACCACCATTACTATCAGTTTAGCCTCTCCTGAGTCTATCCTTGAGCGTTCAAGCGGTGAAGTTTTAAAGCCTGAAACCATTAACTACCGTACCTACAAACCTGAGCGTGATGGTTTGTTTTGCGAGCGTATTTTTGGTCCGGTTAAGGATTATGAATGCCATTGCGGTAAATACAAACGTATCCGTTACAAAGGTATCGTGTGCGACCGTTGCGGTGTTGAAGTAACCGAAAAGAAAGTACGTCGTGAGCGTATGGGCCACATCAACCTGGTGGTGCCTGTTGCGCATATCTGGTACTTCCGTTCATTACCAAACAAAATTGGTTATTTATTAGGCCTGCCTACAAAAAGGTTAGACCTTATTATATACTACGAGCGTTACGTGGTTATCCAACCGGGTATTAAAGAAGGTGACGGAATCAACAAAATGGATTTCCTTACTGAAGAAGAATACCTTGACGTATTGGATACCCTTCCAAAAGAAAACCAGTACCTTGACGACAAAGATCCACAGAAATTTGTTGCCAAAATGGGTGCCGAGGCTTTGGAAGAACTGTTAAAACGCCTTGACCTTGATGAATTATCATTCAGCCTGCGTCACCAGGCAGCAAACGAAACTTCACAACAACGTAAAAACGAAGCTTTAAAGCGTTTACAAGTTGTTGAGGCTTTCCGCGATGCAAAAACCAGGATCGAGAACAACCCTGAGTGGATGATTGTTAAGATTGTTCCGGTTATCCCGCCTGAGCTGCGTCCGTTAGTACCACTGGAAGGTGGCCGTTTCGCTACTTCAGATTTGAATGACCTTTACCGTCGTGTTATTATCCGTAACAACCGTTTAAAACGTTTGATCGAGATTAAAGCACCAGAGGTGATTTTACGTAACGAAAAACGTATGTTACAGGAAGCTGTGGATTCGTTGTTCGATAACTCACGTAAAGTTAACGCGGTAAAAACTGAAGGTAACCGTGCATTGAAATCACTTTCGGATATCCTGAAAGGTAAACAAGGCCGTTTCCGTCAAAACTTATTAGGTAAACGTGTGGATTATTCTGCCCGTTCGGTAATTGTTGTAGGTCCTAACCTTAAATTACACGAGTGCGGTTTACCAAAAGATATGGCTGCCGAGTTGTTTAAACCATTTATCATCCGCAAAATGATTGAGCGTGGTGTGGTTAAAACAGTAAAATCTGCCAAAAAGATAGTTGACCGTAAAGACCCATTGGTTTGGGATATTTTGGAAAACGTATTGAAAGGACACCCTGTATTACTAAACCGTGCGCCTACGCTGCACAGGTTAGGTATCCAGTCGTTCCAGCCAAAACTGGTTGAAGGTAAAGCGATCCAATTGCACCCATTAACCTGTACGGCATTCAACGCGGATTTTGACGGTGACCAGATGGCCGTTCACGTACCACTTGGTAACGCGGCAATTTTGGAAGCCCAGATCCTGATGCTTGCTTCACACAACATCCTTAACCCTGCCAACGGTACGCCAATCACTGTACCATCTCAGGACATGGTGCTTGGTTTGTACTACATAACCAAAGGCCGTAAAACTGACGAAACACGCGTGGTTAAAGGACAAGGTTTAACTTTTTACTCTGCCGAAGAAGTAATCATCGCTTATAACGAAAAGAAACTTGACCTGCATGCTTTCATTAAGGTTAAAGCTTTAGTTAAAGAGCGCGATGGTAAAATTGTAAGCAAAATTATTGATACCACTGTAGGCCGTGTATTGTTTAACCAACACGTACCGGTTGAAGTAGGTTATATTAATGAGTTATTAACCAAGAAATCACTTCGTGATATCATTGGCGAGGTAGTGAAAATTACCGGTATGGCACGTGCTGCCCAGTTCCTTGACGATATTAAGGAATTAGGTTTCAAAATGGCATTCCAGGGTGGTTTATCATTTAACCTGAAGGATATCAATATCCCTGCTGAAAAAGTTACTTTGATCGAAACAGCTTCTAAACAGGTTGATGAGGTTATGGGTAACTACAACATGGGTTTCATCACTAACAATGAGCGTTACAACCAGATCATCGATATCTGGACACGTATCAACAACCGCTTAACTGCTAACGTGATGGACATCCTGAGCAACGATAACCAGGGTTTCAACTCTGTTTATATGATGCTTGACTCAGGTGCCCGTGGTTCAAAAGAGCAGATCCGTCAGCTTGCAGGTATGCGTGGTTTGATGGCTAAGCCTCAAAAATCAGGTTCAGGTGGTGAGATCATCGAAAACCCGATCCTTTCAAACTTTAAAGAAGGTTTGTCGGTATTGGAGTACTTCATCTCTACCCACGGTGCCCGTAAAGGTTTGGCGGATACGGCGTTAAAAACGGCGGATGCTGGTTACTTAACACGTAGGCTGCATGACGTTGCCCAGGATATGATTGTTGGTGAGGTTGATTGCGGTACCTTAAGAGGTATTTATACAACTGCACTGAAAGATAACGAGGATATTGTTGAGCCGTTATATGATCGTATTTTAGGTCGTACTACGCTTCATGATGTTCACGACCCTATCACTAACGAATTGTTAGCTGTAGCAGGTCAGGACATTACCGAAGAAGTAGCTAAAAAGATCGAAAATTCACCATTGGAAGGTATCGAGATCCGTTCGGTATTAACCTGCGAAAGCAAACGTGGTGTGTGTGCATTGTGCTATGGCCGTAACCTTGCAAGCGGTAAACGCGTGCAAAAAGGCGAGGCTGTTGGTGTAATTGCTGCACAGTCAATCGGTGAGCCGGGTACACAGTTAACACTTCGTACATTCCACGTGGGTGGTACCGCATCAAACATCGCGGCTGAATCACAGATCAACGCTAAGTTTGATGGTATCATTGAATTTGAGAACGTACGTACCGTTACTTACGAAACTGCTGAAGATGGTGCTGTTGACGTGGTGTTGGGTCGTTCTGGCGAGTTCCGTATTATCGAGGCCGGAAGCAATAAAGTAATTGTTACCAACAACATTCCATATGGTTCATACCTGTATGTGAAAGATGGCAGCAAGATCACTAAAGGCGATCGTATTTGTTCATGGGATCCGTATAACGCGGTAATTATATCTGAGTTTGCGGGTATTACCCAGTTTGATGCCGTATTGGAAGGTATTACTTTCCGTGAGGAGTCTGACGAGCAAACCGGTCACCGCGAAAAAGTGATCATCGATACCAGGGATAAAACTAAAAACCCTGCCATCCAGATCGTTGATACAAAAGGTAACATTATTAAAGGTTATAACATTCCGGTAGGCGCTCACATCGCTGTTGATGAAGGCGACAAACTACAAACAGGTCAGGTTATCGCTAAAATTCCTCGTTCAACCGGTAAAACGCGAGATATTACAGGTGGTTTACCACGTGTAACCGAGCTATTTGAAGCACGTAACCCATCAAACCCTGCTGTAGTAACCGAAATTGATGGTGTGGTAACTTTAGGTGGTGTAAAACGTGGTAACCGCGAAATCACTATCGAATCAAAAGACGGACAGGTTAAGAAATATCTTGTACCACTTTCAAAACACATCCTTGTACAGGATAATGACTTTGTTAAAGCCGGTATGCCACTGTCAGACGGTTCAATATCTCCGGCAGATATCCTTGCTATCAAAGGCCCTGCAGCAGTACAGGAATACCTTGTTAATGGTATCCAGGAAGTTTACCGCTTACAGGGTGTGAAGATCAACGATAAACACTTTGAGGTTATTGTTCACCAGATGATGCAGAAGGTATCTATCGAGGACGCGGGAGATACCCGTTTCTTAGAGCGCGAAGCTGTAGACGGATGGGACTTTATGACTGAGAACGATGAAATTTATGACAAGAAAGTTGTTACCAATCCAGGTGATTCAACTACACTGAAATCTGGTCAGATAGTTTCATTACGTCGCTTACGCGATGAAAACTCGGTATTGAAACGCCGCGACCTTAAACTGGTTGAAGTGCGTGACGCTATCCCTGCAACATCAAGCCCGATACTGCAAGGTATCACCAGGGCATCATTAGGCACTAAGTCGTTTATCTCGGCAGCGTCGTTCCAGGAAACTACTAAAGTACTGAACGAAGCAGCTATCGCAGGTAAAAAAGACAACATGCTTGGTCTGAAAGAGAACGTTATCGTAGGTCACTTAATACCTTCAGGTACTGGTTTACGCGAGTATGAAAATATCCGTGTAGGCTCACAGGAAGAGTTTGACCGCCTGATGGCTTCAAAAGCAGAAGAGTTAGAAGCTTAATATCAACTGTTTGAATATTATTTAGCCTCCCGGTTTTCCGGGAGGCTTTTTTTATGCTTTTTTTAAATAGTTTGTCGCGTCCTGAAATAAGTTGACACTCAAGTTGACTTATATGGAAAAACGAACAAAGAATGTAAGTAGGCGCAGTCAGCGCGATTACAGCCTTGCCTTTAAGTTGCAGGTCGTGCAGCAGGTTGAAAAAGGCGAACTGACCTATAAAAAGGCTCAAAAACATTACGGGATCCAGGGAAGGAGTACGGTATTGGTTTGGTTAAGGAAACATGGTACCTTAGATTGGACATTACCCAAACAGTACACCTTGGAAAACGATCGGGAACTTAGTCCGGAACAGCGGATCAAACAATTAGAAGCAGCATTAAAAGATGAACAGGACAAGAACCTGATCTACAAGACCATGTTCGATATCCTGCAGCAAGAGCACGGTGTTGCATTGCCAAAAAAGTCTTTGCCCAAGCAATCCAAAGGCTCAAAGCCAAAGGAATAGTGAGCCTGTCAAAGGCTTGCAGGTTGTTTGGGATCAGCCGTCAGGGCTATTATCAAAAGCAGCAGCGCATAGAAAAGCGTTTAAAAGAACTTAGCCAGGTAAAAGCGGATGTGATTAAAGAACGAATCCATTTGCCCAGGTTGGGTACGCGTAAGCTTTATCATCGTTTAGGTAAACAGATCAGAAGCAAGGGAATAAAGATAGGCAGAGATGCTTTATTCGATTTTCTGCGTTCGGAACATATGCTGATCAAACCAAAGCACTCTTATCATAAAACGACGAACTCCAAGCACTGGTTACATAAGTATCCTAACTTACTTAAACACAGGAAAGCGGCAACGAGGCCTAACGAAGTATGGGTAAGCGATATTACTTATATCGACACTAAAGCAGAGACCGCATATCTTAGCTTGATCACTGATGCTTATTCAAGAAAGATCGTAGGATATCATCTGCATCATAGCTTGCACACAGATGGTGTGGCTGCTGCCATGCAAATGGCTGTCAGACATGAGCAGATCAAAGCGCCATTGATACATCATTCGGATAGAGGTTTGCAATATTGCTCAGCACAATATCAGCAGTTGTTGGCCAAACATCAGATTACCCCATCTATGACGGATGGATATGATTGCTATCAGAATGCTTTGGCAGAACGCATCAACGGCATTATTAAAAACGAGTTCCTGGTGGTTAAACCAGCAGATATACAGCAGGCAAGGGTAATGATTGCAGAAGCTATTAAACTTTATAACTGTCGAAGGCCTCATTTGGCTTTAAATTATCAAACACCACAATTTGTACATCAACAAAAAATCCTTGCTGGTATCGACCAACAAGGACTATCTTTAAATCATTAATTTCTGTCAACCTATTTTAGGACGACTCAGTTAAAACAAAGCCGAAACATCTCTGTTCTACGTTCGGCCTTGTGCGGATAGAATATAAGATGGATTTATATTCTTAAACGCTATATTTGCCCGGCATTTACCCCTCAAAAAGACAGTTTATAAAAAATGTCTTTTTGTTACTTTAGTACTATGGAAGAACAAAATGAAAATCAGCTCAATATAGAGCTATCAGAAGAAATTGCAGAAGGTGTTTACTCAAATCTCGCTATCATTACCCACTCAAATTCTGAATTTGTATTAGACTTTATCCGGGTTATGCCAGGTGTTCCAAAAGCCCGGGTAAAATCACGGATCATATTAACTCCTGAACACGCAAAACGTCTCCTTTCGGCGTTGGAAGATAACATTGAAAAGTATGAAACTAATAACGGGCGAATTAAAGTACAGCCCGATCATCCAGGTTTTCCGATGAATTTTGGTGGCACAATGGGACAGGCATAAATAGCGCCTTAATTTCAAGGGATGATCGTGGAATTTTATAAAATTTAAGTATAGAACCTTTCTTTTATTGTCTTCTCAATCCGTAAGTAAAAAGCAAATTGTAACTTAATTTTTGCTATACGGATTATTTATTGGCAGCATTAAGAACTCAAGTGACAGGCGATTGTTTTGTTGATAGCTTAAGCTCAACCTGTTTTTATTATCCTATCTTTTTCGACGTGAAAGCAAATATTGGTGATACTTTACCTTAACTTTCCTTAAAGTTATTGATTATTTAACCGGAAGGTAACAATAACTTCAGTTATCTATAATTGATTAAATATCATGCTGTTTTATAAAATATTATAGCTGATTTCTTGATTATTTGGCGTAATATCATGCCAATTTAAATTATTGATGAAAACTACTAACTACTCACTGATTCCATTTGTTGGAGTTATGTGCTTTTTTGTGCTCTCTTGCAAGAAGGGCTCCTATGCAACACAAGATCCTAAGCCAACCGGCACCCTGCTTATCTCATTAACTTCCTCAGATAACTTGATTGAAGCCAATTTGTACAACGAACCTGCTAACGATAAGTTTGTCGGGTCCGATTTTTTGGGTTTCAGTTACGAGAAAGTGTCATTAACGGATACCAGTCTCTTTAACAAAAATAATGTTACACTGATAAATCTCTACAAGAATTTAGGTGTGGGATCTATCCGTATTGGAGGCAATACCGTTGATTATACCTATTGGTCCAACAGTTTAAGAAAGTCAAATAACATTAAAGACTCTGTGTTCAAAAGTGACATTGTACGGTTTGCAGCTTTCGACAAACTTGTAAGCTGGAAAACCATTTGGGGAATAAACCTTGGCAAAGCAAACGTACAAGCCATGGGAGATGAAACTACTGCTGTATCAGACAATCTGCAGGATCTGGTTGGCAGTTTTGCTTTGGGAAATGAGCCTGATTTTTATTACAGAAATAAATATCGGACTCCTAATTATGATCAATTTAGTTATAGTAAGGATTTTAAAACTTACTCTGACAGTATAAAATCAGTTTTGCCAAAAGCTATATTTTCGGGTCCGGAAACCGTTGGCAGTGTATATCAAACCCAATTTTTCAATGATTTTTCTTCAAATATATCTTTATTATCAGGTCACTACTACCGAATGGGACCGGCCGGCGATACTTCAATTACAATCAAAAAATTATTTACTCCCGATAAGGATCTGATTTCAATGGTTAAGGGTTCATTGACACTTGCAAATACTGTTAATATGCCGTATCGTTTAACAGAGACCAATTCTGTGTTTAATGGCGGGCAAAGGGGGATTAGCGATGCTCATGCGTCCGCTGTATGGGGCGTTGATTTCTTGTGCCTAATGGCAAAAATGGGAGTTGCAGGTGTGAATTTTCATACCGGGAACGGAGCAGTGTATGTTTATACTCCTATAAGCCAAAAGGATAATGCTTATTTTGCTGAACCTTTATATTATGCTATGCTCTTTTTTCATGAGGCTTCCATAAAAAGATTTTTGAAATGTGATGTTACAAAAGGCTCTGACAAGTTGAGCATTTTCTCTTTTGAACGGACAGATGGCAGAATAGGATTTGTTTTCGTAAACAAGGATGATAAAGCGGACGTTTCTTTTTTATTAAAACAAGATAATTTAATTAAGAGTATAAGCAGTTATACCCTTAACGGAGATACTTTTGCCAGTAAAACAACAACCAACATAAATAATTCGTTTGTTTCCGCAAACGGGAATTTTGTTACAGAGCCACTGGTAACAGATTTAATAGCCGATGACTCTAAAAATGAAGCCACTACTGTGTTGGTGAAAGCGCATAGTGCGTTGTTAATTGTGCTAAATTAATGGTATTTTAAAAGAATTTGGAATTTAAAAAAAAGCCGTAAAATTACATTTGACATTATATGAAGACCTTTTTTTTATGTTAATTTTAATAAAATTAAATTATTTTTAAAATTAATGAAATATCATTGAAGAGTTTTTATATTTGTCTCATCAGAAACCAAGCTTTAATTAAAAAACCAACGTGTACAAATCAATCTTCGGCCTATTAATTATTTTGTGGATGTTTACCTTTTTGTCTTGTTCATCAACAAAAAAAATCAAGTATTTTCAGAATATTCCTGATTCTGGACAATTAAAACCAATAACCAGCGCGGTATATTTTGAACCTAAAATTCAGGTTGACGATATTTTATCTGTAATATTACAAACAGTTGATCCCTTGGCAGCGCAGAATGTTAACGTCGGAAATGTACAGGTTTTGAGTACTGCAACGGGAGTAGGTGTTACTAATACGGGGTTTTCTCCTCAGCCCGTGTCCGGTTATCTTGTTAATAAACAGGGCGAAATTGAAATTCCCATTCTTGGAAAAATTAAAGTAGAAGGTCTTTCAACGACCGAAGCTAAAAATGCGATCCTGCAAATTGCTTTAAAATATTATAAAGACCCTACAATAATTGTGCGCTATGCCAATTTTAAAATTAGCGTTACAGGCGAGGTAAATCGTCCCTCGGTTTATATTATGCCTAATGAGAAATCAACAGTTATGGATGCATTATCAATGGCTGGAGATTTAACTATCTATGCCAAAAGAGATAATATTCTTTTAATTAGGCAAAGCGATGATGGTACAAAAATGCCCTATAGGATTAATTTAAATAAAAGTGATATTTTTAGTTCTCCTGTATTTTATTTAAGGCAAAACGATATCATATATGTGGAGCCTGCCAAATCAAAAATTGCTGCTAACGATTTGGCTCAAACCAGAACAATTGCAATTCTCAGTTCAGTATTATCCCTATTGATTGTATTAGCAAGCAGGATTAATTAGGAAGATATCAGCCTCTTTTATGGAAAACAACATCAAGAAAAGTAATTTTATCAATATTGACGAAGGTTTTGATATCAAGCTATTTTTTTCAAAGTTCATTAGCTATTGGTATTTGTTTGTAATCTCTGTTACAATATGCTTGTTTTTAGCAGTCTCCTATGTTAGATACGCGACTCCGTCTTATAATGTTGATAGCAAAATTGTAGTAGAAGACTCTAAAGATAATTCATCATTTGGTGGGTCAAACGTGCCTTTGAGCTTTTCAAGTTTATTTGATTTGCCAAGCAATGCTCAAAATGAGATTGAAATTCTGAAATCTCGTACGCTGGCAAAGAAGGTTGTTGATAAACTCGATTTAAATGTCACTCTTTTCAGAAAAGGCCTGTTTAATAAGGTAGAGGTTTTTGATGAGCCAACTTTTGTAGTTGACGTTATTTATAAAGTAGATTCTATCCAGTCAAGAACATATGATTTATCTTTTTTGAAGGGTGATAAAATTCATATTCAAAACGGCAAGGATAATATCGATCAAACAATTTCTTTTGATAACTGGGCCCGGTTTGATAGCTATAACATGCGATTCAGGAAAAAGGTTGGTGCATCAGCAGATTCCATTGCGGGCGATTATGCGCTGTTAATACAATCTAAGGATAGCAAAATAGAAGAGATATCTAAAAATTTTGACGTTCAGCTCTCCGATAAGCAGAGTACCACTCTGGATTTAAATTTAATTTATCCAAACTCAAAGAAAGGTGAAGCTATCCTTCAGAATATGATGGAATTCTATTTGTTATCAAACCTTGAAAACAAGGTACAGATATCTGATAGCACTTTGGTTTTTATAAATAAGCGAATTGCCATTGTTGAAAAAGAGTTGGCCGGTATAGAAAGCAACCTTCAGCAATTTAAAAGTCAAAATAGTATTGGTAATGTAGATGCTCAGTCGGAGGCTCTGGTGAAAGATGCCAGTACTTATTATAACCAATTCAACATGCAGGAAATACAGCTGTCTGTTATTAATTCTTTAGAAACCTTTCTGCAGGATCCGAAAAACAAGACCGTTATTCCAAGCAGTCTTACGGTACAGGATCCTGTTTTCACAGGAGCTATTGAAAAATATAATGAGTTAATTATTGAACGCGGAAAAGCGGCCCTTTCCTATAAAGATGACAACCCTGTATTGGTAAATTATGATGAGCAAATAGCTATTAATAAAGCTAATCTTTTAAAAAGCTTTACGGCTTATAAAAGCGGGTTGCAGGTTACCGGAAAAAAATTGAATGACCTAAATGGTGATTTTACAAAGAAAATAAAGGGTTTGCCGGAAAAAGAGCGGGTATATCTTGATTATACCAGGCAACAAAATCTGAAAGAACAATTGTATTTATATCTATTGCAGAAAAAAGAAGAGACGTCTATCTCGAAGACATCAAATATATCTTCGGCTCGGATCATTGACCCTGCAAAAAGCGAATACTTACCGTTTAAACCCTTAAAACCTTTAATTTATACACTGGGACTTTTAGCCGGACTGCTTTTGCCAGCCAGCTACATCTTCTTAAAAGATATTTTTAACCTGAAGATATCTACTAAAAAAGATGTTGAATCACTTTCGGATATTCCGGTTGTTGGTGAGATAGGTAATAATGAGGCAAAAGACTCTATTGTGGTTATACCGGGTTCGAGGTCTATCATTTCCGAAGAGTTCAGAAGTTTACGAACTAATCTTCAATATTTGCAACAAAGTAATAATTCGCAGGTGATCATGCTCACTTCCAGCATGAGCGGTGAAGGGAAATCGTTTATTTCTGCAAATATAGGTATGGCTTTAGCGTTAAGCGACAGAAAAGTTGTGCTTATGGAGCTCGATTTGAGAAAACCGAAATTATCACAAAACCTTGGTCTTGATAATAATTTTGGTTTTACAAACTACGTTATTTCAGGCAGCATGGACCCGAATTCGATAATTAAACCTTCGCTCTTTAATGAAAATCTATTTGTAATTCCATCTGGTTCAATACCGCCTAACCCCTCAGAAATTTTATTGAACAAAAAACTAGAAGCCTTGCTGGCTTATCTAAGGAAAAATTATGACTATATTATTATTGACTGTGCACCAGTTGGTTTAGTGTCAGATGCGATGATAATAAGTAAGCATGTCGATCTAACCTTATATATACTTCGTCAAAACTATACGTACAAAGCTCAATTAAACATTGTCAATAATTTAAAGGCAGAAAATAAGATCGACCGTTTATACTATGTTGTAAACGATATCAAAACCGGTAAATCTGGTTATCATGGATATGGATATGGTTATGGCTACGGCTACGGATATGGCTACGGCGGATATGCGGAAGAAAAAGGCCGTGGCAGTTTCTTCTCCAGGCTTTTTAAGAGAAGTTAAGCAACTGACTGATGGCTTCGGGCAACCTTAAAAAGGGGGGCGAAACGCCGTTGTTACTCTTGTATTTTAAATATTTATAAATGATTAGCTTTTGCTAATACTGCGACAAATGTCCCGGCGGATGTGCTGACGCTTTTGTGCGGAGAGTTTGGAATGCAATTAGCAAAGTAGATGATAACCAAATACTTTTCGGAAAGGTACTTTCGGTTCTAATAATTAAAGCGCGGCGGAAGAGATCGAAAGAGGATTTGGCCGAAATAATTTTTACATCAACCAAACAGTTTAAAGCCTTAAGTTAAGGCTTCCTGATTTGAAATATTTATAGAAACTTTTATTATATTTAAATATTTATTGAATTTTTTGCTGCTTTTTTGTTGTTATGTTAGCATTTTTTCATATAATTGTAAAATAAATTACAAATAGTTAAATTCATAGCCTTCCTATGGTTACTTATACACTTAAGATAATTGAGGTAAAAAGGGAAACCGCCGATACAGTAACCATATGCTTTAAACAGCCGGGTTTAAAGAAGATAAAGTATTTAGCCGGGCAATATCTTACCTTAATTGTCCGCATTAACGGGCGGCGCTACATAAGGCCATATTCTTTGTCATCTGCGCCTAATATTGATCAAAATCTTGAAGTTACAATTAAACGTGTAATAGGAGGTGTTGTCTCAAATCATATTAACGATCAGGTAGCAGTTGGCGACCTCATTGAGGTAATGGCGCCAATGGGCGACTTCACGCTACCTGATGATAAAAATGCCGACCATGTTATACTCTGGGGTGCCGGCAGCGGAATAACACCTTTGATATCCATAGCCAAATATTTGTTGTACGGTAACAAAGTTTCTCAACTGACATTAGTTTACGGTAATAGAAACTCGGAAAATGTTATTTTCGGCGATACCATCGGCCAGTTGAAAAAGGAGTTTAGTAACTTTTCAACATGGCATTTTCATACCCGTCAATCAATAAGTCATACCAATGCTAATGTAATTGAAGGACGGATAAACCCCCATAAAGTTTTACAGGTAATGATGGCCGATGGTAATATCGGTGCAGAGACTCTGCATTTTATATGTGGACCTGTTGGTTTAAAACAGTCGGTTAAGGATGCATTAGCTCAAAATAATATCGGATACGACAAAATTTTTAGTGAGGATTTTGAAAAAATAATTGATCCAAAAGAGTTTGAAAATATAATAAGTCAGTTTGTTGAAGTCCAGTCCCCAACCGAAAGCTCAAAAATTGAGGTTGTTAAAGGTAAAAGCATATTGGAAGCGGGATTAGATGCTGATCTTGACTTGTCATATTCTTGCCAAACGGGGAGTTGCTTAATATGCAAAGCGAAAGTGCTGTCGGGAAAAGTGAAAATGATCAATAGCCATGTTGTTGAGCTTGCTGACAACGAGTGCTTGCTTTGTTGCAGCTATCCGCTAACTAATGATGTAAAAGTATTGACAGAAAATTAATTAAGACACCTTAGAAAACATGAAAGTTGTACTATTAGCCGGCGGATTAGGCACGAGACTGTCCGAAGAAACCGTATTGCGCCCAAAACCTATGGTTGAAATAGGTGGAATGCCTATTTTATGGCATATCATGAAAATTTATTCTTCTCATGGGTATAACGATTTTATCGTTTGCCTTGGCTATAAAGGCTATGTGATAAAGGAGTATTTTGCCAATTATTTTCTTCACAAGTCTGATGTTACTATCAACATGAAAGACAATTCTATAAAGGTGCATGATTCTCAGGCTGAGCCCTGGACTATCACACTTGTTGATACTGGCAACGAGTCAATGACTGGTGGTCGTATCAAACGTATTCAGCGACATGTTGGTGACGAACCTTTTATGTTAACTTATGGCGATGGCGTTAGTGATGTGAATATTACAAAACTTGTTGAATTCCATAAGCAAAAAGGTAAGCATTGTACTGTTACTTCAGTTCAGCCGTCTGGAAGGTTCGGTGCATTAAATATCACCGAAGAAGATACCGTTCATTCATTTATGGAAAAACCGAAAGGTGACGGTGCCTGGATAAACGGAGGCTTTTTTGTTTGCGAACCTTCTGTATTTAATTATATTGAAGGAGATTCAACTATTTGGGAACGTGAGCCAATGGAGAAAATTGCGGCTGATGGCGAAATGGTTGCATTTAAACATGACGGTTTCTGGAAACCAATGGATACTTTGAGAGATAAGCAGGAGCTTGAAGCGGATTGGCAGCAAAATAAAGCCCAATGGAAAACCTGGTAACAGGCATCAACTTAATCTAAAATTTATCAAGCGAGCTGTTATGCAATTTTGGGATATTTATAAAGGAAAAAAAGTTTTATTGACCGGCCATACAGGCTTCAAAGGGTCCTGGCTGGCTATATGGCTAAAGCAACTTGGTGCTGATGTTTATGGGTACGCTCTCGCACCTCTTTCTGATCAGGACAATTTTGTAACATGTGATTTGGGTAATGAAATTCATCATTTGGAAGGTGACGTGCGCGATGGGGCTAAACTGAAAAAATATTTTGCAGATGTGCAACCTGACATAGCATTCCACTTGGCGGCTCAACCATTGGTATTACTTTCATACGAGGATCCGGTTAATACATTTGAAACAAACCTGATGGGGGTAGTAAACTTTTTTGAAGCTGTAAGAGCAACGGCATCTGTTAAAGTTGCCGTTAATGTAACAAGCGATAAGTGCTACCATAATAATGAATGGGTTTGGGGCTACCGCGAAAATGACCCAATGGGTGGTAAAGACCCATACAGTGCAAGTAAAGGTTGTGCCGAACTGATAACTTCATCTTATTTAAGCTCATTTTTTAATAAAGCTGATTCATGTGCGGTTGCTTCGGCAAGGGCAGGTAATGTTATAGGTGGCGGCGATTGGGCTAAAGACAGGATCGTACCGGATTATTTCAGGGCCGTTAAGGTGAATGAAAAACTGATGGTTCGTAATCCGTTTGCTACACGCCCATGGCAGCATGTTCTTGAGCCATTAAGCGGGTATCTGCAATTGGGTGCGCTGCTTTATACAGAAGGGGGTAAATACAGCGGGGGATGGAATTTTGGACCTGAAGATACGGCTAACTATTCGGTACAGCACCTTATTGATAAAATGTTAACCCTTGATAACTCCGGTGGATACATTACACCAGAAAACCTTCAAAAGCCTCACGAGGCAACATTTTTGAAGCTCGATATCTCAAAGGCAGTTAATCAGCTTAGCTGGCGCCCAACTTTAACATTTGATCAAACAGTTGAATTTACTGTAAAAGGTTACCAAGACGATCTGGCGATTAACGATGCAAGTGTTCTTCTTCAAAGCCGTATTGATCAAATTAATGAGTATACGGCTAAAGCTGCCGATAAAGACATTTCATGGGCATTAGCATGAAAAATGTATTGCTAACCGGAGCTACCGGCTTTTTAGGCAGCCATATTCTTGAATCTCTTATTGAACATGGTTATGCTCCGATAATTTTATTAAGATCGAGCTCGGATACCTGGAGAATTGAGCATTTAAAAAGTAAATGCGAGATTTTTTTCTTAGATGAATTAACAGATGTCCCGTTAATTTTTGAGAAGTATAATGTTGATTCGATTGTAAATACTGCTACTGATTATGGAAGAGAAAGATCTCTTTCAACAATATTGAACACAAATCTTTTGTTGCCATTGAGGTTGATAGAAGAAGGAGTAAAAAATGGGGTGAAGTTATTTATAAATACCGATTCATTCTTTGCAAAAGAGCAGTTTAATCAAAAGTACTTAAGTAACTATACAACTTCAAAAAAAATTTTGGCTGTCACATTGGAGGGTGTTGCAGGGCAGCTACCCATTGCGAATGTTAGACTTGAACATGTTTTCGGAGAAAGCGATTCAGAAACTAAATTTGTAACGGCAATTCTCAAGCAAGTACTGCAAAACAAACAAGAGGTGTTTTTGAGTGAAGGAACTCAAAAACGGGATTTTATATACGTAAAGGATGTGGCATCGGCTTTTATCACTTTACTCAGTACCCGGGAAAATCTAACAGGCTATAATGAGTTCGAAGCAGGCATAGGAGAATCTATAACTGTTAAGGAGTTTATAAACATTATGGGTGATATATCGGGTACTAAATCACAATTACTGTTTGGCGCTGTAAAAAGGCATGAAGGAGAAATTGAGGATTCATTTGCTAATAATAAAGATTTGTTAAAATTAGGCTGGACGCCTAAATATAGCGTTAACGAAGCGCTATATAACATGATTCAAAAAGAACGTAAAAGATTTATAGATGGAAAATAAATTTGATTTAAAGGTTTTTAAGCCAGCAGTTCCGGGTGTGAATTATATTCCAGTAACCGGAAAAATTATTGAAGAAGATGATTTGTTACTTTGCATGGAGTCTGTTGCCGATGGATGGCTTACAGCTGGCCGGTTTGCAAATCAGTTTGAGCATGATTTCGCAAAGTATTTTGGTGCAACAAAATCATTACTTGTAAATTCCGGTTCATCAGCCAACCTTGTGGCTTTTTATGCATTAACATCACCAAAACTTGGTGATAGGGCTATTAAACCAGGTGATGAAGTAATTACAGTTGCCGCTGGTTTCCCAACCACTGTAAATCCAATTGTTCAATTTGGTGCTATTCCTGTTTTTATTGACGTTGATATAGCAACACATAACGTAATGTCATCAATGATTGAGGCCGCGGTATCTCCGAAAACCAAGGCAATTATGATAGCTCACTCTTTAGGTAATCCTTTTGATTTGGACGAAGTGATGCGTGTAGCTAAAAAATACAACTTGTGGGTGGTTGAAGATGATTGTGATTCATTGGGTGCAACTTACCGCGATAAAAAAACCGGTACCTACGGTGATATTTCTACGTTTTCTTTTTACCCGGCGCATCACATTACCATGGGTGAAGGTGGCGCTGTGCTGATCAATAACCCCGAACTTGCCAAATTAGCCGAAAGTTTCCGCGATTGGGGTAGGGATTGCTATTGTGAGCCTGGAAAAGATAATACATGTGGTTGCAGGTTTTCTCAGCAATTAGGTTCATTACCATATGGTTATGATCACAAATATACCTACTCTCATATCGGTTTTAATTTAAAAGTTACCGATATGCAGGCTGCAATAGGCGTGTCTCAACTTGCTAAAGTAGACAGGTTTGTTGAAAAGCGCCGCCAGAATTATAAAGCGCTTTACGAAAGGATGAAAGAATTTGAAGATATTTTTATCCTTCCAGAGCCTACCGCTAATAGCAACCCATCATGGTTTGGATTTTTAATGACTCTCAGGGATGGAGATGCAGCCGACCGTCATATGCTGGTACAGCACCTTGAAGAAAATAAAATTGGAACCAGATTGTTATTTGCAGGTAACTTATTAAGGCAACCAGCCTACGCAGGCGTACAGCATCGTGTAGTAGGTGATTTGACCAATACTGATATTATCATGAACCGCTCTTTCTGGCTTGGAGTTTGGCCAGGACTTGACGAAAGTCATTATGATTACATCGCGGATGTTATAAGAGGGTATATTAACAGTTAGGTAATATCTGTTACTAAGATTTATTGTCGTTTTTTCGTGTTGTTACAGCAGAAAATAGGATGAGGGAGTCGCATATAATAAATATGAAAACTTTATAATGATTAGCATACTAATACCCACATATAACAGAAGCGAGTTTTTATTAAAGAATCTAATTGCTCTTTCTGTTATCATAAAACAAGCTGGATTGGTTGACAATATTGAGATCATCGTATCAGATAATTGTTCAATCGACGACACAAGTGAGGTAGTAACAAATTTTGCTAAGGATCACCAACTAAAAATTAAGTTATTTAAACAGGAAAGAAATATTGGCTTAGAAGCTAACGCTTTATTTGTTTTAGAGAAGGGCACTGAGCAGTATGTAATGTTTCTTGGTGATGACGATTATATAAGTTATGACTATTTAGTAGAATGTGTACGGATAATAAAAGCAGATCCTGACCTATATGTTATCATTCCTAATTTTGTGCCGGTTTCTGTTAATGACGAAGAGTTGGGCTTGCCCAGGGACCTAATTGGTGGTACAACGAAGTATCCACCTGGATTTAAGGCTCTTTTAATTAATTCTTATCGGGGACATCAATTGAGCGGTTTAGTTTTGCGGCGCGAGGGCTTATTAGATAGTTATCAACGTAATAAAGTTCATAATATTTATTTATTCATTTATTTCGCGAGCGCGTGGTGTTTAAAGGGAAATGTTTATCATGTTAGCCACCTCCCTGTAAGAGTAACTCAACCTATTAAGAAGAAGGATTGGAGTTATGGAGGTGATGGGCTTATTAATGAGGTTTTTGATAACTATAAGCGACTGCACCTCAACTACTTCCAGAGATTTGCGATGGAAATAAAGTTTATGCACAGATCGCCAACAAGGTTATCAATGTATAAAGCGCATGGGGTTAAAGTTTGGTGGAAGGCGCTGCGTAATATAACTTTTGCGAAAAATGCAACCGTATTATTCTCCGTTTTTTTCCCTTTGTATGTAGCCTTAAACCGGGCAAGGAATGTTTTTAAGTAATAACAGGGTGATATTAATGACAAGTAAAAAGGTGGTTGCCCAACAACAAAATAGCAGTGGCGAATTTTAAAAAAGGATTATTAAAGAATATTTTAATTTCAGGAGGTTACATTTATGCATCCCAAATCATAAATTTTGCTGCGTCAACAATCGTGTCGAGACTGTTGACGCCATCAAGTTATGGTTTAGTTGGGCTTATTACTGTGTTTACGGGCTTCATATTAGTCTTTTCTGATGGTGGATTGTCTTACGCTCTAATTCGGAGCGATTTTGGGCGTACTTACCAACGGGTGCTTACCAATTTAGCCTGGGTTTTAGGCGGGATATTATTTATAATTACCCTGCTTTTAGCCTATCCGATAGCTGTATTCTATCATAATCCGCTTTTAACTAAACCAACAATCGTACTTGGATTTACTTTTATCCTAAGAAGTTTAAGCCTAGCACAAGGCGCTGTTTTGTCAAAGCAACTGAAGTTTGGTTTTATCGGAAAAGTAACGTTGATATGTATGGTTCAATCGGTGATAATAACAATTATCATGGCTTGGCTAAAATTTAGTTATTGGTCGCTGATTGTCCCACAAGTTACCACCGCATTAATTACAGCCGTACTTTACGAAAGGGAAGTAAAACTCGGCTTCAAAATTTATCCTTATAGCTATTTCATTGTTGTTTTTAAGCATACAAGAAAGTTAATAGGCAGCGTTATTGGATTTAATTCGGTTAATTATTGGTCGCGAAACGCCGATAATATGGTTGTTGGAAAGTGGTATGGTGCTCAGGAGTTAGGTATATACAACAGGGCTTACTCTTTATTAACTTTACCTTTAAATCTTATTAGCGGAATTTTCAATAGTATTCTGTTTCCCAGCTTAAAGAAACTTAAATCTGAGGGGGGGGATATTGAAAAAGAATATTACTTTGTATTAACTGTAATAACTTTTTTAAGTTACTTATTGGTTGTAACATTCATTTTATTCCCTGAAAATTTAGTTAATGTTTTATGGGGAAAGGCCTGGTTGCAAGTTGCAACACTTCTGCCATATTTCGGCTTGCTTATCTACACACAAACTTTGCTTTCTACTGTTGGGTCGTTACTTGTACTTAAAGAAAAAGAACGCGAGTTTATGGTATCGGGATGGGTTTCGGCTGTTTTTTTAGTTGGCGCAATTATTTTGGGAGGATTGATATCGTTAAAGGCAATTGCCGCTTACTATTCATTTTCTTTTATCTTATTCGTTTTAACGTTTCAGTTGTACTACAGTTACATCAAGGCTTTGAATTTTAATAAACTTAGGGTATATAAATTTTGGATCCCCAAAATTTTGATATCCTTGGCGCTATGGTTTTCAATTTACTTTGAACTTCAAATCTTCAAAGTTGTGTTTTTAGCCATATTGACAATATATATTGGATTTGATGCCTCTGCAGAACTTTCAAAATTATATCAAATAGCTTCAAAAAAGATATGGAAGAGATAAAGTCATTTGCACCTATAGTATTGTTTGTTTACAACAGGCCGGCGCATAGTTTAAAAACTCTTGAAGCACTAAATCTGAACGATTATGCCGCCGATAGCAAGCTTTATATTTACGCCGATGGGCCAAAGGCTCAAAGCACCCCTGAAACTGTAAAAGCGATCGAAGAAACCAGGAAGGTTATTAAGCAAAAACAATGGTGTAAGGAGGTTGTGATCATCGAAGCGGAAGTTAATAAAGGGCTTGCTGATTCAATTGTAGAAGGCGTTTCGAGAGTTGTTAATGAGCATGGGAAAGTTATCGTTCTGGAAGATGATATAGTAACTACCAAAGGGTTTTTAAAATACATGAACGATGCGCTCACTGTATATGAACAGGAGGAAAAGGTGATGCACATAAGCGGCTATCTATATCCAGCCAAAATAAATGACGAACAAAAGGGCGATACTTTTTTTATAAATACATTTTCTTGCTGGGGTTGGGCTACCTGGGCAAGGGCTTGGAAGTTTTATAATCCTAATGTTGATGATCATTTAAGTAAACTAAACTATAGAGCGGCTATTAAAAAATTTAATATAGAAGGACATGCCGACTATTATAACCAGTTGGTTTTAAATAAAAAGAAAACCATATATACATGGGCTGTTAAGTGGTATGCGTCATGGTTGTTTCAAAATGGCTTTTCATTATTCCCGAGAAAGTCGTTGGTTTTAAATATCGGATATGATAATTCTGGGGTTCATAGTGCAGGTAAGGATATTTATGTGAATGAAATTGCAGATTATATTGAGGTAAAAAAGCAGCCTATTGTTGAGAATTTTGTGGCACGAAAAGCGATTGACACGTTTTATCATGAGAATAATCCTTTGGTAAAAACAGCTTTGTTTAATTTCAAAATTAAAATTATCGTATTTTTGAAAAAAGCCGGTATTTTTTACAAATTAAGAGATATTTACAGAAAGTTATCTAAATGATAATAAACATCGGTAAATGATGATTATTTTATAAAATGGATAGCAGATTATTGAACGAATGGGTCAGGTAGTATTATTAGCATTAATAGTAGGCATTGCGCTAATTAGCAGAAAGGAATATATTTTTTATCTGCTGGCCATTCTTTTACCTTTTCATAGTTTTATAAAAGGAGCGTTGGATCATTTGGCCGGTGGCGGCGATCTGTTTTCTTCCTGGAAGGAGATGGTTATTTTGAGCTTAATTTTCAAGCTTATAATCGGAAAGCGCTTAAATCTTAAAAAGAAGCTCATTTTGTGGCTGATACCGTTTTTTTTTGTAGTATTATTTTACTTTTTTATAAACCCAAGCTTATCCTCAGCATTACCTGCTTTAAGGAATTATATATTCCCTATTTTACTTTTTATCGGGGCGTCTATCTCAGTTTTTGAACCTAAGTTTTATAAAAACTTATTTTATTGTTTTTTGGCCGGGGCACTTTTGTCGTTTTTCGGCTGCATACTGCAGCAATTCTTCTTTAACGTAGCTATCTCTACGTTAAAGGGAAGTATTGATTTTATTGACGAAAACGGTTACATCCAATATAGTACAGAATCTTTCAGGATCATGGGTTTCGAGAGGATGGCAGGTTTATTTACAGGCCCTAACGATTTAGGGGTGTACTGCGCCTACGTGATTTTGCTTATCGCTTCAGCATTTTTGTCGAAAGATAATTTAATCACCTTTACAAAAAAGTCGAGGGTTTTTGCTGTTACCAATTTGATTTTAGCACTATTTTGCATTTTGCTATCCTTTTCCAGAACCGGCTGGGCTATTGTTATGGTTGGGGTTATCTCTCTTTTGATATCTAACAAAACCAAAATAAAACCATCATATCTTTTTTTAACTGTATTTGCCTTTTTCGTAACGGTATTTGTTGTAATTGCGGTGGTTCCAAAAGCATCGGAAATTATTGCCAATTCATTTAGTGGAAAGGAAGCCAGCGCTGCAGCCCGAAGTGGTAGTTTTAGCCGAGGTATAACTAAAGATTTGAGCGAACCATTTGGTCATGGAGTAGGCACAACAGATAACCGTTATAAGTTTGAGTTTTTTGTGGAAAGCGCTTGGCTTAACACAGGGTATGAGTTAGGGCTATTTGGTGTCGCTTTACTGATAGCATTGGCTTCAACGTCTTCCAAGCTAATTCGCCACGATAAAGTGAAAATGAAAAGTAATTTATTTTCGCATTTCACCGTGGCCGTAACTATAGCCTCTATTTTCGCTGGCTTTGTGTCTATAAATATCTTTGGCACAACTTATTTATATTATTGGTGGATGATAATTGGCTTGGGGCTAAACGAGTCATACAAATTATCCTTCGACAATGCTCCTAAAGTTGCTTTACAAGGAGTGAACGTTTAAAATAATAGCTTAGATTTTGGTTAATAGGTATTAAATATAATAGTTAAACGGATACAGGTATAAGATTAAAATAACTTCGCAAAAAAAGAGCTAAAATCTGTTCAGGCACATTTTAACAGGGGTTTAACGGTCATTAACTATATCTATCTATTTGTTCGCAAAAAATCGGTTTATTAAATGCATACTAAAACACCATTAGTTTCTATTATAACGATTGTATATAATGGAGAAAAGTATATAGAAGACACAATTAATAGTGTCTTAGCTCAATCTTACGAGTTTATTGAATATATAATTGTAGATGGGGGCTCTACAGATAATACATGTAGTATAGTTAAGAAATTTGGTAACAAAATAGCAAAGTTCATATCCGAGAAAGATAAGGGGATTTCTGATGCCTTTAATAAAGGGATTGCTCTTGCTACCGGCCAATTAGTAGGTATTATCAATGCAGATGATTGGTATGAACCTGATGCTATAGAAAAGATTGTAAATTTGTATACTGATGACAATACCATCATTAGTGGTAATGTCAAGTTATATAACAGCGAAACAAAGTATAACATTAAAGCAAGCAGCCTGGATGGTTTAAGAAAACAGATGACCATCTGGCACCCGGGTACGTTTGTTCCAAAAGCCATTTATGACAAAATTGGCGTGTATGCTTTGGAGTATAAAGTTTTAATGGATTACGATTTTGTTGTAAGATGCTTTATGGGGGGTGTTAAATTTAAATTTACCAATCATACGATAGCTTCAATGCGATATGGAGGAGTTAGTAATCGGTTAATATCAAAATCGATGAAAGAAAGCTACGATATAAAAAACAAATATTGGGGAATAAGCTTTAGTCATAAAATCGAAAGAATATATTTTAACGTTTATTACCAGGTAATAATCTTCCTTAAAGGGATTATTTATAAATAAGATAAAATGGATAAAATTGAAATATTATTAGCAACGTATAATGGGGGCCGTTTCCTTCGCGAACAGCTGGACTCTATTTTCAGGCAAAGTTATAAGAATTTTGCCTTGCTTGTCAGAGACGACGGGTCAACCGACGATACGTTAGATATTTTGAAAGAGTATATCTTAAAGTATCCGCAGCAAATAAGTATCGTAGAAGACGAGGTAGCACACCGGGGTGCAACTTTCTCGTTTGAGTTCCTTATTCAGAAAGCAACCGCTAAATATTTCATGTTGTGTGATCAGGACGATGTGTGGTTGCCTAATAAAATTGAGATCTGTATTGAAACTATGAAAGAACTTGAGGCCGTTTCGGGAAACATCCCGTTAATGGTTTTTACAGATCTTAAGGAGGTTGATACTGATTTAAATATCATCAATCAATCGTTTATTGACAGCCAGAAGCTTTTTCCGGAGGTAGCAAGTAATCCAATAAAAATCCTGTCGCTGAACGTTGTTGCCGGTTGTACAATGATGATAAACCAAGAATCGAAGGCTGTTATTCTGCCATTTCATTCTTCAAATGTTGTACATGATCAATGGATCGCTATTAATATTGCTCACTACGGCCTGATAAAATACCTTCCTATCCCAACAATATTATACAGGCAACATGGTTCTAATACAGTAGGTGCCAATAGGGTAGGGTTTAAATACTTTTATAAGAAGTTGTTGGTACCATCAAAGCAATTTAAAATTTATAATGACCTTATAAATAATTTAAGCTTCAAAGTAAACATTTGGTCGTTTGTGTACTATAAAATATACTTCACCATAAGACGTTTGACCATTTAATATTTACACCAAAAATGTCGTAAATATCCATAACAGGCTATAAGTAAACTACTTTATTAAGATAAAACATAGGGCATAGAAGGCCCTAAATTAATGATCAGGTAAGCGAGCCAAATAAGGTTGGGTCGCTATATCTTATAAAAAAACCGGTTAAGTACTTAACCGGTTTTTTTATAAGATATGCAGAAACTCAATTACCATTGTCTGCAGGTAATAACACAACCGATTCAAATGGTTTTAAAATCAGGCTTCCTCGGTAAACATTATTCTTTAAATCTTTATATTGGCTATTTCCTAAATTAATGGTCTTGTTGGCAGCAGTTGAATTATATTCAAATCGGGCCTTGCTATCATCCTGCTGACTGCTATCATCCTGAGCGGCATTATCTTCTTTAATATCAAGGTTTGTTATTGTGATTTTTTCTCCGTCATTTAATGTTGAAAATATTACTTTATTATACGTTTTGTTACCACTTGATATTGGCAAGCTAAAATGCTGTATATCTTTTGATAAAGACACTGATACTTTGTTCTTTCCTAAACGCATATCCGGGTTATCAGTGTCTCCGTTATCAGCAAAATAGCAAAAAACAACTTTGTTGTTGCCTGAACTAACTGCATCAAAGGATAAGAGATAGGTTTTGTTTTTAGTGGGATTAAATGGATAAGATTGATTTTGATACGAGAATTTATCGCCTGGGGTTATATTTGAGGATGAGAGATTTATCGCGTTGATTTTAACTAAACTGGATGATAAATTGGCAGCAAACTGTTGTGTTTTACTACCTTGAGCTTTGATGGTTCTTCGATCGCCCGAATGTGAATTGACATCTTTATTAAAGAGCTGTTTCCATTCATTTAATGAAACAAAATGTTTACCGCTTCTTCTGTTCAAATCGTAACCAATTATTATCGACGATAAACTATCCCTTTTACGATAATAATAATTGTTTGAGAAGGTGCCATAATTTGCAAGGTCGGTTTTTCTTGTCTCATATCTTGCAACCGGCTGGGTTACATTGTTACTGAAAAAGATATTGTTTGATATTGAGTTATCGTGCATATCGTCACAATTGCTATAAAAAATCAAAACCTGCTCGCCATTGTCAAATGACGTATTTCCCTGCACGACAACATTATTAGTGCCGTGCAGATATATACCGGCACTTTTACAGTGTGCTATAGTATTACCTGTAACCTCAATGTTTTGAGAACAGTCATCTAAATAAATGCCACATGCCCCTGTTGGGATGTTGTAAGTGCCGTAGTCTGACCCACTGGCTTTTAAAATTATATTTGAAATTATCTTTTGATTAACGTAGTTGAAGTTTTTTAACCTGTTCCAAGTATATATGCCGCCGCCATCGCCCTTAACGAGGTTAAAATTTGATATTACGTTATTTTGAATGGTTACATTGCTCGATCTGAAATCTATCCCGTTATAGCCTGTGCTGTCAATAATATTTTGTTTAATTAAAGCGGGACCATTTATAGATGAATACGTTATAGCAATATTCTGGCCGTTTCCACGTCGTCCCCGGCCTGGTATCAAACCTGTATTTTTAATTACATTATTGGTTAATACCAGGTTTTCGGTGCCATTAACATTTATGGCGTTGCCGTAACTATCACTGATATTGTTATTGTCAATAGTTACCTGCGATCCTCCAATTGCGTCAATAGCATCCACGCCTGAATAAAGGAAATTGGATTTTTGTATTTGTATGTTTGTACAGGAATTTAAGTAGACTGCAGATGTTAATGATCCTCTGAATGTTAGGTTTTGTATTGTAATATAATTGCTTTTTCCTAACAAAATATTATGTTGATAAAAAGATGCCTTAATATTCTGGTTATTAATATTGCCGTTAGTATAAAAAACCGAAATTTTATGACTCCCCCTATCAAAACACCATTCTCCATTCTGATCTAATGCTGATAGGTGATTTTGAATAAAAAACCCCCAGTTGTCTTTAATGTCGGCTGTTTTACCTGTAACTGTGAAGGTGTTGCCGGTTTGAGATACAATTGTTGATTTGTCAAATAACCATTGTGCTGCCCTGTCAACTAATTGTGCACCTTCCCAGTTGTTGTTAATAGGCGACCCACTTTCTATTGATACCTTCCCGTTATGTGATTTTATGGTAAGATAGCCATGGTTTACTGCAGATAGGTTAGGATATCTGCCCAGGGGCATACTGCCTGAATTAATAAACAGAGTAGTTACAGAATCGGCACTGCTGCTAAAATCTGCCTGCCAAATGTTACCTTTAAGATTAGTCCATTTTTTTACGTCAATAGCAGCCTCCAAAACGGCATTTTTACCTGTCCCGTATGAGTCGATGATAATAGGCATTGTTGAAGTGCCCGATTGTCTTATCTCTAACTGCCCTTCAAAAATATCTCCCTTTTTAAAGTAAATAACATCGCCAGGGTTTAGCGTTAAGCTATTTACTTTGTCTATCGTTTTGAAGGGCTTTACAGCCGATGTTCCAACGTTTGAGTCACTACCGTCATTGGATACGTAGTAGATTGTTTTTGACGAGGCCACTTGCGGAAGGCAAAATATTAAAACCAAATAATAGATCAGAAGCGGCGATGATTTCATAGTTATAAAATTTGATTGGAGATTTCTTAAAAATTATGTCAAGTGTTACTTGTAAAAACTATTTACAATCAAAATTATTGTTTGTTTGTTTTTAATTCCGGGTCAATTAAGCGGTTTTGAGATAAATTGTAACGTTTTAATTTTAATGCACCTAAGAATGAGATTTTTTAAAAAAAAAAATATGAAAACTTCTGAATTCGTAAAAAATATATACTTTTGTTGAAATAGTTAACATTAATTATGCGTATTGCAATTCTGGGAACTCGAGGAATACCCAATAATTATGGTGGATTTGAACAATGCGCGGAATTTTTAGCGTTAGGGTTAGTTAAGCGTGGCTACGAAGTTTTAGTTTATAATTCGCATAATCACCCCTATCAGGATAACAACTGGTCTAACGTTCAAATAGTTCACTGTTACGATCCTGAATTCAAGTTAGGTACTGTCGGACAGTTTATATACGATCTTAATTGCATTAGAGATTTACGACATAGAAAATGTGATATCATTCTACAATTAGGTTACACAAGCAGCTCGATTTGGGGCTGGTTGTTTCCGCGTAAGCATTCTATTGTAACCACCAATATGGATGGCCTGGAATGGAAGAGAACCAAATACACCGGACGGGTACGGAGCTTCCTCCTTTATGCCGAAAAACTTGGCGTTAAATATAGCGATCACCTGATATCTGATTCTATAGGCATCCAAAAATACCTTAAGGCTAAGTATCAAAAAGATTCCGTATTTATTCCTTACGGCGCGGAAGTGTTCAACAATCCTGATGAATCAGTTTTAACGGCTTACAATATCCTTCCACATGAGTATAACCTATTGATTGCCAGGCTTGAACCAGAGAATAGTATCGAAACTATTTTAGATGGCGTTGTATTATCAGGAAATGAAGAGCCCTTTTTAGTTATTGGTAAACATGATACACCATTTGGCAATTTTTTGAAGCAGAAATTTAGTGCTAGGCCTAATATCAGATTTGTTGGTGGCGTTTACGATTTGAATGCCTTAAACAACATCAGATATTTTTCGAACATTTATTTTCATGGTCATACAGTTGGCGGAACTAATCCGTCATTGCTTGAAGCAATGGCGTCTAATAGTTTGATTTGCGCAAACGACAACGATTTCAACAGGTATATCCTTGGCGAAAACGCACTTTATTTTTCTGACGATAAAGATGTGGCCCGGGTTTTAACTAATGCCAGAGATAAAAAAAAAATAGACTACCAAGCGTTTATTAACAATAATCGTCTGGAAATTTCGAATGTTTATAACTGGGATAGAATAGTTGATCAGTATGCCGAACATTTTAACGATATAATGAAGTCCTAATACAAAGTTGTTAATACATACAATGCCCCCATTTTACATTTTAATCTATCCTTAATTTATGAAAAAAAAAGTAGCTCTAATAACCGGGATAACAGGTCAAGACGGCGCATATCTGACAGAATTATTGTTGTCTAAAGATTATGAGGTTCACGGTATAAAAAGACGTAGCTCATTATTCAATACAGACAGGATCGACCATTTGTATCAGGATCCTCATGATACAAACAAAAGCCTTATCTTACACTATGGCGATTTAAGTGACAGTACCAATCTTATCCGTATCATTCAGCAGGTACAACCTGACGAAATATACAACCTTGGTGCTATGTCGCATGTAAAGGTAAGCTTCGACACGCCTGAATATACAGCTAATGCCGATGGTATAGGAACCCTAAGATTATTGGAAGCTATCAGGATTTTAGGATTAGAGAAAAAAACTAAAATTTACCAGGCGTCTACATCTGAATTGTATGGCTTGGTACAAGCAGTGCCTCAGTCAGAAACTACTCCGTTTTATCCGCGTTCGCCGTACGCGGTAGCAAAAATGTATGCTTACTGGATAACAGTTAATTACCGTGAAGCTTATGGTATATATGCTTGTAACGGTATCCTGTTTAACCATGAAAGCCCTTTACGTGGCGAAACCTTCGTAACCCGTAAAATTACCCGTGCAACGGCCAAAATTGCCATGGGCCTCCAGGATAAATTATATTTGGGTAATCTTGATGCGCAACGCGATTGGGGACATGCTAAAGATTATGTAGAAGCAATGTATTTAATATTGCAGCAGGAAGTTGCTGAAGATTTTGTAATTGCTACCGGTGTTACTACGAGGGTAAGAGAATTTGTAAGAATGGCATTCGCCGAAGTTGGCATCACCATCGAATTTAGAGGTGAGGGCGTAGAAGAAGTAGGCTATGTTGTTAGCTGTAGCAATCCTGATTTCCAGATTGAGGCGGGCAAAGAAGTTGTAGCTGTTGATAAAGCTTATTTCAGGCCAACAGAAGTTGATTTGCTGATCGGCGATCCAACAAAATCAAAAACGAAGTTAGGATGGGAGCCAAAATATGACTTACAAGGATTGGTCAGCGAAATGGTTGCATCTGACGTTGAAAACTTCAGACGCGAAAAACTTTTAAAGAATTCTGGTTATACCATCAAAAATCAGTTTGAATAACCATGGATAAATCAGCTAAAATATATATAGCAGGGCATCGCGGAATGGTTGGATCGGCCATTCAGCGTAAACTTCTAAAGGAAGGGTTTGATAATATCATAACCCGGACCTCATCGGATTTAGATTTACGCGATCAACAACAGGTGGTGGAATTTTTTAAAGAAGAAAAACCAGACTATGTTTTTTTAGCCGCTGCAAAGGTTGGTGGCATTGTTGCCAATAATACCTACAGGGCCGACTTTTTGTACGAAAATTTACAGATCCAGAATAACGTAATCCATGTCAGTTATCTTAACAATGTAAAGAAACTCATGTTTCTTGGATCAAGTTGTATATATCCTAAATTGGCTCCTCAGCCATTAAATGAGGATTATTTGTTAACAGGTCCATTGGAACAAACCAATGAACCTTATGCCATTGCTAAAATAGCCGGTATCAAAATGTGTGACGCCTACCGCTCGCAGTATGGTTGTAACTATATATCGGTTATGCCCACAAACTTATACGGTTATAACGATAACTATCATCCTCAAAACTCACATGTATTGCCAGCATTGATCCGTCGTTTTCATGAGGCAAAAGCCCAGGACTTGAAAGAGGTAACCATTTGGGGAACAGGAACACCAAAACGTGAGTTTTTGTTTGCCGATGATCTTGCCGATGCTTGCTATTACCTGATGCAGAATTATGATGAAGAAGGTTTGGTTAACATCGGTACTGGTGAGGACATTTCTATCAAGGATTTAGCTTTATTGGTGAAAGAGATAATTGGCTATGAAGGCGGAATAAATTTTGATGCCACTAAACCCGATGGTACTCCCCGTAAGTTAATGGATGTAAGTAAGCTTCATAACAAAGGCTGGAAACATACAATTGAATTGGAAGAGGGAATTAAGTTAGCATACAGCGATTTTTTGAATAAACTTGAAAGCAATACTGTTGCTTAAATAAAATATTAAGGCTTTAACCTGTTTTATTATATGTTAAAAAAAATTATTATCACCGGCGGGGCAGGCTTCATTGGTTCGCACGTTGTGCGTAGATTTGTAACCAAATATCCTGATTATCTCATTATAAATCTTGATGCACTTACTTATGCGGGCAATCTTGAAAACCTAACCGATATTGAAGATGCTGCCAATTATGTATTTGAAAAGGCAGATATAACAAACAGGGATCAGGTTGCTGCCGTTTTTGAAAAATATGGGGTAACCGATGTTGTTCATCTTGCAGCAGAATCACATGTAGACAGGTCAATACTGAGTCCTTTAGATTTTGTTTATACCAACGTTATTGGCACTGTGAATTTGTTGGAAGTTGCTAAACAGAAATGGGCAGGTAATTATGAAAATAGCCTTTTTTATCATGTATCAACTGATGAAGTATATGGCGCTTTAGGTGAAGAAGGTTTGTTTACCGAAGAAACAAGGTATGATCCGCATTCGCCATACAGCGCAAGCAAGGCATCTTCAGATCATTTTGTACGTGCTTATCATGATACCTATGGGATAAAAGTGGTAGTTTCAAATTGTTCAAACAATTATGGCCCTAACCATTTTCCAGAAAAATTAATCCCTTTGATGATTAACAACATCATCAATAATAAACCGTTACCTGTTTACGGCGACGGAAAATATACAAGAGACTGGCTTTTTGTAAAAGATCATGCTGTAGCTATTGATTTAATTTTTCATGAAGGTAAAATAGGCGATACTTATAATATTGGTGGTTTTAATGAATGGAAAAATGTCGACTTGGTACATTTATTATGCAAACAAATGGACGAAAAACTTGGACGTGAATCAGGAATAAGTGAGCAATTGATCACTTATGTGAAAGATCGTCCAGGACATGACAGGCGATACGCCATTGATGCCACCAAAATTAATAAAGAGCTTGGTTGGAAACCATCGGTAACTTTTGAACAGGGCCTTTCGGACACCATCGATTGGTTTTTACAGAATACGACTTGGTTAAACAATGTTACTTCAGGGGCTTACGCGAGCTACTACGATCATCAATACGAAAATCGTTAACTTAATAATACTACAGATAGCATGACAATTGCAACTACTCCGCTTGAAGGATGTATAGTAATAACTCCCCGCGTTTTTAACGACGACAGGGGATATTTCTTTGAATCATACAATGCGCAACGTTTCAATGAGGCTGTTGGGTATGAGGTTAATTTTGTTCAGGACAATCAATCTTATTCATCTCGCGGGGTGTTCAGGGGATTGCATTTGCAAAAAGGTGAGCACGCGCAGGCAAAGCTTGTAAGAGTAACTAAAGGCCAGGTTTTAGATGTCGCGGTCGATTTAAGGAGTGGATCGCCTACTAAAGGGCAATATTATTCGGTTTTACTTACGGAAGAAAACAATAAACAATTTTTTGTTCCCCGCGGCTTTGCACACGGTTTTATCGTTTTAAGCGATACAGCGATGTTTCAATATAAATGCGATAATTTTTACAATAAGGAATCGGAGGGGGGCCTGCACTATGCAGATCCTGAATTAAATATTGATTGGGGTATGCCCAATGCTGATATCCTGGTATCCGATAAAGATAAGGTGCTACCGTTTTTGAAGAACGTAGGCGATTTTGGTTTTTGATATATTTATTTTAACCCCCGTAATAAATTATAAAATTCAATATGGAAAACATCGTAGTTTTCGGTGCTTCTGGCCAACTTGGTCAGTGTTTAAAAAAAGTCGCCGAAATAAAAGGCATAACTTCAATTGTTTTTCCTCCTGAAGCCGAAGCAAATATCCTGGATGAAACTTTGCTGAATGAAGTTTTTGAAAAATATAAACCGTCTTTCGCAATCAATTGCGCTGCATATACCGCTGTTGATAAAGCCGAAGACGATATTGAGCTTGCCCGCAAAATAAATAAAACCGGTGCCCGTAACCTGGCTGTGCAATGTAAAGCGCACAATGCTTCGTTGGTGCAAATTTCAACTGATTTTGTTTTTAAAGGTGATATCCCTATTCCGCTTGTTGAAAATGATATAGCCGAGCCTATAAGTATATATGGCCTAACAAAGCTCGAGGGTGAGCAGGATGTTGTAGATGTGCTTGAGCAACACTACATTATCCGCACAAGTTGGCTGTATTCTGAATATGGCAATAACTTTGTGAAAACCATGCTGAAGTTAGGAAGCGAGCGGGATGAATTAAAGATCATTGCTGATCAAATTGGTACGCCAACTTATGCAATTGATCTGGCTGCCGCCATTTTGGATATCATAATATCAGGAGGTGGAAGCTACGGTATTTATCATTATAGCAATGAGGGAGTAACCTCATGGTATGATTTTGCTAAAGGGATATTTGATCTGTCAGGTACCCAGGTAAAAACTTTTCCTATCCGCACAAGCGAATATCCAACAAAGGCAACAAGGCCGGCTTTTTCGGTAATGGATAAGGCGAAAATTAAAAAAACTTTTAGCCTGGAAATCCCGTATTGGCGGGATAGCCTTGAGGTTTGTCTTAAAGCACTTGAATCTGCACAATAATCTAAATAAAAAACATCTCTTATGAAAGGAATTATTCTTGCCGGCGGTTCGGGAACCCGTCTTTATCCTATAACAAAGGCTATAAGTAAACAGTTAATGCCTATTTACGATAAACCCATGATCTATTATCCATTATCAGTATTGATGTTGGCCGGGATAAACGAGATATTGATCATTACTACTCCGGATGATCAGGCAGGTTTTAAACGTTTGCTAGGTGATGGTAGTGAACTGGGCTGTAAATTTGAATTTGCTACTCAGGAAGTGCCTAATGGGCTTGCACAAGCTTTTGTAATAGGAGCTGATTTTATAGGGCAGGATAAAGTGGCTTTGGTATTGGGCGATAATATCTTTTACGGTTCGGGCTTCAGCAAGCTTATTCAAAGCTTTAATGATGTAAATGGCGCTGCGATATTTGCTTACCCGGTTGCTGATCCTGAACGCTATGGCGTAGTAGAATTTGATAAAAATTTCAAGGCGCTTTCTATTGAGGAAAAACCTGTAACACCCAAATCTAATTACGCGGTACCTGGTCTTTATTTTTATGATAATCAGGTTGTTAAGATAGCCCGCGAGATACCTGCCTCTCCGCGGGGCGAATTTGAAATTACTGATGTAAATAAAGTATACCTTGAAAAAGGACAATTACAAGTTGGAGTAATGGATAGGGGGACCGCATGGCTTGATACAGGCACCTTTGATTCATTAAGCGATGCCTCCGAGTTTGTGAGAGTTATTGAAAAGCGTCAGGATACTAAAATTGGATGTATTGAAGAAATAGCTTACAGAATGGGATTTATTGACCATGGAGCACTCCAGACTTTAGCCGAAAAATATATCAAAAGCGGTTATGGAATGTATATAAGGAGAATACAACCGTAATTCATTTGCCAGGAAGTTATTAAAGCAAATAATATAAACTTTTTAATTATATGATTCAAATTACAAAAATTTGTTGTATAGGTGCTGGTTACGTTGGTGGTCCAACTATGGCTATGATAGCAAAGAAATGCCCTCATATCAAAGTAACAGTTGTTGATTTGAACGAGCAGCGTATAGCTGCGTGGAATGATCCCGATGTTGAAAATATTCCGGTTTATGAACCTGGCTTAAGTGACGTTGTTGCCGAAGCGCGAGGGCGTAATCTTTTCTTTTCTACTGATGTGGAATCAGCAATTGATGATGCTCAGATGATTTTCATATCAGTAAATACCCCAACCAAAACTTATGGTGCTGGTAAAGGGCAGGCTGCTGATTTAAAATGGATTGAGCTTTGTGCAAGACAAATTGCTCGGGTTGCAAAGGATAACAAAATAATTGTAGAAAAATCTACATTACCCGTACGCACCGCCAGCGCTATAAAAGATATCTTAATTCATACCGGTAATGGATCACAGTTTCAAATACTTTCAAACCCTGAATTCCTTGCAGAAGGAACAGCAGTAGAAGATTTGGATGCTCCGGATCGTGTGCTTATAGGGGGAGATAGCACAGTGGAAGGACAGGCTGCTATTCAGGCTTTGGTTGACGTATATGCTAATTGGATTCCGCGTGAGCGAATTTTAACTACAAATGTTTGGTCATCGGAATTATCAAAACTTACCGCAAACGCATTTCTTGCACAGCGTGTATCTTCAATTAATTCATTGACAGAGCTTTGTGAAAAAACAGAGGCGGATATAAACGAAGTGGCCAAGGCTATAGGTACCGATAGCCGTATTGGCCCTAAGTTCTTAAAAGCTTCAGTTGGCTTTGGTGGTTCTTGTTTCCAGAAAGATATTTTAAACCTTGTTTACATAGCAAGAAGTTACGGTTTACAAGAAGTAGCTGATTATTGGGAACAGGTTATTATTATGAATGATCATCAAAAGAAGCGGTTTGCTAACCAGATGATTAAAGAGCTGTATAATACTGTAAACGGTAAAAAAATCAGCTTCCTGGGCTGGGCATTTAAGAAAGATACTAATGATACACGTGAGTCAGCTGCAATTTATGTTGCCGATCATTTGTTACATGAACAGGCAAATATAGCGGTTTATGATCCTAAGGTATCGGCTGATCAGATTTATTTTGATCTTGATTATCTTGCCACAAGATCTTCTGAAGAAAATAAAAAAGGGGTGAAAATTATTAGTGATCCCTATGAGGCATGTAAAGGCGCTCATGCTATAGCTGTACTGACAGAATGGGATGAGTTTAAAACCTACGATTGGAAAAAGATATATGATAGTATGTTGAAGCCAGCTAAAATATTTGACGGCAGAAACCTGCTTAATGCAGACGAATTAAGATCTATTGGATTCTTAGTACAGACTATCGGCACTAAAGCATAGTGCCTGCAAATGCACAATCTAAAGATCGGCTTTAGAAAAGATAGCAATAGGGCTAATTAAAATGGACTGTCTCAAAGGGGCAGTCTATTTTTTTGCGGTATCTAATTCACTGGTGATAGGGACGGCAATTCCAATCATAACGTCATTCATTGTTTTCATATTGAAAAGTTTAAAAGCAATTTTTTGCAGATTGTTGAGCTGTTAGATTAGGATGATATTATATCGCCAAAAGGCAAATATTTACTGATAATGGACTGACACGGTTTGGCCTCGTTGACGAGCAACCAGATAATCACTTGAAATAAAAACCGCCCCATAAATTGAATTATGCGGCGGTTTCGTTTATTTTAAACTTTAATTGTGTTCTATAAAAATGTACCCGCTGCTACGGTTTCATTGGTCGATTCATCAACCAGGATCAATGAGCCGGTGATGCGGTTTTTGCGGTATTCATCAAACACTACAGGTTGGGTGGTGCGTAAACGGATCTTTACCATTTCATTCATCCTGATATCTGTATTTTCTTCCTGTTTTTCAAGCGTGTTGATATCCAGCTTATAATATACTTCCTTAATGATCGACATCACCTCACGGGTAGTAGTTTTGAGATGGTATTTTGCACCGGGGCGCGGGCTACGGGTTGCCATCCAGCAAATCATAGCATCAAGGTCCTGGCTTACCTGCGGTTCGCTGTCGTCTTTTACAATCATATCGCCGCGGCTTACGTCGATATCGTCTTCCAGTGTAATGGATACCGACATTGGTGAGAAAGCTTCCTCAACAGGGCCGGAATAAGTATCGATAGTTTTGATGGCCGATGTTAATCCTGATGGTAATACAGTTATCTTATCCCCTGGCCTGAAAATGCCGCCTGCTATCCGGCCTGCATAACCACGGTAATCGTGATACTCATCAGCATGCGGGCGAATCACCGTTTGCACCGGGAAACGGGCGTCGGAGTGGTTTTCATCACTGGCAATATGTATAGTTTCCAGGGTATGTAACAGGCTTTCGCCTTTATACCATGGCATATTTTCCGAATCGTTTACCACGTTATCGCCGGCTAAAGCGCTGATAGGTACAAAACGAATGTCTTTAACATCTATTTTGGCTGCAAACGCTTCATACTGTTCAACAACCTTGTTAAAAGCTTCCTCGCTGTAATCAACCAGGTCCATTTTATTTACACAAACAATAATGTGTGGGATTTTTAACAGCGATGCGATGAACGAGTGGCGGCAGGTTTGCTCAACTACACCTTTGCGGGCATCAATGAGTACCAGCGCCAGGTTTGCAGTTGAGGCACCGGTAACCATGTTACGGGTATACTGGATGTGCCCCGGTGTATCGGCAATGATAAATTTGCGTTTCGGCGTGGCAAAATAGCGGTAAGCTACATCAATAGTAATGCCCTGTTCGCGTTCTGAACGTAAGCCGTCTGTTAATAATGAAAGATCAACATGCTGAAGTCCTTTTCGTTCGCTCGATTGTTTTACAGCTTCCATCTGATCTTCAAAGATGGATTTTGAATCGTACAGTAAGCGTCCTATGAGTGTGCTTTTTCCATCGTCAACACTACCTGCTGTAGTAAAACGTAATAATTCCATTTGTGGTGGTATATTGTGCTTCAGGCTTGACTGCCTAAAGCCTCATTGAATCAAATTTTAAAAATAGCCCTGCTTTTTCCTGTCTTCCATCGAAGTATCCGAGCGTTTATCATCACTGCGGTTGCCGCGTTCGGTGCTGCGTGTGGCAGATACTTCGGCAACTATTTTCTCCAGCGTGTCGGCGTCCGACTCGATACCTCCAGTAATGGTAATATCGCCCAGGGTACGGAAACGCATCAGCTTGTTTTCGATAGTTTCACCGTCCCGAAGCTGTAAAAACTCCGAAGCTGGCAGCCAGGTATTATCACGGTAAACGGCATCGCGCTGGTGAGCAAAGTATAGTGAAGGTATAGCTATGTTTTCCTGCAAAATATAGTTCCAGATGTCCATTTCAGTCCAGTTGCTGATTGGGAATACCCTGAAGTGTTCGCCCATGCGCTTGCGGCCATTAAATATATTCCACAATTCAGGGCGCTGGTTTTTAGGGTCCCACTGTCCAAATTCGTCACGGTGACTAAAAAAGCGCTCTTTAGCGCGTGCCTTTTCCTCGTCACGGCGTGCACCGCCAATAGCAGCATCTATTTTATGGCTTTCAATGGTATCAAGCAGGGTTACTATCTGCAGTTCATTACGGCTGGCATTAATGCCACTTTCTTCAACTGCACGGCCTTTATTAATTGATTCCTGAACCGAGCCAACAATAAGTTGTACGCCAAGGTTATCAACCAATTTATCCCTGAACTCCATTGTTTCGGGAAAATTGTGGCCCGTATCAATGTGAATAAGAGGCATAGGGATTTTTGCCGGCCAGAATGCCTTTTTTGCCAGGTGTGTTACAACAATAGAGTCTTTCCCGCCCGAAAACAGGATGGCAGGACGATCAAATTGTGCAACCACTTCCCTGATAACGTAAATGGCCTCTGATTCTAATTCCTGCAGATGAGTAAGATAATATTTATGCATTTTAACAATAAAAACCCTGCTAACCCCACCTAAGTAGTAGAGTTTTGCATTTAAACTGCAATTATACGCAATTATGCCAATTTTAGTGCTATCTATTTGGAATTTAACACAGATGGGCAATGCTTATTCTTTGGTTTATTTGAAGCCTGCTGTCTATTTAACAGATTTAAGCATGCGCTTCAATTGTTTTGATCATTTGGTTGATAACATCATCAGCACCGGCATCAAACCAAATAAAATCTTTATCTTTTCTGAACCAGGTGAGCTGCCTTTTGGCAAAGCGCCTGGTATTTTGTTTTATGAGCAAAAGTGCTTCATCAAGATTGGTCTTGCCATCAAAGTGATCAAACAGTTCTGCATAGCCCACTGTATTTAATGCATTCAATTGGCGGTGGGGCAGGAGCGTTTTTACTTCTTCAATCAGCCCTTGCTCAACCATTGTATCAACACGCAGGTTTATGCGCTCATATAATTTTTCGCGTGGCATATCAAGTGCCAGTTTGATAATATTGAAAGGCCTTTTATTGATAGTGGCTTTACGATAGGAGGAAAACGGTTTGCCTGAAGTTTCAAAAACTTCCAATGCCCTGATAATACGCTGTGGATTATTAAGATCGACTTGGGTATAATAATCCGGGTCCACCTGTTGTAGTTTTTCCTGCAGTGTTGCAATCCCTTCTTTTTCCAGTTGCAGGTTTAGTTGTTCACGTACAGAAATATCAGCGACAGGCAAATCATCAAAGCCTTCACAAATGGCTTTAATATACAAGCCCGATCCGCCTGCCAGGATCACATGATCATGTGTTTTAAAAAGCTCATCTAAAAGTGCCAGCCCTTGTTTTTCAAAATCACCGACAGAAAAGCTTTCGGAGATGGAATGCGAGTTGATAAAATAGTGTTTGGCAGCAGCTAATTCACTTTCATCTGGTTTGGCAGTACCAATACTCATTTCCCTGAAAAACTGCCTTGAATCGGCCGAAACCACTACTGTATCGAAATGCTGGGCCAATTTAATAGCCGCGACTGTTTTACCAACTGCGGTAGGACCGACAACTACGATAAGGGTTTTACCATTATGAGATATATTCATTGGCCCAGCTTATTTATATTAATATTAAAAGGTATCAGTTTATATATATACCGTTCCAAATTTACTTTTCACATCAGCCACAACCTGTTTGATATTTTGCTCCTGATCTCGTGGGCAAATAAGCAGTGAGTTATTTGATTCTACTACAATATAATCATGCAGGCCCTGTAGTATTACCAGTTTTTCGCCCGGTACGTTTACCATACAGTTTGATGAATCGTACATGATTACCTTTTCGGCCGGGATCACAGCATTACCTACATAATCTTTTTCGGCCAGGTCATATATTGATGCCCAGGTGCCCAAATCGCTCCATCCAAAATCTGATGGTAAAACATACACGTTATCAGCTTTTTCCATAATGCCATAATCTATCGAGATGTTAACGCATTGCTGGTACACATTATGGACGTGGGGCTTTTCATTGTCTGAGTTATAAACCGACTTTGCATCGGCAAAAATCTCGTGCATCTCGGGCAGGTACTGTCCAAACGCCTTAACAATAGTTTTGGCCGACCAAACAAAAATGCCCGCGTTCCACAAAAAGTCACCGCTTTGAATAAACGTTTTTGCTATCTCAAGGGTGGGCTTTTCGGTGAAAGTTTTTACTTTATGAAACTCGTCGTTGATAATGTTATCGGTATACTGGATATATCCATAACCGGTATCAGGCCTTGATGGTTTAATACCCAGCGTAATCAGGTAATCGTTAGCGGCAGCGGTTTGCAATGATTTTTCAATGGCAGCAACAAAAGCATCTTCGTCCAGGATCTGCTGATCGGAAGGGGCTACTACAATGGCGGCATCAGGGTTAAGGCTTTCAATTTTAAAACAGCCGTAAGCAACACAAGGTGCCGTGTTACGCATTACCGGTTCGGTAAGGATCTGCTGATCCTCCATATCCGGCAGCTGCTGTTTTACAAGTTTGGTGTAATTTTCATTGGTAACAATGTATATATTTTCTTTGGGGCATACTTTCAGAAAACGTTCGTATGTGTTTTGTATTAAGGTTTTACCGGTACCAAGTATATCAATAAACTGTTTAGGATGCGATGTACGGCTTATCGGCCAAAAGCGGCTTCCAATTCCGCCGGCCATAATAATGGCATAGTAATTTTTGTTTTTCATTAACAATGGGGGTAAGTTTTATGTGAATTGTTTAAAGTGCAAAATGCGGGCGATATGATCTGACATAAAAAACGAGTATATTATTTATATACTCGTTTTTTATTTTTAATAATCGTCGCTACTGCCACGACTTGGCCTTTCGTCATCGTCAAAGCCTTCATCGTCGCTAAATTCGTTGCCGAATTCATCTTCCTCTTCTTCTTCATCTCCTCCACCTGCGTGTTTTTCTTCCGGTAGTTCATCAGTGTCAGTGACTTCCGAAAAATCTTCTGCATCCTCTGGATTAAAGGCCATTTCGTTCAGGAAGTCAAAGTCTTCGGTAGTTGGCGGTAAAACGGTAGGATTAAACGAGTTGCCAAATTGTTTTGGGGCCTCACCCACTGATTTTACAACCGAAGGATAGGTGGTACCTGGTGTTTCATCTAAAATGATCTTCATCAGTTCAACATGAAAATCAAACGGACGGTCGAAATTGAATGTGTAGTAAAATTTTTGATGCGGATCATCAATGAAACTTAACAACTTAACTTTATTCATCAATGAAACGCCGCGGTCAATACGCCTTTGGTTAGGCAGGTAAGTTATTTCTTCACCTTTGGTCCACTGATCATTACTGATATAAAATGATGAAGAAAATTCCGGATTATAACCGGTTGACTGATGAATTGCGCGGTGAAGATCTTCGAAAGTTTGATTTGATTTTACATCAATTTCTCTCGTAACGTCATCGTAGTCTTCAAAAGTAACCCTGAACCTGTATACTGCCATTGCTTATTGTAGATTTTGGACAAAAATAATAATGTTTTAATTTAATTTGGATTAGTCACAACTTTTAAGCCAATTTCCAGCCCTTTGCTAATTGTGAAGTTTAATGCGGCATCGCGATTGTTGGGAATCTCGCCTTCCAGGATAGCCTCACGGATCTGATTTTTGATTATTCCTACTTCGCGGCCTTCTTTTATACCAAACATAGTCATGATATCGTTGCCTGTAACCGGCGGTTGCCAGTTGCGGATGCTATCGCGCTCTTCAACATCTTTTAATTTTTGTTGAACGAGTTCAAAATTGTTACGATACTTTTTAACCTTATATTCATTTTTGGTGGTGATGTCTGCTTTACACAACAGCATCAGTGCCTCAATGTCATCTCCTGCATCAAAAAGCAAACGCCGTACTGCCGAGTCGGTAACTATGGATTGTGAAAGCACTATAGGCCTTAAATGCAGTTGCACCAGTTTTTGAACCTGCTTCATTTTTTCATTAAGCGGCAGTTTAAGCTGTGCAAAGATCTTGGGCACCATGCGTGCCCCGCGGTCTTCATGGCCGTGAAAGGTCCAGCCGTGGCCTGGCTCGAAACGCTTGGTGGCCGGCTTGGCTATATCGTGTAATATAGCGGCCCAGCGCAGCCAAAGATCATCGGTGGTTTCACAAATATTATCAAGCACCTGCAAGGTATGATAAAAGTTATCTTTATGGCCTTTGCCATCTACATAGTCAACTCCGTAAAGCGCTACCATCTGCGGGAAGATCTTATGCAGCAGCCCGGTATCAAACAAGTATTTAAACCCGATTGATGGGACCGGCGAGAGGATGATCTTGTTCAGCTCGTCAGTGATACGCTCCTGCGATATAATACTGATCCTTTCGGCAGTGGTTTTAATAGCCTCAACGGCAATATCATCTATCCTGAAGTTAAGTTGTGTAGCAAACCTGATGGCCCGCATCATGCGCAGCGGATCGTCAGAAAATGTTTCATTGGGATTAAGCGGCGTGCGGATCAGTTTATTTTCCAGATCTGTGATGCCGTTGAAAGGATCAAGCAACTCACCAAAAGTATCCGGATGCAGCGAAATAGCCAGTGCGTTGATGGTAAAATCGCGGCGTTTCTGGTCGTCTTCTAAAGTACCGTTCTCCACAATAGGCTTGCGCGAATCGCGGCGGTATGATTCTTTACGGGCACCAACAAATTCAACTTCCAGGTCGCGGTATTTAAGTGATGCCGTGCCGAAGTTTTTATAAACCGCCAGTTTAACTTTAAGATTAGCTGCTACCGTTTCGGCAAAGGCAATGCCATTGCCAATAATTACAATGTCGATATCCTTAGACGGGCGGTTCAGGAAAATATCACGCACAAAACCACCAATGGCATAAGCCTGTACATTTTGTTCGCCCGCAAGGCGGGATATAACAGAAAATACGGGGTGCTGCAGGTATTGATGCATAAATTATGTACTGAAAACGCTAATAAGGGTACAAAGGTAAGATTAATTAGAAACTATGCCTTGTAAATTGAAAATCGTGGGATTGTGTGCAGTAAAAATGGACGGTGAAATGGTGCTAACGTAATCCTTTAATCACAGACTACAGACATAGTTTAAACTTCGGACGGCGGAAGGAACAACGTGGGGCCTTCAGAAGGCTGTTTTTCAAACTTTATTTTTTTACAGTGAATAACAAAGCTGGATTTTGGGTCCTCAGCTAATTTATCACGTCCGTCTACCTGTAGTGCGAAAAAGTCAAAGACAATTAGGTTCTCGATCGTGCCAATAAAAGCCTCAAATATAACCGAGCTGCAAAATTGGGGGCTTTCAAAGAAGTTAAACTTTACGACTTCTTCAAAGATGATTTTCACCCTCTCAATCTTATCTGTTTGATGGTTTTTAGCCTGCAACAATACTGTAGCTATAGCAATACTGCCTTGCTTGAATCCATTATTAGAAGGATGGTAATTAACTTCAAGAACCAAACCGTCATGAAAGTTCTTATAATTACTTTTTATTTCTTCTAATATAGTTTTGATCATTGTCCTAAGGGCCTTGAATGAAGAATTCCATCCTGAAATTTTTGATACAGAACCGGAACATTCCCGAAAGTATATGATTTTGAGGTAAATGCCCAAGTCCAGTCCAGTATTTCCTAATGGTTCAATTACGTGCCCATGCTCTGAAATACCCGTTATTGGAGGTCAGTGGTCTCGAATAAATATGACTGTAGTTTATGCTACCGCCCCAATTACCGCCTCAAAAACTCAAACCTGCCATCAGGTGCCAGCTTCATAATAGTTGAGGGCGTTTTGATCTCTTTGCTATGCTGTTCCAAGTCAACCACATAATCAACGCCATCAATAATTTCCTGGTCAATCTGCGAAAAATACTGGGGCGATGGCTTGCCGCTGATATTGGCCGAAGTTGACACCAGCGGTTTGCGCAAACGCTGGATTAATTGTTGGCAAAAAGGGGTGTCTTTTACAACCCTGATCCCTACGCTGCCATCGGCTGCAATTAAAGCCGGCGAGATGTTTTTAGCGCCGGGCATTACCAGCGTTAACGGGTTTTCGGCATATTCAATTAGTTCAAAGGCAAGCGGGTTTACTTCGGTAATATAGCTTTCCAGCTTGTTTTCGGTATCCAGCAAAATGATCATACTTTTAGCCTCATCGCGCTGTTTAAGGCGATAGATCTTTTGAATGGCTTCGGTATTGGTGGCGTCGCAGCCTATACCCCAAATGGTATCGGTAGGGTAAAGGATAATGCCGCCGTCCTGTACAATTTTTAAAGCTTTGGCTACTTCGTCTCTAAGCATGGTTCAAAATATTTTGGTAATGCCGCATTAACTGCCGGCTTAGTTTATCATCAGTAAAATTGGCTGCATAAGCGCGGCCTTTAGTTATCATGGTTTGCCTTAAGCCATCGTCACTAAGCACCCTGTTCAGTTTTTCTGCAAGACCGGCATCATCATCCGGGTTAACATAAAGACTGCCGGGCCCGCCGGCTTCCTCAAGGCATGAGCCTGTTGCCGCTATAACCGGGGTGCCGGAGTTTAAGGCTTCCAATACGGGGATGCCGAAGCCTTCGTATCGGGATGGATAAACAAATACCGATGCCAGCTGGTAAACAGCAGGTAACTCTGCAAAGGTAACGTCTTTTAAAAACATTACCCGGTGGTTTAAATTATTGGCCGTTAAATAAGCTTTAACCTGTTCTGTGTATTTGGTTTCTTTACCAACCACAACAAGTTTTATATCATCAGCCTTTTTTAAAGCTTTAACGGTTAGCAGCAGGTTTTTACGTTCTTCAATAGTGCCAACGCTCAGTATAAAGCTATTGGGCAGGCTGTATTTTTCTTTTACTGCCGATTTTTGCGGAGCAGTTTGTTCAATTGCAAACGAAGGATCACATCCCTGGTATATAACTTCGATTTTATTAGGATCGATGCCAAGCAGCTCAACCAGATCGTCTTTTGTTTTTTGGCTTATGGCGATGATGCTATCGGCAACCCGGCAGGCGTGCTTTATCTTGGCTAAATAGATGCGATAGTTTACCGGCCCAAACTGTTTGGGGGAGCGCATAAAGATAAGGTCATGCACGGTAACTACCGACTTGATCCCGGTTTGTTCTATACCTGAAGGAAGCTCGTGACTTAAACCATGATACAGTTCAATACCATCGCGTTTTAAATTGTTAACAATCCCCCGGCTGCGCCACCATGACGTAAACCATTTGCTTTTTGGGGTAACAGTGTGGATGTTGGGATAATCGCCAATAAAATTAAGCCTGGGATTGGCTTTTGCCTTTGGCGTATATAAATATAAAGCGTTAACCGGATTGAGTGATGCTATGCCTTTAATTAACCAGCGGCTGTAATTACCTAAGCCGGTATTATTGTAAAAAGCCCGTTTAGCATCGTATCCTATCTTCATGTTTTTAGATATGAGATGTTAGATATGAGATATGAGATTATAAAAATGCATATAAAGCATTATCTCAAATCTCATATCTCAAGTCTCACATCTAAATTATACCGCTACGTTATTTTCACGCAGGGCATCATTCAATGATGTTTTTTTATCTGTCGATTCCTTACGGGTGCCGATGATCAGGGCACAAGGCACCTGGTATTCGCCGGCAGCAAATTTTTTGGTATATGAGCCCGGGATCACTACCGAACGGGCGGGTACACGGCCTTTATATTCAATCGGTGTGCTGTGGGTTACGTCGATAATTTTGGTTGATGCTGTTAATACAACATTTGCACCTAATACCGCCTCATGCTCAACATGTACGCCTTCAACAACAATAGCACGTGAACCGATAAAGCAGTTATCTTCAATAATAACCGGTGCAGCCTGTAAAGGCTCTAACACACCGCCAATACCAACACCACCACTCAAGTGTACGTGTTTGCCAATTTGCGCGCATGAACCAACAGTAGCCCAGGTATCAACCATGGTACCTTCATCAACATAAGCGCCAATGTTTACGTACGATGGCATCATGATAACGCCTTTTGCAAGGTGAGCACCGTAACGGGCAATACCATGAGGTACTACACGAACGCCGGTTTGTTTGTAATCGGTTTTGAGTTTCATTTTATCATGAAATACAAAAGGACCGGTTTTAATTTCTTCCATATGCCTGGTAGGGAAATACAAAACAACCGCCTTTTTTATCCACTCATTTACATGCCAGCGTGTACCAATAGGTTCAGCTACACGGATCTCGCCTTTGTCTAACCTATCAATAACGGTTTCAATGGCGTTGGTATATTCATTGTAGTTAAGCAGGTTCCTGTCTTCCCAGGCCTCTTCAATCAGTTTTTTAAGATCTTGCATTGGTAAAATTAAACTTTTGGCAAATTAAAGGATTTTTAAGGAAATATAGTTGATTTTAAAAGATGTATCTGACGATGGCCGACGATAAACGCGGGGATTTTCAACGCGGATCCCGAAGCAATTGCTGTTTATAAATTCAATTTTGATTTGGGGTGGTTTTGATTTTAACACTGCATTAGCAACACACCGGGAAAATATGTGAGTATAATTGATATGTTGCGTATAGTGTTTTGATTTTCAGCGCCTTGATTTTCACACATGTATACAATATGCGGACAATCAGTTAACAGTATATAAAAAGACGTTAAGGAAGCTTTAATTTTATATAAACGAAAACCAACGTTTAAACTAATTAGGTGTCAAAAGCCTTCCGGACAGCGAGTGTCGGGGAGGCTTTACTTTTTTAACGGTACCTCATTTTAAGGCAGATAAATTATCGACGCGGCGAACATCACGGTGTTATTTAGCGTATAAGTGTTTTCTTTAAGTAATAAGATATTGACTTAGTGAATTTTTGCCTTTAATTTATCACTTTAATCCCCCATTCCCCCAAAAGTATGACCCCATTTGTACTATCTGCCATTATTTTACTTGGCCTGGCATTGCTGCTTATTTTAGGCGTTTTGTTTTTTGGTACGCTTAAATACATCAAAAAACGCTATTATCCCAACTGGAAATTTCCTGATTACGTTAGCGTTGGTTATGCCGAATACCTTTATCGTAAGTTTAAAAAAAGAGATCTGTCCAAATAAGTTTTACGATTATATCGTTAGCTGAATGTTTATTGTTAAAGTAAGCTATGGCGAAGCTGTACTAAAAGCTGTAGATTTGAAATTTGATACCTTGTGCTATTACGCGATAACAGCTGGATTGAGGCGCTTGCTTTTTAGTGTAGCGCCTACGCCGTAAACTGGCTCTGATATTTATACGTAGAGGATAGATAATTAGTCAATAGATTGGCTGCAAGGTATAAAGGAAATTTAATAATATGGCCGAAAAAGAGAAACTGAGAATAGATAAATACCTGTGGGCCATCCGCGTTTTTAAAACCCGTACATTGGCCTCTGATGCTTGCAAAGCAGGACGTATTAAGCTGGATGGCAAAAATATCAAACCATCGTACGAGGTGAAAATTGGTGATGTTTACCAGGTTGCAAAAGGCATTGAACGTAAGGAGGTAAAGGTAACCGGCTTGCTCGAAAATCGGGTGGATGCTAAAACTGCTGTAAATTTTTATGAAGATATAACCCCGGTTGAGCAAACTCAGGCGTTTAAATCAATGTTTCACGCCCCGATACTTAAACGCGACCGCGGTACAGGTCGCCCTACCAAGGCCGACAGGCGCGAGATTGATGATCTGAAAGATAATTTTTTTGAAGAGAAGGAAGAGAGCCAGGATTAGTCTGAACCTGGATTAAACGGATTTTTAGGATTATAGGATTTGCTTTGCAAGGATAATCTGAGCCAATATTAATTGGGCTTGCCTGCAAGTGTAAGTGAAATCCTATTAATCCGGCAAATCCACCCAAATCCCGGTCAATAATGATCCTTATGCTCGGTGGTTTCCCAAAGTTTAAAGGCTGTTAATGCCTCATCACGAAGAATCTGTACAAATGGAAGCTTGCGTTTGTCCATCGGATTTTCCAGTTCATCATAAATAAAATGATCGTCGAAACCTATTGCGGCAGCATCAGCTTTGGTATTGGCGTAATAAATTTTATCAATGCGTGCCCAGTAAATGGCGCCCAGGCACATGGGGCAGGGCTCGCAGCTGGTGTAAATTTCGCATCCTGCTAAATTATAAGTCTCCAGTTCCTGGCAGGCCAGGCGGATCACCGAAACTTCGGCATGTGCGGTAGGGTCATTAGTGGGCACAACACGGTTGGCGCTTCGGGCTACAATCATACCGTCTTTAACTATTACAGCTCCAAAAGGGCCGCCTATTCCCCGTTTTACATTGTCTTCGGCCAGTTCAATGGCTATGCGCATAAATTTTTCGTGTGCCGTATTTTCCATATTGCCCTAAATTAAAAAACCTCAACCGAAGTTGAGGTTTTAATTTGAAAATGTGTCAATTTGAATATTTGAAAATGACTTGTAATTTTTAAATTACTACATCATCAAATTTTCAAATCGTATATTATTTCTTGTCTTTAGCGTAAGCTTCGTTAAGACGTTTGGCAACATCAACGGTAACGTCTAAAGCAGGGTCACCATATAATACGGTTGGGTTAGCTTTTGAATAAGTTAAAACCAGTTTGTAGCCTTTTTCTTTAGCATAAACTTTTACAAAATCAGCAATTTTATCATACAGTTTAGCATTTTCAGAGGCTTGCTCATTCTGGAACTCGGCACCTGCATTTTGCGAATAACCTTGTAACTCCTGTTGTTTACGTTGCAATTGTTGCTCGGTAGCCTGGCGCTGATCGGCCGACATGGTAGCCTGATTTTTTTGGTATTCGGCAACCTGGCGCTGAAAAGCCTGACCGCGGTTTTGCAGGTCTGTTTGCGAAGCTTTGCCTTTGTCTTCAAGACGTTTTGAAAGATCTTTAAAGTACTCGTACTTGTTCAATAAAGAATCAGAGTTTACATAAACAATGGTTTCTTTATCAGGAGTTGCTGTGGTTGCGGCAGCAGCCGGTTTATCGGCAGTTTTATTTTGGTTACAAGCGGCAACGCTACCTGCAATGGCTAATCCTAAAGTAAGCTTGGTTAAAATTGAAGCACTGGTTTTCATTATACTAATCTGAAAATATTATAAAATTTTGACAAAGATAATCTTTCATTGCAAGTATCCTAATGATTTCGAATATCGGATTTTCGATTTCGGATTTGTTTTTTGAAGATTACGTTGATTGATTTTTGTTTCTGGGATTACACCGATTTTGACTATTGATGGTTTTTGATTCCGCTACTTTTTTGCCTGAATCTGAATTACAGGATTTCAAAATAAAGAGGGTGCTAAGCAAATTCTATAAATTTTAATAGTTTCGTGCAATTCGGGTTCAGGCAAAATAGGCCCGGCAAATCAAATCCGATAAATCATGAAAATCTACCCAAATCCTGGTTCAGAGTATTTTGTTGATTCTAAAATTCAGATTCAGACAACTCTCCACAACTGCACTTTTATCCACAAATGGTCGATAATCCCGGTTATTTTTTGTAATTTTGAAGGTTGTTTCATTAAATAAATATGAGCGAAGAAATTCAGGACAAATCCAATTATTCAGCAGATAACATACAGGTTTTAGAAGGTTTAGAGGCGGTGCGTAAGCGTCCGTCGATGTACATTGGTGATACAGGCGTTAAAGGTTTGCACCACCTTGTATATGAAGTAGTTGATAACTCTATCGACGAAGCCCTTGCCGGTTACTGTGATGATATTAAAGTTACTATACATGTTGGCAATTCCATAACCGTATCAGATAACGGTCGTGGTATCCCTACGGGTATCAATACAAAAGAAGGTAAATCGGCCCTTGAAATTGTAATGACCGTTTTGCACGCCGGTGGTAAATTTGACAAGGATACCTACAAAGTATCGGGCGGTTTGCACGGTGTGGGTGTAAGTTGCGTTAACGCACTGTCAACCCATGTCAGGACCCTTGTACATCGTGAGGGTAAGATCTTTACCCAGGAGTATGAGCGTGGCAAACCCATGTTTGATGTTAAGGAAATCGGTGTATCTGATAAAACGGGTACCATCCAAACCTTCCAGCCCGATCCGGAAATTTTTACTACAACTACCGAATACAAATATGATACGCTTGCCGCCCGTTTGCGTGAGCTTTCATTTTTGAATAAAGGCATCCGCCTTAGCCTGACCGACGAGCGTGAAGCTTTAGAAGACGGAACTTTCCGTTCTGAAGTGTTTTTCTCAGAAGGCGGCTTGCGCGAGTTTGTTAAGTTTTTAGATGGTACACGTACCTCTATCATTCCTGAGCCAATTTATGTGGATGGGAACAAAGGCGGCATCCCGGTTGAGCTGGCTTTGCAGTATAATGATACCTACAGCGAAAACGTTTTTTCGTACGTAAATAACATCAACACCATTGAAGGTGGTACACACGTAGCAGGTTTCCGTCGTGGTTTAACCCGTACGCTGAAAGCATATGCTGATAAAGAAGGCTTGCTGAAAAACGTAAAGGTGGAGATTAGCGGTGATGACTTCCGTGAAGGATTAACTGCTATTATTTCGGTAAAAGTACAGGAGCCGCAGTTTGAAGGCCAAACCAAAAGCAAGTTGGGTAACAACGAGGTGATGGGTGCGGTTGACGTGGCTGTTGGCGAAATTTTGGGTAACTTCCTTGAGGAGAACCCTAAAGAAGCCCGCCTGATCGTTAATAAAGTGATATTAGCCGCTACTGCCCGCGCCGCCGCCCGTAAAGCGCGCGAGATGGTACAGCGCAAGAGCGTGATGACAGGTTCGGGATTACCGGGTAAACTGTCTGACTGCGCCAATAGCGATCCAACCCTTTGCGAGTTATTCCTTGTCGAAGGTGACTCGGCGGGTGGTACCGCCAAACAGGGCCGTAACCGCGAGTACCAGGCTATTTTACCGTTACGCGGTAAGATCCTGAACGTGGAGAAAGCCATGGAGCACAAGATTTACGAAAACGAGGAGATCAAGAACATGTTTACCGGCTTGGGCGTAAGCCGCGGTACACCTGAAGATGATAAAGCCCTTAACTTAACCAAGCTCCGTTACCACAAGATCATCATCATGACGGATGCGGACGTTGACGGATCACACATTACTACGCTGATCCTTACTTTCTTCTTCCGTTATATGAAAGAGCTGGTTGAGGCTGGTTACGTATATATTGCATCGCCGCCGCTTTACCAGGTTAAAAAAGGTAAGGAGTTTGAATACTGCTGGAACGATGTACAGCGTGATGCTGCTATACAGCGCCTTAAAGGTGCCGGTAAGGAAGATAGCGTACACGTACAACGTTACAAAGGTTTGGGTGAGATGAACGATATCCAGCTTTGGGATACTACCATGAACCCTGCAACCCGTACGCTTAAACGTGCTACCATTGAAAACGCCGCAGAGTGCGACCATACCTTCAGTATGCTAATGGGTGATGAGGTTGCCCCGCGCCGCGAATTCATTGAGCGCAACGCTAAATATGCTAAGATAGATTCATAACCCCAGCCCCTAAAGGGCAAAGAAAGGTTGATATAATTAAGCCCCGCTTTTTGCAAAGAAAGCGGGGCTTTTTGCATGTTACTTTTTAAATTATATACATAGTTTTATTATGTATATAATTTATTTATATATTTACTCTATGAGCACAAACCCACTACTAAAAGGTACCCTGCAAACCATTATACTAAAACTGCTGGAAGACAACGCCCAGATGTATGGTTACGAGATTACACAAAAGGTAAAAGAGGTTACCGCAGGTGAGATCATGCTTACGGAAGGGGCCCTGTATCCGGCCCTGCATAAGCTGGAGGCCGATGGGTTGCTGGAAACTTTTACCCGGGTGGTTGATAACCGGGTACGTAAATATTACCGCCTAACCGAGCAGGGTGGTAAAGAGGTAACCAGTAAAGTGAGCGACGCGCAATTGTTTATTGAGCAGTTACAGGCATTATTAAACCTTAAACCCACGGTAAAATGAAACTCCGGGCAGATGAATCAAAATGGATTGAGGAGCGTATGAAAGTATACGAAATCAAATACCGGAATGTGTACAACGAAATTCTTGATCATGTTATGTCTGCCATTGAAGAGCGCCGTCGTGCCGGCGACAGCCGTGATATTGAAAGCCTGTTTCAGCAGGTGGTTGATATGCACCTTGGAGGAACAGATGGCATAAAAAAGCTTGTGGTTGAACATGAAAACATATACAAAGAAGGTTTAAAAAAGCTCTGGGTGCAAAGTTTAAACCATTACCTCACCTGGCCAATGCTTGGTTTTGCAATTGTGGTGCTGTTGCTGAGCCTCAAGCTTCCCGATGTTGGATTGGTAAAATCGTTTGTATTTGTAATGTATATTTTAATGGCTTGTTCACCCACGGTGTATGCTTATTTTTTATTTCGGGACCGGGTAATGACAACGGTTGATGGTAAGCTTTCATTTTTCAGGATGCATTTAATTAAGAAGGCATCGATATCGGCTGCTATTTTCTTTAATGTGATTTATTTAGTATCACCTGGAATTATCGCTAACACCCCAATAATAATATTGGTTATAGTAATGATGTTGTTTACTTTGTTGAACCTTGCCTCCATACATTTTTGCAGGCAGTTTAAATCATCAAGCTCCTTAAGCCGTTAAAACCTAACCTACATTTGCAAACAACCTAATGTCACAGGTCGCTACCAATGAAAAAGCTCACTATTCTTTTATCTTTAGTTTTTATAACTTGTATAGCCAATAGCCAACAACTCTATAGTAAAGCATTTGGTAACACTAACAATAAGGCCGTTATATTTATGCATGGCGGGCCCAGCAGTAGTTCTGTTTACTTTGAAGCTACAACGGCGCAAAAATTGGCCGATCAAGGATTTTACGTAGTGATTTATGATAGGCGCGGCGAAGGAAGATCTGTTGATCCGGCTGCTAAAATGACTTATGAAGAAGCTTTTCTGGATCTAAATAGGATTTATAAGAAATACAGTTTAAAAAAAGCCACACTCATAGGGTTTAGCTTCGGCGGTTTAGTTACGACATTATTTGCTCAAAAATATCCTGAAAAAATAAGCGCCATTGTGTTAGTAAGTTCACTAATATCTCAACAAGAATCATACAATACAATCTTAAAAACAACCAGGCAGATATATCAGCAAAAAGGCGATACAATAAGATTAAGTGAAATATCAAAAATTGAGCAAATGGATAAAAATTCTGTTGAGTACAGAGATAGTACCTTCAAGCATGCTTCCCGGAACGGGTTTTTCATGGTAGGACATCCGAATAATCTTGCGAAATCAATTTACGCAACCTATAATTCTGATACCACAATTAGCAAGTATGTTAAAAACGAGGAATCGGTACACACGTTTTGGAAAAATGAGCGTTTAAAAAATATAGATATCAGCCCAATATTAACAGCTCTTCACAATAAAGGTATGAGCATTTATGCCTTATACGGTAGGCAGGATGGGCTTTATTCCATTCAACAAATCAGTAACCTGAAAAATATAATCGGCATCAAACGTTTTCGCTACATCGACAATTGTTCACATACGGTTTTTATTGATCAGCAAGCAAAGTTTATTTTTTACTTTAACAAATGGCTTAAATAGTGAAGAGTAATTATGTTCCTATTTACTTCAATTTACAGTAGTCTTATTTTTTAGAAGAAACCTTACATTATATGAAACCAGATGCACGTCAGGATGAATTATTGAAATATTACCTGCGCAAGGTATTTATCTACCGTGAAACCTACGAGGAAGTTTACGATCATATTATTAGCGCGCTCCAAAACAAGCCAGGCGATTACAGCTTTGAAACAGCAGTTAACCAGATTATTCATGTGGATTTTGGCGGACACAACCGCCTCATCAGTTTGGAACGTGATTGCAAAAAAGCAATGGAGCGTGATCTGAGAAAAAAGCAGTTCAATTATTTTATATCTTTTTTCAAGTTTCCGGCAGTGATTTTTGTAGCCTGTTTTGCGTGGGGCCTGTATCAAATATTAAATAAAGAATTATTGAGTAATCACACCATTAAATGGCTGTTTTGGGGAATGACCTTACTACCCTATTTCGTGATCCCTTTAAGGTATTATTTTACAGGTTATGTTTTTGGCGATACCAAAAGATCCATTCGTGACAGCATGATGGCTAACCTGAGCATGCTGCCAATACGTATTTTTTGCGCTGCTTGCGCCTTACTTGTAACCGGGGTAATTAACGGAATCAGATTTAAGCCGGATGTTATCTTAGTTACCGCAGGTATGGTATTGTTTGCTGTATACTTTCTTGCTTTTTTCAAACTAAGCAAGGAAGAATTTAAAGTAAATATGATCAATTAGATCTTTGCTATTTTATTATATGCATAGCCCTGCGTTTAAAAGACCGGGGCTTTTTTAGTTTTAGTATTTGTTGCCCGTAATCAATTACTGCTTTATACTTCATTAAAATATCTCCGCCTAAAACCCCAAGTACCAGCGGATGGCCCATTTGACCGTAAGCTACATTAATGGTTGACAGGTCAAGTACAGCTGCTTCAAATTCGGCAACGGGCAGTTCGCCAATGTACATGTCACTTACTGTTGCAGTGAAAGACTCCATGGTATTGGTGCCGAGACCGGTTGAAAGTTTCTCGCTGGCCAATATGTTCATGGTTTCATTGGCCTCGGTCAATGTAGTTTGATCAAAAGCTGTTTTAGATGCGCCGGTATCCAGTACCATAGTAAAAGTTTTTCCAAACAGGATCACTTCAACCAGGGGGTGAAAGCCATCGTCGTGCAGGTCAATAATACGAAGCGGAACAGTTATGATCATGGTAGATGTTATAATTACAGATGTGCAAATGTGCAGATTAAAGCGGTAGATTCAAACAGAAAAGCCCTGGCAATAACCAGGGCTTCAGCTATATGGGATAAGCCGTTTAAAATGGATAACCAATTGCAAGGTTAAATACGCTACGGTTAAAATTAAAGTCCCAGCGCGGCTCATTGGCACGAACGTATGGTGTACGCAGCGGAATACCCAGATCGGTACGGAGCACCAGTACAGTTAAATCAAACCTTAAGCCGAAGCCGGCATCAACAGCAATATCGTTGTAAAACTTGTTACTAAACACTGCTCCGGGTTGCTGACTGTTTGAGTGTAATAACCAGATATTTCCGGCATCAACAAACAATGCACCGCGTACAATACTGAATAATTTTGGCCTGTATTCAATGTTGGCTTCTATCTTGATATCACCAGATTCATCTGCCAGGAAGCCTCCGGTACCTACGCCCACTTGCGAATCAAATGAGCCCGGCCCTATGGCCCTTGCCCGGAAACCACGCAAACTGTTTGGTCCGCCTATAAAAAATTGCTGGCTGTATGGCAGCTGGGTAGAGTTGCCATATGGTAAGCCAACGCCCACTATAAACCTTGTGGCAATGGTACTGTTTGGCGCGGTTTTGTGAAAATACCTGATCTCGTTCTCGAACTTCACAAACTGGTTAAATATAGCCCCGAAAAGCTTTTTAGGTTTGCCGCCTGCGCTATCGGCACCGGTCACCAAACCGTATATATTATTTGATAAGGTCACCTTGCCGTTATAGTAAAATGTGTTGGTGCGGTAATCCTCGTTGGTGTTGGTGAAGGTGTAGCTGTAACTTGGCCCTAAAATAAACTGCTTATCAATTACGTGTTTCAGGGCAGGGTTAACCGGGCCGTTGGCAGGGTTGATAGTTGCTTTATATTCGTCAGATACGCTCAGCGGATTTACAAACTGGAAATTGATGAGGTTAAGCTCGTGCGAACGGTGTTCTGTTTCGCGCCACTGGTAACCAAACGATAAGTTAAACGAATTTAAATTATACAGCTTTTGCCTGTTTACTATTGAATAGCCCAGACTCAGATTAGTGTGAGGGATGTAGGCATCAGCCGCTTTTGGATAGATCGGTCCTATAAAACGCGGCCATGAAAGTGTTGTTTGGATACCCGCCTGATACACGTTATAGCCTGCGTTTTGCCCGCCTGCCTGCACATCGGTACTTCCGAAAAGGGTTATTTTTAACGATTCGGCCCCTTTAAAGGCATTGCGGTTAAGCCAGTTAAGGTTAACCTGCGTACCTGTATAATTGGCCGATGTTGTACGGCCAAGGATATCAAGCGACAGGGATTTCTTTTTGTATTGGGTTAAGAAGTAATAAACATCAAGTTTTGATGAATCGGCAGACACATCCTCAAAGCGATTTTTAACAAACTTATAAGGGCCGAGATTAATAAAGCGATTGAGCGAGTTGTTGTGCTCGGTACGGTTATAAACTTCGCCGGGGTGCATCAATACGGTGTTGGCAAATACGTAAGTGTGCACCGTTTTACGGCGTTCTACAATATTATACCATTTATAAAAGACAGCTTTGTCTTTCATTAGTGAAGTATCTCTTAACGTATAGCTCGGATAAACATAAATATTGTTGATAGTGTATATATTTTGAGCGCGGCCTGATGTTTCGTTTTTTACCGCTACAAATATATCAACCTGGTGGCCGGCTATAGTACTATCCACGTGCATGATCAGATCTTCGGGCGAAAAGTAATAAAAACCTTCTTCCTTTAATTTGGCATCTATACGCAGGCGTTCCGTTTTAATTACATCAAGGTTGTATTTGTTGCCAACCTTTAACAGCGTTTTTGCCGAGGTGCCGGCAACAGCCGTATCAATGGTGCGGTTACCTTGAGGGAAGATAACTTTCCTGATTTTGTAACCCGGCCCTGTTACTGCTGTATAAACAGCTTTGGCAACTTTTGATGTGGGTTTTTTGCTTACGGTATCACCGCTTACCTGCGCCTGGAAAAAGCTTTCGTTTTGTAACCTGTTTTGAAGGATCTTGCTGTTTTGGTCGAGGTTTACGGAGCTGATGAGTACCGGTGGTTCACCTTTTTTGTTTAGCCAGTGGGCCAGGCCTTTAGTTTTGTTGGTTTTAGTTTTAAAGTAAAGCCATAGTTTAAAGCGCATGCCTAATATAGTGCTGTTGGGCACAGGCCTTAACAAAGTGCCAAGTTCTTCACTCAAAGCGTTTTTCTCGCTCTTTTTCAAAACCGAATCTTTTATCACCACTTCGCCGCCTGTATACAACTTTTGGCCTGGCGCCAAAAATTTAGTTGTACTGCAGGCACTCAGTAAAACAGATGATAAAAGCAGTATATATTTTAAATGTTTGGTCATGGGCTTAGTTTGAAGTAGTTTGCGGTTTGTTGTCCTGTTGCTGCTGCATGTTCTTTTGTTCCAGCGCCTTATCTGCTTCCTGCTGTTTTTGTTTTTCCTCTTTTTGTTTTTGCTGGTACTCGCGGCGCAACCTGCGTTCTTCAGGAGTACGCTTACGGAATATTTCTTTAAAACGGTTGTAATCAACAGTTAGGGTAAAGCCCACACCGGTTTCTATGATCTGGCCCTGTATCACTATAAATTCATCGCGGCGATAAGCACGAAGCGTATAGCGTCCATCCTTGCTCAATTTATAAGCTATGGATACATCGCCCGCAATGTTTGAAGCTTTTTGTCCCTGCTGATTGCCTTCAAGATTAAAGTTGTTGCCAACACTTACCGTTAACCTATCACTCAGGAAACGTTTGGAAAGACCAACATTCAGATCGGTTCGGTTTGTAGCCGTTCCCGATGAATAATCCTCACCGGAGGTTAAACCAAAGTTAAGGTCGACACCCGAGATCAGGCTGCCTGCCAAACGGTTTAACTGATCAGATAATAAACTACTTACGCTATTACGGATAGTTCCTTCAATAGATGTCCCGGCCCCCTGGCTTTGCAGCGGGTTATCGCCGATGAAGTGGCCCAGCACCAGTACGCCTAATACCTGTTTATTAAGCTCATTAGGATCCTGGCGTATTTGTGTCAGGCGCGTATTTACTGTGGTTACCACATCTGATGATACAGAGTAGGTACTGTCTGGCAATACTATATCAAAGCTGATATTGGGTGTAAGCAGCTGATCTTTTAGGTTAAGGTTAACATTGAAAGGCAGTTTCTGCTTGTACATAGTACTATTTTGTGCGTCCGAAAGCTGGTTTGAAACCAGGTCGATAGGGGGCACGTTGGCTACGTAAATTGCAGTAAGGTCGATATTGGCACTGGTTGGGTCGCCTGTCCACACTATGGTACTGCCCTGTTTAAAGTTGAAAGTACGTTTTACAGTAGCATAGGCTAAATTATATGAGCCTGAATTAACCACGTAGGTACCGGTAAGGTTAATTTTACCGCTCGGGTCGATACCTCCGTTAAGGTTGGCTTCGCCTTTAAGGTGTACCACATCACCATTGCGCTCATCAATCACTATGGTAAACGCGGCATTTTTATTTACGGTGATGTTTGCAGATACATCCAATCCGGTAACATCCGATTTTTTGAGTGAATCCAGTTGCCGGGCCAATAGGATAGAGTCCATTTTAGGTGCATCCTTATCAATAAAGTCAACTACACCTTTACGGTCTTCTACTGCCGGGTCATTAGTAGGCAGCACAAAGGTCATATCGGTTTTATCATTTACAGTAAGGTTGGCATCTACAACCGGTTTGGCCATATTACCGCGGATCTTGATGCGGGTATCTACATAAAGTTTACCGTAATAAAGTTTATTATCAGCTTCGGTTGAATTTGTAACCCTGAAGTTATTAGCGTTGATATCCATGCCAAAGGCAAAGTCGGTGTAGGTTTTGGTGTAGATACTTCCGCTTACCACTGCTTTGTTGCCGGTTGAATCAACCAGGGTAAAGTCATTAAAACGGATACCTTCATTATTAAAGGTGATACTTTCCTGCGGCATGCGGAAGTAGGAGTTAAGCATGGCCACATTAAAGCCTACTTTGTTAAAGTTGATATCGCCCCTAACGGATGGCGCAGTGGTAGTACCGGATATTTTAAGCGCCCCGGTGATGTTGCCCGTGGCATTCCTTAAGCTGCCAAAGCTGAAGCCTTCAATACTCTTCATGCTCAGGTTCACAATATTCAGATCAAGGTCAAAGCGGCTTTCGGGCGAGGTATAGTAGGTGCCGTTCAGGTCTACCTGGTTACCCTTGCCGGTTATGCTCATTTGTGCAGCATAAGCGTTTTCGGTTTGATTGTTTACTTTGAGGGCAATGTTACCTACGGTGTCACCCTTAAAATTAAAGTCATTAACATTGATAGCCGCCGTAAATACAGGCGCAGCCTGGAAATTGCTTACTGTAGCGTCGCCATTAATGGTACCGCCTACCTGTAACGAATCCTGCTTGGCCATTTTGGTGAGGGCCTCAATATGGAAGTTATTGAATTTGATATTCAGCGGGCTGTTGAACTCCTGTGTACTGCTGTTAACACTCAGCACCTGGTTACTGTTGGTAATGGTAAAGTTATGCGCCAAAATACCTTTAGGCCCATATTGTAAAAAGTTATCGTCGCTAACCGCCCATGGCAAATAATCAAGCAGTAATCCATCTTTGTTAAAACTAAACTGATATTCATTCGGCAATATGCTAAAGGTACCGGCAATGCGGAACCGTTCCTTCTTAGCTGCATCCCGGATTTGAATACTTAAGCCTGCCTTGTTATCCTGCGCTGCGCCCGAAATACTGGTATACAACAAATCAACAGATGAACCAACTTTTACTTCATCAACCGAAAAATTATAGTTAAGCGCGTTATTGCTGGTATTGATATTAAGCGTTGCTTTGTTAACCGTGTTGGTGCCATAAACCACTTTGGGTAATGAGCCTTTAACAATCAATTCGCCGGTTTGGCTATTGAAACTACCGTTTAGTAAAACCGGGTCAAGTTGTTTCAGGTCGGGTGCAAATTGAGTAAGCAAAGGTGTTTTAACCAGCCGGGCTTCAAACTTAAATTGCTGGGCATCGTACTTTACTACTGGTGCGGGCTTGGTTTTTACTGTTTTACCGCCTTTGGTTTTTACAGCAACCTGCTGGCCGCCGGCAATAGCTGTGTTGAAATATTTGTTGATCACATCCTGCATGGCCGGGGCTATCTGTGTAAGCTTGTACTTACCGGCCATGTGCGCTGTCATGACAGGGGTTTTTAAACGTAATGTGCTGCTATCGGCGCTGGCTGTTGAGATGAGGCTGATGGTATCCATCTGGATGCGCTGGCCTTTGTTAACAACCAAAAGGTCGGTAGCTTTGATATTGGCATTCAGATAATCGGGATCGGCTGTAGGTACATCGGCTACGATCTTGCCATGGAAACGCATATCATCTGCTACAAAGTGCAGGTTTTTAAGATTGATGCTATCCACATTTAAAGTAGCCTTAACCGCCGGGTATTTTTTATTAAGATTGGCCTTAGCATCCAGGCTAAAATTAATGTTAGGATCTTTCATGGTAGCGATGGCTGTATAAGCGCCATTGCTTGATGTGCCTTTCATCACCAGGTTTTGATAGGTATAACCTTTAACATAAGCCTTGGCCACATTGCCGTTAAAGGCGATACTCGCCTTTTTAGGATCCAGACTTGTGCCTTTAATATTTGCGCTCATGGTAATACGGCCAACCATTTGTGGTTGTTTGGTAAGCGCCCCTACATTCAATTCGTTGGCCTTGATATTTGCGGTATAAGTCGCCGCACTTTTGTTTTGCCCATTTTTTAAAGCAGCTACCAGATCAACCGCGCCATAGCTTGAGCGCAGGCCCATTTTGGTGTTGAAGGTGTACATGCTGCCTTTAAAGTTGCCCTTCAGGCTCATTTTTTCAGGAATGCTCACATTTGGCGGGATGCTGCCAGCCGGAGCCAGTTTATCTATATCGCTGCGGCTGGTACTAAAGTCGGCAATGTTAACATCAAAGGTAGCTTTGTTTACATCAGGCAATCCTTTCATTTTAGCTGATGCTTTGATATGGGTGCTGCTTAAGCCGGTAACCTCAAGGTTAGGGATATCAAGGTTATTCACCTGCCCGCTTACCCGTCCATTGATCTTAAACACCGTCCCCGGCGATGATTTGAACGGTTCCATGCTGGCCATGGTTGGCATCAGCAGTAACACGTCTTTTAAACCTAATCGGCTGCCATCTAAATTGGCATTGATGCCCAGTGCGCCGATGTTTTTGGTGATGGCATCGATAGATGGGTAACGCACCTGAACCGATTTTTGCAGGGTAGTATTCGGTGTTTCCAGCAGCAGATCGTTCATGTAGGCATTGGTTGGCCCATACAGGAATGCCGTATGAAATTTGTTGATCTTTAAACCGCTTTTTTCGGTAAAAGTAAAGGAGTTGATCTTGCCCGAAATAGTATCCGGGCTGTATGAAATTTCTTCAGCTTCGGCATTCAGGATGCGGATATCCATATGGCCAAAGTCAAGGCCCTTGGGTATCGCTTTCTGTGCCTCGTTGTCAAACTTAATATTATCGTTAGTGAAAGTAACCTTCCCGATGGTTGCCCGCCATGCCGATTTGCTGGGCGAGGATACCAGCGTATCCAATTTTTTAACGGCTTTAACAACTGCCTTAGCTACCGTTTTAGGCTTGGCTAAACTAAGGCCTGCTTTGGTATCGCTTAGCTCGATACTTTTGATGCCTACCTTTTGGTTTTTCAGATCGATTTTATCCATCTCTACCAAAAACTTACTCAGGTCTACCTTAGCACCCATTTCAGCACTTTGATAATCTACCTTAATTTTAGATATATCGATCACCCCTAAATTAAGGTCCATATTTAAAGGTGCGGTAGCCGTATCAGGCGGCGGCGGACCGGTTGGCGTTTGGATGATCTTTGCGTTTACATCACTCAGCGTAATTTTTGGTATGGTAAACTTCATTTTATCCATATCAAAATCCTTAACGCGGGTATCAAAATGGCCCAGCAAAAATTTCACATCGTTGCCGGTTATAGCATCCTTGTATTTTACGTTGATCTTATCGAGGATGATCTTATCAACAGAAAACTTCATGGTTGAAGTAGTATCAGTTGGCTTTACTTCTTTCTTCTGCTCGCCTACAAAGGCTTTCATGATATAATCGAAGTTGAAAACACTATCAGCGCCACGGCTTACGTTGGCGGTAATGCCCTGCAGGTTTATTTCATTCACCTCAACCTGGCTATGCAGCAGTTTGAGCATGCTGATATCAACCTTTAGCTTTTCGCCGGCAATGAGGGTATCTTTTTTTTGATCTTCAAAGTAAACATCTTCCAGTACAAGTAATTTGGGGAGCCCAAGGCTTATGTGGCCGATCTTAACTTTTGTATGGATTTTATTTTGTAAAAAAGTTACAGCTTTATCTTTTGCAAAATTTTGTACAGCGGGGACCTGTATCAAAATTACTACAAGGATAACCAGCAGAACTACACTAACCAGTATCCAAAGTATCGTTTTAAGGGTTATTCGTAGTATTTTTTTCAATTGTATATGTATTTCAAAGGTGATGATAGGGTAGCTCAATATATACAAATAACATGCTAAGTATAGCAGTTTGCTGTGTGTTTTGTATAATTTACAAAATGGAGGACCGGCTTAAACAAAAAATTTCCACACGCTATTTTTTAACATTCAATAGCCGAACTTGTTTTAACTCATCAACTTGTTTTAACTTTGTATTTCATAACGATTTTGCTGAAACGGATTAACTATGCCTGATTTTTCTCACCTCCACGTACATACCCAATTCTCCCTGCTTGATGGTGCAGCCGACATTTCTAAGCTGTATAAAAAAGCCGCCAAGGATGGGATGAAGGCCCTCGCAATAACCGACCATGGCAACATGTTTGGTGTATTTAAGTTTGTGGCCGAAGCCGGTAAACACAATGTAAAACCCATTGTAGGCTGCGAGTTTTACGTGGTTGAAGACAGGCATAAAAAACAGTTTACCAAAGAAAATAAGGACGTACGCCGCCACCAGCTGATGCTGGCTAAAAACCCTACCGGTTACAAAAACCTGGTTAAGCTATGCTCATTAGGGTATATGGAAGGCTTGTACAGCAAATGGCCACGTATTGATAAAGAATTAATCCTGAAATATCACGAAGGTATCATCGCTACTACTTGCTGTATTGGTGCATCAGTACCACAGGCTATTTTAAAAGATACGCCCGAAAATGCGGAGAAGGAGTTTAAATGGTGGCTTGATTTGTTTGGCGAGGATTTTTATATCGAGATTCAGCGCCATGAGATCCCCGAGCAGCAAATCATCAATAATGTGTTGCTCACGTACGCTAAAAAATATAATGTAAAAGTGATCTGTTCAAATGATTCGCACTATGTGGATCAGCAGGACTCGAACGCACACGATATTTTGCTTTGCGTAAACACAGGCGATATGCAGAGCACCCCAATCGCTACCGACGAAGAAGGCGGTAAGGGCTATCGTTTTGGTTTCCCTAACGACCAGTTTTACTTTAAAACGCAGGAAGAAATGGGCAAGCTTTTTCATGATTTGCCCGAATCGCTGGATAATACCAACGAGATTGTTGATAAAGTAGAGGTATTGAAGCTTAAACGCGATATCCTGCTGCCTAACTACATTATTCCCGACGAATTTAAGATTCACAATACTCCTGATGCCGATACCCTTAACCAGTGGGAGTACCTGAAGCACCTAACTTTTATGGGTGCCAAGGAACGTTACATAGATATCAGTCCGGAGACTGAGGAGCGCATCAACTTTGAGTTGTTCACCATCCGTACCATGGGTTTTGCAGGATACTTCCTCATTGTGGCGGACTTTATCAAGGCCGGTCGCGATATGGGCGTATTTATTGGTCCGGGCCGTGGTTCGGCAGCCGGATCAGTGGTGGCTTATTGTACCGGGATCACCAATATCGACCCGATGAAGTATAACCTCCTGTTTGAGAGGTTCCTGAACCCTGACCGTAAATCGATGCCCGATATTGATACGGATTTTGACGATGCCGGCAGACAGCGGGTTATTGATTATGTGGTTGATAAATACGGCAAAAACCAGGTAGCCCAGATCATTACTTATGGTTCGATGGCTGCCCGTACCAGTATCCAGGACGTGGGCCGGGTGCTTGATATGCCGCTGGCCGATGTAAGTGCCATGAAAAAGCTGGTGCCCGAAACATTGGGTATCACACTTAAAGATGCTATTGAACAGGTTCCTGAGCTAAAAGAGATCCTGAACGGTAATGACCTTAAGGCGCAAGTACTGCGCGAGGCCGAAAAGCTGGAAGGGTCAGTACGTAACACCGGTGTACACGCCGCGGGCATCATTATTGCCCCTTATGACCTTACCGATATTGTACCGGTAGCTACTGCAAAAGATTCGGACCTGCTGGTTACCCAATATGATGGGCGTGTTATTGAAGATGCCGGTGTAATTAAGATGGACTTTTTGGGTTTAAAAACCCTCACCATTATTAAGGACGCTTTGCGCATGATCAGGCAAAATCACGGTGTAGAGATACAAATTGACTACATCCCGCTTGATGACCTGAAAACTTATGAGCTTTACCAGCGTGGGGATACCAATGGTACTTTCCAGTTTGAAAGTGATGGTATGCAAATGTATCTGCGCGAGCTTAAGCCCGATAAGTTTGAGGACTTAATTGCCATGAACGCACTTTACCGTCCGGGCCCGATAGAGTACATACCAAACTTTATTTCCCGTAAGCATGGCCGTGAACCTATTGTGTTCGATTTGCCTGATATGGAGGAGTACCTGGGCGAAACGTATGGTATTACCGTATACCAGGAACAGGTGATGCTTCTGTCGCAAAAGTTAGCAGGCTTTAGTAAAGGCGATGCCGACGTTTTGCGTAAGGCGATGGGTAAAAAGCAAATTGAGGTACTGAATAAAATGGAAGCCCAGTTTATGGATGGTGCCGTTGCCAAGGGGCACCCCAAAGATAAGCTTACCAAAATCTGGACCGACTGGAAAGCATTTGCCCAGTACGCGTTCAATAAATCGCACTCAACATGCTACGCTTTCGTGGCATACCAAACAGCTTATTTAAAAGCGCATTACCCGTCAGAGTATATGGCGGCGGTTTTAAATAACCAGAATAACATAGAAAAGATTACCTTCTTTATGGAGGAATGCCGCCGCATGGGGGTTGAGGTATTGGGGCCGGATATCAATGAGTCGGACATGGCTTTTGCCGTGAACAAACGCGGACAGGTACGTTTCGGTTTAACCGGCGTAAAAGGTGTGGGTGACAAAGCGGTAGAAAGTATCATTGAAGAACGTACCGCTAATGGCCCGTTTGAAACGGTATATGATTTTGCAAGGCGCTCAAACACCCGCAGCGTTAACCGTAAATCGTACGAAAACCTGGTTTATGGTGGAGCTTTTGACGGTTTCAATATTCCGCGTGCACAGTTCTTTGCCAAAACTGAACTGGGTGTGTTAACAGGTGTTGAACGCCTGATCAAATATGCCAATGATTATCAGAATGTGCAAAGCAGCTCCCAATCGTCATTGTTCGGCGGTTCGGTAGCATCATATGTACCTGAACCTGCTATGCCCGATGTTGAAGAATGGGCGCTGATAGAAAAGCTGAAGTACGAGAAAATGGTTATCGGGATCTATTTAACCGGTCACCCGTTGGATAATTATAAAGTTGAACTTAAACGTTTCTGTAACGCCAACATCAGCGATTTGAAACTGATGCAAAAAGCCCGCTCAGGCGAAGGCGGTGAGGATGTAACGGCAGCGTTTAATGAACTGCGGCGCCGCGGCGAATTGCGGATTGGCGGCCTGGTATCAAGCGTTCAGCATAAAATGACCAAAACAGGTAAGCCATTTGGCACGTTTGTGTTTGAGGATTATAATGAATCGTATGAATTTGCCCTGTTTGGCGATGATTATGTAAAGTTCCGTAATATGATGATGGAAGGCTACTTCCTGCATATTAAGGGTAACATTGAAGAGAAATTCCGCCAAAAAGATAACTGGGACCTGCGAATCATGGTGATGGACTTGCTATCAGAAATGCGTGATAAACTTACCAAATCATTAACTGTTTGTATTGATGTGCAAATGCTTAATAGTAAGCTGTTGGATGATATTCAGCACATGATAGATGATAATAACCAAAAGTACCCGGTAAAAAACTGTAAACTCCGTTTCCAGATCAAGGACAGGGAAGAGGTGATGTTGGTTGAACTTTCATCAAAATCATTCAAAGTAAACCCAAGCGATGATTTTATGGCCGGGATCCATAGTTTGACTAATGAGGAGCCGGTGCTGAGTTGATTTCAGGACTACTTAAATTCATGTCATTGCGAGCGTAGCGTGGCAATCGCACGGAAGCATAGCCGCTCTGTATAGTATGCGATTGCCACGCTGCGCTCGCAATGACATAACAAATAAAAACCAAATTACACTTCTACCTTCACCACCTCATCATCCTGCTTAATCAAAGTATAACAAGTATAATCAGGCTTGATCACTTCGCCGTTGGCATTGGTTACGGTCATGTAGTGGCTGCCCCATCTTTCGAGGGTATAAAATATAGATGATAATTCTTCGCCAATGGGGGTGAGGGAGTATTCGACTCTTGGCGGTACTTCAGGAAAAATATGGCGGGTTACGATACCGTCCTCTTCCAGTTCGCGGATTTGTTGGGAGAGCATCTTTTCAGTCATGCCTGCAATAGCCCGGTTTATCTCGCTGTATCGCTTTTGTCCGGATAATAATTGGTTTATTATACTCAGTTTCCACTTACCGCTGATCACACTCAGGGCCGCTGCCATCGTGCAAGAATGATCAGAATGTCTGTTTTTTGTCATAATGAAAAAGGCGATATATCGATTGCATCAAACTGGCCCATAACCTACCAAAAAGTATGTTGCACACTAAATGGTGCATTCTTGTGGGGCCGTATAACCCGCTGTATCTTTGATGTATCAATAACAAAGATAATGAAAAAGTTACAAGGAAAAACAGCAGTAATAACAGGCGGCAACAGTGGTATAGGCCTGGCCACAGCACAGGAGTTCATTGCACAAGGTGCTAAAGTGATCATCACCGGCAGGAACCAAAAATCAATTAACGAAGCAATTGAAATACTTGGTGCTGATGCTCAGGGCGTAATTGCCGATAGCGGTGACATGAACCAGGTTAAACAGCTTGGCGAAAAAGTAAAAGCCATTGCCGAAAAAATCGACATCGTATTTGTTAATGCAGGTATTGGTCAGTTCAATTCAACCGAGCAAATGAGCGAACAGATGTTTGACGATATCATGAACATTAACTTTAAAGGTGCTTACTTCAGCATTCAGCAATTACTACCATTGATCAATGATGGTGGTTCTATCATCCTGAATACTTCAATCAACGCACACATAGGTATGGCCGGTGCAACTGTTTATGCGGCAAGTAAAGCAGCATTGCTTTCATTGGCTAAAAATATTTCTGCCGAGTTATTACCACGCAGCATCAGGGTTAACTCTGTAAGCCCTGGCCCTGTTGTAACACCTTTACATACTGCCGATAAATTAGGCTTAACCCAGGAACAACTGGAAGGCATGGGTTCTGAACTGGTAAAACAGATTCCAATGGGTCGTTTCGGTTTAGCAGAAGAAATTGCTAAAACAGTAGCCTTCTTCGCTTCTGATGATTCAACATTTATAACAGGTGCCGAGCTGATTGCTGATGGTGGTATGGCCACTTTGAAAGGTGCATAAGCCCCTCTAAATCTCCCCCTGAAAGGGGAGACTTTTTAAAAACTGCCTTTCGTGAGAATTTGGACGAGAAATAAGTCTCGAAGGCTCGTCAATATATATTGTTATGTGATGACCGGCGGCTTTAGCTTCCGGTCATTTTTTTTCTGAACTCGAATTTAAGGAATTAAACAAATTAAACAGAATGAAAGACAGATTCAATAAATCCAAATAATTCCTTAAAATTTGAGTTAAGACACTAATATTTTATTTAGCTGTAATGTTAATTAATACCCCAATTGTTAAAAAGTAACCCGCCTGCACAGTTGTATATATGCTTTGTAAACAGGTAATTTGTGTTATTACGTCATGTCGCAAAGCTGTATGTTGAGGTGTAAACGCGACAAATGGTCATACATGCGTTAACTGCGTGTATTATAATAATATAATTGTCACATTGTCAGTAGTACACTTGTGGCAAGCAATTTGAATAGCATATATTTGTAAGTACAAAATTTAAAAAATAGAAATCATGGCTTTAGAAATAACTGATGCAAACTTTGACGAGCTTGTCCTGAAATCAGACAAACCGGTATTAATTGACTTTTGGGCAGAATGGTGTGGTCCGTGTAGGATGGTAGGTCCGGTAGTTGAAGATATTGCAAAAGAATATGAAGGCAAAGCTGTTGTTGGTAAAGTAGACGTTGACAACAACCCAGGTATATCTGTAAAATACGGTATCCGTAACATCCCTGCCTTATTGTTCTTCAAAAATGGCGAAATTGTGGATAAACAAATTGGTGCTGTGCCAAAATCAGTATTAACTGATAAACTTGCAAAACAGTTAGCATAACTCAAAGAGGATTATTTAATGCTATCCACTGTAGCATTAACACAACATATTTTAGTGAAAAAGCGTTGCAATTTTGCAACGCTTTTTTTATGCCCTATATTAGCCTATGCCCAAATTAAACGATGATCAGCAAATAAGGCAACTGGCCAATCTCGAATTGCTGGCCCGGCAGGTGGTTGAAGGTTTCATTACCGGTTTGCATCAAAGCCCTTTTCACGGTTTTTCGGTTGAGTTTGCTGAGCACCGTCTGTACAACAATGGCGAGTCGGTAAAAAATATCGACTGGAAGCTGCTGGCCCGTACCGATAAGCTGTTCGTGAAGCAGTTTGAAGAAGAAACTAATCTTCGGTGTTTCCTGCTGCTGGATACGTCATCATCCATGAATTTCCCGGAAACGGGTACTAATAAACTGCAATTTTCGGTTTACGCTATTGCATCGCTCATGTACCTGTTTAAAAAACAGCGCGATGCATTTGGACTTTGCTTATTTTCGGATAAGATAGACTGGATCAGTGCTGCGAAATCAACCACCACACACCTGTTTTATTTATATGCCGAACTGGAAAAAATGTACGCCAGTCCTAAAGTAAATACGCAAACCAATATCACCAACGTACTGCACCATATAGCCCAGGAAATTCATCAGCGTTCGCTGGTGATCATTTTTAGCGATATGCTGGAAAACAGCCTCGATGCTGAAAAACAGCAGGCTTTATTTGCGGCTATTCAGCATTTAAAATTCAACAAGCATGAAGTGGTGATCTTCAATGTTACTGATAAGCAAAAGGAACTTGAACTTAATTTTGATAACCGCCCTCATCATTTTATAGATATTGAAAGCGGCGATGAATTGAGAGTAAACCCGGCCCGGATCAGGGATGCCTACAAAGCATCCCTAAAAGAATACCGCCATCAACTGGAATTGAAATGCGCTCAATATCATATCGATTTGGTTGATGCCGATATTCACGAAGGTTATCATCACATCCTGAATACCTACCTGGTTAAGCGTAATAAAATGATATAACAGAATTACCAAGGAGCTTTGTTGCAGGTACGGAGTAATCGTGAATGTAGCCACAAGTCATCCTCCCTCCAGCCCACCTACACAAGACTTGCGCCATTTGGTGAGATAACCATATTTCTTTGAAACAAAAAAAGGCTGTTACCAACCGGAAAACAGCCTCTATAGTTAAATAGGGGATCTACTTATAAAATAAACTTTTGTAAAGGTATTGATACAATGTGAAGAATAAGTGAAGTTCTATTCCCGGTTAAAAATCAGATATATGCTGGTCCCCTTATCTTTTACCGAGTCTATTTTTACCCTGATGTTATGAAATGTAGTAATACTTTTTACAATGGCTAAGCCAAGGCCATAGCTTTCCTTTTCTTCGGTTTCAAATTTTTCGAAGCGATTAAATGCGTTTTCAATCTGTTGCTGATCCATACCAGCACCTGTATCGGTAATTTCCAGTATATAAAAATCTTCTTTCAGCTCATCGGCAATCGTGATGCTGCCTTTGGGCTTGTTATACTTGATAGCATTATTAATAAGATTGAACAGTAAGGTATGCATCAGCGGGCGGTTGCCCATAATAGAGTAGATGTATTTGATATTATTGTTGAAAGTGAGGTGCTTTTCTTCCAGCCGGTCTTCAAGCTCTTCCTCAATCTCCATAATTGCACCTGCTATCATCACCACATCGGCTTTATCATACTGGTTGTTTTCAACCTTCGAAATCAGCAGCAGGCTATTGATAATTGATTTAAGCCGGTTTAATGTTTTCAGCGAAGCATGCATCTTGTTTTCGCTGGCCTCGCTAAGTTCTTCCTGCAATAAAATATTCTCCAGCCGTGAACTGATTATTGAAATAGGCGTGAGCAATTCATGCGATACATTGGCAATAAATTGTTTTTCGAGGCTAAACAGGTTACTGATTTTTTTCATGAGCGTACTGATGCTGTCATCAAGCAGTTCAAAATCCTGGGTAGTGGTCTGGATCTTTTCATAATCAAAGTTCATAGGGTCATTTACCTTGATCAGTTTGCGGTCGATGATCTTATAAAAAGGAGCAAGCAAAAATTTAGTGAATACCAGGTCGCTTACCAATGTAAGGGCAAGGGCTATTATCAGCGTTAAAAGTGTAAACCGTTTAATTATCGACTTTAATTCTTCAATTGAGGTTATCGATACCCCGATTTCGAGCAGATAGGTGTGGTTATTAAAGTTAAACTGGTGGGTTAAAATGCGATACGTTTGCGTAACCTGGTCGCTGGTGCGGGTTTCGGTTGTAAACCTTGCGCCCCTGGTTTCCGTAGGTTGAAACTTAACCGGTCTAATGATAATAAATTCCTCTTTTAAGATATTATAGTCGGTATAAGGTTTTTGATTGGCAAGCTTACTGTTGATCTCTTTTGAGCTGAGATTTTTAAGCGTTTCCCGTTCATTCTCCTCAAGCCTCACCTCAACATGGTTGTATGAAATTTTTTCGATAGAAAGCAGGATCAGCAGGCCCGTAAAAAGTATGATGGCTAACTTGGTTAATGTGTTATAAAGGGCCAGTTTTACCTGTAATTTCATGAGGCTGTTAATTTCAGATGTTGATACGGTAGCCGATACTCCTTACAGTTTCAAACCAGTCGATAGGGATATATGCCGATAGTTTTTTGCGCAGGTTTTTAACATGCACATCCACAAAGTTCGAGTCGGAGTTTATCTCCAGTACATCTCCCCAAACATGTTCGGTTAAGTTGGTACGTGATATCACCCTGTTTTTGTTAAGCACAAGGTAGTTGAATATTTCAAACTCCTTCTTGGTAAGGGCTATGCGTTCATCGTTATAGATAACAGTACGATTTTGTATGTTGATCTTCAGTCCTTTTACATTGATGTCGTTACTTTCCAAACGATGTTTGCGGCGGGTTATGGCGTGCATACGGGCTAACAGCTCGTTTAATGAAAATGGTTTTGCCAGGTAATCGTCGGCTCCTTGTTCAAGGCCTGACACCCGGTCGTCAACAGCTCCTCGGGCGGTAAGTATAATTACAGCATCTTCGCGATTATTCATGCTTTTCAGCATTTTCAGCAGGTCAAAACCATCACCATCGGGCAAACCAAGGTCGAGCAGGATAAAGTCATAATTGTTTACGAATATTTTCTCCGACGCCGACTTTTTAGTGCGGGCATGCTCAACGGTGAAACCTTCGTGGCTTAAAAATTCATCAACTTCAAGCGCAAGGCCTTTTTCGTCTTCAACAATTAATACGTTCATAATTGCACTTTTACAAAAACTATCAATATGGGTTACAGGATCGGGATTGTTCACGGAAGGCAAAATACCACACCGTAGATTAACAAAGCATGAAGATAGGCTTTTATAACGGCCTTCTGAATGTCATTTTTTAAATGTTGCGTTTAAATTAAAAAAGCATAAATCAATTTACGTCAATTAGTGTTACAATTAAAAGCTACCACTTCATAGTATGAGACTTTCTATCGAACGCAAACCCATCCGGGTAAATCCCGATCCAAAACGTGTAATTGCAAGATTCTTTTTTAATGGAAATGACCGCGCTAAAGAAGTTATTGGGCGTGTAATGCTTATCAGCGAGGATGATGCTTTTGGTATCGTATCGCCGATATTGCAGGAATATTCAAAAAGGCACCGTAACATAACCCGCGTGCTCAACAGGCATTGCAGCAAACTTAAGCCCTTGTTTTTAGAGCTTAACATTGATTTTGATACGCTTACTGTTTATCGAAAGCTGCTCATAGGCTCATATTTTACCCATGAATATTCTATTGAATCGGCTGCGTTCTTCAACCCTTCAATAGTTGAAGACCCGGATCAAACAGAGCTGGAAGACGGCCAGCGCCGGGTGATCATCAGTTTCAGGGCGGTAGGCGAGGGGCATATTTCTTCAATAACTTTTCGCCGGGCCTGGATAGATAAAAACAATAATATCAGTATACAACCCGCAGGCAGCTATATTGATGAAGCCGAGATTGTACGGAATGCTGTTTACAATAAAAAGCTGTTTTTTGAAAAAGCAGCCATTACGCAAATCAACATTGATGTAATAAATGAGCTGGAATCAAAGCTTGATCATCATTTTGAGTATGCCAACCTGCGTAGGATCATCATGGATTCGCAAAGGCTGCAGGAAGACGATATGAAGCGGTTGGAGTACGATAAGGTACTTTGGCTTGCCGATTCATATTATGAAATTGTTTTTTCGCTGGATACCGACATTTCCGACAGGGTGATCTTTCCGATATCTGAATATGAGCGCAAGGGGATTGAAGACGCCCGTTTTGTACAGTTTACCAATGACGACGGGAGCAAGCTTTACTATGCTACCTATACAGCTTACGATGGTTCGCTGATTATGCCCAAGTTACTGCAAACAACCGATTTTTATAATTTTAAGATCATGCCTTTGTACGGGGCCGGCGCACAGAATAAAAACCTGGCCCTGTTTCCGCGCAAGGTAAACGGTAAGTATGTGATGATATCGCGGATAGATGGCTGTAATAATTATATCATGTATTCGGACAAGATCAATATATGGGAAAAGCCGGTGATGCTGCAGCAACCTAAGTTTAGCTGGGAATTTGTGCAGATAGGTAATTGTGGCTCGCCAATTGAAACGGCAGATGGCTGGATCATGATAACCCATGGTGTTGGCCCGATGCGGCGTTATGTGCTTGGCGCAAGCCTGCTGAAACTGGATGATCCTGCAGTTGAAATAGGCCGGTTGAAAGAGCCTTTGCTGATTCCCACCAGCGACGAACGGGAGGGATATGTGCCTAATGTGCTTTACTCATGCGGGGCAATTGTACACAACAATAAACTCATCATTCCTTATGGTGTTTCCGATTCTTCTACCGCCTTTGCCGAGGTATGCCTGGATGACCTATTAACGAAGCTTAAGGAAGCCTAAAGCCATTAAATTCTTTACGAATCTAAAATCCAGACTTACGAAGTTTTAAAAACTTCGTAAGTCTTCTGCTTTGTCATTCATCCTTCAGAACTGTCTGTCTTGTCCTAAAATAGGTTTATACTCTTTTGGCGCAAGTCTTGAGTAGCGGGCTTTGGGAGGCCGACTTGTGCAGTTGGTAAGCCCAAGTTACCCAGCTCTTGTATCAACGCCCAAAACTTGAGCCGAAACATTGAGAAAGCATACCATCTTCACACGCAATCGCAGCGACGTTTTTTGTTTAATTGTACCTTGGTAGCATTTGTATTTCGCCTCCAATAAAAGCTTTCGGCCTTAAGCTTTCTGCTTTTAGCTTGTATTTATACTGTTGATTTTAAGTCATTTAACGTTCATTTAAATCTCATGATGCATTATTTGTTAAAACTTATTCTTCTTTTTTAAGTTAAATAAATATGAAAAAGATAATTTTAAGCTTAAGCATAATGCTGATTTCGCTTGCAGGTTTTAGCCAGGCACTCAAACCTGTGAAGATAGATAGCCTTGTTACAGTTTCATTGCCACAAGGCTTTATAAAAAAAGATACATTAGGTCAACAAATATATCAGGGTACCGGATCATTGGGTAATATTTTGGTTTTGCGCGTACCAAACGCCAGTACCAAGCCTTTAAATAAAGAAAAGGACCTGAAAGATGTATTTAAAACCTACATCAACGGTATTCAAAAACAATCTGTTAACGGTAGCGTAATGTATCCGCGCGATACTACAATAGGCAAACTGGAAGGTAAAGTATTCACCCTGAGAATTGACAACAGCGGTTCAACTGGAGAGTCTCCTGAGTTAAGGAACTTTATCCTGCTTTATACCCAGGATGCAACATATACTTTTGAGTATAACTATCCGGAACAAAGGGCTGACCTTGCAAAAGCCGAATTGAAACAGTTTTCAAGTTCTATCCAGATCGCGCCAACTTTAGATCGTCGCGACCAGTACCTGTCTGATGCAAAAGGTATGTCGGCTCCGGCCAAAATAGGAATTTATGGTGGTGGTGCGGTTATCGTGCTGATCATCGTGTTAACCGTGATCAAACGTAAAAACAGGCAATTGGAAGCAGGAGTTTAATTATCGGCAGGGGCTTTCCTGAACAGATCAAGCAGGCCCCTGTTCCATTTGGCCGAGTGGATGAATTGTTTACCATCAAGCCAGGTGAGCCAGAATATAGTAACAAACACACCAATGGCCGAGCCGGCAAGTACATCTTCGTAAAAGTGCTCGGTTAAATACATTCTTGAATAGCCAACCATTATGGCAACAAACAAGGCTGGGATTCCCCAGCCTTTGTTTTTACAGAGGTAAGTTATAACAAGTGCCGCCGAAAAAGCGCTCACCGTATGCCCCGAGGGGAAGCTGTATTTCTCTAATATATAAACGCCTTCTACTGTGTGCACCCTGCTCCACTGGCTGGCAAAATATAATTTTGGCCGGGGCGCTATATAAATGTATTTAAGGATCTGTGCTGCAACGGATGTTACAGCATAGCTTGAAGCCATTAACAGCCAGCTCCGGTAACTGAATAAAAGCATTGCAAGCGATACTATTACGGCTGTAGTACCATCACCGATATCAGTAACATAGGGCTCAATGACATCCAGCCAGGGCTGATGCCATCCGTTAACGGTAAAAAAAATGGCTTCGCGGGTAAATAGCAGTTTGATAGTCAAACAGGTTGCTAAAAGGATAAGGTAAAGGATAAAAAAAGGGCGGATCCTGTACAACACGTCTTTTATTCCTATCTTCATGTTGCAAAGTAAGCATATACTTATTCAATGCAAAAAAATGATTAATTTTGAGATTGATTAGCACTTATTAATTAAACTTCATGTCGAAAAGTATCTTTCGTAAAAAGTCGGTAGCAAAAATTTTAAATGATGTTGAATGTGGTTTTAGTGATAGTGAGCATCCCGGTACAACATCGTCCCAACTCAAAAAAGAACTTAACGTAAAAGACCTCACCCTCATGGGCATAGCCGCTGTTGTAGGAGCGGGTATATTTTCGACAATTGGTGAAGCATCATTTCATGGCGGTCCTGCGGTTTCTATCTTATTTATTTTAACGGCTGTTACCTGCGGATTTTCGGCTCTTTGTTATGCCGAGTTTGCCTCACGCATCCCGGTTGCAGGTAGCGCATATACTTATGCCTACGCGTCTTTTGGCGAGCTGATTGCCTGGATCATTGGCTGGGATTTATTAATGGAATACGCCATCGGTAACATAGCTGTGGCTATTTCCTGGAGCGAATATTTTGTGAACCTGCTTGAAGGTTTTCATATCCATATGCCCAAGTTTCTGACTATGGATTATGTTTCGGCCCTGCGGGGGCACGAGCAGGTTCAGGCAGCGGGATCAAATCTGGCCGACATCAGCGATAAAGTAAAAGCAGAGGCACTGGCCTGGAGTCAGGCACCTGGCATAGGCAATTTTAAATTGATAGCCAATTTGCCGGCTCTTTTAATTGTTATTATCATCACTTACCTGGTTTACATAGGCATCCGCGAAACAAAAAAGGCCACCAATGCTATGGTGGTGCTTAAAATAGTTATCGTAATAGCGGTTATAGTGGTTGGCTTTTTTTATGTAACGCCTGCTAACTGGCACCCGTTTATGCCTAACGGTTTCAGCGGTGTAATGAAAGGTGTATCAGGTGTGTTTTTTGCCTACATCGGTTTCGATGCTATATCAACCACCGCCGAAGAGTGCGAAAAACCGCAGCGTGATCTGCCCCGCGGTATGATCTACTCGCTCATTATTTGTACGGTATTATATATCCTGATAGCCCTGGTGCTTACAGGTATGGTGAGTTATAAAGACCTGCAGGTTGGCGACCCGCTTGCTTTTGTTTTTGCAAAGGTTGGTTTAAATAAAATAAGCTATGTGATATCTATCAGTGCGGTTATAGCTACGGCCAGCGTGCTGCTGATATTCCAGTTGGGGCAGCCCCGGATCTGGATGAGCATGAGCCGCGATGGTTTATTGCCTAAAGCATTTTCACGTATCCACCCTAAATATCAAACACCAGCATTTGCTACAGTTGTAACCGGGTTTGTTGTTGCTATTCCCGCCCTGTTTATGAATCTTACCGAAGTTACCGATTTGACCAGTATAGGTACTCTTTTTGCCTTTGTGCTGGTTTGCGGCGGTGTATTGCTGCTTCCGCGTCAGGAAGCCGAAAAAGGTAAATTTCATCTGCCATACGTTAACGGTAAATTTATTATTCCAATTATAACGCTTGTGATTTTGGGTTCGGTTGCCTGGTTTAAACCAGCTGCTCAGGTTGAAATGATGCAGTTTAAAAAACTTAAAGACAGGAGCGACATCATTGATAATTTGGATAATAATGATAAGCTGAGTTTGCTTAAAACCACCAATCAGCTTTATAATACCCACGTAGCCGCCCAGCCCGATTCGGCTAAGAAATATTTTAAGGATATTGAGGAGGATAAATTCAATACTGCAGTAAGGCAAACAAGTGATATCAGCGATGCTAAAAAATATAGTCTTGGTATTAATGGATTTTTGTATAATTTCCCAAACTATCTTTTCTTTATCCTGATCATCATTATAGCGGTTTATAGCTTTATTAAAAACTTCTCACTAATCCCGGTTTTAGGGCTCATGAGCTGTTTTTATCTCATGACCGAGCTTGGCTATACCAATTGGCTCAGGTTTTTAATTTGGCTGGTAATAGGTTTGGTAATTTATGCTACCTATAGCTATAAAAACAGCGTGTTGGGTAAAGAAGCGAAAACAGTGTAAACCATGTGGACCTGCCCCTTATGCGAACGTGAATTTACTGCCACCAACCAGGTACATTCATGCCGCGACAGGGAACTATCAGAAGCACTAAACGGAAAATCTTCCCATACCATTGCCCTTTTTGACCATTTGGTTGAGGAGTACCTGCACATTGGTCCGGTTAAAGTTTATCCTACCAAAAGCATGATTGCTTTAGGGGCAAGAGTGAATTTTGCTTATGTTACCCAATTAGGTAAAAACTTTCTTGACGTAGTATTCCCCTTTAAACAGGTTTATGACGGTAACCTGTGCTTCATTAAAATAAAGCAGGTACCCGGTACCGATCAATACAACCATTACTTCAGGATGTTTTTTAAGGAAGATATTAATGATGAAGTAAGGAAGTATATGCGGATGGCGTGGGAGAGCGGGTTATAAAAATAAAAACTACCGCAGGCTTTCAGCCTGTGGGCAGCGTAATGTAAGCTTTCAGCTTATACTCTTGAGCTGAAAGCTCAAACCATGGTAAACCACGGGCTGAAAGCCCGCGGCAGATTGTTTTAATAAGAAAAGGCTCCCGGATTTCCGGGAGCCTTTCTTGTTTATTAAGTATTTTTAATTAACCCTATGAATTTCAATTGCTTCGGGTATGGCAAGCACCAATGGTACTTTTTCCACCGTTACAAAGCTCAGATCGAGGCCGAAACCACGCTCTTCGGATAAGCTCACTTTTTTAAGCTGCTTGTAGTAATCCATAATAAACCTTTCGATAAAAGATAGGTTGTGCGAACGTGAAAAGATCTTTTCGATCACCACGAAACGGAAATCGCCGACAATTTTGTGCCTGTTCAGTGATTTGTAAGTGCTGGTAATATCAACTTCACCTTTTTTAACCAGGTCTTCCACTACTTTCCTGAACAACAGGTTTATTTGCTGTTCAACGCGGAAACCAAGCTTAAAGTCAATACGGATCAGTTTGTTTGGTACCAAATGGTCAACCTCGTATTCGCGTTTGTAAGGTTCGTCAACTACGTCAACGTGTACCAGCCAGTAAACGTCGGCGCGCTTAGGCTGCTTTTGCAGTATGGAGTAAACAATTTTCGATTCAATTTCTGAATTGAAATTGGCGCTGGTTAAGTACACCAGCTGTGAGGCATATTTAGGTACACTTTCGTCAAGGCTCAACTCTGTTATAATGTCGAAATAATCCTCTATCTCAACAAATTTAACATAGCGGTTTCTGATTTTACGGGCGGTATGCCAGGTCCACATTACCGTGAACAGGATAAAGCCTATAGATAAAGTAAACCAGCCACCGTCTAAAAACTTATGCAGGTTACCGGTAAGGAAGGTGCCTTCAATAAGCAGGTAAACCACCAAAAACATATTGATGATGTAGTTAGGGACCTTTTTACGTTTTAGGAACTTGGATACCAGTATGGTGGTCATGAGCATGGCTACGGTAATACTTAAACCGTAAGCCGCCTCCATTTTATCCGAATGCTTGAATATCAACACCACACCCAAACACCCTGCCCAAAGCAGCCAGTTAACACTTGGCACATAAAGTTGCCCTTTTTGCTCAGACGGATAATTGATCCTTACTTTTGGCCAAAGGTTAAGCCTTACAGCCTCTGCAATGAGTGTAAATGACCCTGATATCAGCGCCTGGCTGGCTATGATAGCAGCCACGGTAGCAATACCAATACCGTATATCAGGAACCACGATGGCATGATCTGGTAAAATGGGTTGTTGGCGTTAAGGTCCATAGTGTGACCATTGCGCTGTAATAACCAAACGGCCTGGCCCAAATAGTTTAAAATAAGGCATATTTTTACGTAAACCCAGCTTACGCGGATATTGGCTTTACCGCAATGACCAAGGTCAGAGTATAAAGCCTCAGCACCCGTAGTACACAGAAACACAGCACCTAATATGATGAAGGCGTTGTCACTTGAGCTTGAGGTAAGCAGTTTAATTGCGTAGTATGGGTTTAACGCGCGGATAACCCATGGGTCGTGTATAATGTAAGTAATGCCCAAAAAGCCCATCATGGTAAACCAGATGAACATAATTGGCCCAAAAGCCTTGCCCACCAATGAGGTGCCAAATTGCTGTATGATAAACAAAGCCGTAATAATGGCCATTACTACATACACTGTTGGCAAATGTGGATAATAGGTTTGCAAACCTTCAATGGCCGACGATATGGTAATTGGCGGCGTAATGATACCATCGGCAAGCAGGGCGCAACCGCCTACAACCGCTGGTACAATAAGCCACTTTGCTTTACGCCGAACCAGTGAAAACAGCGAAAAAATGCCACCCTCACCTTTGTTATCAGCCCTTAAAGTAATTACCACATATTTTAAAGTGGTTTGTAGGGTTAATGTCCAGAATATAAGCGAAACACCTCCAAGAATTAATGTTTCTGAAATTTGACGCTGACCAACTATGGCCTTGAATACGTATAATGGGGAGGTACCAATATCACCGTAAATTATTCCTAAACTGATCAAAAAGCCAGCGGCCGACAGTTTATGCAGATCTTTATGATTTGACACTTTTATGATTTAGAGATGGCAAAAATATTAATTTTTTTGGTTAAACCATTATCTTGATTAAACGTATAAGGAAATAATGTGTCTACAATACAATAAGGCAGTGCGTTTTGTTAAAAATTGTTAAAAAGTTTTACAAAAACATTAACTATTTAATAGGATGAGGGCATTATTTATACTTTTGTAGAATCATACTAAATAATGAGGCGAAATTTTACATATTCTTATGTTTACACCTACACATGGGTCGTGATAATTGCGATGGCAATTTTCATGAACTTCGCCTTTGTAGTTGACGGTCATACGCTAAAATCTGATACTGTATATCTTAGGGGTAAAAATAAGGCTGCTAAAACTTCCTATTTAAAAAACGGATTACATCTTTCACTTCCGCCGTTGAAACCCGCTGTTACTTCAAATGTAAAATTGAACGTGTCAAGGCCCGACGATAAGTTATTAAGTGATGTACAGTTATACCCAAATCCGGTTACGGATCAAATCAACCTTAAATACTCTATATCCCGTAATACCAATGTTACCATTAAAATAATGGATGTTTTAGGTAACGATATTTCCACTCTGTTTTCGCAAAGGGTTGAATCCGGCGATCATAATCTGAATTATCCCATCAGCAATAAGCTGGTTCGCGGCTTTTACTTTGTACGCGTAGTAGCCGGTACGGAATCGGTTATCAAAAGGATCTCTGTTATTAATTAATAAATTTTTAGTTTCTTAAGCTATTTTCTCGCGGTTATTTGTGTGTTATTAACAACTAAGCAAAAAAAAATGTCATTGCGAGCGCAGCGCGGCAATCTCGTCGCAATGCATGTCAGCCCTGTATAGCTACGAGATTGCCACGTCGCACCAAACGCTTTTGCCCATGCCGCTCCTCAATGACATGCTACACCGTTGTTGGTGTTTTTACTACAGGTGTTACGAAGATTTTTTTAATTCCCTCCCTTGGGAGGGGAGCGGCTGAAATGTGCGTTGGCTGGGAGGGGTTTATGCGTCATTAAAGCAGATAGGTTTGGCGGATAAACCCCTCCCTACACCCTCCCAGGGGAGGGAATCGCACAGCCCCTCGTTTTTTTAATTCTTCCGAACACCTGTGGTAACAACACCAACAACGGCATTGAAAACGTCAAATAATTAATACAAGCTCACAAACCTTCCCCCAAACCCATCAAATTTTTTAGCTTTGGCGTTTATAGCGTTCATTTATGAAAATTATAGCCATTGGCCGCAACTACGCCGAACACGCCAAAGAACTTAATAACCCGGTACCTACTACGCCGGTTATCTTCATGAAGCCCGAAACGGCTTTGCTGAAAGAAAATAAGCCTTTTTATCACCCCGATTTTTCGGAAGATGTGCATCATGAAATAGAGCTGGTTTTAAAGATCAGTAAAGAAGGCAAGCACATCAGTGAAAAATTTGCCGCCAACTATTACGAGGAAATTGGTTTAGGGATTGATTTTACTGCCCGCGATATTCAGGCCCGTCATAAAGAGAAAGGTTTACCCTGGGAATTAGCCAAAGCTTTTGATGGTTCGGCACCCATTAGTAATTTTGTGCCAAAGGCTAAGTTTGAGTCTGTTTATGATATCAATTTTAAACTGGATATCAACGGCGAAACCCGACAGCAGGGTAATACCCGCGATCTGCTTTTCTCGTTTGAGAGTATCATCGCGTTTGTTTCAAAATACATCACCCTAAAAAAGGGCGACCTAATATTTACCGGCACCCCACCGGGTGTATCAAAAGTGAAAATTGGCGACAGGCTTGAGGGATACCTTGAGGATGAAAAAATGCTCGATTTTTACGTTAAATAAGCATGATCAAAAAACTATTGGTTACAAGTGCAATGTGTTTGGCGCTTTATTCAAACACGTATGCACAGAATAATATCATACAAAGCAGGCAGTATCCTCAAAACTATTTCAGGTATCCGCTTGATCTTACGCCACCTACTACCGCAGGCTCATTTGGTGAGTTAAGACCGTCGCATTTCCACTCGGGGTTGGATTTTAAGACTAACCAGCGTACAGGTTATCCTGTACATGCTGCTGCCGAAGGTTATATATCAAGGGTGCGCGTGCAGTTTGGCGGGTTCGGCAGGGCTATTTATATTACCCATCCCAACGGTTATACCACTGTTTATGGCCACTTGCAAAGCTTTAGTCCGGCGGTAATTGAACTGGTTAAAAAATACCAGTATGATCATCAAACTTACGAAGCCGATTTTAACCTGACACCAACCCAGGTGCCGGTAAAAAAGGATGAGGTTGTAGCTATATCGGGTAATGCAGGTGCATCCGCAGGGCCGCATGTGCACTTCGAGATCAGGGATAGCAAAACTGAAGAAACCATCAATGCGCAATTGTTTGGTTTAACCATTCCCGATAAAGTACCGCCTACAATTACCTCTATCGGTATTTACCACCTTAACGGCAAACCCTTTAGCGAAAAAACACCTAAAGAGTTTTTAGGCGTTACCGGCTCTGCAGGTAATTACCACCTTATTAAACCGCAAACACTGGAATTAAGCGGTAATATCGGTTTTGGCATCAATACCACCGATATGAACAGCACTTCGTTTAACCATAACGGCGTATATTCTATCGAATTAAAACTGGATGGCAAAACAGTATATACCTTTGCGGTTGAGCGTTTCGCGTTTGATCAAACCCATGCAATTAACGCTTATATCGATTACCCGGCCTTTGAATCATCGCGCAGGTGGATGCAAAAGTGCTTCATCCTTCCCGGCAGCCGGATTTCACTGTACCCGCAATCGGTAAACAATGGCATCATTACCTTTGACGACAATGCTACGCATGATGTAGAATATGTGGTGAAAGATGTGGCAGGCAATACATCATCGCTTAAGCTAAAAGTTAAATCATCACCATTTACCAATCCGCAGCCAGTAAAGCCAACCGGTACCATGCTTTATTATGATAAACGCAGCGAGTTTAGTAACGATAAAGTTAAGGTGATCATTATGCCCGGCAACCTGTATGACGATCTTGATTTTCAGTATTCAGCATCGGCTAAACCTGTAGGAGCTTATTCGGCTATGCACCATATCCATAACCGTTTAACGCCTATTCATGACAGCTATGAGATCTGGATCAAGCCCGATGTTGATCTGGGCAAATATGCCGATAAGGCGGTTATTGTGAGCTCGTGGGGTGGCTGCCAGGGTGGTTACTTTAAAGATGGGTATGTGATATCGCAGGTAAGTGCCTTTGGCGATTATTATATTAAGATTGATACCGTACCGCCTGTTATTCATCCGCTCAATATCAAAAACGGGAGCAATATGAAGGCCGCACGAAGCATTAATTTCAGAATGAGCGACAATTTATCAGGAATTAAAAGCTATACAGGCACTATCGACGGCAAATGGGTGCTGATGGAGCACGATTATAAAAGTAAAATATTAAGTTACACCTTTAATGGCGATATTGCGCCTGGTAAACACGTGTTTAAGTTGGCTTTAGTTGATAACAAGAATAATTTTTCGGAATTTACCGCCGATTTTTACAGATAAGTACCTATAAATCATGACAACATTAAAAGAAGGCGATAAAGCACCCGCTTTTACCGCTAAAGACCAAAACGGTAAGGAAGTATCCCTTGCCGATTACAAGGGCAAAAATGTGATCCTTTATTTTTATCCAAAAGATGATACCCCCGGTTGTACTGCCGAATCATGCGATTTCAGGGATAACTATCAATCGCTTTTAAGTAAGGGTTTTGAGGTGATAGGTGTAAGCACCGACGATGAAAAATCGCACAAAAAATTTGAAACCAAATACAGCCTGCCATTTACCCTGATAGCCGATAATGAGCTTAAAATTGTTGAAGCTTATGGCGTTTGGGTTGAGAAGAATATGTATGGCAAAAAATACATGGGTACCGCACGTACCACATTCATAATTGATGCAGAAGGAGTTATTACACACGTGATCAGTAAGGTTGATACCAAAAACTCGTCTCAACAGGTACTTGATCTTGTAAAATAAGTGTTAAAAACACAATCAAAATAACTACTTTAGCAGTTCCTAAATTCCATTAATGAAAGCAGACTTACAAACTTTAGAAAAAACCGCGTCACAAATAAGGCGCGACATTGTACGCATGGTACATGGCTGTCAATCAGGCCACCCGGGCGGCTCGCTGGGCTGTACCGATTTCTTTACCGCACTGTACTTTTCGGTAATGAACCACGATCCTAAATTCAATATGGACGCTGTTGGCGAAGATATTTTCTTCCTGTCAAACGGCCATATTTCGCCTGTGTTTTACAGCACACTTGCACATGCTGGTTATTTTGATAAAGCCGAACTGGCAACTTTCCGTAAACTGAATGCTCGTTTACAAGGTCACCCAACTACACATGAGCACCTTCCTGGTATCCGTATTGCTTCGGGTTCATTAGGTCAGGGCTTATCGGTAGCTATTGGTGCTGCACTTGCTAAAAAATTAAACGGTGATAAATCATTGGTGTTTACCCTGCATGGCGATGGCGAGATCCAGGAAGGCCAGATCTGGGAAGCAGCAATGTTTGCTCCTCACAATCATGTTGATAACCTGATCTCAACTATCGATGTTAACGGTCAGCAAATTGATGGTCCAACCAAACAGGTACTTTCATTAGGCGATCTTCGTGCTAAATGGGAAGCTTTTGGCTGGGATGTACTGGATATGAAAGGCAATGATATGGCTGATGTGGTTAGGGTGCTTGAAGAAGCAAAAAGCCGTACAGGCCAGGGCAAACCGATCATGATCCTGATGCATACTGAAATGGGTTATGGTGTTGACTTTATGGTGGGCAGCCACAAATGGCACGGTGTTGCGCCAAATGATGAGCAGCTTAAACTGGCTTTAGATCAGTTAGAAGAAACACTGGGCGATTATTAATCCCCCGGCCTCCGTTGGCTAACGGAGGAGTTAGAAACATCAGTTTAATTTATCACGATTTAATGCCATTCCCTCGCGGAAGCAAAGGGAATTTGAACAATGAAAAAATACACTTACACAGATAAAAAAGATACCCGCTCGGGCTTTGGTGCCGGGTTGCTGGAAGCAGGCCAGAAAAACGACCAGGTTGTTGCCCTTTGTGCCGACCTTATCGGTTCGTTAAAAATGAACGATTTTATTAAAGCATTCCCTGAGCGTTTTGTACAGGTGGGTATTGCCGAAGCCAACATGATCGGTATTGCTGCCGGTATGACCATTGGCGGTAAAATTCCTTTCACCGGTACTTTCGCAAACTTTTCAACCGGCAGGGTTTATGACCAGATCCGTCAGTCGGTAGCTTATTCAAACAAAAACGTTAAAATTTGTGCTTCACACGCCGGTTTAACTTTGGGTGAAGACGGTGCTACCCACCAGATCCTGGAAGATATCGGCCTGATGAAAATGTTACCGGGCATGACCGTTATCAACACCTGCGATTATAACCAAACAAAAGCTGCTACTGTTGCTATTGCTGAGTACGACGGCCCGGTTTACTTGCGTTTCGGCCGCCCGGTTGTTCCTATTTTTACCGATCCTGATCAAAAATTTGAAATTGGTAAAGCATGGATGGTGAATGAAGGTGCTGATGTAAGTATCTTTGCTACAGGTCACCTGGTATGGCAGGCTATTTTAGCAGGCGAAATTTTGGCTGAACAGGGTATCGATGCTGAGATCATCAACATCCACACCATTAAACCGCTTGATGAAGAGGCTATTTTGAAATCGGTTGCTAAAACAGGCTGCGTAGTTACTGCCGAAGAGCATAACCGCCTTGGTGGTTTAGGTGACAGTGTTGCGCAGGTACTTGCGGTACACAACCCTTCGCCACAGGAGTACGTAGCTGTTAATGACAGCTTTGGCGAAAGCGGTACACCTGAACAGCTGATGACCAAATACGGTTTAGATGCCGAACATATTGTGGCCGCAGTTAAAAAGGTGATAGAAAGAAAAAACAAAAAAGGTTAATTAAACCTTTAACATTAATAAAATTCTAAAAATGTCGGTACAGGTTGAAGATTCAGAGATATTAAGCAAATTCCAGGACGAAAAAACCCGGAATGAGGCGTTTAACCTGTTGTTGAAAAAATACCAGCAAAAAATATACTGGCACATCAGGCGCATGGTTGTTGATCATGACGATGCCGATGATTTGGTTCAGGATGTTTTTGTAAAGGTTTGGAAAAACCTTGCCGGTTTCAGAAACGACGCGCAACTGTACACCTGGATGTACAGGATAGCATCCAACGAATGCATTACTTTTTTGAATAAGAAAAAACAAAAGAATAATGTTTCGTTGGATGATGTTGCTTACGAGCTGGCTGATACACTGGCCGACTCAACCTATTTTAACGGCGACGCAGCGCAGCGTAAACTGCAGGAAGCACTGCTTACCCTGCCCGAAAAACAACGGCTTGTTTTCAATATGAAATACTATGAAGACATGAAGTACGAAGAAATGTCGCAGGTTTTGGGTACCAGCGTAGGGGCTTTAAAAGCTTCTTTTCACTTGGCAGTCAAGAAGATAGAAGCTCATTTGCTTGGTCACGATTAATTTTTTAATTTACGTTAAACCTTTTAGCACAATACCAATCTATAGTTGTGTATGAAAAGCGATATGGACAATAGGGAATGGCTGGATGATTTCATCGCGCTGAAACAGGTTAGCAAAACTAACCCGTTCACAGTGCCTGACGGCTATTTCCATGAGTTAGCGCAGCACATTACAACACGCATAAGGCTTGAGGGATTAAAGAACTATCCATCTGCAGGGTACACGGTACCTGAAAATTACTTTGACGAGCTACGCAGCAATATCCAGAGCCGTATAAATATTGAGAGTGCTTTTAGCGCCGGTGATTCGGGGTTTACCGTTCCCGAAAATTATTTTGATGAGCTTAGCAGCAATATTCAAAGCCGTATTGTGGTTGATGAAGCCATGGATGCGGGCGAGGGTTTTACGGTGCCCGAAAATTATTTTGACGAACTGAGCAGCAATATTCAAAGCCGTATAACGGTGGAGGAGGCTATGGGCGATGAGGGTTTTACGGTTCCTGAAAATTATTTTGGCGAACTGAGCAGCAATATCCAAAGCCGCATTGCGGTGGAGGAGGCCATGGGCGATGAAGGCTTTACTGTTCCTGAAAACTATTTTGAGGAGCTAAGTGCCAACATTCAAAGCCGCATTGCGGTTGAGGAAGCCATAAACATGGAGCACGAAGGTTTTGAAGTGCCTGCAAACTATTTTGATCAGCTTAGCCAGCGTATCCTTGATAAAACAGTTAATGCCGAAGTTGAGGAGGAGCAGGAAGCAGATAACGTTGTAAGCATTAACAAAGCCAAACATGTACAGAAAAAAAGCATGATAAGGAGGCTTTGGTCTTCACCAACCATCAGGTATGCTACAGCGGCTTGTTTTGCACTAATACTTGGTGTAGGTGTTATTTTCAGGGCAGATCTGCAACCGGCAGATCATAACCATTCTTATTTACATGAGCAGGTATCATCAGTTCCGGTTGATGAAATTAAAAGTTACCTTCAGCTGCATATGGATGCAAGTGACACCCGTACACTGATGGATGCTAATCAAAAAAGTAATACAAGTAATGCAGACGAAGATCTGTCGGATTATATAGATAATTAAACAGAGGAAAACATTTAATGAGTAAATTTATCAGGCATATTTGTATTGTGTTATTTGTTATGGCTATGGGGTATGAAGCTATGGGACAGGTTAACCGCTTTGTTCCGGCTCAAACACCTTCAAGGCCCGAGCTTAATCCCGTTCGGCCTAATGGCAACAAAAAGGGCAATATGGGTAAAAGGCTGGAAGCGGCCCGTAACAGGTATATCAGCCGCCAGCTTGATCTTACAGATGAAGAGGCGACCAAATTTTGGCCGCTTTATAATCAATATCAGCAGGAACTTACTGCTGTGCGTATCCTGAAGCGTTTAAACAACTCAACTTCGTCAACCAACGGCACCGAACAAATAGATAAAGAAATTTATTACGAAAGCCAGCTGGTTGGGATCCGTAAACGCTATCGCGATTCTTTTTCAAAGATCCTTCCACCCGAAAAGGTAAGCATCCTGTACAAAAGCGAGCAGGAGTTTAACGATGAGCTCATCAAACAACTCAGCGAACGCAGCGAAAGAGCGGGAAATTGAGGTTAGTGATTAGAGGTTGGAGTTTAGAGATTAGTTGTTCTAACTTATCTTAAAAATCAAAGTATTTTAAATATCATTTACAGATGGATTTTCGTCCATCTGTTTTAGTTTATCTTTGTTGGTGAATCTAAGTAACCGTCATTGCGGATCTAAGACTTACGAAGTTTTCAAAACTTCGTAAGTCTGGATTTTACTACTCGTCATTGCGAGGCACGAAGCAATCCTCTATAAGCAGAGCCGCTCTGTATAGTTCGCGATTGCTTCGTACCTCGCAATGACGGTTTGGATTTTAACACTTTTGAATACAACTTAACAACATGCCAACTCTTCGCCAGCTTTTTTTAGCCAATAACGCACAAACCACCAATTTTCCTTTATTGCTTGAATTTGAGCGTGCCGAAGGTATTTATATGTACAATGCGGAGGGCAAGCCGTATATCGATCTGATATCGGGTATTGGCGTAAGCAGTTTAGGGCACAGCAACCCTTATGTTATTGATGCCATAAAACAGCAGGTTGATAAATATATGCACCTGATGGTTTACGGCGAATACGTGCAAACACCGCAGGTGCGTTTTGCCGAAAAGCTTGTTTCTGTATTGCCGGATAATTTGCAATCGGTATATTTTACCAATTCGGGTGCCGAGGCGGTTGAAGGGGCTTTAAAGCTCGCTAAACGCTTTACCGGACGGCAGCAGGTTGTTGCCTGCCTTAACTCATATCATGGCAGTACGCATGGCGCATTGAGCGTTATGGGCAATGAAGAATTTAAGCAGGCTTACCGGCCCTTATTACCGGGTGTAAATTTTATCCGTTTTAATAATCCGGAGGATCTTGAACTTATCACCGAAGAAACTGCCTGTGTAATTATCGAAACCATCCAGGGCGAAGCAGGGATCCGCGTACCGGATCTTGCCTATATGCAGGCTTTACGTGCCCGCTGTACCGAAACGGGTACACTGTTGATACTGGATGAGATCCAGGCGGCGTTTGGTCGTACAGGTAAGCTTTTCGCTTTTGAACATTTTGATATTGTTCCTGATATTTTGCTTTTGGCAAAAGCGTTAGGAGGGGGCATGCCAATAGGGGCATTCATTTCATCAAACCAAATCATGGATGCATTGAAAGAAAACCCAATTCTTGGTCACATCACTACTTTTGGCGGGCACCCGGTATGTTGTGCAGCAGGTTTAGCCGCCTTGGAGTACCTGCTGGATAACGACCTGGTATCTGGCGTAGCCGAAAAAGAGACTTTGTTTCGTGAATTGCTTGTACACCCCGCTATACACCAGGTGCGGGGCAAGGGCCTTATGATGGCCATCGAGTTGGAAAATTTCGATCTCAATAAAAAAATAATTGACCGCTGTATAGAAAATGGTGTTATCACCGATTGGTTTTTGCATTGCAGCAATTCCATGCGTTTAGCTCCCCCGCTTATTATTACGCATGATGAGATCAGGAAGGCTTGTGATGTGATCATTGAAGCGGTTGATTATTATAGTAATAATAAATAGAAATCCGTATCCCCGCTTCCTCAAGGTACTTTACGAATTTAAGTTAATCCGTAAATTGTTTTGTCGCTTAACGGCAATGCGCCTTGTTTTGCCCCTCTGGGGCAAAGGATATTTTTATCCTTTTTTATGCTACAAACCTTTTGCACCTCTGGTGCATTTGTCCTGGTACAAGTGAGTACATCTCAATTAATACCTGTTTTTTGAATTGTAAAATCCCCCAGAGGGGGAAAAGGTTTGTAGAAATCACGTCGCGCCCTTACCAGAGCCCCAGAGGGGTTCAACGTACTACTCAATTGGCAATAACCATTTGGCTATTATTTGTGGATTAACTTGAACTCGCAGAATACCCCGAGGTTGTCCGCTTTGTATTGCCAGCCAAATTATAACCGAAGCAATCGGTTATTTTTACGTATCTTAACATGATTTAACATCACTGCTCTCTTCTAAAAGAAAGTAACGATTAAGTTACTTTATAAAATACCCACCGTCAAATTTTAGTTTGAGTTAAAATGGTATGGTTTGTGCATTTATAGTAATAGCTATGAAAATGCCGCAAGAAATGCTGTAATCGCAATAAATAAGGTCACTTCTGCCCATTTAAATAGTCAGGCGTTTATACAATTAATTAAAAAATTGTTGAGCCTTGAATTCAAAAACTTGCATCTATATACAATCTACTTATGAAAATAGCATATATATCAACCTATCCCCCACGCGAATGCGGTCTTGCAACATTTAATAATAATTTGATGCGGGCCATAGGCTCAAATTTTCCGGATAGGAAGACATTGCTGCAAAACGGTTTTGTTGTAGCACTTAATGATTCGGAAAATCTACAGGAATATGAATACCCGGAGGAGGTAAAATATGTTATCCGCCAAAATCATCAAAAGGATTATATCCGGGCCGCAAATTATGTCAATACAAGCGATGCCGATGTTTGCATTATGGAACATGAGTTTGGCATTTACGGTGGAGAAAGCGGCATTTATATCTTGCCGCTCATCAATCGCCTCGAAAAGCCGCTAATATCTATTTTACACACAGTATTAAAAGATCCAAGCTACGTGCAGCGTATCATCATCAGGGAGATAGCCGAACAGTCATCAAAGATTATTGTGATGAGCAAACGTGCTGTTGAATTTCTGACCAATATTTACGAGATCCCTGCCGATAAGATCCAGATCATAGAGCATGGCGTACCTGATGTAGAAGCTCCTGCCGAAAACCCGGTTAAGAACTTGTCGTCATTTAAAAACAAGAGAGTGATGCTCACCTTTGGTTTGCTGAGCCGTAACAAAGGTTTGGAAACCGTTGTAAAAGCACTTCCCAAAATAGTTGAGAAGCATCCGGATGTTATGTACGTGGTATTAGGTAATACGCATCCTGGTGTGATTAAAAATTCGGGAGAAGAATATCGTGACCATTTGAAATCGCTTGCTGCCCAGTTGGGGGTATCAAAAAATCTGGCTTTCATTGCTAAGTTCGTGTCCGAAGAAGAGCTGGTGAATTACCTCACTGCTTGTGAGATCTATGTAACCCCGTATTTAAATGAGGCACAGATCACCAGTGGTACATTATCATATGCGGTGGGTGCAGGAGCAGCCGTAGTATCAACACCATATTGGCACGCTACTGAACTGCTGGCCGATAAACGAGGTCGCCTATTTGATTTTAAAAATTCAGATGCATTGGCCGATACAGTTATTGAGCTGCTTGACCAGGACCGTGTACTGAAGGAATTAAAAGAAAACGCGTATCAATATGGGCTGCATCTGCGCTGGCCGGTAATTGGGGCTGAGTTTATTAAAGTAGCACAGGAATCATTGGTTCGTTATGACTTTAGCGATAAGATTCTGCGCAATAGTATTGTTGATCCCGAGATCCTGCCAAAATTCAGTTTAACTCATGTATTGCGTTTAACTGATGATACAGGGATTGTGCAGCATGCCAAATACGGCATTCCAAATCTGAAAGAAGGTTATTGTTTGGATGATAACGCCCGTGCCCTCATCATGGCGCTGATGGCTTATCAGCGTAACGGGAGCCGCGAGGCATTTGAACTGCTGCCGATATACCTGAGCTACATACACTACATGCAAACCGACGATGGTAACTTCCGCAACTTCCTGAGTTTTGACAGACGATATCTGGATGAGGTAGGCTCGGAGGATTCATTTGGCCGTACCATTTGGGCGCTTGGCCATTTGATTGGCTGTGCGGCAAGTAACTCGTACCGGGAGTTTTCGTTAGAGATCTTTCATAAATCGGTACCACATTTTGCAGCGCTGAAACATTTAAGGGGAATGGCCAATACCATAATTGGTATCAGCTTATACCTGCAGGTTTACCCTACAGATGAGGGCATGGTGAAGATCCTGGCTAACCTAACCCAGCCATTGATAGATGCCTACAACAATACACAATCTGACGACTGGCAATGGTTTGAGGAGAAAATGACTTACGATAACGCCATTCTTCCACTTGCATTGTTGCATTCATGTGAAATAACGGGTAATGAAGAAGCCAAGAAAATAGCTTTGGCAACCATGGCTTTCCTCGATCAGCTTACGCTTTCGAACGGATATTTAAGCCCTGTTGGTAATGATGGCTGGTATTATCGTGGAGGTACATTCCCTACATTTGATCAGCAGGCTATTGAAACCATGGCTATGGTGCTGATGCATTTTCAGGCTTATCAAACATTCAGGATTCCGCAATATATTGAAAAAATGTTCCTGAGCTATAAATGGTTCCTGGGCGAAAATACGTTACGTGCACCATTGTATGATCACGAAACCAAGGGCTGTTGCGATGGATTGCTGCCCGGCGGCATAAACCGTAACCAAGGAGCCGAAAGTACGCTGGCTTATCTGATATCGCACCTCACTGTACTGAAAGCATTCGAGCTTGAATACGAATACAATAAATACGGTCAAAAGCTGCAGATCTGCTAAATGAAAGTAGCTGTATTAGCCCCTGTTGCCTGGCGCACACCGCCCAGGCACTACGGGCCCTGGGAGCAGATAGCATCAAACATAGCCGAAGGTATTATCAAACTTGGGGCCGAAGTAACACTTTTTGCCACAGGTGATTCGATAACCGCAGGAACACTTGATGCCATTTGCGCCACTGGTTATGAGGAAGACAGAACGCAGGATGCTAAAGTGCTGGAATGCCTGCACATCAGTAACCTGATGGAAAAAGCAAGCCAGTTTGATATCATCCATAATAACTTTGACTTTTTGCCTTTAACATATTCGGGCTTGATCAAAACTCCGGTGATCACTACCATACATGGTTTTTCATCGCCGAAGATCATCCCGGTTTATAAAAAATACAATAGCAGGGGACATTATGTATCTATCAGCAATGCCGACCGGAGCCTTGAGCTTGATTATTTAGCTACGGTTTACAACGGACTTGATACCCGTGATTTTCAGTTTTATGAACAGCCGGATGATTACCTGTTATACTTCGGCCGGATCCATCCTGATAAAGGCACTGCTGAGGCGATTGAGATCGCCAAAAAGAGTAAAAGAAAGCTGCTGATAGCTGGCATAGTGCAGGATGCTAATTATTTTAAAGAAAAGATAGAACCGCAGTTATCTGAAGAGATTGAATATATAGGTCATGCCGGTCCTGATAAACGGCGGGAGCTTTTGGGAAAAGCCTATGCTTTATTACACCCCATCAGCTTTGATGAACCTTTTGGTTTGAGTATAGCCGAAGCCATGCTTTGTGGTACGCCGGTTATTGCCTTCAACCGCGGTTCGATGCCCGAGTTGATCAAAGATGCACAGACAGGCTTTTTAGTTAATACGGTTGATGAAGCGGTTGATGCTGTTGATTGGCTCGATCAGATCAGCAGGGCTGACTGTTATGACTGGGCAAACTCACAGTTTTCAAGTGAAAAAATGGTGAGGGATTATTGGGCGTTGTATAAAAAGATATTGGGGTAAAAGAAAAAGCTGCCGCGGGTTTAGCGCAGCGTAACCCGTGGTGTAACATAATTTGGGCTTTCAGCCCAAGTAGATAAAGCTGAAAGCTTTAACCATAGCCAACCACGGCAAGTAATTAAAACAATGTCATTGCGAGCGCAGCGTGGCAACCGCATGCTATACAGGGCGGCCTTGCTTCCGTGCGATTGCCACGCTGCGCTCGCAATGACATATTTGATGAGGCGCTTTTGAAGCGAATATCTTAATTCAACTTATCCAACTCAGCCTTAACAAACTCAGCCAACTCTTTTACATAAGCCGCGCTGAAATCAAATTTGATCCCGGCGGTTTCATAAATTTCCTTGATGGTTTTGGTATAGCCTAATTTAAGGGCGTTAAGATACTGCTGCAAACCTTTTTCAGGATTTTCTTTGTAGTTTTTCCAAACAGCGATAGCACCTAACTGGGCCATTCCGTATTCAATATAATAAAAAGGCACTTCGAAAATGTGCAGTTGTTTTTGCCACAAGTTAGCCAATGCTTCTGGATGCTCGCTCCAATCGGCAAAGTTTGCGCCGAAAGGTTCAAAGATCTCGATCCAGGCAGTTGTACGGTCGGCATCGGTATGATCGGGGTTGGTATAGATCCAGTGCTGGAATTGATCAACCACAGCTACCCATGGAAGGGTTTTCAATACGTCGACCAGTTGATCGCGTTTGGCGCGTTTAAGGTCTTCCTCGTTATCAAAATAAACATTCCAGTTATCCATCGAGATCAACTCCATCGACATAGAGGCCAGTTCTGCAACTTCAGACGGGCAATGTTTAAAATCGTTCAGTTCCAGGTCGGCGGTAAGGAAAGTATGAACCGCGTGGCCACCCTCATGTACCATCGTGGTTAGGTCGCGGAAAGTGTTTGCCGAGTTCATGAAAATGAACGGTGCACCGGTTTCGGCCAGCGGATAGTTGTAACCACCCGGGGCTTTACCTTTACGGCTTTCCACATCAAACAAACCGTTATCCTTCATGATCTCCAAACGCTCGCCCAGATAACGGTTAATATTGCTGAAGCATTGGATAGATTTTTCGATCAGGTCCTCGCCATTTTGAAACGGTTTAAGAGCTGGTTTGCCTGAGATATCTACATCCATATCCCATGGCTTAAGAGCAGGCAAACCTAAAGCCTCGCGGCGTTTTTCGGCTTGAGCTCTCAGGATAGGGACTATTTCAGTTTCAATAGCGGCGTGGAAGGCATAGCAATCCTGTGGCGTGTAATCAAAACGGCCTAATGCCTGGAACATGTAATCGCGAAAGTTTTCAAAGCCCGCGTTTGTGGCTACTGTATGGCGAAGCTTGCGCAGGTGATCAAAAAGCTCATTCAGCTTTTCTTTGTCCTGCAAACGGCGGTTGGTGATCTTTTCCCAAACTTCCTGGCGTTTGGCCCGGTCGGTACCTTTTAAAAATACGGAAGCCTGCTCTAAAGTAAACTCCTTATCATCAATATGGACAGACATGGCACCGGTGGTCGACTGGTACTTCTGCTGCTCCACCTGGATCTCGGTTTGTACCGGGATATTTTCCTCGCGGAAAAGCTCCAATGCTTTTTTTACGGCGCGGAGGAAGATGAAATATTTCTCGCCGTCCAGTTGGTCAACATATTCGCTGGCAACCAGCTTTTTGTTTAGCTCGTTGCTGAATGGGGCAATTTGGGGCTCAATTTCGGTAGCAAAATATTGGAATTTTTGCAGCAGTTCTTCGCTGTTCGTATCGCAGGTCATGCGGATGTAGCGCCAGGCAAAATCTTCTTCTAAAGCCGCCTCAAGTTCGCTTTTATCGCGCAGCCATTTCTCCAGTTCTTCAACCGAATTAATAGGACGATCAAGCAGTTCTTTATAAAAAGGTTCAAGCGTTTCCCATTTAATATCGAGGGAAGCGGGAATATATGTTCTTGTTTTTTTGTGGATCATGATTTTTAGATGTGCAGATATGCTTATGTGCAAATGTGCAGATTATGGTTGGAGATGTGCAAATAATTAATAAGCTGAAAGTAAAAAATCCGCAAGATGCGATTACAGCCTACGGACTTAAAAACTTAAGACTAATGACTTTGGACTTACGACTTATAAAGTATTCTTCGATATTTCGGTTATACCATCTTCATAGCTTGTTGGTTTAAAATTGAATGCTTTTTCAAATTTGCTGCTATCGAAAATATAGTCATGATCATACTGGTAATACATTTCTACCGTACCCATTACCACTTTTTTAAACAAACCAAACATCCATAGCATTACTTTATTAACGCGTGTATATTTTGGCTCAACTTTATAAACCCTGGCGGCAATATCTAAAAACTGTTTACCGGTGATGGCTGGCGGGGTAGGGAGGTGCCAGATCTGGTTGCCGCTATCAGGATCCTGACCAAGCATGAACATAGCTTTACCTGCGTCGGGCACATAAATAAAATTGTGTTTACAATTAGGATTGCCTATCCATTGCGCATTCTGCTTTTTTGCGTAATTGCTCAGCACCATCATGTCAATAAAACTGTTTATCGGAGCACCATAAAAATCAGGTGCGCGGGCAATGGTTGCGTTGATGTCGCCTGCTTTAACTTCGTCCATGAGCATATTAGCAATGCCTGCACGGATCTCGCCTTTTATGCTGCTGGGTTGGTAAGGTGTATCTTCGGTCATAGCCCCATTAACCAATCCGTACATGTAAACGTTATCAAAAAATATTAAACGTGCGCCGGTTGCTTTGGTAACGTTGATCACATTTTGCATGATCACCGGCCATTGTGCCCGCCAGATGTCTTTGTCGTAAACCAGGCCTGCAACAAGATAAATTACTGTTGATCCTTTTGCTGCCGACAGCACTTCATCATAATTGAGCAGATCGGCTTTTTGCCAGGTTACTTTTGGATTATTATTGGTATTAACCGGTTTGCGGCTAACTAAACGGATGGTTTCGTTATGATTAATTAACTCTTTGGTGAGTGCGTTCGCTACCGGACCGCCGGCTCCTAATATAGTATGCATGATCTTTTTCGTTTTGTGTATAACAAAGGTAGGCGGCCTTTGTAAATCAAAACGTTAACAAAAGATAAGGAATTAGGGAGATTTCGGAATTCGGATGTTCGATTTCGGAATTATTCTGATTTTGGATTTCGGAAGTTCAATTTCGGATTTAGTAGATTTTTGAATTTTTATTTGGCTTTCTGCTTTAAGCCTTCGGCTTTCAGCTCTCCTCAAAAACCTTTATCCTTTCGCCTTTTACCTTTCGCCTCCTTATCAGGCGCTTATCTTCATGATCCTACGCCTAATCCGCGAAAGTGAAACCGGGGTAATGCCTAAGTAATTGGCAATATAATGTTGAGGAATACGGTAAAGGGCTTCGCCTCCTGTTTGTAAAAGATCGCTGTAACGCTCTTCGGGCGATTGGGTGATGAAAGCGGTAATACGTTCTTCGTAACAGATGAGGTAATGTTCGGCTGTTAACCTGCCGAAGCGTTCCATTTTAAAGCCGAGCAGTTCATTCATACAGGCTTGCTGTAAACCTTTATGGCTCAGATTCACTGTAACCGAATCTTCAAGCGCCTGGATATAGTTTGCGGCCGGGGTACGGGTCAAAAAGCTTTTGTATGAGCTCAGCATTTCATCCTCGAAGCTGAAGTAGCCTGTTATTTCCTCGCCGTCCTTAACATGGTAGTAGCGTACCGCACCTTTTACCACCAGGCCGATATGATCGCATACTTTGCCGGCTTCTACGTAAAACCTTTTCTTTTTTAAAGCATCTACAGTTAAGTATTGCGATAAAGCCTGCCACTCTTCGTCAGTAAGCGGAACATATCTTTCAAAATATTCCCGAAACTTTTGGAGGGCGCTTAGTGGATCCATATCCTGTCGAGCAAAAACAATACAGCAAATACCACGCTGGCAATACCGTTGGTTGTCATGAATGCAAAATTAACGCGACTCAGGTCGTTTGGTTTTACAAGCAGGTGCTGGTAGATCAGCATGGCGCAGAAGAATGCGATACCGATGTAGTACAGGAAGCCTACGTGAGTTTCAACAGCTGGCATCATGATAAATATAGCCGAAAGCACATGTAAAAAGGTAGATAACCTTAAGGCATTTAGTTTACCCAAATAAGCCGGGATTGAGTGCAGGTTTTTGCTTCGGTCAAAATCTTCATCTTGCAGGGCGTATATAATATCAAAACCACTTACCCAACAAAGTACAGATAAAGAGAAAAATATGGGTGTAATAGCAAATTGCCCGGTAACCACCAGGTAAGCACCGATAGGGGCAAGCGATAAGCCCAATCCCAATACCAGGTGGCAAAGCGCCGTGAAACGTTTGGTTGCACTATAACCCATCACCACAAATAAGGCTACCGGCGAAAGGAAAAAGCAAAGCCTGTTAATAAACCATGTTGCCGTAATAAACAACAGACAATTGATAATGACAAACGTTAAAGCAGCCCGCGGGCTGATCCTCCCTGCAGGAATATCGCGCTGCTTTGTGCGTGGGTTTTGAATGTCAATGTCCCTGTCCAGATAGCGGTTAAATGCCATAGCCGAATTACGTGCAAATATCATACACAACACCATCAAAACCAGCTTAAGCCAGTCGAAATGATATTCTGTTGTAGTTACCGCCAAAAAGAAGCCGATAAATGCGAACGGCATGGCGAAAATGGTATGGGCGAAGGTTACTAAGGATAAGTATTTTTTCATGGTTTTATTATACTCAGGCCGGAGGGTTGAACAACGGCACTTCAAAGTGCTGATTTATATTACTTATAAATGCCAGGATCTCTTCACGGCCCAGCTGTGTTTCTGATGATGTTATAAAAAATTGTGGCATTTCCTCAAAAGTAGCCAGCATCGCTTTGCGAAATTTAGCTATGTTTTGATCTGTTTTAACTGAAGATTGTTTATCGGCCTTGGTAAATACCAATACAAACGACAGGCCTTTTTCGCCAAGCCAATTGCAAAATTCAACATCTATCTTTTGCGGCTCGAGGCGGCTATCAATCAGTACCATTACACATTGCAGGCTTTCGCGTTTATCCAGGTAGGTATGGATAAATTTATCCCACTTGGCTTTTTCACTTTTTGATGCGCGGGCATAACCATAACCTGGTAAATCCACAATGTACCAGTTTTCGTTGATCAAAAAATGGTTGATCAGCTGCGTTTTGCCAGGGGTTTGCGATGTTTTGGCAAGTCCCTTTTTACCGGTTAAGGTATTGATGAGGGATGACTTGCCCACATTTGAGCGCCCAATAAATGCATACTCCGGTTTTACCGGTGGAGGCAGTTTACTAATCTGGGTATTGCTGCAAATAAAGTCGGCCGATTTTACGATCATTCTGCAAAGGTAGTATTTTTACTTTATGCGCTCACTGTGGTAAAATGCCAACGTAAATAGTGGTTACCTATTTATAAGCTTGTTTTACAATAGGAAAACAAAAAACAGCGCAATAATAGTTAAATTTGATGTTTAAACATGTAATATAATGAACGATTATAAAATACCCGCCCAAACCCGAATTGGCCACGTACATTTGAAAGTAAGCGACCTGCAAAAGTCGCTTGATTTTTATTGCGGTTTGTTGGGCTTTGAAAAGATGGTAATGTATGGCGATCAGGCTGCTTTTATATCTGCCGGTGGTTATCATCACCATATAGGTTTAAATACCTGGCATAGTAAAGGCGCTTCGCCGGCACCGGAATATGCACCGGGCTTGTACCATACCGCAATTTTATATCCTGAAAGAAAAGACCTTGCCGTTATACTAAAAAGGTTAATTGAAGCCCGTTATCAGATCACCGGTGCATCTGACCATGGGGTATCTGAGGCTATCTATCTGAACGATCCCGATCAAAATGGTGTTGAGCTTTACTGGGACCGGCCAGAAGAGCTATGGCCTGTAGATCAGGATGGTAACTTAACGATGTTTACCCGGAGGCTGGATATTGAAGGTTTGCTGCAACTCGCTAATTAACAGATCATAGCAAACAAAAAAACTCATTGCGGGTTATATATTCAACGGGGGATCAAAAGATTATTTCTTTCCCGATCATTGGGAGGTGGAACGGCGAAGCAGTCCCGCTGCCGGCGATATTGCATGGTTGCCTGCTGTTAAGGATTGCTTCGTACCTCGCAATGAGTTTTTTATAAAGATAAACTGTTATACGCGGGTACGAAGCAAAAAGTTATAAATTTTATAACTCCTTTATTTTAATGTTTCTGAAATAGGCTTTGTGCCCGTGATCTTGTAGGGCAATTAAACCTGTTTTGGCATTGCCGTAATCGGGGTAATCCTTCCATTTACCTTCAGCTTTTTTCTTTTTCCAATCTGCGGTCCATGCTTCAAAAGCAATGATTTTTTTGCCATTAAGCCAATGTTCCACATGTCCGTTATTGAAAACAATTTTGCTGGTATTCCAGGTGCCAACCGGCGCTACTTTTTTTAAGGTGTTAGGCAGGTACATGGCATAATCGCAGCCGGTTTTTTGCCAGTCTTCCAGTTTTTCGGGCCAGCCTGCATCATCAATGATCTGGTATTCGGGGCCGGTTTCATAGCTGGCGTGGTATTTCGGATCTTCAACCACATGGTACATCACACCGCTGTTACTGCCTTTATCTATCTTCCATTCCCATGAAAGCTCAAAATTGGTATAGGCTTTATCGCTTACAATGTCACCACCGGTATCGCCCTGTGCTGCGCCAAGGCAAACAAGTGAACCGTCAATAATTGTCCAGTTTTTTACCGGGCCCTTTTTGTTGAAGCCATGCCAGCCTTTTAATGTTTTGCCATCAAAAAGGTTTACCCATCCGCCTTTTGCAGGGGTAGCCTGTTTGGCGGGTTTAGGTGCATGAACAGTAATTGCCGACGTTTGCACGCAAACCAGGCCGGCAGCGGCCAGTACCAAACCAAGCTTTTTAAACTGTTGTTTCATAATAAGGTATTTGCTGTGATGTGTTTATTTTTTAATGAGCTGCATTTTTTCAGGATCCCAGAACATAGGAGTATTGTTGTAATAACTATCATTACATAGCAGGGCAGGGGCTGCTGCACGATAACCGAATATAGCATCTTCGGTTACTTTGCCCTTGTTGCGGATAGCCGTAAAGAAATTGTTCATATGATCATACGGGCCGCCGAGGTAACCTTTATCGGCATCATAGGTGATCTCTTCAGGGGGCAGCATCTTTTTGCGTTCGGCGTAACCGCTTCCGGCTTTTTTTAGCTTGTCAAGATAAAAAGGATCATCGGATGCTAAAACCTTATTGCGTTTTAAGGTCACCTTATCCCAGGTTATATCCATGGAGCCCTCGCTGCCTACCAGTTTAAGATAGGTAGTACCGCTGGTGCCATCCACAAAGTTGCACCTTAAGGAAAGGTTAAAGGCCGGATGTGCCTGGGTTTTGCCATAATCAAAAGTGCCTAAAAGCACATCGGGCACTTCGCGGCCATCGTTCCAGAAACGTAAACCGCCTGAAGCGTAAATTTTATTTGGGCCAACGGAATCAGTGATAAAATGCAGACTTGAAAACAAGTGAACAAACAGATCACCCGCCATGCCTGTGCCGTAATCAGTATAGTTTCTCCAGCGGAAAAAGCGCTTCTCGTCAAATGGTCGTTTTTTAGTATTGCTGATATACGTTTCCCAATCAACAGTTTGGGGCGAGGCATCTTCAGGGATGGGGTACTGCCAAACCTCAAGAGGTGCACGGCGGGCCCAGAAACCTTCGGCATAGTTCAACTCGCCAATAGCGCCGCTTTTTAAAAGTTCATGCGCTTTTTCGTTACCTAATGATGATACGCCCTGGCTGCCCACCTGGAATATCATTCCAGTTTCTTTTTGTGCTTTGATAACTGCGGGGCCTTCGGTGATTGCGTGTACCATTGGTTTTTCGCAATACACATGTTTACCGGCGTGCATGGCATCAACAGAAATTTGCTGGTGCCAGTGATCGGGGGTGGCGATGATCACGGCATCCACATCTTTACGGTTCAGGATCTCTTTATAAACCCGGGTAGTAAAAATGTCGGCCCCCCAACGGGTTTTGGCATCTTTAAGCCTGCCGTCGTACAAATCGCACACGGCTACCAGTTTTACGCCGGGCACCTGCAGGGCGGTGATGGTATCCTGGGTACCCATGCCACCTGCACCAATGAGGGCGAGGTTTACCTGGTCGTTAGGGCTGTTGCCCACAAGGCGTTTTTGGATTGAAAAAGATTTGGCCTGGCTTTGGCTGGCCAGGAGGCCTGATCCGGCAGCTACGGCCGCGGTTGCTGTGGTTAGTTTTTTAATGAAACTACGGCGCGAGGATTCTTGTTCGTCTTTCATAAGGATAAGGAAACAAATTTTAAATGTGATTTACCGGGATCTACCGGCTGTAATTGGTTTTTAAAAATAATGAATTGACTTAACATTTACATAATTAGGGCAACTTAATATCGGGGTATTAACTTCCTGGCGTATAGTTGACTCACCCGGTCTGCGCTTCGCTGGACCACCCTCTCTTCGCCTTCGGCGGAAAGAGGGTAGAAGAAGTAAAAGGAAAAGCCCCTCTTTGCGAAGCAGAGAGGGGTGGCAAGCGCAGCGAAGCCGGGGTGAGTAAACTTGTCAGCCCTGTTTCAGGATTCATTTTCGCCTTTCTTAATATTAAAGCATTCAGCATACAATCACTATCTTTGCCCGCGATGAGCAAAACCATAACACCGTACCATGACGAGCAGGCTACTAAAAAAGAGCAGGTGGCAGATATGTTTAACAATATATCAAAAACATATGATTTTCTGAACCATTTCATGTCGCTTGGTATTGATATCATCTGGCGTAAAAAAGCCATCAACGAATTAAAGAACGACAAACCAAAACTCATCCTGGATGTTGCTACAGGTACAGGCGATTTTGCTTTTGAGGCTTTATCCATCCTGAAACCCGAAAAAATTATCGGGGTTGATATTTCAAGGGGGATGCTTGATATCGCGGAGCAAAAAATAGCTAAGCGTGGTTTAGGTGATAAGTTTGGCGTAAAACTTGGCGATTCGGAAAAATTACCGTTTGAAGGCGCTGAGTTTGACGCAGTGACGGTTGCTTATGGGGTTCGTAACTTTGAAAACCTGGAAAAAGGCCTTGCTGATATCAACCGGGTACTTAAACCAGGTGGGAAAGTGGTGGTGCTTGAATTTTCAAAGCCAAAAGCATTTCCGATAAAACAGTTGTACAATTTCTATTTCAGCTATATTACACCGGGCATCGGTAAGTTGTTCAGTAAAGATGCAAGAGCTTACAGCTATTTGCCCGAGTCGGTAGCTGCTTTTCCTGACGGACAAACTTTTGTTGCTTTGATGGATAAAGTGGGTTTTAAAAATACCAAATGCCGGCCTTTAACGTTTGGTATCTGTTCAATATACACCGGTATTAAATGATTATAAACCGTTACCTGCTTGTAGTTGTACTTATTTTTAGCAGCAATTTATTGCTTGCTCAACGTGCACCTGCATGGGGTGGTGGGGCAGATCAGGAGGACCTGAGTTTTGGTTTTAGCTTTACTTATGTGAGTACCGATTTCAAGATCATCAATCAGCCCGGTTTTCGTAATGCATTTTTGGATGAGAATGGTGTGCAGGTTAAAGGCCCGCTTAACAGCATCAGCTCAAAAAGCACACCGGGGTTCGGCGTAGGTTTTTTAACTCGCTACAGGATCACCGAGCATTTGGAGGTACGCACCACACCATCATTAATTTTTGCGGACAGGGCTTTACATTATTCTTATGTGGACCCATCAGAAGATGTTGACAAAAAAGTGCAAACCACTTCGGTAGACGTTCCGCTGCAATTAAAATTAAAATCGGACAGGCTGGGCGATTTCAGGGCTTACGTTGTAGGCGGCTTGAAATATACGCAGGCCATAGGCTCTAAGAAAAATGCGGATGCCAATCTTGATCTTTCCGAAAAGCTGGTGAAAAACGTAGGCGGTTTTGCGTCGTACGAAGCAGGCTTAGGTTGCGACATATACTTTGAGTTTTTTAAGCTCTCTCCCGAGATCAAGATCTCCAATTCATTGGGCAACGTGCTGATGCGGGAAAATAATCCTTATTCGGCACCGCTTAGCAGGTTGGGGTTGCATACCATTATGTTCAGTTTAATTTTTGAATAGTAGCTTAACTATTCGTTATAGTTTTCTCGCAAAGGCGCTAAGGCGCAAAGCTCTTTTACTTTCTTGGCTTTCTGGCGCTCATTTATAATGAGTGCTTAAAATGGTTTTGCGTTTTTAACGCAATAGGTGATCCCGTTTGGTTGTTAATGCATGGTGCATATTTGACTCACCCGATTTGCGCTTCGCTGAATCACCCTCTCTCCGGCTTCGCGGCAAAGAGGGTAGGGAAACTAAGAATAGCAGCCCCCTCTTTGCGAAGCAGAGAGGGGTGACAAGCGCAGCGATGTCGGGGTGAGTAAAATCCGCGTTCCAAAAACATCCTTACCCACAACCGACAAAATTTCAAACTAAAAAACATAATTTCGCTGTTTAGAGTTATCAAACCTATGAGTAAAATTGCTTTAATTACAGGAGCTACCGCCGGCATTGGCGAGGCATGTGCGCACGTTTTTGCCCGTGAGGGATATAACCTGGTATTAACCGGTCGCCGGTTGGAGCGGTTGGAAAAATTGGCCAAGCACCTGAATGATAAATATAATGTAGAGGTTGCTGTTTCATCATTTGATGTACGTAACCGTGAGGATACCATCAGTAACCTGGAAGCATTACCCGAAAAATGGAAAAAGGTAACCGTACTGGTTAACAACGCAGGTTTAAGCCAGGGACTTGATCCGATCCAAAAGGGCGATATTGACGATTGGGAAACCATGATTGATACCAACATTAAAGGCCTGTTATACGTAAGCCGGGTGGTATCAAACTGGATGATTGCAAATGGTAAAGGCCATATCATAAACCTTGGCTCAATTGCAGGTAAAGAAGTTTATGCCAACGGAAACGTATATTGTGCAACCAAGCATGCTGTTGATGCCTTGAATAAAGGAATGCGGATTGACCTTTTAGCTCATGGTATTAAGGTTACCGCAATACACCCCGGGGCTGTTGAAACCGAGTTTTCGGAAGTGCGCTTTAAGGGCGATAAAGAAAGAGCCAAAAAAGTATATGAAGGTTTTGAACCATTGAAGGCAGATGATGTAGCCGAAACCATTTGGTTCATTGCATCACGACCTGCACATGTTAATATTAACGATATTCTGATCATGCCGACAGCACAGGCAAACGCGGGAACTATATTCAGGGGGTAGTCGATGTGCAGATTTTAGATGTGCAAATTAAAAATTTGATAATTTGTCAATTTGAAGATTTGAAAATGTGAACTACAATAATCTGCACATTTGCGTAGCTGAAATTTGCACATCAAGATTCACTAATTCACTAAATCAATAATTCACTAATTAAGGATATGTCATTAATTACACAAATAGACCAGGACATTAAACTGGCCATGCTTGCAAAGCAGGCAGATCGTTTACAGGGATTACGCGCTATTAAATCGGCTTTGCTTTTAGCTAAAACCGAAAAGGGCGCCGCCGATGAGCTTACCGAAGATGCAGAAATTAAGGTATTGCAAAAGCTGGTAAAACAGCGCAAGGAGTCGGCTGATATTTATAAAGAACAAAACCGGGATGACCTTTACCAGGTTGAGATAGCCGAGATGCTGGTTATTGAAGAATACCTTCCGCAGCAAATGAGCAAGTTTGAAATTGAAGGATATCTGGAAGAACTTATTGGCAGGATAGGTGCAACATCTGTAAAAGATATGGGCCGCGTAATGGGCATGGCCAGTAAAGAACTTGCCGGCAAGGCCGATGGTAAAACAATATCAGAGGTGGTTAAACAGTTATTGGGTTAGGCCCTTGGCATTTAATTATTGCTAAGCTTTTTAAACACTAATGTTGAATTAATGTTAAGCTATTTAATAAAAGCTTAACATTACTACATTGATAAATAATTGCTATACTTGCTAAATGTCGTTCGTAATAAACTAATTTTACAGCGGAATAACGGGAATTTGTACTGAAAGTGATTTTGGTATAAGCTAATTTTGAAAATTAATTTTTAATATTTTATATGGAGTTCGTGCTTAAAGAGGAACACGGTTTTAGTTACATCGATGAGGGCGAAGGAGAGGTGCTGTTACTGCTGCATGGTTTAATGGGAGCTTTGAGCAATTGGGATGGTGTTATTAATGAGTTTAAATCAAAGTACAGGGTTATTATCCCAATACTACCTGTTTATGACATGCCACTGATCAGCACAGGGGTAAAAAGTTTATCGAAATTTGTACATAAGTTTATAAAATTTAAAAAGCTTAGTAATATTACTTTGCTGGGTAACTCGCTTGGCGGGCATGTGGCATTAGTATATTTAACTACACATCCCGAAAATATAAAGGCGCTTGTTTTGACCGGCAGTTCGGGCTTGTATGAAAATGCATTCGGAGGTTCATTTCCGCGCAGGGAAAGTATTGATTTTGTACGCGAAAAGGTGCAGTTTACTTTTTATGATCCGGCTATTGCCACTGATGATCTGGTACAGGATGTGTTTCGTACCATTAATGACAGGCATAAAGTGATCCGTTTGCTGGCCATGGCAAAATCGGCCATCAGGCACAATATGAAGAAAGATCTGCATAAGATCACTATTCCGGTATCTTTGATATGGGGACGTAATGATAAGATCACCCCGCCGGAGGTAGCCGTTGAATTTAATGAGCTGCTGCCCGATTCGGAGCTGCATTGGATTGATAAATGCGGTCATGCCCCAATGATGGAGCACCCGGAAGAATTTAATGTTTTACTTAAGCAGTTTTTAGCTAAATTAGAGACCAAAGTAAATGCATAGATGATAGCACTTGACCTGATAGCTGACTCGATACCACCGGTACACACTTCTGATACCATTCAGAAAGTGCTTGACCGTATGGTTGAGTTTCGCCTCAGGCATTTGCCTATTGTAAATGAAGAGCAGTTTTTAGGCCTTGTTGCCGAAGATGACCTGATAGCCGAAGGTGATTATCAAACTCCTATAGGTGCGTTGGCGCTTTCGCTGGTTAACCCTTATGTGCTGGAAGAACAGCACATTTATGACGTTATCCGGCTTTTTTATGAGCAGCAGCTTACCGTTGTGCCGGTGCTTGATGCCAAAAGCAATTATCTTGGCCTGATATCCATTAATGCAATTACAGAGTATTTTGCCCAAATAACGTCGGTATCGCAGCCGGGAGGGATCATTGTACTGGAAATCAGCAATAAGAATAACTCACTTGCACACATGGCGCAGATAGTAGAGTCGGATAATGCGCAGATCCTGAGCTCCTACGTTCAGTCCTTTCCCGATTCAACCCGGATGGAGGTTACGCTTAAAATCAACAAACAGGATATTTCGGCCATAACCGCCAGTTTCCTTAGGTACGAGTATGATATCAAAGCTACCTTTAACCATACCGATATCAACGATACCACCCGCGACAGGTATGATTCGCTCATGAATTACCTTAATTTGTAGTCTTAAGTTCTAAGTCCTGAGTCTTAAGTCGTAAGTTTTCAACAGCAAAATTTTGAATGTGAGACTTAATACTTCGAACTGCCGACTTCGAACTACTTTAGTCTCAAACCAAATTATACGCTTGCGCAAACCGCACGGCATCATAATGATTTTTTAACCGCAGCTTGTTCTTGATGTTTTTACGATGCGTTTCGGCGGTGGCAGGGGCAATAAAAAGCGTGGCTCCAATCTCGGCCGAACTCATGCCTGTGGCAATATATTTCAGAATTTCTTTTTCGCGGCGGGTAAGGGTCAAAAACAGCAGGTTATTTTTTCGTAAAAACGAAATGTCGTCCATAAGCCGGTTCACTTTGGTGGTTATATGATGAACAGGGTCAAGCATACTGGCTAAAGTTAAAATGTGCGTGGCGTCGCCGGCATCATTGCGGGCAAAAACTTTAGTATTGCTAACAAAAAGCTGCCATTCCATATGCTTTGATGAGCGGGCCTGTTGAAAGTAGGATACGTGGTCCTGAGTGCGACTTTTTATAAGGTGCAATATTTTAGGCACATACTCATCGCTGTCTTCGGTGTTAAAATATTTTGCGTGGTATATTTCAGGCCCCATGGCTTTTAATTCATCAAGGGTTGTACCCAATATATTGAGGCCAGCATTGTTCATATATACTATCTGTAATGTTTCAACCTCATGAATTATTAATGCGGAGGGAAGTTCATCAGCTATTAGCCGTATATCGGACAGTTTTTGGATAAAGGTTTGATCCATCAGTAAAATAACCGTTATTTAACACTGTAAGGTAGGCTAAAATATTTAAACTCAATTATTTTACTTTGAAGTTATTTTGCTGTCTAAGCAATTAAACTGGTTTATTTAGGCCTGTAAGCAAACAATAGCGCATCATTTGCATTATAAAAGCATGGATTGCGGCTAATAGGCACTTATCGCGGTGCCTGGGCCGTACTGAGATTAATTATTTATGCCTTACTGCATTAATGTACTTTCAAAGTTCGATATTCGCTTTTTTAAAAAATGAAGATAGCAGTTTACGGCAGGCCATTTAATGAGCCATCTGTTTTACCCTTTATACAGCAGGTTTTTGACAGCCTTGCACAGCACAACGTTGATATTTACGTACATCAGCAGCTCCATGAGTACCTGCAGGATAAATTACCCACAATACAATATAAGGTGCTGCGTCCGGCCGAAACTTTAAAAGGCTTTATCGATATTTTTATCACACTTGGCGGCGATGGCACCCTGCTTGATATGGTTACCGTGATCCGCGATTCGGGGATCCCTATTATCGGTATTAATTTTGGACGGCTCGGGTTTTTGGCCAGTGTTAATAAGAGTGACATCACAGCAGCTATTTATGCGGTAGTGAACAGGCAGTTTACCTGCGATTGCCGCGAACTGCTTACTGTAGATTCGAACCCAAATGTTTTTGGCAGCAATAATTTCGCCCTTAATGATGTAACCATTCATAAGCGCGATGATGCGGCCATGATCATAACCCATGTATTTTTGAACGATGAGTTTTTAAACTCATATTGGGGCGACGGGATAATTATTTCTACCTCAACAGGTTCAACGGCATATTCATTAAGCTGCGGAGGGCCAATTATTTTTCCGCAGTCAAATAGTATAGTAGTAACCCCGGTATCGCCTCATAACCTTAATGTACGGCCTATAGTTATCCCCGATACCAGTAAACTGTGTTTCGAGGTTGAAAGCCGCAGCGCTAATTACATCATTTCTTGCGATTCGCGGACAGAGGTTTTAGATCAAACCGTTAAGTTTCATGTGCAGAAAGCCAGTTTTCAGTTAAATTTAATCCGTCTTAGTAATGAAAGTTACTTAACTACGTTAAGAAATAAATTGCTTTGGGGCCTTGACGCCCGTAATTACTAAATTAAATTAATGCCAAAATACTTACTCCTTACCGTTCTCTTATTTTTAACTTATCAGCTGCGTGCCCAAACATGGGAAATTGGCGGTTCGATAGGAGGTGCTGGTTATATTGGGGACCTTAACCCTAATAACCCGGTTAAAATAAGTGGCGTTTCGGCAGGCATATTTGGAAAGCGAAATTTCGACGGTTATTTTTCGGCTAAGCTCAATGTTGGCATTGGTAATATTGCAGCTTATGACAGTCGTTCGGGTTATCCGCAATTTCGTGATCGTAATCTTAATTTTAAAGATCAGCTGCGCGAGGTGAGCCTTACCGGCGAATTTAACTTCATGAATTATATCCCCGATGCCGGGCGAAACAAATACACCCCTTATATATTTACAGGTATAGGTATTGCTTCATACGCTCCCCGGGCACAGGATTTTAACGGTGGGACATTTGGCTTGCGGCAGCTTAAAACAGAAGGCCAGCTTAAGCCTTACGGAAATAATACGGTTGTGATCCCTTACGGCCTGGGCATTAAGTATAACCTTTCTGGTAAATTTACTATTATGGCCGATATGGGATACCGTTACGCCTTTACCGACTATCTTGATGATGTGAGCGGTGTTTATGCCGATAAAAGCAAGATGCCTGCTCTTGCAGCTGCTCTTTCTGATCGTTCGGGTGAAAAAACCGGAGTTTATACCGGTACTGTAGGCTCCCAGCGCGGTGATTTTAAATCGCACGATACCTACTTCTTCCTCAATTTTACCATCGCTTTTACCTTCGTAACTGCAAACTGTTATTTCTGATCTGCTTTAAGTTTTTTGATTGCAGGATATAAGTGCCTTAGAATTATTGTGCCTTTTTAGATAATAAAACAATATTTAATTCGTTTTTAAATTAAAATACAATATTTAATTCTGTTTTTGTATTTGATTTTGTAATTTAGTATTGAGATTAATTATTAACCTTAAATCTTTAAAGTCATGGCCGAATTAAATTCATCTCCCCAAAATGGCGGCGGAAAGCACAAACGCAAAAAAATGAACGCCCGCGTTGATCTCACGGCAATGGTAGACCTGGCATTTCTGCTCATTACCTTTTTTATAATGACCACCACGCTGGCTAAATCAAAGGCGATGGATATAGCCATGCCGGTAGGCGAGGAGCACGAGCCGGTAGGTGCCAGCCGCACGTTAACAGTGTGTCTGGGTAAAAACAATAAGGCTATGTATTTTTTAGGCGAGCTTAAAAATCCAATTATTGCACCTTCGGTAACCAATTTTGGTGCCGATGGTATCCGGAAGGTTATTATCGAAACTAATAAAAAGGTACATGACAATACCGGTAAATCCATGATAGTATTGGTAAAACCCAGCGATAAATCACAATACAGTAATTTGGTGAGTACGCTTGATGAGCTGGCCATTACCGGTATTCAGCAATATGCCATAGTTAATATTGTTCCTGCCGATGTTGATGCGCTTAAACAAAAAGGAATATAAACAGGTAATGCAATTGTAAGCAAATTTACGGGCAGCTTTTTGGGGCCGGCAGCTTTCATTATCAAACAGATGATGGCTGCCGGCCTTTTTATTTTAATGGTCTTTAAAGTAAAAATTATGAAAAATCACGGTTTTGATGGCTGTTTATGCAGTTTTAATATATTATTCGCAATAACATTTTCTTTTAGTGCGGGATACTAAAAAAATACAAAGTAAGTTTTACCTTTGTACCCTGAAAAATCCGTCAATTTGCATGGCAAAAATGGCAAAATCGGGTTAATTAATAATTGATTAGTCTAACAACCGAATATAACAGACCATAGTATTGATGAAAAATTTTACACAAGTGTGTTTGTACGGGGTGGTTTTTGATAAATAGTAATATGGATTATTTGGATCAGATTGATTTGTCGAGACTACCGCAGCATGTAGCTATCATTATGGATGGTAACGGGCGCTGGGCGAAAGGCAAAGGCAAATTAAGGATATTTGGCCATCATAACGGTGTAACATCTGTTAGGGATGTTGTTGAGGGGGCCGATAAATTAGGTATTAAATATATTACCTTATATACATTCTCTTCCGAAAACTGGAACCGCCCCAAGCTGGAGGTTATGGCAATTATGGAGTTGATGGTAAGTACCATTCATAAAGAGGTTCCCGGATTTATGAAAAACAACATCAGGCTCAACGCCATTGGCGATCTGGATATGTTGCCCGAAAGGTGTCTTCGTGAACTTAACAGTGCAATTGAAACAACATCAGGCAATACAGGTGTGGTGCTTACACTGGCTTTAAGCTATAGTTCGCGCCGTGAAATTGTAAGTGCAGCAAAAAACATCGCCATAAAAGTAAAAAACGGCGAGCTTGATGTAAACGATATTAATGAAGAGGTTTTTGAACAAAACCTTTTTACCGGTGATATGCCAAACCCCGAACTGCTGATCAGAACCAGTGGTGAATACCGTATAAGTAATTATTTATTATGGCAAATTGCTTACGCTGAGTTGTATTTTACAACTAAGTTATGGCCCGATTTCAGGAAGGAAGACCTGTATGAAGCAGTGATTGATTTCCAGAAACGCGAGCGCCGTTTTGGCTTAACAAGCGAGCAGGTGAACTAAATTTTTACTTTTAACAAATTTTAACAACTGTATAAATTATTTTTAGCCCACTAAAATATTCGAATGTATAAATTTCTTTTTGCTATTCTTTTCTCGGTTTTGGCTACTACGGCTTTCGCCCAGATATCCAATGGGCCGAGGCCTACACTTACAAAATCGATACCGGCTGATAGTTTAAGTTATCTTAATCCTAAGGATTATATTATTGGTGGTATTTCTGTTAGTGGCGCAAAATATCTTGATAAAGACATCCTTATCCAGTTATCCAAGTTAACCAAAGGCGATCGGATCAACCTTCCGGGCGAGCGTAATGCCGAGGTTATCAAAACCCTGTATCAACAGGGCTTATTTGATGATGTTCAGTTAAACATCACCAAAATTAACATGGATACCATTTACCTGGAGATAGCAGTTATGGAGCGTCCTCGTTTGTCGCGCATGCACTTAACCGGCATTCGTAAAGGTGAAATTGAAGATGTTCAGAAAAAACTGAATGACCGCGTTGGCAAAATCGTTAACGAAAACCTTATAAGTACAACAACTGCTATCATTAAAAAACATTTTAATGAAAAAGGTTTCTTAAACACTACCGTTACTATCACTCAACGCAAAGATCAGGGCGATGTTAACAGTGTTATATTAGATGTTGCCATTGATAAGAAAACCAAGGTTAAAATCAATGACGTTATTTTTGAAGGCAATAAAGCATTTAGCACCAGCACCCTGCGCGGCTTTTTAAGTAAAACCCGTAAACGTAAATGGTATAACCTATTTGGTTCAAAGAAATTTAAACAGGATAAATACGAAGAAGATAAGCAAAACCTGGTTGAAAAGATGCAGGGAAGAGGTTATCGTGATGCCGAGATCCTGAGTGATTCTGTTTGGAAACACGATGATGAAACTGTAAACGTAAAACTCAAAGTATATGAAGGCCCTAAATATTACTTTGGTAATGTTAAGTTTTCGGGCAATGCTAAGTATACTACCGATTTGTTGAACCGGATACTCCATGTTAAAAAAGGTGATGTATTTAGCGAAGATGAATTGAACAAACGCTTAAGTGGCCCTACACCGGGTAATGATGACGTTTCATCTCTTTATTTAAATGATGGTTACCTTACCTTTAATGCCGATCCGGTACAAACAAGGGTATACAACGATACTGTAGATGTAGATGTGAGAATTTACGAAGGCCCTCAGTATACCATTAACCGCGTTATGTTAAAAGGTAACGATGTTACTAACGATAAGGTGGTAATGCGTGAGATCCAGACTAAACCGGGACAAAAGTTCAACAAAGAGTTGCTGATTCGCAGTGCTCGTGAAATTGGACAGTTAGGCAACTTTGATGAGCAAAAAACTGAACCTAAACCAACTAATATCAACCCTCAGGATGGTACTGTAGATTTGGTTTATAACGTAGTTGAAAAACCTTCAGACCAGATCGAGCTTTCGGGTGGTTTTGGTGGTGGCCAGTTGGTAGGTACATTAGGTTTAACATTTAACAACTTCTCTATCCGTAATATTTTCCACCTTAAATCTTACAAACCACTTCCAAAAGGTGATGGTCAGAAATTAAGTTTAAGAGGACAGTCAAGCGGCCGTACTTATCAAAACTTCTCGTTCACATTCTCTGAGCCATGGTTAGGTGGTAAAAAACCAATCTACTTTGCGTTATCAGCTTATACCCAGGGAAGTTCAACCGGTCAGTACTATCCAAAATCAAGCCCTTACTACAACAACCTGCGTATTAACGGTGTGGGTGTTACCTTAGGTAAACGTTTGAAATGGCCTGATAACTACTTCCAGTTAAACTACTCGCTTAACTTTGACCATTACAGCCTTGATAACTATACTGGTTACCTGTTCACCAATGGTACTTCATACAACATCAAGTTAACCCAGGAGTTGAGCCGTAACTCAATAGATGCGCCTATTTTCCCAACACAGGGTTCAAACATTAAGCTTACTATCCAGGCTACGCCTCCATACTCATTGTTTAATGATATCAACTATAAAATAGCTACTCCTGAGCAGCGTTACCATTTTGTTGAGTATTATAAATTTAAATATGATGCACAATGGTTCTCGAAACTGGTAGGTAAGTTTGTATTGATGTCGCAAGTGCGGTTTGGTTTCCTTGGTCAGTATAACCATGAAGTTGGCCCATCACCATTTGAGCGCTTTAAATTAGGTGGCGACGGTATGCAGAGCTACCAGTTTTTACAGGGTAGTGAGATCATTGGTTTACGTGGTTACCAAAACTTCTCGATAGTACCTGAAGGTTCAAATGAAAATCAGAACACCAATACAGGTAGTGCAATCTATAATAAATATACACTGGAGCTTCGTCACCCGGTTATTGCAAGTCAGTCGGCAACTATATTCCTGCTTGCTTTTGCTGAGGGTGGTAACGCATGGAACCAGTTTAGCCAGTTCAATCCATTTAACGTAAGACGTTCGGTAGGTGTGGGCGCGAGGATATTTTTACCTATATTTGGTTTACTTGGGTTGGATTATGGTTATGGCTTTGACAAAATACCGGGACAACCGGATGCAAACAAAGGCCAGTTCCATTTTACAATTTCTCAGAGTTTATCCGGCGGATTTAATTAATTTGCGTACCGAATATATGAAGAAGATAATTTTAGTAGCCTTTTTTACGTTAACTGCTTTTGCAGGCGCATATGCGCAACGTTTTGCTTATGTTGATTCGGAGTATATATTAAAGCACATGCCTGAATATGCTTCATCGCAAAAACAATTGGCTGCATTATCTGATCAGTGGCAAAAAGAAGTTGACGGCCGTTTTCAGGAAATAGACCGTTTGTACAAATCATATCAGGCCGATCAGGTGTTGATGACCCCTGATATGAAGAAACGCCGCGAGGCCGAAATAGTAGAAAAAGAAAAGGCGGCGAAAGATTTTCAACGCCAAAAGTTTGGTCCGGATGGTGAGCTTTCGCAAAGAAGCACGGCGCTGATTAAACCTATTCAGGATAGAGTGTCTAAAGCTGTACAAGCAATTGCCGAAGGCGATAACCTGGATATGATTTTTGATAAAAACAGCGAGGTGATCATGTTGTATGCTAACCCGCGATATGATAAAAGTGCGGATGTTATAACCAGGTTAGGACTAAAACCAGGAGTATTTGCTAAATAATTTGAATTAAGATAAATCGAACTATTATTTAAACACAGAAAAAGGAAAATGAAAAAACTATTTAAAGTTGCCTTGGTTGCAGTTGGTTTATTATTTGCGGGCAGCTTTGCAAATGCTCAGACTAAGATCGGTCACATCAACTTCAATCAGCTAATTGATCTGATGCCTGAAACTAAAACAGTAACTGCGTCTATCCAGGCTTACCAAAAAACGTTCATTGATCAGCTTACTACTATGAACACTGAGTACCAAACAAAAGGACAGGATTACCAGTCAAAAAGAGCTACTATGACTGATGCCGTACGCAGCGTTAAAGAAAGCGAATTGCAGGATATTCAAAAGCGTATGAATGACTACCAAAACAATGCTCAGCAACAAGTTGACGCTAAAAGGCAGGAATTAGGCAAGCCGCTTATTGATAAAGCTACACAGGCTGTACAGGCTGTAGCTAAAGAAAAAGGTTATGCTTATGTGTTGGATTCATCACAGATCACTTTATTGGTATCTCCTGATGCTGACGACCTGATGGCTGCTGTAAAACTAAAATTAGGCTTGAAATAAGAATCACAAATGATATAAAAAAAGCGCCCTGATTAAACGGGACGCTTTTTTTATGTTTACCAATCAAATTACATAGTGTTATTTAACCGGGGAAAATAGCCGCCAATGTTCCTGTTCATTGAAAAGCTGTTTCCGGGTTAATTCATGAGTGATTTGCAGATACACGTTACAAAAACAAACAGATAATTATTATCCATTATTAAACACAGGACACAAAACAAAAATGAAAAAACTATTTAAAGTCGCCTTAGTTGCAGCAGGTATGTTGTTCGTGGGTAGTTTCGCTAAAGCGCAAACAAAAATAGGTTATGTTAACTTCAGCCAGGTTATTGATCAGATGCCTGAAACTAAAACTGTTTCTACAACATTACAGGCCTATCAAAAAACATTCATTGATCAGTTAACTACAATGAACGGTGAATTGCAAACCAAAGGTGCTGATTTGGATAAAAATGCATCTACAATGACAGATGCAGTGCGTCAGGCAAAAACTTCTGAGTTGCAGGATATCCAAAAACGCATGAACGATTATCAAAATAACGCTCAGCAACAAGTTGATGCTAAAAAACAAGAATTAGGTAAGCCAATTATTGATAAAGTTAGCCAGGCTGTACAGGCTGTAGCTAAAGAAAAAGGCTACGCTTACGTATTGGATTCATCACAAGTGAGCATGATCGTATCTCCGGCTGGCGACGATTTGATGCCTGCCGTGAAATTGAAATTAGGTTTAAAATAAAATCACCTTTAAGTAAATTATACAAGAGCGTCCCGTAATTACGGGACGCTTTTTTTATGTTTGTATATGTCAAATCAACCCATTGGTATTTTTGATTCGGGCTTTGGCGGGTTAACCGTATTTCGCTCCATTATAGAGCAGCTGCCCGGTTACGATTATATATATATGGGCGATAATGCCCGTGCCCCTTATGGCAACCGCTCGTTCAGTACCATACACCAGTACACCTGGGAGTGTGTACAGTGGATGTTTGACCAGGGATGCCCGCTGGTGATCCTGGCATGTAACACAGCATCTGCCAAAGCACTGCGCACCATACAGCAGCAGGATCTTAAACATATAGGAGATCCTTCAAAAAGAGTATTAGGCGTGATCCGCCCAACGGCCGAGATCATAGGCGATTATACCAAAACTAAAGAGATAGGAGTGCTTGGTACAAAAGGAACAGTGCAGTCGGGATCATATCTTTTAGAGATCAATAACTTTTTTCCGGATATTAAGGTGCATCAGCAAGCTTGCCCGCTTTGGGTGCCGCTTATTGAAAATGGCGAATACGATAAACCCGGTGCCGATTTCTTTGTGCAGCTGTACCTGGATCAGATCATGGCTCAATCGCCCAATATTGATACCATTTTGCTGGCTTGTACACATTATCCTATCATCCAGGACAAGATCAAAGCGCATTTGCCCGAGGGCATTAATGTAGTTGGGCAGGGCGATATCGTAGCCAAAAGCCTGGTTGATTATTTAAACCGCCACCCCGAAATAGAACAAAAGATAAGCCGCAACGGCGAAAATAGGTTTTATACCACTACCGATGATACCGCCGATTTTGATCATCATGCCTCGCTGTTCTTTTCAGCCCCCGTAAAATCTACATTTATATCGGCTAATGATTTGGTTGTTTGTAAGTGAGTGGTTGATTGGGTTGATTAAGTGAGTGGTTGGTTAAATAAGGTATCTGCCGCGGGTTTAGCGTAGCGTAACCCGTGGTTAGCCATTACTTAAGTTTTTAACTTACCATTTTTAGCGCAAGTCTTGTGTTGTTGGTGGAGGGCTGGTGACTTGTGCCTTCTGCAGTGTTTGGACACAAGTCATCCCCCCTTAGTCCAGCCCACAAGACTTGCGCCAGGAAAAGTTTGGAAGGCACAAGTCGCCATCCCTTAGTCCAGCCCACAAGACTCGCGCCAGGAAAACGCAATTCTTAAAATTCGAGTTCAGACAAACAAATTAGAACCACTCACTTAATAAACCCAATCAACCACTCACTTGTACAATTAACCAATCCCCAATAATCCCTATCAACTTAATATATAATTTAATCATTCTAAATAACTCAACATTTAGTAAGTTTGCACCCTTAAGCAAATATTCCTGTTGAACTATTATTTTACATATTTTATTGCGGCAATTGGGTTGTTCAGTTTTTCGGCCTTTTTCGCTTTATTCGGGGTATATGCCGAGCGTAAAATATCAGCGTTTATACAGGACAGACTTGGTCCCACAGAGACAGGAAAATATGGTTCGCTGCAAACGCTGGCCGATATTTTAAAGATGCTTCAGAAAGAGCTGATCATCCCGGCGGCCGCCGACAAATGGTTGTTTATGCTCGCTCCGGCAGTAATATTTATAGCGGTATATCTTGGCTTTGCCGCGCTACCCTGGGCACCCGGACTTATTCCTTCAAAAACTAATATTGGCCTGTACTACATCTTCGCTATTATCTCTATCGAAACATTAGGGATCCTGATGGCGGGTTGGGGATCCAATAATAAATATTCTATCCTCGGGGCCATGCGTTCGGCAGCGCAGATCATTTCATATGAAATTCCTGCGGGTTTTGCCATTATATCGGTTGTAATGATAGCACAAACGCTGGACTTGCAGGTGATCTCTGCCCAGCAAGGTATCCTGGCTGCCGAAAAGATAAAGTTTGCCGGTTTTTGGGATGTATCTCAGATAGGTGGATTTTTTAGCTGGAATGTTTTCCGCGCACCACATTTATTGATCGCGTTTGTGATCTATTTTATAGCTTCACTGGCCGAGAGTAACCGTGCGCCTTTTGATATTCCGGAAGCGGAGTCGGAACTGGTGGCAGGCTTCCATACCGAGTTTACAGGCATCCGCTTTGCACTGGTGTTTTTGGCCGAGTATTCGATGATGTTCCTGGTATCAATGATAGCAGTGATTTTGTTTTTAGGTGCCTGGAATACGCCGCTGCCTAACATTGGAGGCGTTAAACTGGCAACCTGGACAACCGGCGTGGCCTGGGGCATATTTTGGGTAGTACTAAAAACGCTGGCCCTTGTAGGCGTACAAATGTGGATCAGGTGGACACTGCCCCGTTTACGGGTTGACCAGCTGATGAACCTTTGCTGGAAAGTATTAACACCGCTTGCTTTTGCCTGCATGTTGATATCGGGCGTGTGGCGGTTGTGGTTAATGTAGTTGGAGAAAGAGTCAAGAAATCAAGAGTCAGGAAGCAAGATAAAAGAGAAGAAGTAAAATAAGAGAAAGCGAAAAATAGGATAATCAAATTTAAAATTATCAACGAAATCAAAAAAATCAACGGTGAATAAAGTAATAAAAGCGTTTACAACGGCATGGAAAGGTTTAAGCCTTACCATACGCCACCTTTTTGCGGGTAATAGCAAAAGGGAAATTGTGACCGTGAGCGATAGCAATTACTTTAAACAACTGGAACATGGTACCAATACCATCCAATATCCTAAGCAGCAATTACCGGTTCCTGAAGTGGGCCGTTACCAGTTGGATGTGGAAATGGACGATTGCATAGTATGTGATCTTTGTGCTAAGGTTTGCCCTGTTAATTGTATCGATATCGAATCGATCAAGGCAACAGAAGCTATCGGCCAAACGTCCGACGGGACAACCAAACGTTTATACGCCGCCAAATTTGATATTGATATGGCCAAATGCATGTATTGCGGTTTGTGCACTATTGTGTGCCCAACCGAATGTATCACCATGACCAATCAGTACGATAAAACCGTTTTTCAGTTGAGTGATTTGGTTTACCAGTTTTCGGACATGACAGCTGAAGATGCCGCCGAAAAGCGTGCTCTTTTTGATAAGCAACAGGCCGAAAAGCAGGCTGCGAAATTAGCCGCTATGAAACAAAAGGAGGGTGGGGCATGACCTTGGTTCGGTTGCTGTTTTACGTGATGAGTTTTATTGCCATTGCTTCGGCGCTGTATGCTGCCTTGAGCAAAAACCTGGTCAGAAGTATTTTTATATTTTTTGTGACTTTGTTTGCCCTTGCCGGCTTGTATGTATTGGCCCTTGCCGATTTTGTGGCGGTAACGCAGGTAGTGATTTACGTGGGCGGCATCCTGGTGCTCATCCTTTTTGCGTTTATGCTTTCCGGTCGCGAAACACTGAATGTGATCCAACAGCAAAAGGGAAAGTTTGTTAACATGGCTAAAGTACCGGCAGTTATACTGGCTGTGCTGTTTTTAGCGGTGATCATAAACATTATCCTTAAAACCGATGCCGATAACCTGCCATGGGTAAAGCAGTCCATCACACAAAAAAATGAGATCGTACCAACTACGTTGATGACCGAAAATATCGGCATTAATTTAATGACCACATACCTGCTGCCTTTTGAGGCTATTTCTGTTTTATTGCTGATGGCTTTGGTAGGTGCCGCGCATTTATCACGTAAGGAGGGCAGGGCATGATCACATTAACCGATTTTTTATTGGTAGGTGCCTTGCTGTTTTGTATTGGCATGTACATGATTGTATCTAAACGCAACTCTATACAAGTACTGATAGGTATTGAGCTGATGCTGAACGCTGCCATTTTAAACCTGGTAGCTTTTGGTAAATATGATAAGCTAAATAATGGCGGGCAGGTATTTGCCCTGTTTGCTATTGTGCTGGCCGCAGCTACAACGGCAGTTGCCCTGGCTATTATCCTGAATGTTTACCGGAGATATAAAACCATTGATCCGGATGAGATTAAAAATTTGAGGGATTAGAAAAAATTGTAGAGACGCATAATTGCGTCTCGCGCAGGACAAGCGGATTTGCACATTCGGAGACGCAATTATGCGTCTCTACAGGAAAAAAAAATAACGGCGAGACACATCTTATGTGACTCAACATGATAGTAAGTAATTGAACAACACGTTACCATATACCGATACCATTATCAGCTACACCATTGCAGCTGTGGCTTTGCCGCTGTTTGCCGCGTTGATCAACTTTTGCCTGCCTGTAAAAAGCAAAGTAGCGGGTTGGATATCAACACTGGCTGTTTTGATAGGGTGCGTTTTATCGGCTATTGTATTTGCGAGTGTTTGGAACCAGCAACCATTACATACTCAAACGCTTTGGTTTACCATTGGCAGCACCAAAGTTTTTGCAGGGATATTACTTAATAATCTTTCGGTGATGATGTTGCTGCTGGTATCACTGATCGCTTTGCCGGTACATATTTACTCTACTGCGTATATGAAGCACGACGACAGGTACAGTCGTTATTTTACCTATCTCAGCTTCTTTTGTTTCAGTATGCTGGGTTTGGTCGTGGTGGATAGCCTGGTGCTGTTCTACGCTTTCTGGGAGCTGGTGGGCTTTTCCTCATACCTGCTTATCGGTTTTTGGTTTACCAAGGATAAGGCTGTACAGGCCAATAAAAAGGCCTTTATCATGAACCGCATTGGCGATATCGGCTTGCTGAGCGCCATCATTATCATTTTTGCGCAGTTCCATACATTTGATATTGCAGAGCTTTTTATTACTAATAACCTCGTTTTTAAATCGGTTATACATGATGGTTTGTGGATCTCAGCTACAGGTCAGATCCCGGCTATCTGGCAATACATCGCCTGTTTGGGCGTGTTTATGGCTGTTGCAGCTAAATCGGCACAATTCCCTTTGCATACCTGGCTGCCCGATGCCATGGAGGGCCCAACTTCTGTTTCAGCCTTGATCCACGCGGCTACCATGGTGGCTGCCGGGGTGTTTTTGCTGGGCAGGGTTTATCCGCTGTTTACTGATAGTGAGCTTACTATTTTAGCCGTCATTGGCTGCTTTACCGCTTTTATGGCGGCTACCATTGCGCTTACGCAAAACGATCTGAAACGTGTGCTTGCTTATTCTACTATATCGCAATTGGGGTACATGATCCTGGCGATGGGGGTGGGCGCTTACGGTTCATCCTTATTCCATTTGGCTACGCATGCTTTTTTTAAGTGTTTGCTGTTTTTGGTGGCGGGCGTTGTGATTCACGAGATGCAGCACATTAAGGAAGAGAATGATCTGGATATCGATCCGCAGAATATCCTGCATATGGGCGGTTTGCGTAAAAAGCTGCCGGTTACGTTTATTGTTGCGGTTGTTGGTTCGCTGGCGCTAATCGGTATTCCGCTTACATCGGGCTACCTGTCAAAAGATGGGATCCTGATCCAGGCATTTGAATGGAGCGAAGGCCGAAGCGCATGGCTTAAACTGATCCCCGCAGGTGCTTTATTTACCAGCTGGCTTACCGCTTTTTATGTATCAAGGCTTATTGTAAAAGTTTTTTTCGGCGAGTTTCGTTTGCTGAAAAGTAACCCTCAAATAAAATTCCATATTAGCGATGGTGGCTGGCAATATAAGCTGCCGTTGATCCTGCTGGCGGTTTGCAGTTTGTTCCCGCTGTTTTCGCTTAACCCATTCTTCTATGAAAAAGCATGGCTGTTTGAGAGTTTAAAGCCTGCCGACTTCCTGGCCCGCGAAAATATTTATCATACCATAATCCCGATAGGGGTGAATATATTGAGCGTGTTTGTAATGTACTCTGCTTACGCCATCTACGTAAAACAAAATACTTTCTCGTTTCCGCAAACGGGTTTCCTGTACCGTTTATCTTATAATCAATGGTATCTGGACAAGATCTATAAAAAAGCAATTGTAAAGCCTATACTTGGGTTGGGTAAAACCTGTTTTTGGTTTGATAGAAATATCATTGACGGACTGATCCATATAATTGAACGTATAAGCCGCATGGTAGCAAGCTTAACGGCATGGAGCGATAAATATATTGTCGACGGATTTTTGCATTTGATGGCCGCATTAGTGCAAAGTATTGGCAATTTTGCACGTAAATTTCAAAACGGTAAGGTGCAGTATTATTTGTATAGTATGCTGCTCATTGTGCTGGTACTCTTTATTTTAAAAATACTGATCTGAATTTAATGAACCTGTTAACCCTACTTATATTTATACCGGTACTGTTTGCGTTGGTGATCGTATTGCTGCCATCGTCGGTTCGGGGAAGTTTTAAATATATTACCCTGCTGGCTACACTTTTGCAGTTGGGTATAAGTATATATATATACCTTAATTTTAAAACAGGCGCGGCCACAGCGGGTATCAACCATGAAAACCAGTTCCAGTTTGTACAGAAACTACCATGGATAGGCCTTAACCTTGGCAGCATGGGTAAGCTGCAGATAGATTATTTTGTTGGGATAGATGGCATTTCGGTAACGATGCTGGTGATGTCGGCATTGGTAATGGTGGTGGCTACGCTGGCTTCCTGGGAGATCAAGAGTAACCTGAAAGGGTTCTTCCTGTTGTTCCTGCTGCTGGATATGGCTGTGATGGGCGTATTCTGCGCGTTGGATTTCTTTTTATTTTACCTGTTTTATGAGCTGATGTTATTGCCGCTTTATTTCCTGATAGGGATGTGGGGTGGTGTACGCCGGGAATATGCTGCTATCAAGTTTTTCCTGTATACGCTGTTTGGTTCGGTGTTTATGTTATTGGTGATGGTTGGCTTATACCTTTCGGTGAGCGACCCGGCAACAGGCAGCCATACTTTTAATATTATCCAGATGATGAACCCGGCCAATTACACTGCGGGGTCGGTATTTTCTGTAGCGGCACATCAAACCATATTGGGTATGCCCGCGCGTACGGTTGGTTTTGTGGTGCTGTTCATCGCCTTTGCTATTAAAGTGCCGGTTGTGCCATTGCACACCTGGCTGCCCGATGCCCACGTAGAGGCACCAACGCCGGTATCCATTATCCTGGCCGGCGTGCTGCTTAAAATAGGTGGCTACGGAATCATCAGGATCTGCCTGGGGATTTTCCCGGAGATAGCTACATCGGGTGCTTTCTGGCTTGGCCTTATAGGTGTTGTTTCGATATTATATGGTGCATGCAATGCACTGGCCCAGCGCGACCTGAAAAGGATGATCGCTTATTCGTCGGTATCACATATGGGTTTTGTACTGCTGGGCATTGCCTCGCAAACTGCCGAAGGCGTAAGTGGTGCCGTGATGCAGATGGTAAGTCACGGCTTTTTATCGTCAATGTTGTTCTTTTTGGTAGGTGTGGTTTACAACCGCGTGCATGACAGAGATATCTATCATTTCCGCGGATTAGGTACACATATGCCAAAGTATACCGCCTTTGTAATGATCGCCTTTTTTGCGTCGTTAGGTTTGCCGGGTTTTTCGGCTTTTGTGGCCGAAGCATTTACGCTTACGGGTACATTTAAATCGGCAACGGCAAACGGCTTGCTGCCATACTGGATGGCTATTTGCGGTTCTATAGGGATCCTGCTTAGTGCGGCCTATTTCCTTTGGACACTGCAACGCATGTTTTTTGGCAAAGTATCATTAAAAGGCGGCGAAGTTTGGAAAATAGCCCTTACCGACCTGAACCTTCGCGAAAAACTGACACTTGCCCCGCTGGCCCTTGCTGCGTTGGCTTTAGGTATAATGCCGGGGCTGGTTTTTGATAAGATCAATGATTCGGTATTGGCACTGATACAGTATTTACAGGCTAAATAAAATAAATCGTGTTTCAACATAAATTCATTTATGGAAAAGTGCATACCCCTGCATCTTTTATTTACGCTGCCCCCGGCAACCCGGGCACCGGAGAAATAACAGATGGTATGTATTTAACCGAAGGAATTATGTTTAAAAAATTATCTATTGCCGCAGCATTAATTTTTATTGCTGCAGTAACCAGGGCTAACGATGGGCAAAAAGTAGCCTCAAAAGTTCAAAAAGTAACCGTGTTTTTAAATGGGGCGCAGGTAAGCCGTACCGCGCTGGTGAATATTACTCCCGGTACATCAACATTGGTTTTTGAAAACCTGTCGCCGGGTATTGATGTGCAAAGTATCCAGGTAAATGCCGGCGGCGATTTTACCATTCTTTCGGTTAATCACGAACTTGATTTTGCCGATAACGAGATCAGGCAAAAAAATATACAGGCTATAGAGGCGAAAGAAAAGTTGGTAAGGAATAAGATAGCGCTGCAAAATAATATGCTTTCTATTTATCAGGAAGAGGCCAATACCTTGGCCAAAAACCCGGTAAGTAATGGAACAAACGTTGCCCTTGATCCTGTTAAACTGAAACAGACACTCGATTTTCAGACAGCCCGTTTAAATGAGATCAAGAAAAACCAGCAGGTGGTTAACGATCAGATTGATTTGCTTAACGACGAACTGCAGGGATATGACAAGCAAATTGCGGAAATTAACAGGGCAGGCGCTAAAACAACAAGCAATGTTTTGGTAACAGTATCTTCAAAAACAGCATTGCAGGCAAATTTTACTTTGAGTTATTTAGTGCGTGATGCAAGCTGGTTCCCTACTTATGATATCCGTGCTAAAAACGTAAACAGTCCAATAACCATTGTTTATAAGGCCAATGTATCGCAAAAAACAGGCGAGGACTGGAAAAGCGCCAAACTTGCCTTATCAACAGGTAATCCTACAGTAAATGGGGCCAAGCCCGAGCTTACACCTGCTTACCTTAACTTTGGTATGTATTATTCGGGTACTGCTGCTATAACAAAGGTGATGGGTAGGGTATATGAAGAAAACAGTAATCAACCCTTGCCTGGCGTAAGCATCAGGGTAAAAGGAACCTCGATAGGGACGGTAAGCGATGTGGGAGGAAACTACAGCATTCAACTGCCAAATGCCAATGCTGTGCTTACCTATAGTTTTATAGGATTTGAAACTTTAGAGAGGCAGGCTAACGCGCCCATGATCAATGTGGGGCTAAAACCATCTTCAAGCCAGTTGAACGAAGTTGTTGCGGTGGGCTATGGTTCGTCAGAAGAAAAAAGAGCAAGTACGGGAGCTGTTTCTGTAATAAGGCAGAAGGCTTTGGTTAATACAGTTCCTATCGAAGTTAAAAAAGAAGAGAACCAAACCAATATTGAATTTAACATTGCCAATCCCTATACTGTGCTAAGCGATGGCAAGCAATATGCGGTTGAAATAAGCCAGTATAATATTGATGCTACCTACCAGTATTACGTAGCACCTAAATTAAGTACCGATGTGTTCCTTACCGCGCAGCTTACCAACTGGAACAAATATAGTTTCCTGTCTGGCGAGGCTAACCTGTTTTTTGAAGGTACTTATATCGGTAAATCGCTTATTAATACCGATGCCACTACAGATACGCTAAACCTGTCTTTAGGTACCGATAAGAACATCATTGTTACCCGTACAATGGAAAAGGGTTTGGCCATGAGGCAATCATCAGGTTCAAACCAAAAGGAAATCCGCAATTGGCTCATCGATATAAAAAACCGGAAAAGCCAGCCGGTTAACTTGTTGGTTGAAGACCAGGTGCCGGTTTCGCAAAATAAAGATATTGAAGTAGAGGCCCAGGAAACATCAGGGGCGAAACCCGATGCAACAACAGGCAAAGTTTCATGGAAATTCGTTTTAAATTCGCTCGATGAAAAGAAGGTGAAATTGAAATACCAGGTTAAGTACCCAAAAAATCAAACAGTAATAGTACAATAAAATATAAATGCACGATCTGCTCCCCCATATATCAGCTCAGTTAACCAATGTTTTTGGCAGTATACCCTATTTCATGCCCGAAATTTATTTAACCGTGCTGTTTTTAGTGGTGCTGACAACCGACCTGATATTTGGACGCAGATCTGTAAAGCTTTGTAAAATAGTAGCCTGTGCAGGCTTGCTGTTGGTGTTATTTAAAGACCTGCAGCAGGTGGCCCTCATCCTTGACGGCGATCATGTTATTTTCGGCAGCATGTTACTGCTGCGCAGATCGGCGGTGTTCTTCAAGGTCATTATCGATCTGCTATCATTCATCCTGTTACTGAATTTTACCTGGGATGATAAGCTGAAGGCGCATCCGAAAAGTTTATCTGATTTGTATACCATTTCCATCGCCTCTGTTTTAGGGTTGCATTTAATGACAATGGCCATCAACCTGCTGTCGGTTTATCTTGCTATCGAGATGGTATCGGTAGCATCATACCTGATGGTGGCTTACCGCTCAGAAACTGCTTTAAGTACGGAAGCCGGTTTAAAATACGTGCTGTTCGGCGCGGCATCGTCCGCTGTTATGCTGTACGGTATTTCGTTACTATATGGCTTTGGTGGCTCGCTTGATCTGTTGAACATCGTAGCACAGTTGCCAAATGTGAATGCAGTGAGCGTTTCGTTTGCCTTGGTATTGGTATTGACAGGCATAGGCTTTAAATTATCATTTGTGCCCATGCATTTCTGGGTGCCCGATGTTTACCAGGGCGCACCCACACCTGTTACTGCGTATCTTTCAACTGTGCCTAAAATAGCCGCATTTGCTTTGCTTGTAAATGTGATGCCGTTATTCCTGTTTTCGGCAAGTTGGAAAGGGATTGATTTTGGTATAATTTTATCGGCCATTGGTATCATCACCATGATAGCCGGTAACTTTGCTGCCGTTTTACAAAGCAATGTAAAAAGGATCCTGGCATATTCAAGTATTGGCCACACTGGTTTTGCTTTAATGGCTGTTGTTACCTTTAATGTGCAGGGATTATCGTCACTTACCTATTACCTGGCGGTGTACGCTTTAGCAAATATTGGGGCTTTGGCGCTTGCATCCTATTTTAGTAATGCTGTTAATGCCGAAGAGGTTGAAAATTATAAAGGTTTGGGCTTAAAATACCCTGCAGCTTCGGTTTGTTTTGTAATTATACTCATTTCTCTTACCGGAATTCCAGTTACTGCGGGTTTTACCGGTAAATTATTCGTGTTTTCGGCAGTTTATAGTACTTATGAGCAAACTCATAGCATTTGGTTACTGGTTTTGATGATAACCGGCGCATTAACCACAGTAGTATCTTTGTTTTATTACCTCAAAATCCCATTGTATTTATTTCTGAAAAGAACAGAAAACGCTGAAGTTGCTGACGAACGGTCTTATAATTTACTAATTTTAGCTATTATAGTTAGTTTTCTGCTCGTTTTATTAGGTATTTTCCCAAATTATATCCTGAAATTTCTTTAGTTGGTATTTTTTCAAACAAAAATCAATTAATTTCTTTTGTTTTTAGAAAAAACACTACCTTTCATGCCGATTTAAAACATATTTTTTCTAAATACATGAAGAGGTATTTCCCTTTTATCCTGATCTTAATCATACTTTCACTTACTTTTATTTTTCCATCGGTTGATTTTAAAAATTCCGGTCATCCTAACTTTAATACGGGTGATATTGCCTGGATGCTGATGTCGACGGCGCTTGTTTTGATCATGACGCCCGGACTCGCGTTCTTTTACGGGGGTATGGTTAATAAAAAGAATGTGATATCCACCATGCTGCAAAGCATTGTTTGTATGGTGATCATTACAGTAATGTGGGGCATCTTCGGTTTTAGCCTTGCTTTTGGCGATAGCTTTTACGGCGTTATCGGTAATCCGTCAACCTATTTTATGATGAAGGGTATGCTGGGCAACGCAACCTGGAAAGCCGCACCAACCATTCCCTTGCTGTTATTTGCTATGTACCAGTTAAAATTTGCCATTATTACCCCGGCACTTATTACCGGTGCATTTGCCGAGCGGATCCGTTTTAATTCATACATTATCTTCCTGGTACTGTTCTCTATTTTCATATTCTCGCCATTGGCGCATTGTACATGGCACCCTGACGGCATACTGGCCAGGTTTGGTGTGCTTGACTTTGCCGGCGGTACGGTAGTTCACATGTCTGCCGGATGGGCTGCTTTAGCATCGGCCTTATATCTGAAACGCCGTAACGAAGCTAATCATGCTCCTGCCCGTATCACTTATGTCATGATAGGCACCGGGTTGCTATGGTTCGGTTGGTTCGGTTTCAATGCAGGTTCTGCTTTTGGCGCTAATGCTTTGGCGGTTACAGCTTTGGCAACCAGTACTACAGCTTCTGCTGCTGCGGGTGTTACCTGGATCTTTTTTGATATGCTGCTTGGCCGCAAGCCATCGGCAATGGGTACATGTATAGGTGCTGTGGTTGGCTTGGTGGCTATTACGCCTGCTGCAGGCTTTGTATCCGTGCCGCACTCGCTGGCTATCGGTATCATATCGGCCGTAATAAGTAACCTGGTTGTTGAATGGCGTACCCGTACTTCAATTGATGACACGCTTGACGTATTCCCTTGCCATGGCGTAGGTGGTATGGTTGGTATGCTGTTGACCGGTGTATTTGCCAGCCAGCATGTAAACCCTAATAATACAACCGGTAACGGTTTGTTTTTCGGCGAAACACATTTGTTCCTTGTGCAATTGGTAGCATTGGTGTGCGTGTCGGTATTCGCCTTTTTTGGATCACTGCTTTTATTGAAGATCACCGATATGATTTCACCATTAAGGGTTTCTGCAGAAGAAGAGGAGCAGGGCCTTGACATTAGTCAGCATGGCGAAAAATTATAATCCCATTTTCCAACCAATCCAATAAACCTGATGAAACTCCCGGCCCGCAAGGCTGGGTTTTTTGCTTTAAAGCAAAAATACAGCATTGTCTTAGCTCAAGTTTTGTGGGATGACTAAAGAGTGTTGGATAACTTGGGCTGCGGAGTCACAAGTCAACCCGGCACCGGCCAGCACACAAGTCTTGCGCCAAAAAAGGGATAACTTGGGCTGTGGATGTTAAAAAACTTCATCAAAAGCGTGGGAGTGTGTGATTCCCCTCTTGAGAGGCTACTGTGTGTACACATCTTTTTAATTTTAACATTAATAAAAAATGTCATTTCGACGAACCAAGGGTAGGGGTTTGCGCATCGGAGGTGAGGAGAAATCTTCTACGCTCTGCTTTTACAGGTATAATTGTAGAGTCCGATGTAGAAGATTTCTCTTTCGCTCCACCTCTCAGCCCGCCCCTGCTCTATCGAAATGACATTTTTTTATAAGATGTGTACACACAGTAGCTTGAGAGGGGTGGAGGGGCGTGTTATTCTACATGCGGCTTATCGCCTGTATAACACACCCCTGCTACCACACGTTCCTACCCTCTCGAGAGGGGATTTTAAAATCCTTTGTTCAATTAATTTCTTAGTTAACGGCTATGGCGGAGGACGCTTGTACCTGCACAAAAAGAAACCCCTCTTTGCGAAGCAAAGATGGGTTTCAATCATAGCAATACCAAATTGAGTTAATTAATCAGCAAACTCCGCAATTAAATTATCTACCGGATCATCTACCCGTTTAATATGAATATTATTAACCGGTTTTACCACCAGCGGAATCTTTTCAATCCGGGTTTCGCTGGTGTCCAAGCCAAATGCCTTCGCTTCAGACTGTGCCAGTTTTTTGATTGCAAAATAACTGTTCAGGATAAAACCTTCGGATACACTGAACAGGTTATTGTATGACAGGAATTTTTCCATGATCACAAACCTGAAATCAGCAGCCATTTTATATTGTTTCAGCGACGGGTAATTACTGGTGATATCTATCTCACCACGTTCAACCATATCTTCCACCACCTTACGGAACAATACATTTACTCTCGGCTGGATCCTGAAACCAAGACGGAACTCCACACGGATAACTTTGCCGGGTTCAATCTGGTCAACATTGTATTCCATGGTGTAAGGCTCATCTGTACGTTCAATATGCACAAACCAATAAGTGTCTGCACGTTTTGGTCTGCGGCTCATGATAGAGTAGATGATCTTTTCTTCGATTTGCCTGCTGTTATTGGCTTTGGTTAAATAAATAAGATGCGTTGCATATTTATTTACAGTAGTATCATTGCTCAGGGCGCTAAGCAGCGGTAATTTCTCTTTAATATCGGTGAAGTTAAGAAAACGGTTGTTGATCTTACGCGCTTTGAACCAGGTATACATCGTAAATATCAAACCGACTTCAAATCCCACAAAAAACAAACGTTTTAATATTTTAACTGCGTTGGCCACAAGGAATGAAAACTCAACGGTTACAAACACGCACAGGATAATGGTAACCAGCCATATCGGCCAGTGCTTTACGTAGCGCATAAAATAATACATTAAAATAGTAGTACTGAGCATGGCAATGGTAATGCTGAAACCATACGCAGCGGTCATGGCGCTTGAGGTACGGAAATACATTGACACAAGGATACAACCGATGCATAGCATCCAGTTAATGCTGGGGATATAGATTTGCCCGCGAATGTTTGAGGGATATTTAATGGTGATCCGCGGCCAGAAGTTCATACTTACCGCCTCGCTGATGAGTGTAAATGAGCCACTGATCAAGGCCTGGCTGGCAATAATGGTTGCCAGTGTCGCCAAAGCTACAGCGGGTAAAAGGAAGGTATGCGGTACAATTTCGAAAAAAGGGTTAACGCCGGCGAAGTCCTTGCCCGGTGCTTGTGACAGTACCCATGCACCCTGACCAAGATAGTTTAATATCAGGGTTGTTTTAACAAAGATCCAGCTTACCTGGATGTTACGCCTGCCGCAATGGCCCAGATCGGAATACAGGGCTTCGGCACCGGTGGTACATAAAAATACTGCACCTAACAGCCAAAAACCTTTGGGGTGGTCCATCAATAAGCGGGCACCATAATATGGATTGAGCGCTTTAAATATAGAAGGAAAGTGTGCTATCTGCAGGGTACCCAACACGCCCAGCATAATAAACCACATCAGCATAACCGGACCGAAAGCCGAGCCAACCACTTTGGTGCCAAACTGCTGGAAAAAGAACAGCAGTAAAATGATGGTAATTACAATGATCAGGATCAGGTTATTGCCGGGTACTATCACAGTTGAAAATGCGGGTACTAAATTTAAACCTTCAATAGCCGATGTTACGGAGATAGGCGGGGTAATGATACCATCAGCAAGCAAGGTGCCTGCGCCTATGATGGCGGGTATCGCCAGCCATTTGCCATAACGCCTTACCAATGCATAAAGAGAAAAAATACCGCCTTCGCCTTTGTTATCGGCCTGAAGTGTAATTACAATATATTTAAAAGTAGTTTGAAGGGTTAGTGTCCAAAAAATACAGGAAATGGAACCCAATACCAGCGCGGTATTTATTTTGCCGCCCTCAACCAGCAGGGTTTGAAAAACATAAAGAGGAGAGGTGCCGATATCACCAAAAATAATACCCAGGGTAACGATCAAACCAGCAAAAGAAAGTTGCTTAACATGCGAATTCATGAATTGTATAAATTATTAGGGGAAAAAGAAAAGATGGCGCGGTTGCCGCGGGGAAATTTGTAGGTCTGTTGCGCAAATTTTAATGCTGCCGCGATAAACAATGCCATCGTAAATTATATTTTGAATACGTAAATGAGCGGCCAACTAATATGCCAGCAAATGTTTTGTTTATGTAGATTGTTGTTTTACAGTTGTTTATCAAAATGATATTGATTTTCTCAATATGAGTTAATGCTATCAAAATGATAGGTTTTATCATTTTGAGAACAGATTTGAGATGGCATTTTTATAGAATGAATGCAGATATTTGAGCATGGATCTATTTAATAGCGATCAGCTTAACCTGTTTGGAGGGTCAAAGAATTTGCTGCCCTTTGATGGAGAGGTATTACTTTATCCTCATTTTTTTAAGGAAGACGTATTTGAGCAACTGGTTAATGAAACGCTATGGAAACAGGACAAGATGAAGATTTACGGCAAGGAAGTGAATTTTCCCCGGCTTACGGCCTGGTACGGAGAAAGTGATAAGGTTTACGTGTACTCGGGGGTAGTAAATGTGCCCGTTAAATTTAGTCCGCTGCTTGGTGTTATCAAGCAGGCGGCAGAACAGCAAAGCGGCCACCGGTTTAATACTGCATTGCTTAACTATTACCGGGATGGCAATGATAGCATGGGGTGGCATAGCGATGACGAAAGTGAGCTTGGCGGTAACCCTGTGATAGCTTCGGTGTCATTCGGCGCATCCAGGGTGTTTCAGTTTAAGCATAAGCGACAGAAGGATGCCAAAGTTTCTGTGGAGTTGCATAATGGCGATCTGTTAATTATGCAGGGAAAAACACAACACCATTGGTTGCACCAGGTACCGAAGACTGCTAAAAGGCCGGGGCCGAGGATAAATATTACTTTTAGGTGGATAGGGTAAACTTGTTGCTATTATCAATTTGAGAAACAGAATGGTTTTAACTAATTTAGTATAGTGCAAAACAACCAGCTAATAACACTATATCGCCCTGTAGGCCCTAAAGAGCTTAAGCTAATAGAAGAATCGGGCTACAAGCGTTTTCCGAAACGGTTGATAGAGCAGCCTATTTTTTATCCGGTTATGAATGAAGAATACGCTATACAAATAGCGCGGGACTGGAATGTACCTGCTTCAGGCTCGGGATTTGTTACAAAATTTGATCTTCCCGAAAGCTACCTCCGTAAATTTGAAGTGCAAAATGTGGGCGGTGCTATTCACAATGAGCTATGGGTACCCGCCGAGGAGCTTGAAGAATTTAACGACCATATAGTTGGAAATATTATAGTTACGCGTTCCTTCTACCCCGAAAACTCCAATTAAGTGTCGTAACAAATAAACGACCAACTTATGACAATTAATAATACCCATACTTCATTTTAAAATGATACCTTTGCAGCCTCATTCCGAATCATGAGCGATCAGATTAAACATGAATGCGGTGTGGCATTTATCCGCTTACTAAAGCCACTATCTTATTATCAGAAAAAGTACGGAACTGCACTGTACGGCCTGAACAAACTTTACCTTTTGATGGAAAAACAACACAACCGCGGCCAGGATGGCGCAGGTGTTGCTACCATTAAACTGGATATTGAACCGGGCAAAAGATACATTAGCCGTCACCGTTCAATGGCTTCAAATGCTGTTGCTGATATTTTTGAATATATCCAAAAGAAATTTGCGGAAATTCAGAAAGAAACTCCTGAAAAACTGGCCGATGCCGAATGGCTTAAAGAACACGTTAGCTTTACCGGCGAGGTTTTGTTAGGGCACCTGCGCTATGGTACCCACGGCAAAAACAGCATCGAAAGCTGCCATCCGTTTTTGAGGCAAAACAACTGGATGACCCGTAACCTGGTTATTGCAGGTAACTTTAACATGACCAATGTTGATGAGTTACTGCAACAGCTGTACGCTTTGGGCCAGCATCCAAAAGAAAAAGCTGATACAGTTACTGTACTTGAAAAAATCGGTCACTTTATTGATACCGAAAATCAAGGTTTGTTTGATCAGTACAAGCGCGAGGGATTGGACGATAACAGGGAGATCAGCAAGCTTATAGCTAATGATATGGATGTTGCCAAGATCCTGCGTAAATCAGCCAAAAACTGGGATGGTGGTTATACCATTGCCGGGATCCTTGGCCATGGCGATGCCTTTGTAATGCGCGACCCGGTTGGTATTCGTCCGGCGTTTTATTATTACAATGACGAGATCGTTGTTGCTGCATCTGAGCGTCCGGCTATTCAAACCGCATTTAATATACCGATGGAAGAGATCAGGGAAATTCGCCCGGGTCATGCTTTGATCGTTAAAAAGAATGGTAAGATAACTGAGGATATGTTTAGTGAGCCAAAAGAAAAGAAAGCCTGCTCTTTCGAGCGGATCTACTTTTCACGCGGCAGCGACTCAGCTATTTACCGCGAGCGTAAGCAATTAGGCCGCCTGCTTTGTCCGCAGATATTAGATTTTGTTGATCACGATATAAAAAATACCGTATTCTCATACATACCAAACACTGCCGAAGTTGCCTTTTATGGCATGGTTGAAGGCATGCATAAATATGTAAAAAAATATCAGCATGAAAAACTGCTTGAACTGGGAAGTGACATCACTGAAAAAGATATTGCTGAGATATTACAGATAGCACCAAGGGTTGAGAAGATAGCCATTAAAGATGTTAAGCTGCGTACCTTCATAACCCAGGATGCAGACCGAAGCGAAATGGTTGCCCACGTATATGATACCACATACGGCCTTATCAAAAAAGGCACCGATACATTAGTGGTATTGGATGACTCTATTGTTCGTGGTACTACACTGAAACAAAGTATCCTGAAAATCCTTGACAGGCTCGGTCCTAAAAAAGTGGTTGTAGTTTCATCGGCCCCGCAAATCCGCTATCCTGATTGTTACGGCATCGATATGTCGCGCATGGGCGAGTTTGTTGCTTTTGAAGCTGCTATCAGCTTGTTAAAAGAGATGGACAGGGAAGATGTGATACTGGACGTTTATCAAAAATGTAAAGACAGCCAGAAATTGCCGAAGGAAGAGGTTGAAAACTATGTTAAAGAGATTTATTCCATGTTTACCGACCAGCAGATCTCTGACCGTATTGCAAAGATCATCACTCCTAAAAATGTGAACTGTGAAGTACAGGTAATTTATCAAACCTTAGATAACCTGCACATTGCTTGTCCTGATAACCTTGGCGACTGGTACTTCAGCGGTGATTATCCAACTCCGGGTGGTAACAAGGTTGTTAACCGCGCCTTTGTTAACTGGATGGAAGGTAAAAACCAAAGAGCTTATATGTAAGATACCTAACCCCTTTAAGAGGGAATGATATACGAGGCGATGAATTTTTCATCGCCTTTTTTGTTAATTTATATTTTTATACCGATGAAATCCAAATTCAAATATTCGGCCTATTTATTGGCTATAGGCACCATTTTAATTTTAGGTATATCTGTTTTCATTTTCATAGAAGATATATCAAAACGCTCCGGTTTTGTATTGCCTTTCGTTCATATTTCGCCTTTTGTATTTGCTTGGATTTTTATATTCTTTGGTGAGTCGAGGACAAAGACAATAACTGTAATTGTTAAAGATGATCAAATTACTATAAGAAGATTTGCTGGTGCCGGAATCGCAAGAACTTACGCGATAAATGATATATCGGGGTTTAAGATTTCGGTTTTGATCTCAAAAGGTAAAGAATACGAGTATTTGTATTTAATGAACGGCAATAGAAAGATCGCTAAACTCTCTGAGTTTTACCACAGTAATTACAAGGAATTAAAAAGGTGCTTTGTGGCTAATGGTATAAAAAATATTGGATTTGAAAGTTTTAGCACCCGCCAGGAGTTTAGAGATATTTTTAGCAGATAAGATCCTTCGATTAATTACGATCCCACCGGTGCAGCAAACACAAAATGCGTAACCAGCTTATCGATCAATACCAGCGAAGCAATAATAAGTGCTATGCCTGCAACTTCGTTTAAGCGGTGAATGAATTTAACCGAAATACGGTCGCGTAGTTTATTAGCGTAAAAAGCTTTAAGGGTATCCATACCGAACTGAATAACGAGTATGGTTAAGAACATGATAGCGATATGAAACGACCTGTGTGGCGTGCCTACCAGGAATGTTGTACTGGCTGCGCCGATCACTACCGTCCAGTGGAAGAGGAGGGTAGGGTTAAAGATACACATCAGGAAGCCTTTAAGTACGTAACCAAAACGATCTGCACTTGACGGTACCTTGTTTTCATAGTTGATATCGCTTTTCTTGAACATATAATATAGTCCAAGCGCAAATAATATGGCGCTGCCCACAACGCCGGCTATAACTTTGGTGTGATCAGATACATCAATATATTGCGAACCAAACAGGATTGCTCCTACGAAAACCACATCGCTGCAAACCACGCCAAGGGCAAGTGAAATACCTGCATGAAAACCTTTTTCGATACTGGTTTTAATAAGCGCAAAAAAAACCGGGCCGGTAATAAATGTAAGTACTAATCCAAACCCGATACCCGAAACAATGGCTTTTATCATTAAGTTGAGCTTTGTTCTTTTTTGAACATTGCGAATATGCAATTTTATCACTTAAACAACGAAACATAAAATTGTGATTTAATTTATTTAAAAAAGAGTGGAGACTTTTACCAAAATTGAATTATGTTTAGAGATTCAAAAATCAAAACGGTACAACCTACTTTAAAAATGGAACAAAAAGATGCTAAGAACTACGGTACAGCCCTGTATACGCTGATTACCGTGTTTTTTTTCTGGGGCTTTTTAGCAGCCTCCAACGGTATTTTCATACCCTTCTGCAAAGAACACTTTCACCTCACCCAGTTCGAATCCCAGTTAATTGACTTTACTTTTTATGGAGGGTATTTCATTGGTTCACTGATACTTTACTTTGCTTCACAGGCAAGCAAGGTTGATATTATGAACAAGTTAGGTTACAAAAACGGTATTATCTTAGGCCTTGTTATTTCGGCTGTTGGCGCTTTGGGCATGATCCCAGCAGTGGCTTCAGGTGCATTTGGCTTTATCCTGGCTGTTTTCTTCATTATAGCCGTCGGCTTTTCATTACAGCAAACCGCTGCAAACCCCTTTGTTGTAGCATTAGGTCCGCCAGAAACTGGTTCAAACCGTTTAAATTTTGCGGGGAGTATCAATAACATCGGCGCTTTATTAGGCCCTGTAGTGGTGGGCGTGGTATTATTTGGTTCTGCAACTGCCAAAACCGCTGCTGCCGACGTTAAGATATCATCAATTAATAACCTGTATTATTTGCTGGCCGGCTTGTTCATTGCAGTTGCTTTGTTCTTTTGGTTTTCAAAACTACCAAAAGTTACCAGCGACGAGAAGATCGAATCAAGCTCAAAAGCAAATACACCATTATTGGTAATGTTTGTAGCATTTTGTTTAATACTCGCTGCTGATCCTATCAGCGCGGCTACAGGCGTACCAAGTCAGTATTTTGTATATGCTTCATTGGCCATAATTGTATTTACGCTGGTAGGTACTATTTTCGCGGCCAAAAAGAACAAAGAAGGTTGGGGAGCTATGCAGTATCCTCAGTTGATATTAGGAATGCTGGCCATATTTACTTATGTAGGTACTGAGGTAACTATTCAAAGTAACATGGGCGCTTTATTAAAAACTCCTGAATTTGGTTCTTTCGCCGAGTCTGATATCGCACCTTATATTTCTTTATACTGGGGTAGTTTGATGATTGGTCGTTTTGCCGGTTCTATAGATGCATTCAACCTTTCAAAATCAGTTAAATATATATTATATATACTAATTCCTTTTCTGGCTTTCGGTATTGTATTATTAGTGAATGCTGCCACTGGGGTTAATGTAAGTAACCTGTATGCTTATGCAATTTGTGTAGCTATCCTGGTAGTGGCTTTCTTTATCGGTCAGCAAAAGCCAACCCGTACGTTATCTGTACTTGGTTTGTTGGGCGTGGCGTTTATGCTTGCCGGCTTATTTACTACAGGTAAGGTGGCTACCTTCGCATTTATCAGCGGTGGTTTATGCTGCTCTATCATGTGGCCATCTATATTTTCGCTGGCCATTACCGGTTTGGGTAAATATACCAGCCAGGGTTCGGCATTTTTGATTATGATGATCCTGGGTGGTTCTATCATTCCACCACTTCAGGGTAAAATTGCTGATGGTGCAGCCGGTCTTGTTCCGGGCATGAGTGGTATACATTTCTCATACGTTGTACCAGTGCTGGGCTTTGCCTATCTTGCTTATTTTGCATGGAAAGTTAGCCGTGAACTTCGCAGCCAGGGTATCGACCTTGACCATGTTGAAGTTAAAGGCGGACATTAATATTTTTATGAGATTGGAGGTTGGAGATTAGAGGTTAGGCCTTTAATTTTCAACCTCTTTTCTTTTTATAGTAATTTTTAACTAATCTCCAATCTCTAACCTCTGATCACCGATGACAAAACCCAGCTTTGATCATATTTTCATGAACCTGGCCAATGATCTTTCTCAACGGTCGCATTGCGTTAAGGCGCATGTTGGGGCGGTTTTAACCCGCGATACCAGGATCATATCTATCGGTTATAATGGCCCTCCTGCAGGTACGCATAACTGCGATGAGGAATGGCCTGGGGTTGGTTGTGCGCGTGATTCAAAAGGAAGCTGCTCGCTGGCCCTGCATGCCGAAGAAAATGCAATACTTTACGCAGTGAAAAATGGGGCACGACTTGAAGGCGCTACGTTGTACACCACGCTATCGCCGTGCCTGCCTTGCGCGAGGCTTATCTATTCGGCCGGGATCACCCATGTTTACTATGATAAATCATATGCCGAATATAAAGGCCTGGCAAGCGATGAAGGGGTAGATTTTTTAAATAGGTTTGGAGTGAAGGCGGAAAAGTTTGACCGTTGATTTTTTTGATTGCGTTGATTACACTGATTTTTTTCCGGGATTTCACCTATTGAATTTTGATTACACTGAATAATTAACGTGGAAATTGATTTATGATCTACAATCAACGCCTTCTGAATAAAAAAGCGTCATTAGGTTTTTTCTAATGACGCTTTTTTATTCAGAAAAGAAATCTAATCTCTGATCTCCATCCTCTGATCTCTAACTACTACTCTGTAATAAAGGGCTCAATATGGCTCAGGGCAAACAAGAGTTGTTCGTCCTGGCTCAAATCTGTATTATCTAATATTATGGCGTCCTGAGCTCGGATTAATGGGCTCTCCTGGCGTGTGGTGTCCTGATAGTCGCGGTGGGCAAGATTATCAAAAACTTCTTCTAATGTAATGTTTGGGTTGGTTGGCAATAATTCTTTGTAGCGGCGTTCGGCCCGGATCTTTGGATCGGCGGTCATGAACAATTTTACCTGTGCATCCGGAAACACAACGGTACCGATATCCCGGCCATCCATGATAATGTTTTTTGAGCGGCCCATGCGCTGCTGTTGCCTCACCATAGCTACACGTACCTCTTTAATGGCCGAAACCGGGCTAACTTTATCAGCTACATGCATCTGGCGAATCTCTTCAGATACATCTTCCTCATTTAATGTAATGAAGGTTTTATGATTGTGCGTTTTAAAGTTAAGATGAATATTATGTAATGCATCTGCTACCTGGGCATGGTTAGTAAAATCAATGTTGTGCCTTAAAAAATATAAGGTTACGGCACGGTACATGGCACCGCTATCAACATAAATAAAATGAAGCTCTTTTGCTAAGGCTTTTGCCAGGGTGCTCTTTCCGCATGAAGAATAACCATCAATGGCTACTACGATGTTGTTGTTCATAGAATTGCTAAATTAACAAATTATCGGCAAATGCCCTGCCGGAGCTAACCCAATTACGCTTATTTTTGAGAATGAATTTTACCAAAGCCGATCTGCAAAAAGAAACGAACTATAAAACATCAAGAAGCGGAGGAAAGGGCGGTCAAAATGTAAACAAGGTTTCGAGCAAGGTTGAATTGTTGTTTTCGATAGGCGCATCGGCATTATTTACCGACGAGGAAAAGTTGCTGCTAACTGATAAACTACAAAACAGGCTTAACAAAGATGGATATGTACAGGTGATATGCGATGAAGAGCGGAGTCAATATCTTAATAAAGAAAAAGCTGTTGAGCGGCTGATATCCCTGTTAACAAAATCACTCCAAAAACCTAAAATACGGAAGCCAACCAAAGTGAGCAAAGCTGCAAAGGCGGCAAGACTGGATAGTAAAAAAATACAATCGGCGAAGAAGGAGGGGAGAGGGAAGAGATTTAATATTAGTGATTAGGGGGAGACTAACTAAAACTATGTCATTGCGAGCGCAGCGTGGCAATTGCACGGAAGCTAAGCCGCCCTGTATAGCATGCGATTGCCACGCTGCGCTTGCAATGACATGATGGTTCAAGTAGCAATTCTCCTAATCTCTAACCCCAACCTCTGATCTCTCTATTTAAACCTATAAAAACCGGTAATTGATCCCCATTGATGCGAGCGGAACATTTCCTTGGCGTCTTTAGTATGGAAAACTGCAGCTATATCAAAAGCAAAGCGGCTTGTGGTAAAGGCAAGGCCAACTTGCTGACTAAATATAAATGGTTTTTTTTCTGAAACAACTTCCAGGCTATTCGGATCGTCATGCTTGCGGAACAAGCTGCCCTGTATGGTAGCGTCATAGCCAACCAGGTTAGCTAAAGGCTTATAGTAAAAAAAGATCTCGTGTTTGTGTAGTAACTTTTCTTCGCCGCCGGTTGATACGGTACTTTGGGTACTGATAGAGTTGAATAACTGGTTAAAGTTACCTATGCGCACGAAGCCTCCGGCACCTGCACCGGTAAAGCCGTTGCCCAGGTTAGCATATGAGCTAAAGTTCAGGTCTATCCAGGAAGCGCGGGCCAGCAATTTATTATATTCGGCCGAGAGGTTTAGTTCCACATCATTTTTGATCTGGTATTGCCAGCCGTTAAGCTGATAAAAACCAAATGTATTATGGATAAGTTTTTGTACAGGTTCACCGCCTGCTGCAGGGCCAACAACACCCAATTGAGCCCCGAGTTTGAGGTTGCTTTCGTTTTTATACAGGAAGTTAAGTGTTGAACCTAAATAAGTATAAGCAGCAAAAGGCCTGTCGATATCAAATGGCCCCCGAACATAGCCTGATTGGGGGTTAAACATTTTTTGCCCCAATTCAAATCCTAAAACTTTATTCTGGAGGTCATTTTCTGATGGTTTTACCGTTAGGGCTTTTCGGTAATAAAAGAAAATGCCATTGGTGTAATACCTGTCTGATCCCTGACCAAGAAAAGAATCATTATCAGATTGGATACCAAATTCGTGACCGCGGGTTTGTGCAAATAAACAGGTAGCGCTAAACAGGCATACCAGTGTTAAAAATAGTTTATTAGGCATTGGGGGTTTAAATAGTATATGTGCGCTAATATATAAAAAACCCAATGCAAATAAAGGAGTTATAAATTAACAGGACTGCAGCTTTTAATTCCCCTCTTGAGAGGGGGCGCGGTTGGAAAGAGCGGTAGCAGGGGTGTGTTTACACTATTGGATTATTGAAGCAGAAACACTCCCCTCCACCCCTCTCAAGCTACTGTGTGTACACATCTTATAAAAAAATGTCATTTCGATAGAGCAGGGGGGGCTGAGAGGTGGAGCGAAAGAGAAATCTTCTACATCGGACTCTACAATTATACCTGTAAAAGCAGAGCGTAGAAGATTTCTCCTCACCTCCGATGCACAAACCCCTACCCTTGGTTCGTCGAAATGACATTTTTTTATTAATGCTAAAATTAAAAAGATGTATACACACAGTAGCCTCTCAAGAGGGGAATCGCACTTTCCCTCCCTTTTTCTTTATTTCCTTTAAAACAACAAAGCTTCACAGTATACTGTAAAGCTTCGTTGTTTGGGTAAAATAATAGATTAGTTAATCACCGGTTTTTCATCTTCCTTAACGGTAAGATCAATTGGCTTTTTAACTTTTTCGTTAAGCAGTGCCATAGTTATTACATCTTTCATATCGGTAACATAATGGAAGCTAAGATCTTTTATATAGTCTTCTTTAATTTCCAGAATATCCTTTTGGTTTGATTTACATAGGATGATCTCCTTGATGTTGGCACGTTTGGCAGCCAGGATCTTCTCCTTTATACCACCTACAGGCAACACGCGACCACGCAGCGTGATCTCGCCGGTCATGGCCAGGTTAGGTTTTACTTTACGCTGCGTAAATGCCGATACTAACGCCGTAAGCATGGTAACACCTGCCGATGGGCCATCCTTTGGGGTGGCACCTGCCGGTACGTGTACGTGTACATCCCATTGGTCAAACAGCTTGGGGTTGATATCAAAATCGGCAGCGTGCGCCCGCAGGTAAGCGAGTGCAATGGTAACCGACTCTTTCATTACATCGCCAAGGCTGCCTGTTAGCGTTAAGCGGCCTTTTCCGGGACTTAAACTTGCTTCAATGAACAAGATATCGCCGCCTACCGAAGTCCAGGCCAAGCCTGTTACAACGCCGGCAACGTCGTTACCCTCATAAAGATCTTTATCAAAAATAGGGGCGCCCAATATCTTTTCAATATCTTTTTTGCTCACAGCGCTGTTGTAGGGTTCTTCCATGGCGATGTTTTTAGCTACGCCGCGTACAACCGAGCCTATTTTTTTCTCCAGTGAACGTACACCCGATTCGCGGGTGTAATCAACTATTACCTTTTCAAGCACATCAGCTTTAAGGCTTATATCTTTTATTTTTAAGCCATGAGCTTCACGCTGTTTGGGCACAAGGTGCTGTTTGGCTATCTCAATTTTTTCTTCAATGGTATAACCGTTCACCTCAATGATCTCCATCCTGTCTAACAAAGCGGGCTGAATAGTGCTCAGGGAGTTGGCGGTTGCTATGAACATCACGTTTGAAAGATCATAATCCATCTCCACGTAGTGATCATAAAAAGTACCGTTTTGCTCAGGGTCGAGCACTTCAAGCAGGGCTGATGACGGATCGCCCCTGAAATCGTTGCCTACCTTATCTATTTCATCCAAAATAAATACCGGGTTTGATGCGCCGGCTTTTTTTATCGACTGGATAATACGGCCCGGCATAGCACCGATATAGGTTTTGCGGTGGCCACGGATCTCTGCCTCATCGCGGATGCCGCCTAATGCCATACGTACATATTTACGGCCTAACGCTTTGGCTATCGATTTACCAAGAGACGTTTTACCAACTCCCGGAGGGCCTACCAAACAAAGGATAGGCGCTTTCATGTCGTGCTTTAACTTCAGCACGGCCAGGTATTCGATAATACGCTGTTTCACCTTATCTAAACCAAAGTGATCTTTATCAAGGATCCTTTGCGCACGCTTAAGGTCAAAGTTGTCTTTGGTAAACTCGTTCCATGGCAAATCAAGCAACAGTTCAAGATAATTGATCTGTACAGAGTAGTCGGCCGCTGCAGGGTTGGTGCGGCTTAGTTTTTCAAGTTCTTTGTTGAAATGGTCTTTGATTTCTTTTGCCCATTTCTTTTTCAAGCTACGCTGGCGCAGGCTTTCAATTTCCAGATCGGGTGTGTTACCGCCCAGTTCTTCCTGTATAGTTTTGAGCTGCTGATTAAGGAAGTAGTCACGTTGTTGTTTATCAAGGTCAACGCGTACTTTGGTCTGGATCTGGTTTTTCAGCTCAAGCATTTGCAGGTCGAGCGTTAAATGTTCTAATACCAGGTTAGCACGTTCGCGCAGGTTGGCAATTTCAAGCAGGTGCTGTTTGGCCGTCATATCAGCATTCATATTTGATGATATGAAGTTGATCAGAAATGATGTACTTTCGATATTGCGGATAGCAATACCTGCTTCGCTTGGGATGTTTGGAGAAAGCTGGATGATGCTCATGGCCATATCCTTAATGGATGATACCATGGCTTTAAATTCCTTATCTTCCTTGCCTTTTATCTCATGAAACGGCTCAACAGTAGCTTTTATATAAGGTTCGCTTTGTACTTCTTCTTTTAAATAAAAGCGTTTTTTACCCTGTATGATAACGGTGGTGTTACCATCGGGCATTTGCAGCATTTTTATGATGAGTGCTATGGTGCCAACTTTATTAAGCTGGCTAAAAGTAGGGTCTTCAATACCCACATCCTGTTGCGAAACCACTCCAATCATGCGGCTGCCTTTATTGGCATCGCGGATTAGTTTTATTGATTTATCCCTGCCCACAGTAATAGGGATCACAACACCTGGAAAAAGCACGGTGTTGCGCAGGGGTAAAATAGGCATTACATCGGGAAGTTCCTCATTATTCATCTCCTCCTCATCTTCCGATGACATTAACGGGAAAAATTCTGAATCCTCATTTATAACCGGTAAAGCATTTTTAAAATCAAACGGATCGAAATTCATTAATTATATTTTATAGAATAAAACGCCATGTTGTCAGCCTGCAAAAAAGCATTTGCGCCAATTGCAGGTTAAATTGCGATTATCAAATCGCACCTTACTATGGTTCAAGAGCTGTGCCAAGTTATGCCAATAAATGGCAATAAGCAATTCGTTGGTTTAACGTGTTGGTTATATGTTTGTTACAAATTTATGGCAAGTAATACAAATAAATGAGATTTTATTGATAAAGATGAAAAAAAGTCATAGTATCGCTGTTCACAATTTATATGCACATGTGAAAATTTTTTTCACAAAACTGTAATATGGCATAATAATTTGATGCATTGATAGTTAATATAATACCATTTTTGTTTTACCAGTAATCCGTTAATGAAGTTATCAGTTATCCTGCCCCTTCTGATCATGTCTTCGCTTGAGTCGGCTATAGCGCAAAATGCATATGTGCGGCTTGGCCAGCAGGCACTCATGGACGGCGATTTCCGTTCGGCTGTGTCACACCTGGAAAAGGCATGCATAACTGATTCAACCAATGCCAACGCTATGTGGATGTTGGGGTATTCATATTATCATAGCGATAATTACAAGAAATCGATATTAGCATACACCAAGGTAATTGCCGTAAAGCCTGCTGATGCCACTGCGTATTATTACAGGGCAAGGGCAAAAAGCTATCTCGGACGAGACAATCAGGCGTCGGCGGCAGATAAGGAATTATATTTGTTGGGGGCTATTGTTGACCTTACAAAGGCCATTTCCATAAATAGCGACCTAAGGGATAACAAGTACTATCAAAACCGTGGTATAGCCTATCGTGATTATGGCGTTTTTAAACTGCAGGCAACTTCGCGTTTTTATGATAAAGCCAGAGGTATAAATTCGTTAAAGGCTTCTATTACCGATCTGGAAAAAGTACTTGCCGACAATCCAAGCCGCATGGATATTTCCGCACTGATCGATCAGTCAAGAGAAAAACTCATCCAGGCTACTACCGGCGTTAACACGCTGGTGAAACAGCATTAAAATTCACTTATTTTTTTCTCTTAACGTTTCGGCAAAGTTCCCTGCACTTTGTAATCATTGCGCCCCATCAGTTTTACATGTTGTGTTTTTTGGATCAGGTAAAGCGAATCGGGAAAATAGCTTAGCTTTTCGTTTGTTTCGTACAACAGGTTTTTGGTGTGGTTATAGATCAGGATCCATTCCACTTTATCACCGGCTTTTTTAATAATAATGCGGCGGGTTTTAAGTTCAGGTGTGCGCGCCCTGTAAACAATAGCGCTATCGCTGGTGCTAACTATATAACTGTTTTTCCAGGCCGGGCGGTTAATGTCTGATTGGATAAATAAATTAAGCTCCTGGTTCCAGTTGCCGATATGTACCGTTTTGGTTTCGGTAACGCCGTTATGGGTAACTGTTTTAACAACAGCCGGATTTAATTTGGTAAGGCGCGCTGAGTCGGCCCGGAAAAATGCTTTCAGGTCAAAATAAACCAGCTTTGCACCGCTTTGACGGTTATCGGGCCTGCATGAATATAAATTTGCTATTAACAATAAAAAGCCGCCCAACAGGGCGGCTTTGCTTATGCTTTTTGGATTAAACCAATACATTACCAGTCATTTCGGGAGGTATGGCAACACCTAATATACTTAATATTGTTGGCGCCACATCGCCCAGTTTTCCGTCTTTTACCTCTTTAACATCCTTATCAATCACAATACATGGCACCAGGTTGGTAGTATGTGCCGTATTTGGCGATCCATCCTCGTTGATCATATAATCAGCATTACCATGATCTGCCAGGATAATGAACGAATAGCCGTTGGCTAAACCTGCTTCAACAACAGCTTTGGTACAGCTATCGGCAGTTTCGGCTGCTTTAACTACTGCGCTGAAAACGCCGGTATGGCCAACCATATCGGTATTGGCAAAGTTAAGGCAAACAAAATCAGGCCAGCCGGTTTCCAATTCAGGAATGATAGCATCGCGGATGCCGGCAGCGCTCATTTCGGGCTGTAAATCGTAAGTAGCAACTTTTGGCGATGGTACTAATAACCTTTTCTCGTTGGCAAACTCTTTTTCCCTGCCGCCCGAAAAGAAGAAGGTTACGTGAGGGTATTTTTCAGTTTCCGCAATCCTGATCTGTGATTTCCCGGCATTTTGCAGGATCTCGCCGAGGGTTTTGGTCAGATCTTCCTTGTTGAAAACAACCTGTACATTCTTAAACGTTTCATCATATGGCGTCATGGTGATGTAACGGACATTAAGCGGGTGCATGTTATATTCGGGGAACGACTTTTGCGTTAGGGCAATACTAATCTCACGGCCCCTGTCGGTACGGAAGTTAAAGCAGATCACCACATCGCCGTCTTTAATAACTGCCAGCGGTTTTCCTTCGCCGTCAACAGCAACTATCGGTTTTACAAACTCATCAGTAACATCCTCAAGGTATGAGTGCTTGATAAGGTCGGTAACATTTTGAGTTGGGGTGCCAAGGCCGTTAACTAACAAATCGTAAGCCAGTTTAACGCGCTCCCAGCGGTTATCACGATCCATAGCGTAATAACGACCGATAGCCGAAGCTATTTTAGCGCCGGTACCGGCAATATGCTCTTCCAGATCAGTAATGAAACCTAAACCCGATTTAGGGTCGGTATCGCGGCCGTCTAAAAAGGCATGGATATACACATTGTTAACATCCAGTTGCTTAGCAGCGTCGCAAAGGCCTTTTACATGCCTGATGTGCGAGTGCACACCACCATCAGATACTAAACCGATGAAGTGTACATCTTTATTGTTTTGTTTTGCGTATTCAAAGGCATCTTTCAATACGGGGATGGTTGGCAGCTCATTGTCATCAACCGCTTTATGAATGCGGCCAAGTTCCTGGTAAACCACGCGGCCGGCACCAAGGTTCATATGGCCAACCTCTGAGTTGCCCATTTGCCCCGCAGGTAAGCCCACTGCTATTCCTGAAGCTTCAAGTTTTGAATTTGGATATTGCTTAAGCAAGCCATCAACAAAAGGAGTATTGGCAGCCACTATAGCGTTTGATTGATCGTTGCGGCCGTAACCCCAGCCATCAAGTATTATTAATGCGAGTTTTTTTTTGTTTTCCACAATGCAAATATAAAGGCAACGGGGTACTTTATATATAATTTTTTAATTTAGGTTAGCAGCCTGAAATAAAAGTGCGACTTGCGTGTTAATATGTATTGTATAAGATTTTGAAATACCTTTTCATCTTATATAAAATCAACTAACCTGTTAGTCGTCCCTGTAACTTTAGCACCCATTAGTACGTTATTATAGTATGAAATTGAAATACTTGCCATCGTTTATTTTGTTATTGCTGATCCCATACGCTTCATATGCCGATGTGTTAGATAACGTAGCTAATCTTTTAAAGGCCGGTAACACCAAAGAGCTATCCAAGCTATTTGCCAATAACGTGGAGATAACCATGATGGAGGAGGAGAATGTTTACTCGCAAACCCAGGCTGCAGTTATATTGGATAAATTTTTTGCTAAAAATAAACCCCAGGGCATAAAACTCCTGCACAAAGTAAACTCGGGAGGCAACTACCATTTTGGTGTTTATATCTTAAATACCGATAAAGGTGAGTTCAGGGTTGCCATTACGCTGAAAGATGCCGGCAAAGGCACTAATGTTGTTGAGTTAAAAATCGAAGACGAGAAGGTGAAATGATCTGATTTGAAAATTTGAAGATTGGTTAATTTGAAAATGAATATGCTTTGACATTATCAAATTTTCAAATCAACGTATTTTCAAATTCATTTTATCATACATAGCCATCAAACCCCCGCATTTAAAAATTGTTGTTACTTTTGACACTCAAAAAGTACGCAATTGGATAAGGAACTAATACATCAGTTTATAAATAATGCTTTAAGTGAGGATGTTGGCGATGGCGATCATACTTCACTTTCAACTATCCCTGCTGAAGCTACGGGCAAAGCCCGGCTTTTAGTTAAGGACGAAGGAATACTGGCCGGTGTTGAGCTGGCTGCCGAGATATTTCATGTGGTTGATCCCAATCTTAAACTTACTGTGTTTTTGCAGGATGGTACGCCGGTTAAATATAAAGACGTTGCCTTTGAGGTTGAAGGCAGTTCGCGAAGCATTTTAACTGCCGAGCGTTTGGTACTGAATTGCATGCAGCGCATGTCGGGAATTGCTACAAAAACCCGCGAAATAGTTGACTTGCTGAAAGGAACAAATACTAAAGTTTTGGATACCCGCAAAACTACCCCGGGTATTCGTTACCTCGAAAAATGGGCAGTGCGCATTGGCGGAGGTGTAAACCACCGGTTTGGTTTGTACGATATGATCCTGATCAAGGACAACCATGTTGATTACGCAGGCGGGATAAGGCAAGCCATTGAAAGTGCTAATCAATACCTCGCTAACACCGGAAAAAAATTGGCTATTGAAATTGAGGTACGTAACCTTGATGAGCTGGAGCAGGTTTTACAAACAGGTAACGTAAACCGTATATTGATAGACAACTTTAATTTCGATAACCTGCGCCAGGCTGTAGCCATGAACAAGGGGCGCTTTATTACCGAAGCTTCGGGAGGGATAACCATTGATAATATCCGCGAATATGCGGATTGCGGGGTTGATTACATTTCTGTAGGGGCGCTTACACATTCGGTTAAAAGCCTTGACCTTAGTCTGAAAGCTGTAAAGTAAGGGGAGTTAAAAATCAAATAACATATTATTTAACAAAGTTTAGTGGTAAAAGCGCTGCGATTAAAACGCTTTTACCGCTTCAATTTTGTAATATTGCACGAGAATGATAACCGTTTACTCTGTTACAGCGCTTATAATGGCTTATCTATGCGGCTCAATACCAACGGCTGTTTGGATAGGTATGGCTTTTTACAAAGTGGATGTACGAGAGTACGGAAGCGGTAATGCTGGTGCTACAAATACTTTTCGCGTGCTTGGTAAACAGGCAGGCATTCCGGTGATGCTGCTTGATATTTTTAAAGGCTGGGCAGCAACCAACTTCGCTTATTTTATTGGGGCATCTGCAACAGGTGCTATCAATTCAACCGCCTATACAAACTATGAGCTTGCTTTGGGTATCGCAGCAGTTATGGGGCACCTGTTCCCGATTTTTGCAGGATTTAGAGGGGGCAAAGGCGTAGCAACCTTGTTTGGAATGATTTTGGCTATACATTTCCATGCCGCTTTATTGTGTATAATTGTTTTTATAACGGTATTGCTGATCTCAAAATATGTGTCGCTGAGCTCAATTGCAGCTGCCTTTACTTATCCTATAGGCGTTACATTTGTGTTCCCAACACCTATCCGGTCGATAGTAATTTACGGCATGTGCATTTGTGTGCTTGTGCTTGTAACCCACCAAAAAAATATTGAACGCTTAATAAGGGGCAAAGAATCGAAAGTTAATTTTTTTAAAAAGAAAACAACAACTTCCTGATCACCATGAAAAAGTTTAAACCTGCATTAGTCCTGATAGCTGTCATGGCTGTCTTTTCATGTTCAACTGTGCCGTTAACCGGCCGTAAACAATTAAGCCTTGTTGGTGATGCCGAAGTAAATCAGTCGGCTGCGGCAAGCTACAAACAACTGCTCACCGACCCTAAAACCAAAGTAGTAGCCAGTGGTGCCGACGCGCAACGCGTTAAAACCATTGGTAACAGGCTTGCTGTAGCCATTGAAAAATACCTGAAAGAAAATGGCTATGGCGATCAGTATAACTTTCAATGGGAATTTAACCTGATCCAAAGCACCGAAGTTAACGCCTGGTGTATGCCAGGAGGCAAGGTGGCCGTTTACAGCGGATTGTTACCTGTTGCCAATACAGATGCTTACCTTGCTGTGGTTATGGGCCACGAAATTGGTCATGCCATAGCACGCCACTCGGCCGAACGTATTTCGCAGGAGATGCTGGTACAAGGCGGCGGACAGTTAGTGGGCGCGGCTACAAGCCAGCAATCGCAGGCTACACAAACCGCTATCAGCACTTTATACGGAGTTGGAAGCCAGTTGAAATTACTTGCTTACTCACGTAACCAGGAATCGGAGGCCGATCGTTTAGGTTTAACCTTTATGGCTATGGCTGGTTATGATCCGCATAATGCTATAGCTTTCTGGCAGCGCATGGCAGCTCAAAATAAAGGTGGGGCTCCACCTGAGTTTTTAAGCACACACCCTGCCGACGCAACCCGTATTGCCAATATCCAGAACCTCATACCCGAGGCTATGAAATATTATAAAAACTAATCATCAATAATGAATCCCGCCCGTGAAAAGGCGGGATTTTTCTTTTTATGGCTAAAAGCGAGTTTTTAAAAGCACAATGGAAAAACCTGGTAATGCTCAATTACGAGGTTGATGCCGCTATATTAAAACCTTACATCCCGGCGGGTACCGTGCTTGATCTTTGGGAAGGCAAGGCGCTGGTAAGCATGGTTGGTTTCATGTTTCTGGATACACGGGTGCTGGGCATAAAATGGCCGTGGCATGTAAACTTTGAAGAGGTAAACCTGCGTTTTTATGTGCGATATAACAATGGTACCGAATGGAAGAGGGGGGCTGTTTTCATCAGTGAGATAGTGCCGAAAAGCATGATCATGCTTATTGCCAATAATCTTTATAAAGAGCATTACCGCGCCCTGCCTATGCGTAGTTCCGTCATCGCAGCAGCAGATAACCATACCCAATTTTTATACGAATGGAAGCTTAACGGCCGTTGGAATAAACTCGGCGCAACAGCGAGTAATGAGTTGGTTGACATCAAAACCGGTAGCCCGGAAGAGTTTATTCTGGAGCATTACTGGGGGTACAACGGTTTAAGCGATACCAAAACTATGGAATATCAGGTTGAACACATCTCATGGCAAACCGGGTTGGTGTGCGATTATGTTTTTGATGCGGATGTTACCGCACTGTACGGCGAAGTATTTAAACCGTTTTTGGAGAGGGAGCCTGTTTCGGCTTTCTATGCGCTTGGGTCGGATATTGTAGTTAGGATGGGGGAGAAAATAGTGGTGAGGAAGTAAGGGGGTGCAAAAAGCTGCTTAATAAAAACTTCATTCCGAGGAACGAAGCAATCGCGAACTACACATAGCGGCTCTGCTAATTAGAGATTACTTCGTTCCTCGGAATGACGCGGTGGAGATTCTATTTCCAATTCGTAATTCACATTGTGTCGTTTTAAACATCGTTCTTCTAAAAGCGTTTTAACCCCTCATCACCACCCCGTCAAAAAAAATAATTACTTCATTAATAATCACCCTGTTTGCTATTTTTGCTGCCCATACAATTTTTGATACATGGCTAATAACAGCAACCGCATTGCACAATTAAAGAACGAGATCCAGCCTTTACGTAATCAGCTTATCAGTCACGAGCTTTATAAAAACATTACTTCGCTTGATGAACTTACCGTTTTTATGGAGCACCATGTATTTGCTGTTTGGGATTTTATGTCGCTGTTAAAAGCTTTGCAGCAAAAGCTCACCTGCACTATTACGCCATGGATGCCAACAGGCAACGCAAATACCCGTTACCTGATCAATGAAATTGTTGCAGGCGAAGAAAGCGATATCGACGAGGAAGGTAACCGGGCAAGCCATTTCGAACTTTACCTGCGGGCCATGCAGCAAGCAGGCAGTGCAGCCGAAGGGATCAATAACCTATTTAATGAGCTGAACTTCGGCAAGCATATTGATGAGGCGCTCATTATTGCTAATATTCCCGTTGCTGCACGAAGCTTTGTACAGCATACCTTTGATGTTATTGATACCAATAAAGATTACCTGCAAGCAGCTGTATTCACTTTTGGCCGTGAAGACCTGATCCCTGATATGTTTGTGAGCATAGTAAAGGAACTAAGCCAGCAGTTACCGGGCAAGGTGGATATCCTTTTATACTATCTTGAGCGCCACATTGAAGTTGACGGCGACCACCACTCTCAACTGGCCTACCAAATGACCGCCGAACTTTGCGGCGAGGATGACAGCAAATGGGCCGAGGCTACTGCGGCTGTTAAAGAAGCTTTACTGGCACGTATTGCCCTTTGGGATGGAATTTTGGAGGGGATTAAAGTACAAGAAGTAAGCTCTCTTTAAATATCATTCTATAATAAAATTGTCATTTCGATAGAGCAGGGGGGCTATAAGCGCCGGGGCGAAAGAGAAATCTTATGCGCCCTGTAAAACAATTGTGCATGGCGTATAAGATTTTTCTCCTCACGCTAACGCTCATTCCCTAACACATTCGTCGAAATGGCAATCGGCAGGAAACTAAATACCTACAATTTATTCAGCTCATCCATCAGCACCTTGCTGTACTGGTTAAAATAACGCCTTACACCAAAACCCATCACGGTTTGGATGCCGCGGGTGGCATTGGTTAGAAACACTTCGTCGGCTTCGTATAAAATGTCGGGGTTGATCTGGGCTTCGGTTATCTCGATGTTATTTTCTTTGGCCATTTTAATCACTACATGGCGCATAACGCCTTCAACGCAGCCTTCACTTAGTGCCGGGGTATATAAATGATTTTGATAATTGATGAAAATATTGGAGCTGCTGGCCTCGCAGAGGTTACCATTTTGGTTCAGCAAAAAAACATCATCCAGCTTGTTTTGGGTTTTGTATAAGCTGGCCATAACATAGATAAGCGAGTTGCAGGTTTTAATATTTGACAGATAATTTGAGGGTTTGGGTAATTCCGTAAACACATCCATGATCAGGCCTTTCTCGTTCAAAAAATACCGGGGCTCTTCTGATGGGGTTAGCTCCAGGCAATAACCCATTTTATTTTGGGTGGGAGTATACAAACCTTCGGCATCACGGTAAACGGTTAGGCGCAGCCTGCCGTGTTTTACCTTGTTCCGGCGGGCAAGTTCATTAACAATATCGTTCAGAAACCAGGTGTCCATTTGCGAATAGCCATCAATTTTAAGGGCTTTCATACCCCGTTGAAGGCGGTCGGCATGCAGTTCGGCAAATTTTAGTTTTCCTTTCATCAACCGCATGCTTTCAAACAGGCCATCGCCATATTTAAAGCCCCTGTTGCCAATGGAAAGCAATGGTGTGTTTTGTGGGAGATATTCGCCGTTAAAATTGATGAATACGGGCATCATGGACAGGTAGATATTATAATTTGATCGTGTTTATTGGGTTACCAGGTATTATTTGTCTTCTTTATCTAACGTCTATTGCTTCGTATCTGTATCACTGTATTTTCGCCATTTTGCAAGTACTGCTTCAAAATCAGGTGGCAGCGGCGATTCAAAATGTACCTGCTTTTTTAACGTGGGGTGTAAAAAGCCCAGCGTTTGCGCATGCAGGGCCTGCCGCGGCATCAGTTCAAAGCAGTTTTCAACAAACTGTTTGTATTTGCTGAACATGGTACCCTTCAAAATTTTATCGCCGCCATAAGTGGCATCGCTAAACAAGGGGTGACCGATATGCCTCATATGTGCCCTGATCTGGTGGGTGCGCCCGGTTTCCAGCTGGCACTCGATCAGGGTAACATAACCCATACGCTCCAGGACTTTATAATGTGTTACCGACCATTTGCCCTTTTCAGGATCGTCGTATATCGACATTACCCGCCTGTCGGCAACGCTGCGGCCAATATAGCCGGTTACGGTACCATCTTCGGGCAGATCGCCCCAGGCAAGCGCTATGTATTTGCGGGTGATGGTATGATCAAAAAACTGCTTAGCCAGCCAGTTCATGGAGCGCTCGTTTTTACTGATAAGCAACAGCCCTGAAGTGTCTTTGTCAATGCGGTGTACAAGCCCGGGCCGCCCATCATTGCCCGGTAAGGTGGGCAATTGCTGAAAATGATATACCAGCGCATTTACTAATGTGCCTGTATAGTTGTTATAGCCCGGGTGAACCACCATGCCCGCTTCCTTATCAACCACCAATACATCATCATCCTCATAAATGATATTGATAGGAATGTTTTCGGGATAAACCTCGGTATCACGCGGCGGGTGCGGTAACACTACCGAAATCACATCAAGCGGCTTTACTTTATAGCTTGATTTAATGGTTTTATCGTTCACCAGCACATTGCCCAGTTCAATTGCATTTTGAATACGGTTGCGTGAAGCATTCTCTACGCGGTGCATCAAAAATTTATCAATACGTAAAAGCGACTGGCCCTTGTCAACCACTATGCGTAAGTGCTCATACAAGTCCTGTTCTTCCTGCTCAACAAGTTCGGGTTCGTGTGCCATTTGAGGCGCAAAAGTAATCGTTTTTTGTGGTAGGTTAAACGTAATATTGCAATAGCATTAAGGCCATATTATTTTATGAACATCGATCTTGAGATTTTTAGCCCTGTACAGCAAATCAACAGCCCTTTGTTTGATCGCCAGGGTATAAAAGTTTTCATCAAGCGCGATGATCTGATCCACCCAATGATATCAGGAAATAAATGGCGTAAACTTAAATATGTACTTAAACATGCTCAGGCTGAGGGGAAAACGCACCTTGTAACCTTTGGGGGAGCTTATTCAAACCACCTGTTAGCTACGGCAGCTGCTGCGGCAAAATTTGGATTTAAATCAACAGGTATTGTAAGGGGCGAGCAAGTTGATAACGACACTTTGTTTTTATGCCGTTTGCATGGTATGGCACTGCAGTTTACAGATCGTGACAGTTATCGTGATAAACCCACCCTGTTCAATCAATATTTTGATAATGATGACCAGGCTTTTTTTATCGATGAGGGTGGTGCCTCTGCCGAAGGGGCCAGGGGTTGCAGCGAACTGGTTGATGAGCTAACGGAGCCCTATGATCATATTTTTTGCGCCTGCGGTACCGGCACAACGGCGGCAGGTATCATTAACGGATTAAGCAATCATCAACTAAAAACAAAATTTAATGCGGTGCCTGTGTTTAAGAATGGCGGGTTTATTAAGGATGAGATAAACCGCTTTTTAACAGCACCGGCAGATTATGATATACACACCGGTTATCACTTTGGCGGTTACGGAAAAGCAAATGATGAGCTTGTAAGTTTTATTAAACAGTTTGTTGCAGCAACAGGCATATTGATAGAGCCTGTATACACAGGCAAGATGATGTATGCTTTATATGATCTGATAACCAAAGGACACTTTGAACCCGGCAGCAAAATCATGGCAATACATAGCGGGGGCATTTGGGGCTTATTGGGGATGAAAGAAAAATTTAATCAGCACTAATCACACGAATGGGTTCGAATTTATATGAATGCCAGGGCAATCGCTTTTAAAATGATCAGACCTGTGAATAGAAAGGGACTGAAAAATTTTTACACGAATTGATTTTCAAATTGGCCACAATTAATCGGATTACACGAATTTTTTATTGATGCCGATTTGAAATTCGTGTAATTCGATTAATTTGTAAAAATTTGTGTAAAAATTTCTTATCTATCCTCCTTCAATAGTTTAAAAGCGAGTTCCCTGATACGAATCAGAATAATTCGTGTAATTCGCTCTAATTGCTAACCATGGTGCAGATCATTCGTGTTTATTGGAATCTCGAAGTAAAAGATTGAGCCTTCGCCGTAAGTGCTTTCAACCCAAAGCCTGCCATGGTGACGGTTAACTATTTCCTGGCAAATGTATAACCCTATCCCTAACCCCGACATATGTGAGGCGAGGTTTTCAACGCGATAAAAGCGCGAAAATACCCTGTCCAGTTGATCGGGTTGGATTCCGATACCAAAATCCTGCACAGACACCCTGAACTTGTTGTTGATAACCGTGGCTTCAATGATCACTTTATCTGCCTTCGGCGAATATTTGACAGCATTTGTTACCAGGTTAATAATAACCTGCTCTATGCGCTGGCAATCGGCATTAATAATTAATTCTTTGAAAGGCAGATTTAAAGTGAGTTCGTGAGACGGCCCTGTTTGCTGCAGGATCTCCCTCGATTCGGAAAGTAATTTTATTACATCAAAATTGGCGTAGGTAAAAGGAAGTTTACCGGTTTGAATTTTGGTAACATCAAGCAAATCTGATATCAGTGTGGTTAGTTTACCCACCTGTTCAAGCGCGCGGTTGGCAAGGGGCTTATTTTTATCATCAGGAGATAGATTGCGCGCTATGATCTGCAGATATCCTTTCAGGCTGGTAACAGGGGTTTTTAGCTCATGGCTGGCAAGACCTATAAATTCGTCCTTTTTTTCATTAAGTTGCTTAATATCTTCGTACAGTTTTGCATTATCAAGCGCTACTGCTGCCTGGGCGGCAACGGCCAAAACAAGTTGCTCATGCTCTATCGTAAATCTTGCGGGTTGTTCGTGGCCAAAAAACAAACCGCCAATAACCTCGCCCGATTTGGCCCTTACCGGCACTGCCAGGTAACTTACTACGGGAAGGTGTCCTTTAGGCATCCCAAAATGCGGGGCATTTTTTCCATAACGCGGATCTTTGGTAATGTCATCAACCCTAACTGTTCTTTCGCCGCTGAATGTAGGGTGAAAAACTGCTGTGTTGCGCGGCATACCAAATTTTTCAAATGCTTCCCGTGGCGCTCCTGAAAGAGTGAACAGCATGTACGATTCGCCCTGTTCGTTAACCTGATTATGAAAAAAGGCACCAAACTTTGCACCGCATAACTGGGTAGTGGCATCAGTAACTTTTTGCAGGATGCTTTGAATATCCAGCTCGGCCGAAATAACCTGGCCTATTGAATTTAAGATCTCCAGGCGTTCGGCGTATTGCAGCAGCTTTTCTTCTGATTTTTTTTGTCGGCCTATATCACGTATTATTTTTGATGCCCCGATTACCTGGTTGGCGCTGTTTCTGATGGGAGATATAGTAAGCGAAATTTGTATCTCTTCGCCGCTTTTTGTTTTACGAATGGTTTCAAAATGCTCAATTCTTTCGTTGGCCCGTATTTTTTTGATGATCAGTTCTTCTTCATCATAGCGGTCTTCGGGGATTAGTACTGTGATATGCTTGCCTATAATTTCATCTTCGGTATAGCCAAATAAACGTTGGGCAGCATAGTTCCAACTGGTAATGATGCCAGCCAGGTTTTTACTTACAATGGCATCTTCTGATGACTCGATGATAGATGCCAGCATGCCTTGTTTTGATTCGGCATTTTTTTGTTCGGTAATATCTATCAAGATGTTGACGGCTCCGGTCAGCTCTCCGCTGTCATTAAAAAGGGGCTTGGGATTTGATAATATACAATTAATGTTGCCGTCGGGGTGTTTAATATATATTTCCTGCTGTTTTACAGCTTTGCCATATTTTAACACCTTGCCCGTTGGCATTTCTTCGGGTTTTAGCAGGGCACCATCAGCATCAAATATCTCCCGGTTGATGTGCCATTTGTCTTTGTTTAACTCGGGCGTTTTACCCCAAAGCTTTACTGCTGCTTTGTTGAAAGAGGTTATATATCCCTCCTTGTTGCAGCTATAAACAGCAACGGGCAAGTCTTCAAGCAAGTTGAGGGCAACAAGGTTACTAAATGTTGCCTTTAGGGCAGATAACTGATTTTCTCCCATGGGTTAATTATATAATACTCCCTTTGGTTGTATATGCTACGAATTTAATATTAAAATATTCAACTGATCAGAAATTAATCAAAAAGAAAACGCTGGTTATGAAAATGAGGAGAAATTATAATAGCATCTGCAGCAGATAACTTTGCTTGTTACCGGGTTGTAAAAGTGGCTTTTGCTCATTCTTTTTTCAAGTATCAGAGTTAAAAACAAGTGTACCGGTTTTGAGTTTGGTACAAAAAGTAACTTTAAACAATTTAAAGTTACTTTTTTGTCAATCGGTTCAAAAACCGCCTAAATTTTGAATTTAGGCGGTTTTTGCTAAATTTGTAATAAACCCAATTGATATGTACAACCTACTTGTTTCTCCTCAGGATGTCCAGGCATCGCTTCAAAAGCATGTGCTGGCCGATGGCTTCGACCTAACTTTTGACATGGAAAAAAGTAAGGGTGTTTATATTTATGATGCTAAATATAAACGTACACTGCTTGACTTTTTTACCTGCTTTGCTTCGGTACCTCTGGGCTATAATCATCCCAAAATGCTGAATGATGAAGAGTTTAAGAAAAACCTGATGCTTGCGGCTTTAACTAATCCGTCAAATTCAGATATCTACACAACTCAATACGCCCAGTTTGTTGAAACATTTGATAGGGTAGGGATTCCTGACTACTTACCGCACGCCTTTTTTATTGCCGGTGGTGCGCTTGCTATTGAAAATGCACTGAAAGTGGCTATGGACTGGAAAGTACAAAAAAACTTTGCCAGGGGTTATACTAAAGAAAAGGGCTTTAAAGTATTGCATTTTGAGCACGCCTTTCACGGCCGCTCGGGTTATACCCTTAGTCTTACCAATACGCTGCCTAATAAAACTAAGTGGTTTGCCAAGTTTGACTGGCCGCGGGTATCTGTGCCTTATATGAATTTTCCTTATAGTGATGCTAATCATGAAGATCTGTTAAAGAGAGAGCAACTATCGGTAACACAAATAAGAAAAGCATTTAAAGATAATAAGGATGACATATGTGCCATAATAATTGAGCCTGTACAATCAGAAGGTGGGGATAACCACGTACGTAAGGAGTTTTTAGAGAAACTGCGTGAGCTTGCCGATGAGTATGAGGCGTTGTTAGTTTACGATGAAGTGCAAACCGGGGTTGGTTTAACAGGTAAATTCTGGTGCCATGAACATTTTGGCGAACAAGCGCGCCCGGATATCATAGCTTTTGGTAAAAAGATGCAGGTTTGCGGTATATTGGCCGGTAAACGCATTGATGAGGTTGAAGATAACGTGTTTAAAGTATCATCGCGCATCAACTCAACCTGGGGAGGGAGTTTGGTTGATATGGTACGCTCATCCAAAATTATGGAGATAATTGAGGAAGATAACCTATGCGAAAATGCGGCAGTTATGGGAGAATACCTGCAAAACGGGCTTAGTGAAATTGCCGAACGCCAGCCGATGATAAGTAATGTACGGGGAAAAGGACTACTGACAGCTTTTGATTTTCCGGATAAATCAACAAGAGATAGTTTTATTAAAAAAGGTTTTGATAATAATATTATGTACCTTGGCTGTGGTGAAAAGAGTGTACGTTTCCGTCCTGCACTTATAATTGAAAAAAGCCATATCGATATTGGCCTTGACATGCTTGAACAGCTTTCGGCCACTTTATAGATAGTTGGATAAAAACTGCAATTATCGTTTCGGTTATAGCTAAACCCGCTCCGTAAACGGATAAAATTAACTAATATTTAATAAGGTAAAACCCCATCTATTATTTAGAAATAGTAAAAGATATTAATATAGGCTACTTTTTTTCCAAAATATGCCATATTTTTTGTTATTATTCCGATTAGATTTGTTGCAACCCTATTAAAGTAGCGTAGTTCTATTCAATCACCATGAGCAAACACATAGAGAAATTAAAGAAGCAACTGGTTGAAGTAGCCGAAGTTGTAAACTCATTCCAGTCTGAAGCTGTGCAGGTACGGATAATTGACCGTTTACTGGAAGTTATGATCGAATCGGAAAAAGTAGATGCCGAAGGTGTTGAAATATTTGGTAAAAAAACAAGGAAATTACGTATTGAGGATGAAGGTGGGGCTGTTTCGGGCCGTAAAAAGCCAGGTGCCACTAAAATACTTAATCAGTTATTAAGTACAGATTTTTTCGATACTCAGCGTTCTATATCATCCATTGCCAATTACTGTAAAGATCAGTATGATTCAGATTTTAAAACGTCTGAACTTTCAGGCATCCTTTTAAAATTAGCTAATGAAAATAAGCTTAGGAGAGAAAGAAGCAATGAGAATAATCGCTTTGAATATATTAAAGCATAAGTATCATTATACTTGCTTCAAATAAAAAAGGAACCTGATTTCAGGTTCCTTTTTTATTTGAATTATATAGATTATATATAATTTATAGTTAAATAAATATTATTTTAGGTTAAATAAATTATCTACGCCTAAAATTTTCCTGCTTGTAAAGCCTTCGGCATATTTTGCCTGGATACTTTTGCCAAATTCGCGGGCCCGGCCCGTCACTATTTCAATAAAATCGGGCGTTGAAATATAGGTTTGTGGTTCACCTTCCCAGCTTGGGTTATAAAATTGTGAACCATAGGCGTAAATACTTTCTATTTTTTTATCCCAATGTTCGGTTACATCAATTAATATATCAGGGGTTATATAATTATCCTGTATAAAGTGGAGTACAATATCCGGCCGCCACGCATCCTGAAGTATACCATCGGCATCAAATGTTTCTATTTTTCGCAAACCTGCTAAAAATGCCGAAGCTTCAACCAGTTCATTAGCACGGCCATGATCAGGGTGGCGGTCATGATAAGCATTGGTTATTACAATTGAAGGGCGAAATTTGCGAATGGCCTCAATTACTTTTACCTGGTGCTCGCGGGTGTTTTCAAAAAAGGCGTCGGGAAGGCCCAGGTTTTCACGTACGGCTAAACCTAATATTTCGGCAGCGGCTGCTGCTTCCTGTTTACGGATCTCGGCAGAGCCGCGAGTACCCAGTTCGCCGCGGGTAAGATCAACAATGCCAACCTTATGGCCAAGGGCAATATGTTTTAAAATTGTACCTGAACAACCTAACTCAGCATCATCAGGGTGTACCGATAAAACTAATATATCTAATTTAAGCATGCGCAAAAGTAATTTATTAGATAGATGCCGCTGTCAGCAGGCGGTCAATCTTTCGCCTGATCTTTGACGAGTTGGGCTTGGTAAAAGGATAGTAAAAATCAACCACATGCCCTGTCTTGTCGATCAAAAACTTGTGAAAATTCCAGCGGGGGACCGAACGTAGATTTCCGTTCTCTTTTTTATCGGCAAAAAACTGATACAAAGGATCGGCATAGGGTCCGCGTACCCGTATTTTTTGAAATATTGGATAATTAGCCCCGTAATTTTCACAAAACACGGCTATCGCCTCACCATCCAGGGGTTCCTGGCCACCAAAATCATTTGAAGGGAATGCAAGGATTTCAAAGTCTTTGCCTTCAAAACCGGCTTTCAATGCCGCAAGTTCTTTTAGCTGGGGCGTAAAGCCGCATTGTGAGGCTGTGTTTACTATTAAAAGAACCTTGTTGTTATATTCGGAAAGACTAATTTCTTCACCGTTTAACTTGTGAACGTTAAACTGGTAAATGCTTCTATTATCCATTAAACTAATTGCTGTATGAATTATACCCGGCCTGGTTTAATATGGCCTCGATATCTTTTTGTTCTTCAGGGTCGTAGGTTTCTTTGAGGTTGTGGCCAAATATACTGGCTACCGACTGGAACATGAAAGCCTTAAAACCGCCCTTTAACTCTTTAACCATAGCAAAGCTGGTTTGCCCGGTTTCGCGGTCGATAAGCTTAATTAAAACCTCTCCCTGACTAATTGTCAGGTTCTTGATTTCCTTGTTGAACAGGTTTTTTATTTCACCCTCGCAGGTACTCACTAATTCTTTTTGTTTTTTCCTATCGGCTGTAACAGCCAGGTCGCGCTGTAACTGGCGGTACCTTTGCCCTGCAAAACGTGCGTAGGGCAACACTTTCATTACATTATAGCGCAAACGGCGATAGTTTAGCCTATCGGCCTCGCTTGCAAAAATGCGGGTATCTACAATTTTTACTTCTGGCTCAACTATCCATGGTACAAGCTCGCCGTCAAGATTGGTCATTGCCGTCCTGATGGTATCATTTTTGCCAAGTTTTACAGATGCAGGAGTAACTGTTTGGGCCTTCGCAGCACCCATTAAGCAACATAACAGCAACAGAGAACCAATAAATTTCATATTTTTACTTAATACAAAAATAATGTAATTTTTTTTGGTATTTTACTAATACCTGCAATAATATTTATTTGCTGCATGTTTATGATTAAATACCGCTAATACCCCGTACATGAAAGACTTAGTGATTGACCTGGAAGCCGAGAAGAACGAGATACTAAAAAGATACCGTGCCCTGTTGCGTGCCTGTAAATCAACCCTGCAAAAGGGCGATAAACGCATGATACGCAAGGCATTTGATATGGCCCTTGAAAGCCATAAGGATATGCGCCGTAAAAGCGGTGAACCCTATATATATCACCCTATTGCCGTTGCCCAGATAGCCGCCGAAGAAATTGGCCTGGGTACAACATCAATAGTGTGCGCCCTGCTGCATGATGTGGTTGAAGATACCAACATGACGCTTGATGAAATTGAGATGGAGTTTGGTAAAAAGGTAGCAAAAATCATTGATGGCCTTACCAAAATATCTGGCGTATTTGATACCAACAGTTCGTTACAAGCAGAGAATTTCCGCAAAATGCTGCTTACCCTTGCCGACGATGTAAGAGTGATACTGATCAAGCTTGCCGACAGGCTGCATAATATGCGTACCATGGAGTTTATGCCCAGGGACAAGCAGCTTAAGCTATCATCTGAAACAGTATACCTGTATGCACCGCTCGCACACCGCCTGGGTTTGTATGCCATAAAATCCGAACTGGAAGACCTCTCCATGAAATATATGGAGCGCGAAACTTACCAGTTCATTAAAAATAAGCTGAACGAGAAAAAAGCCGAACGCGAACGTTTTATCCGTGACTTTATCGAGCCTATCAATAAATCGTTGTTAATCCAGGGGCTTGAGGCTGATTTATTTGGCCGGCCAAAATCTATCCATTCCATCTGGAATAAGATGAAGAAGAAGTCGATACCCTTTGAAGAGGTGTATGATCTTTTCGCCATCCGGATCATATTAGACAGTACGCCCGAAAATGAAAAAGCCGACTGCTGGAAAGCTTACTCCATAGTAACCGACCAGTATCGCCCCAATCCCGACAGGCTGCGCGATTGGATCTCATCGCCTAAAGCCAATGGGTATGAATCATTGCATACCACCGTAATGGGCCCGCGCGGGCAGTGGGTTGAAGTACAGATCCGCACCAAACGGATGAACGAAATTGCCGAAAAGGGTTTTGCTGCACACTGGAAATACAAAGAAGCCAGTACAGATAGTGGTCTTGATCAGTGGGTAACAAAAGTACGTGAGATGCTGAAAAACCCTGATACCAACGCACTCGACTTTATCGATGATTTTAAAATGAACCTCTTCAGTGATGAGATCTTCATTTTTACGCCGAAAGGAGCGTTGATCCAGCTGCCCCTGAATGCTACGGCACTTGACTTTGCCTTCGAGATCCATACCGATGTGGGTGCAAGTTGTATCGGTGCTAAGGTAAATCACAAACTGGTGCCGCTAAGCTATAAGCTCCAAAATGGCGACCAGGTAGAGATCATTACATCAAGCAAACAAACCCCTAAGGAAGATTGGCTTAACTTTGTAGTTACCGCTAAGGCTAAAGCCAAGATCAAGTCGGCCTTAAAAGAGGAGAAGCGCAAAATTGCCGAGGATGGTAAAGAGATCCTGGAGCGTAAAATGAAATCGCTCAAGATCACTTATAATTCTGAAAACCTGCAAAAGATCAGTTACTTTTTTAAACTGCAGGCTACTCAGGACCTTTTTTATAATGTTGCCAAAGGTATTATTGATATGAAGGACCTGAAAGAATATCAGGCATCCGAAAAAATAATTGATAATAAACCCCAGGATAAAATTGATCAGGAACAAGTTCAAAATCTCATTAAAAATATCAAGGCCAAAGACAGCGATATATTGCTCATTGGCGAGGATATGCAAAAGATAGATTACAAGCTTGCCAATTGCTGTAACCCTATCCCCGGCGATGATGTATTTGGTTTTGTTACCGTGAGCGATGGTATCAAAATTCACCGTACTAACTGCCCCAATGCCGCCAAATTAATGGCCAACTATGGTTACAGGATAGTAAAAGCCCGCTGGACAAATCAGCAGGAACTTGCTTTCCTTACCGGTTTGCGCATTACCGGTATTGACGAGGTTGGTTTGATCAACAAGCTTACTACCGTAATATCAAATGATTTTAAAATAAACATCAGATCTATTACAGTTGACAGCGATAATGGTATATTTGAAGGGTCGCTGATGTTGTATGTTAACGACACCAGTCATTTGGACACCCTGATTAAAAACCTAAAACAAGTAAAAGGCGTTACAGCAGTTAACCGTTTTGATTCGGCTATCGAAAAAGCGTCGTGAAGTGAGTAGTTGATTGAGTTGATCAGGTGAGTGGTTGCTTTTATGCAATGAAACGCCAACATAATCAACCATTCACTTAATCAACCACTCACCACTTAACAAATATTTAATAACTTTGCCCCCGTTAATACATCATTATGTCACAGCAGGATACCATACCAATGGTTAAGAAAATTTTTGAGGCTTACCTTGAAAATAAGAATCTCAGGAAAACCCCTGAACGTTTTGCTATACTCGAAGAGATATATTCCCGTACAGATCACTTTGATGTGGAGTCGTTGTATATCCACATGAAAAATAAAAAATACCGTGTTAGCCGTGCAACGGTTTACAACACGCTTGAGTTATTGGTTTCGTGCGATCTGGTTACTAAACACCAGTTTGGCAAAAACATGGCCCAGTTCGAAAAATCATACGGCTACAAACAGCATGACCACATCATTTGCATTGACTGTGGAAAAGTGGTTGAGTTTTGCGATCCCCGCATTCAGCAGATACAGAGTATGATGGGCGATATATTGAAATTTGAGATCAAACACCACTCTTTAAATCTTTATGGTAATTGTACCAAATTAAGAGAGGGTTTTTGTGACAGAAAAATTTAACTTTGCCCCCTTTCATAACACATATTCTTGAACTTACGATAAATTAATGGCTGTTGACGTATTATTAGGCCTCCAGTGGGGCGATGAAGGAAAAGGAAAAATTGTTGATGTGCTTAGCGCAGGTTATGACCTGATTGCACGTTTCCAGGGCGGGCCAAACGCTGGTCACACTTTGGAGTTCGACGGTAAAAAGTTTGTTTTAAACACCATTCCTTCAGGTATATTTTTTGAAAACACCATGAACCTTATCGGTAATGGTGTGGTGATTGATCCTATCACCCTGAAAAAAGAACTGGATAAATTAAAAGATGCCGGGCATGACCTGCTGGCAAAAAAGAACCTTTTAATTGCTAAAAAAGCACACCTGATATTGCCAACCCACCAGTTGCTTGATGCCGCCAACGAAAAAAAGATGGGCGAAGGCAAAATTGGTTCAACCTTAAAGGGTATTGGCCCAACGTATATGGATAAAACCGGTCGTAACGGTTTACGCATTGGTGATATCACCCTGCCCGATTTTAAAGAACGTTACCAAAAACTGGTTGATAAACACGTATCCATGCTGCAACAGCTTTACGGCGAAGTGGCTGATTTTTCAGAACGTGAGGCACTGTTTTTTGAAGCATTGGATGTATTACGCCAGTTTCCGTTAGTTGATTCTGAGCATTTGGTGAACAACTATATTAAAGAAGGCAAAAAAGTTTTAGCCGAAGGTGCACAAGGTGCCATGCTTGATATCGACTTTGGTTCATATCCGTTTGTAACTTCATCAAATACTACGGCTGCCGGTGCTTGTACCGGTTTAGGTATCGCTCCGCAGCAAATTGGCAACGTGATCGGTATTTTTAAAGCATACTGTACCCGTGTTGGCGGTGGTCCGTTCCCTACCGAGTTAGAGAATGAAACAGGCGAAGAGCTACGCAAAGTTGGTCACGAATTTGGTGCAACCACAGGCAGGCCACGCCGCACCGGATGGATCGATCTTCCTGCTTTAAAATATGCCATTATGCTTAATGGCGTTACCCAACTGGTAATGACCAAGGCTGATGTATTAAGCGGTTTTGAAAAGATCTATGCTGCTACTCACTACAACTATTTGGGTGAGCAGATTGATTATATGCCTTACGATATCTGCTCGGTAAAACCAGAGCCGGTATACAAGGAAATTGACGGCTGGAACGAAGACCTGACCGGTATTACCGAACTATCTGAGATTCCTGCTAAGCTGCAATCATACATTGATTACCTTGAAGCTGAACTTGGCGTACCGGTAAAATATTTATCTGTAGGGCCAGATAGGAAACAGACTTTAACGTTGCATTGATAATGTTTTCCGTGGGGACACGGAAAACTGGATGATAATTAGAGGCCGGGTAATACCGGCCTTTTTCATTTACCCCCCCGTTTCGTGTCTCCACGAAACGAAACCGCCCATACAAATCGATTAACATTAAACCAATCTAATTTCATTTACTTGGTTATTTTTGCAGCGTGATTGTACAGGTACAGGATTTGCCGGAATTTAAACAGAAAGCACTACAATGGGCGTCAATATTTGATGCCGCCTGCTACCTCGACTCGAACGGATTTAACGATCCCTATTCCAAATTTGATACACTGATAGCAGCGGGTGCACGTGCTGAACTTACAGCGAACACAGGTAACGCATTTGATAAGCTTGAACGGTTCAGGGAGAACAACCCCGGCTGGATGACCGGATTCCTGGGGTATGATCTTAAAAATGAAATTGAAGCGCTTACATCCGTTAATCCCGATGGCTTAAAATTTCCCGATCTGTATTTTTTTATTCCCCAGCATCTTGTTTTGATCAGAGAAAATGAGGTCGAGATCAATTCAGATGAACCTGAAATGGTCATGAAAGCCATAAACCAACAGGTGTTAACCATTCCCGGTCAGCAGCCTGTTATAAGTTTAAAGCCCCGCTTTAGCAGGCAGGAATACATTGATACGGTAAATAAAATAAAAGAGCATATCACCCGTGGCGATATCTATGTTACCAACTTTTGCCAGGAGTTTTTTGCAGAAGATGTAATCCTTGCTCCACTGGATATATTCAGGAGTTTAAACGAAGTTTCCCCAAACCCTTTCTCTACCTTTTTCAAATGGAATGGAAACTATATCCTCGGTGCTTCGCCCGAACGTTTTTTAGCTAAGAGGGGAAGCAAGCTTATCTCACAGCCCATAAAGGGTACGGCCAAAAGGCTTGACGATATTAAGGCTGATGAACAGGCCAAGCAAACCCTGCGCAATCATCCCAAAGAATTACAGGAAAACGTGATGGTGGTCGATCTGGTTCGTAACGACCTCACCCGTTCGGCCAACCCCGGCACTGTTAAAACCGAAGAGCTTTTTGGCATTTATAGTTTTAAGCAGGTTCACCAGATGATCTCTACTGTGGTTTGCGAATTGCAGGAGGGCTTATCAAATGTGCAGGCTATCAAAAATACTTTTCCCATGGGCAGCATGACCGGAGCGCCAAAAGTGAGCTGCATGCAGCTGATGGAACAATACGAGCGCAGCAAGCGCGGCGTATACTCAGGCGCTATCGGCTATTTCAGCCCCGATGGCGATTTTGATTTTAACGTGGTGATTCGGTCGTTACTTTATAACTCTTCTGATAAATACCTGTCCTTTCATGCAGGTGGGGCTATTACCTATCATGCTATTGCCGAAAATGAATATGAGGAATGTTTGTTGAAGGCTGCTGCGGTGATGGAGGTTTTGGGAGGATCGTAAGATTTTCTCTGTAGAGACGCATCACATGCGTCTTTCGCATGCAAGCTACGAATAGATTAATTGCCCTAATATTACCTGTCCTATGGGAGACGCATGTGATGCGTCTCTACAAAAGATACTTTACAGATCATCAATTTTCATTATATTGAGCAGTAGAATTTTTAAACACTTGCTCTTCTCATTGTCATTATGTTAAAACCCCTACAAAACATAAAACTGATTCTTGTTGCCCTATTGCTATTTATTAGCGGCATAACCCTCGCCCAAACAAAGTATAATCCCGCCGATCTGTTCCCTGCGTTACCTTTACTGCCGCCGGGTAATTCATACCGCACCGCCACCGGCGAACCGGGGCCTGCCTACTGGCAAAACAAGGTCGATTATTCAATTGACGTAGCGCTTGATGATAAAACCAATGTAATCACCGGCACGGCTACCATTACGTACACCAATAACAGTCCGAAGTCACTTTCTGCCTTGTGGCTACAATTGGAGCAAAATGTATTTAAAAAAGATTCGCGGGGGATCCAATCCAAATTGTTCCTTTACCAGGATCCTGATAAAGCTACTCCCGACGGCGGGTATCAAATACAAGACGTGCAGCTTGCAGGTAATAAAGGCGGAAATATTAAATATCATATCTATGATACCCGGATGCAGCTTGAACTGGCGCAGCCGCTTTTAAGCGGACAGGCAATCAGTTTCAGTATCCGCTATCGTTACAACTTTCCGGTAAACTATAAAAATGCCGATTTCCTGGTTAACCGTACCGATATCCTCCCAACAAAAAACGGCAATATCTATGCAGTAGCACAATGGTACCCGCGGATGTGTGTGTTAGACGATGTAGAAGGATGGAACACGCTGCCGTACTTAGGCAACGGCGAGTTTTACCTGGAGTATGGCAATTTCAAGGTTAACATCACCGTACCATCAGGGCTTGTTGTTGAAAGCTCAGGTGATCTGCTTAATCCCGAGGAAGTATTAACGCCCACCGCATTAAAACGCTGGCAAGCCGCTAAACAAAGCGATTTACCCGTACAGATCCGTACTGCGAAGGAAGTAACCGATCCATCGTCAAGACCTGCTAAAGCAACCTGTACCTGGAAATTTAAGCTGGATAACACCCGTGATTTTGCCTGGACTGCCTCGCGCTCTTTTATTTGGGAAGGGTTAAGTTTTAAACTTGCCGATGGCAGGCGGGTAATGGGTAGCTCGGTGTACCCGGTAGAGTCGGAGAAGCAAGGCAGTTGGAAACGTTCGTCGGAATATATCAAATTTACCTTACAGCATTTTTCGGAGAAATGGCTCCCTTATCCCTACAACAAGGCGGTTAACGTAGCTTCAAACCTGGATGGTATGGAGTATCCCGGCATGGTTTTTTGTTCGGCAAAAGATACCGGCAATATGTATTTTGCTGTCGTAAACCATGAGCTGGGGCATACCTGGTTCCCGATGGTTGTGGGCAGCAACGAGCGCAAATACGCCTGGATGGATGAGGGCTTTAATATGTTTATTGACAAAATAGCTGTCAAAGCTTTTAATAAAGGTGAGTTTATAGGTTACGCAGAGATCGACAGTCCGCTTGATTCCTTGTTTTCAGAAAAGTTATTACCTATTGTCACCCGGCCCGATGCATTGCCCGGCAACCAGGTTTATCCGTTGCAATATCAAAAAGTGGCATATTCCTTAGCACTTTTGCGCAATCATATTTTAGGAGAGGAACGTTTTGACCGTGCTTTCAGAAAATACATCCGCGACTGGGCCTATAAGCACCCAACGCCCTGGGATTTTTTCAGAAGTATAGACAGCTCAACCGGCGAAGACCTTACCTGGTTTTGGAAATCGATGTTTTTGGAAAACTATCGCCTCGATCAAAAAATAACTAAAGTAGAAAGCCCTGCAGGTGCCCAACCAAGCATTACCATTGAAAATATGGAAAAAGCTGCCATGCCATTGGCTGTTGAAATAACCTATGCCGATGGCTCAAAAGAGTACCGTGAATTCCCGGTAGAAATTTGGGAGTATACCAGTACTTATAGTTTTACAGGGGATAAAAAGGTCACTGTTGCCAAAGTTATTATCGACCCGGAGAAAATTTATCCTGACGTGGATAGGGGCAATAATACTTATGAATTGAAAAAGTAAGTATTTTTCAGGGGAAAAGTGTCCCGATATACTTCTTCATCATGTCATTGCGAGGTACGAAGCAATCGCGAACTATACAGAGCGGCCCTGTAGGTCGGGGATTTCTTCGTGCCTCGCAACGACGATTTTATGCCTTGATCTTCTCTACCTTCCCTCATTTCTCCTAATGTCTGTTTCAGACATATAATGCAGCAAAACGAAATTTGTAATGCAACAAACTCATATGTATTTGCAACAAACTCGTAAGCGCTTCCTTTGCCTATGATGTTTATTTGCCGGTAACATTTTCGCTGACGATAGCTATATGATTAGCTTTTTAAGCGATTATAAAATCATAATAATAAACCAAAACCTACCTGTAATGAAAACATCTAAAACCCATTTTACATTTAACAACACTCAATACCAATTACCTTTTCCAGGCAAAAATGCAAACACAGCTTTTATTTCAGAAGCACGAAAAATAAGAACTTACAGCCCCTTGCTTGTCGCCTTGTTCATGGGGCTTTTGTTAACCGCTTTGTATGGTTGCAAAAAACCTTCTAAAATCCCCACCCCAACTGTGGTAAATCCCACAGGATGCGCCATAGCAAGCGATATAGACCAGGCGCTTGGAGTGCGCAATTTTGAGTATGATGATAAAGGTCTTCTTACCAAAATGACGGGACCTAACTATTTTTACGGGCCATTTGTCCGAACCATTACATCTGCTAAAGCTGTCGACGCTTATCCTACCGCATCGGTTGATGGCAATGGAAATCACTACTATGGCAATATTAATATTACCTATAGTTACACTGGAGGAAGCGGGAATCTTTATGATGGCAATCCCGGATTTATGCATGAATTATTTGCCGCCACTAATCCGCCTAATACATTTAGAAGAGACTCATTGTATCAGTTTTTGTATGACGATGCCAAGAAACACCTTACCACAGTTTTATTAGCAGGCAGCGGCTCGACAGATGCTCAGGACTTTATACTTTTCAGATATGAACTCAATTTTGTTTATGATGCCAATGATAATGTGACACAAGCCAAAATCATATACGATTGGTCAAAAAAGACGACCGTTTATCCCGGGGGCGAGAGCAGGATCGATTACAAACAGACTTCTGACGAATTGCTGAACATTACCTATGATGATAAGCCATCTCCGTATACAGCTATCTCAAAATATTGGAAGTTTATAGGCGAAGATTTCAGCGGATTTGGTGCGTATAACCTGGATAAGGTTCGTTTTTGGGCCGGCCGCTGCGCAATTATGAGTAAGAATAATCCCGTTAAAATTACAGGCAAATTGAGACAGGTTGCCGGAGGGGAGCCTGCAGACGTTAACGCGGCCCTTACTTATCAATACAACGATAAAAATTTGCCCGTTAGCATGGCAATTAATGGTTCGGGGGTAAATACATATACCTACAATTGCAAGTAGGTATCAGAAAAAAGCTATTGATTTAGACGGCTGCTGATAATTGCTGCCATGTTAAAATGGATTAAAACGCACCTCGTTCTTATTTAAGATCAGTTAATAGTTAGTTACGTAAGGCGTTGGCTTGGTGCGGTCGACGTTTTATTTCATTCATCAGTGGCTTTTTGAATTTAAGTTCACCCACGAAATCTAAATGTGTAATAAGCAGTGGTTCGAAAGCAAGTTTACGATTACGAGACTCCGCTGGAGTCCAATATCTCTTTAAATTTTGTCTATAAACACGTGGCCTCTCTGAGGCCGCATAGCACATGATCCATGCTGATTATATCATAAAATATTGCCGGCCCCAGCGGGGCCACGTGTTTATAGCCCTAAACGAGCATGTTTTTCGGCTCCGTAGGTGCCACGTGTTGAAATTAGGGTTGGAAAATTTTATGGGTTAATTTAAACTCGCATAGGACCCTGATGTTTTGCACTATGCCCGCTCTTAGATATTCTATGTTTTATTACAGATAATTATCAACCTCGGGTTTATTTTAGAGATCCCGGGGTTGATAATCGTAAAACTCTTATAATTTCACTCCCCTCAAAAAATCTTCAATCCCCATACGTTTCTTGCCTTCTAATTGAATGTCTTTTAACAATACAAAACCATCCTTCGCTGCAAACTTCAAATAGGTTTTGTTATCCGTTAAAAAGTCTCCGGGTTGTATATCTGTTTCCGATAGCTGATATTCGGATGCGTAAACTTTTAAGTTTTTACCATTAAGCTCAGTAAAAGCAGTAGGCACTGGGCTCAGGCCGCGAATTTTGTTATAAATTGACAAGGCAGGCTGTGTCCAATCTATCTGGCAATCATCCTTAAAAATCTTTGGTGCATGTTTTAACTCCGTTCCTGCAGTTAATTGTGATTGTGGGTGTTCGTTGTACCTGCCGCTCTCAACCGCTTTAACGGTTTTTACCAGTAGCCCGGCACCTTTATTCATCAGGCGGTCATGCAGTTCGCCGGCATCTTCATGGCCGGTAAGGGTTATTTTTTCGGTGAACAGGATGTTGCCGGTATCAATATCATGTTTTAAAAAGAAGGTAGTTACACCGCTTTCTTTTTCACCGTTTATCAGCGCCCAGTTAATAGGGGCGGCGCCGCGGTATTGCGGTAATAGTGAGGCGTGTAAGTTTATGGTTCCCTTAGGGGGCATGTTCCAAACAGCTTCGGGCAGCATCCTGAAGGCTACTACAACCTGCAGGTCGGCCTTAAGTGCTTTAAGTTCGGCAATAAAATCTTCGTTTTTAAGTTTTTCCGGTTGCAGCACTTTTAATCCGTTAGCTACTGCATATTGCTTAACAGTCGATTCACTAACTTTTTGCCCCCTTCCGGCTGGTTTATCAGGCGCTGTAACAACAGCTACAATATTACTGCCTGCTTTAAGTAAAGCGTCTAACGAAGCAACGGCAAACTGGGGGGTACCCATAAATATAATTCTCATAGATGTTTAGGTATTAGATGTGCTTTATTCGGTTATTCGTATAATAAATATTTTTTTCGTGTTTCTTTAAATGCAGTCAATCCTGGCTGCCAGCTGGCACGGATCTCTTCTTCGGTTTTGCCTGCTTCAATTTGTTTTCGCAATTCTATTGTACCCGCCAGTTTTATAAAATAAGCGTTAAAGAAATGGTCTTTATCCGGGAAGGCATTATATAGCTCCAGGAGCCATTTCAGGTTGATGGCACCCGTGCCGGTAATCTCATCCGGCGAAATATTTTGCAGATCGATGCCAAAACATTCCTGGTCTTTCTGAGGCGGGGACTCGCTCATGCCTGGTATGCTTTTCGGTGTGAACGAAAAGCTGTATTTTCCTTTCAGCGCAGGGTGCCCTAATACTGCAAAGGGCACAAGCGTACCCCGGCCCAAACTAAAAGTTGTACCCTCAAACAAGCAGGTGCTTGGGTATAATAAAATTGAAATGGGAGTGTTTAAATTGGGCGAAGGGTTTACAGGCAAAGTATAAGGTAAATCGTGTTTGTAATTAGCTACCTTAATGATCTTTAGTTTACATTTAACCCCATTTTTTAACCAGCCCTCGCCGTTTATCATTTGGGCATATTCGGCAATGGTCATGCCGTGAGCTATGGGAATAGGGTGCATGCCCACAAATGACCTGTTAGCAGTATCCAGGATAGGCCCGTCAATCAAATAGCCGTTAGGATTTGGCCGGTCAAAAATCATCAGCTCTACATTATTTTCGGCGCATGCTTCCATTACGTAGTGCAGGGTTGATATGTAAGTATAAAAACGTACGCCAACATCCTGTATATCAAATATCATGAGGTCTATACCCTTTAAATCGGCCGGTGTCGGTTTATAGTGTTTGTTGCCGTATAATGATATTACAGGCAGTCCAGTTTTAGGATCTTTAGCATCGCCAACTGTGGCTCCGTTACTGGCATTACCCCTGAAACCGTGCTCGGGCCCGAAGATCTTTTTAATGTTAACGCCCGAGTGAACCAAACTATCTACACTGGCAGTTAGATTTTTACCAATAACAGAAGTTTGATTGATCACCATTCCAATATTTTTTCCCTTAAGATAATTAATATATAGCGGAATTTGATCAGCTCCGGGGGTAATTGGCCCGTTTTTTTTGTTTTTGGATGAGGATGCTGTCTTGCAGCTTTTACAATCGGTTGCCTGGCTGCATGCGCTGTGAGCAAGTAAAACTGTTATCAGGGCAAATCGTAAAAAAGCACAAATCTTATTCATAAAATATTGAGTTGAAACAATTTTAAAAGTAGCAGGTTTAACAGCAAAACCGCATATTTGCGAAGGTACAAAAAATCAGTCTGCCATTGAGTTTCGCCTCCTTTATATCAGCCCGTATAACATTTAAATCAAAACGCACATTTTCAAAACTGATAGTGCGTATTGCGATTATAGGTATCATGCTGGGCCTTGGCGTAATGATACTGTCCCTTGCTATCGTTAAAGGATTTAAACACGAAATACGCAATAAAGTTCGCGGTTTTGCCGGCGACATTCGCGTGGTTAAGTTTGACCTGAATAATTCATACCAGAGTTCGTCATTTGCTGCCGACAGCGATTTTGTTAAGCGGGCGCTCAAAAGCCCCTTTATTACCCATGTAATGCCGGTGGCTACCAAGCCGGGCATTGTTAAGGCCAACAACGAAATTGAAGGTGTGGTGCTTAAGGGCGTTGATAAAAATTATGACTGGAACTATTTTAAAAAAATGATAGTTGCGGGAGATGTGATCAATTTTGCCGATTCTGTTGAAGCGCAAAAGGAAATCATGATTTCGCAAACAACAGCCGACAGGCTTAAACTTAAGGTAGGGGATAAGCTGCTGATGTATTTTGTACAGGAACCGCTCCGTAAGCGTCAGTTTAAAATAAAAGGGATTTTTAACATAGGGGTTGAAGAAGTTGATAAAACCTTTGTTATAGGTGCTTTATCCCTCATTAATCGCCTTAACGACTGGCAGCCCAACGAGATTGGCCAATACGAACTCCGGGTGTCAGATTTTGAGCACATTAACGAGGCGGCCGAAGCACTTGAAAATGTTTTGCCCGTAAAACTGAAAGAATATACCATTGAAGAAGATTACCCCACCATATTTGAATGGCTTAACCTGCTCGATGTTAATGCAGTAGTGATGCTGGTATTGATGGTAGCCGTAGCTGTTATTAATATGATATCGGCACTGCTTATCATGATTCTTGAACGAACCGCTATGATAGGCATGTTTAAGGCTATGGGGGCATCCAACTGGGCAATACGCAAGGTATTCCTGATCAATGCAACTTACCTTATTGGCTTGGGCCTGCTGCTGGGTAATTTACTGGGGATAGGATTGGGTTATTTCCAAATGTATACCCATTTCTTTAAGCTTGATCAAGCATCGTATTACATGACATTTGTACCGGTTGAATTTGATCTTTTTGATATTATTATCCTCAATATTGGTACACTGATCATCTGTATGCTGGTACTTATTATCCCATCTACCCTGGTAAGCAGGATCTCGCCGGTAAAGGCTATCCAGTTCAAATAAATTTAAAGTAATCGATAACTTAATCCCATTCTGAAATATTCGCTGTGTGCATTGAAAGAAGCATCACCTACAACATCTTTCATATAATTGCTTACACCATGGGCAAAACTTGCATTTAAACCATAACGGCCGTAACTGGCTACTGCACCAAGACGCAACCGTATATCTGTTGGTGCTTTGCTTCGTTTGTAGTCAATTTTATAAATTTTACCGTCATTGTCTTTTACCTCGCCTTTATCACGGCTATCCAATATCAGGCCGATATCCATCCCCGGCAAAATATCAAGATTAACCTTGCTAAGCTGAAAACGGTAACCTACATAGGGGTTAAGGTTGATGCTTTGGTTTTGGAAAGCTACATCGCCGGTTACCGGGAAACTGGGATCATTAGTTGTAATATTATACGGGCCAGGTACAAGAAATACTATGGGAGTATACTTGTCTATCCCAGCTTTACTCCTCAATAATTCATAACCACCCTGCAAACCAACAATAAACCCGCTTTTTGAAATGGTTTGAATCTGGATACTGCCGCCATAACTAAAGGCGTTTTTATTGCCATAAGGATTATTGGCGCGGTTCATTGGATCGCCGGTGGTTGAACCCTGTAATACTTGTGTAGTGGCCACTGATGATTTGCCCGCAAAATGGAACAAGCCGGTGTTTGCCTGTACAGAAACTTCTAATTTTTGGGCATAGAGCTGTAGCCCGCCAAGCATCAGCGAGATAAGGATAAGGAGGTTCTTTTTCATTTTTTATGTGTTGTAAAGTTCAGTTTTAGGTTTAAACCGCCTGCTCCAAATTTTATCTGTTGTGATCCAAGCCCATCAAGCGGGTATTTCAAAAATGGCTCGATAATTAGTTTATTCGTTTTACCGAGCGGATAACCGACACCGAACGCCACATTCAGGGTTTTGGCAAAGTAAAAGCTATTGAAGCTTTTGTGTGTTGTTTCGTCGGATGTTTGCGGCTGTACACCTGCAGCTAATGCCAGGCTTGGGTAACTGTAACTTGCCGTATAGGCTTCATTAATAAATGTACCCGAGCTTACACCCGCCGAAATGTAAGTGTCATTTTTTTGAGGATTAAACTCATATTTAAGGTTAACCGGAATATCCAAGCCAACCAATTTGGCATTGTAATTTGTAAATGTTGGCGAAGCCGATACTTTACTAAACTCATCAACATTATTGTAAGCTGCTGTTAATGCCGGCGAAAAAGAGACTGCTGCGCGGGCATCTGTAGGCTGGCTTTTATCATAGTTAAGCGTATTTTGAGCCAGCGCCAAACCGGTCGAAAGCTTAAAGTTTTTGCTTAGCCTTATATCCGATGTAAAGCCCGCACCCGCATTTACCTGGTTTTGGCTCCCTTTTGCGTAGTTAAAGAACGTTGCAGCATAAACACTGAATTTTACCCTGCGTTCGTCGGCTCCCATGTCTGGTTTTTTAGCCTGGTCATGATCGCTGGCCAGCAATGCTTCCATGGAGTTGGCTTTTGGTTTAACTTTTACTACCGATGGAATGATGTTAACAGGAGATGTTTTAGCCGGATTGTTATTAACCGGAGGCTGTACAGCCGGTGTATTGGCAAATTGCTGTGTATTTGTTTGCGATAAAACAGTGTTTACACTATCGGCTTTTTTAACCGGTAGGGTGTTAAGGGCACTATTGTTAGCGGCCTGGTTAACAACAGGCGCATTTGTTTTTGCAATTGTATTAGCCGGGTCAGTTTTTACCGGGCCTGCTATGGACGGCGTAATAGCCGGTGTTATAGCAGGCTGTTGATTTAAAACGCTATTGTTTGCCGGTTTATTTAAAGAGGTGCTGCCCGCAAAAATATTAGGATTGCTTACTGCTGCATTACCGGCAGGATTTGGTTTTGTAACCGGGCTTTGTGCGCTATTATTGCTTGCAAGATTGGTTGCATTTGTTGCAACAGGTTGCCCGGCCGTTACAGGTGGCTGTACAGGTGCAGCATTTTGAATAACGCTGTCGGTTGTGTTGGTCTGTGGTTGTGCAGGTTTCAAAGGTTTCACCGACAGTGTTTGATCATTGTTATTTATGCTATTTTTATTTGATGCTATCCATAAACCTATACTTAAAAACAGCAACAGGGCAGCAGCGGCGCTTGCCCACCATAGGTAAACCGGACGGCGCTGTTTTTCCTGAACAGGGAATTTTTCCCTGAGCAGCAGCCAGCCTTCATCAGCAGTAGTGTCTTCGTAGTTATCAAACACTTCCCTGATGCGGTCTCTTAAGTCGTTATCCAACTGATCATCCATGGTTTTGTGCTTCTTTTCTTAATATAGTCCTTAATCGTTCTTTCGCCCGGCTCAGGTAAACGCGCGATGAGCTTACCGGGATACCAAGCGTTGTAGCTATTTCGTCATGGTCATAGCCATCTATCTCGTACATGTTAAAAATTGTACGCTGTATGGCCGGGAGCTCAACCAGCAGCTTTAAAATATCCTGTGCATTTAAATTATCAACCGGCCCCATATTGCTCCTGATGGGGGCGGCATTTTCCAAATCAACATTAAGCTGGAATTTAAGGTCTTTACGCCGGCGGTCAATGGCCGTGTTAACCAGAATGGTACGGAGCCATGCTTTGAATGGCTTTTCGGTATTATATCCGCCTATAGCGTTAAATACTTTTATAAAAGCGTCATTTACAGCCTCAAGAGCATCATCGCGGTTTAAACTGTAACGCAAACTTATACCCATAGCATAGCCATAGAACTGCTTATATAGCAATTCCTGGTGTTTTAAGCTGCCTTTTTTGCATTGCCTTACGATCTCTTCTTCGGTAATGCGAGGGGGTGGATGCATTAAATGTACTTAGTTCCGCTAAATGTTGTTTGTTTTAAAGCCCTTACGTGGTAAAAGATTTAAATGCTACAAAATAAGAAAATATTTTTGCCCAAATTGTAAGCTTGCCGTAATCAAAAAAGCCGGTACCTGTATAAAGGCACCGGCAGGTAATTAAAACAATAAAAATTTAGTTAACCCTTTTGAGTACGTACTGTATAGCTAAGGTATCGTTACCTCCGTCATATTGGCGAAGCAGCTGAAATTGGGTACCATCGTAACCATATTGGTAAACAGCATTTAAGCGAAACTTTGCTCCGGGGCCGGTTGAAACTGCGCTCGAATCTTTAAATTGGATATAATAGCCATTGTAAGCAAACGCACCATGGCTTGCGGCGTGATGAGCTGTTGCTGCCTGTACAGAAAATGATGATGAGGCAGTTAAATTCAAAACAAAGTTGCTATCTCTGATAGTATCATAACCGGTTCCTGAACTCTTTTTTAATAAGGCTGCAAAGGTGCCTTTGAAAGTACCCTGCGGCTGTGGTACAGGAGTAACATCGCTTTTAGGAGAGCAGGCCACACCTAATGTTAATAATAATGGTAGCAGGTAAAATAAATTACGTTTCATATCTTATCTCGTTATCGATTTTTAACCATTACGCACGTTTTTAACTAAACGCTACATCAGCCGGTGATATTTTATAGTTTTTTTGCCTCGTCCCAAAAAATATCCATCTCGGCCAGGCTCATATCATGCAGTTGTTTACCGTTTTCCTTTGCTTTAAGTTCAAGGTATTGAAAGCGCTTAATGAATTTTTTATTGGTTTTTTCAAGGGCATTTTCAGGGTTTATATTGATGAAGCGGGCGTAGTTGATCAGTGAAAACAGCAGGTCGCCAAATTCAGCTTCAGCCCTTTCATGGTCGATAGTGCTTTCATCTTCGGCATTAAATTCATTTTTAAATTCCTGCATTTCTTCCTCAACTTTGGCCCAAACCTGGCTTTTCTCCTCCCAGTCGAACCCAACGCCGCGTGCTTTTTCCTGTATGCGTGATGCTTTTACCAATGCCGGTAAGGAAGCCGGTACGCCGCCCAAAACAGATTTATTACCTTCTTTAAGCTTGATCTGTTCCCAGTTCCGTTTTACATCCTCTTCATTTTGTACCTCAATATCTCCGTAAATATGCGGATGACGGTTGATCAGTTTATCGCAAACACTGTTCAGAACGTCGGTGATATCAAAATCATTGGTTTCAGAAGCAATTTTGGCGTAGAATACCAGGTGTAGCATGATATCGCCGATCTCCTTTTTTATTTCGGGCATATCGCCGCCTAATATAGCATCGCTCAGTTCGTAAGTTTCTTCAATGGTAAGGTGGCGCAGACTTTCGAGCGTTTGCTTTTTATCCCAGGGGCAATTGGCCCGAAGGTCGTCCATGATGATGAGCAGGCGATTGAACGCTATGGTAGCGGTAGGTGCAGTTTCCGGAGCTTTTAGAGGCATAAATTTGATGTTATGCCGCAAAAATAAACATTAAATATGAGGTGATGAGCAATTTAGGCAGATAGTACCGCTCTTAACATTTCGCGTTTGCCTGGTGCTCCCGGCGCTTTTTCTACTTTAAAGCCCTTGCTTTTGAGCATGCGTTTCAGGTTACCGGTAATGGCATAGGTAACAAACACGCCGCCTGGTTTTAAAAAGCTAACGGTATGGCCAATGGCTTCTTCGTTCCACATTTCGGGTTGATGAGCAGCGGCGAAGGCATCAAAATAAATAAGATCAAACTGCTCATCCGTTTTGAAATCCAAAAGCCTGCTGTGAGCGACATGCAGTTTAGTAGCCTGGTTGATCTCGGTTTTGCCGGTTAAGGCTTTAACGTAACTGTTGTTGAACTGCTGCCATAGCAGTTCGGGTATGTATTGCTCATAGCCGGTTTGGCCTATCATTTCGGTACTTACAGGGTAAGCTTCGACACCGGTATAATTAAGTTTCATTTGTTTACCGTTACATGCATCGGCAGTTAATAAAAAATTTAGCCCGGTGCCGAAACCTACTTCAAGGATGCTCACCTCGCTGACGTCATTCCGTTCTGAAAAATATTGTAATCCCGATTTAACGAATACGTGCAGGCTCTCCTGCAATGCTCCATGGCGCGAGTGGTAATGCTCGCCTACTTCGGCGTTATAAATGGTATTGGAACCGTCGGCAGTGGGGACTATGGTTAGTTGGGGCATGAGATGTTATTGTATACGCTATTATATAAACGCGTCATTGCGAGGAACGAAGCAATCCCAAACTATACAGAGAAGCTGTCATGGCCGCCCTGTATGTAGGGGATTGCTTCGTTCCTCGCAATGACGTTGTTATTTGATATTTTATTAATGCACTTCTTTCATCATCTCTGTTACAACCTCTCCCAGGTCATAAACGGGCACGGCATCGATAGCAGCAGAAATAATACTGACCCCTGCGGCCGAGCGGTAGCCAGCTGCGCAATGCACCACAACGGGCTTATCGGCAGGGATTTCACCAACGCGTTCACGCAGTTCGGGCAAGGGGATACTGATTGCATTTTTAAACACTTTGCCCGCAGCAACCTCGCCATGATTGCGAACGTCAACTATGGTATAGTCATCTTCGTTTGCTTTGAATGCGTCTAAATCAAGATCGGCCGATGCGGCATTAGCATTGGCAGGTGCTAATAACGCTGCTTTGATATTTTGCTCATAGCCAATTTTGGCTGCTTTTTTTATCAGGGTGCCGAGCTTATCGTCGTTTTCGGCAATGAGGTAAAATTGCTCATCCGGGCCGATGATGGAACCCAGCCAGGTTTCAAATTTTTCGCCATCCTGCAGGTTTATAGCGCGGTTCAAATGTCCGCTTCTGAATTGCGCTTTCGGGCGGGCATCAATAACCAGGATGCCTTTTTCCAAGGAGCTGTTTGCGTCAATATGCGGTACGGCTGCTATACTATCTTCAAATCCCGATACGCCGTTTTTATTCAACTCTACATCGCGGCCAAAATATTTTGGCATAAAAGGCTGATCGGTAGTAAGGGTTTTAACAAACTCCAGCTCATCCATCAGCTGCAAAGCATAATTTTCGCGCAGTTCACGGCCTATGGTGCTCTCCAGGTCGGGGCTCATGCTTTTACCACATAACGAACCGGGCCCATGGGCGGGATAAACCACTACGCTTTTGGGCAGCGTCATGATTTTTTGACGGGTGCTTTGAAACATCTGGCGCGCAAGCTCCTCTTTTTTTGCGGTGATGTTACCCACGTTTTCGCGTAAGTCTGGGCGGCCAACATCACCAACAAATAATGTATCGCCGGTAAAGATCGCTGTTTCGCGACCTTCTTCATCTACCAGTAAAATACAGATAGAATCGGGCGAGTGGCCTGGGGTATTAATGGCCTTTAGCTTGATATCGTTAAGCTGGATAACGTCGCCGTCATCAAAAGTTTCATGCGGGTATGCTGCACCGGTAAGTTTGCTGCAATAAATAACAGCACCAGTGGTTTGATGAATTTCAAGGTGCGAGCTTACAAAATCTGCATGCGGGTGGGTTTCAATAACCCCAACAATATCGGCATCGTGCTGTGCCGCAAAATCATAATAAGGCTGCGGATTACGGGCCGGGTCAATAACTATCATTTTGCCCGTACGGATCACGGCATATGAACCGTGCGCCAGGCCTTTATCGTAAAATTGCTGAATGATCATATTTTGCCTGCAAAGATAATGCTTAGGCAATATGTTTTATTCGTGCAATGTTTATGTGGTGTAAATATTGGTTGTTTTTGTGTAAACTCTGTGAAGCTGGTTCATAGGTGCAGATCGGAAAACGATTAGTAAAGAGTTTTCAATGAAAACTTTTCGGCATGATTTAGCCTTAATTATTAAACTGCCTCAAATGATGGTCAACATGTTTATAAGCTAATTGCCCCATCTGTTCCCTGGTCATTTTTCCGAAAAAAGTATGTTCAAAATCGGTCTTGGGAGTCTTGCCATATTCTTCTACAAGTTCAATCCACTGTTTTTTCTGGGCTTATATGTCGCCGCTTTCTTCAGTTACCTTGCACTGCGGAACAGTAGGGTTATTTTTTGCTAAGGGGCTATCATCCTTGAGCATACTTTTCAATGCCACTTTTCCAAATAGCCTGCCAATAAACGCGCGTTTATAATGGGTGATACCCAGGTACATCTCGTCAGACAGGGTACAGTGTTTAAGCATTTGATAAACATTCATTTTACCCCATTGCGGCTGGCTGTTTTCATTAACCGCATTGATTCGGGTTATCAGACCATCGCGGGTTTCTTTATCAAATATTGTTTTCATTGGTGTTAACAGGTTTATACCATAAAGTTATCATGAAATTACAATATGATGCAGGCGTTTTTGAGCCATAAGCAGGGAGGATTTATGCCAATAACTACCAAACAAAACAGGCCCGGTTTACAACCGGGCCTGTCATTATAAAAAAAGTGTAATTACCAGATCTTAGTTCTGTCTTCTGGTTTTTTATACATTTTATCGCCGGGTTTAATATCAAAAGCCTTGTACCAGGCATTCATATTGGTAATTGGCGCATTGGTGCGGAAGTGTTCGGGCGAGTGCGGATCTGTCAGGATCCTTTGTGCAGCCGATTCAGGCGTTTGCGATGCACGCCATACCTGGGCCCATGACAAAAAGAAACGCTGATCGGGCGTAAAGCCATCAATGCTATTTGCCGACTGGCCTTGCTTGGTTTTGCTGAAAGCCTCATAAGCAATATTTAAACCGCCGAGGTCGGCAAGGTTTTCACCAAGGGTAAGTTTACCATTTACATGCAGGGTATCCACAACTGTAAAAGCGTCATACTGCTTAACAACCTGGTCGGCACGCAATTTAAATTTATCAGCATCATCTTTGGTCCACCAGTCGCGCAGGGTACCGTCGGCATCATATTGGCGGCCCTGGTCGTCAAAACCGTGGGTCATTTCGTGGCCAATTACAGCGCCGATACCGCCGTAATTAACAGCATCGTCGGCTTTGAAATCAAAGAACGGGAACTGCAGGATGCCTGCCGGAAACACGATCTCGTTATTGGTTGGGTTATAATATGCGTTAACAGTAGGCGGTGTCATTCCCCAGCGGGTTTTATCAACCGGTTTGCCTAAGCGGGTTACATTGAAATTGTAGCGCCATTTGCCAACAGCACGCAGGTTGCCAAAGTAATCGTCGCGGTTAATTACGATACCTTCATATTTTTCCCAGTTATCGGGGTAACCTATTTTTACAGTAAAGGCATTTAATTTTTTTAGTGCACGCTCTTTGGTAGCAGGGCTCATCCAGTCAAGGCGTTTAATGCGGTCGCCAAGGGTTTCCTTAAGGTTGTTCACCAAATCAACCATGTATTGTTTAGCCGCCGGAGTAAAGTATTTTTCAACAAAAAGCTGGCCCAGTAATTCGCCAAGGTAGCCATCAACAAGGGCGCTCATGCGCTCGGTACGCGGGGTTTGTACCTTTTGACCGCTTAGCGCACTGCTGTAAGCAAAGCTTGCATTAACAAAATCGGAGCTTAAGGCACTTGCCGATCCTCTTAAAATGTTCCAGCGCAGGTAAACCCTCCATTTGGCAATGGGAGTGCCGGCAAATGTAGAATCGACGGCTTTGAAAAATGATGGCTGGCCTACAATGATACTATCCTGACCGCCCATATTAAGGGCCGGCAATATTTTAGACCATTTTAAGTGTGGAGTTTGTTTTTCAAAATCGGTAACGAGGAACTTGTTATAAGTAACATGCGGATCGCGCATGGCTACACGGCTCAATTGGGCTTTGGCCCAGGTATATTCCAGGTCGTAAACTATAGCTGCATTTTTAGCTGCGTCATCGGCGCTGCTTCCGCTAAGGGTGAATAAAGTGGTGATGAGCGTTTTCAAAGCATCCTGTGCTTTTTTTGAGCGCGCATCATTTTTCAGGTAATAATCCCTGTCGGGCAGGGTTGTGCCGCCCTGGTTAAGGCTTATTACATATTTGTTTACGTTCTTGTCGTCCTGGTCAACGCCCGACCTGAAAATCGGAGAGCTGATACCGTTAACGCGTTCATAAACCAGTTCGTTAATAAAATCATCAAGGGTTTTTATCTTATCGATACGCTGCAGATCGGCTTTTATAGGATCAAAACCACGTTTTTCGATGGTTAAGCTATCCATGCCGCTGGCATACAGATCGCCCACACGCTGTTTAAGGCTGCCCTTTGGCTGCGATGCTGATGTTTTGCTTACCTCGTTCAGCAGCCCGATAAGTTTATCAGTATTTTCCTGCCTCAAAATGTTGAAACTTCCCCAGCGGGTTTCTTTGGCCGGAATGCCGTTTTGTTTTAACCAGCCGCCGTTGGCGTATTCAAAAAAGTCGTCGCCGGGCTTTACGCTCAGGTCCATATTGGCGGGATCGATAAATTTTTGAGGTGGCGCGGAGTGTTTATGCCTGGCTTTTACGGGTTTAGGCCCTTCAGCAGCGAAAACATTTACCGACATACCAAGACTGGCAGCCAGTAATAAATAGTTAAACTTTAATTTCATGTCAATACTTAAAAATTAAAGTTAATAAATAACAGGTATTAAGCAAAAATGGCCGGGGGCAGGCCGTTAGTGATTGAACCAGTTGATGATGGCGTCGAGTTTTGTTTTTTTCAAAATATCAAGCCAGAAACGATGCAAGGGTATTGTTTTCATGACAATTTGAATGTTACATATATAATAACTGGTTAATTGTAAAAATATTGTGGGAGTAGGGGAAGGGTTCATGGTTGATAGTTGATAGATCATGGTTTGGGTTGGATGGTATGTAAGTGATGGAGCATGCAACGACAATTCGTAGAACAAAAATCCTGGTAATCCATTAATCCGTTTAATCAAGGTTCAGACAAAGCGTTGGCCGGTATTCGCTACCATCCCTAATGCGGCCTGCGCTCTTGTCCGATAAAAAACTATCGGATCAAAACCGTCATTTATGATCCATCAACTATTAACCATCAACTATATTCCCAAAAAAATCCCCTAACCTTTGGCTATGAACCGCTAAGTATCGTATTTTTGCGCGTTATGAGTATTGCTAAAACATATATCCCTAAAGAAACCGAAGAAAAATGGTACAGTTACTGGTTGCAGCACGGCTTTTTTAAGTCGGTGCCTGATGAGCGCGAGCCTTATACAATAGTCATTCCGCCGCCAAATGTTACCGGGGTTTTGCACATGGGGCACATGCTTAACAATACCATACAGGATGTGCTGGTTCGCCGTGCCCGTATGAAAGGCAAAAATGCCTGCTGGGTTCCCGGTACCGACCACGCCAGTATTGCTACCGAAGCTAAAGTTGTTGCCATGCTTAAAGAGCGCGGCATCAGCAAAAAAGACCTTACCCGCGAAGAGTTTTTAACCTACGCCTGGGAGTGGAAGGAAAAATACGGTGGTATTATCCTGGAGCAGCTAAAAAAATTGGGTGCCTCATGCGATTGGGACCGTACCAAATTTACCATGGACGAGAACCTCAGCGAGGCGGTAATTGATACCTTTATCCACCTGTATAAAAAAGGGCTGATCTATCGTGGTATCCGCATGATCAACTGGGACCCGCAGGGTAAAACGGCCGTTAGCGACGAGGAAGTTATTCGTAAGGAAGTTAACCAAAAGCTTTATTATATTAAGTATAAAGTTGTAAGCCCGGAGTCTGAAGTCTCAAGTCCAAAGTCAGAGGTAGAAAGTCAAGAATTGACTTCCGATTTAAGACTTAAGACTCCCGACTACCTGACCATCGCTACCACCCGCCCGGAAACCATTATGGCTGATGCTGCTATCTGTATCAATCCTAATGACGAGCGTTACCTGCACCTGCATGGTAAAAAGGTATATATCCCGCTTATTGACCGTGAGATCCCGGTGATACTGGATAATTACGTAACCATGGATTTTGGTACCGGCTGTTTGAAGGTTACACCTGCGCACGATTTAAATGACTACGAACTGGGTCAGCGTCATAACCTGCCGGTTATCGATATCCTTAATGACGACGGCACGCTGAATGAAAAAGCGCAGATCCTGGTTGGTGAAGACCGCTTTGCTGCCCGTAAAAAGATAGCAGTACTATTGGAAGAAGCCGGCGTACTGGAAAAAGTTGAAGAATATAAATCGCAGGTTGGTTTCAGTGAGCGTACCAATGCTGTTATTGAGCCTAAGCTATCTATGCAATGGTTTTGCAAGATGGGCGAGATGGCTAAACCTGCTTTAGACTATGTACTGAATGGCGAGATCAAACTGATCCCTGAAAAGTTTGTGAACACCTACCGCCACTGGATGGAGAATGTAAGGGACTGGAATATCAGCCGCCAGCTATGGTGGGGACAGCAGATTCCGGCATGGTACCTGCCAAACGGCGAGTTTGTGATAGCTAAAAATGCTGAAGAGGCATTGAAAGATGCACAAGCGAAAAATCCGGAACTTACGGCTGCTGATCTAAGACAAGACGAGGACGTGGTTGATACCTGGTTTTCGTCATGGCTATGGCCAATATCGGTATTTGATGGTTTTAAAGACCCTAACAATGCCGATATCAACTATTATTACCCAACCAACGACCTGGTTACAGCTCCCGAAATTTTATTTTTCTGGGTAGCCAGGATGATCATGGCTGGTCATGAGTTTAGGGGCGAGGTACCTTTCAGGAACGTATATCTTACTGGTATAGTGAGGGATAAACTTGGCCGTAAAATGTCGAAGCAATTAGGTAATTCACCTGATCCGCTTGATCTTATAACTCAATATGGTGCTGATGGTGTACGTGTGGGCATGTTATTATGCTCGCCTGCCGGTAACGACTTAATGTTTGATGAAAGCTATTGTAAACAGGGGGCCGGATTTGCCAACAAAATATGGAATGCCTTTAAACTGGTAAAAGGCTGGGAGGTAGATGAAAGTCTTGCTAACCCTAATGTGGTAGCCATTGAATGGTTTGGTAACAGGTTTAACCAGGCGCTTGCAGAAATTGAAGCCAACTTTGCCCAGTACCGCTTATCAGAGGCTTTAATGGACACTTATAAGCTGGTATGGGATGATTTTTGTGCGTGGTACCTGGAAATGATCAAACCTGCTTATCAGCATCCAATTGATAAAGCAACTTATACGGCTACGATTCAATTTTTCGAAAATGTTTTAAAGATGTTACATCCTTTTATGCCTTTCCTTACCGAAGAGTTATGGCATGATGAATTGTTTGGCGAACGTACCGAAACGGATTGCTGTATTGTAGCACAATTGCCCGTTATTGGGGAAATAAATTCACGCTTATTAACTGAGGTTGAGATAGTAAAAGATATTGTTACTTCTATCAGGAATACTCGTAAAACAAAACAAATATCGGATAAAGAACCGCTTGAATTATTTGTAAAATCAAACTCTGGTATTGAGTATAGCCAATATCAGGCCATTATTACCAGGCTTGGTAACATCAGCAAGTTTGAAACTGTAACTGATAAAGTTGATGGCGCTATTAATTTCCTGGCTTCAACCGATGAATTTTATATTCCTTTCAATGAAGAAATTGACCCGGTTGCCGAGTGCGCAAGATTGAAAAAAGAACAGGAATACCTGTTAGGTTTCCTTAAATCGGTTAATGCAAAATTGGGCAATGAACGGTTCATGGCTAATGCAAAACCTGAGGTTATTGAGGTTGAGCAAAAGAAAAAGGCCGATGCCGAAGCTAAATTAGCCATCATTGAAGATAACTTAGCAGCTTTGGCTTGCTAATTGCAGAACTTACGGACTTTGCATAACAAGCTACCCTACAGTATTTTGATTGCTGTGCGGTAGCTTGTTCAAATTGCAGGGCCAATGTTAAGTTCTGAATATGAGTAATAAAGTAAGTTTTTTTAACTTATCAATTTATAAAATCCTGTCTAAGGAGCAATCGTTTCTTGATCAGGCCCGGATCCGTTTATTGTATTATGGGTTCTTCCTTATTTTTGTTGCCCTCGGTACGCTTTACCTAAGCGTTTATTTCCAAAACCAAAAGATGCTTGCATACACTGCCCTGTTTTTGATGGCATCGGTGGTTGTGTTATTTAAATATTTAACCTGGCGGCCCGATTGGCGTGGCGCAGCACATGCTTTACTCATTGTTGGTACCCTTGTTAATGCCAGCCTGGTGTATGTTTCCATGCAAACGGTAAACATCATTACCGTACAGGTAATTATTATTGTTATAGCGTTTAGCTATTACATGCTTGGGCAGCAGTGGGGACTTATCTATTCGCTGCTTAATATGGTGCCGGTTTTGGTATTTATGATCATTGAATATCACAGCGGGTATGTTATTGGTATAAAACCTAATAAAATCGACCAGTCTACCATCATTATCAGCCTGTTTGCCAACTTCATATTATTGATTTTTATCCACAGTCATTTTTATACAGCTTTTTTAAAAAACATCAGGCACCTTAAGGATAGCAGTAAGGAGCAGGCCCGGCTTTACAATAAGATGGAAACGGCTATTGAAAAGGCAGAAAAATCGGCGCAGGCCAAATCCGAGTTTTTGTCAACCATGTCGCATGAAATCCGTACGCCGTTAAACGCCGTTATTGGAATGAGTAATTTGCTGATGATGAGTGGCCCGCGGCCCGATCAGCGGGAAAACCTTGAGGTTTTGAAGTTTTCGGCCAATAACCTGCTTGCCATAGTTAATGATGTGCTTGACTTTAGCAAGATTGAATCGGGAAAAGTAGTATTTGAAAATATCCGCTTTAACCTGATTGAGCTCATGAACAATATCTGCGGCGGACAGATGCTAAAAGCCGAAGAAAAAGGATTACTTTTTAAGCTCGACGTTGATAGTTCGCTGAAAAATAAAGTGCTTTTTGGTGATCCTACCCGTATAACCCAAATCATTTTTAACCTGGTTAGCAACGCTATAAAATTTACACCGCAAGGAAATATTTGGGTGCGGGTTACTTGTGTGGAAGACAGGCATAATACCGTTACGGTAAACTTTTCGGTGAGGGATACAGGTATCGGCATTGAAAAAGAAAATCTCAAAAACATATTTGAACCATTTACACAGGAGTCATTAGCCACCACGCGCGAATATGGAGGTACGGGGCTTGGTTTGGCTATAGTTAAACGTTTGCTTGAGCTGCAGGACCTGCAAATAACCGTTAACAGCATGATTGGGCACGGATCTGAATTTTCATTTCACATGGAGTTCCCCGTATCAACAGAAGTATTACCTGAGGTAGTGGCCGTCCCCGAAACCAAGCAGCCTGCAGAAAGCCCATTGGCCTGTTTACGGGTACTTATTGCCGAAGATAATATGGTTAACGTGATGCTGATGAAAAAACTGCTGAGTAAGTGGAGCATCAACCCAACCATTGCCGAAAATGGCGAACGGGCTGTTGAGTTTATGCAATATGGCAATTTTGATATTATATTGATGGACCTCCAGATGCCGGTAATGAACGGCTTTGATGCATCTAAAGAGATCCGTAAAATGGCCGATCCTAAAAAATCAGGCGTACCTATCATCGCACTTACAGCTTCCGCACTCTTTGATATCAAAGAACAAGTATACGAAGCCGGCATGAACGATTATGTATCCAAACCATTTAAACCAGATGACCTGCTGGAAAAGCTTAATAATTATGCTTTGAAAAAGGTGATTTGAGCTTGGTTGTATTTAAATCTACGCCGTTGTTGGTGTTGTCACCAACGACCATAATTCTCTTTTGTTTCTGTAAACACGTTATGAACTACATTCCACATCGTTATTGAATGGTGTAGAGTTGTTGGTGACAACAATATATGTGTTTGGAAGGTCAACTTATCTCTGTTTTTAAATAAAAAATGTCATTGCGAGCATAGCGCGGCAATCTCGTAGCCTATGCATGTCCGCCCTGTATAGCTACGGGATTGCCACGTCGCCCCAAATGCTTTTGCCCATGCCGCTCCTCGCAATGACATGGCATTAATTTTCTACTTATTCAACTTAACACCTTCTTTAATCACCGCCTGGTTCACTTCCCTAACCCGTTCAATTTCCATTTTTTCAACGGCCCTGTCGTAGGTTAATACGCCGTTTACTTCGTGTTCAACATCGGTGGTTTGGGTGTATATGGCAACGCTTAATCCTTTATATTTCATAAGCTGCTCTACTTCATCTAATAAAAAAACATAACGGTCGGTAAGCCGGGCTTTTGTTGGCTCGTAGTCATAAGCATTGTTATGCACCGGCCACATATGGCCACGCACAAACAGGCCCACGCCGCCAAATTCGCCAAGTGAAGCTGCCCGGCGACTATCGGGAACAGATGCTCCGTACGGGCCTACGTAAATATGCGTATCCACATAATCGCCGTTACCCGGGTCGCCGTACGGTTTTTGGTAACTGGGATTATTGTTAAAACCCGAGTTGCCGTTAACCAACCGCGAAGGGTCGTATTTTTTAACCCAATTGGTAATGTTTTTTACATCAAAGGCACCCCAGTTTTCGTTGAAAGGTACCCAGGTTATGATGGAGGGCGAGTTATAATGATCGTCAATTATAGCTTTAAGCTCTTTGGGGTAAACCTTCCTGTTTTGGGTAGTATCTTCATTTTGATACCATATAGCAGGCATATCCTGCCAAACCAGTAGTCCCATTTTATCGGCCCAGTAATAAAAACGCTGAGGCTCGGTCTTCATATGTTTGCGGATCAGGTTGTAGCCCGCTTTTTTGGTGTATTCAATATCAAATTTAAGAGCTTCTTCAGTTGGTGCGGTTAACACGCCATCGGGCCAGTAACCCTGGTCAAGCAAACCAAGCTGCATGATGAATTTGCCGTTAATAAGCGGACGTATTACACCGTTAAGTTTACCCAGTTTTATATCGCGCATCCCGAAATAGCTTTTAACTTCGTCGGCTTCGCTACCATCGGCATTATAAAGCGTAAGTTTCAGATCATACAAAAACGGAAAATCAGGCGTCCATAAAACAGGATTATCAATGGGCAGATAAAAATAGGACCCTCCGGCGGCGCTAACCTGCGAAACCTCTTTACCGTTGTTTAAGGCAACTGCCTTGATTTTGCCGGCTCCCTCGGCATTTACAAAAACTTTAAGACGTTTACCCTCCAAATCGGGTAACAGGCGGATGTTTTTGATGTATGATTTGCTCACAGGCTCCAGCCAAACAGTTTGCCAGATGCCCGAGGAAAAAGTATAATCGCCGCGCGGACCGTTTTTACCTGATGGGGTTTTGCCATCGTTAGGATCTTTGGCGGCAACAATAATGGTATTGCTTCCCTCTTTAAGGTACGGGGTAATGTTAAAGCTGAATGAATCATAACCACCCGAGTGTGAGCCTGCTTTTTTCCCGTTTATAAAAACGGTAGCGTCGTGGTCAACTGCTCCAAAATGAACGATGACTTGTTTGTTTTGCCATTTTGCCGGGATCTCAAAGCTTCGCCGGTACCACATGTTGATTTCCTGGTTGCGTTGCACGCCTGATAATACAGACTCGGGACAGTAGGGCACCAGTATCTGATCTGGCTTGTCTTCAAACGAGGCAGGTGTTTCGGGGTTCAATGCATTAGGGGCGCTTTTACCGCCGCGGTAGTCCCAATGCCCGTTAAGGCAAAGCCAATCGTTACGTTGTAGCTGGGGCCTTGGATATTCTGACAGAGGTATCCTGGCTTGCATGGCGGCGTTTGTCCATTGTGTTGGGAGTTTCGCCTCCTGTGCAGATGCTATGCTGCTGCCTGCTATGAGCATGGAAACCAGCGCAATTGCCTTGCTGTAAATTTTCATGAGTAGGATGTTATAATTGACAGGGTTATGAACGCCCAAAATAGGGAATAAATAACTGTTATCATAACATTTTATTGATAGGTGCTGTGGCTTTGCTAAAAGTTTATACGAGGCACCTACGGAGCCTTAACTTTTATTATAAACTATAAACACGATACTCCTACGGAGTTAATACGTTGGTCATTCTTCTATATCTAATCGATCTGCTGAGGACTCCAATAGGAGTCACGTGTTTATAGGATGACAAGATCAAGAACTTAGGGCTCCGTAGGTGCCCCGTGTTTCAAACAGAATATATAAAACGTTAAGAATTTACCCCTTAACATACACCGGCAGTTCCTCAATAAACTGGTAAGTGCATTTTTCATGATCAATGGTGCAATAGTAATGTTGCAGGCCGTTGCTTACGGCCAGCAGGGATACTTTATGAACCATGTTATACCGGGCAATCTGGTCGAAGGTTTTTTGATCGATAGTTACTGAAGGGGCTTTGCATTCAACCATTAAAATGCGTTGACCAACAGAATTAAAAACCACGATATCGGTTCGCTTTTGCAGGGTATTTAGCTTAAGGCCGCCTTCCAGTTTAATTAACGAGCGGGGATAGTTTTTTTGTTTAATAAGATATTGTACAAAATGCTGACGTACCCATTCTTCGGGTGTAATGATGATGTTTTTTTTGCGGATCTCATCAAAAAGGGTCAATGTGCCGTTATCGTCGCTTATTTTAAAGGGGTGAGGGGGTAGATTAAGCGGTTGGAGCATTTTTGCGCAGTCTTAAGTCGAAAGTTATGGGTCTTGAGTCTGGCTTCAAAATTAGTAAATATATCATTGGGCATCCGTTAAATAAAAATACATTCCACTTTTGACTTTCCACTTAGTACTTTTGACTGCGAAATATGACTGCTGCCGAGATAATCAAGGACCTTAAGAACCGTAAGTTTAAACCGCTGTACCTGTTGCATGGGGAGGAGCCTTATTTTATTGATCTGGTGAGTAATTATGTTGAGCATAGCGTGTTGCCTGAGCATGAGCGCGGCTTTAACCAAACCGTAGTTTACGGCAAGGATACCGATATCATGACCGTACTTAATGCTGCCAAGCGTTATCCTATGATGGCCGATTATCAGGTTGTGCTGGTTAAAGAAGCCCAGGATATGAAATGGGGCAAAGAGGATGATAACAAAAAGAGCATTGACCCGGTGCTGAGTTATCTGGAAAATCCATTGCCAAGCACTATTCTTGTTTTCTGTTATAAATATGGCAAGTTTGATAAACGTAAGAAAACGTACAAGGCTATCGAAAAGAAAGGGCTCATCTTTGAATCGGCCACTTTGTATGATAATAAAGTGCCAGCCTGGGTTGAGGGCTACGTAAGCGATAAAGGTTATAAGATGAACCAGCAGGGATCGGCTATGATTGCCGAGTACCTGGGTAATGACCTTGCCAAAATTGCCAACGAACTTGAAAAACTGATGCTGAACGTTAGCGCCGGGCAGGAGATCACACTAAAGCATATTCAGGATAATATAGGTATAAGCAAAGAATATAATGTATTTGAGCTGCAAACCGCGCTTACCAAAAAAGATGCTTATAAGGTAAACCAGATCATCAATTACTTTGAGGCTAACCCAAAATCAAACCCTATTGTACTGGTATTGGGCAATCTGAACAATTTTTTCAGCAAGGTGCTGGTGTACCACTACGTAAAAGACAAAACCCCGCAAAATCTGGCTAAGGAAATGGGCGTTAACCCATACTTTATTAAAGATTATGAGCAGGCTGCCCGTAACTATCCGCTTGGTAAAATTTTCCAGGTGATCAGCTATCTGCGTGAGTATGATCTGAAAAGCAAAGGTGTTGAATCAAATGCGCCCCATGGCGAGCTGATGAAGGAGCTGATGTTTAAGATATTACATTAATACCAATTCTCTTTAACCTGTTATGGCCCTATCACCACAATCAAAAGCAAGTGCGGCATCCACGCTGATCCGCATTTCGGCAGTTTTGTATTTAGTTTATTATTATTTGAACGGCGGAGGGGCGGCCTCCTTTAACTTTGCCATAGCTACCTGCATTGCCCTTGGCATTTTACTTATACTGGCCCTTTTTATCAGGCAGGGACACAAGTGGGCTAAATGGGTGCTGTTGCTTTTATTGATCTTAACTATAACCCCCGATCTTTTAAGCCTTCCCTCAACCTTTAAAACAAATATTTATGCGGGTTTTATTGTCATAATAATCGACGTTTTGCAAATAAGCTCGCTGGTTTTGCTTTTTATGCCTGATAAAGAAGCCCCCGTTAATGAAGATGCTGAATAGTACCTTACTTATTTATTAAAGGGTGCCCTGTTTATTACATTAAACATGATGCCGCCAATTGTAACAATAAGTAATAAGAAATATAAGGATTTTTTCATGTCGTTGATTTCCCTGCCCTCTTTCAATACCAATGTTCTGAAAGGTGGTGAAAAAAGTATCAGTACAGCGCTCAAAAAAACAAACAGGAATGACACGATCGAATAACTTGCGGCAAAATTGATACCTCCTTTTATAAAGCCGGCAAACAAAGGAATATTCCATCCTAAGATAAATACAATTAATGCTGTTGTTTTAAACGGTATCCTGCCTTGTTTCTGCATTTTTTCAACCTGGTAGGCCTGTATTTGATTTTGTGCAGTTTTATCAAAAAAACCGGTTGCTTTGATGTTTTCGATAACGTTATAATAGGGCGTACCGGTTGTAAACGTAACATTTTTAGGATATGATGGTACGTTGTGTATTATCCTGATACCATGGCCGCCTAATGTGGATGCGGATTCAATTTCAATAATGTTGCCGGCATTAAAATAATACTGGCCTATAAAGCCAACGCTGATCTGCAATACTTCGGAAGTAACTTTTAAAGTTGCGAAAGGTTTAGAAGCTTTGGTATTACCTATATAGGCACCTCCGCTAAGTGAAAACTCGTTCATGTTTATTGTGATAGGTTCTTAAGCTTGCTGTAAAGATACAGTAAAACAGGATAGTCAAATAATCTCCAAAATCATTTCTAATAAATTAAATAATGTAACATTTTTGTTAACTGTAGCGTTGGTTAGTGTTTGACCGTACACGTACACTTATTCATTAAAACTTCATTTTTGGCCGGTATTGTTAGGTTTTTGTCCTGACTTCATAGTGTGCCGGTTTACATGTAATTGATTATTTACAATGTAACAAAATTCACCTGCCAATTAATTTCCTAAGTTCACTCATCCTAAGCACGTGTTAAGCTGATCAATAAAGCATACTAAATAAAAATTAAGGTCATGATACTTTTATTTTGCGGATTATCGGGTGCGGGAAAAACTACTTTGGCAAGAAGTGTAGCCGCCGAATTAACAAGCCTCGGTATTAAAATCGAGATTATTGACGGTGACGAATACCGTGCAGCACTTTGCCGCGATCTGGGCTTCAGTAAAGAAGACAGAAACGAAAACATCCGTCGGCTGGGATTTGTGGCCAGCCGTTTCAGCGCACAAGGCATTGTAACCATAGTTAGTGCCATAAACCCTTACGATGAAATTAGGCAGGAACTTGCCGAAAAATATGATCATGTAAATATTGTTCATATAGATTGCCCGGTGAACAAACTGATAAGCCGCGATACCAAGGGCCTGTATAAAAGGGCATTGCTGCCAGATGGGCATCCGGATAAGCTCACTAACCTTACTGGTATTAACGATAGGTTTGAAGTGCCCATCAACCCCGACTTGTACCTTGATACCAGCAATTATACCATACAACAAAGCACCTCTTCACTGCTCTATTATATTATAAATAATCTGCATCCTGTTAGGCAGATAAATAAGATACCAAGCTACTCCTGACAAAAACGGACGCTTATAATTGATTTATGCAAAAAAGAGTACTCATCATTACCGGAATGCATCGTTCCGGCACCTCGCTTATTACCCAATGGCTAACTAAATGCGGCCTGCAAACAGGCGAAAGGCTTGTCCCTGGCGGCAACGGCAATATTGAAGGGCATTTTGAGGATATTGAATTTTTAAAAATGCACGAGGAGATCCTTGCTGATCATAACCTGCCTACAAGCGGGCTCACGGTTGGGCATGTGGCACAGTTTACCGTTTACGAAAAGGAAAAGCTTAGAAGCGTAATTAAGGTTAAGCAGCAGTTATACGACCAATGGGGCTGGAAGGACCCACGGACCTGCCTGTTTCTGGATGTTTACAAAGAATTACTGCCCGATGCCTGCTACCTGGTCATCCTGCGCGATTATCAATCGGTAGTAAGCTCACTTTTACGGCGTGAATTTAAATGGGTGGATAATAAATACATGGCACGAAAATACTTTTCGAGGCTGGTGTGGCAGCAATTCAGACGATCCCGCCGGATGGTAAAGTTCTACAATGATCAGGCAACTGAATATTTGAAGGTATGGATTGCTTACAATCAGGATATCCTGAAGTGCATAAAAACGCTCTCGCGCGATGCCTATGTAGTTGTCAATTATTCGATGTTAAAGAACGAAGATGCACAGGTTTTTGAATACCTCAGGGACAAGTGGAACCTGGCATTAAAATATTCGAGATTTAAAGATATTTTTAAAGAAAATCTGATCGGCCCGGATGTTGCTTTTGAACAATATATTAAAGATAAAACCTTAATTGCCCAGGCCGTGGCATTACAGGATGAACTTAAGGGCTATATGCTAACCGATTAGCATTTTAATTTTTTGCATTTCCTTATACATTCCTGCGAAAAAAGTAAACAAATATCTGTGCAATAAAGTGTAAAGGCAGCTCAATTTGTTATACAATCGTTCTTGTTGTTTGATAATCAGCTGATTATTTCTTCAAATTCGTTTTACGCAATATTTTAAGCGTCAGTAATGGCGCTTGTTTAACCAACGTAAAACAGGGGAGGGGGATATGAAAGCTAAGTTTTTTTGTTATTTGCCCTACAGGGTATTTACAGGGCTTTTGATCATCATGTGTTTACATTCGCCGGGTTTTTCGCAATCAGGAAAAGCCGGTTCGCTGGCATATTTGAAAGCCAGCAATGGCATTGGTGGATTTACCCTTGGTAATTTGCTCACCAGCGAGCAGGTACAAGGTTTAACCTATCTTGACGGCGAGGGTAGTAAGCCCGATGCTGATAGTTGTGTTACTTATGAATACCACCCCGATAAACCAATGGAGCTGGAAGGCGGGCTAACTGCAAGTCATATTTGTATACGTAGCTACGAAAACAGGGTGGTTAACATTTACGTTTTCTTTAATCGCGACCAGGGGTATAAAATGCTCAGTAAATTTTTGCATTGGTACGGTACTTTCACCGCAAAGCCAAATGATTACCAGGATGTTTATATGTGGGAGTCGCGCACGGTAAAACTAATGCTGAGCTTTCATCCCGATGATGAGCAGGGAATAGCCGTTTATACCTCTGTGCCGTTAACTAATGTGCTGAATGCTAAAAACGCGAAGAGGTTAACGCAGCTGTTAACCAGTAATGATAAATAAGCGGCCACTACATTACCACTCCAACCCGTAATCTCCGTGTAACAATACCCGGTATAGCCCATTGCAGATTTCAGTTTCTCCCGCCTTTTTTACATTTTTACGTTACAAAAATTTATACCGTACAAATGCAACATTGGTTAGTTAAGAGTGAGCCCTTTAAATATAGCTGGGGAAAATTTAATAAGGATGGTCGTACCTTTTGGGATGGCGTGCGTAATTACCAGGCGCGTAACAATCTCAGGGAAATGAAGGAAGGCGACCTGGTTTTATTTTACCACAGCAACGAGGGTAAAGAGATTGTAGGCATAGCCAAAGTAGTAAAAGAAGCTTACCAGGACCCTACAACAGATGATACCAATTGGGTAGTTGTTGACCTGGCCCCGGTTGAGGCCCTGAAAACACCGGTAACGCTTGAGCAAATTAAAGCCGACCCTAAATTACAGGATATCGGTTTGGTAAGGCAGGGGCGCTTGTCAGTAATGGGAATAAAGCGCGAAGAGTTTGATTATATCTTAGCGCTGGGCAGCAAATGAGATCAATAAGCACCTGCTTTAACCGATTTATTAAACCGGGCATAACCGCAACTTTGTTAATACTGCCCGGCCTGGTAAAGGCGCAGGATGTTTTTAAGGAGTTTCCGGATTTATTTACTGTGCCTTATAGTTATGTAGCGAAACATGTAAAACAGCCGCCTGTAATTGATGGCGATGTGGAGGATGCTGTATGGCAGCAGGCTCCGTGGACTAAGGATTTTCAGGATATTGAAGGCCGCCTTAAGCCGCAGCCACCATTGCAAACCAACGTTAAAATGCTTTGGGACGATAGCTGTCTGTATGTTGCCGCCAGGATCAAAGACCCGCATGTATGGGCTAAACTTACCCGTCATGATGATATTATTTACCTGGATAACGACTTTGAGCTTTTTATCGATCCTACTAACAGCACACACAAATATTTCGAAATTGAGGTGAATGCCCTTAATACCATATTCGATTTGTTTTTGACCAAGCCTTACCGCAACGGTGGTGCTGCGGTAACCGGCTGGGATACACATGGATTGCGTTCGGCTGTGAAAGTTCAGGGCACGCTGAATGATCCTTCAGATATTGACAAAGGCTGGACAGTTGAAATGGCTATCCCCTTTAAGGCGATTACCGGGGGCTTTAACAAGTCGGTGATAAAAGATGGCACAATGTGGCGCATCAATTTTTCGCGGGTGGAGTATGATACTAAGGTGCAGAATGGCAAGTATGTAAAACTACAGGATAATAACGGTAGGGATTTGCCGGAGCATAATTGGGTATGGAGCAACCAGGGGCTCATTAATATGCATTTCCCCGAACGTTGGGGATACTTATTGTTCAGCAGCAATGAGGCTAATGATGTAAAGTTTGAAATGCCTTATGCCGAACAACAAAAGAGGTACCTTTGGCTGGTTTATTATAAACAAAAACAATGGTTTAAAGATCATCATGAATACCTGCCAACACTAAAAGGTTTAGGCATCGATGATAAAGTTACGGTAGCCGGCAATGTAAATGAGCTTAAGCTGGAGGCTACTACCCGCCAGTTTGTAGTTGCTGTTACTGATACTAAAACCAATATAACCTATACAATTGACCAGGATGGCCTGGTACAGCAGTTGATAAATCCCTAAACTCCATGAATAAGCGCGAATTTTTAAAAGCCGGTTTACTGGCTGGCGTGGCCGCCCAGTTACCTTTAGTAAGCAATGCCGCTGTCGAAACTGCCAAAAGCAGCAAGAAAAAGGCGATGAAAAACTGGGTATGGATCAATCCTAACCAGAAAGATACTGATGATGAGCTTGCTGCACGCTATACGGCATACAAAGCATCAGGCATAACGGGCATATTTTTCGAAAACGATAGCGAACGTCATTTTCGCGCTGCCAAAGCTAAGGGTTTGGAAGCCCACCGCTGGATGTGGACTTTTAACCGTGCCGAACTGGTGAATGAAAAGCCCGAATGGTACAGTAAAAACCGTAAAGGCGAGTCATGTGCCGATCATCCGCCTTATGTACAGTATTATCGCTGGCTTTGCCCGTCGCGCCCCGAGGTGCAGGAGTATTTAACCAAGACTGTTGATGATATTTTGGCAAAAGATTATATCGATGGTATCCATCTGGATTATGTACGCTATTGCGATGTAATACTGCCGGTAAACCTTTGGGACCATTATAAGCTTGATCAAACCAAAGAGCTGCCCGAATATGATTTTTGCTATTGCGATGTTTGTAAAGCCAAATTTAAGGAAGAGTATAATCTCGACCTGGATCAGATCCAATATCCGGAAGCCAGCCTTTCATGGCGCCTGTTCAGGTATAACAATATTACCCGGGTAGTTAACGGTATTTCTACCGTAGCGCATCAGCATAAAAAACAAATTACAGCGGCCGTATTCCCAACACCCGAAGTGGCCCGCCGTAACGTAAGGCAGGACTGGACAAACTGGAACATGGACGGTATTTGCCCCATGATATACCATGGCTTTTACAAAGAAGGTGTAAGCTGGATAGGCAATGCCGTAGCCGAAGGCGTCCATTTCCTGGCCGGAAGGTTCCCGCTTTATGCAGGCCTGTATTTATCTGATTTTAAAAGTGATGATGAGATCCGCACCGGCATCCAGGTGGCGTTGAAAAATGGCGCTATGGGCGTGTCCTTCTTCGGTAACGTGAGACCGGAGGTTTTGGCGATATTGAAGGATGAGGTAGCGGCGTTTAAAGCGTCGTAGTATTCTCTATTTTTCTATCCCTGTTTAAAACTTGTACTCGTTATAAATGAGTACAAGTTTTTGTAAAGGATGCGTTTCGTGTTATTTAGAGTGAGTTATTGACGATCAATAAGTTGCTAAGCGACAGCCTTTTCAAACTTTTTTAAAAAATCTTTGAAATAGGAACATTTTGCAATTAATTTATCGATATCCAAAAGATGAAATAATTCAAGATTTTTAACTTCATTGTATCTCTTAGAGATTTTTTTTAATTCGCCTTTGGGGTCAATAACTCCAGATGGATCATCATACTCAGGGACAGCGCAGTTATATAAAGAGCCGAACTTTTCGATATCAGCTAAAATAAGCGCTTCTATTTCATAAATATTTAGCAAGAAAATTGCTTTTTTGTCGACGATTGACTTGAATGCATTAAAAATTTCGAGTCGTTGTTTTTTCTTGTTTCTATCAGAATGTAAACTGTCTAAGTCCCTAATAATTACAACTAAATCGGGCTTCTTTAATTCATATTCTATTCGTAATAGACGTTTGGTAGGTTGCTGTTGGTCTAATTGAGAGCCATGAATATTATTTAATAAAGTTAAATATGTAAAATCAGGGAATATCTTACTTAGAACAACCTCAATGCACCGTGTGTCATGAGGAGCTTCTCCCACTAAACCAATTTTCTTCATTAACTTTCTAAATCTGAATACCTCCAATAGTCACTTAGATAAGATTCATTATTTAAATAATGAATGACAGAATCTTTTTGAGAATTAGTCAATGAAACTAATTGTGTTCCTTTTTCTATATCGAATGAGCAGATATGTAAAATATCTAATCCTTCTGGAGTAATTATATCTAAAGCCGCAGGGGAATGAGTAGTAAGAATAATTTGAACATCATTCGAAACGCTTTTCAAGAATGTCATTAAAGTGTGGAACTGATGGGGGTGTATCCCAAGCTCAGGTTCTTCGAGTAAGACAACTTTGTGCCACATCCCTAAATCTCCATCTTTTAAGTCAAAATATTTGGGAGATATTAAATCTGAAAATATACAAAATAGCCTTTTGGTACCATCTGATAAACTCGAAAAGGGCAGCCACGTGCCTTGTACCTTATATTCTAAATAAGTGTTTTCAATTTTGATGTTTTTCGTTATACTATCATGATATATGGAAAAAGACTCATTAAATTTAATTTCTTCAATGGGAAGATAGTTGGAAAGGGTCTCATTCAGACACTCCTCAATTTCTCTAAATGTTTTAAGAATAATCTCTTTTAGCTTTGCTTCTTCAAAAGATGTTTCAATGTTTTCATCAAAGTCTTCCCCCAAGTTATCTATCATTGCAAAATAAATTGTCGATGCAACTGACTTAAAAAAGTATGAATTATCATCGTCAAGGAAATCCGTTAGTAAGGATGAATTATGAATCTTAGTATAAGCGTAGGTAAACGAATAAGGGTAATCTATTATCCTATTATCTTTTCCAGTTCTTATGCCGTGAGGAATTACGATTTTACCTATATCAAAATTTTGTTTTCGTAGGAAAACCGATATGTTTTCATCATCAGCCAGTTGTGAACCATCCGGTAGCGTTAATACAGCTCTTGTTTCTGACGAATCATCGTTCAATGAATCTATGAAATCTTGTCTTGATGTTTCTTTGAAGTTTGATTGTTTCTCGGAAGATACTTCAAGGGTTCCTTTTGCTGCTTTGAATGTAAGCGAAGTTTTATAGTTTAAAATTTTTTTATAATCTCTCTTTAATGCAATATTTAGAAAATTAAGAAAATTAGTTTTACCGGCACCATTTTTTCCGATGATAATATTCAATCCAGGATTGAAATCGACATGAACGTCATAAATTGTTTTATATCCCGATAGCTGTACTTCACTAAGATAAACTCGATCCACCATTTTTGATTAACTATAACATTGTAAAAATACAATTTATTTCGCCTCTCAAGCTTATCCCCGCATTTTGTCCAATAGGTCACTTAGGGTTGAAGCTTCATCCTCAGTGAGGTTATTGCTCAGTATCTCTTTGGTTTTAAACTCGGAATCCATTTTTGAAAGGGTTGCAAGTCCTTCATCGCTGATACGGATATCAACCGCGCGCCTGTCTTTATTATTGGTACATCGTGAAACCAGCCCCTTTTGAACCAAACGGTCAACAATGCGCGATGCATCCGACATTTTATCGATCATCCGCTCCTTCAGCAAGTTGATAGTAGCTGGCTTGGGGTATTGGCCGCGTAATATCCTCAGTATATTAAACTGTTGCTGGGTAATATTATGTTTTTCAAAGTGACAACGGAAGTAGTTAGCCAACCAACCTTGCGTGTACGCCACGTTAATGGCCACTTTGTGGTAGGCATCTTCAAAATTGGTACTTTGTATTTCGTCTTCTATCCGCATAATAGTAGTAATGAATGGGATACAAATATGTTTAAATATTTTTGATTTAACGTTGATTTATTTTATCGTTGTTGCCTGATTCTGTGTTATTTCCGGACAATTTTTGCTTGCCGTAACCCCAGGGACAATGCTTGCATTTGTTTTTACAACAATAGCCACGCTTTAGGTGATAGGCTTCAGTAAAAACAAAATTGCCGTCTTCATTAATATAATAATCAACGCCTTCCTGCAACATCAGTTGAGAATTTTTACAAATATATCATCTTTAAGATAAGCTTTCAGATGATCGCCCTTACCGTGAAGTGTCCATACCTGTTTAGGGTTGGTATTTGCTATGGTTTGCAGGATATCGTTCCAGTCAACATGGTCGGATATAAAGAGGGTATCCTGGTTATTTACCTGCAGGTTTTTCCATCCTGAGGCAAACAGGCGCTTAACACCTGTGGCGCGGATATAGCTATCAAAGGTAAACGGTGGTACTATATAAACAAACTCATCCTGCACCTTCATTAGCTTGCGCCCGTAAATTTGATACTTGCCGGGGTGAAAGCCCATTTTTTCATAAATGGCGTTAATGGGCATTATTTTGTGATGCACCAGGATCTTTTTTTGAGGTGCGTGCTCGGTAATGAGGTTTATTAACCGCTGACTTTTGCCGAGGGCATAAGCGCCCAATAAAATATTACTCTTAATATCATTGATCTTCATGATTTCGGCAACCGGGTCGGGGTGGATAATCTCCGGATTAGCAAATGTACTTTCAGTTATCAGCACATCGGTAGTAACCCATTCAATAGGCTCACAGGTAGCATCGGGCTGTAGCTTATAGTCGCCGGTGTACAGATACCTTGCGCCTTCATATTCCATCAGTACCTGGGCCGAACCAAGCATATGCCCGGCAGGGATCAGCGTTACCGTTACCTTACCTATTTTAAACGGTTCATTAAAAGCTGCGATATTAAAAACTTTGGCCGCTGTACGGTCATACCTTAATTGCATGATGCTTGCTGTTGCCCGGGTACAATGAACGGTGTTGTTGCCGCTTATGGCATGATCAGCATGGGCATGGGATATTACTGCAGTTTTTACAGGCTGTTGCGGGTCGATATAAAAGTCGCCGTATTTACAATACAGCCCATTCTCGTCAAAAAAAACAAAATCGTCAAGTATCATTAATTGCGGGCAAGTGATAAGTACAGTTCATGCAGCGCTATTACCTGGGGAATAACCAGCTGTTTACCGTCGTTAATAATTACATCATTGGCCAGCTTCAGCTTTTCATCCTGCGATAGCTGGCGGGCTTCGCGGTTTTCAACATCGGCGCGACTGATGCCATCGCGTTCCATAACGCGGGCAATGCGGGTTTCAAGCGGCGCAGTGATCATGATTGCCCTGTCGCACATTTTGTATGAGCCGCTTTCAAATAAGATAGCCGCCTCGCGAATTACATAAGGCGCATTCCTGTGCAGGATGTCAAAACTATCAAAGGCCCTGAACACAGCAGGGTGCACCAGTGCATTAAGCTTTTCAAGTTCGGGTTTGCTGTTAAAAACAATTCCTGATATGTATGAGCGGTTGAGGCTGCCGTCATCAAAATAAGCTTCTTTACCAAAAGTTTGTTTAATGCCGTCAATAAGTAAGTGGTCGGTAACCATTACTTTTTTGGCTTCATCATCGGCATAAAAAACAGGGATGCCAAGTAATTCAAACACTTTGGCTACGGTGGATTTGCCGCTGCCTATATTACCTGTTAAACCTACTTTAAGCATTATTTTTTTATATAGAAGTCAATGTTGGCAGGGGCTATCCTTACCACTTTACAAAAAGGCGGCAAATGGATAAGTTTTACGGGCAGCGCTGTGTAGCCTTTATCGCGCCAAAGGTTAAGATCGGCAACGGCTTCAAACAAGTCTTCGTCAATATCGGCATACCGGTTTAAAGATGTGGTAAAGGTTACTTTAATTTTTTGAGGAAATACTTTTACGTTGTAATAGTTGTTGTTATTGATCAGTTTTACGGGGATCTCCAACGTTTTTTCGGTAAATTCATCAACGGGGATGATAGCCTGGACAGATCGGGGATAAACATTCAGGTTTCCCTCATTACTGGGCTTTAAATTAACCCTGGTATTAATGGTTTCATTAACGTTATCAAACTTAAGCGAATCGGTTTTCCACGAAGTGATCTCCTTCAGGCGCTCAATGGGCCCGCTCACGGTTACATAGGCTGGTCTTACAGTAATATTACCCGATATGGCAAATTGCTTTTGATAACTAACGCCCATAGTAAGCTGAACAGGTACCTTTTTGATAAGCCGGTTGCTGAAATCAAAATAAAGCGTATCCGGATCAATTGACGAAACACGGTTGGCAGGGTCTTTTCCCAAATTGATCTGCTTGAGCTGCACGCTGTCGATAACCACATAGTTGCGGGTTTCGAGCGATCTGAGATCAACCACTAAGGGCTTATTATCGCTGTTAATTTTGGAGAAAAGCATTTGCCAGCCATTACCCTGTATAGTAGCATCAACAGTATCGGGCTGAAGCGAATGGAACGCCCGCCTTTGCGGGGCGTTTTTGAAAGTTAAAACCTTTTTTACCTTATAAGGAAGCGGATCGGACAGGGTAGTAAAAATCCAGGCGACGATAGCCAGCGACAAACAGGTAAAAAATACCGAGAGCCGCCTGCGTTCTGTTGCCGATAATTTTACTATTGCCATATTTGTTTTTAGGTTAAAGGCGAAAGGTTAAAGGTGAAAGGTCAAACACCATTTGTGTATTCCTTTACCTTTAACCTTTCATCCTTTTTTATATTCTTGGAGGTTATGTGATTTGGCTAAAAGCAACTTCTACCTTTCGCCTTTTACCTTTAACCTTTCGCCTAAAAAAATTAAGCTTTCTTTTCAACCACTGGTGTATTCAATGCTTTTGAAGCATCAAGTGATATGGCCGATTTATCGAAACGGATTTTGCCATTATCAACTTCAACTAAAAAAGTAGTGTCGTTTAAATCTACAATACGGCCGTGAATGCCGGCTGTAGTTACAACCCTGTCGCCTTTTTTAAGTTCGTCAACGTATTTCTTTTGATCTTTTTGCTTTTTAACCTGCGGGCGGATCATGAAAAAATAAAATACTACGATGATCAGTACCATTGGTACCAATGATCCGTAGCTGCCCAAGCCGCCGCCTGCTGAGGCTTGTAATAAAATAGTAGCTATCATTTGTTTAAATTAATTGTTATTTTTTTAAAACCTCGCCAATTAAATGCACCATAGTTTCGGCAGGCTGGGTGTTAGCTGTAACGGTTATTTGTTTATCCTGTAAACCGCTTTTACCGGCACTGTTAAAGGTAACGCTGATCACGCCGCTTTCGCCGGGTTTAACCGGAGCTTTTGGCCAGGTAGGGGTAGTACAGCCACAAGTAGCACGCGCATTGGTAATAATCAATGGCGATTTACCGGTATTGGTGAACTTGAAATCATATGATACTTTATCACCCTCTTTGATCTTGCCAAAATCGTGGCTTTCTTTTTCAAATTTAGCTACCGGGGCATTTGCTGCAGTTGCGGCGCTATCGGCACCGGTTTTTGATGTATTATCAGCGGTACTGCCATTGCTGCTGTTGCAGGCCGAAAATAACATGCCGGCTGCTACCAAGCTTAAAAATAGTTTTTTCATTTTTAATATTATTCTATTAAGCCGCGGCCTATTTTTTTGATCTTGTTTTCGGCTTTAAGCTCTATTAAAATCTTGTCCAAGATACCGTTTATAAACGAATTACTCTTAGGCGTGCTGAACTCTTTTGATATTTCAAGATACTCGTTTATGGTAACTTTAACAGGGATCGAGTTAAAATTGATAAACTCGGTTATAGCCATTTTCATCAGCAAAGTATCCATCATGGCAATACGCTCGGGCTCCCAGTTTTGGGTTTTAGCAGCTATCAGCTCATGGTAAGCATCATTATACCTTACGCTTTGCTGAAACAGGTTTACCACAAACTCACGGTCTTCAACCCAGTTGCCGGTAATTTCGGCAAGCTGGTTAAGCTTGTAATCATCATTTGAAAAGTTTTTAAACGTTTTGGCGATAAGTGCCTGAAGTACGTCTTTATCTACAGGCCAAAAAATAAACCTGTCTTCAAAAACCTGCTCGGCCAGTGATGATTTAAGAATAACTTTTTTGAAAATGAATTTAATGATATCCTTGTCTGTTTGCAGCGTATCACCTGTTTTAGCAAGATACTCAGCGTACTCAGGCGAGTTTTTAAGGATAATAAAAAGCGATTTTGCAAGTTCGGGCTCAAAGGTCCAGTCAACTTTGTATTTTTTCCAGGCTGTAATGTATTCCTTATTGTCATTCAGGCTCAGGATAAACCTGTTAGTGAGTATTTTAAGGTTTGCATTTAAGTCATCGGCGGTGGGCAGGTGTTTGTTGGCGCGTTCCTGTGCGTCATTAGCAGCAAAACTTACTACTTCATTAATTAATGATAGCATCCAGATGTACATTTCGTAAACCTGGTCTATGCTGCTCAGCATATTTTTTTCAAATAGCTTCACGTCTTTCGTATCTGATTGATGATACGCGTACAGTGCCTGTAATACCTTTACCCGGAGGTGCCTTCTGTTTAACATTTTTGTAAGAACGATTTGGTTTGCTTAGTGCAAACGGTTTATATAAAATTTAATTGTTTTAATAGGATGATTTTACTTTCCTGATATCCTCAATACGTTTTTCGGCAATTTTATTGGCCGCGTTAATAGTTGGAATATTTTCGGCTTTTGACAGCTTTAAAACGTTACGCGTGGCTTCGTAGATGTTTTCGGTAAGCTGTAAAGTGCGCTTTTTATTAAAGTTCATCAACTCCGAATAGCCGGTGATGATACCACCTGCGTTGATCACATAGTCGGGCGCAAAAAGTACGCCTTTATCAAGCAGCATTTTGCCGTGAACGCTTTCGTCAAGCAGCTGGTTATTGGCCGAGCCGGCAATTATACCGCATTTCAACTTAGCAATAGTTTGCGCATTCACAGTACCGCCCATAGCACACGGTGCGTAAATATCGGCATCGATATCAAAGATATTATTGTTTGATACCGCCTGCGCGCCATATTTTTTCGAGATTTGGATTACCCGTTCCTCATTTATATCGCTGGCATAAACCTTTACATTTTCATCCCTGAGTAGGCGCACCAGGTTTTCGCCCACATGGCCAATTCCCTGAACTATTACCGATTTGCCTGTTAAGCTGTCGCTGCCGTACATTTCACGTACGCAGGCTTTGATGCCCATCAACACCCCCAACGCAGTAATAGGAGAGGGGTCGCCGCTACCGCCGATATTTTCGGGTGCGCCGGTAACATGGTTAGTTTCCATTTTAATGTACTCCATGTCGCGCGGGTTAGTGCCCACGTCTTCGGCAGCAATAAATTCGCCGTTAAGGTTTTTTACAAACCGACCAAATTTACGCAGCAAGGCCTCGGTTTTATCCTGCCTCGAATCGCCGATGATTACCGAATAGCCGCCACCAAGGTTCAAGCCTGCAATAGATGCTTTATAGGTCATGCTTTTAGCTAAACGCAATACATCATCAAGTGCTTCGCCCTCGGTTTTGTAAGCCCACATACGCACGCCGCCAAAAGCAGGGCCAAGCGTTGTATTGTGGATAGCAATAATAGCTTTGAGATTAGTATCCGGGTCGGTACAAAAAACAACTTTCTTATGCCCGAAAGCGTTAAGCTGGCTAAATATGGATTCCGGTGGATGTTGTTCAGGCATTAGCACGCAAATAAATGTCGATAAGCGCACAAAAGTAGAGGTTTTTTTTAATACTGGCAAAGATATTAAGTTACAGTATGTATGAAAACGCTATTAAATATGTATAAGCAGGGGGCAGTTAGATATTAGAAGTTTTATGATTGCAATTGAGTTATAAAAACAAATTTTGATTTTGAGACATTTGTCTTTATATTAGTGGACATTATGGCAGGGGTAGCTAATCATCCGAAGAAGTTAAATATAGCCGATCTTAAGATTGGGGAGCCTTATGCATGGCACGTTTTTTCGTTCCTTTTTCCCCACGAGTATATTAAAAACCATATGAAGTGTGATATGGATAGTGATGCAATTGATTGTATAAGAGTTGGAATACCAAGACTGGCGATTGATAGCATTTTAGAAAAAACGAATGTTTCCAAAACACAGCTTTCTAATATACTCCATATCAGCCCGCGGCAGCTTAGTCGCTACGGGAAAGATGACCGCTTGTCGCCGGAGCAATCAAATTTTCTTTATGAGTTTACACGCATTTATACCCGCGGGCTTGATATTTTAGGTGATGGTGCAACGGTTGATAAGTGGCTAATGCGCCCGAATATGGCATTAGGCGATAAACAGCCCTTAGAGTTACTTGATACAAGCGAAGGTTTAAGAATGGTTAATGATGTGCTTTCGCAAATTGAATACGGTTTTTATTCATGATCCTCTATCGTATTACAAGGGAAAAGTATGCTAATGATTTATCGGGCAGGGGAGGTTTGCTGTCTTCCGCTCGTTGGCATGACCATATTCCGGTTATATATTCGTCTGTCAATTCATCAACTGCTATTCTGGAAGTATTGGTGCACCTGCAACCCGAAGAAATTCATAACGATCTTGTGATTATGAGCATTATTGTACCGGATACAACCGGTAGCGAAGAATTAGATATAGCTCAACTACCCGCCGACTGGAATAGTTATCCTGCACCGGCAATATTAAAAAGGATAGGTAATGCCTGGCTCACATCAAAGAGTGCGTTGCTGCTTTATATTCCAAGTGTTATTGATCCCCTGGCTAAAAATGTGTTGATAAATCCCATGCACCCTGATGTTACCCTATTGAAAATTGAAGATGTACGGCCTTTTACTTTTGATAAACGATTGATCAAAAAAGGATGATCATACTTGTGGTCCACCCATAGCGGTTAACTTAAGAAAAAAAAGCGCGGAATTGAGCGATTCCCCTCCTGAGAGAGCTACTGTGTGTACACATCTTTTTAATTTTAGCATTAATAAAAAATGTCATTTCGACGAACCAAGGGTAGGGGTTTGCGCATCGGAGGTGAGGAGAAATCTTCTACGCTCTGCTTTTACAGGTATAATTGTAGAGTCCGATGTAGAAGATTTCTCTTTCGCTCCACCTCTCAGCCCGCCCCTGCTCTATCGAAATGACATTTTTTATAAGATGTGTACACACAGTAGCCTGAGAGAGGGGCTGTTTTGATAAGCCTATAGTAGAAACACGCTCCTGCTACCCACGTTCTACGCGCTTCTTTCCAGAGGGGATTTTTTGCATAAAACACCGGGCACCTTGTTTGATTTTGCTGAGAGAAAATAACTTTTATACTCAAAAGCCTCCTTAACAAGACTGTAAATTTCTTCATTTCAACTAAGTAAGCTCTGAGAGTTTATTTACAAACTCAGCTAAATGAACCGTATGCTCAGGAGTGACTGGTTGAATTGTGCGTATAACTATGGTTGTGTTGATGATCTCTACCACGAAGTCTTTATACATCATTTCAACAAGAACATTCCTGAAAGCTGAAGTCATGGCCGCTTTCGCTTTTTCATTATCGTTAGCAACAACGTAGAAATGATTGCTGAACGTTTTGTCGTTATTAAATTTAAGCTCAACAGGGTGAAATATTTCTAATACTCTGTCAGTAAATGTTTTTCTTCTGATCAATACCCTTCCAAAATCTGATTTTAAATCTGCAAATGCCCATACCTGGTATTTATCATACTGGGTAACCTGCCCACCCTTACCACCACGACCGCCCATGCTATTTTGATAACTGAATTTAACAAAGTTCAGATAACAATTTGCCGAAGGATAGTTGACGAGTAAAGTACCTCCTAATTTTGCGTCTGGAATGTTATTAAATATTTCAAATTTGTTGATGTGGTGTTCTGATTTATTCGGCAAGCCGATATTGAATTTTCTTTTAAGCTCTTTGTAAGTATCTTCAAGTGCTTGTACCTCGTCGGCATCAAGTGACACAGTATCGAACGGGAAATTTTTCAATTTTATAATTATTATTTGCGGGATTAAATTAAAAATAACCTGCGGAAATGATTTCCCCGCTTGCTTCAACGTAACATATTTAATATTAGTGTAGAGGGTTATTATCTCATCAATCAATTAACTCCTACTAACAAAATAAAGCCGCCCCGGTAAAACCGGAGGCGGCCCTTTACCTAAATTAATGCTGAATTATTTATCCCACCAAACACGAGCTTTAGGATTAAAATTATTGGTGCCGCCGTAATTGGCTATCGCCGCGGTTACGTTGGCATTGTTTAAATTAAACTCCGATTGCGGATAAGGTATTTTACGCGGGATACCGCCGCTTGTGCCTGGGTTTGGCGTTAACACAGGGTAGCCGGTGCGCCTCCAGTTGGCCCAAACCTCATCGGCATCAAAAACAAAACCAGCCACCCAAAACTCGGTGTTTATCTTGGCTATCTGTGCTTCAGATGCTGCCGGTAATGGATTTTTTGTCAGGTAATCACTTATCTGTGTTTCGGTAATAACCGGGCTTCCCGATAATTTTGATAACGACTGCATATGCGCCCTGATACCTGCCTGGTAATGGTCGTTGGCGCTGCCTGTAACGTAGCCGCGCACAATAGCTTCTGCTGTTAAAAACTCAACCTCAGCATAAGCAAAGTCAAAAAATGGGGTTTCTTTTTGGCCAAAGGCATCATAATTAACCCTGGTATTTGGTGCCGGGTCGTTAGCATTAAAGCTGTAACCATTAAATTGAGTAGTATCAACCGGGGTAGCTTTTTGACCGCTGTTAGCTATGAATGTATTGTAAACACCGCCATATACAAATAAACGCGGATCTCCGGCAACCTTCATTTCGGTTACGAGGGTTTTATGGAGGAAGAAATCATTTTGTCCGTCGTTCAATGTAAAGTTAAAACCGTTTGGCGCGGCGGCATTGTGCATTAAAACAGGCATATCGGCATTGCTGCTCATCACACCATCGGCAATGGCTTCTTTGGCCAATGTTGATGCCTGCGTAGGGTCAACCTTAATCAAACGCATACCTATTCTCAGCAGCATGGATGAAGCCAGCTTTTTCCATTGCGCGGCATTGCCACCATAAAACTGGTCGCCGCTTACTTTTTGATTGGAGTTGTTTGTTAAAAGTATGATAGATTCCCTAAGTTCTTTTATAAAATCAGTGTAGATCTGTTGCTGCGGATCATATACAGGCGTAAATACCTTATCGCTTAAAGCTTTGCCTGCCTGGCTGTATGGGATATCGCCATAATAATCGGTTAATTTTTGATAGATAAATACCCTCCATATCCGGGCGGCAGCATAAGTTGACTGCAAATCGGTACGGGCTTTTAATACCGGTACAACGTATTCAAGGTCATTTAGCGCCGGCCGGTAAAAGTTGTTCCAGTAACGTTGTGATACATCATCAGTTGCAACGTAAGCAGTACCTGGCCAATCATTTGCATAACCGTACTGCATAAAAGCGTGGCAATAAGCTGTACGCGGAAACATATCTACAGCTGATGTATTAACCTCAGCGTCAGAAAGCAAGGCTCCCGGATCAATGGTAGTTATGGCATCGGGGTTTAAGTTGTACTTCGCAAAGTTTTTTGTACAGCCCGAAAGCACCGTTACAATAACGAAGAATAGTAATATGCTGTTTATTGAATTTTTCATGATTTTCTCCTTTCTGTATAATTAAAAGGTAACATTTAAATTAAAGCCGAAAGTGCGGCTTGTTGGCAGCGCGCCGCTGTCATAGCCATAACCCTGGGCAATACTATCTGATGCTTCAGGATCAAAGGTTGGCAGGTCTTTCTTAATATAGAAAAGGTTACGGGCAATAAGTGAAAGTGTAACCGAGCGGATATGACTGCTGTTTAACAAGCTTTGCGGTAATGAATAACCGAGTGAAATTTGCCTGAATTTGACAAAAGTACGGCTAAACACATTAGCTTCATCGGCGCTTTTATCGGCATTGCCACCATCATTGTATTGGATATAAGGACTATATGGCAGCGTGTTTTTCACGTAAACAGGAGCCGACGCTGTACCGGTATTGATAACACCGTTAGGTATGTAGGTACCGTCGCGGCCAAGAAGTGATGCTTCTGAATTACCAAAATAGTTTGTCCACCGGGCACCTGCTTCGTAAATCTGTCCGCCAAACTGGCCGTCGATAAGGAAGCTGAAGGAGAAGTTTTTATAATTGAAAGTATTGGTTATACCGCCAGCCCAATTTGGATTTGGTGACCCCAGATAGCTTTCATTGTTATTAACGTCCTTGATAACCGCGTTATTTGGCTGCGATGCATCAGATGTGCCATACCTTGAATTTACAGGTACATACACGTCTTGTCCCTGGGCATTTTTCAAAAATGTACTGCCGAAGATAGAGCCCAGTGGGTATCCTACTTTTGATTTAATGTTGTAATAATGGGAGATACCGTTAGCTCCGATTGTAGGATCAAGTGCGGTTACCATGTTTTTGTTTTTAGCACCGTTAATGGCAACATTCCAGGTAAAGTTTTGGGTTTTTATAGGGCTGCCGCTAATGGCCAGCTCTATCCCGCGGTTATACATTGAACCAGCGTTAAAGTACAATGAATTATAGGTGGTTGCACTGCTGATTGTTGATTGCAGTAAAAAGTTATCAGACTTTTTGTAGTAGTAAGCAAAATCAACCGATATCCTGTTTTGGAAAAATTTAAGTTCGGTACCAAGTTCTGTTTCTGTTGTAGTTTCGGGTTTTAAACTTGGCGGCGGTACGGTTGCGCCGGTAAGTTCGGCATTGGTAATGCCATTTACAGGCGGCTTAAGCGTAAAGGTTAGGTCTGTAAGCTGTGGCGTAGGGTTACTGCTTGTTTGTCCTATGGATGCTCTTATTTTACCAAATGATAATACAGACGGATCTAATTTTAATGCGTCGGTGAATACAAAGCTTAAGTTAGCCGATGGGTAAAACAGGTTCGGTTTAAAATTAGGGCGGGTAGATGACAAGGCCGAGTACCAATCGTTACGGCCGGTTATCTCCAGAAACAGGTAATCCTTGTATCCAAATTGTACATCGGCAAAAACAGAATTGGTTTTATACCTTGGCGTATGCGACTCTGTTGGCACATGCACATTGCTTGCATTGCTGAAGTTTAACAGGTTAGGATCAGCCAATCCCTCGGCATACAGATCCAGTGAATATTGTTGTGAATTTTGCAATTCGGCACCAGCAAAGGCATTCACTGTAAGGTCTGAAAATTTATGATCGTATGATAGCATTGCCCTAACGTCAGACTTTTGCTGCTCAATAGTAGTAGTGCGGTAAACACCGTCGGTATTAACTACGTTATTCGGACGTACCACAAATAATGCAGGTGTATATATATAATCGTAACCGGCAATTAAATTGGCATGCAAGTGGTTAGTAATATCATAAGTGAGATTGGCCGATGACAGGATGCGGTTTTGAGTTTGATTATTGGTTACCTGCTCCAATTGCACATAAGGGTTGGCGTTATAAGTTGACAGGTATTTACCATCCGGGGTTTTAGCATCCAGCAAAGTGATGTCTGTTGAACTGGCAATACGCGGATACGCCAGGCCAAATGAGCCACGGCCATCGCCACGTAACAGCGGCGCGTTTTCGCGCAGGGTCCTTGACAGGTCTATCTTGAAATCGGTATGTAACCTGCTGCCATAATCCTGAGTAGCGCGTATTACGGCGTTATACCTTTCGTATTTTTCGCCAGGAGTAGGGAGGTTATCTTGTGTTTGTGAAAGCGAAACCCTGTATGAGCCGTTTTCGGTACCTTTGGTAAAGGCTAAGCTATTGGTAGTAGTTACGCCTGTTTTAAAAAAACGGTCGAAGTTTTTAGCTGCCGATTGAGATACGTAAGGTTTTGTTTTTCCGTCAATATCTATAAATGGCCGGCCATCCAGCTTACCACCCCATGACCATCCCGGCGCGTCGCCTGAGTTATCCGCAAGCTGCCCGTAAAATATCGGGTCGCTATAATCGGCAGGTGTATACGGGCGGCCCAGGTAACCACGGCCATATTCAGTTTGTAAATGATCATAAGGCACCATTTTTTCCAACACAGTGTTGCTGTTGAAGCTTATGCCAAGGCCCTGGCCTTTTTTGCCTTTTTTTGTAGTGATCAAAATAACACCGGCCTGTGCGCCACCGCCGTAAAGGGCTGCTGCCGATGCGCCTTTTAAAACGCTGATGCTTTCAATATCATCCGGGTTGATAGATGATAAACCATCGCCCGGGTCAGATCCTCCATAAACTTTGCCGCCATCATCGCTGTTTTCGCGGGTGCTGCTATTGATGGGTACCCCATCAACAACATACAGAGGTTGGTTTGATCCCGAAAATGAAGAATTTCCACGCAATATAACCCTTGATGAACCGCCCGGACCGTTTGGCGGGCTTTGTACAACTAAACCGGCTACCTTACCTTCCAACGCGTTTATAAAAGTAGGCTCGCGGGTTAGCGATACTTCTTCGCCGCCAACCTGGCTTATGGAGTAACCTAATTGTTTTTCAGCTTTTTTAACGCCCAAAGCGGTTACTACAACTTCGCTCAATTTGCCTGATTCACTAAGGCTAACCGTTAAAAAAGTGCTGTTGCCAACTGTAACTTCTTTAGGTGTAAAGCCAACAAAGCTTACAATTAAAATACTTTTATCATCAGGTACATTAATGCTAAAAGTGCCGTTTGCATCGGTTGTTACGCCCAGCGTAGTGCCCTTGAGCTTGATGGTAGCACCGGGTAAAGGCTCGCCTTTTTCATCAACTACCTTGCCTTTAATGTTAAGCGATACCGGGTTTATTGCGGTAATGTCTTTCTCTTGCAAAAAAACGGTGTTGTTTACAATTTTGTAAGTTAACGGCAGGTTTTTCAGGCAAGCGTTTAAAGCTTCGTCTACAGATGCATCTTTCACATTTACAGTAATGTTTTTATTGCGCACATCTTTGGTGTCGTAAAAAAACAGATATCCATTCTGTTTATTGATTTCCTTTAGCACCTGTTTTAAAGGTACGTTTGTAGCATTGAGGTTAATCTTTTGACTAAACGCGCTCGCGCTGCATTGCATAAAGGCTATGACCATAAATAGGGTAGTCAATTTCATAACCAATAAGATTTTTTTGGGCAGCCATGGTTTATGAATGGCCATTAAAAAAGCATTTAATTTCATACTTTTGGGAAGTTTGGGTTAATACATGGTTAGGTACACTAAGCTTGTTTTTCCGGTTTACCGGAAGGGTTAACTCAAATATTTACCGTACCCTGATGCCAGTCGGGGTGCGGTTATTTAAAATAACCGTGTTTGTGGAGGGCGCCTAAGGCGTTTTTTGTATGTTTTTATTCATTCAGTTGGCTTTAATTAATAATTTACTATTAGGTTAGGGCTTTACGGTAATTGTTTTGCCTTCTATCGTATAATTGATTTTTTTGAAACGCATGGCGTCCAATATTTGTGAAGCATTAACGTTCATGGATATTTCGCCCGAGAAAGTGCGCTCTTTTATTTTTCCTTCATATTTTACGTCAACATCATACCAACGGCTAATTTGCTTCATAACCGATTCAATGCCGGCATCATTAAAATGGAAAACGCCATTTTTCCAGGCCAGCGCCTCATCCATATCTGCCGGGGCAATACTTATATCTCCATTTTTCAGATGTGATTGTTCGCCGGGTTTAAGCAGGTAGCTTTTATCGCCCGTTTTTATCTTTACACTGCCTTCAAATAACGTAGTTTTAATATCGTTGTCGTCGGCATAGGTATTTACGTTAAAATGCGTACCTAAAACCTCAACTGTTTGTCCGTTGCTTTCAACCCGGAAAGGTTTGGTTTTATCATGCGCAACTTCAAAATATGCCTCGCCGGTAATTTGTACTTTGCGCTCATTGCCATTAAATAAAACAGGGAATTTTATGGACGACGCAGCGTTAAGCCAAACATTGGTACCGTCGGCCAGTATCAGGTGATATTGCCCGCCGCGGGGTGTGCTCATCACGTTGTAGCTAATAGCTGCGGGCTGTGTGCCTGATAGGTTGTTTTTATCGTAGGCAACCACCCCATTGCTTAGTTTTTTAATTGTTGTGCTGCCCTGGTTTGCTATATTGCCATTAGCGGCACCGTTTAAAACTACCTTGCTGCCATTGGCTAATGTGAGGATAGCTTTGTTGCCACCCGGGATAATTTCGTGATCCTTTTTTATTACAGCTACGGCTTGTTGCGATGAACGGTGTAAGTAAGCAGGTATACCAACGGCCAGGCATAAAATAACCGCTGCCGCTGCTGCAAGCAACCATTTACTATGTAGCCCGAATGTTTTAACATTGGTTGGCTGCAGCCTGGCTTTAACATTGGCCAAAGCATGTTCGGTATCAAATAAATTGTATTCGGTATGGTTGGTTTCGAGGTTGTTTTCGTTGAGGATCGTATCAAATAAAGCGCTGTTTTCTTCGCTGGCTTCAACCCACGAAAATAACTCGGCATGCTCAGCCTCGCTTAAATTGCCTTTCAAATAATTGCTGATAAGATCAGAAATCCTTAATCGGCTGTCTACTTTAAAATTATCCATGCGTCTATAACCGGTATTTGGTGATAGAACAGGAAAGGGTAATGTTTTATCTAAAGGAAATTGAAATAAATTTTATGTTTTATTAATGCCTACTTTACATGGTTTACAATGCCGGGTAATATCAGGAGCATTCCCAGGGCAAAGCCCTCTTCAGACAGGCGGTTTTTTAACAAGCTAAGACCCCGCATTTTTTGGTTGTTTACCGTACTTACGGTAATGCCGAGCTCGCTGGCAATTTCTTTGGCTTTTTTGCCATCCTCAAATGCCATCCGGATAATTTTGCGGCACTGTTCGGGCAAAGTATCAACAGCAGCGAATACCTGTCTCAACACCTCGGCCTGTATAATATTATTTAAAATGGTGGCTTCCTCAATGTCGGTGTTTATAAGGGTTTGCCGGTGAGCTATTTTAACGCTGTTTTTTTCAAGGTGATTGAAACAGGAGTTCTTTACGCTTACATATAAGTAAGATCTGATAGCATCTATAGTAACCGGCAGGTTTTCTTTTTGCCAAAACCTGACAAAAACATCCTGTACCAGGTCTTGCGCATCAACCGGGTCATGAATAATGCGCGAGGCAAAAAAGCATAACGGCCGGTAAAATTTCTCAAAAATCTGATCGAAAGCGGCTATGTTTTTACCTTCCAGTAAGTTAAGTAGCTCATGTTCTGTCAAATCGATCCGGTTGTTCATAAAGGTAACGAATATAAATATTATTTAACATTAATATCATCTTGCTATTCATAGCTGCAGGAAAACTGCTTTTGAAATTTTATATGGATACGTAATATTAATAAGTGTTGATGAAAATATCATGATAAGGGGGTTAAAACCACTTGTAATAATTGATAGTATAAAAAAGTCCGTTTTTAGTACGATTAAGGCGGTTTTTACAAAGTGCTGTAAAAACGACTTGTACAATTAGGGTTAATTTGCCTTCCATTTTGCAAAAAAAATTAAAGGCATTTAAAGGGGGTAAGTTCTATTCGTTTAACAAACCAGCCGTTTTAATAACGTTCATGAGTTTGTCAACTGTGCTTTGTAAAAGCGTTATATCAGCCTCGTGGTTATTAACGCGCTTCCACATATCACCAGGTGCCTGAAAATCGAAACTTCCGTGGAAACGGGCGTACCAAACTTCTAAGATATCATCGGGGTTTATAGTGTAGTTTTTATATAACTCTCTATTGTTGGTAGCGTCCGACTTTGCTATTATCAAACCCTTTGTATTTATGCGATTTAACAGCCTTTTGATAACAGGACGGCTGTTTTTGGTCACAATAATATACACACGATCATCTTTAATATCTTCCAAACTTTCCACCCATTCACCTATAACCATCTGCCCATGCTTGATTGTCGGGTCCATGCTATCGCCATCCGCTTCAAATGATCTGTACGTTTTACCAGTAAGGCCGGGCAGCCTAAAAGATGGCAGCTTTTCAAGGTATTCGGGGTCGGAATGTCCGGCTAAGTAACCTGCCGCCGACCTAATAGACACATGTAAAATATTTTCGTAGCCGCCACCATCTACAGTAATAATTTTTGGTTGTAAAATGACAGGAGGGTGGACAGGAGGGTGGACAGTTTTTTCCAGTTTGCTTGCAGCGCCTTTGCTAATGGTAACAGGGGTATTTGTATTTATCGTAACTACCGGCTCGTGCACGTGGTTGTTTGAGGTCGGGGTATCTGCCGGTTTTTCGTCACTTTTCAGCATTTCGCCGGTACCAGTGATCACCCACATTATGTTTATGTCGGGATAACTGTAGATTATTCTCTCCAATATATCAGCGCTAATATTTTTAGATTTATCTAAATAGCCGTTAGAAACCTCGACAGTTGTATAAAACTTCCGTTTGCTAATGCCTTGCTTTTCAAGAAATTGTAACAACCTTTCCGCTGATGCCATTTTATTTAGTAAAAAATCTACACTACCTATTGTTTATTTAGATTTAAATCTACACTTTTGTGTTCGCAAAGGAACACAAACATGACCAAAGATAAAAATATAAAATCCACTTGTAACAAAAAATCTACAACGCTGGTGTTACCTGCACCTACGGCAAAACTGGTTGCCGACATAGTTGGTGTATCTCCCAGCTATGTTAAAAAGGTTCGCACCGGCGACCGTACGGCAGATACCCCGGCTACTGACCTGGTTAAATACTGCAATGAACTGCTTATTGACGGTCAAAAAGTGCTGCTACAAACAGTAGGCGAAATAATTGAAAGCAAAAAATCCCTCATTATAAATAAATAATCCTCAAACCCTCAAAATCATGAAAAAGCTAATTAAAGAAATCACAACAATCCCGCAAGCGCTAAAGCGTAACCAGTTCACCGCTATTCAGACTATCATATCGGTAGTTGTATTAGCTACTATCATATTCGGCAGCCTTGCGCTATTCGAGCCGCAACTATTAACCAACCATTAATACCCCTTACAGACAGGAAGCCACCCCGGTTCGAGGCCGGGGCTTGTAACACCCTAATTAACCAAATGAAGTACAACGAACTAAATAACCTCTGCCTTGAATACCACGAATTGGTACCAGGCTTGATGTCTGTAGAGAACTATAATAAGTCTCGTCAGCGGGGTACCATAACCGTTTACGGATATGGTGGCTTAGGTAGAGAGGTATTGATAGATTATGAAAGCCTATCGGACGAACGTAAAAAGAAGATCATAGAAAAGTACGGCAACCCTTACGAGTATATCGTAAAACAGCCGCTTACTGATTGGGTAACTATCAACTGGAACCAAAAAGCATTCGACTTTTATAACAATACCAACGGCAAGGGATACACGCTACCCAGCGGCCTTAATCTGCCCGAAGCGTACCGCGATAAATACACCAAAGCGGTTAGCTATATGGACGGTATTATACACTACACTACCGATAAAATGGCTTTAAAACGTGATTTTAACATCACAATGGCGGCTTTTTGGTCGATTGTAGCCGACGTTATTAAGGCCGAAAAAGTGGGTTTACCCCCCAATGAAACCCGCCTAAAAGAGAAGATTAAGGCCTATAAAGCGCAGGGTTTCCCCGTTTTGATAGAGCAATACAGATTTGGCAACGATAATAGCAAAAAAGTTAAAGATCAGCAGGCCGAAGATACCCTGATGCACCTTATTGCGCTTGATAATAAGCATGACGATGTCGTTATATCTCAAGCATATAATATGTGGGCGCTTGAAAATGGCCGCAAAACCATTACCCCGCAAGCTGTTGGCTATCGCCGCCGCGAAAATTACCACGAAGTAATTATAGCCCGCGAAGGTAAAGCGGCCGCCTACAACAAATACAACAAGCAAATTAAGCAAGCCCGCCCAACCGCGCCGCTCATTTATGTAAACAGTGATGATAACGTGTTAGACTTATACTTCACTGAAACCACTTACAAAGATGGCCGCAAAAATGTCAACCGCTATTACCGCCCGGTGATGTATGTGGTTGTGGATAACTACAACGACTATCCTTTAGGCTACGCCATAGGCGAAACGGTTACCATTGAACTGATAAAGCAGGCTTACCGCAATGCTATGGCTCACATCGTTGAGCTTACCGGCGATGCGTACTTATGGCATCAGATCAAATCTGATAAATGGAGTATTGACCCGGCTTTAAAAGGCGATTTAGCAACATTTTTAAAGATGGGTGGCGAAAGCACATTTTTCACCGCCTCGGTGGCTCAATCAAAATACATTGAGAGGGTATTTAGCCACCCGCTGCATAAGATACTCAAAATGTACCCCAACTATTCGGGTGCCAACATTACAGCGCGCGGCGCAAATGCCCGCCCTAATGCCGAAGCGCTGCAAAAACGAAGTGCCAACTTCCCCGATAAAAAACATGCGCCAGCTGTGATAGAAATGACCATCAATCAAATGAGGCATGCCCAAATGCCCGGCACCGATTTGACAAGGCAGGAATATTGGCTTAAAGGTTTCCATGAAAGTGAAATAAGCCAAAAGAAACGCTTAAGTGTTGAGCGCAAAATAGAAATATTGGGCGCAAAACATCAACTGCGCGACCCGCGCGAATCATTACGCCTGCAACCTGCCGGGCTTAACTTCCAGCTAAACAATATCAAATACAGTTTTGATATACCGGCTAAGTACTTCCCGGAATGTGTAAACAAAAAGGTTGATGTGTACTATGACCCGGCAGATATGAGCCAGGTACTTGTAACGGATCATAGCGGTATCCGCTTTGTAACCGGCCAATACGTGTTACAGCCATCGGCGGTAGCTGATATGCAAGAAGGCGACGGCCATCGCCTGCACGAACGCAAAGAAGAAAAGAAGGCCATTACTCAAAAGATGGTTGACTATGTAACCAGCCGTGACGAACGCTTACAACGTGCCGAAATAGACGCACAAAGCATTCTACAGGCTGGGGTATTGGTTAAAGCCATCAATCACAAGGCGCAAAAGCAAATAGGTGGCTATGAAGAGCAGTACGATGATGTGCAGATTGAGCATAAAGCCCGGCCTAAAGCGCCAAAAATAACCCAAAGTATCTACGACGAAATGTAAAAATTAAGGCCGGACACCCTCACGTATCCGGCCAGTTAAACACTTAAAAGCTAATTAAAAATGGATAACACAGCAAAAGAACTAATTAGAGCCGAATTAAACAAACATGTGTTGCACTCCGGCAGCCAGGTTAAATCAGCCGCCAAACTGAAAGTATCAAACGCCACCGTAAGCAAGATCATTGCGGGAAAAGATGATGGTTTAGGCGATGCTATGTGGGTTAAAATCTCCAAGCAATTAGGTATGAGGCTCGACCAAATTTGGTACCATGCCGATACCCGCCCGGCTATAAAGCTTCGCGGCTACTTTGACGATGCCCGTATGCACGGTAACGTATTCGGGTTGGTTTGCACTCCCGGCAGCGGTAAAACCGATATGCTTGATAACTACGTGAAGGAAGAAAAAAACGTGTTTTACGTGAAGTGTGAACGCCACATGACCGAAAAGGAACTGTTAGCCAAAATACTGCAATCAATGGGCATTAAATCAAATGCTGGTACCGTATCGCTGCTAACCTCTATCATCAAAGAGCGCGTAGATAAATACAAACAGCCTATCATCATTATTGATGAAATGGAAAAGGTTAGAAACGGCTTATTACTGCTTTTTATCGACCTGTATAATGCGCTTTGGAAACGTTGCGGCATTGTTTTGATAGGTACCCATAACCTGCGCGACCGTATTGAATTGGGCGAAGCCCGCGGCTCTATCGGCTTTAACGAGATACTTAGCCGACTGGGCGGTAAGTTCATCGAAATACCTACACCCGATTATGACGATGCCATATTGGTAGCCAAAACAAACGGGGTAACAGACACCGAATCACTCGCCTTTATTGCCAATGGTGCCGCCATTAAAAACGGGGTAGTTGATATGCGCCGTGTTGAACGCCTGGTGCATGCGTGGAAACAAAAACAGGCTGAATTGGAAGATCAGCAAAATGAGGAGGCGGCAGCATGAACCAAATAAAGCAACAAATAACCATACAGCAGGCTACCCGCCAAAAGGTAATGCACCTGCTTGAACTTACCGAAGTGCAATACGGCAGCGTGGTAATGTTTGCCGCTTATGATTACCTGCAACTGCAAACCGGCGACACCACACTTACCAAAGGACTGCAAACCAGTTCGCTTTTTTGGGCATGGTGGCGCAATCACTGGCATAAAATAGATATGGCCTTTGTGGCCGAATGTGAAGGCCTGGTAGTATCAACAGAGGGTATACACAAGCGGGATTTGGCCGAATGCATGCAGCTATATGATGCCATGCACAACCCCGAAACCTTTGAGTTTATCCCGCATAATTCAATACTGCAGGAAGCTTGTAAAACAGTAAAACCGCTAATTAAACACACACTATAAAATGAGAATAGAAACTATAAATCACGCTGAAAGCATTATTGAAAACCATTTAAACGGTACCCAACCGGCCGCGCCCGGCAGAAAGTCACTTAATCAATTGACTAAAGAGTCAGCCGACCTTTTGGGCGTTATGGTCGACGATTTAAAGGACGTTAAAGACGACCGGAAAAAGCCCACCGAGCGCCGTTACCTGGTGTTTGCCCTTATGGAAAAGGCGGGCTATACCCATAATGAAATAGCCGAATATTTTAAAATGAACCGCGAAAGCGTGACTAAAGCCTTAACAAAATTGGATACCTGGCTTAAGGTTTACGCTGACTTACGTGGTGACTATTATCGACTGTTTGTAATCATCCTTTAAATGCCTTTAAAATGGTTTTAAAATACACTCCACAGCAAATGCAAGCGCTTGTAAGCTTGTATCACAAGTTCATTTTGACAAGCCCGGTAGTGTCTTTAAGTGAACAGCTTTTGCAAATACACATGATAAAAATTTATCAAAAGCTGCGCAACCAATTTGAAGGGAGGCGAAAAAAAGCTTACAGCATCAGTTTGAACGAAGCCGAAGCCGTAGCGTATTGCACATACTGGATTTATGTGCAGTTGCCCGATTCATACGAGTTAAATTTTATCCGTTCGCATATGGTTCAAATAGAGCACCACATGAGCGAATATAATTATCATCCATTACCAACGATTAAACTTTTAAATCAATAAACGCATGACAGCACTAACAATTAAACAACAAAAACCAGCCGATAAAAAGTGGGTAAACGAAAGCGGCGACCTGATACCATTAGACAGGATTAGCAAAAGTGAACGCCTTGCCGAAGCCAAACTATCGGTATTGGCTAAAGAGCGGTTAGCATTTCGCGCAGCCCTCGAAAAGCATAAAAAGAAATGCTTTGATATAGCCTTAGAACTATACACAGCATTCTTAAACGAAAACGGAGGTGTGAATAACAAAAGCAAGGGAAAAGGAAATATCACCCGGTACAACTTTGACCGCTCCATTAAAATTGAGATCAATGTAAATGAGGCTATAGCCTTTGATGAAGGCCTGTTGATGCTTGCTAAGAACAAACTTGATGAAATCCTTAACGATGGCCTTTCAGCCGCAAGCGACTGGCTTAAAACTATCATCATGGACGCCTTTAGTACCCGCGATGGCCGGTTAGATAGTAAGCGGATTTTAGCCCTTTTACGCCACGAGGAAAACATACCCGATCCGAGGTATAAACAGGCCATGGCCTTTGTAAGGCAGGCCATCCGTAAGCCTAAAAGTAAACAGTATTTCAGCCTTTACGTGCGCGACGAAAAAGGCGATTACGTTGATGTTCATTTAAATTTTTCAAATATATAATCATGGCAAAGGAAAATATGTATTTCGTTCGCCTCAAGGCATTCGAGCCAGGCCAACCGAACATAAAATTTAAGCCAGCTGTAGTCAAAGGATTAGTAGTTGCGGCAAACCCCAAAATAGCAGGTCAAAAAGCCTATGATTTAGTTATCCGCAAGGTTCAACAAAAATTCCCTAAAGCCGAATTAAAGCAATTGGAGTGCAAAGTAATACCCTTCGATTTTTTTATCAATCCTTAACCCGGCAGGCAGCCACCCCGGTTCGAGGCTGGGGCGGGTACAATGGCAATGGTGCCAGTAAACGAATAATTAACATGAGATTATCAGAAGTAGTAAACGAGGTAATTATTGAGGTAAACAGGGCTGAAAGAAAGCATCCTGAATGGCCGGAAGATAAAATACATGCCGCCGCCATTGTTGGCGAAGAAAGCGGCGAACTGGTACGGGCAGCATTGCAACACAAGTACGAGGGTGGTGGCGTGGAAGAAATAAGAAGGGAAGCCATTCAAACCGCCGCAACCTGTATCAGGCTTTTAAAAAACCTTTAACCCGGCATGGTGCAAAGCCGGGGTTCGCATCCCCGGCCGGGTACTATTTAATAACCTTTAAACACCCTTTAAAACTATGTTAAAGCTATTGACAAAAACAAGTTTCTTAATACAATTAACAACCCATTTAGCCAAATCAAAAAGCCAGGTGGTTTATATAGCCGGTAAAGTAACCGGGCTGCCGGTAGATGAGTACGAGGCCAAATTTAGAGAGGCTAAAACCAAGCTAACTGCACAAGGCTTTCACGTGCTTAACCCCTGCGACTTTATCGGCCCCGAAGAAGACTGGCAAACCGCCATGCGCAAGGCTACAACGCTGTTAAATATGGCCGATCATATTTATATGCTCCCTGATTGGAAAGATAGCCAAGGGGCAATATTTGAGCATATGCAGGCGGTAAAGTTCGGGCTTAATACCATGTATGAATAATGGAGCGCAACACCCGAACAACAGCGGAAAAGCTACGGGTAGGCGACCGCTTTTACAAGGCAAGTGATAAAGCCAAAACAGTAAACCAAATGGTTGAACGCGAACCAAAGCAAACGCAATACCGCACTTATAAGCTGTGGTACCTGCCGCCAAACACAAGCCCCAAATACCCGAAAGCAATAGACAAAAACACGGAAGTAATTTTTTTAAGACACACAGATTAGATAAATGGAGACAAAAGGAATGTTCCAGGTTGGGCAGATGGTATTTGACCGTTTAGACTTAGAAACAATTTGGAAAAATACCATAGGCTTAGTTGATAAAAATTTCAGCTGCGCTATTTGGGGCGGTAGCGGTAATGGCAAAACAACAGGGATATTAAGGCTTTTAAAGGCTCTTTGTGATTGTGGGTTACGTGCAACGTACGTAAGCCTTGAAGAAGGTCACAGCGCCACAATGCAGGATGCATTAAGGCGAGAGGGGATAATAGACCATTATAGCGGTAAAATCATACTCGCTGCGAATGCCACTTTTGAAGAAGTGATAGAATATTTCTGCCGACGCGGTTCGCCGGATGTTGCGGTTATAGATAGTATTGATGTTTGGAAAATGACACCCGAACAGTTCTTATACATGCGTAAGAAGCTGAAAAATAAAATCATCATACTCATAATGTGGAGTTTGGGAAGTGAACCTAAAACGCAGTCATCAAAGGATATAAAATATCTGTGCGACGTTAAGTTGTTCGTTAAAAACTTCATGATATGGCCAAAAAGCCGTTTTGGTGGTAATATCCCACAAGCTATTTGGGAGGAAAGAGCCAGGTTGCTTGAACATAAATACTTCGATAGGCTTGATAAAATGGCGCTAAAGCTTGCCAAAGCTGCGCAAAACGCACCCGAAAAGGAGGGGGTATTTGCAGATGAATAAGTACATTTTAACCTCCGACCACTACAAAGGCACTGTGCAGTTTAACTATGACAATGCCGGTTTAATGGTGTTTTACAGCGTTTTGGATGCCGAATTAAACGAAAAGCAACTGGTTACACTGCTACAAAAACTACCCCGCGAGGAAGCCGCTTTGGCCGCGCTTAACACAAGTCAATATTTTACCGTTCGCAAGGTGTCGGAAGATTTGAGTTTTGAAAACTTCATAACCGAATACGGAAAGAAAATACACCCGCACCGTTGCGAACCATATTGGAACAGGCTAAGCGATGTTAAGAAGCTGGCATACCTCAAATGTATACCAGCCTACAAAGCCTACCTGAAACGCACTGGCGTAGCGCAGGCAAACCCCGAAGGCTTTTTAAAGAGAGAATATTATAAAACAGATTGGAGCAAAGAATCATGAACGAAAACATACAACCCGGCAAACTCGCAATACTTCACGAAGCTATCGACAACTTAGCAAAGGCGCTGGAAATAATTGGAGTAAAAAGCCTGCATATAACAGCCGACAAAACCCGTGTAAGTTTTGGAAGCAATTACGAATCCATGAACCGGATAGCATTAATTGAATTTAGGGACACCATGAAGCCGCTGCCTTACCTGGTCGACATCGACAACCGCCCGGCTTTTAGTTTCGATGCTAACCCGCCACACATGGCATATCCCGAATATCATGACTAAAGATCAAATCAAAAAAGCCCGCACCTTATTAGCTAAGGCGGGCATTAAAGAGGAATATAAAAAAGAAGCCACGGTAGAAAGTTTTACCGATGGCCGTACGGTAAGCCTTACAGAAATGGATTACCCGGAAACACAGGCGCTTTTTGAACACCTTGAAAACCTCGTAGGCCAGCCACCCAGCGAAGCCGACAAAATGAAGCGTAAAATATTAAGCCTTGCCCACGAAATGCATTGGGAGTTACCCGGCACGGTTAAGGTAGATATGAAACGCGTTAACGAATGGTGTGAAAGCAAGTTTAGCGCTCCGCTGGATAATTTATATTACCTCGACCTTGTAAAGGCCGTGAGCGCCTTTAATCAGGTTTATTTAAAGTATTTAAAGGGTATTTAAAGGTATGAAGTTGCTTAATCTCACTTTAACGAAGCATCCGTTTGATTTGATGGAACGCGAATTAAAACGTATCGAATTTAGACGCGAAAGCACTTGGATTGCTTCGCGGCTGATAGGCAAACAATACACGCACGTGAAGTTCACGAATGGATATGGAGCTGATAAGCCGTGGTTTATTGCGGAGTTTAAAGGCGTTATCAGAATGTCAAAAATGATGCGAATTAGCTACGATGCAGGCAAGCTTGTAATATGGTCGTTGCCCGGTGACTTCGTTATTTTTTTAGGCGATGTTATTGAACGTGGTAATATCAAAAAACGCAACTAAAGCCGTGCAGATCAAACGCGTTGCCCGCCTTTATTACCGGCCTGAATGTGCAGAAATGCACATTTTGGTTGAAATGATTGCGCGCGCACGTGGCTATTTTACTGCTAAAATGTACCGTCCGCATGAGTTAATTATGCATATACCCCCACCTGTTCAGCAGGTTTTAGAGCAAAGTTTGGCGGGTTTCGGTGTAAAAAAACGCTCTAACGGGATACATGAAATAACATCTATCATGGATATTAAGTGTATACCTGGCTACGAAAACCGCATAATTATCAGCCATCCAAAGTTTGCTATCTACGATAACGAACCTATGGTTGTAATTGAATTTGAAACGGTACACGGGAAAACATGCCCGGTGTACTACCAATTAGACGAGTTAGATTAACATGGTGTCAATATTATTCACTCAAGCAAAATCAATATACAATACCCTCAATGTAGACTGCTGGGATATTGAACGGGATGCGCGTAAATGGCCGGGAGGCAACCCTGTTGTAGCGCATCCGCCTTGCCGGGCATGGGGGCGTTTATCTCAATTTGCTAAACCACGGCCGGACGAAAAAGAATTAGCGCTTTACGCCGTTGATATGATCCGAAAACATGGCGGTGTGCTCGAACATCCTTACGGCTCAACCCTATGGAATGAAGTACCGTTACCAATGCCAGGCAAAAAAGACATAGGGGGGGGGTATTCCATTTGTGTTAACCAAAGTTGGTGGGGACACAAAGCACAAAAGAAAACGCTGCTTTATATAGTAGGCTGCACTCCCGATAAACTGCCGCCTATTCCAATATCATTCGATGCAATAGAGTATGTAGTAAGGCCAGCACGGAACGGCACCGGCGCTAAGATTATAACCAAAAAAGAAAGAGAAGCTACGCCGATAAGGTTTGCGGAGTGGCTTATAAGGGTAGCAGATAAATGCATTAAATAGAATATAATAAACATGGATCATCAAATAATAAAATTCGATAAGCCTTTTGTGCTTTACATAAAAATAGAAAAGCATAAAGGCGAAGAAGCTAAAAAGCTTGATGGGTTTTTAGATGAAAACTCATTTAAGTATGATTGCGATGGATATAATTGGTTTTACCATTATCACATATTGTGTGAAAGTTTAACCGATGCAGCGAAAATAGAAACGTTCTTACAATCGCCCAATTAAAGCCCCGTTAAAGGGGCTTTTTTATTTTAAAGCTTTAGTAAATGTGCTAACCACACACCCAGTGCGAATGTTGCTCCCAATATTCCTATGATAATTGTAACGCTCTCCCAAGGTAGATTTATAAAAAAACGCCAAAGACGCAATGGTGTAACATTTTCCGTTTGAAAAACATTGTTTTTAAGCATCTCGACTTCTGCATTTAATTCGTCTATCATCGAATCTCTATTTTCTAAAAGCTTGTGAAGGGCATCGAAATTATGGCCTTTTTGAATTACAATGTTATGCATTTCGTTATACTGTTTTTCCCAATCTATTTGCTCCACTACTTTCACTTGGGCTTCCGGTATGTGATCCTTTATAAAACCGATATAGCTTTGCAATAATTGCCTAAAGTTTTCCCTAATCTTTCCGTTTTCATTGGTAACAATATCATAAAAGTTAAGTCTTTGGGCGTTAAACACCTGATTACTTGCTGGACCGAATATTTCTGTTAAATCAGATACCGTTCGTGCTTTCCAAGCTACGTGATTGAAGTTTTGAAAATCATTTAGCTCGTTTATTCTATTGTTAATAAGATCAATTGCCTTTTGTTTCGATGTAAATATCCTTGCCATAATTATAGTTAAGGTAATAAAAATACCTGTTAATAGTTCTTATTATTGTAACCCTATTCCCTCATAACCGTAAAAGCCCTAACTTTGTAAAGTAAAAGAAATTGTACTTTTTAAAGTGCTGCCCATCATCTAAAAGTCCAAAATTGCAGATACACGCAGCACAAGCCAAATAGTACGCCAGTAATGGCGTGGCTGTATCTTTCTGCGTGTATAGGGCTTGGACTCCCTTGATGGGCTTTAAGGTATTGGCTGCGTCATTTTTTTTGCCCGGCTGATACATCTACCTGATGAAACCTTTAAACAGATTTTAAATTGATTTAACCGGCCGGGTTTATGGTAGCGTTTGAGCAGAAAGAGAGAAAGATTATTATTACACTGAATGGCGACCGTGATGATTATGTACACCTGTACAGGTCATTGCTGCACCTTATGGGAAACCAAAACCCCGACACCCCGCCCGATCATGATGAGGTGTACACCCTGACACATTTATTAAGCGAAATGATGCCCGAAAGTGCGCAATTAAAATAGATTAAAGCGTTTTGATACAGTTTCATAATCGGGGTGAGCTTCTATAAGCGCAATGATAATTTGTATGTCGTCGGTGGTAAAATCATGTTGCGGGTACCGCACTTGTAACCAGTGATCCCAAATGTCTTTATGTTTTATAACATAGCCCTGATAGCGCTTATTTAAAAGGATGTTAAAGCCTTTGTGCCCCCATTCATCCCAGCTAACTGTAACCAATTTCACTTCGTCACCAAACGTCGCTTCAAACTCAATTGTCATATCACAAATATAATGTGCGCTGGTTTGTTTTGCTAAGTTTTTAAGTATTGGGTAATTTTATGGCACCTGATTAATCTATGGCACTCGGTAAACAACTTGTCGCAAGCATCCTTTCTGAACCTCTTAAGCGTAGCACTGTTAAGCACGTTAAAGGGGTGTTTAAAGCCCGCCGGGATCATCATATTGTATGCCGCCTTTATTACCACTACAAAATCAAAGGCCTGCAATACGAACGCGCTGTAGAGGAATTAAACCACGAGTTTTATTTAGGCGAAACCACCATTTCGCAAATCATCATGGAGGAACGCGACACCCTCGAAAAACTAAAAGCCGACGGTGCCGACCGCAAGTACCTGCAAAAACTTATCCCTCATTTTAATTGGTATTAACCCTTATATTTGGGTTATGAAAAAACCGATACTTGTCACTTTATTTATACTGGCTGGGGCTTATTGCTATGCGCAAACAGATACAGCCAAATGGACTAAAACCGACGCTAAATGGTACGGAACACCAAAAGAAAAGCGCGAACAGCAAGCCCTTTGGGATAAGGCCGGGTATGAACTTTACCGCTTGATAGGCTATAAAGAATATTACGCCAATGGCATAGCCACTTATTTGCAGGCCAATGGTTATAATATGGATGAAACCAGGTATATTAAAGGCGGCAGTGAATTTATTTTTGCTCCACGGATCAGCACGGGCGGCGAACCTAAATTATATTTAAAGTATTGGGTAAACGCAGATAAGCGAATAACGAAGGTGAAAATAACCGGCCATCCTGTAGGCCTCGCCAGGCTGTTTATACAATATTGGCCTACCGATATCCAATGGACATCAACAGCGCAGTTACATAACGGTGTAGTGGCTAAAAAGATGCTGATTGATGAGACTATAACCTATAATAACAAAACTGGTGTGCCATTTATAGAAATAAGCAAATGAACTCATATACAATAGAAACCCTTAAAACTGCCATATCAGATTACTTTCACGACTTCTTTTCCCCTCTACTGTTTAAAGCTGACGAATCTAAAGTGGTAATGCGCGGCTTTAGGTATGATTATAAATGTGAATACATTTTTTTATTGGATGAAATCAATTCGCTTGCCTATAGCTTTCATCACAGATTAGAGAGTATTAAAGGGGACTTTATTAGAAATACTGTGTCTACAATTGAGAATGATAATGGCAAATATAAGTTCGCAGGTTGCCGGATAAGTGACACACAATATTCAATTGATAAGTTTAGTAAAGATGTAATACATAGCCTAATTAAAGAGCATGTTGATAGCACCGGTACGAGCCCTAAAAAACTATTGATTGATTGGCGCAATTACGATCAATATTTAAACAACAAAGGAACGGAAAAGGTATTTATAATTAATCGCCATGCAGGGCAATTTGGCCAACCCCTTAATATCAAAGTTGAACCCGCCGTTGCTGACAATGCCGGAATTGTAGAATTTAAATATTAACAGAAAAATGGAAGTTTATATACTGATAAATGAGTACGCCGCGCCACATGAAATCATCGGCGTTTATGATTCGGAATGGTTAGCTATGAAACGGGAGGCACATTTTAAGGCCGCCAGTCCCGAAGGCAGTTACAGGATAGTAAAGAAACACGTGGAAAAGTCTGAATTTGAATAAAAAAAGCCGCTAAGTAAGCGGCTTTTTTGTTAGACCACATTCGGTATAACTTCCAAATCCGGCCTCGGTTGCGGTGTTCTCACCTTCATCGCTGTATTATCTACAAAGCCAAAAGCATAGCGCAGTACTCTAACCCTTACGTTATCCTTTCGGCGCTCGGTTTGGGCGCTGATACGACTTAACGGGTTAAAATACCGTTCATCACTCCACCCGTGCAATACCTTGTTAACCCGGTGTTCTAAGTTAAAGTATCCCAAAGCATTTATTTTGTGACTATCTTTTTCATAGTAGTGGGTGGCGGCTGTGTATGCAGTTACAGCCAGCCGAACTTCCAGTACACTTTCGCCCTGTTGGCTGTATTCGCTATTGTCAGTATAGCGTATCTCTACAGGATCAAATAAAGCACACGGGAACTTAACCGGGCAAAGCTGGTCAGCGTCGTCAAATTCCAACTGCCCCAAATCTTGGTCAATAAATTTCAATTCGGGCAGCGTGGCTAAACGTGCCTGTACGGTTAAAAATACATTTGCCAATATGGCATCCATTGTTAATTCACTCATGATGTTATGCGTTTAAAATCTTTGTCATATCCTTTTCTAAATCCCGCCGTATTGAGTTAATCAAAACCGGGCTGCCGTGGCTTTCGTAAGGCATAAATTGGCGTTGTGGCATTTGGGTTTTCATTACGCGGGTATGCGATCTTACTTCGCTTTCGCCGGTTTGCGTTTTCACAAATTTGGTTTTGCGTGCTCGTGGTGCGCTCACTTCGTCGGTGGTAAAGCGCCTTCGGGTATAGGCACTAACGTGTACGGTGGCGTTTATGGTTAAGCCCTCGTTGTGTGCTTTGGCATATGGAACGTTGTTATAAAAGTATACTTCGCCCCGACCATTGGTAGTATAGTTTACCCCGCGCCTTAACCTGCCGGTTACGATGAGGTTTAGCCCCCTTCGCTTTTTACCGGCATTACTCTGTTTATCTTTCCATTTTTTAAAAGTAGCGCCCTGCCAGCCCTGCGCCCTGAAGTTACCGTCAATAAATCGCAACGTTTTGCGTACTACCATTGCCGGGGCTATATCGTTCACGTAGGTAGCTATCTGCGCAGCTTTGCGGCGGCTTGTGCGAACAAAAGCGGCACTATCCATTTTTTATAAAATATATTTATATTTGTGTTATAAATAAGCCGTTTATGCACCGGCGGGGCGCTGTTTGGTTAGCCGCTACCGGAACTGTGTAAACGGCTTTACTTTTTATATTTCAAAACACCCTTCCGCATATTGGCAAGCGCGCCAAAGTTTGTTCGCCCATTTTTCTGCACTTCGTAGGCTGTTATAGCTGTAACATTGCTGCGTGAATCGGTTACAATCACAATCGGGCAGTTTTTGTAATATTTGATATAAGCGGTTTGAATGCTGCCCCTTATTTTATTACTCCATACCTCATCGGGGTTTTTCAAAATATCGGGCAACTGTGGCAGGAACCTGTAGCGGTTGTCTTTATTTTCCTCTAATACATGGTTTCTAAACCTGTTATCCATACTCACGGTAATGCCGTCACGCGCTACAATATCAATGCTTTTACGCTGGCCGCCCGCTAAATCTGCCCACCACTTGTTTGCCTCATCTTTACTTTTTGCTTCGGTGTATGATGGCAGGTTGATGGTAGCGTAAATCCTTTCGCCCGATGGCATATTGTAATTTTTTTCGGCATCTAACTCACGCTGTTTATTGTTGCCTAAATTTTTAAAATACGGGTGGCCGTCGGCAAAAATCACTTTGTTTTTGCCTGGGTTGTTTTTGAAGTAAGGTTTTATATCGGCTGCCTTTTCTACATTATTGATGTGATCTTCGGGGGTAGGCGTGTCGGTATCTGCCGCCGGGATCAATTTGCAATGGCATTTAAAATGCAGCGGAGGGCAAAGCCTGTTTAAAATAGGATTGTTGCTGGCTATTATCATCCTGTCGAACCCGCCACAAATAGGGCAAACGTTTTCCCCGCCTGTTGTACTCCACTCCAATAACTTAAATTTCATCAAGCCCGGCCAGCTTGCACCAATCTGCGACGATGCTACCGCCATTTCGTATTCGGCCTCGAGATACGTTTTATTGTATAGCGCATCAACCTTTAAAGCCCGTTTCTCAAACTCTTTATAAGGTAGCACCTGGCCTTTATCGTCAAGTAATAGGCGGTTATACTCCTTAAGCATAACGAGGCTTTTAGCGCCGCTAAATGCGTAAATATTATGGTCGAAATATGCTTTCAGTGTATTGCGTTCATCGTCTGAAGCGAATATTTTACCGCCTAACCCTTCGCTAACTGCCCCGGCCAGTTTTGTAGCCATGTTGTTATAATAGTCGGGCTGGATGCTGCCCGGCTTAAGTTCGCCGGTGTGTACCTGCCTTAAAAAGTCATTTAATATGTCGCGATAACCACCGGCAAGCTGTATAGTAGTATGGTTGTGGCTATCGCCGCAATCACAATCATCGCTATACAAATCCTTTAGTTTAATATGCCCCGTTAACTCCGGGGCTACGCGAAAAAATCCATCATGTGTAAAGCCAGCTTTTCGCGGAAAGTTAGCTTCACACCACCCGGCTTTTTGCTCTTTTTTTCCTTTTTAGCCGGGGGGGTATTTGCACTTTCTTCTTCGTCGTCATCGTCCGAAATCTGCGTATTTAATGCGTTAAAGGCCTTTTGGGCGGCTTTTTCCTTCATTTGTGTCTCATAATCGGCAGGCTTTGGCATCCCCGTGCGCTGATAGATGAAATCATGGTCAACCGGCATACCCAATTGAGTAGCCATTTGCACGTAAACATTGATCTCGTCGGTAAGGGATAGTTTTTGTTTACGTTCGGGTATAATGAACTTGCCGCCCTCATAAGGCAGGCCAAAGGCTTTTAATATTTTGCGGAAACGACTGTTCAGGATTCTGCGTACAAAATCCGTATCCGTTTCGTTTTTCTTTTCGTCCTGATCAGAATGCACCTTCCCAATTGCGTAACCGGTGCGCTCACTTGTACCCGATGTTTCGGTGCTGCCCAATAGCGATTTTGCTATCTGCTCATCTAAGTAGCGTTCAAAGCCCTCCTGTAAAGCGCCGGTAGCGTTGTTTTGATTGGGCACAAATTGTACCTCCGTACCTTTCGGACGTACCAACCGGCCATTGTTGCCCATTTTCTCAATAGCATCAAGCAATAGTAAACGCTGGTCTTCGTCGTAGCCATCCCATTGCGCATCTAAAATCTGATTGCCGAAAACCTCAACAAACGTAGCCCAATCACCTAAACCACCACGTTTATATATGGCGTATTGTGCTGCCGATAATAATAGCCCCAAATCCTTTTCATCGCCTGCCTCCAAAACGGTTTGTGTGTAAACACCCTCACGAATGCTAAAACCCTCATCATCGTATTGCCGGTAAGCAACCATACCCAGTTCGGGGCGCATGTGGCGGCGGTCAAACTGCGTTGCAGTCATCTGCCAGGTGCCTTCATCGTCTTTGTAAATATTACAGTCTACCATACTGTAGCCCCAAAAGCGGCTATCTAAAATTTCTTCAAGCAATTTGGCAAAGCCCAAACTATCTACTAATTCGTTGATGGCATCAACCGGCTGCCCATCCTTATCAACGTACTGCCAACCGGCGGTAGTAATAGCATCCCGGCGTTTGCCGGTTACGCTTATCACCTGGGCATCTAATATCACATCAAAATACAGACTATAGAGCAATGCGCGGCGTGGCACCCGTGATTCGGCACTACGTGTATAATTGCGCCATTTAACTATGTCCTGATTTTCGCGGACTATAGGCATTACATCTATCTTGGTTATAGCAATGCTGGGTTGTGTACCGTCGGCGGTAACGGTAGGTTTTTTAGTTATGGCCATGTTTAAAAGCTATTTAAAGGGGTATTAAAAATTAAAAGTGATTGCCGCGTTTCGGGTTACTGCTCATATGAAAAAAGGTTGCCTTTTCGGGCGGTGTGATTAGCGGCCACCCCCTCGGTTTAACATCTGCCGCCTGTACCCGGCGAAGCCATACACGGGCTGTAGCGGCATCGTCCCGAATTTGCTTTATATTTTGGTTTGCCGGGCATTTGCGTGTAAGCCATTGAAGGGCAATCGCCGTTAATGAGCCAACTAAAATAGGGTCGCGGTCGTCACCTGTGCGGGCAAAAAGCGCATCAATGTCGTACCTGTCAAAGTACCCCTGCGCTTCGCCAATTGCTTTGTTTATGGCGGCGGTTACATCACCGTCGTTATTTTCGGTTATAGCGTCTATATCTTCTGTGTATATATCGGTGGTTAAATCTGCTTTGGTTAAGTATGGCATGGTTAATATCGTTTGGCTTTTTTTGGTGCTTTAAGTACTTGGATTTTTGCAGGGTCGCGGGTTGATTTGTTGTTAATCGTCCAAACTGCCCCCTCAACGGCATCGGGGCCGTCATCATGCGCCTTGCTTTTGGGGCCGAAAGCTTTAAACTGTGCCCGCATGGCAACGCCGTGCGGGCTGTCTTTATCGTCGATATTGAACCATAGGTGCCCGTTTCGGTTTAATGGTTCTAAAAGGCTTTCAATACGAAAATATTTTTCCGGCTTTTCCCTATCATCCGGCACCAATGGAAGTGTTACCTTTTCCCGTTTATTAGCGGCTTGTATTTCGAGTTTTAATGTGTCGTCAATCCATGGCCATTCTATGAGGTAAAAAACATTTATCACAAATGCCACGAACTTCATTATCATGTAATACCATTGCAGCATAATGGCCGTAGTTGTTTGCGCACAGAAATATTTTACTACATGATATTCATCTTTGTATTTGCCAACTAAGGCAATTGCTTTAAAGTCGTTCTTTTTACCGCTCTTATAGCTGGGGTCGCAATACGCTACTAAAAAACGATACATCTTTAATGGCATCATTTTTTTAAAGTAGATGTCGGGAAAGGTCTTGCCATCGGTAATCGGCGTGTTCATGTATTCGCCCATAAAAGCCGCGTAGCTAATTTTTGATTTGATACGCGCTATCATTTCCTGCGTGTTCTTTTCCGGCCAGTTGCTATTGCCGTCTTCGTCTTCAATATTGATGACTTCTGACCTGTCGGCCATAAGTATGGCGTTATTGATTGTGCAATCTTCTGCTATAATGTTACCCAGGAATATTACTAAGAAGGGGTTACTTACCGACCTGGTGCCGTACACTGCTTTTTCAAACCATGCCCAATCTTTGGCTATTGTTTCAGGGTTGCGGCAATCCTCGTCAGTGTCCATATCGGTGATAACTACCAAATCCGGACGGATATCTTCATTTCGCAAACCACGCGGCGTTTGTCCTTTGCCTATAGCTACCCACGCCATACCGCATTTACAAGTAAATGCACTTTCAGTCCATGCCCCATAGGTTACCTGTTCGCCGTAGTAAGCAATTAGGCGGGGGTTACTTTCAAAATTGATTTTATAAGGCTTTAATAGTAACACAGCTTTTTCGGCGCTACTGCTAACTAATAATCCTAACTTTTTCTTTTTGGTAAGCCCCAGGCGTATTGTTTCCATCATGGTACGCACATCTTTGGCCATTTCGCGGCTCCATGCTCGTACCAAATAGCCCTCCATGTGGTTAAATAACCATTTAGTACTCTTTTTATGAAAAGGGGCAGCTTCCGATTTATAGTAGTTAGGGAAAAAGAATTTATTCCATTCTTCTTCATTGCCCGGCGCTTCAAGCCATTCCCTATGCGCTATTCGCTCCGCTTCCGTCTGGTCAACGTCAACCGTTGCTGCCCGAAGTAAGTTTCTTAAAAAATCGTCCCATTCGTTTTGAGCCGCGCGGTTTTCTGCTATCGTACTCATTACATAATGGATTTAATGAACCCATCAATGTACCCTGATAACTCTTGTGCCTTGGCTAAATCAATCTTGCGAATAAATTCAAGAAGGCCGATACATGCGCTAATAGCTTCGGGTTTACTGGTTTTTGTTTCCAGTTCCTTAATGTCCTTAATCAGCTTGCGCCTTACATCTGCCAATTTGCTATCTGCAAAACGCTTTCCTTTCTCAAATGACTCTATATAAGCGTTAATCTCGGTAAGCTCATCAAGTAGCTTACTCATTTGCTCTTGCCGGGTTAAAACAAAGTTTTTCCGCTCCTTTTCCCACTGCCCATCTTCCACCCATTTCCCTATAGTTTTTTCAGAAACATCGGTGCGTTGCGCAATCTCTTTTTGTGATAGCCTATCCCTAATGAACAGCAGTTTTGCATAGCCCTTTAGTCGTTCAATCTCGGCTTTGCTTCGTGTTTTTGCCATGTGTTTTTAGATGATTTACACCCAAAATTGCAGGCTTTTTTACCTCTTATATAACCGGGTAATTGGATGATTAACGCTGCTTTAATCATACCATAAAACCGCCTTAATCATTCAGAAACGCGGTTTTTTATGGCCAAAATACCGCTGTACGTTTGTCCCAACGAAACCAATAAAAGGTTATGAAAAACTAAAAAACCAAACATGAAAAAAAGGCAATTAACAGGGGCGCTGGCGTATTCAACCGAAAAAAAATGAAACGTACGACTAAGCGGTATGTAATCACGACCAGCGGCCTTAATTGCTACAAGTATCGCGTGATGTCTGACGGTGGCGACTGGGTTCAATATCTAAAAAACCCAATACTACTTTGGATGCATCAGCGGGCATTCAGCAACGATAAAAGCCAAATACTACCACCGGGATGCGCTGTTGAAATAGAGCTGCATGGAGACGAGTGGAGTTGCTATTTGGAATTTGATGAAAACGACCCTTTTGCAATGCAGCTATACAACAAGTATGAAGCTGGCATTTTAAATATGGTGTCGTTGGGTGCTATCCCGCTTGAATGGACAGAAGATCCTTCAATGATGCTGCCCGGCCAAACCGGCCCCACTATTACCAAGTGGAAAGTTACCGATATCAGTTGCGTGGACATTGGTGGCAATGATGATGCGTGTGCCTGCCAACTATACGGGCACGACGAAAAAAGGATTGAATTATCCGGGTTGGATAAAGAGGGTTTTATCAAACTTTTCAACTCACTACAACAAATTAAAAACGACGATAACGACAACATGAAACTAATTCAACTGACAGGCGCAGCATTGAACGGCATATTGCTTTCGCTTAAACTGGATGAAACCGCCACCGAGGTACAGGTGCAAAAGGCCGTGGCTGATATGATACAGTTAAATGCATCACAGGCAACCGATATCAACACGCTTAAAGCCGATAAAAAGGATTTGCAGGATGAGGTAACACAGCTTAAGGCAGATCAGAACGAGGCCAATGTAATCAAGCTGGCCGACGACAACAAAAACAAATACCTACCCGGCCAACGCGAAAAGTATATCCGTTTGGCAAGGGTTGACTTTGATGGCACTAAAGAATTGCTGGAAGGCATGCCGGTACTTGAAAGCGTTGCCGATAAACTAACCAGCGGTAATGAAAACGGCGACAAGGAAGTAAAAGAACTGATTAAGCTTAGCTACGACGAACTGTGGAAAACAGGCCAGTTAGAACGCCTGCAAAAGCTGGATAATCAGGCATACTTAGATAAGCGCGCCGAAAAGTTCCCGGTTAAATCTGATAAAAAGTAACCTCTTAAGCTTTAAATAACCTTTTAATACCCCGAAACAAATACCCCTATTAAATAACCAAATGAAAAATTCAAAGCAATTTTTAGTCGCCACAGTTGGCCTCATTCTTTTTGCCTCGCTGGGTGTAAATGCCTTTGCGATGGCTGCCCATACCAGCGCACTTACAGCGTCGGTAGTTGTTGGCGGCGCTGGCTTAATGTTTTATAAACTTTCAACGCTTCAATCAAACAATCCGGTTGCACATACCGCCGGTATACAGGTTGAAATTTGGGCGCAATACATTATTGAGCGCTTTTGGAAGGATAACGGATTTATGAAACGTGCCTTTAGCGATGACGATAAAGTATTAGCCGGTAAAGTGGTGCATATCCCGCAGCCAGGCGCTAAACCGTCGGTAACTAAAAACCGTGGCGTGTTCCCTGCTACCGCTGTAAGGCGTACAGATACCGACATCGTTTACGTATTGGATGAGTACACCACCGATCCAACCCACATACCTGATGCTGATAAATACGAATTATCATATGATAAAATCGACAGCGTATACGGCGATCATGCGGGTGAACTGGTTGAGTTTGTGGGTGACGATATCATTTTGAAATGGTTGGACGAAAGCGTTAGCAACGTAACCAAACTTTACACCACAGGCGGTAAAACTGCCGACGTAACCGCCGCTACTACCGATTCGGCCACTGGCAACCGCTATGTTACACATCACCTTGATTTGAAAGCATGGCAATTGCAGTTCAACAAAAACAACATTCCGAAAGCAAACCGCCAGGTGTTGTTTGAAAGCAACATGCTTGACCAGTTTACTTCAAGCTTAACAGATAGCCAGTACCGTGATTTCTCACAATACTACAACGCCACCGAAGGTATTATTGGCCGCCTTTATGGCTTTGATATCCTTGACCGTAGCAACGTGGCCGTTGCCAATGCTGCCCACGCCATTAAAGCGTTAGGCGCTGCCGGTGCCGCCGGTGACTGTGCTGTATCGCTGGTATGGCAAAAAGATGCAGTAGCCCGCGCGCTGGGTGATGTTAAGTTTTTTGAAAACCCCGACCGTGCCGAATACTACGGTGACATATACAGTGCATTGCTGCGTATGGGTGGCCGCCGCCGCAGGGCTGATAATTTAGGTGTGGGTGCCATGATACAAGGTACTGCCGCTTAATCTTCGATAACCCCTAAATCAACATAAGTAAACAAAAAGAACCCCGCGCCTTAATAGTCCCCCGATACGATCAGGGGCGGCGCGGGTTGATTGAGGACAAATGAAAGACTGGTTTTACAAAATGCTTGCGTCGTACGATTACGACAGCTTCACCAATTTCTTTGAAAGCATAGCACCGTCGTTTAAATACTGTATAACCCGGCAGCTGCTTTTGGTTAGCTGTACATTTCCCGGCCTTGCATGGTTAGCCGCTTTCTTTCCGCAAATACCGGTGGCGCTGGGTATTCAAACGGCTGCACTGGTAAGCATGTTACTTGCCTTCGTGGTAGAGCTGTTTAGCGGCATTGTTGCATCACGTATTCGGCAGGAACAATTTAGCAGTTTCAGGCTGTCGAGGTTTACGCTTAAGGTGTTCATATACCTGGTGCTAATCGCACTCCCTTACCACTGGTCGCAAAACTATGCCGCCAAAGGCGAAACTGTAATGGCTGTGTGCTTTGACTGGCTGCAAAACTTTCTGATAATCCATATAGCACAGGAAAACATAGTATCCATACTCGAAAACCTCGCGGTTATTGACGGTAAAGACAAAACCGCATGGATCAATAAAATTAAAGACAAAATAACCTCACTATGGCCATAACTAAAAATGCAATCAGTGTTCGCGGTTTAGACCTCATTAAATCATTTGAGGGCTTAAGGCTCGCAGCCTATCAGGACGTTGCCGGTGTGTGGACTATCGGTTATGGCTGTACTTTTTACGCCAACGGCAAACGCATTCAGCCAGGCGATAAACTGGTAAATAAGGAGTGTGCAAGTGATTTGCTCGGTGTAGTCTTGAGGGATTTTGAACGTACCGTTAACCGCGTTGTTACAGTTGCCCTCAACCAAAATCAATACGATGCACTTGTAAGCTTTCATTTTAACACTGGTAGCCTGCCATCAAGTACACTACTTAGGAAACTCAACGCCGGTGATTTTGGTGGCGCTGCCGCTCAATTTGACTTATGGGTTAAAGTTACCGACCCTAAAACAGGTAAAAAGGTGGTTAACGACACCCTCGTTAAGCGCCGTGCAAAAGAACAGAAATTATTTACAACCCCTATTTAACAATAATGCCAACAATACTAAAAGCAATAGGCGGCTTTTTCGCCGTCCTGTTTAAAAAACTGACAGGCAATAATAATGCAGCGGTTCAGCTACCTACAGATATCGCCATTACTACGGCCGAAATAGACTTGGTAATAAATGTAGTTAACAAAGTTAAGGCGGTAGTTAACAACCCCATTGTAGGGCTGATAGTTGATTTTACACCAACCGGTATAGACAATGCCGTGCGTGACAAGATTAACCAGGCTATACCAGCGCTGCTTACCGGCTTAACCTTCAGTAAAAATCTTTTAGATACACCGCCGGATAACGCGGTAATGCTTGATAAGCTTTTAAGCAAGGTAAAATTCAGCGATGACGCTGATAAAGACGCTTTATATCATGTATTGGCTGCCCGCCTTATCATGGTGGTAAGCGACGGCAAAGTTACCTGGAGCGAAGCCGTTAGCGTGGTAGAGCTGTATTTCAAACAAATTTTCATTGCTCAATAATCACAACATGAAACTAATTGCAATTACAACAGAATTTTCAAAAGCTATTTGTGAAAATGGCGATTTGTATCACGCCGATCTGAAAAGGCTTTTCGACACGCACCCGTCTGTCGACGTATTCTATATAACATCGGATGCGCAAGCCTTTTTTGCCGAAAATATGGCGGATAGCCACGGGCAAAAATTGAAGGTACGCGACTACATCGAGGTTACACGCGAACAGGTATTTATACTGGATACCATTCAAAAAGACGAAGCGCCAGGGGATCAGCCACCGGCAGACGTACCGCCATCGGATCAGCCACCGGCAGACGTACCGCCAGCGGATCAGCCACCAGCAGACGTACCGCCTGCGGATCAGCCACCGGCAGACGTACCGTCAGCAGATCAGCCACCGGCAGACGTACCGTCAGCAGATCAGCCACCGGCAGACGTACCGCCCGCAGATCAGCCACCGGCAAACGTACCGCCCGCAGATCAGCCACCGGCAGACGTACCGCCAGCAACTGTAGCGCCAAAAGACGCTTTAGCGGTAGCATTCGCCACCCCCGAAGCTGATAGGACACCATACCAAAAAGGTTTAATCACTAAAGCAACAAAAGCAACCGAAGGAGGTAATAACTAATGATACCAGGTGTAAATGTGCAGCTGGCCAATGGCCAGTTAGGTGGCAGTACTGCCACTAATGATAATATTACCGGTGTAGTTTTAACCGGCGCTGGTACTGGCTTGCTGCCATTGCTCACCCCCGTAAAGGTTGTAAGCGTTGATGATGCCGCTTCAAAGGGCATCACGCAAGCAGCGGAGCCGGAAGCTTACCAGTTTGTTACAGAGTTTTACAGCATCACCGGCACCCGCGGATGCCCGGTTTATATCATGCTGGCGGCTAATACAACCACCTTAGTAAACCTATGTGATGTGGCTGTTACCACCGGCCTCAAAAAACTGATGGATTTTGGTAATGGTGAAATCCGTGTTGTTGGCGTTGCCCGCACACCGGCTGTATCCTATGTGCCGCCTGCCGTGAAGTTTCTTGATAGTGATGTGGCGGCGGCTGTGCCAAATGCTAAAGTATTTGCGCAGGCCATGTTTGACGCCCACAAGCCTGTAAGGATATTGCTTGCCGCCCGCGTTAATGATGTTACGCATGCCACAATCGACAGCCCGAAATTGCTAACCGCAAATAATGTAGGTTTTGTAATCGGAGGCGCGCAAAACAATGGTGTTACCTCACTGGGTTTGGTTTTAGGCCGTATCGCTGCCACCGCGCCACATGTGAACATAGGCCGGGTTAAAGACGGTGATTTGCCAGTAAGCAATTATTACATAGGTACACAAAGTATCCTGCCAAACATTGATTCACCTACCGACCCATATTACAGGCAGCTTGATCAGCTAATTGATATGGGTTACATCACTGTTAAGAAGTACGACCAAAAAGGCGGCCTGTTTATCAGTAGCGACCCTATGGCCTGCCCTGAAACCGACGATTATAACAGCCTTGCTTACGGTCGTGTGATTGATAAGGCCGCTATTGTAGCCTATCAAACATACGTTAACGAAATCAACGACGACGTTGATTTGGACGACAACGGTAATATTGAGCCGGTGGTATTGAAAGCGCTTGAGGCCTCTATGGTGAACGCGCTTAACCTCAATATGGCCGAAAGTATGAGCGGTGATCCGGTGGTTTACATTGACGATACCCAGCAAATAACCCAAACATCAACCCTCAATGTTAACCTGGGTATTCGTCGTAAAGGGTACACCAAATTAATAAATATCAAACTGGGTTTTTACAACCCTCAAAATAACTAATCAATGGCAGATTACATAAACAGTCAAGAACTGGAATGGAAACATTCCACCCTTGTGTTTTTAAGCCTTACAATTCGCACCCTAAGAGGCTTCAAGTACAAAAAAGAAACCGACAGCGAACACCTGTATGGCGCAGGTGATGAAGCTATAGGCATTCAGACAGGTAATAAGAAGGTTACTGGCTCCGTAAAAATGCTTAAGTCTGATTACGATAAGTTGAACGAGGCGGCTCAAGCGGCTGGATATGACGATTTCGCCGACGTGCCTTATCAACTCATCGTGTTAACCTTTGTGTACAAGAAAGCTTTTGGCCGCGCTCAAAAGACTGATATAATCAGGGGCGTTAAGTTCACGGAATGGGAGAAAGGCATGGAGCAAGGTGCTAAAATGATGGAAATAGACATGCCGTTTATAGCGGTGGGTGTAAAGCAGTCATAATTTAAAACCCTTTTAAATCAATTTTAAAGTGAACGTAAAAGATATCATGCCGAAAAGTTCGGCAAACGTTACCGCCGAAGTTTTGGCAGCATGGAAAAAAGCATACCCGACCGGGGTTTTTGAGTTGGTTGTAAACAGCGGCGAATTTGAAACAATTACGGAGGAAGGCAAACCGCCGGTTAAAAAGCCAATCCCTTTGTACAAGGGCTATATGCGTAAGCCTACCCGCGATGAAATGCGCGAATTTACCTCAAAGCAAACCGACCCGGTTACCTACACCGAAATTGTATTGGATGCGCTTTGGCTGGGTGGTGACGATGCCATTAAAACCGACGATGAGGCATTTTACAGCGTGATGCCACAAGTACAAAACGTGCTTGATATTAAAAGTTCGGAATTAAAAAAATTATAGAGGCTGCCCGTGGTGATATCGAGGTGAACTATTTAGGATATATAGACACCTCGATAGCCTACTACACCACCTATGACCCCTCTACACTATCCGACGAACGTTGGGCAGAAGTTTACTTGCAAATTAAAGACATACGGCAGAGAGAGGCCGCACAATCGCAAAACAATGGCTAACCTGGTTGAATTTCTTGTAAAAATACGTGACCTCGCTTCGGGGCAAATGCGCCAGCTGGCAACTAACGCCGATGGCGCATTTTCCCGTATCACTACGCGCATGAACCGCATAGGAATGTCGGCCGATCAGTTAAGTGCCCGTATTGACCAGTTAACCCGTACCCGCGACATTTCGATTGATACCCGGCAGATTAGGCGGGCAAACCGGGAAATAGCCGACCTTGAGCGCCAGCGTGACCGCATTACTAACCCATCCGGTGGCGGTGGTATGGGGCTTATTGCTAAAGGCCTGCTATTTGGTGGGCTTACTGCCGCTGTAGCATTGGGGGGTAGAGCTATTAAAAGCGGCATGGAACGGCAAATGGCCGGTACAAGCTTCGAGGTTATGGCTGGGAATAAGCAAGGCGATCAGTTACACGGTAACCTGATGGGCTTTGCAAAAGACACCATCTATGGTAACGAGGTTTTTGGTGAGGCTAAAACAATGCTGGGCTTTGGTATTGCTGCTAAAAACATCATGCCCGATTTAAAAATGCTGGGTGATGTGGCAATGGGTGATGCCGAAAAAATGAAAAGCTTAAGCCTTGCCTTTTCACAATCAGCCAGTGCCGGTAAGCTCACCGGGCAGGATTTATTGCAATACATCAACGCCGGGTTTAACCCGTTGCAGGCTATCAGCGAAAAAACAGGCCGCAAAATGGCCGACCTGCGAAAAGATGTAGAAAAGGGTAAAATAACCTTTCAGGATGTTGCCGGGGCTTTCCAATATGCAACGGGGCCGATGGGAAGGTTTCACGATGGCATGAAGCGAATGAGTGAAACCCCAACAGGTAAGATAATGGCTTTTCAGGGTGCTTTGCAAACGTTAGCGGGTACAATAGGCATGGGCTTGCTGCCGGTTGCGGCAGGCATGATAGATGTGCTTAACTGGCTGGGCAATAATCAGAGTTTAATGTACGGCATAGCTGCCGGTATTGGTGCTATGACAATTGCTTGGGGCTTATATACAGCATGGACACAAAGGGCAGCAATTTGGCAGGGAATACTAAACGCAATTGCCTTTTGGCCTATTGCGGTTATAGGCTTGCTGGTTGGTGCTGTAGTTTGGCTGGTAAAAAGTTATGACGGGTGGGGCAAAAGCATAAAGGCGCTTTGGCAAATCATTAAGGACTTTTTTAGCATGGTTGGGCTTGCCTTTAAAGAAAGCTTTCAACAGTATTTGTATTGGTTTGAGTTGTTTTACCTGAAAGCTAAAAGCGTGTTTCAGTTTGTAGGCCAGCTAATCAGTAACACCGTTGAGGCTATGAAACTGGCGCTTAGCGGCGATTTTTTGGGGGCTAAAAAAGTGCTTACCGCCCATATTACCACCGATGCTGACAAGGAAATTGACGCGCTGAAAAAAGAACGCGCGTCGCAGCATAGTGAATACATGAAGGCTTTCGGCGGGCACATGCAATCTATAGCCAATTCGTGGAAACAAGTTGGTTTAACAAAGCATAAGGATGCCCCCGGTTCAAAAAAATCAAGCTGGATGGATTCATTAACAGGCGGTAGTGCTGGCGCTGGTGCAGGCGGCGGCGTTCCTACCGGTGTTCAGGATTCGGCCAAAGGTATTGCAGGTGGCGGAGTTCGTAACCAAACCATCAACATCGCAAAGCTGGGTATAGATGAACTTACGTTACATGCCGCCAGCGTAACGGAAGGCGCGGCCGAGATTCGGGCAATTTTCATTCAAATGTTTAACCAGGTCATCAATAGCGGAAACGCGGCCGTAAATCCTAACTAATGTTACCGCCATACGCTAATCTCAATACCGTTTTTGATATAGCTGATATTTTTAAACAGCTATACGGGTATAAGCCTGCACATGTGCCGGGGTTCCCGCCTTCGCCTGTAGATGGCCAGTCGGCAAATATTCAGCCCGCTACCCGTAAAACAACCAATCTGTACGGCACACCGCTGTACGGGCAGGCCGATATGATAGGCCGCGAAGTGTTTTCGCCCATTACTATTGAGGTTGATGGCGTTGACTATTATTTCCCTTTTGCGGTGATAGGTTTCGATAGGGAATTAACAGTTAAAGAGGTTGAAATGTCGGAGCTGGGAGGCTCCGCAAAGCAGATCATTAATAAAAAGGATTGGGTAATTACAATCAAGGGTTTTTTGATTGGGGACTATGAACAGTTTCCAGATGAAAAATTAAAAATGCTCAACGATGTGTTTGATTTCGCAAGGCCGGTTAGGCTCAAATCTGCCACGTCTGATATTTTTCTGCATAATAACGACCAGGTACTTATTTACAAACTATCAATCCCCGAAAAACCAAAAGTTATAGGGGTTCGTGACTTTGCAATGCAAATTAAAAGCGATTCAATTTTTACCCTTTATTATCAAAGCTAATGGCGTTCGTATTAAATAGTATTAGCAAGATAGGCCGCTACTCATTCAGAGGCGGTATTAATGACCTCGTGATAAAAAAGAACGTTCACGTAGTTGTTGACACGGCTGTACTGAAGATACCGGGATTAGGGCAGGTAATACCAATTAATAACGCCATTAATGACGCGTTGAGCGTAATTGGGTTAGGCACACAACAGGCAGTTAAAAATATGCCATCTACCAGCGTGGAGACCGCAAAGCTGTTTAAAGAAGGCGACCCGGTGGCGTTTGATCTTGGTTATAACGGCGACCTGCGCAATGAGTTCAGGGGTTTTGTAAGGCGGGTTAATTTAACTACGCCGGTAATTATCGAAATGGAGGGCTACGCGTGGCAGCTGCGCAACCAAAACATATTAGCCAGTTGGAAAAAAACCACGCTTAAAGAGGTTTTAACCCACATTATACAGGGTACCGATATTGTGTTAAGCCCGGATATCCCAACCATTGCCCTAACCAGCTTTTACATTAAAAACGAAAGTGGTTTAAAGGTGCTGGAATACTTAAAGGACAAAATGTTGTTAACGGTTTATTTTGATGATAACGTGTTGTACGCAGGCATTGAAGAAGGCCGTACCACTGTTAATATAGCCGGTGATAAAAACCTTACAGGGCTTGCCGAAGTGGTTTACAATTTGGGCTATAACTGCCCGGTAGACCAGGCCGATTTAAAACAGCGTTTGGGTAGCGATAACAAGGTGCGCGTAAGACTAAAAACGCGTGGTAAAACAGGGAAACATATTTTATATGAGGCTGGCGACCCGGGCGGCTCTATAGTTGAAAGGATTATCCCATTTAGCGACGATAAAGAATATTTACAGGATCAGGCGGCAGCCTACCTCAAAAAATTAAAGTATGACGGGTACGAAGGCACCATAAGCGGTTTACTACAGCCATTTTGTAAGCCAGGCTGGAAAGCTACCATTATGGATAAAAGGTTTGCGGGTGCACGTGCCGGTACCTATTTCGTTGCCGGTACCGAGGTGCGTTTTGGGGTTCAGGGAGCGGAGCGAAAAGCACAAATAACATATCGTTTGGATGGATGAGATTAGCAAGCTACGGCAGTCGTTTTTAGATCAGGCACATGCAGGCGGCCCCGTTGGCTTTTATGATGCGGAGGTAACGGCTATTGATAGCGATTCATTTACATGCGACATAATGTTGAATGAATCGCCGCAATATGAAGTTCGTTTACGTGCCGTAGTTAGCGAAAACAAAAGCATTGACGTTTTACCCGCCGTGGGCAGCCAGGTAGTTATAGGCAAGCTGGGCGACGATGATTATATCGTAATAGCCTGCGATCAAATAACCATGTACCAGGTAACTACAGATACTACAACTATCAGGTTAAACAGTGGTGGCGTACTGATTGGCAAGGGCACCGAAACACTAAATAAGATTTTAACCGACCTCGTCAATGTGATTGCAGGTATAGCCGCACCTAAAGACATGGCGGCTTTAACCTTGCTGCTTGACAGGATTAATAACCTTTTAAAATGAGTTTAAATACAGCGCAGCTTAAAACCGACCTTAAGGAGGTATATACCGCAACTTACCTGGCAACGGGCAGCCGCGACGAAGCTTTAGACGCGTTTATTGACGCATTTACCGATAAGCTGGAAGCTTATGTAAAAACAGCACAAGTAATTTATACTGATGGATTAACAGCGGGGGCATACCCGGTAGTAGGAACATTTAACGGTGAAGTACGATGAAAGATTACCTGATGGATGATAACGACGACCTATTGATCAGGAACGGTGATTTTGTACGCGGTGAAAGCAACCAGCAACAACAGCGTAAACTATTACTTGCCGAAAAGGGGGAATACAAGCAAGCGCCTACCGCCACCGTCGGCACGTTTCAGTTTTTGAATGACGAAGGCGATACGCAAGGCGAAGCGCTTTTAAGAGAAATACGCCTTCGTTTCAGCGACGACGGTATTAAAATACAATCAATGGGCTTTGTAAACGGGCTTTTAAATATTGTGGGTGATTATGCCAAATAATAAGATAGTTAAGGCGGGGCAATCGTTGGGCGATATAGCGGTACAATACGGCGGCACTGCCGAAAACAGGTTTATACTGGCAGCATTAAACGGCATAGGTATTACTGATGCGCTTACGTCGGGGCAATTGATTGACGCGGGCGATGTGACCGTTTTTGCAGTTGCGGACTATTTCCGAAAATACAATATAAGCCCGGCAACGTCGGCCATGCAGATAGATGATTTAGCACCCGAAGGCGTTGAGTTTTGGGCAATTGAATATGATTTTATAGTTAGTTAAAAATGGCACAAACAGTAGATTACTGGTACAATCAAATTATTACTAAGGTTTACGGCGACGACGTTTTAAGCGACCTCGACCATACCAGCGCTGTAGCCGATTATAAACTTTGGGCTTACATTGTTGCTTACGTAGCGTGGACAATAGACGTTCTGTTTGATCTAAGGGACGCTAACGTACAGGATATTTTAGCTACAAAAAAACCGCATACCGAAAAGTGGTACCGTGACTTATCATTGAGGTTTCAGTACGGGCAGGCTTTAATACCCGACACCGACCAGTATTTAAATACCGGGCTTGATGCTTCACAAATTGCAGCGCAAAAGATAATCACCCAGGCGGCGGTAAAAGAAAATGACGACGGTTCTATGCGCATCAAGGTGGTTAAGCTGCTTAATGACGATTATGCCCAATTGAGCGACGCTGAAATATTGGCTTTTAAAGCTTACATAGCGGATACAAAAGATGCAGGGGTGCGCATCAATATTGATAGCCTGCCGCCCGATTCCCTAAAACTGGTTATCGATATATTTTACGATCCGTTGGTTTTGGACAATACAGGTGCGCGGATTGACGGTAATGCTACTGCGCCCGTTATTGACGCCATTAAAGCCTATTTAAAGGCTTTGAAGTTCAATGGTGAATTTGCCAAAACAAGGCTTGCAGATCAGCTACAGACAGTTGATGGCGTAGTACTGGTAGGCATACTTAGCGCACAGTCACAGTACGGCACACGCCCATTTACAGAGATTGACGAACGGGTAATACCTGATGCCGGTTACCTGCGTGTAATTGATGATGGTTTCACTATAAACTACCGCGCATATGCCTAATTACGATAGACTGTTTTTTATCAATTATGATAGGTTGGTACTAAGTGAGATACCCAACTTCAAACGACACCCGGTAATGTTTGCCTGGCTCCGTGCGCTTTGCAGTCCGTTTGTTATTATCTACAACCGGCTTGTAGTGAAACGCAACGCCGACCTTTACAACCTTGCACATGACGGCCGCGTGTTTAGCTTGCGCGCTATGCTCAACGACAGGTTCGACGCGACAGAGCGGCGCATAACAATTACAGACGGCTTTTCATTCGATAGGATATATATATTCAGGCCTGACGAAAATAAACCGCTTTACCTGGGCACAGTGCCGTTGCATAATCCCGGCGACTATGGAGATACCGGCGTCGACTTTATTGTAAACGTGCCCTATGCCGTGCCCGTTTCCCCGCAGGACATTATAGAAATGAACGCCCTTGTTAAATACTACAAGTTGGTGAGTAAACGATTTTTAATATACCGTACAGCATGAACAGATACGATTTTACCCAGCCCGGCGGCTTTCCCTTCGATCAGGGCGTTATGGAATTTATACAGGACTGCATAAACACGGCAGCATCTACCGCCGCGCTATCGGGTTCGCTGGCTATCCTTTCAGGGTGCACAGTAGCCGGTGGTTCTGTGAGTAATGGTGTGGTGGTCATTAACGGCGAGATCTTGCCATTTATTGGCGGGGTGATTTCTGCCAAAGTAATTATTCAGGAAACCGCCACAGCTATAGCCTATCAGGATGGTACGCCGCGAACCGTAAAATACCAGCGGGCGGCAAAATTTGGCGACGACGGTGTTAGCAATAACCAATGGACAAATTTTAAACGGAATACCGCCGAAGGTGTATTGGCCAGGCTCGACAGGGTTGAGGGCTTGTTGAGGCCTTTTAGTGGCGCTGGCGGCATGGTATGGTGGAAGGGTAGCATCGCAAGTATACCGGCCGGATGGCGTGAAGTTAATGAGTGGCGCGGAAAATTTCCGATGCATGCGAAAGCGCCAAACGGTGATGGCGTGAGACCTGACGGGTTCGATGTTGGCGATACTGGTGGAGCGGAAACACATACATTAACAAAAGAAGAAATACCGGAATTTAAAATAAATGTGGCAACTACCGGATATGCAAACATTCAGGGTGCGGGTGAAAAGCTCGTAGGCCATGCAAATACTCCTAATGCGCCCGATATACAAATTACGGTAAACGCCGGAGGCGGCGCGGCACACCCAATATTAAACCCTTATGGCGTTGGATGTTGGATTGAACCTATACCCGAATTTTTCAACTAAATTATAATACCCCTATAAATGACAAGAGCACAATTAAAAGCGTTTTTTACAAGAGGTTCAAAACCAACATCCGGTCAATTCGCCTCGTGGATTGATTCCTTTTGGCATAAGGATGAAGATTCTATACCTATTAACAAGGTTGCTAATCTGTCTACAACTTTAGCCGGTAAAGTGTCTAATGAAGATTTGCAAAATGAAGCCACCACCCGCGCAACCGCCGATGAAGATTTGCAAATGCAAATCGATGACCTGGCAAATTCGGGAGTATCGTTTGATATGACAAATTATATCGCTAATGCACCGCTTTATGACAATGAAGCCGCCGCCGTTAGCCTGGCTGATTATCGCCTTTATAAAACATCAACTGGCGAATTAAGATATAAGCTACCGGCAGAAGCACCGGTTACACCCGAACCACCAACGGGAGGCGAGGTAGATAATGAATTAAACACATTTACATTTTTAGGAGGCGAAATATGATAAGGCCATTAACAGACCATAGGTACAGAATTAACGGCGGCGAGTGGGTTGCCTGTTCACTATCAAACACAATTGACAACGGCGACCACACCTATACAATAAAAGAAGGGTTGGAAATAGATATACCAATTGGTGGGCTTGAAGTTCAGGTTAAGCCGATTGGGCTGAATCCTGAAAGCGCATCGCTTGTTAATGCTGTGGCTTTTACAGCATCGTCACCAATAACGCCGGTAATAAGCTTTATACAGCCCGATGACATGGTTTTAGCTTCAATTGATCAACCTTTAATGGTTAGCTCAAGTCATAACAGTCCAAGCGTTAATTTAGTCTCATCTGACCCTACTAAGGCCACTGTTTTTAAAACAGATGACCAATGGTATTTGCATGTTGTTGCAGCCGGTAGCGTCTCAATCACGGCGTCGCAAAATGCCGAGTCAGGGTACAATTCTGCTGCCCCGGTTGTTCACGATGTTCTCATAGCTGCAAGTGGAGTAGGCTTAATGCCAACTAATATTTATACTGATAGAGGGATTCCAGACACAGTTATGAGCGCTTCCGTATCGCAACTTACATCTGACTTGCAGGCAGCCGGGCTATGGGACGACTTGGTTGTACTGTATCCCGGTGTTGGCAAAACCGATTTGGATTATTTGTTAAATCTTAAAAATCCGGTTGATTCCGATGGCGCTTATAGAGCGGTGCCAGCAACAACACCTATTAGTGTAACTGGCGACGGCCTCGTGACAACAGTTGATAGCTTATATAATGCTTCATTGTTGCCGATGTATTCAAAGTGTTTGTTTGTTTATAAACGAAATTTGGGCGGCGCGTGGATAATGGGTTGTTATGGTGGCTCTAATAGTTTGGCTGTTAATGGGGCAGATGGTTCATTATTAGTTCAGGGCAACAATGGTGGTGTTACGCCGGGCGGCGGTTTGCAGATACTTAATATCGTAAGTTCAACTAAATATAACTATTGGCGCGGAGGGGTAAAACGTACCGAGGATACGCCGGGCAGCAGCGCTTTGAGCTTAAATATAGCTTTTAATGGTTTGGGTAGTTCAGGGGGCGTAGGCTTTAATTCCCAGCTTGGTGTAGCAACTGCCGGTATATTTAACAGAGGGCTTACGGATTCAGAAGCCACCACGCTAAACACGATTATTGAAAACTATAATTCGAGCATGTTTAGAAGTATCACTACTCCCCCTGCGAAAGTTCATTTCTATGGTGATAGTATAACAGCCGGTTCAGGTGCTTCGGTATCGAGCAAAGGGTGGGCTTACCGGCTTTGCGCGTTAATGAATTGGGAGGGCGATAACGCCGGTGAGGGTGGTTCAACTATAACAACTGCAAATCCGGGTAGTAGCTCATCACCTTCGTTTTTGAACGAATACACAAGCCGAATACTACAGAAAACGGGCAATGATAAATTTATATTTATCTCATTCGGCACCAATGATACACTTGGTAGTTTTGGTACTCCGCAAGACTATAAAGACGGCATCACACAAGTGGTAAACTACGCATTAACGAAAGGGTGGTCTGTAGATGATTTTATCATAGGTATCGGGTATTTAATTGGTATAGAAGATTCGACAATGCTTGCACGGCACGAATCAATAATGGCAGCCGGTGTAGAAGTTTGTAACGAGTTAGGTATTACTAAATACCATAACTTACATGATGAGATGGTGGCCAATGGCGCACCGAATACATTGCACCCAAATGATGATGTACACGTAATTATAGCTATAAAGTGGAAGAAATACCTTGCTTCTGTTGGTGTACTGTCCTCATGGGCGTAAAGCATAATACTACTGATGAAATGAAAATTAAAGCCCTTTTAAATGTTATTTAGAAGGGCTTTAATTTTGTTGTATTTTTGGAGAAATCGTTTAAAAAATATTACAAGTGGTTTTATTTTTTATCACAAGTGGATTTTGCGATTTTAATGAGTGTTCAGTTTTTAAAAAACGGGTGTTCAGCTTTTTATTTTGCGATTTTGTAACTAGTTGATTATTAGTGCTTATGCGTTCATGCTGGGTTTTAACTCACTTTAGGCTGTTTGTAATTTGCTGATTATCAATGGTGTTTATTTTTGAAAAAACAGTAAGTGTTCATACTTTTAAAATTGAACACTAACAAGATTGTAACAGATACATCAATGTAACATTCTTACATCCTCCCGACTTTTCCATCCAATCACTCTCCTCAAATTTTAATACTTTTGAATATTATGTCAGGGCTTTCCGACTTTCGGAATTCCCGACTTCCGGACTATAATAAATGAAAGACCTCGCATACCTTAATAAATTTTTTTACAAATACCGCTGGCGACTTATTCCGGGTGTGCTGTTTGTGATCATATCCAATATTTTTGGTGTGCTGCCTGCACAGGTTGTACGCGTGGCTTTTGATCTGGTCACCGAAAATATTGGTGCTTACCAGCTTTTTTCGGGTTTCGATAGGCAAAGCTTTATTTATGATATTTTCGGTACCAGCCTGTTTATGTTTGGTACGCTGGTATTGGTGCTGGCATTATTACGTGGCTTGTTCTTGTTTTTCATGAGGCAAACCATTATCCTCATGTCGCGCCATATTGAGTATGATTTGAAAAACGAGATCTACAATCATTACCAGGAGCTGTCATTGGCCTTTTATCGCCGCCACAACACCGGCGATTTGATGAACCGCGTAACCGAGGATGTAAGCCGTGTGCGTATGTATCTTGGGCCGGGCATTATGTATTCCATTAATACCGTGGTACTGTTTGTGATGGTGATATACGCCATGCTTACCGTTAATGTGCAGCTGGCTGTTTTTTCGGTACTGCCATTGCCAATTCTGGCAGGTGTTATTTACTATGTAAACAATGTGATCAATCACCGTAGCGAGATGATCCAGGAGCGGCTTTCGGGCTTGTCAAGCTTTGTTCAGGAAAACTTTTCGGGCATCAGGGTGATCAAATCATACGTGCGCGAAAGCTTTGTACGCGAAAATTTTGCAAAGGAGAGCGAAGATTACAAGGTACACTCTATGGAACTGGCTAAGGTGCAGGCTATGTTTTTCCCGATCATGTTATTGCTGGTTGGTTTGGCTAACGTGATAACCATGTATGTTGGCGGAGTAGAAGTTATAAAAGGTAATATCACGTCTGGTAATATTGCTGAGTTTATCGTTTATCTCAACATGCTTTCGTTCCCTGTTATTTCATTAGGCTGGGTGACATCACTGGTGCAGCGTGCCGCCGCTTCGCAAAAACGTATTAATGAATTTCTGCATGAAAAACCGGAGATCATTTCGCCTGTTGCGGATAATCATCATGTTGAGGGATTGATCAGGTTTGATGATGTATCATTTATTTATCCCGATACTGGCATACAGGCGCTAAAAAATGTTTCATTCACTGTTGAGCCTGGGCAGATGCTGGCTATTATTGGTCGCACGGGTTCGGGTAAGTCAACCATTGCCAACCTGGTGATGCGGATGTACGATACTACAGGCGGAGAAATTACGGTTGATAACAAATCGATAAAATTGCTTGGCCTTGAAAACTACCGCTCGCAGATAGGTTTTGTGCCGCAGGAGGTTTTCCTGTTTTCGGATACCATTGCCAATAATATAGCTTTTAGTGCCGATGTGCTTGACATGCCTGTTGTGGAGCAGGCCGCCAAAGATGCCGCGGTTTATAACAATATCATTGAATTGGAAGATGGTTTTACCACCCTTATCGGCGAGCGCGGCGTGACCCTATCGGGTGGGCAAAAGCAGCGCGTATCCATTGCCCGCGCCATTTTTAAACACCCACAGGTGCTAATATTTGACGATTGTCTTTCGGCTGTTGATACGCGTACAGAAGAAGAGATCCTGAATAATCTTGGCCGTGTAATGCAGGATAAAACCAGCATCATTATAGCCCACCGCATCTCCACCATAAAAAATGCCGATAAGATCCTGGTGATGGATAATGGGGAAATAGTTGAGCAGGGCAACCACGAATACCTCATGCAGCTTAAAGGTACTTATTTTGAGCTTTACGAAAAGCAACTGCTGGAAGAAGAGCAGGATGCCTGATAGCTAAAACCAATTGTCATTTCGAGGAACCAGTTTTGGGAATGTGCGAGGGGAGAGGAGAAATCTTCTACGCCGCCTTATCTGCCTGGATGCATAACGAATAGGCACAAGTGAGCTCTCCTGCAACCTCCACACAACACTTGCGCCAGTGTGTCGCAATTTAATAATCTCTTAACAGGAAGTATGATTCGCGCAATCCTTCCATTTCATAGTTCATTCTTTAAACAGTGAAGCACACAAAAAAATGACACTTTTGTTTCAAAAAGTTCAATAATAACGAATAAAATACTTGCACTTTGAAAATTTATTTATATTTATGCCAACCAAAACTAATTACAGGTAAATATATATGGGAGATTTTGACAATAGAGAGCGTGAAGAGGTTTATTCAAAGAAGGTGAGAGCTGGGAAGCGGACCTATTTTTTTGATGTAAAAGCAACCCGTTCAAACGATTATTATGTTACTATTACTGAAAGCAAAAAACGTTTGGAAGATGGGGTGTTTGTAAAACACAAAATCTTTTTATATAAAGAAGACTTTGAAAAGTTTGCTGAAGGTTTGAAAGATACTATCGACTATATCAAATCAAACCAGGAAGTAGTTGAAAAACGCTACGAATACAGCGAGAACCCTGAAATTGCCAGGGCATCTGCAGATGAGGATTTCTCGTTTGAGATTTAATACGGAACAACACTAAACTAAAATAATTAAGCCCTGCATCTTATTAAGAGGCAGGGCTTTTTGCGTAGTTATATTGAAAGCAGATATTACAATAATATTCCCCGCATAAACAATACTGCTATAGTGAAGTAAATGATCAAACCGGTAACATCTACCAGTGTAGCCACAAAAGGCGCTGATGACGTGGCAGGGTCGGCACCAAGTTTTTTGAGCAATAACGGTAACATTGAACCCGACAATGATCCCCATAAAACAATGCCGATAAGGGAAGCACCAACCGTAAAGCCTACCAGCATCCAATGCGGACCGTAAATATTACTGAACATACTCCATGCCGCTATGCGTAAAAAGCCTATCAAACCCAGGCATACACCAAGCATCAGGCCCGAAAGTATTTCGCGGCGCATAACACGCCACCAATCGCCCACCGTTACCTCGCCAAGGGCCATGGCCTGGATAATGAGGGTTGATGCCTGCGAACCACTGTTGCCCCCGCTTGAAATAATGAGGGGAATAAAATAAGCTAATACTACTACTTTTGATATTTCATCGCCAAAATAACCCATGGCGGTGGCGGTAAGCATCTCGCCTAAAAATAAAATGATAAGCCAGCCTACGCGTTTTTTTACCAGTTTAAAAAGGTTGATATCCAGATAGGGCTCGTCCAGTGCTTCGGTACCACCTATTTTCTGGATGTCTTCGGTATACTCTTCGTTAGCTATCCAAAGGATATCATCAACGGTTACGATACCCAGCAATATATCATTAGTGTCGACAACGGGAAGGGCGGTGCGGTTATTCATCCTGAAAACGTTAATGGCTTCCTCCTGCGGATCGCTGGCGCTAAGGGAAATCAGCCTGCCGTCCATCAGCTCGCTTACCTTGGTTTCTGGTTTTACCAGTAATATTTCCCGGATCCGGATATCATCAAGTAAAACACCGTGCTCATCAATTACATAAATAACGTCAATAGTTTCGGAGTTTTTACCATACCGGCGAATGTGCGAAAGTACGCGGCTTACATCCCAGGTACGCTTTACAGCGATATAATCCGGGGTCATCAAGCGGCCAACACTTTCTTCTTCGTAGCCTAAAAGGATCAGGGCTTCTTTCCGGTTGTCGGGCGAAAGTTTCTGGATGAGCTTTTGAACAGCATCGCCATGCAGCTCACTGAAAAGGGCAGTACGGTCATCTGGTGGAAGTTCATTGATCAGATCTTCAACCTTTTGGCCCGAAAGTTTTTTGATGATACGCTCCTGCACCGGGAACTCAAGGATCCGGAATACGTTAATAGCGCGGTTAAGCGATAGGATTTCGATGAATTTAGGGCCATGTTCAGGAAGCTCACCGATCAGTTCTTCAACATCCGATATGTTGAGGTTGTTCAAATATTCCTGTAATTGGGTGTCGTCTTGTTTTTCCAGCAACAATTCTACTTGCTCAACCATTTCTTCCATATATAGACCCTCCTTTTTTACATCGGTGTTTTAATATTTTAGCTTCTTTTTTCCGAGCGCAAAAGTCGTTTATTTTTTCAAATTATAAGGCAAAATTTTCTGTTATCTTTGCGCTTTTTAAAGTGAGTGGTTTATTAGGTTAAATGGTTGATTAGTTTATCAAAATCAAAACTTAATCAACCCAATCAACCACTCACTCAATCAACTAAAAACACAAAAATGGGTTTACAATGTGGTATAGTAGGTTTGCCGAATGTGGGTAAATCGACACTTTTTAATTGCTTATCAAACGCTAAGGCACAGGCGGCTAACTTTCCGTTTTGTACCATTGAGCCAAACGTGGGTGTAATTACAGTGCCGGATGAGCGCTTAACAAAGCTTACCGAAATAGTTAACCCTAAAAGTATAGTACCAAACACTATCGAGATAGTTGATATTGCCGGTTTGGTTAAAGGGGCCAGCAAAGGCGAAGGTTTGGGTAACCAGTTTTTAGCTAACATCCGTGCTACTAATGCCATTATCCACGTATTGCGCTGCTTTGATAATGATAACGTGATCCACGTTGATGGTTCTGTTGACCCTATCCGTGATAAAGAGATCATTGATACCGAGTTACAGCTGAAAGATCTTGAATCTATCGAGAAAAAGATCCAGAAGGTTGAAAAGATGGCTAAAACCGGCGGCGACAAAGAGGCCAAGAAAACATTTGATGTTTTAACCGTTTATAAAAATCATCTGCTTGAGGGTAAATCGGCCCGTACCGCACCGGTAGAGGAAGAAGATAAAGAATACGTAGCCGACCTTTGGCTGCTTACCGCAAAACCGGTGTTGTATGTTTGTAATGTTGATGAAGGCTCGGTAAATAACGGCAACGCTTATGTTGAAAAGGTGAAGGCTGCTGTTAAAGATGAAAATGCCGAAGTACTGATTATATCAGCGCAAATTGAATCTGAAATTTCACAGCTGGAAACTTACGAAGAACGCCAGATGTTTTTGGATGATCTTGGCCTTGCCGAATCGGGCGTTAATAAACTGATCAAAGCTGCTTACAGGTTATTGAACCTGGCTACTTATTTTACCGCAGGCGTACAGGAAGTACGTGCCTGGACTATTACCCAGGGTTTCACCGCACCACAGGCCGCTGGTGTTATCCACACTGATTTTGAAAAAGGCTTTATCCGTGCCGAGGTAATTAAATACGACGATTTTGTAAAATTCAATGGCGTTGAGGCTACTATAAAAGAAAACGGCAAATTGGGCGTTGAGGGTAAAACCTACATTGTGCAGGATGGCGACATTATGCACTTCAGGTTTAACGTCTAAGGAAAGAGACACGATTTTAAGAGTCAGGAATTAAGACGATAAGAAAAAAGCCAGGAATGAAGTTGGGGGTAATCTTCACTTTTTCCTGGTTTTTTTTATTAGAAGCTGTTTAATGCAAATAAGAAGATCGTCATTGCGAGGTACGAAGCAATCCCAAACTGTACAGAGCCGCTTAATTTGCAAAGCCTCTCTGCGTGTCGGGGATTGCTTCGTACCTCGCAATGACGATTTTTTTAAGTCATATCATTTTGTAACGGTGTTATTTTTTTCTTTCCTATCCTCTTGGCTCTTTAATCTTGATTTCCTGACTCTTTCTCCTCTTGTTTCTTGGCTCTTGCCGTCTTGAATCCTCTCAGCCGTTACACCGCCGATGGTGCTACTCCGTAAGCTTTTTTAAAAGCGAATGAAAAGTGGGAGAGGTCTTTAAAACCAACGTCCATATAAACCTCAGATACTTTGTGGCCCTTCTCCTTGATCAGGAAATACGCATCTTTCAACCTTTGATGCTGGATCCAGCGGTTGGGGGAGGTGTTAAAGATCCTCTCAAAATCTCGTTTAAAGGTAGCCAGGCTGCGGCCGGTTAAGTAGGCAAAGCGGTTAAGATCCACATTAAAACGATAGTTTTGGGTCATAAAGGCTTCCAGATCGATCTTGCCTGGTTCGCTAAAATCAAACAGGATATTTTTAAGTTCGGGATTAGTTTCAAGCAATATCATTATAGCCTCTTTTACCTTATGCAAGGTAAGCGCAGGGCTAATTTCATCACTGCTTTTATCCATATACGGGCTTAATGACTTCATGTAATTGTTAAAAAGCTCATTCGGTTTCAGAAATAGTGCGCTTTCGCCCGTATATGGGCCTTCTGCATGCAAATCAAGTTCGGCGCTCATGCTTTGCAGTGTGGCCTGATCCATACCGATGGTAATGGTTTTGAATTCGCCGCCTGCAGGTGGATGTTTTACGTACTTGGCCAGCTCGTTCCGTTTCAGAAAACGGTAATCGCCCTGTTTAAAATAGTAGTTTTTGCCGTTAACGTAAAGCTCCGAATCGCCGGAAAGGATATAGCCGAAAACATGGTCGGGGATAAATTGCTCACCGGCCCTGCTTGTATGCGAGTAACAGGAATAAAGTATACGGGGCGATGTTTTTGGATTTGACAAAGGCATGTTGTTCAAATTTAATAATAAAGAAAGACTTACGAGGTTTCAAAAACTTCGTAAGTCTGGCATGTCCTCCCGAAGCATGTCCTCACGCCCGGGTGACGTTCATGTCATATTCGCAGCCGTGAGGACATGGCCGTCTGAGCAGTTCCTGATCTGAAAATATTTTAACCTTTTTGCGCGGCTATCGCTTTGCCATATTCGGTGTTCAGGAAATCGTCTGCTTCGTCATGATCTGTTGATTTAGTAACCTGCAGCCATTTCTCAAACTCGGCTTTACGTGCTTCATCAGCAAGGGTTAACAATGCCGCCGCTTCGCTGCCCAATACAAGGTGCATTGGTGGCTCAGGGTGTTCAACCAAATCGATCATCACTTTGGCTGCCTTTTCAGGATCGCCAACTGGTACAAATTTACCGCTCGACATAAAATCCGCACGGGCGTCAACAGTCTGCTCGTAACCTTCAATTTTCGGAGCATAGCTCATCGAATCGCCCGCCCAATCGGTCCGGAAACCTCCCGGCTCAACACTGGTAACCAATATACCAAGTGGTTTTACTTCTTTTGATAAAGCTTCGGTAAAACCGCTAAGCCCAAATTTAGCTGCCTGGTACATGCTTAAACCAGCATTACCTATACGACCGCCTACCGAGCTGATCTGTAAAATGCGGCCCGAACGCTGCTTGCGCATATAAGGTAATACCGCGCGGGTAATTTCGATAGGGGCATATAAATTAGTTTCCAGTTGGCTGCGTACCTGCTCATCGGTAAAAGCCTCAGCTGCGCCAATAATACCGAAACCGGCATTATTTACTAATACATCAATTTTGCCAAAATGGGCTACTGTATCGGCAACAGCTTTATGTACTGCCGGGTAATCGGTTACATCTAATTTTATAGGATAAACCTGGCCGGGATATTTATCAGCCAGATCTTTTAATTGTTCGGGGTTGCGTGCTGTAGCGGCAACATTATCGCCTGCTGCTAAAACTGCTTCTGTAAGGCTGCGGCCTAATCCGCGGGCGCTTCCTGTTATAAACCATACTTTTTTCATAGTGTTATCTTTATTTTGATAACACAAAGTTAGGCTGATGTAAGGCAAAACGTTTTGTTAGAAAGTTCAAATTGTTTTGTTGAAAAGCTCAATGAACCATGATTTTCTTGATTAGAGGATTGCTTGATAGCGGGCGATGGATTATCTATCATGGAAATCCTCTAATCAAGAAAATCATGGTTCAAAAAAATGTTGCCATCTTATCCAGGTACTCTTCAATAGGCATAGTGCTGCGCATGTTCATCAACATGTTGCCCATATTACCTATTACTGTACGGAATTTATTACTTTTTCCGGTAGCAAGATCATCAATAGCATTTACAATCAGCATCGGGTCATCAAGCTGCGACTCATCGCGTGAGCTCATTAGGTTTTGTAGTTTGCCAGTAAGTTTGTCATAAGCGGTTATGTCGGGATTTTGATTCCAAACTACGCTGTCTACAAAGTTATTGTCTTTTGAGCCGCCCTGCTCCATGAGCCTTAAGTTGATATTAAGCGGCTTTAGCTCGTAATAAAGTCCTTCGGTAAGGCCTTCCAACGCAAATTTCGACATGTTGTACAATGAGCCAAGCGGTACCGCCGTAGTAATACCCATAAATGAACTGATGTTGATGAAGGTACCGCCACCGTTTTGCCTGAAATGAGGCAGGAAAGAACGGATAATATTTATGGGGCCGCGGGTATTTACTGCAAATTGCCAGTCAATATCTTCTTCTTTGGCAAGTTCCAGTGCACCATAAGTGCCCATGCCTGCATTGTTCACTACCACATCAATTTTGCCGAAAGCGGCTATCGCCTGTTCGGTAGCGGTTTTTACCTGCTCAAGATTGGTTACATCCAGCTTAAATATTTTAATATTAGGGTATTGTGTAAGCTCTGTTTCTTTTTCGGGTGTACGCATGGTGGCAGCTACGTTCCAACCCATACCGGCAAAATGTTTAGCGGTTAATTTGCCCAGGCCGCTACTGGTTCCGGTTATAAAAATTGTTTTTGTCATGTTATTTTATTTGATGATGCAAAATTATAACGGAATTGGTATAATTTTGTAACCAGTTACATAGAGTATACCAGTATGGAAGCAGGAATAACGTCATACCAGCGTAATCATGCCGATGAACGGCAGGCACTTCAGGACACCATGTATGTTATAGGCGGTAAGTGGACACTGCCTATCATCAATTCCATTTGCAATGGCAACCACCGTTTCAGGGAAATTGAGCGGAGTATCCCCGGCATCACCACACGCATGTTGTCGCGCGAGCTAAAAACCATGGAAATGAACAAGCTTGTGAAACGGGTAGTTACGCCTACCACCCCGGTTTTAATTGAATACCAGTCCACCGAGTATTGCAGAAGTTTTGGCAATATCATTTTGGAGATGATAAAATGGGGTAAAGAGCATCGGGAAATGTTGCGTAGTGAGAATAAGTAGTAGCTGTTGATTTTAATATAGGCGCTATTGTTTTTAATATAAACATGTTGTTATAAGTGTTTAATTTTTGCAGCAATGACAAATATAGCCGGCAATAAAAAGATACCATTACTTACAGATGTACGCTTAACCACGCCTGTGGTTAGGGAGTATTATAAAAATTGGTCTATAAAGGCATTCACCCAACAACGCGCAGAAACAACGGCCCATATGTCGCCCAACCGGCGCGACTATTATAAGGTGATGCTTATTACCCAGGCCAGCGGTATATTTACTATGGGTTTGAATACTTACCAGATTGATAGCCCCACTATACTTTTCATACCACCTGCCGATATTATTTCGTGGCAGGGTTTTGCCAGCGGCTCAGAGGCGCATTATTGTTTATTTAAACGCAAGTTTGTAGATAGCCACTCTAATCTCAAAGGGGTTATGGACAAATACGGACTCTTTACTGCTGGAAAAGGTGTGATAAAGGTGCCGGCTGAAGCAGTACAGCGCCTTGCTGATCTGTTTGTTAAAATACAGGAGGAGGATAAACCGGGAGATATTTTTGCCGAAGATGCTATACAGGCGTATCTGCAATTGATCATGATAGCCGCTGCAAAAATGACCACTTATACCAACCCTGGAAAACTTAACGACGATTACCGGCATATTCACCAATTTTTTAATTTGTTGGAGGTGGAAGCCGCCGATGTTAATTATGTGCAGCCGATAAAAATGAAAACCGCTAAAGAATTTGCCGAAAGCATAGCCATCACGCCCAATTACCTCAATACTTTACTTAAAAAATACACCGGTCAAAATGTAAGCGCGCATATCAAAAACCGTATTTTGGATGAAAGTAAAGCCCTGCTGCTGCAAACCGACTGGACTTTGCAGGATATAGGCTACGCACTTGGCTTTGCCGATCAGCCTAATTTCAGCAGCTTTTTTAAAAAGTATGCAGGCATTACGCCGGCCACTTTCCGCAGGCAGCAGTATAGTTGATTTTCATATAAAAGCTGTTGATACCCGTATAAAGATGCAGTAATTGACTGATGATCTTTGTGATATAATTATTCAATAAAGATCATGAAACAAACAATATTGATAACCGGGGCCTCATCCGGTTTAGGGCGCGAAACTGCTAAATTATTTGCTGCAAAAAACTGGAACGTTATTGCCACCATGCGTACGCCCGAAAAGGAATCGGAACTAAACCAGTTTGATAATGTATTGGTGACCCGGCTTGATGTAGTAGATACAGATTCCATTACTAAAGCGGTGAATATAGGTTTACAACGATTTGGAAATATCGATGTGTTGGTAAATAATGCCGGATATGGATTAATAGGCATGTTTGAAAATGCTGGGCCCGGGCAGATACAAAAACAGTTTGATGTAAATGTTTTTGGCCTGATGAATGTTACCAGGGCAATATTGCCGCATTTCAGGGAACGGATGTCCGGAACTATCATCAACATATCATCAATGGGCGGGCGTGTCACAATTCCTGGCGGTGCGTTATATAATGCCAGTAAATTTGCAGTTGAAGGGTATTCGGAAGCTTTAATTTATGAAATGGCGGCTATTAATGTAAAAGTGCGCATTATTGAGCCGGGCAGTATCCCTACAAACTTTGTTACTACATCGGCTGTATTTATCCCCAACAATATACCAGTTTATACACAATTGATGGACAATGTAGTACCCCGGTACCGCAAAGCAACCGAGCACATCCCAAAATCATCAGCTGCAGACGTTGCAGAAACCATTTACCAGGCTGCAACAGATAGTACCGCACGCTTAAGGTATGTGGTAGGCAAGGATGCAGAATTTTATCTTGCCGGCAGAAATGTTAGTAATGACCAGGATTATATTGACCGGATGCGCGGACTTTTTATAGAATGATCTATCCCGGGAGCCGGCAGAAAAGCCGGCTTTTCTGTTTTCATTCCCAATTGTAAAAGTTAAGTTATCTTTAACAGCTATCTGCAACAAAAAACTATTTTCACCGGTAATGAAACATCTAACCCAATTAACCTGCAAAGGCTTTTTTCTGGTGGCCTTTATATTTCTGATCGTACCGGCTTCGGCCCAAAAAAAGCAATTGCCTAATATCATTTTTGTACTGGCCGATGATATGGGCTACTCCGACTTAAGTTGCTATGGTAACCCTGTTATCCGCACACCGTTTTTAGATAAAATGGCGCAAAAAGGGGTAAGGGCCACCAATTACGTAGTGAGCAGCCCAACCTGTACGCCTTCGCGTGCTTCTTTGCTAACCGGGCGTTACGCTTCAAGAATGAATTTACCTTATCCTATAGGTCCGGGCTCATCGCTTGGTATACCCGACCAGGAAGTTACCATTGCCGAAATGCTAAAGCAAATTGGCTACAAAACAGCAATGATCGGTAAATGGCACCTGGGCGATCATGCACCTTATAACCACCCCATGGCACAGGGTTTTGATTCATATTATGGTTTGCTGTACAGCCATGATTACCGCTCGCCTTATGTAAAAACAGATACTACCATTAAAGTATTCCGTAACCATAAGCCGGAGATCTTGAAACCAGCCGATTCATCGCTGATCGACTTATATCAGCGTGAAGCTATTCGCTACATCAAAGAGCAGAAAAAAGGGGATAAGCCGTTTTTTCTGTACCTGGCTCACAATATGCCGCATTTGCCGGTAGCCTTTGCATCATCTGTAAAAAATAAAAACCGCAGCGACGGCGGGCACTTAGGTGATGTGGTTGAACAACTGGACGAAAGTCTTGGCAAGGTTTGGAGCGAGTTGGAAAAACAAGGTTTGGCCGATAATACGATATTCATATTTTCGAGCGATAACGGTCCCTGGATTGACTTTCCTGACCGGATGCTGGGCGATAATGCTACCAAACACTGGGATGCCGGTACGGCCGGGGTTTTCAGGGGAAGCAAAGGTTTATCATATGAGGGCGGTGTTCGTGAACCATTTATAGTTTACTGGAAAAACCATACCCCTGTTGGCGCAAGTATCACCAGTATGATGAGCAACCTTGATGTATTGCCTACTTTAGCTAACTGGACAGGAGCTCCGCTGCCTAAGGGCAGAACCCTTGACGGACAATCAATAGCCGATGTGCTGACAGGTAAAGGGCCCAAACATCCCGAACACCGGCCTATCTATTATTACAATAACAGCGTTTGCGAAGCCGTGCGCCTCGGCGACTGGAAGTATCGCGAAGTTAAGGCCAATAATAATGTTGGTGGAGTAGCCGGTTCGCCGCTACCTGCCCAAACCGAACTGTTTAACCTGGCCTATGACCCCAGCGAGCGTACTAACGTGATAAAAGAATACCCTGAAATGGCCCAGAAGCTAAAAGTTCTTTTTGACCAATATCCGGGTATGAAGGAGAATTAGGAAAAAAAATAAAAAGCAAATAAAATTATGTCATTGCGAGGAGGAACGACGAAGCAATCGCATGCTATACAGAGCGGCTGTGCTTCTGTGCGATTGCCACGCTACGCTCGCAATGACATTTTTTATTTCTTTATCAACTCTCCCTTATCGTCGTCTTATCTTCCAGAGCCATTTTTGCTATTTCATCTTTCCGTTTAAAGCTTACGCCTTTGTGCTGCTGCATATATTTGATCAGGTCATTAGCGGCTTTAACCATTTGCGGGGTGCCGCCAATACGGTCATGGAAACTGATAGACATTTGACGGCGTTTAAACTCGGCTTCGGCATAAAGCTGATCAAATTCCATTTTTACCTGGTTCAGGAATTGATCAACGGAGAAATTTTTACCTTCAATCAGTTCAATGTCGTTATTACGCAGGGTATAGGGCACCACTACAAAATCTTTATTGTTTACCGGGATAATAAAAGGTTCATCGCGGCTTAGGTCGTCAATATGATATACGAAACCAAGTTCCTGTAATATTTTCAGTGTGTTTTCGCCGCGGCGCAGCCAGTTGGCATTGTAACCTACCGGGGTAAAACCAGTTACCTTTTTAATGGCATCTGCTCCATCTTTTATAAACTGCTTTTCCTGGTCGTAGGGCATGGTATATTGAGTAGCCCAATTCATGCCGTGTGCAGCTGCCTCATGGCCACGGTCGACAATTTCTTTAGCCAAAGCCGGATTTTTGAGCACGGCCGAACCAACCATGTGCGATGTTACTTTAATATTCAGCTTATCCCAGTTATCCAGCATGCGCGGAATGCCTTCTTTATAACCATATTGAAACCATGTTGCTCCGGGCAAATCGATGTAGCCCTTTTGCATATTTTGAGGAAACGGACTTTCTGCATTATCCGGCTGGCCGCCTGCTTCAAACTGCATGGATATAGAAACTACCAGCCTTGAGCCATCGGCCCATTTTGAAGTGCTTGAGTTATTGGTTGCTATACGTTCTTTAGCAGATACCAGGTTGCTGCCTACTAAACCGGCCAAACCTAAAAGGCCCCCTTGTTTTACAAATTCTCTTCTTGAGCTCATGATATTATATGTTAAATAAAAGGTTATCTAATGAATAGGTGTTATTGGCTGCAAACTGAAGCAGCAAAGCAAAAAATGCGGCGTGGATCAATTGTGAAGGAAGTATCTCCCAATTTTCGATCATACAGCTGCCTAAAATCAACAGCATCATAACAAGGCCGCCAGCAATTAAAGCCGGTTTGGTGAACAGGCCTGATATTAGCAGTAAGCCAATTGTAAATTCGGCAATAGGAAGCAAATAGCTGAAAGGTGTTACCAATGCTTTTGGAAGCATTGATTTTGCAAATGTGCCAACCATCCAGTTGCTGAACCCGCTAAGTTTAGGTAAGCGAACCAATCCGTGACCAAACATGCTGGCTCCGATGGCCAGTCTTAATAGTAAAAAAGATGTAGTGTTCATTTTCGTTTGTTTTGATATGTCAAAGTTCCGCTTTATCGGAGCCCCGGCGTTGTACATTTCAGGGGATGATATGTAACTTTACAGGTATGGAGATCAAAAACCTTTACCGCCCTTATGAGCTGGAACTGCTTGAAACAAGCCAGTATGTGGCCAAGCCGCATCGTAATACATTTTTTGAGATGGTTTTTACGCTTGAAGGAACAGGTATCCAGGTGATCAACGGGCATGAACTTCCTTATGCTGCTAATAAGTTCTTTTTGATTTTTCCGGAAGATAAACACGGTTTTGAAGTACACGAACTAACCCGTTTTTATTTTATCCGCTTTGCAGATAGCTACCTGAAGGCTCAAAGCGACCAATGGGTTAAAAAGATGGAATTTATTTTTCATAACCATAACCATTTACCAGGCTGCATTTTGAAAACCGTTACCGATAAGCCATTGGTAAGGGCTATGGTTGAGGCGCTGATCAGGGAAACATCAAATGCATATCCGCAACACAATGAGGTACTTGAGCAGGTAATGAACACTATTATAACCATAGCTGCCCGTAATATAACCTTACAACAACGTGCCGATATTTTAAAGCAGCCATCAGCTACCACGCTGCCGCTGCTTAATTACATTCATGAACATATCTATCAGCCAGATCGCTTAAAGGTTGAAACCATAGCCTCGTGCTTTAACTTTTCGCCAAACTATATCAGCGAATACTTTAAGAAAACCACTGCCGAAAGTTTGCAGCAATACATCACCAGCTATAAACTGAAACTGATTGAAACCCGCCTGCAATACACCGATAAGCGTATGAGCGAAATAGCCTATGAATTTGGCTTTACCGATGAAAGCCACCTGAACCGGATTTTTAAAAAGTATAAAGGGGAGAACCCGACGGCGTTTAGGAAGAGGTATGCGGAGGTGAATAGGTAAATAACGGACTGAACTTTTAATGTTAAGTTAGCAAATCTTAAAGCAGGATAAAAAAATCCCCGATACGTTTTCCATATCGGGGATCTTATTCTTAGTGCTTTTTAGTCCTTCTTTTTTTACTAAAATTTGGGATCAAAGTTGAAGTAGATCGGATTTGAAAGGGCCACCATGTTGCCGGTTACCTTTGCTGATTTTGGAACCTCCGGATAATCGGTAGACGGGCCTTCAATTATAAGGCGGTAGTACATACGCTCAACTAATTTTGGCGTATCGGTAAACTCAACTACCGGGTTTTTACCTTCCATTTTATAGCTGCCAAACTTACGGCCGTCTTTAATTACATTCACTGTATAAGTGCTGTCTGTTTTTACGTTTCCTTTAAGCTCAACACGGAATTTAATTGGCTTACCGGTAGATTTTGCGTTATCGCCCATCATCATATCCATTTTACCATCTTCGTTGATATCAGCATAGAACTCTACGCGCGGGGCATAAGGGTTTGCGCTTATCGAAACACGGCCGTTAAGCAGCGCATCTACAACTGCCTGGGCAGTGTGTTTGGCTGCAAACACCCAGGTGGTTGGGGTACCAATGTAATTTACATCGCTTGGCCTGTGAACATCGCTGCCGCCACGGGCGGTAATTCTGCGGCCTGATGAAAGCATGTCTTCCCAGATCAGGTTTGAATTGGCATTTTTAGTCCACTGGCAAGAGTTCCAGACTTCCATGGCGTCAACCAGGTCATAAGAAAAACCGAAATGGTCTTTAGGGCCAGCAGGGTGGTTAGCCGACAGGTGGATGCCAAGTTCTTTTTTCACTTTAGCTATGTCTGCATCGCGCTGATCGCGCACGTCATAAAATTTCTGGTGATCGTAAGGTGTGGCAGAAAAAGTATTACCATGACCGCGGGTGGTAGTCCACTCAGCGCCGTAAAGCATTAACAAAGTATTGTCTTTAAAAGCGGTATCGGCCCATGTATTGTTTGCTGTATTACCCAGCACGTGGTTATCATGATCGGTAATGCCGATAAAACCGAAACCTACAGATTTTGCGAAAGCTTTAATTTTTGAAATAGGGTGACGCTGCGGATCGTAGCCGCCCTCAGAACTGTAGCTGGAGTGAACGTGCAGGTCACCTTTCATCCATTCGCCTTCAGTAAGGCTGGCAATTGGAGGCAATGCGCCCAGCGGCTTGATCCAGGGGTTAACATGGTCTTTGTCTATTTTTTGTTGTGCAGATACCATATTGCCGGTGCTGATCATTGCCAGTACTGCAAATGCGGTGCGAATATTTTTATACATATAGATTGATGATTAAAGTGGTTTTACAATTATTTACTTGGATAGCCAGGATTTTGTGTTAAAGTAGGGCTGCGTACAATTTCCGTTACAGGGATTGGGCGTAACAAATACTTAGAATCAATGGTGGCTGGGTGATTGTGAGCAGTGAAAGCGTTATATTGAGCTGCGCGGGTAAGCAAAGTTCCGGTACGCTTCAAATCCATCCACCGGTTCGATTCGCCAAAAAGTTCGCGGGCCGATTCGTCGAGCACATCCGTTAATGTGGCACTTCCGGTAAGCAGGTCACTTCCGCTCAGCTTGGCCCGTGTGCGCAGGTCGTTGATCAATCCGGTAGCTAAGCCTCCTTGTCCTTGTTTAACATATGCTTCGGCCAGTAACATCATGGTTTCGGCACGACGGAAGATGTACGTGTCACGGTGGCCTTGCGGATCTACACCAGAGTTGGTATAAACTACTACCGTAGGGTCATAAAACTTCCAGATGATAGGATAGATGGTGTTTGATCCAAAAAACTGATGATACTGATCTGGGTTCACCACATAATACGTTGGCTTGTTTGCAGCCTCATAGGCGGCAATATCGCTTGCGCTCATCGCTACGCGGGGCAGGTAGATCACGTTATCGCCTGCCTTAATTGCGCCATTAGGTCCTGTTGCGTTGGCAGCAGCCACGATGTGTCTTTGTAAAAAGCGCTCAGACGCCCGGTAATCAGTAGCAGCATAGAGGTTGAAAAGGTAAGATGAAGGCTGATAAGAGGCATCCTGCCGCCAGTACGGCGCTGCCAGCGCTCCACCCGGAAACCTGTCGGTCCAAAATTTGAACTGCTGATAAAGATTGTTGCCGGTTTTGTTGTTCGCATCAGTGGCGGAGTAGCGGACCGCAAATATGACTTCTTTATTGCCACCAGCCGAGTATTGGTCGCCAAAGAGAGCATCCCATGTGCTGAGCGTTGATTTGTTCATTGCGCCTTGCAGATTGTTAACGGCATTTGCAAGGTCGGTTGTTTGCGCATACGATTTGTAGCTGCGTGTAAGCAACACCTTGCCAAGCAGGTGCTGGGCCATGGCCTGGGCTACACGTCCATAGTCGCTTGGATCGCCCGGTAACTGGGCGATGGCTTGATTAAGGTCGGCCACAATTTGTTTATACACCTCTTCTTCAGAAGAGCGGGTGAAATTGTAGGTAGCCTGGGTAACCTCGCTGGTAATCAGCGGCACGCCTCCAAAAGTCTCCACCAGGTTAAAATAGGCATAAGCGCGCAGGGCCAGCAGTTCGCCGGTGCGGGTGGCGTATACTTTCGGGTCTATATTATCTTTTATAGCAGCTCCGCGCGTTAGGGCTGTATTAGCCTTGCTAATCAGGTTGTAGTTGTCGGTCCACCAGCCCAGGCTTTCGTCGCCCGTAAATGTGGTGTAATCATTAATGGGCAATTGAGTGTCATCTACCACCCCTGTACGATCATACATATCTGTACCGTACCACATATGGTTAGTATTCTGCAACAATGGGCGCAGGTATCTGTATGTTTCGTTCACCAGCTCCTCATACGAGCTTTGAGTAACGAAATACTTGTCACTCGTCACCGACGAGGGGTTAACCTCATCCAGTTTACATGACTGGGCTAAGGCCAACAACGAAATGACTACGATATAATTGATTGCTTTTTTCATAATTAATAATAAAATACGCTTGATCCTTAATGAATTAGAACGCCAAATTGAGTCCGAACATAAACTTACGTGTCATCGTATATCCATAGGTTTGCGTGTCCTTGCCTGCATTTTCAGGGTCCCAGCCTACATATTTGGTAAAGATGAAAGGGTTTTGGCACGAAGCGAATACCCGCAACTTGCTAAGCCCTAATTTGCCTGTCAGGCTCTTAGGCAGGTTGTAGCCGGCATTGATGTAACCTACCCTTACGTACGAAGTCTTCTGATAATATAACACCTCCATCGGGCCCGACGGCACGCCGGGGCGCACCCAGGTACCACTGGTGTTTTGCGGGGTCCAGTAGTTGAGCTTCAGTACATTGAAATTCTCGTTGTCCTCCAACGAGTACGATCCATGGAACTGCGAATATGAATATTGCCCCTGACGGGTGGTCACCGTAAATGCTAAGTCAATATTTTTATAAGTAAAAGTATTGGTGATACCTCCTGTCCATTTAGGGAAAAGCGATCCTTTAAATACCTTGTCGGCATTGTTTATGGTGCCGCTGTTATCAATATCACGCACTTTGATACTACCTGGTGCCAGTCCGTATTTTTTTGCTTCTGCAGCCTCGTTTTCACCCCAATAACCAACCTGGTCATAGGTCCATACAACACCTACAGGTTGCCCCACAAACCAACCGTTGGCCTCATCGCGGGTAGAACCATCAGAAAGGCTTACGATTTTGTTGCTATTGGACGCAAAGTTGAGCGATGTATTCCATGAAAAGTTATCGGTTTTAATGTTGACCGTGTTTAGGCCAATTTCAATACCCTTGTTGTTAACCGAGCCCACATTATCTGTAAGGCTGGTAAACCCATTAAGTACAGACATCACCCTGTTCATAATAATACCGTTGGTACGGCGGTTGTATACGTCTATCGTTCCGCCGATCCTTCCTTTGAAGAGTTCAAAGTCTAAACCCAGGTTAAACTCGTTAGTTCGCTCCCAGGTGAGGTTTTTATTTGCAAAGCGCGTTATAGACGATGTGTTCACCACGTTTGAGGAGCCAAAAAGGTACCTGGCATTGGCTACTGTTGGATAACTGCTATAAGGCGACACGCCATTGTTGCCCGATACACCATAGCTGAAGCGTAGTTTTAAATTAGAAAGCGGGGTTTTGTCTTTCAAAAACTCCTCTTCAGAGATTCTCCATGCAGCGGCTGCTGAAGGGAAGAATGCCCATTTATGCCCTTCCGCAAGTTTTGAGCTACCGTCTGTACGCCCTGTGGCGGTTAAGAGGTAGCGTCCCTTATAGTCGTAGTTAACGCGTCCAAAATACGAATCCAGCTGTTCTTGTATATAACCGGTAGACATGGAAGACATTGTTCCGGCTCCAAGGTTATACCAATCATAAGCATCGGTAGGGAATGCTCTTGCCGCCTCGGCCGAATTCATGATGGATGATTTATAATAGGACGAACCCAAAAGGAAATTTACGGTATGATCGCCCCAGGTTTTATCGGCTTGTAACAAGTTGTCCCATGTATATTTTACCGTGCGTCCTGCCTGGTATTGGGCACTGCTATTGGCCAGCGCTCCTGCGCCTGTTTTTGTCATCGACCCGATGTATGATCCATATTCGGTATGCGTGATATCGGGAGCAAAAGTGGTGGTAAACTTCAACCAGCTCAGCGGTTTCGCCTCAAGGAATACGTTTCCAAAAGTATGCGTATTGTTGGTTTGCGTATGCCTGTTCTTCTCCTCTATAAAAGGGTTGGTGATAGTTGTTATTCCGTCTGGATAGAACTTTAAAGACCCATCGGCATTATACTTATCAGACAGCGGATTAAGGCGATAGATGGTCCGGAAGGTTTCGGGGCTGGCTTGTTTAGTGATTTCGTAAGCAGTATAGATGGTTGTCCCAATTTTAAATGTTTTATTAATCTGCTTATTGAGCGATGCATTCAGGTTGTATCGGGTATAGCCGTCGCCACTAATTTCGCCGTTTTCAGAATTGATTGCAGCGCCCAGGCTGTAAGTAAGCTTTTCTGCACTGCCATTCACGCTCAATGCATGCGATTGCGAGTAGGCCGTTTTCAAGATCTGATCAGGCCAGCTAATAGATTTGCCTGCCTGGTAGTTATTGTATGCCGCCTGGCCCAGCAACTGCTGCAGGTCGGGTTGATAGTCGGGGTTGGTATAGTTTTGTCCTTTGCTACGGTCAATACGATATTGTACCCACTCGTCGGCGTTGGTGAAATGGGGCAGGTTCATCGCATTGCTTATCGACTCAGAGCCTATATATTCTACAGTATTTCTGCCTTGCTTTCCCTTTTTGGTAGTAACGATGATTACACCGTTTGCACCGCGCGAACCATAAATGGCCGTTGAAGAAGCATCCTTCAATACGTCGATGCGCTCAATATCTGTGGGCGCAATGTCGTTGATTGAATTGACATAGATACCATCCAATACATAAAGGGGAGGATTGATGGCACTTAAGTCAGTACCCGATTTAATGGTGTTTTGTCCGCGGATAGAGATATCGAAGCCGCCACCAGGCTTAGTACTATTTGTTACGATGTCTACACCCGGTAGCTGACCGGCCAGTGCCTGCACGGCGTTGTTGAAGTGTGTGGCCACCAGCTTATCGTTAGATACGGAGCTCAGTGCGCCGGTAAGGTCGGTACGTTTCTGCGTACCGTAACCTACCACCACCACCTCGTTAAGCGCCGAAACATCTTCCTGCATAGTTACAGTAAGCGTACCGCGATCGGCAGGGATCTCGATAGTTTTATATCCCATGTACGTGAATACCAGCACTGCATTTTCATCGGGCACGGTGATTGCAAAGTTTCCATCTTTATCGGTTGATGATGCCGCATTGAATGACTTGCCCTTTACAATAACCCCAACCAGCGGGTTCCCCTTTTCATCGGTTACTTTGCCGTTGATCTTACGTGGCGGAATTGGTGATTTCCGTTCTTTAACCACGATAGCTTTGTCTTCCTTAGTAATGGTATACGTTAAGGGTTGACCGCTAAAGATCTCTGCAAGTACATCTTCCAGTTCGGCGTTCTTTAAATTAACAGTAACCGGTTTGGCGCTTTTAATTAGTTTCAGGTTATAAAAAAAATCGTAGCCCGTTTGATTACGAATGTCATCAAACACTTGTACCATAGACGCTTTACTTCTGTTAAGCGTGATCTTTTGTGCATAGGTACTGGCGCTTACCTGAAAGATGGCCATTGTTAGTATGATGATACTGAGTTTCATAATTAACAGGCATTTTTTTAAGACATGGTAAGAAATACCGCGTGTGACTTGTAAAAAAGTTTTATACATTTGTTATTAGGGTTTATTCAAGAAGTCTTGTTTATGTACTATTTTTCCGTTTAGAGCGGAATGGTAAGCCCCAAACATAGGCCAGCGGTGGTTCCAAGCACCCCTGGCTTTTTTTTGAGCTACCGTTTGCTGATTAGGTTTATCGCATAACGGTCACCCTCCTTCCTTCTATTTTAAAGTGAATATTTCCGGTTAATTCCATGATCTTCAAGGCCGAAGACAGGTTCTTGTATCGGGAGATCTTCCCGCCGAAGCGTAAAGACGGATCCACATTGTTTGCATACTTGATTTCTATATTATACCACCTGGAGATCTTCCGCATCACATTTTCCAGGCTGTCATTAAATTTGAAATAGCCGTTTTTCCAGGCCATCACATCTTCCAGGTCAATATCATTAGTTACTTTTGTACCTGCATTACTTACCTGCGCCTGTTCGCCCGGAACCAGTATGCGCGAATGACCGTTATTGGAGATCTTTACCGAGCCTTCCAGCAGCGTAGTTTTGATGATATCGTCATCGTCATAGGCCATAATATCGAAATGTGTTCCAAGCACCTCAACAGTCTGTTCTCTGCTGTTTACTTTAAAAGGCATTTTTGCATTATGGGTGATCTCAAAATAAGCCTCTCCCTTAAGCTGAACTTTCCGTTCGTTCCCGGTAAAATAAGTTGGATAGGTGAGGCTTGATTTAGCATTTAACCAAACTTTTGACTGGTCGGGCAGGATAACTTCCCACTGCCCGCCGGTTGGGGCTTCAATCGTATTGTATTCTGGCGCAAGATCATTATCCGTTACTTCCTTCGGTAATTCGTAAACGATCTGACCTTTTGCTGTTTTTGCGATCTTAACGTTGGCTTGTACCGCGATTTGGCCGTTGACAGAGTCTGTTAAAGTGATCTTTTGACCATTAGCCAGTGTAAGAACGGCCTTGTTGCTGCCCGGCTTAATATCATTTTTTTTTGCGATGGTATTGCTTTTTGCAGGTTTTGAACCCGGGCGAAAGAGTACTGCAACAGCAGATACCACAATAATTACAGATGCGGCTGCCATTGCCGGTTTCCATATTGATATCTTCTTCCTTGTTAACAAAGGAATTATACTTGTTTTAGTTATTTTTTGCTGAAGCTCTTCAAAATGTTTGTCGCGCAGATGCTTATGTGATTCATTACCCAGCAAAATAACAGTTCTCCTGAGTTCTTCTATCCGCATCTCATCTTCGGGATGATCTGCCAGCCATTTGTTCCAATATCTGACATCATCATCGTTTCGCCCGAAACAATAATTCAGGAAACTCTCCTTGTGGAGTAAATGTGCAAGATCTTTGTCCAACATTTGCGGTAAGCTTTGGACAATAGAGCAGGAAGCCTTAGATTTTACCTATGCTTTTTTTAAAAAAATTAAAAAAAGAAGACTGAAAAGGGAAATTGCCGCAGTAAGTACACTCACATATTCCTGGCCAATCAGCTTCCTGAGCTTCTCTACCGCGTTAAATATGGTATTATAAGCGGTTTTTATTGAAATTTCATTCACCAGCGCTATTTCTTCGTAAGTGAGGCCGAGATAGAATTTTTGATATACAATTTTTGTTTGGCTGTCAGATAACTGGCCAATATAATCGCCCAAAACCTGTGTTGCCTGTTCCCGGCTTGTCCGCTGAATATATTCAGCCTCTGCAGAAGGGTAGGCCGGCATTTCTGGCAGGTCCTGCAATTCCAGGCTTTCTTCTGCACCAAAATGCGACTTGCGGAAAAGGTTACGCAAAAAGGATGTTACCAGGTAGTTATGATGGTTACGGATGTGTTGCAACCGTGCACGGTTCTCAAACACATACAAGAAAAGGTCGTTGATGCAATCTTTCGACCGGTCAATCGTAGCCCCTTTGAAGTTGCCGAGATAGATCAGATAATCATGATAATGCGAATAAAGCGTGTAAAAAACATCTTGTCCTCCTTCCAAAATGAAAGTATCCCAATGTGCTTTTAACGCTAAACCGGATTTTCCGTGACTGGACATTGCATGTGAACTGTGGGGAAGCAATTCGGCGACAAAGTTGGTCACCTGATGTGCATTCACAGTTTATCTAATGTTATCAATTTGTTAAAGCCCGCTGCGCTGTGTAAATTTTTTGGTTGTAAATATTGTGTGCTTAACTAAAAGAATCTCCCGGCAACTTTGAATAGCTTATGTACCGGCTACTATTGGAGCAGTGCAGGATTAATCAAGAACCGGTTAGTAAATTCAAGGGATTTGATTGAACCATTAAAATAAAAAACCGGCGGAGAAATATATTTCTCCGCCGGTTCGGTTTTTACACTGTGTGCCAAACCCTTGTGCTCCCGACGAGATTCGAACTCATATCGATGGTACCGGAAACCATACATAATAGGATTTTTATAAAATTTAATTATTTCATTTTTTTATAAAAAAGTGCCTTTTTATGCTTTAAAAGCGTATTTTAGACTAATTAAAGTAGTGGTTTTTGTTAAGTTAAGCAGATAAATTTGTTCAATTTCACGAAAATGTTTTACAAATGTTTTACTAAATAGGAATTGATGGCAACGATTAGAGCACTTGTATTAAAACATAACAGGAAATCAGATGGTACCTATAATGTTAAAATCAGAGTCTCGCATAACAGAGTTTCGCGATATATTGAGACCAATCATTTTGTAGCAGAAAAACAACTTAACAAGAAGTTGGAGATAAAGGATAACATCATTCTATTACAAGTTGATAAAACGCTAAATGATTACAGGAAGGGTATTGGCGAACTTGATCAAAAAATCAATCTAATGACTTGCGATCAAATTGTTGATTATCTCCAGTCGAACAAAAAGGAAATTGATTTTATAGAATTTGCCAGAGCGCACATATTACAATTATCTGAAAACAAAAACAATGGTACTTCCAATTTTCGTGCTGTTACCAATAGTCTTGTCGATTATTTTGGTAGGGAAGTGATTTATATCTCTGAAATTACAGCAAATATGCTTCGTTCTTACGAACGATATTTAAGAACAGAGAGAAAGCTCGAAAGACAAAGCAGGGGCCAGAAAAAATTCACGATAATTAGCCCCGGATTATCAGATAGCGGACTTCATAACCACCTGCGGGATCTCCGTAGTTTATTCAATGTTGCCAAGGATCATTTTAATGATGAAGATCTCGGAATCATTAGAATCCCCCATTATCCCTTTAAAAAGTTTAAGATTATAAAACGACCAGAAACACCGAAGAAATATCTTGAAATCGAGCAGATACTAGCAATTAGGGATATTGATTGTAAGCCAGGATCTCAAAATGAATTGGCGAGGGATCTGTTTATGCTATCGTTCTATATGTGCGGAACAAATTCCGTTGATTTTTATAATATGGATCGCTCGAATATAAATCGAGGTAGACTAGATTACAACAGATCAAAAACCAAAGGTAAAAGGTTGGATAAAGCTTTTATCAGTATCAAAATAGTTGATGAGGCTAAATCTTTATTGGATAAATACCTAGGCAAATTGCAATTGAGATTTACTACGCGAACCGGATTATCGACTGCCTTAAGTAATGGTATGAGAAAAATTATTGCGGATTCAAATTTACCGGAGGTAACCTATTATTGGGCTAGAAGCGTTTTTGCCACTTGGGCAAGAAACAAATGCAGAATAAGCAAAGACGACGTTGCTATGGCTTTAAATCATATCGACGAGAATAGAAAAACGACAGATATTTACATTACTAAAGATTGGAAAATTGTTGATGAGGTACAAGAAGCTGTTTGTCTGATAATTCGATATATTAAGAAGGATGAGTTGAAAAAAAATGCTTCGCCTGTGAGAACACTTTTGGCAGGGATCAATCTAAAACCCCTAAAAAAGAAAAACCTTTAGAGGTTAACTAAAGGCTTGGTGTTCCCGACGAGATTCGAACTCATATCAGCTGAACCGGAATCAGCAATTCTATCCATTGAACTACGGGAACAATTTGCGCAAAGTTAAAATTATTCTTCAAGTATGACGGGGAATCTCAAAAAAGAAAAAACATGTCGGGAAAATTTTTTCCTCAACCTTGATTGAGGACGATTAAACTACCTCGATTTTTTAGATTTTTGAATTATTAAGTTTCAACAACCCAATACCAAAGATGAAGAATCATTTAAAGTTTATCACTAAGACAATTGGTTTTAACTAACATGTTGAATTATCTACTAGCCCTAAATATGAAAAGATTATTGTTGTAAATAATACAACAATGGTAAGATAGAACTGTGTTTTAGACGGATTCTTTTCAAACCAGTCTTTTACACGTCCACTGCCTGGCCCACCCATTTAATTGTTGGTTTAAGTAAGATATTAAGATAGGAAAGAGGCAAAAGATTTACCTCTTAATTCTTTCCACAAAGTTAGCTGATGCATCAGCTAATAGCCGTTTCACTTCAAGATGGCACACATAAAATGTTAGTTAATCTTCGCTATGAGATATCTGTAAATTCTTTGGATCATTTAGTTTCATAGCGGAATCTCCTTTGTAGTGGATTACCCAACCCAATACAGTTATTGTCTTGCCCAATAGCGATATTTCAGGGTGGTCGAACTTAACTCTATACTTGTTTTTAATAATGATAGTGACTCTTTCGACTGCACGCTCGTTCCCAAGACTTAAAAGTACCGCGTTGCTCTTTAAATCAACGTGAGCATCGTAAACCTTACCTTGAGTAAAAACCTTTTCATTAACGTGATACTGTAGTTGCTGCGGTAGAATCATTGGTGTAAATGCACCATACATATCGATATCAGGATTAAATAGTGGTGTATCTAACATTAGCATCACCGGTCGGAAGGTGATATTACTATTACAGCGCTTAGCGGCCAATGCCCATTGCGAGGAAAAGCAAGCGATTATGAGAATATATATTAAGAGTTGCTTCATGTTTAGGTTCTTTTACGTAAAGTTAAGCACTTTTCCCATCACTTTAATAGTGGTTTAACGATGAATGTTGTAGATTCCCATCACAAAGTTAGCTGATACGTCAGCACATAGTTCAACTTCGTTTCAAGGTAGTATCTCGTAATTGGGTTTCCCTCCTTCCTCGTGACCCTCCACAATTACTCTACCTCCACCTTGTCTTAGTGCTGCTGATCAGCAGTGAGTCGTTCGAGAATTCACTCGACATAAAACTTACTGCTATGACAGACTTTAAACAGCTATTAACTGCATTTGAACGCTTTGCTTACGGACAATCTTTACACTCTGCATCAAAACAATTTGCTAAAGGCGTTGTAAATAAACTATTCCCCAAGTCAGTTGAATACGGAGATATTCAAAGCCATTTCAATACCGAACGACTTAACTCTTTCAACTTCACTGGCTTTAAGGAGCTGGTAATTGGTACTCATTATATAAGAAAAAAGTTAACATCAGAATTGCATCATTTCTCTAATGAATTACGTGCAAAATCTCAAAACCTTGATAATCGCAAGTCATCGTTATTTAAGTTTCTGTATAAGAAAAAGATAGCTAAGGAAACTGAGTTAGTTGAACAGCTTTCAAATCAAGTTAATTCTCTTAAAGAATCGCAATTGGGATCAAGTGTTGACCTTAAATATCAGTATGAAAACTCTCTGCTAACAGATGCTTATTCAGACCTAACAAGCTCTTTCACCACAATGAAATCAGCTAACAAGATTTGGGATGTCACCACCGCGCAAATGAATTTAGACACTAAAGCAGCAGCGGGTACATCTATTGACCGGCATGAGGTTAAATTCGATTTTAAAGGCTTGGATATACTGTCTACCAATGAAAAGGTTTTGCATGTCGAGAACTTCAATGGTGGTGACTTTTATTTCTACCCGATGTTCATTATTTATTTCAAAGGACGCGAGGAAATCGCGATTATAGATTATACAGACCTATATATCGAATATAAGGAGCAGCAGTTCTTAGAAAGGAAAGAAGATATAGTGAGTGACGTAACAACAATTGGCGAAACCTGGTATAGAGTGAATAAAGATGGCTCTCCCGATAGGCGATTTGTAGGTAACTATAAAATCCCAATAGCATTATACGGATCGATCCACCTTAAAAGCCCTTCTGGGATCAATGAACTTTATTACATCAGTGACCATAAGAAAGCTAAGCACTTCTATGAACAGTATTCAAACTATCAAGCGCATGTTCGTAACTCAACCTATGAAATGATTACGCACTCAAATACACTGTTAGACGGAGGGCATACAGGAAATGGTTAGCAAATCAAACGCCAGGCTTAACAGCTTGGCGTTTGTTGTTAGATGGTGTGTTATTAGTATTTCGCTTATCTTCTATGTCTACCGTAATGATTACCGGTTCGCGCATTGCGATAATGCCCGCCTCTATGCGAACTGCCGTGACCTCCAGAATAATGTCCACCATGGCTATAGGTATGAGTTCTGCCTGGATAGTGAACGCGTTGAGCGAAAGACTGTGTTGCCAGTAACATTGTTACCGTTAGCAATAGGAATAATTTCTGTTTCATAATGAACTGTAATAAGTTATGGGTTTATATTGTCAGTTAAAGTTATGGCGTTTAATCTGTATTATCAATAGATGGTTTAACTGGCTGATATCGAGGAATTACCTTTGGATAACAATCAATTTGTGATCTGTAACAATAATCTCCGGCTTGCCTTTAAAGTCGATTACTGATCCTTTTACAGTAATGGTTTTATCAGTTATTTGACCAACTAATTGTTTAGCGTCGCCTTTTAATAAAACAGTCAGCATTGCTTCGACTAGGCAGCACCAAGATCGGTTTATCCTTTGAACTGCTTCTTAAAAAACTTGTCAAATCTCCTGTACGTGGTTTTGAAATTTGATTTGTCCCAATTGGAGTCGTACTCATCCCAAACAACCCTTATCGAGCTTTCTGCAAATATGAGATGTATATCATTTGCTTTCAAAACGCTTGTATTAACCTCATCCAAAACTTGTTTATTGTCCTCGACCGCTGCGGATATCTTATCAAGTAGCACTTTAGCTTCATTGAATTCGAAGTGGTAAAAGCTGAAATGCTTGTAGTTGTAGAAGACAAATACAAGTCCTTTCTGGTTCAACTTGGGGCAATTGTATAGGACGGTTGTAAGCTCACCACTTTTTGCTGCTGTAATAGCATCTATTTGAAACCCTGTTAACTCGTTCTCATTAAGCTTTAATATATTCCTCGATATGTAAACCTTGGTAAGAAATTCACTGGCGTCTTTGCTATATTCTTGAGCAAATAACTTATCGATATTGTTTGGAAAGTTTGTGGCATTGTATTGTGCTTGGGACTTAAAAGCGCAAATGATCAGTAAGAGGGTTAAAAGCTTTTTCATTATGACTCGATTTAGTTTCTAAAGATAATTATTTAATAGTATTACAGAGATATACTACTTATATTTACTACCATTAACCTAACACGATCATGAAGCGACACCTTATCGTCCATAGCCTGGCTGCACTAACTCTTATGTGCACTACCAGCTTCAATCCAACTTATACAACCTCCAAGACTAATTTCGCAACTTGTAAAGGTGAAACCCCTTGCCGTGCTTGCAAGAACTGTAAGTATTGTAAACGATGTGCTAAGCAAGGCTTAACCTGTGGGGTTTGTAAGAAATAGTTTAGGATATACTAAATCTTTCTATTGGTGCACAATCCGTCTCTTGGTCTTGTCAGCATGAAGACAACGTGCTATCGAACTGGCACAACTATTGATCTTTTACGGATACATCAATATCTGTATTATGAAAAAGTTAAAATGGGTTGCAACAGCCATTGTCTACAGTACAATCTTATCTACAACTGCTCCTGTCTTTGCACAAACACTAAAAGATTCAGCATCGACTACTAAAGCTAATGGATCTGGTGCGGGAAATGGTTCGAGTCAGGGCTCACCTGATGCCGCGACAGTATCAGGTACCGGATCCGGCACACTTGCCAATAGTGACAGTAGCAGCGCCGGGGAATCAGGAATTAAATCTGTACCAACGCAATTGGATTCAACATCAAATCAACCAACAAAATCAGCAGGTAACTGGGGACTTCTCGGATTATTTGGCTTACTGGGTTTGTTTGGTTTGAGAAAAAACATTAGCGAAAAAGCTTAAGGCATTGATAGACTGTCGCAGCTTGAAATGTTTCAAAGAGAGGAGCAATTAATGAATGAACACTTGCATAAACGAAGAACATCAAAATCAAGTGAATACAGAGCGCCTCTATACAGGCTTATGATGGACTGTAAGCAAGGTACCAAAGATAACGCCTGGCAAAAATATGTTATGTTGATGGCGGAGGGACAGGACTGATTATGTTATTACAAGGTGCTGATGAAAATTATTTGCAGTTAGCTTGACAAACTCTTTGCAAGGCATTTGATTCATTCACCTTTTAAATCAATAAGGTTGAAAAGCAATTGGCACTAGCGATAGATTGCGATATAGTTAGCTACAACCAATCTCTCAATTGATGAGTTTGCTATCAAGCTTAAACGAAAGAACATCTTAGTTATAGATTAAATTAGCCTTATGAACAAACAAACACAACGCGATAGATTGCTAAGAGAAGAAGGAAAGCTTTTGGAAGTGATAGAAGAATACCAGGCAGAAGTGGATAGCTTCACTTCAGATCTTAATCACGTACAAAGGCTGTTGGCAGAATTAGATAGTGGGGTAAATGACAATGCTTGGAGCGAATACACCAAGATCATACAAGCTGAAGGAGAAGATTAGGATAAGCACTGTTATTAAAAGGTTACTGAATTCAGGTGCTTGTTAATAATAATGACTACTTATCTTCGACGCCCATTAATTGAGTAATGGGTACCGATTCAATATTGAATCAAGCTGTAAAACGAGTTCATTGATATCACTTAAATGAATGTTCATCTTAAATGTGAGTTCCGAGCCAATACCAGGAACATCGCAAGCCTTAACTTTTATTTCAGCGAAGCCTTCATATTTAACTTCAAATTCTAACTCTAGGTACCCCATTACGCCATCAAAGACCGCTGTCTTGTCCAGGCCGTACATTAATGAAATAAGTTGCTGCCTAAAGCTATGAAGCTTATTGGTAAAAATTCAGCATGATAGCTGCCCCCTAATGTACATCCCTTAACTGTTATGTCTATATCTAACCACCCTTTATTGGTAACGACTTTAGTAGACTTTTTCGTAAGGCCTTTCACAGTTACACGCACGATGTCATAAGCATCTGTAATCTCAAAGTAAGGAGAACTTTTTTTCTTCATTGCTGCAGTATCAGTCAAAATATTTAATTTCGTGGCACTTCGAATAAGCGGATAGCTTATTCAATTGTGATAAGGTTTAAAGTCTCTTGACAGCGAGTGTTGAGAGACTTTTTCAATATATCGGATTCAGTGACCTTTTAAGTCGAGTGGTTGAAATTCAATTATCTTTAAAGGTAGCTAACAGATTCGTTTTAACTTTATCCATGTCGTTAGCAAGAATAGCGTAAACAGTATCATACTGGCTGCATAAATCGAATATGGCTAAGCTATATTGACCAATTAAGCGCTCTCTATCTTCTTCATCATCACTCGCCTCTCGTATTTTACTCTCGATATCAAGTACTTTTAAATACAACTCATGCGATTTATTGTTAGCAGCAATTAGTTCATCATAGGACAAGGTAACGTTGAAGTAAAGCCCGATGAGGCTGTGTTTCCAGTTGTCGATATTCATTTGCTTTAAGCGAGCATCAGCTTCCTTTAAACTATCAGACATTGACCGATAACTTTTCTCACTGCGTGGTATGTTTCTACCTTTCCATAGCTGCACACTTTTCTTCAGGATAGACATTGTTTCGCCAGTCACATAGTAATAGTTCTCTGCAATCTCGACTTTTTTGTTCCGATACTCCTTACTGAGTTCAATGTTGGATTTACGCTTATCACCTAAGTATGCGAATAAGCCAGTCAAGGCCTGAGTAATTAGAGCGCCTGCAAGACCAGAGAATGCGCTAACAATCAATGTAGTATGTTCCGTCGCCATAAGCTTATTATGATAACTACACTTGACACAAGAAAACGTTTTAATGTTGTATTACAAACCTTAGCTTTCGCACCCGCAGTCCATAATGATTAAAAGTTAATCAGGGAATTGTAATTTAACTATTAATGGGTGTTTAAACGGGTTGTTATAGCTAATAGGAATAATTACCTTGCATTATTATTTGCCGACACCTATCATGAATGACAACATCTTCCATACCTTCGAACTCCTTATCAAGTCCCTTAGCGTAGGGTCACCACTACAAAACATTTTGTTTTACACTTTTATTTTATTGCTTCTATCAATAAATATCTTTTTAATAAGGCGAAAGCGTGATGTATCAACGAATAAACTTGCAGATGCTGATCAGATTAAAATAGACCGAAATACCGCTGAAAAGAAACACCCCGACTATGAACGGCTATATCAACAAAGTAAAGATTTGGAAGCGGAAAATGCTTCTTTAAAAGCTGAACTATTAGCTTTAGGTGAGGAATTAGAATTATCCTACAATAAATCTGATAAGCTTAACGAACAGTTAGTGGACATATTAGCGTGTTTAGACTTAACCATATCGTATGATGAACACTTATGGGACTGGTCGATTGATGTTGCTAACAACCAGCTTACCTTATCTGAATATGGTTTGAGGGTTCGCGGATACCCTCCGGGAACGAAGCTAACTTGGATAGATGCCCTTGATATAATCAGTGATGATTATAGGAAGCAAGTCGAAACAGCTTTAACCATTTCGTTAAATACAGGAGCCGATTTCTCAATGGTCTATAAGATTACGCCGATAAATGGAACTCGTGAAAGATGGGTGAGTTCGTTCGGCAAAATGATCTTCAGAGTTGATGGAACCCCATTAAGATTAAAAGGAAAATTTACGTTTACATATAACGATCAAATGGTGTAAGCCATTAACTATTATCGTCTGCTGCTTTTATTAAAAGGTAACTGATGATTATTCCCTTTAAAATCTCTTGATAGATGTTGCAATGTATCGGATTCAGTAACCTTTTAGAGCGAGTGGTTGGAAGAGCTATTCCCCAATCCTTAAACAGCCAATCAATTGACAGTAGATCTTCATTGTCAAATTCTAACTTTTCTTAAACTTTCACCTTTATAAGGACATTACAAGATCACAAGAAAAATTAGAAGTGCAAGTGTAGGGCGCAGCTCTCGACTCATGTTGGTTGAATTACCTTTATCGCTTTGAAATGGCAGCCAGTAGTTTTTCCTATTTTTATAGTAATGTTACTCTTATAGGGGTCGTTACAAGATTTAAGGAAAAAAAAGAAAAATGCGATAAATGGCCTTAACTTTACTATAAACTCATTAGTTTAACCCGTGCTATCATTACGCACATTTTAGATGACAAGGGTATAGTACATAAGGAAGTTGAAAGAAAATGTGCGGTGTTATGGACGAGGAGTATAGAATGAATTTTTAAGCAAAGTTACGCTTATAGCTGTTGAAGCGTGGCAAGGAACTACGGCATAAACACAATCCAACACACAGGCTATCATTTATTCCGTTCCTCCTTGCACTTGATTGCTATAAGCGTGCATGGGCGTCATAATTCATAATCTCAATTAACAATATGCGCCAAAAGTGCGCCAAAACACCATTAAAACAGCCCTGATTTACGAAACAGAAAGAAAAGTATCAACCAATCGATTAAACGAGAAATTAACAGTTAATTATGTAAAACCTGCATTTTTTGCTTCTAATAGCACTTTTCAGGCATAAAAAAAGCTCCTTAGAGATTTCTAAGAAGCTTTTAAGTGTGGTACCAACTGGGATCGAACCAGTGACACAAGGATTTTCAGTCCTTTCGACGGTCTTTATATATTGCTGTATTTCAATTATTTAGAAGTTTGCTCTTTCTTACTGTAAAACATTTGTAAAACAAAGCACGGTCTCTCCAAACCGATATACAAATATAACAAAAATTAGATTCTTGAGATTTTATTAATCGTCATTTTACTTTTAGCTCAAGCCCGGTTAGGGGATAGCAAATGACTAATGGAATTTGCCTTTCAATTACAACATTTAAATGTATTTTAAAATATTAGATCCAGCGTGGGGGAGGATTGATTCGTATTTTCCACTTAATTCCGGTTTCGCGAGTTAAAAAATCCAATTTCTCGGAAATCCATTCTCATGCACTATCTTTATCTCCAATAATTATTAGCGGCTGCTATAACAGTAAATTCCGTGGCTACTGTTTGCCCGATCGCTATTAGCATTGTGGCGTCTTCGGCGTAAACACTTCTCGTCGTCCGCGTATTTCAGCATCAGGCTGGGTGACTTTAATAATGAGGCGTGCCATTTTTATCGCAAGTTCGCGGCCTTCCTGCGGCGTTGCCGTAATGAGCGTGTTTCCTGGAATTAATTCTACAGTTTCAAACATAATGTGTTCGTTTAAGGTTTTAATTAAGTAAAAGGACTAAACTAATATCTTCATATATTTTGAATGAGGCCGAGCATCAGCCACTTTCGTAAAATAAAGTCGTCTAATTTTATGCCGGTTTTGCAATTGTTTGTATGCCAATATTTTACGTTTGTTATTGCCGATTTAGGGACGGTACACAGTCTTGTATTTATTAAAAAGACGAAATACCGTACCGTAACCCTGTTTATTAACCGCAGTAATACGCAACAGTATCTACATGACATCACTCCATATTTGTTAATCTATTTGCGTCAAGCAATCTGAGAAAATCTAACTTTTGGTCTCAATAAAAATAAACTTTATTCTTTTGATTAGAGACAGGCGGTTAACTATATATGAGTGTAATGAATACTCAATTGAGTGTCAGTATCCCCATAAAAGGGGATTGCAAACCCAAATCATGGTATTTCTTTCCGCTTGGCTCACTGATAATTTTGCCCATCAAAATAAAAGCGTAATCCAGCTTTCTTATAAAAGAAAATAAGCGTTCAGTACGATTATAAGAATAGAACAAAACGCATGAATATTTATCGATAAAAACATTTAAATAATAAACTAATGAAGAATTATCAAAGCCGCACTTTAGGTGCATTTGAAAAAACCTTTTGGTTGCTTGACCAGATTGATTCGAAGGATTTTGCATTGGCCGCGGAAATAGAAGGTTTCGCAACTATAACTAACTGGCAGCAGAATAAACAGGATGGATTGTTTGAGCAGGTTGAGCATGTTTCCCTGGAGAAAAGACAGAAAAGCCACTTTTCGGGCCTTGTACATTTCCAGATCAAAGATGGTTTTGGTCTGGGCGTTCAGGCGCCTGATCTCGGAAAAGGTCAGGCCGAGACTCTTGACCAGTTCGATATTGCGTAGGCTCTCCGTGATGATGCCCGCCTGCGCGTCGGTCTGCCGGTTTGATGGAGCGTTGTACAGTCTTGATGCGCTTGTATAAAAGACCGGTCAGCGACCCCAGCACGATGATCCCCACAAAGAATACCGGCACCAGCAGCCAGTTCTTGCTCAGGCTATAATACAAAAGGAAAGCCACCCCGACCAGCGAAGAAAAAAAGCACCGTAACGAAAGCGTTGATAAAACGCTCGGCATCGGTTTTGACCTTTTGCAATACCGACAGCGTAGTTCCGCTACGGCTTTCCTCATACTTCTGAAAGGAAAGACGTAACGTTTGCTTTAATCCGTCGTTAAAAACCTGCATGCCGAAGCGGGCGACGGTTTTCCTGGTTACAAAGTCCTGCATAGACTTAAAAAGCTTGGAAAGCACCGCCAATCCCAGGGCGATGGCCAGCCAGTATAAAATACCGTGGATCAAACCGCGCTCAGATAAATGATTTTTATTGGTAGCGTATCGGTCGATGATATGCCCGAAGATAACCGGGGCAATCAGTGCCAGTAGCTGTGCCGCGGCCGCGAGTAAAAGTGCCACGGCGATCAGTGCCCGGTAAGGTTTGAGATATTGGAAAATTCCCATACTTTAATAAGTCGAAAGGCCGCGGATTGTTCGCATCATGTTGCCTTTACAGTATGGCCTTTTCTCCGGATACGTATTTGCGTAATACCCGGTACAGGTGCTCCAGATCGAAGGGCTTAGAGAGGTAATCGTTAAAACCGTACCGATCATAGACCTCGTGAATGTTGCTGTTGCAGCTCATGGCCACAACAGGCAAATATGGATAACGCGCCTTGATCTGGCTGCAAAGTTGTTTGCATACCTCACCGTTAAGGCGGTAATCAAGAATAACCACATGTGGCCGCGCCTTTTCGATGATGTCCAGGTAATCGGGGTCTGCTTCCGGCAATGCGTAAACCCTGAAGCCCTCCATCTCCAGCGCAGCATATAATATTTCTAAAACGTCCGGATCTGTTTCTTGTATGACGATCGTTTCCATAGGCATTTTTGGGGTGAAAGAATCCAAAAAAAGAAAGAAACTTTTGCTGTCGGCTGGTTGCTCGTCCTGGGTTCGTATAAGGACAGCAAATGAAATGTATAATTGTTTGTTACAAAACCTTACCCTTAGAATGCTAATAAAGTGCTTACCATCAAATATGGCACTACCAAGGTCATAATCTAAAAATGAGAATTGTTTCCGTATATCCCCAGGGAGTAACACAAAACTGGTGCCTGATGATTATAAATTTATGGAAAATTATCCAATTACGATCAGCAAAGATAAGAAGGTGCATCACTTTGAGGTGGGTGAATATGTGCACCACGAAGAAGATAAATGCAAGTACAGGATATACGAAAACGGCGCGTATGTAGCCAGCTTTACCCCCGGATGATCATGATTTCCTACATATCTGTCAAAATCCGGGAGAGGTGAACGAGGAAATCTTGCACCTGCTGGCCAACCAGATTGAGAAGCACCACCCGCAAGGTATTAATATTAGAAAATTAAAGCAATGAGAAGCATCTGGAAAGGCTCAATCGGGTTTGGCTTAGTCAGCATCCTGATAAAATTGTATTCTGCAATGCAAACCTCGTCATTGGACCTGGACATGCTGGACAGTCGTGACTATGCCCATATTTACAAAGATGCCTTTGGTGATGAAACCCATCTTTTCACCGAACCTGCCCTAATCGATGCTCCGGCAGGTGAACTGCCGGATTGGCAAAACCCGGATTAGCTGGGAAAATTCATATTCAAAGATGGCAGGCTTCACCATTTTGAAGGTCAGGTACTGAGTGTTGCAGAACAAGCCTACCTAGCGGTATTTATTGAAACCTATCAGGAACCGGATATTTAATACTTAAATTAGCACTATAACTAACACGAAATTATATAAATGCGCTAAGTGAGTCCGAAAAGCCGGATGTGATCATGTGATTCCTGGCCAACCGCGAAGCGAGTGGTTGATTATATAGTTGTGTAACCTGGGCAGGATTTACGATGAGATGTACTACAACCAGCTGGACAATAAGATTTTACGTTGCTGTGCATTCAATAATATCAGGGAATTGGGGCATGGCTTATATCTGTTATAATAAGCGCTGATCAATTAAAGGCCCGGTCACCAACGGTGCCGGGCGGATCTGATTGTTTTTTATTTTAATTTAATTTTTCGTCAATTACATTGATCTCCTCGAGGTGATGTTTTAAGGCTGGCAGCATTTGCTGTGCGAAGGCTTTCACATCCGGATCCTTACCTGCCGTGGTATAATTCTGGAATGTTTGGATGGTGTTTTGGTGTCCGCTGACCATGGCATGTACATATAATTTATCAAAATTTGCCCCGGCGTTTTTCAGCATCAGGTCGGGCTGTATGCCTCCGGTTGCGGCAGGCGGTAACACAATGCCTTTGCTTTTGGCAAGTTGCAGAAGTTTTTGTTCGGCTTCCCCGTGATCTTTGACCATCATCTGGCCAAACGATTTTACATCGGGTATCTGGGCTTTTTGTAAGGCCAGGCCACCGGCACTGATCTCCTGTAAATTTTTGATACTGGCCACTATCAGGAAATGTTTAGCCGTAGTGTCCGGGTCAGGCTGCGGAATCTGTGCATTAGCTAGTAATGCCGTCAGGCTGATGAGTGCGATAATGATGAGTCGTTTCATATAGTTTCGGATTAAGGCATACCCACACCACCCGATGAACCATAGATCTGCCCTGTTGCGAAACTGGCATCGGCGGCGGCTAATTGTACATAAATAGAAGCTAATTCTGCGGGTTGCCCGGGCCTGCCGAGCATTGTCCAGCTACCAAACATTTGCTGTTTTTCGGGCTGGGCACCTCCGCTGATCTGTAAAGCTGTCCAGATCGGTCCCGGCGCTACCCCATTCACCCGGATGCCTTTCGGCCCCAGTTGCTTGGCGAGTGATTTGACATAGTTCATAGTCGCAGCTTTAGTTTGCGCATAGGCGTACAAATCGGGTGAAGGGTCATAGGCCTGCTCTGAAGTAGTGCCGATGATCGCCGAGCCAGCTGGCAGATGTGGCAGCGCTTCTTTAATGATCCAGAACGGCGCATAGATGTTAGTTTTCATGGTGGCATCAAATTCCTCGGTAGTCACATCGGTGATTGAGTTGATAGATTGCTGTCTGCCCGCATTGTTGACAATAATATCCAGCCCGCCTAAACCGCTGAGGGCTTTTTGTACAAGTTGCTTGCAGAATTCTTCGCTGCGCAGGTCGCCGGGAATGGCGATGGCTTTACGGCCTTCTTTTCTAATCAGGGCGATGACTTCCTGTGCATCCTGTTCTTCGGTCGGGTAATAATTGATGGCGACGTCCGCGCCTTCGCGGGCATAAGCGATGGCTGCTGCCCGGCCCATGCCGGAATCGCCGCCGGTGATGAGCGCCTTCCTGCCCTGTAAACGGCCGGAACCTTTATAAGTGGTTTCGCCGCAATCGGGCACGGGATCCATTTTGCTTTGCAGGCCGGGCCATGCCTGGGGCTGGCTTTTGAAAGGCGGTTTCGGGTGGAGTTTTGTCGGGTCGCTGATCTTCACGGGGCCGTCGGCTGGTTTAAGGCCCAAGCCGTTACCCGCAAAGGCGGGTGATACAGCCGCGGCGGCGAGAGTTGCGCCAAGCCCGGCGACAACCTGCCGACGGGAAACTTTATGTTCTTCTTTCATTTTATTGTTAATTATTTAATATCTTATAGGTTTTTGTTGATCCAGTTTGTTTGATCAGCCATTAACTACCTCTCCGCCATTTACATGAATCACCTGCCCGGTAATAAAAGATGCATCATCCGAGGCGAGGAATACATAGGCAGGGGCAAGCTCTGAAGGTTGCCCAGCCCGTTTCATGGCAGTTTCGCTGCCGAAAGATTTGATCTTTTCCTCATCGAATGTGGCGACGATCAATGGTGTCCAGACCGGGCCGGGTGCTACTGCATTGACCCGGATCTTTTTTTTAACCACGTTGGTAGCTAACGAACGGGTAAAGCTGGTGATCGCGCCTTTTGTTGAGGAGTAATCGACGAGGTTGGGCGACGAACGGTAGGCCGTGACAGAAGTGGTATTGATGATGCAATCACCTTCGTTCAGGTATTCCAGCGCTTCATTGGCAAAATGGAAATAGGCAAAGATATTGGTGCGGAAAGTATCTTCCAGTTGTTTTTCATTGATAGCTTTAGGATCTTTCTGCGGCAATTGCATACCGGCATTATTCACCAGAATATTCAATTTCCCCAGTTTGGCCACGGTATTCGCTACCGCCTTTTTGCAAAAGGCAGCTTTCTTGACATCGCCTTTGATCAGTAGGCATTTGCGGCCTTCGGCTTCGATGTGTTTTTTGGTGTCTTCGGCATCCACGTCCTCATTCAGGTAAACAATGGCGATGTCCGCACCTTCACGCGCAAAATGAATGCCCACCGCGCGTCCGATACCCGAATCACCACCGGTGATCAGCGCCACCTTATCCTTCAGCTTCTGAGCGCCGAGATAGCTGTCTTTGATATATTCCGGCGCCGGGTCCATTTTTGCTTCGATTCCGGGCTGTCGGTTTTGTTTTGCGGGTGTTTTTGCCATGATTATGTTTTAAGAGTTTTCCACTGGTTTCTGCTGTTCGTAAAGCTGGTGCGCTACCGTGCTGTCCGGCATCAGATTGGCAGCATTTACCTGTACTTTATTTTTAAATCCTGCGATCACACGGTCTTCACCGGCTATGAGCGCTTCATAACCGTCTTTGGCCACATCAGCGGGATCGGCCATAGCTTCTTTATCCCGCACGGCCTTGCTGGATTGCATGCCCGCTTTGTTAAAAAAGTCGGTATCGGTCACACCGGGTAGGAGCGCAGTCAATGTTACGCCGCTGTCTTTGACTTCTTCCCGGACAGCAGAGGTAAAGGATAATACAAAGGCTTTGGTGGCATGGTAAACAGCCTGCCAGGGGCCGGGCAGTTTGCCCGCTACCGAGCCGAGATTCAGTATTTTACCATCGCCGCGGGCGACCATCTCTTTCAGGAAATGCTTGGTCAGGATCACAGTGGCGCAGATGTTCAGGTGCACAATGCCGAGTTCGCGTTCAAGTTCGTTATCAGTGAAAAGGCCGTAAACGCCCTGGCCGGCATCGTTGACCAATACATCGATGGGCGTGGTAATTTCCGCGCACAAGGCTTTAGCCTGCGCCATGTCGGAAAGGTCTTTGGTGATGGTGGTTATTTGTACACCTGAACTTTGCAATTCATTTCTGGTATTGTCCAGTTCACCCTGGTCTCGGGCCACGATGATCAGGTCATATTGATCTTTTGCGAAAAGTTTCGCCAGTTCTTTGCCGATCCCGGTGGTACCACCGGTGATCAGCGCTGTTTTTCTTTGACTTTCCATTAGTTCTCTATTTTAACGGGTTCTTTATTTTCGTTTGGTTTTTGCTGTTCCCAGGGTTTTAACACCACTTTGACGCAGTCCTCTTCCTTTTTATTAAATATGTCATATCCATGGGTGACCTCGCTCAGCGGCAGTGTATGGGTGATAATATCATCCAGCACCACTTTTTCGGTTTTGACCAGTTCGATCAGGTGATCGATATAGTTCAGCACGGGGGCCTGGCCCATTTTAAGCGTAATGCCTTTATCAAATACACGGTGCAGCGGGAAGTTATCGTAAGTGGAACCGTAAACGCCCATAATGGATACCGTACCCATGCGGCGCACGGCCTTAAAAGCCATATCCAGCACTTTCATGCTGCCTACCTCAAAGTTGAAAAGCGCCTTGGCTTTATCCAGCAGGTCGCGCTCTGGCTCAAAACCAACTGCATCGACGCAAACATCGGCACCACGGCCACCGGTCATTTCGCGGATGGCTTCCACCACATCTACTTCATGCGGGTTCAGGGTATCAACATTGTTGACAGCCCTGGCTTTTTCCAGGCGGTAGTTTAGCGGGTCGATGGCGATCACCCGGCTTGCACCATTGATCCAGGCAGCTTTCTGGGCCATCAGGCCCACCGGGCCGGAACCAAAAATGGCCACTACTTCACCGCCTTTCAGCTGCGCCCAATCAATCGCAGACCAGCCAGTAGGAAAAATATCAGTTAGAAATAATACCTGTTCGTCAGTCATGTTATCGGGCACTATGCGCGGACTGATATCAGCATAGGGTACGCGTACGTATTCGGCCTGCCCGCCGGAGTAACCGCCGTACAAGTCGGTATAACCGAACAGGGCCGCACCTTTCTGGTCTGCCATATCGCCGTTCGGGCCGTAATGTTTGTAGTTGGAATTCTCACAGGCCGGTGAGGCTTCATGCTGGCAGAAAAAACAATGCCCGCAGGAGATCGGGAAGGGCACCACTACACGGTCGCCTTTTTTCAGGTTTTTGACGCCCTTGCCGACTTCTTCGACGATACCCATGAATTCATGGCCCATGATCATGGGTTTTGTTTGCGGTACGCCACCGCTCAGGATGTGCAGATCGGAACCGCAGATGGCGGTGGAGGTAACTTTTAAAATAACGTCCGTGTCTTGTTCCAGGCGCGGGTCTTCAACGGTATCGTAACGGATATCGCCGGGTTTGTGGAATACTGCTGCTTTCATGGATAGAAGATTTGATGTGTAAAAACAACAGGCCTGTGGTAGTATGGTTTGCGTGATTTTAAATAAAACTTTATGTTTTTAACTATTTATTAAAATATAAAACTTATGCGTCTGAAGCGGGTTATATTTCTAAAGATTTTTTTATGAAATCAACTTTTCACACACCGATTGCTGACCGGGACGGAAAAATGTTATCGCCCTGGCAAATGACCGGGCAGCCGGCACCTCAAATAGCTGCATCGCCTGCACAGGTAGCAGATTGCCTGATAGTGGGGGGCGGGATCACCGGGCTAACCGCGGCCCTGCTGTTGCAACAGGCGGGTAAAAAAGTTGTACTTGCGGAAGCCCGTAATTCCGGCTTTGGCACCACCGGTGGTACGAGTGCGCACATTAATACTTTTGCGGATACTACTTACCCGGAAGCAGAAAGCGCTTTTGGAGAGGATGGTGCGCAACTTTTCGCGGACGCCATTAAGGAGGGTTTCGGATTGATCAGCTCGAATATCAAAACGTTAAAAATTGATTGCGATTTTGAAAGCAGGCCAGGTTATATCTATGCAGAAAATGAAGATGAGGTCAAACAACTGGACGAAATCTACAAGGGCGCGGTTAAGGTCGGCGTTGCGGTCAGTTATACGGAAGATGTGCCGACGCCCGTGCCTTTTCAAAAGGCCTTGGTTTGGGATGGGCAGGCACAGTTTCATCCGCTGAAATACCTACAGGGATTGCAAATGGCTTTTTTGGCTGCAGGTGGGATAATTCGGGAAAACACGCTAATAACCGGTATTGAAACGGCTGATGGTATTCATATTGCAACTTCGGACACGGATGATATCCGTGCGAAAGCGGTAATCTACGCGACGCATATGCCGCCGAATATTAACCTGTTCAATTTTGAATGCGCGCCTTACCGCAGTTATGTAATGGCGGTAAAACTTAAAAGCGGGAAATACCCGGATGCGCTCATTTATGATACACAGGAGCCTTATCATTATGTCCGTACCCATGTCGTGAATGACGAGGAATTACTGCTGGCCGGGGGCCTGGATCACAAGACCGGTCATGAAGACCCGGAAAAGGCGTTTACGGACCTGGAAAAATATATCCGGAAATATTATAACGTTTCGTCAATAAAATACCGCTGGTCATCGCAATATTATGTACCGGTAGACGGCCTTCCTTATATCGGGCAAATGCCGATGGCTGCTGATGGGATTTTTTGCGCTACCGGCTATAACGGCAATGGAATGATGCTCGGCAGTATTGCTGCCAGGATATTAAGTGACCTTGTGTTAAATAAAGAAAATAAATACGAAAAGCTGTTCAGCCCCTCCCGTATCAAGCCGATGGACAGTTTCAGTGAGTTTGTCAAAGAGAACGCGGATGTCGCCTATCACTTTGTGGCGGACCGCGTCGGTATCCACGAAACAGATTCCTTAAAAAGATTGCAGCCCGGCACGGGCAAGGTGGTCGAGATAGACGGTGAAAAGATTGCGGCTTACCGGGACGATGATGGTGTCATACATGCGCTCAGCCCGGTGTGTACACATGCCGCCTGTGTCGTGAACTGGAACGGTGCCGAAAAGAGCTGGGACTGCCCTTGTCATGGCGCGCGTTACGATATCCGGGGCCATGTATTGACAGGGCCCGCAACCAAAGGTCTGCCAGCTATTAGCTATGATCAGAACTAACGCCATATTAGCTGCAGGTGTAACAGGAACAACTTTCATGACCCTGTTCAGCTACCTGGTCTCGCTGGCCGACGGGGAGAATTTTAGCGAACCAGAGCGCCTCGGGCAGCTGGCAGGCCGCCTGCTGCCCAAAATGGATAAAGCCCAGAGCCGTTCGCTGGGTTGGCTCGGGCACTATGGCGTCGGTTTGCTGTTCGCCATGGTTTACGTCGAACTCTGGCAGCAGGGGAAATTAAGGCCAAACCTGAAAATGGGCCTTTGGCTGGGAGCGCTTAGCGGCCTGTTTGCTGTTGCCATCTGGAAGGCCACTTTTAGACTGCATCCTTTACCACCCTCACTAAGTTTCAATAAATATTATCTCCAGCTGATACCTGCACACCTAATATTTGCGGTCTTTGCCGGCACAGGCTATCAAATCTCACAGAAAATAAACCATGTTACAGTCCATCAATGAATTAGAGCAACGCAAAACTGACCTGGCAAAGAGATTTCCAGAAAATCCTTTGTTGCTCCCTAAAGATCTTAAACCCAGCGCAGACGGGCTCCAGGTGATCAGCCTGCTGAATCCGGGTGTGTTCCGGTTTAAAGAACAAACCTGGCTATTGGTCAGGGTAGCCGAGGGCGTGTCGCAGAAAGAAGGCGCTCTTTTCTTCCCAACACTAAACGCGACGGGAAATACGGAGATCATTGAGGTGCCGCTCAATGATCCGGACCTGATCGCTACGGATGCACGGGTGATCAATTATAAAGGCCTGGATTATCTGACCACAATCTCACACCTTCGTTTGTTATCCAGCGATGACGGCATTCATTTCAGTGAGCCTCAAAGCGATACTGCCATATTCGGACAGGGATATCTGGAGCGGTTCGGTATCGAGGATTGCAGGGTAAGCCAGATTGATGACATCTATTATCTGACGTACACAGCGGTTTCCGATAATGGCGTTGGCGTAGGTTTGCAAACGACAACAGACTGGCAGCATTTTGAGCATCGCGGTATGATACTGGCCCCGCATAATAAGGATTGCGCTGTCTTTGAGGAAAAGATCGCCGGCAAATATTATTGTCTCCACCGTCCAAGCAGCAAAGAGATCGGCGGTAATTACATCTGGCTGGCAGAATCACCTGACGGATTGCATTGGGGAAATCACCAATGCCTCATCAAAACCAGGCCGGGTTTATGGGATAGCGCTCGCGTCGGCGCAGGAGCGTCACCTATCCGTACCGAAAAAGGCTGGTTGGAAATCTATCATGGTGCGAACGCCGAACACCAGTATTGCCTGGGCGCTTTTTTAATGGACATTAACGATCCTTCAAAAATTATTGCCCGCACCACCGACCCCATTATGGTACCAACCGAGGCCTATGAGCTCAGCGGTTTTTTTGGATATGTGGTATTTACCAACGGACACCTAGTGGAGGGTGACTTATTAACCATTTATTATGGTGCGGCAGACGAGTTTGTTTGCGGCGCGCATTTTTCGATCAATGAAATTTTAAGTAAGCTGAGCTAACATAAAATTATGTTGAGATAAACAATATGCCGCCGGTTTTACCTATAGGTTGGTTCGGTATAACTATTAATGCTAAGAAAGGATGATCGTTAATTACACCGAATGCGGCTGGGAAATTATTACTCAGCGCGCACATGGAATGCTGGCAGCGCAGATCGCAGCTCAATGGGAACACGGTATCCGCACGGAACGCTGGACCGAAACTTTGCTGGCCGTCGCTGAGCATGATGATGCTCAGGTGGAACCGGAAGGGAACAATTTGCTGACTCCACAAGGCGGCCCGGTGAATTTTAAGATGAAAGCCTTTGAACAGCGCCATTGTATGCAGACGATAGATTTCGCATTATCAAAAAGCCGCTATATAGCACTTCTTTGCTCGATGCATCTAAGTTTCGTCTACGGGGACAAATGCGCCGGAAATCGCCAGGCTTCGCAATTTTTTAAAGAACAGCTGGCTTTACAGAAAACATGGCGCAGGGAGTTAGGTCTAACGGCTAATGAAGCTGAACGTGATTACCGTCTGCTGGAATGGTGTGACGCATTATCACTGTTACTTTGCCAGCATGATACTCAACCTGACGCACGTTCCATCGAGATCAGCAATGGCCCGGCGGATAAGACTAATTTTCTGATTCAACTGGAAAAGGGTATTCTTACTGTAGAGCCATGGCCATTTGAGACTGACCAATTTGAATTGTACTTTGAAACCCGGCTTATCCCGCAATTAGCATTTAAGGACGCGGCGGCGTTCCGCAGGGAATTCAGGAAAACGGGGGTTAAAGAAAAACGTTGGAAAATTCAAAAAAGAGGGGCCGCCTAATACTAAGCGCCCCCACAATTAAAACGTCCAATCTTATCTTTTAATCTGCTGCCGGTTCTGTACTGGCATCATAGTTAGCCTGGCTTTCTGCGATTTCTGTCAGTTTGCCGTCCGCTGTCTTTTCTTCATCCAACGTCAATACAAATAATTCAGCAATTTCATAAAACCCCAAGGTTTTAGCCAGGGCGATCATCCCGCCATAGGAGGCGATCTCATAATGTTCAGCTTTCTGACCGGCAAAGATCAAACCCACATCACGTTGCGCGGTACCTTCTTCCGTCGCGCTGATAATTTCATCGCCCTCATCAGTAATACCTGCCATAGCCTCACATTTCCGGCTTTCGGGTTCCAGGCCAAGGATGGCAAATGCCTGTTCCAAACGTTGTACGTGTATTTCCGTTTCAGACAAATGCAGTTCAAAGGCATCCTTTAATTCCTGAGAAGTAGCCGCATCAGCCATATCCGGCAGCATATCTACCAGTTCGCGCTCAGCCCAAAGCAGGTCCTTCAATTCATTTACAAAAAACTCCATGAGTTTGGAATTACCGCTGCCGGTTTCCTGTGCCTCCTGCCAGTCTTCTTTCGGTTCAATACTTTCCGGTTCCGGTGCATACGCAGTTGGATTATGGTATTCACCGGCCGTTCCTTCGTAGGATGTTTGTGCAGCAAAGTCACTGGTAGCTGTGTCGTCATCATCATCGCCGGAAGTTTCAACCTGGTCGCGCAGGGATTTGATCAGGTCGTGTCCTTCATGAATGCCTTGCTGCTGCTTTTGCAAAACCGTTGTAAGTTCAAAATCCAGCTCGTTTTCCGGATCCAATGCGTTCCGATAAGCAGTTTTGGCCGCGTCTTCACCACGTTCGCATTCATTTAAGACGGCCAAAAGATCATGACCGGTAAAGGTCGCTTTAATATCTATCCATGCACGGTGCAGATCACCGGAGGTACTCGTACCTTCTGCGACATCGCCTCCATGCTGCCGGGCTATGTCCGTCAGTTCAGCCACGTATTGCTGGCTTTCGCCGGACAGCTTATTAAAAACAACGGTTAAACCGTTATCGTCATTTTCCAGATCAGTTGCAGCTTTTTGAAAACCGGCTACGCGGTCATTGTTGATCTTGATGAGGTCATTGATCACATCGATCGATTTTTCAGAAATTTCCATAGGTAGTTACTGTTTGTTTTAGGTAGATATTACTTATTCAATTAACCCGCACTGCTGTCGTCTTCGACATCGCCGGATGGATACGTCCGGATCTCTCCGGAATCCAGCTTAACCACCACTTTATCACCTATGGTTTCCAGTACTTCTCCTTTTCCGCCGGGGCTGAGCACCCGTTGTCCTTTTAAATTCATCAGCCTAATGTTTAACCGGTTTAGGGGACATGTGTCCGGAAGGATCAGCGTTGCCTTTTGCGGCAGAATCGCCAGCCGTCATTTTTGCAGAATCCCGGCGGTCTTTATTAATCGTCGCCGTATCGCGGATTGCAGGGCCGCCGCCCCGGTTAACACTGGATGTATCCTGGCTTCCGCCGAGTTTTTTCTGACTATCAGCTTCATGGCAGGAAGCCATGAACAGTGGCAACGAAAAGGTCATCACCAGGCCGTACAATTTTTTTACACGTTTCATATTAATATCGGTTATACCTTAATAGGTTCGTATGTACTCCATTGCGCTACGCCATCCGGTTCGGCTTTTTTAACTTCAGCGCTTTTAACTTCGCTCTTTTGCTTATCCAGCTTTTCTTTTGCTTTGAGTTCTTTACTGAAATCTTCCCGAAGTTTTGTCTGGCCCTCTGTTTCCTGCACCTGCTGTAAAGGGTTTTCTATAAAGTTCCATTCTTTACCCATGCCTGGCATTTCACCCGTGTTCCATGGCCCACGAACAGCGCCATCTGATAAATTATAAACCTGCTGTGTAAATCTCGGATCAGCAGCAAGCACGCCCGGCGGGAAGTTATCAGAAATACTGTCCAGTGCCGCTTCGAACATTTTATAATGGGTGACCTCACGGGTCATCAGGAAGGAAAGTGTTTCGTGGATATAGGGGTCATCGGTGAATTTCATCAGGTGCTCGTAAACCAGCTTGGCACGCGACTCTGAGGCCAGGTTGCTGCGCAGGTCCACGGTAAGATCGCCATTGGAATGAATATAGGATGCGCACCATGGAATCCCCTGGCTGTTACGGGGCGTTACACCACCGCCCGTAATGATCGCGAATTGCGGATTAGCAAATACGGCCTGGTGTATAATGTCTTCCTTGGCGGTTTTGCCATTTAATACCTGCATGATCTCTGAACTGTCGGCTGCATTTTTCAGTTCGCCGTTTACACCTTTAAGCAGCATCTGTATGGTTGCACCTACGATCTCCAGGTGGCTGAATTCTTCGGTGGCGATATCCATCAGCATATCGTATTTGTCCGGGTGCGGTACTTTGGCACCAAATGCCTGCGTAAAATACTGCATGGCGGCAGCCAGCTCACCGTTCTCGCCGCCGAATTGCTCCAGCAGCAGGTTGGCGAAGCGAGGGTCAGGGCGCGAAACCCTGGCATTGAATTGTAAGTCTTTAACGTGATGAAACATAGTGGGAAGTTTTAATGGGTGTTAAAGTACAACTACAGGTAGTGTTATTATGTTTTAATTAATAAATTAATTTAATAAGAAATCATTAAAAACATTTTTAACCTGTAATAGTTTTGGTAATACCTTGACACTGATAAAGCTGCGGGGCGCATAAACCGTTATCATTAAGCTATTTTTTTTTACCATGAAAGCAACTTCAGCATGGCTCTTGACCACCACCAAAAAGTTAAACGACCCTGCCCTTGCTGCTGTTTTCGAGCAACAAGCTGCGGGTTATTCTTTTAAGGTTTACCTCACCGGCGATTCCTGCTGGCTTGTGGCCACCTGGCCCAAAGGCAGCCGTATAGCTTTCCGCCTGGCTTATTCGCCAAATGACGAACTGGTGATGCGAAAGGCCATGGAGAAAGACGGAAATATTACTTTTCAGATCGCGTCGCTGATAGGGGATTACGAAGTCTGTATTATCCTTCCTGCCGGTGATGAGCCCGTGTTAAGGCTGAGCGCGACCTTAAAAACATCAGCACAGCTGTTATTTCCGTACTGGCCGCGGGATATCGTGCCGCTGGGAGCGGCAGGCAGCGATGTGCTTGCGGAGGGAACAGTTGAGGTCAGCCAGGTCGGGACACGATCAGGACAGCTTTACTTTAGTTTATCCAGACCGAAGGCTGGTTCCGTCCTTTACCTGCAAAACCTGACCGCGCTGGAAGATTATAACCAGCAGACCGAAACCTCTGCAGGGGATACAGTTGGAGGCGATTGGCCGGAGATCGGCTTTGCCTTACCGCCAACGTTAAAAAATAAAGCGCTGGAAGCGAATAAGACCTATACGTTAAGCGATGCTTTTATCGCACTGAGCGAAGAAGTACCCGCTGATGAACCTGCCATGGTCCGACAATACCTCAACCTGCTGGCGGCGGTTTACCTGCAATTGCCAAAACCGGCAACAGCTTATAAACACTGGCCGTCGATCCTGGAAAAAGGCCTGTCCGACCTGCAGGATAGCCCCGGCTGCTGGAACCAGGTTGATGGCCATCATTACCTGAATGCCTACGTCTGCGATTACACCACGCCGCCCGAGATCATGGTGCAGTTGGCGGTACTGTTGCCGCTGCTGGATTATGTGGAATGGAATGGCGCGCAGCTGGAGGTTATGAAAAAGATCAAAGAGGGCCTGCCTGCTTTTTATAACGAGGAACTCGGTACGGTCATGCGCTGGCATCCTAAGGCGCTGGACAAACTGGAGGGTGAAGAAGAACATAAAAAGCCGATGGTCATGGATGCCTGGTATTTGCAGCATCCGCTGCTGAACCTGTCCCGCCTGGCGTTAAAGGGTGACCGGGTGGCGGAAAAACTTTTCCTGGATTCGCTGGAATTCGCGATCAAAGTGGCGCATCACTTCGATTATAACTGGCCGGTATTTTATAAGATGGATACGCTGGAAGTTGTGAAGGCAGAAACGCAGCCGGGCAAGGGCGGGGAAAAGGATGTGCCCGGCCTATATGCGCATGTGCTGCTGCAGGCATGGGAACTAACAGGTAATAAGCGCTACCTCGCAGAAGCGGAAAAAGCGGGGCAAAGACTGGCAGGCCTGGGCTTCGGGCTTTTTTACCAGGCGAACAATACTGCTTTTTCGGCCGGGGCGCTGTTACGACTCTACAAAATCACCAAAAAAGAAATTTACAGGGAGTTGAGTTATTTATGCCTGGCAAATATATTCAAGAACGTCAGCCTTTGGGATTGCAATTATGGATACGGGAAAAACTTCCCTTCCTTTTTTGCGCTGTTCCCACTGAACGACGCGCCTTACACAGCTGTCTATGAGGAACAGGAAGTTTTCTGCGCCTTCCATGATTACCTGCGCCACGCTGAAGGTGAGGATATCCTGCCATCACTACGGCTGCTATTAGCGGAGTACATCCGCTTCCTGGTAGACCGTGCAGTTTATTATTATCCAACCATGTTGCCAAAAGAGATGCTGTCTGAAGAGGTGAAAACCGGGGAGGTCGACCCTGACCTTTGGATAGCATTGGAGGATCTGCACGATGGCTGGGAAAGATCCGGGGAGGTCGGTCAGGAAGTCTACGGTGCGGGCAATGCCTTCGGGATCCTGCCCCGTCATTATATGCAGGTCGAAGGCCAGCCATTTATGATCTATACCGACTACCCGACTTACGGGTTCTCCGCAAAAAAACACCGGCCCGCGAAGTTTAAGCTGGCGGGTGACGGCAGACTGCTCAGCCGTTTGATGCTGGTCAAAACGGATAAAGGAAAATTACCGGAGTTCTCAGTAACCCTCAAAGGCAGTAAAGTGCCACTTGAGGGAAAAAGGACAAAAGAAGGTCACCTGGAATTCAGTGTGCCCGGCGATAGCGATATGTACATTAACTGGAAATAAAATATAAAGACCGGATGAAAAAAAAGATCAATTTATTTGAGCGTTTCTCCAATTGGGCAACCACCGCTACCGGCAGTTCTGCGGCTTTTATTGTCGCGGCCCTGGTTGTGCTCGTCTGGGCGATCAGCGGGCCCGTGTTCAATTATTCGGAAACATGGCAGCTGGTGATCAATACGGGCACGACTATCGTCACCTTCCTGATGGTGTTCCTGATACAGAAATCACAGAATAAAGATTCCAAGGCCATTCACCTGAAACTGAATGAACTGCTAGCTTCGCACGAGGGAACCAGTAATCGCATTGTCGATATCGAAAACCTGACTGAAAAGGAACTGGATGAGCTGCACCGGTTCTATGCCCGGATATCCGCCCTGGCGGAAAAGGAGGACGACATTACGCGTACGCACTCTATAGATGCGGCCGAGGAAAACCAGCGGCGTAAATCCGGCAGCCATAAACCTAAACCCTGATCGCATGGAACTGTTAGATCTGCTAGAGCGCCTGATGGCTTTTAATACCGGCCTGCTGCCGGACATGGTGGAGCTGAAATTTGAAGCGATGGCGGAGAATGCCTTCCGTTTCTTCCGGGGGACCTGTCATTTGTTTTACGAAGACCTGGCTGCTGCTTCGCCTTTACCATTGTCCCCGCTGGCCTGGATCTGCGGCGATCTGCATATCGAAAACTTTGGGAGCTACCGTGGGGATAACAAGCTGGTCTATTTTGACCTGAACGATTTTGACGAGGCGCTGCTGGCGCCTGCGGCGTATGAGCTGGCGCGCATGGTCACCAGCATCTTTATTGCCTTTGACCAGCTGAAGATCGGGCCAAAGAAAGCCCGGCGGATGGCGGAACTCTACCTGCGCTCTTATTCAGTAACGCTGGCGCAGGGTAAGGCCAAAAGCATTGAACCCCGTACAGCACGGGGGATCGTTTGTGATTTTTTAAAGGCGGCGGGGAAAAGCACATATAAAGACCTGTTACAAAAACGGACGACGGCCGACCGTAGCAAACGCGTGCTTTCACTGGAGGATGAGCGGCATTTTAAGATAGATAAAAAACTCCGGGAGGAATTGCTGACGCATATGCAGCAGCAGGTGGTGGGGACGAACGGTGGGCCGTATAACTATAAGGTCAAAAGTGTGGTTTTTCGCCTGGCGGGCACGGGTAGTATCGGGGTCAAACGTTATCTGTTCCTGCTGAAGAGTACGGTTGTAAAACAGCATTATTTATTATTGGATATGAAGCAGTGCCGGGCCGCATCGCCTTTGCCTTATATTCCGGTGCAGCAGTTACAATGGGAAACAGAGGCGGAGAGGGTGACGGGGATACAGCGCCGGATGCAGAACGTGTCGGCGGCTTTGCTGGGCACAACTACGTTTCAGGGTGACAGTTATTTGATCCAGGAATTACAGCCGGTTAAAGACACCATCAAGTTCAAGCTGCTGAAGCATGACTACCGGGGCATGTACCAGGTGATCGATGATATGGGCATGCTTACTGCGTCCGCGCAATTGCGCAGCAGCGGTTTCCAGGGTTCATCGAATACAGATGACCTGATAGCCTTTGGCCGGTCAGAAGGATGGCAGGATGCTTTACTGGGCTACGCCCTGGATTATGCGGGCCGTGTCAAACGCTATTATGATCAGTATGTTAAAGATTACAAAGATGGTAAATATGCAGCTATTCAATAGCGCCGGGAAAATGACCGGTAAACGGCTATATTTTTTACTGTTGGTGGCAGGTTCGCTTTTATTGTTGGGCGCCGCTATCGCCTGGCAGCGTTACCGGCAACCGGGAACTATAACGCGCCCGCCGGTAGCGGTTTGCGGGTCAGCTAAGCGAATTTAAACTAGAAGACGATGAAACTACTTATTCAAATCTTTGGTGAGGGAAAAGACTCAATGCGCTGCAAATGAGCAGCCGGGGCGTGGTGATGTTCTTTATCGCGCTGCTGCTGATCCGGGCCTCCGGCAGGCGTTCTTTCGGCGTGCGTACGCCGCTGGACAATATTATCACGATCTCCCTTGGCGCGGTCATGAGCCGGGCCATCGTCGGCGCTTCGGCTTTTGTGCCTGTCGTGGTTTGTTGTTTCGTGATCGTGCTGCTCCACCGGCTGTTCGGATGGCTGATCGCACACAGTAAGGCCTTCGGGCGATTTATAGAAGGGGATAAAATGGTGCTTTTCGATAAAGGGAAGTTCCGGGATGAAGAAATGAAAAGAGCGCTGGTCTGCCAGGAGGATATTATGCAAGGTGTGCGGAAGTCGGCGATGACGGAAGATATGGGCCTGATCGAAAAGGTTTATATAGAACGCAACGGGGAGATCAGCTCTATTGAAAAATAAAATCATAAATAGTATTTACTGGAATGGTAATTGCACCATTCAAATGCGATTGATCCCGCAGTCAAAACAGTCTTTTAAACATTAATCATTTACATCATGCCTACAAAAACAAACAAAAAAGCGACTGCAGCAGCTGCAAGCCGCACACCGGAAGCCGAAAGCGCTTTAAAAGAATTATTCGTGGACGAATTAAAGGATATCTACTGGGCGGAGAAACACCTGGCCGCCGCATTGCCAAAACTAATCAAAGGTGCGACCTCAGAAGACCTTAAACAAACGATCACAACCCATCTGGAAGAAACGAAGAACCAGATCACCCGTTTGGAAAGCGTGTTCGCTTCCCTGGGCGAGAAAGCAGCTGCAAAAAAATGTTTAGCTATGGAAGGCTTGCTGGCAGAAGCGACCGAATTGCTTGAAGATACCGAAAAAGGAACTGAGGTACGCGATGTAGCCATCATTTCTGCCGCGCAGAAAGTGGAGCATTACGAGATTGCCTCTTATGGAACGCTGCGTACTTTAGCAGGTACTTTAGGGTACAGCGAAGCACAGGGCCTGCTGGATGAAACCCTGGCTGAAGAAAAGAATGCAGACTCACTGCTGACCCAGGTGGCTGAAAATTATGTGAACGAAGCCGCGGCAGCGGAAACAGAATAAATTACCTTTTATTGAAACGACAAGGGCTGCCATAGGTAGCCCTTGCTATTTAACACCTTCCTATATGATCAACTGGCATACCGGCTGTTCGGGTTTTCACTATAAACACTGGCGGAATACCTTTTACCCTGAAAGGCTGCCGCAAAGGCGCTGGTTCGAATATTATGCGGGGCAGTTTAGCACACTGGAACTTAACGTCACTTTTTACCGTTTCCCCCGCCTGCCCTTTGTCCGGAACTGGTATGAACAGGCACCGGAAGATTTCCGCTTTTCGGTCAAGGCGCCCCGGGCAATCACTCATTTCAAGCAATTTCACGATACCCTGGATATGCTCAGCGATTTCTACGGAACGATCAGGGAAGGTTTGCAGGAAAAGCTGGGGCCGGTGCTGTTCCAGTTACCGCCAAGACTGGCTTATACCCGGGAACGGTTGGAACGTATAACGGGCCAGATGGATTTGGGCTTCACGAATGTGCTTGAATTCCGACATCCGAGTTGGTGGCTGGCGGAGGTTTATGAACACCTGGCACAGCTGGGTGTGGCCTTTTGCGGAATGAGCCATCCGGAACTGCCTCAACAAGTAGTGACAAATACGGATACAGTGTACTACCGTTTTCACGGCGTACCCGACCTGTACCGTTCGGCGTATGGGGAAGCTGCGCTGGAGCAGTTTGTCCGCGAGGTTGTTGTCCATCCCAAGGTCCGCGAGGCCTGGTGTTATTTTAATAATGATGCTGAGGTAGCAGCCATACCTGATGCGAAAACATTAATGCGCTTAACCGGGGGCTGATGTCTTACAGGCCGGGTATCTTGATGCCCGCATCCTTAATGTCCTGCAAAATAGTTTCCTGTACGGCAAGCTTGGTATCCTGGTAGCCATGAGCATTGACCCAAACGTTCACGCTCATCAGATAGCCATCTGATTGCAGTTCACCTACCCCGATACGCCGTTCCGGTTTGGCTAATACGTTCTCCGCCTTATCGATAGCTTTATTGATAACCTCTTTAGCCCCTTTGATATCTACACCGTTGGGAAACCTGATACTCAGGTCCAGCCGGCGATTGCCTTCGCGGCTGATATTGATGATCACTTCATTGGACAGCTTGCTGTTGGGAACGATAACCAGGCGGTTGTCAAAAGTGGTCACCATGGTATAAAAGATCTCGATAGCAGTTACGGTGCCTTCCAGTCCCTGGGTAATGATATTATCGCCCACGGCAAAGGGTTTAAGCAGCAAAATGAGTATACCGCTCGCAAAGTTTTGGAGGGTGCCGGAAAGCGCCAGACCGGCGGCTACGCCGAAGGCACCCACGATGGCGGTGAATAGGGTGAGCTGGATGCCCATGATCTGCATCACCCCAATAACCAGAAGAATGCGCATGGCTACGCCAAGCAGACTCAGTAAAAAGGGCTTAACGGTCGGGTCCACGTCTTTTTGATGCAGTTTGTTATGCGAACGGTTAACGATCCAGCGGATGACCCACAGGCCGAGGCACAGTACCACTAGGCCGATCAGCAAGCGGGGGCCATAGTTGAGGACCCAATGGTAAGCGGCATCATAAAATTTGTCTAAAGTAAAGGGTGTCTTTACAGGTTGTTTATTTTCCATAGTCTTAAGGCCTGCGTTATTCAGCCGTGCCTGCAACACAACATATTGAAGTAAACTTGGTTTTTATTTTGACCGGCCGCCAGGAATTGGACTGGAATATGTATCTAAACATCGCAGAATGCGGACTCGCCTATTGGACACATTCTACAATGGTTTTTAATGGAGTGTTGTTCTATAAGTTTGTATTAGCAAAAAACGAATTACAACAACTTGTTTATGCTTACGGGAAACTGAAACAGCAGGTCTATCAAGCTATGGGTAATATGAACCAGAATGTGCTTCCTGCTTTCAGCTCGCTTTCCGCCCAGATCCTGCCCCGGTGACGGGTGACGATTTCGTAACACAGGTACAGTCCGATACCCAGGCCGGAAACATTAGCGCTACTGTCATCCACTCGGTAATAGCGGGAGAAGATGTGGTTCAGTTTCTCCGATGCGATGCCTAAGCCAAAATCTTTTACTCCTACTTTTACATTTTCCGCCTCGGCAAAAAGATATACCTCGATCCGGTTACTGCCCGGCGAATAACGGATCGCGTTAGTCAGCAGATTGATGAGCACCTGCTCGATCCGGTGGGCATCCCCTCGAATGGTAAACTCAGGCGTAGAGGTTTCGAAGGTGATCTGGTAATTGCCATTGGCATGGGAGATCAGATCTATCGCGTCACTAATGACCTCGCAGATGTTAAATACTTCGTCGCGAAAATTCAACTTGCCGGCCTCGATCTTGGATACGTCCAGCAGGTCGTCCACCAGGGTGCTCAGCTTACTCAGCTGTTGTTGCGCCTTTTGCACGAACACCTTATTCTTTTCATCCGTTATCCGCTGACCGAGGATCTGCAGGTAACCGTTGACGCTGGTGAGCGGCGTTTTTAATTCGTGGCTGGCCAATCCGATAAATTCGTCTTTTTTGGCATTAAGCGCCTGGAGTTGTTTGTAAAGTTCAGCAGTTTCCTGCTGGGCAGATTGCTCGGCGCTGATATCGCGGGCGATCTTCGAGGCACCGATGACCTTACCGCTTTCGTCAGTGATAGGGGAAACGGAAAGTGAAATGGGTATCAGGTTTCCGTTCTTGGCCCGGCGAAAGGTCTGGAAATGGTCGACCTTGTTGCCTTTGCTTACCTCGCCGATAATATAGGATTCTTCATCCAGGCGATCAGGCGGGATGATCAGGGAAATATGTTTGCCGATAGCTTCCGCTTCGGTATAACCGAACATTTTAACGGCAGCTTTATTCCAACTGGTGATGATCCCTTCCAGGGTCTTACTGAGAATGGTATCATCAGAGGTATCGATGATAGCGGCGAGTACCCCCTGCTTTTCCACTGCGATTCGCTGCACGGATATATCACGTGCGATTTTGGATGCACCAATGATTCTGCCGCTGCGGTCTTTTATGGGAGAAACAGTAAGGGAGATTGGCACGAGGTCACCGTTTTTTGCACGCCTTAACGTTTCAAAATGATCAACCTTTTGACCCTGTAGTATCTGCCCGATGATATAGGTTTCCTCTCCCATACGATCCTCTGGGATGATCAGCGAGATATGCTGTCCGATAGCCTCCTCCTCGGTATAGCCGAACATGCGTTTGGCGGCCGGATTCCAACTGGTGATGATCCCCTGTGTGGTTTTGCTGATGATCGTGTCATCAGTGGAATCAATGATCGCTGCCAGCATACCCCGCTTTGATTCTAATTCCAGTCTTGTATCTGTTTGTGGCACTTCTGCATCATTTTCCATCAAAGCTAATGTAGTGGTTAATATTCCTGATTTGTGTAACAGTTTCCCTGCTAAATGGTTTAAGTCAATAAAATTTCAATAGTATGAATGCGGATTTTCTTCTAAGTTTATAGAACATTGTGACTGCGCGGCTTAGATAAGTATGAAAAATCCATTTGAACAGAAAGATAGCAGCGCGTTGATTGATGCTATCGTGGCTGGTGCGGCATTAGCCGGCGGTTTAGTGTGGTTGTTTCTTACGGAAAGCGGCGGGCAGGCACTGGAGAGCTGGAAAACAGCGCTAAAAGAAAACGGAAAAGATTTTGCAGCAGAATTGGCCAGTGATAAAACGGGAGTTTCCAAAGACATTACCAAACCTGCTGTTGAGACCGTTGTCGAGTAAGTTTGAAAATCGCGATCTGTAATATTAAGGTATCAACGGTCGCTTGCCGAACCTGCTATGCTGGCTGATGCAAGCCGGATGTCATTTGTTTGCAGAAGAGTATAGCTCCCGGTGATAAATTTACCTAACCCCCTGAATTTATGCCGATTTTATACTGATCAAATCAATGCTATGGAAATTAACTATTGGAGGGTTGGTGTTTTTCTACCGTTCATTGTTGATATGGCTAATCAAAAGGAAACGGGAAAAATGAAAAGGAATGGGAAAAGTGGTTATCCAATCAGAAAACCGGAAGATGATCTTGATCATAACAAACCAGGCACAGGGATCTGACGTGTACCGGTCTGGCCGGAGAGAATCATCGCGTCAACCATAAGATCGAATGTTTCGGCGGCATAGTTTTTTAAATCAAAATATATTAAAAGACTGATTAATCTATTAACTTATAAGTAACTTTGCGCCGATATAAATTCATCAATAAAGCTATGGGAACACTCGGACAAAGCATTCGCTTATTAAGGCGTCAGAATGGCTGGAGCCAAGGAGATGTGGCCAAGCGCCTGGATATTTCAATTCCGGCGTTTTCTAAAATTGAAACTGGTGCTACCGATATTAACCTTTCAAGGCTTGAACAGATTTCAGCGGTGTTTGGCCTGTCAACCGTCCAGTTACTTAGCATAGGCGAAACGCGGCGTGATACCGTGCCAGATGCACTGGCCGGTATTCATCAAAAGCTGAACGAACGGGAATCCGAGGTCATTTTTCTGCAGAAAAAGGTGATAGCGCTTTTTGAAGAGCTGCGGTTGTCAAAGCATTCGGCGTGATCTCCGGACAAGCCTGAATTTTACCACAAGATCCCGAAACTTGTTGTGTTTTAATTTCTAATTAAACTTCACATAAGCGGATCGTTTGAATCCATTCCCTTCACCATGTATAAATATTTATGAGTAACGGTGCATTTCGGATCGCGACCTTGTATGTCGTAGCCAGTATACTTTGGATCACATGCAGTGACCACTTCCTTTTTGCCCTGGCCCCGTATGTTGGTGATCGGTCACTGGTTTGGCTGAGCAGTATTAAAGGTTATACATTTGTTAGCCTCACCGGTCTCATGCTGTATTACCTCATCCGTTCCTACGGCCGGCTGTCACTGGAAGTCGGCGATCAGTACCGGGCGATCTACGAGGCTAATCCTGTTCCTATGTGGATCTATGATGAATCGCTGCGGATCGTATCAGTAAATGACGCTGCGGTAAAAAATTACGGCTACAGCAGGGCTGAGTTCCTGGAAAAATCGATCCTCGATATCCGGCCATCTGAAGATGCGTTTGATGTGCTCGCTTCAATCCGGCGCCTCTCGGACGAACTCAACCAAAGCGGCACCTGGCGACATATCAGAAAGGGTGGGGCCATGTTGTATGTCAGTATCACGTCGCACAAACTTACCTTTAACAAACAGGCCGGCACGCTGGTCATGGCACGCGATATGACCGAACGTACCTTGTTTGAACAGGCGCTGGAAAAGCTCAATGAAGATCTGTTTGAAGAAAAGAAAAAACTTCGTGAAACCCAGTTGATCTCCCGGGTCGGTGGTTGGGTTTTCTTTCCGGAACAAAGAAAATTGCTTTGGTCGGAGGAACTGTACAACCTGACCGGCATCAGCCCGGAAGATCCCAGGGAACTTTTTGACATATATATTGAGCATATTTTTCCGGAAGACAGGCCGCTAATGATCAGCGCGCTTGGAGAGCTGATCGAAAACGGCACGCCTGTTGATATCACGCACCGGATCAGCGCGCTTAACGGCGAAACCCGCTATATCCGGCAGCTCGCCCGGCTTGAACCTGATGTTGAAGAAATCAAAGTAGTCGGTTCGATGCAGGATATTTCGGAGCTGCGGCTCATGGAAAACGAAAGAAACAGGCACCTGCAAAACCTGGAAAATACACTGGACAGTATTAGTGATGCTTTCTTTGCGCTGGACACGGACATGCGCATTATCCGCGTTAATGCGGCATTCCGGGCGATCATCGACAAAAAGCACAGCCAGATCATAGGGGAAAATATTTGTACGCTTTTTCCAAAAGCCCAAAATCGTTTCTATGCGGTTTATCAGAAGGCACTGGAGGAGCGTATAGTAGTCCGGAAGGAGGATTATTCACTGGTTCTGATGAAATGGATCCGCGTGGCGGCTTATCCAACTGCTGAGGGCGTAGCGGTATATTTTTCTGATATCACCGAAAGCCGGATTAAGGATATTCAGTTAAAGGAAGCTGTTGAAAGATATGAACTGGTTAGCCAAGCTACCAATGATATCATCTATGATCTCGACATATTAAAGGATCGCCTGATCTATAATACCAGCCTCACCCGGCTGATCGATGTTCCGCCTGAAGAGATAAGCTACAACCTGGAATGGTGGCGCAGCCTGATCCACCCTGATGATGTTGATGAGGTGATCAGCAGCCAGGGAAAAATAAGCGCGGATAGAAAAACGAACTGGAGCTGCGAGTACCGGGTAGATTGCGGGGAAGGTCGTTACAGGTATATTCTTGACCAGGGTTATTTCATCTATGACGAAGACAAAGCGCCGGTGCGTCTGATCGGGGCGATCAAGGATATTGACGAACTTAAGCGTTCGCTGCAGGAAAACAAGCGTCAGAATGAATTATTAAAAGAGGTGGCCTGGCTGAGCTCCCACGAGATCAGGCGACCAGTGGCTTCGATGCTGGGTCTGATGGATATGCTCGCTATGGCTGAACCGGGAGAAAAAGACGAGATCTACCTGATGCTTGGTCAATGTGTAGAGGAAATGGATGCTATTGTTATGGAAACCCACCGGAAAATTAACGCGATTATAAAGATTTGAATTAATTATGTACTGTATCTGGTTCTGATGTATGCCATCACCCCTAAGGATCCGAATGCCAGCTGCGTTGCACGCGCCGGCGGTGGTCATGTCAGCGGCAGGGTAAAAGAAGGTCGACCCGACCCCTTTTCGCTTTCCGGAATGGTCAGATCTTTGTTTTTCAAAAGCCCTTTCATCTTTCCTGCAAAAACATTTTCTGGGACGGCATGCCGGGTTTCGTTATTGTTATGGTGAAAATGCTGCCGCGAAATTGGACAGCTTCGAAACCCGGTAGCGGGCCTGCAGATCAAATCTGCATTTAGAAGAATGGCCGGAACCGGGCATTCTTAATACTTATCTATTAGTTATTAGACACGGTGCCAAATTAATTTTGAGATATCCGAAGACAAATCAATTTGAGGTCTTAAAGACAATTCTATATCTGCAATCGCGAGGGGAGGCAAATCTGTTGCGAATGCAACTGTTTTGCGTGGGGCGGGGAGGCTGACGGCGCAATGAAACACGGGGTTATAGCGCGTGTATAATGGAGCCGCCTGCCGCAGCTGCGCGGAACATTACGGGTATATCAAAATAACAACGCTGTCAGCGAAAAAAGCTTAAGAATTAGAGCCTTAGTGTTGCAGCTCTTGCCAAAATGGGCAAAGTTCAAATGCCCCACTCACTCGCTGACCGGGGCATTCACCTAAACTTATTTTTTGATTTGATTTGACAAAATCAAACCCAAAGATATGTATTCGACATTTTTCTTGCCATCACTACTTTTAGGTATTTTGCTCCTTTATTAATGGTCCAAATCAGCTTTATCATTGGGTATCTCAAAACTGAATTGAACGATTTGAATAAAGTAATTGTGTTTGATTATGGAGCTGTTTTTAGTAATAACAAGGGGCCATTTGCGTTCGCAATACTGGACTCCACCAAAAGCGAGGCTTTCTGAAAATGCGTTTGAAAATTTGGTTCCTGAGTTTAGATATATCAACGGCGAGGTAGCCTTAGTAGATTCGTCTCTGAGAAATGTCAGTAAGCTAATGAGATACGATACCTTCTACCATCTTGATCCTTCCGCTTTAACAATGACGAATAGCCCGTTTTCATTAATATACCCTTCACGATAGATCAGTGCGCCTGTGTTACTTTTGCCCAGGCATACTTTGGCATAGGCCAGTTTCGCAGTTGGGTCAAAATAGATAGCATTCACATTTAACAGATCGAATACCGGTGCTACTACTTTTCCGGTTCCGAAATTTATAAAACCGGTCAGCGGCAACCTGGTATAGGTGCCTACTACTCCCCGGGTACTATACAGTAACTTGGGATTCGTTTCACCTTCCACAGAATTTTGTTCGCCGATGAACCAGGAGTCTGCCGGGATCCCATAGGATTTAAAGAAATCGGCCTTGCTGGTTAGTTTAAAAGTGGCATCCATTACATATTTCATGTTAAAGGCCATGCCATAAGTGGTGAAATGGTCAAAGGTGCCGTATTTAAGGATATCTGCCTGCGTTTGTCTAAACACAATCTCTCCTTTTTTATTAATAAAAGCGTACTCAAATGCTGATTTGTCCTTTGGCACCACCCGTGCATAACCTCCGGAAAATTCCGAGGGTTTTATAGAATACAGTAAAGGAATGACCAGCTTTCCATCAGTATTGATATAACCATATTTAATATCCCCGAACTGGTCCTTTTTTCCGACGACGGCCAGCCCTTCCGAAAAACGGTAAAGCTCATCGAATGCGGTTGTAACCAGCGGATCGCCGCTTAAGCGTTTATATCCTATTATTACATTGCCATTTATCTGGCGTCGCATAATGCCAATTCCCTCGTTGATGTCGGCCAACCGGTCACCGGGGAAATATTTTTTACCGTCCGGTGTGGTATAGGTCCACCGGCCACTATTGTTCAGCTCCAATAATCTTTTATTGTCTGTTAAGTCGTTCAGCACCCCCCTGGCGATCACTGTTGCCGAACTGTTCATATAGCCCCATTGCTGGTGGTCCGTTGTCTGAAATCGTAGCAATCCGTTGCTTAGCAACACATTTTGCAGGACGGAAACCGTGTAATATGAAAAATCATAACTGTTAAAAGGCACCACCAGGTTACCCTTAGGATCAATAAGTGCTGCTGACGTTCCTTTTCTTACAATCGCTACACCCTTATTGAAATCAAATAGTTTGTCTACGGCCAATGATACAGCGCCGGGGCTGAGTGCTCCGGCGTTCCCTTTGTCAGCCTGTACAGCAGCATTGTTTGCAGGTAATTTATCATTACCAGCGGGTAGGGATGCCGGCTTTTTTTTAAAAAAAGAACCGAGGTCTTTTATGGCTTTACCCAATGAAGCGTTTTTTGGATTTGACTGGGCACAGGTAACGTTACTTCCCAATAGGGCCATTCCGGTCAATAGTATTATAAAACTGCGCATAAGTTCAGATTTAACGTAGTTATTTAAGCCACATCACTTTTCGTGGAGTTGTTAATTTGCTGAAGGTAAATGTCAGCACTTGACTGAGCAATCCGGAATGATTGACTGTGGGCCTTTAGTTATTTAATTTGGGTAATCGTTTATTTTTTGAAAGATGGTCATCATCATACTGAAGAATTATCCGACGGATCATTTTAAAGCAGACAGCCTTACCAGAAAGTCATCCTTACGCCGCGAAGAAACTTCCAGCTCAGTTTTGTCTTCCAATTGTACATAACCACCTTTGCCTTTGTGATAACTTTTGATATAAGCCAGGTTCACCAGGTGGGAGTTATGGATACGAAAGAAGCCGTAAGATGATAACAGCCCCTCAAATTGCTTTAAGGTTTTGGCCACCATCAGGCTTTTCTTGTCTTTCATAAAGATGGTGGTATAATTCACATCGCTTTGGCAGCGAATAATGTCCTGAACTCTGATCAATTCCAAGCCCGACACCGTAGGAACCGTGATTTTAGGATCATGTAGTCCTGTTCGTTTGATATTTTGAAACAAAAGCTCGACCTTGTCCAGGTGGTGCTCACGGTCAATTCTTTCCCCGAGCTTTTTCACGGTAAGTTGAAATTCGTCCGGGTCTATCGGTTTTAATAAATAATCAACCGCGCTGAATTTAAAAGCCCGGATAGCATATTGTTCAAAGGCCGTGGTGAAGACAACCTGAAATGGTATGTTGGTATATTTTTTTAAAAGGTCGAAGCCCGTTTGCTGGTGGATTTGTATATCGAGAAACACCAGTTGCGGTTTCAGTTCTTTGAGCAGTTCAAAACCGCTGTCTACCCGGTCTGCAGTCCCTGCAATAAAAAGGTCCCCTGCACAGTAATGATCTGCCAGGTAGCGCAGCCGGTCAATACAGTGTGGTTCATCATCTATGATTACGGCGCTGATCATGCTTCAAAATGGGTTTCATACGGTAATTTCAGTTCGACCCTTGTGCCTTTTTCCAGGTCAATGATATGTACACCGGCGCGGGTATCTTTTGACCTATTGAGCAGGGCCAGCCGGTCGCCTGTAATTTTTACACCGAATGACTTTTTTCCCTCTTTAGATTTTTCTTGCCTCCCGACACCATCATCAGTAATAGTGCAATGCAGTACTTGGTCATCGCGCATGATCTCGATCAGGAGGTGCCCCTTTCCCTCTTTTCCGGCAAAGCCATGCCAGATGCTGTTTTCCACAAAAGGTTGCAGTATCAGCGGCGGCACCAGGGTAAGTTCCGGGTTGATATGCTCCGCTATTTTAAATTCATAGGTGAATTTATGATCGAGCCGAATAGCCTCCAGCTGCATATACAATTCTGTCATTTGAAGCTCTTCCGCAAGACTGATCTCTTTTTCCTCCGAGTTTTCCAATGTTCCCCGCATCAGCCTCGCAAATTTCGCTAAAAAATAATCGGCGGTTTTAACATCATTCCTGGTGATGAAATTACTGATGGAATTGAGCGAATTAAAAATAAAATGCGGGTTGAGTTGTAAACGAAGAACCTTCATCTCAATCGCTGAGACCTTTGACCGGTGCAACAGATCCTGCTTTACCTGGATAGCATCGCGTCTTTTCTTATAGGATATAAACAAAGTTACGGCGGTTAAACCGAGCAATCCTGATCCTGCCATAATTGTATTTTTGACGATCTTTTCCCTTTGAACGGCCGCCTCGGCAAGCGCTTGCTTTTTATCCGCTTCGAACTGTATTTCCGTCCGTGCGACCGCCTGCTTTTTTTCATCATTGAAAATGCTGTCTTTCAGTCGGGTATATTTTTTATAGTCACCTAAGGCCGCATCGTACTGGTGTAGTTTTTCTTGGATGAGGCTTTGTGTTTGCCAGCCGTTCATTTCGCGCTCCGCAGCCCCCGATTCATGGCTCAGTTTAATACAGAGCGCAGCATAAGCCCGGGCAGCCATTAACCGGTCTTTTAGTAGGTTAAGCTTTGCCAACGCAGTGTCCGGCGCTGTCAGCGTCAGTTCAGCCAGTTCATTATAGATGACAGACATGGAATTGTAATCAGGTGATTGTTGATAAAGGCCCAGGGCCTGTTGAAGGTAATGGAAAGCTGTACTGTATACTCCCAGGTTGCCGTATACGATCCCGATATTGGTCAGGTTACTTGCTTCACCCCGTTTATATTTGATCTGCCGGCTGATGGCAAGCGCCTGGTTGTACAGTTCAAGTGCTTTTTGCTGTTGCCCCTGTTCATCATAGGCAGTAGCGAGGTTGGCGTACATACCTGCCAGTTGCTGCTGATCCCCCAGTTGCCGGTACAGCTTCAAAGATTTTTGATAGTAGGCGAACGTATTGCGATAATTTCCGAGTTTCTTATAAACCAGGCCAATATTCATTAAGGCCTGGGCCTGGGCATTGGGATCACCCATGATCTGGGCTATACCTAATGCTTTAAAATAATAAGCAAGGGCCTCCGGATAATCCGCCAGGTACAGGTAGGTTACTCCGATATTGTTGTAAAGGCTACCGATCGCCTTATTGTTTTTTAGTTCTCCGAACAACTTCAGCGCGTTTAAACGAAGCCCCAGTGCTTTTTTGTACTCGGAACGGTCCGTATATAAGATGGCCAGGTTATTCAGGACACGGCCTTCACCGTCCTTATCAAAATTGAGCCGGGCAAGCCGAATGGCCTGGGTATACCAGGTTATTGCCAATGTGTCATTTCCTAAGCTTGAGTAATTCAAAGCTTTGTAATTATAGGCGGTACCTAACCTGCGGTTGTTTTTAAACCTGATACATAAATCGATGGATTGGTTTGCATACGACAGCCCCCGGGTGGGATTCACATTGATATAGGCGAAAGCCAGTTCGTTTAAGATGGCAATTTTAGACGTATCACGCGAAGCAACTCTTTTCAGCAAAGATTCAAGAGAGTCGATCTTTTTATTTTGTGCCGAAACCGTAGGTGCGATCAGGGTCAGTAAAATTGCGATAATGATACCTTTCATAAGTCAGTTTCCTTGTGAACCGGTTGTCAATCAAATATAGGTATTTGCGCTGTAAATTTCACAGAAACGATCCGTTGCTACGAATCAAAGAATGGTGACCATAGCACACGGAAAATAAATAGCGGCAGACAACTAATAAACGCGTATTGCATCCGCGAACTGCTTCGCGTAGGTTAGTTCAGTCGTTGATCAATAACCCTTAAAACACAAAGTCATGATCATTAAATTCCTGAACCTTGCCAAAGCACTTTTCGCCTACATTGACAGTGGCGCCATTTTTCGTAAACCCTATAAATGGCTGTATATGCTGATCACTGTGCTGCATGGTATTATACCTGTAGGTATCCTCATATCTGCTTTGGGCAATCACTTGTTTGACGCGCCTTTTAAGGTCGTATTGGCATTTTTGCTGATACTGGTCTTTATAACCATTGCCGCGGTAACCGGGATGCTGCTTTGGTGGAACCGGAAGGATAAGCTGGATGTGATTACAGGCAATCGGGATGATTTTGTCGCAACCCCGATTTTTGCCCATTTTATCCAGACCATGGGCGAGAACCTGGCGATTTGGCTGTTCATTGCAGGAACCGGGTTTTCCCTGATTGCCGGAATATTTCTAAGCGGGGAGAACGGTTATCTGGGCAGCCTGATTCCGATGGCCATCCCATCAGGGATAGGCTTCGCAGGTATCATCCTGTTTCCTTTCCTTGGCTATTTTACCCTGGTGCTGTTCCGGTTCCTGGCGGAACAAATAAAAGCATTAGCTGCGATTGCCAACAACACCTATGTAATGGCCAATCCGCTGGCAGCTCCTGCTGCTACTGAAATAGTTTGACAGGCGTATCCGCGGATATAAAGTCACATATTATCAAAATTGGGTTAACAATGAAGACACTCATCAGATCGATCATTTTATTAAGCGCCGTGATGCTTGCTGGTTGCCGCATCGGTTTAAGCGGCACCTATAAACAATCCGGGGGACTGATGGGCGGCATGGTAAGCGGAAAGATGACCTTTATTTCCGGCAGCAAAGTAGACATTGAGATCAACGGGATGACTGCCGAATGTGCCTATGAAAGGATGGCGATAAAATAAGGCTGATCAGCGGGGATAAGAACCAAATCCTTACGATAGACAAGATGGTTGCCTGGACGGTGGGGAGATGATGGGGAAATTTTGTAAAGAAAAATAATTAAAATGCTTAACGGAACAATTTATTATGAATAAGAACCCGATTATCATGAGTTTGTTGGTTATTTCGATCATTGCATTGTCCTGCGGTAAGCAGGAGGCGACAACGATTAGTAAACCCGATACCCAAAAACAAGTAGGAGGAGCTACGGACACCACCATCTCTGCAACGGATACAACGGATACCCATTTCTATATCAAATTTAAAGCAGACACTACCACTTATAAATTTACCGCATTGGTGCAGGGTAATTTTAATAAAAAAGACGCCAGCGGCAATTTCGATTTCAGCTTTAGCGGTCAGGCTAATTCACTGGAGCCGGGTACCAGCAGGCTAATTGTGGTTGGCGTTAATAAAGATTCATTGGTGACAGGTAAATATTACCAGAATTTTGGAGCCAAGACGGATACTACGGCTAAGGCCAACCTGGTACAGCTAACCTGGTATAATAGTAAGAATCAATTATTTTCCTCGTATGGTAAGGAATTCGGTGCGGACCTACTTGCAGATACGCGGATTAAATTCACCCAAATAACAACTTATAGAATGATGGGTACTTTTTCAGGCACACTGTACTTAGGCGTCAGCGCAAACTCAGAAAAGCATACACTGACTAACGGTGAATTTTATATACAACGGATAAAATAATTTATTTTGGCTAAATAGAATAGCGTTATGTGTATTATTATTGAATAACAAGGCAGTTCCTCTCGATGTGCATATGTAAAAGCCGACAGAAGCACCACTAAGAGCAATGATAATAGAATTGATATCTAAGAATTAGGAGATTTTTTAAAAATAAGCCGTTAAAATGAAGCTAATGAGAGAAACAGGAGGTATTGAATGACCTAACCATGTCCCTGCTGCTTTATTATTGTAAATGACGGTAGTTTGAGTTCGCGTTCATTTGTTTGCGTCTAATCAATCCAACTGTGTCGGTTGCTTTATATTTCTTCAAAATCATAAAGCCATCGTTATTCTGTCGGGCTGGATTTCCAGATCTATTAAATCGATTGTCGTTAAAATTGATTTCTGGATTGCATGCGTTCAGTCAGATCGATTTCTTTAAGTTCTTCAAGTCGGCCCGACACCGCTCTACGGTTCCAGTACTCTTCACACCTTTCACCATTCCGATTCCCGGTACTTGTTCAGCCGCTGACAGCTACCCGCGCGAAACGCCTGCCTGGTTTGGTGCTTAGGGTAGGCAGGCCATTCGCCTATAGTTTCGGTGTTTTCCGGAGGTATATGCTTAAATCCTCACCAACGCCCAGGGGTGCTGGTAAGTCTGCACTTAAAGAAGCAAATATAAATAATTACCAAATTTTGGTAATTATCAAAAAAGTTTTTATGTTTGTTGTACCAAAACAGAATTCCCTTATTTAACCATGAGTATTATGAAGCAATCAGAAACTGTACCTACCAAAACAGGCGCTAAAGTCCCATAGGACAGGTGCTTGGAACTAACCAGTCGTGTTCCAGGAATACGGCCTAAAGTAAATTTTTATGATCATTAAGTTTACAAATCAGAATTTAGAAGAATTAGCGAAAAGGAAAGAGTTAACAGGAAAGCAGGCTTATTCACCTGAAGTTATTTTGTCGTTTCAAAAGCGCATTTTTCAAATGAAAAGCGCCAAAAATACGCAGGACTTACGCCTGATAAAACCTTTGCACTTTGAAAAATTAAAAGAAAAACGGTATAAGGGAAAATACAGTGTCCGCCTAAGCGGAGCTTTTCGCCTTATATTCGGTATTGACAAACTGGGAGGAGTGGAAATCATAGAGATCGATGAAATATCAGACCACTACTCATAAACTAATGCGCCAGGAGCGCTTTTACTATCCATATGATTAATCAAGTATTAGATCATACAGGTACTGAAATTGAAATTGCTGCATTTCATCCGGGAGAATTTTTGCTGGAGGAAATTAATGAAAGGGGACTTGTAAAAAAGGAAGCTGCAGTTGCTTTGGAAATATTGCCTCAGCACCTAAGCGAAATATTCGTTGGGAAACGAAATATTTCCGCGAAACTAGCCTTACGACTGGAAGGGTATTTTGGGATGAGCGCTCAATATTGGCTCGGTATGCAAATGGAATATGATCTTGCAGTAGCAAGAGCAGCGATGCAGCCGGACGTTTTAAGTGATACGGTCTAACGAAATAGCCTTTTTACAAGACGGCATTCAATTATCCGTTACTATTCTGTAGCCTTTGCAACCGCAAAGGCTAATTTTTTTATATCAAGACATCGCCTGCAGGCTTTTGTGCTTTTTACATATCCCGGAAATTTTCATTTGAATAATTCTTCGATATGGGAAAAGTAATCACTTGTTTTTCCGTGCGGTAACTTATCTGTAAGACTTGTTTTCAAAAAACCATGGACTTGAATTAATTGCCGGAATAAATATATTTACTTCAGCAAACCCTGAGCCTGCACGACTTTTTATTATGAATAACACCATCAATACTGATCAACCCAAAAGCCTTAAGGAACACGATCGATTTCAACGATATGAGTTCTCTAAGAGAATTGCCCGGCTAATCGATATGAATTCCTCGGAAAGGTCGCTCGTGATTGGCTTGTACGGCAAATGGGGAGAAGGAAAGACCACTGTGATGAACTTCATCAAACGGGAACTACCTGAAAATTGTATTGTCATCAATTTCAATCCCTGGTTTTTCAGCGATCAGGAAAAGCTGATCAAGGCTTTCTTCGACACTATCGCTTATGAGCTTAAACTTTCGATAAAGACAAAAAAGGAAAATATTGGTAAGGTGCTCAGCGATTATGGCAGCGTAATCGGTAACGTGACAAAGTTAGCGGGAATCAGCCTTGATGGCGTTAAGGAAATGGGAGATAAACTTAATCAGGTGTCGACGGAAGAATTGAAGGGCCGGGTGGATGGGGTTATCAGGGCTTCAGGAAAGAAAATAGTGGTATGCGTGGATGATATCGACCGGCTCGACGTCAGAGAGGTGCAATGTATTTTTAAACTGGTCAAGCTGGTAGGCGACTTTTGCAATACGGCTTATATACTGGCATTTGATGACGAGATGGTGGCGGGCGCATTGGCTCCGCTCTATGGGGATGGAAAAACGAACAATGGTTACCAGTTCCTGGAGAAGATTATACAGGTTCCCCTCAAAATTCCTAAGGCTATCAAGCCTGCTTTACGTGACTATACGAATGAAATGCTTGACAACGTGTTTCAGGATATGGAGCTGACGCTGACAATGGATGAAGTAAATCGGTACCGCAATGTGTTTGATGAGAATTTCTTACCTGTTATTGATAATCCGCGCCTCGCTATCCGCTATGCCAACGCGCTGTTTTTCTCCTTGCCCCTGCTCGTCGGTGAAGTATGTACCACCGATGTCATGCTTGTAGAAGGCTTAAAGGTTTTATTTCCCGGGGCTTACGAATTTATGCGGATGAATTCAGCTTTGTTCATCACGGATAATATGCGGGATAGGAAATCAATGTTTGCCGGCAGCCCGGATAAAGGGACGATTACTACTGAAACGGGACAGTTTCTTGCGGGTTTTGATAAAAAACAAGAAAGCGGGTTCAGGAAATTTGGATGGCTCTTTTTCCTCAATATGAGTATGTCTGTCGTAATGTCGGGTATGCTGAGGATAGCTGGCGCGAATGGTATAAAGAGAAAAGGATTTGTTCAGGAAAATATTTTGAAAGGTATTTTACCTATGCAGTCCTTGAAGGTGACCTTTCTGATGTATTCTTTGATCAATTCCTGAAGGAACTGGAAGTAATGGACTTGACCCAGGCTGCGAAAAAAATGAAATTATTGTTCCAAGATACTGCCGTTAAGGATGTGATATTCAAAATGCGGCTTTGGGAAGATTCTTTGCCTGAGATACAATCTGAAAAGCTTTCAGAGTTGCTGACCCATATGGGCCCTGAATTGCCAATTGAAGAAGGTGAATTCAGCGCTTATACGACCAGGGCGGAAGGGGCAAAGATAATTGCCCGGCTGATTTTGAATTTATCTGCCGAAAGGAGGGTAGCTCATGCGCTGAATGTTTTCAGTTTAACTGATGACATGGAGTTCGCCATGGAAATCTGTTATTGGTTGTTCTACAAGAATGAAAAGGAAACAAAAAAATATTTTGACGCTGCAAACGAGGCTGAAATTCATGCTTATTTTCTGCAACGTTTTAAAGCCGCTTATTTCGGGAAGATTTTAGTAACTGATTTTTCCGATAGCAATTTATGGCGGCTAATTATTTGGTGGAGCGAGGCGGACCGAGCTGGACTTGAAGAACAGCTGAAGGTTCAATTGGAAAATGACCCGCTCAAAGCTGTTCAATTGATTAAAGTGTTCACGCCAACTGTTCAAAGCTGGAGCAACGATGGTACAAGTAAATTGTACAAAGCGGGGTTCGGCCAAACCCGGTATGAGGCCATTGATAAATTATTCAATCCCGCTATCATTTATAACATCCTCGCAGGAACTGATTACCGGGTTGAAGATGTAAAGATCGACCAGTTGGGTGATAATGATCCGCTAACGGACAGTCAGCTGGCTAATGTATTTATGTATTATTATGAATACCATCATTCTTCTATAGGGAAGTTCTGAATGTATTTATCGTCCTTGTCTTTAGTTGGGCCCTAGTTATTGAAACTTTTAGGTCGATAATGCTCTTGTCCTGGATCAAAACATCTTTGAGGTTATGCCGATGATGCCTGTAAATTTCTCCAGGTAGAATTGAACGGTTTTTAATTTAAAGTTTTCCCAATATTCCAACATGGGCGAGAGGGCCGGGTCCATCGCTTCCAGTTTGTCCAGCGCAAAGCCGTAGCTGTCTTTTTGCTGCTCAGCTTCGAGCCTTAGTTTTTCTTCATGGATAATACCCTGGAATTTCGACAGAAACAGTAATTGCACGGAAACCTTCTCCTGTAGGTTCAGCCTTGGTATTTCAACGATTCTTGAAGCTTCGGTGTCAATATCCCTCAATCTTTTGATGAGGTCTTCAGCCTCTGCCGGTATTAATTGCAGATCCAACATATCGAACAGGATGCCCGATTTTTCAACAAAGAATTTCTTGGTAAGGGAATCGTAATAATATTGCTCAATCGCCGCTACCGGCGCTGTCATGGCATGGCAAAGCCAATAGAGGTTAAATCGTTCTATGTCGCTCATTTACTGCTAAGATAGCGATTTTATCAGAGGGAGGATAAATATGAGGTTTCCGGACGAGATGAGGTTGCTTAATTTTGCTTATTTTAGTAGATCGAAAGCCACAAAAACTGCCTCGGATGGTGCTGTGTTTCCATAAGGCGGCTGCCTAATGCCAGTCTGTATTAATGTACTTCATGAAATTATCGAGATTGTTCAGTGCGTATTTAATCCTTGTCCTCCAGTTTTTTGCTTCATTTTCCTCATCTTCCTTATGGTCAAATGGCTGCTCCAGATCAAATTTATCAAAATCGATCTCATCCAATGATAAAAAGTCCCCATCGCTGTGTTCCTCATTTTCAGCGGCATAGAATGAATTGATAATCACAGCCTGCATATCCGGATTGCCGGGATGGATGTCGTTGGCTGTCATCCACTCCCGCAATCGTTTTTCTTCATCGCTCATGGGTTCCGGTTCCGGCGGCTTAATTTCGCTTTGTTCAATGATCGCAGTGATTATGCTGACCTCTTTGGCTGTAAGCAAACTGCCGTTTAAGGGATACCAGTGACCATCGTACATCAGCTCACCCATTTCTATCCGATCAACGTAAATCGTATACGCTGCTGCATCTCCCATTCTCCGGCAAAAGATATCCAATTCTTCCCTGTCGTCTCCAAATGGGGCGCCCAGGCTCAATTGCTCGTAGCCGTCTTCGGGCGTCATAAATTCCGGTGCGTCCATCATAGTCTAAAAATAAATGTTTAGCTTGAATATTTAAAATTTCCTGGAAGTACGCGCTAATGGCGTCTGGGAAATATGGCCACGCCCGGCACGATGGCTGGCAGAAGTTTTACGCCGTTGCCTGCGGCCCGGGCTCATCCATTCCAATCTTTTTGCAAACGGCTTACCTTGCTGTTATTTCGCAAAAAGGATTTCCATTGCTATCCCTAACGGGGCTTCTGCTGCCGGCCGCTTCGCCGTACCGGTTTCTTCACTAAATCAGCTGCTACGCAGTTCCGCGCCTCCACCCGCTCCGCCCTTCACCGTTCCGATTCCCGCTGCTCGCTAAGCCACCGGCAGCTTCCCGCGCGAAAAACCTGCCGGAGTCGGGTTTCTGGCTGCGGCAGGTCATTCGCCTTTACCCCTGTTTGGCCTTGTTCACGTGTATTGGGGCTGAATGTTTAAATCCTGACCAGGCCCTTCAGGTGTGCGGCCGGTACCAAAACCGGCAGGCAGTCATGATTTAAACCTTCTTTAGTTTTGATTGAAAATATGGTCAAATGCCTTTAGGCATTAATTCCTTCCCACATCCTTTCTTCAATCGCATTTTTGTTTCATGAGCTTCATTTAGCCTTTGATGAGGCAAATTTACACCTCCCCGGCGGTCAAGGCCATGCAAGTGCCGCTAAAAAAATCTCCACACCTCCGCTGCGCTCCGGGTAGTATTTTTTGCGGCAGCCTTGGCCCGCCCGCCCCACGCACAAGTTTATTGCCTCTATCAAAGGCCAAATGAGGTTCCGCCGAATGGACTTTCAAATCAGGGTATTCACTAAAACAAATGCGTATGCTATTTACAGGATGTATTACCGCCGATGCGGCGGTCAGGGAAATCGGAGGGGCGAAGACAGTCACCGGTTTCACCCTTGCCATCAATGACCGTTTCAAGGACAGGGATGGCGCAAAAAAGACGGTTACCACTTTCGTGGAATGTTCTTACTGGGTTAACCACGGCCTCGCCCCTTATCTCACCAAAGGTCTGGTTGTCGAAATCTTCGGCAGGGTGGAGGCCAGGGCATGGCTTGACAGCGAAAACAAACCGAAACCTTACCTCACCTGCACGGTCAGAGACATCAGGCTATGCGGGGCGGGCGCTCGCGCCGAACCGCCCGAAAGGCCGGAGAAAGCCGTTTCTCCTACCCGGGACGCAACCGCCGAACAAGACGGCATCCGTTCCGCAGGCACTTCCGCAGATGATGATGACCTGCCCTTTTAATCAACAACCAGATTCTTTAACCTTTCAATTCAAACAACATGTCACACAATATCAATTTCAATAACAATTCATACAGTTTTTTCAGTGTTAAGGAACGTGCCTGGCACGGCTTAGGCAAAATCGTTGACCAATATCCCACCAGTGCGGAAGCCATACGGTACGCCGGACTTGATTACACCGTCGAAAAATGGCCGATGTATGCCTATGACCCCAATGCAGTCACCATGGACGAACCGCGTGTACCTAACCAGTTGGCCACCATTCGCACAGATACCCGGCAGGTTTTGGGCGTGGTCGGAAAGGAATACGAGATCGTACAGAATGTCGATGCATTCCGGTTCTTTGACGAGATCGTTGGCGGGGGAGATGGCATCCTGTACGAGACAGCAGGCGCTTTGGGGAATGGCGAACGTATTTTTATCACGGCTAAACTCCCCGGCTATATCCGTGTTGGGAATGACGATTTTATCGAGAAATATTTATTCCTGACCACATCCCATGATGGCTTCGGCTCGATCACCGCAGCTTTTACACCGATCAGGATCGTATGCAATAACACCCTCAACGCTGCCATGAGCAACCACACCGGGGCAATCAAGATACGCCATACTGCCTCGGCAAATGAACGGCTTAAAGTCGCCCACAAACTCATGGGTATTTCCAATCAGATGGCCGACGGGATGGAGGGGGTTTTTAACAGTTGGTCGAAAGTCCGTATTAGCGACAAAAACCTGAAAAAGCTGATTCAGGTAGCGATGGTTCCGAACAAGGAAACACTTAACAACCTGTTGGCAGGGAAGACAGATGAACTATCATCAGTCTACAATAATATGGTGGAGAAAGTTTTTGAGTATGCTATGAGCAGCGAAACGCAGCAGCTAACCACAACAGCAGGTACGCTTTTCGGCGCATACAATGCCGTAACCGGGTACTTTCAGAACGTCCGCAATTACCGGGACAGTGAAGCGAAATTTAAGTCCATCACCGAAGGCACTGCCAAACTCAGGGGGCAGGCTGCATTCGACCTGTGCGTTGGCTTTGCATTTAATCCTACGGACAACCTGTTAATGTTTAACTAAACCCAAAGGGGGAGCAATCCCCCTTTTTATCAAGCAAAGAAGCATTATGAAAACGAATTTTTTTAACAACATAGCCGGGTTGGATTGCCCCGGCCTTTGGAGTATCACCATTCAAACAGACGACAAAGGCAATTTTACAGTGTCTACACTTTTTAAACTGGATGCCTGCGGAGATACTGCAGCTAAACACATCAAACCGTTTGTCAGCAGCGGAAAGGCCGACGATTTTGATGAAGGCTATTTCGACACCATTGCCCGGCCTGTCCGGGAAACAGCAGGCCTGCTCCACAACATGGAAGACTACATGAAAAGTGTATCCAAAGCGAAAGAGCAATCGAAAATGGTACAGGATAGTAAAACCAAAAACAAAATCAAGCCGGAAGGTGGCAAAGAGGGTTTTGAACTTGCAGATGCCGTTAATGCCGATGCCAGGCGCAAGGCCTATACGGAAGCTGTGCGCAAGGTCGTAGAACTTGATGCCCTTTGCAAGTACGACGAGGCACTGGCCATCCTGCCGACCGTTGCGGATTACCCCGACAAGGAGGCCGAGATCAATAAACGCAAAGCGGAACTTGAACGCAAAAAGGAACAGAAAGCCAACTTATTATTTGACATCTAACAGTATTACCCATGTTAAGCACCAATATACTATCAAGGGTTTTTATCCATAAGGATAATGGTCAGGAAATCACATTGACAGACCCTAACCCCGATTTCAGCCCCGAGGCGGTCATGAACTTTTACGCCCCGACATATCCCGTGCTGACCAACGCCAGGCTGGCCGGCCCTGAAATCAAAAAAGATACCATTCAGTACCGCTTTGAAAGTACGATGGGGACGAAAGGATAGGTATGGAAAAGAGACAGGTCAAACGAAGGATCAACATCAACAGGAACAGCAGCCAATGGAAAGTCTATCAGTCATTCGGAAATTTTATCAGAAAAATCGACGAAACACCCGATGCGGCATCGGTGCAGGGAAAACCTCTCCGAAGCGCCCCACTGGGGATGTCAGGGATGGTTTTCTGAAACACCGCTTCCTGCCGTTTACAGGGTACAACCTCCAGAACAGGGCTAAGGCAGAAACGGAATTTTTCAGGTCGGTCGAAAACCTATGCGGACTGTACGGGCTGACAGTGCCGGACGTATCCGGCCAGCCCTTTCCCCAAAATATCAGCGAAGCGCATGCTGCCCTTACCGAAAAACTGCAGGCAGCTAAAGGCATTGGATGCTACATCATGCAGGATGAAACCCGCATGGCCACACTGGCCACAGCCAAACGCTATGATACAGGATATTGCCTCTATTACATCCCGGTCAGGCCGTTGGCAAGGATAGGGGAGAAAAAGGAACTGAAAGCATTATACAAATTGGTGTGCCTCATTTGTGCCTATCTCTACCAAATTACAAAGGTCAACTACTACCGGGAAAACGACTACATCAATTCCACTTATTACACCATTGAACTGGATCAACGAAGAAGAGGGAGGTGACGATGATTATAAACAGGAGCAACTGGACGAACTCGAAGAAATGAAAACCTTTGGCGATAGCTTCCTGCCTGCTTTGAGGAAGCCATTCCGCAAGGCGGATTTTAAACGTTCACTGAACGCTTACCGGAAAAGCTCATGCTGTGAAAGCCGCCCGCTTGAACTTGCCCTGGAATTTGAGAAACTCATATCGGACTATCCGAAACGTTCGGTTTACGATGGTATCCCTACAGATTATTACACCTACAACGAGTTTGGGACGATTGAGGTTGACCAGTACCTGTCCTTTTACTGGGGCGGTTCTGACAGCCTGAACGATACTTTTTTTGAGATGGTCAACACTGATTTACAGGAAAGCGGGGAGCAGGTCGAACCTGTATCGCTCCAGTGGTTCGATACCCCGCAGCACGAGGAAAATTATCCTTTTGATTATGAACCGAGGCTTTTCCCGCTGTTACTTGAACTCAATAATTACCTATACCAATACGATCATGCAAAGGAACATCACCAATAATATAAGTCATAACTACACCCCGGTAAAAGCCATGCTGATCTACAGCAAAAGCAATAACGATCAGGAAGATGAGTACGGCCCGGAAGAAGTTTACGTGGAAAGTTATGACATCGGCCATAACGGAAGGCCGATCAATGCGCACCCCCTGTCAGTCAAAGAATGTTACCTCTTCGGCGAAATGCTGCGAAGCGCAAAGCGCTCACAAAACAGTTTCCTGAAATGCCGGGGCATCCTCCCGCCGAACCTGCTGTATCTCGGTATGGAGAGAGAGGGCTTTGCTGTATGGCATACGCCGCCGATGGAACGGAAGCTGTACTTCGTGGAAAGTCTCGGTATTCCATCCGCAGCAGTTAAAATCCCCGCAATGCTTTGGAAAGGGAGCAGGGAATCCCTTTCCGTTTACGCCCTTAAAGGAAACAGAAAACCTTTGCTGAACTCGCCTGTTTTTCACGCCCCGTACTTCAATATGTATGGCGACGGCCGGGTATGCATGGGAACAGTTGACCTAAAAATCGACGCCTTCACCTGCCTCGAAGATTTCATCCGGCTTTGGGAAGACTATTTCTTTAACAGCTATTTCAGTCACACCATCGACGGGGGTAGCAACGCCGGGAAAAACATCGTGCAGCTTTGGCAGGAACAGGCGGCGATGGGGCAGAAATTCCCGGAAGAACAATTAATAAGCACAGGTAAAACTTTAGTGCAGATCATCCGATGAAAAAGAAAACAAGCACCCCGAAAATTCCAGTTCACATTGTCGACAAGGAATTGTTACAGCCCCGCAACCCGGTTACCGTTAACCTTATCGGCGCAGGGGGGACAGGCAGCCATGTGCTGACCGCACTGGCGAGGCTCAATTTTATGCTGAACGAACTCGGCCACCCCGGCCTGTCCGTCAGGGTGTTCGATGATGACCTTATCGAACGGAATAACCGCCTGCGCATGTTGTTCTCCTCCGAAGAAACCGGGTTTTACAAATCGGTAATCCTTATCAACCGTATAAACCTCGCATTCGGTACGAACTGGAAGGCGGTGACGGAAAGGTTTACTCACGACACCGTTAAAACTGAGCCGGGAATCGCAATGGCAACCGTTACCATTACTTGCGTGGATTCAGCAGAAGCCAGGTTCCAGGTGGCGCATATCCTCAAGAATGCCCGTGAAAAATCAGCCTATGTCAGGAACTGCCCCAAATACTGGCTCGACTTCGGGAACAGCAGCAGCTCCGGGCAGGTCATCATGGGCACGGTGGGGGAGATCGTCCAGCCGGAATCGAAAAAGTTCGCCCCAAGGAACACACTGCAAATGGTTACCGACGAGTTTCCTGACCTGCTCAAGGCAGGGGAGCAGCAAGACCGGAAACACAATTGCTCTACAGCAGGCGCACTTGAAGAACAGGATCTGTTCATCAATGCCGGGATCGCTTATCCCGGTGTCGAAATCCTCAAAAAAATGTTCCGAGAGGGGATGCTTTTCGAACGGGGATTTTTCTATAACCTGAAAGAATACAAAATGCAGCCGCTCAAAGTGGCCTAATCATCGTTTTATGCACATCATCGATTTACACGGAAAGAAAATAGAAGTTGTCAACCTGCAGCTGGCCATACTGCAGGCGGACGATTACCGGCATTACCAGCTGGGCGGCTCGGCCTACGCCGAATTCAACCGTAAACAGCACGTTTACTGGGAGGATTTTTATATTAAATTGCTCTTGCTGGAAAACGAACTCAATACCACGGACAATCAAAAAACTCAACCATGATCACTTATAAAAAAGGCAACCTGTTGGAAGATCAAGCCGAAGCACTGGTGAATACCGTTAATTGTTCCGGCGTAATGGGCAAAGGCATCGCGCTGGCCTTCAGAAAAGCTTTCCCTGATAATTATGCGCTTTACCGCGCGGCCTGCGTTGCAGGCGAATTGCAGGTTGGGAAACTTTGGGTGGTCTCCGGCTTCAACCTGATCTACGGACAAAAGACCATTATTAATTTTCCCACGAAGAAACACTGGCGCGACCCTTCGCAATATGGCTGGATAGAGGCGGGTTTGATGGCTTTAGCCGTATACCTGGAAATCAACCCGGCTAATAGCCTGGCGATGCCGGCCCTTGGGTGCGGGAACGGGGGATTGGACTGGTCAAAAGTGAAACCGATGATTGAAAAATATCTGTCGGGTATCAATTTGGATATCCGGGTTTATGAACCGGGGTAAATGGATGGGGGAAGTCGTGGTAAAGATCAAAGAGGGCTACATCATGTCGGCCTCGGAGAAAGCTGCAATCCCGTTCATATCGATGTCAAACTGCAAAACATGTAGGCAACCTTGTTTTCCGGAGAAATCGATTTCCTGTCTTCTTCCTGCCTGCAAAAGATGGATTATCATGCCGTTTGTATATTTCATGCGCAAATACCGTGATTTATAGTTATAATTGTATAAATGACATGAAATAAAAAATGGGCATTTTGTATGGCCGGCCAAGAGCCTTTGTCGGTTATATTGGTTAGCGTACGTTCCGGTTGGTTGCCGGGACGTTTTTTAAATTGATTTTTATACGTGCGGTGACAGGCGGCCAGCTTCCGGCCGGAATGCCACCCCAATACAGGAGGAATATGACGACAGCAAATATCGCAAGGCTGGAAAAGCTTACGGCCCTGAGTAGTCCATTCAAAGCTTATTTGTACGATTGCGACGGAACGCTCGCCGATAACATGGCTGCCCATAAGGAAACGTATATACGGGTGGCATGGGACGAAGGATTTGAAATGGACGGCGCCATCGTGGATGAACTTGCAGGCTGGCCTGTTATGAAAGTTGTAGAAGAAATGAACCGCAGGTACGGGACCAGCTTTGATCCCGTCATTTTTAATGAACAAAAATACCGCCTCTTTTTAGACGAGTATATTGACCGGACCCTGCCAGTAAAATTTGTTGTTGAACATCTCCGGCAGCATGCCGGAAAGGTGAATATCGCGGTGGTTTCGGGCAGCAGCAGGGGCGCTGTAGAAAGGACGCTCCGCGCGTTGGGGATAGACCAGTTTGTGAAGGTAACCGTATGTGCAGGGGAAACCCCGCTGGGCAAGCCGTATCCGCACCCTTTATTGAAAGCTGCCGCCTTACTGGGTGTGGAACCAAAGGATTGCCTTGTTTTTGAGGATGGGCAGGCAGGGGTCACCGCCGCCAAGGCTGCCGGGATGAGCTGGGTGAGGATCGACCGCCTCGACGAACCCGAACAGTTTTTCGGTTAACAAGGTAAAGCGGTATGCTTTTCGCCGCGGCATTGAAAAATATGGGCGGCGCAAATTCAGGACTTTATCAATTTGTGATCTTTAATCTCCTACCATATGCCATTGATCTCGATATTCTATAACACAGGAAAGGGCAGTTTTTTTCAATGTAAGTCCGATTTCATGAAATTGGACGTCGCTGAGAAATTCCTGCAGTCCAGGCTTTTCGTTTATGATGGGTACCAGTTTGATTTTATGCTGGAAGACGGACGGAAGCTGCTGAGGGGAAAGCCCATGGAAAATACACCGAAATATTTCAGGGACAGCATGCTCTTCGCTATTGATATTCCATACAGCAGTTACTGCCTTGGAATTTGAGCTTATCGGGCTTTCGCTGTTAATAAAGAAACCACGCCTTTTTCAAAGCGTGGCCTCAATGTTAGCGTTATTTAATACCCCTATTAAAATAACCTGACTGTAAAACGAAGGAAATACCCTAAAGGTTTTGAATTTAGAGATGAAAAACCCCAAAAAAACCCAAAAAAAAGCCCATCGGTCGACGGGCTTGGCAGCTGTAAGATTTAAAGGGGTATTAAACGTACTCTCACACAGGCTTAAACAAATATAATTGATTAAAGCCATAATGAATGAATAAAGGAATGAAATTCGGCAGCATTTGCTGGTCTTTCTTGGTGATTTTGAAATTTAAGGTACAGAAACCAGGTTTCTGAGGGTAGCATCGTGGGGAAAATGAACCGATGATGATCAGTACCTGAACCTCACCGCCGGTAAGCCTAACTCCTCCGTCCGGCCGGCTTTCATTTTCATTGCGTTTCAGGTATGCCTGATCCAGCGGTCTCGGGATTTAAGAAGCGTATAAGTGTCCCGTCATATGAGCCTCATTTATTCTGGTTACGGCTTTTAACAGAAATAAGTAGGTGCGGTATCGAAATGCGCAGCAAGACGTTCGCACATGGGGCGAAATAAGGCAACTTAATTAAACGGTCAGGAATTTTCAAAAAATGGTATCCGGCTAAGCCTGTTAAGTATTATTGAGACTAATCATTGCCAAAAATACCCGGTAATCATTCGGTAATCCGGAAATTTTCAATGATATACTTAAGCTTTTAATTAAAATACCATAAAACTACGCAAAACATAATATAGTATTTTACAACTATTGGTTGTGATTGCCTTGTTTTTTAGCGATTTCATAAAAGTGTAAAAGATTCAATTTATTTTGATGTAACGTATTGTAAATCAAGTTATCTGTATTTAAATTAGGCTAAACCAGTGCTTTATCATGACTTCAAGTAACAGGCTGAATATCACCCGGAAATTTGCATTAAAACAGGCTTTAAATAGTGGGCTTAATTCTTGTTCTTTTCAACGTCACCACAATAAATTATTTAGGTTTAATATTTACGATAGTCACAGGGCTCCCTGTGATTCCTGTTGCCATTTCAGTCGAACTGTCGGACAATTGTTTTATAATTGCTTTGTTTTTATATTTTTTGCGATTAGCATCTCGGTTTCAGGATGCGGAAAAGATTTGATTTACAGGGAAGATTTCAAGACCTCCATTCCCTTGTCAATTCTTTACAATCCGTTAAACAATAGTAACCTCGTTACGCCCGTGATCACCATAAACGTAAATGGTATCGATTGCAAGCTTCTTTTCGATACTGGATCACAGGGATTGCGGCTGATACACGGGGCATTGGGAACCACTGCCGTAGATACCGATCAAGAGGTTGTTACATATGGCTATGGTTATCCTCCCGGAGTATTGGAAATAAGGGGTAGAATGGCTGGTGCGCTCATTAAAGTCGGGGACTTGCCGGCCTACGACCCGATCAGGTTTATGAGGATCGACGACACGGCCGGGTCGTTAAAAGGACCCTGGACTTCGATTGTCAATGTTCCCCGGTTAAACGATAAGCATTTTCGTGGCCTTGCCGGCATTTTCGGAGTTGGTTTCCGGTCTACAAGAAGCGGTATCTCTAATCCATTGGCCCAATTGCCGGGGAACGGTTCCTATATCGTGCATTTTCCGAAATATGGAGACCAGACAGGCAATGTACTGATTAATCCGGCAGATCAGGACCGCATCGGATTTACAATGTATAGTCTTGATGCCGATAGCCTTTTGCTTCCAAATGGAATCCGGGGCTGGAAAGATGCAAGCCTTCCGGGGGCCATTTCCTTAGACGGGGCGGCCGATCCCCTGCCAACGTTACTTGATACCGGTAGCCCGGTGACAGAGGCTTATAGTGAAAGCCTGCCATTTTATGGACGGGTGAAGACGGGCCATCGAGTCGTTATGGCAATTTTTACCAAGTCGGGAAAATCAGAAATTGTGCAGGATTTCACGGTTCAGCACCAAGTTACGGGGCTGGATAATGTAACCTACAATCATACAGGTGGGATGGCCGCGCACATGTCATTCGGCACCAATCTCTTTTTTACATATGATGTGTTATTTGACCAGCATAAAGGCTTGATCGGACTTAGAAAAAAAACAATATGAGAAAACGTTACTACCTGCTTCGATTGGTATTGCTCTTTGCAGCCATTACTTTTTCTTGGTCACTGTATGCCCAACAACCTGGCGTGCATAAGATACCTTATCCGGAAGGCCCGGCTGCTTCCCTGGATACTATTTTTTATACCCCTACGACGCCCATGCCTTTTGATCAGGCATTCGTTCTTAAGATCACTTTAAAAGGTGATCCGAAGATCCGTTATTTTGCGATAAATCCTGTTGACCGAAACGGTAGAATTCATTGGACAAGGCGAGATTACCGGATCGCGGTAAGGGAAATGGAACCTGATCCTGCCAAGCGGAGCGCGTTTAAGAAAAGTTACACATGGGAGAATTTCAGGGAGAGTAAATTGGGAAATGTCTATCCCGAAGTAAAAAGTTATAACAAGGGGGCAAACACCGACGTATACCTCCACGTAACACCGCTTTCCCCGAACCGGCAATACCAGATTATTCTGTTGTCGGACGATAATAGCTCATTAAAAACGCTCCAATCCATAGGCGAGTATATTTTTAATACCGTAGCATTCCCGCCGCCGCAAAATACTTTAGATGATATAAATCTTAAGTTAAGCCTGATGAAGTCAAAAAACAAGGCCAAGGGTACAATTTTTGCGAACCCGTTGAACGCTGAGGATGCCATCGATCTCCTTGCCAATGACACGCTTACCTTCCTGAAGGATATCCATCCGAGAACATCCGGAATGTTGGCAAAGCTTATTAGCCTGCACTTGCCTAAGAACTTTCGCGAGGACGACAACTATTTGTACAGGAGGCGTTATCGTTTGCTTTTCAAGTCGGATCAGACCAACATGCCTTTCACTTTTAACGATTTGGGTAATATGAAGCCGAACCAATATCTCGATACGGTCCCTGACGAGAACCCTGTTGAGCTTGCGCTCAGGGATTTCATCGGTACTCCCGATCAATTATATGACATCGGGAGGAAACCGATTGACTTTCACAGTAACGGCAAATACAAATTGTTCCTCGCCTGCTATGAGGAATTGTACGGGATTAAATCAAAACAAAACGTAGCTGTTGAACTCGTTTCTTTCAATGAAATTGGGGACCTGGAGGAAAAGAATAGTGGCAAAGACGTCGATTTCAAGGTAAACCCCGGAATTCCCGGGGCCGATTATTTCAAGATCAACAGGAATGTCATAGCATCATATAAGGATCTCAAAGATATTAAAACAAAACTCGCGGGGACGGTAAATTATGCAAAAGACTCTGTTCTGCTTATAAAGCAGTTATGGATGAGGCTGTGAAATGCCCATGCTCTGATAAAGGAATTAAGGATATTACCCAGGCGAACGATTTGTTCCATATTATAGGAACGCTGAATGTTGCCACTGCCGGCCAGTGGGATTTAATTAGGTCCGGGCGATTGTCAACCAAAGATTTGATAGCCGATCCTGCAGCAGCGGAAGACTATACAACCAGGCGGTCAAATATTAAATTCAGTTTGAAACAGCTACAAATACTTGTTGAATTCCTGGTTAACCTGAAAGCTCACGATCCGAACCAGGCGCGTTTCTCCCGGGTATATGCCTCTGCGGTTCAGTTGATGAAGGATATGCAGGCGGTTAGTGACAGCATCGATAAAGTTAATAAACTTAACAATAGCATCATCGCTGCGTGGCGGGGTGCATATCAGGGCCTTGAAACACAAAATTCCCTCGTGTCAACGGAAACGCTGGATTTCACATCGGCCAATAAATTGCGCATCATACCTGACTTTGGATTAATGGGTGTTTTTACAGGTGATCGGGTTTTTCATTTTTCTGATCTTGTGCCATTTCTCGGATTTGAAGTAGACTTTCGCTCCATCAATAAGAACCTGCCAATGAAACTGGTTTATAATAAAAACATCTGGTATTACCTCTCGTTTTCGGCGGGCCTTACTTTGACTTCTATCGCGATCCCTAACAAACGCTTCAATTTGTTCGGTGACCAGAATATTTACACCGGCCTTGGGTTCCGGGTAAACAATTCGTTGCGGGTGACAGGCGGGGCCGTTTGGTTTAAAACCGTAAACTCAGACCCGCTACAGACAAATCAGCCTTTAGGCTTTTCGCCTTATGTTGCCCTGTCGTTAGACCTGGACCTACAATCATTATTTGGCGGTATCAACAAATTATTCAAACCATGAGAACTAATAACAATTTCCACATAGTAGTTCTGGCCGCTTGCTTTTTTTTTAGCGCCTGCTTTAATCCAAAAAAATATGACGAAGTCAAGCCACAAGGAATAATCGAGGTTACTTCCGGCGATAGCACTGTCGTGGCCGACGGGGCGACCGCTTACGTCGTTAGCGCGAAAGTGACCGATACCCGGGCTGATAAAAAGAAAATGGAAGTCATCTTTAAAACATCATTGGGAACATTCGCGGGCGGTACAGATAGTATTAAGGTAACAGCTGACGACCATGCCGTTTCTTCAGCTAAACTGTTCAGCCTGAAAGCCGGGGTTGCGATCATAACGGCAACAGTTCAAAAAATTACCGCGATCAAAAAACCAACGGTAACCTTTACAGCAACGTTGGCGGATAATTTGACGGTATCGGTGGATTCGATATCAGTGCGGAATAATAATAAAAGTGAGGTAGTTATTACTGCATCCCTCAAAACTACCGGCGGCGGAAAAGCTTCCGTTGGTACGCCGGTAAGTTTCCAGGTTACGGATGTGGCAGGAAATGCTATAGGGATGTTCTTTAATGATATCAATACCGGCAAGTCTGATGCTAATGGCCAGGTACAGGTTCATTATGTGCCTTTGAACACATCGTACACCGGCTATCTGACCGCAACCGCACAGACAACGTCTAACAGCGGTGCTTTGATAACCGGCTCCACCAGATTTTTTTTATCAAAATAATCAATAGCCATGGACAATTTTAAAGAAGAAACATTTGAAAGCGGTGCTGAAACAGCGCTGGAAAGCAAGCCGACACCCGGTGTTCCGGACCCCGGGCTTCTGCCCGTTGCAGGAGACCCCGGCGATGAAGAGGATGAAGGCAATCAGCAGGGCCGGTTCTGCTGTAAAGGAAACCAAAAGAAATTTGTAAATGGACCATGCCCTCCCGGATGGCACCAATGTAATCAGTGAACCATTTGCCGATTGCTTGATCCGGCTATCCGGAGATCTGATAGCCGGATCCAAATTCGCGCCATTTCAGCTAACCTATGCCTCGCCCGTTGAACCTAAATTCTGTATTTCCGGGTGTTGAATTAGGCTGATACCCGTTGGATCATTAAAGATTACTGATCGTGTGCTGCAGCACCATTATTAAATATTTCATTTTTATCCTAAAAATGGATAAACGGCTACGAATTCCGGAATTAGTTTTTGATACTGGAGCGGGGATCTTTTCGATGAAAGTTCCGATGATTTTTTGTGAAAATTTATCGCTGTTAGTAAATGAGGCCGATGGTTTACAGCTGTGCCATCACAGTAAGGATGAGTTACTTCGGATTTTTGAATTGATGATCAGTTTGAACGAAAGCATCGAATTGAGGCTCTCCGGGATGGAAGCATATAGGAAAAGAAAAATCATTTGGAGCATAACAGGTATGTTCATACTTAGCACTTTGATAGTTTTCGAAGACCTGCTCATTCCTAATGTTTCCCTGCTTCATTGGACTTTCAAAATTTCGGTTACCTTTCTCTTTGGATGCTGCCTTTATGCGGCCTTCGTAAATTGCGCCGGGGTATATGCGGGCAATGATGTACTTAACTTGCAGTATAACCTGGATATATTGAGGATACAGAAAGACATCAAAGAAAAGTTTTGCTGTCAATAAGCCCTTTTTTAAGCGTTATCTCCGCTGGTATTTACTGTGTTTTCTCCGGCTAAGCCAATTTGCCGGAAAAAAGAATCAAAATTCGGCATCGGTGTTGTTAATTCCTTTCTGTCAGGTAATTACAGTGCTTATACGCCTTTCTTTCCTGCTGAAAAATGGATCATTGCAGCCGCGTGCTGATTTTAGCTTAGATAAATATAATCACAGTGTAAATAAGTGTTGAAATGACAGTAATATTTTCCCTTAAGAGGGAAAAATGTTAAATTAAGGCTTTATTCAGAAACCACAGCCTTATGAAAACAAATATTGATTTTAACAAAGCAAGTTTTAAAGACTTCGAGAACATCCCAGACCTCAATGCATTTGAGCGCGCCGAGGCTTTTTATGAATTCACAGGTTACATGGAAACCCACGGCCATATGAACTACCGGTTCCTGACCTCCGGCGGCTGCGGCCCTGAAATGTGGGTGACCTCGCCCTTCAGCAAAACACCGCAGAAGTGCGTGAGCCTGGTATCCAATGATTATTTAAATTTCACACAGCACCCCAAAGTAAAAACAGCGGCTATCGAGGGTATCGAAAATTACGGTACCGGGGCCGGTGCATCTCCGCTTATCGGCGGGCATCATATTTATCACCAAATGCTGGAGGAAAAGATATCCTCTTTTTTCGGCCGCTCGCCTGATTCTTCGATCATTTATACTACCGGATATACCGCCAATAGTGCCACGATCTTAGCCATGCTTAAAAAAGATGATGTGGCCATCGTTGATATGGCGGTGCATGCGAGTGTATATGAAGGATGCAAGGAAACGCAGTTGAAGATGTTTCCGCATAATAACCTGGAGATCCTCGAACGAATATTGAAAGAAACACAGCACAAGCTCACCCGTATGGTCATTATAGATGGCGTATACTCGCAGGACGGGGACCTCGCCCGGATGGGAGATATCCATACGCTGACCAAACGCTACGGCGGGTTCCTGATGGTTGACGATGCACACGGTATCGGCGTCTTAGGGGAAAATGGACGGGGCGCGATTGAGCTGTTCGGCATGCTTGATAAAGTAGATGTGATTTCCGGAACATTGAGCAAGGCCTTTGGGCATATCGGCGGTTTCGTTGTGGCCGATCCGAAAATGATCAACTTTATAAAATACCAGTCGCGGCAACAGGTATTTTCGTCCACATCCACCCCCGCAGCTGCGGGCCTGCTGAAAGCCATTGACCTGATCGACGAAGAGCCGGAATGGCGCCAAAAGCTTGCAGATAACGTCGCCTATTTTAAAAAGGGCCTTATAAGCATGGGGATGGATATCGGAAACACCGAATCGCCCATCATTCCCGTCAAGATCGGTGACGCACATAAGACCGGTGACGCGGCGCGTCTGTTGCTGGAGGCGGGCGTCTATGCGAACGCGATCGTTTATCCGGGCGTGTCAAGGAAGAACGCAAGGATCAGGACAAGCCTGATGGCGACCCATACACGGGAGCACCTGGACCTTGCATTGAATGCGTTTGCCTATGTTGACCGGAAACTTGGCATATCGGCAGCCTAGGCCGCTTTAGGAAAATTGCAGGAGCGATATTTTGACTGACCGGGTAATTTTTGCCTAATTTTAATCAATGCAAACGGACACGGAATTCACCATTGAACTGCACGATATTACTTTTGGGTAACCGGGCACGGGCTCAAAGGCATGCACGTATATCATATGCGATTTTCCGACAACCGGCCGCCGCTTGTGGTTCATGAAGCGTTCACGGGCAGGAAGACCTTTTGGACATCGTACCGCAGGGAAGACAGGTGGAAGCGGAGTTTTTTGGTGCGCGAATTACTGAGTATTTAAGAAACAGGTAGTTGTGTGTTATCACAACAGGCAATAGTAACGAGGACCGAGTTTATCCAACTTAAGCAACTGGAAAAAGCAGTTTAGAAATGAAGGTTTTTTAAATAAAGGGGTGATCAGCGGTTTCAGTGATGGAAAACTTGCCGTACTGCTCCCTGATGACGTTGAGGCCAATTTCGATATCGTGCCTTGGCGTGTGGTTATCTGCCGACTTATAGTAAAAACCGCGGACAGGTACAGAAATTCCGGCTCGGCCATAAGACGGCAAAGGTAAATGGCATAAAGGTTATACCGCTCAGAACGCCAAGGCGGAGAACCTGTTCATCAGCGAGGACGGCGAAAGGGAATTCATATACGCAGACGCTGCCCGTGAGCGCCGGTGCCTCATTATTTCAGCCGGCTTTTATGAATTGCGGCATATTACCGCAATCATAAAAGGATGGGCCTTCCTTTAAAAGCAGCTGATAAATACCCTTATTACCTCAGCCTGAAAGATAGAGCGTATTCTATATAGCTGACGCTTGCAGGGGAGGAAATACTCAAAGCTGAAATCGACAAACGCAAGACGTATTATACAAAAGGGCAGGAACTGTTTGACTAACCGGCACGATATTCAGGCAGGTTATCACCAAGATCTGCATTTTATATAGCTCCTCTTAAAACGCATTCAATTCCTTTACTCCTGAAAAATAAAGCCGACTCATAATCTTTATTTTTCAAGTGGTTATTTATTCTTTTTAAGAGAATGCTTAAGATTAGAATTTATAATTGCGCAAACAAGGCAGCGCTTCGGGCGTTGCTTAATGATGAAAACAGCGCCGGAACAATTACCCGCCCAGGAGACCGGGCGGCAAACCGATTTTATCCACGAAAAGAAATATGATACAGTGGAAGCGGCGCACGGCGCTTTCCAGGCGGCGACGGGCCGTTTATTGTCGGTCAGCAACTGGCATGATTACGCGGGCGCGGGTTCCGCAAAGTTTATCTTGTGCAATAATCAGGGCGTTGAACTGGAGGTCATGGCCGAAGAAGGGTTTTTCTTTAGCATCGACCTTCCGGCACCGGGGCCGGATGCGGGTCACGGGCTGGAATGGGTGATGATCGAAAAATTGGTTTCCGAAGGCGGTGCGCATACAGCCGAAGAATATGTGCTGATGACGGTGCGGCCGGTGCCAGACCCGCGAAAAGCGGAAACGGAGATCGCGCATTTTTACAAAGATGTTTCGACCAGCACTTTCGTAGTGCGCCGTGACGGCCTGCTGCTGAGCGCGGGTGCGCACGGGCGGAATGAAACGCCGAATAATGAAAGCGTAGACCTGCATGATAAAGTACGGAACACGGTTATTGCGCTGATGGCGCGCGCGGGTTTATCGGGGCCGCAATGGCAAAAGATAGTGAATGGATTGATCGATTATCAGGAGAAAGAAAAATAATGGGAAAACAACACGATACCTTTCCGGGAGAAGCGCCGGAAATGCCGTTACCAAAACAAACGCCGGAGATTAATCAGCCTTCAGACCCGAATGAGCGAGATGTGCCCCAGGAAGATCCGCAAGTAATTCCTGATGATTTACCGCCGGAGGTGCAAACACCCGGTACGCCGGTTGAGCCGGAGATTAAGTAAGCTTACGCCTCCTCCAGGCAGCTTTTTAAGAAGTGCAGGTTGTCGAGTGCCGCGCCGGCGGTATTGTTGAAATAGACATAAACGAAGGCGTAAAATATCATTAACCGAACTTAGCGAAAGAGTGGGAATTACGATGTCCAATCTGTCTATCTTGAAACAGGTAAAGCAAACGCCGTACGGCTTGAGACCTTGAGGCAATTTGCAAGGTTTTAAACTGCCAGCCCGGTGATATCCTTGAATTTATGCCGGATTAAAAGAAAATGAAGCCAATTTAATAAATAATACGTTCATTTTGAATGGTTTACTAATTAATAAAACGATATGAACAAATTTTTAGAAGTTCTCAATAAAATTTTTACCTATATTTTTTATGTGGGGAGTTACTAATGAGTGTTTTTTAACTTCACTGTTAAAATTAGGTATGTGCGTATTCCTGTTAATAATAATGTGGAAATTTAATTTTCAAGACCCATATAACATCCGGCATTTAAAACAGGTCAGTGTATTTTGTAACCTGGCAGTAGGTGTTATTCTGATAGAATTTTCTAACTTGATTTAGACGTTATTTTGGGTCTCCTTAACCAACCAACATGGTTTTTCGACTCTCAAATTCCTTGGTTATGGTAACATGTCACAGTCGTGCTACGCCATCCTTTCTATTTGGATAATCAGAATAATCCTTTCTTTCAATCGGGAGTTAAAGGTAAGCAGGAATTAGAATTTACAGTTTAATATACCCGTCATAATAATCTTTGCCGTAATGATGGCCAAACGTAAAACGTCACTAAACATGTTAAAGTGCAGAGTAGGCATTGCGCTGTCTAACTTACCTATCCTGAAAAACGGCAAGGCTAAAGCCATCCGTATCGAAACTCTTGAGGTTATTTGCGTGGCATTGAATTCCCTCTGCTTAGATTAATATCGGATTCCAAGACTATTACAAATTAACTTAAGCGTTTCTTCCGGGAGCTGTTGTTTGCCTTTTAAGAACAGGTCAACATCTTCCTCGTTACCAATTATGGGTTTTAACATCGGCCTGGGCAAGTTGAAGTTTTTTATGGAAAGTCTAATAACATCAGCAATATCTAATTCTGGTAAAATAAGTTTGGTGTCCTCATAATGTATTAACAGTGGCAACAATGCCCTTAGCTCCTCAAATTCGGGTGTATTTGGTTGAGCCTCAAAAATAGCGATGGCTCTGTTTAAGGCCTTTTCATATTCAACTTTTGTTCTATAATCTTGTTCGCTTTCTACATACTTCGGCCTGACTTGTTCGATAACTTCTTCATTTAAATTAATACCGGTTGTGTTGCTGTCGATAAGTTCCATTGTTTTTTCCGGATGCATTGTTGGGTCCGGAATCGGTGGTGGCGGAATAAGTACAACACTTGTTATCTTAACTTTGAATTCTAAACCCGGGTTTTTCGCCCGCGCCTCTTCAAATTCAGCATGCCTATTGTTTTCCCATTCCTTTTGCGTACCAAGCCAAGAAATATAAACCGTTTTAAGCACAAAATTTGTGTGATAAAAAATTTGGTATTCGCCATTATTTAACGGAGACGACGCATGAGAAACCTCTCCTGGGGTGATCTTTCAATACGACGGGCTATACTTTTTGCTTCCATATAAGGAAAATCCCTAAGCCAAGTTAGAAAAATTGTTTGCGCTTGAGGTTTCTGCCGAATATAATCGGCTATCTTATTCCTTGCGATCAAATTTATTTCCATCGTTCTAAGATAAAATGATTTAACTCCTTCTATGCTAACCCCAATAGAATTTAATGATAAATTGTTCAAATTCAATTTGGGTTGCTTAAATGGTGAAAATGAGATCGTTTGTGAACGACTTGGGACTACGCGAATAGTGGGCAAACAAAATTTTTCTAGATCGCGAGACCGGAGATGTCATTTTTAAACGAGAAGTACGAAGCGCGTTTAAATTCAATTGGGCCTATTTAAAGATCACTCCGTTGTTTTTTTATTTTTAGTGATTAATATTAAAGAATACCCTTGAAATATACAAAATTTACCCCTTACTACATCGGCAAATTTATGGGTATATTTATTGATCTTCTTCGGGTTAAAAGCCTTCTGATCGGTACAGCATGATTTAGTCTGGCTGGAACTTATCGTCGTACCAAACCTGCTTAGATAATTGGTTAATATATTCTTCCTCCCTTTTCCTTCCCGCTGCGGTGAAAAAGAATTTAAAGAGCAGTATAGCTCTGTCTTTCTTGGAAATGACTAAACCCGTACAATAAGGGTATTTTCCTAAATAAGGTTTATCCAAAGGCAGGTCGTACAAGAATATGGAGTCGGCATTGAACATTTCCCTGGCCTTTTTCCCGGCTATGATGGTAATATATTGGTTAAGATCAATACGCGTCGTGTCAGGTCGAAAAGGCACGATTCGCTTTAGGGTGTCTGTTGGCGGTAGATCGGGGAGATACATAGGATAGCCAAGAGCTGCTTTAATTTCATGATTTATAAGGATTCGAGACAGTTTAGCGTTTTTTGCCCGCCAAACGGCAAGTGTGTCTTTTTCGTTTTTTTCTACCCAAATTCTTTTGGATTCGTAATCAGCGGTTCCAGGGTAGCCGACAATGCAATCTTGGTCGGCTTTCAGCGTAAGTCCGATAAAAAAGGCGGCGGCAGGGGACATCTCAGCATCTCTGATCTTCACACCAATGAAATATTGGTTCAGATCTGTAAAGTTCTTCGGCATTTTAAAAGTAACCCCCGATTCCCTTTCAAAATATGCGTTATAAGACACGAAATTCTTGCCATACCAATAGTTATTTTGCGCATGAAGAGGCCCCCGGCCTACCAAAATGAGACAGAATAATAAAATTAGATTTTTCATGAAACATGGTTTACGATTGGATTGGCTAAGTGAATAAATTAATTTATTGTTTTTGAGGGTAAAATCGATATTTTTAGAGGGGGGATTAAATAAATTAACAAAGTGCCAATAAAACCCTGCCCTAAAACTTTAGGTTTACGTTGAAATTTAGATCAATAAGTGCAATACTTAAGTCTAATTTTTCTGTCACCATCTTACAACAAAGTCATGAAATGAAATTTTGCTATGTTATTTGTCTTAGCTTTCATTTTTTATGCGACAGCGGTAAATGCGCAAGCTTAACTTTGTTAAAGTCCGTCGATTTACCTCATATCAAACAAGCTCTGGTGAAATCCGGTTATTCGGTGAATATCAGGGTGAAGTATGTTGTTTTTTGAAACATTGGGCTTTCGGGATTACCACGCGTTTCTGGCTATAATGGCAATAGTCTGGCACATTGACCAAATATGTGATATCGAAATGAAACTTACTGAATATGATCCGAGAATTGGTTACTTCTCGTTAAAATTAATAATGAATATGTTGCTGTCCACATTGCCCATTTTTTCCGTATGCTTTGGGGCTGAAACCGGTAGTGGCGGAATAAGTACAACACTTGTTGTTTTAACCCGGACCTCTATCCCCGGATCTTTCGCCCGTCTCTTTTCAAACTCCGCCTGCATATAACCTTTCCATTCTTGTGCATTCCGTCAAGTTCGGATACAGCAGATACAGACCCGATTATCAAAATATTTTGAAAACTTACGAAATAAACATTTCTTCTAAATACTTAAATATCAATCCTATTAAAATTACCATTTCACTATGCTTCTGTCGGCTTTGCATGGTTATAGGTTACCTATTTCAACAATATGTTTTCTCGATAAAAAGATGTCTAAGATAATAGAAAAAGCAGAGCAGGTAAATGCCGTTTAGCACCGTAACCATGGTGTTTTGAACATTAAGACCTAAAAGGTGGGCTCCGTGCATTTAGTTTACAGATGAAAGGTTCAGGCGGATGAAGCGTTCTGCGCTTGATAGTCTTTTGTATTTACTAAGGCATGCTTTGGTCGTCCAATAACAGGCTGTCATCTATTTATTCACCATCTTTATCTCTTATGTAAAAAACACATTTTCTTATAAGGTACATTTATGTTAATGGCATTCCGAAAAATATACTCCGGCAAATACCTGCAGCCCGCTATTCACATATTGTTATGGGCGCTGATCGTTACTTCGCCTTATCTTTTTCGCAATCCCACCACCTGGAACGGATTCAGTAGCTGGCATTACAAGTTAATGATCAATAACTTGTTTCTGGCCGGATGCTTTTATTTTAATGCTTATTTTTTGTATCCGGTATTGTATAAACAAAGAGGGCTGTTTGTTTATATATTATCACTAATCATACTGATTACACTGGCAATGTATCTTTCGCATTTCATTGACGGGCTTCTTTCTTTGCTGAAACCTGTTGAAGCAGCGCATTTTCACGCCGGCCACCACCGGTATATTACCGTGGGCCGCAACGGGTTCAGGCCGGACCGCCATGGCTGGAGCCGCGGCTGGTTTGGATGGTATTTTACCAATATCATTACTAACCTGTGCATTATAGGGATAAGTATCAGTTATCGCATTATTTCCGATAATTCCAGGCAGGAAAAAGTCCGGAAGGAAAAGGAAAACGAAACCCTTAAAACGGAGCTCAGCTTTCTGCGCTCGCAGGTCAGTCCGCATTTTATTTTCAATGTATTGAACAGCATGGCATCTATGGCGCGTAAGAAATCGGAGATGCTGGAACCCTCTATCATCGAACTATCAAACCTGATGCGGTACATGCTTTATGAGAACGACGATGAAAAAGTGTCATTAAGCAGTGAAGTGGAATATTTGGAAGGTTACATAGCCCTGCAAAAGTTACGTTTTGGGGACGATGTAACAATTGTGTTCGTTTCACCTGAATATGTAATTGCTTATTATATTGAACCAATGCTATTGGTGCCTTTTGTTGAAAATGCCTTCAAGCATGGTTTAGGCCTGTTAAAGGAACCGAGAATAGAGATTGTGCTAAAGGTTGAAAATGATAGTGGCTGGCTTAATTTTAGAGTTAGCAACACTATTGCTTCGCAGGATGATACGAAAGATAAAAACCCGGGTATCGGATTGAATAACGTAAAGCGGCGCCTTGAATTATTATATGCTGGTAATCATAGCCTTGAAATCATAAATGATGGGCAAATTTTCATGACTGAACTTAAAATTAAACTAATTGATGATGCGCTGCCTGTTAGTTGATGACGAAAAACTTGCATTGGAACTGATGGAAGATAATGTGCGCAGAGTGCCTTTTCTACAATTGCAGGGCATTTGTAAAAACGCGATGGAGGCCACTGAGTTTTTGCGCCGGGAGACAGTCGACCTTATTTTTTTGGATATACAAATGCCTGGGATATCAGGCCTGCAGTTTTTGAAATGCCTGATCAATCCGCCAATGGCAGTACTGGTAACTGCTTATAAAGAACATGCGCTTGACGGTTTTAATCTGGATGTGACGGATTACCTGTTAAAGCCATTTTCTTTTGAAAGGTTTCTGAAAGCTGCAAATAAGGCGAGGGAGCTTCACGATGTCCGGCTGGCTAAGGAAGTGATCTCTAAGCCGTCGACAAATGCGGGATATATTTTTGTAAATGCTGATTACGCCGTTGTGCGTGTTAACATACCTGACATTATCTATGTGGAAGGTTTAAAGGATTACGTGAAGATTTATCTGACAAATTCGGACAGACCGGTAATAACCAGGTTAAGTATGCACGCTATGGATGATAAATTAGGCACCGGCGCCTTTGCCCGCGTACACCGGTCATACATCGTGTCGCTGGATAAGGTTACTTCCTTTAAAAGTAACCGGTTAATGCTCAGGGATATTGAAATACCGGTGAGCGATAATTATAAGGACAGGGTTTTAGCTTACATAGGTCATCACTAAAACCCGTATAAATATCTGTTTTTATGAAAAATATAATTCAATTATTAATAAATGTCTTATTATCAGGCGTTTTAATTTTAGGCACAAGCCTGAATAGCTATGCGCAAAAGCTAAATAACGTTCAGGAAAATAGCCTGCCGGCTCCCGGGAATGTTAAAATTGACGGGAAATTAACAGAATGGGGAGACGCTTTACAGGCCTATAACAAAGCTACACAGCTTTATTATACCATATCAAATGATGATCATAATCTTTACCTGGCCATCAAATCAACAGATCAAACCAATAGCAGGAAAATAGTAGCGGGAGGGATAAGTTTTACCATTAATACCCAGGACAAAAAAAAGAGCGATGATGCTTATGTCTTAACTTTTCCTATGGTAAATGCCGCGGGCATGCGAAACCAGTTTCACCAGCGCGGAGGTGGTCCGGGCGGTCAGCGGCAGGCGCTTGATTCGGCAGCTATTGCCGATATGCGCAAACAGGCGCTGGCCGCCGCAAAGGAGATCAGCCTGAGCGGTTTTAAGGATATCGCGGATAGCGTAATTTCTATTTATAATGAGTACGGTATTAAGGCAGCTGTTAGTTACGACAATAACGGAAACTTTGTTTATGAACTGGGGCTCCCGCTTAAGCTGCTTGGCATTGTACCGGGCGAGGCTAAGGAATTCGCATATAACCTTAAGGTAAATGGTATCCGGTTTGGAAATCGCGGCGGAGGAGCTGATAACGGCAACGAGGGTGGAAACGGCGGCAACCGCGGAGGATTTGGTGGCGGTGGCGGCAGACGAGGCGGGGGCGGTGGTTTCGGCGGCGCAAGGGCAGGCGGCGGCGGAACAGACATGCAAAGCCTGATGAGCCCGACAGATTTCTGGGGTAAATACATACCGGCTAAAAAATAATAATGTATTGTTATGCGCACACCCTCTTCCGGTTTTTGTCGAACCGGCTTATCGGTCATTGCAAATAGAATTTCTTAAACCTGCCTTATGAAAAAAGTTTTATTCATTATCGTTTTGGCTATCCTGTATTCTGCAGGTTCGTATGCCCAAAACTCCCCGCGCAAACAAGCTGGGCTTCCGCCTCCTTTACCTTTAAGACAGGTAAGCGGCATAGTCAAAGATACGGGTGATAATACACTTGTAGGTGCGGTGGTTAAACTGGTATCAGCAAAAGATACCGTTAGCACGGCAACCAATGCCGACGGGATCTTTATTTTTAAAAGCGTAAAGTCGGCCACGTTTACACTAACCATAAGCAGTATAGGTTATCGTACGCTGGTAAAAAAGATGCTGAACAATGACGCTGTTCCGCGTTTGGTTTTGGATCCTATAGTCCTGAAATCTGAAACGAATGTCTTAAATGAGGTGAAAATTAACGGCACCCCGAGTATCGTTTATAAAACCGATACCGTGGAGTACCGGGCCAGCGATTACAAAGTTCGTGAAAACGCCACTGTTGATGAACTGTTAAAGAAGATGGAAGGTATGGAAGTGGGGACGGATGGCAGCCTGACCCACCAGGGGCAGCAGATAACCAAAGCAAAGCTAAACGGCAAAGAATACGCGGGTGGCGATGTGGCCCAGGCTATTCAAAACCTGCCTGCCGATATTGTCGATAAGATACAGGTAGTTGACGATTATGGGGATATGGCCGCCCGCACAGGTGTTAAAGATGGTGATCCGCAAAAAATACTGAACATCACCACCCGGGCCGACAGATCAGTAGGCACCACCGGGCGGGTTACTGCCCAGGGCGGTAATAACGACAGGTATAACGGCCAGTTGTTTGTACAACGCATTAATGCCAATGAACAGTTAGGCGTTATTGGCCGTATAGCGAATACCGTAACGGGGGTAGCATCTACGGGTATAGCCGGTGGTGCAACTAATGGCGGCGGCGGCGGTACAGGTGTTGGCACAGGGGCGGGCAGGGCAGGCGGCAGCCCGGGGACAACTTTTTCCGCATCCCCCTCGGTCAATTACCGCGACCAGTGGAATAAAAAGATTCAGGTGGTGGCCAGTTACGCTTACCGGTACAGCGATAATAACTCCGTTAGCAGCAGTTACGGGCAGCGTAACTCAACGCTGGGCTCAACAGATTTTAACAGGCAAAGCACCAGGGAAGCTAAAAACAAAGGCCACAACATCAACTTCGAGTTAGACTATACTATTGACAGCGCCAACTATTTACAAATTACACCCACCTTCAGCTATTCCGGATCAACTAATTTTACAAACTCCGTTACAGATAATATCAATAATTTCAGTACCGGCTTTGAGCATCCGGTAGTAAACAGCCTGAATAATACATTAAACAGTGCACCCAACCTGGGCGCAACCGTGCTTTATCAGCACATATTCAGGAAACCCCACCGTAATGTTTCCTTCCAGTTCAGTATTAATAATTCAAACAGCCAGGCAAATGGCGACAGGGATAACGATTATCATTATTACTTTGATAAGTCAAGGGACTCACTGCTCAAGGATTCCGCATCTCACCTGTTAACAAACCGTACCAGTAAAAATACCACTTACCGCAGCAGCGTAACTTATGTTGAACCGATAAACCTTTTATCGCAGATAGAATTTAACGGGCAGGTGCGTACATCTGTTTATGATAACAAAGCTATATCCGATACGGTATTGGCCAACGGCCAGATTGAGGAACTTACCCGGCTGGACAATATTTATAACTACTCATTTACCGAAACAAGGGCTACGTTAAATTACCGTTATAATGGCACTAAGGTTAATCTTTCGTTGGGTGCAACCGTGGTGCCAACACTCTTGAAAGGGACTAAGATAAATAACGGGACCAGCGAAAACGTTTCAACCTCCCGGTCTGATCTTAAAGTTATCCCGGTGTTTCGTTTTGCGTATGCATGGTCGCGTACGGAACGGATAACCTTTGCCTATTCCGGTTCAAATACCGAACCGAATTTTCAGCAGATCCAGCCGTTTACAGATCGGTCGGACCCTAATAATATCATCGTCGGCAACCCTGATCTTAAACCAACCTTTACCAATTCGCTTAACCTGGCTTATAATAATTATCTGCCCAATTCTAAATTTAACCTCTCGTTCAGCGTTAATGCCACATCATACAGCAACCAGGCAACGACCAATTTGCTGCAAATAAAGGAGTTCCTGTCGGCCGATCCGAATGACCCCGGTAATCCCGCGAAATTTCAATATAAAACTATTAATGAAACCCACTATATTAACATCAACGGCTCACATGCCATAGTGGGCCGCTATAATATTGCCAAACAATTTGACGACCGCCGTTACAACTTGTCATTAAACGGTAACATTACTTACAGTTACAACAACGCGATGAGCAATGATGTGCTTTATCATAACACCAACTGGCGTTTTGATGAACGTTTTGGCCCCCGGATAAACCCTACCGACTGGTTTGAGGTAAACCCCTATATCGGATATGACGTATCCCGTTCATTTACCACACTCCGAAACGCTACGCCCACGTCATTAAGGACAACCTCATTGGGCATTGATGGTAAGGTTTACTTCCTGAAAACTTTTCAGGTTAATTACAGCGCTGCTAAAAGTTATGTTACCGGGTTAACAGGTATCAGCAATAATCCTTTTGTAATTAATGGCGGCTTTGAAAAAGAATTCCTGGCAAAGAAAAACCTGGTGCTGACCTTTAATGTTTACGATATCCTTCACCAGAACAATTTTATCCAGCAAACACTGTCGCCTCAGGGGGGGTATACCAATACTTTATCCAGCACGCTTAGCAGGTATTTCCTGGTTGGATTAAGGTTAAACCTTCAAAAATGGAGCGGAACGCCGAAAAGGAACGGCAGAAATATGAATCGCCGCGGGGATGGCAGCTTTATTTATGAATAGCTGTAAATCAATTACGACATAAGTATTATACTTTCAGGCATTAACACCCTGACGAGTACAAGGGAACGAGCGCCCTGGGAATCTGTACGGGAACGGCGTTTCCACAATATGATATAATAGTTGTTTTTGCGGCAGCCCCTATCGGAAGTTTCTCGAACCTTTTTTAACAGATTTAAGACCTTTAGCAGTTCAATAGATTGTCATAAGTATCAGTTAAAAAGTTATCACGGCAAATTAGGGCTAATTTTTAATCAAATCTCACTTAAACATAATTCAACTAACTTTCAGTTGAAAGTTGGCCGATTTCCAGGTTTTAGCGGAAGTACATCTAATCCTTTTATAAAGATAAATATATTAGAATTGCCCCGCGTTTCGAGTCCAGAATGAGAAAATTGCAAAGCTCGGCGATAGAATAAAAACTTGTATCATTAATACTCAATATTAATGATAGAGGCTTTCAATAATTCAAGATAAGGATTTCCATCTATTCCTAAAACAGTCGCAAATGCAGGTTCCGTTTTGAATCCTTGTTCTTTAAGCTCAATTACTTTCTTCCGAAGTGTTTCCCCGTATAGCTCCAATAAGCGAAATTCAGCAATCATGTGCAAATATCCATTTTGCTGTTTGGTGGGCAATTTCTGACCGAACACCTCAACGGGCCAGGTGCCAATAGTAAAATTACAGATAATCGTCTTCAGTCCATTGATGATTGAATGACTAATTTGAAAACCGGGGAATGAAGAAAAGTGTTTGCGTAAAGTCAGCTCAAAGTTCCCTTCATCCTTATAGTGACAAATGATATCCAGGTCGCTCCCCGGTATGTCAATATTAATAGGAATAGTACCGACAAGCAATGGCTGATATGACTTTAACGAGTCCAATATTTTATTTTCGTTGAGTGCCGCGTAAGCAGCCTTTTGCCGGAGGTTGCCCTGAGCCAGGTAATCAATATTGTCAAAGTTTATGATCTGCACTTTTAGGAAAATTGATTGTAAAAATACATTATATCTGCCTTGCTAAAAAGGACGAAGCATGGGGACGGGTTCGAACCGTCGTAAAAGGTTTTGCTGACCTCCGCCTTGCCACTCAGCCACCCAGCTTTGTTCTTATTTAACAAGGTGATTAATTCCACCCGCCACCTAATGACCGATACAGATTGATCACTGCATTCAGTTGCGCCTTTTTAATAGCTGCCAGCTCCAGTTCAGCATTCAGTACATTGCTTTGAGCTGTTATCACTTCAAGATAACTGGCCTGGGCACTTTTAAATAACAGGCCGGCATTATTTGTTGCGGTTTGCAGTTTATTAACCCGCTCAGCGGCGATTGCTTGTTGCTGATTTAATTTGTCAATACTAACCAGGGCATCCTCCACTTCCTGGCACGCTACTAAAACAGACCCGCGGAATTGCAATACCGCTTGTTCGCGACGGATCTTAGCAACATTATATTGTGTGCGTAATTCTCTTTTTTGCAATAAAGGTTCTGTTAAGCCACCCACCACCGCACCAAACAGCGAGGAAGGCAGGTTGAACCAATTACTGGCTTTGAGTGAATTTACACCGCCGGTAGCGGAGATGGTTAATGAGGGATACATATTAGCCCGTGCTAAACCGATGCGGGCGCTGGCCACTTCTAATTCCAATTCATTACTTTTTACATCGGGCCGGCGGCTCAATATTTCAGCAGGCAGCCCGGCACTTAACTGCGCAGATATGGTTAATTCATTTAGTGAACCTGAACGTGGAATGGCTTGCGGCGTTATACCCGCTAAAACACTGATAGCATTTTCCTGGATATTGATCTGTTGTTCCAGTTTGGGGATCAACTGGGCAGCTACCATCCTTTGTGCTTCTTCCTGCTGTACCGCTAATGACGTTACTTGCGCGGCTTGGTATTGCAACTTCAGGATCTGCAGGGTACTGTCGTTCAGTGCCAGGTTCTTTTTAGCGATTGCCATTTGCTTATCCAGCATCAGCAGGTTATAGTAACCGTTAGCTATTGACGAGATCAGTGTGGTCTGGATTCCTTTACGTGCTTCCTGTGTTTGCAAATAACCAGCTAAAGCCTCGCGTTTCTGATTCTTTACTTTGCCCCAGATGTCCGCTTCCCAGGAAATATTGAGGGCGGCTGTATAATTATCAAGGTTTTTACTCCCCAGGAACTGACCGGCGGTTAAACCATTAAGGCTGTTTTCTGCCGGGATACTGTTGCTGGAGTTAGCTGCAAAACCAACCTCGGGAACCAGGCCCATTTTGGCTTTTTTATATAACTCATCGGCTGTCTCGATGTTCTTAATGGCTATTTGCAAGTTATTGTTTTTAGCTAATGCAGTATCAATTAGTGCGGCTAACTCCCGGTTGGTTAAGGACGCTTTCCAGGGTAAGGCTGCGATGCTCTCTTTAGTTGCTGATGCTATATCGTTACGAAAGGCAGCCGGAGTAATTGCAGTGGTATTGCCCGCATTCCTGGGCACGGCACAGCCGGCTGCGATCAGGATCAGCACAGCCAGGAATACCCGGCCGGCTGTTAATATATTTTGATAAGTTTTCATTGTCTGAATTTTTAAAGATGATTAATTAAGCTCATGTACCAGTTGCGGTGCAGGGGCATGTTCCTGGTGTTTGTCTTCCAATGGCGGCAGTGGTGTTATTTTTTCATGCAGGTATTGAAATACCACGAATAAAACAGGTATAATAAATACACCCAGTATTACACCGCTGATCATTCCCCCGGCAGCACCAGCACTTATGGAATGGTTACCCGCAGCTGAAGGGCCTGTAGCACGCATCATCGGTAAAATGCCCGCCACAAATGCGATAGAAGTCATGATGATCGGACGCAGACGGGCCTTGGCGGCCTCCATAGCAGCAGTAACCAGTGTTTCCCCGGCATGACGACGCTGCACGGCAAACTCCACGATGAGGATGGCGTTTTTAGCCAGTAAGCCTATCAACATAATGAGTGCTACCTGCACATAAATGTTGTTTTCAATGCCTGCAATCCCTATAGCCGTGAATACACCTATCACACCTGTCGGTATAGACAGCAGCACCGCCAAGGGCAGGATGTAGCTGTCATACTGGGCCGATAACAGGAAGTAAACAAATACAAGAGACAGCAGGAATACAAACAGCGATTGCCCACCTGAAATAATTTCCTCGCGGGTAACGCCGGAGAATTCATGTGAGTAGCCAGCCGGCAGGGTTTGCGCGGCTACTTCCTCTACCGCACGAATGGCATCCCCCGTGCTGTAACCCTGATTTGGATTGGCATTCATCGGAATGGAGTTGTACAGGTTATAACGGGTAACGGTTTCAGGGCCTAATACAGGTTTAAGTGTTACCAATGAGCTGATCGGAACCATTTCGCCTGTAGTGCTTTTTACCGATACGCCTTCCATTGATGATGGATTGGCCCGGTCGCCTTTAGCAGCTTGCAGCATCACCCGGTAGTATTTACCGAAGCGGTTAAAGTCGGATACCTGCTGGCTTCCATAATAGGTCTGCATGGTTTTTACCACCTCATCTACATCTATATTCAGCTGGGCGGCTTTCTGCTCATCAATCACCATTTCCAGCTGGGGGTAATCAGCCCTGAAAGAAGTATAGGCGATGGCAATTTCTTTTCGTTTATTTAATGCAGATAAGAACTTGCCGGATACGGCGCTGAACTGATCTAAACGTCCACCGGTACGGTCCTGCAAAGCGAAATCTAAACCGTCCACGTTACCGAAGCCGGGTACGGTAGGTAAAGTAAATACGATGATGGTAGCGCCTTTAACATCTGCTACACGCTTGCGCATGTCATTCATAATATCGTTGAGGTCGCTCATTTCACCGCGATCTTTTTTAGGCACCATAAAGGCAACCGCTGAAGAAGGACTGGTAGCACCGGTGAAGATGTTCAGGCCGGCTATCTGGGTCAGGCTCTTCATTACTTTCATCGGCAGTAATCTGTCATTAACTTCCTTTACTACCTGTTGGGTGCGTTCCTGTGATGATCCCGGCGGAAGGGTGATAGATACCGCCGCAAAGTTCTGATCCTCTGAAGGAATAAAGCCGGTGCGGGTATTATGCACCAGGATACCCGAAACAACGGTGACAACAGCCAGGCCGGATAAGCTTACCCATTTATGCTGGATCAGCCATTTCAGACCGCTGATGTATTTATTTGTAACGTTTTCAAAGCCCCTGTTAAAGCCTGCAAAGAAGCGTTGTTTGAATGTGGTTTTTTCAACGGGTTCATCATCATGATGCACATTCTTTAAAAACAGGGCTGCCAATGCGGGGCTTAATGTTAAAGCGTTAACGGCCGAAATGAAGATGGCGATAGCCAGTGTAAAGGCGAATTGTTTGTAGAACACACCGGCCGAACCTTTCATAAAGCCCACCGGCAGGAACACAGCCGACATTACCAATGTGATAGAAATAATAGCCGGGGTAATCTCATGCATAGCAGCCAGTGTGGCCGGTTTTGCTGCCATCTTTTTATGTTCCATTTTAGCGTGTACCGCTTCCACCACTACGATGGCATCATCCACTACGATACCAATAGCCAGTACCAGCGCGAATAAGGTAAGCAGGTTAATGGAGAACCCGAATACCGACATGAAAAAGAAAGTGCCGATGAGCGCGACCGGGACGGCAATAGCCGGGATCAGTGTGGAGCGAAAATCCTGCAAAAAGATAAACACTACCAGGAATACCAGTATAAAGGCTTCAACCAGGGTATGGGCAACTTGCTCGATAGATTGATCCAGCATGTCTTTAGAATACCAGATAGTTTGCTGTTTCAAACCGGCCGGGAAATTCTTAGCCGATTTCAGCATTAGTTTTTCTACCTGCACCTGGATTTCGCGGGCATTGGAATTAGGTAATTGCAGGATCTGGATAGTTATTGCCGGTTTATTGGTAAAATTAGGATCGGCACCACTCAATGTATTGAATGTGCCGTAGGTATAGGCTCCTAATTCTACCTTAGCAACATCTTTCAATCTTAAAAGCGACCCATCCGGATTGGTACGGATGATCATATTTTCATAGGCCAGCGGTTCACTGTTCTTGCCTTTGTATTTGATCACGTATTCAAAGGATACTTTGCTGTTTTCACCAAAGCGACCGGGGGCTGCTTCCAGGTTATGTTTTTGGATAGCCTTGGCTACTTCGTCAGGTGCTAAATGATAAACAGCCATTTGACTGGGGTTCAGCCACACGCGCATTGAGTAATCTTTGCTGGCGCCGATAATGCGCGCCTCACCTACACCGGGAATTCGCTGGATCTCGGGTAAAATATTAATGGTAGCATAGTTGGCGATAAAGGTCTTGTCAAACACCTTTTCATCCATGCTGAACATATTTACCCCCATGATCAAGCCGTTCTGTGTTTTCTTGGTGGTGATACCCGCCTGTACCACTTCCGGTGGTAAAAGGCCTGTTGCGGATGATACACGGTTCTGTACGTTCACCGCAGCCTGGTCGGCATTGGTACCCAGCTTAAAGTAAACGCTGATCAGTAAGGAGCCGTCATTGGTGGCCGATGAGCTCATATAGCTCATATCTTCTACGCCATTGATGGCTTCTTCCAATGGCGGGATCACCGAGCGCAATATAGTTTCGGCATTAGCGCCGGGATAAAATGCCTTTACCTGTACGGTTGGCGGGGCGATGTCCGGAAACATCTGTATGGGCAGGCCGGTAAGGCCAACAAAGCCCAGGATGACCAGCAAAATGGAAACAACTGTTGCCAGTACCGGTCTTTCTATGAATTTCTTAAACATGATTTCTATTTTTTAACGTGTTTGTGTTAGTGTTTTTGGAGGGTTTTGCATTTAAAGGGCAGTTCTCTCCCGGGAAGCCCTCCAAAATATTTTTTTAGAACACCTCCGCTAATTAGTTATTTTACTGTTTGATTATTTGTTTAGCAGCGCTACTTTATTAGGTTTAGCCTCGGCCGGCTGTATTTTGGTGCCATCCTGTAAGCCTTCGATGCCTTCCAAAACGATCCGGTCGCCGCTTTTTAGGCCGTCGCTTATCAGGAAGCTGTCGCCGGAGCGGCCCGCTACGGTGATCAGTTGTTTATGTACTTTGCTGCTATCCCCGAGGGCGAATACAAATATCTTATCCTGGATGGTGGTAGTGGCAGCCTGCGGGATGGCGATCACATCGTTTTGTATAAAACTCAGCTTGATCCTGCCCGTATTGCCGGATCGTAATAATCCGTGATGATTAGGAAAACTGGCCCTGATGGTAATGGCGCCACTGTTCTTATCAAAACCACCGTTCACCATATCCATGCGACCAGGCTCAGGATAAATATCATTACCGGCTAAAATCAGCGATACCGGCCTGGCGTTCTTTAACTTTTCCCCGATGGAATTACCAGGTAAGTCATTTTTCAAGCCGGCAAATTCCTGTTCACTGAGGGAGAAGTAGGCACGCACCTCTTTGATATTAGCCAGTGTCGTTAGTTCTTTTGCGTCGCTCAGCGAAACCAGGCTCCCGGCTTTCTTATTCAACAGACCAATATACCCGGCAGCAGGTGCTTTGATTAACGTGTAACCAATATTGATCTGGGCATCGGCTAATAAGGCCTGAGCTTGTTTTACTTTGGCTGCAGCCAAAGTATAATTAGATTGTGCAGTTTGCAACTGGAGTTCAGATACCACTTTGTTTTGTACCAGGGGCTGGAGTTTGTTCACTTCTAATTGCGCATTTGCAGCAGCAGCTTTGGCCGCCAGTAATTCGGCGCCGGCATTGTTGTATTGCTCTTTATAAACCCTGTCGTTGATCTTAAATAAAGGCTGACCGGCACTAACATAAGCGCCTTCATCTATAAATATTTTTTCTAATATGCCGCTCACCTGGGGGCGGATCTCCACTTCGGCCGAACCTTCAATGGCAGTAGGGTATTCATTAACGGTTTCTGCGTTTGAAGTAGTAACGGTAGCTACCGGTAAGGATATGGCATCGTTCGTGCTTGCTTGTTCAGCCGGCGAACAGGCCGCTAAAAGGGCTGCTGCTAAAATGGTGAAGATGGATGTTATTGTTTTCATGATCTTATTTTTAAATTATTTGCTGTTATATTCTTTTTTGTTAATTGAGTTAAATGATCTATCGCTGTTAAGTGATATTCAAAAAATTAATGAGTGATGGTAGCGATAGTATTATTAATGGCCTCGTGCAGGACCATCTGGTTGATCTCTTCTGATTTACCTTTATTGATCAGGTTTATGGCGATCAGGCCATGTACTACCGACCAAAGGGTAAAGTATTTGGTGCTGATCATATCTTCGGTGGCATTGCTATCGCCTATCAATTCACGGATCACCTTGTTAAATAATGCGGGTATTTGTTCTGTTTTGGCAAAACCTTCCTTCATGGCGCTGCAGCTTACCTCCACACCAAACATGGCCTGATAAAGCTCTTTTTCGGTAAAAGCAAAGTTCCAGTAGGCGAGCCACATCGCTTCCAATTGTTTAACCGGGGCAATATGACCGTTCTTTGCTTTGCCGATAGCGCCGGCGAGTTTGCGGAAGCCATTTGCCGATAATTCGCCTACCAGCGCATCTTTGCCATTAAAGTATTCATATATAACAGGTGCAGTGTAATCTATATCTTCGGCTATCCGGCGCATGTTGAGTGCATGCCAGCCGTTGTGCTTAACGATTTTCAAAGCGGCCTGCAATATATTGCTGCGGGTATGCTCTTTTAATCGTTGTATTCTATCTTTACTTCCCATAACGTATTGTAAATTTTGTTTTGATTTACAATACAAAGTTACATCAGATACAGATGTATTTTATTGTCATTGCTTTCGTAAAAATTGTACAATTCTTTCAAAACTTTACAATTACAATCAAATAACAGATTAAATTAGCGCTTATGTCTAATTTTAAACTTATTTAATGGATGATAGCAAATATCTAACCTTGTTAATAGAAAAATTATACAAATATGGCATACCCTTATTTTGAACAACTCTCAACTGATCCGTAGCTCATGACCATGTTCGCGAACCTGGAACCCTATGAGCTCAAGCTGAGAGATAACATACCGCTGGCGCTTTATACCTCCATTATCAACCAGCAATTATCTACCAAAGTAGCCGACGTAACTTATAAGCGCTTTCTAAACTTGTATGGCGGCTTGGAACCAGCACCGCAACAGGTGATCGATACCCCCATGGAGCAATTGCGTTCTATCGGACTTTCTGCATCAAAGGCCGGGTACATCAAAAATGTAGCGCAATATGATATCGATCAGGGTTTAAGTGCCGGCAAGTTAAATGGGATGACTGAAGAGGAGATCTACAAATATGTAGGTGAGATCAAAGGCATTGGTCAATGGACAATCCACATTCTGCTCATGTTCAGCCTGGGCCGGGAGGACGTATTTGTAGCCGACGACCTGGGCATCCAAAACGCGATGGCTATGTTATTTGGGCTGGATAAGACTAGCCGTAAAAAATTGAGAGCGGATATTATCGTCTTAGCCGAACAATGGCGGCCGTACCGTACCTATCTCTGCGTGCATTTATGGCAATGGATCAATAGCCAGCAAAAAACAAAGACTGCCTGAGTACGGGCGGCCTTTGTTTTTTCAATCCGCTTTCTTAATTTTTGCTCAGCCTTTGCTGAACAAGAAACCACAGGGCGGCAGCAAGTAATACTGCGATACTGGCCAAAGGCAATGCCTGTACCCCAAAAGCATTAATGGCTGCACCACCGGCAAATGAGCCGGCTGCAAAGCCCGTATTACCTGCGGACACAAAAATACTGCTGGCAAATTCAGGGGCTTCCGGCGCCGAACTGGTGATCAGCGTCTGTCCTAAAAGAAACCCGCCGGTATGGATAAAGCCCCAAATCACGACCGATGCAAATGCCGGGTAAAACTGTTTCGCAACAACAAACAAGATAGCCTGTACCACAATCAAGCCAACAAAAAATAACCATACCGTCTGCCCCTTGTTACGGCTCAACAGGTGGCCGATCAATAAATTACCAAATACGCCTGCGCCACCAAAAAGCAGCATGGCAATACTGATCATTTTACCATTCATAAGTGCCACGTTTTTAAGATAATCGGCCATGTAGCCATAGCTCACAGTCATCCCGGTAATGATCAGGATCGTGGTGATGATGCTCCACCAGGTTTTTTTCTTCTTAAGAATGCATAATTGACTACCGAATGATGGGCGTTCAGTAACAGGCATAGACGGCAAAAGAAATAATAGCGCCAGTACCGCGATCAGGTTAATCACCGCCGAAACGGCAAATGCCGCGCGCCAGTCAAACAGGTCGGCAAAAAATACCGTTAATGGCACACCCAATACCGTACCTACGCTTATCCCCGAAAAGACAATAGCTACTGCTTTGGGGGCTTTGGCCGGCTCGACCGATTGCGCTGCAGTGCCCATGGCTACCGAGAAAAATATCGGATGAAAGAAGGCAGGCAATATCCGGGCGGCCAGCAGCCATCCAAAGCTGGGTGCTATCATGGAGAAAAGATTGGATAAAATAAATATTCCAAGCACAACCGATAAAGCGGCTTTGCGGTTAATGTGTGATACAGCCAGGGTAATAAAAGGGCCCGAAACGGCGATGGTTAAGGCGAAGGCGGTAAGCAGCCAGCCTGCCTGCGCGATAGAAATATGAAAGCGGGCGGCCAGTTCCGGCAGGATGCCGATCACGCCAAACTCCGTTGTAATAATGCCAAAGACGCCCAGGGCGAGAATATAAACTACGCTCCGGTTATGCGGGCTAACCAGGTAAGGTTTTTTATCGATGTTAAGATCTTCGATGCGTTCCATTGTATGATTGCTTAAATAACCATACAAAGTTCGCAAGGGCCCGGCTGCTATCGTTTGTCTTCTGTTTCGTAAATTTTGTACAAATCTGTCATTTATGCAGAAACGGCCTTACTTTCCGCATTTTGGCGGAATTGAGAGGGGTTCATACCTTTTTGCTTCTTAAAGAATTTGTTGAAATGGCTTTCATCGGCAAAGCCCAGCTCTTCCACGATCTCAGAGATACGCATTTTGCTGTATTGTAATCGATTCTCGATCAGCTTGAGTTTATAATGGGCGATATAATCCTGCATGGTTTGGTCCGCATGCTTTTTGAAATAACGGCCGAGATAGCTCAGTGAAATGCCGAACTTATCACTGATGTGTTCCGCTTTGGTCAGCTTCGGATCGTAAATATTAGCCTGGATATATTGTAAAATATCGAGCGCTTTATCTTCTTTATCTTCCGCGAACTGCTCTGGCAGGTTCATTTCAATGCTTCGCCCGATGACCACCACTAAAGCGTTCACTAAGGCCAGTGTAAGTTTGTCCCAGCAATTAATGCGGTTAACTCTTTCCCGGATAATGGTTTCCACCATCATTTTCACCAGTGGTTTATCGGTCTCATAACGCAATATCGATCCGGAAATTTGTTTGGCATTGTACAACAGATATTCCATCCGCTGAACATTATCCTTAATAATACCGTTTGATTTTAAATAGATATCGTTGAAGCGAAGAAAGAAGAACTCGGTAGTCGTTTCGATCTTAAAATCATGCAGGTCGTCAGGGGCAAATAGGAACATATCACCGGTACGATAGGCATAGCGATTATCGTTGACGCAATGTTTTCCTTCTCCAGAAAGAATGTACACCAATTCAAAAAAAGCGTTTTGCCTGGCCCGTTTTGGAAATTCATTCATTGTCTCGACTGACACAGTGAATGGCTCGTATAATTGTTCTTTTACCATATATTTATTGATTAAAAGAGAAAAATTATACAAATATATAAATTTTGAGTAAGACCTTATCAGTTAGCAACATCGTATGTACACCAATTGAAAAGATGAAATCAAACGTTAAGGCAGCCCCAATACCAGTAAAATCCGGATTTAATGAGCAAGGAGAATCGAACCCCAAAATTGCCGTTTACAGACTATCAGGGTCGTTCTTGGGAAAAGAACGTAGTTTGGTGACATACTGGACCAAAATATCGAACAACCTTTTTGAAACAAAAAAACTACGATAATAAACTAACTCCCAAAAAGTTAAGCAAATGAAAAAAGAAATAACCAAATATGGCCGTTTCTTTAAGTAGCCATAGGAAAACGTTTTCGAACCCCTTTTTGGAAGATTTGCGACTATTAGCTGCATCTTGATTTGAGGTAATTGCCTCTGTTTTAATAGTACGACATCAATGAAATGCAATAATGGGGTTTGGCGCTACTTAACATAATACAAAAAAATCAGGTTGTCTGTGTTTGGAAAAGGGTGGGCTAAAACGTAAAGAAAAGAAGCAAAAGAAACCGTCAGCAAGCCTTTGTTTGGGGAATCTGTTAATGAAATTGGAAGAGGGGTGAACCTAAGAGATTTTTAGGCCTTGAATAATGATTCGAGTCCTGACCGGGCTAACCATGGCGGTTAGCCCGGTCAGGACTAATGTCGAACCACTTGAAGGATAGTATCAGAAATCTATCTGCTATTATTTAGTTGGCTATAGCCCAGTTCGAGGACATGGATTTCGTCCGCCAACTGGACATAAGTTGAACTAATTAATCTATTCTTGAAAGTCTCGACAGGATTAGAAGCTGCTAACTAAGATAGCAAAATCCTGCTTGAGCTACCTGTTTTAGCAAACCCTAACAAGACCAGTTTCTTCTTTATTGATAGCTCTCTGAAGGGAGCGTCATTTGCTTAAGTTTTTACTGGCAATTTTTATATAATCGATTAAATATATTCAATATATTAGGTTTGTTTCCCCAAAGCCCTGAAAACCAATTTACAACTTTATCAACAGCAATATGAGCATCCCCGAAAATCCCATTAATTCTTCAAATAAAGACAGCATTGAATTTACTGAAGAACAAATTGAAAAGATAAAACTAATTGAAGCCGAAAAAACTGAGCTGCTAAATAAAGTAGTTAGCGGCAATATTGAAAATATTAAAGATAGAGTTGCTTTAATATTAAACAATTCAAACGATGCAAGGAATTCTGATATTGAACTTGCTTGGTCGTACTGGCAAACGTTTGAGGACAATATATTACAGGGTTCTACGATTTCAAAAGAACAGATGTATAGCTTAACGAGGATTAGCTCGCTTACACGCATTCGGGCAAAAATACAAAATGAATATAAATTATTTCAGGCCGATGACGAGATTAAACGGCACCGAGGGGTTTTGGAGGAAGATAAAAAGCAAGATGCCATAAGCGATAAGCCAGCCGGAATGGGCATGTATTCCGTTTATATTGATGAAACTGGTAAAACGCAAGCCTATCTGTCAGTCGGTTCTCTTTGGGTATTGAGTTATAATTATTCCACTATTCTTTCGCATAAGGAATTAACAAATTGGAAAAAATTCAAAGAAATTACCTATGAATTTCATTTTGCAGAATTATCTAAAAACAAGCTGGATGATTATAAAGAATTTTTTACGTTATTTCTTTCCAAACATCCAGACGTAGGATTTAAACTCATTGTTATAAATAACATGGGAATAAAAGGTAAAGGCACAGCAATAACCGACCTAACTTACCATTTACTTACCAAGGGAGTAGAACACGAAAATTCAACAGGAAGAGCTCCACTGCCTCGATATCTCCAAGTTTGGATTGATGAAGAAGAAAAGGGCAGTGATCAGCTTAAACTTGAAAATATAAAAGAACGTCTCACCAGCCAAAAAATTCAGGGACTTTACCTCGGACAATTTAGCGCTGTCGCCTCTGAGGGTAATTTTTTCATACAAGCCATTGATATATTCACTGGTGCAATCAATAGAAAACTTCATAACCCTAACGGAGGAAATTATAAAGATGAATTTGCCGATTTTGTGCTCTCATGCTTAAAATTCAATATCTCAAACATTGATACCGAAAATAATACAATTGATCGTTCAAAAGTTTTTAACTTAAGCGACTTTTAAATTAGAATTCATTTAGACTTTTAATTGATATACACATTTACACCTGATTATTTGGCATCTTTCATATTCTTAATAAACGTCTCGAAACTTCCACTACTTGTTTTTAAAGCGTTATTAATTTTGTCAAAGGGAGCTATGAGTTTAAATCTTCGCTTTTTACCAGATCCTTGATAATCGACTTCAGCCAATAATTTCTCTTGAAGTAGAAGAGGAAGTAAATCATCAATAAAGTACTCTGCATCCTTTCCGAGTTTAATCCTAAATACATCATCATTGATTTGATTTCCTCGAATAAATCGCCTAAGAGCTTTCTGTACCAGCGCTAGATCATCATCAATCGTGGTTTCTTTAGGCAAATCATCTTGCGACGAAACAGATCTTTCAAATTTAAAACCTATGCTAATGAGCTCTTTTTCAATATTAAAAGGATCATAATAATCTATTTCCTTACTAGAGTTTTGAACCGCCATAATTTCGCACTCCTTAAAAATTCCGTCTTTTATACTGTTGTGATCGTTAATGATTTCGAGATTGTCAAATGTGCAATTGTTAAATTTACAATTCTCAATCTCAGTTCCCAAAATTACAGATGTTTGGAAGTACGAGTTTTTAATTGTTAAATTTTTTAATGATATACCTTTCAATCCATCCACGGGAAATGAATAATTTTCCAATAAAATACTTGAGCTGTCTTTATGGGATAGAGACTTAAGAATAATGTTACCACAGTTTTCCTTAATATATGAGGTTGAATTTTCGTTTGTCTGAATGAGAGCAAAAATTTCTGACATCCTTTTCAAAGTAAAGTCTTTCTCACTTCTACAAAAAGTGGCTAAAACCTCTACTGTTTGACCAAATATTAATCCCTTTCTCAATAAGTTTTTAAAGTCCTGAATTTTGTTATTCTTAAGTGTGTTGTAGAAACTGATTCCTAAGAAAAATTCTTGAAATTCTTCGTGATCAAATCTCAATTGGTTTATACCTTCTGCCTTAACCAAGAGGGCATGTTGTTTTAATCGTTCTTTAACTTGGCGACTTATTTGTACGGAAAAACCATTTGATTCGGAGTAAAGATCCGATAAAAGGTCAATAATGTTGAAAGGTAAGGAATTGGTATTGTTTAACCACATTTCTTCTGCAACTGTAGCAAGAAGTTCGTAATGTTGATTAATTGTAAGAAGTGGCTTGTTTTCCCCTGAAGTATCAATCCATTTTGTGTCCGCTTCTCTTATAATTATCGCGTCCACAAAATTCGGGAAATAGTCTGTCGAGTTTTTTAGAGCTTCTGAAATCTTACCTATATTTCCGGTTGTCTCAACTACACTTAACAATTTATTCACTAAAACTGGCCGTGTAAGTAAAGGATGATCTGATCCTAACTGCGCATTTACAATATCATAAATTTCTTCGCCGTCATTAATATTTCTTGATATTGCGTACTCTTCAAACTGATTTTTGTTCCATCTATTAATAGCGACTTTAGCAAATGCTACGGAATCCATACTTATGGTGTCAAACAGCTTAGCCTGCGCACCAAATCCTTTATAGTCAAAATATGCTTGTCTTGCCGCTATAAGAACATTTCCTGAAGAATTAAGTTTGGTCATAAGCTGCCCTGTCGCTGAAAGCGCTTCGCCACTTGAACTAACCATGAACATTTCCTCAAAACCATCGAAAGCTGGTACAATCAAACCAAGACGAACCAATTCAATAAATGACTCATAATAAAATAAACGAAAGCGCAATCTGTTGACTAACGATGCAATAACGATATCATCAAATCTTAGAAATGGTCTTCCACCTAAAGGGATAGGCAGTAAAAGCCAATCCGTTTTCTTTTTCTTAAAAAGATCAGCTTGTGTAACGGCAAGGTGAGTTATGACTGTAGTCTTTCCTTCCCCAGCATCTGATGTTAAATAAACCACTCTAGTGGTGCCTGGGATTTTTTGACCTAACTTTATCCGCAAGCATTCAGTAACGTTATCAGTAGGCTGTTCAATTTCTGTTGGATCACTATCAATGTCATCAAGTAAAACCCCTGTAGGGTTTATAAAATCTTTAATAGATGTAGAATACTCTTTAATTCTATCAGCCAATTGTTCAAGTTGAGCCAATCTTTTTGAAATCCAGATGCGAGCCTTTATATCTTCTCCATCTTCCTTTACATACAACTCGCCATCTTTATCTAGAAGCTCTATTTCTAAAACTTCACCACGTATAAGTCCAGTAACTTTGCCTTTATCAATTATTATATCATTTGAGCTATCAGCAAATGATATTAAAATTCGTTTAAAATCCTGTATGTTCATACTAAAGGCTTTTCATATAATAGTTGTGATTAACTGTCCTGCTGTAATGCGGTGGAGTAGTCCTGCCCCTTTGAGTTTGAAAATGATAAACGGTACTTCCGATAGTGATAGACGTTAAAATGCCCGGCCAAAAATCGTCGTCTGACGAAACGATGCCGTATTTTTTTTCTTGCTGGGCAATTAAAATCATATCAGAGGTTAACATAGTGTCAACGAGTTTTTGTTCACTTCTATAGAATATATCTTCAACAGTGGCGGTGTTACATTCTCCACAAATGCCTGCTTGCACAAAATTGTAAACATGTAAAACGGGACAAGATGTTCGTTTGCAGCCATTTCTAATTGGGTGATAGGCCTTTAAGCCCGAAGGTATTCCATTCCTTCTATAGGTATTTGCCAAAAACAATGTCGGCTGAATAGTTAAACTTGTCGCAAGCTCTGTATTTACTATTACTGAAGTTTTTGAATCTGATAACAACGCAGGTCTGGGGAAATCTCTCAATATATCAGCTTTAAGATTCTCAGCTTTGCGCGTTATCTTGTTGTTTTCATACCAACCGCCATAAAGTCTAACTAAAACATTTTTATCGCTCACCTCACTTGGTGAAAGTTGACTTAGGATATTTTCTGCAATGTAAATAAGCCCCTTAGTTTGGTCACTCGCATTAAGATTATCATAATCAATCAATAAATTAAAGGCCATTTGGCTGGAATTTGGTTTAGGAATGTAAGGTAGACAAAAATCTAAAAATGAGGAAAAATAATCTCCTTTGCGTAGAATCTAAGATCTAAAGAACTTTTCATTTATAGATTGGTAGCCTAAGAATAAATAATTAAATATAGTGACATCATAACATTTAAAGATGTGTGATAATTATCATACATTTACTCATAACCTTACACGATGGACTCTAAAGACGATATTACGATTCAAGAAATATTCCAAAAACATATTAAGATTGAGCCAAAAGTTATGGCCATTCAAACCATGTTTAATAATCCTAGAAGACTTCAAAAAACCAACTATAAACCACCTTATCAGAGGAACTATGTTTGGGATAATGAAAAAGCTACCTATTTCATAGAAAGTATAATACTTGGGACAGAAATTCCACCATTGATTTTTTTTAAATCTGGAGAAAATATTGAAGTCATTGATGGACGACAGCGTTACGAAACGATATTCAACTTCGTAAGAGAGAACAGTAAGCAGAAATTGACGCAAAAGGGACTACTGATTTTCAACGATTTAAATAATAAAAAATTTGAAGATTTGGACATTGAAATCAGAAACGTCTTTTGGGAAACGAAATTGCGGCTAATTGAATTTGGCTTTATAACAGATAATCACAATAAGGAAATTGAAGAAATTGTCAAACGTGAAATTTTTAAAAGATATAATTCAGGTATAACTCCATTAAAGTCTACCGAAATTGACAAGGCAAAATATTTGGACAATAACCTCACGTCTTACTTTAAATCAAAGTTTCAGAAAGATAAAAAGGTATATGATGTGATTAAAACATTGTTTCACTATGATACTATAAATTTAGAAATTTTGCTGAAGGAGATTAGAAAGATATTAGTCATTGACAAAATTCCTATAAGCTATTATTCTACTAAAAAAGATATCGTCTTAAATAAATTTTATGAATTTTATTTTGATCAGGAAAACCTAGATTGCGAACAAGTATATTTTAATTTTATCCAAAAAATCAATCTTCTTTTTACAATCTCCAGGTTGCTCAAAAAGACCTCGGTAAATAGGTTGGTTTTCGAGTGCCTGTATTGGGCTATCACAATTGTTGAGGAAGAGGGTGTTTCACTTGAAGCTATATCAAATAGTATTTTGGAGCAAAATGGTCAGGCACTAGTCTCTTATTTAGAAAGCAATATGCAACACTTTGCGATAGATAGAAACTCATTTTCGCCTCAGATTATGAAACGTTATATTACAATCGCTGATTTCTTTACTGACAAGTTCAACATTGATTTCACAAAGAATCTAAAAAACAATGATGCGTTTAAATCAAAAAACTCATCAATAGACAAAAAGGACAAGACCGATAAATCCACACTTGAAAAATTTGAAAGTCTTCGACTAAATAAACCCGATGCATCCTCTATTACAATAGATGATATATGCTTGCAAATGGAAAATGCGAGATTTTTAATCAGACCACCCTATCAAAGGGACGAGGTCATCAATAAAATTAAGTCGTCTGCAATAATTGAGAGTATAATATTGGGAATTAAACTGCCGCCGATCTTTATTTATAAAAGAAAGGATGGAGTTTCGGAAGTCATTGACGGACAGCAAAGATTGCTATCTATTATCGGATTCATTGGTAAAAAGTATGTTAATGAACATGGCAAGTTGACCGAATCGAATAAAAACAACTTCCCACTTGCACTAAAAAATGGCATATTATCTGATTTAGATAAAAAGACCTATAAAAATCTGGCAAGTGATATACAAAATAAAATCCTTGACTTTGACTTATGGGTGATTGAAATAAATGAAAAAAACAATCCAGATTTTGAGCAGGTTGATCTCTATTTAAGATTAAATTCTAAGCCTTTCCCGATAAAGGAAAATACTTTTGAAATGTGGAATTCATTTATGAATAAAAACATAATTGACGGTATTAAGTCGATATATGAAGACAATAAAGACTGGTTTTATTTGCGAAAAAACAATACCAGAATGGACAATGAGGATTTGGTAACAAGTTTGATTTATTTATTTTTTAAAGTTCAAGGGGTTCAAAGGGACTTTGACAAAATAAATTCTTTTCTAGATACATACCTTTCAGCCGAAAAAATAAACGTCCGTATAAAAGCGAAAAATGAAATTACAAGTATCCTTGAAAAAAATGAATTCAGAGATAAGGTATTAAAAGAGATACGGGAATTCAAGCATAAATTTTTAGATGTGATATTGGCCTTAATAAATGTGAACCGCAACGAGTCCAATTTATTGAGCGATGAATTAGACAAACTGCTTAATTCAGATACTAAACGAACATCTAAAAATTTCTATATTCTTTGGTTGCTTATCGCGAATGTTGAGCCAGAATTATTGTTTGTAAATAAAGACATCGTTAAACAAGAAATTTCAAGTATCATAGCATCAACTAATAAAATCGAATCGCGAGATACTTTCAAACAAGGCATTTTGAATTTTTGGAGAAAGTATAATGAAAAAAACTTATAAAGAATATTATCCTCTGTCTAAAAATGATAACGGTCATTTTTTTGACAACGCGTTTATTGTATTGGACACAAATGTTTTAATAAACTTCTATAGATATTCAAACTCAACGGTCACTAAATTCTTGGAGGTATTAAAGCAACTAAACGGCCGTTTGTATATGCCCTATCAAGTCGGTAAGGAATTTCATAACAATAGAGTTGACGAAATCATTTCTCAAAAAGGCATATATAAGGATTCTGTTAAAGAGTTACAGAACATCAAAAACAAGTTCGAGGATAAAAATAGAAACCCATTTTTATCAATCGGTAATCTTGAACTATTTGATAAGATAATTACAGAACTGGAACAATCAGCCAGTAAATATGAGACATATTTAACTGATGATGAAATCTTAGTTGAACTAAATATAATTTTCAAAGATGCTGTAGGTAATGAGCCCAGTAAAGATGTTTTAGAAAAAATTATAAAGGAAGGTAAAGAAAGGTATAAAAATAAAATCCCTCCTGGTTTCGCGGATGAAAAATCAAAACCAGAAGAGATTCGAAAATATGGCGATTTAATAATCTGGAAAGATTTAATCGAGAAAGCAAAAAAAGATGAAAAACCATGTCTATTTGTAACCGACGACCGCAAAGAAGACTGGTGGTTTATTAACAAGTCTAAACAAATAATCTCACCTCTTCCTGAATTGCAAAAAGAGTTTTTGCACGAAAGCAAGCAATTATTTTACGCCTATCAGCCGTTTAGTTTTCTAGAGCACATAAAAAATATTGTTGACATCGAGATACAACCCGAAGTTATAGCGGAGGTAAAAGACTTGCCGAGCTTAAGTGATGACGGAATAAATCAAGAAAGCATTGTCATTAAAGAGCTTGCGGAAGGCCAAATAACGCGATTGGAAGGCGAATTACGTATAATAGGTTACGAAATCGAAATCTTTCCAATAAAAGGAATTTATTATAATCTAATTGTAAACCTACCTCCCATATTTGACATGAAAAGAAAGTTTTTAAAAGACTTGGCAGAGTTAACTAAAACATATCGATTTGATATAGTTTCTACAGGTGAAATGGGTATCTATGTAAATTGATCCTATGTGAATGCGATTTTCTCGGTAATCTTTAAGAACCTGTTGTCAACTTTGCTTTGAGCAAGCCATGTTTTGGCCAGACCAAAACGGCTTGCCGGGATACCCGGACCCAATAATACTTCACTGCGTTCAGTATATAAAATGCCTTTAAGGATCAACTCTATTTTGCTACTTTACGGTTCGATATTCCGGTGCGTTTAACCGTTTCGAAGTCTGCTTGCATTAATTTACAATTAGTTGCCATACCAAATAGATCGCCTTTATGAAAAAGATCGATTTGATGCGCAAGCTGATTGCAACAATTAAACTTTGCTCTGCATAATTGGATAAAAAAGAATTTAGATAAACTATCCATGGTTGCTACTTCTGTTATACAGTAAATGATAGTTCAAAATATCACGGTTGAAGAACGGTGAAATTGTATTCTTTTTTCCTGTGACCGACTCTGAAAATTACCAAACACTTTTTCATTTGTTTTTAGCTTCAAAAATTGCATATTCCCAAACAAATTCGAAACTATCATGGCGAAACGATATTTGGGTAAAGAACAATCTATGTGTAAACTCATAGATGCTGTCGGTATCGTAATTAGAGAGAAAGGGTATAAAGGTCTTACCGGGACGAATATTGGCAAAGCCGCGGGATTGAGCAAGCGACTTATCTATATTTATTTTGAGTCAGTAGAGGATTTAATTGAGATTTATATCCGTCAAAAGGATTATTATGCCGGAGCAGCGATCGGTTTTGATACCCTGCAAAAGTCAAAGCAAAATAAGTCATTTTCGATTTTAATTGACTTGCTGACAAATCAGTTAGATCAATTCTACAAAGATGACGAATTACAAAAAATTATATTATGGCAAATAAGCGAACGTAGTAAAGTAATGTTCGAAGTTTGCGAGGAAAGAGAAAGGCTCGGGACGCTTTTTTTCAAATTAGCCGACCCTGAGTTCAAAGACACTTCGGTAGATATTAGGGCAATAACAGGTTTGTTAGTTGCGGGTATTTATCATATGGTTTTACACGCGAAGTCGACCGATAGTCTATTTTGTGAGATCGACATCAATCAACCTGAAGGACTAAATAGAATTAAAAAAGCCATAGTTGACATCATTGGGTACACTTATAATAAAGCAATCTTTGAGCGGAATTTGAAAAAGCAGAACTGATTTAATTTATGTTTTTTTTAAACTAAGCACCGATTTTCCAACTTCAGAAGTGATGTATTTTTGATTAGGATTATTCCGGTTAGTTGGGTCAGTAAGTTGCAACCAGCCATAATCAATTAATTTTCCTGCCACTCGTTTTAACGTATTAACAGAATCATCCATTTCCAATAACTTAGTAAGGATTTCATGCCGACTTTTGGCCGTGTGGCAGTAAATCAGAATATCAATATAACGTTGGATTACTTTTGAGCCTATATTAACATCGTAATTAGTTCCTGCAATTATTTTTACTTGTTCTATAACTTGATCTACTCTTGCTTGTCGGCTGCTCCTAATAAGCTTGCTTTGATCAAGAGGGGGATTTACAATATCTAAATTCAACCATTCCTCAACTTTAATATTAAATTCGAGCAGGATGTTTCGGAACGTTATTAATGTGAGATTTTTCCCGTTTTCATAAGCGCTATATTGAGAACGAGTCATGCCCGTGATATTCGCGAAGGCCTCTGGTGTTGGAAAGCCAGCTTTTATCCGAAGTGTTTTAAGGTAGTTTCCTAATAGGGAATAAAAAAGTTTTTCGTTGTTATTGGGATTTTCCTCGCGCTTATGCTCATTAACATTTGCCATTGTGTTAAAATCACAATTGCAGAAATAAATTTCATCCTAATAAAATAGGAATTTTATTTTGCATGGAAATTTATTATTGATATATTTGAAATAGAGTAATTAATCGAATGAAGGTAGTTTGTGTGTGTTTACATATAGGCCATAGCTAAAAATTACTTATTCTTTTTATCTCTATATTGGTGTTATTCAAGAGTCTCTACTGCTAAATTCTGACAAATGCAATCGAAGGAGACAATAGGTTTAATGCCCATAATGATATTTGTGTATTTTTGTACACACTATAGCCATTATGGGCCCTATTGTAATTCCGTTTCGAAGGGCCGTCAGAAGCCTAGCAGTACGGTTGTAGGGCCCGGCTATAGTGCTTTTCAACAAATGACTCGATCCTTTAAATATTCGGGTTATGTTGCTTCAGATTTGCAAACTATCAAAATTCCTATCGCTCCACTTTAAATGTTTCGCTGACACGTTTTTCAGTATCGCATTTAAAGTAATAAATTATCATTTTCCTAATAACTTTTCTTCTCGGGTTTTGGCTCTCACGGCTAAAGAGCAACCAGGAATTATTTGGATGAATACCGGTTTGCCGGTATTCATTTCCCTTTCGATGCTCTATAGGATCATCGGATTTCCCCAAGTTATCAGGCTTTTAATCGCCATTGTTACCCTTGTTTATTTTACCCAATTTGACATTCTTTTTGCACGGAAGCCTAAGAACCCGGTTTAGGTTGGGGATATCCATGTTTTAACTTTTTTTCCTAACTCCTAACACTATAAAAATGAAAGCTATTTTTTGCTTAATGGGCTTACTTTGTCTAAAATTTAAGCGCCTTATACTCCCCGCTCTGTTTAGCATCGTTTTGCTGTACAGTGTTCTGCTGTCTGATCGTGTAATTTCTCAGCAAGGTAATGCAATTGTTCATGGAATTGTCGTTGATTCACTTTCTCATATGCCACTTGCTGGTGCGACTATCACAAACCCATATAATGAAACCCGTGTTTTAACTGACGGCACAGGCAAATTTTCCATTTCAGCTCCAAGAAGGGGTGGGTTCCTGATAGTCTCTTACGTAGGCTACAATAATGCGAAGGTTATTTACAGGCAGGTGGATTCTGAATTGCTTGTTCAACTGAAGCCCGCTACCCTGCAGATAACTGAAGTATTGGTATCAACCGGATATCAACTATTATCTAAAGAACGAGCCACTGGTTCATTTGCCAACGTGGACAGTGCCTTATTAAGCCGGCGGGTTGGTTCTAATATCGTCAACCGGCTGGAAGGGATTGTTCCTGGATTACTTTTTAACCGGAATACCATATCGTCGGCCACAGGCAACCTTGATTTGAGTATTCGGGGGCACAGTACATTATTTGCCAACGATCAGCCTTTGATCATTGTCGATAATTTTCCGTATGACGGCGATATCAAAAACATTAATCCCAACGATGTTTCAAGTATCACCGTATTGAAGGATGCCGCAGCAGCATCGATTTGGGGCGTACGTTCCGGAAACGGCGTAATAGTCATCACGACAAGGAAAGGCAAATTGAACACACCCGTACTTGTGGACTTCAACGCAAATATCACCATGGGGGACAAGCCAAATGCTTTTTATGACCGCTCATTTCTGGATAGCAAGGATTTTATTGGCGTTGAAAAGCAATTGTTTAACCTCGGATATTATGATAGCCAATTAAGCGATCCTGGCCATCCGGTGGTTTCACCCGTTGTTCAATTACTGGCAGATCAACGTGATGGAAAAGTTGATCAGGCGATGGTTGACAAGCAGATTGAAATATTTAATAACACAGATGTTCGAAATGATATTGAACGTTACCTGTATCATAAAAGTATCGATCAGCAATACAGCCTGAGCCTGCGCGGTGGTAACGACCGCAGCACCTACTATTTTTCAGCCGGGTACGATAATCAGATTGGGAACCTGACAGGCAACAAAAATTCAAGGCTTACCTTAAACGGTCAAAATGTTTATAAACTGCTGCCCGGGCTCGAACTATTTATTGGACTGAATTATATTGAAGCACGTAATACTAACAATGCTATCGGCAATCTTACATCTGGCGGGCAATACGGACAAATCTACCCTTATGCAAGATTGGCGGACGAATCTGGTAATTCTGTGCCTATCGTTAAAGATTACAACTATGGCTGGATAACAGATGCATCCGCGCAGCAGGGTTACCTGAACTGGCGTTATAAACCACTGGATGAGATACGAAATGCAGATAATACATCTGTTTTGCGGGAAACGCGGATCAATACATCGCTGAAATATACGTTCCGGAAGAACTTCAATGCAGAGGTTCGATATCAATATGAAACCGCCGGCACATCCGGGAAGAATTATTTTGATAAGGACACTTATTATACCAGGAACTTAATAAATGAATTTACCACGCTTGATGGCGCAACAATCACGAATGTCGTGCCTGTTTCAGGGATTTTGCAGCAATCTCAGAATAATCTGGCAACTCACCATTTTCGGGCCCAGCTGAATTATCATGTTAGCCACGATGACCGGCACGAGGTGACAGCGCTTGCGGGTGCTGAAGTGAGTGAAGTGGTTACAACAAGCAATGCTAACACGGTCTATGGATATGAGAAAGAGCTGGGAACCTACCAATATGTAGATTTTAATACCTATTATGCGACATATCCTTCAGGATTTTATTCGCAGGTACCAGGAACGCTGGGATTCAGCAGGTACACAGATCGATACATATCCTATTTCGGTAATGCAGCTTACACGTTCAATCGATTATACACGATCTCCGCAAGCGGCAGGATTGACAGATCCAATTTGTTCGGTGTAAATGCCAATCAAAAATCTGTGCCCCTTTATTCAATCGGCGCGGCATGGGATGCAGCCAAGGAGAAATTTTGCAAGATTGATCTTCTTCCTGTGCTTAAACTGAGGACTACTTACGGCTACAATGGCAACATAGACAAGAATGTCGTTGCGGTTACGACCATCAAAAGAAATACAAGTGATTATTATACACCAGGTCTTTCCAATTCGAGCATAGCTAACCCGGCCAATGCCGATTTGCGATGGGAAAAGATCAGGATGATCAACATAGGCCTGGATTTTGGTTTTAAAGGCCAGGTTATTACCGGCAGTTTCGATTATTTTGTAAAAAAAGGTATCGACCTTTTTGGTGATTCGCCGCTCGCGCCGTCAACTGGCTTTACTTTGTTCAGGGGGAATACCGCTAATACCCAAGGCCATGGTTTTGACCTGGTATTGAATTCGAATAATCTTTCGAAAGGAGATTTTAGGTGGCGGTCGACGTTGCTAATCAGCCGCGCAACCGACGAATTGACCAAATACGATCTCAAGCAAACTGCGATAGGCTCGTTGGCCGATGGCTCAGTTGTTCTTCCTATTACCGGTAAACCACTTTTCGGTATATATAGTTATAAATGGGCCGGCTTGTCACATGAGACCGGCGACCCGCAGGGCTATTTAAATGGTAGAATCAGCACTGATTATACATCGATTATCGCGGGAACTAAATTGAACGATCTTTTTTATAATGGCCCATCAAGGCCTACGACGTTTGGCTCTTTTAAAAATACCGTTTCATTTAAAGAACTTTCGCTCTCCGTTAACATACTCTACAAATTTGGATACTACTTCAGGCGACCGTCAATCTCTTACGGCGGGCTCTATTCAGTCTGGTTTGGCCATGAGGATTTTACAAAAAGATGGATAAAGCCTGGGGACGAATTAGCAACCAATGTACCATCTATGCAGCTTCCACCTGTAAATGACGACCGGGAAACATTTTATAGTTACGCATCTGCATTGGTTGATAAGGCTGATCACATTCGTCTGCAGGATATTTCACTTAACTATAGCTTAACACGGCATGCATGGAAAAGCATGCCGTTCCGCGAGGTGCAGTTTTACGGGTATGTCAATAACATAGCCATTCTTTGGCGGGCTAATAAAGAAAACCTCGACCCTGATATGTATTCGGGATCAACCTACCCAATCCCCAAAACATTCGCCTTGGGATTTAAAATAGGACTTTAATCATTATTAAAACATTATGAAAACAAGAAATAATTTTTGTCATTGTCGGCAGGATCGGAACAATCACCATTATAGCAATTGCTTTCTTAAACTATTTGTTTTATCGCTGATGTTTATTTTGAATAGTTGCAAAAAGCAGGACACTTTCCTGTCCGCAAAAACCAATGCGGCGCTCGCAGTTCCGCTAACATTGGATGATTACCAATCATTGTTGCAGAACCAGGGGGTTTTTAACATCAAAGACCCCGGATTAGGAGAAATAGCCACTGACGATTTTTACGTTACAACGCCTGTATGGAGCTCGCTTGCTACCACCCAGGAAATTAAGGGTTATATATGGGACAAAGTTGTTTACGATGCAGGCGCGAACATTTCGGATTGGTCTAATCCTTATAAACAGGTTTATTATGCAAATACCGTAATTAATGCCCTTCCAAAATTAACGATAGGTGCATCTGATCAGGAGAAATATAATGTAGTCAAGGGTAATGCCTTGTTTTATAGGGCGGTAGCATTCTATAATCTCTTACAAATATTTGCGACGCCCTACGACAAAAAAACTGCCGGGACCGACCTCGGAATTCCGCTTCGCTTAAATTCCGATCTCAAGGTGCGCTCGACCCGGTCTACCATTCAGCAATGTTACAATCAAATACTCGGAGATCTTAAAACTGCTTTGCCTCTTTTGCCGGAACAGGCTGCCGTAATTACGTCTGCTTCACAGCTTGCTGTTGAAGGGTACCTTGCGCGTATTTATTTAGCTATCAATGATTATGAGAACGCGCTCAAGTATGCCGACGAATGTTTGAAAAGCTACGGCGGACTAACTGATTTCAACGATTTGGCGCCATTAAAATCGGGGCTTAGCAGTACCTTTTTAGCCGAAGATATATTCCATGCCACTTTCGCCGGCTATGGTATTATATCACCCAATTTACGTTCAATAACCGATTCTACCTTGTATGCATCCTATGACCCAGACGATCTGCGGAAAAGTTTATTTTTTAACCTGAAAAGCGGATTACCATATTTTAAAGGAACCTACGATTTTAAGGGTAACCAGTACAGCGGAATTGCTAATGATGAAATCTATCTGATCAGGGCAGAATGTCTTGCCAGGGCGGGCGATACGGAAGGTGCACTTGCCGACTTAAATAGTTTACTTTCAAAAAGATGGATTAAAGGGTCATTTGTTCCGGTAAAAGCAGCAGATTCCAATGAAGCATTATCGGAAATACTAAAAGAACGAAGGAAGGAATTACTTTATCGTGGATTACGATGGACTGATCTCAGGCGGCTTAATAAGGATCCTAATTATGCGGTTACGCTTTTTCGGAACGTTAACGGAAACAAATACACGTTGGAGCCAAACAGTCCTAGGTATGCCTGGCCGATCCCCGACAACGAAATCCAAGTAAATAATTTACCTCAAAATCCTAGATGATATGACAATTGGGATGAGGGCGCTCGCTGTCCTATTATTTAGATTGCTGGCCATTGCCGTATTTTTAAGTTGCCTTGGATTAAATAGTAAGGCATCCTATGCGAAGATACCACCCGTAATGGCAATAATCAGCGGGCGGCTCGATGAACTGAAAGACGGCGACTCGATCACGATGAACCTGTATAGGTTTGGTGAATTTCAGGGCTGTAGTTTATCAAAATCAAGTTTTAAAAGTGTAGTTGAACAAGGGCGTTTTTCTTTCGAAATACCAATTGATGATCATCCCCAATATATCGACCTGTTTGCACCCTTAGCACCGAAATTTAGAATCAGCTCCTATCTTCTTGAAGCTGGCGACCGGATAGTCATAAGTGAAAGCGACGGGAAGATCACCTATTCGGGAAAAGGATCGGAAAAATGGAGGATAAAAGATGAAACGGATACTTTTATCACAAAATATGCGCCGGCAAAAAACCTCAGCGAAAATGACGTTAAAGAACTGATCGGGTCATTCAATAATTATATCGAAAAAGCTTGTGCGAAAATAACAAGGGAACGTTATCGGCTTGGCCCCGTTGTCACCGGTATATTAACGGCTGATATATTGGGATCGGCCTGTCATGCACGTTTCATGGAGTTATTCGACTTTTACAAAGGTATAGCAGCCTATCGCCCAAGCTTGCAGAATTACAGGCATAGTAGCCGCAATGTCCTGCGATTAGGTTCAAGAGGCATGCAATACTCAGACTATTACGCGTATGGCATAATTGAAGAGTACAAACTTGATTCCTGTTTTTTGACCGGGAAGATTTATAATCCTGCTGCTGCATACCGGTGTTTAAAGAAGCGCTACGAGAAAACACCTGCTTTTCGTGAACGGGTTTTAACGTTATTGCTTTACACGAGCAGAAATAACGGCCTTGAATCCTACACTTTGGATGATGCCGTCACAACTGTCAGTGATCCATTATATCGGCGATTACTTTACGAACTCAAAGCGTCTTCAGTTAACGGAGCGGCTGCTGCAGACTTCGCTTTGCCTGATACTTCTCAAAATTTGGTCCGGCTGTCCGATTTCAGGAATAAAGTAATTTTAGTTGACTTCTGGTTTTCAACCTGCGGGCCTTGTAAGTCCCTTGGATTAATATTAAATCAACTTGAAAAAAACTTCGTCGGAAAACAAATAGTATTTATTTCAGTGTCCGTTGACAAAACGAGGGGTCGATGGATAAGTGCTGTTAGGAAAAAGGAATTTATTACTGATTACAGCGTTAACCTTTTCACGGAAGGCAAAGCTTTAAATCACCCAATTGCAAAACACTATAACATCAATGGCTGCCCAACGTTACTGCTAATCGATAGGGATGGTAAAATAAATAATAGTTTTGTTGATCCTCATGAGGACAATGGCGCTGCCCTTATTTCGACAATCAATAAAATGTTGACAAAATGAATGAAAGCTTCCCGGTAAGGGAAGCTTTCGGCTTTGTTAATTACGCAGCTGGCCGTCGCTGTCGTTTTGAACATTTGCGCCGGCGGGCAATTTGTCCTGGTATGCAGCTCCGGTAACATCGTAGGTTGATGTAATGGTACAAGCAGCATTAGGGAGTGCTGTTGTATTACAGCCTGCGGGAGCAGATGTGAACCAACGGAAATGACCTGTAGAGTAAATTCGCCCGTAATAAGGCGTACCGAAATGTTTTTTCGGTGTGTTGAAAGCGTAGGCGCTTCCAATGCCGGAAACCGCCGCCAGGGCCATCATGGCCATTCTGATTTTTTTCATGCTGTTTAATTTAAGTTATTGACCTTCCGGTTTTACCTCAGGACCGGAAATAACCTGATTTCGCGCGTGAAATAATTTTGATTCGTTTATTTTTTAAGGCCTTTTTAAAACATGTTTTTTAGCGAGTCTTAGTGCGATAAAACCGGCTATAATAAATCCAATGTTTAAAACTAAATGACCAGGCCATTTGAGTCGGGCAAAAATTCCACCACACGGACATGGCGTGAATGGAAACAATTTTAGCAAGGCCATAGTAATGTAAATGCTGAATGCTATCATAAGCATCAGGAAGCAGCAGATACCCGCAAATCGGGTTTTTTCGAACATTATCAGTAAAGCAGTAATTATTTCGATGGTAGGCAAAAGGAAGATCAGACCAGTCCTGAAAAGGTTAGGGATTGGCTGGTTATTCATTGCACTCACAAAGGAATTATGATCAGCTATTTTGCTAAAGCCGGCATATAGGAGTAAAACGATTAGCAGCGCATTAAACAAATCGGAAAGAAGTTCTTTTTTCATTATTGACTTTTTAAACAATAGGAAATTTGACATGATCAGGTTTCAAATAGCGTATAAGGAAATGCAGGACGCCGGCTTGACCCCTTAGAAAACCGTGTATGATATCTGGGCCGTTTACAGTCATCCAGTAACGGGAGTTTTTTTCATAATTGGAACCTGTATAAAAAAGGAACCCAGCGATAGCATCCGCGCGCAACTGCCAGCAATCATCTCCAAAAACCCTATAAGCCTCCAGGTAAACTTGACCTAAGCCGGCAAGGCCGTTTTCAAATCCCAGGTAATCTGTTGTAGGGAAATCCGGGAAGGGCTCCAGCAGTTGGTAAATAGTATCCTTGATGTTGTTTTCGCCACTGTAGGCGTAAGCCCTCATCAGCATGAATGCTATTCCGGGAATGCCATTTCCGACACCGAATAGTTCGGCTGCACCTGGTTCTGGCTTCCCGCCGCTTGTCAGCAATATAAATTCCTTGTGGCTCAGGAGGTAATGCAATCCTTTGCGCAATAACTGGTCGACGGTTTTTACTTCATAGGTTTTTCTATATTCAATTAGGAAACACAGGATGCCTGAAATACCGTAAAATAAGCCGGGCGGCAGGTCATTCCCATGGCCATGGAATAATGGCCACGACCCGTCTGTATTTTGTGTGGTTTCTAAATAGTTTACGATATCAGCAAGCAGCCTAGAAGCGATCCCTGGTTCCATGAACGGAAGGCATTTTAGTAATGCCATTCCGAACCCGGCCTTTCCCGTTGCCAGGTCATTTCCCTGGGCAGGATGCGACAGGAACAGTAAAGCTAATTGTGAAGGGGAAACGTGGTCAGTCGTTATCATACCACAATCAAGGAGTGCCGCGATTGTCAATGCCACCCCGCCATTGCCGTTGAATAGGCACGTTGGTTTATCAAAGGATTTCCCTAAATAATCATTGCTTAATTTCCTGTAAAGGTCATCTCCAAAGTTTGCTGACTCGCGGGTGATTAAATTAGCTTTCCTGGCCGCGGCCAAACATAACAGGATACCGGAGAGTCCCGAACTTAGGCTGTATGTAGTAGCACTTTCGATATCTGTTTCAGGTTTAAAGAGTCCCGACTTGAAGATATTCAAACCTTTATAAATGACTTGCAGGGCGTCTGCTGCAGGCATCGCTTTTAGTTCAATTATGCAAGGATCATTAGCGGCATCGAAAAGTACCGGCAACGACCCGCGGAGGTCGGATTCGCACTCGGTTAAGCGCAGGGAAGCGATCCCTTTCACTAAAGCGCTGTCATTGATGAAAAACAATAACTGGGTTTCCAACGTCAACCGATCGGAATTTTCAAATTTCAGCGGTGAACAGCCGGTAAAAAGTTTGATCAGGATTCCTGACACTGCGTAGAAATCATCACGTACAGAAGGCTGGTTTCCCTGGAATTGTCCCTGGGGCATATACCCGGATGTGCCGACACCAAACGGAGGGTTAGGCTCCTGCATGCTAAGTGAAGCAGAGAGCTCAAAATCGGTCAGAAACAACTCGCCGGAGGTATTGATGAGGAAGTTTTGCGGGTTAAGGTCCCGGTGTACATAGTTAAGGGAGTGCAGTTTTTCGACTATAAAGATCACCTGCCTTGCGAGCTTGATAATGGTTTCCCGTGTTTCGATATCAGCGGTTGCGAACCGTTTTCCGCCGTATAATAATTCTACGGTTTTGTTAAGGTTTTTACCCTCGATGTACTCCATCACCAGATAGCCGTCGCCGTCGAGTTCGAAATAATCGAAGACTTTTGGGATGCTTAACTGACTCTGAAGCACCTGATGTACACGAAACTGCCATAGCAATCTGTTCCTGATATCACGATGATGATCGTCATAGGACTGTGCGTGTAACCCTTGCTTTATCAGGTAAGTTGCCGGGTTTAACGTCCATGAAAGTTTTATAGCTTTGAAAACCTTGCCTTTCGCATCATCTTTGATGATTTCCGATAAAACATATTTCCGGATGATCTTTGGATTGTCTTTCTTTTTGATGACTTTGAGATTTCGGAACGGCCAGGGGGATGTTGATACACCGGATTTGATAGTCACCTTCGTTAAATGCTGTTGATGAGGGTTGGCATGCCCTAAATTCACCGGTATATGGGATGTAAATAAGCAATTTCCGAGTTTTAGTGCTCCCGGAATATTCGGGCCGGCAAAGTCGGTTGTTATTTCTATGAGCTGAACCGCCAGGTGCCTGGCTTGTATTTCGTCACCAGGGTACAAATTGATAATCTTCGCGTGTGTGGACTGCCCTTGTCTTCCGGTGAGTAAACTATAGTGTGCTGCTTTGTCAAATGGTATATCGAATGAAATACCGTTCCTTTTCAATACTGGAAATAGAGCGACCAGCATTTTTTCCGTTTGCGGAACGACGACAGTGACATGCAGCGCCCAGCCTTCAAATGCATCAGTTTTCATGACGCTGAGATAAGGATAATTGACAACAAAATCGAATTGACAGGCCACAAGGTGTTTTTGGTATTCGCCAACTTCGTTATTTGTTTGACTTACCGGTTCAATTGCCTGCGGCCCGGCTGGCAGTAACGGTTCTTCTTTAAGGGTTTTAGCATCCATTTGGTCGCCTCGTTTGATGAACTCAAGTTACCGATGGTTTTTCACGCTGTTTTTGATATACCGTATCAAAAAACTGATTTACCATAACAAATGTCAGTGTCTTCTTGGGGGGGCGATCAATAGGGGAGCCCCTTGTGGATCCTGCTGAATGTTTCTTTTGTAATATTCAGGTAGGATGCGATCAGATAATGCGGAATCTGCAAGGTAAGGTATGGTTCTTTTATTTTCATAAGATTGTACCGCGCCCTTGCAGAACTTAACCTCAATAAGGATTCCCTGTAGCGTCCGGCAATAGATACTTCCAGCGAGAGCATCATCATTAGCGTTGCGGCTTCATCATATTTTTCAGCTACCTTTAAAATGTGGATAAGCGGGACAGTGATGACTTCAACTTTGGTAACCGAAATAATGTACTCTTCGCCGGCCGTCTGGTTGAAAAGGTTTGGCGGGATCACCAGTTCTCCTTCTTTCTGAAACCAGGCGGTTATCCTGTCTTTTTCACCTTCAAAAGCACCTCGTATGATGCCGCTTTGTATGTAATAGATCGCTGCCGGGTTATGACCGGGCGATAGGATCGTCTCCAGGGCTTCGTACCGGTTAAACCGGGCTTTTTCCGTAATGGCGGCTATAACGGCCGGAGATATCTCTTTTGTATCAGCGAGCCTTTTTATAAATCCTTTAATATCTTTCATAGGGTATAGTTTTTTGCAAATAAGCGATTCATAAAGTGCGGGTCAAGTGGCAAATGGTGGCAGAAATATGCCATCTTATGGCTACACAGTCATAGTTTTCAATTAAAAAATATTATTTATGTAATTTTTCCCCGTGTAGGGAAAATTTATTAATTTGCAAATAATATTTACAACTAAGTGGTGTAATACACGATAGGTTTTTGGGTCAAGGGATGTGAAGAAGATTTTTTATGATAACCTCACTGACAAAAATAAAGGCGTTTATCCATACTTATGCCGATCTGAAAAACGCTGAGATCTCCGAGGCTACGCTTGAAGAGCTGAAAACATTTGCGGGGCATGCGATTACTTCGCTTATTTTAAATATCGATAATGAGATCATTTTAAAAAGAGAGGAGCGGGACAAACGCCTGTTTACCGAGCAGTTGCAATTAGCCGTGATCAATATTATTGATGACTTGGCCCAAGTGAACCGGGGCACTGATGGACTAAGTGAAATTTTCGGATGGTTGGAAGCCAAACTAATAGCATTGCTTGAACACCTGCATCAATATTTTGGAAGCTATTTTAATATTGAGGTCCCGGTTCCTGCAAGCTTTGTCATCCGGGAGAAACGGAATGTTTATCCGACTTCCGCCGAATTGATGATCCGTTTTCGTAAGGCAGTCGGCGATGAAGAAATGACAGGGCTTTTATCCGGGTTTGTGCTTGCTGACAATGTTAATGACCGGTTTTTTATCAGAAGCTGGAATCAATGGCTATTCTATAAGAATTTTATAGGGGAATTGACTCTTTTTTTGAATGCTCCACCTGCAGAAGACCCGAAGATTCAGGTCATGAAGCTGCTTATAGAACTCAATTTCAACAGCATATATATTTATAGCTATTTCCTGAAGTTCATGGAAGGCGTGTCTGCGAAGGATGCCGATGACGAAGAAGTGGAGCATGAACTTTTTTACCTGCTTAAGGTCTTCCGGCAGATCAACACGCGTTACCCGAAAGGCTTTGATCTCGAATCGAAAACACTGAAAGAACTCATTCGGGGTGCTATAACCGCCGAACTGAAATATATTTCACAAAAAAATAAGCTGTTTCAAAAAGCATACAGGACGAATGATGACCCCGGCGCTTCCAAATTCTATTTTATGGTCATGGTAACCCTCGCGGAACTGATGTTCCTGTTCAGGGTAATGATCGAAACGGAATTCATGGTTACCAAATTGAAGTCGCACCTTTATGATTTTATCGCCAATCATATTCGTACCCAACGTGCTGAGAATTTTTCTAAAAAGAGCATGCGTAACCGCTTTGGCTCGAAACCCTTCTCGGACAGGATCGTACATAATGTCCGGGAATGGTTATTAAAGATGGTTAGACACATTGATTTACATTATAAGTAAGTTCGTATTAATTCAATAATGAGCATCATGCTATAATACATACTGCATCTCAACACTTATCGTTAATTTGTAAACTAATTACATCGAATTCGCTGATGGACAAAAATATTACACCACAAGATGTACTGGACCTGATTTTAGCGTTCAAAGATGCCGATGAAAGTTACCGGGAGGTCATGGAACAGCAACATGTTAAATCACTTTCATTTGCCGCGGCTGAGATGGCTAAAGTATTTGGCAAGTTTCTGACCGGTCTTGACCTGCTTGAACCCTTTGCAAGACTGGGTAAATACGTAAGGAATTTCGGTGATGCAAAAGCGGTCCTGATCCAATTAAGTGTTTTGGTCAACGATCGCCTTGAAATCGAACAGCCGGAAGAGACAAAAGTTCAAATGGAGCGGTTAGTTCAGATATGCCACGAGGTTGGCAGGATCTCTGCGGCATTCAGCCCGGATCAATATCTGCACTATCCAGATGATTTCACTCCGGGGAACCCCCTTTTTTCGGAGAACTGACAGCGTACAACACGCTTTCATACCGGCATAGATTGGCATAAAGCCTCTTCAACTATTTTTTTTTGCCTGTCAATAAGTTCAATTGATCGCGTTGCTCCAGGAACCTTACCAACTCATTAAGGCAGCCATAGTCAAAGCCTTCCAGCTTCTGTAATTTTACCCAGCCTAAAGCCACAATCTCCTTTAACGAGGATAACCCAATCTTCTTGGTTTTCCTTATAAAACGCTCGCTGAAAGGAAACTGTTCCAGTGCCGAACACAAGAAGTCGTTAATTTCTGATCCTTTTTCCATGGTACAAAATAGCGCGGGTCAGCAGCTATCTGTAAGAGAGGTCCGGCTAAAGACCTACACACAAGGTAAACTGTTGCCCGCGCATAACGCGGACGATCAGTCTATTTACCCCTTGTGTGTTTTTGAAATTTAGCCGGTTTCTCTTTACAAGGTTAATAGCATCGCCACTATATATTATTTCTGTTCCTTATCCTATTTCATGATTCAAAGTTAGGCATACCAAATTAGCTTTTCAACTCGGTATTTAATTAAATTCAATAAACAGGTGGCTTCCCGTTTATTGCATTGTGATTACTGCAGGACTGTTTCAATTTCACTCATTGCATCATTCCTGCCACCCTTGCCACTTTACGTCATAGCTAAAACCTTTTTGATTTGCAGCATAAATTAACGAATCGCTTGCATGGAAAAGATTAAGCTGATAGAGGAGAAACTAGTCTCATCACTCAATGCATTAAACTTTGAAGCCGATATTACATTAAAACTGCTTAATGCCGCACTTGCCGTCATCAGTTCAACTGTTGAAGACCTTAGGGCAGTCATCGCAATTTCACATCCGTCCGGGGAGGAGGAAGTGGAGTTTTTCAAAGTGATAAAACCCAGGGTACTGGCATATCAATTTTTTTATACCGCTTTATTTAAATTGGAAAGCGGGAAGCCTGTCGGCCCACCCGAGCTAATCAGGGAATATTACCATAAAAAGCTGCTTCAGGGTGCCGCATATTTCAATGAACACAGGTTCTACTACGATTATTACAGGTTTGGTTCTAATGACCTCGATCAGTATTTATTTATTCGCGGAGCCTCGTTGCCCTTGATCCCGTTCGCGGAACTCGGCCCCCCCGATAAAAGCTTTTCAACCTTGTTGGATTATACTTTTGCGAGGTTTATATCAATTGAAATGTTGAGCGACTACATTTCAGAAAAGCTGGGGTATAGTGATAACCAGAAACTTTTTAATTCTAACGTGCATTCCGAAAAAAAACAGAGAAAAATGCGATGGACCGGAGAGACGGTCAACCTCGTTGAAATTGCTTATGGTATATGGCTGACCGGGCAGATAAACAACGGAAGTGCTACAATAACAGATATTTTTTACTGGTTGGAAGATAATTTACAAGTATCCATCGGCAAACCGCACAGGCGCTGGTTAGATATATCCAAGCGAAAACGGATAAGTCCAACACGGTTCATTAATCAAATGGAAGCAGAAATTAATAATAGGATCGAAAAGGAAATCGCCGGATAGCAGGGCTAATTGATGCCAAAATGATAGCATTTAGGTTACCCACCCGCTTACAACCTAATTTACCTAAAAAGGCTTCATTTGAAGCCTTTTTCTTTTTAATGGCAACGAGCTAATGTAGCGGTTAATACCATTCTGAGCAGGAATAGTTAATGGTTTTCTGGTTATTGTTCTGTTTATCAATCGATTAAAATTTATGGGGCCCCCGTTAAATTATATTTGGGGTACCCTACCTCCTTACTACCCAAAATCATTTTCTATCCTTTCAACCTTTGTTCATGCCGCAGGATAAACACCGAAGCATACTGAAATGAAGCTTGGAGAGATCATCATCATATTAAAAAATGCCACCGGGGAAAGCCCCAAAGCTGTCATGGCCGCAACGCATTTAATGCCGGTAATGATCTCCAAAACATCGGCTTACCACCTGTACGGCAGGAGCAATGTAGACCGCTGGATAAGCGAAGGCCTCATTAAAATTTCAGGAAAAAAGTTAGACCGTGCGCAGCTCGAAGCTATTGCGGCTTCCAGTAACCGCATGACCTATCTGCCAGTGGCAGAACGATAAAACCGCTGCGTGCGGTACGCTCTTTGACGTAGGGGGATGAAGCATTATTCCGCATTTAAACCGGAAAATATTGCGAAGGTGAGGTTGAAAGTATACCAATAACTGAAAGCGCATAGGCAGGCGAAGGCCCGTATCGTAGGATACGACGTGAGTAATCCCGAAAAAATTGACCGGCAGAAGTGAATTGAACGGGTTCGTTGCCCGCTGCCGGTTCATGGAAATATCCAGGATTCAATTAGAAAAATTCATGCAGCAGGTTTCTGAACTGGCTGCAATCACCACATTGGTAAAAGTAGGCCTGCTCAGGCCTTACCTCAAAAAATCAGAAGCATTTAACATTTACGGGAGGAAAAACATAGAGCGCTGGCTAGAGCAGGGTTTGATTACCCCCAGAAAGGATGGTAATCATTCAGCAGCATGGCGGTTGGACAGGGTGGAGCTCGAAACAATTGCTAAAGCCATCAGCATCTATCATTGTCTCCCCCCTTAATCATTGATCCTATGACAGAATTATTAGACGCCAGGCAATTAAAGGAGCGGGCATCGCTTGTCGAATTGTTAGCCAATCTTGGCTACAAACCGGTCCGAAAGTCAGGTAAAGAACAAATGTACAGCAGTATGCTGCGGGATGATGACTCCAATCCTTCCTTTGCAGTTGATGATGCTATCGGCGGATGGTATGACCACGGAACGGGAAAGGGCGGCAACATCATCGACTTCGGGCTTAAGTATTGGCCGCTTCTCACATTTAAAGAAGTAGTAATCAAGATAAACGAAGTATTAAACGGAAATATAGCATCCGCCGCTGAGCCGAGGACGAAGCGCTCCCGGATAAGGCGGAAAGTCCCTCATTTTCTTGTTGCTGAAATCAAAAGGCTGGGGAGCCATCCTGCTGTCACCAATTATTTGAAATCGAGAGGTGTCTTCGAAGCCGGCTTTGGTCACCTTCATGAGGTTTATTATTATGCCGATGGCATACAGCCACGAAAAATATACTTCGCTGCAGGATGGCAGAATGAAACCGGAAGCTGGGAGGTCCGGAACCGGTATTTTAAAGGCTGCGTCGGATTAAAGGCAATTTCCTTTATTGCCCGTGATCCTAAGAAATTGGCTGTCTTTGAGGGATGTATGGATTACTTAACCTGGAAGGTTGACAACCCCACCGCGGAGCATAGTATACTCATACTGAATTCACTATCGCTCCTTGCTGCGGGGATCGCCAAAGCCAAACAGTTCTCAAGCATCGATCTTTATTTCGATCGCGACATACGCGGCCATAAAGCTACGCTTGAATTCATTGCTGCCCTGCCTTACGCCAGGGACCGGTCTATTGTTTACGAAGGCTTTAATGACTACAATGCCATGCTCGTGGCTTTCATCCGGCAAACGCCGGTGCCGGCTCTGCCTGAAGCGGACACTGCAGATGCTATTGCTAACCCGAAGCATACGTTCCTCCGTAAGTGATCTGTAGACACTGTTTCCTTAACGGAAAACATTTTGATTTTCTAACGGCAAGATGTCTTTTTGTCGGACAAAAAATCCCGTTCCGGGCGATTTTTCATCCATCCAAAAACATCTTGCCCTCCGGGGGAATTGCCAAAACTTCGCAACTCGTTTTTCTTATGGATGACCGGAAAAAGTTGAAAGGGCGGCCTTTACTGAAGGAGGGCAGGCGGTCAAAAAAAATTGATGTCCGGTTCAGCGAGGAAGAATATGCGCAGGTACTGGAACTTGAAAAGCAACTGGGCATAGCTAAAGCCGACCTGGTCAGGTTGAGGGTTTTAAAGGATGTGGGAAAGACGGTTATCAATGCCCGTGAACTGATTGCAAAACTTGATCAGATTGGCAATGAACTGGCAAGGGCTGGAAATAACATTAACCAGTTAGCGCGATATGGCAACATAATGCAGCTCAAAGAGGTACTGGATCCACAGGTTGCGCGGCGCTTTAACGATTTGCTGGATCAGTACATTGAGATGCAACATACCCTCGAAATTGCGATAAGGAAAATCATCCGCCTAATGGGCCGGTAGTTTGTCACACATTTGATTTGATGCGTTGATATACCGCTATTTCGCTATATCGAAATTTGTTGCTACCGCGCTACACTGATCGCCTGATAGCACGCTGCTTCGGTGCCGGGATTCATAATTTCCATGCTACACAGATCAGGATGTATCGGGATAGCAAAGCAGGCAGATAGCAGGTTACGTTGATAGCAGGTTGTGATGAAACAGCGCATATGATGTATTTAATCGCACAGCTTCAAAGATAGGCGCGAATATAGAGAGAAGGATAGACGGCAACACTGCTCTGATAAAATAAGGTTCCTTAGTTCGTATGATACATCGTTTTTTTTATGGTTTTATTTGAACACGTCAGATGCCCTCTGCATCGCTATACCTTTAGCGTCCGGCCGGTCAGGGAATGGGTGGAGGGCAATGCTGAAGGGCATGTGCTGAACCTTTTTGCCGGAAAAACATTATTGGCCCTGGACGAGGTACGAAATGATATCGATCCGGATATGACGGCAGAATTCCATTTGGATGCCCTGGAGTTTTTGCGGACATGGAAAGGGCGTAGGTTCAATACAGTGATCCTTGATCCGCCCTATGCTTACCGAAAAAGCATGGAGTTGTATAATGGCCACATCTGCAGCCCATTCAGACAGCTGAAAGACGCACTTTTACCAGTTGTTCAGCCCGGAGGGCTTGTAATTACATTTGGTTATCATTCCATTGTCATGGGGCGGAACCGGGAATTTAAACTGGAAAAACTGGCCTTGTTCAGCCATGGAGGGGCTATTCACGATACCATCGCCTGCCTCGAAAGGTTTGATCCTCAGAATTTAAGAATGCCCTGAAAAGCCAGGAATGCCTTTGTTGGCATAAACCACTAATTGCTATGATCGTCAAGTTCTTGAAGCCCTCAGTTTCATTCGCCGCGGTTTTTTACAACCTTAATAAAGTCGACGGTGCGAGGGCGGAACTGATGAAGGCAGCCAACTTCGGGATTGCCGGAGCCCTGACGTCAATGAAAATGCAGGACTATTTCAATTACCTCGATATGGTTACCAGCCTTAACAAACGGATCGAATACCCGCAGCTCCATGTAGCCATTTCCGGGAAGGGGCGGCAATATGATAAAAATAACCTAAGTGGAATCGCTGAAGAATGGTTAAAAGAAATGGGATACGGTGAACAGCCGTACCTCCTCGTATTTCATAAAGATACTGCTAATAATCATTTGCATATCGTCAGTACAAGGATTGACCGGGATGGCAGGAAGGTCTCCGGCGGCTATGAACATAAAAGGAGCAGGATCGCGATCAACAAGGTCCTGGGCTATGAATTCGCAATGAAATACAGGTTCAGCACTAAAGCCCAGTTTCTGATGATACTGGAGGCCAGGGGTTTTTTAGGAAAAGATCCCGATGAAGCTAAGGTGCTTGGGCGGGCGGCGCGCTATCAAACTGATAAAAAGCGCGCCGCGGAAATCAGGTTATTGCTGGAACGGCATAAAGCAAACCCGGCAATTTCCCGGATAATTAAAGATCAATTCAATATCGATTTGATTTTTCATGCAGCTGATGGTAAAAAGCCATATGGTTATTCCATCATTGACCACGAACGAAGGATAGTTTTTAAGGGCGGTGAAGTAATGCCCTTGAGAGATTTACTTTTCGAAAGTGAGTTGCACCGGATACCTGCAAATCATCTGGATGGCAATGGCGAATACCCAACCGAATTCTCGGATAACTATATACCTCCGGTAATGATCACTGATGATGTCGATGACCAGCAAATCCATGGCATGCGGCGCAGGCGACAAAAAAAAGCAAGGACAAATACCCGGTAACAATCAACCTTTAATCATGACAATACTTATAGCAAACCAGAAGGGAGGGGCGGGAAAAAGCACGCTCACCCTGGTCATGGCCAATTACCTGACCACCGCGAAAAATTGCCCCGTCACCGTGGTAGACATGGACTATCAGCAGTCCATATCACAGAAATTCGACAAGGCCAAGATCCTGGAAAATGCGGAGCCTTACCAGGTTGTACCAACGAGCCTTGAGGCATACCCGGTACTCCGGAATATCGTCGGCAAAAAGAAAGAAGATATCGTACTTATCGATCTTCCAGGTAAGTTGGACGACGACGGATTGATACCGGTTTTCCAATCTGCCGAGCTGGTGATTTGCCCGTTCTCCTATGATGAGTTCAGCTTTACGTCTACGATACTCTTCACCGTCGTATTGCGGAAGATCAATCCAAAGATCCCGATAGTCTTTATTCCCAACAGGGTGAAAGCCAACGCTAAATTCGAGATCATGGAGGAGGTTAACGAACAGCTTTCCAAGTTTGGAAGGATCAGTGCCATGCTTCCCGACCGGATAGACTTCCAGCGGGTCAATACTTTTCAAACACCTTTGTCCCTGCTCTCGCTCATCGTTCCCGTTTTTGAACCTATATACAATCACTATATCCATGGAAAACATGAAATCACTGGCTGACCAGCTCCGCGAGGAACTGGGGAAACCCGACGCGAAAAAAACGAAAAATGACAACCGGAAGAAAACGGTACGCGAAATCCCGCAGATCCTGCAGGCCATTATGGATTATGACAACAGTAATAATAAAAGTATGGTACACGTGAGGTTCGACGCGGATTACGTACTGCTTTTGAGCCAGTTTAAGATCGCTACCAATATAGATACTACCAAGCTCGTCGCCTTCGCTGTAAAATATCTTTTTGAGCAGCACCCCGAACTGAAAAAAGTAATCAAACAATTTATGCTAAATACAGAATTATGAACTGGATAAAATTTACGCTTTGGCTTTCGGCCATTTACGCTAGCTATTACGGACTATTGATCACATGGGACTTTCTTCGTTCCGGGAAATCCGACAATCACGAAGAACGAAACGTGTTGACCTTTGTAGAACAAGAAACTCCGGTTCGGCTCCAATCGGGAACAGATGAAGACAGCCCTGCCAGGTTGGAATCTCCCATCGTTTCTTCCGGTGGGGTGCGCATCAAACAAATGTTCGGCCTCGCTCAGCAGGAGGCCATTGAGTTTACCCGCGCGGTAAGCTTTTCCTGATGAAGTCATTTTTCTTATTCTGTTGCTGCCTGCTTGCATTGGGCGCACAAGCGCAACCTGGCATAGCTGAAATGCAGCAGGCGCGACAGGATCTTGCTTCAGATTTTTTCTCCGCCGTCGACCTTTCCTTTGTGACGGCCGGAATCTTAGGTATTATCGGTGCCCTCAAGATCCATAAGAGGATGCAGGACGGTAACCGGGATATCACGCCTGATATCTCAGGCTGGTTTTATGCGGCAATTTTCATCTTGCTCGCGGGTGTTTTTTTAAAGGCGTTGTTCGGGATCTGAACGCTTTTTTTCTTTATGAGGCCACCACCCGGTGGCCTGTAAAAGTTCCCTGTCTTTTACCTCTTTACGACCTTCTAACGGTCAGCGGCTGCAATGTATTGCGGCTTTTTTTATGCCCTTCGGCTGTATTCCTGACGGCGTTGTTCGAGATCTGAACGCCTGATATGCATACACGGCTGCCACCCCGGTAGCCTTAAAAGATCTCCGCCTTCATTCTCATACCTCGATTAATGTTTACCAAAACAAAAAAGTTATGGGCCATGGCATTCCTGCTTGCCCTTTCAGTTCCCGCGTTTGCCCAAAATGGTGTTAACGGCCTTAACACCGCTACCACAACCCTGAAAACCTATATCGCCCCGGTGACGAACATTACACTGGTCATTGGCGGCATCGTCGGTATAGTCGGCGCCATCCGTGTCTATTCAAAATGGAATAGTGGTGATCAGGATATCAACAAAGAGCTCATGGGATGGGGTGGAAGCTGTGTGTTCCTCGTCGTTTCCGCGCTCGTGATCAAAGCTTTCTTCGGCCTTTAAAATGCCGCCAAAGTACGCTGTTTATAAGGGGCTTCAGAAGCCCCTTATATTCAAAGGATTTAAAGGGAAGTTCATCTATTGGGGCATTGGTTTCCTGCTCGCAGGACTGGTGTTCGGCGCATTGACCATGTCGCTGATCAATATGTGGCTCGGGGCATTTGTACTTATCGGCTGCATTGTTGGCGGCTTGCTCTTTACCGCGTCGAAGCAGAAAAAAGGCCTGCATGTGAAAACTCGCTCAAAACACATTCTTATCCTCAACCATTATGGCCGGAAAAACTTTGTTTAACATTCCCTATGCCGGGATTGATAAAAGCAGCGGGTACAACCTGCTGATCGGGATGAACGGCGAAACATCCGTAGTTATCGGGATGGTCAACCCGGTCACCCGTTATGCTGCCCATGCTGCCGGCTACGAAGAATTCCACCGGCAATTGATTAACATCATTTCCATTCTTGGCGATGGTTACATTATTCAAAAGCAGGATATCATCTGCCGGGGACGCTATCAGGGTTCCCCACAAAAAGAATATCTCCAACAAAAATACAACGCCCATTTTGAGGGCAGGGAACGCCTGCAGATCGAAACCTACCTGACCATCACCCGCCAGGTAAAAAAGGGCAGGTTCTATGTTTACGATCCAAAATCGATACAGGATTTCTTACGGTCGATCGGGAAAATAATGGAAATGATCCCCGGTGCCCATGCCTTAAAGGAGGAGGCCATTAACCACCTTGTTCTGCGCATGCTCGGTATGAATTTCAACGGAAGCTGCCTGAAGCTCGACAATATCGCACCGGGAGATGACCGGATCAGGATCGGCAAACGGCATGTACGGAGTATCAGCCTGGTCAATATTGATACCATCGACCTGCCCCCTGAAGTAAGTCCCTTCATTGAACTTAACGATAGTGAAAGCCTCCGCGGTTTCCCGGTAGATTTCCTGTCTTTTCTTTTCAGGATACCACATGCGGAAGCAGTGGTATTAAACCAGCTCATCGATATCCCGAACCAGGTAATGACATTGCGCGCGCTGGAGGCAAAGAAGAAAAAGCATTCCGGCATCCCCGACCCGGTCAATAACCTTTGTGTTGAAGACATCGACCGGCTCTTAGCCGATGTTGCCCGGGATAACCTGTTATTGGTCAAAGCACACTTTAACGTCGTCATCGCTGCTGGTGAAAATGATTTGCAAAAAGCAGGAAATTTTGTCGAAAACGCCTTATTCCAGTATGGGATCATCCCGAGCGAAAATGCTTATAATCAGCTGGAATTGTTTCGAACGATACTGCCGGGCAATGGTGTCGAACTCAAAAACTATGACTGGTTCCTGACAACCGCCGAAGCAGCTGCCTGTTTCTTTTTTAAAGAATCACTTCAGAAGGATGAACTGTCGGATTTCCTTATCCGCTTTACCGACAGGCAGGGAATCCCGGTCGGAATAGACTTGGCAGATTTACCGATGCGGACAGGTAGGATTAATAATCGCAACAAATTCGTGATGGCCCCCAGTGGAGCGGGCAAGTCTTTTTTTGTAAATTCACTGGTAGAACAATACATGTTGTACAACATGGATGTGGTCATCGTTGATACCGGTCATTCGTATTCCGGGCTCTGCAAATATTATGGTGGAAAATACATCACCTATACAGATCAGCGTCCGATCACCATGAACCCCTTCCGCATCAGCGAAGCTGAATACAACATCGAGAAGAAGGATTTCCTGATCACGCTGGTAGGGGTAATATGGAAAGGGGCCGAAGGGGGGCTGAGCCAGGTGGAACGGGATGTTATTTCCAATGTCATCAGCGCATATTACATCAGCTGTTTCGCAGGGCAGGGAAATATGAACTTCAATACCTTTTATGAGTTCGCACTGGAAAAAATTCCCCTGATCCAGTCTGAAGAACGGATCGTTTTTGACTTCGATGAGTTCAGGTATGTGCTGAAGAAGTTTTATACCGGTGGTGAATTCGCGTTGATCCTCAACCAGGATACGGACAGCTCTTTGTTTACTGAACGCTTCGTCGTATTTGAAATTGACCAGTTGAAGGAGAACAAAACCCTCTTTCCGATAACTACGCTCATCATAATGGATGTATTTATCCAGAAGATGCGGTACCGCAACCAAATGCGTAAGGCACTGATCGTGGAGGAAGCCTGGAAGGCGATTGCCAGTCCCCTGATGGCGGGCTACCTGCTCTATCTGTATAAGACGGTCCGCAAGTTTTGGGGCGAAGCAATCGTCGTAACCCAGGAATTAGGCGATATCATCGGGAATTCAGTTGTTAAGGACAGTATCATCAATAATTCGGATACGATATGCCTGCTTGACCAGTCCAACTTTCGGGATAAATATGCGGAGATCGCAGCGCTTCTTTCTATCAGTAAAACCGAGCAGAAAAAGATCTTTACCATCAACCAGCTGGAGAAAGGTCCTGCACGTGGCCGCTTTAAAGAAGTATACATCCGGCGGGGAAGTGTTGGCGAGGTCTATGGTGTCGAGGTTTCTACCGAGCAGTATCTCACCTACACGACAGAGAAACCGGAAAAAACAGCCGTGGAAAGTTACACCGATGCCTTTGGGTCGTACGAAGAAGGCCTTGACGCCTTTGTTGCTGATTTCCGGCAAAGCGGCCTTTCGCTTGCGGGGTTCGTTAACGCGGTGAACCTTAAGCATCAATCTTAACTGCCTTTGGTATCATGTCCATCGCTTTGCCATCCGGAAAATCCGGGTGGCTTTTACATTTCAAATTTTAAGCTATGATAATTAAAATAAGCAGTTTGATCGCTGCATTGCTGATCGTGACAAAAGCATTTTCACAGGAGCTGGTAGTAGACCCGGCGACATCGGCGGCCATCGCTGTAAATGCCGGCATGATCAATGGCCAGCTGAATACCACAAATGATAAGCTTAACCTGATAGGCCAGGGGCAGCTGGCCGTAAGCAGTCAGCTCGTATTGGTCAATAACCTGCAAAATAGGATCTATAAAGGTTTGAGCGAAGTAGCGGCAGTCATCAATAATCTTTATACGGTGAAGGATATAGCTGAATGCGGATCGGATATCGTTAACGATGTGGGGTCGGCGGTCTCTATGGCCCGTTCCAATCCGGTATTGCTGCTGTTCGCTGAACAGGGCGCACGCGATTTTGACACACGCGCAGGGATGCTCGCCGCCGACGTCAGCGCATTCGTCTTAAAGCCCGGAGCTAATAACCTCATGGACTCCGGAGAAAGGGGCAGGTTGCTGAACCACATAGCCGACCAAATGCGCATATTACGGGGAATCGCGTTTGGCATGAACCGCGCGATATACTGGGCAAAAATGAATGGGATATTCCGTTCGCTTAACCCCTGGGCGGAATGGCAAAACCAGGATACACGCATCGCTAATGAAGTGCTCAATAACGCCAAATACCTGAAGAAATGAAAAGATTGACGTTACGTTATGCTGGTTTGATTTCGTTGCTGTCGTTATCGGGTAACGTTGTCGTAGCCCAGCACAAAGTGCTTAATATCCCCGCCATTCACCAGCTTGTCGAAGAATCCAAATCTGAGAACAAGCAACAGACCGAGGCCAGGAACAGGCAGGCCGCCGCCCTGGCCAATGAGCAGGCGAACCTGACCCTCCTTGCCAGATTGAAGGTTACTTACCGGAACCTGCAGGGCCGGTACAATACGCTTGGCACAGCGATCAATGCAGCTCAGATCGGTTTATACGCGACACCGATGGTTCAGCGGATCATCAGCAACCAGGCGCAAATCATCGACCTTGTCGAAAATAACCCTGCACTGATCGCAATTGGATATGGGGCGGCTTTGGATTTTTCAGATAAAGCTAAGGGTTTGCTCCGTTATGTTTCCGGGTTGATCCTGTCACTCGGAGACGTGAACCAGATGAAGGCTTCGGACCGTAAGCTTCTTTTTGATTATGTGCTTTCGGAACTAAGCGCCATTCAGGACCAGTCCGGGAATATGCTGGCAATGATGCAGTATTCGCGGTTACCAGATCTACTGAAAGCGGCGCACCCCTTCCAAAGTTTCATTGATGCCGATCAGGACCTGGCAAAAGATATTTTACGAAACGCCAAATACCTCAAATTATGAAAATGATCTTTATAGTCCTTTGGGCATTTTTATTGGCGGACTGCGCTGATGCTCAAAAAGCTGTCTTCGACGCTAAGCATTATCAGTCGGTTGTGGCAAACGCGGCCGTACGCAGCTCGGCTGAAACAACGCACCAGCAATATCTTGCTAAGATAAATACCGATATCGACAACCTGAATACCAATGCCGGATCGGTCGTACTGGCACAGGAGATGATCTATCGTTCACTTTCCAATGTGAACTCCGCACTGAAGGACGGTCTTGAAGTAAAATACATGTTTTTTATCGTGAGCGATATAAGCTCCTACGTCACGCAATCCCTCGAACTGGCGAAAACCAATCCATTCCTGCTCGCCTTTGCCAACGGTATGACCAACGAAATGCGACAGCGGGCACTCGCCCTGGTTTCCGATGTTTCCGGCTTCGTGCTCAAAGAAGGCAGTAATATGCTCGCCGATTACAGTGCCCGCGACGAGTTGCTACACAAGGTTGTAACGCAGTTGCAAATCCTTGACGGACTTGCCTACGGCTGCTGGAAAGCCATGTTCTGGGCCAGGCAAAACGGTCTGTTCAAAAGCATGAACCCCTTCCGCGATTTTATCAGTCATGACCGCGATTATGTCACCCAGATCATCCGAAACGCTAAATATTTAAGAGAATGAAAAAGTATATATTTTTATTGGCCTGCCTGGAGCTGTGTTGCACAGCGGGCCGTGGACAGCAAAAGATCAATGATGAAGCGCTGCGTTACCAGGAGCAGCGGATGGTGTTCCAGCAATGGGACCAGAATAAATTCAAGCCCTCTTCCGGTTTTTTAGGCCTCAACCCGTTTTACTGGCTGGTCTGGGGTTTTCCCTATCCTAATTACCACAAGACAGACCTCCGCCCCTTGCGGGCAAACGGCCCCCAGACCCAGCGGCTTGCCGCGGTGGCCACGATGCAGTCTGTTGATGACAAACACAAATTACAATCCGATACCCTGCGGAACACAGCCCTTTCTCAAATAGCCTCCCAATCCGGCCTTTTGAGCGATGCTGACCCCTTATGGCTACTTTATTATAAAGATCAGTTCGGGCCCGTATTGAACCATTCGATGCAATCGATCCTCGCAGGATTACCGGTTGCGGTACAGCAGAACCTCGTCTCCGAGGGGCTCTATGACTGGTATCGGAATGAGCTGGACAGGCTCAAAGAAAGGCTCGACGGGGCCCGTAATAGCGATATGGACCGCGGTTCCAGGATCATGACCTATTATCGTTTGCTCCATGAATTCCGAACGAAATCAGGCATTTGGGCGATCAGGACCGCCTCGGCCCAGGCTACGCTCGATATGACCGCCCGGCAGGAAAAACTGAAAACAGGTAGTACAAGCCTGGGTGCCTGGAAGCCGCAAACTGACATCGAAATCGCTCAAAAAGTTTTACAACATATCCGATGAAAAAGAAAATTCCTATACTACTAATATTGATGCTGCTCTGCATCGCCGCTTTACCTGCCAGCGCTGACGAAGACCATACTACGACCCTCGAATTTCTGCAGGGAGACGGTGTCTATGAATCCGGCGTAATGGTTTTTTTGAAAGGCTTAAAAGATTCCGTCTGGACGCATTTCGACCTGTTCATTGCTGATGCCAAGGCCCTTGCTGCCATATTCATGATCATTTTCTTCGCTGTCAAGTCTTACGAGATGATGGTAGGGGATAAGCAGCTGGAAATCATGCCGCTATTGCGCCCCTTCGGTCTCGCCATGATTATTTTATGGTGGGGCGTTTTTGTAAAAATGGTCGCTTTCCCGACCGATCTCGTTGCACAGCAAACGGAGGAAATGTTCAACAGCGAACAGCATATCGTGAATAACCTGCGGGTGAAACGCTCGGAACTCATGGTCGCCGTGACCAATTCACTGTACACCTACCAGGCGCAAACGGAAGTTGCTGAAAAGGAAAGCGATACCTGGTATGACGAGGCATGGAACTCGGTCACCAGTACGGTCAAGCAGGGTATCGGCACGATCATATCTCCCATACTGGAATTGAAGAACCGACTGGCCATGGGCCTGCAGCTACTCTTTACTAACTTGCTGGAACTCCTCGGGATCTGGATCCTCCGCCTTGCGGTTTATGTGATCTTTATGTTGCAAATTATCTATTCCACGATCCTCATTATTCTCGGTCCCTTTGCGGTCGCGGCCAGTATCCTGCCGGCATTCCGCGACAGCTTCAGTACTTGGATCGCCCGTTTTATTTCGGTAAACCTTTATTCGGGGATCGCCTACCTGATCATGTACCTGACCGGTTTGATGCAGGAATATGCCTTGACCTCGGAGATCGTGAAATACCAGGAGCTTGTAGGCGAACATGGCATGGCGGCAGATATGGGGAAGATCACCTTGTTTGCAGGAAACGGGATCATTTCCTTTGGAACAGTGATCATCGTTTTCCTGATCGGTGCGATCTGTATGTTCACGGTGCCCAGTATCTCCACCTGGATCATTTCCACCTCTGGCATAAGTTCGGCCGCCTCAACGTTTGGGCGCAGTTCCGGCACCGTAACAGCCGCCGCAAAAAAGGCGGTTGTCGCGATTTTATAGTTCCCAATTTGAATTATTAACTCATGGCTCCTTGCGGGGCCTTTTTATTTATCGCTATGATCATTAAAAATATTGAAGATAAGATCCGGCTCGCTACCATTGTATCGATCGGAAGTTTACTGACGGCACTCATCATTGTTGCCGTCAATTGCTTTTACTCTTACCGCCTGGTTGCTGCCTCCCAGCGTAACATATATATTCTCGACAATAACGTGCCTATCCTGGCCAAACAAACTGACATGCAGATCAACCGGCCCGCTGAATACAGGGCGGAAGTGGATGTGTTTCATTCCCTTTTCTTTTCGCTGACGCCGGACGATAAATATATGGAATACCAGATGAAAAAAGCCATGTACCTCATCGATGAATCCGGTATGCAGCAATACAACGATTTGAAGGAAAAAGGTTTTTTCAATTCCATCCTCAGTTCGAGTTCAGTACTTACGTTGCAGACAGATTCTATAGCACTGGATATGCCGAAACGTTACTTCCGCTACTATGGTAAACTGAAGATCGACCGCAGGAGTTCGACCGTCATCCGCTCACTCATTACCGAAGGCTATCTGAAAGATATCCCCCGTAGCGATAATAACCCGCACGGAGTCATCATTACCAACTGGAAAACTTTAGAAAATAAGGACCTCGAAGATGTGGAAAAGAATACATTCTAACCGCGATCCCAGGGATACGCTGTTCAGCGAAATCAAAAAAGAGTTCAGCGGGTATTTCAAATGGCTTGGTGAGGCCTTCCGGAAACGTGCCGAAAGACGTCCAAAAGTTTCTTTCGGTATCATGGTCGCAGCCATGTTTTTGTCCATGATCCTTTCTTTTACCCTTTTCAGAGCACGGGAAAAACCGGGCTTTCCTGCGATATCGAAAGTATTCGAGCCCGCCGCAGACGGCTTCAGTAAGATTATCGAAACTTCGGTAGATATCCGGCAAACGCTCGCCCTGAAACATCTGGTAGACAGCCTGGCGTCAAAAAAACAGCTCTCTCGAAAGGACAGCCTGAAGCTGGACAGCGCGCTTGACCGGCTCCGGGTGATCCGAAACCGACATTAATTAATCATATCATGAAAATAGATTTTAAACAGCCCAAATATGTGCTGCCGGCCATCGCCTTGCCTTTCCTGATCCTCTTTTACTACGCCTGGCAAAGCGGCTTCTCTAAAAAAGAGCCGGAAACGAAACCGAAACCGGGATTGAACGCGACGGTTGCAAACGTCTCTTCGGATGTACGAAAAAAAAACCTGTCGGATAAGCTGGACGCCTACAGGAACACCTTTAAGGATGCAGACGGGTTTAGCGCTGTAAATGTCATCCCTAAGGAAACATCGGGCTACCCGGCCTTCCGTGATCCTTACAGCAGCAACGAAAAACGCACACTGGATTCCATCGAAAAAGCAATGAAGGCCAGATATGCTCCCTTACCGGCGGATAACCAGGACAAGGCTGTTGCGGCGGCCATACAGGGCATGGAACGCCGCCGGATGCCAGCACCTTCAAAGCACACGGTTGCTGAACCTGGCCCGATGGACATCTTTAAGCAGCAGATGGCTTACATCGACAGCGTGGGTAAAATGAATGATCCGGAATATAAGGCGCAGAAACTAAAACAGGCTGCTGCGGAGCAGCTGGCTAAAACCAACGTTGCCGGCCCTAAGCTGGAGGTCAGAAAAAATGATAGTATAACTGGCGACTTCAATACAGTTAAACCCGGAGGGAACAACAGCTTCATTTCCGCGATGATCGATGAAAGTATCACAGGGTATGCAGGCTCCCGCCTTCGCCTGAAATTGCTGGAGGATATCCGTGCCGGTGATAACCTCGTAGCCAAAGGCACTTTGCTCTATGCCCAGATCAGCGGCTTTTCCGAACAGCGGGTCAGCCTCGTGATCAGTTCCATAGTCGCTGGTGGCAGGATCCTGCCGGTGAAGCTGCAGGTTTATGACCTGGATGGTTTACCAGGCTTGTACGTCCCATCATCGGCATTTCGCGATTTTACAAAAGATCTTGGTGGCAGCTCTGTACAGGGCGTGACCCTTGACGGGACCTCGGGCAGCCAGTTCATCATGAGTTCGGTCAGCAAAATGTTCCAGTCAACTTCCTCGGCAATTGCCGACCTGATCCGCAAGAACAAGGCGAAGCTGAAATACAATACTTATATCTATCTCATCGACAACGATTCCCTACAAACCGCTCAAAAGAATTAACCTATGAAAAACATCATCCTTTTATGGCTTGCCTGCATGGCGGCACCGGCACTCTATGCCCAGGAAAAACTACCCCTGGTTTGTCTCCCACTTAATCTGACAATCCATTTCGTCTCACCGGAACCGATACAATACGTGGATATATCCAGTAAGGGAATGGTCGGCGACCTCCCGCTGAAAAACGTGTTCAGGTTGAAAATGCGGGATTCGACAGTGAATTTTCAGGATGCCGTTGTGACCATCGTCGGGGAGAAATTTATCGCCCAATACCACGTTGTCCCCGGCGGTGCGGATGTGCCCACCGAAATAGAAATTGTGCCTGCTGATACCCACCAATTGGATGTCGCAGGGATTGGCTTTTCCGAGAATCAGCTCCGGAAACTGTCCCTCGGGATCTTTGCAGGTAAAGGCCGGCACCCGCTGGAAAAGGTAAAGGCTTTCGGTATGGAGGCTAAGGTCAACCAGGTTTTTACGGCCGGTGACTACCTTTTTCTTGATATCAGTTACCTCAACAAAACCAACCTTAAATACGATTCCGAAGGATTTCAGTTCAAGGTGGACGATAAAAAGGTGACTAAAGCATCCAACGTGCAATCCGTCGAATTGAAACCTGTGTTCACCTTGCTTGACATTGCCCCTTTTACGAAAAGCTACCGGAACATATTTGTATTCAAAAAACTGACCTTTCCCGGGAATAAAGTACTCTCCGTAGAATTAAGCGAAAAACAGTTTTCCGGCCGGGTCATCAGGATCAACCTTTCCTATAAAGATATCCTCGCTGCCTATACCATTCCAAATTAAGCTTATGACTGACGTACTTGCCTATGACTACCTGAAGCTGGTGATGGAAGAAGAGTTCACCGAAACCTTCCTTCGGTTCAGCAATGACGGCATACTTCATTATGAACTGACCAATATTCTCGAACTGTGCGCCCCGCTGATGGAAGGCCTCGATGAGGATGACCGCTTTTTGAAATACGAGGTGATCGGGACGATTGCCGATTACCTGCAGGAGGAATGACATGGCTTTTAATACTGCTCAAAGGCTGGCCGCAAATATCGCGGCCATCCGCATTGCGCTGGATTTTTCTGGCGGTCAGCTCTCATCGGGAGAGGTGGAAGCACTCAGCATGTATGCAGGCTTCGGCGGCTTAAAAGTGATCCTCAACAAGCCGGGCACTATTGAAGAATGGAAAAAGAATGGTGTATCGGACGCCGATCTGAAACTTTATCCGCAGGTCATGGAACTCCACCGCCTGTTACAGGATAAGCTTTCACCAAAAGAATACAGGCAGGTTTTTGACTCGCTGCGGAACAGCAGGCTGACGGCTTTCTATACGCCGGGCTTCGTACCGGAAATGATTTACGCTGCCTTCCGCGAAAACAACGCCGCTCCCCGGAAAATCTACGAACCAAGCGCAGGTGCCGGCATTTTTATTACCAAAGGCTTTGAAGCCTTTCCGGGAGCGGCAATCAATGCCGTTGAAAAAGACATACTTACCGGCAAAGTGCTCAAAGCCTACTGCGCCGGGCTTGGGATTCCTGCGGAGATACAAGTGATGGCGCTCGAAGAAACAGATGCGGCAGAGAAAGGGCAGTCGGACCTCGTAATCAGCAATATCCCTTTCGGGAAGTTTTCGGTGTACGACCCTGCCTATCTCGGCAGCCCGGTGGCTTCGAAAATCCACACTTATTTTTTTGCCAAAGGCCTGGATAAGTTGGCCGATGGCGGTATCCTCGCCTATCTCGTTACTGACGCTTTTCTAAACAACCCTTCCAACAGCAGCGCCCGTAAGTTTCTGGTGACAAATGCCGACCTGCTCAGCGTAGCGGTGCTTCCTGCGAACCTGATGAAGGAAAATGCAAATGTTGAGGTGGGCACCCACCTGATCGTTGTACAGAAAAACACGGGTAAAACCAGGCTAAGGGATGCCGACGTGCAGCTCATGGAGACGACAGAGCGGAAAAATGACCATGGGACATACCATATCAACAGCTATATTGATGCGCAGGAAAATATAATTCTCGGGGATGAGCTTTTAGAGGGCACGAACGCCTATGGTGAACCCAACCTGACCGTATGGTATAACGGGGAAATGCCCGATATCGCCCCTTTTCTGAAGAAAATTATCAGCGAGGGGATCGGACGGAATTTCGACATTAAAAAATGGCAGGCCATTGCCTTTGAACAGGAAAAGAAGCCGCAGGGACGAAAACTGACGTTTTTGGAACTGCCGGCGGAAGTCAAAGGAAAAAGCACCGGACAGCTCGGGTTATTTGATGTTGCCGCTGAAACCAACCGCGCACTAAGCTACCTGAAAGACATCGATAAAGCAGTAATTGACCCCGGGACTGCGAAGCAGATCAGCACGATCCGGACAACCGATCAATTAACACACGATAGCGTTGTCATGCTTACTGCCCGGGCCAGATCAAATAACCGCTACCTGTACAAGCTGTTCAGCAATGTAAAGGAATTAAGCTTTTCTAACCGCTGGCATAATGGCCAGGCTCTCGGTAATGAACTGGAGATCCTTGCGGCAAAACTGAAGTATTATGCTCACGACTACCGTTATGAAGGTGATACAAGTTTCGAACCCGCATTTAAACTGCAACCTGACCGTCCTAAGGCGTTCACCGAAATCAGGCCGTACTATACCAAAGATACACTGGTTGTTTTCAATGGCAGGGTGGGGCTGATCAGTGAGCCTCAAAAGTTTGAAGCAGAATTTGAGCCGTTGGAAATTCAGGAAGATATTGCGTTTTACCACGAATATATCTTATTACGCGATACTTATCTCCAGTTATCCGGATATGAGGCGGAACACCTGGTACAATATCCGGATTTGCGGAGAGAGCTCAACGATGCTTACGGAAATATTGTAGCAAGGTACGGCGAGCTTAATAAGACCGCGAACAGGGCACGCATCCTGAACGACGCTGCATTCGGCTTTAAAATATTGTCTTCGCTTGAAGTCAGGCAGGAGGGCGCATTCGTTCGCTCAGATATTTTTTACGGTCCTGTTTTTTCAAGTAAAGACCTGCTGCAAACCGAAGACCCCGCTGAAGCGCTCGCCATCTGCCTGAACGAACTGGGTAAGGTTGACCTGCGATTTATTGCGGAAACGACAGGTCTCGAAGAGCCGGAGATCATTCTGCAATTGGATAAGCAACTGCTTTATAATCCCGGCCCGGGCGTATGGGAAACTGCCGACAATTACCTTTCAGGCAACGTTGTCGATAAACTGAAAATAGCGGAGTCCTTATTATTGCCGGAACCGGACAATCTGCAGATTGCCAGGAGCCTTGCTGCCATCCGGCGTGTGCAGCCGGAGGTTATCCCTTTTGAGCTGCTCGATTTCAATCTCGGTGAACGCTGGGTACCTGTTGATCTATACCGGCGTTTTGCCTCATCCCTGTTCAAAACGGAGACCGATGTCAACTACTTTTCTTCGGTCGATACTTTTAAGGTAAACATTAAAAAGGGAGATCCGACCGTAACGGACGAGTTTGTGGTGGTCCCCAAATCTGGCAACCGGATACTGGCCGGTACCTTGCTGGAACATGCCCTTGAAAATACAAGCCCGCAGATCACTTATCCCCTGCAGCAGGGGGACAGGGTTGTTCGTATGGCGGATAACGAGGCCATGCAGGCCGCGCACCGTAAGATCGAAAATATCAGGCAGCGTTATATCGACTGGCTCAAGGCACTTGAATTTGCTGAGAAGAAAGAGATTCAGCAGCTTTATAATGAGAAGTTCAATTGCTTCGTGCTCCGCGAATTCGACGGCAGCCACCTGAAATTCCCGGGGCTTGATAAGAAAGCTTTGGGAATTGAAAGCCTTTATTCTTCCCAGGAGAACGCAGCCTGGCGCATCATCCAGAACCGCGGCGGTTTAATCGATCATGAGGTCGGCTTAGGGAAAACACTGACCATGATCGTGGCTGCCATGGAGATGAGAAGGCTCGGTGTGATCAACAAACCGATGATACTTGCCCTCAAGGCGAATATCGGCGACATTACCAACACGTTCCGAAAGGCTTACCCGAAGGCAAAGATCCTGGCTCCCGGTGAAAATGATTTTACACCGGCTAAAAGGCTGCGCCTTTTTCATGAGATCAAAAATAATAACTGGGACTGCATCATCCTAACCCATGACCAGTTTGGAATGATCCCGCAGTCACCGGAGATCCAGAAGGAAATACTCAATATTGAATTAGGGAACGTTGAGCTTGATCTCGAGACGCTGAAGGAACTGGGCGCTGAGGTCAGCCAGTCCATGCTGAAAGGCCTGGAAATCCGTAAGCAGAACCTGGAAGTGAAACTTAATGCGGTGCTTTATGCCATTGAGAACAAGAAGGACAACGGTATCAATTTCCAGGAAATGAATGTTGACCACCTTTTTGTCGACGAATCGCATAAGTTTAAAAACCTGACGTTCACGACGAGACATACCCGCGTTGCCGGGCTGGGGAATATGGCAGGCAGTCAGAAATCGCTGAACATGCTTTTTGCCGTACGGACGCTGCAGGAAAAGTTCGACGCCGACCTGTGCGTGACCTTTCTATCCGGTACCCCTATATCGAACAGCCTCACCGAGATGTACCTTATCTTCAAATACCTCCGTCCGAGGGAGCTGGAAAGGCAGGGCATCAGCAATTTCGATGCCTGGGCAGCGGTATACGCGAGGAAAACCGTAGACTTTGAATTTACGGTCACCAACGAGATCCGCGCGAAGGAGCGGTTCCGGCATTTTATCAAAGTGCCTGAACTGGCTTTGTTTTACAATGAGATTACGGATTATAAGACGGCCAAACATATTAACCTTGACAAGCCCGAGATTGATGAAAAGCTGGTCAATATCCCGCCGACTCCCGAGCAAAGTGAGTTTATCGAAAAACTCATGGCTTTTGCCAAAACGGGAAACGGCAGCCTGATCGGCCGCCGTCCGCTGACCAGGGAAGAAGACATGGGCAGGATGCTCATTGCGACGAACTATGCTAAGAAAATGGCAGTGGACCTGCGCCTTGTTGATGAAGAACACTACAGCGATCATCCCGGAAACAAGGTCAATGTCTGCTGCCGGAATGTAGCCCGGATCTACGGGGAGGGGCAGGAGTCCAGGGGCACGCAAATCATTTTCTGTGATATCGGGACACCACGCCCAGGCGGGTTTAACGTTTACGATGCATTACTGGAAAAGCTCGTCAATGATTTTAAGATCCCCCGTAAGGAGATCACTTTCATCCATAACTGGACCTCGAAACAAAAACCGGAATTGTTCCGCTTGATGAACGCCGGTATGATCAGGGTGTTGATCGGCAGCACCGAAAAAGCCGGGACCGGACTAAATGTTCAGGCAAGAGGACTGGCCATGCACCACCTCGATATCCCCTGGAAGCCCTCGGAACTGGAACAGCGCAACGGCCGGATGGGCAGGCAGGGAAACTGGCTGGCCAAACAGTCTTTTGGCAACAAAGTAAGGGTATTCATTTACGCCGTCGAAAAATCACTTGACAACTACAAGTTTAACCTGCTTAAAAACAAACAGACCTTTATCAGCCAGATGAAAAATAACGAACTGACCGTCCGTACCCTTGACGAGGGGGTCATGGATGAACAGAGCGGCATGAACTTTTCCGAGTACATCGCTATTCTTTCCGGCGATACTTCACTGCTGGAGAAAGCTAAGCTGGAGAAAAAAGTGGCCGTGCTGGAAAGCGCACGTTCGGCTCATTACAAAGAAGTCAGCCGTAGCCGGATCTACCTGGAAGACCTCGAAAAGGAAAAGATAGGTACCGGGCAAACCCTTGAGCTGATGCTTAAGGACCAGGCTACCTATAAAAGAGTGCTGAAATACGATGAAGACGGGAGCAAGATCAATATGATCAGGCTGGATGATTTTGCATCTGCTGACCCGGCAGAGATTGGCAACCACCTGATCGGCCTCTACCTGCGCTGGCACCCGGAAAGCTATGATAAGCCCGAAAAGCGTATCGGTGACCTTTACGGCTTCGATCTGTATGTCCGCCGAAAGCTGCATGGACTCGAAGATAAGTCGGAAAAGTTCGGGTATGCAACCACTTTATATGCGGAAAGCAGGGAAACCGGGATAAAATATATGTTCAATAACGGCGCGCCCAATATTGACAATCCTAAATATTCCGCAAGGTATTTCCTCAATGCCATCGACCGCGTCATGCCGCTTGCGGAAAAATACGGGAAACGGATGCTGGAAATTGAAGATAAGTTACCCCGGTTGCGTGATTTTTCCCAAAAAGTATTTGAGCAGGAGACCGACCTGGTCGCACTGAAGATCGAGCTGGAAAAGCTGGAAACGGAAATCAATAAAAATATCGCCGATAAACAAAAAACCGAAGGAGGTCCCGGGCAGGAAGAGGATCAGTACAATCCATTAAAACCTGGCCCGGATTCTCCGGACGATACCAAACAAATGGTTTACAGCGGCCGCAAGCGCTGAAGGGGAGCCCTGCTTCCAAAGTCAATCCTCGATCACCTGAATTATGGAGGAAACACACGATCAGCAGAAGCTGCACGGCTTCCTGCGATGCTGTATCTACCTTTCGGTCGCGCTGGAAGCCGCCGTCTTTATCTATACTGATGCCCCGTTCTGGGGCATTTTTGTTGTACCCCTGCAAAGGTTTGCAGGGATTGTTATTTATCACAAGCTCATCTACAGTAAACTGGCCACGTTTATCCTCATCTGCCTCGTCAGTATCGGGACGCTGGCAAAAAAGGAAAGAGAGCTTGAACCGAAAAAGCATATCGTCTACCCGCTGGCCCTTGGCCTGCTCCTTTTCTTCGGCAGCATGGTCTACATGGGCCGCGCATCCCCCTTTATCCTACCCTATACCTCCGGCTTCAACCTGCTCTATATCATCTGCTCATTCGCCGGAGCGCTGATGATCAGCCTGTCCATGGATAACATCTCCAAAATGATCAGGACCGGCCTGGGCAAGGATAAATGGAATGTAGAGGCGGAAAGTTTTATGCAACCGGTGAAAATGGTGGAAACACCCTCATCAGTGAATATCCCGATGTTGTTCTACCATGACAAAAGGGTATGGCGTGGTTGGGTCAACCTGACAAATATTTTTAGGGGTACCATACTTATTGGGACACCAGGGTCCGGAAAATCGTTTGGGATTGTAAATCCGTTTATAAGGCAATTAATTGGTAGTAAGTCATTTACGGTTTGTTTGTATGATTTTAAGTTTCCTGACCTCGGCCATATCGCCTACTATCATTACCTGTTGGCCAAACAGGCGGGCCGGCTGCAAGGCTTCCGTTTCCATGTGATCAACCTGAACGATGTGGAAAAAAGCAGGCGCATCAACCCCTGGCGGGCAGATTATATCAGGTCACTGGCCGATGCGGCGGAAACTGCCGAAGCGCTTGTCGAAGCGCTGAAGAAAGGGGACAGCTCAGGCGGCAGCGATCAGTTCTTTACGCAGTCGGCCATTAATTTTTTGGCCTGCTGTATTTACTTCTTAAGCAAGCATGACCAGGGAAGGTTCTCCAGCGTGCCCCATGTGCTCGCCCTTTTGAACCGCAGCTACGACGAAATATTCAACGCGCTGATTTCTGAACCTGAACTGAAATCAATGCTCTCTCCCTTCATGACGGCCTATAACGCCAAAGCGTTCGACCAGCTGGAGGGACAGATCGGTACCCTGAAGATCTTTATCAGCCGCCTGGCGACCAAGGAAACCTTTTGGGTGTTTTCGGGCGATGATTTTGACCTGAAGATCTCCTCGAAAGAAAACCCCGGTATCCTGGTGCTGGCGAATGACCCCAATACGCAGAACATCAACTCCGCCTGCTATTCCATTGTGATCAACAGGCTCACTAAATTGATCAATAATAAAGGCAATCTGCCATCAGCGCTGATCGTTGATGAGGTGCCCACCCTGTTCGTTCATAAGGTGGAAAACCTGATCGCGACAGCAAGGAGCAATAAGGTGGCGGTGCTGCTCGGGCTGCAGGAGCTGCCGCAGTTCAGCCAGCAATATGGAAAGGATACGGCGGCGACCATTACCGCGGTAGTCGGCAATGTGCTTTCAGGTTCAGTGCGCAATAAGGAAACGCTGGAATGGCTGGAGCGCCTCTTTGGCAAATCAAAGCAGGTAGGCGAAAGCCTTTCCATCGACCGCAACAAAACTTCCACTTCCCTCAATGAAAAGCTCGAGGAATTGATCCCCGCAGGCAAGATCGCGTCCCTGAAAACGGGTGAAATGGTCGGTATCATCGCGGACGATGCCCAGGAGGAATTTACCGGGAAGTATAACACATCCGCTATCCATTGCCGGATCCACCTTGACATGAAGGCCATCGCCAGGGAGGAAAGCAATTATAAGCCCTTGCCTTTTTATTATGATTTCGGGGAGCATAAGGAAGTTACCCTTACACAGAATTTCTTCCGCATCAACCAGGAAGTACAGGACATCGTCCTGAAATTCAAAGTGCCCTCACCGGCTTCGCCATCCAACATCGTTAAAGGCACCTTTAAAAACAAGACATCATGAACAATGAAGAACTGACCGGGCGCCGCGTGCTGGTGCACCCGGTACTGTGGGACGACCCGGCAGAGAAAAATGGTGAGATCGGCGAGATCACGGAAGTAAACCTCCACGATGACCTGATCCGGGTAAAATTTGATGACCAGAAATACGGTTTCTATGGCAGCGATGCCCTGCTTGTGTTCCGAAGTTCAGAGGAGATCTATGACCAGCTGAAGCAGAATGCGGTGAACCTTTCTGCCCGGGAATTCAAAGACCTTAAAAACATAGCGCTCCTGCTGGGTTATGGTAAGGAACCGCAGTTGCTTACAGCGATGAACATGGTTCGTGGCAACCCTGAAGCTTTACAGGTCAGCATGATCTCCATCGCGGACAAACTTAAAAACGCAGAAGTACGGCAGATAGGTCGCTGAACCTGCTGCTGCCGAAATATTTCCTTAAACATATAAGAACAATGCCATGATGAATAATGAACTATTGGGCACACTCGCCCTCGTCCGGCCCGACATGGAAAATGATCCGGCACATAAGCAAGGCAGCATCGGCATCATTACCTATGTTGACCCAACGGAAGATCAGGTATACCTGAGCTTTAAGGGCGGAGAGGAAGCACGCTACCCGGCAGCTGAGCTGCTCCGCCTGAAAGACCGGGAAAAACTGTTCCCCGACCTGATGAAAAACGCAGCTCAACTGGATGTCAATGATTTCAAGGACCTGTACAAAATAAGCAGCCTCCAGGATATGGGAAGGGGAGAAGACTTATGGCAGGCCCTCGAAATCGCCAGGGACAACCCGAACATCTGGGAGGGCGGCCTGGAAGCGCTTGACGCTGGTTTATCAAAACGGCAGGCAGTCAGCAGATGATACTTCCGCTGATCTGCTCCTTTCTTTGCCTTCCCCTGAAAAACCTGCAGGTGACCTCGCCATTCGGCTTCCGCATCCACCCGCTGAGCGGTAGGTATGCCCTGCATGCGGGAATAGATCTCCGGGCGCGGCATGACACGGTGTTTGCGGTATTCGACGGCAACGTCGCGCTAACCGGGTATAATATCAGCCTCGGCCGGTTTGTGGATATCGCCCACCGGGGTTTTTGCTCCGGGTACGGCCACCTGAGCCAGGTCTTTGTCCGCCAGGGCGAGGCTGTATCTGCCGGCGAGCCCATCGGCATCACAGGCGCGACAGGCAGGGTGACCGCTGAACACCTTCACTTTTCCATCCGCTGCAAAGGCCGCAGCATTGATCCGCTAAAATTTATCTATCAAATCTTAATTCAACATATCATGAGTAAAAATTTCAGACAACTACCCGAGATTGTAGCGGGCAAGCTATCATCCGAATTAAAAAACGGCACCTCATTCTTTCAAAAGCCCGTTAAAGAGAACGGGCTTCCCGCCTATGTTACGCCTGTCAACCCCAACACCGGGAAAGGTTACAGCGCGCTGAACGCGATGAACCTCGCGATGCGGGGCCATGACGACCCCAGGTGGATGTCGGCCAAAGAAGCCAGCTTTACCGGTTACGTGGTGAAGGAAGGGGCCAAAGGCACTATGATCTCCTTTCCTAAAAAGACCGATATTCAGGCCATGCGGGATTTTGAAGGTAACAAGTTTACCGATGAAGAAGGCAGGACACAGGTTAAAGTAGTGGAATTCGAAAGGCCGCAGACGGCCAACTACTTCCTGTTCAACGCCTCCCAGATCAACCGCATACCGCCGCTGGAAGATTACCTCAAAGCCAGTGACCCTGAACAATTGTCCCCGGTAGAGAAAGCAGGAAAATTAATCGCCGACAGCAAGGCAGTGATCGAGCACGGCGGCCAGGAAGCTTATTACGACAAGGCAAGGGATGTGATCCAGCTGCCTGAAAAAGAACGGTTCGAAACTGAAACCGCCTACATGCAGGCGGCCGTCCTGCAGCTGGCACACTGGAGCGGCCACGAAAGCCGCCTGAACCGCCCGCTGGATGGAAAGCTGGGCTCCCTGGACGCCGCCAAAGAAGAATTCCGTGCGGCAACAGCGGCCATGCAGATCGGGGCGGAGATCAAGCTCGGCCATAACATACCGCTGCACGCCACCTATGCCGGAACCTGGGCCAAAATGCTGAAGGACGACCCCTTCGAAATCTCCAGGGTGGCAACCGACGCGCAGAAGATCAGTAACCTGTTGTTGGGCGTAAGCCAAAAACGTGAACAGGAACAGGGACAGGAACATGGCAATGAGCAGGGCCAGGAACAGGGTTCGGCCCCGGAGAAAAAGACCGGAGCAAAAAAGGCTTTCGCGCTTGATGACGAGATCCCCTACAATGATACGGTTTACAAGGTCCTGGAGCTTCACAAGAACAAAAACGTCAAGGTGGAGGATTCGCTGGGTGCCCGCACCGTCATCAAAAAAACTGATGCGGTCTATTCCGCGCTGCTCGAGGCGAAATATGCGGAAAAGCAGCCTGAAATAGAGTTGGGTGAAGAACAGTCACAAACCGCAAAAATAGGGAGGTGAGCATGGACCTGATCCGCTTTAAAGAATCGGAACTACCGATGAAGGACCTCGAAATCCTTGGGCTGGCCGTAGACGGTCAGCTCAGGCTTAAGCCTGATGACCTGCGCTCCTTACTGTCCGGCAGGCGCACATCGATGCTCCAGTTGCAGAACCTCAGGGCTGAAAACATCAAAATAAAAGCAATGGATGCCAAGATTTCCCTGACGACAGGGAAGGACGGTAGCACCGATCTTCTGATCCACCCGGTTTACAGGAAACCGGCGACCCCGGATTTTCTGGATGACCACGAAGCGGAACTCCTGGAAAAAGGCGAAGTCGCGAACCTCCAGAAATTGGTGACCGACAATAAAGGCAATAAGCAGGAACTACTGGTGGAATACGACCCGGAAACGCATGAATTTATCGTGTCCGACTCGGAAAAGATACTGGCACCGGATATGGTCAACGGCGAATTCCTCACGCCGGCGCAGAAAGAGAAATACCGGAAAGGTAAAGAAGTAGAGGTCGCAGACCACACCAAATTCAGTTACTCCGCAGTAGATGCAAAGGGGATCCGTTCTGACAAAGTCGCGCTTATCGCTTCTGTCCTGATCGACGGCGGGCTTTCCTATGTTGCTTACAAAGGATTGAACGCGCTTTTTAATCAGAAACGTGACCCCGCCGAAGCAGAAAAACTCAGTCCCGGGTATCATAAGGTCGTGGCTGACATGGAAGCAGAGAACCCGGTTCTGGATAACAGTCATATCCAGGTTGATGCCAGGCGCAGGGTATTCCGCTAATGCACCCGCTATTAACGAAGCTCGGGGTTTCAGGGGAGATCCAGGATTTTTTTGGTATCAGCGAACTGAATTTTCACTACGGCTCTTCAGTATCTGCAGAGTTCTTCGAGGAAGGTTTTCACTACGTCCCGGCAGCCGATCAGGCATGGATATGGAACACAAACGCCGGCAGTCATGTGGTGCTTACCGATTCTGTTATGGAAGCCATCGCCTTTTTATCCTGTAACCGGCATCGTTATCCCCGTCTCCATAATCTTGCCTTCGTTGCCCTGGGACGCCTGCCCGGCTGGCTGCAGCTCGCTGAAATTAATGCCCGCTTCCCCCAACGACATTTTATCCTCGTATTTGCAAATGATCTCCTTGGTCGCCTGACGGATGTTTATGTAGCGGCGGCTTTGAGGAACCATGTCCCGCGCCTGTTTTGGCGCGGGGATAAGGTTGAAATTATCTCCAGGGGCAGGGCGCTGCAATTTGAAGCAAATGACATCACCCTGAACGTTTTCCAGAAAGCATTTGGCATCAGGACCTGTTGCCGGACAATCAAACCTAAACGTCATGCATCCTTTTTGATCCTGCTGTTACAGCAGCCCCCACAACCTTAAAGATATATAATATGCTTAACAGGTATTACAATGCCGTGGACTTTAACGGAGAGGAGCTTAACGTCATGGAAATACTTGCCTGGTTCAAAGAACTGATCTATGAAAAGGGCGCGCGTTTATCAATGGGGGAAGAAGGGCTGAACAACATTTCCTTCCTTGGCGACGGCAGGGTTTGGTTCGAAAGTACCGGTGAACCTGCCACACAAAGGCTCCGGGAAATTGCGGAAGAATTCAGCGTTGGTTTCCTGCATTATTTCGGGAACAACAGCACCTATGGAGAAGCGGTTTATAGCCAGGGGAAACTTGATATAACCCTACTGGATGAGGATGACCTGAATACTATCGGCTACGATGATACGGCCATGCAATATGTTGTCGGCGGGGTGCCTTTTACGAACCACCGCCAGGCCATCGACCACCTTTTAGTGAAAAAGAAGCTGGACAAGCAATATCAGCAGCGGGGAGCAGCTGATCACAGGGCACGAAAACGGTAGTTTTCCACAAGTTTTGTTGCTGATTGTTAGGAGTTTTAAGGTCAGGAATGCGTCCAGAAACTTGCTTCTTACTAAAGAAGTTAGTACTTTTAACCATTGAATATGATGAAGAATATCTTTTATTTTATCGTCACCTCATGCATTTCCACATTCGCATTCTGGGGTTCACTGGGAGCAAAAAATCCGTTCCCGTTATACGCTGTCATGTTCGGCTTATGGGCTCTTTTTTTGTGGGGCTATAACAACCGCCTGAAGAAGGATGCCGCAAAACGTTTCAACGAGCGCATGTTCGAAAATTACATGAGGTCGAGGCAACGAATAAATAACCGGAGGTAGTACTCCGGGCAACATAATTTTATTATATTACATTTGTCCATTCGTGCGGGAAACCTCCCGCACTTGTGATAAGGTTTAGGTAAACCCCGGGCGGCGAGCGCTCCGGGGTTTTTTATTTTAACCCTGCACCTCTTACCCTTAATCTTATGAAAAATCCCGAAGACGTTTTCTTTAAATCAGAAAGCCGGATCTCACCTGTCGAAATCGTGATGAAATACGGCAAAATAAATCCCTGGGAATTTTACTTCAGGCTTGCGGAACACAAGAACTTCGAAGCGGCAAAAGCTGTGTTCGACCGCTGGGACGATGATTTCGTTAGGAAGTCAGATGCCTACCTGCTTACCAGGTTTGTTCATTCCGAGTGGGCAAAGGAAGCGCGAAACGTTTACCTGGCCCATTGTTACCTGATGAAGCTGATCCGGGAAAGAAACGTCCGTGATCAGTTCGCTTTGGAAAATGACGATCAGGAAGATGTCGCTACGCTTCGGCGGTTGGCCGGGATACTGCCGGAGATCGACATCGGCGGTACTTCGTTTACGGTGGACTGGAAATCGCGCGAATTACGGGAGACTGGTCACCCTGCCAACAAAATCGATATTACCGCAATGGCATTAAATTACTTTAAAGACGGGTACGAAGCCTTGTATGATACAGGCCACCGCCAGCTTTACACCATCGGGGAAGGGATTCACGAAATCCCGGAAAACGTTTTGCTGTTACATATCCCTTATGAAATGGAGCTTGATCCGGTTGCCGTGGCACAGGAAAAAGGACTTGATGACCTCGTCTTCTCGAACGGCCACCCGGTGCGTAACCATCTTAAAGGGTATTTATGGCCCATTGATCAAAACACTTTAGCGCAGTTGCCAAAAAACCAGGAAGCTGCACCGCATTATCGCCGCCGGATAGGCAGATGAGCCTGGCCGCGCTCTCATTTCTCTACCTGAAACTTGTCTAACAGAAAATTTTATGGAAACACCTGAAGAAATCCTTTTTAAATCAACAGGCAATATTACCGTCCCGGAACTGACGGAAAAATACGGGAAATTAGGTCCCGGAGATATCGTGTTCAAAATGGCCGAACATAAGAACTTCGATGCAGCGAAAGCTGCTTTTGAGACCTGGGACGATCTGGATGTTTTCGATTTGCAGTATTTTCACACCCAGGCCTTTCCACATAAGGAATGGATCGACGGGTCGGTTTATAGGTATATCGCGCACTGTTTCGCCCTCAAACTCGTATCGGACAGGAACAACCGGACCCCGGACGATACGGCACAGCCCGCTACTCCGGAGACACTCACCTTACGGCGGCTGGCAGGAAAGTTGCCGCGTATTGATATCGGCGGTATTGATTTTACCGTTGACTGGCACCTGCAGCAGCTGCGGGAAACCGAAAAGCCATGGAATAGGCTAAATATCAGGGATATGGAGCTATTTACCGATGGAGATGGCTATGTGTCGTATTACCACGTGTTCAATCACGAACTTTTTCAGATGGACGACGATCCTGTCGAATTGCCCGCGCATGTCATGCTCCTTCAAATTCCCAATGAAATTATTCTCGATCCGATAGGGGCAGCAAGGGAGCACGGCTTGGGTGACCTGGAATTGCTCCGTGAATTCCCGATCCTGGAAGTGATCAAAGGTAACCTGATTTCCCTGTCCGAAACGGCGCTGCCGGAGATCGTGGCTCAAAATGCTGCTAAATTGCAGCGCGATGCAGGCACCCGGAGGATTGGCCGCTAAATCCCCGGCCAGTTTTAACTATGCGATCAGAGGGCTGGCTCAATAAATGTCCCTGGTTTAAAGAGGGAATTTACAGTAATATTTATTGATATAGCCAATGCTCGCCCAAAATTCCGGTATGCAGTCACCTACAGTTAACTCAGGCCCCAAGGCCCATTCAAGTGTAAAGCGTCCGTCCGGATCTTTGGGTTTTGCCGGGCTGCTGCTGAAATAATCATATAAGGCCCTGTCCTGTAAGGAAAGGCTATCCCTATATTCCCTATCTTCGTCGGACAAGGAATATAATATGCTTTATGTTTTTTATTCATCTTTTTAACTAATCCCTGAAATATACGAATGATAAAGGCAAACCTGCCTGGTAATTCGATGTTCCCAATACTCCCCTTGAAATAAAAATCAATCGCGTCGAATACATTTGCTTCGGGAGCATAAATCCGTCGATCACCTGGTCGCAATTCAATATCCTGAATACAAAATTTGCGCGTATTTCCCATTCTTCATAATCGAACCGGATTACATTACCATCAACAAACGGCTTTGTACAAGGTGGCCGATAATACCGGGCCGCTTTCCACTTCATCAGGTTGACGTTGTTCTACTCGCATACTAAAGTGCCGTCAGCCAGATAAACAATCTCTTTTCCACCCCCCTCTATAAACTGAAAATCGTAATCGATGTTTTCAGCTTCCGGTATTTCCAATACCGGGTGACTTCTTCTGCCATTTTCATCTACACAAATCTCCCGTGGTATTCCAAGCCAAAAATCTGATCCCTGCTGACAGCCAGCTTAGTCATACGATAATATTCAACGGCATCGAACCAGCGCAGAAAATTCGGTTCGACCCGGCCCCCGTCCTGGAATTTGATGTCGATGCCCTGGAAATCAAAGATGACATCCGTTGGGAACAGCTTCTCAAGGAATCCCACATTTTTGATCATTGCCCCAATCGTAATGTCGCTACAGGAATAATTCCTGTAACCCCCAGATCGCGCTCCGAGCTTTTCAAGTGGATGACGTTCAGCATACAGCTGTGCTCCGGCGGAACAACATGTTCGCGCCATCAATTTCAATGATCTCAAACGGCTTTTCCATATCTCCATTTAAAATGGTTCCGGCGAACCGAAAACTTCATATTCCGCCAGGGCTGAATGCTCGGTACCCCAATGTTCGTCTTCGCCATAGAAATCGGAAAAATCAGGGACGCTCATCAGGTAATTCCGTGAATTCGGGAGAACATCCATGTAAAAGACTATCGCCCCCGAAAGGGCGAGATCTCTTCCCGATTGCTTTAAACGCCTACTTTGCTTTCAAAAACAGAATAATAAGATAAAGCAAATGGAAAATACAGGAAAATTAAATGGAAAAGTCGCCGTCATTACAGGCGCATCCAAAGGGATAGGTGCAGGTATTGCAAAAGCATACGCCAGAGAAGGCGTAGCTGTAGTTGTCAACTATGCCAGCAGCCGCGAAGGCGCTGACCAGGTGGTCCTGGAAATAACCTCAGCCGGGGTAAAGCAATAGCCGTTCAGGACAGCGTGGATAGCGGAGCCGACGTCAGGCGACTCTTTGAAGAACAGTAAAAGCATTTGGAAAACTGGACATCCTGGTTAATGCAGGCGTATACAGTTTCGCCGGAATTGAAGAAATTACAGAAGAATCTTTTCACCGGATGTTCATATCAACGTTTTGGGCAGTATATTGACTACCCAGGAGGCTGTTAAGCTGTTTGGCGATCAGGGCGGCGTGATTATCAATACCGGTTCCATCGTATTCACCCTGGATATGGCAACGTCGTTGATCTATACGCAAACCAAATATGCAGTAGACGCCATGACCCGCATCCTTGCTAAGGAACGGGGCCCTAAATATATCAGGGTCAATTCGATCAATCCGGGACTGATCGAAACCGAAGGCTCACACAGCTCCGGCGTGACGAATGGCGATGCGGAAAATGGCATGTTTCAGAAACTCCGCTTGCCCGTGCCGGCAAGCCTCAGGATATTGCCAATGTAGCTATATTCCTTGCTTCTGATGATTCATATTGGGTCCATGGCGAAACGATTGCCGTGGCCGGTGGTCAGCGTTAACGATGCAGTTGAATCGATGGCAGCAGCAACAGCCATTGATTTATTATTTAACGCTCATCAAAACTGGCCAACCCAATCGTCATCATTTTGCTGGGGAAAGAATATAGAAACAATCCAAAGCAATACGCAGGTTAGCAAAAGATCGCGGTGCGGCAAAGTTTCTGTATGCTTGCTCAGCCATAACAGCATGTCCCATGCAAGTAGGATTACCGTTACAGTAATCATTGACGTCCGGATAAAAAACAGTTTATTTTTCATAACATTTCCTCGAGGTTCTTTAAGCGGAAGATCTCGCGTGCTATCAGTTTACAGTTTGTGCCGAGTTCATCCAGCGTACAACAAATAGTTTTGATCTTTACCGGCAAGTCGTTGACCGTTTCCATCAGGTCAATATGCAACGGACAGCTATCTTTAATTTTTTCGCTTCCCTGCAGTTGCCCGAACAATCCCCGGGCAATTTCCCGATCGTTACCGAATGCGTAGTGTCCGTAATCCACAAAGCCTTGCGGTGTTTTCAGACTCAATATGATATAGAAATGCGTTTTCATGTCGAACTCCCTATCAAAAAGGCCCCTGCATGCAGGAGCCCGTGGTTACTGAATACCATTAAACATTATTTGATCTCGATCTGTTTGCGCACCATTTTCGCTTCCTCGCGTTTGGCGATGTCTATGCTCAGTACACCATCCGTATAACCGGCTTCGATCTGGTTTAAGTCAGCACTGTCAGGTAATGTGAATGAACGCAGGAACGAACTATAAGAATATTCGCGCTTGCTGTAGTTTTTTTGACTGTCCTGGTTGTCTGCGGAAACTTCGACGGAAACACTCAACTGGTTGCGGTCGAGGTGAAGTTTAAAATCCTCTTTCTTTAAACCGGGTGCGGCCAGTTCCACATGATAGTGGTTCCCGCTTTCGCTGATGTTTACAGCAGGTACGCGGTTGGTCATGCGATCGTTAAAAAAAGTATCGTTGAAGATCGAATCGAAAACATCATTAAAGCCCGGCATTAACATGTTGTTGCGGTTGTGGTTGAATTTAACTAAGGTCATGGCTTTTTTCTCCTTTAAATTTTACTCTAAAAAATAATTGGACAATAAGATTATTTAAACCAAGCAGATCATTACAAGGCATATGCCAATACAAAGACGCTGATAAATTTGCAGTTTCCCGCTGAAAAAACATCAGCTCCGGTGCCATTTTTTCAGCCGAATTAAAACAAGGCTTTAGGTTACAGGTTCTTATGTTGTGAAAAAACATGGATTGATGATCGATATGGACGGCGTGATCTACGCCGGGGAGGAACTGATCGATGGTGCCGATGATTTTGTAAAAAAACTATTGAAGAAAAAAATCGATTTTACTTTTCTTTCCAATAACAGCTCGCGCAGTCGCGCCGAGGCTGTGGAAAAATTGGCTAAGCTCGGTATTGAGGTTACCGAAGAACATATCTATACCAGCGCGATGGCAACCGCAACATTTTTGGAAGACCAGGACCCGGGTTGCAGCGCCTACGTATTAGGCGAGGGCGGCCTGCTTAAAAGCCTTGATCATGCAGGAATACAGATTGTCGATAAAAAACCTGACTATGTAATCCTTGGGGAAGGCCAGGAGTTCAGCTTGGAAAGAGTTCATCAAGCAGTTGACATGATTCTTTCGGGCGCAAGGTTTATTGCAACCAACAGGGACCCCACTCCGCGTAAACCCGGCTGGAACAACCTGGGTATTGCGGCAACGGCTGCAATGATCGAAGAAGGCAGCGGTCGTAAAGCCTTTGTAATCGGAAAACCCAGCCCTGTAATGATGCGTTCCGCTGCTACATATATGGAACTTGAGCCCTCCCAAACAACCGTAGTTGGGGATACAATGGAAACTGATATCAAAGGAGGCGTGTATATGGGATTCAAAACCATATTAGTCTTATCGGGTATTGCTGAAAAAGAAAATCTGAATGCTTACGGTTTTAAACCAACGCTGGTCGTCGATTCCGTCAATCAGATCCAGTTTCCACTGAACTGGTGGAAGGATAAATGAGCAATTAGTTATATCCGTAATTTAATGATGCATAAAGGGCCGGTCATGATGACCGGCCCTTTCCCAAAACAGTTCTTAATTTGATTATTGTGCGTTCTTTTTCTCTGTAACTTCTTTGCGGATATCGGTGGCAAGAACTTTCAGCGCCTGCATGGCGTTGCGCAAGCGCGTTCCTGCAGCTTTATTGCCTTTGTCATAAAAACTTGCTGCATCGGCTTCCGCTGCTGCGATTACTTCTTTTACTTTTTGAAATTTGTCCATGATCTTATTTTTAAGGCGCAAAAATAATATTTCTGTGCAAATCCTTATGCTGGGCTACGCATGGACTACTGTAAATTGAAATCAACCGTCAAGCACTCAGCAGGATGACATTAAACGTGTACAGAAAACGCACACTCCTAAACTAAAGAAAGCCCTGATAGGGGAATAGGTAGACGATATATGATGGTCAGGGGATCAGGCCTGTGAATGATGCGGAACCATTTGAATTTATGCCTTTTCGGCCATTGTAAATAATTTTCAACGAGGCTGTGGCTTTTGCTAAGGCTGATGATATTTGCTGCGGGTTTCTTTTTCCGGTCGTTGATGTAAATGATCTGCATGATCTATCTTAAAACAATTTCGTGCCATCGGGCGGCGGAAAGGAATACCGCCGTCGTTTTGTCCTGTTCCTGATCGCACATACGCAGAACAACCGCGGGCAACATGCCGTCGGGATCACCAGGCGTAACTACAATATACGGCAGCTGAACTGTCGGCAATGTCCGGAGCGCATCCAATCATTTGAAACATTGATCGTTTCGGAACACGATCTGATGGGTTGGAAGCATTATAGGCAGTTAAATCGCGCTTGCAGGGTGGTAAAACCTGCCTTTGATAATTTTTAGCTATTGATGTTGTAATTATTTAGCATTAACATTTGTGCTATCCTTGTTGGTTGTGGGGTTTTGTAATTTAATTTAAAAGATAATAATTATATTATAAATATATCGTTAGATACCTATTACTAACAGATTAGATCACTGTCAGTTAATAGCTAATTAGGCAGGACGGGGTGGGTGGGTTGTGCAATCCTGCGTTTTAAATAAATGGTGCCATGGGTCGAACAACTTTACAATAAAATTATTCCCTTATACTTTTAAGATGGCCGGCGAAAGCTCTTCGCAGAATGTTTGAGGCAGTTTATTTCCTGCCGCTGATCCTAATGGTACCTGTATGAAGCGGCAACGGTTTCGTGTCAAACACCTCCACCTCACGGATTCCGAGCCAACATCCGTCATCCAGGCCATTTACTGTTATGCGAAGATATCTTGCATTGCTGGCATTGAATTTATGGACAGGCGTCCATATCACATTGGTGTCTGTTTTATCGATCATTGTTGTCCATGTGTTTTTATCTGAAGATACGTCGATTTTATATTGATAATAAAATCCGGGGTCCTGCCACATGATTCGGCATCCCGTCAAATTGTATGGTTTCCCCAGGTCCACCGCCCAGCTGTTGCCCAATTTACCACCACCCGTATACCAGGCAGATTCGAACTCACCGTCATTTGCCTTGACAGCATAGGTTCCGGCCTGCTGGCTGTCCGCGGTAGCTGTTTTGTGCAAAGCCACGTTTATGCCATCGCTGATCAGTTTCCATTCGAAAAGGCTTGCCCAAGAATATCCGCCTTTGACATCTATATGACCAATGGCGCGTACCCTGAAATAACGGCCCCCAGCAATCGAATTATCCACCTGTGTTTGATCTCCATTGGTGTTTCTGGATTTATCTATTACTGTAGTCCAGGAATTTTTATCTAATGAAGATTCAATGATATATTGATAAGCGGTACCATTATTTCTTTCCCAGGTTATCTCAGAAGACGATATCTTGTAAATTTGCCCGAGGTCTACCATCAGCCAATGCGGCCAGTTGCCGTTATCGGCGCACCACTTGGTAGCAGGATTGCCATCAAAAGCACAGCGGGCTTCATTTCCGTTCACGGTGTTGGCTACGCTTGCCTCGGCGGTTTTGTTTAAAGCAATATTATTGGAAGCGGGTTTAAGTCTCGCCGGTGCCTTAGCATTGCCGGTTATCGGATCAATTGTCCAGGAATCAGCCCATTCAATTGGCATTAGCCCTCCTTTACTGTCAAAATTCATCGGCAGCCACATATACCGGGAATCTTTTAAATCCCAGCCTTTCCACCTGTCTGCGACCATCACCAGCGTGCCATTGACATCCAGGACAAATGCGGTCTGGCTATCATAACTATTCCCTGTCGTGTTGCTGTAGAGCGGTTGCTGAGGCCCGTATGGCCCAAAAATATTTTTAGCCGTTTGCACAGAGTTATAGTTAGGGGCCCAACCGGTTGCTGCTGACGTGCAGAGATAATATAAGCCGTTTCTTTTAAAGATGACAGGGGCTTCCCGTCTGCCGCCGTCCAGTATTTTGCGCTGCTCAACTGCATCCAGATAGTCAGGACTCAACCGGTAGCAGATCATGTCGGTATTCTCTCTTGCGGTGGAAACAAAATAAGCTGTTCCGTCTTCATCTTTGAACAGATTACAATCCCTGGACATGTTGCCAAATGGCCTGAACTCCTTAATAAAAGTGAAATCACCATCCGGTTTATCGGAAACAGCGACAAGTGCTTTTGCTTCCCCGTAGTCATGGGTGTTCTCCTTGTGTACCCATAGTACGTACTTTTTTGTTTTATCATTATAGAGTACCTTGGGCCTTTCCAGGTTAGCCTCCGCCATGCCTGGTGTTGATGAGGATAAAACAACCTTACGAAAAGTCCAATTTTTTAGATCAGTAGAAGAATAACAATTGATCTTCTGCGAACTTTTGTTATCAGATCTGTCTTCGCCATACCAGTAGAAAGTTTTTCCTGCCTTTACTATGCCTCCGCCATGAGCCTGAATGACATTCCCGGAATCGTCCTTCCACGATAACCCCGGATTAATAGTAACCTGTGCCTCAGCCAAAAGCGCTGCACAGCAGACAAAAAGCATAAATAGGAGTGTTTTTTTCATCATGATATTTGGGATAATGGATATTAATATGCAGCGTGGTATTACTGATACGCTTTCCTGTGAATGTAATTGTAGCTTCTTATTGCCCTGTTATATCATTTCATTTGATGAAACGAAGCGGCTGGCAACCTTTATCGGTCATAGTACAGTGCCAGGATCTCTCCTGGCATTGCCACTATATAAACTAAACAAAAACTGCATATTAAAACCCCCTGCCTCATGAAGTTCCGTTTTGCGCTGCTAAATTGGAAATTCAATTTTAATCATAGGTGGCCCGAATTCACCTATTAAGGGGGACAAATTGGGCGATTTCCGAGAAAGATGCCAAGGGCTCGTTCTATTAAGATTTGTTTATTCTTTGGGAAAAACCTTTACCGCCATCAGGCATATCAAGCAACTTGTAACCAGAATAATAATAATTTCTAAAGCCATAAACGCAGTTTATATTCATCTTATTTATATTCTTTCTATTTTTTTAAGGCCTCCGGATACTGGGATAGCCTTTTGCCCGTTGCCGTGTATGACGGAGATAATAACCCGTTCTGACAACCTTTAAAGATTATAGTGGATGCGTGTGGATATATTTTTCCCATGCCCACGCTGATCCCATCATTTCTTTCAGGTCGCGTTCTGCTTTCCAATTTAATTTTGTTTCCGCTTTGGAAACGTCTCCCCATATTTTTACAATGTCGCCATCGCGGCGTTTCCCAATGGTATAATTTAGCTTTGTACCCGTTACCGATTCGAATGTATGAATCAGTTCCATCACCGAAATTCCTTTGCCTGTACCGATATTGAATATCTCATAATCAGCATCCATCTGGCCTGATTCCATTCTTTTAATGGCGGCAACATGCGCCTTTGCGAGATCGACCACATGGATAAAGTCCCTGATACATGTGCCATCCGGCGTGTCAAAATCATCGCCATAAACGGTCAGGCTTTCCCTTTTGCCAATTGCGGTTTGGGTAATCAACGGTACCAGGTTTTGAGGGGTGCCCCTTGGCAATTCACCGATTAAAGCAGATTCGTGAGCGCCCACAGGATTAAAATAACGCAGTGCCGTGACCAAAAGATGCTTACCCGCTAAAGTGACATCCCTCAATATTTCTTCGCCTATCTGTTTGGTATTGCCGTATGGGGATTCTGCCGGCTTAACGGGTGCATTCTCGCTGACAGGCAGCACGTCCGGTTCGCCATAAACCGTACAGGAGGATGAAAAGACAAAGTCTATCTTCCTTTGACAAATTGACTTTAAAAGGTTTACAAGGGAGCAGATATTATTGTCATAATATTGCAACGGGTCCCTTACAGATTCTGCGACAGCCTTAGATGCCGCAAAATGGATAATTCCTGATATTTTGGGCTGGGTATGAATCAAGGTGAAGACATCTGTCTCATTTTTAAGGTCAATACTTACGAACTCCGGCTTTATTCCTGTTATCGCCGCAATTTGGTCCAGGATTCGCACATTTGAATTAGACAGGTTATCTGCAATGATCACATTATAACCGCTGTGCTGAAGTTCAACAACAGTATGGGCACCGATGTAGCCTGTTCCACCGGTAACTAAAATCTTTTCGGACATTTATCGTTGTTTAATTTATCTGTTTGTTTGCTGCCGGGTGCGTGTTCAATAAATTGAGGTATGCTACGCGAGGTAATGCCCGCTGAGCATGTGCTATTTTCCGGATGTAACACGGTACAGTCCCGCACCATGTTTATTAATATCGTCGGCGAACTGACCTTTAAATGTACCCAGGTTGCTTTGTGTCCATAGATTCCGAACCTGGCAATCGCCGCTAAAACCCAGCTCTTGCAGGTTAACGGCGATTTGCTGCTTATCTTCACCTATATTGAATAAGCCTACATAAATGTCTTTACTGCCGTTTACCCTGGAATACCAAACCATCGCGCCGTCCTTTTTATATAATTGCTTTGGATCTCTTCCCTGTTGATTTGTTGCTAAAACTTCCGGATTGGAAAACAATTTTAATTCCAGCGGCCGGTTTTCGGGAAGGTTGCCCCCAAGCATCAAAGGCGAACGGTAAATGCACCAAAAACTCATATGGCTATATTGTTCATCTACAGAAAAACGGCTGAAACGCTCATTTCCTACCGGCCCCCGCTTAGAGAGCTTGCCTATCTGGATCATGTCGCAATCGGGCCAATGCCCTGGTCCGCCTGTGCCTTGCCATTGGCCCGCATAGTCATACATTTTTTCCAGTTGATCCCAGTTGTCCCAAAAGTCATCAGCCATGCGCCACATATTGGCGTATTCAGCCACATGATCTTTCTTCTGAATGGGTGTTTCACCCGGTGACAGGCTCAGGACAATCTGCCTGCCGCAATCCTTGATGGCTTTTTTATAGCCTTCTATTTCCGCCGTATGATAAGGCCGTGATATATCATCTACTTTGATAAAATCTACGCCCCAGGACGCATATAGCTTTAACAGGGAGTTCAGGTATTCCTGTGCTCCCGGCTTACTCATGTCCAGTCCGTACATATGGTTTAACCATGTGCATTGTGACTCGACATTGGCTATCATATCAGCGGTGATTCCTTTTGTGCCCAATACAGGTGATTTGGTTGCCACAGCCTGACGCGGAATGCCTCTCATTACATGGATACCGAATTTCAGACCTAGAGAATGAACGTACTTAGCCAGGGGTTTGAAGCCGTTTTCTCCCGTAGCTGAAGGGAACTTGTTCGGTTGTGGGATTAATCGCCCCCATTTGTCCATGGTTAACCATGGAGAGAAACTGCCATCCGCGTTTTTGGTTTGAAAGGGATTGCCAACCCTGCTTCCGGGGGGATTATCGAATGACCATAGAAAATCGACGACAATATACTGCCAACCGTATTGCTTAAGATTTGCGGCTACGTAGTCAGCATTTTCCTTTACTTCATTTTCATGTACCGCAGATCCAAAACAATTATAGCTGTTCCATCCCATTGGTGGGGTAGTGGCAATACCACTATTTCGCTGAGCATAAGCCGCTGGTAAACAAAGGGAAAAAAAGAGCAGTACTCTAAGAACTTTCATGGTTGTGATTTTAAATGGGCCGGTTAGTGGTGTTCACTAACGGAAATTATAATAATTAAATCGGTTGTCGATGCACTGCCATTGATAATGATCAGGCCGTACGCAATCAACTATAATCGGTTAAGAGAACCGCGCCCAAGGTCCGAATTCTCAAGGGCGAAATTAGGATAAGAAAATAAAAGATCAGAGGGTCAATCTGTTCAATTTTGGGGGTATAATCCGTAATTGGCATAATTGTATCACGGCCATGTCGTTAATTTTCCTGGACACATATGCAAGGGCCACTCGAAATTAAATATAGGCAAATCCAACAGTCCCATAAATCGGCAGCTTTAACAAACAGATTCACTAAGCAGGACAACAATCAAGCAATCCGGCTTTAAAAATATGAATACCATTTTGTACCTGCATATTTACAGCATTCACCCTCATAGTTGCTTTTTTTTAGTGGTTTCTTTGCTTCAACCATTATGGAAACAAGAGCAACACAGATAGCACCATCAATGGTCGATAAACCTGCATTTTCAAGAACATTAACAGGTAAATACCATAAATACTTTTTGTTACTATGTCAAAATTAAAAGGGATACTTGTTTCCATCTTCTTCAGTATGATCTGTTGCGCCGGCTATGCCCAAAATCAGCCATCGGCCGCCTTCGACAAGGTCTTAACCGGTTTAGATAATTATAATCGCAGTATGCCGGTTGAAAAAGCTTACCTGCAATTTGATAAATCTTATTATGCGGCAGGTGACACCATTTGGTTTAAAGCGTATCTGATGAATCAAGCGCTCGGTTTTTCCCTTTTAAGCAGCAGATTATACGTCGAGCTGTTAAATGACAGCAATGCGGTGATCAGACACTTTGCTTTTCCGGCGGTTGTCGGCCTGTCCTGGGGAAACATCCCCCTGAATGCGGAATATGTTCATGATGGGAATTATACCATTAGAGCTTATACCAACTGGATGCGAAATTTTGGGAACGACTATCTGTTCACACGGCACTTTCATATCAGTAACCAGATGCAGAACAGATGGCTGATATCATCAAAAGCAGCGCTGACACAATTAAATGGGAAGGATAAAATAGATATGAACCTCAAATTTACTACCCTGAATGAGGTGCCATCCGGACTCCGTGACCTTCAGTTGCGTGTGATAAACGGCACAAAGGTGCTGTCGCGTAATAAAATTCAAACGGACATTGAAGGAAATGCGCGGATTGATTTCAATATTCCCGCCCAGGCTCCTTTGATGCATCTCAGCATCGGCTTACAGGACATCCAGGACAAAACCCGATCACTGGTAATCCCTATAAGAGTGAACAGGCCCCAAGATATTGATATACAGTTTATGCCGGAAGGCGGATCATTGGTTAGCGGAATACCTTCGCTTATGGGATTTAAGGCGATAGGCGAAGATGGTCGGGGAGTTGCTGTTACAGGTAAAATCTTTGATGACGCGCAGAATGAAATAACGGCAATCAATTCTTTACATAATGGGATGGGGGTTTTTGAAATGCTGCCTGAATCTGGTAAGAATTATCACGCTGAAATCACTTTCGACGGGGGATTGAAAAAGGTAGTACCTCTGCCCGTACCCCTTAAATCAGGAACCGTTCTGCGTATCGTGAATGCCATGGAAAAAGACAGTCTTACCATTTCCGTTTACAATACCTCTGAAAATAGTAATGGACAACAATATCATCTTATCGGACAAGCCCGGGGAGCGGTTTGCTATGCCGCATCTTTTAAACTGGAGGATAATTTTTGCAATATCAAGATTGCCAAAAAACTGTTTCCGGACGGCCTGGCTCATTTTATTGCTTTGAATGCTGTCGGGCAGGCGACTAATGAACGGATAACCTATATCAATCATCAGGACAATTTGCATATTGATTTGAAGACGGATATCGGTAATTTGTCGGTCAGGGACAGTATACCTGTACACATAAGTGTCAGGGACAAACAGGGAAGACCCGTTGTCGGCAGTTTTTCGCTGGCCGTGACCGATGATGCACAGGTTGTTCATAGTGCGTTAGCTGATAATATTTGTTCCCGCTTATTGCTGACGTCTGACCTGAAAGGATATGTCGAAAATCCGGCCTATTACCTGGAACAAAACGAGCAATCGTGGCGAGCTCTGGACGCTTTGCTTTTAACTCAAGGCTGGATCGGTTATGACCTCCGGAAGATAGGAGAGCCGGTCAAGACGGAGTTTTACCCCGAACCTGAATTTACCGTCAGAGGCCAGGTTAAGAATGCGTTTAATAAACCGATCAAGAGCGGAAATGTAATGCTCGTGTCCATGGGAAAGCGGGTATTGGTAAAGGATACGCTTACAAACGAGGAAGGCAGGTTCGTGTTTGATAAATTTCCACCAGTTTATGACGGCCCTTTCCTGATTTCGGCAAGAAATGCACATGGAAGGGTAATCAACGGGGGACTGAATGTTGATGAAAAGAGCCAGCAACCAATACCGTACTCAGACCCTTTTTTTGGAGATGCCTGGAATGTAAATACTGACAGCATTTTCGTCAATTTTATCAAGTCTGACGAAAACTACCGGGGAACCCTTAACCACAAGATAAACGGGACAACCGGCACGATGTTGCAGACTGTGGTAGTTAAAAGTACGCGAACCATTAAAAACTCTCATAATCTGAATGATCCTGAAAGCACGGACCAAACTTTAACTGAAGATGTATTTGTGAACGCCGGGCGGACCTCCCTGTTAAGTGTGATGCAAAAAATGGTAGGACATTTCCACGAGGGTTTTCACCGGGGCGGCAAAAGCACCGATCTCGAATATTTTATCAGGGACAACCCGATCAGGTTTATTTTTGATGGCGTCGACCTGGAAGGATTATACGAGCCGATCGGTGGACAGCCCAATGAACATTACGAATTTCAAAAACAATTTCTTGAAAACATATCGGCTGAAGATATCGTGGGAATTGAGGTTATATATAACAAAAACCAATTATATAACGCGCAATATCGCACACGACAAACGCAGTTTACGACAAAGGGAACTGATTCGGCCGGGTCCGACTTTGCTTACCTTGAAATTACTACGCGGACCGGCAGGGGACCTGTCATTAACAGATCTGAAGGTATTTCCATTTATAAGCCGGTTCAGCTTGAAGAATACAAACAGTTCTATAGGCCGCGTTATCTGTTTAAAGACAGGCAGCCCGATAATTCAGATTTGAGGTCTACTATTCACTGGGAACCAAATATTGTGACAGACAACAACGGTACATGTACCGTATCATTTTTTGCCGCGGACAGGCCCACTACCTATACCATAAGGGTTGAAGGCGGCGATATGAATGGAAAAATAGGCTATCAATATCAGCAAATCACCATTCACTCACGCAAATGACAGCAACATAAACAGGACTTGATCCCCAACAGCTAAAGATATGACGGATATCACCCCCTTTACTTATTGTTCGCCCCCCTTAGTGTTATTTAAATTTAACTTTATTTTCGCTGGGTATCCCCGCGCCCCTGTTGCCTTAAACCTTTTCAAATTGAAACAGCTATTGTTTATGTTTAACGAATACCTCCGATGCCGTAAGCATCAAGCTAACCTGCAGGACGAGCTATGTATTATGCCCCCGGTAAACGGACAAAACATTTGTCGCTATGCAAAGAAAAAATTAAGTTGTACTTTTGAATCCATTATAAACGCTCTTCTCCTATACCAATTTTAAGCCGGATATGTATTTAATTAACAGGTTTCCTTTTCTTGTTTTACTTTGTCTTTTTTTTACTTTTCAGGTTCATGCTCAAAAGGCACCGGTAAGAAAAATTGGCATTGATCAGGGCCTGTCCAACAACGCAGTGAACTGTATATTCCGTGACCCTTATGGCTTTATGTGGATAGGGACCTATGATGGTCTTAACCGCTACGATGGCTATAATTTTAAAATTTACCGTAATATTTGGGGAAATAAGCAATCGCTGATTAATAATTATATCATCGCACTCGCAGGTGATGAGAATAATTTATGGATAGGGACGCAAAAGGGACTTAGCAGGCTGAACTATGGCAATGCTCTTTTTTCATCTATAGATTATATTCCCTGGCATAAACGGGCCAGGCAGAAAATCACTTCAGACATTAACAATCTTGTCATAGGAAAATCCGGGATCGTCTATGTCGCCACAAATGATAATGGTTTACTCCGTTATTCAGACAGTCAAAAAGCATGTGAACAAATCGCTCTTGAAGGGGGGATCACAAATTATACCGTACAGGGCCTCGCTGCAGACAAATCCGGAAAAATCTGGCTGTTTATCAAAGATACGGGCTTGTGTGTGTATGAGCCGGAAACTAAACAGATTAAAGTAATCAATAACCAACTCCAGCGGGGAAGCTGTTTGGCCCTTGACGAGAATAAAAACATCTGTATCGGTACAGAAAACGGTCTTTATATTTTCAATACCGATAAACAAATCTTAAACAAATCAGCATATAGCCTGTCCAGCGAAAATATTACAAAGATCACTATTGCTAAAAATGGTGACTTATGGATCGCGACCAATGGGGGCGGGATCAACATTGTTCATAAGGGCGACAGAAAGATAACCTATCTTTTACCTAGCGAATCCAGCGGAGCAATAGGCAGTGGGGCTATTTTTGATATTTACGAGGACGGAGAATTGCGGAAATGGATAGCGACCCTGAGGGGCGGCGTCAACATCATTGATAATGACGGGTTGAAATTTAAAACAGTTACTCATGATCCCTTAAGCGCCAACAGCCTGATCAATAATTTTATTATTTCCTTTTGTGAAGATGAACAGAAAAATCTATGGATAGGAACGGATGGCGGCGGTTTGAGTTATTACAATAGTAAAACAAATTTCTATACCAATTATACCCATCAGTCCGGGAACACCAACTCGATCAGCAGTAATTTTATCGTCAGCATTTTAAGAGACCACAGGGACAATATTTGGATAGCGACTTTCAGCGGAGGAATTGACCTGTTCAATAAACAGACAGGGCAGTTTAAACATTATTCCTGTTACAACACGGCAAAGAAAGTAGTTGAAAAGAATTTATGGAAGCTATATGAGGACCGGCAGCACAATATATGGGCGGGCATTACCAAAGGTGGTGCTTTATATAAGTATGACGAACAGGCTGACAGTTTTAAGTTATTTGATGAAAAATTGACTAATATACATACGTTGTACCAGGACAATCAAGGCGTTTTATGGGCTGCTGACTACACACACTTGATTAAGGTCGATATTAGCCACAAGAAGCACACATTTATCCCTATCGGTTTTGCTATCAGAAGCATGTTGGAAGACCGAAAACATCGCTTTTGGATAAGTACCGAGGGTGGTGGGTTATTGCTGTTTGACCGCGCTAAAAACACTTTTACCCGTTATACTGAGAATGATGGTTTGCCGAGTAACTCGCTCTTAAACTCGCTGGAAGATAATCAGGGAAGAATTTGGTTCAGTACATACAACGGTCTTTCCGAATTTAACCCGGAGACCCGAAAATTTCAGAATTATGATGCATCTGACGGCCTGCAGAGTAACCAGTTCAATTATAATGCTGCAGCAAAACTTTCGACCGGCGAATTGCTGTTCGGTGGTATCAAAGGGTTTAACCGTTTCTACCCCGATAGTATAAATTCCGTATCGCATCAGCCGAAGTTAAGATTTACCTCCTTTATGGTCGACAATCAGCCTCTGGAAAGTACCCCGGAACTAAGCAAGGGGGTTCCGCTGGTAAAGCTCGATCAAATTACCATACCCTATAACCAGGCCAGCATCGCTATAAGCTATAGCGCGCTTGAATATTCTTTCCCCGATAAAATACAATATGCCTATTACCTGGAAGGATGGGACCATAGCTGGAATGTCGTAGGACATCTGCGGACTGCCTATTATTCCCGGCTGAATGAGGGAAGCTACCTGCTGAAGATCAGGGCGACGGGAACAGATGGTGTTTGGAGTAAGAACCCCTTAGTTATCAGGCTGGTCATTCTTCCGCCCTGGTACCGTACATGGTGGGCGTTTGCCCTTTACTCCCTGGTTATCGCCGTGTTTATTTACCGGTTATGGCTTTATCATACGCGGCAGACGAAACTAAAATATGAAATAGAAATCACCAACTTAAAAGCAGAACGCGACAAAGAGCTCAATGAAAAGAAACTCTCTTTTTTTACTAATATATCACATGAGTTCAGGACGCCTTTAACGCTAATCATCAATCCGATCAAAGATTTGCTTCAACACAGCGAACAAAAGGATAAAAACGACTTAAATACCATCTATCGAAATGCTAGACGCCTGCTTGGGCTGGTGGATCACCTGCTCATGTTCAGGAAAGCCGAGAGTGAAAACAATAGTCTCAAGATCGTTAAATTAAATTTCACACTGGTATGTAATGATGTCTACCAATGCTTTGTACACCAGGCCAGGACCAAAAACATAGCTTACCAGTTTAACCATCCGTCAGAAGATATTGAGCTTTATGGAGATCGCGAAAAGATTGAAATTGTATTGTTTAATTTAATATCGAATGCCATTAAATTTACGCCGGATAACGGAAAGATAGATGTGGACATCAGGCAGGATGAAGATGTCGTCATGTTACAAGTGTCCGATAGCGGCCGTGGGATCGCGGCAGGCATCGGTGAAAAATTATTTGACAAATATTATCAGATCAAAGATAAAAGTTCGTTGAAAACCGGATTTGGAATCGGCCTTTACCTGGTTAAAACCTTTATCGAAAGTCATCATGGGCAGATCGCGTACACCAATAATCCCGAGGGGGGAACCAGCTTCCTGTTAAAATTTCAAATAGGGAAACTGCATTTTAAAGCGGATGAAATCTTTGAGGCTTCTGACGCGGATCAGAAGCATACCTCCTTATTGAACCAGGATTTGGAAATAGACGAGCTCCAGCCAGCGGACGATGAAGGAAGTAACCAGTTGGAATTACTTATTTCTGACCGTCAAACGGTACTGATCATCGACGATAATGCGCAGCTGCGCGATTACATCGCCAAGATCTTCAGAAAGAATTATAAAATTTATGAAGCGGAGAATGGAAGTACGGGGTTGGAGATGATCAAGCGTTACCTGCCTGACATCATTATAAGTGATATTAATATGGATAAGCTGACAGGCATAGACCTCTGCCGGACGATCAAACAGGATTCTTCGTTAAGCCATATCCCGGTTATCCTAATCACAGGGGATTCCACACCGGAGTTACAATTAGAAGGGATCGAGGTGGGAGCGGTTGATTTTATCAGCAAGCCCTTCGAAAAGGATCTGCTGATTGCCCGTGTGAACGGAATTTTAAAGAGTAAAAAGGAGCTGCAGAATTATTTTTATAACGAGATTACGCTTAAAGGAAATACGCGGAATATCTCGGAAAAACATAAAGATTTTTTATATCAGTGCGTTTCGATCATTGAGAATTATATTATTGACAAGGACTTTGATGTCAAAACGATTGCCGATGAGATGGGTATGAGTTATTCCAGCCTGTTTAAAAAAATCAAAGCGATAACAGGGCAGTCCGTTAACAGTCTTGTGCGCTTTATCCGTATCAGGAAAGCTGCCGAGTTGCTGATCAATACCAATTGTAATGTAAATGAAGCAGCTTTAAACGTGGGGATCAATGACATCAAATATTTCCGGGAGCATTTTATTAAGCTTTTCGGTATGAAGCCTTCAGAATTTATGAAAAAACACAGAAGTGCTTTTCACAATAATTACCGGGTAGAAGATGCTATGATCAACTCACAACGCCAGATTTAAGACTGTAGTGGTTGGTCCTCAGGTAATATTATTATCGAATTTACCCTCTTAATTTACTGAATTCACCCCTTTCCTTGTCAAAATAAAAGATTTCTTTTGTATAACCAATAATCTCAAACACCTGATCTGTAGTTTCAGGGATGCTCATTCAAATAATCGCAAGGACAGTGCAGACCTTTTGCTTTTATGCAACTTGCGATCCGGATTGTTTGATCAATGGGGCATCTGTTTTGGGATCAGTTAAGTTCACCTGATGATGAGACGTATTTTTGCCTTTTTAATTTACTTCCTGTTTGGGCCATTTCTGGCCGTTGGTCAGCAGTCTTTCAGCCATTTAGGACTGGAGAATGGCCTTTCAAATAATTCGGTTAATACGATTTACAAAGACAAATTTGGCTTTATGTGGTTTGGCACGGATGATGGTCTTAACCGCTACAACGGCTATGAGTTTGATGTTTACCGGAACAAGCTGAATGATTCCGCGTCATTGATCAATAACCAGGTTGTCGGTATGGCGGAAGATGCCAAAGGTAAGCTGTGGCTGGCTACTAAGCGTGGGGCCGGTATTTTTGACAATATCTCCTCCAACTTTTCGGTGCCTGATTATTATCCGTACAAGCAAAAAGTCAGGAATAAAATTCAGTACGAGATCTATGTCATCAAGGCTGGGCCGAATGGGGATATTTTTATGGGGATGGCCGGAGAAGGACTGATGGTCTATGATCATAAGAACAACGTCACGAACCAGGTTCCGATATTTGAACGAAATGGCGCGGTAGTAAAATACTCGGTGTCTTCGATCGTTCCCGCTAAAAATCTGCTGTGGATGGTGTCTCCCGGAAAAGGCTTATATACCTATGAGTATAAAAGTCGCCAAATTACGCTCGTAAATACGGATATGCGCAACTCCAATTGCATGGTCACTGATAACCGGGGTAATCTATGGATAGGGACAAACGACGGGCTCTATTCTTATAATATGGCTACAGGCCTGACACGGCTTTATAGAGACGGTCCGGGGCAACTTTCAGCGCTACGCATTATCAGCCTGGAAATGGACACCAAAAGAGGCCTGTTGATCGGTACTGACGGTGGTGGAGTGGATGTACTTAACCTTGCAACAGGAGAGTTCTCTTATACGTACGCAAAGCATGAGAATGCGGTATTGACCAGCAATGCCGTAAAAGCGATATATAGCGATCCGCAGCACCGGCTGTGGATCGGCACGCTAAGGGGGGGGATCAATGTGATGGATGAACAAAAAAACGAGTTCAGGACAATTTCACACAATCCCTTAAACAAAAACAGCCTGGCCAATGATTTTGTATTGTCGTTTTGTGAGGCTTCAAATGGAGACCTTTGGATAGGCACTGACGGAGGCGGGATCTCGGTTTGGAACCGGGCTTCGGATACCTACCGGACTTTTGTACATGATCCTAAAAACGACCATTCTATAAGCAACAATAACATCACAAGTATCGTCAAAGACAATGACAATGTAATCTGGGTTGCGACATTTGGTGGCGGAATCAATAAATATAATGATCAAACCGGAGGGTTTGATCATTATTCCTGCGTTAACAGCTCGAATACGGATAACAGTGTCTGGAAATTATATAAGGATGCTGAAAATAACATCTGGGCAGGCACCTGTTTCTGGCGCGGATTGACTTACAAGCTCAATAGGGCAACTCAAAAATTTGAACCTTTTAACGATGAGTTGAATAATGTGATTTCCATTAATGAGGACCGTGAAGGCCACCTTTGGTTTGGTACCTTCAACCAATTGATACGTCTGGATAAGAAAACCGGCAAGCTCCGGTACTTCAATGTTGAATACCCGATCCGGTCTATTTTTGAGGACCATGCCGGGAATCTATGGATAGGAACCGAATATGCCGGCCTGCTCAAGTTCAACCCTTTAAGGGGCAATTTCACTGCGTTTACGGAAACCGAAGGCTTAAGTAACAATAGTGTGCTGAATATTCAGGAAGACAATTTTTCCAACTTGTGGATGAGCACCTATAACGGACTTTCAAAGTTTAACTATAAAAACCGTAATTTCAGTAAATTCTATATGGAAGATGGGTTACAAAGTAACCAATTCAATTACAACGGTTCCTTGAAAATGAGCTCAGGGGAATTGCTTTTTGGCGGCATTAAAGGCTTTAATATTTTTAAACCCGAGGATATCAGACCAAATGCGGCATATCCCGATCTTTGGATTACCGGATTGCGCGTTATGAATAGCCCCGTGACGGCAGAAGAGCTGAATAAAGCTGATGATTTATATAGCGTCTCTACGATAACGCTCCCTTATGATAAGGCCACGATTTCCTTTAACTATGCCGCGATAGAATATACCGCCGCTCCCAAAATCGCCTACGCCTATTTCCTTGAAGGCATTGACAGCAAATGGAACTATGTTGGTAAATCACGTACCGCCAGCTATTCCCGACTTAAGGAGGGCTCCTACGTGCTTAAAATCAAATCCACCAATGCGGCAGGCATCTGGAATACAAATGAAAGGTCAGTGAAGATTATCATATTGCCGCCGTGGTATCGCACATGGTGGGCTTATTCAGCATATACCTGTCTGATTCTCGTTATCTTGTATTATATCAACAAATACAAATCCAATCAGGTAAGACTCCGCTATGAAATTGAATTGACGACTTTGAATGCGGAGAAGGAAAGGGAGCTGAATGAAAACAAATTATCTTTTTTTACAAATATATCACACGAGTTCAGAACTCCATTGACATTGATTCTTAACCCGCTAAAGGAACTCTTGTACGGAAAGGAAAAAAACATCGATATGAACGATCTGTCCACCGTATTCCTGAATGCAAAAAGATTGTTAAGCTTAGTTGATCAGTTGCTCCTTTTTAGAAAAACAGATAATGAGGCAGGAAATTTAAAGTTCGTTAAACTGGATATAACTACTGTTTGCAAAGATGTCTTTCTTTGTTTTACCAACCAGGCCAAGTTAAACGGTACCGATTTTGTTTTTGAATGTGATGCCGGTATACCGGAGATTTATGCTGATCGGGAAAAGGTGGAGATCGTGTTGTTCAATTTGATCTCTAATGCCTTTAAATTTACAGGAGAACATGGAAAAATATCCTTTAGAGTGACAGAATCAGCTACAGGCGTCGACATCCATATCAAAGATAACGGACAGGGCATACCGAAGGAGATCGGGGATAAATTATTTGATAAATTCTATCAGGTTCCCGATAAAAATAATTCATCTCAGAGAGGATTTGGGATAGGGCTTTACCTGGCCAAGAAATTCGTACAGTTACATCAGGGAAACCTGACCTATCAAAGCACATTGGGTGAGGGAACCGATTTTTGCATCAATCTTCCTAAGGGTAAAGAACACCTGACGGGTCAAATTATTTATGAAGAGCTTTCTGAAAGTACCTTTTTGCCTGATGAATTTGTCAGCAACAACCTCACCTCCGGCGATCAGCCATGGGGCTCGGAGAACGACAATATAGAACACCTGGTTTCAGAGCAGCCCGTCATGCTGGTCATCGATGATAATGATGAACTTCGGAAATATATTATGAAGCTTTTTAAGGCATCTTTCACGATCCATGAAGCCCCTAACGGGGATATAGGGTTTAAATTGGCGCAAAAATATGTTCCTGATATCATTATCAGTGATGTAACCATGCCGGTGTTAAATGGTGTAGAACTCTGCACGAAGATCAAAGCGGACGCTTATCTCAACCACATACCGGTAATTTTGTTAACGTCCAGCACATCTTCCGAGATCAAGTTGAAAGGGATCGAATGTGGAGCAGATGATTATATAACCAAACCTTTTGATGCAGAATTGTTTACTGCCAGGGTATTCAATATTCTGAAAAGCAGGAGCAGTTTACAAAAATACTTCTATAATGAAATTACCTTACAGTCCGATAACCAGCGAATCTCTCCCGAATACAAGGATTTCTTAAATAAATGTATAGCGCTCACGGAAAAGCACCTGGATGATCCTGATTTTAATGCGAAGGTTTTCGCCAAAGAGATTGGCATGAGCCATTCCAATCTCTACAAAAAAGTCAAATCTATCTCGGGTAAGTCCATTAACGAATTTATCCGCTACATCCGTCTGAGAAAGGCGGCAGAGATACTGATCAATACGGATTGCCGCGTTAACGAAGCCGCTTTTCAGGCTGGCTTTAACAACCTCAAATATTTCAGGAATCAATTCAGTAAGGTTTTTGAAATGACCCCCTCCGAATTTATAAAAAAATACCGGAAAAGCTTTGTATAATACACATAGAAACAAGCGGCTTCGTATCTGTAGTTTACTATCCTTCGGCGCTTATTAGGTATAAGCACCCTTTTATAGTGGTTCTATCGCTTAAATTGTGGGCTATGCAATCAATCAATTGACAAGCATTGGTTTATACGCCTTTATATCTATATCTCTTCGATAACATAAGCGATTTAAATCCTTTGATTGATTGACGGTCAAAATAAGCTATATAATAGCTCACCCTGAGCCGCGAACTATTTCATAATCGTAACTTCCATCGGTTTGATCCGGCTGTATACAGGATGGCGTGATGAAATTTTGCTTAAGAAGGCATGTATGCATCGATTTGACGCCATGTGTATCTGATGAGGATATTGCAAACAAAAGTCATGGAGTTAAAACTGTGATCGTGTTTAGGCTTACGCCTTGGAAAGAATTACCTGAAATTTTGCCCCGATTGGAAATTTCCAGGGAAGCAAAAATGCTTGACGGCTCATTTAAATCAAATAATTTCCAAACTTCTTATTAAGGATATGAACAATCTGACTTAAAAAACATATCCGCTTTCTTTCAGTCATTCATGATTGCCCAATAAAATCACAGCCAAGTGCTTAGTGTATTCAACGATGGACGGCTTAATTGGTGTTATCCTTGTAACGCGGGATTGAAAATGCCCTAAAAGAGGTTTTTTAGCTGAATTTATACAGATTACACCCCTTAAATATGTTTATATTACCCCTGTGCATTTCGGATATAAGTGTTTAATTTGGGTAAGCATTTAATATTATAAACCAATATAAAGCTATATAAGAAACAAGATACAGTCGCTTAAACCGGGCTAACCCCACGGTCGGCCCTTCAAAGCAACTGTCAATTTTGGACCTTGTATTAAATAAACCTCAGTATTACGCACCTTAAAAACAGATATCCAATAACAGTGTGGAAATCGATTCAATTAAGTACGTCGTACAGGTACCAGTTAATAACCAAGCTCTAATTAACAAATTATATGATCAAATTTTTACGTAAGCCATTATGTGTCTTCTTTATTTGCCTCGCATTATTTATTAGTGTTGACAAAATCTATGCAAAGGAGCGACCGGCAATTTCAGAAAAAGCCCTGATCCTGTCCTTCATGGGCAAAGATACCATTAAGAGAGATACTACTACCAGGCACTATAAAGATTCTGTTGCCCTGGCAAAAACGATCAAGTATAAGATTGATCATATTGAAGGAGCAGTCCAAAGTGCCGATACGGTCCCTCTGAAAAGAACTGGTTTAGCACCACTACTTTCTATTCAGCAGTTACTCAAAGGAAATGTTGCAGGAGCCTACGTTCAGGAGAACAGCGGGGAACCGGGCACGATGCAAAGCATGGTTATCCACGGTTTATCTTCACCACTGTTTTCGAACAAGGATCTCTATGGTGTACAGCCTACCGTTTTTTTAAATGGCATTCCTCTTATTCAGGACCATCCCTACAATTATAACATCCAGCAATACGATTATAAGCCTATCGGCCCTGCTACCAATCTACTTGCCGGTATCAGCCCGGATAATATTCAGTCAATCCAAGTGATCAAGGATCCGCTGGAGCTTGCGAAGTTAGGTCCTCAGGCAGCGAATGGAGCGATATATATAATTACCAAGAATGCTAAAACAGGATACCGCACGATAGAAGTCAACTCTTATTATGGAATGGTAACCAAACCCACTGATATAAGTCCGGTAAATGCCAGTTATGTAAACCAGTTCCGTGAACAGTTTTACAGTAAGTACGCTACGGCTGCACAAAAGGCTACCTATCCGAATTATCTGGGAGATGCAACCAACGGCAATTACTACGGACCGGCGCAGTGGTCTGACCTTTATTATCAAAACACACCCGTCTATAATATTGATTTGAGTATTGCCGGTGGTTCAGACCGAGCAAACTTTCGTTTCTTTGGCGGGCAGAGCTCCGATAAGGGAAATGCTGACAATACATCTTTCACCCGTAGCAGCGCTGCATTTTTTATCAATATGGCTCCTTATAGCTGGCTGACTGTTTCCAGTATGATCAGCGCCGCCCGGACAAGCCGCGATCCGAACAAAAGCTTGCGGGACCGCTATGCGGAAACAGGTTATCTGCCGGATCTCACCACGCCTTTGCCTCCATCGAAAGACGTTTATCAATCTTTTTTAACCCAATATAATAATGCTATCGATAACAATATTACCAACGCGGTTCAGGGTTACCTGGCCTTAAATTTTAACTTTTTTAAAATTAACTATACCACCAAGATCGCTTTTGATTATAATGAAGGAATAAGAGACCTGTTTTATCCGATGGCTATCATGGATAATATCAACTATGTTTCTAATTATTTCGGTTATAATCAGCGGGCGATGTGGATCAACTCGCTGAATTATAAGTATAAACTGGATGAAAACCATTCTTTTACTTTCGATGCAGGCGCTACGGTTCAGGATGATATCCACCGCTATAATTATTCACAAGCTTATCACGGCTTAAATGACTTCGTAAAAGTGGCCACTTCGAGTGCCGGTTTTGTGATTCGCCGCTATACAGATAAGGAGCGGATGAGGTTATACTCCGCGTATGGTTCGATGAAGTATAATTACAAGGATCTGCTGGAGGTTAATGCCATGCTGCGGGATGACGGTGTTTCGAATGTTCAGCCGGATCATTCCTGGCTGGTTACGCCGGCTTTTAATGCGAAATGGAATATCAGAAATCAGTTTCTAAGGAACAACCAAGCAATTAACCAACTTTCGGCAGGGCTTTCCTGGGCAAAAATTGGGCGCCTGCTTACCCAGGACCAATTCGCGGCCGGGCCGCAATATACGGTCGACCTGGGCTGGAATCAAAACCCCGACATTTCTTCCTACAATTCATATGCCGCCCTTTCCCGTCCCTATGTGGCAGGATGGATAGGCTACGGGCTTGGCTGGTCTTATTCCGATCAGGCAGCGGTCAATCTTGACGGCTCATTTTTTAATAACAGGCTACAGGTTTCCTTAAGCCTTTATGACCGGAAAGACAAACAGCAGGTGATAGCCGTACCGGTGCCCAGGGAGTATGGCTATACTTCGAACTGGCTTCAGGGAATGTCAGTAGATAATAAAGGGGTCGACGCTACCGTCAACATAGCCGTTTTAAAGAGCAAAGATTATTTTAACTGGTCAACGTCCTTCAACGTCAATGTTAACCGCAACGAGCTTACCGCACTTCCCAACGGCCTGCATGAATTGATTGTGGGTGACAGGAAGCTGCAGGTCGGCAAATCGGTAGATCAGTTCTGGCTGCTTGACAATAACGGGATCTACAATAATACGGCTGATGTACCGGTTAACCCTGCCGATAACAAACCACTAAACTATAAAGGAGTGGCCCTTAAGGGGGGGGATCCGAGATGGAAAGACCAAAACGGTGATTTTGTGATTGATGATAACGATAAGGTATTGACGGGACATAGCATGCCCGCGTTTACCGGCGGCTGGAATAACCAGTTTCATTATAAAAACTTTGATCTGAACATCAATATGTTTTTTGCGGTCGGACAAAAGGCCTTGAATGTAAAAGCCGCAAATGAATTTGATTTTATTAACCAGGGGAATTCAAACTCCATCAACGCGGTGCAGGAAATTTTTTCCTGGCAAAAGGACGTTGATCTTTCCAAGTACCCAATATATAACCCATGGAGCAGCGCCGTGCCTTACCAGCAGGACCAGAATCTTTTCCTTGAAAATGCCTCCTATATCAAATTACGTTCCGTGACGCTGGGTTACGACATCAGTAAAGTTCTGTTCAAGAAAGGAAGTATCGGTACAAGAAAGGCCTACCTCTATGCAACAGCAAGTAATTTACTGACGATTACCAGCTTTAGCGGATCTGACCCGGAGCTGATCGATTTTAACGGTAATTACAGCGGGTATGGCCTCCCGATCCCCCGTTCATTCATTTTAGGATTTAAGTTGAATTTATAATGACCGTCATGCATATGTTTTTATTAAAAAAGAAAATATCAATGTGGAAATTCCTTTTATTAGGTCTTGCCACACTACTAATCACTGTGAACTTCTCCTGCAGGAAAATGCTGGATATACAGGCTACACATGTTTCTGCTGAACCACAACAATGGAAAAGCATCACAGACACCAAGTCCGCCCTGATGGGTATTTACGGCTTGTTCAGGGCGGCCCTTTCCAACAATGACGGGCAGTGGCTGTACGGAGAACTGAGAACAGGTGATTTCAGCGTTTATAACCGAAACGATCTTTCTGCGATCAGGAGGAACGAGTTAAATGCCGCATTCCCTGTTTTGCAGGACCTTTCGGACTGGAGAAGGTTCTACGCTATTATAAACAGTGCTTCTGTCTTTATTGAGCACGCTCCTTCCGTACAGGTGGCTGATACCCGTTACTCAGATGTTAACCTTAAATATGATATTGCTCAGGCGAGGGCGCTAAGAGCATTCGCGTATTTTTACATGGTCAGAATATGGGGTGACGTGCCTCTCCTTACGGCGGCATACGATAACGGTAGTTTTGCCGCAATGCCAAGAACAAATTCCAAAACTGTACTGGATTTTTGTGATCGCGAACTCCTTGCTGCGGCCGCCGACCTTCCCTACCTGTATGGAGTTGCTCCGGAAAGCTACTATGGTGCCAATCAGGGAACCTGGAGCGGAGCTTTGCTTAATAAGGTTTCTGCATACGCGATTCTGGCGCATGTAGCCGCATGGGAAGGCAACTACGTAAATGTTGATGTTTATACTTCCTTTGTCCTGAATAATTATGCTAAGGCTAATATTACTTATACTGATGTTAACACGCTTACGGCTGCCAACGGTCTTTTTTCACAACGGTTTCCTTCGCAGATCGTCGCCTTCGGCGCAATGGATATAAATGGGGAATCCGGTCAGTCCGGCCATATTGAAGAGCTTACGCTGGCACAGCCAATTATAGCCAGGCAAAAGCAGGATATATATATATCCAGGGATACGCTGGCATCCATCTTTACTGACCCATATGATCTCCGCTTCGGAACAGATACCATAGCTAAAGCAATAAGAACAAATTATATCACTAACTACAATAGCGATATGCCGGTTTTTAGCAAAATAAAGGTTTTGCGGGATGGTGTAACTGATGGAACTTATCCTATATACGGTTCTGTGATTTTGTTTACCCGCCTGGAAGAGATTACACTGCTGCGTGCTGAAGCACAGGCTGTTCTCGGTCGCCGGGATGACGCCATCAGGTCACTAAATATCATCAAATCGGCCAGGGGCCTACCGATTTTTGTTGCCGACTCGCCGGAAAATATTGTGGATGCCATCTTCGCCGAAAGGAGAAGAGAACTCCTGGGCGAAGGATGGAGCTGGTACGACCTGATCCGATATAACAGGATAAGGCAAAACAATCCGGCATTCACCACACTCATCCAAAACGGCGGCATATACTGGCCGATAGCAACAAATGTACTAAGTGCAAACAATCTGCTTCAGCAAAATCCATATTGGAAATAAACTTTAAAATTGAAATAATGATTAGCCGAATTTATAAATTATTAATGGTCTGTGCTGTTATTGCCATCGTAACTATTTCTTGTAAGAAAGGAGATCAGACCTACCACGATGCACTCAAACAGAGTTTTACCAGTTATGATGGATCTGCAATGGACTACCTGAAAGCGCAAACCGGGGTTTATGATTCACTGTTGGTTTTGGTTGACCGCATACCTGGGTTACAGGACAGCTTGACCAATAAAAAAATAACTTTTTTCAGTATCACCAACAAGAGTTTTGAAACCGCGATCAAAAGTCTGAACAGGGACAGGGCATTTGAAAACAAACCGCCTCTATATCTCAGGGATCTGGACGTATCTGTATTGGATACGATGGTTTACAAGTATGTGATCAGCGGAACTTACCTTACAACAGATATCAGTTCACAATCTAACGGAGTTGATTTTTCGGGATTGAAATATGAATATCCCATGCACGTAGACTACCAGTTGCTTAACGCATCCGGCTATGTCGGCGCGGGCGAGCAACAGTTGCTCTTTTCCGACACCAATAATTCCACGATTTCAAGTAATTGGGTTAGTACAACTACTCAAACTCTGAATATTAAAACAAAAAACGGTATCATACATGTCCTGTCTCCCGGCCACATCTTTGGATTCAATCAATTTTCTTCAAAGTTTAATCAATAACCAATGAAAAAATTCACACTAAACCATAAAAATATATTGCTGGTTTTTGCAGGCTTATTGCTGACGTTAAGTTCCTGTACAAAGAACCTGCCGGACAATCGGGACACGCTAAGTGATGATTCACGTTTTACACAGACAGTTTACAAACCCACTCTTGGACGGAGCACGTTATTTGATAACAACTTCAATGCCGGGAACTCCACGTTGCCGCTGACCTTTGAAATTGTCAACCTTCACCGGACGACAACCAATGCCCCGGCGCCGGAACTTACCAACAGTTTCCCGGTAAAGGTATGGACGCAAGGCTATACCGGTACAGAAACAACTTTGGCGGAAATTGAGAACAAAAGATCAATCGTAAAACAGCCTTTGTTTTCTATAAGGGATCATGCAGGGGAGTTCCTGATGTGGGCAGGTGCACAATCATCGTTCGTATTATGTCAGCCTGATTCCGGATATACATTTGATGTGAAAATCAGTAACTCCGGCGGAAGCCGGTACGTAAGGAATATGAGATTACAGCCGCAAAGAGAAAGGCCTTACGAACCCTCAGTTTATGATCCTGTTAATGGTATTGCGCAAAACACCTATGTGTCTCCGCTTTCTATCAGCAATTTCAGGGGAAAGCAGACAGGTCTCAGCATCCCCTTGTCTACCGTTCATATTTTCTTTTACAAGGACACCGCCAGTGTGACCCAGGGCAATTCTCTGACCTTCAAATTTTATGATGCGAACTATAACCCGATTGATCCAAACAATTTCAATAAGACGAATTGGCCTGCGCTGGTGCACGGTTTTGATATGGAGAAAACCGATCAATATGTAAAATACAAGGTTGCTTACCCGATACCCCTGGTCGCAATGAAAACCGGTTATACGAATTCGTCAGGAACCATGGCACACACCATATTTTCCTATGACCGGCTTAACTCGGGAGGGCTTAGGGAAACTTCCCAGATGGCTTTCGACTTTGCGATATATGAAGAAGGAAGCTGGCAGATTATCATCGTATTCTCCGGAGAATCTCCCTTGTTTTAACCCTTAACATTAACAGGTAACAGAAATTCATTATGAAGAAATTATACACTCTAGTCATATTATTCTTAGTGTTATCCTGTGTCAGCAATCAGGTGCTGGCGCAGAAAAAAGTGATAACAGTTTCGGGTACGGTGATGGACCGGGCAAAAAATGCAACGTTAAGCGGGGTAACCGTGTTTTTGCAGGAGAAGCCTGTGAAGATCTTAACGTCGACCGATAGTAAAGGGAGATTTACCGTAAAGGTACCGGAGGGCACGGAGCTTTACTTCCGGTTCATCGGTTTCGAAACCCAAAAGCAAAAAGTAGTTGCCGGCAAGGATATCCTTGTTAATCTGGAGGTAAAAGAAAGTCAGTTAAAGGATATCGTGGTTGTCGGCTACAATGCCAAACGAAAGGAACTAGCTACAGGTACCATCACCACTATTACTGCCAAAGATATTCAGGACGTTCCGGCATCGAATGTAGTATCTCTTTTACAGGGTAAAGTCGCTGGCCTGAACATTCAGAATAACAACGGTACGCCGGGTATGATCGGGACGATTACCATACGCGGGCTATCCAATCCCAATGTGACGGGAACAGGTAACAGCGCATACCTCACACCCAGCTCACCGCTTTTTGTAGTAGACGGAATACCTGTTGATCAGACAACAGGTGCACAATATGGATTTGAACAGGCAGGTCCCGGTATCAGCCCTCTCTCGTTGATTCCCACCGAAGATATTGCAGAAATACAGGTTTTAAAAGATGCGCAGGCTACCTCGCTTTACGGATCCAAAGGGGCTTACGGCGTTATACTGATAACCACCAAACGTGGTCGCTCTGCTGTTCCGATCGTGCAATATACCAGTAATTATTATCTGAGCACTCCTCCGCGTCTGCAGAATGTTATCGGCGGAAAAGGGGAAAGATGGTCCAGGATAAACCAGATTATGCAATTTGATACTTCCTACTACCATGCTCTGAATACGGTTAACACAACGCCGTTTTTATCAGACAGTCTGAATGCCTATTACAATAATTCAACAGATTGGCAGAAACTGTTTTATGCCACAACATTTAATCAAACGCAAAATGCAAATATTTCCGGTGGCAGCCAGACGTTTAATTATAAGGTTAATACGGGCATGTTTAACCAAACTGGGATCATCGCAAATACAGGATTTCAGAGGTATAATATGGATATGAACATGCAGTATGCGCCAAACGACAAATTTAAGCTATCCGCCTCTATCACCAGTTCGCTTGCAAAAAACAGCAAAGGTAGCGGCAATTCATTGCTGCAAACAGGTATCGCCAGCGTTGTGAATTCATCATCCCTTTTACCTCCGCCATCTTTGTTTACTGCAAGCAATGCAGCTTTGGCGGCAGTGTCAATCAGCGATAACAATAAAACCGCTTCGATAGGTACGAACATAGGTATTGATTACGAACTGGCAAGGGGCTTGCGCGCCTCAACAACTTTTGGGTATACTTATACTTCAGCAACGGAGGAAACATTCAGTCCGGGTATATTGAACAACAATACTAACCAGGTTTACGCTTACAGTTTAATAGGAACTTCGCTCTATTCCAGGAGCGGTATTTCCTTTACCAAGGTCGTGGCATCCGATCACAATTTTAATATTTTTGCCTTCAACGAACTATCTGTGGGCACCTCAAGGGGAAATACGATCAATCAGGTCGGTACGCCAAACGACCAGATCCAGGGGCCGCTCGGGTATAATTATGCGACATCATCCGGCAGTGCCATCGTCAACCCGGAAACCAGGTCCTTAGGCTATTCTGCGGCATTTTCATATAACTATAAGACTAGATATGTGCTGGACCTTTCCTACAGGCTGGATGGCACATCAACGAGCGGAACCAACACCCCGTGGTCAAGAAGCCCCGGAGCAGGTTTTCGCTGGAACTTTAATAAAGAAGCCTTTCTTAAAAATCTGAGCTGGCTGGATTATGGATCTGTCAGGGTTACCTGGGGAAGGAACATAGTGCCGACAGGTACGATTTACGATGTTTACGGTAAATATACGACCGATCCGAGCACCTACAACAACCAGCCCTCCACATCACTGGACCTGACGACGATACCCAACCAGTTTTTAGTTCCAAGTTCAACTACTCAGTGGAATTACGGCCTTGATCTCGGCTTTTTTAACGGTGCCATCGGATTAAGCTTTGATACCTACTATAAACAAACCGATTATATCCTGAGCGCTAAAAATATCGCTAATATAAATGTTTTTAACAGTATCAATACCAATGAAACCAGCCTTGTAAATTACGGGCAGGAAATTTCCCTGTCGTTCAGGCCTTTGAGCCCGTCCAGTAAGCTGAAGTGGAACTTTTCTATCAACGGCTCCTATACTCACGATGTGCTTGCGGCGCTTCCCGATAATGTAAGGCAGATTATCATCTCGGGAGGAGATACGGGTCAGCCTATTATTAACCGGTTGGGGACCAATGCGCTTGCCAACGTTCTTTTAAATTATAAGGGAGTTTATTCCAGAACAACCGATGTCCCAATTGACCCGCTTACAGGGCTACGATACCGGATGGGCGGAACCGCTAATAACGGCCGTTATTTTCAGGCAGGAGATCCTGCATGGACTGATGTCAACGGCGATTATGTTCTGGATGCTAACGACTTTGTAATTGCCGGAGATTCTCAGCCAAGATTCGTGGGCGGGTTCAGCAATAATATGCAATATGGGCCGTTTTCATTCAGTTTTAATGCTTCTTACGTCTTTGGCAGGGACATTTTGAACAATGCCCTGGCTAGCCGTTTCCAGAATTTTTCCAATCCTACCTCGCAGAATGCGCTGGCACCTATCGAGAACTTTAATTTCTGGCGTAAACCAGGCGATGTGGCCATTTATCCCAATCCATATGACTATACCAGGAGCGGTCTTATCTCACCATTTCAATATGGACAAACCCTATTTCAGGAGGATGGCTCATACCTGAAAATCAACAGCATTACTTTTTCCTATAACCTCAATCCCAAATTCACCAAACGTTTCGGAATTACATCTTGCAGGCTGTATGGAACAGTAAGTAACATCTATACCTTCAGCTTCTATAACGGACCCGATCCGGAAGTGGTTTCCGCGCTGGGCCGCGATGTTGCCGGTGGTTATCCGACCAGCCACGATTTTACTTTTGGTTTAAGCGTTCAATTTTAAAATATTCACATGAAAAAAATAATTTATATAGCCGTTCTCACTACCCTGTTTACAGGATTTACGGGTTGCAAGAAATTTTTGAACGTGACACCGATCGATGGCCTTGCCGGGAATAGTTTCTGGAAAACGAAAGCAGATGTGGAAACATTTACGCTTGGTGTTTATAATAAGTTCAGGACCGCGACCATGAAGGATTCCCGATTTTTTGTAGCTACCGGGGACCTCCGGTGTGCGCCGGCCAATATTACGAATGAGCATTATGATCAGTATTATGTTGGGTACCTGCGGAGAAATGACCTGAATGGGCTTTTGGCTGATGGCAGATATTTGCAACCGGAAACAACCAACAGGTTCTGGCAAATCACTTTGTGGACTGACTTTTATGCGGTCGTGCAGGAAGCCAATATATTGTATAAGCAGGTAGGTGATATGCCGGAGACGGCAATTTCAGCCTCAGATAAAAAACAGTACCAGGCGGAGGCCGTATTTTTACGATGCCTGAGCTATTTTTTCATGGTGCGGGTATATGGCGATGTTCCCTATTACACCAATGCCTTTAATGCGGAAGCTCTGCCGAGGACGAATATGGTGACGGTTCTTAAAAACTGTCTGGCCGATATGGCGGCCGTTAAAGACAATCTGCCCTGGACCTATGGTGATGCCGCCAAGGTCGGTACAAGAGCTATGCGCGGCAGCGCGCTGATACTCATGATGCATATGAATATGTGGGCTGCAGGATTTGATGCCGGTAATGCCGCCCAGTATTATCAGACTGTCGTAACGCAAGGGGATGAATTACAAAATCAAAATACCGGTGCTTACCAGCTGCTGCCGATAGAAAGGACCAGCGATATATTCCGAGGAGGATCCAAAGAAGGGCTGTTTGAGATCGTACAAACACAAAGTTCTACAGAGCAGTTCCTTCCAACGGCTGTTTATTCCAATTATGTGTTGCTTAAACCATTTCAGCCTTATTCAACATCGACCATCTGGTATGATGCCAGTTTTATGTTAAAGTTATACCCTGCGACCGTTGTTGATCAGAGAAAGTCTTTGTGGTTTGATGCCAATATTTATGCATCAGATGGCACGCAGCAGATGTTCAAATTTATCAATGCCGCCCAGGGCTCAACCGCAGGGCAGAACCAGGTGAATCACCAGATCGTTTTTCGGTATGCAGACGCTATTTTGTTGAAGGCCGAGGCGCTTGCGCAGCTGAACCAGGATAACCTGGCCCAGGGCGCTGTCAATATGATCCGGAGGAGGGCCGGGGCAGAGGAATTTACCTCTACAGGCCAGGCGCTTAAAGATGATATCTATTATGAGCGGGTGAGGGAACTGATGGGCGAGGGCCAGTATTTCTACGATTTGGTAAGGACCCGTAAAGCAGTGGATGGTACCTATTCCTTTTCCCCTATAGCAGTAGATGCTTTTAACAACGGTGCGTGGACCTGGCCTATTGATAAATCTGCCCTGCTGAACAACCCTTACATTACCTTGAATGCATATTGGAATTAACAAATAATCAGAAAGACCATGCGTAACAAACATTTTTCAGATCATCATAATAATCATAGCTTACGTTATTTTTTAAGTATCGTATTAATAATCCTTGTGCTAAACGCCTGTAAGAAAGGGAATTATTATATCGATACGGGAGTGCATCAGGCTAAATACGATGGCAGCATATTAAAATACCTGAGTGACAAACCTATCTATTTTGATACATTGAGCAGGGTGATCAACATCGCCGGAATGCAGAATGTTTTTCAAAATGATACGATCACCTTTTTTGCCCCGCCCCAGTCCAGTATTTATAAAGCTGTTAAAGGTCTTAACCTATACCTTTATAACAGGGGACAGGATACAGTAAAACAGCTTGAACAGGTGGATCCCAAGGTGTGGAAGGATATGCTATCTCTTTATATCATTAAAGGAAAGTACCTGTTGAAAGACATTCCGCAACTCGATACCACACAGCTCAACGCTTACCCTGGTCAGGGTTACATCAGTTACGGTGGCAGGCCGATGAACATTGGGGTGATCTACAACGACGCCGGCGGGGTTAAATATGCGGGATACCGTCAATTGTATTACTCCTATATCAATGATTTTACGAATCAGCTTGGTTCTATGATCAATGTTCCGGTAGCATCATCTGATATTCAGCCATATAATGGTGTTGTTCATGTTTTACAATACCAGAATCACACATTCGGATTCAAAAGCAATAATTTCATTTTAGAGGCTATAGCGGTAGGCATCAAGCCACCGCAATAATTTCTGTATCCTGATTATCAATTCCAAAACATAAAAAAATGAAGCTTTTAAAAGTTATATATTACATTGTCCTCTTTAATTTTTTGATCGGAGGACTACTTTCCTGTAAAAAGAAAGAGGTTGTCGGACCGGATCCATATGCCGGGGGAAAGGTTCCGTTTGGTGTTAAGTTCGCGGAGGCGCAACCTTTGCCGTCAAGCGGGCCCGCCGGTTCCTCCGTTATCTTTAAGGTACAGGGCCTGAAGAGCTACGAAGGTAAGTTTGATTTCCAGATCAGCAACGAGTCGACAAAGGTCCTCGATCTTAGTGATTCGACCATTACTGTCGAGATTCCCGACAATATCAGTTCAGGTATTGCGTCCATCAAGCTTGGGGGGCAAATATTTTTTGGGCCAAGATTTACGGTGACCGGGAATGTTTCCATTGACGCGGGCTTTGCCGCCAACCTGGGAGTAGGTACCGACCTTCCCATCAATGCGGCTTATGAGTACAATCAGGGTTATTTACTGGTTGGATCTTTTTTAAAAATCAACACCCAGAACGTCAATCATATCGGATTTATCAATTACCAGGGCACGCCCAGTACTAACTACGCTTCTTATACCGGAGCAAATGGTTCTTTGCTTTCTGTTGCCAGGCTGGCCAGCGGCAAGTTTATTATCGGTGGGAGCTTTACTGGTTTTACCGGGCGCTCGGGCATCGGCAATATTACCCGGTTGAATTCTGATGGCTCCTTGGATGTGATGTATGTCAATGTGATCAACCAAACGCCGGATGTCCCCAACAACGGCTTGGATACCGTGCCTGCCTTTAATGCTGCCGTGCCTAATCAAAATATCATCAAGACCTTTGTAACCAGCGATAATAAGGTTATTGCTGTAGGCGCTATCAGCTATTATTCAACGATCTCTTATGCGCAGTCCACCCGCCTCGGCCGGTTTTACATATACAAACCGATCCATACTATAATGAGGACGGATGAAAATGGTGTATTGGACTCGACTTACAATTACGGACCACAAAATACAGGCGCTGATGCATTGGTCAATGATGCTTATTTGCAACCCGACGATAAGGTTGTTCTGGTAGGCAACTTTACGAAATATAACGGGACCAAGGTAGGCTCCATTGTCAGGCTGGACGGCAATGGCAACGTGGACGCCACATTTCTTGCGGGAGCAGGGGCTAATGGTAAGATCAATACTGTGCAGTATAATCCATTGATGCACAGGGTAATGATTACCGGTAATTTTACTGCATACGACGGCGTTGCCTGTCCCGGTATCGCCATGCTCAAGGATAACGGGGATTTGGATAAAAGCTTCTTGTTTGGAGCTGCAACCGGTGGAGAGGTGAATTTTGCCAGGATGCTGAACAATGGTAAGGTACTTGTTTCCGGAACTTTCACCATGTATAACAATGTTTCAAGACCAGGCTTCCTGTTACTAAACGGCGACGGATCTGCGCTTCAGACGTTCAATCACGTCGGGACTTTTGAGGGACAGATTCAGCAGGTCATTGAAACGACCTCCACCGCAGGCAACCCTGCGGTCATCCTGCTGGGCCTCATCCACAAATTCGATGATCAGACAGTTAATAATATAGTGAAAGTTGAAATAAAGAATTAATCATCACGGATATGAAAAAAAATAAATTAACCAATAAAAGCCGGTTGCTCTTCGCCCGGATGCTGTTTTATTTCGCCGGAATCCTGATGGTTTCCTGTAATAAGGACTTCCCGAACCTCTTAAAGAAGAATTACCCTGCCGAACCATTAAGTCAGGGACACGGCAAGGTGCTTTATATAATTATTGACGGTGCAAGAGGAAAGGCATTGGGCGATACCGCTGTCCGCTATCCCGAGATCACAAAGCTGTACAACAATTCGCTTTACACTTTTAGTGCAATTGTTGATCCGGATAATGAACCGGTGACAAATGCGAGCGCCTGGGCTACGCAGCTTACCGGTGTCGGCGTTGCCAAGAACCAGGTAACAACGGAGGATTTTGCCGGAAACAAGCTGTCCGAATTTCCTTCATTTATCTCTTTGCTGAAAAGTTACGATCATAATTTCCGGATTGCTGCATTTAGCGCTTCGGCGGCTTTTGCAGATCATTTCACCCAGTCTGCCGATCAAAAGCAAACTTTTGAAAACAGTGATGAGGCCGTTAAAGCCGCGGTGGTTGCAGATCTGCAAAAAAATGACAGAGACCTTGTGCTTGCCCAATTCCATTCCGTGGAAGCCGCGGGAACCTCATCGAACTATGACAGTACGACCCCTGCTTACCAGGCAGCTTTGTCACAGGTGGATTCTTATGTCGGAGAAATTATGGCGGCCCTTAAAGGCAGGCCAAATTATTCTGCGGAAAACTGGCTCGTTGTCATCACCTCCAATAAAGGCGGCAAGATTAGCGCCGTTCCGCCAGCGAACGGCACGGCATTCGATGATGCTACCCGGAACATATTTACCATATTTTACAGTCCAAGGTTTACCACTCAATACCTGGTTCAGCCATCCAGTGCCGCTGTCGTCTATAGCGGCAATGCAGTTAAATATACCTATGCGAACAACAATTACGTAAACGCCACACTTTCCAATCCCGCTTTATATAATATAGGAACCTCTGGTTCCTATACATACCAGTTCCTGTTTAAAAACAGTTATACCAATTGGATCGGTTATCCGACAGTGCTGTCAAAACGTGTTCAGGATTTCGGCGGAGCGGGATTCAACCTGTTCCTGAAAGGAACTGAGTGGTGGATCAATTCGTCTTCATCGTACGAAATATCCGGCGGAACGGTAAGCGATAATCAATGGCATTCGATCACGCTGACCATAACGAGGGCGGATAATGTAACCACGATGAAGACATACACGGACGGCAAATTTAATAATTCGGGAACATGGGGCAGTACAACAGACCCGCTGAGTAACAATGCACCTTTAAGAATTGGCCGGATACCCAACAACGGCAATGACCAGCCCAGTATCTTTGTGACCAACCTGCAGATTTACAATGTCGCTTTCACCGATGCAGATGTCGCAGCTTTAGCGGGAAAGACCGTAATTGATTCCAGCCATCCCTACTATGAGAACCTGGTCGGCTACTGGCCGGGTGATGAAGTGGGAAAAAAGGTATTGAAGGAAAGAACCGGAAAAATGGGCGCAGGCAGTGATTTCGTGCTGTCCGGACCTTATTCCTGGAGTGATTTCAGTGATTACAGCCCGGTACTGTCTCCGCCGGTCTCCCCTTCATTTTACAGAACCGTTCCTAATTCGGTAGATGTTCCGCTGCAGATTATGCAGTGGTTATCAGTTACGCCCAATGTAAACTGGCAGTTGGATGGCAAGGCCTTTACTCCCACTTATACCGCTGTGACGCCATAAGTGCATTGAAAAAGGTTAAATGATTTAAAATTGATTTAAATGAAAAAGATAGGGATTTTGTTCATCGTAATATCCATCTGTTCCGGGATATTGATAGGCTGTAAAAAATATAAATATAATTTCCCGGACGGTTATGATACACCGACTTCCAGCGGGAGCGTGGATACCACAGATTTAGGCACCGACCGTAGTTTATATGCCCAGGCGAGGATATTTCCTGGGCTCGTTACTGATAGCCAGCCACGGATCGCAGATACTAGTATCGTATTTAATTTTAACTATACTTATGTTCCGGCAACGACCTTGGGCGTGAGTTATGTTCCGCTGCCAATATTCAGCACAGGTCTTTTTGCCCCGGCTGGAGAGCTGGTCGAGATTGACGTTCCCAGCGGCCTTTTTGGCCTTTCTGTACAGGTAGGATCGCAGGCAGACAATGTAACCGGGCAGATTCCCTACAGAAGGGACCCGATTGTGTCAACAGTAAAAGCTTTGTTCCCAGGAAAGAACACGGTACGTAATTTATACGGCGGCTATATCTGGATCAAACCATCTTTTGCAGGCAGTGCGCCGGAAACGCTGCATTTTAGGCATGCGGTAGCCACCAGTGACTTTATACTGGGAATTACCACCGACCTTGCCGCATGGCAGCGAAGGGTTCTGGCTTCAGGGGTACCCTGGTTAGAACTGCGATCACAGCATACTGCCTTCTCTATTTCACGGGATTATGTTGTCCGGGGGATCCAAAACGGAACCTTGAGCAATATCGATAAAACGATGGCAGAATGGGATAAGGTTTTTGTAGAAGATTATTATAAATTCTCCGGCTTGATTCCCGGGAATCAAAATTTGCAATACAGAGCCCCGGAATTGCCGGAACGTTTCGTGATGGATATTCAGACCAAAGGTGGCGTTTATATACATAACGGGCAGCCCATTGTCGCTCAGAGTGCCGATTACTGGTTTGATGAGTGGACGAATCTGAATACGCTGATAACCGGGAATTCGTCAGGAACATATAAGCAGATCAGTTTAAATTATCAGTCATCTGCGGCGAGTTTCTGGTGGGGTGGTGCTCAACCCAGCGTGCTTTATTTCAATGTAATGAAGACAGCGTTGCGCAATAATCAGCCTATCCCAACGCTTTCAGGACTGGGAACTGCTGCAAGTTTGCCTACGATAGTTCCCGTAGCATTGACCTATGTCAATAGCGGTGCCGGAAAGTACATAGATAAAGATGCAATAGCCAATGTAGCTACCAACAGCGCTACGTTTAAACTGGTTCCTTTTTTACAGCTTTTTGCCAAGGTGCGTAATCCGGTGACTAACGAAGATGGTTTTGGCTTAGTACCTTACCTTGCTCAGAAAGCACAGGCGATTTCACTTTCGGGACTGTCTGACATGAGCAAAATAAACTTCTTCTTCACCGGGCTTTGCGATTACGGTCAAATGGATTACTCGAAATTTTTTGATGCCTGGGGTATTCCGGTCAGTACCATCACCAGGTCGGCTGTTGCCAAAAAGTATAAGCCGATGACTGATCCGATATGGTTATACAATCCGTTGTCAAGGCAATATGTAACTGACCATTATCCTTTACGCCAGACCAGGGTATACAATGACCGCGTCAACTGGCTTTATACAGCAAGTGATTTCGCAGCTAATGAAGGTGCGTTGAACATTACCTCAGCAATGGGCGACGGTGATCCGAACACCTACTGGCACGGCTGTTATTCCGGCTGCTCTCCGCTGCCAAGTCCGGTACCCCCTCCGCACATTATCAACATCGATATGGCACAAACTACCAGGATCAGCGGATTTTATGTGGTACAAAGATATGGTAACCGGCGTACAACGGATGTGACGGTGGAATACAGTACAGACAATGTCAGCTGGACCTCATTGGGAAATTTCCCCTTGGCTAACCAGGATGGCGCCCAGGAATTCATTTTACCGCAGAAAATTAACCTGAGATACATGCGCGTTACTATCGCTCATAACAGCTATGATGGAGCGCCATATTCTGCTTTAGCAGAAATAGGTACGTTCTATGATGGCAATTAGTGGTATGCCATAGTTTAAATATTAATATTGAATAGAGTAATATGAAATTAAAGAACTTATTAATAGGCTGCATGAGCATTTTAATTCTCGGGGCAACAGCTTGCAGGAAATATTATAACCCGCCCGCTGTATTCGAAACGTACGATAAGCCCGTAGATTCTGTCGTAACCAGTAAGGTGCTGGTCATCAGCATAGACGGTGTGCCCGGTTCGGTCATGAAGGCCATAATGCCTCCGACCATATCCTCACTGTTACCCAACAGCAAATACACCTGGACAGGATTGAGTGAACCAAGGACAGATGATCCGAGTACTTGGTCTAGCATCGCAACCGGGGTGAGGATAGGTAAGCATCTGATCCAGGATGATACTTTTCTGCCGGTCCGGGATGTCAATAACCCTAACACCAATCCCCCGTTTTATCCGACAATATTTTACCGCATATTGACCGGATCGCCTGCTTTGAAAACCCTGACGATTTCTTCATGGTCCCAATTAAATGACAGGTTGTTCATCCATGCGGACACCCGGGTAACGACAGTCAACGACCTGGCATCCAAGGATACCGCCGTAAAACGATTGCAAAGCAGTAACGCCGCACTGACTCTTGTCAATTTCCGGGAGGTCGAAACCGTAGGCGCACAGTCTGGTTTCTCCGCAACCAATCCTGGCTTTGTCACTGCTGTAAAAACGGCCGACGGTTATGTCGCGGAAATGCTGGCCGCCTTAAAACAGCGTAAAAGTTACAATAAGGAAAAATGGCTGGTGATTATAACGACCAATCATGGAGCCTCAGGCACCAGTTATGGCGGTTCTTCCGATGCTGAGAGGAATATATTCGCGGTCTTTTACAATCCAAAATATAAACAGCTTGAACTCAACGGCAAGACATTATATACTGAACACTTCAAAAGCGGCGTAGTAGCAACAGCAAATGATCCGAATGGTATTTACAATATAGGGTCGGGAGCCATTACCTTACAGGGAAAAATTAAGATCAATCCTGCCCCGGATGGTACCTATAACTTCGGAGGAAACTATATTTTGCTGATCGGTAAAAACAGGTGGGGGGTTTATCGGCAGCGCAATGTTTTGTCGATATATCTGGCAGATGATTCCGGAAATCGTACGCAACTGGATGTGGACAATACTTTTACCGATGGCTTGTGGCATTCTTTCGCCGTGGTAATATCGACCGATAATGTTAAATCTTCCAGAACCATAAAAACATATATTGACGGTGCGTTAATGGGTTCTAAGCTGGATCAGTATTCATCGGGTACAATTACCGATCCCCGGCCTTTACAAATAGGGGGAAATAATGATTATTCAGCCCGTGATGCAATAGATTTCAACATTGAGGATATCCGTATTTCTAATAAGGCGCTCACTGACGGAGATATTGCCAACGATGCCTGCAGCATTGCTGCAGAATCCGGGAGTGCCAGCTACAAGAATCTGATCGGCTACTGGCCAGCTCAGGATGGCTTGGTAACCTTGAAAAATGCAATTGCCGGTCAGCCCGACTTTACAATTACAGGGACATCCGAGTTTGCCAACTCACCAAATACACTGCCCTGTAATCTAGGCGCAGATAACGTGACCGTTGAAAATATCACCATCGTTCCGCAAATCTATTACTGGCTGGGAATTTCTATCGATCAGACATGGGCGCTGGACGGGAGAGTATTCCTCAGTAGCTTTGCAACGGAACTTCAATAATTAACAGGCGTCTGGTATTCATATAATCATGAATACCAGATTATATCCTTATACCGATCATTTAAGCCCCCAGATAATCCCTGATTTAAGTTTTACTTTGCGTTTGAACGACCGTACGTTTGAATTCAAGGAATCAAGCAAATTATGAGAAAATCGCTCTTTCTTTTTCCAATCTGGTGTATGCATTACAGCAATTTCAAAGTTTATTTTTCGTGCGGCGGCTTTTCGCAGCCGGCGTCAGCTATTCCTAAGTCACAATTTACGCAGTTTAATGATATTTCTTAAAATGAAAAACAGATACGGCAATACCTTGGTAAGGCCATTGTTATTAGCTTTTCTCTTTATGGTCTGCAGCCTTTCGCTTAGTGCGCAGTCTAATGATTATATGTTCCCGGCCTCTCCCGTAGCCAAAAAATTTATTGACTTTGATGCCCGCGGATTTCTCATCAACGGGAAAAGGACTTTCCTGGTTTCGGCCGGACTTGAATATGCCCGGATCCCGCATCAGTTGTGGCATGACCGCCTGCTTCGTTTAAAACGGGATGGTTTCAACTGCATTGAAATTTATACTTTCTGGAATTTTCATGAACCCTTAGAAGGCCGGTTCCGCTTTAGCGGCGATCAGGACCTCAATGGCTTTTTAAAGGAGGTAAAAGCACTCGGCCTGTATGCGATTGTCCGGGTCGGACCTTATTACTGTGCGGAATGGGACAGCGGAGGCTACCCGATCTGGCTGCGGTTTAAGGACAATGTCATCGTACGTTCCCCGAATCCGGCGTTTGAACAATACATGGATCGTTTTTTCGACAAGCTTCTGCCGATCGTAAAAAATAACCAGATCAATAAAGGCGGACCGGTGGTACTGGTTCAGTTGGAAAACGAACATCCCGCAGCATGGGGTACGATAATGCCGAACGATTATTTCAGACACCTACAGCAAAAAGCGCTGGCTGCCGGGTTGGAGGTTCCTTATTTTTTCAGCGGGCTCAATCATGGCAGTGACCCGGCCGGGGATCGCCAGTCGTTTGATGACCCGAAGCGTCCCAGTCCCTGGTTTACGACGGAGTTTTGGAGCGTATGGTACAATCTTTACGGATCTACACAAAAAGACGCTGATACCTTTGGCCGGCGCACATGGAAGATTATTGCAGATGGAGGAAATGGCTATAATTATTATATGGCTCATGGAGGCACCAACTTCGATTACAGCAATAGCCATGAAGATGCAGCATCTTACGATTACGGGGCGGCCGTGGGGCAAACTGGCGACCTCCGGCCCATCTATTACCAATTTAAACGCAACGCATTATTTGCCAGGAGTTTTGAGGATATTCTGGAAAACAGTACAAACGCCGGTAGCTACCAGGACATTGTTTCCGATACGGCACTAAAAGTAAATACCAGGCATAGCATCAGCGGGGATATCGTTTTTATCGATCATCACTGGGGGGGTAACGTTACCGTGCCGGTCAAAATTGCTGGTCAGCAGGCGGCTATTAAATTCACCTTAGGTTCGGGTGAAATATTGCCGCTTGTGCACAATTTCAGACTAGGCGGAGGTGTCACCATCGATTGGGCTCTGACCCGCGTCCTTGGAATCAGCAAGCAGGGTGCAACGACAACGATTGTTGTTTACGGAGGGGCTGGCAGCCAGGGAGAATTGCGGTTGTCGTTATTAAAAAAATTGGTTCCTGTTGCCGGCTCAAAACCTGTTAACATAAAAGGAAATAAGGCAGTTATTCAATTCAGTTACGGCAGGGCTGAGCCAGAAGTCTATAGTTTCAGAACGGGAGGCAGGATGATCCGTATTCTTGCGGTAAACACGGAACTTGCTGACAGGACCTGGTTTGTTGACCATGACCATAAAAACTATGTCATCACCGGCCCGGAATATATTTCAGACATAGATGAGTCCGGTGGCCGGGAAATCAAGCTCCTTACTGAGCATTTTTGGGAACAAAAGCATATTTATCCAACATGGATCTTTGGAGATGGCTTTAATAAAACGGGCACTGAATCTACTTTATCAGCAAAAACTCCTGATGTAAGATTCACGCGTGGGTGGCTGGCAAAAACAGCTTCCCTCCCGGCTGCAGCAGGCTTTGACGATAGCGGGTGGAAAGAAAGCACCACTGCGCTGGAAATGGGCGCAGATGGCGATATTACGGCGAATGCATGGTACCGGGTCAATATAAGTATTAAAACTCCTGGTCTTTATAAGTTGAATGTCAGTAAAGGAGGGGGAAGATTTATCGTGTTTGTTGACGATAAACGGGTAGCAGACGGAGAGATCAGTCAGTTGCAGTTTGATCTCGCCGCGGGTGATCACAAACTGGCCATGTTCGCTGCACATGACGGCAGAGATAAGCTTTATGGCTTTATTGGCTCCCTGCAGAGCGTCGATGTGAAAGGTATATCTGGGGACGTTTTCCTTCAACGCGGAAAAGCAACATACCTCACTGACTGGAAGATGATTGCGGCGAATGACTACAAAGAGAAGACGGCCCTCGTTATTCCATCATTTGAAAAAGCAGTCCCTTACCGGATTGGTCAGGATCCTTTCAACCAGCGTCATGGTTACGCCTGGTTCCAGTGCATTTTGCCGGCGAATGATACCCGCGTTCCGCGTTTCATCAATTTTCGCAGCATTGATGATAAGGCCACTGTATTTGTAAACGGAAAGCAAGTTGGTGGTGTCAATGAATGGGACAAACCGTTTACGGTGCCCGCCGGGAAAAGTGCGTCCGGGAATCCTACAGTCGTTACTGTATTCGTGGAAAATAGGAACGGTTCCGGGGGGATAGATAAACCGGTGGAGGTCCTATATGATGATGACGTATTTCTAAGCGGCTGGAAAATGAAAGGCGGGCCAGGTGATATGTTATCTGCTGCCGGGTGGGAGGCGCTTAGGGCAGGCGACCAGTTTGACCGGCCTTATTTTTATAAAAATACATTTACGATCGATAATCCCAATCCAGGCCGTCACCCGATGTGGCGTGTAACGTTTGCGGGCTTAAGTCACGGCTTTATTTTTGTGAACGGTCATAACCTAGGCGGTTACCCGGAAAGGGTTCCTGTAAACAGCCTGTACATTCCGGAATGCTGGTTAAAGTCGGGCGAGAATAGTATTGTCATTTATGATCAGTATGGAAATCGGCCGGATAATGTTGCGATTCAACCGGAAACCGCGGCAAGCCGTGATCTCCAAACAGTATCTTTTTAAATAGGACGGCATGCCTTGAGCCCCGGCCATCTTTTTTGGAAGCAAGCCAACGTTGTCTATTGGTAGGCACCGGGGTGCCAGGAGCTTAATGCGGCAATAAATCACATCGTGTAAATAGTAATCCGGATGTTAAGGCGGTATTGCCCCCTTTAATTTGCTGATTTACCCCCTGAATGTTAAATTATTTTAACGGTATTTAGTGCCAACCAATTATTCAAGGCCTGTAAACTGAATCGCTTATTGATGAATTTTCAGTCTGTTTTGGTTGCCACAGAAAATAAAATGTTCGACTGCCGGTTCGGTAAAGTCTACACTAAAAAAGAAAAAACTACACAAAAAAAACATGAAATTTAAATGGCACTTATTTATCCTGGCGCTCCTACTAAATCAGAGCCGGGCCATCGCACAATCTTCTACACATACTTTTGCTCTGAGTGATTCAACCTTTCTTTTAGATGGAAAGCCTTTTCAGATGATCTCTGGTGAAATGCATTATCCTCGTGTACCTAAAGAGGCCTGGCGTGCCAGAATGAAGATGGCCAAGGCCATGGGGTTGAATACCATTGGAACCTATGTGTTCTGGAACCTGCACGAACCTCAAAAGGGAAAGTTTGATTTTAGCGGTAATAATGATGTAGCAGAATTTGTAAAAATTGCCAAGGAAGAGGGATTATGGGTAATCTTGAGACCCAGTCCTTATGTATGTGCAGAATGGGAATTCGGTGGGTATCCTTACTGGCTGCAAAACGAAAAGAATCTGGTTGTACGCAGTACCGAGGCCAGCTATCTCAAGGAGTATGAGACATACATAATGGAGGTCGGCAAGCAGTTGGCCCCGCTGCAGGTTAACCATGGAGGAAATATCCTGATGGTCCAGATTGAAAATGAATATGGCTCTTTCGGAAAAGATAAGGCATATCTGAAGATCAATCAGGACCTGTTTAAAAAAGCGGGATTCGATGGGTTGCTTTATACCTGTGACCCGGCTCCGGATGCCAGAAACGGCTCTTTACCAGGTCTTCTTCCTGCTGTAAACGGAATTGATGATCCTAAAAGGGTTAAGGGCCTTGTAGACAGCCTACATAATGGTAAGGGGCCATATTATATAGCAGAATGGTATCCGGCTTGGTTCGATTGGTGGGGAACAGCCCATCACACCGTGCCCGCCGAAAAATACGTTGGAAAGTTAGATACGGTATTAAGTGCAGGGATATCCATTAATATGTATATGTTTCACGGAGGTACAACAAGAGGTTTTATGACCGGTTCCAATTATAAAGGGTATACCCCATTTGAGCCGCAGACCAGTAGCTACGATTATGACGCCCCTCTGGATGAGGCGGGAAACGCGACGCCTAAGTATATGTTGTTCCGTTCCGTGATTCAGAAACATCTTCCACCAAATGTCACCCTGCCGGATGTCCCCAAAGCAAAGCCCGTGATGGCCATTCCGTCTATTCAATTTACAAGCGCTTCTTATCTTGAGGATATGCTGCCTGCACCGGTAAACAGCCCTACGCCGCTGACTTTTGAGGATTTGCGCCAGGATTATGGTTTTGTGCTTTACCGGACAAAAATTCAGGGAGGCCGAAAAGGATTGCTAACTATTGAAAAATTAAGAGATTATGCTATCATTTTGGCCAATGGAAAACGGATCGGCGTATTGGACCGGCGGTTAAATCAGGACAGCCTCAGCATCACTTTGCCAAAGGGTGAGGTTACGCTGGATATTCTGGTTGAAAATATGGGACGTATTAACTTTGGTAAATTTTTATTGGAGAATAAAAAAGGGATCACTGGAAAAGTATCGTTTAACCGCGAAGAGCTGAGAAACTGGCAAATGTTTGGCCTTCCTTTTCAAGATCTCAGCCAAATTCATTATAAGACTTCCCCATTGATCAGTAACGGGCCGGTTGTAAAAACGGCGTCATTTAAGGTAGATCAGGTTGCAGATACTTATCTGGATATGCAAAAATGGGGTAAAGGTATGGTATGGGTTAACGGGCACAATCTGGGCCGGTACTGGGGAATTGGTCCGCAACAAACATTGTACCTGCCTGCAGAGTGGCTCAAAAAAGGAAAGAATGACATCGTCATATTGGAATTGTTAAAGCCCCAAAGCCAGGAATTACACAGCCTGACCAACCCTGTATTAAACAGTATCGCCAACTAAGCCCTTTCCCTAATTTAAATCTATAATAAAGAACCGGCTTAGGCCGGTTCTCTTTTGAATTTCCGGGCCTGTCAGACCTGGCATAGATCGGCCGGAAATTATAACGTTTTTCCCCCTTAATATTACTGATTTGGTACCTACAGCCAATACCCGAAGTCGTTTTATTTGCAAGGTGATTCATAAATTCAGACATGGATAAACAATCATCAAAATTGAAGCTCAGGAGAAAAAGAAAATATGAAAATTCGTTTAACAGCCGTAAAAGTTTTAACCCCGTTCCTGTTATTGGTGATGATCCCTGATCCTGCTGATGCGGAACCCTGTCATTGTATACACTCGGCGATGCGCCTGCCGGAAAGAGCCGGGGCGGTTAAGGACACTTCAGGTGGCTATAGGCTCGTCTGGGCAGATGAGTTCAACCACAAAGGAGCCCCGGATCCCGGTAACTGGAAATTCGAGGAGGGCTATATGCGTAATAATGAATTACAGTGGTACCAGTCTCAAAATGCGAAGTGCAGTAAAGGCTTACTGATCATTGAGGCACGGAAGGAACACTTGCCCAACAAAACCTATGATGCCCAGAGTGAGAACTGGAGGACCCGCCGGGAGTTCATCGAGTATACTTCCGCCAGTTTAAATACGGCAGGCGTGCATAGCTGGATATACGGTCGTTTTGTAATGCGCGCCAGGATAGACACCAGCGCGGGCCTCTGGCCAGCCTTCTGGACACTTGGAACTAATGGTGAATGGCCTTCCAACGGTGAAATTGACATTATGGAGTTCTACAAACGTAAGCTACTGGCTAATATTGCTATCGGGACGGACAGGCGTTATAATGCCAAATGGTACAGTAATACGAAGGCCATTAAAGATTTTAAAGATCCCGATTGGTCCAAAAAGTTCCACATATGGAGAATGGACTGGGATGCGCAAGGAATAAGCCTTTTTGTGGACGATGAATTATTGAACCATGTCGGGATGGAAGAGCTGTATAACCGGGATGGCGCGAGGTCAAAGCCATTCACGCAGCCACAGTATATTCTGCTTAACCTTGCTGTCGGGGGAGATAACGGCGGAGACCCTTCCACCACATCCTTTCCGAAGCAGTATGAAATAGATTATGTAAGGGTTTACCAGCGGGCAGGGGGCAATAAAGCAAAATGAATATATCGGAAATGAAAAAGGTGCTTGAATCAGAATTCCAAAAGGAGTACAAAAAACTACCGCAAAAAAGCTTTTTCGCGCCCGGAAGGTTGAACATGATCGGAGAGCATATCGATTACAACGGTGGCCTTGTCATGCCCTGCGCGATCACGATGGGGACTTATTTGCTTCTTGCACCCAATAGTGATCATCTGTTCCGTATAAATAGCGCCAATTTTGAGGAGTCGGTGGAAATTCCTCTCGCATCATCTTATATAAAATCGGGCGAGAGTTGGTATAATTACCCTTTAGGAGTAATCCATTTCATGATGCAGGACAAATGTAACCTCGATGGGCTCGATCTGCTGTATTATGGTAATATCCCGATAGGGTCTGGTCTTTCCTCTTCCGCTTCCATAGAACTTGTCACCGCTTTTGCCCTGAACGATTTTTTTTCATTAGGATATTCTCTTTTGGAACTGGTATTACTGTCGCAACGTGTGGAAAACAAATTTATCGGTGTTAGCAGCGGCATAATGGACCAGTTTGCGGTAGCCTTCGGCCAGAAAGATAAGGCATTGCTGTTAAATTGCAATAACCTGGAATATGCCGTAATAGACAGCCACCTTGATCCTTATTTGCTCGCCATTATTAATACCAATAAACCAAGAAAGTTGTCAGCGTCTAAATATAATGAAAGGGTAGGCGAATGCGCTCTGGCATTAAAAGCATTGCAGGAAGAGCTTGATCTCACTTATTTGTGTGATATAGATAGTGTAGCGTTTCAACAGTACCAGTATCTTATTACCAGCGAGACCGTGAGACGACGTGCGCAGCATGTCATCGAAGAAAGTGAACGTGTAAAAAAAGCAGCAACAGCTCTTGCCGGACGTGACTTAACAGGTTTTGGTAAACTGATGTATGAGTCCCACGATTCATTGAAAATGCTTTACGAGGTGAGCGGAAATGAGTTGGATGCCATTGTTGACTATGCGCTTACGGACAAAAATGTGATCGGGGCCCGCATGACGGGAGCCGGGTTTGGTGGTTGTGCAATAGCCTTGGTAGCAAAGGAGGGATTTCAGCGTTTTTCAGCCGGGCTGACCGTTTATTATGCAGCTAAAATTGGCTATTCTCCAACCATTTACAGTTCGGAAATAGGTCGGGGTGTCTGCACGTGGCTCAGCGCATTACCTGAGATTGACCATCCGGACGATTAAACATTCCCTATAAAATGCGGGACAAGGTCCGGGAGCAAATTATGATAAATACTAAATTTTTAAATATGAAAAGACTTCAAACCGGTGACTATATTGTTTTTCTTGTTTATTTCTTAATTGTTGCACTCTATGGATGGTGGGTTTACCGGAAAAAGAAAACTGCGGTCAGCGGTTCGCACGATTATTTTTTAGCAGAAGGCTCGCTGACGTGGTGGGCAATAGGTGCATCGTTGATCGCATCCAATATTTCTGCTGAACAGTTTATTGGCATGAGCGGGTCCGGCTTTAAAATGGGCCTGGCGATTTCAACCTATGAATGGATGGCCTCGTTGACGCTGATCATCGTCGCTGTCTTTTTTATCCCGGTTTATCTGAAGAACAAGATCTTTACAATGCCGCAGTTCCTGAAACAGCGTTACAACGGAGCAGTGGCTATGATCATGGCCATATTCTGGCTGTTGTTATATGTAGTGGTTAATTTAACGTCGATACTGTATTTAGGGGCGTTGGCGGTGAGCAGTATTTCCGGCGTCAGCTTTACCGTGTGTATTTATGGGCTGGCGATATTTGCCATTATTATCGCACTGGGCGGGATGAAGGTGATCGGGTACACCGATGTGATCCAGGTGTTTTTCTTAATACTGGGAGGGCTGGTTACCACATATATCGCGCTGGACCTGGTGGCACAGCATTTTGGCAGTGCGGGCCCTTTAAACGGGTTTAAACTCATGGCGTCCCATGCGGACGATCATTTTCATATGATCTTCAAAAAAGATAATCCCAATTACATGGACCTTCCCGGCCTGACCGTGCTGATCGGTGGTATGTGGATCGTGAACCTCAACTACTGGGGCTGTAACCAGTACATCACCCAGCGTGCGCTTGGCGCTGATCTGAAGACGGCACGCGGCGGCATTTTATTTGCCGCATTCCTGAAGCTGTTAATGCCGGTCATCGTCGTGCTGCCGGGTATCGCTGCCTATGTGTTATACAAACAGGATCTTTTCCAAAAAGAAATGCTGCATAACGGTGAACTTAACCCGGACAATGCATATCCGGTTTTGCTTGATCTTTTGCCGACGTACATGAAAGGCCTGTCTTTTGCTGCGCTGACAGCGGCCGTGGTTGCATCACTGGCTGGGAAAGTTAACAGCATTGCGACAATTTTCACGCTTGATGTGTATAAAAACGCCTTTAAAACAGATGCCAGCGAGGCGAACCTGGTTAAGGTTGGCAAGATCGCGGTTGTAGTGGCTATGTTTTTGGGTATCGTGATATCGCCCTACCTGGGGATTGATAAGAAAGGCGGTTTCCAGTACATCCAGGAATATACAGGTTTTGTGTCGCCGGGTATTTTCGCTATGTTCATTCTAGGTTTCTTCTGGAAGAAAACAACTTCCAATGCAGCTTTATTTGCGACTGTGGGCGGTTTCATCTTGTCGGTTATATTTAAGCTTTTACCGGGATGGACCGATCTTGCCTTCCTGGCACCGAGCGGTTTTTCCAAGTTAACGGATGCTGGCGTTTACGAGATCCCCTTCCTGGACCGCATGGGTTTCGTATTCTTGATCTGTATCGCTGCCATGTATGTGATCAGCATGATCGAGAACAGCAAGGGTAATCGTCCGAATGCGCTTGAAGTTGATACCAAAATGTTTAAGGCACATCCTGCCTTCGTAGCGGGTGCGCTGCTCATATGTGGTTTGTTGGTAGCTTTGTATTCGATTTACTGGTAAACCGTTTACAGCATGCTTGTTTTAATTGAACCGTTATATTTTTGGTGGTTGTAATACGATAAATTAACAGGGAGAAGTATCAAGAGGTGTAGCTTTGCAGATGTGACCCATCTGGCCTGTAAAACAGTTCCAGAGTTATTATTTGTAGAATAAATGTATAAATATGATATATAGAGGCGAATTAAAAGACATCTATTTCATCAAGGGAAACACAGATCGTGATATATATCTTTAATCTTCCCTTTTTCAGCAGGCATGATGGACTTAAAATGCATCCCAAAGTAACTTACCTGGTGGGTGAAAACGGTAGTGGCAAATCCACCCTGCTGGATGCTATAGCTGTAGCTTCGGGATTCAACCCGGAGGGTGGTTCGGTTAATTTCAATTTCAATACCCGAGCGTCGCATTCCGTGTTTCACCGATTTTTACGTACTTCAAGAGCAGTACACCGGCATACTGATGGATATTTTTTAAGAAGTGAAAGCTTTTTTAATGTTGCTACGGAAATTGACAATCTTGACGCTCAACCTCTTGGGGCCCGTCTCCTATAGAGGTCAGCCCCTGCATGAAAAATCGCGTGGTGAATCTTTATGGGCATTGTTTTCCAATCGATTCTCCGGAAACGGCTTTTATATTTTGGATGAGCCGGAAGCAGCCTGGTCTCCGGCGCGGCAGATGGCGATGCTTTTGAGGATGGATGAACTGATAGCGGAGCGATCTCAATTTATTATTGCCACTCATTCGCCAATTCTTATTGCCTATCCGGACTCGCTTATCTATGAATTTAGCGACAGCGGAATGCAGCTAAAAAAATATGGACAAACCGAGTTATTCTGTACGTATCAGGATTTTTTCAAAGATCCCGGATATATTATTAAACAACTATTGAGATCGTAAATCCCGTAGAATGCTAGCCCGTTTTCGGATTTGAGAAACAAAGAGGTTCGAGCCATTCGTTAACCGCAGACTGGATGCGGATGTTTAACGGTTAGTTCCATCTCATAAATGCAGCCGGTTGCTTTACCTCCGGTAGCCTTGAACTTCACTATCAATGAACCTTTTGAGGACCTTCTTATATCCTCAGGAATTACATACTGTTTTGTATAAAGCAGGTTGCTGCGATTTCCGTTTAAAGCATCATTTGCATTAAGTTTATCATTTACCAGGATACTGAAACTTTTACCGGCATCGCTGCCGTTATAAGTGATGAGCAGGGCCCCTGCCTCGCGGGCTTTATCGGTTAACGTATAAGAAAACCAGCCGAGAGCAGCCCGCCAGTGCCTATCCAGGTTTATGCCGGTATTTGAATGCTCGCTTTCCATGGAATGGTCATTTTCCGGCTGTTGTTCGCCGGGGTAACAAGGTCTATTGTCTTTGTCGCCAGGTAGGTTTCATTTTCCTCTTTTAGTGCCTGGTTTTCACCTGCAACTATACTTTGCGGGCTTTTCTTTTGCCAGTAGACGATATATCGGGCATCATGTATTTTATAAAAGGGAACCAGCTGCAGGCCCGAATATTTTGCAGGGAAAATCAATTTGGGAGCAGTGAAGGTCAGTGGCTATCAGGCACCTGCCGGATAAACGTGGTGTCGTCGTTTTTACCGTTTACAAAAAACGGCATATCCTTCAGCGGCAGCTGCCTGCCCTGGGCAACATGGCCCATCCGGCTGTCGTCGGCCAGCAGACCAGGCATGTCGGTGGTATCTATTATTGCGGCCAGTACAATCGGGCCGTGCACGACCGCTTCGTAATCTAATTCGTCCGGCAACCGTTCAACAGTGTTGTTCATCGGTAAGAAAACAGTGATCACGTCACCTTTTTTCCAGGCCCTTTTGATCGAAACGTAGCTGGGGGGGCCGTTATTTCACAGGGTTTATCATTGACACGGATCTGCAGACCTTGGGACCTGACCCAGGATGGATAGCGGATATTAATAGCAAAAAGAGGCTGATTAACCTGATTGACCGTTATGGTTGTCCGTTCGGTCTCGGGGAAGTTTGTTTCCTGGGTGATTTTCAAACCCTTTTCCTTCCAGGTTAACTGTGAAGGAATAAACAGGTTAACGACAGGTTTTGCTCATCGTGAACATAGATCATTTTGCCGTATTTGGAATGATTTTCCATGCCCGATCCTACACAGCACCACATCCCCGTTTCCGGTTGTGAATAGACGCGGTACTGTCCCGCCCGCATCGGGGTAAAATACACAAAGCCTCCTTTACCGGCACGTTGGGTTATCAGGATATGGTTATAAAGGGCCCGCTCATAATAATCGATGTAGCTTATCTTTGGATCCGCCAGATAAAGTCCTTCGGTAAGTTTAAGCATGTTATAGGTATTGCAGGTTTCAGGTCCCTGTTCACTGGTCATCATGGAAGAAAAATCATAGGCCGGATTAAAGTGCTCCCGTACGCTGTTTCCGCCTATAGCAACCGTACGGCGATTGACCACGGTTTCCCAGAAAAACCGGGCCGCGTTATAATAATTGCTGTCCCGGTGAACGGCATCTATGCGTTCAAAGCCGATAACTTTTGGTATTTGTGTATTAGCGTGCAAGTTATTGAGCTTGTCCTGCTTTTCCTCCAGGGGTTCCAATAAAGCCTGATGAGAAAAGCGGTAAGCGGCATCAGGTATTTTTTATCATCGGTGATCGCGTACACATCGGCCAGTACATCGTTAATGCCACCATGTTCAGTCCGGAGCATCTCTTGCATTTTTGTCTCGTCAAGCGCAGCCGACAGCTGCACGAACCAGTCGGCAAACTTCAGCAGCATGACTTTCGCGGTTTCATTGCCGGTATATAGATAAGCATCGCGAATTCCGGCGAATGTTTTGTGGATATTGTAAAGCAGGCCCCCTTTTTTATTAAAAACGTCGATATTGCCTTTCATGACCGATGACCAGAAGACCCGGCTTCCTGGTACGCCGCCGATTTAACCGTTTTTGTTTTTATCCTGGCATTCTTTCAGTTCCGATGACATATAATTTAAGCGGGCCAGCAAATCCTTATCGCCCGTTGAAGCGTACATCATGGCTAAAGCGGAAAGATAATGGCCGCCGATATGGCCGTCCAGGCCCGTATTTTCCCAATTCGTATAACTTGCTGCTTTAGGCCGGAGGCCGGCTTCCCGCAGGTATGGAGCCAATAGCCTGTCGGGTACCAGTTGCTTCATGTACCGTAAGTCGGTCTCCTGAGCATCTTTGAAAATTCCGTTTAGCAATTTTACATCCCGTAAGTCGAAGGTCCGGAGCCCCTGTTGCGGCTGCGCGCTGAGGGATAAAGAAAAAACCACAAGTATTCCGGTAATTAAATTTTTAATAAGGCTTTTCATAGTATCAGGATTTACAAAGGATAAACAAAATAAGCGACATACGGCGGCATTTTCAGAGGCCAAATCAATATAATTAGCGGCATAGATCGACATACGGAATCGTCTGTCAGCGATGATTGCCCGGATTACCAATACCACCCCCTTTTTTTACCATATTGGCCACCCCCTTAACCTAAAAATTATATTTCTTTTGTCCTGTCAATGATGCCAATTTTATAAGTTAAAAAAGACGTTATCGGAGAGAAAGGATTGTTAATGATAAACGGGCGTATCGGTTACATCGGCTTAGGATCGCCTGGCTGTCCGGTATCTGTAATCCTTCTTGCGCAATTGCTTCTAAATACCATACACTACAAGAAAGGAATGAATATCATCAGCAACCTGAACAGATCAGCAAAAAGTCTTTACCTATTGTCATTTTTGCTTTTGGCTGGAATACAAGGCTACGCACAGCAGGGTGCCGGGAAATACAGTGCCTACTTGTTTACCTATTTTACAGGTAACGGCAATGGCGAGGAAGCTATCCGCTTTGCCCTCAGCAATGACGGGTACAATTATCGGGCGTTAAATAAGAACAGGCCGGTATTGAATACAGCGCAGATCAGTGCGACGGGTGGCGTGCGCGATCCCCATATCCTGAGGGGCGCTGATGGAAAGACCTTTTATATGGTTGCAACCGATATGCACGTAGCCGTCAACGGCTGGGGGCCGAATCTCGCTATGGTACTGATGAAATCCAGGGATCTGATCAGCTGGACCTCGCAATCTGTTAATATCCCCAAGGCGTTCCCGGAGCTGGCTGCTGTTAACCGGGTTTGGGCACCACAGACTATATACGATCCTCAGGAAAAGAAATACATGATCTATTGGGCGATGCGTTTTGGCAACACCCCTGATAAATTATATTATGCCTATGCGAACAGTGATTTTACCGGGCTGGAAACCGCACCCAAACAGCTGTTCTTCAGTCCGGACAACGCCGCCTGTATCGACGCCGATATCATTTTAAAAGACGGCAAATACCATTTGTTCTTCAAAACAGAAGACAGGAGCCCCGGGATAAAAAAGGCAGTTTCAGACTATCTTACTGAAGGATATGTCATGTATGATAAATACCTGCAGCAAACCACTGCGGCCGTGGAAGGATCGGGGACATTCAAAATAAACAATTCGGACAATTATATCCTGATGTATGATATGTATATGAGTGGTAAGTACCAGTTTACCCAAAGTAAGGATTTATTAAGCTTTCAGGTAATTGATAATGACATTTCGATGGATTTCCATCCCCGTCATGGCACAGTGATGCCGATCACCGCTGCGGAATCTGCGGCGCTGGCCGGCAAGTGGCTGACGCCGGATGATGTGATGCGGTTCAGCAATGCGGCTGCGCTGAAGAAAGAGGCCACCGTGCAGGACACTTCCGCAGGTACATTGCTGCTGAAGGTAGTACCCGGAACCGGACTGAGTTCATTTGACCCGGGCTTTATTACTTTTCCCGGTGTAACGTTAAGCCCGGAACACGCTGCAAATTTCAGCAAGGGACCGGTTAAATATACCGTCAGGATCAAAGGCCAGCCTGCAAAGACTTATATGGTAAGCGTCATGCAGGACCATAACCCTGTCCTGAAGGGACTGTTTGCAGATCCGGAGATCCTGTACGCAGAAAAAACAGGGAAATTTTATATCTATCCGACCAGTGACGGTTTTGATAACTGGTCGGGCACCTACTTTAAGGCCTTTTCCTCACCGGACCTGGCCGAATGGAAAGATGAGGGCGTAATATTGGATCTTAAAGATGTGAGCTGGGCGAAGCGGAATGCCTGGGCACCGTGTATCATTGAAAAGAAGATTGATAATAAGTATAAATACTTCTATTATTTCGTAGCAGCGCAGAAGATCGGCGTTGCTGTTTCGGACAGTCCGACCGGTCCGTTTATCGATTCCGGGAAGCCGCTGATCGATCAATATCCCGCGGGTATCACGAGGGGACAGCAAATCGACCCGGATGTATTCACCGATCCTAAAACAGGTATAAGCTATTTATACTGGGGCAACGGTTATATGGCGGGTGCCGAACTGAACGATGATATGATTTCCATAAAACCGGGCACCACGAAAGTTCTGACACCTGACAGGACTTACAACGAAGGCACTTATGTTATCTACCGTAACGGTCTTTATTATTTTATGTGGTCAGAAAATGATACCCGGAGCGAAGATTACCGTGTCCGTTATGGCACATCCGCCTCCCCGCTTGGAAAAATCGATGTTCCCGATGATAATTTGGTTATTGCCAAAGACAGGTCGCTCGGCATTTACGGGACCGGTCACAATTCGGTGATCCAGATTCCTGGTAAAGATGAATGGTACCTGGTCTACCACAGGTTCAGCTATCCCAAAGGAATAACGATGGGCGGTGCTGCGGGTTACAACAGGGAGGTCTGTATCGATAAGCTGGAATTTACAGGGGATGGCAAAATAAAGCAGGTCAGGCCCACCCATACGGGCATACAGGGCGTCAGTTTCAAAAAATAAGCAGCCACTGAAATGAATCGTATCAATATCCTTAACTCCCCCAAAAGCCCTATACCGGTACTGCTGACTTGCCTGCTATTGTTTTTCTTTTCAACAGCCGTGGCGCAGCCTCATCATACGCAGGGAGCTGAAAAAACTACTGCCGGGAAAGCGATCAGCCCTGACCTTTTCGGGGTCTTTTTTGAAGATCTGAGTTATGCGGCGGATGGCGGACTTTATGCGGAACTGATACAAAACCGTTCGTTTGAATATAACCCCGGCGATCATAAAGGCTGGGATGCGCTGACCTCCTGGGATTATACCACGGAAGGTTATGGCTATGGCAGTATTTCAGTAGAAACCAGGTTCCCCCTGTCAGCACAAAACCCGCATTACGTGGTGCTCAATGTTGATGAAGCCGGAAGCGGCGTGGGACTGACCAATAGTGGGTTTGACGGCATAGCGGTAAAGGCCGGTGAGCAATATAAATTCTCCGTTTTTCTGAAGCAGTTTTCCAACTCCGGGATCCCAATCGAGGTCCGGTTACAAAGCAAAGGCGGCGTTGTCTACGGACGCCTTGACCTGAAAACCGAAAGCCGGGAATGGAAGCAATACGGGGCTGCGATCACATCGGACGCCACCGATGATAACGCGGTGTTGGTTATCGTGGTAAAGAAAAAGGGCATTTTGGGTTTGGATATGGTTTCTTTATTCCCCCAGAAGACCTTTCATAACCGTAAAAACGGCCTGCGGGCAGATCTCGGGCAGGTGATAGCCGGTCTGAAGCCGAAATTTATGCGTTTTCCGGGGGGCTGTCTGACCCATGGGGACGGGCTGAATAATATTTACCGCTGGAAAAACACCATCGGCCCGGTAGAACGACGCGTTGAGCAACGCAATATCTGGAATTATCACCAAAGCATGGGGCTAGGTTATTTTGAGTATTTCCAGTTCTGTGAAGATATCGGGGCTAAGCCGGTTCCTGTGGTAGCCGCTGGTGTGAGCTGTCAGAATTCCGGCGGATCTTGGCGGATAGGAAGCACTGGACAACGGGCTTTATCCCTGGAAGCGATGAAGGGTTATGTACAGGATATTTTGGACCTGGTGGAATACGCCAACGGATCAGCAGCTACAAAATGGGGCGCGAAGCGCGCCGCCGCCGGCCATCTCAAGCCGTTTAACCTGGAATACCTGGGTATTGGCAATGAGGATAAAATAACGCCGGAGTTCAGGGAGCGTTTTCGACTGATCTATGATGCTATAAAGAAAAAATACCCCGCAATCACTTTAATCGGCACCGTAGGGCCGGACCCTTCAGGTGCTGAGTATGAGAGGGGCTGGGCTTTTGCCGGCCAGATGGCTATCCCGGTCGTGGATGAGCATTATTACCAGAAACCAGATTGGTTCCTGAACAATAATCTGCGATATGATGCTTATGCGCGATCCGGATCAAAGGTTTATATAGGGGAGTATGCATCCTGGGGAAATGAATTAGCCAACGCGCTGGCGGAGGCCTCTTATATGACCTCACTGGAGCGCAACGGGGATGTGGTCAGGATGGCCTCTTACGCCCCGCTGCTGGCCCGTCAGGGCAATACGTCCTGGAATCCGAACCTGATCTATTTTACCAACACGAAGGTTTGCCCGACAGTAAATTATTATGTGCAGCAATTGTTCTCCTGTAACCAGGGAGACAGGTATTTCGACCATATCGTTTCCTTTATCGGCGGGAATGTTTTAAAAGATTCCAGCCTGGCGGCATCCTGTGTCCGGGACAGTAAGACAGGAGATATTATCCTCAAGATCGTCAATTGCCGTCCGTCATCTGCGAAGGCTGAAGCCAGCCTGACCAGGTTCGGTATGATCAATTCAAAGGCAAAGCTGCTGGTGCTGAGGGGTAAGCCCGGTGATCAGAATACGATGGATGACCCCGGAAATTGCCAGCCGTCAACAGCTGATTTTACAGCACAGGAACAGGTGTCCTATGAGGCACCGCCCTATTCTTTAAGCATTATCCGCATTAAGACATCTGCCAGTGGAATCAGGATAAACGATAAGCAAGACCCGCGGGATGCTAAAAAAGAAGTTGAAAAGAACGTGCCTGTGCTCAATACGCTGTAGCACCGCGGCGCATCAGGTCGTTTCTGAATAGACAACGCACTGGTTTTTTGGCACCGGGTTGTACAGATCAAAACAGTAAAACATTAACCCAATTAATATTAACTATAAGCGTAAAAATGAAAAAGAAGGTTATTCACAGAATCGTATACGGGCTGATCATGCTGGGGTTCTGCTTCAGTACGAACCCGGTTACAGCGCAGCTGGTCGAGCACCCCGCCGATGAAAAACATCCCGAAATGTACCCGGCCGCTCCAGAAGCCAGTAAGAGTGTCAGGTTTGATGCCAGGGGATTTCTGATCAATGGCAAGCGAACCTTCCTGGCATCTGCAGGATTAGAGTACGCACGTATCCCGCATCAGCTCTGGTATGACCGGTTGCTCCGCCTGAAACGGGACGGATTCAATTGCGTGGAGATCTATACTTTCTGGAACTTTCATGAACCAAAAGAAGGCCAGTTCGAGTTCAGGGGCGACCAGGATCTGGATGGCTTTTTAAAGCTGGTCAAAAAGCTGGGTATGTATGCTATCGTGCGTGTCGGACCTTATTATTGCGCGGAGTGGAACAGTGGGGGCTACCCGATATGGCTGCGGTTTAAAGACAATGTGGTTGTACGGGCGGATAATTCCCAGTTTGAAAAATATGTAGATCGCTTCTTCGACAAGCTGATGCCTATCGTGAGCAGTAACCAGATCAATAGAGGCGGCTCCGTAGTTTTGGTACAGCTGGAAAATGAGCATCCGGAGGGATGGGAAAATAAATCCACGAATGCTTATTTCCTTCATCTGAAAAATAAAGCGCTTTCGCTGGGCTTACAGGTACCCTATTTTTTCAGTGGCATGCATCACGGAGGTGACCCGGCCGGCGACGCGCCATCCCTGGATGATCCGGGACGTCCCAGCCCATGGATGACAACTGAATTCTGGAGCATCTGGTATAGCTATTACGGATCGAGCCAGAAAGATGCCGATCTTTTTGGCCGGCGTACCTGGAAGATCATTGCCCATGGCGGTAATGGTTACAACTATTACATGGCGCATGGCGGAACAAACTTTGCTTATTTTAATGATGGTGGCGCAACGTCTTATGATTATGGGGCAGCTGTGGGACAAACCGGCGATCTGCGGCCGATGTATTATCAGTTTAAGCGAAATGCGCTGTTTGCGACAAGCTTTCAGGACATATTGGAGAATAGTAAGGATTCTCCGTTGTACAGGAATCTGGTAACTGATACCGGTTTGCGGGTCAACACCCGTCACAGCGAAAGCGGTGATATTATTTTCCTGGACCATGAGAAAGAAGGAGATGCCAAAGCATCGGTTCATTTGCCGGCACCACTGGGCGATGTCAGCCTGACGCTTAGGCCCGGGGAGATTCTGCCCATCGTTCACCATTTTAAATTAAATCCGGGCGTAACCCTGGATTGGGCGGTAACGCGGATTCTCGGTATCAGCCGCCAGGGGGCCACTACTACGCTGGTGGTATATGGACCTGGGGGGTCACAGGCAGGATTGCAATTTTCATTGCAGGGTAAACCCTCCGCTGTACCCGGTCTGAAACCGCTCAAAATCACCGGCAAGCAGGCCATTTTAAATATTTCTTTTGATGCGAATCAGCCGCAGACCTACGGTTTCAAAACCGGCCTGAATACCATCAGGGTACTGGCGGTTAACACCGCCCTCGCTGACCGCACCTGGTTTCTGGATGATAAAGGAAAAAATTATGTAGTGACGGGACCCGAGTATGTATCTGAACTGAGTGTGCAGGCCAAAGGCGGTATCAAAATCGGGACCGAACATTTCTGGAAGGAGAGCCAGGTTTACCCAAGCTGGATTTATGGTGATGGCTTCAGCAAAGTTGCTGCGAAAGCGGATTATCGTACAGATACGTTAGACAAACCTTTTGTGAAATTAGCCGGATGGGAATATAAGAGCGCATCAATCCCCGCAACCGTTGATTTTGATGACAGTAAGTGGATGAAGAGTGGGGAAGCAATGGAGATGGGCGCGGATGGCGACGTTTCCGCAAATGCCTGGTACCGAACGACGGTCGATATCAAAACGCCGGGTATTTATAAATTGAACATCAATAGCGGTGGCGGCCAGTTCATTTATTTTATGGATAATAAAAGGGTGGCTTCGGGCGGCATGAACGAGATTCCTTTCAACCTGACAGCGGGGACACATCAGCTTGCGATCTATGCGGCGCATGACGGCAGAGGGAAGCTTTACCGTTATATAGGGCTTTTAAAAGACGTGGAAAAAAAGGGAATAACAGGAGATGTGATCCTCCATAAAGGCGATGCTCCCTATTTTGTCACAGGCTGGAGGATGATCAAACCGGGTACTGGACAGGACGGAAAGGTTCCGCCAATCCCTGCTTCTTTTGCAGCAGCCATTCCCTACAAAACAGGAGAGGATGCATTCAAAGGATTGTCTGGTTCTGCCTGGTTCCAGGCAAAGATCAATGTCAGCGGAGGCCGCAAACCGGTTTGCTTTATTTTTCGGAGCATTGATGATCAGGCAACCGTATATGTGAATGGTAAAAAGGCGGCTGTTCAGGATCAGGGTGACAAGCCTTTTACGGTGCCTTATGACGGATCTCTTGATGCCGACGGCGCTGTTACGATTACCGTTTTCCTGGAGAACAAAAGCGGTCCCGGGGGAATCGATAAGCCGGTGGAGATTATTTACACGGACGATCTTTTCCTGAAGGGGTGGCGCATGAAAGGTGGCCCGGGCAATTTTGAGTCAACCTCAGGCTGGAAGACCCTCGACGCATCAGCACCTTTTGACCGTCCTTATTTCTATAGGAGTACGTTTACTATTAACAGAAAAAAAGCCAGCAGCTATCCGATCTGGCGGGTAACTTACCAGGGACTGAGCCGCGGCTTCGTCTTTGTTAACGGGCATAACCTGGGTGGTTACCCCGAAGGTATTCCGATCAACAGTCTGTATATTCCGGAATGTTGGTTAAAAGAAGGCGAAAATGCGATTGTCTTCTATGACCAGTTCGGCAATCGCCCGGATAAGGTAACGATATTGCCTGAGGCGGTTTCAAGCCGTGCATTGCATGTGACTAACTTCAAATAAAAGTAACGTTGCAGTTGGTCACCTATACCTGTGGCCAACTGCTCATTACCGTTCTATGGTTTACTCATCAATGGTCAGGGACCGATCCGGTTAATGCTACGGGTAAGCCGGTCAACAGGTTGTCCATCCCGCTTGCGCGGAAAACAGATTATTTCATTTCTCCAACTTTAAATGCCGCCCACATGGAACTGCATCAGCGATTAAACATCCATACGCTTCTTTTATTGGATTCTCTTGGAAAAATAAAGGGATATATTAACGACAAAGATGAAGTGTATGTCAGGGACGATCATTTGTTGCTGTTATCCGACTTACTTAAAGCGCATAACCTGAAATCCGATCAGATCATTTATCAGCATGCTAACTGGAATGTAGTGACCATCAGGAAATGAAAAAGCACCATCAGGACTGATGTTATTTAATGGACTGGAGAAGCTAACAAACTATTGTATAAATAATTAGAGAAAGATGATGATTAACGTAACAAAGCTCTTTGACTTAAAGGGTAAGACAGCTCTTGTTACCGACGGCGACAAGGGAATTGGTTACTGCATAGCATTGGGTCTGGCGGAGGCGGGTGCCGATATTATGGTGGTATCCGCGTCAGTGGAACCGTTAGGGGGGCAGATCGGACAAGCGGTACAAGCTCTGGGCCGCAATTTTAAAGCTCACCAGGTTGATCTTCATGACCGTAATAAGCTTTACCGTTTTATTATGGACCTGACGGTGCGAAAAAAATGCAGGATCGATATCCTTATCAATCATTCCGGAATGATCAACAAGAAACCTTTAGCCCGGCATCCTGACGAATATTGGGACCGTGTAATGAAGTTCAATTTGGATACGCCCTTTATCCTGGCGAGGGAGCTTGGTAAACGAATGGCCGAACATGGTTCCGGCAAGATCATTTTTACCAGCCCTTCAGCTGGTTTCAGGGGAAACCTGAATGGTCCAGGACAGGCTGCCAGCAGGGGTGCCTTGGTCAACATGATCAGGGACCTTGCGCATGAGTGGTCCGGCCAGGGTATCAATGTGAACGGTATTTTCCCGGGCTACATCCTGGGAGATCGAACCAAGGCCTCGCTAAACGAAGCTGAAAAAAATAACAGCCTGTTGGAACTTATTCCTGCGGGACGTTGGGGGGATCCAGATGATTTTAAGGGCCCTGCAGTGTTCCTGTCTTCCGCCGCCGCTGATTATGTTAATGGCACTATATTAGCCGTTGACGGTGGCTGGCTGGGTCGTTAGTATGGCTATGAGCTTTATCAAACAATGCTGAGGGGTAAAGTGCAAACAGACTTTCGATGACCGAAAATGGGCTGTTTATGGGATTGGATCGATGTTCTGTTGGAGATTACACAATGGCTGATCAATAAAGCATTTTACAATGATTAAATTATTTATCGTAGGTATCCAAGGGCTATGGATGAAGCTGAGTTGCTGGAGCTCTGCAGTACTTATGGCATGATAGACATGGTTAAGATCATCACTGATTAAGAAACAGGCAAAGGCTATGGTTTTCTGCACATGAATGATCAAGAAAGCGCAGGGTGACTGATTGCCGCCATGAATGGCGGAATGATTGATGACCGCGAGATCACGGTAAGATTTGCAACGGATAATACCGGCAACCGGCCGGAAAGATTGCCTGCTTTCGCCAATCCCCGGGAGCACCCATTACCTCCTATTGATCGGCCGGGAAATGTAAGAAAAAAGCGTCCACGGAAGTAAAAGGGGCGATCCCGAAACCCGAGAGCCGATAGATAAATGAATTTCAGTTCCAGGAATGAATGCCATAAATGACAAAAGCTCCCTGATGCAGGAAGCTTTTGTCATTGTTAATTATAGAACCAAACCTTACCAGCCAGCGTTCTGCGTAATTTTAGGATTGCTGTTCAGCTCACTTTGCGGAATGGGATAATGATCGTGTTTGCCGGGAACAAAAAATTGTTTGCCTACTTTATCGCTGTTAGTAATTTCCTGTTGAAGCAGGCCCCAGCGTTTTAAGTCATAAAACCGCTGATTTTCCCTTGCGAATTCAATCATTCGCTGGTGACGTATTTCGGCCATCATTTGATCTGGTGTCAGGCCCTGCTGCAAAGGGGGCAGCTGCGCCCGGGTGCGTATCTGCTGAACAAAGGGGTACGCCGCCGAAACATTGCCTTGCATGGTTATCGCTTCAGCAATCATGAGCAATACATCTGAATAGCGCAATGCCCGTTCATTATTGCTGGATGTGTAGTCGGACGCGCCGCTTGAGCCCGCGATTTCATTGGTCTGATTGTAGTTCTGGTATTTCTTTAGTAAAGATTTATAGCCAAATACCAAAGCATAACTACTAAAGGGTTTATTATAGAAAGTAGCGCCCGGATAATTCCAAACCAACGTGGCATACATTCTGGGGTCAAAGTCATTCCCCATCGTTCTTTCTTTCTGAAATTCATTAAACAATTTGTCATCCGGACTGATTTCAAACCATCCTCCCACTTCTGAAGGCGCAAATTCCTGAGCGGTCGTAACCCCCAGTGCCTGACCGGCATTCTCGCCGGACCATGGGTTTGTTCCTCCGACATCACCTAATTGTATCTCAAATACAGATTCCTGGTTGTTTTCTTTTGTTGCGATGAAGTTGTCACCGAAGTTCGGCATTAACTGATAAGAAAACGGCGTTGCGGTCAATTGTTTTAACGTCGTTTCGGCAGCACTCCAGTCTTTGGTATACAGATCGGCCTTTCCAAGATATGCCAGAGCTGCGCCTTCCGTAGCGCGTCCCACCCATTGGGCATCATATGAAACGGGGAGGTCAGCTGCAGCATCTGTAAAGTCTTGTTTAACCTGTTTCCATACATCAGCCTCCGGTGATTTTGCGGTAAAATAATCATTGGTAGTTTGCGGAACGGAGAGGCGTATAGGCACATCCCCGAAATTGATCACCAGAATGAAGTAATTGATTCCTCGGAGAAATTTTGCTTCCGCAATATATCGTTTTTGCAGGTCGGCGCTAATCGGAACTTTGCTGATATTCTGTAATATCTGATTAGCCCTCATGATAGCCTGATAGGAAATGTTCCACAAGGTGCTTGCTGTTGCGTTGTCAGTTGTATTTGTAAACGTTGATAACTGATACAAATCCTGAACGTCGTTCCGTATAACAAAATCATCACCTCTTCCGTTGGCCTGCTCAACACCTCTTACCCCGTAAAAACCGCCGTTTACATCGCGTAAAAGACCATAAGTGGCGGCCAGGGAACTGATGACGTCATTCTCTGTTTTCCAGTAAGTAGCAGATGTGATCTGGTTTGGATTTTCTAGTTCCAATGTGCTTTTCTTGCAGCTAACTATCAGCATTGCTGCACTTAGCATTATATATAGTTTTTTCATGATTTATATCAATAAAATGCCGGAATTGTGTTTTATAACGTTAATTGAAGGCCAAGTGAAAAAGTTCTTGCTAAAGGATAGGCGGAGAATCCATAATCTACACCACGGTCTAAAATACTGCCGGTTCGTCCGATATCTGGATTCAAACCTGTATAATTCGTGTGGGTAAATATATTATCAGCACTGAAATAAGCTCTTAATGAACTAACGTTTATTCTTTTCATAAAGGGTGATGAAAATTTATAGCCAACCTGTAATGTTTTCATCCTCAGATACGAGCCGCTTTCTAAAAAGCGGGAGGATGTTCTGTCATTAAAATTGGGGTCGTTAATTACTGCACGGGGGATAGTCGAGTGATTTGCTGGCGTCCACGCGTTTAGTGTCGCAGCGGAGTAATTAAACTCTAAACTCATACTTTCAAGATCCTGACGTAAGCCATTATAAATTTTGTTACCATATACCCCCTGGAAGAACAGGTTAATGTCAAAGTCGCCATAAGAGGCATTTAAACCCAGACCATATTCGAGTTTTGGAAACGGGCTTCCCAGGTCGACTTTGTCCTGGTCATTAATCTGGCCGTCGCCATTGGCATCCAGGAATTTGATATCGCCAGGCGCGGCATTGGGTTGTATGAGTTTTCCGTTTTTGCTGTAATTGTTAACTTCGTCCTGCGAGTTAAATATGCCGATGGCTTTAACCAAGTAAAAGTCGCTGATCGGATGACCTGCCTGTGTCACTGTGGTGGAAGCGCCGTGCAGCGTGGGATTCCCCCCAAATATTTGCTGGGAACCTGTTCCGAGTGCGATGACCTTATTTCGGATCGAACTTATTGTTCCAAAAATATTGTAATTGAACTTTCCGATGCGGTTAGAAAAATTAGCACCGACTTCAATACCCTGATTACGTAAAGTTCCTGCATTGACGACCGGATTCGAAACCGCGCCTGCTGAGCCGGGAATAGGGACATTTAACAGGACATCGCTGGTCGTTTTGATGAAATAATCAGCTGTTATCGTTAACCTGTTATCAAAGAATCCGGCATCAAGTCCAACGTTAGCCGTTTTCGTGTTTTCCCACTTGATATTCGGTGAGGCGAAAGCCGTCTGGATAGCGCCAAACCATTTATGCTGATCTGTACCCGTGACATAATTGATATTAGAAGCCACAGCGGCGCTGTATTGATAATCGCCAATCTCCTGGTTGCCAAGTATGCCATAGCTTGCACGAAGCTTTAAGCTATTGAAGGATTTCGAAAACAATGATCTAAGGTAACTTTCATTTGATAAATTCCAACCCAGGGCAATGGAAGGAAAATTGCCGTAACGGTTGTTTGATCCAAACCTCGATGATCCATCACGGCGGAAACTCGCGGTAAGGACGTAACGGTTATCATAGGAATAAATAGCCCGGGCGAGCACGGATACCAGCCTGCTGTCTGTACTGTTGCCGCTATTTGATGAGGTCCCGGCTCCGGCATCAAGATTGATTATCCCGTCAGGTAAATCAGTTCTTGCGGCTTGTAAATACGTATAAGTATTTTTTTGATAGGTATAACCCGCCAGCGCCTGTAACGAGCTTTTACCAAATTGCCGGTTATAATTCAATGTGTTCTCCAGGAGCAGTAAATTAGTCTGGTCCCTGCTTTGGCTAAGATCATTTGTGGGGTGGGTGAATAAAGTGCCCACCGTATATCGCATGGCATAGTCCTGGTAATTACTGCGGTTATCGGTATACCCTATATTGAGCTTGTAAGTCAGGCCCGGCAACAAGGTAAGTTCGCCATAGACATCAGTAAGAATACTTGTTTGTTTGCGATTGATGTCTTCCAGGTTTAATTGGGCAACAGGATTTGCAACGTTCACTACCGGCCCGTACGCCCCACCGTATCCACCGACAGCAGTAGGATCATAGATGCTGAACGCGGGTATCATTACAGCTGCCGCTCCTACCGGATTTCCACCCTGGCCGCCCCAGCCCCCGGGCATCAGATCACGGGATTCCTGTGATAAAAGTACCGTTTCCCCAACTTTTAAAATACCCTTGGTCGTTTCTGACTTTATACGTAGGTTGTAACGGTTATAGTCTGTTTTCTTTACAATACCCTGTTGGTCCATGTAGCTGCCTGATACGCTATATTTGGTTGATTCATTGCCGCCGCCGATTAACATTTCATATTGCTGGACGGGTGCAGTACGATAAATAGCGTTCTGCCAATCTGTACCGGCACCCAGTGAAGAGGGATTCTTTGCTATGTCAAGACTGGGCAGTCCAGCCGCAACATGTGCGGCATTGCTGACATTCGCCCATTGCTCCGCATTTAAAACATCTACCTGATGCTCAATTTTCTGCGCTCCCACGTTTGCGTTGAACTGGATTACCGGCTTTCCTGACTTTCCTGACTTGGTGGTGACGATAACAACCCCATTCGCAGCCCTGGAGCCATAAATAGCAGCAGCAGATGCATCTTTCAGGACGTCGAAGGAATCAATATCTGTAGCAGAAAGGTTGTTTATATTGGCAACCTGTACACCATCGACGATATACAAAGGATTTGCATTTCCCAGTGTACCGACACCTCTTATTAAAATCCTTGTTCCTGCACCAGGGTCGCCACCTGCCGATTCGATGCTTACACCGGGAAGTTTCCCTTGTAAGGACCTTGTAAGGTCACTAACGCCCTGTGTTTTGATGTCAGACCCTTTGATAGTTGCTACAGCGCCGGTTAAGTCTTTTCTTTTTACAGTACCATAACCTATCACCACAACTTCATTTAAAGACCTGGAGTCTGTCGCCAGGTGAAAGTCAATGACGGTTCGTCTATTAACGGGTTCATCCGTGGTTACAAAGCCGAGGTAGGAGCATTCCAGTGTTGCATTTGGACTGACGCCCTTTAAACTATAATTTCCATGAGCATCGGAAGCTGTACCGGCGCCCGAACCCTTGATTTTTACGACGACACCAGGTAAGGGGATACCGTCATCTTTTCCCGTGATCTTTCCGGTGACATTTATTGTCTCCTGGGCATGAGCTGCTAAACTCGTCATGGAACTTAATACTAACAATAGAATAAAAAGCTTATTCTTCGCTTTTGAAATGAAATTGTCCATAATTGTAAAATTGGTTTTCTAAAACAGGTAAGGCATTAACTGTAATCGATATATAAATATAATTGGGGAGGCTAAATAAGTTAAAATAATAGTTACAATCAGGGGGTGAAACAGTAAAATTAAGGGGGCTATTATGTATAATCATATAAGAAAGGTTAAAATCCTTAATCAAAGCTTAATTTAAAAAAGGTTGAACCTTATAAATCGTTTCGGGATCAATTCGGAGAGGAATATGAATTCAATATTACATCTGATATTATTTCTTTGGCTGCGAAGCCTCTTCGGCACGTGGCACATACATCATTGTCTTTTTTTAATACGGATGGCCGGGTGTTGGAATTTGTTTAATGGGGCTCGGAAATTACTCGGTGAGTATTAATGGCCGGAAGAATTCATTAAGGGCAATCTGCCCTCGGCTCGGGCTGCAAGCGGGCAGGTAATTCAATATTGCTTTTCGGGAGACATTTTCATGCTCCTTTATACGTGATTATACCGGGCCAGAGATCTGTGGTAGTGAACCAGCCTTACCGGAATATCAGAGCTCAACCGATAACTTTGCTGTCCCGATTTTACTCTTGCGTTCGGTGATGCCGGTTAATCGATTCGGGAAGTAAAAAATTGCCTGGGTTGATTACCACCACTTGAGCGGAAAAGTGATCTTGTCGACTGAGCCGGTAACCACATCCGGCTTAAATGCAAAATGGGTTAGGTGATCCTTATTTGCGATGCCGGATAATACCAGTATCGTTTTATAGCCTATTTGTACGCCCCCTTGTATGTCTGTTTCCATGGTATCATCAACAACGGTTGTATCAGCGGTTTCCAACCCCAAAAATTTACGGGCAGACCGCATCATCACCGGGCTTGGCTTGCCGGTTACAAAGGCTTTTCTCCCCGTAGCTTCTTCGATCATCGCGGTGGTCGCAGCTATTCCCAAATTGTTCCAGCCCGGCTTTTTTGGTGAAGGATCCCTGTTGGTCGTGATGAATTTAGCACCGGCAAGTTTCATGTCAACCGCTTTTTGTACCATTTCCAGGGTAAAATTCCTGCCCTCACCCAATACCACATATTCAGGATCAGAATCAACTAGTATTATCCCATTTTCATGCAGGCTGGTTAATAGCCCCCCCTCGCCTAACACATAAGCTGTTCCGCCGGGGCTCTGATCGCCTAAAAACTTGCCTGTCGCCATAGCGCTGGTGAAGACGTGTTTGGTTTCGACAGTTATCCCAAGGCGTTTTAACTTGCGGACCACTTCCAGGCTGGTGCGCTGGCTGTTGTTGGTCATAAAGGCGAATGGGATAGCATTGTCCAGTAAATGCCTGATGAATTTATCGGCTCCGTAAATCAGTTCTTCGCCGCTATAAATAACGCCGTCCATTTCGATTAATAGTCCTTGTTTCATAGTGTGGTTGATCGTAGGTCGCTCTAAATTTAAGCAAAAGATTAAGTGATAATCCTGGCAATGTTTGACTGATGAATTTATTGCCTTTGCACTGAATTGTGAAAGTGTTGGTAATCTACTTGTGTTCAGGTTACTTTTAAGATTTTGTTAACTTTATTTCGACCAATGTTCGGACCGCAGAATGAATTATTCCTGATTATACCCCTTTAATATACCAAATTGGCCCTGACTTATATTTGAGAATAGTAGTTAATTTGAATGACTTTTCACAGTTGCCAACTGAGAACCATTTATCGCCATTGATCTAAATTACTCTATCAGCCCGTTGTAATCATGAAAAATCTATTTACAGGTTTTATAGCGCTGCTCATATTAATTATCATCTTTTTTCAAAGAAAAAGCGAAACATTGCCGCATGATCAATCTGTACGGGCGGCGGGTTCAGACATATCAAGAACTGCCAGATGCCTGATGTTAAGTGATAAATATCTTGATATCGATACCAACCTGATCTACCATTTATCAACAGCACCAGATACCGAGAAGATAAAAGTAAAAGCCGTCGTTTGGCGTTTTTTTAAGCATGTAACCATCAGGGACAGCATCTATGTGACTGATCTGACGTCTGGAAAGGAGATTAACATCTCAGAAAGTGATTATCATTTCCTGAGTAGAAATATGCTGGAGTTGAACCGCGGAATTATGGCATCAAGAGCCCGGGGGGAAGATATTGATCCGGCTGCAATAGGAAATCAATACCTAAGTTCTTTATCTGATTAGGCAACGTCGACTTAAGCAGCCCCAGCCGCTAAATTTTATATACCTTGGGAAAACTACTATCAAATTGCGCCTTTTGTTGGTATTACAGGGACAAAGCCTTGCGCGACAAATCCAGGAGCAGATCGCAGCTCACCTTGCAATTGCCAGAAACTGGGCTGGCACACTACGATTTTTTTAAAGCATGACCTGGAACTATGATGACCCTGCCGGCTTGAGATTCATACCGTGTCGCCCATTGGAATCAGCTACGTGTGGTTCATTCAAAAGGTAATCCGGCAAAAATCTTTGTAACCAATACGAAAACTGGTAATATCGAAAAAGGATTCGACCTTCAGGCAGCCGGTACGGCAAATGCATGCGGCCAGGTCAGGCATTCACGTCTTACTGCGTCTGGTATGCTTTGGTGGCGGAGATGGATTTAGGTAAAGTTGCTGAATATGATATAAACGGTTAACAATGCTGGCCTGTTTCATTTTCGAGTGTATGGTCTGCCGCATCAATGAGGAACGAGCTTATCCTGGTGATCGGTAATAAGGTGCAGGTGGTTTGCGAAATAACGGCAATAGCGATATGGCGGAAGTTTTCGGCGAGGGAACTGCCAGCTTATCAGTTTGTCCTGATCAACTATTGGATGGAAAGGTGACGGCACTACCCCAACGGCCATCGAGGTAATCCGGATTACAAATTTGTTTGGGCGCTTCGGTCATGGGATGCGCCGGCCTTGGGCCTGTTACGACTATTGGGGTTACCAGACGGGAAAGACGTGCCGGAGCGGGTTTATTTTGATAATTCAGGTAGTTGCGGTAACTGGCAAAACGCCATTTCAGGAAAATCGGAATTGCTTGTGATCACGCTTTTTACCGCGTTGCTGGATAAGGCGGCGATTTACGAATTTCTACCTTAATAAAACCTAATTTGACTCCCTTCAATTCACCTGATATTCCCGTAGTTTGCTTCATCATTAACCAATTGAAGAGATTGGCTTATAAATAAAGATCATTAATATACCTGTAAAATGACAGCTTCATCTGATGCGGCTGTGAAACAAATTAAACAAGACAATAATTGAAACTACATTTGCTATTTAAGTTATTACCGGTTTTCTTACTCCTGTTTGTAACCAGGGTTTTTGCCAAAAATACAGAGACCAGGTTGGCTTTGACCAACGAATCGCTGGTACTGAATAAATCCATTGACCTGCATTTAACCGATGGTGCGGCGCCGCTAAAGAACAGCACCGTAAATTTAACGTCAGAGGAAGCCTGGCTGTTTTTTGACAACATGAGGCCTTCCGCGGTTTTAGAGAAATATGCCGGGTCAATCCTGATCAACGGAAAACCGCTTCAGGCAGGTGCTGGCGGAAACGGTCGGATTGCTATTTACAAGCAGGGAGCCGTGGTTATCGCCCAGCCAGACAGCTATCAGCCGCTAGAGGCCTTTGCAGAAAAGAATTTCGGCGGACCGGGCGTAAAATATTCCGTATCAAATTACTATACCAATAAGCTAACAGCAGATATACCGGCTCATTTGATACTTCCACTGTCACAGGACAATAGCATCCGGTCGTTTAAACTCAAAAGGGGCTACATGGCTACCTTTGCAAACGAGGCTGACGGGATGGGGTACAGTCGCATATTTGTAGCCGACACTGCAGATATCACCCTATCGGCACTGCCCGCTGAATTGGATCAGAAAGTATCGTTCGTCCGGGTATTTCGCTGGCAGTGGCCATCAAAAAAGGGATGGTGCGGCGGCCGGGGAAGCGTGGTGGCCTCGAATGGTGTAAACGAGCAAGACAATGAGGTAAGGCTGACCCAGTCTACCTGGTTTTATTCCTGGGGAACCTCCGATCCGGTAAGTTTCGATTCCGAGTTTGTACCGATGAAATGGGGGTATGGCGGGTCAATGGCTGCTATCAATTCCCGAAAAGACGTTACGCATCTGCTGGGCTATAATGAACCCAACCGGCCGGATCAATCGAAGATGTCGGTTGATAATGCACTGGAGGAGTGGCCCCGTTTGATGAAAAGCGGCTTGCGCCTGGGCAGTCCCTCCGTATCTGACAACAGCAGGCTGGATGACTGGCTTTACAAGTTCATCGACGAATGCGATAAAAGAAATTACCGGGTTGACTATGTTGCGGTCCATGCTTATTGGGGTGCAGAACAAATGCCTTCAGCCGAGGACTGGTATCAAAAATTAAAGGAAATACATGTTAAGACGGGGCGTCCGTTATGGCTTACCGAATGGAATAACGGTGCTAACTGGACAAAAGAAGCATGGCCTTCAGGAAAGGCAGAGCAGCAGGCTAAGCAGCTGCGTGACCTGAGGAAAATTATCCAGGTGCTGGATACCGCTTCGTTTGTCGAACGTTATTCCATATATAATTGGGTTGAGGATAAAAGGGCAATGGTCCTGGACAGCATCAGTTTTAAGACGGTGGATGGAAAAAGTGTAAAAGACAAACTGCTAGCACAGGAACTCACTCCTGCAGGAAGTTTTTACAGGGATAATGCACCGGGTTTTGCCTTTAACCTGAAGAATGAAGTTGTTCCCCAATGGAACTTAAGCGAAATTCCGTTGCTCAGATACACGTTATCAAAGCGCAATGAGATCCGGCTGGAATGGGCCATGAAGAGCAGTTCGGAAATGGTCAACCGGTTTGCGATAGAGCGGTCTACGGACAATAAGGTATTTAAAGAGGTCGGTGCTGTTGAGCGTCCGACGCAGCAGGCTTACGCCGAACCGTTAATGGATGTCAACAAAATCCCTTCAGGCGCTGTTTATTACAGGGTTCGGGCTGTCGTTCCTGGTGGCAAAGCTGAATTGTTGTCCAACACCATATCTTACAGCTACCTGAAGAACCAAAAGAACCTGATCACAGCAGGAAATCTGATTGCACCTACAGACTGGTCACTGTTCGCCTTTGCCAATGCTTACGATACAGATCCGATAGTTATCACCGGTACACCGACCAACCGGAATAAGGCACCCCAGACTGCAAGAATACAGCATTTGGATAAAACATCGTTTGAATTCCGGTTCGATCCCTGGGAATACCTAAAAAATCCGGTCTTTATCAGTAAGGATACGATTGCTTATATCGGCTTCCCCGCTGTCGGAAGTTACAATCTGAAAGGGCTAACAGCACTTACCGGTAAAGCCGCCGCGATCGGCCATGATTGGGTCAAGATACAATTCAATGTTCCCTTCAGGGAGATACCGGTGGTTTTTGCCACCCAGGTCACCAATCACTGCGATTCGGCTACTGCTGTCAGGATCAGAAATGTAACTGCAAACGGTTTTGAGCTGCAATTGCAATATGAAGGCGCGGTTGTTCCTCCTGGTGTAAAGGAAGATGTTGTTTATCTTGCAGTAACTGCAGGAAAAGGCCTGATCAATGGTAAAAAGATACAGGTAGGACGAACAGAGGAACTTTCGGTCGGCGACTTTTTCGGCTCTGCGAAAATCGAATTTACCGATTCCTATAGGAGGCCTGCTTTTTTTGGCGCGATGCAGACAGAAAGTGACGGCGTTACCTCAGCACTAAGAATAAAAAACAGGGGCACAAACTTTACGGATGTTTTCAAGGAAAAGGAAATGTCCAGGGGCTCTAAAGCTTTATCTAAAGAAACAGTTGGCTGGATGGTATTGGAAACAGCCGATGTGCCAACCGGACCAGCGAAAAAATTAAAAACTAATTAATTATTATAAATTATTAAAATTCAACATGAGAAAGAGATTCTTAAAAACGCACGTTCTGGCATTTTTGGCATTTACACTTGCATCCGGAGGGGGCATTACCGCCCGTGCAGCTAGCCTGGAAATGGTGATGCAGCAGACAAAGGAGCCTGCCAAGGACGGAACTGCACCAGTTAACAAAAAAGAAGAAAGAAAGGAAGAAAGAAAAGGTGCAGATAATACTGAAGAGCGCGGCCGAACCTCACTGGTTATTAACGGGACCGATAAAACCGGAACTTTTATCGTTAACGGCCAGGACCTGCAGACGGACCTGCCTATTAAGGTTTCGGTAAGCGGCGGGTTTTCGGTTAGCCCTGCCACGATCCCGGCAAATGCAAAAAACGTGCTCGTGACTGTAACCCTCAACAGTTCAAAAAAACAAACCCTTGGAAAAGTGGTATTGCGCAGCGGGGATTTCCGGTCCTATGTGAACCTGAAAGGTTTTGGAACGCCGCTTACCCCAAAAGATATTTCTAAATCGCCGGTTTATGCAGGCGGTGACGCAGAAAAATTCAACAAAGCGGCAAATGACGGATTTAAACCGACCAGTAAAGGTTATACTGTGGAATTTAAGGTAAATACCGATGATGCAAGGAAAGAGTTTTTCCCTTATGTGGTTAATGATAAAGGTGTCGGTTTTAAAGCCTTTGTTAATTCATCAGGTACCGGGCTCTATAGTGCTGCCAATGATAAGGCATTTGTGAACCCTGCTACATCTGGAGAAGGCGGCCTGGGGAAATTCTATAATGATGATAAACGCTCACATACCTACCGCTATGCCGTAACGCCGGATAACAGGATATTTGTTTACCGTGACGGCTTGCCGATCGATACCGTGCGCGCAGTTGACTATGGCCCGCAACCCGATTTTACAACCGAAACAGGAGATCCGGTAGAGAACTTACTGAAAAATCCGGGATTTGAGGGTGACTATGACACCCGCGACGGAAAGATGGTAAAAGCGATAGAGGGATGGGACATTGCGATTGGCGACATTTATAATTCAGATCAAAGTATCAGGAAGCAGGAAATTACAAACCAGCAGGATGCCGATAATCATATCCTGAGCATGGAACGTTATAAATGGTCAGATGGCTGGGGCGCAGCTGAAATCAGCCAGGTCGTTAATGTCGCTCCAAATGAAACCTATACGCTTTCGGCGCTGGTAAGAGGTGGAGTCAAAAAAGAAGGCACTCTGCTGGGGAAGCTCAAAATTGAAGAGCTTCAGGATGGAGCCCTTGGGAAATCGGTGGAAATCAGCAGTGATAAATGGGAGACATATTCTTTGGATTATACTACATCGGCAGAATGTAAACAGATCCGCATAGTTTTCTATCTGGAACGCGATAAATGGGGGGCTAATATCACGCCGCTTGAGGCGGATAATGTAAAGCTGACCGGAAAGTCCAGAATATTTGCACCGAAGATCGGTTTTACCAACAAGTCTTCCAATATCAAGTATTTTACTTATGATCTGACAGGAGCTTATGCCCCGCTGGAGGAACCGAAAATAGCAATCTCAACAGGAATTAAATAACCGAACCCGGCCGGTATTTATAAATAACGAATCCGGAGTACTAACAAGCAAAAGGATGCCGTTGAAGCCGGCATCCTTCTCAAAAAAACATACGCATAACACATGAAATATTACTTATTACTATGCTTTTTGCTCTCATCCCTGTTCGCATTTTCCCAAGGGAAAATTGCTCCGGGAGTTGTATGGAACGACAAAAGCGGCGTTCCGATTAATGCGCATGGCGGATGTGTGCTTTTTGATAATGGCTTTTATTACTGGTTTGGCGAGGACAGGAAGGGAGAATTGTCAAACGGCGTCAGCTGTTACAAATCCAGGGACCTTTATAACTGGGTTCGGGTCGGCCTGGCATTAACAACGAGCGGAGAGTTAAAGGACGATAATAACGATATCGGCAAGGGGCGCACCTTGGAGCGCCCGAAGGTATTGTATAACAAAAACACCAAAAAATGGGTGATGTGGTCCCATTGGGAAACAGGTAAAGATTACGGCGCAGCCCGGGTATGTATTGCAACCAGTGATAAGATCGAGGGGCCTTACAAGCTGTATAAAACTTACCGCCCAAACAATCATGATTCCAGGGATCAGACAGTCTTTCAGGATATTGACGGAAAAGCGTATCAGTTCTGTTCTACTGACATGAATACCAATATCAACGTCGCCCTGCTGAGTGATGATTATCTGGAGCCTACTGCTACCGAAACGAAGATATTGAAAGGACAGCGTTACGAAGCCCCCAGTATTTTCAGGGTGGGAGACAGTTATTTCGGATTATTCTCCGGCACCACAGGCTGGGATCCCAATCCAGGAAGAAGCGCCTATGCCACCAGAATATTAGGTGACTGGACCGAAGGTTTTAATTTCGCGATAGACCCGCAGAAACAGCTATCCTACCAGTCGCAAAGTGCTTACGTATTTAAGGTAGAGGGAAAAGATAAAGCCTATGTTTACATAGGTGACCGCTGGAATCCTAAGGACGTAGGTGGATCCCTGCATGTATGGCTACCGATCAGCATGCGATCCGGTTACCCGACGGTCAAATGGTATGACAGCTGGGATCTAAGTGTATTTGACGATATGTACCGTTACAAAAGGGCAAAGGCGATTGTGCCTGGAAATGTATATGCCTTACTTGAAAAGCAATCGAACAGGCTGGTTTCCAAACCTGCAGATGGGTTCATTATCGGGGATGATGATGACGCCATCAATATGAACCTGACCTTCATCGCCACCAAAACGCCTGATGTATATCAGCTCAAAGATAGCAAGACCGGGAAATTTGTGGAGTCGCTCTTCGGCACACTCCGCCTGAGCGCGGAAAGCAATTCGGAAAGCCAGAACTGGCAATTCAATCTTCAGCCGGATGGTTACTATAAGATCAAAAATGTGAAAGACGGCAAATTTCTGTCTGTATCAGGAGCGAGTACATTTAAAGGTACCAATCTTTATCTGACCGAACTTTCGGACACTGCCCCTCAGGATTTTGGCGTATACTTTGATTCAAAGAACCGTCAATACGAAGAGGCGAATATTTTTAGCCCTGCTTATTCAGCAGATAACCAGAAGCTGATAGGGAAACAGCAGTAGTAATAATCGGGAACGGATCAGGGCAGTGCCTAGGGGAATTAACCGATGCGATTGTCTGGATTTGCAGACTGATCCGGGATGTTTCTTAAATAACGAACAAAGCCGACTCCTTTGTTCAAGGCGGACGGCAATATTAAATGACCCGGATGTGAATAAAGTCCCCAACGTTAAATGGCCGTTGCGCAACTGAGTCGAAGTTTTTAAATAATCCAATCGAACATGGTTTGATTGGATCGTTTTTTTTTGTATATAAGTATTTGATATTTAGTGCTTTGTTTTGTATGTTAAGAGCATGCAATGCAAAAAAGACTACCAGGAAAAACTCTGTACCCGGTTTCAGCTTTCAGCCTATGTTCCGGCTGATAACTTCTACAGAAAATAGGTAAGGGCTTGATCTTTATTTATCATATGCAATCCTCGTTGATATAGTTGCAAGAACGGATCCAGACCCAACCTCAAAGGTTTTAGCTGTCATCCTCGCTTAGCGTAGCGCGACTGCATGGGTTTACAAAATTACTGTCCTAACGGTTTGGGTATATGCGCAAATTGGGTTGCTGGAACGTTCCCCGCATGTGCCAAGGTTACTTTAAGAACAATGAATAAAAAAAAAGATTTTATTAATTTACTAATAGTTCTATTCCTAATATTGCTGGTGACAGAAGCTTTTATTTTACCTAATGCAAAGGCAAAATTATCGCTTTTTTTAACGGCAGGTGCGTTATTGTTCTTATTACTTAAAGGAAGGATTTCGAATAGAATTTTAATCCCTGTGGGGATAATTTATGGTATAGTATCAACTGTGTTATTTGTGTTATTTGTTTTTTAAGCACAAGAAATCAAAGCTTCTCATTTCACATAGATAACCTTATTGTGTCTGATGTGCAGTCAAATAGTGCTTTTTATACTTTACGCATTACTTGTTCCTGTATCTGGCGGAGCTTTCACTAAAGCTATCATGGAAGTTTGGATATCTGAACCACTTGTCTCTAAAGTAGCGGCAACTTTGGTGGGTTTATTTGAGGCGTTTCGGAACACTTGCTAGACTTTATCCTAAAGTGCTAATAATATCGTTTGTATCGGCGCTCTCTAGTCCGTAACTCCTTTTTTAGATCCACCGTAAATATGAAAAAGCTGACACTGATGGATTATATTAGTATAACTGTTTAACGCCCAATGGCAAATAACATACTCGGGAGAATTGATATATCGCTTCCTTTCTTTATTTAGGAATCAATAGAAGAATCAAATTTATAGGCGGCTTCTCAATCGGAATAAATACTCCATTCTGGTATTAAGCATTACTAATAGTGGATAGTTCAAGGACAATACCGCCGGGAAATGCAATAGGAGAGATTAGCAAATATCATTTATCCTTTGAAATCTATTTTCAAGGCGGGCTCGAGCTTATCTGAAAGTACAAATTGCGATTAACACCCTCAGGGGCAAATAGCTGATAGCTCGATTACGCCAATTTAATCGCCAAATTCGCGACACAATCCTGATTATACCCTCAAAAAATATGGTTTAGCCCCTCATAAGTATAAATAAATAGTAGGTTATTTGATTTCACTTATAAACCTACCAGGCTCTGTCGTGAAGAGACTGATCTCCGATTAATCTAATATTATGAAAACAACACGATGCATACCCATTTGGGGCTTATTGCTGTTTAAATTATTAGTTCCGCTTCAAATCAATAGCACTTAATTTCCTTTATGCTTCAACTAAGTGAACTTCTATAATTTAATATGTGCTGTTCCCTCGTAAACAAATTATTAATGAACAAATCAAGGATATTTACGGAGGACCTTGTGGAATAGTCTATCCCGGTGCATCCCTATTTTAAATGAATATTTTATGCAGCTGTTATCAAACCTAAACTTCTTTGCAAATAAGCTAAAAAAAACATTTTTAATCGCTAATCTGCTATTGATATGCAGTTCCGCCTGCGCGCAGAATTATGAGCAGATCGATCACCGGATCGACTCGCTGGTACAATTAGGCCTACCAAAATTGGCATTAGCCGAAGTAGACCTGCTGGAACAACTTGCCCGTAAAAACCATAATGCTCCCCAGCAAATAAAATCTACACTATACCGGATGAACCTGCAATCATACCTTGAAGAGAATGCGCTAGTGGCTATAATCGACAGCCTCCGTAGCGATATAAGCCATGCAGTATATCCAGTAAAACCAGTGCTGCAATCCTTACTAGGCAGTATGTATTATACATATTACCAGCAAAACCGATGGCAATTTGGTCAGCGTACTAAACTTGAGCAGCCTTTGAGTGATTATACACAGTGGGACCTGCAGACCCTTATTGACGAAACCAGTCGCTTGTACCTGCAATCGCTGCAGGATACAAAACGCGAACAGGCTACGTCCATTAAGGTTTTAGACGGCGTACTGGAAGGCGATCCAAATGCCCGATATCTTCGACCAACCCTTTACGACCTTTTGGTGTACCGCGCCCTCGAATTTTTTCTTTCGGATGAACCTGCATTAACCAAGTCGGTCCAGGCATTTACCTTAGATGACAAGCGCTTTTTTGGCGATAGCCGCTCCTTCGGCGGCTTAACTATAAAAACAACTGATACCGCCTCGACTTATTATAACGGCGTCAGACTGCTGCAGCAGGCCTCGCTCTTCCACCTCCGGAAAGAAGGCGATGAAGCTTTGGCCGACCTTGACATTAAACGTTTGGAATTTCTATTTAACAAATCCTCATTTGCACGAAAAGATTCGTTGTACACCGGTTCGTTGAGACAAGTTGCCGCCGCCTACAGCGGCAAGCCCATCAGTGCGGATGCCTGGGTCGCTCTTGGCAGATACTACCAGCAAAAGGATAGCCTGCTTTCCGCTATGCAATATTTTCAAATAGCATCGAGCCGCTTCCCCGGAAGTTTAGGCGCGCACAACGCAGCGACCTTGATCAAACAAGTGCAACGCCGGGAACTATCTGCAGCTGTGGAGGATTTGAATATCCCGGGTAAACCCATACTGGCACTCATCAACTACCGCAACGTAAAGGCAGTCAGATATAGTATTTATCGCTTATCGCAACAACAATATACCGATTACAAAAATAGTTGGAGCGGTATGATAAGGCGCTACAGCAATAGCTATGATCACACTAAGCCCAGCCAGGAAGATTGGATAAACAACTTCGTAAAATTGAGCAAGCCTGTTCAACGGCAGCAATTGCAATTACCTGATCCGTATGATTTACGAATGCATCGTACGGAATTTGCCATCAGTGGGCTACCGTCGGGGCCCTATATTTTGTATATAGAAGATGGTCAATCTGCAGACACCTCACTTGTCAACTATGCGGATTTTCAGGTAAGTCGGCTGGCCTATACAGCGCGTATTAATCCTGATAGCCGCATGGAAATTAAGGTGATGGACAGAAAAACCGGCGAGCCTTTGAAGGGTGTTCATGTTAAAGTGAAAGGCTGGTCAAACACCGATAAATCAGCACACACAGAGAATGGCCTGACGGATAAAACCGGCGGCATAAGCGGAATAAATCTCGAGGGTAATAACGTCGCGTTTGAACTCCTGCTCAAGGATGACACCTTAACTACCGAACAGAATTATATTGTCGGATCTGTCGATGATGAAAAGCCCGAAGATAAGACCGTTCTGTTCACGGACAGGCAGATCTATAGACCCGGACAAATTATTTATTTCAAAGGGCTGGAATTGCAATTGCTCAAGGGAAGATCAGCCATCCAGGCAAATAAGCTTGTGGATATTGATTTTCGGGATCCGAACAACAAAACGCTGAGCACCTTAAATTTAAAGTCAAACGATTTTGGCACGTTCAGCGACTCATTTGTGGTTCCCCAAAACATCCTAAATGGGAATGTGAAGATCCGGACAGCCAGCGGCGAAGTAAATATAAGGGTTGAAGAATATAAGCGCCCGACTTTCAGGACCGAATTTTCGGCGGTAACCGAAAGCTACAAACTAAACGACTCTGTAAGGCTGAAGGGCAGCACAATGGCACTTTCAGGATATGGCTTATCGCGGGCGCGGGTCGCTTATCATATTACGCGTTACCCCGTTTACAGCTACAATTACCGCACTAATTCTTGTGTCAGAGAGATCATATCGGATACCGTTTATACTGATGAGCAAGGGCATTTCACCATCAGATTCAAAGCTTTTGCAGACCTGTCCGATAGCTATAACGTTGTTTACAACTACGCGCTCAACGCTGATATTACCGATGGGACGGGCGAAACTCAATCTGTCAACACAGCTGTGAAAGTTGGCAATAACAATATTGTCATCAACTCGGACGTCCCCGCCAGTATCCTTGCCGGGGACACTTCAGGCATATCCGCTACCCTCAGTAACCTAAATGGACAGCGGTCAGGCGGGAAGCTCCAGGTTCAGGTTTATGCCCTGCAAAACCCGCCGCATATATTTAAAAACAGGGTATGGTGGCGAAAACCCGACCTGTTCCTGATGGACAGGAACGCGTACCATGCCAATTTTCCATACTACGCTTTCGACCGTGATGACGATTGCACAACCTGGCGAAACCGGGACAAATTAAGCGATAGCACCTATACATTGGCTGATACCGGCTCTTTCTGCTTTTACCTGCAAGGCCTGCATAAACAACGGTCAGGAGTGTATAAATTGGTATTGAAGGCGAAAAATCAAAAAGGTGACACCGCCACTGTAATTTATTATTTTAACCTGGTTGGTGACACCGCCGTGCCATCCACTATGGACGGCTGGGTTGTCGCAACCGGCAACAAAGTCAAACCCGGCAGTAAAGCCGAATTCCTGGTTGGTATCAACGAACCTGTCCACGTTCTGATGGAGAAATACCGTGGCGTGCTAAAAGTGAGCTCGCAATGGTTACATATCGATAAAGGTCAGAAAGTAATTTCCGTCCCCATCGATTTAACCGATAATGATGTGAATGTGCAATTTATGATGGCCTTTCAAAACCGTGTTTACACCAGCTTTCAAAAAGTAAATATAGTGGGGCCAAATAAGCTGCTAAACATTAAAATGCTCACCTTCCGGGATAAATTGCAGCCCGGTGATAAAGAGCAATGGAAGTTGCAGATATCTACCCCCGGTAACGAAAAGCAAAGCGCCGAGATGGTTGCCGGCATGTACGATGAATCGTTGGATGATATTGCAGCTCCTGCCAGCTGGAGGAGTTTACTGGATCAGCCCCGTTCCTCTTACTACAATTATTTTGGATGGAACAACTATAATTTCGTAAAACAGGAAAACAGCCGGCCGCTAGTTTACCGCGACTATATTTACCAGTTGCAGCGATATAACTATGAAACGCTGAACCTGTTTGGTTACGGTTATTTTGGTGGCTATAACAACGCTTATCATAATTACCTGAGGAACCTTGAATTGCGGTCCGCCGCTGTGGAGCGTGATTCCGAATTAGAACATACTTATTACAGGAATGCTGCCCTGGTAAAGGACGGCGTTGATATAACTGGCGTCGTCGTCGACGATAGAGGATTTATGCTGCCCGGCGTGACTGTAAATATTGAGGGTGAGAATATCAGCACAGTTACAGACAGTAAAGGAGGGTTCAGGATCAGGGTGCCTGTAAATGGCATATTATCATTCAGCTACATTGGTTACAATTCCAAGAAATTACCCATCACCCGGGCCGGACATGTAAGCATAGTCATAGAAACCAACCTGTCATTGAGCGAAACTGTTGTAGTCGGCGATTGGGCTAAAGGGGAAAGGGCTGTTATGCGCTCAGTTTCAGGCGTGAGCTTCCGGGACTGGAATTCCTTGCCAACGCGGTCACTTGTGGAATTGTTGCAAGGCAAGGTTGCCGGCTCGCAGGTAGTGAACGGCCAATCCGGTATGAACGGCATAATGATCGGAGGGCTGGGTAATGTCACTGGTAGTACCAATGCGGGCAATGGAATGTTCTTTGTTGTCGACGGCGTAGTTACAAATACAGGACTAAGTAACATTGCCGCCTCAGACATCGTAAATATTGAGATTTTAAAGGGTGCGGATGCAACAGCAATCTATGGTGCACGAGCAGCAAATGGGGTTGCCGTCGTCACTACCAATAGCGGCAGGGCGAAGCTCACGGCTGGGCAGCCTATCGCTATACGAAAGAACTTTAACGAAACGGCGTTCTTTTATCCGCAGCTGCGTACAGATGATAAGGGCGAGATCCTCATTGATTTTACTATTCCTGAAGCCTTAACTAGGTGGAAGTTTCGCGCTTTCGCCCATACCCGGGATTTGAAAACCGGTTATATTGAAAAAGAGATGGTGACCCAAAAGCAATTGGGCATTGGTGCCAACACGCCCCGTTTTTTACGTGAGGGCGATACGGTGACCATTTCCGCAAGGTTGGCCAACCTGTCTGTCGCGCCGTTAAAATGCAAAGTTAACCTGCAACTGTTCAACGGGATCAATATGCAGCCGGTATCGTTGCTCGTCAATCCTGCCGAAGCACTGCAGGATGTAGAGGTGAACGCTTCAGGCAACAAGGCCGTATCATTCAAATTGGCTGTCCCTTCAGGATTGGTGGCTTTGACCTATAGACTTACAGCAAATGCTGCACAATTTAGCGATGGCGAAGAAAACACGTTACCTATACTATCTAATCGCATGCTGGTGACGGAATCAATGCCGATGATGGTGCGCCCTTCTCAAACCAGAACTTTCACTTTTGACAAGCTTTTAAAACCAAATAGCAATACGCTCGATAGTAAAACCCTCACACTGGAATACACGCAAAATCCGGCTTGGTATGCTGTGCAAGCCTTGCCTTATATGATGGAGTTTCCTTATGAATGTTCGGAACAAATGTTCAACCGGTACTTTGCCAATAGCCTGGGAATAAATCTGATTAACAAAATGCCGGCTATCAGACAAGTATTCGAGCAATGGAAGGCTTCCAAAAGCGCTGAACTGACGTCAAATCTTGAAAAAAATTCAGAACTCAAATCCACCCTGTTGGAAGAAACGCCCTGGTTACGTGATGCGGCTAATGAATCGGAGCAAAAAAAGCGTATTGCTTTACTATTTAACCTTAACAAAATGAATGACGAGCTCCAATTGAACCTTGACAAGTTGCAAAAGAGGCAAATGTCTGATGGCGGGTTCCCCTGGTTCGGGGGTGACCGCAGCGATGAGTATATTACCCGTTATATACTCGCTGGTATAGGTCAATTGTATCACCTGGGCATCATACAGACATCAAATAAGGCCCTGAAGGATATTACAGACAAAGCATTGATATACATGGATAATCAGCTGATGGCTGCCGCTGCACGTGCCAAAGTTCATAAGGAATACGAGGGCCGTCTTTTAGCAGCGGACGAAATACACAGCTATTATGTGGATAGCTATTTTACCGACAGATCGCGCAGCGATGAACTGAAGTCGCTTTTAGCCGGTTATCTTAAACTGGCCACCGTACAATGGAAGGCGAACGAGATCTACCAGCAGGCGCTGATAGCCCTGACCATGCAGCGCAATAATCATCCTGAGGTTGCCAAAGCCATCGTTAGTTGGCTTAACCAGACTGCCCAGCATAAGGAGGAAATGGGAATGTACTGGGGCAAAAATCAGTTAGGATACAATTGGTATCAGTCGCCTATTGAAACCCAAAGCCTGCTGATCGAACTCTTTACCGAAGTTGGGGGATATGACAAAGAGGTGGAAGAAATGAAGATATGGCTTCTTCGGAACAAGCAAACTCACGACTGGAAAACCACCAAAGCAACAGCTGCTGCCTGTTACGCGTTGCTGCTAAAAGGCGATAACTGGCTTGCAGATAAAGGTTTGGCAGACATCAAACTCGGCAATAAAAATCTTCAGGAATTAACAACCGCCATCAATGCTGATGATGGTACGGGCTATATCAAAACCAGTTGGGCAGATGATGCCGTTAAACCTGCTCTGGGCAATGTGGTTATTACCAATAACGGTAAAACCGTGAGTTGGGGCGCTTTACATTGGCAATATCTGGAAAACCTGGATAAGATCACGTCATCAAATACCGATATCCGCCTTCAACGAAAATACTTCCTTATAAAACAAACAAGCTCCGGTGAAGTGCTTATGGCATTGGATGATACCCATCAACCCAAAACCGGTGATCTGCTCAAAGTAGTGGTATACCTGAAATCCGGCCGCCAGTTTGAATATGTGCATCTTAAGGATATGCGCCCGGCGGGGACTGAACCTTTGGATGCCATATCTAGCTACCGGTATCAGGACGGCCTTTATTATTATCAGGTAACAAAGGATATAGCCACCAACTTTTTCATCAGTTACCTTGACAAAGGCAGCTATGTCTTTGAGTATCGCCTTCGGGTGGTTCAGCCGGGAAATTTTGCTACAGGGATAAGCACCATGGAATGTATGTATGCACCTGAGTTCAATGCACATTCAGAGGGTATAAGGATGTTGATAAAATAAATTTGTTTACCAAAAAATATCAACTTACGGGAAGAATGTTTCATCAACTGAACGATCAGAATAGCTTCCGCTGATCCGGGAGACAAAATGTACTTATTAAAGCCCCGGCAAGTAGCTTTCCGGGCTTTAATTGTTCTAAGATGATTCGGATTTATCCTGTATTAAATTAGAGCAGATCGACATAATTGGGCGATTTTTCTGACTTATGCTGTCACCATTACGATTTTGTATCCTTGAAAAGGGAAATTTGCCCCCTTTTGAAATAAAGTTGATTCCTGTTATTTGTACCGGATAAGCAGTTACAATAACTGAGTTCAACAAAATTCACTGTTTAAACTTATGCCGCTGAAAGAGATGCTTAAAGCTTAGTAAGAGCATAGAATAATGTAGAAGGAGCCTTCCACCCCATAGTAAATGGAAATTTTGCAGTTGCTAGTTTCCGGGTACAGCCGACCTCATCATTCGTCGTACTTATACTGCAATGTGTTCTCCTGTTATTTCCATTATATAAAATTATTAAAATATAGCATTATGAAATTATATTTTTTGATCCCTTTGTTAATTATCCTATCTGTTGCAAACTGCGCCGCTCAAACAACAACCATCCTGTCAAAAAAAGCAGAGATCGAGCGATTCTTAAAAATTAATAGGGAGGTTATATCGCGCTATGCCGGGAAACGTATATCGGATTTGCCATCCCGTGATAGAGAATACCTGTTGACGGCTAAGGCCAGAGAGGTGATCCTACTTCACGGACCCGGTTATTACCGTGACTTCAAAGCTCCCGAAATTCAGCTGACTCAGATCACAGAATCGATGTTACCAAGGGACTTGGGAAATAGAGAATATCTTGGGAAGATGTTATATATTGTCACTTTTGATTATGATAAAACAAAAGAACAGCAAATTCAAAACTTCACTGCACAAGTCAGCATACTGGAAGAAAGCGGTGAAATTCTTGAGGTAGTGTTCGGCAACGGAATACGACGCATTTTTTATAGAGATCCGTCGCAATATAGAACCCTTCAGGGCGTCGTGCAGTATCAACAGATTATCGGAGGGAAAGTGCGGTAGCTTGTTTGAAAATTCTTTGATCATGCTATTCTTAGCCCGGCGATCAAACAGCCGTAAAGCTACCGGAAATGCATCCTACTGTCGATCCCGTATGCTGCATATGAGTTTCCCGTGCGATTTATTAACTTACTGCTTTTCGGAAGATTTATTCTTCTTCCATGTAAGGAGCAAATTAAGACTTGGAATGCGGACTGACGCCTTTGTTAATCGTGTAGCTCTAGGCTCCTCAAATTTGTCCTTTTTACTATAATCTATGGCTATTCCTTTGATCAGCCAATGATAATGTAAGCCAATTCCGTATTACCTAATGAGCGGGCTTAAGTAAAGTAGTCGAATGATGCGTATATGAAAACCTAATACCTATCTTTTGATTATCGCGGAACTGCTTTAACTTTATGTTAGGAACGGAGGGAAACACAAGGGATACTTTTCTTGTACCTTTTCTGCACGTTTGGCTCACAGAGTACCGGGGTAAACTATGGCTTTATTTCTGGCGTTGACATTATCATGGAGAATGATTTTTTAAGATTAAAGGTTAAAATACGGTTCAAAACGAATATTGTTGCTCTCCTGATAGCCAAACATTGCTGCTCCTTTTAAAAGTTAACATTCTCAGGGTATGTTTTGCAAAAAATCGAAATCAAAGCTTGTTCCAAGGCGGCTTGCTTATGCAGGCGAATTGTAGATGCTGGGGGTTTTGATACACCGTGAGTTTATCGGCTTGCTTAGACAGGAATTGAGAATAGAGGGATATTCAGACCAGAGGCCATAATGCGTGTTTTACTGCGATGAACCATTGATCCCCAAAATCCATGTTGTTGAGGGGCCATAATTAACAGGTCAGCTTTTGCAACCTTGATCTCATTGGCAATGCCTTCGATAACGGAATTTGATTTGATATTTTTATAATAATAATCAATTCCTTCAAGACCGTCATCGATGTGATTTAATTTTGTCGCATCAACTCCCAATTCCTTCAATTGGCTTACGGTTTCGTTAATTAAAAGCACTTCTACTTCGGCATGACTAGTTAGGGCCACCTTTTTAATCAGTGCCAATAATTGTTCAGATACGCCATTTAATACATCACACGCGAAAAGTACTTTTTGGGGAACAGTAAATTTCACATTAGCAGGAACAGCTAGTACCAGAGATCTTAGCTTTTTGATAATGGATGTTGTAGTATTACCTAAAAGTTCCTGCTCGAGCGACTATTCTTCCATTCCCATTACAATTAGCTCAGGTTGGTATTCGGCAACTAACTTCTTAATGGCATTATCGATAAAAGAAAAAGTAGCCTTGGCAAATACTTCAATTCCGTATTCATCAGCGAGTAATAAAGCCTTTGATTCCAGAAGTATCTTGTTTTCGTTTATTAATTCATCAACCCATCCAGCCGAACGGGCGTTTTCGACATGTACAGAAATGGTGAAATCGTTTAACAGGATTAATTTGTAATTATTTTGACGGGCTATTCCTGCGGCGTATTTAACGGCGTTTTCCGCCAGTCCAGTATAATTGGTGGCGGCTAAAATGGCTCTCATAAAATAAAGATTAAGAATAAAGCTTGAAAATATAAGGTTAAAATTATCAGCAATTATCACAGCAATTGTTTTCCCATCGTAATAATGTATGTCAGTGAAATGCAAATTATTGATGAGCTATTGTACAGGCGAAATAAATTTATTTCCTAATTTATTCCAAAAATTCCCTTTTTATATAGAATTGATTTAATGTTTTTCGCGACAGCCAATCAAACTAAGGTATAGCGATCGATAGTTTTCTGACGGTAGTTTGTGTATCTTAAATTATCCAATCTTTATGGTGTGAATATCATGTTATTTATCTACGCCATTTTATTGCGCTTAATTAAGTATGTCTTCAATATTTGCTCAAAGCCCTGGTGAATGTCGGCATCAATTAAGTCGATGTGGTATTGGGCACACTTAAGCTGAAGCTTATGCCGCCATGTATTAAAGGAGTTAAGGTAGCCGTTTTTTATCTCGTTTGGGTGTACACGGAGTTCTTCTCCACTCTCCAGATCCACGAAATGATGCGGCCGGTTATCAAAATCGAACTCTATCTCCTTTTTGCGATCGATAACATTAAATATGATGATCTCGTGCTTATTGTGTTTCAAATGCTGTATGGCCGCGAATAAGGCATCTGATTTTTGCTCACTCATGCCATTTTCAAGCATGTCGCTGAACAGAATGATCATGGATCGTTGATGAACGTCTTCTGCAATATGATGTAAAACGCCTGCAATGTCTGTTTGAGCATTGGGCTTTGGGTGCTCGTACGCCTTTTCAAGCTCTGCAAAAAGATAATATAAATGTGCCGATGTCGACCGCGCCCGGCTTAACCAATTAAGCTTATCCGAAAACAAGGCAAGCCCGAAAGCATCGCGTTGTTTTTTAAACAAGTACATCAGCGCTGCTATGGCGTAAATGGAAAACTGTAATTTACTTAACTCCTTTTCTGGGTAGTTCATGGATGATGAAGTATCCAGTAAGAGGTAACTGCGCAGATTGGTCTCTTCTTTGAATTGTTTTACAAACAATTTTTCGGTACGGGCCAGCAATTTCCAGTCGACATTTCTTACTGATTCTCCATTATTATACAGACGGTGTTCGGCAAATTCTACCGAAAAACCATGAAAGGGGCTTTGATGAAGACCGGTGATGAAACCCTCGACCACCTGGTGGGCGAGCAGTTGGAGATTGGCTAATTGCTGTATATCTCGGTTGTTACTCAGTTTGGGCATAATAATGGATAAGATTGTACTTTTCTATATTCTATAACCGTTAGGCAATTTTGTTCATATTCCGTCAGTGAAACTAAGAACTCGGCGTGGTATCGCCACGCAAAATGCGGAATCGCTTACGAGCCTCATTTATCCATAAACTGCTTGGATAGTCCGATATGATCTTCTGATACCAGCTTTGCGCGGCTGTTTTGTCATCCAGATGATTCTGATAAATATCGCCAAGCATAAATACGGCATCGTCAGCCCAAAAGTCTTTTTGACTTTCGACCGCAATCTTTTTCAACGGCACGATAGCGGCCTGGTATTCCTTTTTCTGGATCAGTATATGGGCCTTTGCCATTAGGATATCATTCCCCAGGTCATTTAACGGGTATACTTTATCGATACTATCGAGCGTAATAACTGCATGGTCCGGCTCACCTTTAAATATGAGCAGATCAGCATGTGCATACATTTTAAGGGCATTGGCGGTGCTATCAAATACGGTATGGTCGCCAATCATAAGCGACAGATTCAAAGCATCGTTGTCAATGAATTGTGAAGTTTCTGCCTTTAAAATATCAAGCTGTTCTTTTGCCCAGGTAAAATCACCGGTATAGTAAGCCAGTTTGGCATTGCGGTATTGCGCATCCTGTCCGACGGGAGTGCCAGCGAAGGCTTTTTCTACCTGGCTATACATTAGAGTTGCATCCCAGGGCTTGCCGTTAATAAGGTATACATCACCAAGTTCAAGTTTGCAGCTACCCAATAAATCAGCACGTAGCCTGGGAATGGCGATCAGGGCTACGAGCGTTTTTTCGGCGTCGACGGGCCTGTTTAGTTGAAAAGCCTGAAGTATGGCCAGTTTTTCCATCGCAGGAGCAGTGCTTGGCGTGCGACCAAATTCGGTAAGCAGGTCAAGGTAATTTCTTTCCAGTTCAGCAAGGTCTGCCTGGCCGTGTTTCGCATCTTTAAGCTTTAAATTTTTGGTGTTAATGAGTTCGATCCTGGCTTTTTCATACAGGGCATGCTCTTTGCCCTTGTCGATAATATATTGGTACCCGCGAATAGCCTCGTCGTAAGCTTCATTGGCCACTAATATCTGGCAAAGTTCGTCAATGCTCTTACCGTCATCATTTTGCCTGCGGTTCAGAGCCATGGCCTGGCTTAGGGCCGTGTCAAACTGTTTTTGCTGCAAAAACTGCCAGGTAAGCAGGTCGGCAAAAACGAGCTGATCAGGGTATTGCTTGATCATTTTCAGAAGATATGTTTTCAACATGGTGTAATCCTGTGCGCCATCAAACATTGCCGAGATGTTTCTTTTGGCATCCGAAATATAATCCGGCTTGGTTTGTAACAACGTTAAATACTCTTTCAGCATGTCGACTTTATTGTTTTTATAGCGGTACAGGGTGCTCATTTCCAATGCAAAAAGCTGATCGTTTTTCATTAATATCCTGCCCTGTACAAGCACCTTTAAGGCATAATCGATATTATGGACATTTGAAAACTTTGAGGAAAGACGAATTACGGCAGTGGGATCGGAAGGCATATTTTTAATCAAGCCGTCGTAAACTCCTTCGGCTTTGCTCTTGTCACCTTTTTCGTTGTAAACACGGCCTAGCGCAATCACGAACTCATAGCTTTGAGGATGACGATCGATTATTTTTTTGGTGATGATTTCAGCCTCGTCAAATTTTTTCAGACTAAGCAGGCTGTTGAAGTACTGATCATAGTAACGGTCATTGTTCTGCTGATACAGTTTTTGATAAATGTCCACAGCTTTTTGTGTCTCACCGTCCCGCATATATTGGCTGGCCAGCATCTCATCCTCTTTTTGGGCAAACAGCGCAAATCCGTTAAAAATTAGTATAATAAACAGCAATAGAGTTTTCATTATATATGCAAGTAAGTATTAAATTTATGTCCCGTGGTAGATCGTCAGCAAAGTCAAAGTACTATCGACATGCTATTGTGTTAAAACGTACTGTATCAAATTAGCCCCCATTTTCAGCGCCTTTAAACGAGATTCCTGCGTATCGCTGGGGTAGGTTCCAAAGTCCTCCCAACCGTTGCCCAGGTCACATTCATAAGTATAAAAGCAAACCAGACGCCCTTTGTATATCAGGCCAAAAGCCTGGGCTCGTTTTCCGTCATGTTCATGTATCTTGGGCAGGCCGGAAGGGAAATCATATTTCTGATGAAATACCGGGTGATTCGGCGGCAGCTCTATAAATTCAAGCTCCGGAAAGACCTTCTTCATCTGCGGTCGTATAAATTTATCCAGGCCATAATTATCATCAATGTGCAAAAAGCCCCCACCTGTTAGGTATTTGCGGAGGTTTTGTACCTCGGTATCAGAAAAGACAATATTGCCATGCCCTGTCAAAAATATAAAAGGGTAATTAAGTATTTCAGAGCTGCCAATTTCCAACACTTCCTCCTGGGGCTGAAAGTTGGTTTTTAGATTTTCATTACAGAATTTGATCAGGTTTGGTAACGCTGTACGGTCACCATACCAATCGCCTCCACCGCTATATTTTACTTTGGCCATTTTATAAGTGGGAACACTAAATCCGCTGCATATCAGCAGGCAGCAGGTAGCTATAAGGGATAATCTTTTCATGCTCGGTTAAAATTGATCTCAAACAACTAAGGGGGGTTTTCCCTCATTTGTTACATCGAGATTGGTTAAACCAAACCTACTCACTTATGATGGATCGGCTAGTGGACGAATTAATATATTTGGGGGCCTTATTTCGTATTTCTTATCAGACACATAGCTGTGAAAGCGACAGAACCTTCATTGATTAACAAAGTAGTTCAACGGTAGAAAACTAAATAACTGCTTTGAAGATCGCATTTAAAAATAATTCGGCACCGGTTTTAGCCCTAAAATTTACTAATCTGTCCCTGTCCCATTTATTATCTATGGGATAGCTTTGTTGATATCAAACTGCTGCCATTGAGCTATGATATTTACTTGTAAGTCGTGCTGTTATATCGAAATACGTTTCGTATAAGTCGTGCCACTTCCTAATCTTGGCTGAATGCTCTTGTTTATCGATCATTTAACAGAACGATAGATCCAGTATTTGGCATGACTTGGTTTTATTCCGGATGGTAACGTTTTCGGATCCGGCGGTACTGGCTTTCATAGTTTATTCAACAGCAGTTTGCCAGTTAACTGGTTTGCTGTTGCCATTCATTAATATATTTATTTAGCTATGCAATTTATATTTCCTGCATTTCTTTTCGGGTTGTTATCGTTGACTATTCCCGTTATTATCCACCTTTTTCACATGCGGCGCTACAAAAAGGTGTATTTTTCAAATGTTCAGTTTCTCAAGAACATTCAACAAAAACAATCGTCGCGAAAAAATTTAAAACGACGCATGATTTTGTTAACACGTGTACTCGCACTTACCTTTCTGGTGCTCGCTTTTGCAAAGCCATATATTCCTTCCAAAAGCAACAGCAATGAAGTAAACCGGCAGCACACAGTAAGCGTTTTTGTGGATAACTCTTATTCTATGGAAACGATAAACCGCGAAGGTACGCTACTCGACGAAGCCCGCCGCCGCGCGAAAGAATTGGCCTCAGGCTATAGCCTTAACGACAGATTTCAGCTGCTTACTCATGATTTTGAAGGTGCGCATCAGCGTTTGTTAAGCCGAAAAGAGTTTTTTGACGAAGTAGACAAAATCAAGATAAGCCCGCAAAGCCGCAAAATACAGCAAATTATAGACAGACAACAAAGTTTGCTCAATACGCAGCCTGGCACTGTTAAGGAAATTTTTGTGATATCCGATTTTCAAAAGAACCTGCTTTCATCACAACCGGTAAAAACGGATAAAAATATTCCTGTTCGCCTGATTAAACTCAAAGCAGCATCAATGCCAAATGTAACGGTAGATTCGGCATGGCTGGTGAGCGCCGTGCATAGTCCGGGTGCAGGTGAAAAACTGATTGTTACCTTGCATAATTATGCTGATGAAAAGGCGGAAAAAGTGCCACTCAAACTCATTATTAACGGCATCCAGAAATCATTGGGCAGCTTTACGATCAAGGGGCGCAGTATACAAAACGACACACTCAGTTTTTCAGGTTTACAGGCAGGTTGGCAAAGTGCCGAGATACAACTGCAGGACAATCCGGTGACTTTCGACAACCATTTTTACCTGACATTTAAGGTTGAGCCACAAATGCCTTTATTACTTATTGACGGCGGCATCCCTAATAGATATTTAACGGCTGTTTTCGGCTCTGATCCATTCTTTAAGTCGGAAACCGTGCACGATGGCAATGTAGATTATGCCCGACTGGCGACCTATCCTTTCATTGTGCTGACCGATGTTAAGTCGATATCTGTCGGACTTGCACAGCAGCTGCAGGTATACGTAAAGAAAGGGGGCACGTTGGCCATTTTTCCGGCTGATGGGGCAGACTTGCCCAGTTACCGGGCGCTACTGCAGCCTATGGGAGTAAATTTCCCTGAAGCCCTGATGACAGACATGGGCAGGGTAGCGACAATAAACCTGCAAAGCAAAGTATTTAAGAACATATTCGAACAATTGCCCCAGAACCCCGATCTGCCAATGGTTCTTAAATTTTATCGTTTAAGCACCAATAGCAGCTTGGCAGGGGAAAGACTATTCGACATGCCTGGCAGGCAACCCTTTCTTGCAGATTATACGAGCGGAAAGGGACTCGTATATATTTCAGCGGTGCCGTTAAACGATGCTTACAGCAATCTGCCTCACCATGCCTTGTTTGTTCCCCTAATGTATAAAATGGCACTTTTAAGCGGCCGTGAACAGCCTTTGTTTTATACTATCGGACAGGATGAGAGTATAGAGACTTTGCCGATACAGGCTTCCGACAGGACTATAATTAAACTGGTAAAGCCCAAGCAGATTATCATCCCTGATCTAAGACAACAGGAGGGTAGTACATTATTATATTTTTCCGATCAGGTGCACGAGCCGGGCACTTATAATCTGATGAAGCAGGATAGTATTTTTTCAAAGCTGGCATTTAATAACAGCAGAAGCGAGTCGGATTTAAGTTATTTGACTGATAGTGAATTGAAAACTAGTGTCCCGGGGAAATATAATCTGGTCATGTCTGCAACTGGCCCGCTGTCCTCAAAAGATACCGTTGCCAAAGCCAGTTTAGGTTTGGAACTTTGGAAATTTTGTTTAATCATCAGCCTCATCTGTCTCGGGGCTGAAATGTTATTGGTAAGGCTTTATCGGCCGGAAGAAAACATGACTGAGATATCGGTTTAGTAGAATCTTATGACCCAGAAACCGTTGATAATAATCTTGGCCAAAGGCAAGATCATATTATCAATTACTCCCCCAATTTTAATCAACCTGTACCTGTTGACTGCTATTTATTAGCCTTTATTTTGGGAGGAGAAGGATGGGCTGGTTTATCAAGGGAAGCTTCGTTTTTTCTCCGGATATAATCCTGATACTTGGGCAATAACTATGAACACGCAAACAATTTAAACTAAATATATGCAATACAAATCTGACGTTGAAGCAGCTGACGCTTTAAAAGCAGCATACCAGGAAATACGTACTGAAATAGGTAAGGTAATAATTGGGCAGGACGAAGTGATAAAATCTGTCTTAGTAGCTATTTTTAGTGGGGGACATTGTCTGTTGGTTGGCGTGCCTGGTCTTGCCAAGACCCTATTAGTGCAAACGGTAGCACGTGTATTGGCTCTTGATTTCAACCGCATACAATTTACCCCGGATTTGATGCCGTCCGATATTATTGGCTCAGAAATACTGGGTGAAGACAGAAATTTTAAATTCATCAAGGGACCAATATTTTCAAACATTATTTTGGCTGATGAGATCAACCGAACACCGCCTAAAACTCAGGCCGCCTTACTGGAGGCCATGCAGGAGAAATCAGTTACTGCAGCCGGTGTTACTCACCAGTTGCCAAAACCATTTTTTGTCTTGGCAACGCAAAATCCCATCGAACAGGAAGGTACATACCCATTGCCTGAAGCGCAATTGGACCGCTTTATGTTCAATGTATCCTTGGACTATCCGTCTTTGCAAGAAGAAATACAGGTTATTAAGAACACGACGGGTTCTTTTAGGCCGGTGGTCAATAAGGTGCTTAATGGTGAACAGATCATGTATTTCCAGCAATTGGTACGTAATATTCCCATTGCTGATAATGTGTTGGAATACGCTGTAAAAATGGCTTCCAAAACACGCCCCAATACTCCGCAGGCCACCGCAGATGTAAACCGCTTATTGAGCTGGGGAGCCGGGCCGCGCGCGTCGCAGTTTTTGGTTTTGGGGGCCAAATGTCACGCAGTGTTATCAGGTAAGTACTCGCCGGATGTTGAGGATGTGCAGGCTGTTGCGAAGGCTATTTTACGTCATCGCATCGTGCGTAGCTATCATGCAGAGGCTGAAGGCGTTAGCGCCGAACAATTAATTGAGAAACTGTTTTAAACAGCCTCGTAATTAATAGTTAGATAGTTAACTGTTATCAGTTTGATTCGGTTATTACCCGGCGGCGGCGCAAGTGAATTAACTATGGTACGGTTGCCTATGAGGTCGCCGAGGACTTTTTGTCACTAATGGATAACCTAAAAGCAGCGATCCGTCGTTGCGTCCTATTTTATAATTAATATAAAACAGCATAATGCTTTCAAGTATGGTATTTTTGTTTTCGATAACCTGGGGTACTGTTTCTGCATGGTGGTTACTGGCCTGCGTGGCTTTGGGCCTCTTTTATGCCTGGTTTTTTTATCGCCGGCAAAATCATTTGAATTCCCTCATTAAGTACCTGTTAAGCGCTTTCAGGGTTATTGCGGTGACCGTTATTTCGCTATTGCTGTTATCCCCCTTACTTAAAACGATAACCAGGGACCCGCAAAAACCATTGATAATTATAGCGCAGGATAATTCATCATCAGTTTCATTATTTAAATCTAAAGATTTTAATCCTGAAAAATTTGTCAATCAACTTGGCGAACTCAAAAAAGACCTGGGAAGTGATTATGATGTACGCGAGTTCAATTTCTCCAGGGAGTTAAAGGACAGCTTATCTGTCAAGTTTGATGGCAGACAAACCGATATTTCAGCGGCTTTTAAGGGATTCACGGAGCGCTTTTCCAACCAAAACGTGGGCGCCTTGGTTTTAGCTACTGATGGATTGTATAATAAAGGTAGCAGCCCGCAATATGCGGCGCGTGATCTAAAAACCAGCATTTATACTATAGCTCTGGGCGATACTGCACCGAGACGCGATATACTGATAGGTAACGTTAACTATAACAAAACCGCTTTTTTAGGCAATGATTTTGAAGTTGAAGTTTTAACCGAAGCTTACCAAAGCAAGGGTGATGGCATTCGCTTAAAAGTTAGTGAGGATGGAAGCACGGTGGTAAGTCAAAATATTATCGTTCCCTCAACTGACTTTCGTAAAGTCATACCCCTAAAGTTGCATGCCGATAAAAAAGGTATTCACAAATTTACAATCAGCCTGCAGCCCGTACCCAATGAAATATCTACTGAAAATAACATCGAAACTTTTTACGTGGAGGTTTTGGATAGCAAGCAAAAAATCCTCTTATTATACAACGGGCCACATCCAGACATCAGTGCTATAAAGTTGTCGTTGGAAAGTAACAGAAATTATGAAGTGAAAACGGCTTTAGTTACCGATGCAGACGTTGCCAAACTGAGCATTTACAGCCTGGTCATTTTGTATCAGTTACCTGCATCAGGCTCTGTCTTGCCGCCTCCGCTGCAAAACCAGCTGACTAAATTAAAAGTGCCGCTTTGGTATATTGTTGGGGCGCAATCAGATATACCGCAACTTAATCGCTTGCAAAGGATATTGCAGATAAGTGGTACGCGACAGGATATGCAGGAGGTTTTTACCTCTCCCAAGACTGATTTCTCGGCCTTTACCTTATCCGACTCGACGCGTCGGGAATTCGATGTATTGCCACCATTGCTAGCGCCTTTTGGAAATTACAGCATGCCATCAACACCTTTCGTTTTATTGAAACAGCGAATAGGCAGAGTTGAAACATCCTACCCATTGTTAGCTTTCGGAGAGGATGCGGGTATCCGTATAGCAGTATTGAGCGCTGAAGGGATTTGGAAATGGCGTTTGGCTGAGTTTTCAACAAATGGTAATCATCGTGCTATTGAAGAGCTGTTGAGCCAATCTGTACAATATTTGACCGCCAAAGGCGACCGAAGCCGCTTTAGGGTTTATCCGGCGAAAAATGCCTTTGACGAAAGTGACGATGTATTACTTAACGCAGAACTCTACAATGATGCGCTGGAACTCATCAATATACCAGATGTCAAGATAGATTTGAAGGGCAAATCCGGCAAGACATTCAGTTTTATTTTCACCCGCAACGGCAACAGCTACCAATTGAATGCCGGGACGCTCCCTCCTGACGAATATTCTTATCACGCAGGTGCCAAACTTGGCGATAAAAGTTTTACCGCAGAGGGAGAGCTTGTTGTAAAATCAGTTAACGCCGAGACTCGTCAAAGCGCCGCGGATCACAAGCTGCTTTACACATTAGCTAAAGAAAGCGGTGGCCAAATGCTCCTGCCATCGCAGGTTAATCAACTAGCGGAGCTGATCCGTAAGAATGAGGGCATTAAAACAATTGTCTACGATGATGAGACCTACCGTGACCTTATCGATGATAAGTTGGTATTTGCCTTGATATTGATTTTGCTTAGCGCTGAATGGTATTTACGCAAGCATGAAGGTGAGGTGTGATGTCCTTTGTTTTTCGATATACCTGGACGGACTTATTTAGTCATTATTTACCGATTAATGAAGAGTGACCCATTTTTGATGAATTTGCCCCTCCTGAATGTGCTTATTCATCGTGTTATTTGTCGTGACCATTCCCGCCATTCAATATACTGGTTATGCAGTATTCGGCATAAGAGTATTACGAATGTGTTCATTAAAAGTATTGTATCCAAAATCATTAAACTAACTCAATAACTCATTCCACTATAATGAAAAAAGTTATACGTCAATCTGTCATTGTCCTATTTCTGATTTTATGTCATTGCGTAACCTATGCGCAAAACGGGCATAATTCTGAATTGTTCAACCGCGATTGGAAATTCCATAGGGGCGATCTGGATACCAGCAAAAGAGAATTTACCAGCACAGAATGGCGTGCTGTAGAATTGCCCCATGACTGGAGCAACGAAGGTCCGTTTAGCCAGGAATGGGCCAGTGGGACTGCATTTGCTCCAGCCGGCATAGGCTGGTATCGCAAGAAATTCAGGCCAACTCTCAATGGCGATAAACAAACGTTTATCTATTTTGATGGCGTATATAATAACAGTGAAGTTTGGATAAACGGTCATAAATTAGGAAAGCGGCCGAGCGGATTTGTATCCTTTCAATATGAGCTGACCAGATACTTAAAGCCCAATGCGGACAACGAATTGCTGGTAAGGGTTGATCATTCAGAATTTGCAGATTCCCGCTGGTATACCGGATCCGGAATTTATCGCAATGTCTATTTGATCACTGCCAACCGGATCCATATTGGTTTATGGGGCGTCGCATTCACTACGCCCATAGCCAATGCCAGTAACGCTGATGCTAAAGTTAATGTATCCCTGGTAAACAATTCTGAAATGCCTGCTGATCTTACCGTAAAATGTAGTCTGATTGATTCAAGGGGAGGGATAGTTGGTACCAGTAATAAAATCCTGAAAATACATCAAGGGGACACTTTGGCCACGAACCTTGAATTTAATATTAAAACACCCAGACTATGGTCATTGGAAAGGCCGGATTTATATCAATTGATAGTTACTGTTACAACCGGAGGCAAGGTGGTCGATGAATGGCGGGATCGGGTGGGTATCCGTGATATCCATTTTGATGCGAATGAAGGATTCTTCCTGAATGGAAAAAACATGAAAATTAAAGGTGTCTGCATACATGATGACGCTGGAGTATTAGGTGTAGCCGTGCCGAAAGAAGTTTGGTATCGCCGCTTAAAGATATTAAAAAGTGCCGGGGTCAATGCTGTTCGAATGTCTCACAATCCGCATGCTGATTACTTCTATGATCTATGCGATGAGCTTGGGATTTTAGTAATGGATGAAAGCTTTGATGAATGGGAAGGTGCCAAAAATATATGGATTAAAGGCTGGAACCAGGGTAAGCCGGGTAAAGACGGCTATCACGAGTATTTTAAAGATTGGGGATTGCGGGACATGGGTGATATGGTGCTTCGTGACCGCAACCATCCCAGCATTATTATGTGGAGCATTGGAAACGAGATTGATTATCCCGGTGACCCTTATGTGGATTCGACCAGGGCAAATTCACTGCATCCATCCGTGGCCCGGTTAGGAGAAGTATCGAGACTTCTGGTTAACACGGTAAAAAAATTTGATTCAAGCCGGGTAGTTACCGCTGCGCTTGCAGGCGTGGAACAATCGAATAAGACGACATATCCCTCAAACCTGGATATAGTGGGCTATAATTATCAGGAGAACCGTTACCAAAAAGACCATGAATTATATCCCAGGAGGATCATTTTTGGAAGCGAGAACAGTAAACAGCTATATGCCTGGACCGCTGTTGAAAATAATAAATTCATATCCGGGCTGTTCGTATGGACAGGAATCGATTTTCTGGGTGAAGCTCACAAATGGCCCGACCGTTCCAGCGGAACCGGCCTGTTAAATATGGCTGGGTTCCCGAAAGCGGAGTATTATTTCAGACAAAGCTTATGGCTGGACGAGCCTATGATCAATATTGGCACGGCGGACGTTCCCGATGCCAGAAATCAGGACCCGTACCCAAAACAGGGGCAATCCAGCTGGAATTATACCGTTGGTGACCGGAAGCGCGTGTATTGTTATACAAATTGTCCCGAGGCAGAACTGTTCTTGAACGGCGTGTCATTAGGTAAAAAGCGACTGGCAGATTTTGAAAATCGGGTAATTCGATGGGATGTTGACTACCAGCCAGGCGAGTTAATGGTTAAGGGCTATACCAAAGACGGCAAAACGATAACTCATATGTTAAAAACTACCAAGGCTGCTTATGCAATTACGGTAGAAGCTGATCAGGTTCCCGTAACGGATCAAAAGGCTATAGTGAAACAAATTACTATAAACGTTGTCGATAAAAATGGTCTTACGGTGCCCAACTCAGATAATGAAATCACTGTTAATGTAAGTGGCCCCGCAAAATTACTTGGTTTGGAAAGCGGCGCACTGGATAGCATGGATGATTACCGCTCACATAGTAAAAAAGTATTGAATGGAAAGCTCCTGGCTTACATTAAGTACAAGGGAAATTCCGGCCCGGTTAAGGTAACTGTGAAGTCTCCGGGACTTAAATCAAAAGCTATTGTTATCATCGATTTCATTAAGTAAGGCTTGGGAAATTGCTATGGTGCATTTTAAACAGAAACCTGAACTATTTGATACAAAGTGCCCGGGTACAATAGAAACAACGTTTACGGCGGCCGTCGGTATGGCCACCAGAAGAATTTATGACGTAATACTATTAAAATGAAAAAGATACTTTTTTTCTCTGTTGTTTATCTATTGCTGCCTTTTTTGGCGAGATCCTCATCTATCCTGATTGCCATGGATAATACACAAAAAGATCACCTTAAATCCTATGGGCTCGCATATTGGGTATTAAAGAACAAGGGGGAGGTGGACTGGCTGCTTAACTATCGCGGTGGAAGTTTTATGACCTCGTATAGTAAAGCGGCTGAGGATGAATGTAAGATACGCGGCATAAGTTATGAGGTTTTGGCTGACGCAAAGGTAAATGAGATTCTCAAGCAGATTAGCGACCCTTCGGTTAATATGGACGTAGTAAAACTTGAAAAATTGCCAAAAATAGCAGTTTACTCTCCTAAGGATAAAGGGCCGGTCGAAGATGCAGTTGTTTTGGTATTGAACTATGCCGAGATACCTTTCGACTATGTTTATGATGAGGAAGTTTTAAAAGGTGACCTGAGCAAATACGACTGGTTGCACATGCACCATGAGGATTTTACCGGGCAATATGGGAAGGAAAACAGTAAGGAGAAATGGTATGTTGATAACCAAATCAAGGAGGAAACCCGTGCCCGTAAATTAGGGTTTACTAAGGTTTCAAAGATGAAACTTGCCGTTGCATTGACTATCCGGAACTTTTGCACCAATGGGGGGTTTTTATTTGCAATGTGTTCCGGTACCGATAGTTTTGATATCGCACTGGCAGCTGCGAACACAGATATCTGTGATGTGATATATGACGGTGACCCGCCGGATCCGAATGCGCAATCCAAATTGGACTTTACCGGTACCCTTGCTTTTCAGAATTTTTCGGTTGTTACCAATCCCAATACTAAACAGTTCAGCAATATTGATCTGGGCGCTATACGCCGTGTTAAGCAAGAGGATGATTTTTTTACCCTGTTTGACTTTTCAGCGAAATGGGATGTGGTAGCCAGTATGCTGACACAAAATCACGATAATGTGATTAAAGCGTTTAATGGCCTGGCGACGGCCTTTGACGAGAGCAAAATCAAACAAGGCGTGACAATCATGGGTGAAACTAAAAAGCTCAATGAGGCTAGATACCTGCATGGAGAGCTCGGAAAGGGACAATGGACATTTTATGCCGGCCACGATCCTGAAGATTACCAACGTCACCCCGGAGATCCTCCAACGGATTTGTCATTACATCCTAATTCGCCTGGTTACCGGCTTATCCTGAACAATATCCTTTTTCCTGCTGCAAAAAAGAAAAAGCAAAAGACTTGATCCCAAAAACACTAATTAAATAAATCGTGGCGATACAAACATGGAAGCATTAACAAATTACGAGATACTAATAGATAAGATAGAGGTATTCATACGGAAATACTATTTGAATAAAGTATTAAGAGGAACGTTGCTTGTTGGCGCGGTGATATTTTGCGGCTTTGTGCTCGTTTTGTTTAGTGAATATCTGGGTAATTTCAACTCCACTGTGCGGGGCATCCTCTTCTATGGCTATTTGTTAGTCAATACCGGCTTGTTTGGCTGGTTAGTGCTGCCACCGCTTTTGTCTTATTTAAAATTGGGACGAATTATCAGCCATGAGGAGGCCGCCAGGATCATTGGTGAACATTTCAACCATGTTGAAGACAAACTCCTGAATACGTTGCAATTGAAACGCCTTGCGGACGAGCATCCTGACCAGCGACGCCTTATCGAAGCTAGTATTGACCAACGCATTATCAGCATCAAACCGGTTACTTTTCCATCGGCTGTGCGCATCAAAGAAAACGTGAAACATGTGAAATGGGTTGTGTTGCCTTTGGGTGTTATCCTTATCCTGGCGATTGCCGCCCCGGCAATGCTAAGGGAAAATGCAGAGAAGATAATTAAGCATAATCAATATTTCGCAGTGAAGTCACCTTTTCAGTTTATTGTCACTAATGAGCAACTTACTGTAGTTCAGGGCGATGATCTCAAGCTTCATGTAAAATTGACCGGTAACCGGTTTCCGAACGATGTTTATGTCGAAACTGCTAAGAATACATTCAAAATGGATAAGGAAGGTATAGGCCGTTTCAACTATTTGTTTCCCAATTTGCAACAGAATTTGAAATTCAGATTGGTTGGAAGCGATTTTAAATCACAGGAATACGAGGTTACCGTTCATCCTAAACCTTCTTTGCTACATTTCGAAGCGCACTTGAATTATCCGTCTTATCTGAAAAGGAAAAATGAGCATATAGGTAATGCAGGGGATCTGACGTTACCGGCAGGGACCACGGTAACATGGCAGGTACATACGCAAAATGCAAGCCGGTTACTCTTTAACCTAAATGGGAATGCCGAGCAATTAACAAGTGATAATAATACTTTTTTCAAGACCGAGCGCATAACCAGGTCGGGTTCTTATTTGCTCAGGACTATGAGCAACATAGCAGTCAACGGCGATTCCGTCGGATATCATATCAATGTAATAGCCGATCAACCGCCAACTATCTCGGTGAATGAAAAACAAGATTCTGTCAGTTCGAAAGCAATTTATTTTAGCGGAAAGGCTCAGGACGATTACGGTTTTTCATCGTTGATATTCCATTATTCCATAAAGGGACGAGATGCGCAGAAAGCACGTATCTTCGAATTGCCGGTGAAAGCTGAACTTGGCAATAATCAAATGGGTTTTTTCTATTTTTGGAATCTTAAGGAACTCCATATAAACCCCGGAGAACAGATCAGCTACTATTTTCAAGTTGCGGACAATAACGCCGTAACCGGACATCAGACCGCCCGGACACTGGAACATACTTTAAACATCCCTTCTGAAACAGAAATAAGTCAGCAATTAAATGCCAATGTTGAATCAGTTAAAGACAAGATGCAGAGTGCAATTAAACTGGCTGCACAAATAGACAAGGACATTAAAAAACTTAATGAGATGCTTTTGAATAAGGCCAATCTGTCATTTGATGATAAAAAACAGATACAGGACCTGTTGGACAAGCGTCAGGAATTAAAAAAAATGATTGAGGATGCACAGCAGCAGAATCAGAAGAATGCCCAAAACAGGCAGGAAAATATGCCGCAGGATAAAGACCTGGCCGAAAAGCAAAACCGGATGGAAAGGCTCATGAAAGACCTGATGGATCCGAAAACCGATGAAATGCTTAAAATGCTGCAAAAGATGATGGATAATAAACTTGAAAATCCCGCGTCTAAGGAACTCTCCAAAATGCAGATGGATGATAAAGCACTTAGTCAACAGCTCAACCGCACCTTGGAGCTGATGAAGCTGCTCGATGTGCATACCAAAGTGAAGGAGAATATTAATCAATTAAATAAACTGGCTGATAAACAACAGCAGTTGGCAGATCAAACCAAGCAAAGCGGTGCTGACACCAAAGCGCTGCAACAAAAACAGGCAGAGATAAAGAAGGACTTTGCAGATGTCAAAAAATCATTAGATGATGTCAAGGAAAAAAATGACCAGTTAGAAAATGCCACGAATTTCGAGAACCCTAAACCCGACCTTCAAAAAATTGATGATCAACTAAATAAAAGTTCCAGCGATCTGGCGCAAAATAAAAAAAATGAAGCAAACACTGAACAGCAACAGGCGGCTAATAAAATGCAACAGCTTGCCCAGAAAATGCAAAAAAAGCTTCAGGAAGAAGAGTTGCAGGATATTGTTATCAACGGCAAAGATTTAAGAAACCTGATAAAGAAACTAGTAGAAAGTTCGTTCACGCAGGAAAATATTATAGCTAATTTGAAGCAAATCAAGGAAGATGATCCATCTTATCCCAAGTGGGCGCAAAAGCAGCGAGATATTCAGGCGAACATGAAAACGGCGCAGGATAGCTTGACTGCTCTTGGTAACCGCTTGCCTGATATCGAATCGACAGTGATCAATGAAACTGCTTTGCTAAACCAAAATATAGAACAAGCCGTCAAATTTCTCGAGGAAAGGCGGACATGGGATGCTAATAAAAATCAGGTATTGGCGATGACATCAATGAATAATCTTGCACTGATGTTGTCAGAAACATTAACAAAAATGCAGGAAGCTATGAAACAAACACCCAAGGCCGGAGGTGCACCAAGTGGTGGTGGTGCACGCAAAAGAAAAACTATTTTAGAGTTAAGTGCATTGCAGGAAAAGCTGAATGCCAATATGCAAGCTATGCGGGATAAAATGCGGCAGACAGCACAGCAGCAAGGTCAGGCCGGGAATAAACCTCAGAATGGCAATCAACCAGGTGGTCCCGGAGATGGAGGCCCAATGAGTGAGCAGTTTGCCAAGATGGCGCGTCAGCAGGCGGAAATCAGGCAGGCCATTGAACAGCTCAACAGGGAAGAAAATAAAGACGGCCATCACCAGTTGGGGGATCTGGCCTCGCTATCTAAACATATGGAAAGAACAGAAGCAGATCTCGTTAATAAAAATTTAACGGAAGCGACCCTTTCAAGACAATTGCAAATCAGGACCCGTTTGCTCGAAGCAGAAAAGGCTGATCAGCAACGCGATCAGGATTCCAAAAGAGAAAGCAAGGCGCCGCAAAATGATATTCCACCTGGTTTTATAAAGGCTTTACAGGCGTTTGAACAGGAAAAGTCCAAACAAACAGAACAGTTAAAAACGACGCCGACAACACTGAACGATTACTATAAATTTAAGGTAAGAGCATATTTCGAGCAGGTAAATAAACAGTAATTGTAGTTAACCGTCGATTGTTCATCAGCCGCACGAGACAGCAGAAGGTAAAGGAGGCGACAATTCGTCGGTAAAAAAGATAAGGAAAGGGCAGCTTAAGTAGTGTCGGAAACGATTTTCAAAATTTATTATTTTACGGTTTGATGTTCCTCTTGCTGGTGTCTAACCTCGTCATGTTAAGGTACAGGCGCAATAGAAGTTCCTTATATGCTGATATAAAGTTGAAAAAAGATGATAGTATTTGTTCTGGCCCCAAGCAAAATTTAAAAGAAGTAACAAGCCCTACAGCCGAGTTATTTCTTGAAGAAAGAGTTACTCGCTGTCGGTGAAGTTTTAGAAGTTTACTATGTGAGATTAGGCGGTCTTTACGACCAGTTATGATGTCATGGAATTTCGTAGCTAACAGACTTTTATGCAGATTATTTGTGGAAATGGTCATTGGTTTTTCGATAACGAACTGGGGTTCTCTGACTATGGTTTGCAAATTCATGGCTTACCAAAAGGAGAAAATATAACTTGGCAGGGTTTCTTCCCATGGTCGAGGTGATAGTCCGTGCAAGTATTGGAGATGCGGTTGTCGATTATTTCCGCACCGGGATTAAGGTTAAAATGATATGAAACGATTGGCTTTTAAAATGATATTGAAATCTGGCTGTGAATCCGAATTTAGGGAACGGCATGAAAAGATGTGGCCTGAACTTCAGGCATTATTAAAAAAGGTGGGAGTAAGGGACTATGCCATATTTCTGGATAAGGAAACCAATAACTTGTTTGCTACGCTCAAGGTAAGAGACGCGGAAGGATTTGAACGCCTGCAATTCCTTGAAATAATGCAGAAGTGGCAGGTGCATTTGAGCGACATTCTGGCAACCAACCCGGATCGGTGTCCCGTTAGTAAATCGCTGGAAGAAGTCTTCTATTTTGCCTAAGGGCAATGTTGGTTTACAATAGTTAAGCACTTACCTATACTTCTTTTATGAAATTGCCGGGCCCGTTTTTATTAAAAAATGCAAAAAATACTTTAATTACCTCATAGGCGCGTTGATTATCTCTCAAGGACATTTTTAAGATATTATAGCATAAGCGTTTGAAAGATCAGTTATTTAATATAAAAGTCCACTGTCGGTTGCACGTGAGATCCTCTACTTTATAATATGCTATAATTTGTTAAGGGCAAAAATGTTTTATAGTTCTACACAACGCCTTGCTCAATCGCTGAACGGGGAATTACCTTAAACATTGGCCGAATGATGAAAGATAAAGTTTAGGCTACATCCCCCATACCTTTAACCTGAATTTTTATATTAAAGGTATTCAAGAGGATTTACAATAGGAAAGACTAATCATATAACTATTGTCTCGTATAGTTCGCGGCCCGAATGCTATCGTAGTTACAATGCACAATGGAGGATATTGTTAACGGCCTGTCCTTCCATTCTTGATCAAAAAAGAGTTCAATCTTGTCGCTTACATAGAATTTGTACGATTTAAAAGATTTTCCTTTCCGGTATAGTCATACGGCCGGTGGGGCGCGGAAAATAGCCTGCTGTTATTTGTTGGCGCTCGGAGTGTTATATGCGATTTTTTTTTAAAGTTTGTGATGGTTGTTGAAACATATCTCGATGTATTCCCAGCCATGTTGTGCACCTGGATTAACAACTGAGGCGGCTCATCCCATAAAATACATCAACCGCGGAGGCAAATATCAACCATCCTAAGCAAATTAGCCGGTCTTCTTCGGCCAATATTGCCTGTTCCTAACTATTATGGTCCTCGCAATTTTCAAGTTCAATTGAATCAAAAAAAACTGTAATATGTGAAAAAGGCCAGCCTTTGAGAAGAACTGGCCTCACTAACCAATTATTGCGGCCGGGCGGCCGCGGAACCAATATAGATACGTATTTTTAAACTGAAGTTCTTTAGCTCGTTGGACTGGCAGATAATAATTATCATTAAGTGTTTCGAGAACTTCCTGTACAAAAATACATAGTTGTCATGAAGCACAGGGACGGCAAAATCGTAAAAAAGAGGGGTCGTTTAAGTAATCACGACAGGTTTAATGTAAGATGTTAGCATGATCAATAAATTTTTTATCAAGCTCTTCTTTTTTGAACGAAACCGCTGTATGGACAGCAGATACACGTATATCAGCGACTTTTATAACCGAAAATTTAACGTGAACAATGGCTCACTGCTCGGTAAATATTTCACGATCATTCTTCAACCGATGGTGTCAGCATTTGTCTAGCAGTTCCCGTGAACTGTTTCGAATTTCTAAAGCCTCTTTTTTCGGCTATTTTTCGCAACCATGGCATGCAAGGTGGTTTCGCTGTTATCCAATGGAAAATGGAGGCCGGCATTTTTTTGTACCAGTTAGAATATCACCGAGTACGATAATATACGCATCGCATAGAAAGGTGCCTTCCGGAAATAGCTTTAAAAAATGAGCACAAGCTTACCGTCAACCGGTTGAAGCATCGGAAAGTGAATACAGTGAATCATTAATTTTGTTTACGCTGTCTCGTGTCGAAATTAACGCTTGAATAGTATATCCGATATCATAAAGATCCGGTCTAACGCAACAACGGCTGTACCTACGATAATCACTGCCATGATTTCTATGGTTAACCTTTTGACCACCTGCTTATCTTTAATGGTTTTCCATACAATGGGCAGGTTGACAATGGCGCTGGCCAGTGAAGAAATGATCGTTACGCTTCCAGCCAAAGAAGCGGTGATTTTGCCATGCATGGCCATGGTTGCCGCTGCAGCTGTAGTGCTCGCGCTGCTGGCCAAGCCTCCGAAAAGGCCGGTTGCCAACAGTCCATAACTTCCGAACAGTCGAGTTAATACGGTACCGCCCACCTGGATCAGGATGAACAATAGTCCGAAACCCAGGACTTTTTTTAGCGATATGGGCGAATCAAGTTTCAGGGTGCCTGTCGGTTCGGCAGCTTTGCCTTCGGTTACCTTATCCCTGAAAATAAAAAAGGCGGCAACTAAGGTCATGGCCAGTAAAGGCATTAGCGTAGCAGTTATGGAAGCCGGTGAAAATAAAGTAGCGATAAGCAGATTCCTGGCAAACATGGCGATGGTGGTAAGGAGGCAAAGCGTAGTCATTTTAGAGGTCAGTCCCGAAGATTGCGCTCTTGTGCTAACTTCCGCCACCGTTGCACTGCTGTTAACTAAGCCGCCAAAAATAGCACCGAGGTATAACCCCCCGGTGCTGAATATTCTTAATAACACATAATTAACAAAACCTATTCCAGCTATGGCTATGATACTTACCCAGGCGTCACTGGGGTTAAACAGTTCCCAATGGTCTACGTAGCGGTCCGGCATGATCGGGTAGATCACAAAGCCGATCAAACCCAGCAGTATGGCGCTCCTGATCTCTGAAAGCTGCAAGCCGCCCGCAAAGCGGTTTAACTCGGATTTTAAGGCCAGCAGCATCGTCATAACAATGGCACCTGCCACCGGTGTGAAAATATGGCCGAGACCAACCAGCACACCCAGGATATAGTTCACGATCAGCGCTGCCGACGTGGTAATTTCCAAAGTCCTGCCGGTAAGCAGGCTGCGGGTATTAGTGGCGATGACCAGCAGAAAAACACTGATCATCGCCATGGTGATCATGTTTTCACCAACGATTGAAGAAAGCATACCGAGCAACGAGATGATAGCAAATGTGCGTACGCCCGCCTCTTTATGCGACCATTTACGTTCCATCCCGATCAGCATGCCGATACAGATTGCTACCGCCATCTTTAAGGCAATAGGGCCTGCCGGAATGTGTAAAAATTCGTGATCCATGGTTCTCAAGTTAATCAAAAAGAATAACAGTTAATTAACCGTCATTCCTTCCTCGATCTCATCAGTTGCGGAGGCAATTACTTCGTCTTCAGCATTTAATTCACCAACGACTTCAATGTTGTTTTTGTTTTCAATCCCGGTGGGCACATCGACCCTGACGGTTTTTCCGTTTCGCACCGCGATCAAAAAACTTGCACTCGGTCGAGGTTACAACGGCAGACTTGGGAACGATCAATGCTTTCGGGTTTCTTTTAGCCTTGAGTATAACATCGGCATACATTATAGGCGATAACGCGCCGTCTTTATTAGGTACATCCGGTACTATCCGCTCCGAACTGTACTGGATATTAACGCTCCCTGTTTTCCGGCTTACGGTAGCGGTCATCTTTTTGCCTGGCATGGCCGATAGATAAAAGCTTACCGGGTTCTGTTTTTTTAGCGTAGCAGCAAGGACTTCCGGGACTCTTATACATTGTAGAACTTCTTTTATACCTACAATGTTGAATACTTTGTGCGCCCTTCCGGATACCAATAAGTAGGCTTGTGACTTTAAAATTTCAAAGCGCCAGAAGAGATGGGCTAGATCGCAATTATTCAGATAAGTATTTTGATTTGGATAAGACTAACATGGGCAAGATGATTTTTGACTGAGGTCAATAAGTAGCCACTATGTAAATTAAATTATTTATCTAAAGCAACAATATGCTATCGCAAGACAGCCAAGCCATCATGATATGATCTATTTTTTTGTCTTTCTTGTGTCGTAATTTTTATTGTAGTGTAATATGTGTTTTACAAATGTTTTACAAATAGAATTTTAAATCTTGTAAAAACCTGGAAACCAATGTGTTGTTGGTTTGGTTGAATGGTACCGGAAACCATAATTCTATCCATTGAACTACGGAAGCAGATAGGGGCAAAGATATAAAATTGATTTAAACCAAAAGCATTGTTTAATACTTTAACATATAACAATAACGGGCAGGTTAGCAATGATTGCTGTCCACTATGCCGGGGTTACGTAAACGTTTACGTAAATAAAAGTATACCTGCACCAACAACTAAGTTGAAAGTTTAATAGTTTAGGTGTTTAAAGTACAATTAAACGCTTCATGCCCGTAAATTTAAGAAGCGATAAACCTGACTAAAATTTTCTTAATCATAACGTATAATGAAAATCCTTCATTTTTTAACCTTGCTCATAACCCCGTTTGCCGGTTATGCTCAGCAAAAAGTATTTAATATTACTGATTATGGCGCCAAGCCCGATGGTATAACCAATAATACAATCAGCATTCAAAAGGCTATTGATGATGCAGGCAAGCAGGGTGGTGGTATAGTATATGTACCTGCCGGTAAGTTTTTAACGGCTGTTATCAGCATGAAATCAAATATTACCCTTAACCTTGCCGAAAACGCCGTGCTGTTAGGCAGCGCTAAAAGAGCCGATTTTGGTGAAGGCCATGCAGCACCATTAATAGCTGCCAGTAATTTGCAGCATATTGCAATAACAGGTAAAGGGACAATTGATGGAAACGGGGAGGAGTTGCTTAAAGATGTTTTCGGGATGCTGAAAGCGGGTAAATTAAGGGATTCATTATGGCAAAAAGAAAATCCATGGGGGCAAATTCAGCCCGAGGAGCCAAACAGGCCTAAATTGATCCATTTCTCTAACTGTACTGATGTACTGATAAAAGGTGTAACCATGAAAAACGGGCTGATGTGGGTGCAGGATTACACCAAATGCCGCAACCTGGTTATTGACAGTATAAAAGTTGAAAGCAATACTTACTGGAATAATGATGGTATTGATTTGGTTGATTGCCAGAATGTGAAACTCACCAATAGCTTTTTTAATGCCGATGATGATGGAATTTGCCTGAAATCGAGCGATAGGAACAGCAGCTGCGAAAACATATATGTGGCAAACTGTACCGTTAGGTCAAGCGCAAGCGGCATCAAATTTGGTACGGCCTCAAGAGGTGGTTTTAAAAAGATAACGATAAAAGATGTGAAAATTTATGATACCTACCGGTCTGCGATTGCGCTGGAGTGCGTTGATGGGGGAGTGATGGAAGATATTGATATTAGCAACATCAACGCAGTAAATACAGGTAACGCTATTTTTATCCGCCTCGGTCATCGCAATAAGGATGCTGTAGTGAGCAGTATTAATGGTATCCACATCAGTAATGTAATTGTAGATATACCTAAAGGTAAACCCGATAAAGGTTACCCGATGGAAGGCCCCCTGGTTAAAGGCAACCACAATACTTTTCCTTCGTCAATTGCCGGGCTGCCTGGTCACCCGGTTAAAAATGTAACGCTCGAAAATATTAAGATAGTGTATCATGGTGACGCCAGCAAGGCTGTAGCCAATGTCAGTCTTGATTCGTTAACAGCGATTCCCGAAAACCCGCATGATTACCCCGAGTTTTCGATGTTTGGCGAATTGCCGGCCTGGGGTTTTTATGCCCGCCATGCAGAAGGAGTAACGTTTAAAAATGTAACCCTTAGCTGCCCCGGTAATGATTTCAGGGCTGCTGCTATATTTCATGATGTGGATGGATTGACCATTAACGGCCTTAAAATACCGCAGGTTAAATCACTGCCGGTGATTGTGTTTAATGGGGTAAGCAAATCATCGGTTAAAGGTATTCAGATCCCCGGAAAGAGTAAAATCAAGATCCTCAGGAGGTAGTTAACTTAATCGTTTACGTAAATAAATATTGCCGTTAATGTAAAAGGTCCGTTTTTTTTATCAAAATTTAATCATTATAAAACTAAACAGAGCATTTAATTGCAGTTCCAAATAAAACTTTATTGCCGCAAAACTTAATTGGATTTTTCTGTGGTGCAGGTTTCGGGAGTGCAATGAAGATCAGGATGCTTATTATTTAATAAAAGGTTTACGATATGGAAAAGTTAACTGAAAAAGAGATGTCGCCATTGTCAAGTCTTGATGTATGGGAAGATGATGTATTGAGCAGGTATCCCGAACAGGGTACTGCCAAAGCTAAAGACGAGTTTAGGGTTTATAACGATGCAGAGGATAACCCGGTAAGGGAATTTTACAGGCTTAACCATACCTATCAAACCTATGGCAACGTACTGGCCAAAAAAGCCAACTTTTTGCAGTTTGATAAAAAGGAAATGCCATGGTGGTCGGCCATGGAATATCTGAATACGCTGGTTGATGAATCAGATCCGGATATTTCGCTTGATCAGCTGCAGCATTTGCTGCAAACATCTGAGGCAATCCGAGCCGATGGCCATCCGGACTGGTTTGTTTTAACCGGCTTTATACATGACCTGGGCAAGGTGCTTTGCCTTTTTGGCGAACCACAATGGAACGTAGTAGGCGATTCGTTTCCGGTTGGCTGCAAATTTTCGGATAAGATAGTTTACCCTGAATTTTTTGCCGCAAACCCTGATAATGATGATGAACGTTATAACACCAAATACGGCGTTTATACCCACCAGTGCGGGCTCGATAACGTGCACATGTCATGGGGCCATGATGAGTACCTGTACCACATCACCAAAGATTATTTGCCGGAAGAGGCCCTGTATATGATCCGTTATCACTCTTTTTACTCGCAGCACCGCGAAAAGGCGTATGATCATTTACTGAACGCGCATGACCAGGAGATGTTTAAATGGGTTGATAAATTTAATCCCTATGATCTGTACTCCAAAAGCCCGAAACCACCGGTAGTATCGGAGTTAAAACCTTATTATGAGGATTTAATTGCCAAATATTTGCCTGCTACCGTTAAATTATAATTTATTTAATATGCTGTAATTTCAGCATATTACTATATTACCTTTTAAATTATCTGTTTGGCCGGGGTTGTAAAAAGCTATTTATAATCCCGGCCAAACTCAAAAAAAGGCAATAAGCCACCTTTAACCAATTGCTGAATAAATTATTAACGATATAATCGTAAGGCATATTTATTGACAAAAAAATGGTTGTATTTTTAACAATAATTATTGTCTGTTGATTTATTTGTAAATAAATAGTTATCAGTTTTTTATGAATTTAAATGGAGACAAAGATTTAGTGTTTTGCTTACACAGCGATGATATCGCTGCGTTTGATATACTTTATCAAAAGTATCACCAGGCCATTTATCGTAATATTTTCAAACTCACTAAAGATGATGATACGGCCCGGGATATTTTGCAGGATGTATTTGTTGCCCTATGGGAAAAGCGTGCCGATATTAATCCCGACCAATCTGTAAGCGGTTGGTTGTTTGTGCTTAGTTTCAACAAATCAATCTCATATCTCCGTAAAAAAGTACGCGAAGCCGCTGTTGTCAACACTTTGCCATTTATCGAAATGGAAGCCGACAATGGCGATCTGCAATTAATAGATGAGCAATATTATTTATTACAACAGGCTATAGATCAGCTATCGCCGCAGCGAAAAAAAGTATTTACCCTTTGCAAGTTGGAAGGGAAAAGCTATGAAGAAGCCGCTGAAAAATTGAACCTGTCTAAACACACTGTTAAAGAATATCTGGGGCATGCCGTTGTAGCTGTTAAAAATCATATAAAAGAACACCACACCGAATGGAAAACTGCAGGTGTTGTATTGGCTTGTTACTGGATAGGAGGGAATTAATAGCGGGATTGTTTATTTAAGCTTGTGGTCGGTGATAACACCATGGGTGTTCGGAAGATGAAATTATCTCCACTTTTTAAATAAAAAAAATATGTCATTGCTGAGCGCAGCGCGGCAATCTCGTAGCCAATGCATGTTCGCCCTGTATAGCTACGGGATTGCCACGTTGCCCCAAGCTCTTGCTCACGCCGCTCCTCGCAATGACATGGCTTTTAACCAGCATTCCCAACCGATCTGAATCTTCCGAACACCCATGGTGTTATCACCGACCACAAGCAAAAGTGATCATTTACCGCTTTTCTTATTTTAAGCGGTCCTCGCTTTGCTTTTGGTTGGTGTGTTTTAAAAATTCCCCTCTCGAGATGGGGCGCGGAGGAATGAGTGGTGGGAGGGGTGTGCCTCTGCTATAAGCTTATATATGTTACCTCAGGGTTTCTCGCAGATTTAAGTTTACCCACAAATTCGCCAACCTGAATTTCAATACGAGGCACCTACGGAGCCAGGAAATATACCCCTTTAGCGCTATAAACACGTGGCCTCTCTGAGGCCGGTAATATTTATAACATAATGAATATTTGCTGACGTGCTAAGCGGCCTCAGAGAGGCCACGTGTTTATAGACAAAATTTAAAGAGATATTGGACTCCAGCGGAGTCTCGTGATCGTAAACGTGCTTTCCAACAACTATTTAGCACACATTTAGATTTTGTGGATAAACTTAAACTCGCAGAGAGACCCTGATGGGACGAAACGTTAATGCCAATCAAAAGTAATTTTTATTTTTTTTAAAATAATCACAAAACCATCCCCCCGTTTTAAGGCCCCCAGCGTATTTAGGTAAAAATAGCTTGTGGAAACCATCGTTAAACGCTTAGAAAGGCTTTATAATACTGAAAACCTGACCCCTGAAGACAAGCGCTGGCTTGCCGAATACCTGCAGGGCGATGCTTCAGAATTATATCTTGTAGCGCTTGAACGTTTTTGTAAAGATGTACTGGAAAAAAAGATAGCCCTAAGCACCGAGGCATCCGGCCAAATACTTGGCAACATTCATCAACGTATAATAAAGCCGCCTCCCGTAAGGAAGGTATTCCCCCTTTGGCCCTTACTGATAAAAATAGCAGTTGCTGCATCTGTAACTGCGGTTTGTTGCGCCGGTTATATTTTCAGAAAACAAATAGATAACTGGCTAAACCCGGTTAATTACCAGGAAACGGTAGCACTTAATGGCGAAATAAAGCTGATCACCCTGCCCGACGGTACAACAATTTGCCTTAATGCCGGAAGCCGGTTACAGTATCCCGATAAGTTTAAGCAAAGCACGCGGGAGGTTACACTTACAGGCGAGGCTTTCTTTAAGGTAGCCCACGATAGCAGGAAGCCATTTATCATTCACTCGGGTAAAATTAAAACCACTGTTTTAGGCACCAGCTTTAATGTTAAGGCCTACAACGAAGATAAATCAATTAAAATAACAGTAGTAAGCGGAAAAGTGGGGGTTGCTCCGGTAACTTCAAAACACCCGGCTGTATTGCTTACATCAAATATGCAAATGGTGTATAATAAAGCCAGCCAAAAGTTGCTTGCCGAAAAAATTGACGACGCTTCAGCTGTGATCAGCTGGCAGCAGGGCAAGTTGCAATACCATAATACCCCCCTGTTTGATGTTTTGGCTGATGTTCAGCGAAAATACAATGTGATGATCAGGGCCGACAAAAATTTACTGAATTGTACGCTATACGCCGATTTTAACAATATGCCATTAGAAAAAGTATTGAAGCTGATGGAAGCCCTTGTAAATGCCCGCTTTAATAAAGAAGGCGAAACTTATACCTTAAAAGGCAAAGGCTGTAATTAATGTAACCATATACCAATTATATAAAACAACCAAATGTTTGACAACCTAAAAAATGGAATTGCTATGAGTTGAACCCAGGAAAGAAAAATGATCCTCCAAAATGGCCGGGCCACTTTTGGAGGAAATAAAATGCAAGGATTTTTTTTGGACCATGCACAAGGCCTCTCACAACCACAGCACGTTCCAGCTTGACCTATAACACTTTAATATAGCAAAAATATGAAAATAAACATACCCGAAAGAGTCTTTCGAACCATAACATATGTTATGAAAATTAATGCGATCATTTTATTTGTTGTCTGTTCATTATCAACCATTGCTATGGCTGGTAACTCATACGGGCAAAGCGTACTGGAAAAACCGGTTACCCTTAAGTTAAAAAATACCCCCCTTTCTGATGCGCTTGAGCGGATCTCGGCAAACACAGGCGTGCGGATCATGTACACAGGGAACAACATTGAAACCGATGTTAAGGTGACGCTTACAGCTCATAACGAAAAGCTGGAAACTGTTTTGAAAAAAGTTTTGTTAGATAACCAGTTTACCTATACCGAGGTTGAAGGAAGTTTATTGGTTAAGCCAGCACCAAAACCACCGGTAGAAAAAAAGGTTGAGCTTCCTCCGCCTATCATTATTACCGGCTCTGTTGTTGATGATAAAGGCTTGCCTTTAATAGGTGTTTCTGTTAAAATAGAGGGCCTTGCAACCGGCGCGGTAACGGATATTGATGGTAAATTCAGGGTTCAGGTTGCCAATGAAAAAGCGGTGCTGGTGTTTTCTTACATCGGTTTTGAAACCCAAAAAGTGGCGGTGGGTAAGCAAACGGCCATTAAAGTTACTTTGCAGCCTTCGGCTAACTCATTATCTACTGTTGTGGTTATAGGTTATGGTACTACTACCAAAAAGGAACTGACCAGCGCTGTAGCAACGGTTAAAGCCGAACAATTTAATGCAGGTGTTGTAGCAACCCCTGCCGATCTGTTGGAAGGTAAAGTGGCCGGCTTAAACATCACCAACGATGGTAACCCTAACGGCAAGGCCTCTGTAACACTGCGCGGCCCATCATCAATAAGGGCTGGTGCTGCTTCTGTTCCCTTTTATGTAATTGATGGCGTGCCTGGCGCTGATTTTAACTTGCTTGCCCCATCAGATATTGCTTCGATAGATGTACTGAAAGATGCATCGGCCGCGGCAATTTACGGAACCAGGGCTACCAATGGTGTAATTATCGTTACTACCAAAAGAGCAAAAGCCGGCCAGCTAAGGATGACTTACAACGGCTACGGATCATTTGAAAAAGTATCTAACCAGTTCCAGGTAGCCAGTGCCGATCAGCTACGGGCTTATGTGAAAGCCAATGGCCAAAGTTTTACACCTGCAAATGATAACGGTGGCAATACCGACTGGCAAAAAGCGGTTGAACGCGGTACCGGGTTCTCTCAAAATCATAACCTTTCTTTTGGCGGCGGCACCGATAAAACCACCTATAACGGTAGTATAAATTACCTGGAAAATCAGGGCATTGTTAAAAGCAGCGATATGAAGCGTGTTATAGGCAGGCTTAATATCACCCAAAAAGCACTTAATGATAAGTTAAAACTGGACTTTTCATTGAGTAATTCGGTAACCAACTCCAATTTGTTAGTTAATGATATACCGCTAACACAGGCCAACGGTCAAAGCCCCGGCTTGTTTAAATCAGTAGTTCAATATTTGCCTACACGTACTATTTACAATGCTGATGGTACATTTTATAATGACCCTACCTTATTATTGGGTTATAACCCGGTAGGGCTTATAACTAATGATAGTTACAAGCAAAAAATTAACTTATTGCTGGGCAATGTGAGGGGCGAGTTAATATTGCCTGCAGGCCTGCTTTACAATTTTAACTTAGCTTACCAGGAAACAAATACCGATAACAATACCTATTATAACTCGGCATCAGAACTTGCGCCGGGTCTTGGCGGCAAAGCTATCCGTTCAACTTATGAGGATACCAAAAAGTTATTTGAAAACTATTTGACCTACGCTCATAAATGGGGCGACAAACATGATTTTAAAGCTTTATTTGGTTATTCGATAGATCAAACCACAACAGGCAATGGTTTTCAGTCAACTAATCAGGGCTTTATTTCTGACGCTACAGGCTCCAGCAACCTGGCTTTAGGTACGCCTGCTGCAGGTTACAGGGTTGATTACGGTAGTGTTAATGTTGAAACCTTACGTTTAATTTCTTTTTACTCCCGTCTTAATTACAGCTATGCCGGTAAATACCTGTTTCAGGCATCTTTACGCCGGGATGGTTCAAATGCCTTTGGTACCAACAAACGCTGGGGGTATTTCCCGGCTGCGTCGGCTGCATGGCGTATCATCGACGAGGGTTTTATGAAATCGCAATCGTTGTTTGATGATTTGAAATTGCGGGTTGGTTATGGTAAAACAGGTAACTCATTAGGTTTTTCGCCTTATACGCCTATAACGCTTTACGGCACTACCGGTAGTTTTTATTATAACGGTGCCTATATCGGTGCAATTGGTGTAACTCAAAACCCTAACCCCGATTTAAAGTGGGAAAGTACAGCTACGCTGAACGGCGGTGTTGATTTCTCATTATTTAAAGGGCGTTTGGGAGGCTCGGTTGATATCTACAATAAAAAAACAACCGATATGATCACTACTGTACCTGTATCGCTGATCAACAACTTTGTAAATACAAAAGTTGAAAACGTAGGTAGTATGACCAATAAAGGTGTGGAGATAGCACTTAACGGCACGCCAATAAAAACAAAAGACTTTACCTGGAGCAGCTACGGTAATATATCGTTTAATAAGAATAAGATCACATCGCTGGCTCCAAATCTTTCAAAAATATATGCAGGCGATCCTGAAGGGCCAGGCCAAAGCGGTATCAAAGTATCTATCATTGAAGCCGGTTACCCGCTTGGTGAGTTTTATACATTGAAATACCTTGGTCGTACCAATGGTGTATCTACCTTTTTAGGTGCCAATGGCCAGCCAACAACAACACCTCAAAGTACCGATCAAACTTATGCAGGTAATGCGCAGCCAACATATACTTTCGGGTTTGGTAATGATTTTACCTATAAAAACTTCAGCCTTAATTTCTTTTTCAGAGGGCAGGGTGGTAACAAGATCATGAATGCATCATTGGCCAGCTTTAATCAGCCTACCCAGGCTTCGGCACACGGCGTACCTACTTTAACACTAAGTGAGCCGGGTAATGATGTTAATGCCAATTTATATTCAACACGTTACCTTGAAAGCGGTGCTTTTATCAGGTTAAGCAATGCTACGCTCGCTTATAAAATAAATGTTGCGGGCAATTATGTACATGGCATCCGGTTGTATGTTACCGGTACCAATTTATTCATCATCACCAAATACAAAGGCGTCGATCCTGAATTAAACTTAAACATCGATAACCAGCTAAGCGGCCAGTTCATTGGTGTGGATAGTAATAATTTTTATCCAAAAACGAGGAGTTTCCTTGCCGGCGTACAAGTTGATTTATAATAGATTTTAACCTAACTGACATGAATAATTTAAAAAGATATATAAAACCTGGCCTTATTGCCATGTTTATAGGAGCAATTTACCTTTCGGGTTGTACTAAACTGGATATTACACCGAAATCGGCACTTACCCCGGCTAACTTTCCGACTACTCCGGCGCAGTATGTAGCTGCTACAGGGCCTATCTACACCTCATTTCGCGGGGCACCTTCCAGGCAGTATTGGTTGCTGCAAAATTTAAGTACCGATGAATGCGTGCTTGTGGCCCGTGGTGGTAACTGGCTTGATGGGGGTACCTACTCAACCGTAAACCTGCACATGGTTACCCCTGATAACAGCATGACTGAAACCTGCTGGACTGGTGGTTACGGAACCATAAGTTTGTGCAACCAGGTGCTATCGCTGTTTGCATCCACACCCGAAAGTGACGCAAAAAAGCAAACCATTGCCGAAATTAAAACCATGCGTGCCCTGTCATACTTTTACCTGATGGACCTGTTTGGTAACGTTCCTATCAGCAAAACCTTTGGTGATACAACTAACCTGGGCACCCAGTCGAGGGCTACTGTATTTGCATTTATTGAGAGCGAACTGCTTGCGCAAATTCCTGATCTGAGCGAAACTGCCGGGGTAACCACTTACGGCAGGCCAACCAAAGGTTTAGCTTATGCCGTACTTGCAAAAATGTACCTTAACGCGCAATATTACATTGGCACACCAAGATACCAGGATGCGGTTACCATGTGCGATAATATTATAAAAGGTGGCCAGTATTCGTTAGATGCAGATTATTTAGGCATGTTTAAGCCAAGCAATGGCCCGTCTGTAAAAGATTTTATTTTTGCTATACCTTACGATGCTATTCAGGCGCAGGGCCAGTATTTTGCCCGCTGGACAATAAACCCCAACCTGAAGGACAAGTATAAAATGCCTTACACGCCGGATGGGCCTGTGTATACTTATAAAGAATACTACGCCCTGTTTAACGATGCAAATGACATCCGTAAAAAACAATTTTTAGTTGGCAAGCAGTATAATAATGACGGCACACCAATAAATATTACAACAACCAATATCGGGCTTGATGCAAGTTATTCGGGCCCTAACCCCAATGCTACGGTGATACACCAATTGGAGTTTACGCCTGATATTGTATGGAAAAACCAGGCGACTTTTGATATTGGCAACGATGAGCTTGCCAACGAAGCAGGTTACAGGAACAATAAGTTTTATCCGGATAGCTTAAGTACAGACCGTAACCAAAGCAATGACGTACCAATGTTCAGGTATGCCGATGTTTTACTGGAAAAAGCCGAGGCTATTTTACGCGGCGCATCAACCACTAATGGCGATTCGCCTTTAGCATTGGTTAACCAGGTTAGGTCACGCGCAAAAGCTTCACCTTTAACATCAGTAACCCTGTCTGATATATTAGATGAGCGCGGCCGCGAATTTTCTATGGAAATGTGGAGGCGTAATGACCTGATCCGCTTTGGCCAGTTTGAGAAAAAATGGGGCATCAAAACAGACGCTGACCCTAATAAACGCATTTTTCCGATACCAAGACCAGAAATGCAGTTAAACCCGAAACTGGTACAAAACCCTGGTTATTAACTTAATTGATATTCTATAAAAAAGTCTGTTCTCGATAATTTGAGAACAGACTTTTTTATGTTTACAAACTTTTATCAACGCTTGAAAACAGCGTTGCTTTTGACACTAAGCCAGGTCAAACCTGTCAAGGTTCATTACCTTTGCCCAGGCAGCCACAAAGTCATTCACAAATTTGTCCTTCCCGTCAGCGCTTCCGTATACTTCGGCAATAGCTCTTAGTTCAGCGTTAGAACCCGCCACAAGATCGGCACGGGTTGCTGTCCATTTAACAGCGCCTGTAGTACGGTCGCTCCCTTCGTAAAGTTCCTTATCCGCGGCTGTAGCTTTCCATGCTGTACCCATATCAAGCAGGTTTACAAAGAAATCGTTACTAAGCACACCCTCGCGCGAGGTGAACACACCGTGCTTCGAGCCATCATGATTGATGTTCAATACACGCAGGCCGCCTAATAGTACGGTTAGTTCGGGTGCCGTAAGCGTAAGCAAATGAGCTTTGTCAATCAGCAGTTCTTCGGTAGAAACAGGGTGTTTTGTTTTACGGTAATTGCGGAAACCATCGGCAGCAGGTTCAAGATAACCGAATGACTCTACATCGGTTTCCTCCTGCGATGCATCGGTACGGCCAGGGGTAAACGGAACGGTAACATTGCTACCGCCGTCTTTAGCTGCTTTTTCAACAGCCGCGCTTCCTGCCAGTACGATCAAATCGGCCAGGGATATTTTTTTACCGCCAGTTTGGCTCCCGTTAAAATCTTTTTGTATGCCTTCAAGTACGCTCAGCACTTTTTGCAATTGTACAGGATTATTTGCCTGCCAGTACCTTTGCGGGGCCAGGCGGATCCGGGCACCATTAGCGCCCCCACGCTTATCAGTACCGCGGAAGGTAGAAGCTGAAGCCCATGCTGTTGAAACCAGTTCAGATACACTTAAGCCCGATGCTAATATTTTCCCCTTCAAAGCCGCGATATCGCTCTCAATTACCGGCGCATGATCAGCCGCCGGAATAGGGTCCTGCCAAAGCAATATTTCTTCGGGCACATCGGCACCCAGGTAACGTACCCTTGGGCCCATATCGCGGTGGGTAAGTTTAAACCATGCGCGTGCAAATGCATCTGCAAATTGATCAGGATTTTCCAAAAAGCGCTTTGATATCTTTTCATATGCAGGATCAAACCTTAAAGAAAGATCAGTAGTGAGCATGGTTGGTAAATGCTTTTTAGTGCTGTCATATGCATCCGGAATGATAGCTTCTGCATTTTTAGCCACCCATTGGTGTGCGCCTGCGGGGCTTTTTGTTAATTCCCACTCAAAACCAAACAGGTTTTCGAAAAAATTATTGCTCCATTTGGTTGGGGTTGTGGTCCAGGTTACTTCCAGTCCGCTGGTAATAGTGTCAGCACCTTTACCTGAGCCGTAGTTGTTTTTCCAGCCAAAGCCCTGTAGTTCAAGATCAGATGCTTCGGGCTCTTTGCCTACGTTATCTGCAGATGCTGCACCATGGGTTTTGCCAAAAGTATGACCGCCGGCTATCAATGCAACGGTTTCTTCATCGTCCATAGCCATACGGCCAAATGTATCGCGGATATCTTTAGCCGCCATAACCGGATCAGGATTACCATCCGGGCCTTCGGGGTTTACATATATTAAGCCCATTTGTACAGCGGCAAGTGGTTTTTCGAGGTTGCGTGAATGAATATCGCCATCGGCGTCATCATCTGATACCAGCACTCCGTGCCCTTCCTGTACACCGTGCGAACCATGTGCATAACGGACATCACCGCCCAGCCAGGTAGTTTCTGAACCCCAGTATACAGATTCATCGGCTTCCCAGGCATCTTCACGCCCGCCGGCAAAGCCAAAAGTTTTAAAGCCCATTGATTCAAGCGCTATATTTCCGGCAAGGATCATCAGGTCGGCCCATGAAATTTTACGGCCGTATTTTTGTTTAATTGGCCAAAGCAATCTTCTGGCTTTATCAAGGCTTACGTTATCGGGCCAGCTGTTGAGCGGGGCAAAACGTTGTAAGCCTGCGCCTGCACCCCCACGGCCATCACCTACACGGTAGGTGCCGGCGCTATGCCAGGCCATACGGATAAATAAGCCGCCATAATGTCCAAAATCTGCAGGCCACCAATCTTGCGAGTCGGTCATGAGCGCATGCAGATCCTTTTTTACACCTTCAAGGTCCAGGCTTTTAAAAGCTGCTGCATAATTAAAATCTTCACCCAAAGGGTTTGATAACGAAGAGTGCTGACGCAGGATATTCAGCTTTAACTGATTAGGCCACCAATTGTGGTTACGCGTACCGCCGCCGCCAACATTGTGCTTCATTGTGCCGTTGTGGAACGGGCATTTACTGATGTCATTTGATCCGTTTTCCATAATTATGAGTTATATATTGAATAGGCTGCTTAAACTATTGGTTAGGTATTAAGCTTTATAAAATTATGATGTTAACTTCAACAATCACAATCAATTAATTCTATAAGGTAATAGCTAAAAACTATAACGCATTTAAATGACAACTATTTGTTAAAATGTGCATTAAAACGCCTTGCAGCCACAAAATGGAGCCCAAAACATCATGTATTGACTGGTGTAACTTGAATGTTACGGTGATTAATGAGTAAAAATCACCTTTTTTTGCCTGTTTAGCCGTTTGTATCGTTGATTTGCTTTAGTTTTGCATTAACCTTAATCTTATCAGCATGAATAAAAAATATCCCATCCTGCAACGATACCGGTATTCAACACGTCTTGTTAAAATATAAATGGTTTCACAAACCCTTTTTGTTTAGCAGGATTGCTGATGTATTTCAGGCAAAGGTCCGCGTTCTTAAAAATTACCAGGTAGTATTTGTTATTGCCTGTATCGATATTCCCGATAGTTCTTTAATGGGTATTTTCATTGTAAAATACAGTTTTAGTTAAAAAAACAATGTGTTAGCCAGGGATAGCACATTGTTTTATTTTACCTCGCTTTATCTGTTTGTGATTGCGTATTGTTGTTTGCACATTACAAATAAAGGGATCAATTTTCTTCAGTGACTTTGCCCTCGGGCAATCTTTAAGCTCCATTAACGCATTTCTTTTTCGATACCAAATAAAATCGGAGCACATTTGACGATCATTTTTTAGTTTGGGAGAAGTGGCGGATAGATAGTTGCCATTATGGCTATTTATGATCAACTGGTCATGCATTTAAATGTCTTCAAAACATTTTTTCATTTATGAGTTATAGCGCTTAACTTTAAGGCCAGTCAGCTCATCAATAAACCTATATTCTTAAATCAAAATTTAATGAACCTGAAAAAGTGTTTACCTGTAATAATCGGAAGCTTATTGCTTAATACCGGCGCTATTGCCAAAGTGTTAATGCCTGGTGTTTTTAGCGATAATATGGTTTTACAACAAAAAACAATGGCCCGTGTGTGGGGTAAAGCCGATGCCGGGAAATCTGTAACCGTTACTTCTTCATGGAACAACAAAACTTACACAACCGTTGCCGATGCCAATGGCGATTGGAAGCTGAAAATCAAAACCCCATCATACGGCGGCCCATATAAGGTTACAATTACCGATGGCAGCGAACCTGTTGTTTTAAATAATGTATTGATAGGCGAGGTATGGGTATGCTCCGGCCAGTCAAATATGGAAATGCCTGTTGCAGGCTGGGGGCAGGTGAGCAATTATAAAGAAGAAATTGCCAATGCCAATTACCCCGAGATCCGTTTATTGCAGGTGTCGCAGGCTATAAACCTTATTCCGCAAACCAGTGTAAAAGTAGCCAATAACGGTTGGATGGTGTGTTCGCCCCAAACTATTGGCGAGTTTTCGTCGGTAGCGTATTTTTTTGCCAGGGAAATCAATAAGCAGGTTAAAATTCCAATTGGGCTCATCAGCTCAAATTGGGGCGGTACCATGATCGAAGCCTGGAGCGACGAAAATACTTTAACCAATAATCCTGCTTTTAGCCAGGAAATTAAACGACAGGAGGAAACTGCTAAAACTGAAAGTCAGCAAACTTTTGCACAAAAACTGGAAGCCTGGAACCGGCAGGCTACAGCGGCAGATTGGGGATATACCAATAATAACGCTTTTAACCCTGATACTACCGGATGGAGAACTATGGTGTTGCCTCAGTTTTTTGAAAAGAGCGTGCTGGGTGATTTTGACGGTGCCGTTTGGTTTCGGAAAAAGGTAACTATCCCGGCAGAATGGGCCGGAAAAGATGTTAAAATAAATCTGGGTAAGATAGATGATAATGATATTACATGGGTGAATGGCGAAAAAATAGGGGCAACAGAAGGCTATTTACAATCGCGCAGTTATGTTATCCCCGCTGCAAAAGTAAAGGCCGGTGAAACTGTAATTACAGTACGGGTTTTTGACAGCGGCGGCGGCGGTGGCCTTTATGGGGTTGATGAGATGCAGTTAACCTCCGCATCGGGCGAAAAAATAAGCCTGGCCGGCAATTGGGATTTTAAAGTAGGCTTTAATATCAAGGGGCTTCCGCCAATGCCTGTTGCAAATAATCCTAACAAGCTTGCAGTATTATACAACGCTATGATCAATCCGCTTACTCCTATGACAATCCGCGGAGCTATCTGGTACCAGGGCGAAGCTAATACAGGCAGGGCAGGGCAATATAAAGAGTTGTTTGAGGGAATGATAAACGGTTGGCGCACTATCTGGAACGAAGGCAATTTCCCGTTCTATTTTGTACAGCTGGCCAACTGGCAAAAGCGCGATGCAGAACCAATTCCTTCAGGTTGGGCAGAGTTGCGGGAAGCACAGACCCAAACTCTTGAGTTACCAAATACCGGCATGGCTGTGGCTATTGATCTTGGCGAAGCTGATAATATTCATCCTAAAAATAAACAGGAGGTTGGCCGGAGGCTGGCAATAGTTGCTTTGGATAAAACTTATCACAAAACGCAGCCATATTCAGGCCCGATGTATAAATCGCAGAAAATTGATGGCGATAAAATAGAATTAAGCTTTAATCATGCTGAAGGAGGCCTAAAAACGCAGGGCGACAACAACATGCAGGGCTTTGCCATAGCGGGCGAGGATATGAAATTTCATTGGGCAACTGCGGTAATAAAAGGCGATAAGGTTATTGTAAGCAGCCCGGATGTTAAAAATCCGGTTGCGGTAAGGTATGCCTGGGCCAATAACCCGGTAAGTACTTTATACAATGGCGTTGGTTTACCGGCATCGCCTTTCCGTACAGATAATTGGGCAGGTAAGTAAATTGAAAGAATAAAAAAACGTCATTGCTGCGAGATGCGAAGCAATGACGTTTTTGATTAGTGCCAATAATTACAGCAAAGGCCGCGGATCAAATATTACCCTGATAGAATTTACCTTACCATCAACTACATGATACCAGCCGCAGCTGAATATTGTTGCGCGGCCCATATCAATATCATAAAATACGCATACGTCGTCGCCGTCACTAAACACGCGTTTTATATCATATTTTAGCTTCATCTTCCGCATATCGGTAAAATAGGTTTCGGCATTATCGCGTTCACCAAGCACGCCTATAAATTTCAGGTCATCTACCGCAGTGTTGCGTGCCGCTGCAAAATCTTCGTCGTTTAATGCTTTTATAAAGGAAAGTACTATATCATTGGCACCGCCAACGGTTGAACTTGCTTCTGTTGTCATACGAATAGTTTTTTGGTTTACAATTTTATCATGTTAACTATCAATAATTATTCCTTTAGTTACTGATCATAGTAAATAATTGCATCCTGCCAGGTTAATATAATAACAAAGCCGCCCGGCATTACCGTGCGGCCCAAATCAAAACAACAAAATTAAAATATTAATTAAGCGGTGGCTGTAGTTGGGTAGTTACACCTATACGGTTCCAGGCATTAATGGTGATGATAGCCATAATTACCTGTGCCAAATACTTTTCGTCAAATAATTCGGCTGCTTTTTTATAGGTTTCATCAGATACGCGGCCGGTGATCAGGGTTACTTCTTCGGTTAAAGCAAGGATAGCACGTTCCTGCTCATCAAAGAAAGGAGCCTCGTGCCAAACGCTGATATTAAAGATCCTGCGTTCGGTTTCGCCTGCTTTGCGTGCATCAGCAGTGTGCATATCCACACAAAAGGCACAGCCATTAATTTGTGAAGCGCGGATCTTGATCAGATCTTTATGACGGGTAGTTAAGTCAGTGCTTTCAATGTATTTTTCAAGGGCTATCATGGCCCTGTATCCAGCTGGTTCGGTGGTGTTGATTTTTAAGCGGTTCATGTTTTTTTCTTTTTTGTTAATACAAAGTTGCGGATAAACATGCCCTCAAAAAATGAACTGAGTTTAAGAAAATCAGATTTTTTTGGCCCTGAGCCTGCTTAAAAACTGGGGAGTGAAGCCTAAGTAAGAGGCCAGCATATATTGAGGCACCCGCTGTACAAAACCTGGAAACAGGGCGGTGAAATGCCGGTAACGTTCTTCATCGTTTTGATTGAAGATATAGCCAATGCGCCTTTGCGAGGCAATAAAGGCTTTTTGCATCATAACACGAAAGTAACCTTCCATCTGCGGTACTGCTTCAAACAACGCCACACGGTTCTTTTCACTAAGCAGCAATAGTTCTGAAGCCTCGATGGTTTGAATATAGGTAGTAGCCGGTTGGTGATTGAGCAGGCTATCCTGGTCGGCTATCCACCAGCTTTCCAAACCGAATTGAATGATCTGCTCGTTAAGCTTATTATTAACAAAATACTGCCTAACCAGTCCTGTAATTACGAAATAATTGCCGGCACAAAGTTTGCCCGGCTCTAAAATGAGGGCTTTCTTTTTAAATTTCTTTAATTCAAAATGTTGGCATATGTTTTCCTCATCGGCCGCAGATAGCTGAACGTAGCGTTTAATGTGGTTGATGAGTTCGGGATACATATTATTTGGCACAAATTACACGAATTGGATCGAATTTTACGAATTGGTATTTCTAAATATCCTGACAAATACTAATTGTTATCCATACTAATGCTCAAATCGTTCGCTCCGATAGGTGTTTCCACAGGGTCCATCGTTCATTTCCTAAGTTTTGAATTTGATGCTGAATCATTACCGATTTTAATTCTTGATAGTTTTGGTGATAATAGGTTGATAGTTTCGCTACCTTTTCATCGCCTGCAACCAGGTATAGATATTCGTTCGTGTTTTTCTTTCCAGATATATAATAGGTTGAAAATCCTGCGATCTCATTGATTTTATAAACCTTTTTCAAACCAAAGCCAAAGTTTCGGACTCTGGTTATTGTATAGTCATCAATAATGATTTTATGTGTTTTATAATTTAATTGCCGCCCTATCAAACCACAGATAGTGCAATTAAAAATCATATAAGGAAATGTTAGGAAATGAAGGGGTTTATCACGGGCAAAAAGAATGTCGAAACTGGTGAAAACATAAAAAAATATAAGGCAACTCAAAAGCAGGCACATCAGCAGGAGAAACTTTGGCCAAAAATTGAATTTAGATTTCATATGTTTAAGAAAGATAATTCAATACGCTTTACCTGTCCCGTCAAGTTCCGCCTTTTCCTCATAACCCAGAGTCAGGTCGTCTTCAATTTTTTGCCTGCTGGGGCGCAGGTAAATAAAATAAGCTATAAGCACAACGGATATACCTATCAGGATTAATTTACCGGTTAATAAAAAGCCTACAATGGCAAATAATGATGGGCCTTCCAGCAATGCTAACCTCACAATAGTTGCTGATTGATAAGCCATAAGTTTAGCCTTTAATGTAGCATCGCTTTTAATATTACCTAACAACTTCAGGAACAGCATGTGGCTTGCAATGAAGCAGCTTACGGCAAAAATGGGCACTATGTAAACCAGCATGTCATTGCCCGCACTTTTAACCGGGTTTTTAGGAATGATAAATGTTACTGCTGCAAATAGTGTTTGACCGGCAACAAGGGCCATGTGTATTATACTGAGGGTTTTTACAATGGCCGCCGGGCTTTGGTTTTGTGCTTGTCTGTTGTTCATGTGATATGGCTGGTATTTAACTGCAGCAATTTAAATAATAAATCTTAATCCGTCAAAAGCACCCTGATAATGTCGTTTTTGCCCCTCTCAATCCGGAACTATCCTGCCTAACTTTATCTTAAACAAAACCAAACTATCATGGCAACTAAAGAAATTGTATCACAGGTTATCGATGCTTTCGATGATAACGACGTTGAAAAGATCTTAAGCTTTTTTGCAGACGATGTGCAATGGACTATGATGGGCTCGTCCATCACGGTTATGAATGGGAAAAACGAAGTAAATCAATTTTTGGGTGGGATGGAAGACGTGAAAATGGTTTCATCAACCAAAGATCACATTGTTGCAGATGGCAACATAGCTGCTGTTGACGGCCTTATTCAATGCAAGGGGAAAGACGGAAACGAAATGGCTATGTATTACGCCGATTTTTACGAACTGGAAAATGATAAGGTAAAAAAACTCACATCATATATAGTCGACAAAAAGGAGTAACTGATTGGAGGTCGGGAGCTTACTTTGTAAGGGTTAAACCTCTTCCAGTGTCAGGAGGTTATCAACACCAGCCCTGTCGGTTAATGATTTAAGGTGCTTTTTGCCGCCGTCCTCGGGTTTTACTATCGTCAGGTAGGTTTTACCTCTTTCGGTACTTACATAAAAGGCCTGGCTATTGGCTTCAATGCGGGCTATGGCCTCGGTAACGGAAATTATAACCCTTGGCTTGTCTAATGATTCATAGTAGCCAATATGTGTTATGTGCTCATGTGTGCTTGATGCCCTGGGTTTATCAATGCAGTTTACCTGGTAACTTGCCATAAAATATAAATGTGTAGCTGTAAAGATAAGGTTTATCGCCTACAAAAAGTTAAAACGGAGCCTGTGATTGGCTTCGGTTAACGGGGCGACGGATAGCCCTGCTATGCGATGAATAAACAGCCGTTTTTGAGTTTATAGAAAACCCTTACTTTTGCCCTTCATCAATTTCGGTAAATTTGTATTCAAAAGAACAGGCAACGCAATTAAACCAGGCTTTCTGGACGGCGTTTGGACAATATCTGAAACCCCAGCTTTCGGCTGACGGGCTGCGCACCAACTGGGTGAATTATAAAACAGGTATTAAGCATCTGTATTTTAAAATGGAGGCTGATAAAAGATCTGCCTTTATCGCTATTGAAATGAGCCATCCTGATGCAGACATCCAGCAGCTGATGTTTGACCAGTTTATTGAACTGAAAAATGTGTTGCAGGGTCAGCTTAATGAAGAATGGGAATGGCAGTTGCATACAACCGATGAATATAACAAAACCGTAAGCCGCATTATTAAAACCCTGCCCGGCGTAAGCGTGTTTAACCGGGAGGACTGGCCCGCCCTGATCTCTTTTTTTAAACCCCGCATTATTGCGCTTGATGAGTTTTGGAGTGTGGCGCAATACAGTTTTGACCTGTTCAGGTAACCCCAGGTTAGCGCATAAAGAAACTTACGAAGTTTTTAAAACTTCGTAAGTTCAAAATTCACAAGCTGAAAATCTTTAAGCTACGTGTGCCACATCATCACCTGCTGCTAAAAAGCAGTGGTTTACCGTGTCAACAATATCGCTGATGTTAAAAGGCTTGGCAATAAAAGCATCGGAACCGTAATTGCCCAATGATTCGAGCACACGCGGATAGGCTGATACCATCACTACGGGGATATGCGCGGTTGATTGGGTGGTTTTTAACATGTGGCAAAGTTCGCCACCATTAATACCAAATAAAATGTAGTCCAAAATAACAAGATCGGCATTAGCTGATAGGGCCGCCTTGCATATGTCATCAGTATAATTCAATACCTCAACTTCGTAGTGCTCCATTTCAAGAGCATCTTTCATCACTTCCAAAATATCCTCGCTATCATCAAGGATCAATATTTTTTTTGACATAAATAATAATTGGTAAAGAAGACAACGCTGGGAACGTTTCTTTTGTTTTCAAAGTTATATCCAATTATTGTAACAATCAAGTAACAACCTGAAGCTATAAATATTGGTGCTATTTATAGCCTCAGGCTGTCTACCAGGCTATGAACGGATGCCAGCACGATGTCGAGATTTGCCGGGGAATCGGTCACCTTTGATATCATGATCCCTCCCTCTATGAGTGCTATCATACTTAAAGCTGTTTCGGTAGCCTTAATATCAGGTTTTAGTTCGCCTGTTTCAATGCCGGCTTTAATGAGGCTTTCTATACCGTTTTTCCAGCGGGCTATTGCTTTTGCCGCTTTATCTTTTAACAGCGGATTAGTATCATCGGCATCAACAGCGGTGTTTAAAATAGGGCAGCCGCCAGGAATAAAATCACCGCGGGTAAAGCTGTGATATACCTGGGCGTACACTAATAATTTATCATGGTAGCTGGTTGCCCGCTGAATCCGCTCCTGTACCTGCTTACGTACTTTGCCCGAATTATAATCAAATACTTCGGCAGCAACTTCTTCCTTATTTTTAAAGTTACCATAAATGCTGCCCTTGGTAAGGCCGGTAGCTTCAGTAAGATCAGAAAGGGAAGTGCCCGCGTATCCTTTTTTATTAAATATGGATGAGGTACGTTCAATAATGAACTGACGCGTACGCTCGGCTTTTGACAATTCGTTTTCCATAATACAAATATACCAACTGGTATTTAGTTTTTAGTGATCACTTATAATAACAACAGGGCCCGCTTGCTTTTTACGGTTGATAACCAGGAGAAGGAGCGGCATAGCCAATAAGAAAATCAAACCCGAAAACAGGTAGGCATCAAGGTAACTTAACAAAAATGATTGCCTGTTAATGGTATTGTCAATAACGGCAATAGCTTTCTTATGCGCATCAAATGATGAAAAGCCCCGGCTGCCGAAATAATTGGTAAGCTTAGTTATTCGTGCAGTAGCCTGATCATTGAAAATGTTGATATTAGATAACAGATCGCTGCGGTGCAGGCCGAAGCGCTGGGCTACATAGGTATTTATAACTGCTATGCCGAACGAACCACCCAACTGCCGCATCATGTTGTTTAGCGCCGACCCCTGGGGAATATCTTTAGGCTCGAGCCCGGACACTGCCAGGGCAGTAAGCGGCACGGTTAATAAAGCGATACCCATTGCCCTGTAAATTAGGGGGCCAACCAGGTCGCCAGGTGCTGCCTCCAGGTTCATGTGCGACATTTGCCAGGTAAATATGATGAAGATAATAAAGCCCGAAGTAATAATTATTAACGGTGATACGCCTTTTTTAAGCAGCGTTGCCGAAAATAGTAAACCTACAATTGCCAGCACGGCCCCCGGTAATAAAATAAGCCCGGTTATAGTAGGCGGGAAAAGCAGCACTCGTTGTGCCAATACAGGTGTAAGAAATACCGAGGTAAATAACCCAAACCCGGTTACAAACGTAAGTATAGCTGCCACAGCAAGCGATTTGCTTCTCAGTACCCGCAAATCAATTACAGGATTAGGGGTTGTAAGCTCCCACCAGATAAAGGTGCTAAGGCTGATAACAGCAATTATGGTAAGCACGATAATGTAACCTGCCGAAAACCAATCATCAGTTTCGCCCCGCTCCAATACGGTTTGCAGGGAGCCTATGCCTATAATAAGCAGGAGGATACCCCACCAGTCTACAGCTTTTACCTTGGCTTTAATTTCCGGTTCGGTAACCAGTAGTAAGCTTGATACGGTAACAGCAATCCCGATAGGGATGTTAATATAAAAGATCCATGGCCAGGTGTAATTTTCAGTAATGAAACCGCCAAGGGTAGGGCCAATAGTCGGGCCTAAAAACACACCAACGCCAAACAACGCGCTGGCAATACCAACACGATCTTTGCCGTAAACCTCAAATACAATAGCCTGCGAAACTGACAGCAGTGCGCCACCGCCAATACCCTGTAAAAAGCGAAAGGCAACCAGTGTCCAGATATTTGATGCCAGCCCGCACATGGCCGAAAAGAACGTAAATGCGATGATTGACCCGATATAATAATTGCGGCGACCAAGTTTTGTAGTTAAAAAACTGGTCATGGGTATTACAATAATGTTGGCTATGGCATAAGCTGTAATAACCCAGGAAGTGTCTTCGAGCGTGGCACCGAGGTTACCACTCATGTGCGAAAGGGCTACGTTTACTATAGAGGTATCTATCAGCTCCATGATAGCGGCGGCTATAACAGTGATGATAAGGATGCTTTTTTTCATTGGAGTACGAATTAAGAATAATAATTACCCTGAAAAATACCAATCGGTATTTTTCAGGGTAAAAAAATTAAACCAGAGAATTATCTCTGGTGCAGGGCTTTCAATGCTTCGGCTGGGTTTGACAGGAACAAGCGATAAAATGGTTCGGTGCCACCAACGCGGATCTCATAGTTGTTAGTTTCAAAACCGGTTACAAACTCATCAGCAACTTGTGATGCAGGGATACCATTATGACCACCAATCTCGGCCGAAAATTCGGTATCAACCAAAGGAGGCATCAGTTCAAAAACTTTAACATTGGTATCTTCTAAAGCTACCCTTAATGAGATGGTGTATGAATGTAAAGCTGCTTTACTTGCCGAGTAGGTAGAGGTTTGTTTGCCAGGTAAAAACGCAACTATTGATGATACGTTAACAATGGCGGCATCGCTTTGCTGTTTAAGTATCGGCAATAGTTTTTCGTTGAGGCGGATAACAGAAATATAGTTGGTAAACATTTCTGTTTGGGCTATTTCAAAAACATTAGGTGTAGTTATCAAGTCGTTAACCTGTGCAGCACCGGCGTTATTGATCACCACGTTCAACTGAGGAAAATCTTTAGTCAGTTTTTCGGTTAATGCTTCTACATCATCTGCATTTGATATATCTGCTTTAATAGCGGTAACGTTTTTTAATTGGGCAGCTGCTTTATCTAAACGTTCCTGGTTACGGCCAACAATAATTACATGATTATTTTTTGCTGATAGTTGTTTTGCAATTTCAAAACCTATACCGGCACTGCCGCCGGTGATCAATACGGTATTTTCTGAAGTTTTCATGTTGTTTGTTTTTATAGTGAGTTGATGATTATTTAATTGAGTTAATGGCTTTTAAAGCCTCATCGGGATTAGAGAGGTATAAACGGTAGAATTGTTCGGTACCGGCTACCCTGATTTCGTAATTATTGGTTTCCAGCGATGCGATCAGTTCATCAGCAACCTGTGAAGCAGGGATCCCTCTTTCAGCACCACCAATTTCGGCCGAAAATTCAGTATTAACCAGTGGCGGCATTAATTCAAATACTTTTACGCTGCTGTCTTTTAATGCTAAACGCAGTGCGCGGGTATAAGAGTGTAAAGCCGCTTTAGAAGCTGCGTAAGTGGCCAGCCCGATGCTTGGTGCAAAAGCTACTATTGATGATACGTTTACGATAGCTGCTTCGGGTTGTTTTACCAATGATGATAATAGTTTTTCGTTAAGCTTTACTATTGACAGGTAATTGGTGAACATTTCGGCCTGAGCTTTATCAAAAATGTTTTCATCGTTAATAAGGGTGTTATATTGAGCAGCACCGGCATTATTAATTACAACATTCAATTGAGGAAAATCGCTTTTAAGCTTGCTAACCAAAGCATCAACGTCTGTAGCGTTTGATACATCTGCTTTAATGGCGGTTACATTTCGTAATTGAGCAGCGGCTACATCCAAACGTTGCTGGTTACGTCCAACTATAATTACATGGTTATTTTTTGCTGTTAATTGTTTAGCTATTTCAAAGCCTATACCAGCACTGCCGCCGGTGATCAATATGGTGTTTTCTGAAGTTTTCATTTTCTGTGATGTCGATCATTATTTTCGACACCACAAAAATATACCAATCGGTATATTTTTATATCATCTTTTTGTCATTGTTGTAAATTGTTGATTTTTAGGGATAATAAGGGAGTTGTCGTCTTGCGCTCGTTTGTAACGAGCACTTAATATGGTTTAGCGATTGTATCGCCTTTGCGTTATAAACGCAAGCCCAGGTACGCGCACGTTGCAAACGAGCGCGAGATAATAAAAATACAAACCTATGTCATTGCGAGGCACGAAGCAATCGCACGGAAGCATAGCCGCCCTGTATAGCATGCGATTGCCACGTCGCACCCTGGCTCTTTCCCATCGGCTCCTCGCAATGACATAACTTTGACGGCTCTTTATTTTAAAGTATAAACACCGATAAACTCCTCGGCCCATGCGCCCCGATAACTAAGGATTGCTCAATATCAGCCGTTTTTGATGGGCCTGATATGAACGCCCCGTAGCCATAACCGGCCTCGCCAATGGTTTGATAAGCCTGTGCCATAGTAGGCACAAAATCATCTTTGCCGATCACTACGGCCAAATGCTGGGCAATGAACGGTAATACCCGGCTGCCCATTTCCTTTTCAGTAAGCCAAAGTGCGCCATTTTCGGCAACGCCAAGATTGGTACGCAACACGGTTAGTTCAACATCTGCAAAACTGTGGCCGTCTTCGTGCTTTATGGTATCGGCATAAATGTAATCGCTTAGCTCGTTAAGGGCCGATATGATCTTTACACCGGGTTTAAATTCGTTATTGATGATGGTTTTGATCTCGTCAAAGCCACTTACTTCATAAACAAAGCTGCCGCCTGCTGTAGCAATGGTTTTATACTTTGAAACCAGGTCTGTCCTCACATCAGTGAGCGTATTCAATACTTCCATATCAGGCAGCGGCATAGCTGCAGGCTGATTGAATTTTACAGCGGCCAATATTTTTTCGCGGCTCATGAGTTTTTTGCTCCTTTCCTTTTGGCATACCATTCGCCAAATGATTCATCGGGTGCCTTGGGCATTTCCCTTTGGTTGTACCAGGGGTTTAATTTGTTGTTTACCGCAAAAGGGGCGTATTTAAATACCAGTCTGCCGGTTTTGCCACCCATACGGTATAAAGTTGGCGATGCCAGCGTTAAAGCCATAGCCTTCATGGCCATAGTTTTTGCTTTGGGCGAATAGCCTTCTTTAACAATTACCTGCCGCCATTTATACAGCTGATCATGAATATCTATTTTAACCGGGCACACATTGCTGCATGAACCACAAAGGGTAGAAGCAAAGGGCAGGTCGGCATATTTTTTCATGTCGAGGTTGGGGGCAAGGATAGAGCCTATTGGCCCGGCAACGGCTGTGTGATAACTGTGGCCACCACTTTTGCGGTAAACCGGGCAGGTGTTCATACAAGCCCCGCAACGGATACATTTTAACGAGTTGCGGAACTCTTCGCGGCCTAACTGTATGCTGCGCCCGTTATCAACAATAACAATATGAATTTCGGTGCCGTTCTGCGGTTTGCTGAAATGGCTCGAATAAGTGGTAATAGGCTGCCCGGTAGCACTGCGGGTAAGCAGGCGTAAAAACACCCCAAGGTGTTTTCTTTCTGGGATGATTTTCTCTATTCCCATCGAAGCAATATGGATCTCGGCCAAATGGGCACCCATATCGGCATTACCCTCATTGGTGCAGATCACAAATTCGCCTGTTTCGGCCACAGCAAAGTTAACACCAGTAAGTGCTGCGCGACGGGTTAAAAACACCTCGCGTAAGTGCTGGCGTGCGGTTTCTGTTAATATTTTAGGATCCGATTCGCCCTTGGCCGAACCTAAGTGCTCGTGGAAAATGTCGCCTATTTCTTCCTTTTTTTTGTGGATACAGGGCAGTACAATATGGCTTGGCGGTTCGTTGGCCAGCTGTACAATGCGCTCGCCAAGGTCAGAGTCAATTACGTCGATGCCTTGTTCTTTCAGGTATTCGTTTAAGTGGCATTCCTCGGTAAGCATCGATTTGCTTTTAACCATTTTGGTAATACCCTTTTGCTCAAGCAGGCTGTGTACAATCTGGTTATGTTCGGCAGCGTTGGCCGCCCAGTGCACTATGATCCCATTTTTAATGGCATTAGCCTCAAACTGCTCCAGGTAGGTGCTCAGGTTTGAGAGCACATTAAATTTTATCTGCGATGCCGTTTCGCGCAGCAATTCCCATTCAGGAAGTTTATGTGCCGCAATGTCCCTTTTGGCGCGTATCCACCATAGGGTTTCGTCGTGCCAGTTTACGCGCGGCTCGTCCCGGTTAAAATCTGCAGCTAAATGCGGGTGATCTTTGGTAGTAGCGGTACTCATTGCATACTGTGGTTTAAAATTTCGGCTACGTGAATTACTTTAACATCGCTGTTTTGACGACGTAAAATGCCTTCGAGGTGCATCAGGCAAGAAAGATCGGCCGAGGTTATGTATTGTGCACCGTGCGATACGTGATCGGCCACACGGTCTTTCCCCATTTTAGCTGATACGGCTTCCTCAACTACGCAGAATGTACCGCCGAAACCGCAGCAATCATCCTGCCGGCTCAAGGGTACCAATTCTAATCCGTTAACCATATCAAGCAATTGAGCCGGTTTGCTGAAAGGTTCGGCAACCAGCTCGCTCATCTGGGCTATCCGTAATCCGCGTAACCCATGGCAGCTCTGGTGTAATCCAACCCGGTAAGGGAAACTGGCTGTCAATTGTTTTACCCGCAATATATCAACCAGAAACTCGGTAAGCTCGTAAACTTTTTTGCGGATCTCGGTTGCCTGTTCCTCTTTCCCATCGGCATGTAAATGCTCCTTGATGTGCAGGGTACAACTCCCCGAAGGACAAACGATATAGTCGTATCCCGAAAAATTGTCGACAAATAAATTATTGCAACCGCCGGTTAAATGCTCATAGCCCGAATTGGCCATCGGCTGCCCGCAGCAGGTTTGATTTTTAGGGTAGTGGACTTCACAGCCAAGTTTATCCAGTAACTCCAACGTAGCAATAGCCGCTTTGGGATAAAACTGGTCAACATAGCAAGGAACAAACAAGGCAACTCTCATCGTTTACACGTTTACTTTATTGGTTAAAGCAATATTAGCGTTTATAATTTGCACAACTATCCTTTGGTATCCTGCTGGCAAATCAAACGGTTATATACTAACATCGAAAGTACAGCTAAGTGTGATACGAGTTTTCAATTTTATTTGCAAAATGTTGACGTTTATTTGCAGAAAAGAAGAGAAAAGCGCGTTTTTGATGTTGTGCTATTAATTAGGTAAATTTGTTATACAAAGATTAAGAGAATGGCAATAGTACAGAAATCTCATACAGAACTTAATCCACTACAGGTTAGTTTATTACGGTTGTTCAATCGTCCAATGTCTGAAAAAGAGACGCTGGAGTTGAAGAAGCTATTGACTGATTACTATGCTGATAAATTAGAGGTAGAAGTAAACAGAGTGGTGTCAGAAAAAGGCTATACTCAAGAAGATTTTGACAAAATGCTCAATGCGGATAGCTAATGCGGGCAGTTATCGATACCAATTGTCTTCTCGCTTCCATTCCTCGCCAAAGTCCCCATTATTGGCTGTACGAGGCATTTAGAGACCTCAAATTTGAATGGCTTATTAGCAACGAAGTGCTTACGGAATACAATGAATTACTTTCCTCATTTTATTCCTCTCAAACCGCAGAGATTGTGTTGAGCCTATTGAGCGTTGCACAGAATGTAATTTATACCGAAGCCTATTTCAAGTGGAATCTCATAACAAAAGATCCTGACGATAATAAATTTGTAGATTTAGCAATAGCGGGAAATGCAGATTATATTGTCACGAATGATAAACATTTTGATGTTTTAAAGGAGCTCGACTTTCCTGAGCTTAACGTTGTGTCTCTCAGTCAATTTCGGGAAATAATTTTAGGAAGTTAGACATCTTAACCTAAACTAAGAGTTGGTAGGCAAAATCGAAAAAATCCTTTAATCCCGGTTCAGACGAAAAATCAGCGAAATCAACGTAATCATCTAAATCAACGGTTGGCGCTCACTGCACATAAGCCAGCTTCACATCCTTATAAGCAGGTTTCTGAAGCTGTTTTTTTAATCCCTTAAAACTTTCAGTAGGTCCTTGTGCGGCAAACATATTGATAAGCCAGGCAGGTACCGAGCCACCGGGATCAAGGTGAAGGGTGTAAACGATGCTCACATGGGCACTATCAACAGGGGTAATTACCCATCTGCCGGTTGAATTTTCAACCCTCACAATGCCATCCTTTGCGGGTATCATATTTGATATAACGGGTGCATCGATGGTAACAACCTTGGTTTTTGGATCTTGCGTAACTTTTAAATGTGCTACAAAATCACGGTTATGTACCGGCCATGGTATGTTTACTTCCGAGTAATAATATATATCTGAAGGGGATACCTCTTTAATAATGGTTGCAGATTTGGTGTGATAAACCCATTCTGAACAGGTTTTTATATCCATCAAAACAGCTACTAATTGTGCGGCAGTAGCATTAAAGGTGCATTCTACTTTGATGGCTTTGATCTTTGAATCGGCGATGTGGCGGGTATAAACCCTGATGCCTTCCTTGTCTGTGCTTAATGACCACGGCTCTTCAGTGCCTGCCATGGCAAATTTGGTAACAAATAATAAAAGTAAGATAGATAGTATCCTGTGCATGGTTAATCAGTGATTGTAAATAAGGTGGGGCAAATTTATATACAAAAACAGGCCGGGGTTGCCCCGGCCTGTCAGTAAATGGTCATTTGATATGCGTGGATATTAAAATATGAAAATGCTATGGCATTTACCCTTACATTATTTTATCTCGAATACATAACTGCCTGCGGTTATTTTGTAAGAATTATTGAAAGCAAGTGGCTTACCACCAAGATAAACTTTACCTGCCGGGAACGTGATGCTTGCACTTGAATTGGCCGGTACGGTAACTTTATAAGTTACGCCATTGCCGGTACGCTGCCATGAGGAAACGATATTGCCGTAAGGACCTTTATGTGTAGCGGTAAACTCATTTAAGCCCGGTACAAAATGTGGCTGAAGTAATACATTTTTAAAACCAGGATGCTCGGGATCCGGGTGGATACCGGCTATGCCCTTATATAGCCATGCGCCAATTTCGCCAAACATGATATGGTTAAGTGAAATGTCGGATTTGGCATCTATCTGCCAGTTTTCGTAAAGGGTTGTAGCGCCGTTCACCATCCACCAGCCCCATGAAGGGAAGGTTTCCTGCGAAGCTATTTTGTAAGCTACGTCCGGGTGACCGTTATCACTTAAAGCACTTAAAATAGCTTTGGCACCCAATATCCCCACATCTAAATGAAAATTATCGGCGGCAACACGTTGAGCAAGATTATCCGCTACCTTACTTTTTAGGTTTTCGGGAACTACACCCCAATAAAGAGGTACGCTTAACTCGGTTTGCAGGCCTTTGCCGTAAATGCCGGTAGTCGTGTCTAAATATTTTGCGTTGATGGCATTTTTAATCTTATTGGCCAGTGCGGTATATTTTACATAATCGGCCTGTTTGCCTAATATTTTAGCTGCTTTGGCCAATATGCTGGCATCGGTATAATAATAAACCGATGAGGTAAGCTCAACCGGCGAAACAGATTTTACAGGCACCCAGTCGCCCAGGCCCCAGGTGGTAAGGCCGGTTGGGTAAAGCTCATCAATATGGTTTACATATTTTTCAATCGCATTATAACTGTCGGCCAGGAGTTTGCTATCGCCATAAAACAAATAAATGTTATACGGGATAATGGCGATGGTACTTGTCCAGTCAGGACCGTTACCCCATTCGTAGCCCCAGCCACCGGTTGGGATAATAGATGGCAGTACGCCGTTAGGCTGCTGCTCATCGCGATGATCGGCAAGCCATTTTTCGTACACGGTAATACCATCAAAGTTGTATAAACCGGTTTCGCTGGCAATGTGGGCGTCGCCTGTCCAGCCGTTCTTTTCGCGCTGCGGGCAATCGGTAGGGTAGCCGAACAGGTTGCTCAGGTAGCTGTTATTGGTAGCAGTCCAGATTTGGTTAATGGTTTGGTTTGACGCTTTAACCGTACCAATGGGTTCAACATCGCTGTGCATGAAAAACGCCTTGATGTTTTCCTTGCCTATCTGGATAGGTTTGCTGCTGCTTACCTCAATATATTGAAACCCTTTGTAGTTAAAGCGCGGAGAAAATGTTTCTTCACCCTTGCCGCCTAAAATGAAAATATCGGTTTGGAAAGGATCTTTATCATCAGTAGGGCGGTAATGCAAATCGATGTTGGATTGATCAACATGACCATTCTTGTTCAACCTTTCGGCATGCTTAAGGCGGATCACCGTACCCGAATCACCTTTAACCGTGATTTGGCTTACGCCCGAAATATTCCGGCCCATATCAAATACCCAAACATCACTATCAAGTTTAGTAACGCTTTTGGTGCTGATGGTGTCAACCGCGCGGATAGGCTGCATAGCCTGCGATACGATGTTCATGGATGGGGCCGAGCGGTTAATTGCCGGCTTCCATTTACTGTCGTCAAAGTTGGCAGTATTCCAGCCTGCCTGTTCAAGGCGGCCGTCATAATGTTCGGCAGTGTAAATGCTGTTGAAAACAATTGGGCTAAGCGATGTTTTCCAGTCTGTACCTGATTTTACGGTTTCAACCGTACCATCAGTATAAGTAATGCGCAAATCCATACAAAATGCCGGGCGACCGCGCCACGGTGCCTGATGAAAGAACCAAACAGCTGTGCTCTGGTGGTTATACCATCCGTTACCCAATAATACGCCAACAGCATTTTTGCCGCTTTGCAATTGTGCAGTAACATCATATGAAACGTAAAGCGTACGCCTGTCAAACCGGGTATACATTGGGTCGAGCCGGTGGTTACCTGTTTTTTTTCCGTTGAGATATAGCTCGTATAAACCAGCCACAGCAATATAGGCCCTTGCCGAGCGGATTTGTTTCGCTATCTTAAATGTATTCCGAAAGTAGGGGGCAGGGTTTACTGCTATCCCTTTGTTGTCGCTGATCCATGAGCCTTTCCAGTTTTGCATCCCCATCATTCCGGTTTCGAAACTGTTTATGGCCGACGGAGCAAGCTTTTTACCCGCCTGGTCCCAAAGCTGAACCTTCCAGTAGTATTTAGTAAAAGGTTTTAGTTGCTGGCCATTATAAATAGCGAGGTTATTTGATGAAGCTATTTTTGCGGTAGACCAGGCATTGCCTTTACCTGCCGAAACCGTGGTTGAATCGGTGCCTACATAAAGCTGATAGGCGCTCTGTGCGGCTCCTTGTGCTTTATCATTCATGAGCCAGGTTAGGCGGGGGTGTATGTTATCGATACCTATAGGATTTAAGAGGTATTCGGATTTAAGACCTGAAGCACCCGGCGTTTGGGCTTGCGTTACAGAAAAAGAGCAGCATAATAAGGCAATGCTAAGCAATGGCTTACATAAATGATGTTTCATGTGGTTAAGATAGCGGTTTATACAATATTGGCCAAAGGCTGTAATATGTTGTCACAATCAACAATGTTAATTGGATGCTTTGGGATTTGCATCCTGTACTGTCTTATTTTGTCTGAACCATGATTTATGGGAGTTAATGATTATCAGGATAACAGAAGGCCGCCACTCGGCAGAAGCGAATTGCCGTTAACTTAAAGTAAAAAACTCCTCAAAAGCGTGGGAATGTGCGATTCCCCTCTTGAGAGGGGTGGAGGGGTGTGTTAATCTACGTGCGGCTTATCGCTTGTATAACACACCCCTGCTACAACACGTTCCCACGCGCCCCCTCTCGAGAGGGGATTTTAAAAGGTTTGCGCCAAATTACTCCCTTAAGTTAACTGATATGGGCTGGAGCCGAGCGGTGGCGGTTAGCTTTTACACAGTTATACTCACTTTTACAAGTAGCTTTTATACATTTGCACCATGAGCAAGCTATGGCAAAAAACTACCAACGTTAACGAACTGGTTGAAAACTTTACTGTTGGCCGCGACCGCGAATTTGATGAGCAAATGGCGGCGTTTGACGTTTTAGGATCGTTGGCCCACACCCGAATGCTGCAGAGCGTAGGGCTGATGGACAGCACCGATCTGGAGCTTGTTCAGCGTGAATTGAAAAATATTTATGCCGATATCGCTAAGGGCGGTTTTAAAATAGATGATCATGTAGAAGACGTGCACTCGCAGGTTGAACTGCTGCTTACCCAGCGCATCGGTGATGCCGGTAAAAAGATCCATAGTGGCCGCTCGCGTAATGACCAGGTTTTGGTTGATCTCAAACTTTTCTTCCGTCATCAGTTACAGGAAGTTGTTGAAAGCACCGAAACCTTATTTCGCCAGTTGATTGAACTGAGTGAAAAACATAAAGATGTGTTATTGCCAGGTTATACCCACCTGCAAGTGGCTATGCCATCATCGTTTGGCCTTTGGTTTGGTGCTTATGCCGAAAGTTTGGCCGATGATCTGGAACTGGTTTTAGCTGCTTATCGCATCACTAATAAAAACCCGTTGGGTTCTGCGGCTGGTTACGGTTCATCGTTCCCACTTAACCGTACTTTAACTACGCAACTTTTAGGCTTCGATAGCCTTAATTATAATGTTGTTTACGCGCAAATGGGCCGCGGCAAAACTGAGCGTGTCATTGCACAGGCAATCTCGTCAATTGCCGCTACATTGGCTAAAATGGCTATGGATCAGGCCCTGTACTTAAGCCAGAACTTCGCTTTTGTGAGTTATCCGGATGCGCTTACCACTGGCAGCAGCATTATGCCGCATAAAAAGAACCCCGATGTTTGGGAAATTATGCGCGGCAAATGCAACCGCCTGCAAGCACTGCCCACTGATGTAGCCATGATGACCACTAACCTGCCATCAGGCTATCACCGCGAACTTCAGTTATTGAAAGAGCTGTTGTTCCCGGCCTTTGCCGATCTGAAACACTGCCTGCAAATGGCAACCTTTATGCTGCAAAACATCACCGTAAAAACCGATATTTTGGATGATGCCAAATACGCTTACCTGTTTAGTGTTGAAGAAGTGAACCGTTTAACACTAAGTGGCACACCATTCCGCGATGCTTACAAACAGGTTGGTTTAGCTATTGAAGCAGGTAACTTTAATCCCGATAAAACAGTGAACCACACCCACGAGGGCAGCATCGGTAATTTGGGTAATGAGCAAATTGCAGCCTCGTTCGATAAGCTGATCAGTAATTTTGATTTCGGAAAGGTAGAAGAAGCTGTAAAAGGCTTGGTTGAATAAATGATCGTCATTTACAAAAACGTCATTGTTAGGACGGATGGGAAATCAGTAAAAAATCATTGAAGCCCTTAAAGTAAAATCAGCGAAATCAACGTAATCAAAACAAATCAGCGGTCATGAACGGACAAAACAGAAGCGATATATACCCAGGCCTTGAGGTTGACATCATATTAAAAAAAGATCAGCGCACCGGTGCGCTTACCCGTGGTTTTGTAAAACGTTTGCTCACCAGCGCGGCTTACCACTCGCGTGGTATCAAAGTGCAGTTAGATGATGGACAGGTAGGCCGTGTGGCCTGGATTGTGGAGGAAGAAGATTAAGTTTAGTATCTTCATTTATTCTACACTAATCATCAGCATATTTACAGTGTAGCCTAAAATGATATGCCTCAAAAAGCCAAAACAAATACAAAAGTCCTTTTCAGTCTTGATGCCCATCACCGTCTCCTGATTTCGTTGGGAGTTGCCGCGGGAGCCCTGTTTTTTTCCTGGGGACATTTTTCAGTACCGACAATAGCGCTCGTAACCTGGATTGCATTTGGTTTATGCATCATCCTTATGGATTGGATCATCATTCTTACAGCACATCCGGCCGAGATCAGGAGGATAGCAAGTATTGAGGATTCGAGCCGTACCCTGATATTTTTATTTGTAATAGTGGCCTCAATGGCCAGTTTGCTTGCAATAATATTTTTGTTGATATCTACCAAGAACCAGTCTGACGCGGTTGTGACAGCCCGGGTTTTACTGGCTATGGGATCGGTAATTGTTTCCTGGTGGCTGGTTCATACTATTTTTTCCCTTCGTTATGCACATATGTACTACGCTACCGATCCTGACGATGATAAAAAAATAAAGCCTTTAGGAGGGCTCGACTTTCCCGGTGATTTAAAGGAACCCGATTACCTGGACTTTGTTTATTTTTCATTCGTTATCGGAATGACGTTCCAGGTATCCGATGTCGAAATTTCTGCAAGATCCATCCGTAGGCTGGCCTGGTTGCACGGGTTAATTTCATTTGCGTTTAATACAGCTATTGTGGCGTTGAGTATCAACATTATATCGGGTATGATATCAAAGTAAGAAAAAGAGAGGCTGAAAGCGGGAAATAGAAGGATTTGTAATAGTGTTTTCTGATGTATGTATGGTACTCACTAATTTACCTCCAATATCCGCCGGATTTTAAAAATTGGCTGTAAGACTGATGTATGCTACCTATTCTATCCGCCAATAATTTCCGCTAACAATGATCATATTCAACATCTTGATGGAATTATCGTAATAATCATAATCCTTTAGTTTAAAGGCCACAAGATAATCCCAGATTTTATTAAGCCATTGCTGGTTATTTTGGTCAACCATGGCCGATACCGTGAATGGTGCTATGAAACTCAACGCCTCGAAGTAGCGGCCCTTAATGTCATTCCCCGCAAGTGTATACCCGGCCGAAATGTTATCAGGGTTATCATCGGTAGTTTGTCTTATCCATCTGTTTATCGGGCGCACAAAATCTTTTGCGCGTTTATCGCCATATAATAAATAATCGGTGGCAACACGCCACGGAACACGGCATGCATTGTAGTTGTAATAGCCATCGTAAACTGATTCCATGTAATTGGGTTGGGCAGGCCGGGCTTTCGTATTTATTCCCCTTATAAAATCCGGTACCAAACCTGCATCCGGGCTGTAAGTTTTTTGCAGGTAATTAAAAAGCCTATAGTTATTATCAACGGTTTTTTGCCATTTGCCGGTTTTGGTGATGTTTTCAAAAGCCTTGAAGTTAGCAGGCATAAAATCAGAGGAGCGCATGTCATAATAGTCTTTGCTATCTCCTTCGCTGCCATCGCTTAGTAAAACAGAAAACATTTTAGGATTAATTTCATAGCGCATAATAGCAGCCATGATATTTTTAGCCTCCTGCAGGTAATTGACAGCTCCTTTGCTGCCCCATTGTTTATTGGCCAGGAGCAGGGAATATGCTATATCTATATCGCCGTCGGTAGCTGTACTTCTGTCAAGATTTTTGCAGTTTTTTACTTGTGCCCATGCCATTAAATAAGGAGATGTTTTGGCAGGATGAGCTTTATAATAAAGATATAAGCCATCGTAAATAGTTTTGGCTTGTTTATCATATCCGGCCATGAGTGCGGTAATGATCATACCATAACCCTGTCCTTCGGATACACATTCTTTACCGGGCTTTTCAAACCAAACGTAAAACTGGCCTTTACCGCATCCGGGTTTTATATAACGGTGTTTCCACTGATCGTAAAAAGCAGTCACCTGTTTATCCAATTGCTGCTGGTTAAGGTGATTGGGCTTAATAGTACCGGCAGTATACCGGCTATGTTGCGGAAACGGCCTTAATGCAACCTGTGCATGAAGGCCGTTCACGATAAATATTAATAATAGCAACAGGCTATATCGCACGGAGTTCGGGATATGCGGCAGCTTCTTCAGCATCATTGCACAATAGCTCGGTTTTGCAGAAATGGTTTTTCAGGCAGCTTAAAAAGTTTTGAATTACCGGTGTATCCTTACATGTAGCGGCGTACCAGGTGCGTTTTGCGATGCTGTGATGTAGTGGTTTTGTAACAATGTGCTTACCCGGGAGGTATGGCTTCACTATCCAGTCGGCCATAACGCTAATTCCGAGGCCTGCATTTACCATCTCAATAGTGGCGTCAGTATAGTGGATTCGGTTAAGTGTTTTGGGCTTTACATGCTGCTCCTGAATGAGCGTTTCGATGACCGGAGTTTCCTGGTATGAGGGGTCATAAAGTGCCAGTATCAGCTCCTGATCCTGGAAGTCGCAGATGTCAATAATGGCCTTCTTTGCCAGTGGATGATCGGCCGGTAAAATGGCTACTAACTGGTCTTCAAAAATGGGCTCATAAACAATTTGGGTGTTCACCATTTGGGTGCGCACAATGCCCAGGTCAAGGTCGCCTCGCATGAGGTATTCGAGCGGTCGGCGACTGGCATCTGAAACTATATTTATGTTAATATCAGGCCATTGGCTCTTAAAATCTTTAATTACGCCGGGCAGCCAGTGGTATGCTGTATAGCATTGCATGCTGATATTTAGCTGGCCGGTTTTGCCATTTTTATAGTTGTTAATATCTTCTTGAAGAGTACGTATTTCGGCCAATATTTTTTCCGAACTTCGTAGAAAACGATAGCCCACTTCGGTAAGCTGAAGCTTCTTTCCCTGGCGATGGAATACCTCTATATCGAGTTCCTTTTCCAGCTCTTTTAACTGATGGCTAAGGGCCGATTGAGTTAGGTGTAAAGCGCTCGCTGCTTTGGTCAGCGAACCCTCTTTTGAAATGGTATCTACTAACCTGAAATGATGTAATGCGATATTCATTATTAGTTTTGCTAATGATTTGCACAAAAATAATTCATTTTTTTCATGAATCATATAAATATACATTTGCTGTGTATAAAATACACCTCATGTTAAACACAAATGCAAAAAAATTACTCCTGTTTTTTTTGAGTGTTTCATATGTCTTACACGTACAAGCTCAGCAAAAAGTCCTTTCTATTAAGGATGCTGAACAAATGGCCCTTGCTAACTATGCTTCCATTAAGTCGAAGGCAAACCAGCTTAACGCCTCTAAGGCATACCTCAAAGAGACAAAAACGGAGTATCTGCCGGATGTAAATTTCTCCGCGCAACAGGACTACGGAACAGTGAACGGCCAAAACGGACCATCGTATGGTTACCGGGGGCTTTCTGTAGCTTCATCCGGGCCGGTATTGGCCAAGCAAAACTGGAATGCTGCTTTCGGAGCGCTCTATTTAACCAACGTAAGCTGGGATTTTTTCGCTTTTGGCAAATCAAAGCAAAGGATCGGCGTACAGAAAACCATCGTATCACGCGATGAAACTGATCTTGCACAGGAGCAATTTCAGCACCAGGTACGTGTAGCAGCTACTTATTTAAACTTGCTGGCAGCACAACAGCTTGCCAAGGCGCAGCAGGATAATCTTAATCGCGCCATGGATTTGCAAAAAGTAGTTGTAGCCCGCGTAAAGAACGGCTTAAATCCTGGAGTAGATTCATCACTGGCCAACGCCGAAGTATCTAACGCTAAAATAGCGCTTACCAATTCTCAGCAAACTGTACAGGATCAAAGCAATCAGCTTTCTATTTACTTAGGGATCCCTGCGCAGGAGTTTCAGCTGGATAGTGCTTTCATTACCAAACAACCCAACAACCTGGAGGCTTTAAGTGCTGTTGCCGCTACAGATCACCCAACTTTGAAATTTTACCAAAACAGGGTAAACGTGAGCGATCAGCAAGCTAAATACCTCCGCACTTTTGCTTTACCAACCTTTAGCCTTTTTGGTGTTTACCAGGGCAGGGGATCGGGCTTTAAGTCGGATTATGGTGTTGACCAATCAAGTTATACCGGCAGCTACGGTGCAGGTGTTGACCCAACACGCTATAACTACCTGTTTGGTGTTGGCATGGTTTGGAATTTCACCAGCGTTTTCAGGACCCATTACCAGGTACAGTCACAAAAGTTCACATCCGAACAATTAAAAAATGACTACGAACTGGTTGATAAACAACTGGAAGCACAACGCGCATTAGCCGAAACCCGCATTGGCAACGCACTTAAAAATGTTAACGAAGTACCGGTTGAAGTTTCGGCCGCGAACAACGCTTACATTCAAAAATATACACTGTATAAAAACGGACTATCAAACATAGTTGATTTTACACAGGCACTTTATACCCTTAACCGGGCCGAGGTTGACAAATATATAGCCCTGAACAACGTATGGCAGGCATTGCTGTTTAAATCGGCAGCAACCGGCGATTTCGGGATCTTTATTAATAATTTTTAACAGTTACACACATATACAATGGGAATGATAAAAGGGGCGCTGCAAAAACCAATTACCATATTGGTTATAGTAGCCGGGCTGTTCTTCTTCGGTATAAATGCGGTACGGACTATCAAGATCGATATATTTCCCGATCTAAACCTGCCGGTTATATATGTATCGCACCCATACGGCGGTTTCACCCCAAACCAAATGGAGGCTTACTTTGGTAAGCAATATGTTAACCTTTTGCTTTTCGTATCGGGCGTAAAAAGTATCGAAACGAAAAATATACAAGGCTTAACGTTAATAAAAGTTACTTTTTACGAGGGCACTAATATGGCCCAGGCCGCGGCGGAGGTCACGAGCTATACCAACCGGGCCCAGGCCGCGTTCCCGCAGGGATCGCAGCCGCCCTTTATTTTGCGCTTTGATGCCTCAACGCTGCCGGTTGGTCAGCTGGTGTTGAGCAGCGCCACCCGAAGTAATAACGAATTGCTTGATTATGCTTTGGTTTACGTACGTTCGTCATTTACCTCCATTCCGGGCCTTGTTGCTCCGGCACCTTTTGGTGGTAACCAGCGTACCATATTGATCAAGGTTGACCCCAACCTGTTACGCTCACACAACTTAACGCCCGATCAGATCGTGGCTGCCCTGCGCGAGAATAACCAGAATACCCCGGCAGGTAACGTACGCATAGGCGATTATAACTACCTTGCCCCTTCAAATACCACGATAAAGAAGATTTCGGACTTTGGAGATATTCCGCTGTATAAAAATGGGATCCAAACCGTATTTATGAAGGATGTGGCTACCATTGAAGATGGTGCCGATATTACCGCAGGTTACGCGCTTATTAACGGTAAACGTTCGGTATACCTGCCAATCACCAAATCGGCCACGGCATCCACCTGGGATGTGGTTCAAAACCTGAAAAAGGCTTTGCCTAAATTCCAGGCTTTACTGCCCGATGATGTGAAGTTGTCGTTTGTGTTTGACCAATCCATATATGTGATCAACGCAGTAAAAAGTTTGGCGGAGGAAGGCGCGATAGGTGCGGTACTCACCGGCTTAATGGTATTGCTGTTTTTAGGGGATAAACGTGGGGCACTCATCGTGATCCTCACCATTCCAACCTGTATCATATCAGCCATATTCTTCCTGTCGCTGGCACATCAAACTATCAATATCATGACGCTGAGCGGGCTTTCGCTGGCGATAGGTATTTTGGTGGATGAATCGACGGTGACGATCGAAAATATTCACCAGCATTTTGATATGGGTAAACCGAAAGCTTTGGCTATCTGGGATGCTTGTAAGGAGATCGCGTTTCCTAAATTGCTGATCCTGTTTTGTATCTTGGCGGTGTTTGCTCCTGCCTTTACCATGACTGGTATTCCGGGTGCATTGTTTTTGCCATTGGCATTGGCTATTGGTTTCTCAATGATCGTGTCTTATTTGCTTGCTCAAACCTTCGTGCCTATCATGGCCAACTGGATCATGGTAAACAAACACGAAGATCACAGCCATAAAGATGGTTTTGCATTAGAGGATGAAGGTGAGCCATGGGAACAAAAAGAACGGGCCATGAAGGCTGCCCTTGAGCATAAAGGCGGTGAGGTTACCCGTTTTGATAAATTCAGGGATAGCTTTATGCGCCTGATGGACCGCATGCTGCCTAATCGTAAAATACTGGTGACAGTTTATGTGGTTGCGGCATTTGGCCTTGCCTTCCTGCTGTTCAATATCATTGGCCGCGACGTATTGCCTAAGGTAAACTCTGGTACTTTCCAGGTACGTTTGCGTGCTGCTGATGGTACCCGCCTGGAGCGCACCGAACTAATTGCCGTTAAGGCGCAAAATATACTTGGTGATATTGTAGGTAAAAACCACATAGCTATTACTTCAACATTTGTTGGCTCGCATCCTTCATCATTTTCAACCAACCCTATTTACCTGTTTATGGCCGGTCCGCAGGAGTCTGTAATGCAGGTTAGCTTAACAGAAGATTATAAGGTTAACCTTGATGAATTGAAGGAAAAGTTCAGGCACGAGATGGCTAAGCAGCTACCAGATGTTAAACTATCATTTGAGCCTATTGAATTGACCGACAAGATTCTGAGCCAGGGATCGCCAACGCCAATTGAGGTGGCTATTACCGGTAAAAATAAACAGCAGAATGTTGAATATGCCTTTAAGGTTATCAATAAACTTAAAAGCATAAATTATCTGCGTGATGTGCAGATAGGCCAGTCATTCAACTATCCAACCATTGATATCAATATTGACAGGCAACGGGCGGCGCAGCTTGGGGTAGGTTTAAATGATATTTCACGATCATTGGTAGCATCAACCTCATCATCAAGGTTTACCGAAAAAAATAACTGGATTGATGAAAAATCAAACTTGAGCTACCTTGTGCAGGTACAGGTACCTGAATACCAGATGGCAAGTTTAAATGATGTTAAGGAAATCCCTGTGTTGGCAAACCAGGCCCGCCCGGTATTAGGTGATGTGGCTGACGTTAAAACCGGTACTACCTTTGGCGAAGATGATAACGTAGGCGCTGTGCCAACCTTATCGGTAACGGCAAACATCAATAAAAAGGATTTAGGTACAGCAACTAATGATGTACAAAAAGCCATTGATGAACTGGGTAAGCCGCCGCGCGGTTTAACAGTTGAAATGCATGGTATGAGCCAAACCCTTACCGAGACATTGAACAGTTTACAATCAGGCTTATTGGTAGCGGTGTTGGTGATATTCCTGATGCTGGCGGCAAACTTCCAGTCGTTCAAGATGTCGATGGTGGTATTATCAACTGTACCGGCTGTATTGTTTGGTTCGCTGTTGTTGGTGAAGATCACCGGTGCTACGCTTAACCTGCAATCATACATGGGTATGATCATGTCGGTAGGTGTATCTATCTCAAACGCTGTGTTGCTGATAACCAATGCCGAAGAGCTGCGCAAGCACAATGGCGATGCACTGAAATCGGCCCGCGAAGCTGTAGCATTACGTCTGCGCCCTATATTGATGACCAGTTTGGCCATGATCGTAGGTATGATCCCGATGGCATCAGGCTTAGGTGAAGGCGGTGATCAAACATCACCGCTCGGTCGCGCCGTAATCGGCGGCCTTATTGCCTCAACCTTTGCCGCGCTGCTGATATTACCATTGGTTTTTGCGTGGGTACAAGGTAATGCCACCACCCAATCTGTTTCATTAGACCCAGAAGATAAAGAAAGTAAATTTTATGTCCCTTTGCACCACCATGAATAAGCTAAAAAATAAATCAATACTGCTGTTTGCCGTTTTAGCAGTGGCAATTGGCTCCATGAGCGCCTGCCACTCAGATGATAAAGAAAAAAAGGAGCAGCAGGAAGAGGAACAACAGCAGGAAGCTGTTGAAAGTCCAACGGTACAATTAGTACCGGTAACAAAAGGCAGGTTAAGCAGCAATATCACTATTCCGGGTGAATTGATCCCTTACCAGCAGGTTGACCTGTATGCCAAAACCAACAGCTACGTTAAAAAGCTATTGGTTGATATAGGTTCTGAAGTACACCAGGGCCAGCTTCTGGCTGTACTTGAAGCACCGGAAATTAACTCGCAATTGGCTGCAGCACAATCGCGCATTAAGCAGTTTGAGGCAGTTTACTTTGCCAGCAAAGCCACTTATGACAGGCTGGTAAGTACCAGTAAAACTCCTGGTACTGTTTCGCAAAATGACCTGGAGCAGGCCGAAGCTAAAAAGAACGCCGACCAGGCAAATATCGACGCTGCAAAATCCGGATTAAAAGAGGTATCGGCTAATTTGGCTTACCTGGAAATCCGTGCTCCTTTTGATGGGGTGATCACCAGTCGTAATGTAAACCTGGGTGCTTATGTTGGTCCGGGAGGTAAAAGCACCGATCCGTTGTTTACCGTACAAGATCAGGGACGCTTACGTTTAGTGGTATCAGTACCTGAAATTTATACAGGTGCACTAAGCAACAAAAGCGAGGTTAATTTCACTGTAAGGGCTTTGCCAAGTGAAAAATTTACTGCACAGGTAAAACGTATAGCCGGCGCGCTCGATGAAAAATTACGTGCAGAACGCCTGGAGATGGACGTTTACAATAAAGACAAGAAGCTGATCCCGCACATGTTTGCCGAAGTAAATGTACCGTTGCCTGCTGGCGACAGTACTTACGTGGTACCTAAAACGGCAGTAGCAACTTCAACCGAAAAGGTTTTTGTTATAAAAGTTGTGGATCACAAAGCGGTTTGGGTTGATGTGAAAAAAGGCCTCACTAACGGCGATAGCATCGAGATCTTCGGCGCTGACTTGAAGCAAGATGATAAACTGGTAAAGGTAGCTTCAGATGAGATCAGGAACGGATCGACTTTGAAATATTAATAATTTGAATTTGGTTGATTTGAAGAGTTGAAAATTTCTTCTTCAAAATTAAAACAACCTGAATAGTGTGAAGGGGAAGGTGCTTGAAAGCTTAATCAGTTTTCAGGCACCTTTTTTTATTGCAGGTTATGCAGCTTGTGGTTGGTGTTATCACCGTACCACTTCCATCTTTGTGCTACTGCAACTATACTTATAACTAACATTAGTGATTTGGAAGTTAAATCATATGGTGCGGTGATAACACCACAGGTGTTCGGAAGATGAAATTATCTCTACTTTTTAAATAAAAAAATATGTCATTGCGAGCGTAGCGCGGCAATCTCGTAGCCAATGCATATCCGCCCTGTATAGTTACGGGATTGCCACGTCGCCCCAAGTGCTTTTGCCCTCGCCGCTCCTCGCAATGACATAGCTTTTTTAACCAGCATTCCCAACCGATCTGAATCTTCCGAACACCTGTGGTGATAACACCGACCATAGGCTGAAATTTGAATTTTGGTTGATTTGAATCAACCTTAAGGATAGTGCGAAGGGATAAAAAAAGGGGAGAGCTAAAAGCTTTCCCCATTTTTTTATCGAAAATTTAATCGATGTTGATGGATTTTTATTTGGGTGCTAAAGCACTCCATCTGCAGTAAGTCTGGTTAAAATAGCTTTACGGGCTTTATTGATCAATTCGTCGAAATCACCATAGGTGCCCATTGTAGTAACTATTTCGCTTTTCCAAAAAAACTTTTTGGTTTTGCTGTCTATCAAACCCAGTTCAAATGTGCTTTGATCGCCATATACAGTTTGTTTGATCAGGAATACGGCGTCGGGAGCATAGTCGCTTACTTTTTTCTCCAAGTTTTCGGCGCTTTCCAAATCAAGGTCATCATATAACTGCGAAATGGAACTTACTCCCTTACTCTCAAAATCAGTTTTTAAACCATTGGCCAATCCCTGACCAAAAGGCCGCATATCTTTTTTACATTTTATTTCGATGTATATTTTTTTAGGCTTTTGAGTGTAGTTGGGATCTTTGTTTGAGTTAATATTTACAGTGGCACATGACTGTAAAAGCATTATGATAGCTATAAAAGATAGTAATTGTTTCATTAGTATTGATTGTGAAGAAGGCTGATTTTATCGTTAGTTTCTATAATTTGATCTTCCTGCATTTTGCCTATTATCGTTTTTATGGCGCTGTTTACTGTAGCTAAATCCCTCATTGGTCCGGTTACATTTAAATTAGCTTTCCATACCGTTTTTTTGTTTTCGCGGCTTATTAAACTGAGCTCAAAAGTGGCACCTCCAGCACCTCCGTTTATTATATCTATCTGCGTCATTTTAATAGTTAATAACCCGTCAGGGTCATACGCGTTGAGGTCATGGTTCAGCTCTTCATCTGATTTTAGCGAAAGTGGATCACGCACAAATCCATCATAAGCAATATTTCTGGTTTTAAAATTTTTTACCAAACCGTTGTAGAGGTCCTGGGGGAAGGTTTTTGCATCTTTTGAGCTGCTCACGATCAGGTATAACTTTTTGGGCTTGATATTGTAAGCGGAATCTTTGTTGCTTGCTATTTTTGAAGATACACATGCCTGCATAATCGAAACAAATGCAGCAAGCGCAATTAGGCATACTTTTTTCGTCATAAACTAATAAGGGATAAGTTGCGCGAAAATAGAAATTAATATCAACTTGATGGCCTAAATACCTATAAATAGGTATTCTTGCGGCGTTTAATAACATCCAATAGCTCGATTTGCTATGTTACAGAAGTTATCGGTTACTGCAGTTTCTTAATAATCCCCGTCCCCACGGCATCTGTACTTTCAGCTGCATTTGATAATACAACAACCGCAAGTTTCTTATCGGCATTAAAAGCTAAGAAACTGCTGCTACCATAAGTGCCTCCGTTGTGGAAAATGTATTCCACACCATCAACCAAAATGATATGCCAGCCAAGGGCTATTTTAGCATCCTTGCTGTAAGTTATTTGATGAGTGAGTTCAAAGGCTTTTGATAGCTTGTCGGCGCCACCTGTCATGTTGGCCTTTACATATATCAGCAGATCATTTACTGTTGAATGGAGGGCCCCGCAGGCGGCAAGAGCGTCAAAATCCCAGGCAACTGTTGGGTCGCCATATTGGCTGTACACTTTAGTAAAGTGGGGGAGTTGTAAAGCGCTTAAATGCTGCACTGTATTTTTCATTGCTAAAGGATTGCAAATTACCTCCTGTACCATCTGTTCAAAAGTTTTGCCGCTTACTTGTGATAATATCGTTCCTAATAAGCCCACTCCTAAATTGGAATAAGCATACTGCTCGCCTGGTTTACTGTTGAGCTTACAGGTTTTGAGATAACTGTACAAAAGCCTTTTGTTATAGCTTTTGTAAGGATTAGCCGCACTGGTCGAATCAAACTGAAGGTTTTCGGGGATTCTTGCCAAGCCTGATGTATGGTTGCTTAGTGTTTGAAGGGTTACAGCATTTAATGCCGCATTGGTTTTCACCGAATCGGGCAGGTATTTGGTAATAGGATCGGTAAGTTTTACTTTCCCTTCGTTGGCGTAATAAGCCAGCAGGGTAGCCGTAAATGTTTTAGTGATGGAGCCGATTTCATATATCGTAGCTGCAGTTGGTAATTGTTTGTTGCCCCGGGCCGTTTCTCCATAATTATAAATGCTGATCTGCCCGTCTTTAAATACGCCTATACTTAGGCCTACGGTGTTTGCCTTTTGAATATAAGGACGTGCGATCTCATCAACCTGTTTATCTATAGCGGTAAGCATTTTATTCGAGGTTGGCATTTGAGTGGTCTTATCGGCGGTAATATCCTTGTATGGCTGAAACAGAAAGAGCTCTATCTTATTGTCGGTATCAAGGCTCATGAGCAATTGCAGCGTTACCGATGGGAATACCAGCTTATAAGTGCTTACCTTGTTGTTCACAAAGCTGATCACCGTTGAACCTTTAATTTCATTTAAGGGGAATAATTGCTGTTGGCTAAGGCTGCGGAACTGACCTTCGCTTACGGCATGCCTAAAATTTACCCCGGTTAAAGCGTAAATAGAATCGGCCTGCTTGGCGTTGAAGAATTTTTTCACCAGCACAAATACCGAATCGGTTTTAAATTGCTGATGACTTTGGGCGAAGGTTATATATGGGATAAATAAGAATAGGATAAAACAGAGCCTTAGTTTCATGAAATCTGATTTCGTGTTTAATGAATCTCGTTAATCTTTAGTCACAAGCCCTTAAAATTGAAGGAAAAAGGTAATGGACTTATGACTAAATACTATCGATTTATATGTCCTGGTAATCTTTGGCAAAATAGTTATCAGCCAATGGATCGGTTAAACGCACAAAGCGTTTTTCATTTCGTTTCCATTTCATACGGAATATAATAACGGCAATAGCGGCTCCTATCATATAATTATAACCAATAAAAGCAAACATATCACCGGGCTCCGCCAGTAGGCTGTGCATATCTTTACCTTTAAAAATTAACCAGGCTACGCTTGTAATGAGTGATATAGCTAATCCGAAAATGAACCCACCGTCAATAATGCAGTAATTCCACATACCACGTTTGCGCGAATGCTCCCACTTTTTTACAAAGCTGATATTATCGATATCTTCTTCGGTGAGCCCACGGGCTTTAAGTTTCTCTGCCTGGGTAATTTTGTATTGATAGCGGTAATAGCCCTGTACAAACGAGAATGGGAAAAATAAAAGAAAGATGATATTGTTGTGGTCGTACAAGTATAGCCCAACAATAACTGCAAGATAGAGTAGTTCTCCTTTATAAGTATGTTTCAGATATGTTTTGAAATTGAACTTCATACCTGAAACATGCTATTTATATGGTTGGTGTTTGTCCGGCCAGCAGATAAAGCACAGCCATACGTACGGCTACACCGTTTTCTACCTGATCGAGAATGATTGATTGTTTGCTGTCGGCAACATCACTGGTGATCTCCACACCGCGGTTGATAGGGCCGGGGTGCATTACAGTGATCTCTTTATCTAACGAATCCAGGATAGTTTTGTTAAGACCGAAAAGCATAGTGTATTCCCTTAACGATGGGAAATATTTGATATCCTGGCGCTCCAGCTGAATGCGGAGCATGTTGGCCACATCGCACCAGTTAAGGGCTTTAATGAGGTTATGTTCAACTTTCACCCCTAATGAGCCGATGTATTTTGGGATCAATGTAGTTGGCCCGCAAACCATCACTTCGGCTCCCAATTGTTTAAGGCAAAGGATATTTGAAAGTGCCACGCGCGAGTGCAGGATATCGCCCACAATCACCACCTTTTTGCCGGCTACATCGCCATATTTTTCGCGGATAGAAAAGGCATCAAGCAATGCCTGGGTTGGATGCTCGTGCGCACCATCGCCTGCGTTCACGATCTGTGCTTTTACGTGTTTTGACAGGAAGATGCCCGCTCCTGCATAAGGGTGGCGCATAACTACCATGTCAACCTTCATGGCCAGGATGTTGTTCACCGTATCAATCAGTGTTTCGCCTTTACTTACCGATGATGATGAGGCCGCGAAGTTGATCACATCAGCCGAAAGCCTTTTTTCGGCCAGCTCGAATGATAAACGGGTACGGGTTGAATTTTCAAAGAAAATATTGGCAATGGTAACATCCCGCAGCGACGGCACTTTTTTAATAGGCCGGTTTAAAACAGATTTAAAAGTATCGGCAGTTTCAAATATCAGCTCAATATCTGCCCGGTTTAAATCTTTTATACCCAATAAGTGTCGTGTGCTCAGTCCTGCCATGTTATTTTGATTTCGGATTTCGGATGTTCGATTTCGGATTTTTTATTTTTTTCCGTCATTGCGAGGTACGAAGCAATCCCCGATTAGCAGAGGCACCATGCATGATTACCCTGTATAGTTTGGGATTGCTTCGTACCTCGCAATGACGCGTTGTATATATATTATTATTATATTATTCCTGTGCCTCTGAAACAAGAACTATCTTGTCCTCCCCATCGGTATCTTTCCAGCTTACCACTACTTTTTGCGATGCAATGGAATCAACCTCGATACCCACATAATCAGCCGATACCGGGATATGACGGGAATAGCGACGGTCAACCAAAGCCAGGAGCTCCACCTTTTCAGGCCTGCCGAACGCCTGCAGGGCATCCATAGCGGCGCGAATAGTGCGGCCTGTCCACAGTACATCATCCATCATGATCACTTTTTTGCCTTCAATAATAAAATCTATTTTGGTTTGATTTGGCAGCAGTTGTGATTCGCGGCGGCGGAAATCATCGCGATAGAAGGTTATATCAAGATCGCCTTGCAGTATGTTTTTATCAGGAAGGATTTTTCTTAATTCTTCGGCAACGCGTTTGGCTAAATAAATGCCACGAGGCTGAATACCAATTAATACTGTATTTGAAAAATCGTTATGATTTTCAATTAACTGGCGACATAAACGTTGTATAGTGATTTGAAACTTTTGTCCGTCGAGCAGCGTTAGATTTTGCATCGTATGGGTGGATTTGGGCAAAAGTAATAATTTGTTTTCAGTTTTGGAGGATGAGTTTTGAAAGTGGGGTTTAGTCGCAACTCTTTTTTAACAGGCGCTCTTCGCGGCGTCATTGCGAGGAACGAAACAATCTCCTACGTACAGAGTTGTTTTTATGGCCGCCCTATAAAGTTTGCGATTGCTTCGTACCCTAAAGCAATGACGGGTAGGAGTCGGGAATGAGGATTATTCTGATAGCTTCTTCAAAGTTGCCATCGCCCTTTCTGCATCCTTTTTAGCTACAAAAATATGGTCATGGTAATAGGCGGCCACCACATTGCAGCTAATATTTTCTTTAGCCAGCGAGGTTGCGAATGCAGCGGTAAGCCCGGTTGCTTCTAATGATGAATGGATAGTTAATGTGATCCAGGCGGCAACGTAACTATATTCAAGGTTTAACTTATCGGCGGTTTCTTTTTTGAGGATAAGGGTTATAGCCTCCTGTTCTTTGAAAAACGCTATGATGTCATCGGCATTGATGTTAGGTAATGATGATGTTGTGCAATAAACATAATCATCTTCATTAAGCGCGGGTGTTATGTTTTTAAGCAGCGTATTAAGGTTGGTTTCTCCGGTGGGCATATTCAAATATATAAAAACTAACTCGCGCTCGTTTAAAACGAGTGCGTAACCTGGGTTTGCGTTTGTAACGCAAAGGCGATACAATCGCCAAACCATATTAAGCTCTCGTTACAAACGAGCGCAAGTATAACATATAACTCAAATCAAAAAAGTTTAATCCAACAAAAAAGCCCCTCCGGTTTCCGGAGGGGCTTGTATAAAGTGTTAAGCTAAATTATGCTTCTTCTTCAGAGCTGTTAGCAGCAGGTGCAGCCTTGCGGGCTTTGTTTTCAGCACCTTCCATTTGCTCTTTTAATTGAGCTAATACGCTAAGATCGCCTAAAGTTGATTTTTCAACAGAATCTTTCACTTTTTTCACCGCGTTAGTAGCAGCTTTTGCTTCTTTTTTGCGGTTTTCAAATTCCTGTACGCGGGCATCAGCGCGGGCTTCTTCCCAGATACGTGAGTGTGAAATAACGATACGTTTGTTTTCTTTGTTAAATTCAATGATTTTGAATTCAGCAGCTTCTTCAGCTTTCAGGCTCTTGCCGTCTTCTTTAACCAGGTGTTTGGTTGGCGCAAAGCCTTCAACACCGTAAGGTAAAGCTACAATAGCACCTTTGTCGGTTACTTTGATAACAGTACCTTCATGGATCGAATCGATAGTGAAGATAGTTTCAAAAGTATCCCAAGGGTTTTCTTCAAGCTGTTTGTGGCCTAAGCTCAATTTGCGGTTTTCAACATCAAGTTCAAGTACAACTACGTTTAATTTTTCACCAACTTTAGTGAATTCGTTAGGGTGGTTAACTTTTTTAGACCAAGAAAGGTCAGAGATGTGGATCAAGCCGTCGATGCCGTCTTCCAGTTCAACAAACACACCAAAGTTGGTCATGTTTTTAACTGTAGCTACGTGCTGAGTACCAACTGCGTACCTTTCAGCAGCGTTTTGCCATGGATCAGGAGTTAATTGTTTAACACCTAATGACATTTTACGCTCTTCGCGGTCTAAAGTCAATACTTGAGCTTCGATCTCGTCACCAACTTTCAGGAATTCCTGAGGGTTGCGCAGGTTTTGTGACCATGACATTTCTGATACGTGGATCAAACCTTCAACACCAGGGATGATTTCAAGGAATGCGCCGTAATCAGCAACGGTAACGATTTTACCTTTAACTTTTGAACCAACCTGAATTTCTTCAGAAAGGCTTTGCCAAGGGTGAGGGGTTAATTGTTTCAAGCCCAGAGCGATACGTTTTTTCTCGTCATCAAAGTCAAGAACAACAACGTTGATCTTTTGATCCAATGCCAAAATTTCACGTGGGTGCTCAATACGGCCCCATGAAATATCTGTAATGTGCAGTAAGCCGTCAACACCACCAAGGTCAATGAATACACCAAAGTCGGTAATGTTTTTAACGGTACCTTCCAATACCTGACCTTTTTCAAGGCGTGCAACAATTTCTGTTTTTTGATTTTCCAGATCGTCTTCGATAAGCACTTTGTGCGATACCACAACGTTCTTGAATTCGTGGTTGATTTTAACAACTTTGAATTCCATAGTTTTACCTACGTACACATCGTAATCCCTGATAGGTTTGATATCGATCTGTGAGCCAGGTAAGAAGGCTTCAACGCCCATAATGTCAACAATTAAACCACCTTTAGTACGGCTCTTAACAAAACCGGTGATGATTTCATCATTATCAAGGGCTGAATTAATGCGCTCCCATGATTTTTGAGTTTTTGCGCGTTTGCGTGAAAGCACTAACTGACCGTTAGCATCTTCCTGCGACTCAACAAAAACGTCAACTTTGTCACCGATCTTAAGATCTGGTGTGTCACGGAATTCTGATACTGATACTAAACCGTCTGATTTGAAACCTACGTTAAGCACAACATCTTTGTTGTTAACGTTAACAACAGTACCGGTGATGATTTCGCCTTTGGTGATAGAGCTGAAAGTTCCATCATACAATTTCTCAAATTTCTCACGGTCGTCATCGCTGTAGTTACCAAATTTTTTGTCGTCAGCATCCCAGTCGAAATCTTCGCTCGGTGTAGCCGCAATTTTTGATTTGATCTCTTCGATAGAGATTGAATCAGCTTCTGATTCAATAGTTTCTTTTTCGCCAGACGCATTAACTGTACCCAGTTCAGCTTCTTTCGCTTTTAATTCTTTTTCTGCTTCTTGTTTTTTTGCCATTAAATAATTTTTCTCCTTTTCCCAATTTGTTAATTGGGACTGCAAAGGTACGGATATATTTTATTGAAAAAAGAAATTTTTTAATGTTAATTGCTTATATTCAGGCCATTTTGCATTAAAAAAGGCGGTTTTTTGCTGCAGGTTATCTGATAGGAGTGTAAAACAGCACTTTAAGGAGGTATTTGGTGCCCGAAAAATGTTTTAAACGCTTGTTAATTTCTGCTCAATCTCTTTAAAAATCAACATAAAATCATTCAGCATCTCATCCCGGTAGGCGCTTAATATTTCATCCATCAATGCTTCCTGCTCTGGTGTAAAGGGATTATTCCAAATCCGCATGCAGATCCTTTTAAGCGCATAAGCTATTTGATGCGTTTCCGCATAGGTATGCAGGTACTGGCTTTTTTTAAATCCTTCGTAAAACTTAAAGAAAACATCAGTGTCTTTAAGTCCGGCAAAAGTTAAAAACTCCTTTATTTTATCTTCCCGACAACCACTCAGGTGATCATAAAATTCATTAACACTTATTTTACCTGTTGTGAGCAGCAGGTTATCGATAATAAGCTCCAACGCTATATGGCCTAAAAAGAATGGCTTAACCGGAGAGCCTGCAAGGGCAGGGGCAAGCAGCTTTTTTAATTCATGCGAGCGGGTGGTGAAAAAGTCGGACGAGTGAAAATAACGGTCGACATCGAGGTGTTTGTTCCATCCGGCTACGATAGAATTAACTTCGTTATCAGCATGATGGAGTTTTTCAGGGTGAAGGATGATGGTTTTATCGGCATTTTTCAACAGGTCGGGCAGTACCGTTCCCAGCACGTGGTAACAGTTGGTAGTATGCCTGTCGAAATAAAAATGCGATAGAAAATTCATAAGCCTTGTCTTGCAAAATACCCGGTTTTGCTCAAGATACAAAATATAAGTAATTATTTGAAACTGGGTTTACTTATAGTTAACCGTATAAACACGAATCTTTTCAGGCAGCAGACAATTAAATCGAATTACACGAATTTAAAATTGATGCATTTTAAATTCGTGTAATTCGACTCAATTAGTGAAAATTAGTGTATCAATTTCATTTATATTTGCACCTTTTTGAAACAGAACTTGATATGAACTTTGTTGAAGAATTACGTTGGCGCGGCATGCTGCATACCGAAATGCCCGGAACCGAGGATATGTTAAATAAAGGTATGGCTTCGGGGTATATCGGGTTTGATCCAACTGCCGATTCATTGCACGTTGGCCACCTTACCCAAATCATGACCCTGATCCACTTTCAGCGCGCGGGCCACAAACCTTATGCTTTGGTTGGCGGTGCTACCGGCATGGTGGGCGACCCATCGGGCAAATCGGCCGAGCGTAATTTATTGTCGGAGGATGTGCTTCAGCATAACCTGGAGGCGGTAAAAAAACAGCTTACCCGTTTCCTTGATTTCAACACAGGTGCCAACAGCGCCGAAATGGTGAACAACTACGATTGGTTCAAAAACTTTACTTTTCTTGATTTTATCCGCGATGTAGGCAAGCACATTACGGTAAACTATATGATGGCTAAGGATTCGGTGAAGAAACGTTTGGAGGGCGACACCGGCATGTCGTTCACTGAGTTTACTTACCAATTAGTTCAGGGTTACGATTTTTACTACCTGTGGAAGCACCATAACTGCTCACTGCAAATGGGCGGCAGCGACCAGTGGGGTAACATTGTTACTGGTACCGAGTTGATTCGCCGTAAAGACAGCGGTGAAGCTTTTGCCTTAACTACCAACCTGATCAAGAAAGCTGATGGTACCAAATTCGGTAAAACCGAAAGCGGTGCTGTTTGGCTTGATGCTGAGCGTACTTCGCCATACCAGTTTTACCAGTTTTGGTTAAATACAACCGATGTTGACGCTAAATCATACATCCGTATTTTTACCTTGCTTGATCGTGAGGTTATAGAAGCTATGGAGGCAGAGCATGATGCTGCTCCTCATACCCGTATACTGCAAAAAGCTTTGGCAAAAGATATTACTATCCGCGTACATGGTGAAGCCGAATATGAAAAGGCTATCAAATCATCAGAATTTTTGTTTGGTAATATAGGTATCGAATTTTTGAACGAGTTGAGTGAAAACGAGGTGTTGGGTTTATTTGCGGGAGTACCTAACTATAATATCGCACTAAGTGAGTTGGAGCAGGGCATTAACGCTACCGATCTGTTGGCTGCGAAAACGGCTGTTTTTGCATCAAAAGGCGAAGCTAAAAAGATGATTCAGGGCGGTGGTGTTGCCATTAATAAAGTTAAGATAGGCACTGCCGATGATGTTTACAATAATGATGCGCTGATAGGCGGTAAATTCATCGTAGCTCAAAAAGGTAAAAAGAACTACTTTTTAATAGTTGCAGAATAAGTTAGGTCATTGAGTCATTCGCACAGTTAATGACTTAATGACAAAATGACCCAATGATAGAAAAGCGATAGGTGAAATAAAACCCATCGCTTTTTTGTTGGCCTAATATTTGTAAATACGACAAATGGTAGTTATATTTGTACATATGTCGTATAAGTCAAAGCCGGATACTAAAAATGAGGTCAAAGAGCCAATGGCAGCTTATGTTGTTCAGGGTGCGATGCCTTCGTTTTATAGTTTATTGAATGGTTCAAAACAGGTAAAAGCCTCGTCTGATTTTGATATCATCAGCCTGGCCCGTAAGGGATTCCCGAAAAGCGCTTTACTTTCTCTTGCAAAAAAAATTTCCCTCAATATCCAGGAGCTTGCCAATATATTGCATATTTCCGAGCGCACCTTACAACGTTACGAGGATGATGTCATTATTAAAACCGAATATGCCGAAAAGGCCATTGAGCTTGCACGGCTTTACACCCGCGGCGAGGAGGTTTTTGAGTCGATGGATAAGTTCAAGATCTGGATCAAAACACCATCGGTGGTTTTCAGGGGCGAGGCTCCTGTAACTATTTTGGATACTTCGGCCGGTTTTGATATGGTTTTCAAGGAGCTTGGTCGTATAGAGCACGGTATTTTTGCCTGATGATACTTTATCGTATCACTAAATGTAATTACGCTGCCGACCTGAGCGGCGCGGGAGCGCGATTATATGGCGGCCGTTGGAACAGTGAAGGCAAACCGATGCTTTATCTTGCCTCATCCCGGTCATTAGCGGTGTTGGAAGTGCTTGTGCATTTAGATCCTTTGATAATTCCGGGTAATTACTGCCTTGTAGAAATTGAAGTGCCGGATGACAAAATAACCACCGTTAAGGTTGAGCAATTACCTGAAGATTGGCGGGATATATCGGGCCCGGTAATTTTGCGCGAATTTGGGGATACTTTCCTTAAAAAACAGGAATATTTGCTGATGAAAGTGCCCTCATCAATTGTCCCTGCCGAATATAATTATCTCCTTAATCCTCTGCATCCGGATGCTTTTGATGTGAAGCTTTTAAAAAGAGAGCCTTTTGGTTTCGACCGGAGGCTACTTTAGTCATTAGGTCATTTGATAAATCGTTATTAAGTCATTGTATAGCGTTTGCATTTTTAGCGCAAGTCTTGTGTCAAGGGTATAAGCGTGGGTGACTTGTGCTTTTCCTGAAATGTCTGACCAATGACCTAATGACGAAAAAAGGCGATGGAAGTAGTTGTTTCCATCGCCTTTCTTATAATGACTCAATGACTTTTAAAGATCGCTCAGTAAATCCAGTTTCTTGGCATTATATTCTTCCTGCGAGATAAGGCCATTATCAAACAATGTTTTTAGTTTCTTTAATTTTTCGGTAAGCTCATCGGGTTTAGCTGCAGGTGCAGGTGCTGGCGCAGGCGCTGGTGTTTCCTGTAAAACCGGTGCGGGGGCTGCAACCGGTGCTGGTGGAGTTACCGGTGCGGCGGGCGCTGCATACCCGTTTGGCTGTGAAAAAGGCTGTGGCGAAGCAGGTGCCGCAAAAGCACGGGCAGGCGAGTTTTCTAACTGAATAGAACCTGATTCGGCACGTTTTTGTTCAAGCTCGCGCTGGCGGCGGGCTTCACGCTCAACTTCTTTACGCTCCTGGGCGTACTGGTATAATTTACGGCCCTGAACTTTAGGGAGGTAATCAACGGCCATTTCGGCTCCGCCGGTTGTCCTCACGCTGAATACGGCACCAATGATCTCCTCTTTGGTATGTACGTCAACAATATCTTTCCAAACAAAATCAACAAACTTGATAGATAAACCCAGGTTGGCCGGGGTAAAAAATAATACACGTTTGTTAGTTATAGCGATACAATCAGGAAAAAGGTTTACCAGCGGTTTTTTCTGAACGGCTATATAAATAATCTCCTCGCCGGTTGATAGCAGATCAACGAGACGCGAATAAACCTTTTCAACTGCTTTAGGATCCTGTTCCTCTGTTAAAAATTTCTCAATCATGTTTTTAGCATTTATGATGCGCGCAAAAATAATAATTATAACGGTCAAAGAGTCAAGAATTAAGCGTTAAGAAGCAATAAAAAAGATAAAATCTTATTCAAAAACTTTCCTGAATCTTGATTCCTGACGTCTTGATTCTCAAATAGTATTAAGCAATCAGCAAATTACAGCCGCGAATATCCGACTGGTCAAACCTGCCTAATACTTCAAATGAGCTGTCATTATAAATTCTGCCCAAATCCTGCGTGGCAATGAACGCACAGGAGTTGATATTGGCCAGATCAATAACGCTGATCCCACCTGTTTTACCATTTTGTAACGTACTGAGCGGATCGTTAGTATCCCGGATGATGATCTTCATCCAGGGCGGGCAATTGAAAATACCATCGCCTTTGGAGTAAGCTTGTGATAGCAGTTCGGTCATTCCATATTCCGAATGGATGTGTTTTACGCCAAATCCTTTACCTAAAATATCATGCAGCTCCTCGCGGATCATTTCCTTACGGCGGCCTTTCATTCCGCCGGTTTCCATTACTACCAGCTCGGGGAAATTTATTTGATAACTTTCGATAAAATCAAGCAATCCAAAAGTTACACCAATCAAAAGCGTAGGCTTTCCGGCGTCCTGTTGTTTTTTAAGTTGCTGAAAAAGTTCATCATGGTTATACAGAAAGAAACCGCTATCCGGGTTGTTTGATTGCTTAATAAGATCATCAACCATATAAATAAGCGATGAACCTTCGCGTTCAAGATAGGAGGGAAGCAGTGCTAAAACTGTATAATCCCTGATATCGCCATAAAAAATAGTAAACGCTTTACGGAAACTATCCTCATACCAGGATGTGTCTGTCACCCGGTGACTGCTGGTGATCATACCTGTAGTGCCCGAACTGGTGAAAGTTACCTCAACAGGTTCATCAGTACTTAATATAGTGTGCGATTTAAAAAACTCGATAGGTAAAAAGGGAATTTGCCCGTAAGATGTAATTGCTAACGGATCAATTTTCAACCCTTCAATAAACTGCCTGTAAACCGGATTATGCTTTGCCTGGTAATTGAAAACCTGCAACGCTGCTTCATTAAATTGATCATCGGTATTGATAGAAAATACCTGCTGTTTACCGGGTTTGCTCATTGGGGGCAAAGATAAGGAAAACCATGATTCGCATGATTGCGGAATTTGAACCATGATTCGCATGATTAATGGATTTACATGACATCAAGATTGAACCGTGATTTACTTGATTGGAGGATTTGCTTGATATCATGTAATCCTTAAATCCTATAAATCATGGTTCAAAATCCCGGTTCAGACAAACACCGCAAGTTTCGGGTTGAAGTGTTTTATGACTAACCAGACCTTTGACGTATCAAAAACAATAATCATGAACACATTTAAAATTGTACCATTATCTAAATCATTTGCGCAAAAAATAAGAACTACCATGATCGACGATTTTGCGGGAGAAGTGGTTGAACAGTTAGCTACCGGCCTTGGGCCTTGCCGGGTTTCGCTTAAGCCGTTTGAACGTAATGTTGACAAACGCTTACTGTTAAAACATTCGCCGTTTGAAATTGAAAATGCCTACAACCAGCCGGGACCGGTTTTTATCAGTGCCTCAGATGTTGAGGAATACAACGATATCCATCGTTTTCCTCCGGAGATCAAAACTAATAAAAAGAGTTTTCCACTGTCGCTTATAGGTTATAGTAAAGCGCAGCAAATGGTTTTGACACGGCTTGTTGGTGATGCCGATGTTGATGAACTGATAACCGAAATATTTGCCGAAAATGTTAATGTTGAATATTTGCATGCCAGAAATGCGCAGGCGTGTTGTTTTATATGCAAAATTGAGCGTGTTTGACTTTGAAATTACATAAAATTAAAAAACAAGTGCGTGTTTTGGGGGTTAGTAAAGTATAGAAGCGTACAACAATTAGTTATATTAATCATCCATCCCCATGAAAACATTAAAATTTTTGAGGCTCCCGGTTTTGTTAGGCCTCTTTTTCGTAATGATATCGGCAAAGCCTGCCGATGATGACAGCAAGCAAACGGAGCGCATCCATAATTCAGCAAACGTACTGAAAGAGTTTGCCAAAATGAAGGAAAGCATCCCCCACCAGTTATTGGAAGAATACGAAGGTATTGTGATTATTCCTAAGATGATCAATGCAGGTTTTGGCATAGGAGGTAAACGCGGAAAAGGCGTAGCTATGGTGAAACTGGGTAACGGCAAATGGAGCGACCCAGTGTTTGTGACCTTAACAGGCGGCAGCTTTGGTTTGCAAATTGGCGTACAATCAGTCGATCTGGTATTGGTATTCCGTAGTAAAGGTGTGTTAACCAAGGTTAAAAACGGCGATTTTACCATTGGCGGCGATATTTCTGCAGCAGCTGGCCCGGTTGGTCGCAGTTCAACTGCAAGTACCGATTATAAGCTGCAAGCCGAGGTTTATTCTTATTCGCGCAGTAAAGGCTTATTTGCAGGTATAACTATCAACGGTTCAAACCTGGGTATCGATAAAGATTCAAATGCAGCTTATTACGGAGCAAAAGCAACCTCGCAGGACATATTTGCTCAGGCAACAAGCACCACCGAAGCAGTAAAAACATTAAAAGAAACACTGGCTTCATTTTAAGCTAAATACACTAACAACAAAATGCCCGGAATTTTGCCGGGCATTTTTGTTTTAATGCTTTTGAAAGGCTTGTTTAAGGAGCAGTCCTGATAATGCAGAAAGCCCACCGATCAATCCTCCTAAAATGCCCGTTACCGCCAGTATAAACCCCCAGCCTGGCAGATGGAACAGGTGAGCTATCCTCGTAGCCATAATATGGTCATTCGGGATACTTTTAAAAAGTGCCAGTACAATCCACACAATTAAAACGGCAACAAAGGCTTGCCAAAAAGAGCTTTTTGCCGTAGTGCCAATAATAAGGGCCGTTAAAAAAGATATGATAGCAACTATCCACCAGGGTAAAAAGTATCCGCTGGCAAATGAAAGTATAAGTATGATGAGGAATAACATGATGCTGAAATTATTTACCGGTTAATGTATAAGTTGATTTGATACGCGGTGAAGGCTCATTGGCCGATTGCATGAAAAGTAATTCTTTCAGATGGCCTTCATTCCAGGTTTTAAACATATCGTTATAAAAAAAGCTACCTGGATTGCCCGACTCGCCGCCAGGGAAAATACCATAACCTTTCACTTTTGGCCCCATTTGTACCACCATACGCCATGAAGGGCCGTGACCGTCATTTAAAGCATTAACGGTAGATCCGGTGCCGCCCGATTCAAAATTGCCTGATCCAAAGGCCGGCTGGCGTGACAGGCTGGCTATCTCCATTTTCTTGAAATTGCCCCATCGCCAACCTGCTCCGGGCTTCCCGCATCTATCGGCTATTTGCTTTACAGCGGCTGCAAAAGCTTTATTAACAATGTCTGCTGCGGTTTCTTTGGCAGGTGTGCGGGTATCATCAAACCATTTAGAGTCAGGCTCTTTTAATAGCAGTCGTTCGGTGCGGTCCATTGAGGGGAAGTTGCCTTGCAGGTTCTTATCTGCAAAATCATCGGCCCATACACCATTATATAATTGCGACCACCAATTGCCAAATACGGTAGCGCCGGTTGAAGCTGCTGAAACGTTTTTGTCCCATTTAAGGATTTCGTGATATGCATAAAGTTGTGTGGCATCAAGTTTTGCCGGGTCGAGGTATTTTAACAACGTTGGTAAAATATCCTGCGCGCGGATGCTGTAAACATCGGTTTGCAAAACCCGCATGCTATCTACGGTAGCTTTGGTCATAGCCGATAGCCGGTCGTTAATGCGTTTGCCGCGTTCGTAGGATGCAAACGTCCAATCGATGTAATAAGGATAAGTAGGATCGGTGGATGACTGATTGGCCGAACTCACAAAGCCCCGCGGCGGGTTTTTAACTGTCGGGTCATGCTCAAAGGGCACCCAGCCATGCCAGTCGTCGGCAGGATCGGTTCCGTCTAAAATAAATTTACCTTGGTCTTTATATTTAAGTGGATACTTACCGTTAGGGGTAATGGCTATATCATCTTTACTTGCAAAAACAAAATTCGACGCCGGAGCGCTGAAAAAGGTAAGTGCTTTACGGTAATCAGCATAATTTTTACCGGTATTAAGCAGGTACATAGCCATCAGCTCATTTGAAGGTTCATGTGCTATCCACCGCAGGGAATGACCTACCGGAACAAAATCGGCACCATCTGATTTTTGAACATCATTTTGATAAACAACCGGGCCATGATGGGTATAAACTACGGTATCATAAACGGGTTTTTGGCCAAGCACATCAATTTTTTCGATACGACGTGTGGTTTTATTCCATTTGTTATCATACCAGTATTCATCCATTTTAGTATCCCTGAATTTTTCCTGGTACCAGTCCAACACGTCGGCATCAACATTGGTGATACCCCAGCTGATATTGTTGTTGAACCCTAAAATTACACAGGGAGCACCAGGCAAGGATACACCGTAAACATTCATACCCGGTGCCGAAAGCTGGATCTGATACCAGATGGAAGGTAAAGTAAGATTAAGATGCGGATCATTAGCCAGGATGGGATAGCCGCTTGCTGTTTTATTGCCGGCTACTGCCCAGTTATTACTGCCGATGCCTTCAACGCGGGGTTTGGTATTGGCGCTATCGGTCATGCTGGCCAAAAAATGTGCGGATGGTTTGGGAATAGGCAGTGGTTTAAAATAGTCCCATTTTGTACCTACGGGGATAATAGGATCTTCGTGCATGGGATAATCCGGAAAAAGATCATTGGTGGTAGCAGGGCCAAATTTGCGCAGGATGTTGGTCATTGCAAATTCGTTTGAGCCGCCGGCCAGTGTTTCTGACATCAGCTTAAGCAAAAATGCGCAGTTGATGGGCTTCCATTCTTCAGGCGCGTAATTCAGGAGTTTAAATTCTATCGGGTAATCTCTCGGGCTCAGCTGGTGAATGTAACTATTGATCCCATCAGTATAAGCAAGGATCATGTTTCGTACTACCGGATCGGCCATCATTGCCGTTATGGTTTTTTCGGCACCGTAAACCATACCCATGCGGCGGTGATAGCGGTCAATATCCAGCACCTTGGGCCCTATAACTTCGGCCAGTCTTCCTGCCGCCTGCCGGGTTTGAATATCCATTTGCCAAAGGCGATCGGTGGCGGTCATATAGCCCTGGGCAAAGTACAGATCGTGTTCATTCTCTGCAAAAATGTGCGGAATGTGATTTTCATCAAATTTAATGGTAACCTTACCCTGAAGGCCTTTAAGCCTCAGATCGAGGGTGGGCAAAATGTTCTTGCTTTCGGCATTTTGCCAAAAGCCATCGGCAGGGCTTAGGAATTTTCCCAATGGAGGTACAACGCCAAATTTGGTTTGTAATGCCCAGATGAGCAGTAAGGTAAAAAAAATGGATATGAATGCTTTTGTTAACTTCATTGTTGATGATATGCCCCTAAAGTTAACTATTTAGGCTGCATATTCAAGTTTTGGCTTACGCTTGTGATAATGTTTTTTAGGTTTTGGGGTTTGAAGTGAGTCTGTTTTGGGCTGTTTCTTTTCCCTTCGGAAATCCCATGGTGGGGTTGGGTTGGGATCCTGCCACAAGCCGAGCTTGTTTTCACGAGCCTGCTGTTCTAATGCAGCCAGTTCGGCGTTTTTGGAGTAGGCTTTGTATTGCCAGGCGTAACCGTTTTTTACCAGCGCGTAATTTATGTTTGTACCATTGGTAAGTACCACTTGTGCAACTGTACGGCCATAGCGGTCATGCTCATGGCCTATTAATTTTACCTCTTTACCAAAGCACAGGTCGGACGTGAATTTTTTAGCCGCCTGCCCAAAGGCCTGTGATTTTTCGGGACAGTCAATTTCGGCAAGCCTTACAGTAACCTGTTGGTTATCGTTACTAAGCAAACCTAAAGTATCGCCGTCTTTTACCTTTACAACCTTATAAACATCGGCATCGGGTTGTTTGGTATTATTAGGATTACAACCCCATAAAACCAAAAGAATAAACAAGAGCGCGGAGTATTTTTTTAGCATGTGCTGTGGATGTGCAGATTTCAGATGTGCAAATATGCAGATGAATTTATTGATGTGTGGATTTTATATGTACAAATGTGCAGGCGATTTGATTAAGCTTATTGATCAGCAAACAATCTGCACATCTGAAATTAATTATTTCCCATGCAAACTGAGCGCATTTCCGTCGGGGTCTTTAACGGTAGCAAACCTACCCCATGGCGTTTTTTCCGCGTCGGCCACTTCGAGGCCTTTTACCCTTAGTTCTTCTATTTCTTTGTCCAGATCGTCGGTTTTAATCACCAGGCCACGTACACTCCCTGCGGGCATTTCCGGAAACCAGTTTACCAGTGTGATAGAAACCGGCGAGCCCGGGAATGACATCTGGATCCAGGTTTGTTTTTCAAAGTTGGCTTCAATCATAATTTCAAAACCTAATTTCAGGTAAAAGGATTTGGCCGCCTGTTGATCGGTTACAGGAATGGAAATAATTTCGATAGCTTTCATTTGTTTAGCGTTGATGGTTTATATCGGGTAGGTTTAACCCGCGTTGAATGTCGAACTTATCTTTGAAAAATCACAACAATAAAAATATTTTTTGCATCGATACTGTATCATTTTTCGTAATTGAACCCGATCTTTAAAACATAATCAGCCTGTTTTTTATTTAAGGAAAAATGCCCGCCACCAACCAGAATTTTTATTCCAACCTGAAAGTGAACACCATACCCCTTGGTGAGCTTTTTATTAAAGATGAGTTATTTGATAAAGTACCTGCCGACTGGCATATCATCATTACTGATATTAAAGGAAGCACCATAGCCGTAAACAACGGGCAGCACGAAAACGTGAATTTTGTGGCTACAGGCAGCATCGTATCGGTACTTAATATTGCTTTTAAACATAACATAACTGTGCCATTCTTTTTTGGTGGTGATGGCGCAACGTTCATAGTTCCGGAGCCTATTGTTGATGTGGTGATGCAGGCGCTGGCTTTGTATAAGGACAATACCCGTAAAAATTTCGATCTTGAGCTTCGTACGGGTATTGTGCCTGTTAGTAAGGTTTATGAACAGGGGCACAAGCTTTGCATCAGCAAATATTGTACTTCGGGCAATTTTACAATACCTATTATCCTGGGCAACGGATTAAGCTATGCCGAGAAGGTGATAAAGGGGCGGGAAGGCGAATCGTTTGACTACATGGCGCAAGAAGGTGAACTTGACCTTACCGGTATGCAATGCCGCTGGGACAAGATCCCTCCGCCCGAAAACACAGATGAAGTAATATCCCTGCTGGTAGTTGCCCGCGAGGAAAATAAGCAAGCCGGTGTTTTCAAAAAGGTGGTTTGTTATATTGATGAAATTTACGGCGATTCGGAAAAGCGGCAGCCTATATCAGTTCCAAAACTTAAGCTTAAATCAACTTTCGACAGGCTTGGCAGAGAGATGAAAGTAAAACTGGGCAAGATAAAAGTGATAGAGCTGATCAAAGAGTGGATGGTAATGCTGTATGTCTATATTTATTTCAATACAAAAAAAGGTAGGCATTACCTGAATCGCCTTGTTGAAATGTCGGATACGCTGGTTATCGACGGTAAGATCAATACCGTGATATCGGGTACGTCGGCGCAAAGGAAAAAGCTGCAGGAAGTATTAACCCAACTTGAAAATAACGGCGAGCTGTATTTTGGTTTCCATGTAAGCCGCGAATCGGTAATGTCATGCTATGTGCGCGACCTGGAGGATGGACATATTCATTTTGTAGATGGATCGGAAGGGGGATATACCAAGGCCGCCGGCTTTATTAAAAAGAAACTGGCGGGCTCATAAAAAAAAGCCGCTGTTTATAAGCAGCGGCTTTTGTTATGAATAGCGTTTAGTATGCTAACTAAAATGCTTGTACAGCAGATATCCTATCACGGCAATTATTGCAACGCCGATAACTATATAAATTGGCTGCGCTTTTTTACCTCCCGAGCCATCAACTTTTACATTGCCGGTACGCTTAAGTACGCCCCATCCGCTCAGCTCTCCTTTTAAAGCTTTTCGCAGTGATTTAAACAGTACATAGTACATCAGCTGCCGCCACATAAACCGCTGCGGAATGATGTACACAAGTTTTTTGTAATCCTCCTTTTCCATGCGGAAAGCGATGATACCAACAATAAAATCAACCACTACAAAGGCTACATAGTAAAGCAGCATCTTCTCCGGTTTTTCGCCAAACAGTGCAAACAGCATCATCAGATCGGCAAGAGGGGAGAACAGCGGTAATATGATCTGGAAAATAAGGATGTTAGGCATCCCCACCATTCCAAAAAACTTATATTTTTTGTTAAACAGCGCATCTCGGTTTTTCCAGAAGCTTTGCATTACACCAAAACTCCAGCGGAAACGCTGTTTAAGTAACATATTGATACTTTCAGGCGCTTCGGTATAGGCAATGGCTTCGGCGCAGTTGCGCACCACATAGCCTTGTTTTAGGATGCGCATAGTTAAATCACAATCCTCGGCAAGGGTATCATAAGTGAAGCCGCCTGCACGGAAAATAGCCGATTTACGGAATGCGCCAATTGCCCCCGGTACAACAGTAATACTATTGATCAAATCGAAAGCACGGCGGTCCATATTTTGCGCTGTAATATACTCTATGGATTGCCAGCGCGTAATGACATTGGTTTCGTTGCCAACTTTAACCGTTCCGGCTACGGCACCTATTTCCTCATCGGTAAAGTAGGTCATCAACTGGTAAACAGCATCAGTTTTAAGCTGGGTATCGGCATCAATACAAACCACAAAATCATTTTGTGCATGGGTAATGCCGAAGTTTAATGCCGACGCCTTACCTCCGTTTGCTTTGGTTAATATTTTGATAAGCGGATTGCCTTTATAAGCAGCTTCTACAACCTCAAAAGTTTTATCTTTTGATCCATCATCAATAAAAATGATCTCGAATGATGGATAGTCGGTTTTGAGCAGGCTTTGAATGGTTGCTACCGCGTTAACCTCCTCGTTGTAGGCCGGCACAATGATGCTTACCGGAGGCATCACATCTTTATCACGGTCAAGTTTTTTAGATTTTTTGTCAACGCTTCGTTGTCTTATAGCTAAAATGCCTATAAGTACAATACGGCCAATGGCCAGGAATATGGCCGACAGGAATACATAGATCAGGGCCCAGTTGATATAGTAATAACCGTGAACAAAAACATCATAAGCCGGACCGAAAATACCTGTGCTTGGGTCATTTTTAATCGGCGGCATCAGGTCATCCTTGGTTTTGCCAAGCACATCGGCAATGGTGGTGAACTGGTATCCGTGCGATTTAAAGTAATGGATGATTGCAGGCAGGGCTTTAACAGTTTCTTCGCGGGTATCGCCACCGGCATCATGCAGCAATATCATTGATCCGTTATCTTTTTGCCTGATGGTACGGGCAATAATGCTGTCGGCAGTTACGCCGGGCTGCCAATCCCATGGGTCGATAGATTCGCCAATGGTGATATAGCTTTGGCGGCGGCTTTCAGCAACCGGGATAACCTCGGCAAGTGTTTGCGGTTCGGCATCGGCGTTAAAAGGCGGGCGGAACAATATAGTGCTCCTGCCTGTTACCGATTCAATAAGTTTACGGGTGGAGTTAAGCTCCAGTATCACCCTTTTTAAACTAATGGTTGAAATATCAGGGTGGAAGAAGGTGTGGTTACCTATTTCATAGCCTTCCTCATACTCACGCCTCAGCAGTTGTATATTCTTCTCAGCCATCGAACCAACCACAAAGAAAGCTGCAGGTACTTTTTCGGCCTTAAGGATATCTAAAATACGGGGGGTAAAGTCAGGATCGGGCCCGTCGTCGAAAGTTAAAACCACTTTTTTAGGGGCGTAACCGTACCTGCGGATAACGTATTTAGTTGGAAGCTTGATGTAATGCTGATCAAGAATAGTAAATGTGGAAGTATCCATCTTTACATTGATCTCGCCGGTGGTAGGCGTTGTGATGAGGTCAAGTACCTCGCCATCGCCGTCATAGTCAACATTTACGCGGTTGTTTAAACCTACCGAGGTGAGTTTGCGCATGTCGATACCGGTTTTTTTCAAAGAATCTATCGACAGGTTTTTCTGAAAGAAGGTCCACAAGCGCGGGTCTTCTGCACCTAAACGCCATAGTGCTACGCCGCCGGTTGCCCAGTCGTCGGCCATGCGGATCACGTTAAAATTAGTAGCGGCATCAGTAAAATAAACAGTATGGTCAAGGCTATCCTTGTCCATATAGGTATAATGCAGGTTGGCCGAATTTGGGTCGAAAGTGATCTTGCTTTTTTGTTCATCGGCAGTACTGATAGCCTGCTGATATCCCATTGTTTTGCCTACGCTGTTTTCACGCCAGTCATAGGCACCGCCTGCAAAAGTTAAAATTATTTTTTCTGACGGAACTTTTGAACATACGTCATCCAGGATCTGCTCAACCCAGCGCTGGTTTGAAAGGTCGCCGGCATTTGTGGCTTCATAATGTTCATCAATAGCCATGATGAACAGGAAATCGTTCACATGTTGCAGCTTGGTAATGTCAAAAGTTTCGTCTTCAGGTACTACGTTTTGCGTAACGAGTAAGCCTTTGGCATGCAGCGTTTCATAAAGCTCTTTTTGAAACGCTATATAGTTTTTGCTGTTACGGTCTTTAAGCTCGTCAAAATCAACATTGATGCCTTTTAGCTTGTTTTTGGTTAGCGCATTAACTATGCTGTTGATGAAATTAGTGCGAAGGGCCTTGCTGTTAACAATACGGTCAACATCCTTAGTATCGTAGCCACCATGCGCATTATCATAATTTACATAATTTGACAGCGAAACAACAATTGGTTTGTTGTACTTTTTGTTGAGGTTCATTAAACCGGTATCCAGCTTGGTAATTACGGTATCAACCTTTGGTGCTATAAAAAAACCTTCGCTTACCACCATATCCAGGTGGCCAATGTTCACTACCAGTGAGTTATAGGCCTGTGGTTCCCATGCACGGTAAAACGCGGCATTGATGCGGTCTTTATTGTTGGGTTGCTTAATCTGATGAAGTTTTTTTGCGCGTTCAAGAGCTTCTATCTCAGATTTTTGAATTTTGAACGATTTGAATTTTGTTGACTGTTTTAACTTCTCAAGCTCCTCCCTGGTCATTTTTTTAGGAGCCGGATTAAGGTTGGGGAGTTCGGGGTAATATGTAGAGCGGATAGTTACAATTACGGCTATAATACCAATAACCAATGCAGCCAGTAGTATACGGCTTAACCATTTAAAACGGTTCCACCTACCGGGGTTATCAGCCTGAAAAACTTGCTTGCTTGACGACATTAAGAGAAATTACTTTACTAAAAGTATTGGTTTGTTATGAAGATTGTATGAAATGGGAATTTAGCATTATTTAGCGGTTTTTCCAGGTTCAATACCCGAAAAATCAACACCGCATTTACAATTGCCGCCACAGCTTTTTTTGGTTGTAAGAGCCCTATACATCATACGGCCGATGTAGAAAACAGCGCCTGCAAAAAGTATCGCGATAATGATGATCTGCATATTCATAAAGACAAAATTAAGCATTATTTAATATATACGTACAGACAGGGTAATTAGTACAAAGTTTAACGGGGCATAAAAGCAATTGTGCCGCCAACCCAGTTAAAATCCTTGTTATAACGTACGCCTATCATTTTTCCGCGGCTTAACCGTGCAAGGTTAATGGCAAGCGTTGGTTTTTGATCCCCATCGGGCCAAAGGTAAAGCAGCCTGATCTCGGCCTTTACGCCCCCCTCCGGCGATTGTACAACAGGTTCGTAATTTACCTTTTGCTGTAAAATCCAATTCTCCGGATCTGTAATGGCTTGTACGTCATCTTTACTAAGATCAATAATTACGCCCTGACCTGCAAAGGAGAACAACGGTTTTAGTACATAGTTTTCTAAATCTGTAGGAATTTGTGCTATCTGGTGCAAAAACTGCGTTTTGGGGATGTAATCGCCCGTTAAAAAAGGCATGGTGAATTTACTGATACGATAAAACCAGTTAGGATGCGTGATCCACTCAACCTCAAGAGGCTGCCTGATATCGGCAACTTTGGTAAAGATCTCCGGATCTCCGGCTATCTCATCAAATATCAAACGGTTGTAAATGCGTTTGATCTGTTTCTTTTCATCGCCGGCCATGTAGTAGAGCTTTTTGCCATCCTGGATCAGATCGCTTAAAGATACCACCGGTGTGCCGATGTACTTTTGGGTAAGATAAAAATCGACCGCCGTTTTTTGCTCCGGGGCATTAACATCCATCAGCACAACTTCATCGGGCTGGTAGGGGCCGAGAATCGTTTTTTTAAGCAGATCGAGATAGCTTTCTTTATTCAATCCGCTAAAAAAAGTGGTTTCATCAGCAGGGAGATCATAAACATCGCGGTAAGTGTCGCCCAAATGCACCTGGAAACCATAAAGTGAAGGGAAGCCCTGCAATTCGATCAGTTTGGGTACGATATTTCCCTGCTCATCTTTACAGATGCCAAAATCAAGGGCAATAAAATGGGGATGATCATTTTCATTGGCTACCCGCCAAAAATCAGGAATGGCGCGTTCGGTAAGTTCTTTGAAATTGGGTTTCAGGATGGTACCAACAATATTATCTCCGGCGGCTATGAGTTTATCGCGAAAATCAGCAGTCAAAAAAACGGGTGTTTCCGCTACGCGGAAAGGAACAGGTTCTTTTAAGTCATTATTGAGCTTATCCAGAAATTGACTGTATTTCTCGTCGCTGAATTTTCCGTTAAATGTTTTTCTGACTGATGGATTCATAGGTGATTCATATTAACCATGTCATTGCGAGGAGGAACGACGAAGCAATCGCACGGAAGCGCGACCGCTCTGTATAGCATGCGGTTGCCACGCTGCGCTCGCAATGATATAGCGTTATATATAGCATTATAATTATACCACACCCAATACACTTTCTACGGCTGCATCTAAAAAATTAGGGATCAGCGTATGTTGGGTGTGTGTTATTTTATCCTGATCGTCGAGGCGTTCCAGCATCTCTTTATATTTAACCTCGCCATGCTCACTGATCACTTCCTGTTTTTTTTCTTCGCGAAGCAGCATCCCTTTCATGCCCCCTGCATCGGCTTCGGGGTGAAATTGTGTGGCAAAGAAATAATCGTTATACCTGATGGCCATCATCGCCCTTGGTAAATCGATATGCGGGCGTTCTTTTTCGATTGCCACCAGTTGCATGCCCAGTTCTTCAAAACGTTTTTCATCCGGATTGATCACCTGCCAGCTGCGCGAATCAACAGCATAAAAAGGTTCGGCCAAACCTTCAAATAACGGCTCACTCAAACCCAGCTCAGTTTTATTAACAGGCAGTACCCCAAATGAGGGCGACCGGCGCATATTGATATCGCCCAGTTTATAACGGCGGCACATCAGCTGAAAAGAGTGGCACACAAAAAAAACGTGTTTTTTGTTGCTGTTGTTGGATAGGTTATGGTCTTCCAGTTTATCAACCAGGTTAAAATATTTCTTTTCCCATTCGGTACCTTCGGTTTCCAGTGGATTACCGGGGCCACCGCTTGAAATGTAAATATCAAAGTCGAGGTTTGCCATCTCGCACTTACGGCGAACATCAAAGATCTGGTAACTTAAATTCAGATCGTGTTTAGTTCTATATCGCTTCAAAATATCCTGGAAGCCGCGCATACCCTCGTTCGCTATCCCATCATACAGATCAAGTATGGCTACTTTTATTTCCGGTTTCTCCGTCATGTTTCTTATGCCTTATTTTTTAAAGCCCTCTCCCTTTAGGGGAGGGTTTGGGTGGGGCTCTTAAATCCCCTTCAACGTTTGCGATGTTATATAATCCACCACATCGGCAAAGTTATTGTTTTGATTATAAATAGCCAGTTGCCTGTCGGCGCCGGTGCCATGCTCCAGTATATTATGTACATATTGCAGGTCATCGCGCGAGCCGAGCTCATCAACCACATCGTCTACAAAATCAAGTAGTTCCAGTATCAGCGAACGGGTGTTTACCTCCATTTCCTTACCAAAATCTATCATTTTACCGTCGATACCGTAACGGGCCGCACGCCATTTATTTTCATTGATGAGCGCCCGCGAATAATTGATGAACTTCATGTTTTGTGCTCTGAGTTTATACAACTTAGCGCATAAAGCCTGAAATAAAGCGGTAAAAGCAATGGTTTCGTCTACCAGCATGGGGCAGTCGCAAATACGGAACTCAATGGTTTCAAAGAAGGGGTGTACCCGGATATCCCACCAGATTTTTTTGGCGTTATCAATACAATTGGTTTTTACCAGTAGTTTAATATAACGGTCATACTCCTCAATGCTGCTGAAATAATCGGGAATGCCCGTACGCGGAAACTTATCAAAAACCTTGGTACGGAATGATTTAAATCCGGTATTTCGTCCTTCCCAAAAGGGCGAATTGGTTGAAAGTGCATATACGTGCGGCAAAAAGTACCGTACCTGGTTGGCGATGTGTATAGCCATATCCCGCGACTGGATCCCCACGTGTACATGTAACCCAAAAATAAGGTTTGAGCGTGCGGCCTCCTGCATTTCATCTACAATTTCAAAATACCTTGGATGGTCGGTTATCAACTGATGTTGCCAGTGCGAAAAGGGGTGTGTACCTGCAGCGCCGATGCGCAAGCCAATGTCGCCGGCCAGTTGAGCTACGGTAGTACGAAGCTTCCCTACCTCTTGGCGGGCCTCTTCTGTATTGCGGCAAATATGAGTACCTACCTCAACCACAGCCTGGTGCATTTCGGCCTTTACCTGGTCTTCGTGGATTTTTTGAGCAGCATCCACAATTCTTTGCTCATGCGATTTTAACTCCCTCGATACGGGATCAATCACCATAAATTCTTCTTCAACACCTAAGGTAAATTCGTTCATAATTGGTTAGGGTTATTACTCTTCTTCTTCAAAACTCCCCTCTTGAGAGGGGGCGCGTTGGGCGGTGTGATGGAAGGGGTGTGTTTCTACACGCGATAACAAACCCCTACACCCCTCTCGAGAGGGGAATCGCACATACCCTATTTTTTAGTAGCCTTTTTAGGCTTGGCTGCTGCTTTTTCTTTTACGGCAGTCGCTTTTACTACTGGTTCTTTTACAGCAGTGGCTTTTACAACCGGCGCTTTAACCGCTTTAGCTTTTTTCACTTTCCCTTCCGCTTCAATAGTATGATCAACCGCAGTTACCGAAACATCAACTTTAACAGCAGCTTTTTTTACAGCTGCTACCAGCGGTGTTTTTGCTGCTGATGTTTTTACAAACTCGCCCCAGGTAAGGTTGTCCAGTCCGTCTTTTTGACCTTTGGCGCGTTCAATAGCGTAATTGGCGGCGGTTTCAACCACCCATTCAAAGTTTTCCTGACCTACGCTGGTAACTTCGGCATCGGGGGCAGGATTGCAAAAGTCGATGGCGTATGGGATGCCGTTGCGTACAGCAAACTCCACAGTATTAAAATCGTAACCTAAATATTGGTTTAGTTTAATTACATAATCTTTAATGGTATCCAGTAGCTTTTTGGATGCCGGTGCCTTGCCATGCTCATAACGCAGGTGATGCGGGTTGCGCGGCTCGTACTGCATAATGCGTACATGCTTGCCGCCAATGCAATAGCAGCGAAAGTAATCGTCAAAAACAATCTCTTCCTGCAGCATCATTACATATTGCTTGGTTTTATCGTATTTGCTAAAAAAATCCTTTTCGTTTTCCAGCTTGTAAACTTCTTTCCAGCCGCCGCCGTCAAATGGTTTCATATAGGCCGGAAAGCCTACATAATTGAAAATTCCATTCCAATCCAAGGGGTAAGCCAGGTTACGGAACGATTTATTGGTGGTATCATCGGGCAGTTCCTTTGACGGCAGGATCACCGTTTTAGGTACAGGTACGCCAATTTTTACGGCGAGGGCGTTGTTGAAAAACTTTTCGTCGGCACTCCACCAAAATGGATTGTTGATTACGGCAGTACCGCAAATGGCGGCATTTTTTAAGGCTGCGCGATAGTAGGGCACATCCTGCGAAATACGGTCGACGATCACTGCATAGTCAAGCGGTTCGGCTTGCATAACCTTATCGAGCCGTACAAATTCAGCACTGATGCCTTTTTCTGCTTTTTGGTTTACGCGGTCCACAAATGCTTGCGGAAACGAATCTTCCTGTCCGAATAAGATGCCAATTTTTTTCATGGTAATAGGTGTTTTATGTTTGTTTTTCTTTGGGGTTTCAGTTTGTTATATCTTGCCTCCTGCTTCTTAAATTCTCTTTTTTTTTCTTGCTTCTTGACTCTTGATTTCCTGATTCTCTACTTTATGGTTGATAAGTAGTGTGGGAACATTTCACGCCAGATGGGCCAGTCATGATTGGCAAACGGGCGGATATCCAGCCAATGTTTAATGTTTTTTTGCTTTAAAATGTTTGAAAGCTGGATGTTATATCCTTTGCAAATGTCATGCTCGGACGTGCCAAGAATAATATTCATTTGCCAAAGGTCATGATGGTTGCTGCCCGGCAAAAAGTCGACAGGATTGTTATAGAAGATATTGTCGTCATAGTAACCATCCGTAAACATTTTAATATCAAAAGCTCCGCCCATAGTAAATAAATGCCTTACTTTTTCGGGGTGCTTAAACGCGAAATTGGCTGCATGGTATCCGCCGAAACTACAACCGGCAAGGGCTACTTTGCCAACCCCCGTTTCATGCATAGCCCAGGGAATAAGTTCATTCTGCAACATACGGTCATACCCGGCATAGGTTTTGGCCCTGTCGGCAGGGTGGATACCTTTATTGTACCAGCTGCGGTCATCAATGGTATCAGGACAGTAGATCTTCACCAGGCCATTGTCAACAAACCATTTTACACTTTGGATGAGGCCGAAATCTTTATTTTGGTAATAGCGGCCTTTGGTTGTAGGAAAAACGATCACAGGATAACCGCGGTCGCCGAAAACCAGCATTTCGAGGTCGGTGTTGGTGTTGGGGGAGTGCCAGCGGTGAAATTTTTCGGTCAAAGTAGTGTAGTTTTTATAATGATTGTAAGTTAGGAGGTTTGTTTGAAAAAGGCAACAGCCTGATAATATTAATCCTTAGCCCTAAAAAGTAAAAAGTATAGCTTATTTTTGCGCCCTTAATTTTAATTTAGAAAGAGATGTACCCGGGCTGGCTTGATACTGAAATGACGATAACCGAACAAGATATAAATATAACCTCTGCACTGCTTGGGCGGGAAGTAACTTTAACCATCCTGAAACCGGAAGATAGCGATATTGCCGAGCCTTTGAACCTGCTGCTGCTTAACGACGGCCAGGAACTTGAAAATCTTGGATTAAAGACAACGCTCGAAACATTATATAATACCAATCGCCTTAAACCGGTATTGATTGTGGCCATACATGCCGGTGATGACCGCCTGGATGAATATGGTATTACCGGTAAACCGGATTTTAAAGGCAGGGGGGCTAAAGCCGATATCTATACGCAATTTATAAAAGAAGAATTGTTGCCTCAATTAGAGCAATTGACGGGTTTTAATGAATTTGATATAACTGCATTCGCTGGTTTTTCGCTTGGCGGTTTATCGGCTTTCGATATTGTTTGGAACAATCCGGCATTGTTTAATAAGGCCGGCGTTTTTTCTGGCTCATTTTGGTGGCGGGGGAAAGACCTTGCCAAAGGTTATACAGAGGCCGACAGGCTGATGCACCAGGTAATAAGGGAAACTAAAACTAAACCGGCTATCAGCGCCTGGCTGCAAACCGGTACCAAAGATGAAACCAGCGACCGGAATAAGAACGGCATTATTGATGCTATTGATGATACCATCGACCTGATCAGGGAGATGGAAGCCCAAGGTTTTAAACGCCCGGAAGAAATTCAATATGTTGAAGTAGTAGGAGGTACCCATGATACCGCTACCTGGGGCCGCGCAATGGGTAAGTTTTTGGTTTGGGCTTTTGGGAGATAGGGTGAAGCAACTCGTCTTTTGATACTTTGATTACATTAATTATCAACTATAACTTGTAAACGCTTTATAATCTCATATATTAAGTGTACCTTTGCGCCAAATTTTAGGGAGCATTTTCATGCAAAAAATAAGAAATATCGCAATCATTGCGCACGTTGACCACGGTAAAACTACTTTGGTTGATAAAATTCTGCACAGCTGTGCCATTTTCAGGGACAATGAGCAAACCGGAGAGTTGATCCTCGACAATAACGATCTTGAACGTGAGCGTGGTATCACCATCGTTTCAAAAAACGTATCTGTAAGGTATAAAGATGTTAAGATCAACATTATCGATACCCCTGGTCACGCCGATTTTGGTGGCGAGGTTGAGCGTGTATTGAAAATGGCCGACGGTGTATTGTTACTTTGCGACGCTTTTGAAGGTGCTATGCCTCAAACACGTTTTGTAACTCAAAAAGCATTGGCTTTAGGCCTTAAGCCAATTGTGGTTGTAAACAAAGTTGATAAAGAGAACTGCCGCCCCGAAGAAGTTTACGAACAAATTTTTGAATTATTCTTCAACCTTGAAGCAACTGAAGAGCAACTGGACTTCCCGGTTATCTACGGTTCATCAAAACAAGGCTGGATGAGCACAGATTATAAAAAACCAACAACGGATATTTTCCCGTTGATGGATGCTATTCTGGAAAATATTCCTCCTGCACCTATTGCTGAAGGTACTTTACAGATGCAGATCACTTCGTTAGATTATTCATCTTTCGTAGGCCGTATCGCTATCGGCAGGGTTGCCCGTGGTACTATCAAAGAAAACCAGCCGGTATCATTGGTAAAACGCGATGGCACTATCCAAAAATCAAGAATTAAAGAACTTTATACTTTTGAAGGTTTAGGTAAAGTACGTGCTACTGAAGTTAGTTCGGGTGATATCTGCGCCGTAGTAGGTATTGAAGGCTTTGATATTGGCGATACCATTGCCGATTTTGAAAATCCTGAACAACTGGAAGTAATTAAAATTGATGAGCCAACAATGAATATGTTGTTCACCATCAATACTTCACCTTTCTTTGGTAAAGAAGGTAAATTTGTTACTTCACGTCACCTGCGCGACCGTTTATACAAAGAGATGGAAAAAAACCTGGCGCTTAAGGTTGTTGAAACCGAATCGCCTGATTCATACTTAGTGTATGGCCGTGGTATCCTTCACTTGTCGGTATTGATCGAAACTATGCGTCGTGAAGGTTACGAATTGCAGGTTGGTCAGCCACAGGTTATCGTTAAAGAAATCAACGGTGTTAAATGTGAGCCGGTTGAAACCCTTATTGTTGACGTACCGGGCGATGTTGCCGGTAAAGTAATTGAGCTGGTAACCCAACGTAAAGGTGATCTGTTGATCATGGAGCCTAAAGGCGATCTGCAACACCTTGAGTTTGATATCCCTGCACGCGGTATCATCGGTTTACGTAACAACGTATTAACTGCAACAGGTGGTGAGGCTATCATGGCACACCGTTTCAAAGCATACGAACCATGGAAAGGTCAGATCCCGGGCCGTTTAAATGGTGTATTGGTATCAATGGATACAGGTAAAACTACTGCTTTCGCTATTGATAAATTACAGGATCGTGGCAGGTTCCACGTTGATCCGGGAGTTGATATCTATGAAGGCCAGGTTTTAGGCGAGCACATCCGCGATAACGATTTGGTTATTAACTTAACTAAAGGCAAGCAGTTAACCAACATGCGTGCATCAGGTAGCGATACCAACGTACGTATTGCTCCGGCTATCAAATTCTCTTTAGAGGAATCAATGGAGTATATCCAGGCCGATGAGTATATTGAGGTTACACCGCAAAGCATCCGCTTACGTAAGATCTTTCTTAACGAAAACGAACGTAAGATCAACGCTAAGAAATTTATCAGCCAATAATATTTGATAAATAAGTATATGAAGCCCTCCGGTTAACCGGAGGGCTTTTTTGTTTGTATAATATTATCAATAACAGACACCTAAGGAGCCAAATACAGCTTTTATATTCTGCTATAAACACGTCACTCCTATGGAGTGTAAAACAATTATGAAGAATTATCCCTCTGGGTAATGTCATTAAGTTAAGGGATTGACAGGTTGCACCAGAGGTGCAAAAGGTTTGTAGAAATTAAAGATTTGTTTGTCTTGGTGTGCCAGAGGTACACAACTCTGAGTGTTCCGCTCCTCTAACACGGTTATTTTCGGTGTATGATATTACTATAAACCTGTCCCCCTGTGGTGGAATTTCCCTTAACTTAATGACATTACCCGGAGGGGTATCGCGTTTATAGAAGAAAGCAAACCAATTTTTCGGCTCCGTAGGTGCCCCCTGTTGTAAAAGCGATGCTCCCCCAAGATTGCCATATTTAGATCTCCGTTGAAATTACTAACTTTAGTTTTATGGAACATTACGATAGCCGGATTGATGCCTACATTGAAAAATCGCCTGATTTTGCAAAGCCAATTTTAAACTATTTGCGGGATGTGGTGCATGAGGCCTCGCCCACGATAACCGAAACCATGAAATGGAGCATGCCATTTTTTGATCACAAAGGTGTGGTTTGTAATATGGCTGCTTTTAAACAGCATTGCTCATTTGGGTTTTGGAAAACGTCGTTATTGTATGATCCGGAAAAAGTATTGAGTCTGGCCGAGCAGGCAGCAGGCAGCTTTGGCCGGTTAACGAGTATTGATGACCTGCCGCCAAAAGAAGTGCTTATTGAGTTTATACACCAGGCCATAATCTTAAATGAGGATAACAAGGTAAGGCCAGCCTCCGTGAAAAAGTCGCCTGCCCAACGGGACGAATTGTTAGTGCCAGATTACTTTGTGAAATTTTTAGAGGATCATCCGCAAGCCTGGCTTAACCTGAACCAGTTTAGTTATTCGCAGAAAAAGGAATATATAGAGTGGATAACTGAAGCCAAGACCGAAGCTACCCGCTTTAAGCGCATGGAAACAGCCGCTGAGTGGCTGGCAGAAGGTAAATCGAGGCACTGGAAGTATAAATAGAAGTGAATTGGTTTAATTTACTTTATCCAGCCGGGTTGGTTTTTCATGTAGAGGGCTGTAAAGTATATACATTTTGCCTCCTTCAGTATGGAAAAATACTTCATCCCTTTCGTTTTCGAGCATGAAAAATGAATCTTTGGCAAATGGTACAAAGACTATTGGCGGTTGGCCGTTGTTTGCAAAATAAAGTTTATTATCCGTTACGTACAGTTTGAATTGGCTTTTAGTAGTATCGCCTGGTATAATATAAGTGCCGGTATACTGTTGCAGGTCTTTAACTGGTATGCTTATCTCCTTATGTTTTTTACAATATGCAAAAGCAATAGCGTTTTGCATTACCTGGGCTAAGGCTGCTCCATGCCCGGCGTTAGGAGTAATTGCCGTAGCTATATCCAAACCTTTGCAGTGCTGGCTTTCCATGTATACCTTAAAATCTTCGATATTTTTGGCTGTGGTATGCTCAAAAGAGCCAACTCCCAAAAATACCCGGCTGTTAAGATCATGGTTATTGGCGAAATATTTTTTTGCCGACGGGATCAGTTCGTTACCTCCATTACCGGGTGCACCTATAAAGATCATGTTAAACAGGTTGGGATGCTCAAATAATACCATAGTGGTAAACATGCCTCCGTACGAATAGCCGTATAAGGCTTTATTATCGCTTACACGGTATTTACTTTGTATAAACGGGATTACCTCCTGCTCAATAAATGAAATGAATTTTGGTCCGCCGGTTGCCGGGTTCAGGTCGCGGCTCCGTTGGTTAGTGCGCTCGCCGTAGCCTATGCCTACAATGAGTGCTTCGGTGGTTTCATAATCCTGCCTGAGCATATTGAAGCAGTTCATGGCTACTGTCATGTTCCAGTCGCCGTCGGTCATGTATAGTACCGGATATTTGGTTTTGGTGGTATCGTAACCCGGAGGGAAATGCACATATATGGTATAATCCTCGCCAATAACTTTTGAACTGTAATCCCACTGTACCATGTCTTTATCTGTAAATGTAGTAGGGGATGTGCTTTTAACCTGGGCGACTACAATGTTTGCAAAAAAGATAGAAGCAAAAAGGATTGTGCTGAGTTTTAAGTTTTTTTTAAACATGGCGGTATGATCATATAAATTAAGATAACGTTAATTTACAAAAGGTTACAGCGCTGATGAAATAAATACGGAGGCTGGTCTAAGTTTAACTTTCACTGGTCGAAGTTTAGCGATAGGGTAACTTCGATCAGACGATAGTAAATAATGACCGTGAGCATACAGATCTCATCCATCTATCTTTTGTCATTTGCACGTTTGTGCCTTACCTTTATTTAATTAAATATAAAGCCTTATGAATACAGAAAAAGCCATTTTGGCAGGCGGTTGCTTTTGGGGAGTAGAAGAGTTGATCAGGCATTATCCAGGTGTTATTTCTACTGTAGTGGGGTATACAGGTGGGGATGTACCTAATGCAACTTATCGAAACCATGGAACACATGCTGAAGGGATTGAGATTGAATTTGACCCTGCTCTATTATCTTACCGTAAACTTCTCGAGTATTTTTTCCAGATCCACGATCCAACAACAAGGAACAGGCAGGGGAATGATATTGGAACTTCTTATCGCTCGGCTATTTTTTATTTGAATGAAAGCCAGCATGAGGTAGCAAATGAGTTGATTGCAGAGATGGAAGCCTCTGGCGTATGGCCGGGAAAAATCGTTACCGAAGTAGTACCTGCAACTGACTTTTGGAATGCGGAAGCCGAACACCAGGATTATCTTCAGAAAAATCCATACGGTTATACCTGTCACTTTGAAAGGCCCGATTGGAAATTGAGCTAATTGATAAAAGAAGGTGTTAAATAAATGACATCTTTTTAAATAAAGAAAAATGTCATTTCGATTGAGCGGGGTAGGGCCGAGGAGTAGGGCGAAAGAGAAATCTTATACGCCCTGTAGAGCCGTGAGTAAGGTTCAGAGCAGGAGGTATAAGATTTCTCCTCACTGCGCCCACGCATTGCCAAACTGGTTCGTCGAAATGACATTCGATTTTATTGATCGATATTCGTTGATAAGATGCGTACACCTTAGTAGCTTCAGGAAGGCTTAAAAATCCAAAGGTCCCAGTCTTTTCATATTCTTCATGATCAGGTACTGCCTGTGCCTTAAATATTTGGTAGGGTTAGTGGCAGACCATTTCAACGGGCTTGGGAAAATCACCGCTATGGCCGCAGCTTCCTGCCGGGTTAAATCAGATGCCGATTTGTGGAAATAGGCTTGTGAAGCAGCTTCCACACCGTAAATGCCATCGCCCATTTCAATTTCATTGAGGTAAACCTCCATAATGCGCTTTTTGCTCCAGAAGGTTTCTATCAGTACAGTAAAATAGGCTTCAATGCCTTTACGGAGCAGGGAACGACCTTCCCACAGGAAAACATTTTTAGCCACCTGTTGCGATATGGTACTGCCGCCAATAAGTTTTTTGCTATGCGAGTTTTTTTCGATGGCTTTTTCGATAGCGTTAAAGTCGAAGCCGTGGTGCTCCAAAAATGTTTGGTCTTCGGCAGCAACGGCAGCACGTTTCATATTGTCGGAGATGTCGTCAAAATCCTTCCACTTTTTATCTATCTTCCATTCCTTACCTGCCGATTTGCGCTGAAAACCGCGCTCAATCATCAACCAGGTAAAAGGAGGGTTAATAAAACGGTAGCCGATTACACCCAGCAGACTTAAACCAAAAAATAGAATGAATGCCAGTTTGAAAATCCTGAATATGAGTTTAGGAATACCATAAAATTTCGATTCCGATTTGGAGTTCCGCTTATCCGACTTTGACTTCTGGTTGTTTTTGCTGAAAAACTTTAACACTGTTATAATATTTCCTTTAAAAAAAGAGAGTGCTTCACATAAGCAAAGCACCCTCTAAAATTCTAAATTTTTTCCAGTAATCCGAAATAAATATTCTCGATTTCGGATTTCAAATTTTCGATTTCGGATTTGTTTTTATTTAATTCTGATCATAAAAAAACAGGTGTTTTGAATTAACAAAACACCTGTTTAAATTTTTCAAAATCCGAAATCTTAAATCCGAATTCCGAAATATAATTATTCCGCTACTACTGCAAACGGAACCTGTACTTTAACTTCTTTGTGCAGGTTAATGTTGGCAACATACTCACCAACAAATTTTGGCTCCTGGTCAAAAGTGATACGGCGACGGTCAACGTCAAAACCTTCTTTTTTCAATGCATCAGCAATTTGGATAGTGTTGATAGCACCGAAGATTTTGCCAGTTTCGCCGGCTTTAGCACCAATGTTCAGTTTAACACCTTCTAAACGGGCTGCAATAGCATCAGCATCCTTGCGGATTTTTTCTTGCTTAAATTGAGCTTGTTTAAGGTTTTCGGCTAAAACTTTACGTGCACTTTCAGTAGCTAATATGGCGTAGCCTTTTGGTAAAAGGTAGTTACGGCCATAACCTGGTTTCACATTTACGATATCGTCTTTATCACCCAGGTTTTTTACATCTTGTTTTAAAATAACTTCCATTTCTTAAATCTCCTATTATTTTAATGAATCTGTAACGTAAGGTAATAAACCGATGTGACGTGCGCGTTTAACAGCCTGAGCCACTTTACGCTGAAACTTTAATGAAGTACCAGTTAAACGACGTGGTAATACTTTACCCTGATCGTTAATGAACTTTAATAAAAAGTTTGCGTCTTTGTAATCAATATACTTGATACCATTCTTTTTGAAACGGCAGTATTTTTTACGGTTATCCTCCACTTTGGGAGCGGTAACGTATTTAATTTGTTCGTTAGCCATTAGTTTGCTGCCTCCTCTGCTTTAGCTGCTGGTTTTTTGTTAAAAGCACCGCTACGTTTTTTGTCATTGTAAGCAATGGCATGTTTATCCAAAGCAATGGTCAGGAAACGCAAAACACGCTCATCGCGCCTTAACTCTATCTCCAATTTGTTAATTAATTCACCCGGAGCCTTAAATTCAGTTAAGTGATAGTACCCTGTAGTTTTCTTTTGGATAGGGTACGCTAATTTTCTCAAACCCCAATTATCCTCCTGGACAATTTCGGCTCCGCCATCAGTAAGAACTTTGCTGTATTTGGCATTTGCCTCTTTAGCAATCTCTTCTGAAAGCAACGGGGTTAGAACGATCACGATTTCGTACTGTTGCATTATACTTGATTTTTAATTATTTACCCGCTATTACGGGGCTGCAAATGTACAAATAGTTTTGTAATTTTCAAATCAATGTTGATACTGGTTGATAACTATTTACCGGTATTTTTAAAACTTATAACTTAATGCACCGTTCTATCTAAAAAAACTTAAAGCTATGCAGTTAGTAGCAAACTTTACCGGTGTTGAAAACTCAAAAGCACTTTCGTTTGATGAAGTATTGATGTACGGCGGAGGGGATGATCCTCTTGAGGGGGACTGGGACGACCAGGAAGATGAGGATTTTGACGACATACTTGAGGATAAAGAAGACCTGCATGAAATACAGGTAGATGATGATATGGGTGAGTCCGACCCTGAAGATGATGATCATCTGCCCGATGATGATTTTTAGAAAATTAGCGCGTACAGGTTTGTTTTGATATGGCGAAACAAATTGGTAATGTTGTTTTTATCATATGAGTACTGCTGAGTGTTCAAAATTTTAGCAAAAGCCCCCTTTCACTAAACCTATTTTCTCACTACCTTAGCACTTGTGGATAATTTCATTGTTTCGGCCCGTAAGTATCGCCCGGCTACTTTTGAAACCGTTGTTGGTCAGCAACATATTACCAATACGCTCAAAAACGCTATAAAAAATAACCAGCTGGCACAGGCCTTTTTGTTCTGTGGTCCACGTGGTGTGGGCAAAACTACCTGCGCCCGGATCCTGGCCAAAACCATAAACTGTACCAATTTACAGCCTAATGGAGAGGCTTGCGGCGAATGTGCGTCATGCAAAGCTTTTGAAAACGGCAACTCCTTTAACGTTCATGAGCTTGATGCTGCTTCAAACAACTCTGTTGATGATATCCGCAGTTTAATTGAGCAGGTGCGGATTCCCCCGCAGGCAGCCCGTTACAAGGTTTATATTATTGATGAGGTGCACATGCTATCACAGGCAGCGTTTAACGCTTTCCTGAAGACGCTTGAAGAGCCGCCTCATTACGCCATATTTATATTAGCCACTACCGAAAAGCATAAGATCCTGCCAACCATTCTTTCGCGTTGCCAGATCTTTGATTTTAACCGCATCAGGGTTGAAGATATGGCTAACCACCTGGCATCAATTGCCGGTAAGGAAAACATCGGTTACGAACCTGATGGCCTACATATCATAGCCCAGAAAGCCGATGGCGGTTTGCGCGATGCGTTATCGATGTTTGACCAGATCGTGAGCTTTTCGGGCGGTAAGGTAACCTATCGTTCGGTTATTGATAACCTGAACATACTTGATTACGACTACTACTTTAATATAACCGAAAGCCTGCTTAAGGAAGATACCGCAAAAGTATTGTTGTTCTTTGACGAGATCCTTTCGCGCGGGTTTGATGGTGCACATTTTATAGCAGGCCTGTCTGAACACTTCAGAAATCTGTTAGTTGGGAAAGATCAGTCAACATTAAAACTGCTTGAGGTAAGTGAAGGGATCAAAGCAAAATACCTGCAGCAATCGCAGCAGGCGTCAGTGTCGTTTTTGCTCTCGGCCATGAATATTGCCAACCAGTGCGATATCAGTTATAAGCTCAGTAAAAACCAACGGCTGCAGGTGGAGCTGGCACTGCTTAAGATGTGCCACCTGCCATCGGTATTTAACCTGGCAACCACTTCACTCACTGTAACGCCCGCTGCCGACGGGGGATTAAAAAAAAAACCTGATACCTCAGCAATAACACCTGTTAATAGTACACCGGCAAGCCCGGCCGTATCCATGGTAAGTGAAGCTGCGCCTGTATACAGTGCCCCTGCAAAAGAGCCTGTAGTGTCAGCTGCACCGGTAAAAGAAGCATCTCCGGCCGAAAAGCCTAAGATTATGATGCCTTTGCGAAGTACACTCACCCCTTCGTTAACCGGCGAGGTTAAGACACCGGAAGCATTACTTGAAGAAGAAGACCCTTATTTAAAAGGCGAGGATAAAGAGGATTTTACCATGGATGCTTTTTTGCAATGCTGGAGCGATTTTGCCGCATTTGCAAAAAAGGAAGGAAAAAAAACTTTGCTAACCGTACTTACAACCGGTGCGCCGCGCATGTTGAAGCCTTACGTTTTTGAGGTAATAGTAGGTAACATGGTGCAGGAAAATATTTTCAGGGATGAAAAGCCCATTATGCTTAACTACCTGCGCAGTGCACTCAAAAATTTTACTATTGACGTAAACGCCCGTGTTGACGAACTAAAAGTAGTGCGCAAGCCTTACACCGCGCCCGAAAAATTTCAGCACATGGCGGCGCGCAACCCTGAATTGCTGGAGTTAAAAAACAGGTTTAACCTTGATTTTGATTAAATTAGGTTATCTGCCGAGTTGTGCTTAATTAAAATTCACAACTCGGCAGGTAAAATAAATTATTTTAGGGGTTTACTGTCATTTTTAGGATAGCCTTCTTCATCAAGATCATCCCGGTCATCTTCGGGAGTATGAGATAAGGCTGCATCAACAGGATCAACTTCAACGCTTTCTCCGTTATCAATGTGCATGCCTAATTCATCTACATCAGTTTCGAGCGAACGGTCTTCGTCAAATTCGCCGTCAACGTCGTAAGGATTTGCTTCATCATAGGTGGAGTTAAAATCCTCACCGTTCTTTGCTGTTGTATGATATGGATCGGGATGGTCGTAATCCGGGTCGTCGCTTTTAACATCATATTCGTAGCTGTTGGCGTCCGGATTATAGCTCAGGTCTTCTTTGTCAATAGTTTCGCCCAGCTCATCTTTCAGTGTTTCGTCGCGATCAGGCAGATCGTCGTTAAAGCCCGCATCGTCAATTTGATCGTTGTTCATAGGTCTGTGTTTTTATAATATAAATATACACAGTAAAAACCCTGCCAAAAAAGCAAACCAGTTAAAAAAAGAATTTTTACCTAAAGCTTAATAATGGATCTGTTTCCGGTACGAAGTAACACCGCCAATGGCAAATTTAAAACCTAATGTAACCTGCGAATATGCATCATTATGAGCACCGGCAACATAACCGTCAAGGTTATCGCCCATGATAAAGTTGTATTGATAACCGAGGTCAATTTTTACAGCGGGTTGGTTGTAGCTGTTGAAGATCTTAAATTCATAACCTAACCTTACGGGTATAAAAATTTCATTTGTTTTAGGCTCAAAAGGTAGTACCTGGTCGTTCGCCAATAAAAGCGCATCATCTGTTCTGAATACTACATTATTATTGATGTATCCTAACCCTGATGACAGGTAAAGGTTTTTAAAGGCGTTTGCTATAGCGCTTTGCGAATAGTCAATTAATTCGCCGGCCTGCACCTGCACCCTGAATGAGTAGGCGCTAAAATGGTTTTCAAACTGCCTTTGTGTAGTTGTATTGGGCGAGCCTCCTTTTAAACGGCCAATTTCAACGTTAAATACGTAGTTCAAAAAAGGACTTTGATTATAAGTAAAGTTGAGATTGATGGAAGGAGTAGTTTTTAAAGTTTGCACATCGGCCGAACTGGCCTGGTTGATACCTGCTGCAAAACCAACATCATATTGCGCATAATCAAACCCTACCTGGGCTTTAGCCAAAAATGATACAGAACTCAACAGGATTATAATGGAGATTTTTAGTATGGATTTTATCATAAATAAACGGTAGCGCCTGTTTAAGAAGGAGCTTGTTTTATGGTAAGCGTTTTATTTTATAAAAATAGCACCAAAGTTTATAAAAACAACAATGCTGGCGGCAATAATTGTCATTATAACGAAATCTATAATTTTTCATTGCATTATTTGATAAAATTGATAAAGCCAATTTTATATATTTGGAGCCGTTGTATAACAAAACCACATCAGGCATGTCAAAAATAAAAGTAGAGAATCCGGTAGTTGAACTGGATGGCGATGAAATGACCCGTATAATCTGGAAATTCATCAAAGACAAATTGATTACCCCGTACCTTGATCTTGATATCAAATACTATGACTTGGGTATCGAGTACCGCGACCAAACCGACGACCAGGTAACTATTGACGCAGCTAACGCCATTAAACAATACGGTGTTGGTATCAAATGCGCCACTATCACTCCCGACGAAGCAAGGGTTGCGGAGTTTGGTTTAAAACAAATGTGGAAATCGCCAAACGGAACTATCCGTAATATCCTGGATGGTACTGTTTTCCGTGAGCCAATTGTTATGAGCAATGTACCTCGTTTGGTACCTAACTGGACAGCCCCTATTTGCATAGGCCGTCACGCTTTTGGCGATCAATACCGTGCTACCGATTTCTTAACCAAAGGCAAGGGTAAATTAACCGTTAAATTTACACCAGAAGATGGTAGCCCTGAGCAATCATTTGAAGTGTTTAACTTTAAAGGCGATGGTGTTGCATTAACCATGTACAATACTGATGAGTCAATCAGAGGATTTGCCCATGCCTGCTTTAACCAGGCTTTAATGAAAGGCTGGCCTTTATACCTTTCAACCAAAAACACCATCCTTAAAAAATATGATGGCCGCTTCAAAGATATTTTTGAAGAGATCTATCAAAGCGATTACAAACAGAAGTTTGATGCTGCCGGTATCACTTATGAGCACCGCTTAATTGATGATATGGTTGCATCGGCCCTTAAATGGAACGGTAACTTTGTTTGGGCTTGTAAAAACTATGACGGCGACGTACAGTCAGATACTGTAGCTCAAGGCTTTGGTTCATTAGGTTTAATGACTTCAACCCTGGTTACTCCTGATGGTACTGTAATGGAAGCAGAAGCTGCCCACGGTACAGTAACCCGTCACTATCGTGATCACCAGGCTGGCAAGCCAACTTCAACTAACCCAATTGCATCTATTTTTGCATGGACAAGAGGTTTGGAATTCCGCGGTATCCTGGATAACAACCAGGAGCTGATCGATTTCTGCAAAGCTTTGGAAGAAGTTTGTATCGAAACTGTTGAAAGTGGTAAAATGACCAAAGATTTGGCCATCACTATTAAACCTAAAGTGGAACATGGTACCGATTACCTGTACACCGAAGAGTTTTTAGCTGCAATTGACGAAAACTTAAAAAAACGCTTAGGTAAATAATTACCAGGCAATTTGATATAAAAAGCTCATACAATAGTATGGGCTTTTTTTGTTTACATGTATAGTACGTAAATCAATTTAGCATTTCCTATTTTCTATTTTACTCCTAACTTAGCGGTCAAAATACACAACACTATGTCGGCATTATATCCATTAAAATTTAAAACCATATATAAAGACAAGATATGGGGTGGTCAAAAGATCAAAACCTACTTGCATAAAGATTTTGGCAGCTTGCCTAACTGCGGCGAAACCTGGGAAATATCGGGTGTGAAATCTGATGTTTCGGTTGTAGCTTCGGGTGCCCTTGAAGGTGAATCATTGGCTGACTTGTTGGAGCAATACAAAGATGAGCTGGTGGGTAAGAAAGTTTATGACCATTTTGGTAATATCTTCCCTTTACTGGTGAAATTTATTGATGCCAATGATGATCTTTCGGTACAGGTGCACCCTGATGATAAACTGGCTAAAGAGCGCCACAACTCATTTGGCAAAACAGAAATGTGGTATATCATCGAAGCCGACAAGGGCTCGACATTGATTACCGGTTTTAACCAGGAAATGACCGAAGAAAAATATGTCAATGCTTTAAACAGCGGCCATATCATGGATATCCTGAACAAGGAAGAAGCCGTAGCTGATGATGTTTTCTTTTTACCTGCAGGCAGGGTACATACCATTGGCAAAGGATTACTGATTGCCGAAATTCAGCAAACATCAGATATCACTTATCGTATTTACGATTTTGACCGTGTTGATGATAAAGGCAATAAACGTGAGTTGCATACCGAAGAGGCCCTTGCCGCTATTGATTACAAACACTATCCGGAATATAAAACCCAATACGAGCCTAAAGAGAACGAGACTGTAAAATTGGTTACCTGCCCGTATTTTACAACCAACGTACTTGATTTTGATGAAAGTACCTCTAAAGACTATTCTGCATTAGATTCATTTGTGATCCATGTTTGCGTAGAAGGCGGATACACTGTAAAATATAATGATGAAGCATATGCCGTTAAAATGGGCGAGTGCATCCTGCTGCCAAAAAGTATTGATAAAGTTGAATTGGAAACAACTGGAGGCTTTAAAATACTGGAAAGTTATATAGAATAATTTTGATTTTAAGTATGGAGCTTATGTTAAGCTCCATACTTAAATAGCTGTTCGCTGCTGCTTTCCGGTGTTGTATCAAATACCTTTATTAAGTGACTTGTCCTCACGGGTTTGAACAGGTAATCAGAAACTTCAGAAATACTTTTAGCCCGGTGAATATCATTCAGGTCAACTGATGAGCTTACGATATAAATAGCGATTCTTTTCCCCAGCCGGGGTTTTATTTTCGCAAATTCATTCATGAACTCCCATCCATCCATAACCGGCATATTGATATCCAGCAATATCAAATCTGGCAAATCATGATCTTCGTTTGCTTTTTTTAAGGCATTAATGGCTTCTTCTCCATTTACAAAATGGCTTAGCCGGGTGTTAAGTCCCTTTATACCTATTAGCTTTTTCAGGCCGTAAACATAAATACTATCATCATCCACAATCCAGGTGTTTGCGGCATTTAGATCTGCAATCATTTCTTGTTAGTTAATTATGCCAGTCTGATAGTAAATTTTGTGCCAACATTTACTTTGCTGTCAACTTTGATGCTGCCGCCTAATGCTTCAATTTGGTTGCGGGTTATAAACAAGCCAATCCCTTTAGCATCGGTGTTTTGGTGAAATGTTTTGTACATACCAAAAATCTTATCGCCATAACGGTCAAGATCAATGCCGAGGCCATTATCTTCAAAAATAAGATAGATGTGGTTCCCTTCGGTTAATGTATAGCATTTTATAACGGGTTGTCTTTCAGGATGACTGTATTTTAATGAATTGGTGAGCAAATTTTGCAGGATGCTTTCCATGTAAGCCGGAATGTAGCTGATTTCACGGCATTGCGTAAAGTCGCCTTCAATACGGGCGTTTATTGCTTCTATATTATTTTTTAGCGCAGAGCAAATATTTTTAAACATTGGCTCTAACTCAACCATTTTTCGCTCTTTGGTAATTTCTGTCTGAATTTTTACTATTTCATTGATATGTTCGATAGTAAGATCCAGGCTATCGCTGATAGTTTTAATGTGCGAAAAAATCTCTTCGCGTTCTTCAGTTGTTTCGGTTTGTTCAAACAGGTTTACCATAAATTGGAGATTGCCTGTGTGCGAACGAAGATTATGCGATACTATATATGCAAAGTTTTGCAGGCGCCGGTTTTGGTCGGTCAATAAATTTATCGACTGCTCAAGTTTAAGTAATTTCCTTTTTTCGCTGTCGATATCCTGCACAATCCCTTTAACCGAGGTGCATTTGCCAAAGTGATTAATTACCGGTACGGCCTTTACTTTTAGCCACAACATATTGTTTTTGGCCGATCGTAAAAGTAAATCGACATCAAACGGCCGGCTCTGATCAAACGTTTGATTAATGGCGTTTTGTAAAACAGGCCGGTATGGGGGCTCAAAAAAACTAATAAATTCTTCAACGCTCAGGTTTAAATGATTTTGAAGATCAAATAAATCATACACCTGCTTTGACAGCTCGATGGTGCCGGTGTTTTGAGCGTCAATTTCCCAGCTTCCCAATTGTGCTGTGTTAAAGGCAGCATCATTGATTACCTGGTTATGTGCCGATAATAGGTCGTTATGTTTGTAGCGGTTGATATTGATGAGCGAACCGTAAGCTATACAGCCATGTTCGTTATCAATTTTTCTGATAGTGGTTTCAAACCACTGGTACCCGTTTTTTTTTGTTAAAAAGCGTAATTGCAGCGGTGGAGTGTTTTCAGTTAGCCTGTTGTTAATGGCATTAATAAAGGCCGGTTTATCGCCGTGATAAAGTAAATGCTCAAAGAAAGTGTAAGCATTACATTCAATTTCATTCAATTGAAAATCTAATACCTTATAAAACCCTGTCGACCATTTTACTTCCCTTGTATTGAAATTATACTTCCAGATACCCGTATCCAGATCATTGATCAAAGGGGTTAGATGTACATCATCGCCAGAAAGTTTACCCTTTTCCAAAAAACTCATATCAACAATCCGTTCACTTATTCAATTTGTTTTTTTGACACGTGCTTATTATTAAAACATGTGCCATGATTTGAAGTTTTTAAATTTACAACCATCAGTTGTGCTGCTGTGGATTTTCTTTTCAAACGTTATTCCACATTTGCAGGTTCCAAATATAATATTTTTGATACTTTATAATGTATTCTTTTACTGGTAATTACGGTTTTTAGAATATCTGGCTATATCTACTCCTAATTGAAGTAATATTTTGCAAAATACCCGCCAAATGTGTTCTGTTTTTACTTATTTATATTTTGAAATGAAGATATCTTCAATAAAATAGTTTGAAGTAATTTGATTGTCAAAAATAGCGGGCACTAAGTTAGTAAATATGGGTGAACTATTATTGGGTATTATAATGTCCTATTTTACAGGCAATTTACCTGCAATTTGCCTGCATTTAATTTTATGGAAAAATATTATATTGCTATTTGCTTATTAGTTCATCGAGCGCGTTTTTGGCGATCCATTTAGCAGATTTGGCGGGTTGGTTATAAATATTTCTCGCAGTATTAATAGCTTTAACTTTTAATATATTATTTCGTTTGCCTATTTGCCGTAGTGCCCAGTTAATAGCCTTTTTAACAAAGTTTCTATTATCCCAGGCTTCCCGTTCCATAATAGGAAACAGTTTTATAAATACGCTGTCGGGGGCGGTTTTGTTGTGGATTGCATATTCGGCCATTAAAACAAATCCCGCACGTTTAACAAATTCCTGCTCATGACTGCTATATTCAACAGCTTTGTCAATGGCAAATACGGTGCGATCAAAAAGATTACCACAAACCTGGTCACAAATATCCCATGAGTTAAAATCACGGGTCCAGCTATCCATTAATTCTGGTGTAACCTGTTTGGGGTCGGCTATGAGCGAGGCCAGCATCCGGGCTTCATGTACCCTTGTGCCCCAAAGTGCTAAAGCCAACGCATGATCTGTTTTTATGATTTTAGCAAGCTTGCGTATTTCGGGTAACTTTACACCCAGGGCCTGCGAGTTATCGATGCCAAAACGGGCCATCCCTTTTAAATACGCGGCATCAGCTTTTTCTTTAAGCTGTTCAAGCACAAATTGCACCGTATCCATTTAATTGGTCATGCTTTGCTTTTGAAGAGTATTGTGGATAGGTACCACCTGCATCAGTGCGGCACTGCAATAAAAAGGGTGTAGTTCCATAACTAAAGCGCCTGCCTTAATAGCCGGATCAGTTTCAGTAAGTTTTCTTGCTTCTTCCACAGTTTCAACATTGAAAATGAAAATACCGCGTAAGGGCTGGTTATCTAAAAATGGCCCTGCAACAACCAGCTTACCTTCGGCAGCAAGCTTGCCGATGTTTTTAAGGTGGGCCATTTGCAACTGCATATTAGCCGCCGAGTCTTTCAGTTGTGTAGGCCCTTCTTTCAGGAATGCCATCACATATTTTTTCATACCGTAATCGTCGGCTCCCAGTTTTTTGGCCAAAGCGGCATCATAAACAGGTTTGGCGGCGGCAGAGCTTTGGGCTAAGCAGTTAAAGCTTAACGCTACAGCGGCAAGGATAAGTAAAGCTTTTTTCATAAAATGATTATTGGTTATATCAAATATAACTTAATGGCTGCCAAATAAAAAGGCCGGGCATTAGCCCGGCCCCGGAGTGGGGTGAGTTAATTGGTAAACTTTTTACTTGCGCCGCTTTTCTGGTAAAAAGCTTTATAATCTTTGATATTAAGCATATCGTAGATGGCTTGCTTTTTATCTGAGCTGTTATCATAGTAACCTTTGCATATCTGGTAACCAACCCAATAACCAAGGTCGGCTGGTTTGTTGGCCGTTTCCTGGTTGGAGTTGGCTATCCAATTGTAGCCGCGCTTTAGATATATCTCTTTTTCAAAATCGGCCCATATTTGCTTTTCGCGCCCTTTGGCCCACACATGGAGGCGCTCGTTAGCGGTATGGCCGGAAATCAATTCGCCTATAAAGTCGGCCATGCCTTCTTCCAAAACGGCCCTGAGCAAGGTGGTATCGCCGCCTAACATGCCGCCCTGGTTAAAGTGGATAAGTTCATGTGCTACCAGGTTGGGGATGTAATCAAGCTTGCCAAAATTGTTCTTTTCCCAAAGGCTTAATTCATCAACAGGTATGTCGGGAGTACTAACTGCCTGGTCAAGGCCAATAAGTAAGCCATTATCTGTTGAAGTGCCCCCGGATGTAAAAGCACCAATAACAAAATAAACGTCCGGGAATTTAGCCTGCGGATAAAGTTCTTTAAGTTTTACAAATGATGCTGTCATCTGCGGTTTTTGCTTATCAACGGTATAGGTGTTTTTGCGGATGGCCGCGTAAAACCTGGGCTTTTTATCATGCGCCTTAACAAACCTTTTCATGCTGATAACTTTGATTGCAAAGTAATCCTGCAGTCCTGCCGATCCCGGATCAATATAATATTGCCTGTAGATCTTCAGTCGGTTTGCAGTATCTTTTTGCGCCCTGTCATAAGCAATCCAAAAGTTTTTTATGTCGCTTGTTACGAGTTTTGCTTTCAACGGATCATCAGTGAAGCCTTTAGGTTCTTTTTCTACCGAATTGAGCAGTGGCCGCCATTCGGGCATTTGATGCAACGAATTCAGGTCTGAATCTGTTACCAGGTGCGCCGCATTTTTGTAGCCGCTGTTAATGGCTAATTTCAATATGGTCATTGCGCTATCTGCTTTACCCGATAGTGCATAACAGCAGGCTGCATTATAATAATCGTTTGTGGCCGCAGCCTTAAATTCGGCTTGCTTAGCCGACTGTAAGTAACAATTTCCAGCTTGAACAAAATTTTTTGCCTCGTATAAACTATCGCCTTTATTACTAAGGCTTTTTTGTCCAAAAGCTGCCGCACTCAATAAAATAAAAAGGAAGGTTAGGTATTTATGCATTTGCTAAAAATAGCGAATTGAAAATAAAAAGCCGGGCATTCGCCCGGCTTCAAATCATAAATCACTAATAAAAATCCGAAATCAGTAATCAAAGGTTTCCCCTTGCGTCCTGCTCCCGTTCAATGGCTTCAAACAAGGCTTTGAAATTACCCGCACCAAATGATTTTGCGCCTTTACGCTGAATGATCTCGAAGAAAAGCGTCGGTCTGTCTTCAACCGGCTTAGTGAAAATCTGCAACAGATAACCCTCGTCATCACGGTCAACCAGGATGCCCAAATGTTTTAATGGCTCAAGGTCTTCATCAATGTGGCCCACACGGTCAATAAGGTCATCGTAATAAGTGGAAGGCACTTTTAAAAATTCAACACCACGGTTTTGCAATTCGGTAACGGTAGCTACAATATCATGGGTGGCAAGGGCCAGGTGTTGCACACCCTCATCTTCGTAAAATTCCAGGTATTCCTCAATCTGCGATTTCTTTTTGCCCTCGGCCGGTTCATTGATCGGAAATTTTACATAACCATTTCCGTTGCTCATTACCTTGCTCATTAAAGCCGAATACTCGGTCGAGATCATTTTATCATCGAAGGTGAGGATATTGCGGAAGCCTAAAACCTCTTCGTAAAAATTAACCCATTCGTTCATTTTATGCCAGCCGACATTGCCTACGCAATGGTCAACATATAACAAACCCGTATCACTTGGATTAAAGGTGTTTTCCAGTTTTTGATAGCCTGGTAAAAACAAGCCCTTATAGTTTTTACGTTCTATGAACATATGTACGGTTTCGCCGTAAAGCTTGATGCCGCTGGTGCGTACTTCGCCATGTTCGTCGGTTAGGGTTTGCGGTTGCTGATAAGCTTCGGCACCGCGTTTGGTAGTTTGCTCAAAAGCATCGTAAGCATCATCAACCGAAAGTGCCAGTACTTTTACTCCATCGCCATGTTTTTTAATGTGCTCAGCAATTGGATGTTCAGAATGCAGCGGAGTGGTAAGTACAATCCTGATTTTGCCCTGCTGTAAAACATATGATGCCCTGTCGCGCACGCCGGTTTCAGGCCCGGCGTAAGCCAGGTTTTGAAAACCGAAAGCGCTTTTATAATAATGGGCCGCCTGCTTGGCATTGCCTACGTAAAATTCAACGTAATCGGTGCCGTTAAGAGGCAGGAAATCGGTTGTAGTTGGTTGTTTATCTAAAGTTTGAGTGTGCATTTTAATAAATTTAAATATGTCATTGCGAGGAACGAAGCAATCGCGAGCTGTACAGATTCGCTCTTTATAGCATGCGATTGCCACGCTACGCTCGCAATGACATGGGATTAGTAGTTAATATTGCCAGCTTTTATAATAATTTTCATCCTCTATCTTTATAGCATCCTCAGTTAGCATCAATGGCTTGAATGGATCTATCATCACGGCTAATTCATCTGTCGACTCTTTGCCTATGGATTTTTCGACCGAGCCGGGATGCGGGCCATGCGGGATACCGCCGGGATGCAGGGTGATTTGCCCCTTTACCACACTTTTACGGCTCATAAAATCGCCATCTACATAATATAAAACCTCGTCGCTATCCACATTGCTGTGGTTGTAGGGCGCAGGGATGGATAGCGGATGATAATCAAACTTGCGGGGTACAAATGAGCAGATCACAAAGTTGTTACCCTCAAAAGTTTGATGTACAGGCGGCGGCTGGTGCAGCCTGCCGGTTATCGGTTCAAAATCATGAATGGACAGCGCCCATGGATAATGAAAGCCATCCCAGCCTATAAAATCAAATGGATGGGTGCCGTAGATATAAGGGTAAATGAGCCCTTGCTTTTTGATCAGGATTTTAAAATCACCATGCTCATCATAAGTTTTCAGATCGGCCGGCCGTTTGATATCTCGTTCGCAGTAGGGCGAATGTTCCATTAACTGACCATATTGGTTACGGTAACGTTTGGGCGGGCGGATAGGGCTAAAGCTTTCCACAATAAAAAGCCTGTTTGCAGCGCCGTCAAACTCCATCTGATAAATGGTTCCGCGGGGGATTATCAAATAATCGCCATACTGGAATTTGATATTGCCGAAACCTGTTTTTAAAGTACCGGTACCTTCGTGAATAAATACTACCTCATCAGCCTGGCTGTTCTTATAAAAGTAGTCGGTCATGCTTTTGCGCGGTGCCGCAAGCGAAATATGCAGATCGCTGTTTACCAGCACCGGCTTGCGGCTTTGCAGATAATCATCTTCGGGTTGTACATTGAACCCTATCAAACTGGTATGCTTCAGGTGTTTTTCGCGCGCTATTTTAGGCTCCACGCTGTAGGGCTCACCAAGTGTTTTTACAATAGTTGGCGGGTAGGCGTGGTATACCAGCGAATAAAGGCTTGAAAAGCCTTCGGTTGATACAAGCTCTTCGGCATATAAACTACCATCGGGCTTACGGAATTGCGTATGCCGCTTAGGCGGAATTGATCCTAAACTATGATATACAGGCATGGATTGGTTTAATTGGTTAACAACAAAACGTATAAAATGCTGATTTGTGTTCGGGCTAAAAGTCCGGAACGCATAGCCTTAACCATTTAGTAAATAAATGATTAAAAAAATGAAGGAAACAGGTGGGGAGAATTAGTATTGCGCCAATACGATTTTAGCGAGCATAGCATCTCTGAACGATGAAGCATCGCTCATGGAGGTTAACCCCAACGAAAACAGGAAATGCATTTGTATGCGCAACATGATACTAAGTTAGCGGGATTATATTTAGGATGCAAATTTTGGGTTGAATAGTGAGTGGTTGATTAGGTGAGGGGTTGGTTGTTTTTTTAATCCTTACGCCGCCGCTCGGCTCCAGCCGAGTGGCAGCTATAAAACGGCCTCTGGCCGCCGACGTGGTGTATACAGGCCAGAGGCCTGGGGAAAACGGCCACTCGGCAGGAGCCGAGCGGCGGCGGGGTTAAATATATATCCGCGTAAGAAACCACTCACCTAATCAACTTAATCAACCATTCACCTAACAAAAAATCATTAGCTTTGATTATACCAATTAAGCTACTCTATGAAATTAGTATCCTATAAAACCGAAGACCGTGAACATCTGGGCGTTTTTGTTAACGGCCATATTTACAATTTAAATTCATGTGATAAGCTGATCCCCGATAACATGAACGAATTTTTATGGGGTGGGCCTGAGTTGATGGTACATGCCGCACGGGTTAATGAAGATATCCGGTTAGGAAAGATAGAGGCTAAAGAGGAGTTGTTTTTTGAATTGACGGCCCCGGTCCCGCACCCAACTTCATGTCGTGATGGTTATGCGTTCAGGCAGCATGTGGCTTCGGCCAGGCGTAACCGTAAGTTGGATATGATACCGGAGTTTGACCAATATCCTATATTTTATTTTACTAATCATAACGCCATACAAGGGCCCGGCGAAATTGAATGTATGCCCGATCACTTCCAAAAGCTTGATTTTGAATTGGAAGTTGCCGTGGTGATCAATAAAAAAGGCCGTAACATTACAGCTGCCGAAGCAGATAGTTTTATAGCGGGATACATGATCATGAACGATATGAGCGCCCGTACCCTGCAAATGGAAGAAATGCTGCTGAACCTTGGCCCGGCAAAGGGCAAGGATTTTTCGACAGTGATTGGTCCGTGGTTGGTGACGCCCGATGAGTTGGAGCAATATAAAGTTTCCGCAAAACCCGGCCATACCGGTAATGCATATAACCTGGAGATGAAATGTGTGGTGAATGGCAAACAGGTATCGGCAGGTAATATGGCCGATATGGACTGGACCTTTGCCGAGATCATTGAGCGTGCAGCTTATGGCTGTGATGTTTTGCCGGGCGACGTAATAGGTTCAGGCACTGTTGGTACCGGCTGTTTTCTTGAACTGAATGGCACCGGCGTACTCAACAATGCCGACTATGAACCGCAATGGTTACAACCCGGCGACTTAGTGGAAATGGAAGTAACCGGCCTGGGCATGCTGGGTAATATCATTAAGAAAGCTGATAGTGATTTTTCAATATTGAAGCTGAAGAAATAAGAAAATACTATCCATAGAAATACAAACGCGTCATTGCGAGGTACGAAGCAATCCCCGATAAACAGAGCCGCTCTGTAAAGTTCGCGATTGCTTCGTACCTCGCAATGACGGCTTTAAAGTACAGCCTCCATGCCTACCATCAACATAGCCGATCTTTCGCCGGTTCAACTTCAAAATTACCTGCACTATGTAATAGCGCCGAGGCCAATATGTTTGGCTTCTACTGTAGATAAAGCAGGTAACGTGAACCTGAGCCCATTCAGCTTTTTTAATTTTTTCAGCACAAACCCGCCCATATGCATCTTTTCGCCATCGCGCAGGGTGAGGGATAATACTACCAAGCATACGCTCGAAAATATCAGGGAAGTGCCTGAATGCGTGATCAATATTGTTAACTACGATATGGTACAGCAAACGTCATTATCAAGCGTAGAGTATTCGCAGGGCATTAATGAGTTTATTAAGTCGGGCTTAACACCAGTACAGTCGCAATTGGTAAAACCTCCGCGCGTGGCCGAGTCGTATGTACAACTGGAATGTGTGGTGAATGAGGTAATTGAATTAGGGCAAAGCCACGGTGCAGGTAACCTCGTACTTGCCGAAATTAAGCTGATTCACATCAGTGATATGGTTTTAGATGCAGACGGGAAAATAGACCAGGCAAAAATGGATCTGGTAGCCCGCCTCGGCGGAGATTGGTATTGCCGCGTTACTAATGACAATCTGTTTAAAGTAGCCAAACCAAATACTAAAATAGGTATAGGTGTTGATGCATTGCCGTACGCCATCCGTAACTCAAGGGTCCTTACCGGTAATAACCTCGGACAATTGGGTAACCTGGAAGCAACACCCACCGATGAAGCTATCGAAGCATTTGCGCTTACTCCCGAAATAAAAGAAGTGTTGGACGCCACCATAGGTGATAGCCAGACCCGTGAACTACAATTGCATTTGAAAGCCAAACAGCTTTTGGAATTGGAAAGGGTAGAGGAAGCTTTGATGGTGTTGTTGATGGAGTGATACCCTTGTGGATAATAGCTGTGGATTTAATAAAACTATGTCATTGCGAGGAGGAACGACGAAGCAATCGCATGCTATACAGAGCGGCTCTGCTTCCGTGCGATTGCCACGCTGCGCTCGCAATGACATGGTTTTGTTAGCCGAAATTACCTCTTTTGTGGCAAAATTATCGTCCGACTTACCCTCAATAAGCATAATCCTTCCCTTTAAGATGATATTCCACCGGTACCTGCCGTTTTTCAAAAAGTTCATATGCTGGCTTTAATGATCGCCAAAAAGCATCCTGTTTAAAAGCCGCATAGCGTCTTAAGTTTGCGTCGTTTACCCGGAAAGGGAAGATATCAACACGGATTTGCTTTTGTCCTGCTATAAAGGCCTCATAAACCAAGGTGTAAATTTCTTCAATGCGGGCATCGGTCATGGCGTAGCAGCCTATTGATGCGCAATGGCCATGAACCATAATGGCGTTGCCGGTATAGCCTTTGGCTTTATCAATTGCATTTGGGTAGCCAACATTAATAGCCAGGTAATAATTGCTTACCGGGTTAAGCTGTTTGGGTTCAATGATATATAATCCCTCCGGACTTTTGCCGTCACCATTACGGGTTTTGGTGCCCAGTCCGCCTGAGTACGTACATACATCGTAGGTTTTAAAAAGCTGGTATTTATTGGCTGATTTTACCCATACTTCAAGTACGCTAATATCTTTAATTATGCGGATGTATATTGAGCCATAAGGTGCAAAGCCTTTGTCTTTAAGTTCTTTCTGAAGTTTAGGCCATACTTTAAGGCGAACATCGCCGGCCCGCTTACTATCCGGAATTTCGGGTTTGGGAGGTGCTATCAACAGGAGTGACAGCAGCAAGGTGATCAGTTTAGGCATTGGTTAGGTTGTTAACTATAGTTATAGTTAACGGGATTGATCGCAGTAAATTATGTGGGAGAAAGGATTTTATTAGTGAAAACGCGATGATGTCTTTATGTCAATTGCGAGCGTAGCGGAAAATATTAACCATCGTCATTGCGAGGAACGAAGCAATCGCGAACTGTACAGAGCATCCATGCAAGCCCCTCTGCATTTAGGGGATTGCTTCGTACCTCGCAATGACGGGTAGAGAAACAGTGACGGGTAGCTTGATTCTTAAACTCTTACTGTTATATCCCCAGCACCTGTTTCAATTTCACATAGCCCGTTTTACTTACCGGGATTTTGGCACCCGATTTCAGGATGGCCAGGTGTGCGTCTTTTTCGTAGGGATCGATACGGGTGATTTGCGGTATAGCTACGATGTACGAGCGGTGTACGCGGACAAAGTGATTAGGATCAAGCGTTTGCTCAAAAAAGCTCATGGTTTTATTTTTAAGGTACGAGCCTTCTTTGGTAATCACGCTTACATAATCATCATCAGCTTGCAGGTATTCTACATCAGCAACGGGTATGATCTTCACTTTAGTACCTGTTTTTACCACAATACGCTCATGCTGCGCAGGCGAATGAGTAGCGGCGGTTTCCAATAACTCCTCCGTTTGTTTAACAGCAGGTTTTGGTGCAGCCGAAGCCAGGAATTTTTCAACAGCTTTATTAAAGCGTTCTTTACTGAAAGGTTTTAACAGATAGTCGACCGCGTGGGCTTCAAAAGCTTTTATAGCGTATTCATCAAATGCGGTGGCAAATATTACGGCAGGGGGCTGCTCAACCAGTTCAAGCATTTCAAAGCCGGTAATTTTAGGCATCTGGATATCTAAAAAAACAAGATCGGGCTGATATTGCTGAATAGCTTTGAGGCCTTCAAAGCCATCGTTGCATTCCTGTATAAGTTCAATGTCTTTAAAATCAAGCAGGTATTCCCTTACAACCATGCGGGCTAAAGGTTCATCATCAATAATTAAAGCTCGCTTCATAGTTGCGGTATTTTTATAATGGTTGTGTACAGATCATCGCTCGCATGGGTTTCCATTAAATCATTACGGGCATACAGCAAATATAATCGCCGTTGCACTCCCCGCAAACCAAAACCTGTACCTTTTTTTGGTTTGGATGTTTGTGGATCATACGGGTTCTGTACCATTAGGTTCAGGTATCCATCCTCAATCTCGCCACGAATACTCACGGTAACTTCGCCTATGGTATCATAGAGGCCAAATTTAATAGCGTTTTCAACCAAAGGTTGTAACAGCATGGATGGTAATATTGCAGATCCGCATTTTGGGTCACAGCTTATTTCTGTTTGTAAACGGTGTCCAAAGCGTACTTTTTCAATATCGAGGTATAAATTAAGATGTGCCAATTCTTCGGTAAGACTAACCTGCAGCTGATCATCTTTTTTAAGGGTTCCTCGTAAAAAATCAGATAACTGGTGGATCATCCTGCGGGCTTCATCAGGCTTAAAGCCTATAAGGGCATTAATGGAATTAAGGCTATTGAACAGGAAGTGAGGTTGTAATTGTTGCCTTAAATTGTACAGCTCGGCTTCGCGGGCCAGTTGTTCGGCCTCGGTTTTGCGCTTCAGGGTTTCTTTTTGGTCGAGTTGTGAAAACCACAGCAAGCTGATCATGGCCATCCAGCCTATGGCTAAAAAGTCGGTAAAAAAGCGGATGGTTAATGACTGGGCCAGGAAACCGGTATAGATCTGATCGCTGTTAATGAGTGGTAAAAGGTATCGGCAGCCGGCTGTACAAATACCTGCAAGCGCCACGCACCAAATAAACAGGTTAATGTAGCTGCCTTTACCTGGTTGGTAGTAGCGTAAGTTATTGTTGATAAGCCAGCAGGCACATGAAAGCAATATTGCACTAAGCAAACCATCGGTAGCGGCAGTAAACCATAAAAAACCAAAACTATGGATGATGTAAGTTTGCAGTGCAGCCCATGCCACACCGCAAATTACAAATGCCGCGTATAGTTTTGATGATTGTATTGATGGAACTTCCAAAATGGGTTGCTTTCTGTGGTTTAAGGTTTAATTTCTGATGCCTAATAAGGCTGATTTATGATGCGCCCAGGCGATGTAAAGATCGGCATCGGGTGTTTCATGTATATTGTAATACAATTCGGTGCCATCGGTGAGTTCGCCAAGCTGGTTAAGTTCGGCCACATCAATAAATTGCCATTTAACGGTTTGCTTTTCAATATTTTTAAAGCTATCCTGATTAGCGTGACCTATTCGGTTGGCTTTTTCATAAGCTACCAGCTCATTTTCTGCACTGATCAATCTTAATTGCTCATCAAATTGCGCCTGATGATCGCCATCTCCGCTTATCACCCTGAAAACTAATTTTGCTACGTACCAGTTCATGTTGTTTATGCTTTTCGTTATTAGCTGCCTTAATTAATAACTGCGGATATCTACTCCGGCAAAAATGGATACACCTTTAAGTACCAGTACCTTTTCGCTGCCTACACTTGCGGTGCTCCTGATGCGTTTATCATCTACACTGGCAAAAACGGCTGCCAGGTCAGATACTACCTGCCAGTTTGATGGTACAATAATTTTGGTGCCGCCGAAAATTTGGGTTATATCAATGATAATGCGACCGTTGATGTCTGCCTGGGTAAAGTCAAGTTCGGCACCACCAAATATGTTAACGATATCGCCACCGCGGAATTGTTTGGAAAGAATGGTTTTGTTAACCCCGCCAAAAATAGATACCGTATCTATATAATCATCGCCAGAATATTTGGTGTTGTATTGCTGTTGTTTTTGAGCATATGGGTCAACCGGAGGAATCGGGTCGCCTTCGTCTTTTACAGTGTAATCAACAACCGGCTCATTTTTTTCAAATTGGAAAGGCTCTTTCTTATCCCAGTTAGTCCATTTATCACCTTTGAAATCATTTTTCCATTGCTGCGGATCGAAATGCTTGTTGCGCCTTAATATCAGCCACATGCCAAAGCCAATTACAGCTAAGGGGCCTACAATACGGCCAGAGTCGTTTATGTTTTCGGTTATAAGGAATATAGTACCTAAACCTACCAGCATAACCCATGAAGCCTTTTTATAATTATGCTTAGCGCCTACATATACTCCCCAAAAAATGAGCCACAATGGCCACAGGGAAAGATGATCGGGTATGAAAAAAATTCGGAATTGCTGAAGCAGCAATATGCCGCCTACAGCAAGTAAAATGATCCCGGCAACAGACTTGCCTTTGTTGGGATCTTTTGGATGTTCTATATCGTTGTTCATTGTATTATCTGCAAATTGAAATCATATCCAAAACTAAGGTAACATTATAGTTGAGCCAAACAAAAATTGGTGATGTATTTAAAGAAATCGGTAAAAGGGGAGGTTTTGGCGGTGAAAAAGTTGCGTTTGATTTTTTAACATCCGGCAAAAATAAAAATTTGTATGTTGCGACGGTTTTTTATCCGTAAATAACCATACTAAACTTTATCATATCAAAATGGAACAGCGCTTTAACCCTTCCATGGGTGCTACGTTTGAAAAGGAATACAGCCTCAGCACCGGATGGAAAATATTCCTATATATCATCATTGTCGCTATGGTAGTCGGCGGCGTTTATCTGGCTTATGTTTCTATCGCCGATAAAAGCTGGTGGCTTGTATTAATAGGGATTGGACTGATAATGTTAGGACTTTATCTCTATCTTGAATTGCAGGCAAGCAAAATAATTATCTCTAACAACGGGATAAAACGTGTGGGGTATTTTAGTAGCAGAGAGTTGCTAATTAATGATATTAAGGGTTACGATACTGTTCGGGATAAAAGGATAACTATACGCCCTGCTGATAAATCGAATAAAGCGATAGTTTTAAGCGACTACAGCTATTTTGCCGATGGCAGCGAAATATTGCAATGGATAGCCTTGAATTGCAAAGATCTTGACGCCGAACAAGAACAGAAAGGTATAGAAGAGATAAAAAATGATGAAAGCTATGGCTACAGCAGTGAAGAGCGATTAGCCGAATTAAAAAAGTTAAAACAGTTTTGCTCATATTTTAATTACGGAGGCATCGGTTTGTGTTTTTGGCTGTTCATACATCCTGCACCTTATGATTATGCTGTTTTAGCCGGTACAATTTGGCCCCTGGTAGTGATGCTTGTATTTTATTTAAAAAGGGATGTAGTTACACTTAACAGCGCCGACAATAAGAAACAGGCCGTGTATCCATCTTTAAGTACAGCGTTGATATTGCCACCCCTTGGGCTTTTGATAAGGGTACTGGCTGATTTTAAATTAATGCATTTAACTGAGATGCTTTTGCCCGCGTTTTCAGTGATAGCTGTATTAGGGGTTGTTTTTTTGGGGATAATAATGAGCTCGAAGGAAAAAGCACGTTCAAACAAAATGACCTGGCTTAGCGCTGCGGCATTTGTACTGTTATATGGTTTTACTGCCCCTGTTATAATTAATTGCAATTTTGATTATAGCGCCCCAAAGGAGTATAAAGCGCAGGTGCTTAGTCAAAGGGTGTCAACAGGAAAACACACATCATATGATTTAACTTTAAGTAAATGGGGGCCGAAAGAAAGTGAAGAAACAGAAGTTTCTAAATCACTTTACTACCAGGTTAAAGTTGGCGATACGGTTTATGTAAATTTAAAGCCGGGCCTGTTTAAAATGCCGTGGTATTACGTTAGCCTGTAATTCTCAAATAAGAAAAACAAAAAGCCGGGGCTTTTTAAAAATGCCCCGGCTTCGATATATATGATGGATGGTTGAGTTTAAGCTTCTGTTTTAGGCTGCTCAAAGTCGAAATGCTGTTTGGCTTTTTCATTCTTTTCCCAAAAGTCACGGTCGGTTTGTTTTGCCGGTCTGATGGCTATCCAGGCACCAAGTATGATAAGTGCAATTGGCCAGGTTATGCGGTCGGCATCATAAACGTTTTCATTGATGAGGAATATCACGCCTATCAGTATCATGAAAATCCATGATGGTTTTTTGAAATCATGTTTGGCACCCATGTAAGCGCCCCAGGCTATGAACCACATTGGCCAGCTAAAAAGCCAATCAGGAATAAGTAAGGCATCAAGCTGATCTATCAGAAATAAACCACCGGCTGCCAGTAAAATTATTCCTAACATGATTTTGCCATTTCTTTTGTTTTCGGTGTTTATTATATCGTTGTTCATCGCTTTAAGTTTTAATGTTACCCAAATCTACAGCGATGTGGCAGGCAGGTCAATCAATACTTGGCGGTGCAAGGGGAGATGTCGGTAAAATGGGGGATAAAGGCGGTGAAAAGAGAGGCAGGGGAGAGAGGCAAGAAGTCAAGAGGAGAGAGGCAAGAAGACAAGAGGAGAGAGGCAAGAAGTCAAGATGCAGGAAACAAGAAAGGAAGAGGGTGGGAAGCAGGATGAAAAATATTGATAAAAATCGAATTGTCATTTCGACGAACCGGTTGGGGGTGCGCGGCGCCGTGAGGAGAAATCTTATACGCTATGCTGTAAAGCATGTATGCGTGGCTATGCTTGTTGTATGAGATTTCTCTTTCGCTCCAATCGCTTATGCCCTCCCATGCTCTATCGAAATGACAATTTTTTGCAAAAAAAAGCCCTCCCCGTCAGGGGAGGGTTGGGTGGGGCTTATTCCGGTTCCTGCTGGCTCAGGCAATGGAAACTGCCGAGGCCCCAGATAATGTCGGTGCTGTCAATGCCTACTACCTTACGGTCGGGGAAGCATTGAGTTAATATGTCAAGTGCTTTATCGTCGTTTTTTGAACGGTAAGTAGGCACTATCACCGCCGAATTAGCTATATAAAAATTAGCGTATGAGGCCGGTAAACGGGTATCTTCATAAACTACTGCATCAGGCATCGGCAATTCAACAATGTTAAGTTGTTTGCCGTTAAGCAGGCGCATGGTTTTCAGGGTTTCGAGGTTTTCCTGAAGAATGTGGTAGTTCTCGTCGTTCTTATCTTCCTCAACAACGGTAACCACTGTATCCTCGTTTACAAAACGGGTAATATCGTCGATATGCCCATCGGTATCATCACCAATAATCCCATCACCTAACCATAAAATCTGTTCTGCGCCGTAATAGTTTTGCAGGTAGCTTTCAATCTGCTGCTGATTAAGCTCCGGGTTACGGTTTTTATTAAGCAGGCAGGCTGTGGTAGTTAAAATAGTTCCTTTACCATTAAAGTCAACCGAGCCGCCTTCCATCACAATGCCCGGGTTAAATACTGGCAGGCCAAAGTGGTTGCCTATTTTGGTAGGGATCACATCATCCAAATCAAATGGCGGATACTTGCCGCCCCATGCGTTATATCCCCAATCAACAATGGCTTTTTGCCTGGTAGTTGGGTTTATCAAAAACGCCGGACCGTGATCACGGCACCAGGCATCATTAGTAGGGAATTCAAAGATCTCTATTTTGCTTAAATCAACCCCGGCATTCTGCAGCTGGAAAATCACCGAGGCTTTCATATCCTCGTTTACCACGTTAATGCGTACCAGTTCCTGCTCAGAAACCACTTTTATAAAAGCGATATAAGGTGCGTAAATGGTGTCTATCTTGCCGGGCCACGAAGCCTCTTTGTGCGGCCAGCTCAACCAGGTAGCTGTATGTTTAGCCCACTCGGCAGGGAAATGGAAGCCTTGCGAGGCGGGAGTTAGTATAGTTGAAATTTGTTGGCTCATAATTTGGTAGTGCAAATGTAAGAAACTGTATGTCATTGCGAGCGTAGCGCGGCAATCTCGTAGCCAATGCATGGTTGATTTGCATAGCTACGAGATTGCTTCGTCGTGCCTCCTCGCAATGACATATGGGGGGATTAGTCCTCGTCTAATAACCTTTTTGTTATTGGCTGATAGCTGTCTATTCTTCTGTCACGTAAAAACGGCCAGTGACTCCTATAGTAATCCGACTTGTCCAAATCAAGTTCTTGCACAATTACTTCTTCCTGATCATGTGAAGTTTGGTGAATAATTGCACCAAACGGATTGGCAAAGAATGAACCGCCCCAGAATTTTACGCCGGCTTCTTCGCCTACGCGGTTTACACTTACCACGTGTATTCCGTTAGCTATAGCGTGCGAACGCTGGATGGTTTGCCATGCATTATATTGTTCCACATTGGTGGCTTCATCCTGGGTAGTAGCCCAGCCAATGGCGGTTGGGTAAAATAATATATCAGCACCCATTAAGGCGGTGATGCGTGCTGCTTCTGGGTACCATTGGTCCCAGCAAATCAATACGCCTACGCGGGCAAATTTGGTATTGAAAACTTTGTAACCCAAATCGCCTGGGGTGAAGTAAAATTTTTCGTAAAAGCCCGGATCGTCGGGGATGTGCATTTTGCGATACTTGCCTAAGTAGCTTCCGTCGGCATCCAAAACAGCGGTAGTATTGTGATAAACACCCTGGGCACGTTTTTCAAACAATGAAGCAATGATCACTACGTTAAGCTCAGCAGCAACCTTCGAAAGTTCATCGGTTGATGGACCGGGAATAGCTTCGGCCAGCTTAAAATTGTCATAATCCTCAACATCGCAAAAATAAAGTGAGGTAAAAAGTTCCTGTAAACAAACTATTTGCGCGCCTTTGGCGGCAGCTTCCCTTACTTTAACAATAGCCTTTTCCAGGTTCTGCTGTTTATCAGCAGTACAGGTCATTTGTACTAAACCAACGTTTACTTTACTCATCTCCAAAAAATTTGCGCAAAAATAACACTTTGTTGTTAGGATTTCACCGAATTGATATTATGATTACACAGAGTTGAATATTTGATTACAATGGTTATGGTTAATTGCAGAAACAAATGAGTTAACCAGGCAGGAAATTGGTTTGTAATAATAACCTGATTTACTGCTTTTAATATTTGTGAAAACAAAATGAAGAAAAATTGTTAATTGACTATCCTGTACATCCAAATAAAAAAATAACATAGCTTTGCAGCCGAATGACACAACCAGAAGACATCATTGACGAAGGTGCCGAACATAAAACCTGGAAAGGTAAGCTTTGGGGCGTAGTAAAAGTAATCCTCATCATAGTAGTAACCGGTGGTTTGCTTTACTGGGTTTTCAGTAAAGTACCTTTTGTTAAAATAAAAGACCGCCTTGCCAATGCCGATAGGGCCTGGCTTGCAGCTGCTATTGCCTGTTATGTCGGGTCGATGCTTTTTTCGTCATGGAGGCTATTAAGCTATTTTAAATCAATTGGTTTACGGTTAGATTGGCGCTTTAACCTTCGCTTGTATTTTCTTGGCTTGTGTTATAATGTGTTATTACCCGGCGGCATCGGCGGCGATGGCTACAAAATTTACCTATTGCACAAACGCTATAATTTACCAACCAAAAAAGTATTCTGGGCTATCCTGTTTGACAGGTTGAGCGGTTTTTGGGCAATAGGCGCTATTGTAGTGGGCCTGGTTATTTTAATACCAAGTTTTCCTTATCACCTTGGCTGGCCGCTCAGTATAGTATCGGTTGGTTCCGTGATCTATTATTTTGTAGCCCGCAAGTTTTTTAAAGAATACACCCACAACTTTTTACAGGCGCATTTAAAAGCAATCGGCGTACAAAGCATGCAATTACTTACCATTGTTTGTTTACTGCTGGCGCAGGATTTCAACGGTAAATTTGCTCCTTACCTGCTGTCATTCCTTTTTTCATCGTTAGCGGCTATTATTCCGTTTAGTTTGGGCGGCGGCGGTATCCGCGATGCGCTGTTCCTTACACTGGCCCGCCAGTTTAACCTTACCGAAGATATGGCGGTTTACCTGAGCTTTGGGTTCTACCTTATTTCAATTATTGTGGCCTTATTTGGTGTGTATTATGTACTTGCTCCTAAACGGCTGGACGCAGGCCTTAAAAAAGGTGAAGAACCAAAATTGGAAAATCACCCTATAGAAGAATAATATTCTGTTTAAAATCTAATTTCATAATAATAGACTGAAGTTTGTTTTCATGGCAACCAACTGCTAAACTTGGCGTTATATTATAAATCGTCAGTTTATCAATGAGCCATTTTAATGATTTTAATAATCCGCAGGTTGCGGCATTGCCCGGTCATTTAAAACAATTTATAGTCGACCAGCACTACGAGCACTACACGCCCATTGACCATGCGGTGTGGCGCTATGTGATGCGCCAGAATTACAGCTATCTTAAAGACGTTGCCTACTATCCGTATATCCCCGGTTTGCAAAAAGCAGGGTTAACTATTGAACATATCCCCAATTTGCAGGAGATGAACGATGCCCTTGGTAAAATTGGCTGGGGTGCGGTTACCGTTGATGGTTTTATTCCGCCGGCGGCCTTTATGGAGTACCAGGCTTACCGGGTATTGGTTATAGCTGCCGATATCCGCCAGTTAAAACATATCGAATATACGCCTGCACCCGATATCATCCATGAATCGGCAGGGCATGCACCCATAATTGCCGATAAGGATTACCACGAATATCTAAGCTATTTTGGGTCGATAGGGGCCAAGGCCATGTTTTCGGCACAGGATTTTGAGTTGTATGAAGCTATCCGCGCTTTATCAATTTTAAAAGAAATGCCCGACGCCGATGAAAATGAGATCATCAAGGCCGAGGAACAGGTATCTTATTGCCAGCAAAACATGGGCGAACCTTCGGAAATGGCATTATTGAGCCGTTTACACTGGTGGACGGTAGAGTATGGCCTGATCGGAACCTTAGAGCAGCCAAAGATTTACGGTGCAGGCCTGCTTTCATCCATAGGCGAAAGTTCAACCTGCATGCAAAAACATGTAGGAAAACTATGGTATGATATCGGAGCTGTTAAATATACTTATGACATCACCAAGCCTCAACCGCAGCTTTTTGTAACTCCTGATTTTCAAAACCTGATCAATGTGCTGGAAGAGTTTGCAGATACCATGTCTTTTAGAAAAGGAGGCGCTTATGGTTTAAATAAAGCGGTTGAGAGCAAAAATACCTGTACTGTGGTTTACAGTTCAGGCTTACAGGTTTCGGGTACCGTTACCGATTTTAAGACAGATGCCGGCGGGAAGCCATATTTTATTAAAACCACAGGCCCTACCGCGTTGGCCCTGAACAATAAACAGTTAAAAGGACACGGTAAAGACTATCATAAGGATGGTTTCAGCTCGCCGGTTGGTAAGCTGAAAAATAGTAATGTTGCTTTGGAAGATTTTTCAGCAGATGATTTAAAACAAGCGGGTATAGTAAAAGGCCTGGAAACCGAGCTGCATTTTGAAAGCGGGATTACCATAAAAGGTATTGTAAAAAATGTGCTTTCGTCAGAAGAAAAGATCATGGTGATCACTTTTGATGAAGTCACCGTTACCGATAAAGATGGAATGGTGTTGTTTGACCCGGCCTGGGGTGTTTATGATATGGCTGTCGGTGAAGAGATCGTTTCTGTATTTTGCGGGGCTGCCGATAGGGAAGCCTACGAAACCATTGTTTATAAATCAAAAACAGAAACCCATCATGCCGCACACGATCATAAAACCAAAGAACTGCACAGGCTATATCAACAGGTGCGTAATTGTCGTATAAACCATGGCGACTATGGCTTTTTAGGTAACGTATGGCTGCAATTGCAAAAAGACCATCATGATGACTGGCTTTGTGCTTTGGAGATATTGGAAATACTTGATCATGAAGGTGTAGAGCCTGCACTGGCTGCCGAGATCAAATATTTTCTTGAACAAAAAGGACATAATGAGCCCGAATACGGTAAACTCATCAGCGATGGTTTTTACCTGATCAAGCATCCGGTTGAGCAAAAATTGGTAGTTTAGCAATTGATATTTATTGATATAATTGCGGATGTCAAAACTGATTGTCATTGCGGATTTGAAAACCTATGGACTCTGAAGTTGGAAATGACAAAGCAGAAGACTTACGAAGTCTTTAAAACTTCGTAAGTCTGGATTCTACAACTTGCCATGTGTGGATACGAAGTAATGACGGTGAAAAACAAATCGATTAACAAACAATTATTCCCCCTTTAGGGGGGTAGGGGCGTATGAACATCATAATAACCGGTGCCAGTAGCGGCGTGGGCTTTGAAGCCGTAATTGAACTGATACTATCGGGCAGCCACAAAGTAATTGCTTTGGCCCGCTCACAGGATAAACTGGAACGTTTGCTGGAAATAGCTCATGGGTTAAATCCGGATTGCCAGTTGTTTGCACTTAAATTTGATATTGTGCATGATGATTATGAGGGTTTACTGCATTTCATCGCATCGCATTTTGATAACCGGGTTGATATTTTGATCAACAATGCCGGGGTACTTATCAATAAACCATTTACAGAATTGCTTGAGTCCGATTTCGTAGAGATGCTGCAAAGCAACTTCATTGGCCACGTACGGGTTGTTCAGGCATTATTACCTTTAATGCCCGCCGGTTCGCATATTGTTAATATCGGCAGCATGGGAGGTTTCCAGGGAAGCGCTAAATTTCCGGGTTTGTCGGCATATTCTGCAAGTAAATCAGCTTTACATACATTGACCGAGTGTTTGGCGCAGGAACTAACAGACCAGGGCGTAAAAGTAAATTGCCTTGCTTTAGGATCGGCACAAACTGAGATGCTGGAACAGGCATTCCCGGGTTATGAATCGCCGGTGATGGCATTTGAAATGGGTAAATATATTGCCGATTTTGCCTTAACCGGAAGTAAATTTTTTAACGGAAAAATAATACCTGTAGCATCAACAACTCCCTGATATTAGATAATATTGCAAACATTTTTATAACTTAGTTATTATAAATATGTTATGCCTGCAGCAAATGGACACGAGGTTTACATCACTTTTCACTCATTCAAAAGACGTTTTTTTTGTTATGGATATGAATGGTGCAATCCTTCATACCAACCACGCCTTTCGTAATACTTTTAATTATACCGATGAGGAATTAGCGGATTTAAATATTGCAGCTATTTGTCATCCGGCAGATAAGGAGCGCCAGTCCGAATCGCAAGCCAGCCTTTTGCTTCATAAAAAACTAATTGGTTATCAGAGCCGCATCAAGGCAAAAGATGGATGCTATTTTAGTGTTATTTGGTCGGTAGTATTGAACGAGGACGATAACCTCATCTATTCGAGCGGCAATACTCTCGCCGGAATGCTTGGGCAGCCCGAAAACGATATTGTTCAGCACACTATCCAAAGTCTTAATGAAGGTTTTGCGGTGCTTGATTCATCATGGAATATTACTGCTTTTAACCCGGCATTTCATGCTATGACCAATCTTGGTGTAGAACAACTGAAAGATTTGAACTTCATGCAAATCGATAACCTGGGTTTGAACGAGCGGGTAGCCGCTGAGTTTCATATATCATTAACCGAGCGGAGATCGATACAGGTACAATATCTCAATACTTACTCTAATAGCTGGCTGCGCATCAATGTTTATCCCTATAAAAACCAGTTGGCTATTTTTATTCGTGATATTACAGAGATCAAAATGCAGGAATGGATATTAGGGCTCGAAAAAGAAGTACTTGAGTTAAATGCCACAGCCAAATATACACTTGGGCAAACCGCACGCGAATTGTTACGGGGCATTGAGCAGATTTTTCCGGATATGGTTTGCTCTGTACTTGAAGTAGATGAGCAACAGGAAAAAATGCATGTGCTTGCCGCACCACGGTTGCCGCAAGCCTATTGTGATTTGCTTGAAGGTTTACCCGTTGGCCCGGAGATAGGCTCTTGCGGCAAGGCGGTATATCATCGCGAGCAAGTGATTGTCAGCGATATTGAAAACGATCAGCTTTGGGATAATTATGCTCATATGGTGAGGCCATATGGTTTAAAGGCTTGTTGGTCTACCCCGGTAATGAGTTCGAAAGGATCAAGGGTTTTAGCTGTGTTTGGTATTTATTATCATGAAATACGCGAGCCCAGCAATGATGAGCTCAATATCATTGAACGCACAGTTAATATTCTCAGGGTGTTAATTGAAAGCAAAAAAACGGAAGATAATATCCGCGAGCAGAACAATCGCCTGCAAACCATCGCTAATATCAGCTCGCACGAGTTGCGTAAGCCCGTAGCTACTATTTTAGGTTTGGTTAATTTATTTGACAATGACGATCTTCAAAATCCGCTTAACAAAGAGATCATCGGCCATATAGATACAACATCGCAGCAGCTTGATGTAGTTATCCACTCCATAGTTGAAAGGACCGCGTACCTTAAAGCTTTTGGGGCCGATGCGTAGTTTAAGAGCGAAATAATGAATATAATTACTAAGGCTACCCTGTATGATCATTTGGCCGGAGCTACTGTGTCTTTGCTTGAAATAGCGCGGAAATTATCATGGAACAAAATAACTGATAACTGTTTGTATATAACATCTGAAATTGAAAACAGCACACAAGGCTTTTGTGATCTGCACAAGTTGAGGAAACAGAACAACGATCAAAAGATGCTCCGCTCGTTGGCCGATGTAATGCCGCAATTGCTTTCGCTATATGATAACCTTCACGACATCAATTTATACATTTACAGGGCTGAAAGAAATGTTACAATAATTGAAATTGCTTATTATCTGAAAACTTCTTTAGATGCAATGTATAGGGAAACGATAATTACCGATCCGCCTATGTTGCACTGTAAGGTTCCAATCCCGAATTACAGAGCGCTGAAAGAGGATCGGGATAAGAAGTTTGATATCAATTGGCAATTGAATCCGCTGAATCATCGGTTAAGAGTGTTTTGGATGCGCCTTAAATATAAGGCTGGTATGTACCGTTTTTAAGAGCAGGGCTATTACATTCTAATTCAATGTGCTTCAAAAATCGCACGGTCGAGGTGTAAAAAGCCGATCATTTGGAATGCGACGGCCCTGCTTTTAAGAGGTTAATGTCAATTATCTTTAAACTTCAGTTGAAGGTTGATCTTCCCTCGGTGATACCTGCCCCTGCAAATCAACAGGTTTTATCCGCCAATGTCCCACCGCTTTTGGCGTATAGCCATTTGCTCTTCAGCCTTTAGTACCTATTTTTAAAAATTCGTTAACTACTATCTCTGATACGTAGCGTTTAATACCATCCTTGTCGGTATAGTTACGGTTGCTTAGCTTACCTTCAATAGCTAATTCATCGCCTTTTTTTAACAGGTCTTCAGCAAGCTTAGCCTGCGGGCTCCAGAAAACCAGGTTGTGCCACTGGGTATCGTTTATCTTTTCGCCTTTATCGTTTTTATAGCTTTCATTCGTGGCGATGGAAAGGCGCACCATCTTTTTATTACTGTCAAATACTTTTACTTCCGGATCCATGCCTAAGTTGCCTACCAGGCGTACACTGTTTCTTAATGAGTTCATCGTTTTATTATTAATGTTTACTGTTGTTTGAATTAACGATACAAAGGTGCAGTAAGGCGAAAAAATTAGCCGGATGTTAACCGTTTATAGTCGATAGTATCCGTTTGTAAGCGTTTGCAAACGGATAAATTAATTATTACCTTTATGTAATGAGTGAGGAAAGACTATGTTTAGATTGTGGTACGCCATTGCAGGGCCGTGCCGATAAAAAGTTTTGTAATGATTTGTGCCGTAATAATTACAACAATCAGCTCAACAGCAGCAGTTACAACCTCGTACGCAATATCAACAATATCCTGCGCCGTAACAGACGTGTGCTGGAAGAGTTAAACCCAACCGGCAAAACCAAAACAACCCGAAAAAAGCTTACTGCAAAAGGTTTTGATTTTGACCACATCACCAGTATCTATCAAACAAAAAATGGGTCGACCTATTTTTTTAATTACGAGTACGGTTACCTGTTGCTTGATAATGATGAGGTGTTGCTGGTGAAGAGGGAAGGGGAGCAGTAGCCAGTAGCCAGTTGGCAGTTTATCAGTTGGCAGTTTGCAGTAAGAAATTGCAAAGAAAAGTTTGCAGTAGCGCAACGGACATATTTTGGCAGGATTTACAGCAGAAATAAGAGATCATCTCTAAACTCTAAATCAGGAAATCTTTTAACCTCAAAATCATGGTTCAAAAAAATAAATACCTGCTAAATCATATAAACTGCATTAAGAGCATCAATGACGGTTTGAAATTTCGGGTTAATTCTCAAATCTGCTGCCGCCGGGTCGAAAAAATCCTAATCAACCCTGAATTATCAAATTAAACTGATGTTCTGCATCTGAAATGAGCTGAAAAATCTAATTCTCTATAGATTTAATAGCATTTAACAGTTTAATATTTTGATAATTAATACTTAACCGTTGTTTCATTCGGCTCTTTACGTTCTCAATAAATTTAAGTACGTTTGGGGAAATGTAAATTTTTAATTTTTGACTGATCTTACTAATTTAAAATGAAATTATTTATTAAGAAACCGATTGCTCAATTAATGGCTGCTTCGGCAGAAACGGAGAAATCGCTTAAGAGAACCTTAGGCGTTGGCTCGCTTATAGCACTCGGTATCGGCGCAATTATTGGTGCCGGTATTTTTGTTCGTACAGCAGCAGCGGCAGGTGAACATGCCGGTCCTGCAGTTACCATCTCATTCCTTATTGCAGCTGCTGGTTGCGCCCTTGCTGGTTTATGCTATGCAGAATTTGCCAGTATGATCCCTATCGCGGGATCAGCCTATACCTACTCTTATGCTACTATGGGCGAATTTATCGCCTGGATCATTGGATGGGACTTAGTTCTTGAATACGCGCTTGGTGCCGCTACGGTAGCTATTGGCTGGTCGCAGTATTTTAATGAGTTTTTAACAACTTTCTTTAACGTGCATATACCCTACGCATGGTCGCACTCGTTTATGGAAGTGTCAAATACTACAACAGGTATGTATGCCGCCGAATTTGGCACAAGAGGTATTGTTAACCTTCCGGCCATCCTGGTATTGTTTCTGCTAACTTTATTATTGATTCGCGGTACAGCCGAATCGGCAATTGTAAACAATATTATTGTGGTTGTAAAAGTTGCTATCGTATTATTGATAATAGGTTTAGGCTGGCACTTTATCAACCCGGCTTTCCATACACCTTATACTATCCCGGCCGATGCAGGCAAGATCAAAGTTAGCGCGGGTGTTGTTGATTATGCCGATACTTTTAACCATGGCTGGCTCGGTGTATTGCGCGGTGCAAGTGTGGTGTTTTTTGCCTTTATTGGTTTTGATGCGGTTTCAACTGCTGCTCAGGAAGCTAAAAACCCACAGAGAGATATGCCAAAAGGTATTTTGATATCATTGGTGTTTTGTACTATACTTTATATCTTGTTCTCGCATGTGTTAACAGGTTTGGTTTCATACAAAGATTTCCTTATCCAGGGTAAAGAAGCTTCGGTAAGCTATGCTATCAAGACTGCTATGCCCGGTTATGGTTGGTTAGCCTCATTTGTTACAGTATCTATCCTTGCAGGCTTCTCGTCTGTGATCCTGGTAATGCTGATGGGCCAAACCCGTGTGTTTTACACAATGAGCACAGATGGTTTGATCCCTAAAGTATTCTCTAAGCTACATCCTAAATTCCGTACCCCTTACAAATCGCAATGGTTATTCTTTGTGTTTGTATCATTATTTGCCGGTTTTATTCCTGATAAATATGTAGGTGATATGGTAAGTATCGGAACGCTGTTCGCTTTTGTGCTTGTATGTATAGGTATCTTTATCTTACGGAAAACCGATCCGGATATAGTACGGCCGTTCAAAACTCCGGCTTATACCATAGTTTGTCCGCTTGGTGCCATCATTTGCCTTTGTATGATTGCCAGCGAAGGCTGGGAAAACTGGGCAAGGCTTATTGTATGGCTGTTAATTGGTTTTGCAGTTTACTTTGGCTACAGCATCAAACGTTCGCATGTGCGCCATGGCAAAGTTGAAGGAGCTAATGACCCTATCAACCCTAAATTTGTTGAATAGTATAACAATGTTATCATAAACAAAAAAGGTTCTGAATTTTCAGGGCCTTTTTTGTTACATTCCATTTTATATTCCCAAACCAATAAAACCGCTTCATGAAGGGCGATAAAAACCTGTGGGTATTAGTATTTGTATGTGTCATCAACTCGTTGGGGTTCGGCATTATTGTACCTATACTTTACACGTATGGTAAAACCTTTGGTGTTACCGGTGAAACGCTGGGGATCCTTACTGCATCATTTTCGGTGGCCCAATTTTTTGCCACTCCTGTTTTAGGTTCGCTGTCTGATAAATGGGGGCGGAAGCCTTTACTGGTGATCAGCCTTGCAGGTACGTGTATCTCTTTTATCCTTTTTGCCGAAGCCCGCAGCATGATCATGCTTTTTGCCGCCCGGATTTTAGACGGACTTACTGGAGGGAACGTTTCCGTAGCTCAAGCTATGGTATCAGACACTGCAAGGCCGGATAACCGGGCCAGGAGGTTCGGCATACTAAGCTCAGCATTTGGGTTCGGCTTTGTGATCGGGCCGGCCATTGGCGGTTTCCTGAACAGGTACGGCATGCAGGTTCCTTTTTATTTTGCTGCCGGCATCTCACTGATCGGTACGCTTTGCAGCCTGTTTTTTTTAAAGGAGACTAACCCGCCCGATACGACAAAGAAAGATTCGGAAAAAACTAAATTCTCCTTTACAGCTTTAATAACCACCCTTAAGCGACCTGTCATCGGTACAGCGGTATTTACCGGTTTTATGCTTACCATGGCCCAGTTTACCATGATCATTGGTTTTCAAACCTTTAGTGTTGACGTATTGCAGATTACACCCACACAAATTGGTATTTTGTATGCAGGTTTTGGCGTAAGCGGTATTATTATGCAGCTTTGTGTGCCGCTGTTTACCAGGTGGTTTTCATCTAAGTCAATGATCCTGTTACTTTCTACCTTTCTATGCCTTGTAGCAATGTTTGTAACCGGACTCACCAATCAATTTATACCCTTTGTTATCGGCATTTGTATTTATGGCCTGTTTAACGGTTTGCGCAACCCTATGCTTAATGCAATAATTGCCGATCATATTGATCATAAAGAACAGGGCAAAATATTGGGGATCAATCAATCGTACGCTTCTATAGGGCAAGCCCTGGGGCCGGTTACCGCGGGCTTTGCAGCTTTGCTATCGGTACATGCTATTTTCTTCTTATCTTCATGCTATATTTTAGCAGCCTTTTTGCTGAGTTTCCGTTTAAAGAAGAAAGAATAAATCCTACACGTTATGTCGCACCCGTTTATAATTAAAGAGATCATTTCGGTCACGATGATCCTTTTTGCTATTATTGATATTTTGGGCGCCATACCGGTAATCATTCAGTTGAGGCAGCGCGTAGGTCACATCGAGTCGGAAAAGGCCAGTATAGCCGTGCTGGTGCTTATGGTGACGTTTCTTTTTATCGGAGATGAACTGCTGGCGGTTATCGGGCTTGATATCTCTTCCTTTGCTATTGCAGGCTCCCTGGTGATTTTTATTATCGCCATGGAAATGATATTGGGTGTCGATTTTTTTAAAGAAGAACTGCCGCAGGCTGCATCCATTGTACCGCTGGCTTTCCCGCTTATTGCCGGGGCCGGTACCATGACCACACTGCTTTCCCTTAAATCACAATACCAAACGCAGAATATCCTCGTAGGCATAGTGTTAAATACACTGGTGGTATATCTTGTACTTAAAAATGTAAAGTGGCTGGAAAGGCTGCTCGGGCCTATAGGATTGAGCGTGCTGCGCAAAGCATTCGGGATTATTCTATTAGCGATAGCTATTAAGCTTTTCAGGAGTAATACGCATTTGTAGGCTTTCACAAATTTTAACCTAAACCGATGGACGAAGAACTAAAAAGGAAAGCTTACCTGCAAGCTTCAAAACTAAAAAATGAGGGCCTTGATAATGAAGTTATTTATGCCCGGCTCGAAAAGCAAGGTGTCCCTGCCGAGTTGATAGAGCAAGTATTAACGAATTTGACTGTTCAGAAAATAATCGACGTTAATGACGCGCAAAAGCCATTCTTTAATTTAGCGTTATTAAAAATAGGAATTGGTGTTCTTTTAGCCGTCGTTTCAATGGTGGTTTTACCCGGTCAGGTTATTTTGCCTATTGGGTTAATTGCGGGAGGGATTGTTACAGCGGTGATAAAAAGACCAAGGTAAGATTCTATAAAAGGCGCTTGCGGAGGCACAAGTCAGCCTTCACACTATCCTCTACTCAAGACTTGCGCCAAAAGGGGTTAAGCGTGCTGCGCAAAGCATTCGGGATTATTTTATTGGCGATTGCTATTAAGCTTTTCAGGAGTAATACACATTTGTAGATCAAAAAGGCTTATTCTCTCATGTCATTGCGAGGAGCAGGCCGGGATTTGCGGTGGTGCGACGCGGCAATCGCATGCTATACAGGGCGGAGATGCTTCCGTGCGGTTGCCACGCTACGCTCGCAATGACATAAATTATTAAATGGCTGGGGGGGTTAACCTCGCCACAAACATAGTATCTGCCTTACGCTCATAGCCTTTTAAAACCGCCTTCTCGTCCAGTTTTAAACCAAGCTCGTTTACTAAGTATTCAACCACATCCTCATTCTCACCTTTAAAAGCTGAGCAGGTGATGTAGATGAGCGGCTTACCTGGCTTAAGATATTTCACCACATTTTGGGCGATACTTTTTTGGAGCTTTTGGAAAAACTCTATTTTGTGCGCATCAAACTGGGCTATCATTTCAGGGGTACGGCCCCAGGTGCCGGAGCCGCTGCATGGTGCATCAAGGATGATCCCGTCGAAAGCGTAGTCATGCATCACCGAATCGATGTTTTGGGTAAGGTCGAGGGCTTTCTTTTGGTATTTGGTTAACCCTGCCAGTTGAAAGCGTTCATCGAGATTAGCCAGTATGGATTCGCGGATATCAGATACAACCAGTTTGATATTGGGTTCGTCCTCATGCAACAGTAACGATTTGCCGCCTGATGCCGCACAGGCATCCCACCAGCTATCCCAACGCTGTGGCTTAAAGTAATTACCCGTTTGCTGCGATGAATAATCCTGCACCTCAAACCAGTGCTGTTTAGGGAATATCGTTTCGAGACGTGTCCCATTAGGCAGCGAATAACAACCATTACCTTCATCCTTAAAAACAACCTGTGCTTTTGTCAACTCGGCCTTTACCAAATGATCATAACCGTTGCGAACGCGAATAAACAGATCGGGCTGATAAAAAAAAGATTTAAGGAAAGATTCCTTATCAATTCCATCCGAAAGCTGATTGCTCCAGGGGAATACATCTTCCAGTTTAAAATCAGGGTAGGCAGTTTTTACAAGGGCGAGTTTATCGTCGTCACTAAATCCTACGCATACAGCCCACTCAGGTTTGAAATTTTGCAGGTAGGAGTTAGTTTGGGTATTGCATAAAAACTCGGCGACTAACAGGCGTTCATCTTCAGGAACATCAGGCAGTGCTTTGCCCAGGCGAAAGTAATTGTATACTAACCGATTGGCAACTCGCCTGTCGGTTGAGCCCATTTGTTTGTTTTGCCGGTAAAAGCCGGGTAAAAATTTACTTAGTGGCGTATCGGCAGGGTATTCACCCAAAATTCGCTGAAACGTTTTAAGCTGATTTATAGCCTTCATTCTACCTGTTTTAGCTCAAAGTTAGTGTACATTAATATATTTACGTGGGTATTGATCCAGCCTTGCCCCGGTTTTTTAATAAAATGGAAGCCGTTATGCAAGCCGGTAAAATCGGTCCCCTCAATTGAAGCTAAACCTTTATCGGCAAAAAGCTGCCTGCCAAAGTATAACCCCTCGTCAAAACCCTTAATAGCGTATTCGGTCGGTTCAACGTGATAAGCACGCCTATAGTTACGTAAAAATGTTGTTGTTGCCCCGGCTTTGTAATTTATTTTTTCGGTAGAGGTGATATGCGTATTTAAACGCTGCAAAAGCTGTGGTTTCAGAAAGCTGAACTTGTCCCAGCTTGGGTGCCCGAACACCATAACCGGATAGTGCTTGTTCAGCGTATCTAACGACCGTAAGGTTACACCTAAAAATGCCTGATCAATAGCAGGGATCACAAATACATTTTTCTCGGTTTTTGAAAGTTGCGGCAATAAGCTGCTCAGCTTTCCACGTACAACATATACATTGATAACCTTTACCTTCTTTTTGCTTAAGCTGTCAATGGCTTTTTTAAAGTTGACGGCATAATCATTTTCCTGGTTAAAGCCGGAGCGCAGGATAAAGATCTTTTTGGGTTTTACCGTTCTGTTGATATACTCTGCTGCGCCCCAGGCATGATATTCAAGCGGAGGTATAGCGGTGATCAGATTTTTGCTGTTGATGGTAGCCGGATTAGCCGGAGACAAAGGCGAGAGGATAGGCCCTTTAGAATAGGACAGGGCACCGGAAAATGCCTTTACGCCATCCGGAAAAACAGGGCCGACTATCAAATCACTTGAACGGACAAATGCGTTTAAAGCCAGGTCATGTGCCTGCATGGCTTCGTCCCTTGAATCAAAGATCTGCAGCTTATAGTTATTGCCGTAAGCGGTAAGCGAATCAAGGGCAAGTTTAAATCCCTGGTAATATTCAACAGCGATGTTAGCCTGGCTTAGCTGTAAAGGGCTGTATTTTTGAGCCGGATTTAAGTGCTCGAGATTAAGGGGCAAGAGCATGGCTATGTTCGCCACTTTTTGCTCCGATACTTTCTCCGAAGGGTTTTCGGTGGTATTACCGGGCCTTTTCTCGGTGTTATCAGCAGGTTTTTTTACGGTAGTTGCTACCGGCCGCGTTTTCGGTGAACACGCGGCCAGCAGCAATGCTATGCAAAAAAACGGTAACCACTTATTCCCACTCAATGGTGGCCGGTGGTTTTGAACTGATATCATATACTACCCGGTTAATTCCTTTTACGTTGTTGATGATCTCGTTACTGATCTTAGCCAGCAAGTCGTACGGTAAATGGCACCAGTCGGCGGTCATTCCGTCAACCGATTCAACGGCACGGAGGCAAATCACGTTTTCGTAAGTACGCTCATCGCCCATTACACCTACCGATTGTACCGGTAAAAATATAGAGCCGGCTTGCCAAACTTTATCGTAAACCCCGGCAGCACGTAAATTGTTTATATAAATTGCATCTGCTTCCTGTAATATCGCCACTTTTTCGGGTGTGATATCGCCCAGGATCCTGATAGCCAGGCCTGGTCCGGGGAAAGGATGGCGACCTAAAATATTAGGATCAATACCTAAAGCTTTACCTACTTTCCTTACCTCGTCTTTAAACAAAGTGTTGAGCGGCTCAACAACTTTAAGTTTCATGAAATCGGGCAAGCCGCCAACGTTATGGTGCGATTTGATAGTAGCCGAAGGGCCTTTAACTGATACCGATTCGATAACATCCGGGTAGATGGTGCCCTGGCCAAGCCATTTTACGTCTTGTACTTCATGCGCGGCATCATCAAACACTTCAATGAACACACGGCCGATAGCTTTACGTTTCTTTTCAGGATCGGTTAAGCCGGCCAATGCGTCATAAAAACGTTGTTTGGCGTCGATGCCTTTTATGTTTAAGCCCATGTGTTGGTATGAATCAAGCACCTGCTCAAATTCATCTTTACGCAAAAGGCCGTTATCAACAAATATACAGTGCAGGTTTTTGCCGATAGCATGGTGAAGCAATACTGCCGCAACCGATGAATCAACACCCCCTGATAAACCAAGTACTACTTTATCATCGCCTAATTTTTCGCGAAGAGCGGCAACCGTGGTTTCGATGAATGAGTCTGGTGTCCAGTCTTGCTTGCAGCCGCAAATGTCAACCAAAAAGTTTTGCAGCAATTGTTTGCCGTCAATACTGTGGGTAACTTCCGGGTGAAACTGGATACCGTAAGTTTGGGTACCGGTTACCTGGTAAGCGGCAACTTTAACACTATCGGTACTGGCAATTACCTCAAAGTTATCACCAATAGTAGCAATGGTATCGCCGTGCGACATCCATACCTGCGATCCACCGGGAACATCTTTAAATAATGGGTTATCCTGTTTTATGTATTCCAAATTGGCACGACCGTATTCGCGGGTGCTTGATGGTAATACTTCGCCGCCGTGGAAATGGGCAACGTATTGAGCACCATAGCAAACACCTAAAATAGGGCGTGTGGTATGAAATTTTTCAAAATCGAAATGAGGTGCGTCTTCCTGCCTTACAGAATAAGGACTGCCGGAAAGGATGATACCTTTTACAGTGCTGTCAATTTCGGGATAATGATTGAAGGGGTGGATCTCACAATAAATATTGAGCTCCCTGACGCGGCGCGCTATAAGTTGGGTGAATTGCGAGCCAAAGTCAAGAATGAGGATTTTTTCTTGCATGGGCAAAGATAGGAATTTGACCGCTGATTTATAGCGTTTTTTTTGATTTCGTTGATTGCGCTGATTTGTTCACCTTGCGCGCGTTGTGAATGAGCGCAAGGTGAATTAAACAAAACCACGTCATTGCGAGGAGGAACGACGAAGCAATCGCATACTATACAGGGCAGCTATGCTTCCGTGCGATTGCCACGCTGCGCTCGCAATGACATAGTTTTTATTTATTCCTCAATTGCGCTCATCTGTGATGAGTGCTTAAAATGGTTTCGCATTTGTAATGCGAGTCGCGATGCAATCGCTAAGCCAAGTTAAGCGCTCGTTGCAAGCGAACGCAAGGTTAAATCCCTAAATAAAATCCTATTAATCCCAGAAATCCCCCCAAATCCAGGTTCAGACATTCTGATAATTCAGCATCCAGTTAATGCCATACTTATCAGTAAGCTCTGCGAAGTACGCTCCAAAGAACATATCGCTCAAGGGCATACTCACCTTGCCTCCGGCCGAAAGTTCGTTAAACAAACGCTCGGTTTCTTCACGGCTTTCGGGTTCAACGTTAATGTGCATATTATTGCCGGTTTGCAGTTTGAAACCCATGCTTTCCGGCGCGTCGGTAGCCATCAGTACGTGGCCGCCCATAATGGTAAGTTCGCCATGGATGATCAGTTTCTTATCGGCTTCGTTCATCTGAACCTCCGCCGGCAACTCTATATCGCTAAAACGCGTAAGTTTTTTGCCGGTGAATTCGCCCTTAAAAACCTCTTTGTAAAAGTTTAAAGCCTCTTCGGTGTTGCCGTTGAAATTTAAGTAAGTGGTAACCCTTGCCGTGTTGTTTGGCTTCAGGTCTTTCCTGATCTTGAAAGCAGTGCTCAGGTAGTGATCAAGATTGCTTAAGCCGGCATTGAAACCTTCCTGGAAGCCCATGCCCACAATGGTTTGCATATCTTCCACTTTATCAAAATAGATATCTATGTTAACAGTGGTGTGCTCGCCATTCTCAACAAAATTCTTCTCCCAGTTCATTACAGGGAAATTTGTTGCGGTTACACCATTTTCATCACTAAATGAAACCGCATTGGTAATTTTTTGCGGTGTGATGATGGTTTTATATTCTTCCTTGCACCATGTGGGATGTTCTGTGTGCTCTGGGCCAACCATTTGATACAACCAGTAACCGCCTTCTCTGAAATCCATAAATTTGGTTTCAGCGCGATACGGTTTAGGGGCCCACCACTGGTCAAGGATCTCGCTTTCGGTCCACGCCTGCCATACTAAATTGATCGGCGCGTCAAAAGTTCTTATCACGTTTAGCTTTTTGTTTTGCAGGTCTTTGGAAAATACGGCTTCGTTGTTTGTCATGATTGTTTGTTTTTTAGGTTTTGTAATACGTTATCTAACTGGCTAAAACGGGTTTCCCACAGGGCGCGGAACTGATCCATCCAAACATCCACTTCTTTCATTTTTTGAGCGTTAAAATGATAATAAATTTCACGGCCTGTTTGTTTTTGGCTAACCAACTGGCATTCACTCAATATCTGGATATGTTTGGATACAGCCTGACGGCTGCTTTGAAAATGCTCGGCAATGGCATTAGGCGTCATGGCTTGCAAGGCCAGCAGACTAATAATAGCCCGGCGGGTGGGGTCGGCAATGGCCTGAAATACATCTCTTCTCATAAAAATCTCCTATTTGCAATCAAATGATTGCAAATATATTCGCAATTAATTGGTTGCGGAAATTTATTTGAAAATTTTAAAGGCAGATCTTAAATGCCGGGCAGGTTTTAACGGGATGGGAAGCTAATTGAGTTCTGCCGGCACGGCAGGATTTTTAAACCTGACGTCGTTTAGTAAAGAGATACGGCTTAATAATGAATGGATTATTTTTCATCCGTAAAATGCACCTTCCGTTTTTCCTGGGCAAACTTATCGGCATTATAGCTGTCGGATTGCCCCCTGGGGATAGATAATGAAGCCCAGTTTTCATTGCAGAGCATTTTGCCTAAAAAAACTATCTGGCCAACGTGGTAGGGGTAATGAGCCAACTGCCGGTTAATAGCCTCCATAACGGTATGGCCCTGGTTGCGGATATAGATGATCTGGTCGAGATCATCAGCGGTTAGTTTATCAAGTGTATCAAAAAGGCATTTCCATCCCTGTTCCCAGCTATCTAAAATTGTTTGGCGGGTGGCGCTGGATGGGGTAAATTCAGCTTCGCGGTTGCGGGTGGGCTTTTCGCCATCGGTAGTAAAAATATCAGTCCACCTGGAAATCATATTGCCCGACATGTGGCTCACGATCATAGCAATACTGTTTGATTCAGGGTTATATTGCCAGCATAATTGTTCATCGTTAAGCTGCCCGAACGTTTTTTCGCCAAGAGATTTGTAATAGGCAAATTGCTTTTTTACGCTGGTTAAATAATCGTTTTCCATAATTTGAAGCTTAAAGCAGAATGCACAAAGCTTAAAGCGAATAGCTTTACTATCAATGTTATTGATTGTGTTCTGTGAAATTAATCAATGGATTCTATATAAATAGACCTGAAACCTAATCTCTGACCTCCAATCACTTGTTCTTCAATTCCCTGATCTCGGTCTTCAACTCTTGTAGTTGTTGCTGGGTTTGGCGGTTTTCGAGATAGAAATATATTGCGAAGCCTAAAAAGATCTTTCCTAATACAAACACACCGGCAAATACCCAGCGCCATGATTTATGCAGGCGCATATGGTTTGATTCAGATTCGATAGATATGAATTGTTCGGGAGGAGCCGTTTTTTCATAACCATTATGTCCGTGATCTGTCCTGAATTTAATTGGCTGAGTGTAAGTTTCCCTGCGGATAAGATCATCAATCTCGTTTTCAATCCTGTCCCAGGTGCCCGGAGGAGGGGCGAGGGCCATATCGGCCGCAAGTCTTTCCATGTCTATTTCCAGTTGTTTCAGGGCCTCATCCACTTCGGGGTATTTAGCCTTCATATACATCAGCTCCTTTACTTCTTCGTCGGTAGCTGCGCCCATTACAAAAACTTCAAGTATACCACTATCAATGTACTCTTTCATTGTCCCTCCCATTCCTGATAATGGTAAAACACTCTTTTAACGTTTTTCTTATTTCCTCTTCTGTTTTATTTAGCTCTTTAGCAATATTCGATGTTGTTTTACACTGATAATGTACCCCGAAAAAAACCTGTTGTTGTAATGCCGTCATCAGGGTAGTATATTTATTATTCACCCAAGGTATATTTTGAGTGATTTTTCTGTCGGCATCATGATCAGGGGTTTTCAGAAAATCAGCCAGTTTTTGGCGTGCCATTATTTGCAGGTGGCAAAGCACATTCACATCTGCTTTTGAAAGTTCATCTATCTTGTTTGGAACATCTTTAAAAACTGCTGCGAGGTATTGCTCAGCTACTGATTGATTTTGCACCACGCCGAAAATATAACCCAAAAGCTTTGCAGCGTAACTGTTATACAGGTTTCGTGCGGCCGCCGACTTGCTCTGAGCCATGGGTGCAGATGTTTGTAGCTGCGTGTTCAACTGGATGTCAATTTAAATAGTATATTTTTAGTATTCAACCAAATATATAAACATTATGTTACAAGTTAATTGAAAATTGTGCAAAAAATGTGAAACGCAAGCTGATTTTTCACACCTTGAGAGATAAGATCTCATGACATATTAAAGCGCCTTGGCTGCAACGTACAAAGATTTGTGTTGTCTTATTCATGAAAATACGGAAAAGCCTGCCTATGCAATTAACAAATACTCCACCAGTTGAAAAGAATATTGCGCCGTCAACTGCGCCAAAACTGCTTTATATTGATAATTTGAAAGTTGCACTTACTATCCTGGTGGTATTGCATCATGCCTTTATTACGTACGGCGCACCGGGTGGCTGGTATTTTACAGATAAGACCACACATGAAGGTGCACTTATTCCCATGACCTTGTTTGTTGCCGTAAATCAGTCGTTTTTTATGGGGTTGTTCTTCTTTATTTCGGCGTATTTTACAGAATCTTCACTACAAAAGAAAGGGGCGGGGATTTTTATTGTTGACAGGTTAAAGCGTTTGGGGATTCCATTATTGTTTTACTCATTTGTTTTGTCGCCGGTATTGAGTTTCATCGTTTACCGCCTTGCCTACGGACACCATATCACCTATTTTCAATATTTAAGCGGTTTTGACGGATGGATAGATTTTGGAGTATTGTGGTTTGTGGCTGCGTTACTTTTGTTCAGTTTGTTTTTTGTATTGATCCGCTCGTTGATAAAGCCTCGAAATAAACCATTAAAGAAAGCACCATCAGCTGGTGCTATTGTAGTATTTGCTGCCGGATTAGGATTAGCATCATATATAGTACGCATGGTTTTCCCGATTGGTTGGATACTTAAACCTGTTGGGTTTCAATTGGCGCATTTTTCGCAGTATATAGTTATGTTTTTGATGGGCATAATAGCATCAAGAAATAACTGGCTTAGTGGTTTTGCCCTCAAAACCGGCCGGCTATTTGCCTGGCTGGCAGTTTTCATGATTTTGGTGGTATTTCCTGTAATCTTCTTTGTAAAAGAAAATACCCACAGTTCGGTTGAAACTTTGAGCGGGCAAGGGCATTGGCAATCATTAATGTATGCTTGCTGGGAGCAGTTTACCGGTGTTTTTATTATGGCAGCGTTGTTAATTATTGCCAAACATAAATGGGTTAAGCAATCAAAGCTGTTGAAAGGTATATCGCGTGCTGCATTTGGGGTGTACATCTTCCATCCACTTGTACTGATCTCGCTTTCGATGATTGCCATAGGTTGGCCGGTAGATCCCGGCTATAAATTATTGATAGTTGCTCCGCTGGCCGTAACGGGCAGTTTTCTGTTATCAGCTGTTTTGCTGAAGATACCGGGCATAAATAAAGTTATCTGATCCGAAAGAGGACGGTATATGTACATAATCGAACATGTTAAAAAGTTGGACTTTGTTTAAATATCTGATTTTTAATTATTTAAAACAATGGCACGATATGCGTGTATAATAAGATACAGGGTGAGATTTACCTGATTTAGTTGATCGATATCAGTGAGATGCTGTCGAGATTGCGTTCCGGGGTGAGATACGGAACGCATTTTTTTTGCCTCACCCTAAATCCCTCTCCGGATGAGAGGGACTTGAAAAAAAATGTAGTTTGCAAATCTCCCCGGGATGAGGAGATTTGAGGGGGCTATTGTTTGCCCTTCAAACTATCAGCTTTCGCTTTATCGCGTTTTTTGAAAAACCCGCGAAGCAAGAAGTTATGCTGTGCAGCTTCAAGGTCATCATTTAATTTGATAGATGCTGCCTGCAGATTGTTAATGGCCGATTGCGTTTGTACTGCCGCTTTCTGATCGTTCAATAGTACGCCAAGTGCATTATCTGTGCTGTTAAGCTTATTGCTTGCTTTAGTAAGATTGCTGGTAAGTGTTGATGCATTTGTAGCCGTCTGTTGCAGCTGGGTTACGGCCTGTTTAATTTGCGCAAAAGTAGCTGTGTCGGTAAGCATTTTATCTGCAAGGCCGCCCTTAGTGTTCATTTTACGGCTAAACTGATCAAGCTGTACCGCCATTAACGCTGCGCTTTGTGTAGTAGCCTGAAGGTTGCGCATAGCGCCTCGCAGCTGCATAGCCATGGTACTATCGGCAAGTAGTGCCCCTACGGTACCTTTGCCTTGCAATATGTTGTGGCTTAATGATTTAAAATCATTAGTGATGGCTAACAGGTTTTGGTTATTATCCTGCAGGGTTTTTAGCATGTCATCGGTGGAAAGCATTTTTTCGGCCTTTAGTACATCACCGTCTTCTATAACAGGTGCCTGCGCGGTGCCGCCTTCTATTACAATGATCTTGTTACCTATCAAACCATCTGATCCTATTTTGGCCATAGCGTTACGGCGGATATATTGTTGGGTAGCCTCATCAACATTCATATACACCTGAACCTCCGACGGGCCAATGAATTTGATGTTACTGATAGTGCCCACCTTAACGCCCGAAAACCAAATGGCGTTGCCCTTTTTTAACCCGGCAACATCGGTAAATATGGCGCTTAGCTTTATGTTTTTAACAAAGGCTTTTTGCTGGCCACCCAGGGTGAATACCCCCAGGATAAATAAAATAAGGCCAAGTGCCAGGAATATGCCTACTATGATCGATTTTCTGTTTTCTGCTGGATCCATGATAATGGTATATCTTATCTAAGTGTTGTTATTGAATAAAGTTGTAGTCGTAAAATGGTTTCACCCGGCTGTCGTTGGTATTAAATACCTCATCGAAAGTGCCGGTACGTTGAAACTGCCCGTCTAAGAGCATAGCAATCCTGTCGCCGGTTTGTTTGGCGCAGGTAAGGTCATGTGTTATGATAATGGATGATGTGTTATAACGCTGCTGCACCTCGTTAATGAGGTCATTGATTTCGATACAGGTAATAGGGTCGAGGCCGGCGGTTGGCTCATCGTACAACATGATCTCGGGGTTGAGGATCAGTGTGCGGGCAATGCCAATACGCTTGCGCTGCCCCCCCGAAAGCTCGGATGGCATCTGATTAATAGTTTGTGACAGCCCAACCGCATCCAGTACAGTTTCAACAGCGGTGTTGATCTCGCCGCGGGTAAGGTTACGTTTGTTGCGTACCAGCGGAAACTCCAGGTTTTTGCGAACGGTCATACTATCGTACAAGGCACTGTTCTGAAATGAAAACCCTATTCTGATACGCAGCTTCTGCAATTCATCTTCGGTTATATGGGCAATATCCTGTCCAAATACTTTTACCATGCCCTCATCGGGTTTGAGCAGGCCTGATATGATCTTGATCAGCACCGATTTACCCGTACCCGAACGACCAAGTACCACCAGGTTTTCGCCCTGGTAAAGATCAAGGTCGATACCGCGAAGCACCGCATAGTCCTGGAAAGCTTTTTTGAGGCCCCTGATGCTGATAACCGGGTTATTATGATCTGCCTGTACTGCTGCCTTTTTCATATCTCAATTAATTAGCGGAACCAGCCGGTTATCTGTACAATAATAACTTCTTCAATAAATACCAGGAACATGGCAGTAATTACCGCTCCGTTTGCGGCCTTGCCCACGCCTTCGGTACCCTTATTTGAGTTATAGCCCTGGTAACAACCAACAATGCCAATGGTAAAACCAAATACAATTGATTTGATGAGCGATGCCACAAAATCGGTAAAAGTTAAGGGCTCAAAAACTTCCTGTATAAAGGTTGTCCAGGTGGTGCCTTCGTTTTGGGTAACGTTCAAATAACCGCCAAACAAAGCCACAAAGCCCGTGTAGGTCGACAAAATAGGAATGGTAAGGGTGGTAGCCAAAACACGGGTGCACACCAGGTATTTAAAAGGTTTTGTGCCCGATACTTCCATGGCATCTATCTGCTCGGTTACCCTCATCGAACCTAATTCGGCACCAATACTTGAGCCCACCTTTCCTGAGGCTATGAGCGCGGTAACCAATGGCGCAAGCGCGCGCATGATAGCTATAGATACTAATGAAGGGAGCCATGATTCGGCACCAAATTGCGACAATGATGGCCTTGACTGCTTGGTGAATATCACGCCAACAATGAAACCTGTAACCGATATCAGTGTAAATGAACGTACTCCAACCTCATAACATTGGCGTACAACTTCCTTGAGTTCAAAGGGCGGTACAAAAGCTTCTTTAAAAAAACGGAGGATAAACTGGTTGATATTATAAAGCGTCAAAAAAAAGTCGCTCAGGCTTTGTTTAAACCTTGCTAATCTTTTTGGGTGCTTTGTTATGCTTTGCGTATTGTCCATTCAATAGGTACTTGTATTAATATACGGTTACTTCTACAAAACCTGCCGGAGTTTGTTTGCCAGGCTCCGTTTATTTCATTGAAATACTTTTTAAATCGTTTTAAAAACAGTGTTGCTGATTGCCAAAATGAAATAAAAGTATTATATATCAATGTGTTATTTTGTTGTTTGTAACAATAATTTTAAATGTTTTTGTTAATTTAAAACCAAATAATGTAAAGAAAGTATTATATCTTACCTCTGTATAAAAAGTACATTTGATAATAAACCAATTATAAATGCTATAGCAAAACCCCGGCCAAAAACCGCACCGGTTTTAAGCGGGCAAATTATCAAATACAGTGTTAATGGCAGATTAAATTACAGCTAATTAAATCCTTTTGACCATTTGGGTTAAATGTTTAAACTTATTTGCCTGCAAACCTAAAAGTTAAAATTTATATAGCGTAACGCAGCCCTTAAAATATCGTTAATGAAGTGTAAAATTTTGATATGTTGCCTTTTTATGCTGTATTTCCCGGCATTGCTGAGTGCGCAATCAAATCCATTTCAGTTTTCAAGGCTTGATATTAATAACGGGTTATCGCATAATCAGGTTAACTGCGTTTATAAGGATGATAAAGGTTTTATGTGGTTTGGCACCTTATCGGGGCTTAACAAGTATGATGGGTATAAGATCAAAACCTTTAAACATGCCGGTAATGATACCACCACTTTAGATGACGATTACATTGTTAGCATAACACCCGGCCCGGAAAATAAGCTCTGGATCGAAACCCGCACGGGCTTTAATATTTATGATCCTGCTACCGAGAAATTTACCCGTAACTACAAAGATTTCCTGTACAAGATAAAACTTTATGACCCTTACATCGCTGCTATTAAAAACGACAGGTTCGGCAATTTTTGGTTTTTGCACCACAACAAAAATCAGGGTGTTTACAAATACGATCCCAAAACAAAACTGCTTACCAATTTAGCGCATAAGGATGCTGACAGCAGTTCTATCTTTACTAATATGGTTACCGATCTTTCGGTAGATTCAAAGAAGGGTATTTGGCTGGTATCCAACACCGGTGTTTTGGAAAGGCTGGATCCGGTTACCTACAAAGTTAATTATCGCAGGGCACTTGGTGGTTTGCCGCCCGGCCTCAGCTCATCGTACAAAATATATATCGACAGGCAGGATGATATATGGGTTTTTGTGCCGAGCTATTCATCCGGGGTGTTTTACCTCAATATGGAAAAGGGCATTTTTAAGCATATTGGTAAAGGTGCGGCCGGTACAGGCCTTAATACAGATGTTGTATCAGACCTGGCACAAGATGATCAAAACAGGATATGGATAGCAACGGACCATGGCGGTATAAACTTGCTTAACAAGCATACTTTTAGTTTAAGTTATATGCTTAATCGCGAGGATGACAATAAAACGATAGGGCAAAACTGCGTAACCTGCATGTATCGTGATTATTCGGGTATTATGTGGTGCGGCACTTATAAAAGAGGCTTAAGTTATTACCATCCAAGTATCATCAAATTTGCAGGTTACACCCACCATCTCAGTGATGTTAACAGCTTACCCTTTAGCGACGTAAATAATTTTGCCGAAGACAAGCTGGGCAATATATGGATTGGTACCAATGGCGGAGGCCTCATTTACTGGAACCGTAAAACCGGCAGTTTTAAACAATACCTGCATAATGCCGGTGATAATAATAGCTTAACCAACAATGTTATAGTTTGCCTGTATGTTGATCATGAACAAAAACTATGGATAGGCACCTATTATGGGGGGCTTGATTGTTATGACGGTAAAACTTTTAAACACTACAAACATATTGATGGAGAGGCCAAGAGTATTTCTGAAAACAGGATCTGCTCTATCATGGAAGATAGCGACCAGAATCTTTGGGTAGGTACGCTGTCGGCAGGGCTGAATAAGCTTAACCGGAACCGGCAGGTGATAAAGAGTTATAAATTTGATGGCGATATTACCCAAAACACCATCCATTCAAACTATGTAAGTGCCCTGCTTGAAGACCGGCAAAAAAATATTTGGGTAATAACCGCCTATGGGGTTGATAAGCTTGATCAAAAAGAGAATAAGTTTACTCATTACCTGCATGATGATAAAGATGCGAATAGCCTCATAAACAATAATACCAATAATATTTTGGAGGACAGTAAGGGGCTGATATGGATCAGTACTCGCGAGGGCCTCAATATTTTCAACCCGGCCACAAAAAAGTTTACGGCGCTTACCAAACAGGATGGCCTGCCTGATAATACAACTATAGATATCAGGGAAGATGAAAACCATAACATTTGGGTAAGTACACCCAACGGGCTGTCAAATATTATTGTTGACAGGAGTAAGCCACAACTCCAATTTCATTTTATAAACTATAATGAAGCCGATGGATTGCAGGGGCGCGAGTTTGCCGAAAACTCGTCAGGCAAGACCGGCGAAGGGGAGTTGATTTTTGGCGGAGGGAACGGATTTAATGTTTTTAAACCATCAGCCCTGCATTTTGATAAAAGCAGCTCAACGTTATTATTTACCGATTTTCAATTGTTTGACAAAAGTTTGGGCGTTGGCGAAAAGGTTAATGGCCGGATAATATTACCCGAATCTATTTCTCAGCTTAAAGAAATAGTGCTTAACTACGATCAGAACGTGTTTTCGATTGAATTTGCGGCACTTACTTTCTTTAACCCGGATAAGGTTAAGCTACAATATGCTATGGAGGGCTTTTACGATGGCTGGATTTCGGTTGATAACAAGCTTCGTAAAGCCACTTATAACCTTGAGCCCGGCGATTACACTTTTAAAGTGAGAGCAACCAATAACGAGTTTTGGAACGGAAAGGAAATATCGCTGCATATCAGGATCCTGCCTCCATTTTGGAAAACTACCTGGGCTTATATAGTTTACGCATTGCTGTTTATAGGCGTACTGTTTTATTTCAGGCAACGGGGCATCAAAAAGCTAAAGGCGCAATTCTCTATTGAAAAGGAGCGCGAAGAGGCCCAGCGTATGCATGAACTTGACCTGATGAAGATTAAATTTTTTACCAACGTAAGTCATGAATTTCGTACGCCGCTATCGCTGATCATGGCCCCGGTTGATAAGATCCTGAAACAGGTGAGCGAGCCCGAAACCCGTCGCCAGCTAACAATGATCACCCGTAATGCCAAACGCCTCCTTAATTTGGTTAACCAGCTAATGGATTTCAGGAAAATGGAATATCAGGAGCTTAAGCTGTATAGGCGATCAGGAAATATCATCAGCTTTATTAAAGAACTGTCGTGGTCGTTCACCGATATTGCCGATCAAAAACATATCAAATTTGTTTTTGATACCGATGTTGATGAGTTTGTTACCAGTTTTGATCATGACAAAATTGAGCGTATCCTGTTTAACCTGCTGTCAAACGCTTACAAGTTTACGCATGAGGGTGGGCAGGTAAGTGTACTGCTTAGCCTGAAACCCAACCAGGAGGAGGATAAATATCTGCTGGAGATCCGGGTGATGGACACAGGTATCGGAATCCCTGAAGAAAAAAGAGAGCGGATCTTTGATCCTTTCTTTCAGCATGATATTCCGGGTTCTATGTTAAACCAGGGCAGCGGGATCGGGCTTGCCATTACCAAAGAGTTTGTAAAGCTGCATGAGGGTGAAATTTTTGTAGAGAGTGAACATAACCAGGGCAGTTGCTTTACGGTGATATTACCATTACAAAAAGTTGATGAAACGTTGTTTACGGATACTGAGCATCACCTGCAGCATAGTATGGAGTTTATGGCCGAGGGGGATTTGGCAAAGCCTGCTCAACCAAAAGAAACCCGTGATGCTAAAAAGCCAACAGTGTTACTGGTAGAAGACAACGGGGATTTCAGGTTTTACATTAAGGATAATTTAAAAGATGCCTTTAACATTATCGAGGCCGAAAATGGTAAAAAAGGCTGGCAGAGGGCATTGGCCCAGCACCCTAACCTGGTAGTAAGTGATATCAGCATGCCCGAAATGAATGGCATTGATCTGTGCCGCAAGATCAAGGGCGATTCGCGTACATCACATATTCCGGTGATATTGCTCACTGCCCAAACAGGGGAGGAGCAGCAGATCAAAGGCTTGGAAACCGGTGCCGCCGATTATATGACCAAGCCGTTTAACTTCGAGATCCTGCATTCTAAAATAAAAAACATCCTTAACCAGCAGGAAAAAATGCGCAAAACCTACCAGAAACAGGTAGATGTTACACCAACTGAACTGCAGGTAGATTCGCCGGAAGAATTGTTTATTAAAAAAGTACTGCTACTGATAGATGCCAATATCTCCAACCCTAATTTTTCTGTTGAAGAATTAAGCAGCGATATGTTTGTAAGCCGCTATACACTCTACAAAAAGATCCTGCAAATGACGGGTAAAACCCCCAATGAGCTTGTGCGTTCCATGCGTTTAAAACGCGCTGCACAATTGCTTGAAACCGGACATCTTACCATATCTCAAATTTGCCACAAGGTTGGCTTCAAGAGCCAGAAATACTTTGTACGCACCTTTAAAGCCGAGTTTAACAGCATTCCATCCAAGTATCAGGAAGCTATGAGCCAGGATTGACCGTTGATTTTTCTGGATTACGCTGATTGCGCTGATTTTTTCTGAACCGGGATTGAATGGGTTTTCTGGATTAATGGGTTTTGCTGCCGCGGGTTTAGCGATAACGTAACTTCGTCCTAAAATAAGGCAAGCATCCTGCTTGCGACGGCTGCAATGCTCGTTTGTGGAAAATAAGTAAGATCAAATTTTCATTGTAGTTAAGCTGAAAGCTTAACACATTTTAGGACGAAGTTACGCTATCGCTAAACTTCGACCAGTGGCAGAAATAGCGGAATCTCTCCTATTTCAAAATTATCTTCTTTTTATCTCCCAATAAACCGCTCCTGGTGATACTATTATCGCACCAAAATGTCATTATAAACCATATCAATGGGTGCACATTTGTAACTATTGTAGCATTTTTATGGCAATTTTTTATATTAAGTTATTGATAATTAGGATTTTAAATATGGTTGACATTTGTACCCCTATTTATCCACAACCGGGCTGTTTGTTGCATATAATTTTACCATCGTTATAATCAATATTAACCACAATCATTTGCTGAGGCAAGGGTTGATATAAACCTAATAAGTAACAAACCAATTTATTAACAGGATGATCCGTCAATGTTAATTGATGAAACGGGGGCCATTACGGGGATAGATAATCTATTTTCAGAGAGATCGGGCATCAGGCAAGGGAAGGAGCGGTATTATCCAGTCTGTATCATTAAGAACTTAAAATCTAAATAAATCAATATTAACTAACAATCAATTATGGGAAAAATTCTACGAATAGCATTGCTGTTCTCCTTTCTGTTGATGTGCATCCGGGGGATGGCGCAAAACCAGGGAACGGTGGTGCAGGGAACAGTTTCAGACGAAAAGGGCGTCACCCTGCCGGGCGTTACAGTTGCTGTTAAGGATAGTAAAACGACGGTGATTACCGATGTTGACGGTAAATTTCGCCTTACTTTACCGGCCAATGCCAAAATTCTTGTTTTTACTTTCATCGGTACCGAAAAACAAGAAGTAGCGATAGGGAGCAAAACAACATTGGCAATTACCCTTAAATCAACAACCACTGCGCTTACTGATGTTAATGTGGTAGCTATCGGCTACGGCTCACAAAGGCGGCAGGATGTTAACGGTGCTATATCATCAGTAAAGGCTGCAGATATAGCAAACATTCCACAGCCAAGTATTGATCAATTGCTGCAGGGTAAAGCTGCGGGTTTAACCATAACTCAAAACTCGGGCGCTCCGGGTAGTTCAACCTCGGTTAGGGTGCGTGGTGTTACCTCGTTGAGTTTATCAAATGAGCCCTTGTATGTAATTGACGGTGTTCCTGTTTCGGGGGATGCAACCAACAAATCAACCAGTGGCCGCTCTCCGCAGTTAACTTCTAACAATGATGAGAATGCAGTGAGTCCACTGGCGTTGATCAATCCGAGCGATATCGAATCTATCGATGTGCTGAAAGATGCATCGGCAACGGCAATTTATGGTAGCCGGGCATCAAACGGTGTAATCATTATTACTACCAAGCGCGGTAAAAACGGTAGTGCGCGCGTGGGTTATGATGGTTATTTCGGTTACCAGGAACAGGGTAAGTTTTTAAAAATGATGAACCTGCAGCAATACGCCGCATTGCAAAATGCCCTTGCCGATGTAATTGGTGTTCAAAAACGCGGTGAGTTTGCCGATCCGAACCTATTGGGTAACGGAACTAACTGGCAGCATGAAATTTTCCGGAACGCGCCGATGCAAAGTCACCAGGTGTCCATTTCAGGTGGTAAAGAAGGTACAGATTATTATATCTCTGGCGGTTATTTAAGGCAATTGGGTACTATTTTGGGCAACGACTTTACCCGTTATACCATCCGCACCAATATCAACTCGCAGGTGAAGGATTGGTTGAAGGTAGGTACCACCATATCCGGTAGTCGTACCAACCAAAATGTATCGATTGGTGATAATAATGGTGTTATTTACGGTGCTTTGTTAAGTGCTCCCGATCAGTCGGTACGTAATGCGGATGGCTCATTTTCTGGTCCGCTGCCGCAGGCTAATCAACAGGGCGGACAAATTAACCCGGTGGCCCAGGCTTTAAGTATCTACAATAACCTAATACGCAGCAATTTTAACGGCGGCGTGTATGCCGAAATGAAATTTACTCGAGATCTGTCATTAAGAAGCCAGTTGAACGGCGATTTCAACTGGTCGAATGCTAAGGTTTTCCAGCCGTCGTATAATTACGGGCCGCTATTTGTTAACCCAACCGCAAAACTTAACGAATATATTGCCAATACTGTTTACTGGGGCTGGCAGGAGTATTTGAACTATAACCACACTTTTGGTAAAAAACATAATGTAGTAGGTTTATTAGGCTATGAGGTTAACGAATCGACCTGGGGCGGTGTTGATGCCGGTGTTCAGAATTTTTTAGGCAATGACCTTAAAACGCTGAACCTTGGCGATGCTAAAACCGCTACTAACGGCGAGTATAAAGACGGCCAGGCGCTTGAGTCGCAATTTGCCCGTGCTATCTATACTTACAATAACAGGTATAGCATCACCGCTACCATTCGCCGTGATAAATCATCAAAATTTGCCGAAGGCCACCAGGTGGGGTATTTCCCATCGTTTGCGGTGTCATGGCGTTTATCTGAAGAGCCTTTCCTGGCTGGAATTAAAAAGATTGCAGATAACGTGAAGCTAAGAGTAGGCTATGGCCAGGTTGGTAACCAGGCAGTGCCTAACTATTTGTATGGCTCGGCTTTAAATTCATTAACTACAGGTTTGGGTACCGGCTTTACCATTGATAAAGTGGCAAACCCTAACCTTACCTGGGAAACAGCTATCCAAACCGATATCGGTATCGATTTCTCTTTGTTCGGCAGGATTGATGCCAGCGTTGATTACTTTGATAAAACATCAAAAAACTTCCTGTTCCAGGCATCGTTACCGGCATTCCTGTTAGGTCAAAGTGCTGAGTATTCAGGTACAGGTGTAATTGCGCCGCCTTATGTTAACGGTGGTAAATTGTATAATCGCGGTATTGAGTTCACCATCAATTCAAGAAACATAGCTACAACCAACTTCAGGTGGAACACTACGCTGATCTTCTCAAAGTATAAAAACAAAGTTGTATCACTTGCCAATGGTGTGCCCTTCATCAACAGGAGTGTTGGCGTAAGCTTCCTGTCGTTACCGGTTACACGTACTGTTGCGGGCGGACCTGTGGGTGAGTTTTACGGCTATGAAGTTCAGGGTATTTTCAAAACTGCCGATCAGCTGCGCAATGCACCAATTCAGTTTGGCCGTGCAGTGGCTAATAACTCAGCAGGCACCTGGCTGGGCGATATTCAATACAAGGATTTAAACCATGACGGCAAAATTGACGAATCGGATCAGACCAGTTTAGGTAGTGGTAACCCTAAGTTTACTTACGGTATTACCAACTCGTTTAGCTATAAATCATTTGATCTTTCGTTCTTCCTTAACGGATCATATGGTGCTAAGATCTTCAATGTGCTTAACTATTCTATCAGCGGCTTATCCGGCCTTTATCAAAACCAGCTTGCTTCCGTAGGTAATTTCTGGACACCTCAAAATCCTAATTCAAATATCCCGGCCCCGCGCGGCGGCGATAACCCTAACCTGAAAAACTCCGATAGGTTCATCGAAAGCGGATCATTCCTACGGGTGCAAAATGTTAGTCTTGGTTACAACCTGCCATTATCGTGGATCAGGCACATCAAGCTTAATCGCCTTAAGGTTTATGTAAGCGGGCAAAACCTGTATGTGTTTACACCATATAAGGGCCTCGATCCGGAAATTGGGTCAATAAATCAGGATGCGTTTTTAAATGGAGTTGATATCGGCAGGTATCCTTCACCACGTACCATCACATTTGGAGTTAACGCTGAATTTTAATTTTTGGATATACCTGATATGAAAAGATATATAAAATATTTATTAGGGCTAACGGTTGTAACAGGTGTTACAGCAAGCAGCTGTAAAAAGGACTTCTTTAATCGTCCGCCCCAAAGTGCCATCACTTTGGATAATTACTATAAAACTAACGACCAGGTGGTTGCCAGTACAAATGATTTGTACAGTGCGGTATGGTTTGGCTGGTGCGGTAAAGCCGGCTGGTCAATAACCGAGCTGATGGGCGGCAATGGCCGTACCTACTCATCTGATGTAGTGAACTTTGAGAATTTTTCGGTAACCGACGCTAACTTTGAGTTAGGTGGCGCATGGAACTCGTTGTACATTGTAGTGGCCCAGGCCAATGCTTTAATCAATAACCTGCCTGTAAAAGTGGGTTCAGGAGTTGATAAGGCTGTGATAAACAATGCCCTTGGCGAAGCTCACCTATTCCGCGCGTTAGCTTATTTCCATTTGGTGCGTACCTGGGGGCCGGTGCCAATAATTGAGAATAGTTTGGATTATGTGTCAAACTACCAGATCAACACCAATCCTATTCCCGATGTATACAAATTTATTGTTAACGATTTGAAATTTGCTGAGGATAACCTCGCTAAAATGGGACCACGCAGTGGTAAATCATCAGGCCGTGTTTCAAGCGGATCGGCATCAGCATTACTTGCCAAAGTTTACCTGTATATGCAGGATTATCAAAACTCACTGGCCGAAGCCAACAAGGTAATCAGCAGTGGCGAGTTTAAATTATATGGTGTTGATGTAGCCGGTAAAACCTTTGCCGATTTATACCTGACAGCTAATAACAATAACGAGGAGTCAATTATTCAATTACAATGGTCGGCCACAGGTGGTTATGGAAAAGGTAACCCGCAGCAGGCTTCCTTCGCTTATAATTCAGTAATAACCGGTACGGGAGATGGCTATGGCGTGCTTGCACCAACTTTCGACCTGCAGGATATGTATGAATCGGGCGATTTACGCCGGAAAGCTACCATTATGCTTCCGGGTGATCATTATCCCGAAATAAACCAGGCGGCAGGCGGTTACACGCTGCCCGATAATGCCAACTCGCAAGGCACGCATGCACAAGTAAAAAAATATGTGGTTGGTACCCCTGCTGATAACGGAGGTTTGGGTGCAGCACAATCTGCCGCGAACAATACCTACATGATGCGTTACGCCGAAGTTTTCCTGATCAAAGCCGAAGCCATCATGGCAGGTGCTAAAACCAGCAGTGATCCGGAAGCTTTGGCTGCTATCAACAAGATCAGGAACAGGGCAGGTTTAGGTAACCTAACCACTATTAAACGTGGATACTACCTGGCAAACCCAGCGCTTAAACTGGCAGGAGCACCGGCTAATACACCAAAAGAACTTTACCGCGACGATATACTGGATGAAAGAAGGCGCGAATTTGCTTTTGAAAATGATTTCTGGTTTGACCTGGGCCGATTGGATGGCTATAATGTAACCACCCACCCGATAGCCGTTAGCATTATCAAAAACCAGGACAGGGGAACTTCTGATAACAGCACGCCGCCGCAGCGTTATGGTAACGAATATAATTCAATTGTTAGCGATGCCAATTTCAGGCTACCGTACCCAGCTACCGAAGTGGCATCAAACCCTAAGTTAAAAGACGCGCCGGTACCTTATGTATTTAAATAATCAAACCATGAAAAAGATATTTCAACAATCCAAATCATTTTACTGGATGCTATCGGTTTTGATGGTGTTTGGTATGGCCTCGTGCCGTAAATATAATGACAGGGGTACCGGTGGCACCGGCGCTCCTAAAATAACCAGGGTAAGGTATGTGAGTAAAACAGATACTATTAAAGATGTATCGCACCCGGTAAACCTCGATTCATCTAATGTGTATGATGATATTAAGCTGGTTAAGTTCGATTCGACAGTGACCCAGGGGCGTTTAAACACACAGTATGCCATCATCGGCGAAAACCTGCTGAATACAACCCATGTTTACTTTAACGGTACCGAGGTTTATTTTAACCCTGCTTTGGTAAGTGATAAAACCATCATTGTTACCATAGGCTCAAATGTGCCTTTTGGGTCAAGCCAGTCAAATAAACTTACGGTAGTTACCACGCAGGGCAAGGTTGATTATGACTTCAGCATAGCACAACCGCCGCCGGTAATCACTTCGTTTGCGCCGCTTGCAGCAGGAGCGGGCGATATTGTTACCATAACAGGCAGCGTATTTAGCGATATTGTTAGTGTTAAGTTTGATGATACCCCGGCTGAAATTGTAGGTACGCCAACAACAACCGAAATAAAGGTAAAAGTACCAGCCGGCATTGTTCAGGCTTATGTATATGTTACAACAGCAGGTGGTACAACCAAGTCTGCCGCTTCGTTCGGTTTCAAATATTTAATTTATGGCGATGACCTTACGCTGTACTGGGGCGGTAACGGTGGCGGATATGATGGTTATGGCAGTACCCGCGATTATGCCAGCACAGCTCATGTAAAACGTGGTACTCACGCTATAGCGGTTAATGTTGATAACGGTTACGGTGCATTGCAGTTAGGTTATGGAGGCGCTACCCTAAACGTGGCTTCATCGGGTTTAACATCAATAAAAGTATCTATTTACGGAGGTACAAACTTTAAAACCGGCGATAGGGTACAGCTTGTGGTAAATGGTGGGTATGACAAAGCCGTTCCACTCACTATTGTACCTGGTGCCTACACGGATTTTACCATTCCGTTAAGCAGTTTGGGCAATCCGACAACGATATCTGAAATTACTTTTCAAACTTTAGGAGTTGGGGCACCAGCCACCTTCTATGTTGACGATCTCGGATTTATCTAAATTTTATCGGGTCGCCGTCATTCGCACGGCGGCGACTCTGACTTTAAAATTTAACAGCATGAAAATTTATAGCTTAATAACCGGTGTGGTACTATTGCTGCTGGCAGACAAGGTACAGACTCAAAAGAACCTGGTAACCAACGGTGGTTTTGAAGATGAAATGTACGGCTGGAATGATGGTGGGGTTAAGCTTACCCCATGGGATGTGAAAACCGGCAAAAGTAGTTGTGCTATCATTTCAACTAATGCTGCAAACTGGCTTGGTATCGATCAGTTGGTTACTATACCGAAAAAAGCAGGCAAGCTTGAATTTAGCGCATGGCTTAAAATTATCAATGTGGTAAAAGGGAAAGACGACTGGAACGGCGCAGTTTTCAGCGTTGAGTTTCTGGATAAAGCGGATAAAAAGACTGGCGACGGGGTGAACATAGTTACACTAACCGGCGATCATCCCTGGGAGTTGGCTTCAAAGGAGGTCTTGATACCTGCCGGCGCGGTGCGCTTTAAATTGCTTTTGGCAATGGGTAACGCTACAGGCACATTTTTAATTGATGATGTTGCCGTGAAGGCGATAATGAGCGATGGGGTAACAAAAAATTAATAATAAATTGTGTAAACGTTATTTTGTTGATATAAAAATGTTAAATTAGTATCATCAATTAGCAAACTTTATTAGTGGGATTTTATGATGACAAGTAATGTAATGCGAGAGATAACTCCGCTAACGCCAAGTGATTGTTTTACTATTTTTTCGAGGGTAAAAAAGAAATTTGACTTTCCGCTTCATTATCATGACGAGTATGAGCTCAATTTAATTATCAATGCCAAGGGGGCCAAAAGGGTGGTGGGTGGCCACATTGAGGTTATTGAAGAAGTGGAGCTGGCGCTGGTTGGTCCTAATTTATATCACGCCTGGTTTACGCACCAATGCCAGAGCGAAGATATAACCGAGGTTACTATTCAGTTTCATAAGGATTTGTTTGATGAGAAATTTCTGAAACGCAATCAGTTAAGTTTTGTGAAGAGTATGCTGGAGCGTTCGCAAAGAGGGATTTCCTTTTCGCCGGAAACAATTTATGCGCTTAAGGACAGGATAACGATGCTGGACAAAAAAAGTGGTTTTGACTCAGTGCTGGAGCTTTTATCCATCCTTCATGATCTGTCGATTTCCCGTAATATGAAAATGTTGTCGGATCCGAGCTTTACCAACGAGAAGTTTTATTACAACAGCCGCCGTATTGAGAAAGTGTTTGAGCATATGAATGTTAACTATAATAAGCAAATTACCCTTGCCGAAGTAGCTAAAATTGCTAATATGCCCGAAGCTTCATTTAGCAGGTTTATTAAAAAGCGTACAGGTAAAACCTTTATTGATAGTTTAAATGAGATCAGGCTTGGGCATGCATCCAGAATGCTTATCGATTCAACGACTACTGTGGCTGAGATTGCTTACAAATGCGGGTTTAATAATATTTCCAATTTCAACAGGATCTTTAAGCGTAAAAAGATGTGTATCCCCAAGGAGTTTAGAGAAACCTATACCGGAAACCGTGTATTTATTTAACTGTGCTGGCAGTTAAAATATGTTAACCTGTATATAAAGTTAAATAGAAGGTTAAAAAAGTATTATAAAATTGCAGATAATAAATTCATTTTTGGGTAATGCCAATTAGGATCAGGATTTTCAAAATTTAAGAATTTTCAGAATGCTTAAGCACATCCCTATCAGCTTTTATGTACTGGAAGATTTTAATTCTGTTAATTCAAAAATTCTATAAATTCTGATTCAGACAAGATGAAGTTACACTTACTTGATGTTGCCATTATAGTTTTATACCTGCTGAGCACCATTTTTATTGGTTTATGGTACCGTAAAAAGGCCCGCGAAAACAAGGAAAGCTATATGCTGGGCGGCAAATCTTTACCCTGGTATAAGCTGGGTTTAAGCGATGCCTCCGATATGTTCGACATCAGCGGCACCATGTGGATGGTAAGCCTGTGCTTTGTTTATGGCATGAAAAGCATCTGGATCCCATGGCTTTGGCCGGTATTTAACCAGGTGTTTTTAATGATGTACTTGTCGCGCTGGCTGCGCCGGTCAAACGCGGCTACCGGTGCCGAGTGGCTGGCAACCCGTTTTGGCAAAACCGGGCCGGGGGTAACAGGCTCAAATGTGGTGGTTATCGCTTTCGCGCTGTTGAGCTGTTTCGGTTTTTTAGCGTACGGGTTTATAGGTTTAGGTAAGTTCATTGAAATATTTATCCCCTGGGATTTGGTTAAGGCTTACGTACCATTTAGTGTAGCGCCTCAGTATGTGCCGCATGTGTACGGGATCATATTTACGCTGTTCGCCATGTTTTACTCTATTATAGGCGGTATGCACAGTATTGTGCTGGGCGATATGATCAAATACGGCATTATGACGGTGGCCTGCGTATGGATCAGCTTTATTGCTGCCGGGAAATTGCATGGAAGCCACCTCAATGTACCTGACGGCTGGTATAGCCCATTTTTTGGTAAAAACCTCGGTTTGAGCTGGACGGGGATCATCAACGAGGTAAACAGCAAGATCAAAGCAGATGGTTATTCGCTGTTCGGTTTATTTTTTATGATGATGACCTTTAAAGGTTTCTTTTCGGCGGTAGCCGGGCCGGCACCTAATTATGATATGCAAAAAATCCTCTCCACCCGCTCGCCCGAAGAGGCCAGCAAAATGAGCGGCTTTGTAAATATCATCTTGCTGCCTATCCGCTATGCGCTTATTATAAGTTTAACCATACTCGGCGTTCTTTTTTATCACCAAATGGATTTGAAAGATGCCAAAGGTGTTATCGACTTTGAACGCATTTTGCCGGCTGTTATCAATAACTTTTTGCCGGTTGGTTTAGTGGGTTTGCTGTTAGCCGGTTTACTTGGGGCTTTCATGAGCACCTTCAGCGGCACTATGAACGCGGCGCAGGCATACATTGTGAATGATATCTATCTTAAATACATTAACCCAAAGGCATCAACCAAAAAAATCATTACTGCCAATTACCTGGTAGGCGTTTTTGTGGTAGCAGTGGGCGTGATATTGGGTTTTTTTGTAAAAGATGTGAATAGTGTGCTGCAATGGATAGTATCGGCACTTTATGGCGGTTATATAGCCAGTAACGTACTTAAATGGCATTGGTGGCGCTTTAATGCCAACGGCTTTTTTTACGGGATGCTTTCGGGGATCTTATCGGCGATGATCTTCTCCCTTATTATACCGTCGGTTGAGTTGTTGTACTGGTTCCCGGTGTTGTTTGCTATTTCGCTGGCGGGCTCGGTTATCGGCTCTTACGCTACAGCGCCAACAGATCTGAGCGTGTTGAAATCGTTTTACACAACGGTGAGACCATGGGGTGTTTGGGGGCCCGTTAAGGCAATTGTAATGGAGAGCGATCCTTCATTTGTGCCCAACAAAAACTTTAAGCTAAACATGTTCAATGTGGTTATAGGCACTATTACGCAATGCAGCCTTACAATATTGCCCATGTACCTGATACTGGCACAAAAAACATCCCTGATAGTTACCATCGCCATACTGGTGGTCACGATTACTATACTGAAGAAAACCTGGTGGGACAAACTAAAAGATTATTGATAAAAGATATATATGACGCAGGAATTTAACCAAAGGCTCATTCAGTTACAGGCCGAACAAGCGCAATTAATTAACCGGGAAAACGAGGTTGAGGAAACAGGCAACGGTATTTTTAGCCGGTTTAAATACCCTGTGCTTACAGCAGCCCATACCCCGCTTGAGTGGCGGTATGATCTTGACGCCAAAACCAATCCTCACTTGATGGAGCGCTTTGGTATCAATGCTGTTTTTAACGCCGGAGCCATAAAATTTAATGGCAAATACCTCATGGTAGCACGCGTTGAAGGGGCCGATCGTAAATCATTTTTTGCGGTAGCCGAGAGTGCTGACGGTATCAATGGTTTTAGATTCTGGGATTACCCGATTGAATTGCCTCAAACCGATGAGCCAGATACCAATGTGTATGATATGCGCCTTACGCAACATGAGGATGGCTGGATCTACGGTTTGTTCTGCACTGAACGCCGCGATCCGGAAGCGCCGTCGCATGATCAGTCGATGGCGATAGCGGCTTGTGGTATTGCGCGTACAAAAGACCTGGTGCAATGGGAGCGCCTGCCCGACCTGAAAACCAATTCGCCCCAGCAGCGTAACGTAGTATTACACCCCGAATTTGTTGATGGTAAGTATGCATTGTATACGCGTCCGCAGGATGGTTTTATCAGCGCAGGTACCGGCGGTGGTATAGGTTTTGGCTTGTGCGATACCATGGAGAATGCTGTGGTTGATCAGGAAACCATCATCCACAATAAAAATTACCATACCGTTTACGAAGCCAAAAACGGCCAGGGCCCGGCACCAATTAAAACGGGGAAAGGCTGGCTGCACCTTGCGCATGGTGTGCGCAATACAGCTGCAGGTTTACGCTATGTGTTGTACATGTTCATGACGGATACAAATGATCTTACCAAAGTGCTGTATCAGCCGGCCGGCTACTTTTTGGCCCCGGTAGGCGAGGAGCGGATAGGCGATGTATCAAACGTAGTATTCTGCAACGGCTGGATAGCCGACGAGGATGGTACTGTGTATGTTTACTACGCATCTTCAGATACCCGCATGCATGTGGCTACCACCACCATTGATAAACTGATTGATTATGCTATGAACACACCGGAAGATGGTTTGCGTTCGGCTTCATCGGTGCAGGTAGTGTATAATATTATTGATAAAAATAAAGGTTTAGGCCAGTTACAGGAAGCCAGCGCCTGAACACTTAACCTCTGAGCATATATTCTTCATCTTTCAAAGAGGGGTAGGTGCAATTCCCCTTTTGAAAGGGGCGGAGGTGTGTTACTTGGCGCGTGATGAAACACAACCCTGTAACCACGCTACTTAACGTGCCCCCTCTCAAGAGGGGAGTTTAAAAGGTGGCTATAAAATAAGCTTTTCAAAGCAGGGGCGGTGCGATTCCCCTCTTGAGAGGGGTGGAGGGGTGTGTTTTTTCACGCGACAAACACATTCACCGCTAATTCATTACTATTTACTAAACAATCTTAAAACCATACACCAATAGTAGCGGGTTAAAACCTGCGTGCCACTTATCTTAAAAGGAAATGTGGAGGAGGTGTGCCTGTAAACTATGACAAATAACAAGCTTCAATCATCAAACCCTGTATCAAGAGAGCAACTCGCTACATTCAGTAACGAATTAACAGCAGAGTTGAAAAGCATTCTCAACTATTGGCTCAACCACACAGTTGATGAAGTGAACGGCGGTTTTTGGGGTAAGATAGATAACGGGAACCAGGTTACTCCTGATGCCGCAAAAGGTTCGGTGTTAAATGCACGGATCCTGTGGAGTTTTTCGGCTGCTTATAATCAAAATCCTGATAAAGCTTATTTGCACGCAGCAACCCGGGCTTATGATTATATCAAGGTTTGTTTTGTTGACGAAGAGTTTGGCGGCGTGTATTGGTCGGTTAGTTATAAGGGCGATAAGCTTGACACCAAAAAGCAGGTGTATGCCAATGCTTTTACCATTTACGCATTGAGTGAATATTATATGGCCTCAAAACTGGAAAGAGTGAAAGAGGAAGCCATCGGCCTGTATCGCCTCTTGGTTGATAAAAGTTACGATCAGGGTAACACAGGATATCTCGAAGCTTTCACGCGCGACTGGCAACCCCTCGGCGATCTGCGGCTGAGCGCCAAGGATGCCAACGAAAAAAAGACCATGAATACCCACCTGCATGTACTGGAAGCTTATACCAACCTGTACCGCATCTGGCCTGATGAAGAGCTTAAACAACAAATAGAAACTTTGATCAATAATTTCTTTGATCATTTTATTGATGCCGAAGCCGGTCACCTCGTACTGTTTTTTGACGAGGACTGGAACCGCAGGTCAAACACGGTATCATACGGGCACGATATTGAGGCTACCTGGCTCCTGCTGGAAGCTGCCGAAACTATTGGCAATCAGGAAATGATCACAAAGATCAATGGCGTTTGTATCGCGATAGCAGAAGCAACTATTCAAGGTTTAGATATCGATGGTGGCTTGTGGTATGAATATGAACCGGCAGATGATCATCTCATTAAGGAGAAACATTGGTGGGTGCAGGCCGAAGCCATGGTTGGTTTTTACAATGCCTGGCAGGTAAGCGTCAATGATAAATACCTTCAACTGGCCCTTGATAATTGGGCTTTTGTAAAGGATAAAATACTGGACAAACAAAATGGCGAATGGTTTTGGGGCATCAGAGCCGATGGAAGCATTATGCCCGGCGAGGATAAAGCGGGGCTGTGGAAATGCCCCTACCACAACAGCCGTGCGTGTATTGAAATTATTAATCGGATAAAAACATTGAAATGAAATTATTTAAAACATTCATAGTAGTACTGCCGCTTGTCCTCCTGATCACGGGGGCATGCAAAAAAGGCAGTAAACCCGCCCCCGACCCAACATCTGTTGTCGTTGACCCTGGTAATGGCGGCGCTACAGGCCCTATCACGGCACCAACTGATCCTTCGGTAGCGGCAACCCAGGGCTTTTTTCTTGACGACTGGCAGGGGAAGACTTTCAGCAAACCGGCAACTGTTGATGCAGCCAAACCAACGGCCAGCACATCCATTACCGTAACGGCCGATTTTAGCCAGGTAGTATCAAAAGTATCCAAATACATGTTTGGTAATAACATTAACCCTTTTACCGGGCAATACACTGATGCGGGTACAGTGACCAATATTACTAACCTGTCGCCAAATATCATCCGGGCACCGGGAGGGAGTTTATCTGATGTGTATTTCTGGGATTTAGCTGCGTACGGTAAGCCGACCGATGTACCCGATCATCTTCTGAAACCTGATGGTACAGTTGATAACGATAGCGGTTATTGGAGCGGCAATGTAAATGATAGCTGGTCATTAAGTTTAAGCAATTATTACAGCCTGCTGCAAAAAACAAATACTACTGGTATCATCACCGTAAATTACGCCTATGCCCGGTACGGCACCAGCAATGATCCGGTGGCTACTGCCGCGCACCTGGCCGCGCAATGGGTACGTTACGATAAAGGTAAAACCAAGTATTGGGAAGTTGGCAACGAGTGTTATGGCAACTGGGAAGCCTGTTACCGCATTGATGTAAGCAAAAATAAAGACGGTCAGCCGGCTATAATTACCGGCGATCTGTACGGTAAGCATTTTAAGGTTTTTGCCGATTCGATGCGTAAAGCTGCAGCCGATATTGGCACAACCATAAAAATTGGCGCTGTGCTGCATGAAAGTGCCGATAGTTCAAATCCCACCATTGTAGCCAACTGGAACCCCGGGGCTTTGGCGCAGATAGGTGACAAGGCCGACTTTTTTATCGTGCATAACTACTATACTAATTACAATGAAAATTCAACCGCGCTGACTATCCTCGAAACTGCCCCGGCATCATCAAAAACAATGATGGATTATGTTAAAGGAGCCATACAAACAGCCGGTGTGCCTCAAAAGCCCATCGCACTTACCGAATGGAATATATTTTCATCAGGTTCAAAGCAGCAGATCTCAAATATTGCCGGTGTACATGCCGTAATGGTTTTGGGCGAAATTATCAAAGATCAATACGGCCAGGCCAGCAGATGGGATTTGGCAAATAGCTGGGATACTAACCACCCGGGCGATGATCATGGCTTATTCAGTATCGGTCAGCCGGATGCACCTGATTTTACGCCACGGCCAGCATTTTATTACATGTATTACTTTCAGAAATATTTTGGCGACAGGATGATCAGCTCCTCCGTTAGCGGAAGTTCGGATATTGTGAGCTACGCCTCATCCTTTAACTCGGGTGAAGCAGGCGTAGTGCTGGTTAACAAAAGCACTACCGACCAGGTGGTAAGCATCAATTTTAAAAACTACAATACCGGCAGTAATTATTATTACTATACACTAAAAGGCGGTACTGATAACGGCGAATTTTCGACCAAGGTAACGGTGAATGGCAATGGCCCGGCAGTAGCTTACGGAGGCCCGTCAAACTATAAAACCATAGCGGCAAGCACAACCGGTACCAGCGGAGGCATTAAAGTAAGCGTACCTGCAAGGGGAGTGGTGTTTTTGGTGGCCGATAAAAAATAACACATCTGAATATGGCTTATGTTTAGTTTTGAAAGCATTAATTTGGATGTGCCAAGAGGAGATCAAGTTGCAGAACCCAGACTTACGAAGTTTTTAAAACTTCGTAAGTCTTCCCCAGCTTTGCTCGCACAATATCAAAAATACACCATTTAAAAGAACAGTGATCATGTGTAATGCTTTTAAAGCAATTATTATTTTATTCCTGCTGATCAATAGTTTGACTGCTACGGCGCAACTGTTTGAGCCCGCCGATAAAAAAGCGACTACTGAAACCCGGCAGCTTTTTTACAGTATGCAGCGCCTGCTAAACGTGGGCGTGATATTTGGCCACCATGATGACCTGGCTTATGGCGTGGGCTGGCGTAATGAACCTGGTCGGTCAGACGTGAAAAGCGTTACCGGATCTTATCCGGCGTTGTATGGCTGGGACCTGGCTAAAATTGAGCATGACAGTATCCATGATATTAACGGCATTCTTTTTAGTCAACAAAAGCAGTTTGTTAAGGATGTTTATGCCCGCGGCGGTATCAATACCTTTTGCTGGCATATGGATAATCCGGCCAATGGCAAAACTGCCTGGGATACCACTCAGCATACTGCAAAGGATCTCATCCCCGGTGGCGCGTTCCATGATGTGTATGTTGATTACCTCGATAGGGCTGCCAATTATTTAGCTGATTTGAAAGGACAGGAGGGAGAGGCTATTCCCATATTGTTCCGACCTTTTCATGAACTTACCGGCAACTGGTTTTGGTGGTGCAAAAACACCAGTACGCCTGATGAGTTTAAAGCCTTGTGGCGTTTTACTATCGATTACCTGCGGGATAAAAAGAAGCTGCATAACCTGCTCATCGTATATTCGGCGGCTGACTTTGAATCAGAAGATGATTTTCTGGAACGTTATCCCGGCGATGCTTACGCCGATTTTATCGGTTTTGATAACTATTGTACCAGCAGTGTTGATCGTTTTCAAACTAAACTGGATAAACGCCTTACCATTGTTGACGCCATCGCAGCAAAACATCATAAAATATCATGTCTGCCCGAAACCGGATACGAAGGTATCCCAATGGCCGATTGGTGGACGAAGGTATTACTTCAAACACTCGCTAAACACCGGGTATCGTATGTAATGGCATGGCGTAACGGAAATGAGCATCATTATTACGTACCCTATCCTGGCCAAACCAGTGCCGATGATTTTATAAGGTTTTACAACAGCCCGCAAACTATTTTCCAAAACCGCATAACGCCTTTGGGTGTTTATGGAAAACCGAATTGGGAAATCCGCTAATCAAAAGCTCCCCCTTTAGGGGGCTGGGGGGCTCTCAAAACAACCACTCCCGATATGCCCGCCAGTAACGAAGCCAACAAAATTCCGTACTTGGCCTGGTCAATCATATCTGCACTATCAAAGGCTAATGCCGATATAAAAAGGGACATGGTGAAACCTACGCCTGCCAGCAAGGCTACGCCGGTCATCTGTCTCCAGGTTGAACCGGCAGGTAATTGGGCCCCAAACTTTACCATGAGCCAGGTAAAGAGCAATACACCGGTAAACTTTCCGGCAAGTAAGCCTACAGTTACACCTATACTTACAGGGTTAACCAGCGATGAGAAAAAGTCATGACCTATCACTATCCCGGCATTTGCCAAAGCGAAAAGCGGCATAATGATGAAAGCTACCCAGGGGTGCAGCGCATGCTCAATTTTTTGGAGCGGCGTTTCGGCATCAAGGCTTAGCTTTTTTATTTTATCAATAATATGATGTTGCTCCGGTGTTACAAGCGTGCTGTTGTTGGGTTGCTCGTTTTCAAAATCGGCAAGGTATTGTTTTACTGATTGGGCATAACCTGCCTCGTTGATACGGGTACGGGCTGGGATGGTAAAAGCCACCAGTACCCCGGCAATAGTTGCATGCACGCCCGAAAGTAAAAAGGCTATCCAAACAGCAAAGCCTATGATCAGGTAAAATGCCGTGTTCCTGATCCCCATTTTATTGCCGATGAGCAGCAACACCAGTAACCAAACACCAACAGTAAGCGGCATCAACGCTATATGACTACTATAAAATAAGGCTATGACCAATACAGCGCCAAGATCATCGGCTACAGCTAATGCTGAAAGAAATACTTTTACCGATGATGGAATATGTTTACCTGCCATGGATAATAAAGCCAGGGCAAAGGCAATATCTGTAGCCATCGGGATTCCCCAGCCGTGAGCTGAAGGTTTACCTGTGTTGAAAAGGAAAAAGATCAAAGCCGGTACCAGCATCCCGCCTAAAGCGGCAAACATAGGGAGTGCGGCTTTTTTTACAGAGGACAACTCGCCGGCCATGAACTCGCGCTTTAACTCAAGGCCGATCACAAAGAAAAATAGCGCCATGAGGCCGTCATTGATCCAAAGGTGAAGGGGATGATCTAAAACATACTTGTCAAAACCAATGGATAATTTGAGGTCCCAAAGCTCATGGTAACTATGTTGAAAAGGCGAGTTTACCCATATGATAGCGATAACCACGCTGATAAAAAGTACTATGCCGCCGGTATGTTCCTGGTTTATGAATTTGCTTACCGGTTGTGTGATCTTATCAATAGGGTAGCTTTGTTTCATAGTTCCCTAAATTAACGAATAAGTTTTATTGGTTGAGAGGAGGTATGACGATTATCATCTGACTAAAACAAAACTGAACTATAAAACATTTATCAATGAAACCGGATGTTATGAATAACTATCAACAGAAATGGATAACTACGTTGCAAAATGCCCGCATACATGGGTGGGAAATAAAACCGCAGGGCGATGATATTTTTGTAGAAATGCCACATGTTACCGACTTAAAACTGATCAGGGATAACCTGCCGGAAACGCTGGGCCTGATGGCGTTGGATATTAATTTACCGAAGGAAAGGCTGAAGTTTATTTTTCACAACGGCTATGAACAATTTGAATACCTGCTTAACCCTGCTGTTGAGGACCTGGAACGGGAGGACTAAAATCAACGGTTGTAGTCTCGTCTGGTGATTCTTCCTTGGTATCGTCCGAATCTATTTTTGCCATGGTTGATACAACCACTACCGAAATGCCCATACAGGCAATCAGGATAAATGACGCTCTGAGTGTAGCGATGCCTGCAATAAAACCGATAACCGGCGGGCCGATCAAAAAGCCCATAAACCCAATGGTTGATACCGCTGCCAATGCAACACCGGGCAGCATTGTTTTTGACTTACCGGCGGCGCTGTACACCATAGGCACTACTGATGATACACCTGCTCCAACCAATAAAAAGCCTGCCATAGCAGTATAAACATGAGGAAAAGCAACTGCTACTAATAAACCGGTTGCCGTTAACGAGCCGCTGACCTGCAATGTGCGTTTTAAACCAAATTTATGGGCAAACCAGTCGGCAATGAAGCGGCCGCCTGCCATGGTGAACATAAATGTAGTGAATCCTATCCCAACGAGCGCCTGCGGGGCAAGCACCACTTTTTTAAAGTAGATCACGCTCCAATCGAACATTGCACCTTCGCAGATCATAGAACAAAAGGCAATGATGCCCAACTTGATGAGTGATTTATCGGGCATTACAAATACAGGCCCGGCATCAGTAACTTTATCATCTTTAAGGTAACGGGCAGCTACAGCCACACCAATTGCTATTACAATCAGCATTAACGAAAAATGATGAAAAGGAATTATCCCCCTGGCTATCATGAAGGTGCCTATACCAGCTCCGGTAAACCCGGCCAGGCTCCACAAACCGTGAAAAAATGCCATAATAGGCCGCTGGTAAAGCTGCTCGGTAGCTACGGCCTGCGTATTAACCGCAATATTTACAGAATTACTGGCAAAACCAAAGCACAGCAGGCATATGATAAGCTGAAATGTATTTTGAGCAAGGCCCAGGCTCACCAGCGCAACAGCATAAACCAATAATGCTGCTATAACCAGTTTTTTACTGCCTATCTTAGTGATGATCCAGCCGGAAAAGGGCAAAGAACACATCAATCCAACAGGTAATGCAAATAAAACAGCGCCTAAGCCGGCTTCAGATAAGCCCATAGTTTGCTGAACTGTAGCTATACGTGATGCCCAGCTTGAAAAACTTAACCCTGCCATGAAAAACATGGCACCTACGGCAATGCGAAGCATTACTTTGTTTACAGTATCTTTTTGAGCAGGGATATTGTTCATGTTGAAATAGTATCATAGTGTCAATTTGACACTATGATTGGTGAGCACAAATATAACTTAATTAATTGTACTTTTAACAGGCTAAATCGTTTTTTACTTTTAGGTGAATTAATGGGCGTTAAAAAAGTAAAAGCGGTCATTTTATTTATAATAGTTTAAAAATGACCGCTTTTGATTATATAATCTTTTGTAGTGTTAGCCTTTTACATTAAATGAACCCACAATGGTATGTGTTGCCCCGGTACTGAAATTTTCAAATTGTGCCTTAAAGGTACCTACCGCATTTCCCTTAATATTGCTTGAGTGATTTAAGGTAGTAAACTTGACTTTTCCGCTTAAAAAAGAACCATCGATAGTGAGGTTCATCGTTGTTATGTCATAAGTGCCCGCAACAAGCGTGCTGGCTCCTAACTGAAATACATCCGTACCAGTTCCGCTGAAGTAGGATACAATTGTTTGGCCTTTATCCGAAAGAATGTTGGGATCATTTGAAACAAGCATTGGCCCGCTTTTTATAATAGCAGCGCCGCCATCAATTTTATACGATATTGTTCCCTGTGCTGCAGCAGGATAATCAGAGCCGTCGTCGGCAGTACCTGTACCGGTTCCCGTTCCCGTACCAGTTCCCGTTCCTGTTCCTGTGCCAGTTCCCGTACCGGTTCCAGTTCCTGTACCCGTTCCAGTACCTGTTCCTGTATTGGTAGTAGGAGTTACAGAAATTGCTTTCAGTTCTTTGTCGGGGCCGAGAGGGGGATCAAGTTTACAACTGCTTACCGAAGCAGTCATTAAAAACAGGATAAATAATTTATAGTAGTAAATTTTTTTCATACAAAGGGCTAAATGAAGCGGTTTTAATACTTTAAATATAAGTAGTTTAGCCCTTTGTACGTGCTTGCGAAATTATTTGATACAAATATTGTTAAGAAAAGTTTACAATATTTCAATTATTTACAGTCTCCGTCAGGACTGCATGATTCGCCTTCAATAATATCAAACGCAGGCCTGGGATTTTCCTGTTGCCAGCCTGTAAACGCTTTGGTAAGCGTATCTTTAAAAACCGCTACTTCCTGAGCGCCGGATACTGCATATTTACGGTTCATTACAAAAAACGGAACACCGCGTACGCCTAAATGCTGAGCTTCGGCAATGTCATGTTTAACATCCTCCGTGTAAGTATCGCTTTCGATGGTTTGCTTAACTTCTTCAGCTTTCAGGCCTATAGTGGTACCCAGCTCAATAAGCGTTTGGGTATCATCAATATTTAGGCCTTCGGTAAAATATGCCCTGAACAGCGCTTCTTCGGCTGCATCACCCAGCCCATGTTTCTTAGCAAGGTGGGCTAACCGGTGTGCGTTAAAGCTATTGGCCACAACCGATTTGTCGAAATTATAGGTAAGCCCGGCCTGTGCTGCCATTTGGGTAACATGATCGTTCAGTTGTTCGGCATGATCCAGTGTCCAGCCCTTAATATCGGCCAGGTACTGGTTAATGCTGATATTGGGATTAGTTTTAAGATCGGGGTTTAGCTGAAAGCTTTTCCATTCGATCTCAATTTGTTGTTTGCCTTCAAATCCGGCCAGCGCTTCCTCAAACCTTCGTTTGCCTATATAACAAAACGGACACATCACATCCGACCATATTTCTACTTTCATCATCTCTTTTTAATGTTTAAACAAATTTAATGACTGTACCGGCTACGGCCGGTAAGTAAAAAGTAAAATTTAAAGGGCGCACTGCAATGATCAATGAATTTTTATTTCGGAGATAATTTTTTGTATTTGTAAATTTTTATAAATTAGGAAATTATAAACCGATTATAAACTTATTGAGATTAAGCCCATTGCTCAAGATTTATTGAATAAGCATGAGATGGAACAGTGCTAAAATATTCTGGATAGGCATTATCCTGCTGGTAGTGCCGGGTCTTATTCATGCTTACCTGTTAATGCCTTTTCCCGGCAGTCAGGATTTGAATGCCATAACCGTTTGCTATTATCTCGAAAAGGTGATAACCCCTTTACGTTTTATCGGGCTGTTGTTTATTGTTTGGTACTTGTTTAAATTTTATACCAAAAATACCTTCAAACAAAAGGTTATCAAGACAGCTGTTTTTGTGCTTTGTTTAGGCAGTTTTTATATAACTGATTATATGTACAAAGCCGAAACCATGTTTAAAGAAACTGAAAAAGCTGTTTTTGCAAACGGTTTACGTAACCGGGTGCCGTTAAGCTATCTGGTGGTTGGCGTAGTAAATAACGGAGTGGCTAAAGCCTATCCGCTCATTTACCTGGGTTATCATCATAAACTGCAGGATGATGTTGGCAGCAAACCTGTTTTGGTTACTTATTGTACCATGTGCCGTACAGGACGAGTTTACAGCCCTGTTATTAACGGGGTAAGGCAAAATTTCAGACTGGTAGGCGCAAGGCACTATAATGCTATTATTGAAGATGAAAGCACAAAAACCTGGTGGTACCAGGCTACAGGCAACGCTGCCGTAGGCGAACTTAAAGGAAAGCAGCTTGCAGAATTGCCCTATGAACAACTAACTCTTGCCGCCTGGTTACAAAAACATCCCGAAACATTGATCTTACAACCTGACAGGTTATATACTTCCGATTACGCCGACCTGAAAAACTATGATCGTGTTCAGGCTGTTGACCGTGACAGTACCATAAAAAACAAAGATTCCCTGATGCGCAAAAGCTGGGTAATTGGCGTGATCATAAACGGGAAAGCCAAAGCTTATGATTGGCGCCATATGTACGCAAAACGCTTGCTGAATGATGAGTTGAACAAAAATGCGCTGCTGATTGCTATTGAAAAGGATAGCCTTAGCTATCACGCCTGGAATACGTCAGTAAGTGGTAAAAACCTTCATTTTAAACTGGATGATAAAGGCATGCTTACCGATGAAGAAACAGCTTCGGTTTGGGATTGGGACGGTTTATGCTTAACCGGCGCGCAGAAAGGTCAGCGTCTTGCTAAAATACAGGCTTACCAGGAGTACTGGCATTCATGGAAGCATTTTCATCCTGGTACAACATTCTGGAAAGGCGATGAGTCGTTAGAGCAAACGGCATCTATTTACCCGCCTTTTTGAAATAAGCATTCTTAATCAAATAGCAGTTGCTATCTTGCTGATATCATCGTCGTTAAGCAGGTTATTTTCAGATATAGAAGGATAATATTTATTCAATATCTTCTGGATAAGATGATAGCTTTCTACAGACTGAATAGGGGCGGAAGCCAATTCGGTAATGGTGGACCCAATGAGCTTAAGCTTTTTTGCCTCATACTGATTGATCACAAAGTCAGAAGTTTTTTTCTTACGACTTTGCTGTATAAGTTCATCAAGTTTCTTGATCTCTTCAACCAAGTCGATCATTTTTAATACTTCCACCTTTTTCATCAGCGCCAAAATTAATGAATTATTTGTAACAAGGGGTATAACGGGATATTTGTTGTGTTTGTTTTTAGGGAGGGTGAAAGCAAATAAAAATTGCGCTCGTTTTTAACGAGGACTTAATATGGGCTTACGTTTGTAACGTAATATACTGGCGATACAATCGCCAGCCTGCATTAAGTACACGTTGAAAACGTGCGCAAGATAATACGTAAAGCAAAAAAAGCGTCATTGCGAGGTACGAAGCAATCCCCGACTTTACAGGGCGGATGTGCATAGCCGCTCGGCTACTTGGGGATTGCTTCGTACCTCGCAATGACGTTGTTAAGAAGTTCAGAGGTAATTAGTTACTTCTTATCTTCCGTGGTATCCCTTTCAACCAAAGCCATACCGCATTTAGGGCAGGTGCCGGGTTTATCAAACGTAAGATCAGGGTGCATGGTGCAGGTATATTTGCCTTTTTTCTTTACAGTAGCAGTACTGTCGGTTTTGTTGGTGCTCTTAACCGCACTGTTGCAGGCGCCCAGCGCGAGGCTGGCCAAAGCCAAAATGATAAAGCTTTTTTTCATTGATTATTTGTTTTTAATAAATGAGGCCAACCCGAACAGCGATACCACCAACACGCCTAAGGCGGCCAGCATGCTTACTATATCGCGGATATCTTTGCCCGCCCAGGTCATGCCAAAATATTTGTGTAAAAATATAAAAGAAAGCCCTTCGGCCCTGTCAATTCCTGCAACTTTTGTAGCCAGCTTTGATGAAGTAGTTTCAACATACCAATTGCTTCCGTCCGGATAACTTACCTTTTCAACAGGCAAACGTTTATTAATGAAACCGTATTCGTTATCAAATTGCTTTATCCGGCTAACTTTTACCCTGCCATAAAACTTATCCGGATCCTGGTGGGTATGGTAATAAGTACTTAAGAAGCGGGCATAGTCTTCGTCGCCATTAATTTGCTCTTTACCGGTTAGCGTATTGAAATAGGAGATCTGTTTCTTGTTGTCGGTTACCTGGTAATAGCTGTTACCATCAAAGCTAACTATTGCAATGCGATTAACGAGGCTATCGGCAATAGGAAGCTGAAGGTTTGAGATAGCTAATTGCTTTCTGTCAGTTACGTTTCCATAATCAGGTTTAGGAGTTTCGGTGTTATGAAGTTTTACTGCAAGATGGAATGCTCCGCTGATCACAAACGTAAACATCACAAATGAAACAATGATCCCTATTTGCCTGTGGTAACGATGAACGATGCGCTTATCGTCACTACCATTTTCTTTACGTTTTTGAGTTACCGATTTAAACTTTTTCCACATTAAACCATAAACAGTTAAACCACTGATAAGAGCGAGAAGCATTGCCGTCATGATAATGAGCAGCACTACATTACGAAAAGTATCGCCGCCAATATCAGCTAAAAACTGCCAGGTATGGAATTGTTCAAACAGCCAGAGGAAGGCTTTGCGGGTGTTATTGTTAAACGTACCCATGCGGCTTTGGTTGGTTTCAATATAGATGTCCATGCCATCCGGGCGGTCAAAGCTGATCTTCCAAACGGGTAAAAGATGATTGATGGGCTGGTATTGCCCATCAAACGTTGTTTGATAATCTATCTTTTTAATGCTGGAGGTTGAATCCTGCGTAAAATAGCGGGCGAGATAAGTAGCATAGAGCCTGTCGCCATCTTTTAGCAGCACACCATCATTTGCCGAATAATAGTTATACACGCTATCCTTACCCAGCACCTGGTAAAAGGTATTACGGTTAAAATTTATCAATCCGAAGTTGCGGATTGCAGTAATGTTATTTTTATCCAGTACCTGCTGAATGCTAAGCACGGGCTTCATCTGGTTTTGAGGCAGGGGCTTGAACACTTCTTCAGCTATCGATGGCCTGAACCAGTTGGACATGAACGGGTGTGAAAGCCCGCTCAGTGTCCAGAATATCACCGGGATAAGGGCCGTTAAGCCCAGTACCCGGTGCCATTTATAAAATTTGCTTTTTATTGCTGCTGATGCCATGATCAATATTTTGAAAATGAATAACTGATGCCCAATGTATAGGTACGCGGCGGCGCGGCATTATAAGTATCGCCGTACTGGCTGCTGGTTACCGTAGTTGCGTACAGCTTATTGGTTAAGTTAAGCACATTGAACCAGATGCCCGCACCTTTTAATACACTGCTTTTTACATCATAACCTAAACGCAGGTTATAAATATCATAACCAGAGTAGGTTTTGGTATTGGCAGGGTTGGTATAGTATTGGTTGATGTGCTGCCACTCTGTTGCTATCCTGAAACCGGGGAGGTATTGCGGTTTGTAAGTAAGCTCGGAGTTAGCAATCCAGGCCGGCGCATTGTTCATACGTTTACCGTCATAGTTGGTTACCGTGTTGGTGCCGGTGGTATAGTTGGTGGTCACCTCGCTGTATTCAACATAGGTATGTTTTGCGTTGGTGCCGCTAAACCTAAAAGTAAGCTCTTTAACCGGGGCCACTGTAAGCGAGTACTCGATACCGCGGTGGCGTGTTGCACCCGCGTTTTGGTTTTGCGTTGTATTATCGGGCAGTAACTGGTTAATGATCTCGTTATGGCCTTCCAAATCAAACACGCTCAGTTCAAAATATAACTTTTTGTTGAAAGCCGAGAACCAGCCGCCAGCTTCGTAATTATCGAAAGTAGCTTGTTTAAGCTGGGTAAGCTGGCGCGAGCTGTACAGATCGCCGGTTTCCGGTGGTTGGAAGCCTACACTGTAGTTGGCGTAAATACCTTTGTTGTTGCCAAAATTATAGGTGATGCCCAGTTTAGGGGCTACAATGTTGAAATTGTTGGTTTCCTGTTGCTTGTATTTGGTTTGCCCGGCAGGGATCTCGTTATCAAAGTTATAATGCACCCTGTCGTAACGCAAGCCGCCCACTATCCTTAATGCTTCTACCGGTTTAATCTCATACTGAACATAAGCCGCTGTATTAAACAACTTAATTTTGTAGTTGTCAATGTATCTGCCGGTATTGGTAAAGCCGGTGTAATAGTTATTAGCTACATCTTTGGTGATATCAAGGTATTGGGCATAGTATGAACTCGGACTATCGTCCATATAAACACCACCTATCAACCTCGAATGCAGGAAATCAAAATCAACCCGGTGCTGGGCCAGTAAGCCATAACTGTTAAACTTCTGATCGTTTACCTGGCCGTTGCTGCTTTGGTAAACACCACCGGCATCACGAACATCAGAGATATAATAGCTTGGCAATTGCGCGGTTGAGTTGCCACGGAAAAACAGGGTTACAAAAGTGCTGTTTTTATCGTCCCATTGATGATCCAGCCTGGTGCTGGCACGGAATGATTTTACTTTGCGATAGGTAAAACGCTGGTTGGCACCATAACTGCGGTCGTAAAAACGGGCACTATCTAAACTGCCGGGAGTTTGGGTGTTTAAATAGTTGTAGGCAGCGGAAGTTGTAAGCTTGGTTTTGGCGCTGAAATCATAAGTGGTTTTAAAATTGGCCGAGTACTTATCAAAATCAGAATAATCCTGCCAGCTATCGGTTTGGTGAGCTACATAGCCGCCTACATACAAGCCAAATTTACCTTGTGTAAAACCACCGTCGGCATCCACGCGGCGGTAATGATAATTATCACCCTGAACAGAAACATTGCCTGCATAGCCTGTAGGCGGCCCCTGGGTAATAAAGTTAACGGCACCGCCAATGGAGTTACTGCCGTAAAGCGATGACGCAGGTCCCTTGATCACCTCAATATCTTTAACGCCCGACATGTTGATTTCATACAGGGAATTATGGTTAAAGATGCCTGTAGGGCGGATAGGTACGCCATCTTCCATATATAAATAAAGAGCGTTATAGGTAATTGGCTGCCTGATTGCCATAGTATGCTGCTCGTTACCCAAATTCACCATGTACACGCCCGCAACTTTATTAAGCAGTTGGTATAGGGCAGTAGCTTTTGTATCCTTTATTTGGGTTGAATTGATCTTACTGATGGCGATTGGAGCGTCTTGCCTGGCCTGTCCTTCGCGGCTGGCGGTTACAACAACAGGTTGCAGATCGACGGTTGAAGGCTCTAAGGCAACGTCAAGCTTTTGGGCCTTTATGGCAGATACTTCAATGATGTGCGCACTGTAACCTACCATAGCAAATTTAAGCCTGGTAATACCCTGTGCATTGATGCTAAAATGTCCTTTAGTATTGGTCATGCCCAGTTTTGCGCCTGTTGCAACATCTGCATTGCATATTGACGCGCCGGAAATAGCTTCATGGGTGTTGGCATCAGTTACAGTACCTTGTATGGTAGTTTGGCCATAAGCCAGTGTTTTAATTAGTATAAAAGTTATAAATAGGATTAGATATCGTTTCATTATATAGTATTACAGGAGTTGCCTCCCGGTGTAAAAAATGGGTAGAGTAGGGGGATTGATTGACGGGGATGACTTGCAAAGTGGCTCTTCAGCGTATCGACTCACCCCGACATCGCTGCGCTCGTCACCCCTCTCTACGCTTCGCGTAAAGAGGGGAAGGAAAACGAAAGATTAAAAAAAAACCTTATTTCCTCGCCCTCTTTGCGGCAAAGCCGGAGAGAGGGTGGTCCAGCGAAGCGTAGACCGGGTGAGTTGAATATGCGCCATGCTTATTCCGCGTTTAAAAACGCAAGCATATAGCAACAAATACCATCAATCAAAAACCAATAAAAATGAAATGATTATCCTAACTGCGGAGGCTGGAATATCGTAGCCGGGCGATCTGCCGGTACGGTTGGGGTGTAGGGGGTTGAAATAACCTGCAACAGGCTGGAGTGGAATTTAACATCAGTTGAACTGATGACATAAACCTCCTGAAAGAGACTTTTTTGCGACTGCCTTTCGTCGCTGGCCTGCTTGTCCTCTGCCTGTTTGATCTTTTTCGCAAAGTAACATTTACCGTCGCAATGCAGCCAGGGTTTGTTCCTGTTTTCGCAAAGCTTGGTAGCAATGTAATTCCTGTTCAGCTCAAAGCCCGCAAAAATGAAAAAGCGCGAGAAATTGACCGTGATCAGCGAAAAGATGAGTAAATAGGCTGTAATACGTTGCAGCATGGCGCAAAGGTAAGCCCTGCGCGTTTAATAAGCAACTTTTTTAAAAGTCGGTAGTCGCAAGTTTTAAGTCGCAAGTTCTAAGTCGTAAGTCTTAAGCCGAAAGTTTGAAGTCATCCTATTTAGGCTTAAGACTTACGACTTAGAACTACAGACTCAGTACTTAAGACTAATGACTTCACTTATCTCTTTTCAATGTAGCGTGCATATGCTGGCCTTTGTAAACCAGGTTCATACCAATGGAGTCTGTATAAACTTTGCCTGTATGGGGCGAGCTGCCGCCCGGCACCGGGATACTGAACGAAAAATTGTCGCCATTGATCATCCCATCGGTAATGGCCACATCTCCCTGGGGGGCGTGAGCCATGCCGGTAAGTTTACCGCTGTCTATCTTAAAAGTATAACTTAAGGGAAAATGATCATCGCCGGGAAGCTTTAACGAACCTATCCATTTGCCGTTGATATCGGCCATCGAAATAAAACTAAATGCGGTAATGATAACAAACGCACCAATCGCCAGGAACTCTTTTTTCATTGTTGATATAGTTTAAGCAGATATCTATAGGAGTAATTTAAACTATATACAATTTTGTTGCCTTTAAGTTTATTAAAAAAAGAAAAACCTTACTGATGGGTAAGGTTTTTCTTTTATAAAAGAGGTTATTCTGGCCTTTTTTCAGGATCCCACAAGCAGGCGCACCATACAAGGCCGCTTAGCATTGGTGCCGAAACAAGTACGGCATGACTATGGTGTTATTGTAAGTTTATTTCTTATCAACTGGTCTTTTCAATACAGAACTGCTTTTTGATCCGTTGATATCCAGTTCAACGCTGATCGAATCGCCCAGGAATTTACCTGTATGTGGGATTGTGATACCGCTGGTTGCTACCGTAAATGAAAAGTCGGTGCCGTTGGTTTTGCCTTCTTTTATATCAACATCACCTTCCGGGGTTAACGCTGTACCTGTCAGTTTATCGCCATCAACCTTAAAATTATATAATAACGGGTATTCCTGGCCGTCGCTTGTAACCAGCTTACCTGCCCATTTACCGTTTAAATCAGCTATAGCCGCAAGGCAGATCATAAAGCAGCTTACCAATAGGGTAGTAGTAAAAAATTTTCTTTTCATAAAATATTGATTTGGTGTATAAATATAACAACCTTGATTTATAGGATGAAGCGATTACATGATATTTTATGCGATTTAAATATCATGTAATCGCTTAAATCAGGAAAAACAAGGTTATTGAGCGCGTTTTAATGTAGTATGTGTTTTTGAACCGTTAGCTTCAATATCAACACCAACCGAATCGCCGTAAAACTTACCAGTATGGGCGATGTGAATATCTTCGATACTTACAGTGAATTTGAAATCGTTGCCGGTTATCTTGCCGTCTTCAATTGGCATATCGCCTTTAGGGGTTTTGGCTGTGCCGGTTAGTTTATCGCCGTTGATCTGGAAATTATAAAGCAATGGGTAAACTTCGCCGGTTTCTGTTTCAAGCTTGCCTTCCCACTTGCCGGTAATTTCTGAAAGAGCAGCAAAGCAGGCCACAAAACAAAGTGTTACAAGGCCTAATGTTAAAAAAGTTTTTTTCATAGCTGTTGTTTTCTGTGGTAAAAGTATCATCGATATTAAACCAAAACGTAAACTGTACATTAAGTTTATTAACGGCGGTGTTATCGGTTTATAAACAAAAACTGTACTGCTACAGCTTGATAAACAACTGTCGCGCTTTTTTTACACCTGTTTGAAGATTCAGCAACTTTTGCGCAGGTTTTTATATCAGATACTACGCATTACTATTCAGGCCTAATGATATATTAGCATCTTAAACAACGAACCGTTTTGGATAGAATTGACTTTCAGAAAAGCGTAGAAGCCGGAAGATTGGTGTACAATAGAGGCGATAGCTCAAAAATGAATTATCTGTTTAATTGCATCACAGCTTTTGTGTTAATGATACTGCCATTCGCGCCAAATTTTGGTGTTAATCAATATATTAGCTCTCTGTCATCGCCTCAGATATTTGTATTTGCATTTGTTTTTGATAGCTGGATGATTGCGAATTTATTGCTGTTTAATAGTTTGCTGGTTATTGAAGGCGTCAGCCTCCAAAGCCGCAGACAAGATATGCGCAAGGCCCTCGACGAAGGGAGTCTCGAGATTTTGGATACTAATGGAGATCATTTAATAAGATACATTCAATATCCTTATAGCTATTCATCTCAAAAACGCCTTATTACTTGTTTGTATACCGAAAATAAAGTTTACCTCAATATAAGCTCACTCGACCGCCGCGATGAGCCCTCATTGTTCGGTGTGTTTTTTAATTATATGCGTTGCAGACAAGTTGCCCGGGTGTTTAAACAATTACAGGGGGAAAGACAGGAAAATTAATTTTTATCGCATACCGGTTTTTAATATAAATGTTAATAATACATTTCTAATTATTCAAAATCCTTGTACCTTTAAATCTGCATATACTAACCATGCGAAATCCTGTTTCGCAATACATTTTAAACAACCTATAATGATAAAAAAGATCTTTACCATGTTGCTTTTGCTGGGCGGTACTTACCTGGGCGCTTCGGCACAAGATGTTCAGCTTAAAAAAGGCTGGAAATTTGCCGTAGGTGATTCTGCGCAATGGTCGTCCCCAACTTTTAACGATCAACACTGGCAAAACATTGATGTTGCCCATTCGTGGGAGCCGCAGGGGCACCCTAATTACGATGGCTTTGGCTGGTACCGGATCCATGTGGTGATCCCTTCGTCACTCAAAGAAAAAGCATATTTAAAGGATAGTCTCCGGTTAAACCTGGCCAGTGTTGACGATAATGACGAGGTGTATTTAAATGGCAAACTTATAGCCAAATATGGCGGCCGCAGCGGAACTATTAAAGATGGAAATTACGGGCAGCGTACTTATAATATTTCAGCATCTGATCCGGCCATTTTATGGGATAAGGAGAATGTATTAGCCATTCGTATTTATGATACCGGTGGCGACGGAGGTATTTATGGCGATAACTTTAGCATTGGCATGGCCGATGTAATGGATCATGTTACCGTAAATACCGATGGCGATTACAGCTTTGAAGAAAATAACAGTCTGGCTAAATCTGTTAAACTGGTAACTACTAACAAATACCAATACCAGGGCACTTTGGCTTTTAAAGTAACAGACCCTGAAACAGGCGCAGTGATCTACGAAAAGTCAAACCCGGCAAGCTTTACCGCAGGCAAGCCCTTCACTTATTCGTTCGTGATAGCCCGTTTAGCTAAAAAATCTTACACTATCGCCTATACATTTAGCGATCAAAAATCCGGAAAAGACATCAATAAAACCGAAACTACACCTTATATACTTACACCTTATCCATCGGCCAAACCAAAAATTAATGGAGCTGATGTTTACGGAGCGAGGCCCGGAAATCCGTTTCTTTATTTGATCCCGGCCACGGGTAAAAAACCGCTTAGCTATAAAGCAGATGGGTTGCCTGCAGGTTTAACACTTGATGCTAAAACAGGTATCATTACCGGTGTGGTAAACCAAAAAGGCGACTATCCTGTAACGCTTACTGTTACCAACAAATTAGGGAGCAAAACCAAAACGCTCACCATTAGCATTGGCGATAAAATAGGCCTTACTCCGGCTCTCGGCTGGAACAGCTGGAATGCCTGGGGATTGAGCGTAAACGATGAAAAAGTGAAGATCTCGGCCAAAGAAATGTCAGAAAAACTGAGTTCATACGGTTGGAATTATATCAATATTGATGACGGCTGGGAAGCAGAGAACCGTGCCGCCGATGGTGCTATTGTAGCTAACAGCAAGTTTCCGGATATGAAAGGCTTAACTGATTATGTTCATAGCCTTGGCCTGCATACAGGTATTTATTCGTCGCCTGGCCCGCGTACCTGCGGAGGCTTTCTGGGCAGCTGGCAGCACGAAGATCAGGACGCTAAAACTTATGCCGACTGGGGTTTTGACTATTTGAAATACGACTGGTGCTCATACTCGGAAGTTACCCCTCCGCATCCGGACCTGCCCGCACTTAAAAAACCTTATGAATTAATGCGCTCATCTTTAAACAAGGTGAACCGTGACATTATGTTTAGCTTTTGCCAATACGGCTGGGGCGATGTTTGGAAATGGGGTGCCGAAACCGGCGGTAACAGCTGGCGTACCACTGGCGATATCCAGGATACCTGGAGGAGCATGAGTGATATTGGTTTTGGACAGGATCCTGCCTCGCCATATGCCGGCCCGGGACATTTTAATGATCCGGATATGCTGGTTGTTGGTAAAGTGGGTTGGGGCCCAAGTTTGCACAACACCCGTTTAACTTATGATGAGCAATACACCCACATCAGCTTATGGAGCTTATTATCTGCCCCATTATTAATTGGATGTGATATGGGACATTTGGACAGGTTTACACTTAGCTTGCTAACCAACGACGAAGTATTGGCCATTGATCAGGACGCTTTAGGTAAAGGTGCAAGGCAGGCTTCTAAAACAGAAGAGCAGCAGGTTTGGGTAAAGGAGCTTAACAAAGGCGAAAAGGCTATAGGTTTCTTTAATACATCTGATAAATATCAAACCGTTAACCTTGATGCTAATGATAAACTGTTAAAAGGTTTCACCAAAGCCCGCGATGTTTGGGAGCAGAAATACCTGATAGCAGTTAATCATAAATATACTTTCAAAATACCACCGCATGGCGTGAAGCTTATCCGGGTTATGTAAGTAGATTTTAGGTAGAAAGGCATAAAATACACGTCATTGTGAGGTACGAAGCAATCCCAAACTACACAGGGTGGACCTGTTAATCGGGGATTGCTTCGTACCTCTCAATGACGTTTTTTGTTTATATTATGTCACCAGGATATCTCGCAGATTTATGTTAACCCACAAATAATAGTCATATGGTTATTGTCAATTGAGTAATCCGTGTGAGATGAACCCCTCTGGGGTTCGAGGATTGGGTTGGGTTTTATTTCTACAAACCTATTCCCCCTTTGGGGGATTTTTACAATTTAATAAACAGGTATTAATTGAGGTGTATTTAAGGACAAGTGCACCAGAAGTGCAAAAGGTTTGTAGCATAAAAAAGTATAGAAATGCCCTTTGCCCCAGAGGGACAAAACAAAACGCCTTACTAATTAAACGACAAAATAATTTTGTGGGTTAATTTAAATCTGCGAGAGAACTTGATGGGACGTTAGGGGATTGTTTATATAAAAATCAATTCGGCACATCATAATGATATATTGGCGAAAACACACCCTCGCTTGTTGTGTAATAACCTTTGCCATCCGGCTGAAAACCTATGGCTTCACCCTGTTTTTCAACTTTGTAAGTAAGCTCCTGTGGCTTGCGAACCATGGTTTCCCAAATAGGCTCGTTATGCTGGCGGCGCCAGTAATAAACTTTGTCGTAACTCTTTAACAGGATCTGCTGGCCATCTTTGGAGATATCGCCTGCTGTGATCCATTTAAAAGGTTTAAAGCCTGCGAAGAACAATTTGCAGCGCTTGGTTAATACCGTTGTTGTATTGGCTTTGTATTTTAACGGCGTAGTGTAAACTGCAACAGTATCACCCCGTTTACTTACAATGATCAATTGTTTATCTATAGGATCAATCATCATCGTTTCTGCATCTTTAGGGCCATCGGGATATTTAAAATCTGCACGCGCAGCTTCCGTATTTATGTTGGCTGCGTTGGCTGTAGCCCATGCTTTCTTTTCGGCCATGCGATAAACCGTGATGTATGGCCTGTTTTGCGCATTATCACCTATATCGCCAAGGTAAACGTAGCTTTTTCCTTTCTCGGGTCCCGGGCCCACATCAATATCTTCACAATCCTGTACGCCAAGCCCATGTGTGCTGTCTCCCTTAAAATAGATGGTTGATTTAAGTTTGCCTTCGGCTGATATAGCAAAAAAACGGCTCGTATCGCCGCTGTCGTTGTGTACGTAATAAGTATCCCGGTTAATGGATGAGGCTGCAATGCCCGATGTTTCATCCATTTCCTTATTATTTAAAGTCCCTGTAATATCCTGCTTGTCGAGTAGCCTGTGCTTGGCAAAGGCCCCCATGAAAAGCAGGGATACAAGTGGTAAAAGTATATTTAATTTTTTTGATCGGCTCATTCTGTTTCTTGCAAACAATAACGCAAATTACGTGCATTAGTATGAAGTTGACATTAATTATTTGATTTTGTTACGACTATATGAAAATTGTATAACAAAAAGAGCAGATAGCGTACAATATCCGTACCACGATATATTTAAACTGACTCAAAAGCATGTAATAAGGCATTTTGCCGGTAAATATCTGCCGGGGTACGGTAATCGGCAAGTTCAAGTTCTTGTACATATTTACAATTGCAGGGGTGCCCTGGTTCAATAAAAACCGGCATATCATAACCTTGTTGCTGATAGTAGGGGGTGATGAATGCTTTTACAGGCAGATTGTTAGCTGCAGAAACAACCTCGGGAGTGAGTTTTTTTAAGGGCTTCAGGAGTAGCTTAATTTCGCAAAGCCTGAAATTATCATACAGCGGAATCCAGCGTGTTGTATCATCAATGTTAACAGCTAAGGCGTTGTGTTTTACACCGGCCAGCGTACCGATACTGATCTCGCTATGATTTAAAAGACTGGTGATAACAACCTGCTGCCCAATATAACGACTGAAAATAATGAGCTGATTGGCTATGCTTAGATATTTCATTTTGCTAATTTTATTAGCAAAATAAGAAAATTATTTGGTGAGATGCAAGTGGAAATGAAAGTGATTTTTACATGTCATTATAAGGGAGGAACGACGATGCAATCGATCACTGTACAGGCCGGACATGCTTCCGTAAGGTTGCCACGCTATCGCTTACCGCAATGACAATTAGCGGGTTATCCCAACAAAAAAGGGCCTTTTGTTAAGGCCCTTTCTCTTTTTCTTATTTTTCAACATCCGCAAGCTCCGTCTTTGTTGTTTCGGATTTGGTGAGGTCGATATCTGGTTTTGAAATATCCGTTAATGCTACACGGCCACGGTCTTTACGCAGGATGCGGTTAAACAACGAGATCTCCCTGTCGAACAAAAACTGGAAAAATAGTTTAGTCCATGAGGTATGATAATGCAAAGTATCGTAGTATTCGGGAGCCGTTTTTCTGATCTCAGGAAGTTTGTTCCATGGGATAGAAGGAAAATCATGGTGCTCATTGTGGAAGCCTACGTTAAAGGCTACCGCGTTAAAGTTACCATAATAGCTGTATGTTTCCTGTTCTTCAGTAACGGTAAGGTAATGTTCCTGGATCCAGCGTGCGCCCAGTGGGTGCAGGCCAACCGAAAACGAGAAGCTTAACAACAAGAAAGCTACGGCATGCCAGCCCATAAAGTAGGCGATAGCAGTTGTAAATGCTGCCTGTAATAACCAGTTGGTCAGGATCCAGCCATCAAACGGGTGGATTTCTCTTAAACGCGATAAGCGGAAAAGCTGAAATACCGGGAAAAACAACAACCAAAGTGCTTTGCCAAAAAATGAATTACTGATCAGTTTTGCTTCCCAGCGGTTCGGTAAATCGGCATCAAGTTCGTGTACACCCTGAAAAGAGTGGTGTTTGATATGATATTTTTCGAACGAGATAGCGCTTGGTAATATTTGCGGTAAATTGGCAAACATTGATGCCCAGCGGTTAGCGTTACGGTTTTTAAACAATAACTGGTGTGTACATTCGTGGATCATTACAAACAGCGCATGATCTGCAAAAGCCCCCAACAGATAAGCTGCTCCAAAAACTATCCACCATGACTGATCACGTACAAACCAGGCTAAAACTACCTGGAAAGTTACTAAACCAACAATGGCCCATATAGTTGCCGGGTTTTTGCCTATAAGCTTACGCAATTGCGGAAACTGCTTTAAGATTTTTTTTGTGCGGATGCGATGAGGTTCAGACTCCTGGGAATAAACAAAATCAGTCTTTTTTATCATATGATGTTAAAACGTTAAATATAACGATAACGTGCACAAAAGTTCATTTTTTTGTAAAAATTAATTAGTAAAATCTGGAATATACAAAATCTTCATGATCATTTCATGTAAATTTTATATACAATTTACTTTAGTTTTGTTTGAAAACAAGCACTTTGAAAGTATTTGGAATGGTTTTACGGGTACCGGTTTCAAACTTCGCAACACTTAAATAGATTTTGTGGGTTTTGGTATCCAGCGCCATGGTTTTGGCCCTTTCAGCGGTTTTTAGTGATTGGATCACTTCATATTCATCGGCCGATTTTTGTTTGATGATGGTAGTAACGCCATCGCCGCATGAACAAAATATCAGTTTGGTTTCCTGGTCATAAACTACGGCATCAACGCCTGCGCCAATTGGCAGGGTAGCGGTTACTTTGCCGGTATTAATGTCAACAACACTTACGCCCTTATTTTCACGGCAAACTGTAAATAAACGTTGATTAACGGCATCAAGTGCCAGGCCGGTTGGTCCGCCGCAGGGAGCAAGGGGATAGTTTTTAATTACTTTAAGGCTCTTACTGTCTATAACGTTCAGACTGCTTTTATCTTCAAGGTTATTATAAATTTTTCCTTTTCCATCAGATACTGCAAACTCGGGCCCGCCGCCAAGCGCTACCGTGCCAACTTGTTTCAGGGTTGCCGGATTAATTACTGATGAATTATCGCTTTCGCCGTTAAAGGTAAATACACGGTCGGAATATGGGTCATACATAATAGCATCCGGGCCATTGGCGCCCGTAAGGGCAATTGTGGTTATGGTTTTAAAAGTTCTTAAATCAAACACCACTACGGCATTTGCCTTGCCATCGCTAATAAAACCGCGGTTAAGTTTGTTAACTATGGCTATACCGTGAACACCTTTCATGTTTTCAATAACACCAACCGGTTTTTCGGTATCCAGGTTAATAACATTTACCGCTGTACTATGCGATACGTACAGGTTACGGTTTACCTTATCAATAGCCAGGTAATCATAACCGCCATCACCCGGAAGCGCGATAGTTTTATCGGCTACATAGGTTTGCGCGTTTAGTTTAAAAGGAGCAAGGCCTGCAATAAGCAAAGCCACAGCCAGGATTTGTTTTTTCATTTTTCGGGATTATTTATTGCCATGAAATTATATCCCGAATCTGTAAAAATGTTGTGTTACCCTTGGTGGCTTTCATTAAGTTCGTTCAAGTGGGTAGTAAACCCTTTGCGGTACAATATACGGAGCATTGCCGGTAAAACAATAAGCAATAATGGCAATGCTGCTAAAAACCCACCAATAACTGCTATGGCCAATGGCTGGTGCAACTGAGCGCCTGCGCCTATACCTAAAGCAAGCGGCATCAGTGCTATAATTGCGCCTAAAGCGGTCATTAGTTTGGGTCTTAAACGGGTACTGATGGCAAAAGTTATAGCCTCATCAATGTTTTTATTTTCATTTTCAATGGCGCTTTCCTTAAACTGCAGGAAGGTAAAAATAGCGTTTTCGCCGATGATGCCTACAATCATAATAAGCCCTGTATAGCTGCCCACATTAAGCGGTGTACCCGTAATAAATAAAGCCAGGAAGCTGCCGCTGATACCCAAAATACCGATCACCAAAATAAGCAGCGCTATCCTGAACTGCCTGAACAGGAATAAGATCACCCCGAAAACAAGCAGACAGGCTGTTACCAGGATGATAAGCAGCTCCTTAAATGATTGCTGCTGCTGGGCATAAGCGCCGCCATATTCCACATGGTAGCCGGTAGGCAGGTTTACGTTATCATGGATGGTTTTTTGAATGGCTGTTATTACAGTACCCAGATCGCTGCCCTCCAGTCGTGCGCTGATCACGTTCATGCTTTGCAGGTTTTCGCGGTTAATTTCGGCATCGCCGGGACTTAACTCTACCGAAGCAAGCTCTGTTATCGGGATTAACTTGCCGTTGGGTAAAAAGATATGCAGGTTATGAATATCATTCACATTAAGTGAGCGGTTGCCCGGATAAACCATGCGGATAGGGGAAAGCTGTTCTTTTTCCAATAAGCTGCCTATCACATTACCCTCCAACGCTGTTTGTACCTGCATTTGCAGGTTTGCAGGGGTAATGCCATACTGCGCCAGCTTACTATAGTGTGGCTGGATACTTACCGAAGGCCCGGCAATGATAATGCCCGGCAATACATCAGCAGCGCCTTTTACTTTCTCAACCAGGCCGGCAATTTGCCTCGACAGGTTTTGTAAAGTTTGCTGATTATCGCCAAATACCTTGATCTCAATTGGCTCGGCCGATGTGGTCAAGTCGCCAAGCATATCGGTTATTACCTGTCCAAACTCAACCTCCAGCGCGGGCTGGGTTTCTTCAACTATTTTACGGAGGTCGCTGATCACCTCTTCAGTGCTTTTGGTCCGGTCTTTTTTTAGTTGGATGAGGTAATCGCCGCTGTTGGGCTCCGTAATAAAAAAGCCCATTTGGGTACCGGTGCGGCGCGAGTAAGCGGTTACATCAGGGTGTTTTACTATCAGCTTTTCTATCTGCTTCAACATGCGGTCGGTTTCTTCCAATGAAGTTCCGGGAGGCGATTTATAGTCGAGCACAATGGCACCTTCATCCATATCGGGCAGAAAGCCGGTTTCCAGCAAAGGTGGCACAATCACAATTACCGCTGCTAAAGCGGCAATGATAATGATGCTCACATATGGCCGCAGGATAAAGAAACTTACCCATTTTTGTTGCTTAACCGTGTGTACTTCTTCTTTTTTAGCCTTTACAGCTGCGTTTAATTTAGGCTTGGGCGTTATGAGCAGGTAAATTACCGGCAAGCCGATCCACGTTACAAAGAAAGAAGACAATAGCGTAATGATCATGGTATCGGTTAATACCTTGAAGTAAGCTCCCGCCACCCCGGTCATTAGCACAAAAGGGATAAAAATTACAATGGTGCTGATAGATGAACCTACCATAGCCGGGAAAAGGTAGTCAATAGCTTTCCGAACCAAATGACTGCTCAATTCATCAGGATGTTCTTCATGTACCCGGTGGATCTGCTCAACCACTACAATGGCATCGTCAATAATTAAACCGATGGATGCTGCTATGGCACCAAGGGTCATGATATTAAAGGTATAGCCAAGCCAGTATAATATCAGTAACGTAAGCCCAAGTGTAACCGGGATAGTAATTAATATCGTAACGCTGGCTTTAAAAGATCTTAAAAAGATTACCGCCACAATAATGGCCAGCAGCAAACCAATCCAAAGACTGTCGCTTACACTTTTTACCGAATCATTCACAAAATCGGCCTGGATGTAATATGGCCTTATAGTTACGCCCCGGGGCAGCAGTTTTTTCAGCGCGTCAACCTTATCGGCCATGTCATTACTAACCGATATGAGGTTAGCGTTGGGTTGCTTTATTACAGCTATCAGTACCCCATCGTGCCCGTTGGCGTTAATGCGGGTGTACTCAATACCTTCGTTAACCTGGATGCTTGCAAAATCCTTAAGGCGTACAATCCTTTTACGGTTATTGCTAATCACCAGTTCTTCCAGTTGATCTTTTGCGTTGATGGTTGCGTCAGTAACAGTAAGGTACATACGCTTATAATCAGACAGGTAACCTTCTGATTTTACAAAGTTGGTAGTGGCAAGCGTGTTATTGATAATATCAGGTGTAAGGCCTAATGCCGTCATTTTTTGCTGATCAAGCGTAAGCCAGTATTCTTTGAGTTTGCCGCCGATCACCCTGATCTCTGACACCCCATCAACCTGCGAAAGAAAGGGTTTCACGGTGTAAGTAGCTAACTGCCTTAACTCAATAGGGGACAGGTTATGACTTTCTAAAGTATAACCGCTTACCGGCAAAATGGAAGGGTTCATTTTAGCTACGCTGATATTTACATCGGCAGGGAGGTCATTTTTGATCTGATCGATGCTCGACTGGATGCGTTGCTGGCTCAGGTCGATATCAGCATTCCAATTAAATAGTGCTGAAATTTCGCAGCTCCCGCGACTTGTGGTGCTGCGTACCAGTTGCAGGTCGGGCACTTGTTTAATGGCATTCTCCAGCGGTTTGGTCACCGTTACCATCATTTTATTTACCGGCTGCAAGCCTTCGTCGGCAATGATCTTGATCTTGGGGAAAGTGATTTCAGGAAAAAGCGAGGTTTGCAATTTGGAATAGGCAAACAACCCGCCCATAATAAACAGGGCCAGCACCAGGCCTAATGGCTTGCGATGGGTTATAAAATAGTTTTTGCGCTGGTTCATGATAAAGATATTTTGTTTTTGCCTGCGTACTGTATGGCGATGAGTTGACTCACCCCGGCACCGCTTCGCTGGCCGACCCTCTCTTCGCCTACGGCAGAAAGAGGGCTAAAAAAGAAAAAGGAGAATTTTGCTCCCCCTCTTTGCGAAGCAGAGAGGGGTGTCAGGCGAAGCGTTGACGGGGTGAGTTGATTATTCATCCTGTATTGACGGGCTATCTTCATCACTCTACAATTTTCACTTTAGCTGTATCTGCCAGCCCATAATTGCCGGTGATCACTATTTTATCATTTGCCGAAAATTTGGGCGTTAAGATCTCCACTCTGTCGCCGGTTTCAATGCCCTTGGTTATATCTGTTTTTACCGCCGTTGTTGGATTGATGAGCTTCATTACCCAAAATTCGGTTTGGGTTTCATTGCTCAATATGGCCGATTTTGGCAGCGATACCGTATGCGGCCTTATTGATTTAATGATCCGTGCCTTGGCCACTAAATTTTCGGGAATGAGGTTGGCACTGCTTACTTTAAGTACAATGCCCTGGGTTTGTGATAGTGAATCAACAGCTGGCATTGATGAGCTCACCAGTGCCGTCAGCTTTTCGCCGCCGGGGAGTACAAGCTGTACGTTCTGGTTGTTTTTCACATAGCTGCGTAACTCGTAAGGCAACTGCATAACAAACACAAAACTTGAGCGATCGCTGATCACGGCAAGCTGCTCGCCGTCCTGAACATAATCACCTTGCTGATGGTTCAATTGGGTAACATAGCCGTTGCCGGCAGCCTTAATTTTATTGACACCCGAAAATTTAAAAGTGGTATCCAACACATTGATGCTGTTGCCAATACTTTGCGCTTCTTTGGTTTTTATGCTGAATAGAAACTCGCCCTTGTTTACATAATGCCCGGGCAGGATGTTTACCTTTTGGATATAACCGTTGGCATTAGCCTTAACAATGTTTTTTTGCTGAAAAACAGATGTAGCGCTCAGGTCAATATAATCAACCATGGCACTATCGGCAATTGTGGTTACTGTTACGGGTGTTTGAGCGGCAGACCCCGCATCGCCGCCGGTATCATCCGCGGGTGGGGTGTTGCCTTTACAGCTATATAGCAGCGTTAACAGGCCTGCAGCAAGGTATATGTGTTTAAATTTCATGTTATTTGTTCCAGTAATTGAGCTGATTAATAAGTTGCAGCTTATTAATATTGGTTTGTGTTTTAAGGTTTTTTATGGTGAGATAGTTGTTAATGGCCAGCACCAGGTCGGCTACACGCACGTCGCCGGTTTGTAATAGCTGGGTATCAACCTTTACCAAGCTCTCGGTGTATTTCATTTGTTCATCTATCTGGGTTAACAGCTTTTCGGAGCCATCTATTTGCTGGTTAAGCTGCGCTATCTGCTGACGATATTGCGTGTCAAAAAATGCTTTATAGCTGCGGCGGGTATCTTCTTCAAGCGAGAGTTTGCGGTACTGGATCTTACGCTGACCGCCATCATATAATGGCAGCGTAAAACTGAACCCGACACTGGCACCGAAGTTTTTATAGGCCGGACCGCTCAGGAAATCAGAATTGTAGCCGCCATCGGCCAGCAGGTTGATCTTAGGTTTATAGCTGAAATCAACCAGGGCACGGCTGTTCACCAATTTAAGGCTATCCGTTTTATACTGACTGAAAAAGATACTGTTGCTGATATCGGCACGGATGTTTTTTTGAATACCCGGGTCCTGCAGTTCAATGTAACTGGTATCAACAATACCTGTTAAGTAATTAAGCGTGGTGTAATCGTTTCTATACTGCAGTCTGGCTTGCGACAGTGTTAATTCCTGTTGTTTAAGGGTAACCAGAAAGGTAAGGTAATCACTTTGACGGTAAACATTGGTGCGGGTGAGTTTTTTGAGCAGTTCCTCTTCGCGGTTAAGGAGGGTAATCACTTCCTGGTTAAATTTTACCTGCTGAAGGCTGCCAAACGCAGCGATATACTGCGCTGTGACGGCTTTTTTCAAATCCTGTTCGGATATTTTAGCTGTGTTGAGTACCGATTGGGATTGCAGTTTAACAGCATCTATTTGCGTGGCAATATTCTTTTTACTATCCAGCGATTGGTTTATGCCCAGTAAGGCATTAAGCGTGTGCTCATTAGTAATGGCCGGGGCATAGCCATAACCGCCCGCAACCGGGGCATAAAGCCCGCCGTTGTTGGCGCTTACCTGCGGTTTGTAACCTGCCCTGATACGGAGGCTATCCAACTGGCCCGAAGCCACCTGGTTTTGCAGGTCCTTTAACAGCGGACTGTTGCTTTTAGCAAGCTCCAAATAATGTTCAAGATTGTAGGTTTGTGCCTGTGTAGCAGCACTAAACAGGCAAAATAAAAAGCCAAAAAAACATTTTATCCGGATGGTCAAAATAATATATGTTGTGTTAAATAATAGCTAAGCTAAAGTATAATTCTGGAAAAATTTGGTACAGGAACTGTAACAAATTTAAAAGTTGACAGTGAAGGTATGATGAGGAGCTTCATAGCTGTAAACCAGCTGATAACCCAAACTTTCACAGATCTGTTTGGAGATGGTAAGCCCGAGGCCGCTGCCTTCTGATGTAGATGCTTTATGAAAACGGGTAAAGATGTTTTCGGGATTGAGGGCTACTGGTTCGCCGGTGTTTTTGATGGTTAAATTTTTGGCTGTGAGCCTGATGATGATCTCCCCGCCGGTGCGGTTATGCCTAACCGCATTGATGATAAGGTTATTTAATAGTATCTCGATGAGATAATTGCTGGCTTCAATTTCTTTTTCGTTGAGCGTTGAAGTAACCGTTATCTGCTTATCGCCAAAAATATCTTCCAGTTGGTATAACAGCTCTTCTATGAGTTCCTGCAAATTCAGGTGCTGGCGGTCGTTCAATAATTTATTTTCGATCTTAACCAGTAACAACAGCGATTGATTAAGCCTGCTCAAACGTGACACCGCACTATAAAGGTCATTAAGCAATTTACTTTGATGTTCGCTGAAGTTTTCTGTCTGGATCAGGGTGTCCAATTTAGAGTTGATGACGGCAATAGGGGTAAGCAACTCATGCGACGCATTTTCGGTAAAGGTTTTAAGGTCTTTATAGTCTTTTTTTACCCTTTCGGCCATGGCAGTAACTTCGGCCTGGAGCTCATCAAATTCGTCTATGGAGGTATTGGGCGTTGGCATTTCCCTGTTATCGGTAAGGTTAAATAGTTTTAACTCACTCAGAATGTTGTAAAAAGGTTGCCAAAGCCGGCCTAATATAAGGCGGTTGGTTATTACCAGTACCAGCAGCAACAATAAAATAACGCCAATGGTAATACCGAAGATGATCTGGATCAGGTCTTCAGTTTCTACTTTCGATTCAACTATCAGGATTTTATAATACCTGTCGCCAACGGTTACCGAACTGACTAACCCGCGACCAGATTCCGGTTCATCTTTTTCACGATAATAGGTAGTGTTAAAAAACTCACGTTTAACCGAATTAGGTTCGGCCGAAATAAAGGTGATCTTCTGGTCCTTTGAGTCAAAAACCTGGGGAAGGTGCTTGTTGAGCTTTACGTAATCAAAAACTTCCTGCTCCTCAACCTTAAGTGAGCTGTCTTTTTGATTGGTAAGGATCAGGCTGATGGCCAGGTAATAAATAGCACCTGTTATCAGCATGATAACAATGGTAGCAATTAAATTTACCCGGTTATACCTTTCCGAAAGCTTCATTTATTGATCGGCAAATTTGTAGCCCATGCCGTAGGCTGCATAAATATAGTCCTTCCCGCCGGCTTCCATTATTTTTTTGCGGATGTTTTTAATGTGCGAATAAATAAAGTCGAAGTTGTTGGCCAGGTCGATGCCGTCGCCCCATAAATGTTCGGCAATGGCGTTTTTTGAAATCACCTTTCCTTTGTTAGCTATGAAATAGATGAGCAAAGCAAACTCCTTTCGGGTGAATTTTACCGGGATCCCATTTACAGCTACAGTTTTAGCCATCAGGTCGATACTGAGCTCGTTAAAGTTGAGCACGTTGCTGCCATTAAACATTTTACGCCTGATAATGGCCGATACCCTTGCTTTTAGCTCGGAAAGATGGAAGGGTTTTACCAAATAATCATCAGCACCCAGGTCAAGGCCCTGCAGACGGTCGTCGAGCGAGTTTTTGGCCGAGATGATGAGCACACCGTCGGTGTAGTTTTTTGCTTTAAGTACTTTTAATATATCGATACCACTGCCGCCGGGCAGGGTAATATCCAGGAGGATACAATCGTATCTGTACAGTTCAACCTTGGCAAGGGCAGCTGTATAGCTGGCCGCGGTTTCGCAGATATTGCCGGCTTCGGTAAAGTACTCTTCGATACTTTCGCGCAGGCCTTCTTCATCTTCAATGATCAGTAATTTCAAATCTTTTTAGGTAAAATTAGCTTATGAATTTGTACGGATTCTGGATTTTTTGGTTAATGGTTAGTACTATGAAATTATGTTCACAGATTTTATACAGAATACTTAAGCAAATTTGCACTTAGCTTGTTGCAAGTTAAATACAAAATCTGATCATTATGTGGTGGATATACGCATTACTTTCGGCGCTGTTTGCGGCGCTTACAGCCATTTTTGCTAAAATAGGAATTAAAGGGGTGGATACTGATCTGGCAACCGCCATTCGTACGGTGATAATCCTGATCCTGGCATGGGCTATTGCCCTTTTTAAAGGAACACATGGCGGCATCAGCAGCCTCACTAAAACCAACTGGACCTTCCTCATCCTGTCGGGCTGCGCAACCGGGCTTTCATGGATCTGTTATTTCCGTGCGCTGCAATTAGGTAAGGTAAGCCAGGTAGCACCGGTAGATAAACTGAGCGTTGCTTTAGCTATTGCGCTCTCTGTCGTGTTCCTGGGCGAACCGTTAACTTTGAAGAACGCCATAGGTGCGCTGCTTATTATAGGGGGCACAATTGTATTGATTTTTTAATCTTTTTGTAACGGGCTCATATACAATGTAACAGGCATATATACACTGATAAAACATATTGTAACAAATACACTTCAATACCATTTAATTCAGATTTAATCCAATCTTTCTTATAAAATTTGCGGTTCCAACTATTCGCAATACATAATGAAGTCCGTTTTTCTGATATTAGTTTCTTTTATTTTTATAACCGCCTTACACGCCCAAACCGCCCCCGGAGCTAAGGGGAAAATTACAGGTAAAGTTACCGATGCCACTACAAAACAACCGGTAGACTATGCCACCGTATCTGTATTTAAACAAGGTGCCGCATCACCGTTCAACGGTATCAGTACCGATCCTAAAGGAAATTTTTCTATCAATAATATCCCCGCCGGCGAGTACAAAATAACCGCCGAGTTTTTAGGCTACCAAAAAGCAGTTATCGAACACGTGGTTGTTAAAGATGGTGTAGTAGCATTAGGTGAAATCAAACTTGCACCCATAGCCAACGAACTGAAAGGTGTTACCATAACCGCTAAAGTGCCGACTGTTGAAAACCGCATTGATAAAATGGTGTACAACCCCCAAAACGATTTAAGTGCACAGGGCGGGGTAGCTATAGATGTTTTGAAAAAGGTACCACAGATCACTGTTGATATTGATGGTAACGTAGAATTGCAGGGCAACGCCAATATCCGCTTTTTGATCAATGGTAAACCATCGAGCATTTTCGGTGCCAGCCTTGCCGATGCTTTGGCCAGCATCCCGGCCAGCCAGATCAAAAGTATTGAAGTTATTACCAGTCCGGGTGCCAAGTATGATGCTGCCGGTACGGGTGGTATTGTAAATATTATATTAAAAGATAGCAAAGTTGAGGGCGTTAACGGCAGCTTTAACCTATCGGCAGGTACCCGCCGCGAAAATGGCTCTTTTAACCTCAATGCCCGCAAAGGCAATTTTGGTGTTAATGCCTTTTTTAGCGGTAATGCCCAGATCAACACCGATGCTCCTAACACACGTAACCGCGTGTCAACCGATGGGAGTGGAAATCAAACTACGCTTTTTCAAAAAGGCAGCAATAATTTCAGGCGCAACGGTTATGAATCGGGCATTAACTTTAACTGGGATATAAGCAAACATGATAACCTTACCGCAGGCGTTGGTTTTAATCATTTTGGTAACCATGGTAACGGTGTCACCAACGAAAATTCGGGGGTTGTTTCGGCTACTGGTGCATTTATGTCAGATACGGCCGATATCCGCAACTCGAGCAGCAGGTTTAATGGCCGTTCAACTGATGTGAGCGTAGGCTACAAGAAAACATTTGAAAAAGAAGGCCAGGAGCTGGATATACTTTATACCGAAAGCTTTGGTAATAATAGCTTTGCATCTGCACAGCAAACAGATTATTTAAACGGAGTTAAGCCATCTACCGGCTTAACAAATGCCAATCCGGGTAAAGACCGGGAAACCAATATCTCTATTGACTACACTCATCCAGTAAGCAAAAAGGTGACTATTGAAACCGGAGGCAAGCTTGATTTCAATCACATCAATAATAGCGTGGTTACTGATACACTTGCAACGGATGGTACGTTTAACCTCGATCCCGGGCAAACTTATGGTTTTACCTATGACCGTAAAATATATGCCTATTACCTGTCAGGATCAGCATCGTTATTTAATAGTTTTTTAGACGTAAAAGCCGGGGTAAGAGATGAGTACACCAATACCAAGGCCGATTTTCAGGGAGTGAATATTCCTAACTATAATATCCTGGTACCGTCGTTGGTATTTTCGCACAAATTTGGAAATAACGGGTCGCAATCTGTTAAATTAAGTTATACCCGTCGCATCCAGCGCCCGGATTACGGCGACCTGAACCCTTTTCTTAATATCAGCGACCCGCACAACATCAATACCGGTAACCCTAATTTGAGGCCCGAAAAGGGAGATAACTTCGAGTTTGGTTACAACAAAGCTTTTGATGGCGGTGCCAATATCAATGTTGCTGCTTTTTATCGTCACAATACAGATGATATACAGCAATTTACTACCTATTATGATTCGTTGAAGGTTAACAATAAAACCTATAGAGACGTATCATTTAACCAGCGTTATAACATAGGTTCTGAAGACAGGATCGGAATCAATATCTATGCTTCTGTTCCTGTAACCGACAAGCTGAGCCTGCGTACCAACATGATCTTCAGCGACAGGCGCAGCACCAATCCGGGTTTTGCCAATGTAAGCGCTTTTGCTTACCGCCTTAACTTAAACGCGCAATACAACTTTGGCCATGATCTGAGTGCCGAGTTTTTCGGTAACTATAACTCATCGCAAAAGGGCATTCAGGGTACCAACCCTAAGTTTGTGTTTTACAACTTTGCCATGCGCAAAATGTTCATGAATAAAAAGGCCAGTATCGGGTTTACGGCCACCAATCCGTTTGCCAAATACGTGAGTCAAAGTTCATCAACTTTTGGCAGCAATTTTTACTCAACCAATGTAAGGCTGGTACCGGTACAATCGTTCGGAATAAGCCTGAGCTATAAATTTGGTAAACTTGAGTTTAAGAAGGACAGAGAGAAAGATAAAAATAATGACCAGGATAATAATGGCGGCGATAACGGCCCTCAATCTGAAAAGGGGAAATAGGAGAGGGGCCTCAGCCGCCCAACCCGCTCCAAAGGCGAGGGCTTTAAAATAAATGGTACTAACAAAAAAAGCGATGATAACTCATCGCTTTTTTTGTTTTATAAAAATCATCTCCTTTGGAGTGGAGTGGATTTAGTAGAGATTACCCATTCTTGATCAAAATACTTTCAATGATCAGGGTAGTGTCTTCACAACTGTCGGTAGCAGTTTCCATTGCTGCAAAAACGTCAGTGTATTTAATTAGCTCAATCGGATCTTTTTCATTGTTAAGCAAATCGGCAAAGGCTTTATTATGAACTGAATCGGCCTGGGCCTCCAGTTTTTTAATATTGCTGCAAAGCTCAAAAATTTCGGGCGATTTACTCAGGTTATTCATCGCATTAACAGCTTTTTCAAGCTCAGTACTTGTTTGCAGGATCAGGGCCGCCAAATCAACTATAGGTTGTGTAATAGCAGGTACATTATAAAGGTTTATCCTGCGGGCAGCCATGGTAATCCTATCGGCCACATCATCAATAGCCGATGCAAGGTCGCACATGTCTTTACGGTTAAATGGGGATATCAGTGTACGGCCCGATTCTGAAAATACCCTGTGTGTTATCTCGTAACTTTTAAATTTTAACTTGTCGATATGGGCAAAATTGAATTTTTGCTCGTATGACGTTGGGGCGTTAACGGCTTCGTTAAGCAACCTGGCCATTTCGGTAACATTGGCTACAGCAGCGTTGAACAAATCGTAAAAAACCTGGTTTGAGTTTGGGAATATCGATTTTGAGTTAGTGCTCTTCATTGATCTGTTTTATCAGTCGTGAATTTACAGTAGTTATATTAAGCGGATTTTAAAATATGTCACTATAAATTATTCAGCGTGTAAAAGTAACTATTAATAAGATGCTAATTGTTAAGTTAATGTTAAGAATGGTTAAGCCAATGTAATAAAGTGAAGTTGCTTGTGTTGTAACTTGTTGATTTAAAGTAAAAAGAAACCTGCTGGTTGAATAAAGAAAATTGTGTAACATTTAAGTTTAATTAAAACAATCCAATCATTTGCTGCATTGTATTTATATTAGTTAATCCGATTATGAAAGCCGGGGAAAAGCAATATAAATGCGTAAACAGCCGAACAGGTTACGCCATTTATTACCATTCGCTGGGCCGTGGGCTCAACAATGAAGAAGTGAAGGCCGAATTAGAAAAAATACGTACGCGTGTGGCCATTCAAAACGGTATCTATCTTGAAACACTTTATTGGGAAGAGATGAAGCAGGACGCTGAACTTACGCAATAGCAGGGTAGGTTATTTAGGTTGTATATAACTATTTTAATGTGAGTATTTTATTGTAAATTATTACTTATATTTATTTCTCTTTATATAACCAATTAATAACCTGAACTAAAGTCCTGTATATGAAAAAAAATGTATCACTGCTTTTAGCGGCATTGTGCTGCTATATGTCTGCTTTTTCACAAAATGATAAGCAAGTTTCGCCTGTTACTTCCTTAGACGGGGCGGTATCGCGGCTTCAAACTTTATCGGCCAATAAGGCAATTGAAAAAGCTTATCTGCATTTGGATAAACCCTACTACAACGCCGGCGATACACTTTATTTTAAGGCATATGTAACCCTTGGCGAGCAGCATGAACTTTCAACACTAAGCGGTCTGCTACATGTTGACCTGGTTAGCCCCGTAGACTCCGTGATGCAAACTATATCATTACAATTGATTAATGGTTTGGCCGCGGGCGATTTTAGCCTCGCCGGCAACCTGCCGAAAGGTACATACCGCGTCAGGGCTTATACAAAATGGATGTTGAACAACGGGCAGGATAATTTTTTTGATCAGCAAGTTAACATCAACGGTCGGAAATTACCCCTTAACAAAACTACCTTAGCCGCAAGAACAGGTAAAGCCGAAATTCAATTTTTTCCGGAAGGCGGCAGTTTTGTAAATGGCATACCTGCCAAATTAGCTTTTAAAGCCGTGGCTGCCAACGGGCTCGGAATTAATGTAAAGGGTGTTGTTGTTGATAATGCCAATGTTGAGGTAACCAAATTTGAATCGAAACACCTGGGTATGGGCCTTATATTTATTACTGCAGAAGCCGGCAAAACTTATAAAGCTAAACTGACCTATGCAGATGGTACCAAGGTAACGGTTGATTTACCAAAGGCATATGACGAGGGGATAACTTTAACGGTTAATAACGACTATCCGGAAAAACTGGGTATCGAAATAAATGCCAACAAAGCTTATTACCTCAAAAATAAAAACAAAGAGTTTGGAGTAATTATATATTCGGGTGGTTCTATCAGGTCGGTAAAGGCGGTGCTTGATAACCAGGTTCTTGACCTTAATCTCAATAAAAATGATTTTAAAACAGGGCTGGCACAGGTTACCCTGTTTTCGGCCGGAGGCGAGCCGCTTAATGAACGTATTGCCTTTATTCAGAACGCCGATCAGTTGAACATCACACCAGTCAGCGATAAACCTTTATATTCGGTAAGGGGGAAAGTGCATATCGCAATCAATACAAAAAATAAAAGTGGCGCGGCGGCAAAAAGCTATTTGTCTGCAGCGGTTGTTGACGAAGGTAAAGTACCTATTGCCGAAGATGACGAAAGTACCATATTATCCAATCTGCTGTTAACTTCAGATTTGAGGGGCGCAGTTGAACAACCTAATTATTATTTTGCCAATGTTAACAATGATACCCGCTCAAACCTGGATATATTGATGCTTACCCAGGGGTATCGCAGGTTTGAGTGGAAACAGTTATTAAGTGATAGCAAAACAGCAGACATTGCTTATAAGGCCGAAGGTGGCTTTGATCTTTCGGGCCATGTAAAAACCATGGATGGTAAGCCGGTAGATGGTGGCACGGTAACCCTTATGCCGCAAAACGGCGGTTCTGTGTTAACCCAAACTACAGATGCTGAAGGTAAATTTGCATTCCGTGGTATTGCCTACGTTGATAAAACCCAATTTTTGATCCAGGCGGTAACAGCCATCGAAAGAAGTAACACAATAATCACTCTTGATCCTGAAAAGGCATTAACCTCTTTACCCGCCAATACCGAAAATGACAACGCTGCGGCCAATTACAAAAATGCCGAGCTAAGGGCACAGCCTGTTTATATGGCAAGTGTATCCGGCAAAGTATTGGATGAGGTAATGATATACGATAAAAAAAATGAAGAGGAGGGCCATAGTACCCAGGTTTTAGGAAAGGAGAACCTTAAAGACCAGGTTAGTGTTACTTCGGGTTTACAGGGGCGGTTAATTGGTGTTGTTTTGAAAAATGGGGTGCCGTTTTTGGCCGATAAAGTTAATGATTTGCAGGGCGGGCCCATGCTTATCATTGTTGATGACGTAACTATGCAGCAAGGCGCATCTGTTAATGATTTAAATATAGCTGATATTGAAAGTGTTAAAGTACTTAAAAACCTTGACGCATCTATATATGGCATGAGGGGTGCTAATGGTGTTTTGGTGATCAAGAGCCGGAAAGGGGCACTCCCGGCGGCTAATAAGAAACTTGGTGATGGATTATTGTATTATACTGCAAAAGGGTTTTACAAGGCCCGTACTTTTTATACACCTGTTTATGAAAATACAAAAACAAACAGCGAAAAACCCGATACAAGGACTGCTATATACTGGAGCCCCAATATAGTGACAGATAAAGACGGCAATGCCTCGTTTGATTTTTTTAACGCAGATGGTAAGGGGACTTATCGTTTGGTAATAGAGGGTATTGATGAGGCCGGTAACATTGGGCGCAATGTTTTAACTTATAAGGTACAATGATGTTATTGCATAAAAAACCCTGCCATGGTAGGCAGGGTAAAAAAACCACAACAATTGTTTAACCTTTGGGCTATGAATCCCTCCGGTGTATTCCTAATTGCAATATGATCCTTCAATTAGTTAAACAGTATAAAATTCAAATAGTTTAAACACCAGTTGTTTATTTTCAATGTTTTATATGTTAAAATCACCTCTCGAAGGTATTTAAACGAATAGTTGTTTTTAAACCAAATTTCAATCTATATTTACTTAAATAATTATGAGAAATCTTATGAAAAAATCATTTCAGCTTAAGGCAGCATTCCTGTTTGTTTTTGCCTTATTTTTATCAGCAGCAACTTTTGCCCAGGACAAACCAGCAAGCCCGCGTGATAGCGTAAGTGGTACAGCAGCAGGTTCAACCATTACTATTAATTATGGCAGCCCATCGGTTAAAGGCCGTAAAATTTGGGGCGGTTTAGAGGCCTACGGTAAAGTATGGCGTGCAGGTGCTAATGAAGCCACCACTTTTACAACATCAAAAGATATTAAAGTTGAAGGTAAAACATTGGCTGCAGGAACCTACGGATTTTTCCTGATTCCTAACGAAAACGGCACATGGACAGCTATTTTTAACAAAGTGGCCAAACAATGGGGTGCGTTCAAATACGATGAATCAAAAGATGCACTTCGCGTAAACGTAAAAACTAAAGCAGCACCAATGCACGAAAGGTTGGTTTATACAGTTGATGCAAAAAGCTTTTGCATGTTCTGGGATAAGATCGTTGTGCCGGTTTCTGTAAAGTAAAAAATATTTAGTAACCTTATTTTCAGTGTTTAAAGCCCCCGGACAGGGGGCTTTTTTTATGCAATAGCGTCTCTTTTTAACCTCATCGTAAAGCGCTATATTTACACAACATAATGCGCAGCCCAACCAAAATAAAACCTGTACAAAAAAAAATTATCGTAATAATATTAATGGCATCGGTTATTTTTTTACTGATGTTATTTGCAGATCACCCTGCTGCCGTTGAGCATTACTACGCCAATGGTTTTTACATTGTTGTTTGCCGGGTTTTTCACTCCGTTTTAAATATATTTCCGTTTAGCATGGGCGATATTCTGTATATAGCCGTTGTTATTTATCTGATCTACGCCGTGGTGAGGTTATTTACCCTGCTGTTTAAGAAGCAGTTTCAAAAAGCAGGCAGGTTATTTTTAGGATTGATCATAGGCATCCAGGCGGGTATAGCGGCGTTTTATATTTTATGGGGGATGAATTATTTCAGATTGCCAGCTTCCGAGCGGTTTGGGCTCAGGGATACAGCTTTTACAACTGCCGATCTTAAAGCCGTAACCCGGATGCTGATAGACAGTGCCAACGTTACACGTGCGCGCCTTACACCTGCAGACTGGGCGCAGGGCAATACACGCATTTATAATACAGCCCGTCACGCTATTTATACGCTCAGCAGAGATTCTGCCAATTTCAAAGCTTACAGTCCCGATATCAAACCATCTATACTTACACCTATATTAAATTATATCGGTACATCTGGCTATTATAATCCTTTTACCTCCGAAGCCCAGGTCAATTACCAGATGCCCGTTTTTAACCGTCCCTTTGTTGTTTGCCATGAAATGTCACATCAGATGGGATATGGTGCCGAAGATGAAGCAGATTTTGCTGGTTTTATTATCGCTGTCAAATCGCACGACAGGTTATTGCGCTATTCGGCCTATCATCTTGGAGTACAAGAATTTATGCATTCGCTTGGTGCCCGTGATACAGTTGCCCATAAAGAGCTTAAAGCACTGATAAGCAAAGAAGTACGCAGCGATTACATCACCGAACGAAACTATTGGCTTGCTTACGAAAATAAGCTTGGTGCCATAAGCAGTGTTTTTTACGACAATTTTCTGAAAGCAAATAACCAGCCCCAGGGCCTCGAAACCTATAACCGCATGGTATTATTAGCTATGGCGTGGTACAGGGATAAGTGGGTTCATTAGTTCATTAGTTCATTTGTTCACTGGTTCATTAGTAAATAGTTTGTGAGTATGGTAACTACCAATAAAAATGGATAGCCTCTGTGCTAAGACTAATGAACAACTGAACAAATGAACCCGTGAACTAAAACCAATGAAATGGATAGCCTCTGTGCTAAGACTAATGAACAACTGAACAAATGAACCCGTGAACTAAAACCAATGAAATGGATAGCCTCTGTGCTAAGACTAATGAACAACTGAACAAATGAACCAGTGAACTAAAACCAATAAAATGGATAGCCTCTGTGCTAAGACTAACGAACAACTGAACTAATGAACCAGTGAACTAAAACCAATAAAATGGATAGCCTCTGTGCTAAGACTAATGAACAACTGAACTAATGAACCAGTGAACCAAAAAAAAATGCGTTCCGTATCTCACCCCGGAACGCACACAATATCACGTCTCAAATGATATTGAATCAACTAAATCTCAGATATCATATTAAATATATACCTAAGCTCTTTATATTCAGATACCGTATTGCTTGCCGGTACAGAAAAGACATTAACAATTAACTACACCGCTTTGGCAGTATAGAATAATTACCTCCAAAAAACCGATTGTGAATAGTTGAATAAAAACGGCGGTGCGATGTAATTATTATGAATTAATCTCCAAATTTACCTCAAAATCTTTAAAAAGTATCGTTTTCTTCACATTTACATAGATAATTTACTTAGTAAAATTGCTGTTACCATGAAAGTTAATTTAAGCATCGTTTTAATGTTTCTTCCAGCTTTGGTTTTTGCTCAAAAAATTAATCATAAGGAAATAAAGCGGGCAGAAATGTTAGCCAAAACTGTAACCATTATTCGGGATAATTGGGGAGTTCCTCATATCTATGGAAAAACAGATGCCTCGGTTGTTTTTGGATTGATGTATACCGAATGCGAGGATAATTTTAAAGGTATCGAACGCAATTACCTTTACCAGTTGGGCAAACAGGCCGAAGTTGACGGTGAGGCTAATTTATATACCGACGTGCAATTGCAATTAATAGCCGATAGCGCCGATGCCATTAAAGATTATAAGGCAAGCGCCCCCTGGTTTCGAAAATTATTGGATGCTTTTGCCGATGGTGTCAACTACTATTTATACAAACATCCGGAAATAAAGCCGCAGGTATTTAAGCATTTTGAGCCTTGGTATGCGCTGATGTTTACCGACGGTAGCGTTGCTGCTACCGAAACCGGAAGCCTTAAGCTAAGCGAAACCAAAGATTTTTACAGCGCTGATCCCGAAAAACTGGGTGCGCTAAGCAGCAAGCAGGAAAAAGATAGTTACAATATGGTAAATGAGCGCGAAACAGGGTCAAATGGTTTCGCCATATCACCATCAAGATCGGCCTCGGGGCACGCTTTATTGTATATCAACCCCCATGTTCCGTTTTATTTCCGAAGTGAGGTGGAGCTGGTAAGCAACGAGGGGCTTAATGCTTATGGCGCTGTTACATGGGGACAATTTTTTATTTACCAGGGCTTTAACCAGCATTGCGGCTGGATGCATACCAGCTCTTATGCTGACGTGGCCGATTTGTACGCCGAAAAGGTGAGCAAGAAGGATGGCAAATGGTATTATGAATATGATGGTAAATTAAGACCGGTTGTCACCCGTAACCTATCCTTCAAAATAAAAAAAGGCGCTGAGGTTGAACAACGATCTATAACCGGTTATTATACCCACCACGGCCCGGTATTAGGTGCCAGGGATGGCAGGTGGCTTACGCTTAAAGCTAACAACCGCTCGTACAACGCCCTGGTTGAGTCATGGTTGATAACAAAAGCCAATAACCTGGCTGAATATAAAAGAGCCATGAACCTGGTATCAAATGCTACCAATAGTACAGTTTATGCTGATGATAAAGGGAACACCATTTTTTGGTATGGAAATTTCATCCCTAAACGTAATCCTGATTATGACTGGAGTTTACCGGTTGACGGCAGCACTTCGGCTACCGAATGGCGGGGTGTACATAAACTGAGCGAGATCATTACTATTGCTAATCCGGCTACCGGCTGGATCCAGAATTGTAATTCTACACCGTATACTGCGTCTGGTACTTCAAGTCCGGATAAAAACAGATATCCTGCTTACATGGCACCCGATGGCGAAAACTACCGGGCTATAACAGCAATCAGGATCCTGAAAGATGCAAAGAACCTTACGCTTGACGGCCTCGTAGCTAAAGGCTATGATCATTACCTTGCAGCTTTTGATGATCTGCTGCCATCTCTTTTTAAAGCTTATGAGGCCGCCCCCGATTCAACAAAACATGCACTGGCCCAACCGATAGAGATACTTCAGCAATGGGACAGGAATACGGCGATCCATTCTGTAGCCAGTTCACTTGCTATAGAATGGGGCTCCTTAATGGTAAAGGCCCTGCCTCCGCCTAAAACTGACCAGGAGAGTACATTTATTATCAACCGCTTTCAAACACTGGCTAAAACTATAAGCCCCGCACAGCAATTAGCATGGTTAAGCGACGTTGTTAAAGATTTGCAAACTCGGTTTGGTACCTGGAAAGTGGAGTGGGGGGATATGAACCGCTACCAGCGCCCTGGCGATGGCATTAGCTTTGATGATAATAAACCAAGTATCCCTGTTGGTTTAACCGGTTCAGGCTTCGGTCAGCTGCCATCGTTCCAAAGTCGTACCATGAATACTAACAGGCGCTATGGATATTCGGGTAATAGTTTTATCGCTGTTGTGGAATTTGGTGCACGGTTAAAAGCCAAAAGCATTGTAAACGGTGGAAGCTCCTTTGATCCTGCATCAAAAAATTTTACTGATCAGGAGCAGGGTATTATTGATGGTAAGTTTAAAGATGTGCTATTTTATAAAAAAGATGTTTTAAAACACGCCATGCGTACTTATCATCCCGGCGATTATTTTAAGTAGTAAAAAAAGTATATTTGGTAAGTTAAAAAATGAAAAGGACCCTATTAATTGCCTTATTGCTGTTTTGCAGTGCAACCGTGTTTGCCCAAAGCATAACTATTAATGATTTGGCAAATATCTCCAACCTGTCTAACGCCGAAGCCCATAATTATCTTACCCTTGGTAAAAAATTCAAACGCCAGTATATCCAGGAGGTTGACGGAAACAGCGTTGAACACCTGAATAAGGTAGGTGCTGATAACAAGGAAGAAACTATTGTGATTGGCGTCGGCAGCAAGCTTAGCAGCGGGACAATATTGCGTACCGTAACTTATGCCACCTCCACATCGCAGCACATTATTAATTTAATAGGCCAGGCAAAGCACATGGGGCTCATTATGAAACTCCATGGTTCCGATGCCAAAAATGATATCTATCTTTTCGATAACGATTTTTTCCATATCGTTATATTCCTCAATCATGATAATATTTCCGGCTCCGTTGAGGTGCACCAGAAAGAGTATTTAGGGTTTGATTGAGGAATAAAGATATGCCTGTAATTTAACTCCGACATTAGGGGCGGGGCACTATTTTCCTCTCCCCAGCCACAGCAACGAATTGATGATCAGCTTATCCACATCGGCATTTTCAAAGGTTTGGGAAAGCTCTTTGTTGGTACCACCATCATAGTCCATGGCATTATGACCAATGTTGAAATAAACCATACGGTAGTTTTTGTTTGTCCAGGCTACGGGATAGTAGCCGCTATGCCAGATCTCGTATTGTTTTGGACCGGTGCCTAAGGGGAAACTTGTTGAATCGACCGCCAGCAGGATATCAATATTGGGATTTTTGCGAAGGTCATGCTCCCAGCGGTACCATTCGTTAGGGTTTGTTTTAAAAGTTACCGGCAATCCTTTGGTTACGGGATGATTGGGATCTTCCACATGTAAAATAGCAGGCGTTGGATGCCATGTATTACTTACATATTGCCCCGAACCTAAAAACTCGTTATGGTACCAATCCCAATTTTGCGGAAAATCAGATGGGGTAAGCGCAAAGGCCGAAAAGTGGAACCCCATCCAGGCGCCGCCCTTTTTCATATATTGCTCAAAAGCCGCACGTTGTTCCGGGTTATCGGCACGGGTATCTAAAAATATTACCACCTGGTATTTGGCTAAAAACTCGGGGTTCATATTAGCCCAGTTATTGGTGCTGTCGTAAGTAAAGTTATACTTTTTGGCCATAGCCGGAAACCAACGATTAGCCTCGTGCATAAAGCTGATATGAGCCAGGTCATTCCGGCCGGTATAAAAGGCTATTACTTTGAAATTCTTTTTGCTTTGGGCGTTAACATTTACCGCCGTAAAAACAGCCATAACGATGAGAGCCACAAACAGTGCCACCCTGTTAATCGTAGTTCGGTTGATCATAATAATCGTGTTTTTATAATTGTGATCATAAAACTAAAGGATTTGGTTTTATGATGTTAAGAAAACGATGTAATGAGAGGTGATGTAGGGGCGGTTAGATGCTGGCGGTAAAAACGCCAACCACAAGCCAAATAAATTATGTCATTGCGAGGAACGGAAATGGGAAAAGCGCCGGGGCGACGTGGCAATCTCGTAGCTATACAGGGCGGACATGCATTGGCTACGAGATTGCCGCGCTGCGCTCGCAATGACATATTTTTACCACCTTGTTATTATCTTGCGCTCGTTTGCAAAGAGCGCAAGATATGGTTTGGCGATTGCATCGCCCGTTGCGTTATAAACGCAAACCCAGCTGCGCACTCGTTACAAACGAGCGCGATTTTTTTGCCTTTCCCCTTGTCCGTGTCCCCACGGGCAATATACATATCACAACACCATCTGCTCAAATAACCTGTTCAGCGTAGCCTCCGCATCAACACACAAGCCCGGATGTACCTTTGATGCCTGCACCACTGTACTGCGCGTAGCTGTGAGCCATCTAAAACGTGAGGGCTGATCAAGCTGCGCTATTGGACCTGCATCTTTTTCGCCGTTGCAGATGCGCTGAAGTGAATTGATATTTTCCTTCAGGCAGTCCAGATCTAAATCACAACAGAAAGCGGCCAACCGCTCGTCATCTGGCTTGAACAGCACTTTTAAAAACTTTTGTTTGGGACAAAACAGGATCACCCCGATGTTGATAAACTCTTCGCGCTCCACCCTTGGTACAACGCGGATAACGGCGTACTCAAATACCTGCATATAGGGCTTGTTTAGCGGCTGTAACAAATACATCTGAGGCGGCCAGCCGGGTTATCAAAAACTCAGCATATATATTCCGTACCTCATCAGGCGTTTCTTCAAAATCTCTGTAGGTGACCCACTCATCAGGAATCAACGCTACAATATCGTGGATCTTTTCAGGTGTTAGTATTGCCTTAAATTCAGCATCAACCATATCCAGCTGGGTGGCGCGAGGTAACAGCACATGATCTTTCACCTGCAAAAACGGACGCGTGGCCATTTCCTCCCAGTTATGCCATGAGTGATGGAAATACAGCGCTGCTCCGTTGTCAATCATCCACAGTTCCTTATGCCATATCAGCATGTTGGTATTGCGGGCGGTACGGTCTACATTGGTAAGCAGGCAATCGAACCATACTATTTGCGAAGCCAGTTTGGAGTCAACCACGGTAACTGCCGGATCAAAGGTAATAGCGCCCGACAAATAATGCAGCGCCAGGTTAAGGCCTACGCTGAATTTCAGCAGGTCCTGGATCTCTTCATCAGCTTCTGAGCGACCGAATGCTTCATCAAGATTGGCAAAAACCAACTCGGGCACTTTAAACCCAAGCAAACGGGCTATTTCACCGCCAATAAGTTCGGCAATGAGGGCTTTTACCCCCTGGCCCGCTCCACGGAATTTCAGTACATATAAAAACTCGTCGTCAGCTTCGGCAATGGCCGGTAGTGACCCGCCCTCACGCAACGGCGTTACGTAACGGATCACGTTAACGGTGCGGAGCTGTGGTGGTGTATAATTCATAGTTTCCAATTAAACAAAAACCAGCGTTAGGGATTGTAGCGGATACCGGCCCCGAGCGTAATGCCTGCAGGCGTATGAGCGGAAAGCCCGGGTCGCAGGCAACGCCCAATTAATTGAGCTTAGGTTCTAAACAACATACATTCGCCGCTCAATTGCCGCGGTGGCTGTTACTTTTGTCTTGATACAAAAGTAACCAAAAACTGAAGCGCAGCGAAACTCATGAGCACCGATAAAAGAAAATAATGAGCGAATAAATCAAGTCAGCAGAGAGGTTTCTTTGCCGCACTCGCCAGCCCTCAATTCCCAACGCTGGCCTTGCCCTGCAAAGCGGCCAGAACCACGGGCTGCAAAAAGTTGCCCCACTTCGATCACTCCATCCCCATACTTCTGCAAATATTTGCTATGCCCCTACAGCCGCACCGCCCTGCATTGTTCTGCCCGCTTTCATCCGAAACTTATCTGCTGACGAATAAGCTCACGGTTTTAAACAATCATTCGTCTAAAAAAGAGAATCCGATTAATCCTAAAATCCCAAAAATCACAGTTGGAAAAAATCAGTGTAATCAAAATCAATCGGTGTAATCCCAAAAAATAAAATCAACGAAATCAGCGAAATCATTTTTTTTCCAATCAACGGTCCCTGTTGACATAGGGCTGTCATTACCCTGCCGTTACTTTACATCAGAAAACAAAAACACAACACTTATGGACACTTTGAAATCGTTATTGGAAGAGATGGAGCAGGAAGCTCAAACCACCGAAAAAATGCTGAGCCGCATCCCCGACGATAAATACCAATGGAAACCGCACGCAAAAAGCATGACCATTGAACAACTCTCTACCCATATTGCCGAGCTGCCTACCTGGGTGAGCCTGACCCTACATACCGATGGACTTGATTTTGCCACCGCGCCCTATGAACCTAAAAAGGTAAGCGGTACAGCTGATTTGCTGAAGCTATTTGAAGATTCGTTGGCTGATGGGTATTCAAACCTGCAAAAAGCGGATATCAGTACATTTGATAAGATCTGGACTTTACGTAATGGCGAACAGATCCTTAATCAACGTACAAAGGCAGAAGTGATCAGGATGACCTATTGCCAGATTGTTCATCACAGGGCACAATTAGGAGTTTATTTACGTTTGCTGGATATCCCTATTCCGGGAAGTTACGGCCCAAGTGCCGACGAGCAGGGCTTATAGAAGAAGAAAGAAGGTCAGTTAAAATACAAAAGCAAAGCGGGCAACAAAGGCAAGCTTTGCTTTTGTATGTTTTTGCACTCAACTACGGTGCTTGGAGAGCTTGCCTGTATTAATTTCTTCCAGGAAGCCATTTTCGTTAATAGCATATCGGGCCTCAGAGGTATCGGTATCTATTTTGTAATTAACGGTCTTTACTTTTTTGTTCCTGATCCTTTTGCCAAAAATGAACATCGGCAAAATGAAAACCGCAAGCAGGACTACAACTTGTAACAGGGTTGTGTACATAACGTCTAACATAAAAATTTAAGTCTGATTGGTACCTATATAACGTTATCGGGGGCCAAATGGTTCACCTTTTTTAGTGATATTTTGCATCAATCATATATAAGCATAGCTAAATGTGTGCCATACTTGTATCAGACGTTGTATGTTACCTTAATATTACATTTAAGCTGATATTTAATTGATTTATAATGAAATGAGCAAAATGTTATGCTATCATATTGATAATAGTGACTATCGTTTTGAAATAAATAATATACAGTACAGTTTAGTGATTTTAGTACAGTAGGGAGGTGTCGTGAAAAGGCGAAATTTGACGGTTTAGAAAGCTCTAAAAATGTCATTGCGAGCGCAGCGTGGCAATCTCGTAGCCAATGCATGTTCGCCTGCATAGCTACGAGATTGCTTCGTCGTTCCTCCTCAGCAATGACATCAGTTTTTTATTAGCTTGGGAAGCGGCCGTGAGGACACGGCAGCGGGTAATTTATTTTTATCCCCCGATCCGTGGGGACACGGATCGCGTCATCAATTTATAAACCGTAAAACGCTATGGCGTTCCCGCCAAAAAAAAGCTGCCGCTCCGTTCCGGAAAGCTTTTCAGTATAAAGGTTCATTACCTCCATAGTTTTTTCGTAGCCACCGGCAAGTAGGCATACTGGCCAGTCGGAACCGAACATTACCCGGCCGATACCGAAAGCATTAAATACAATATCGATGTAAGGAATAAAATCGGCAGCCGGGGTATTGTGCCAGTCGGCTTCGGTGAGCAGGGCGGATACTTTGCAATACACATTTTGATAACTTGCCAGCTTTTCGATATCCTGTTTCCATCCGTCAATTTTGCCAGCTTTGATATATGGCTTAGCCATGTGGTCGAGCACAAACTTTTGATCAGGAAATTCTGCAACCAACTGCGCGGCATAAGGCAGGTGATTTGGGAAGATCAGGATATCATAGGTATATCCGTGTTTACCTAAAGCAGCAATGCCTTTTTTAAATTGCGGGCCAAGCATGTATTGCTCATCGGGTTCTGACTGTAGGATGTGCCTGAAACCTTTAAGCTTTTCGTATTTTTTAAAATGATGCAGCCTGTCTTCCAGGTCATCAGCTTTCAGATCAATCCAGCCTACAACGCCTTTGATGAAGGGGTGTACGGAAGCCAGATCTAACAGAAACTCAGTTTCTTTTTCCGACTGATCGGCCTGGACGGCAACACAGCCATCCACGCCATGTTTTTGCAATACAGGTAACAGGTCCTCAGGATAAAAATCCCGACCTATTACCTGCATATCTTCAGTGATCCAGCTGTCCCTTACCGGGTTATACTGCCAGAAATGCTGATGTGCATCAATTTTTAGCATAAGCTACCAGGTTTTGTTTTGATTCGCCCAAACCTTCAATACCTAATTCAACTACGTCGCCTGCTTTTAAATAAATCGGCGGCTTCATGCCCAAACCAACGCCTGCTGGTGTACCTGTCGAGATAATATCACCCGGCAGCAAAGTCATGAACTGGCTGGTGTAGGAGATGAGGTGAGGAAGGTTAAATATAAAGTTTGAGGTAGTGCCATCCTGCATGGTTTCGCCATTAACTTTCAACCACAGGCGCAGATTATGCGGATCGGCAATTTCATCAGGTGTAGCTAAAAACGGGCCAAGCGGTGCAAAGGTATCGCAACCTTTACCTTTATCCCAGGTACCGTTACGCTCCAGCTGAAACTCGCGCTCGCTTACGTCATTGTGCAATACGTAACCGGCAACGTAGTCCATTGCTTCAGCTTCTTCAACATATGATGCTTTTTTGCCGATAACTACGGCAAGCTCCACTTCCCAATCTGTTTTAACCGAGTTTTTAGGGATCATGATATCATCAAACGGGCCAACAATAGCGGTAGTTGATTTCATGAAGATCACCGGCTCCGGTGGGAGAGGGGCGTTAGTTTCCTTAGCATGGTCGGCATAGTTCAAACCAATACAAACCAGTTTTGAGGGACGGGCGATAGGGCTTCCTAAGCGCACATCTTCGGCAACTTCAGGCAGTAGGTTATCTTTTATAAAGTCGGCAAGGCGGCTAAGTCCATTGGTTTCAAAAAATTGTTCGGTGTAGTCTTCTCCGAAGGCAGACACATCGTATTTTTTATCATTCAGAATAACTCCTGGTTTCTCTTTTCCTATCTCGCCAAATCTTATAAGTTTCATATTGTTGTTGTATTAGTTAGTTGTCAGTTTAATAATAGTGTCGGCAGGGTCGGTTGCTACACCGTTAAGATATACAAACACGCCCTCGGTTTGTTGTTTAAATTTTACCGCAGTACCATCGGCCAGTAAAGCCGCTTTTGTCACTTTGCCTTTTAATTGCGGAATGAAAACATATGGTTGCTGCGATGGCGTCATCACATGCACATACAGGTTTTTATCTTTTTGCGTGATAACGCCCCAAGGCTGTGCCGGAATACCGCTACCGCGGGTACCGTAAATAGCTTCGCCGTTTTTTTGCACCCATGCGCCAACAATAGCCAACGTATCGGTAAATTCAGGCTGGATCTTTCCATTAGGCATGGGGCCAATGTTCAATAAAAAGTTGGCATTTAAACCTGCGGCGTTAACCAGGTAATGGATGATGCGTTTGGATGATTTAAAGCTCCTGTCGGTAATGTTAAAGCCCCAGCTGTTGTTAATGGTTTCGCAGGTTTCCAGAGGCAGGGCACCTATTTTTGATTTACCGCTGAAACCGGTAGTATTGGCTCCGGGCAAATCCTTTTCAAACATCTGAAAGTCTTCTCCTTCTTTTGGTTCGAGGTGATGGTTATTGCCGACCAGTATGGCAGGGTTCAGTTTATGGATCAACCCATAAATCTCATCATAATGCCAGTTAACATCGCGCTCCCAATGGCCATCAAACCAAATGCCTTTTACGCCGGGATATTTGGTGATCAATTCGGTAAGCTGGGCTTTCATGAAATTGATGTAGCTGTCCCAGTCGCCGTTTACCGGTTTGCCATCGGCAATAGGACTACCGAAAGCATAATCCTTGCGGCCCCAATCCAGCAGGGAGTAATAAAAATGTAGTTCGATGCCTTCTTTAACACATTCCTGTGCCAGTTCCATCAAGGGATCTTTATGGTAAGGCGTGGCGTCAACGATATTATATGGTGATGTCTTGGTGCCGAACATACTGAACCCATCATGATGGCGCGAAGTAATAGTGATGTACTTCATGCCCGCTTTTTTGGCAAACATCACCCATTCGTGGGCGTTAAAAGCCTGCGGATTAAAAAAATCGGCCAAGCGTTTATAGCTATCATAAGGAATATGCTTTTCGTTCATTACCCACTCGCCCGCACCAAGCTCACTGTAGATGCCCCAGTGAATAAACAGCCCGAACTTCATGTCCTGGAAGTTTTGCCTTGCAGCAAGGTTATCGGCTGTTGGCGTGTAGGTTTGAGCGCCCGCGCGTACAGCGCCGAGGAGCATCCCCATTAATAATAGCTTTTTGATCATATCAAATCAGGTTTTAGTTGTTCAGGGTGATAAAGCCGCCATCGATAGGATAATCCGTACCGGTGATGAAACCCGCTTCGTCCGAGCACAGGTACAGTGCCAATGTAGCTACTTCTTCCGGTTTGCCCATCCTGCCTATCGGCTGGCTTTTTGACAGCTTTTCAAAGATCTCTTCTTCGCGGCCCGCATAGTTTTTGGCAATAAAACCATCCACAAAAGGCGTATGCACCCTTGCCGGCGAGATACAGTTACAACGGATGTTATCATGCAGATAATCGCGCGCTACTGATAAGGTCATGGCGTGGATAGCGCCCTTGCTCATGGAATAAGCAAACCTGTCGGTGATACCTACGCTGGCTGCTATTGATGCAGTATTGAGGATCACGCCGCCGCCGTTGCTTTTTAATACCGGGATAGCTGCGTAAAGGCAGTTATAAGCGCCTTTAACATTCACGTTAAATACGCGTTCAAAATCTTCGGTACTGGTATTATCTGCGCGACCGATATGCGCTATGCCTGCATTATTGATCAGGATATCTATTTTACCTATTTTGGTAAAAGTATCAACCACCTGTTGCTGGCTGCTCACGTCGCAGGCATAGCCGGTGGCTTTTCCGCCTGCTTCGGTTATTTCTTTAACGGTATCGGCTGCTGCCTGGTCATTTAATTCGATGATATGAACTTCGGCACCTTGCTGTGCAAATAATACAGCCATAGCCTTGCCTATGCCGCTGCCGCCGCCTGTTACAATTACTGATTTATTGGTTAGTTTGAACATAAGCCCCCTCTAAATCTCCCCCTGAAAGGGGAGACTTTTTTATTTTATGGTTATTAATAATTTATCTCTCAACGCCGTTGTTGGTATTGTCACCACCAACTTTTTTCAATTCCCTCCCTCGGGAGGGGTGCGGTTGGGCAGTGCAGTGGCAGGGAGGGGTTTATACGCCATGCATGCCGATTAAGCATATCGAAGAAACCCCTCCCTACACCCTCCCGAGGGAGGGAATCGCACGAACCCCGGCTTTTATCGCCGTTGTTGGTGTTGTTACCAATAACTTTATCCTTCGCGCTAATCAAAAGCCCTCTCCCTTTAGGGGAGGGTTTGGGTGGGGCTACAACGACACCCCTCTCTTCCAAGGAATAAAATCATCCTGGCCGAGTTTTACCGATTTTGGTTCTGCCTCGCCGCTGGCTACTTTTATCACGTAGTCCAGGATCCGCTCGCCGGCCTGCTGGATGGTTTCGGAACCTTCAATGATGGTTCCGCAGTTGATATCTATAATATCGGGCATGCGCTGAAACATGGCCGTATTGGTTGATAACTTGATAACCGGTGTAACAGGGTTACCTGTTGGTGTTCCCAAACCAGTAGTAAACAATACGATATTTGCACCTGCACCTACTTCGGCTGTGGTACTTTCTACATCGCTGCCCGGGGTACATAATAAATTCAAACCTGGTTTGGTAACTTTTTCAGGATAATCCAAAACCGCTGTTACCGGCGATGTACCGCCTTTTTTTGCTGCTCCTGCCGATTTAATGGCATCGGTGATCAAGCCATCACGGATATTTCCCGGCGATGGGTTGGCATAAAAGCCAGAACCATCGGCCTCTGCACGGGCATTGTAGGTGGTCATGAGGTGCATGAAGCGGTTAGCTGTTTCTACGTCAATACAGCGGTCGCTCAGTTCCTGCTCCACACCACAAAGCTCCGGGAATTCTGAAAGGATCACGGAGCCACCCATGGTAACCAGCAGATCAGACAAATAGCCTAATGCCGGGTTAGCCGAAATGCCCGAAAAGCCATCCGAACCACCGCACTCCAAACCAACACATAGTTTTGATAAAGGTGCTGGCTGACGGGTAGTTTCATTGGCTTTTACCAAACCGGCAAAAGTTTGTTTTAAAGCCTGTTTTAACAGCTCGCTTTCTGTACCTACTTTTTGCTGCTCCAGCACAACCAGCGGCTTACTGAAATTAGCATCGCGTTTAGCAATTTCATTTTGTAAAATGCTTACCTGTGCATGCTGACAGCCTAAGCTTAATATCGTTGCTCCCGCTACGTTGGGATGGGTAACATAACCAGCAATCAACCCGCAAAGGGTATCCGAATCCTCACGGGTACCGCCACAGCCCATGCTATGGCTCAGGAATTTAATCCCATCAATATTTTTAAACAGGCGTTTGGAGTTTGGCTTATCTTCAGTAGCTTGGATATCGGCATTCAGAATCTCTTCAACAGATTTACCGGCCTGGTAAAGCTCCATCAACTGTTCTACATCACCCTCATAGCTTTTGGCTTTCTTATACCCCAGCTTATCAACCAATGCTTCTTTCAATACGTTGATATTCCTGTTTTCGCAAAAAACCATCGGCACTACTATCCAGTAGTTACCTGTGCCAACCGAACCATCGGTACGGTGATAACCCATAAAGGTTTTGCCTTCAAAGTTGGCAGTATCAGGCTGATGCCAGTCCAGTTTACGTTCACCTAAATGAAAACCTTCGGCGGCGTGATGTACATTTTCGGTAGTGAGCAAACCACCCTGCGGAATAACTGCCGAAGCCTTGCCAACCAGTACGCCATACATGTAAATCTCTTTATCCAGCGGCAATTCATTGATGGCAAATTTGTGTTTTGCTGCTATTTTATCTACCAGTGTAAAAGTCTGCCCATCAAACGTAATAACAGTACCCTGCGGCAGGTCCTGAAGGGCTACCAGTACGTTATCATGCGGATGGATCCTTAAATATGTTTCTCTTTGTGTTGACATTAGTTTATATGATCGGTCCTTTTAGTAAGGACAGTATTTTTGCTTATTGCTGAAGCGTAAGTTCAATTACCGGTATTTCATAATTCGGTTTCTTTGCCGGTAAAGTTACCTCCAGATCGTCGCCGTTTGCCTCTTTGTATAAAAGCTCCGAGCTATCGTTCAAAAACTGTGCGTATTTGATCTTTCCTTTATATCCCGGCAGTATCAGTTTACCCTGCGGATAGCTGAACAATTGTACATACAATTTACCGGCGGCTTTGTTATAAGTAAGTTTAGTGCCTTCGGGTATTTTATAGGTATCGGGAGCGTAAGTACAGTTATAAATAGATTTACTGTTGGCATGCATCCAGTAGGCTAAACTATCCAGCGCATTGGTAGCGCGGTAATCAAACTCGCCGCGTGCGGTTGGCCCAACGTTCAGGATCAGGTTGCCGCCATTACTTACCGATGTAATTAACAGATCAAGCAACTGGCGGTGGGTTTTCCAGGTATTTTCGTCGCGGTAGTATCCCCATGAGCCTGAAAATGTTTGGCAGGTTTCCCAGGTTTTGCCGCGGTATTTAGCCAGTTCGGCAGTGCTCACCTGTTCTGGGGTTTCAAAATCAGCGCCGTCTTTGTATTCTTCCAGGTTCAGACGGTTATCTACTATGATACCAGGTTGTAATTTCCTGATCAGTTTAAGCAATTCAACTGAACCCCACTCGTCTTTGCCTTTGCCATGTCCATCTTTACGAGGGAACGAGAAATCAAGCCAAAGGATATCAATTTTGCCGTATTTGGTTAAAAGCTCGGTGATCTGATCGCGCATGTATTGACGGTATTTAGCCATATCACGTCCTTTGTTCAGCTTAGCATATGATGCATCGCTTTTATCGGCGGGAGATTGCGGATGGATCTCATCAATAGTATACTGCGGGTGGTGCCAGTCTAACAGCGAATAATAAAAGCCAACTTTTAAACCTTGCGCACGGAATGCGTTCACGTACTCACGTACCAGGTCGCGTTTGGCTTTGGTGTTTGGTGCTTTATAGTCGGTAAATTTTGAATCGAACAGGCAAAAACCTTCGTGGTGCTTGGTGGTTAGCACGGCATACTTCATACCGGCTGCTTTGGCTTGCTTAGCCCATTTTTGCGGATCGAACAAATCGGGGTTAAACTGATCGAAATATTTCTGATAACCGGCATTGTCAATTTTTTCATTGTGCTTTACCCATTCGTGGCGGGCAGCCTGCGAGTACAGTCCCCAGTGAATGAACATACCAAAACGGTCGTCTTTCCACCATTCCATGCGTTTATCTTTTTGGGCATCGGTTTCGGTGCCTATCATTTTTTGCGCAAATACCGATGGGGCCATCAGCAATACAAACATCAGCAGTAATTGTAGTTTTTTTAGCATGGCTATTCTATTTTATAATGAGAAAACTTTATCCATTAAAACCCATTTAGCACTCACTGGCGCATTTTTTACCGGCGACTGGTAGCCCCACATCAGATCTTCCCACTCCTGTACTTTAGGGTTTGCAGTATCCATAGCTGCCGATTTTTCAAAGCTGAAAGTATCATCCACTTCCATGATCATGAACATGCGGGTATCAAAACGGTAGATCTCCATATTGGTGATTCCTTTGGCAATAATGCTGTCATGAATTTCGGGCCAGATGGCTTCGTGGTATTTTTCGTATTCGGCAATGAGTGCCGCGTCGTCTTTCAGATCGAGGGTTAAACAGTATCGTTGGCTCATAGAATAGCTCTCAAAAAAGTTTATATCGGTAATACAAAGAAATAAGGTTTACAGATAAATAAGTATCGAAAATTAGCCAAAATGTTCAGTTATTTTGGCATAGGACCGTTGATGAATTTTTGATTGCGCTGATGGCGTTGATTTTTTCTGAACCTTGATTTTTGTCTGAACCGGGATTTTTAGAGGATTGATCGGATGAGCCGGATTCTTTTCTGAACCTTGATTTTTAGGATTAGAGGATTACAGTAATATTATATACTGCTTTATTTCTTCTTCGCCGTCGCTCGACTCCGGCCCATAGCCGTTAACTTAAGGGAAAAAATTTGGTGTAAGTGTTTTAAAATCCCCTCTCGAGAGGGGGCGCGATGGAACGAGAGGTAGCAGGGGTGTGTTATACAAGCGATAAGCCGCACGTAGAATAACACACCCCTCCACCCCTCTCGAGAGGGGAATCGCACATTCCCCAGCTTTTAAGAGTTTTTTTAACTTAAGTTAACGGCTATGGGCTCCGGCCGAGCGACGGCAAAAGGGGCAACGGGAAATCCCATCCATCCAGCAAATCCCCCCAAATCTCGGTTCAGAAAAAATCAACGTCATCAGCGTAATCAAACAAATCAACGGTCATTCATTTCTCAACGAACTCGTCGGGTTAGCCAATGCCGCCCTGAAGGTTAAATAAAACGTAGTTGCCACAGCAATTGCCACCAGCGCGAAAACCGGCACAACAAACTGCCACCACGTTAACTGCACCCGGAAGGCGTAACGGTTAAGCCATTGGTTAATGAAAATATATGCCAGCGGGATTGCCACAAGGCTTGATATAAAGATGAGCTTTACCACATCCCAGGTAAGCAGGGAAATGATATTTTGCACCGATGCGCCAAGCACTTTACGTACGCCGATCTCTTTGGTGCGGCGGGCGGCCGAGTAAGCCGTTAAGCCAAACAAACCAATGCAGGCAATAAATATCGCCAGCGAAGCAAACAGGGTAAATACATGACCAAACTGGGTGTCCTGCGCGTACTGACGGTTATAAAAATCGTCAAGGAAAAAGAAATCGAATGATGATTCGGGGAAGGTATTATTCCAGGTTGTTTTGATATTATCAACCATCTGGCGCATATTGCCTCCGTTTACTTTTACCGAGATATAATCGGCGGGGATCCAGGGTAGTTTAGGATCCATGAACATGACAACCGGGGTATAATTTTTCTGAAGCGATTGCTGGTGATAGTCTTTCACTACGCCGATGATCTCGTTGGGTTCTTTATCCAGGGTTTCAATCCAAACCTTTTTACCCACGGCATCCTGCGGCGACTCAAAACCGAACTGTTTTACAGCAGCTTCGTTCATCACCAAACCAACAGAATCTGCCGGGCGACTTTTATCAAAGGCCCTGCCGGCTATAATCTGCAAGCCATAAGTCTTAATAAAATCATGATCGGCACGGAGCATTTCGTAAGTCCGTTCTTCTGATTTTGGAGCACCGAAGCGCCTGTCGGCCAAAAATTTGCCTACTTCCTTGCCCGGTACTGCGCCCGAAAGCGTAACGGCTTTAACACCTGCAAAAGCCTGTAGCGTATTTTTAAAACTGACTGTTTTTTGATTATAATTCGGTGTATTAACAGGCATTTTCACCACAATGGTCTGATCGATATTTACCCCGGTATTTTGGCTGTTCATGTAAACTATCTGCCTGTAAACCGCAAACGTACCAGCAATCAGTAATACCGAAGCCATAAACTGGAAAGCTACCATTCCGCGGCGCAAAAGCACACCGCTTTTTGAAAACGCGAACCGTCCTTTAAGTACTGCTATCGGCTTCATCCGGGCCAGCACCGTTGCAGGGTAAATGCCCGAAAGCAAGATACTACCAACAAAAACAGCGGCAAGTTTCAAATACAAAGCGCTGTCAAATAACAAACCATACGAACCTTCGCCATATAAATAGTTCATGACACCATAACGCCCGGCTAATACCAGTATTAAGGCTACTACCAGGGCAGCCAGGTTGATAATAACCGATTCGGCAAGGAACTGCATGATCAATTGCGGTGCATGCGCGCCGCTTATCTTGCGGATGCCTACTTCCCGTGCCCTGTCAACCGATTTGGTGGTAGCCAGGTTGATGTAATTGATACAGGCAATCAGCAGGATGATATAGGCTATGATACTCAGAAAATCTACCGCAAAACGATTTCCTTTTACCTCAATTTCATTTGGTTTGGCGGGGTTAAGATGGATATCCGCAAGGGGGACCAATTTTATCGTCCATTTAAGGTCTTTTAAAGAAAGACCTGTTTTATAGCGCTCGGCCAATGCCGGGAATTTGGCTTCAACCGCAGCCGGGCTTGCGTGGGGCTTCAGCTTCACAAACGTGTAGCTTTCATGCAGGTACCAAAAATCTTTTTCAAACTTGGGTATAGTAGCCCATGATACCAGGAAGTTGAACTGCATGGTTGAATTAGCGGGCAGGTCTTTAAATACCCCGGTAACCATACAATGGTAACTATCGCTCAATGTAGTGATATCCAAAAACTTGCCTACAGGCTCATCGTTACCAAAATATTTTTTAGCAGCCGATTGTGAGATCACTATCGAATTAACCTCATTAAGTGCAGTAAGCTTATCGCCCTTAAGCATAGGGTAAGCAAAAAAGTTAAAGAAGTTGCTGTCGGCAAAGCAAACATGTTCCTCGCGAAATTTGATGTTGTTGTACTTTACTACCCGCTCTGCATTATGCCAGTCGATACGGGCGTATGATTCAATTTCGGGAAAGTTGGCTTTCATAGCGGTAGCATAGCCGTTGGTGCTGGTAGGCCAGCTGTCGCTAAGGTTATCGCCACGGTAAAACTGGCTCTCAACCCTATAAATATTCGCCGCATCGGGATGCATCCGGTCAAAACTCTTTTCAAAATTTACATAAGCGAATATTAATATAAACGCTGCCATGCCTAAAGCAAGCCCGATAATATTAATAAACGTGTAACTTTTGTTTTTGATAAGGTTTCGCCAGGTAACAAGCAGGATGTTGCGGATCATATTGTAAGAGGTTGAGGTTTACAATATAGGGATATGAACCGGGATTTGGGTGGATTATCGGGATGCGCAGGATTCTTTTAGGGAAAATGTAGTATTACAGGATCCTTTATTATCTGAAACTTTTTGAACTTATTGCCTACCGCAAGCAAAGCGAGATCCTATTAATCCGGCCAATCCTCCCAAATCCCGGTTCAGGCTTTCTTCGTAAACTCCTTCTGATACATCAGCGGGCTTTTGCCGGTTACCTGCTTAAAATGTTTATGAAAAGTAGAGAAGTTATTGAACCCGCTATCATAGCAAAGCTGTTTGATGTTGAGCTTATTTTCAATGAGCAGTTTGCAGGCGTAGCCTACTTTTATTTCGATCACAAACTGTGAATATGTTTTGCGGGTTTTTGATTTAAAGTAACGGCAAAAGGAGTTGGCGCTTACGCCTGCTATATCGGCAATTTCTTCCAGATAGATCTTTTTACGGAAGTTACGTACCGAGTATTCATAAATGTTGTTGAGCCTGTCGCTTTCCGATTCATTGTGATCATACTTAAACCCTATGGAAGTTAAATAATTAAGCGGCGAACTGCCCGCTATGGTATTCAGCGCTTTTAGCAGCATAATGATCCTTTCGGCCCCATCGGTATTAAGCATGGTTGCCAGGGTGTCGGCTACCTGTTTTTTTGTTTCGCCGGTTATTTGCAGACCGCGTTTGGAACGTTCAAGCAGTACCTTGATCAGCTTATTTTCCGGGAGCTGAAGAAACTGATCGCCCCAAAAGTTTTCACAAAAATGCACCACAATGGTATCAACCGGCACCTGGTCGCCGCTATTGCCAAAGTGCACATCGTCAAAACGCCAGTAGTGCGGAAGGTTTGATCCAACCAATACCATATCGCCGGCCTCAAACTGTTTAATGCTGTCGCCTATAAATTGCGTTCCGCCGCCCTTTGTAAAATAAATCAGTTCAAGCTCAGGGTGGCAATGCCAGCGGTTATTGATGTCAGGCAACATATCATGCCTTACGCTAAAAGAATGCGCTGGATCGGCAGAAACTTTGAGTAAAAGCGGTTTCATTCAGTTTTATTTACAAACAACTGGCTAAATGTAGGTAAAAAGTGTAAATATTGCTCATTTTTTGATAAAGTATAAAATTTATATTTTTTTAACATTATCTTCAACTACCAATTAAACTCAAACCACTTCACAATGAAAATTAAGCATGTACTGTTATTGGTACCACTTCTGTATCCCTTACTTTTAAAAGCTCAAAGTAATTTTAAACCAGGTTACATTATCACAATTAAGGGAGAAACAATTAAGGGATTTATAAACGAAAAAGAATGGGACAGCAACCCCGAAGCTATCAGTTTTAAAGCCTCAGCTTCAAGTTCAAGCGTCAATAACTATACTGCTAACGATGTTAGATATTTTGAAATAACCAATTCGGTAGCTTATGAGCGCTATAGCGGCCCTGTAAGTAATGATGAAACTAATATTGCCAGGCTGCCCACAGGCAAAGATACCAGTGTAAAACAGCGTACTGTTTTTTTGAAAGTACAGCAAAAAGGTGATAAGGTTACGCTTTACTCGTTTACTGATGATATTAAAACAAGATACTTTATTACTGATCACGCAGCCGGCACCACCTATGAACTTATATATCGGATGTATTATATACCCGAGCTTGGTGTTGCCACACACTCAGATAACGAGTATGTGCCACAGCTTTATAATTTAGCGGCAAAGTACAACCCTTCGTCAGATGAACTTAAACAGGAAATTGAAAAAGCAAGCTACAAAACACCTGTTTTAAGGAAGATATCACGCATGATAAATAACATGATGGCTGATAACACGCATTATGAAACTCAATCATCGTTCGATTTCTTTGTTGGCGCAGGTGTATCAGCCAATAAATTTAAATTTGGAGGCGAGTTGCCATTTCGTAATGCCGATGAAAGTAAAACAACTTTTGGCCCCACATTTTCGGCAGGTATAAATTTTTATACAAACGCAAAAATAGGCAGGGCCGTATTCCGGATTGAACTGATGTATTGGACAGCCTCAAACGAAACAATTGCTGATCTTTATTATGCCCAACCCGATAAGCCGAAAATAAAATATCATTTTGATCAGCGTAATCTGACCGCTTATCCTCAATTTATTTATTATTTATACAATACCAATACTATGAAATTTTACGGCGATATAGGTGTAACGGTAAACTTTCCGAAATATAGCCAGGTGATCACTTCGGGTGGTACATCTGCGTCAAATAATAACCTGCTTGCGTTTGATAAAAACTGGCTGGGTTTTCCGATAAAAGCAGGTGTAATCATCAATAAAGCGTTCGAGATCAATGCATCGTATGCAATTCCAACATCAATACACAGCGGCAATGAAACACCAGGAGATTATTCAATTAAACAAAGTGGTTTTAAAGCAGGAGTAAATTATCATTTTTCAATTAATTAAAAAATAGCGTATTTATTGCCTGGTGCCATCATATTAGCGATTTATAATATTGATAAGGGGCAAAACACCGGATATTTTTATGGAGATCCTATAACCCCGGGCCAAATGTTAACGTATAATTAATAAAAAGGGGCGTCCCGTATCTCACCCCGGAACGCCCTGCAGTTATCTTATGATAACATCAACTAAATCTCAGATCATCATGTTTTGATCTGAACTCACCATCTTTCTCAGGGACGGAAAGGTTTTTAATATTTTATGAGCCTTACCATTCTTTAAAATGGTGGCGGTCCGCCGGGGCCGCCGCCAGGAGGGGGACCACCCGGCCCGCCGCGTTCCATCGTTGGTCTTTTACCGGCAAATTTCTGTAACTTAAGTGTAAATGTCAGCAGGTAATAACGGCCCAAACGGTTACTGTTGGTTTGAGTAATGTAGCTGCCGTTTTGCGTTGTAGTGTATCCCGTATTTTCGTTAAATACATCCATTACTGAAAACCTTAGGGTGCCGGCATTGCCTTTCAAAAAGCGGCGCTCTACATAGGTGTTCAATATATTGGGGTTGGTAGCACCGGTATAACCGTAATAGATCATTTTTGAGTAATCATAGCTCAGTGTCCAGTCTTTAAAATAGCTTTTGCCGTTAATACCCAGGTTAAGGGATTGGAAGTTACTGTTAACGTTGGCCTGCTTAATTGAATTGCTTGATGTGTTGACACTGTAGGTTGTGCTTGCTTCGGCGTCAATAACATCGGTAATGCTCACTCTAAAGCGCGCGCCTTGAGATAATACCAAATTTTTGGCAATATTTTTCTCGGTTGTCATGTTGTAGGTAGCAGAGTCGACATTACTAATATATGAGACGTTGTTATTGTACGAAATGTTACCGATCATGAATAAATTATATTTTCTTTTTTGCCAGGGCTTGGCAAACACGTAAAATCCCTGTGCCGAATAATAACCATCGGCATTTAAATATTGGGTTAAAATACTCCCGGCCAGTTTGCTGTTAGGCGCATAAGTTTTAGGGTAGGTAATGGTATTGGCTACAATCTTGTTATCCGTTTTAATGAACGACAGGTTGCTGAAGAATACGTTACCGCTTTCAAAATTGAACTTATTGTATTTTAACGACAATGTGTTATTAAACTCCGGTTTCAGATCGGGGTTACCCTGTACCGGGTATGATGCGTTACTGAAGTCGGTAACCGGTTGCAATTCTGTATAAGTAGGTTGATTACTGCTGCCGTTATAATTTAAACTAAGTGATTGGCTGCGCGAAAAGTTATAGATGAACCTGGCAGTAGGAGCCCAGTTAAATGTGTTGTTGTTGGTTGTAAATGGTGTGCCATCAACTATCGACGATCCTTTTAGCAATGTAGGTTGTGCCACAACACCTAAAGTATAATTGTATTTTTTGTCTATAAAGCGATAGTTAAGCCCAAACCTGTTGGTAACAAAAGTTGAGTTATAGTTATTGCTCAGCAAATCGTACCTGTTTATAGCGCCGTTATCGGCCAGGGTATCCGTTGCCCTATCGGCAGTGGTGTAGGCGTAGTGGTAAGCATAGTTAAGCTCCAGATAGCCTTTTTTGCTGATAGGTTCCATGTAGGATAGGGTAGTTCCCACGCTATCGGTACGGCTATCGGTATTAATGAACTGGTTTAAGGGGGCATTGCGGGCTCCATCAATATAGGTGTAAACCGGGTTTTGATATTTATTAATAGTGTAACTGCCAGCGCCAACGTTTACGCTGAAGTTGCGCCCATGGCTATTAAACTTATGGTTAAATAATACATTAACACCATAGTTGGGCTCTGTTGATTTACTAAGGTTTGCAAGACTATAGTTTGATACCGTTTCCGAATTCCGGAGCAGCAGGCTTGTAGCATCAGATGTAGTGTTGGTGCTGGCGTATGCGTATGATGGGGTGATCTTTACGTAGTTTATAGTATCGGGCTTGTATTCGATGTTGAAGTTAACCCGGTGGTTCAGCTTCTCGTCCTGCTGGTTATTGGTTTGTGTATTGGTACTTGCGTTGGTTGACGAAAGGTTATTTTGAATGGTACTGCTGATGGTGTTCACCGAATTATCGGCAAAGCTATAACTACCGTAAGCGGTGATTTTTTTGCCCCAGCTATCGCGATAATTGAAACCGAATGAGCGGGCTGTAGTGATCCCGTTTGATGAGCTGCTGTTTGATCCCGGAGGGCCACCCGGACCGCCACCTCTCGGGCCGCCGCCGCCGAAAGTAAACAGGTTGGTATTGGTATTATTCAGGTTGCCCAGAAATGCCAGCTGCCTGTCACCGCTAAAACTGAACACGTTTGCCGAAGCCACATACCTGTTGCTTTCCTTATCACTTGATACACCGGGGAGGGCATCCCGCCCGCCGCCTAAACTGGCCTGTCCAAAATAGCCATAGTTTTTATTTTGCTTAATGGTGATGTTAAGTACTTTATCGGGCTCGCCGGTTTTTACGCCGGTAAGATTTGCCTGGTCGCCGTAATCATCAATGATCTGGATGTTTTGTACAATATCGGCAGGCAGGTTTTTTGTGGCTGTTTTAACATCGCCGCCAAAAAAATCCTTTCCGTTAACGCGTACCTTAGTAACGCTTTTGCCCTGGGCGGTGATGTTACCGTCTTTATCAACGTCCATACCCGGCAGCTTTTTGATCACATCTTCAACAGGGGCATTATCACGCACCTTGTAAGCATCGGCATTAAATTCAATGGTATCCTCCTTAAGTTTTACCGGGTTCACATCAGCAATAACCACAGTGTTTAACATGGTAGTTTCTATTTTCAGGATAACCGGAGGTAAATCGGCCGGTTTATTGTCATTGGCAAGCACAAAGCGGCGCCTGAGTGGTTGATAGCCTATCGAACTAAATACCAAACTAAATTGGTTTACTTTTACGTTGTTAAACGTAAAAGTCCCGTCGGTACCCGTAATTACGGTGGTGCTATCGGTACCGGTAAGCATTTTTATACTGGTGCCGGCAACAAGGTAGCCGGTAGAGTCTTTTACGATACCATGAACCGTTCGGTTAGTTTGAGCGTTGGCGTTAAAATGTAACGTAAACGCTAACGCAATTAATACTGCTAAGGAGTATAGGATTTTCATTTTATGCTGATTAACAGCAGCAAAACAATAGCATTAATTTTAGTGTAAAAAACGTAATAGACAGAGCCTGTTAATATATAGACGGGATAGCCATTTTAGCCTATAAATGCCGGCGGTTATACCATGGAGGGGTTATGGAACTCTTTAAAGATCAGATTAAAGGGCTCATCGGTGTTTTTTGCCTCCCGGCCGATTATGATTGTCCTGTAGTAGTATTGATTTGTATTATTGTTGATTATATAAGTAAATTTATCTTTCGTGAATTATAGTAATCCTTTAAATGAGCCTTAAATCAAAAAGTAACACCATCACTGTACTTATTCATGTTTTAATATGGGCCGTTTTTGGTATACTGCTGTTTTTTTACCAGCCGCTCACCTGGAATGTTGAGTTTCCTTACCAGTTTTGGATCAAGCAAGCCATTGTTTTTTTCCTGCTTGTAGCGGCTTATTATTTTAATAGCCGACTGCTTGTTCCGCGTTTTTTACTGCATGACCGTACCGCTATGTATTTAATTACTGTTGTAGTATTAGTGGCGGTTTTTTTATTATTTAGCCAATGGGCAGATGATGCGCTCCATATGCATGAGCGTATGGAAGCTATATTTCATAAACAACACCGCCCGCCCAAACCCAGGGACAAAGGCGGCTGGGATATTTTCGGTACAATTATCATTGCATTGGTTTTGGGCATCAGCACCAGTATAACCGCTATTCAAAAATGGCAATCAGATATCAGGCTGAGGGCTGCTCTTGAGCAGGAAAAAATAAGCTCCGAACTTTCCTTCCTGAAAGCCCAGATCAATCCACATTTCTTTTTCAATACGCTTAATAATATTTACGCACTTACACATGTTAACGCCGAAACCTCACGTAAAGCGTTGCACCAGCTTTCGCGTATGATGCGGTATGTTTTATATGATACCCAGCACGGCACGGCATTATTAAGCCAGGAGATTGCTTTTATTAAGGATTACATCAGCCTTATGGAATTGCGGCTTACCGAAAAAGTAACAGTTACCTTTACACCGCCGGCGCACACTAATGACGTAGCCGTTGCCCCAATGCTTTTTTTACCTTTTGTAGAAAATGCCTTTAAACATGGTATAAGCGCTACCGAGCCGAGCGCCATTCGCATTGTTGTCGATCAGCAGGGAGATTCACTTAATTTAACGGTTGAAAACGGTATCTATAAAGATCATAACCCCAACATTGGCGAAAATAAGGGCATCGGTTTAACAAATACCATTCGCAGGCTTGATATACTTTATACCGGGAAGTATAAGCTGGATATTAATGAGGATACTATTGCCAACACCTATACTGTTAACTTAACCCTTAAGCTGTCATGATAATTAATTGTATAGCTGTTGATGATGAGCCACTTGCGCTGGGACTGGTTTGTGCTTTTATTGAGCAAACACCATTTTTGAAACTGGTTGGCCGCTACAGTAGCGCTGTTGAGGCGTTGGTTGGCTTGCAGGATCAAAAGATTGACCTTATTTTTCTGGATATTCAAATGCCTAACCTCAATGGTATGGAACTTGCAAGAGTACTTGACAGCAGGGGGGCTAACAAACCACGTATTATTTTTACCACCGCCTATAACCAGTTTGCTATTGAAGGCTACCGGGTTGACGCACTCGATTATTTGCTCAAGCCATTTAACTATGAAGAGTTTTTGCATGCATCAAATAAAGCATTGGGTTATTTTGAACTGGTGAACCGCTCAAACAATAGTGCAGCAGTTGCCACCGAACCTGTTGAAGAAGAGGAATACCTGTTTTTAAAGATCGAATATCAGTTGGTGCGTATTGCCCTTAACGAAATCCTGTACATTGAAGGTTTAAAAGACTACGTAAAGATCTATCTCCAGGATAAGGAAAAGCCGCTGTTGTCTCTTACCAGTTTAAAAGCTTTGGAAGAAAAACTACCATCCAAACGTTTTATGCGCGTACATCGCTCGTTCATTGTATCACTTAATAAAATTAATTCCATTACCCGTAATGCCTTGCAGATAGGCAAAGTGAACATCACCGTAGGCGATCAGTATAAAGAAGCTTTCGGGGTATTTCTGAGCAAATGGAACTGAACCGGGATTTATGAGATTTTTGTGATTGAGGGATTCTCTTCCCGCGATTCGTGTCCTCACGATCGCCTTTAGGACAATCAGTTCAGCTTATGGTCGGTGTTATCTCAGCGACCACTGACGCAACCGCTGCTCGCCGTGATCGTTTCCTCACGATCATCCGCCAAACAATTAATAACTTCATAGCATAAAGCGATTCGTGAGGACACGAATCGGGGGAAATAATGATAAATGATAATCCCACAATCACAAAAATCAAATAAATCCACAAATACTTTTAATCCAAATACAGATAGAATCAACGAAATCTGCGCAATCAAAAAAATCAGCGGTCAGGTTCACCCAATTGCAATTTTTCACCTCATTTTTACATCATTAAATAATATTCCCTACTTTTAAATATGCAAAAGGTAAGTGAACTACAGGTAACAGTATCAGACTTGAAAGCTTTTGAAGCTTTGGCCAATATACCCGATGATCAGCTGCAATGGCTGATTGATAAAAGTGAAATATTAACATTTGAAGACGGTGAATACCTGATGGAACCGGGTCAGGAGCTCACAGGCCCTCATTTTGTACTGGAGGGTAATATGCGCTTTTTTATGATGCAGCAGGGATCCCGGCGCGACTATACCCTGGTTGAAAAAGGCAGCATTACAGGTTACATGCCTTTTTCGCGCGGGCTAATTGCTAAAGGTTATGCACAGGCCGTTGGCGAGTTAACGATTCTGAGTTATCCTACGGCCGATATCATTGAGATGATCCAGAACCACTTTGAACTTACCCAGGCCCTGGTTCATATCATGACCACCCGCGTACGCGATTTTACGGCCATGCAGCAACAAAACGATAAAATGATGGCTTTAGGTAAGCTATCTGCAGGTTTGGCCCATGAACTTAACAACCCGGCATCGGCTATCGTACGCGACTCCTTATCGTTAAGGAAACACCTGCGTATGGTGCCGTCACATCTTAAAAATATGTTTGCCATAAAGGCAAGTGATGAACAGGTTGACGGACTAACCGACGAACTGTTCAGGATCCTGAATAAAAAGGAATGTTATACCCGCCTAACGCTTAAGCAGCGTACCCAGCTTGAAGATGAAATATCTGAATGGCTGGAAGATAACGGGGTAGAGGATGCTTACGATATAGCCGAAAGCTTTGTCGATTTTAGCTTCACTACCGAAAACCTGGAAGCGCTTAAAGCACATATCCCTGACCATGCCGTACCTATCATTATGGGCTGGCTAAGCAGCAAGCTTATGGGCGAAAAGATGATTGAAGATATTCAGGAATCGGCGCGCCGTATTGCAGAGTTGGTAAGCTCTGTTAAAACATTTACCCATATGGACCGTGCACAGGATAAGCAATATGCCGATATCCACATCGGGATCCGTAATACCATCACCATGCTGGGCTATAAGATCAGGAAGGAAAATATTACTGTTGTTGAAGAATTTGATGATACCCTGCCCGAGGTTAAAGCCCTTATTGGCGAACTTAACCAGGTATGGACAAATTTGGTTGACAATGCCCTTGATGCCATGGAAATAAATGAGAAAGGAACACTTATCATCCGCACAAAAAAAGATAACGACTTTGTTGAAGTAACCATTATTGATGACGGGCCCGGCATACCTGAAGATAACATCAGCCGTATTTATGATCCTTTCTTTACTACAAAAGAAATGGGTAAAGGTACCGGTATGGGGCTTGAGGTGGTGCAGCGCATAGTGAAGCAGCACCGCGGTTCGATTAAGGTAAAATCAAAGCCCGGGCATACCGAGTTTATAGTTTGCTTCCCGATAAATGGTTAGCAAAAACCGATTTTACCAAAAATATTAGTTAATTTGCCTGCATATTTACCCCTATGAGCCGTCCGATAATATTTTCTATAGATGATGATCCGCAGGTATTGCGGTCAATAAGCCGCGATTTAAAATCGCAGTATAATAAAGAATATAAGATCCTAAGCACAACATCGGCAAACGAGGCGTATGAAACCCTTGTTGAATTGAAAAACAGCTCGGAGGTGGTTGCCTTGTTTTTGTGTGATCAGCGTATGCCGGAAATGGAAGGTGTTAAGTTTTTGGAGAAAGCAAAAAAAGTATTCCCCGAAGCTAAAAGGGTATTGCTTACCGCGTACTCCGATACTGACGCCGCAATTAAAGCCATTAACGATGTACAGCTTGACTATTACCTGATGAAACCCTGGAACCCACCCGAGGAAAAACTTTATCCGGTAATAAACGATTTACTTGACGACTGGCATAGCCACTACGTACCCGAATTTGTGGGTATGAAGCTGGTGGGATACCAGTTTTCGCCTCAATCACACCTTATAAAAGATTTTTTAGCAGGTAACCTGATCCCTTACCGTTGGTTTGATATCGAGAAAAACATCGATTCGGCCAATTTGCTAACCATAAACAACCGTACAACCGACGATTTACCGGTAGTGATTTTTGAAGATGGCAGTTGTTTAACCAAACCAACTATCAGGGATATTGCCGACAAAATGGGTAAAAGCTCTACGCAGCTCACCGATGTTTACGACGTGGTGATCATAGGCGCGGGACCGGCAGGATTAGCAGCAGCGGTGTACGGTTCGTCTGAAGGATTAAAAACTTTACTGATCGAACGAAAAGCTCCGGGCGGTCAGGCAGGTACCAGTTCGCGTATTGAAAATTACCTTGGTTTCCCGGCAGGCTTAAGCGGTGCCGACCTTACCCGCCGTGCCATAAGCCAGGCCATGCGCCTGGGTGCCGAATTTTTGTCGCCGCAGTCTGTTAGTGATATCAAACAGAAGGATGGATACAAAACCATTATTTTAGATGATGGCCCCGAAATTATTAGCCGTACCGTTGTAATTACCACCGGTGTTGATTACCGCAAACTGGAGGTGAAGGGTGTTGATAACTTTACCGGTGCCGGTATTTATTATGGTGCCGCTACTACCGAAGCTTCGGCATGTACAGGTAAAGAGGTGTTTGTTATTGGCGGAGGTAACTCGGCAGGGCAGGCAGCTATGTACCTGTCAAAATTTGCAAAAAATGTATATATCATTATCCGCAGGGATGATTTAACGGCAACCATGTCGGCCTACCTCATCAACCAGATTGCCGATACACCTAATATTCAGGTTTTACCAAATACAGAGGTAATTGAGGCGGAGGGTACTAATTGCCTTGAAAAGCTTACTATACAAAACTGTAAAACCAAAGAAACTGAGGTTAAAGCAGCCAATGCACTATACATATTTATTGGCGCTAAGCCATATACCGATTGGATAAAGCTGGATATAATTAAAAACAATAAAGACTTTATTGAAACCGGCAGGGAGTTGCGCAGCTATGAAAATTTTGGCAAAGTTTGGAAGCTTAAACGCGATCCTTTCCTGTTAGAAACCAGCTGCCCCGGTATTTTTGCCGCAGGTGATGTACGTGCGGGTGCCATGAACCGCGTTGCATCTGCCGTAGGCGAAGGCTCAATGGCAATAAGTTTTGTACATAAATACCTGGCCGAAGTTTAAATTATCAAACACCTATACTTATGGAAGAAACCTGTGCCCACATTGAAGCTGTTGAAAGCATAACCGAACCTAAGGATTACGTTTGTGAGGAATGTATAAAACATCACGGTTCATGGCTGCATTTGCGTACCTGCCAAACCTGCGGCGTTACACTTTGCTGCGATAGTTCTCCTAACACCCATATGACCAAGCATTTCCATGCCACAGGACACCCGGTAGTGATATCTGCTGAACCCGGCGAACGCTGGTTATGGTGCTATGTGGATGAGGCGGTTAAAGGATATTAATTGGAAATCGGAAGTCTTAAGTTTTGAGCCGTAAGTCCCCAAACCAGGGACTTCCGGCTTTTTTGTTTCTTTTAAAAGTAGAAATTGCCTAACCTCCAACCTCTGGTCTCTTAACCGCAACCTGTAATTTCTCCAACAACCTATCCCTTAAAAGATAGGATCTTATCTAATGACCATGGCCCTGAGCCTATAACCGTAAACAGTATTAGCAGCACCAGAGCTGTAAGGGATGGCCACAGCATGGCGTTGATGGGTTCCTGGAAAATGCCTATCAAAAATACTGCACCTACTAATATCGGGATCTGGATAATGCAGCCCAGGCGGGTTAAGATACCCATTGCTATCAGTATGCCACCAACCATATGGGCAAATGATACATAATACACCAGGATCATCAACATATCGGGCGATACATCAATAACATTTTGATCGTTTATGATGCCCCGCAGGTACGAGGTGTTTTCCATAAAAGTGATACCCTTTACCAACAGAAACACGCCAAGAACAACGCGCACAATATCCAATACTTTTGGGTGATGAGTATCACCCCAGTGTTCAATTTTATGAACCAGATTCATAAAGCCCTCCTTTTAGTTAAATAAATTGGTTGTCAGCAGCCGGGGGTAAAGTTGAGAGACTGAACGGCCGGTATGCTTTTACTAAATTTAGTAACAAATTTGTTATAAAACAAGTTTTAAGGAAAGAGAAAAATTAGTGTAATCCGCCTATTGCAATTAAAAAATGACATTACGGAGCGCAGCAATCGCAAACTTGCGCTCGTTTGCAGCTTCAAGTGTTGGGAAGATGAAAGTTTCCTGGAAAAACAAACAAAAAGTATGTCATTGCCGAGCACAGCGTGGCAATCTCGTAGCCAATGCATGGCCGAATTGCATAGCTACGAGATTGCTTCGTCGTTCCTCCTCGCAATGACATGGCTTTTTAAATCAAACTTGCGCTCGTTTGTAACGAGCGCTTAATATGGTTTGGCGATTGTATCGCCAGTTGCGTTATAAACGCAAACCCAAGTTCGGCGCTCGTTGCAAACGAGCGCAAGAATAAAACAAGCGCAATAATAAAGAGTGAAAAATTAGAATCTACAGATCATTCTCCGCCAGCCAACCCCGCAGCCTCGTCAGATCTTTTTTTAAGGCAGCCGTGAACTCATCCTTGCTGATAGTCAGCTTTCGTGCCCCATCTTCGGCTCCACCTAAGGGATACTCGCAGTGCAGGCTCATTGGTCCATTGATATTGTATTGCTTTAGCAGGCCGAAGTACTTTTTAAAATCAACCATACCTTCGCCTAAGGGCACACTTTTTACCTGCCATCTGTCGTCTTTCTTTTCCCAGTAAAAATCCTTTACGTTGATGGTTTTTGAATAAGCTTTCAACAGGTCAAGCGTAACAGGCCAGGTGTCGGCACCTTCGGTGGTTGCATGCCTCACATCGTACTGGCAACCTATATGGTTGGGATCAAGCCCTTCAAGGCTCATCCACAAGTCCCATTGCGATGCACCAAATAAATCGCCGGAATGGTTTTGATAGCCGCCATGCATCCCATACTTTTTGTTAATACCCGCAAGCCCGGCCAGTTGTTTATTAACGGTCTTGATATTGGCCGGTACACTAATGGCCTTATCGTAATTGAACCAGGCTGTTCGGTAATATTTTATGCCTAATGCCGATGCTGTTTTCAGAATGGGTTCGGCATCCTTTTCGCTGGCCGTTTTGATATTGGTTACTATGGTGTAAACCTTAAGCCCGGCTTTTTCAATGGCTTCAACTGCTTTAGGTAAGTCATCGGCAACACGCTCAGGCAATACATGTCCGTCTGGCCGTACGGTAAGGTCGATGCCGTCAAAACCAAGTTGGGCTGTTAATGCAGCCATTTCGGCATAATTAAGCCAGTGCATATGCTTGGAAAATATGCTCACCTTTATTTTCTCATTTGCAATGGGGTTACGGGTAGCCACATCCTGGTGTGATACCGGCTGCTTAGCCAATGCACTTAAGCCAAAAGGTAAACCGGCAGCAGCCAATGCGGCAGAAGTAATAAATTTTTTACGGCTGATATTTTCCATAAGGTGTTAAAAATTGGTAATGCAATATGCCACTTTTTGCCGTTAAAATTCCCTGATTTTTATTCACCTTTATCCAAACCTATTTATCATGATACTATTCTGGTACAGCGTTATAATATTTGTAATAACCCTGGCATTAAACTTTTATTTGTTATGGGGTTTTAAACAAATTAAGCAGGTAAGCCGGCAGCCCCTGATGGATGATCTGCCGTCTTTGGTTATTATTATACCGGTACGCAACGAGGAAGCAGATCTTGAAAAAGCCCTGCAAAGCGTTTGTCATATCAACTACCAAAATCATCGGATCCTTGTAATTAACGACCGCTCAACCGACCGCACTGCCCAAATATTAGAGCGTTTTATTTTACAGTTTCCGCAGCTCAAAGTTACCACTATCAGCACATTACCAGATGGTTGGCTTGGCAAAAACAACGCCCTGTACCAGGGATACCTCAGCAGCAACGAAGAGTGGATGCTTTTTGCAGATGCTGATATTGTTTTTCATCCTGACGCTATCAACAAGGCTGTTGGTTATGCAGCTAAAGAGCAACTTGATCATTTAACCATATTACCCGAATTGATATCGCGATCGGCTATTTTAAACAGCGTGTTTGCCACATTCAGTATTATACTTATGGTTGATATGAAGCCCTGGGCAGCAAAAAATCCCAAATCAAAAGCATCATCGGGCATAGGGGCATTTAATTTGGTTAGGCGAAGTGCTTATGAAAGATTTGGCACTCACAGCCGTATCAGGCTACGTCCTGATGACGACCTGCAACTTGGCCGGATAATGAAGAAAGAAGGCTTCCGCCAGGATGTTTTAGCTGCTAAAGGCTACGTTTCACTTGAATGGTACAAAACCCTTAATGAATTCGGTCGCGGCGTTCAGAAAAACTCATTTGCTGTAGCCAACTATAATCTGGCAGAGGCTGTTTTTAACGTAATTAGCATGTTATTATCGGTAGCCCTGCCAATGCCGCTGATGTTCATTTTTGGTGATACAACAATCCGGATCATGGCTGCAATTATGTTGGTGTTCCATATAATTTATATGATGATAGTGCCACCTAATAAATGGTGGTACGCATTTATGATCCCGTTTTCAGCATTCTTTTTGGCCTGGCATTTCTTAAAAGCATCGGTTGTAACTGTAGTACGGGGCGGCATTTACTGGCGGGATAGTTTTTACTCGCTGAAGATGCTGAAAGGGGATGAGTAATCTCAGAAGCTGTTTAAAAATACAAAATAATCATAGCCGTTGGTTTTAACCAACGGTAAAAAAATTAAAAGTATTGGCTTTAGCCTAATTATGCAAGCCGGTTTAGGCTGAAGCCCTCTTATTGTTACTTATTATTCCGTTGGTTAAAACCAACGGCAATGAAGTTTTATCGACCTGTAAACTATGTTTATCAATTTTGAACAGCTTCTTAGATAGCAATAACTGGTTTTTTCGTCGGGGTAATGTAAATAAAATACCTTTCGGTATATTTAAAATGATTATTACTTACTTTGGCGATTATACATCGACTTCGTGATGAAAAAATTTAAGGCAATATTTAACCAGGTGAAATCACTTGAAGGTGCCGAGGCACCTGATATGAACAATTTATTGTGGCAGCTTATCTGTTATTCGCCTAAAATGCCGGTGCGTTTGCAGCAACAGCAATTGCTTGATGAAGCCCACCAATTTACGCTTGAAGTTGATGATCCTCACTTTGCCAAATCGGTATTGAAATTTAACGGATTTATTTGGGGTGATGGTAGCCGCAGGATCATGATCACCCACGGCTGGGGTTCAAAAGCTGCCGATTTTGCCGAACTCATCACCGCCTTGAAAAACATTGGTGATACACAGGTAATAGCCTTTGATACGCCTGGCAACGGAAGCTCGGAAGGTGAGCTGTCAAACCTGTTGCTGTTTGCAAAAGCAGCCGAAGCGGTGATCAAAACATATGGTGCCCCGGATGTAATTATTGGGCATTCGTTGGGGGGTATGGCTAATGCCATGGCAATTAAGGAAACCGGGGTTAAACCTGATTTGCTTATCAGTATTGCCCCGCTAACCAATCTGAAGGAAAATTTTATAGCCAGCCTGAATGCCGCTGATGTAGCCCAGGCTGAGCAGGATAAGTTCTTTGCAGACTTTGAGGAGAAATTTGATATGAACGCTTCTGGTTTTACCCTCAATAATTTATACCCCGCAGGTTCAATATCACGGCATTGGTTAGCCTATGATCCGGAAGATAAAATTGCGCCTTTAAACTTTCTGGAAAGTTTCCTCATGGCTCATCCCGAAATTGAAACCAAAGTTTATGAAGGCCGCGGACATGAACGCATCATTAAAGACGAAGCTGTTATTGCAGATATTATTAACCTTATAGCCTGATTATTTTGCTGCAGTAACCTCATCCATAGCTTTCATGAATGTTGTTACCTCAATTTCGTTGCGGTGCTGGCTTAAATACTTAAGCAGTTGCCTGTGTGCATCGGCAGGGGTGATCAGATAATCGCCGCCTACACCGTGAAACATGAAGATGCCCAGTCCGCCGCTTTGCTGTACTTTCTTCACAAAATCTATCAGGGCTTCGCCGGTTACGGGGTTGCCTGTTACGCCCCATGAAGGTACTTTTAACGGGTCGAGGTTTTTAAAGTCGGTGATCACGGCATCCGGTCCGCCGCCTATGCGGGCATATTTTGCAAGGCCTGCTTTACGCAGGGTGTCAACGTAATTTACACCACCAACCTCAACCTCAGTGCATGGGTAGGCATAAGTGCGGCTACCTGTTTTACCGTCTACAGCAAAAAGCAGTGTGTTCATTTCATTGATCTCGCGCAGCATCATGTAAGGGGTATAAATAGCCGAATTATTAGCCGGGTTAGCCTTTACGTTGGTAAGCAGACAGGGATGATATAAAGTATGGTTAGCCAGTTCATAACCTTTTTTACCCACCTCACGCCAACGGGGCAAAGTAGCTTCGGTCATGTTGCCCATTAAAAAGAAAGTGGCCGTAAGGTGCGCCGAATCAAGCTGGGGTATGGCAATGTTTAATTGCGAGTTGATACCGTCATCATAGGTAAGCACAATGATGGCTTTCTTGCGTTTAGTTTGCTGTGCGTTGGCCGTAATCGATATGATGAGTAATAAAAAGAAAATCAATCTTTTCATAAAAGGCTGTTTGGTTGACGCTAATATAGAATTAAGATTTGATAGATGTTTAAGAGGAGGAGGCACCTACCGGAGCCGGGTATTTTCTTTTGAGGTAGCTATAAACATGATACTCCTACGGAGTTGACAAAAAGATATTAGTTGGAGGTTATTTTTTGGCTCCATAGGAGCGACTGTTTGTAGCAAATTAGGGAAAAATAAAAAGGCTCCATAGGAGCCTCCTGTTATGCATTTCATACAACCTCGCTTTGCACCCCCGAATAATATTTCAGTTCGATTAGGTCATGCGGCAGTGTCTTGGTATTCCAGGCATGATGAATGGCTAAGGCGGTACCTACGGCAGTAGCCTGTGCCATTGATGCGGCATATACTTCCAGGTGCGGAAACGCCAGTGCAAGTAAATGCATGAAAACACTGTTCTTACTAAAACCACCATCAACAAAAATGCGCTTTACCTTGCAGCCATTTAAAACATAATTGGTTGATATGGTTTGCTGGGCAACAATATCGATCATGAGCTGGTGGTAAGCCTCAACATCGTCGGCAAAACTGTTCAGGTCGCGCTGCTCAAATGCCGATTTCTGTAACCCTTCATTTTCGTTTGCCTGTAATGATGGCTGGTTATTTAACCTGGCGGCTATAGCAGGATCGTAGTTTATGGTACGGTACCTGATCTCGTCCCTGTTAAAGTGTGTGGCTATCCGTTTTACCTGCTGCTCGTATTCATACCCAGTAAACAGGCGCGATGCTTTTACCGGGCTGCCTTTGTATTGCAGATAATTAAGGCAATCCTGTTTCAGTTCATCGGCAGTAAGCGGCGTTTGATTAAATGGGTTTAAGCTGATAGACCATGTTCCTGTTGAAATAAGCACAAAAGGCATATTAAAGCTCACGAGATAGGGGATCAGCGCAGCCGAACTATCATGCAGTCCGATACCAACCTTATAGGTACTGCCCGGAAACTCAGCAGGCAGCACATTGTCTGCGGGGTGTAACGGAGCCATTTTGGATAGGATCCCTTCAGCGCTTAGCCAATTGTGGTAAGTCTTTTTCTCAAAATCCCAAAGGGCAGTGTGACAGCCAATGCTGGTAAGATCGCTCACCATTTGCCCGCTGATGAGATAGCTCATGTATTGGGGCAGGTGCAAGGCATATTTTATCTGCTTAAAAACCTCCGGTTGCTCATATTTCAACCTGTACAACTGCAGGCCCGAATTAAGGTTGCCCAAAACGGGCGAGGCGGTTTCTAAAGCAAACCTGGCTTCATCGCCATAGTTTTCATAAAACTGCCTGCCCAGTTCAGGCGGATATGGTTTAAGGTAATTATACAGTGGGGTAAGCGGCTTTCCAGCCTCATCAACATAAACAAAACTGGCACCGTAGGTTGAAAAATTGACCGCCTTAAGGTCGAATTGCTTATGCTTAAAAATCTCGCGCAGGCTGTCAAATACCGATAGTCTCAGGCTGTCGAGGTTTTCACATGCGTCGCCATCCTCGTCGTGGGTTTCCAAAAAGCGGGCCGTCCGTTCAAAAACTATCTTATAGTTCTCGTCGAACAGGAACAGCTTCTTATTGGTTTTACCCACATCAAAAACGGCTATAACGGGTATCGGCTCCATAGGCTTACAATCCGGTTGATACTGCTTTTGCTCCTCGTTCGCCAATCAGCTGCTCCCTGATGCTTTGTTGCCTGTAAACAGCTAATGGGTTCAACGCACCGCCTGCCCTTAACCTTGCTTCGGCCAATAACGGGCGAACATCGGTACGATAGGCCTCCTGTAAAATTTCTTGTGCAAGCACCACATCATTATCTTGTTGTGCCTGTACCAATGCAGGAGTATCTACCAAAAGAGCTTGTGCGTAGGCTATCTTGATGGCCTCTACAGATTGAATCAGATCCTCAATAGGGTCTTTTATATTGTGCGATGCATCGATCATCCAGCCTATTGAGGTTGCATGTGTCATGCCGCGGGCATCCATACCTTCAACCAGTTCGTTAAAGATCAGGAATAGCTGATATGGATTGATACTGCCAACGGTAAGGTCGTCATCACCGTATTTTGAATCGTTAAAGTGGAAACCGGCCAGCTTGCCTTCCATCAGCAATAATGAAACAATCTGCTCAATATTGGCACCCTGTAAATGATGGCCAAGATCAACCAATGTTTGTGCTTTTTGGCCTAATTTAGATGACAGCAGGTATGATTGTCCCCAATCGCCAATGGTGGTTGAATAGAAGTTTGGCTCATACGGTTTGTATTCAACCCAAACTTTCCAGTCATCAGGCAGTGCCTCATAGATCTCCTGTAAACTCTCCAATGTACGCTCAAATGCACCGCGCATATTCAGTTGACCAGGGAAATTTGATCCGTCCGACAGCCAAACAGATAATGCTTTTGAATCAAGCTCAACACCGTATTTGATCACCTCAATGTTATGGGCAACAGCCTGCTTGCGCACGGCTTTATCCACATGGTGTAAAGAGCCGAATTTATAGCTGTATTCCTGTGATGCCTGGTCCTGGAAAGTATTGGAATTAACGGCATCAAAGTGTAGGCCTAATTGCGCAGCATGAGCTTTAACGGCCGAAGCATTAGATGGGATATCCCATGGGATGTGCAGCGAAATAGAGTTACTGCTGCGGTTAAGTGCATGGATCAGGCCCACGTCCTCAATTTTTTCCTCCAGGCTGCGTGGCTCGCCACCACCCGAAAACCTGCCGAAACGTGTACCGCCGGTACCTAATGCCCAGCTCGGAATGGCAATGTTAAAATCAATCAGTTTTTGCAGAATGGTATCTAATCCTTTGATATCACCGGCAACAAAATCAAATTTGCGCTGATGATCTTTCTGCTGTTGGTGATTGGCTTCATCAATTTTATATTTTTCTAACTGCATAATTGTTATTGGTTATGATTAGCAAGTCAAGCAAGCTCAAGCGTTCACACTTGAACTTGTTATGTAAATTTTTTCCCTCCCTTGGGAGGGGTGCAGATGGATTGTGCGGTGGCAGGGAGGGGTTTATACGCCTTGCTTAACGAATAAGCTTATCGAAGAAACCCCTCCCTACACCCTCCCAAGGGAGGGAATCGCACTACCCCATGCTTTTTACTTTCTTTTAATGTCTAAGACCATGAACCATGATCCATCAACTATGAACTATCTACCTCACAAAGGCCATCGCCACACCACCATCAACATTCAACACATTGCCGGTTGATTTGTTGAGCAGGCCGCCGGTAAAGGCGAAGCAGGCATTAGCGATATCGGCAGGTAAAATTACCTCGTTCAATAATGTACGTTTGGCATAGTAAGCTGGTAGTTCATCTACGGTAACACCGTAAGCTTTAGCACGGCCTTCGGCCCATCCGCCAGCCCAAATGTTGCTATCGCTAATCACGGCATCGGGATTAACCACGTTTACACGGATCTTGTCGGTACCCAACTCAGCAGCGTTCAACCTGCTCAGGTGCAACTGTGCCGATTTTGCTGAGCCATAGCCTGCATTGTTTGGTCCGCTTACTAAGGCGTTTTTGCTTACAATGTTAATGATGTCGCCACCGATGTCTTGTTTTTTCATCACGGCAACGGCTGCCTGGGTAATAAAAAACTGGCCTTTAACCAATACGTCATATAACAGGTCCCAGTCTTTTTCGGTATGGTCGGCAATAGATTTAGAGATCGATAAACCGGCATTGTTCACCACAATGTCAACACCACCGAAAGCTAAAGCAGCAATTTCAAGTGCTTCGTTTATCTGATCGGCCTTAGTAACATCAAGTACAGCGGTTGTGTACGAATCCTTGCCGTATTGTTTTTTGAACTCTTCGCCTGCACTTTCCAAGCGTTCGGCGTTCATGTCATTTAGGATAACTACCGCGCCTTCGTCAACAAACTTTTTAGCGATAGCTTTACCAATGCCGCCCGCGCTACCTGTGATCAGGGCAATTTTGCCTGATAAAGCCTTTGGTTTTGGCATACGCTGTAATTTAGCTTCTTCCAGCAACCAGTACTCTATATCAAATGCTTCCTGGCGTGGCAGAGAAGTGTATTCAGAGATAGCCTCGGCACCCTTCATTACGTTGATAGCGTTGGTATAAAACTCGGCAGCAACGCGGGCGGTTTGCTTATCTTTTGAAAAAGAGAATAAGCCTACTCCCGGATATAAGATGATTACCGGGTTGGTATCCCTGATGGCCGGGCTATTGTCATGCTTACAAGTGTTGTAATAGTCGGTATACATTTGGCGGTAGGCCTCAAACGCAGGAGCCAAACGCGCTTTCAACGCGGTTACATCGCTCAGGTCTTCAGCCGGTGCAAGGTCAAGCACCAGCGGACTGATCTTGGTACGCAGGAAGTGGTCGGGGCAGCTGGTACCCAATGGCGCCAAACGGTCAAGATCGTTAGAGTTGATGAACTCCAGTACACGGGCATCGTCGGTGAAGTGACCAACCATGTGCCTGTAACTTGAGCAAAAACCACGTAATACCGGTGCAAGGGCAGCCGCTTGTTTTTTACGACCGGCCTCGTCCAAACTTTCAATTTTTTGACCACCGAAAACAGGTGCTTTTTTGCCGTAGTTTTCTTCCAGGTATTCGGCACAGCGCTCTATAACTTCAAGGGTATTGATGTAGCTTTCGTAAGCGGTATCGCCCCAGGTAAATAAACCGTGCGAGCCCAGCATAATGCCGCGGATGCCCGGATTTTCATCCAAACATTGTTTTAACTGCAAGCCCAATTCAAAACCCGGTTTTTTCCATTCAACCCAGCCTATGGTACCGTTAAAAAGTTCCTGGGTTATTTTTTTACCGTCTTTTGCAGCCGCAATAGCGATTGCAGCATCAGGGTGCAGGTGGTCGATATGCTTGAATGGCAGGAAGCCATGCAGCGGTGTATCAATTGAAGGCGCTTTTGAGTTAAGATCGTAAATGCAATGGTTAAACAGCTCAACCATCTCGTCCTCAAATTCAACACCGCGATAGATGTTTTTAAGGCTGCGTAAACGATCAACGTACAAGGCAGCTAACCCGCTTTTTTTCAGGGTACCAATATCACCGCCCGAGCCTTTGATCCACATTACCTCAACATCATTGCCGGTTAAAGGATCTTTACTGTTAAGCTTGCACGAAGTATTACCGCCACCATAGTTGGTAAGGCGCAGATCGGCACCCAAAAGGTTGGAGCGGTATATAAGCAGGGCTACTTCATCGCCTGCGAGTTCGGCGGCTTTTGCTTCGTCCCACAAATAGCTTACATGTTTAAATTCAGTTGTTTTCGACGACATATTTTTCAATTAGTGAATTAGCGAATTATTGACTTAGTGAATTTTATTTTTTTATTATTTAATTGAATTTCCATAGCCTACAACCAGTACCGATAATACAATAACTGCTATACCGGCTATTACCGTTGCGAATGCTTTTTTACTTACGCCTTTCCACTCTTTAAGTACCAGGCCCCATGTGTTGGCTATCAGGATAATGAAGGCCATGTGCAGGATCCATGAGCTGGCACCATTGCCCAGTTTGCTTTCGCCCATACCGTAAAAAAAGAACTGTAAAAACCAGGTTGTACCGGCCAGCGCAGCAAACAAATAGTTTTTAAGCAGGGGTGTTTTTTTGTCGGTATAATTATCAAACGTTTTATTGCGGGCGTTTAGCACCATACACCATATAAAGTTAGTGGTTAAGCCGCCCCACAGTATGATAATATAGGTTACATTGTTTGAATACAGGAAGTTACCTTGTCCCGGATGTGCTGCCTGCCATACCTGGTTAGCAGTATCAGCCATGCTTTTCCCAGCTTCGATACCGAAGTTGAAACAAGCACTTAAGATTCCCGATACCACAGCCACTACTATACCCAAACCAAAGCGGTAGTCTTTGTTTTCCTGTGCTATGGTTTTATCGGCCGAGAGTTCTTTCTCCTTGATCATGCCCGCTTTACCGCATATGATAATGCCCACAACGCAAAGCAAAATGCCTAATAAAACCATCTGTCCCCATTGGGTGTGCAGCATCAGCGTAAAGGTGTCTTTCCCTTCTTTCGGAAAAAAATCATAATACACCGATGGGATTATCGACCCAAAAACGGAGCAAAGACCAAGTATAATGGTACTGCCTAAGGATACCCCTAAGTAACGTACGCCCAAGCCGTATGTCAGGCCACCGATGCCCCATAATAAGCCCATAACGTATGTCCACCCTAAGGTGGCTGTATCCGTATGCCTTATAATATCGGCAAAGCCCGGAACTGTTAGCCAAGCTGCCAGTGGTGGCACAATGAACCATGAAAAAATGCCGCCTACTATCCAGTAGCTTTCCCAGGCCCATCCTTTTATTTTTTTGTAGGGGATGTAAAAGCTCCCCGAAGCAAAGCCACCGACGAAATGGAAGATGACCCCTAAAATTATTTGCATACGCTTAATTAGTTTATATTGGTAAGGCTAATGTAGATATTATATAATATGGAACTGTCCTTTGCTGTCATGGATGTGACCGTTGATTGTCTGAAACTCGAATTAAACGAGCTAAAGAACTTATCGAATTTGTTAAGCATTCTTTAAATTCCTTAATTCAAAAAAAATCAATTCAGAGAAATACAGGTAATCATTAAAATCAGCGTAATCAAATGAATCAACGGTGTTTTTTTTTATATTTTTATACCAAACACTAATGCCTGCGTTATGTTGAGTAAAAAGTTTTTAATATTTGTCACTAATACTGATTCCCCAAGTATAACTCAATGAGCAAAGTATTTACTATTACCGAAGGTTTGGAAAACATGGGGGCTTTACGAACGGGCGGTCAGGGCTCTGTTTATAAAGGCCGGCGTTATGGGCCAATTATCACAGCGGTAAAACTCCTGCCCACACCTATTCACACCGAAAGCACCGACGATAAAAATTTTCGCAACTTCCAGAACGAGGTCGAAAAACTAAAAAAGGTAAACGAAGAACCTAACCCCAATGTGGTTAAGATCCTTAATTCGGGTATTACCGAAAGTGGCTCGTTCCCGTTTATCGAAATGGAATATATTGATGGCCCGGATCTGGAAGACCTGCTGAAACCGCCTCACGAGGCCATTTTCAGCATTAAAGAGGTCATCAAACTGGCCGATCAGCTGGCAAATGCTTTATCGCACTGTCACAAAGTGTCGGTGAAGCATGGCGATATCAAGAGCAATAATGTAAAATTCAACGTACACACAGGCAACTATGTACTGCTTGATTTTGGTCTTTCGGCCATGTCTGATGATCAGCGCCGTACCAGTATCCGCCATGCCGGGGCTATTGAATTTATGGCCCCCGAGCAAAACGAGGGCTTGATGTATTTCCAAACGGATGTATACAGCTACGGCATCATCCTGTATGAATTAATTGGCGGACAGGTTCCCTTCCCGTTAAAAGATAACGGCGAAACTGCCCGCAATGCGGTAATGCTGGCCCATATGGAATCGGAAATTCCGGATGTAATGGAGCTGCGCCGCAAAAACCTGCCCGAAAGCTGGCCGGAAGAGCAAAGGGAAATGCAAATGCAGGTTCCCGCCTGGTTATTGAAGGTGGTTGCCAGGTGTTTGCAAAAAGATATTAATAACCGGTATGCCAACGGTATCGAACTGCAGGAAGCTTTAATGCAGGGCAGCATTGGTGCTATCAGCCCGACGCATCCTGATGAATCATGGAATACCGAAGTTTTATTAAAAGAAAACGAACGTCTGCAGGGGCTGGTGTTGTACTATCAGGAAAACGAAAATAAACAACCAGTAGAGGTTGTTAATAGCGCTCCTGTTGATCCCAAGGCAGTACGCATGTCAAAGCCTGTCTTTGTTATGTTCCTGATATTGCTTTGCGGCTTTACGGTGTTTTCGGCAGTGGTGATGGATAAGTTTGGCGGTCGCATTTATCATGGCGTGGTGAACAGGCTGTTTAAACCGTCAAAAAAGCCCGCTGATACTGCCGCTACAAAGGTAATTCTGCCTGCAAAAAAAGACTCTGTTGAAACCAAGCCCAGTGATTTCAGGGACGAAAGCAATATCCCGCCAGAAGTTGATTCAACAGCCGATTCGATATTGCGAAACATACAACGTGCAAAACAACAAAAAGAAGACACCCAGTTTTACCGTGACAGCGTGAAAAAAGCGGATACTTCTAACTTAAACTTTTAATGATTTAGCAGATACGAAATGGAACCTAAATCAACATTTTGGAAACGGATTGGCCTTCAGGACTGGTTTTTACCCAATGGTAAACCGGTGAATGCTGAGGCTGTAAAAATAAAAGCGCTCACACCCGATGATGTGTATATGTACATCATCGAAAAATTCAAAGAGTCGATCAAACAGCTTTCCTTTGCCGACAGGATAGTTTTTTACCACGAGTTTATCATCAGCTTTAACGAGGAAGATTACCAGGATTTTGTGAATAACCGTTCGGGGTTATTCGGTATTATCGTTAATGAATCGGTAAAAAAGTTTTACGAGTTGCTGCGCGAACACCAGGAAGTAGGCAAAAAGGTGGAACCTTCAAGCTCTAAATGGGTATTCAGGCTGGTATCGCACCCCGATTATAAACGGGGCGATAAAGGTTTTATAGGCAAATTGCTGCCCGGTACAAGTAACAAAAAGGAAGAGAACCTGCGGGTTACCTTTATTCCGCGCCAAACAGGTGTTGCCCAAACGCTGGATATCAGTAACGAAGTTTTAAAAGGCTTTACTTATTACAGCGAGGGTTATTATGAACTGCCTTATGCTAACGACCTTCATTATAACGAAAAGGACGTGGCCAAACCCGGCACTAAAGTACTTGCCCGCCTGGAAACCATCATGCCCGATAAGCAATTTGTAGGCCGCAAGGTAGAGTATCTGATCAAGGATGATGATATTGTAGTATCGGGCAATGATGAGGAAAGGGAGGAGCAGGCGGTGTTTAAAGTACCATCGGAGTGGGTAAATACCCCTCACCTGCGCATTAGGCTAAACAAGGCCGATGGCAAGTTTTACCTTGCATCGTTTGGCGAGCGTACCCTGATCAATGAACTGGAAGTAGCCGGAAGCGATGTAAACTCGCCGCAATGGGTTGAGCTGCCGTTCAACTCCAGGATCTTGCTCAATGGCATAGTAGGTATCAACATATTTAAACCCGAACCATAATGTCACAAATATTATCAATAGGGCTGCTGGCTGTATGTGTGCTGTTATTGGTAGCTCATTTTATCGACATAAAAAAATCCAGTTAAAACCATGGCAAATAATTTTTTCGGGATAACAGATACCGGTAAACAAAGGCAAAACAATGAAGATGCCTTTATTGCCGAAAAATCAGGCGATGGTAATTTTATCATAGCCTGTGTGGTTGATGGGGTTGGCGGCTACGCCGGCGGCGAAATTGCTGCCGAAATTGCCCGCGCTACCATCCTGGAGCAATTGCAATTTATTGCAGGCGATATTATACCGCTGCTGGTAAATACGTTCACTATTGCCAATCAACGTATTTACGAGGAAAAAGTACAGAACAAAGATCTTGAAAACATGGCCTGTGTGCTTACACTGGCCGTGGTGGATGTGATCAACAATAAGTTTTACTATGCCCACGTAGGGGATACCCGTTTGTACCTGTTGCGCGATTATTCGCTCATCAAGATTTCAAAAGACCATTCCTTTGTGGGCTTCCTGGAAGATTCGGGCAGGTTGACTGAAGAGGCAGCCATGGATCACCCGAAGCGGAACGAGATCAATAAAGCGCTTGGTTTTGCAGGGCAGATCAGCAAAGATCCTGATTTTGTGGAAACAGGTAGTTCGCCCTTTTTGCCGGGCGATATCCTGTTGCTGTGCAGCGATGGCCTTACCGACTTGGTTGATAAAGGTAAGATTACCGAGATCCTTACCAGCAGCGATAACCTGCCGCAAAAAGGGAAAAGGCTGATTGATGCGGCCAACAGCCGCGGCGGTAAGGATAACGTGACCGTGGTTTTGGTGCATAATGACAAGGAACGTAAACAGCATAGCGCTACCAAACCGGCGGTCGCTGTAAAAATACCTGAACAACCTGAGATAATACCGGCCCCGGTAAAAACGCAGAAGGAGCCGGAACCTGTGGTGAAAACAAAAGGCAACGGTGGTACGGTAGCTATACTCACCCTGCTGTGCTTTATTTTTTTAGGCGGATTTATCTGGCAATTTAAAAAGAATGCCGATCAGGCTGCCGTACCTAAAAAAACGGATACGCTGGCAGTTCAGCATATCAAAAACACTGCCGAGTTAAAACTTCAAGATACCATCAACAAACTAAAAGGTCATACACTATTGCTTTCGGCGGCTGATTTTCAGCAGTCTATTGTGTTAAGTGATACGCTGCATATCAATAAGGACAGCCTCTACATTAAAACAAAAGGCGCTATCGTATTTAAAAAAGATTCCACCTACTCGGGGCCGGCCATTGCGCTGGCTGCTAACTGTAAATATGTGGTATTGGATAGTGTAGCCTTTGATGGTTTCCCTACAGCTATCGTTACGCACAACGATGCCTTGGTGTTGAAAAACGTGCAGTTCAATAACTGTTTAACGCCGGTGCAGGCATCGTACCTGTTCCCTAATAAAAAATACATTTCGGGCAGGTTGTTTGGCAGTATGTTCAAAACCGATTCTGTTCCCGTTAAAGCTACCCACTGATAAATGGCCCAGGAAAATCCAAAAGTACCCGGCAGGAGAATGGAACGGCTGTTCCTGTTGCTTACAGGCATATTGCTGGCCGTTTTATTTGTAAGGCTATACAGTGTATTACAGCTTAAGTTTACTGATGTTGATAAACGCCTGAAAGACGGTACCATTGTAAACCTTAACTCGCCCAATACAGCTCAAAACGTAAAGGCCTTACTTAAAAAAGGCTATTATTTTGATGACCCGCGGGATGTGGATTACATTGAATCGGTAATTGCATCGCGTAAAGCGGCCGGCGAGCTGGTTGATAACACAGGCGAACTCAATAAACGCAAATACTACGTAAATGCCGATGAGGCTTTTGAAAAAGGCGGCGAAACTTTTAAGAAACGCGTGCTTACCTCCCGCACGCTATTAGGTTATACCGGCGATGATTCAACCCGCTTTGAGCAGGAATTGAAAAATCCGCCTGCTTTAGGCGCTCAAACAGATCTTAACCTCGGTGAATACAGCATCAAAGGAACGATAGCTCATAAAGGCGAACCTATACCCGGTGTACTGGTAAAGCTGACCATGATATTACCCCGCGATAGTATTTTCAGCGATGAGGAAACAGGAGCAAAAACCTCATACTCAGAAAATGGATCGGCCTACAAAAAGCTTTACGTACTTAATGATCAGAAAAAGAAAGTACTGCAATCATTAACCGCTTTTGCCCGTACAGATGCCGAAGGGCGTTTTGTATTTGCCAAGCTGCCAACAGGTAAAGCATTTTCGGTATTGCCCATGCAGCCGGGTTTTGAGTTTGGCCGCTCGCAGGGTATTGATGAACTGGATAAAGACGTAACATTTAAATTTAACCAGGCTCCGCATAGTATCAAGCTGCTCTCCACCCGCGATTTTAATATCCTGAAAAAGGAAGGCGCTTTTATTGTGCGTTACCAGGACGAGTTTAATATGTGGTACTGGATCATAGCCGTTTGCTTTTTTGCCGGTTTTATCATTGTACACCTGTTGCTCAGCGCCAGGTACCCCAACGCCGATCAGATCATTTTGCCGCTCATCATGATGCTTACCGGCATCTCGCTTCTTACTCTTTTAAGCTTGCAGGACCCGTTGCGTGACAGGTTTTTGGCAAAGGATACACTTATTTATTTGGGCATCGGGATAGCCGGCATCTGTATTATCCAACTGTTTAACCTGCGTAAGCTTAATCCTGATTCGGGCTTTTACCGTTTGCTTATTTTTAAATGGAGCCGGACTGCAGCCAACGGCTGGCCCTGGGCTATTGTAGCCATGGCCATCCTTTTCTCTACCATTTTGTTTGGAACCGGTCCGGAAGGCAGCGGTGTTAAAGTAAACCTGCTGGGTTTTCAGCCAAGTGAAATTGTTAAATATCTCATCGTTATTTTCCTGGCGGGATTTTTTGCTACGAACGAAAAATTTATCAGTCAGTACGCCAGCTGGAGCAAGCGCTGGTCGTTCTTTTCATTCGCGCTTATAGCCACTGTAATCACCTTATTATTATTCTTGGTTTTGGGCGATTTAGGCCCGGCTATGGTGATCTGTTTTACATTCATCATCCTGTTCTCGTTTTCGCGGGGCGATTTCCTGTACATGGCAGGTTTCGTTGTACTATTTGTACTCACTACCTGGTTCTTTGATAATATCTGGCTCAGCGCAGGTATTACCTTCTTTTCGCTCGGAGGCGTGGTGTTTTTCAGGCGCAGGAGGCTGAGCGAATCGGCCATTATGGCTTTGGTAGTGATCACCGCGTTTTTAACCATCGATAAAATTCCCGGCCTTGATAAAATTATTCCCGGTCCGGTTGAGCGTTTGGTGGAACGTAAGGCCATCTGGCAGGATGCCTGGAACAACGAAGTTTACGGTGGCGACCAGGTAGCTAACGGCCTCTGGGCTATGGCCAGCGGAGGCTTAAGCGGACAAGGCGTAGGACAAGGTTTTGCAAAAACCATCCCCGAAGCCCATACCGATATGATCCTGCCATCCATCGGCGAAGAATTTGGCTGGGCTGGTATGGCCGCGGTGTTCATCCTGTTTTTGCTGTACCTGCATCGATCAATCATTATCGGCAGGCAAACGGGGATGCCGTTACTGTTTTATCTCAGCGCCGGTATAGGCGTATGTACCTTCGTGCAGTTTCTACTGATAGCGGGCGGCTCCATCGGGGCATTGCCGTTATCGGGGGTTTCCCTGCCTTTTGAAAGTTACGGCGGTTCGTCATTGGTGATCAACCTATTGGCGGCGGGCTTCCTGTTGTCGGTATCATCGGTAAGGGGTACAGCAGTACAAATGGATTACATCACCAAACAACAGGATAAAAACCTGGTGCCTGCTTTGGCAGCTGCATTGGCTGGCGTTGTATTGCTGGTGGTCAATGTATCCCGCTACACTACAGATAATAAACAATGGGTTGTAAAACCGGCTTTGGTTGCCGATAAAAGCGGTTTGCGCATGTTTAGCTACAATCCGCGGATAGCCATATTGATGAATAAGTTGCAGGCCGGTACTATCTATGACCGTAATGGACTTATCCTGGCTACCAGCAAACCTGAACTTATCGAAAAACAAAAGAATAAATTAAGTGCCTCGGGCATGCTGCATTACGATTTGGATTCGGCCATGCACAAACGTTTGGACAGGTTTTACCCTTTTGAAGAACAAATGTTTTTCTGGACGGGCGATCAGAACACGGGCGTATTTAACGGTAGCACGAACGGTTACTTCGCCGAATATGAGCACGCCGCCGAGCTCCGCGGGTTTCATATGCCTATCACCAATTACAACGTAAAAGCATCACGTTACCAGGAAGACAGGTTTTTGCCCCGCGGCATGAAGGAAATGACCGTAGCAAAAAAGGATTACAGCGCATTAGCCAACCTGCTCATCAGCGATATCAACGGCCCGGAAGTAAATGCATTTAAAAACAAAAACCGCGATGTAAAACTCACTATGGATGCCGATCTGCAAACAAGCATCCAGCAATCCATCGCATCTGATACCTCGCTGTATGATAACCGGGTGTCGGTAGTGATTGTTGAATCCAATACCGGCGATGTGCTTACCTCTGCGCAATATCCGCTGCCGCCTGTTCATAACTGGGATCAGCTTACCATGCCGCTGGCCGATCAAAATAAACTCGCCACCTGGCTAACTACTACCGATCTGGGCTTTACCTATGCCAGTCAGCCGGGCTCAACTGCCAAGGTTTTAACAGCGATGTCGGCATTTAATAAGTTGGGGATAGCTGCCGCCGAAGTACAATATCATGTAAGTACTGAAGAGCGGATCCGTACCAAAGGTATCGAACCGGACGAAACCGGCATGATCAGCATGGAACGGGCCATTGCCAAATCAAACAACGTATATTTTATTAAGCTGGCTAACCAGGAACATCTTGAAGAGTACATGGCCACACTGTATCTTAAAACAGGTATGTTTTTACACGGCGTAGGTGGTTATTATTATAATAAACCGGTATTGAATGTTACCCAGGAAGATAAGTGGCGCGCCCTATGGCGTAAAACCGAGTTTAATACCAAACCGAGGTACGATCCTAATAATATCCACAAAACGCGGGCTAAAGGTATATCGGGCATGGCCTGGGGACAGGGCGAACTGATTGCTACCCCGGCGGCTGTGGCAAGGCTGGTATCCGGCGTAGCCAATAGTGGTGTATTGATGCCTAACAGGTATGCACTAAAAATTGCCGACTCGACGGTGGCCGTAAAAAGTGGTATTAAACTGGCCGATGATCCTCGCTACGCGGCCTTATTAAAACAATACATGATTGAGCAAAGTGCGCCTAAAACCCCTATATTAGGTATCAAGGTAGCCGGTAAAACAGGTACGCCTGAACGTATTGTCAGGAACCAGAGCGTTAACGACGGCTGGTATGTTTTCTTTGCACCAAAAGAAAAGGGCAGTGGTTATATAGTGACATGTATCCGGGTTGAGTCGACCCGTGGATCATCTGACGCGGTACACCTGGCCGGGAACCACGTGATCCCGTTCCTGTTAAAGAAGGGCTATATTAAAAGCATGGAAACGGAAACCACTACCGAAGAATAGTGTTTAAGCAGAAAGGAAAGAGCAAATGGCATTTAGTTTATTTAAAAGAAGCGGCGAAAAGCAACCCTGGGATGTTAAAAGTTTACGTGAAGCTATATTGCGTTTCATAAAAGAATCGTTGCAAAAGATAGAGGGCGGCGAAGGCGGCCACATCAAAGAGTTGAAACTTTTTATAGCTTCTGATGCTGATGACAAGTCTATCTACGAAGGAGCCGTTTATGTGCACGATAAACAGCTATTCAAAAATGAGGTTCAAAAAATAGCCGACGATTTTGCTATCAATTTACCTCCGGATTGGACACTTGATGTTGAATTTACGGAGCAGTTTCCGGCAGATGCCAGAAGGATGCATGACCTTGATGTAGCCTTCGTTATGAACACCCGCAAGCAGGTTGCCCATAACGCAGCTTCATTCACAGCCTATTTACGGATTCTGAGCGGAGAGGCTGAAAAAGAAGAATACCTGATCAAAGCTACCGACCCTAAGCTCAATATCGGCAGGGATAAAAAGGCGGTTACCGAAAATGGTTCATTCAGACTTAACCAGCTGGTTTTTCCGGGAGAAAGCAGGGATGACAGTAATAAATACATCAGCAGACAGCACGCCCATATTGAATGGGATGCCGAAAGTGAACGCTTCATGATCTTTGCCGATGAAGGCGGTGTCCCCCCTCGCAACAAAACCAAGATCCATATAGCAGCCGATGGCAAAATGATCAAACTTAATTCCACCCAGATAGGTCACCCGTTAAATGAAGGCGACCAGGTGATATTGGGGGAATCGGCGGTGTTTTTATATAGTACGGTGGCGAATCCATAACCTTGTTGTCATTTCGACTGAGCGGGAGGGGAAATGAGCATAGGAGCGAAAGAGAAATCTTATACGCCCTGCAAATTTGATCAGCATGGACCGCTTATTTGTTGTATAAGATTTCTCTAAGTACCTCGTTCAGAAATGGCAATTTTCTTTTGATTAGAAATATCTACATTTAAAAACATGTGGAATCACAATTATTACGTTTATATCACTACCAATCCCGGTAAAACTGTACTATACATAGGAGTAACAAACGACATAAGCGTACGTGTTCTGCAACATCTCGAAAATAGGGGTACTAACAAATCATTCACAGGTAAATACTATTGTTATCATTTAGTTTATTACGAACACTTTACCCACATTGAACATGCTATTGCCAGAGAGAAAGAAATAAAAAAATGGCGTAGAGAAAAGAAGAACGCGTTAATAGAGACAACTAATCCTGGCTGGAAATTTTTAAATGATAGTGTTATCGGATAATAAAAACACGATGTCATTTCGACCATAGGGAGAAATCTTATAAAGCATACAAGTGAACTATGCAGGTTGAATTTGCAAGGCGTATAAGATTTCTCTTTCGCCCCCACGCTCTTGGCTATACCCTGCTCCTTCGAAATGACAATAAGGAGGGTACAATAGCTTTATTACGCCCCTATCGCCTTTCTGTAATTCCTTACTGCCCTGATGATCGACATTACAATTTCGTGCTGCCCTTCGTCTGAGTTCAGGTATTCTTCCTCTTCCGGATTATTGATAAAACCGGTTTCTATTAGCACGGCCGGCATAGCGCTATGGGCCAGTACCAATACGCCCTGTTCCTTAACACCGTTACTTTCACGGCCATCTACGCCGGTGAACTCATCGTCAACCAAATCGCCAAAACGGATGCTTTGCTTACGGTATTTTTGAATGTAAGCATTCAGTACAATCAGGTTTGAAGGATCACTTTCGTCATAACTCTCATAGTTTTGCTTATAATCCTTCTCCTGAAAAATCGAGGCATTTTCACGCACGGCCTCCTCCTGTTCCTTAAGGCGGTGAAAGCCGTATACCAGCATCAGCACACCTTTTTGCTTGTGCGCACGTGCAGCGGTACCCTCGGGCGACGAGTTGCAGTGAATTGATATAAACAGGTTACCATGATTTTGATTGGCAATAGCCGACCGTTGGTTCAGTGGAATAAAAGTATCATCTGTACGGGTAAGGATAGATTTAACATCTGTAATGGCTGTATCAAGTGCAGCCTTAAGTTTCAGGGCTATTGATAGCGTTACATTTTTTTCAAATGAATGTGATCCACGCGCGCCCGCATCTTTACCGCCATGCCCGGCATCGATAATAACTGTTTTAAACTTAAAGGTAGTAACAGCCGGTATGGTATCTTTTTGCTGCGCGAATGAACTTTGAAACCAGAATAGCAGGACAATCATCCCGAAGAAAGCGATACATTTCATTTCTTCACCGCCTTTTTACTGCATTTAGGGCATAGGCCCTGGGCATACAAGGTAAAGCCATGCGGCTCAAAACCTGCAGGAAGATTGATAGCAGGAAGGTTCATATCATTAAGGCAGTATACATTTTTGCATTGGGTACAATTAAAATGCAGGTGTTCATCATGATGGTCATGCTCATCGCAGTTTGATGAACATAGCGCATAATTTGCGGTACCGTTAAGATCAAATACTTTATGAATGATGCCTTTTTCTTCAAAAGCATTGAGGATCCGGTAAAGGGTAACCCTGTCAATATCATGCATCAGGCTCTCCAGATCGGGCTGCGAGGTAGCCGCATGTCTTGACGACATCATTGATAAAACGCGAAGCCTCGGCGCAGTTTTTTTCAGGTGATGCTTATCAAGCAGGTGCTCAAACTGATGTATATCCCGGGTTTGTGTCATGTATTAATCAGGTAATATTTATAAGGCCGCTAATTTAATAATGGTACGTATAATATGCGCTATTAGTTGCCGGCTTTTATAACGGTATTTTTTATATCGTTATTATAAGTGCAATGTATCTCCTCGCCCCGACTTCGCCATGCCCGTCACCCTTCTGTGCTGCGCAAAGAGGGGATTTTATTTTACTATTTCCCTACCCACTTTACGGCGAAGCCGAAGAGAGGGTGATATAGCAAAGCGCAGACCGGGTGAGTCAATTATGCGCTTTGACAATATTATGCCGCACAGTGTGAACATGATTATGCTTTTCATGATTACAAGCCGGGCTTAAAAAACAGTTGAACAGTAAAAATGCGTAAAAAAAATTCCTGTGGCGCTTATTCATTATTCAACCTTTTTAAGTTTATACGTTTTATGATCATGCCGGCAGGCACCTGTATACTTATAATTTATATAGTGGGCCGCAGCTATCAGCAAACCTCCAAATGGAACTATCATAGCCTCAGCTTTCCCATTTGCCGCGAATGTATGCCCCCCCATGATGATAGTAAAACCTAATACAAGCATAATTAATGGCAGGGCACGATGGTGGGTCCGCCTGTAAGATAGGCCGATAGCGTATACACCTATAACTAACGCAAAAATGATCATCCCCCATTCAACCCAGGCGTTGGCTAAAAACCCAAGACCAACCAGCGGCAAACTGGTAAATAATAAAGGCACTACTGCACAATGGATAGCACAAAGGGTTGATGCGGTTATACCAATATTATCCAGCCGGGGAGAAAGCTTTTGAAAATCCATGATGCAAATATAAATAAGTTAATGCAACATAATTGCATTTATTCGCATAACATTATTCATGCCTATTAAATTAACAAACACCTGACAATTACTTAATATTAATCAACAAACTGTATTTTTGCGACCTTATATTTAAATACAGTTTGAATTTAGACCCCATTTATCATATAAAACAGCTTTGGCAAAACGCTTACAATACGAGGGCCAGCAGGCTTAAGTTATTGAGCGCCACTATTGTCATAGTTATCATCATAAACCTGTTACCGTCATTTTTCAAGCACATTGAACGCCGCACAGATGGTGTTGTATTGCATGATTGGGTATTAGCCCATCTGCCATCTTATGATCTATCGGTCCCGATCTTTATACTCATCTGGAGTATGGGCCTGCTCATGATGTGGCGGGGATTATATAATCCCAAAGTGTGCATCAGCTACATCTGGACATTAAATTTTGTTTGTATAGCCCGGTTTGTTACTATAAGTTTGGTAAAACTTAATCCGCCGGTTGGGCTTGTGCCGCTTATTGATCCAAGCACCAGCGTTTTTTACGGGCATACGTTTATCACCAAAGACTTATTTTTTTCGGGACATACTGCAACTATGGTGTTAGTATACCTGCACCTGCAAAAACGTACCGATAAAATTATCGCTTTGATTTGTGCCTTAGTATTGGTGGTATTGCTGCTGATACAACATATTCACTATACCATTGATGTATTGGCGGCACCAGTTATTGTATATGGCTGCTGGCGACTGGCGAAATGGTTGGAGTTGGAATGAGCATTATTTATCTATTGTCATTGATTTTCACTCCCACCCATTTACCAAATGCATACTCTCTTTTAAATCGCTATAAAGCTTTTTAAACACCGGGAACATCCTGTTGTAAACCTCATGGTTTTTGGCATTTGGTTCGATAAATTCCTGTTGTTCAACCCGTGTGAGTGCATCATAACTTTCGGGATGCAGTACCCGGGCAGCAAGGTAAATAGCGCCCAGCGCTGATGAATCTTCAGACTGAAGTACTGCAAGCCTTTTCCCGGTGATATCCGCCAGGGTTTGTGTCCACACTGCCGAACTGGTAAAACCACCGCTGATATTTACCTGCCTGATCCCGCCCGATGCATCTTCCAGTGTTTTAAGCACATCGTTCAGCGCAAAGCAGATGCCCTCAAGCCCTGCACGTAAAAAGTGCGAACGGGTATGTGCAGGCTTGATATTGAAAAATGAACCGCTGGTTTTGGTATCCCAAAGCGGGGCACGTTCGCCATACAGGTAAGGCAAAAATATTAATCCGTTGCTTCCGGCAGGCACACTTGCTATCTCATTAAATAAAGCATCATAGTCTGCAGCAGTAAGGTTGTCCTTTTGTAAAAAGTTTTTAAGCAGCCAGTTAACCGCTATGCCACCATTATTCACCGCCCCGCCGCAAACATAAGTCTGTTCATCAAGCAGGTAATTGAAGATCATAGCGTCATAGTTATATACCGGCTTCGGGCTCGTGATCCGTACGGCACCGCTGGTACCAATGGTAAGTGCAGCCACATCAGGGCCGGTAGTATGGCTGCCTAAATTGGCGCAGGCCCCGTCACTTGCCCCAGCCACAACCGGGGTATTGGCGTATACTCCTGTTAATGCAACAACTTCAGGGTTGATATTGCTCCGGTAATAAGTAGTATTAACCGGTGCGGATAGTTTTGCAGGAGTAATACCGGTTAATGCAAGCGCCTCTTGATTCCATTCTTTTTTAACAATATCAAACAACCCGGTTGCCGAGGCAATAGAATAATCAACCTCAAAAAAGCCAAAAAGCCTGAACCAGATAAACTCCTTTATCGAAATAAATTTATGCGCAGCTTCAAAAACCTCTATCTTATTACCACGAAGCCACAAAAGTTTATTTAACGGCGACATGGCGTGGATAGCAGTACCGCAGTTATGATATAACGATGCGCCTTTTTCTGTTGCACGCAAGGCCTGCGCAATGTTCTCGCTCCGGGAATCGGCCCAGGTCATCATAGGCAGCAACGCTTCTCCATTTTTATCAACCGGAATAATACTGTGCATGGCACTGCTCAAACTCACAGCTTGCGGAGGCAAACCCAACTTGAGCGTAACACCGGCAAGGCATTTTACAAAAGCATCCCATATTAATAAAGGGTCCTGTTCGCTGTAACCTGGTTCGGGGCTGTTAATAGGATAATGATTGGATACCGTACCCAGCACTTCGCCCGTTAAACTAACAGCCACGGCTTTGGTACTGCCGGTGCCTATATCAATGCCTAAAATATATGCCTGCATAGTGATGTATTTGATGCCAAAATAGTAAACAGAACCGGGATTGTCTTCAGGCTGCTTCAGGGTATTAGTTAACAACTATCTCATCCACCATCATCCATGCTTTTGCGCCCGGAATATACTCTCCGGGTGGGATAATACCCTTGTTAGTTGCCTTTACCCTGATATACCTGGCCTGTTGTGTTTTGATGTTTGCCCTTACCGCGTTGATGCCATTATCCGGGAAGTCAGTTTGGCGGTAAACTTCGGTATAATTGCTTCCATCTGTTGACACCTCAAAGGTAAGCAATGTTGGTTCCCACATTTTTTGCCAGTGGTATTTTAATATGTTGATGCCTAATTGCGATACGCTTTGCGCCGAGCCGAGGTCAACTACTGCCTCCAAATCATCGCCGCTGAAACCGTACCATTGCCCATCATTATAAAGCTTACTGCCGAAGATCCCGTTCACCAAACCAAAGGTATTACCCGGATTAAAGCCGCCCTGCGGGTGGTTTTTTAACGTCACCGTTTTGCCAATGGCTTTATGAATGTTAAATGATTTTTCATAAGTACGGCCCTGCTGTTTGCCACTACTAAAAACTGCTGCTTTAATAGTGCCTGAGGATGCTATTGTAATGGCATCTGTGTAAGCTTTACTGTTTAAACCCGGCGTACTACCATCATTTGTAAAATAAATTTTGCTGCCGGGCAATGTTGTTTGCAAACTTAAGGCAACCTGGTGATCAGCTGTTTCTGTTACTGAATCGGTGATCTCGTCAAATACATCGGCTGCATTTATATTTAGCTTTTTGAGTAATGGCTGTTGGTATCGCAGGCGTTTTAAAAAGTCGGGATAGTTTTTATTTTCCTTCGGGCTCCAGGCTACCTCGGCTAAAGCCAGCATTCGGGGAAATAACTGCCGCTCGGCCTGTGCAGGGCTTGCCATGTATTCGCTCCAGGCATTGGCTTGTACACCTTTAATGTATTTTGCTTCATCACCGCTTAGTTCATTAGTTATTGGCTCATAATTATAAACCTTACTTAGTGGGGTGTACCCGCCGCCGGCTAATGGCTCGGCTGGGGAAAGTGACTGGTAATAATCTAAATACACATACTTTTCGGGTGTCATGATGGCATCGTGGTGTTGTTTGGCGGCAGCTATGCCGCCTTCTTCGCCCGTCCAGCTCATTACGGTTGCGCCGGGGGTAAGTCCGCCTTCCAGTATCTCATCCCAGCCTATGATCTGCCGACCTTTGCTGTTCAGGTATTTTTCCATCCTGCCGATGAAATAGCTTTGAAGCTCTTTTTCATCTTTCAGATGTTCGTCCCTGATCCGTTTTTGACATTTGGGGCAGGTTTTCCATTTGGTTTTAGGGCATTCGTCGCCACCGATATGGATGTATTTTGAAGGAAACAGCGGCAATACCTCGTCCATCACATTTTGTAAAAAGGTAAAAGTTTCGTCGTTACCCGCGCAATACACATCATCAAAAATCCCCCAATAGGTAGCAGCTTTATATGGCCCGCCGGTACAGCCCAATTGCGGATAAGCAGCCAGTGCCGCCAATGCATGGCCGGGCATTTCAATTTCAGGAATTACGGTGATATGGCGTTGAGTAGCATATTTTACAATCTCCTTAACCTCATCCTGGGTATAATAGCCGCCATAGCGTTGGCCATCAAACTTATGCGGACTATCCTTTTTATGGCCGATGATGGTTTCATCGCGGTAAGCCGAAATACTTTGCAGTAAAGGATATTTTTTTATTTCGATGCGCCAGCCCTGGTCGTCGGTAAGATGCCAGTGAAATGTATTGATTTTGTATAGTGCCAGCAGGTCTATCCACTTTTTAATGGCTTCGGGTTTAAAAAAGTGACGGCTTACGTCTAAATGCATCCCCCGGTAGGCAAAACGGGGATAGTCGGTAACTGTGCAGCCTTGTACGGTTACTTTGCCATTGGTTGCTTTCAGTAATTGAGTCATTGATTGCAAACCGTAAAACACACCCGCTTCGTCATGACCAACAATCTTGATCTGTTTTGCTGTAACTAACAACTTATATCCCTCGGGTTGGGTTATACTTCCACTATCAATAGTTAAGTAAACAGAAGCGTTGATATTATGATTTAACGGGAGACTATAACCCGCTACAGATTTAAAATAGGCACTAAAAAACGTGAGGTTATCTGCGCTAATCCCTGCACCAGTTCCTATGGTTATTGATTTAGTAAACGTAAACACTTCGTTTGTCTTTATCATTTCAACCGGACGAGGGATAATGCCTTCTTCCTTAACCTGCGCCTTGGCTATAACAGTAATAAACAGGCATAATAGAATACAGCTAAAAAAAATGCGGGATGTAAACAGCTTGATCATCAATATAAATGTAAAGCCGAATATACTTTTTTTAAGGAAAGGCGGATAAAGAAATCGCTTTGCAGGCAGGAGAATCTTTTAAAATGTAAAGCGAAAAATTTCCACACGAATTTTTGCGTATTAATCGAATTACACGAATTTTTAATTGGGGTTAATTTGAGATTCGTGTAATTAGATTAATTGTGGCAGGCTTGAAAAGCATTCGTGTGAAAATTATTGCTGTCAGCTTGCAGGTTCGTACTAATTTGCGAATGAAGAAAAATACCACCCCGTTTTTCTTATCCTACATCAAGTGCCGCCGGCGATTTTGACCGTAATTTTGAATCATAATAACACAGCAAGTATTAAAAGATTTAAAATAAGGAAAACAATGGAAAACACTATAAACGGCATACACCACATCACTGCAATTGCAGGTAATGCCAAAAAAAACTATGATTTTTATACCCGTGTATTGGGCTTAAGGTTAGTTAAAAAGACTGTAAACTTTGACGATCCCGGTACTTATCACTTATATTATGGCGATGGAAATGGTACTCCCGGCTCTATCCTTACTTTCTTCCCCTGGGAAGGTATAGCAACCGGCAGGCGCGGTGCACGCCAGGTAACTGAAATTGGTTATTCGGTACCAGAAGGCAGTCTTGATTTTTGGTTGAAAAGGTTTGAAGATAACAACGTGATCTACAACAAACCTGCCGAAAAATTTGGCGAACAGTATCTTACTTTCCTTGATCCTGATGGTTTAAAGTTTGAGCTTATCGTGCCAAAAACTGCCGATAACCGTACACCATGGGAAACAGCCGAAGTAACTGCTGATAACGCTACTAAAGGTTTCCACAGCATTACTATTACATCAAATAAAATTGAGGCTACTGCCAAAATATTAACCGGTGTTTTAGGCTACCGTTTGCTGGAGCAGCATGTTAACCGCTACAGGTTTATTACCGATGCAGTTGAAAATGCGGCCATAGTAGATTTGGTTGAAGTACCGGGAGAAGTTGCCGGTCATGTAGCAGGTGGTTCTGTTCACCACGTAGCGTTCCGTGTACCCAACGAAAAAGTGCTGATGGAATACCGCGAAAAAATAGCTAACCTGGGTTTACATATCACCGATAAAATAGACAGGAACTATTTCTACTCTTTATACTTCCGCGAACCGGGTGGTGTTTTGTTTGAAATAGCAACCGATAACCCAGGCTTTGCGGTTGATGAACCAGCCGAGTTATTGGGTACCGGCTTAAAATTACCTGCACAGTATGAAAACCTGCGCAGCGAATTGGAGAAAACATTACCATCATTGGTTTAATTATGTACAGGCACACAAAACAGGTTGTTTCGGCGGGAGTTCCCGCCGAACAGGCCGAAAAAGCTATCATTATGCTGCATGGCCGCGGGGCATCGGCAAACAGCATAATTTCACTTAAAGATCATCTTGAACTTGAGGGTTATGCCATTTATGCGCCGCAGGCCAGTGAGCATAGCTGGTATCCTTATAGTTTCATGGCCCCCGTTCAGAACAATCAACCGGCATTGGATTCGGCTCTTGAAGTTATTGGCGAATTGGTTGATGATCTCAAACAAAAGGGTATAGCACAAGAAAATATTTATTTCCTCGGCTTTTCGCAGGGGGCATGTTTAACGCTTGAATATACCGGCCGTAATGCAGGCAAATATGGCGGTATCATAGCTTTTACCGGCGGATTAATAGGCGAGGAGCTGGTTGAAAAAAACTATAACGGCGATTTTAACCATACCCCCATATTGATCACTACCGGTGACCCTGATCCGCATGTACCTGTAGGCAGGGTTAACGATAGCGTTGAAATATTAAAAGAATTGAATGCGGATGTAACGCTTAAAATATACAAAGGCCGCCAGCATACCATATCTCACGAAGAAGTAGTATTGGCAAATAAAATATTGAAGAATTGATTGTTTTCAAAGTTGAGTGTTTTAAGAGTGGAGAGCTGCCCGGAGGGGCGGCTCTTTTTTATGTTTAAATGGATAAACAGACTGATAATTGTTCCTTGTATCAGTAGGTTGTATATGCATTTTTTATTAATCCCCTGCTTATTTTATATGAATATTTGATATGTTTAGTTTAGAGCTAAGTGCTTAACAAACAGAATTTAAGCTTATTTTTACTTTTTAAATATAATAACTTAATATTTAAGTAATTTTAGCCTTTGTTTTTCTGATAGCTTAATTAGTAAACTATGTCTGATAAAATTGTGATGAGCGATACGGTGCTCATTAGCCGCTTAAAGGCTGATGATGAAACTGCGCTTACCATGATTTACAGGCGATATTGGGCTTCGCTTTTTAAGGCTGCTTATAATATTTTGAAAGACAGGCAGGCTTGTGAGGATATTATACAGGAACTATTTATTAAGCTTTGGGATTGCCGGGCCGAAGTTGAGATCAATGTATCGCTTAAAGCCTATTTGTATGCATCTGTACGCTACGGTGTTTACCGGCAAATACGGATTGGCACCCCTGTAAGAAGCGAAATTTTTGATGATCTCATCGAACGCCTGCACACCCCCGCCACACATAACAGCATTGAGCATAAAGAGCTATTACTCCAAATAAACCAGGTAATTGATACCCTGCCCGAAAAATGCCGGGAGGTTTACAAGCTTAGCCGCGAAGAGTGCCTTAGTCATAAGGAAATTGCAATGCAATTAAATATCTCCACCAAAACTGTCGAAAATCACCTGACTAAAGCTCTTCGGGAATTGCGCGGTTCGCTGGGTGCTGCTTTTGTTTTGGCAGCACTGATGTTCTTTTTAGATAAATAATAGTGCCTCGATTTATGTGGCAAGGTACCTTACTCATTAAAGAATGGGAAAACTGCCTTTAAAATAATTCTTTATTTATCCCCTAAAATTGATTCCCTGGTATAAAAACAACCCTTTTAGCTCTCTTCAAAAAATATTTTAATTTTTTTTCATTTCGGAGTAGGGGATACCCCTCGTTTTTTACTCTCCCTATCAAAACCATATTTGTGCAAAAGCAAGAATTTTTACAACTGATAGATAAATACCTGGCCGGGCAAACTACCGCTGCGGAGAAGGAACAGTTGTTGAATTTTTTTGAAAGCTTTCAGGGCGACGCCGATGAATGGGATGAGCAAGTGCTGGGTGTAAAGCACGAACTTGAAGACCGCATGTTAAGCAATATCAGGCAGGCAATAGCTGAGCCGGCATTTAACAGGAGTCCGAAAGTTGTAAAATTGCACTTTTTCAGAAATGTTGCCGCGGCTGTTATACTGTTAACTGTATCCGGCACTGCTGTTTATCATTGGTATAACAAACATCAACAGCAGCAACTGGCGGCCCAAAACCAGGCGGTTGTAAAGCATGATGTTGATCCAGGCGATAACAGGGCCATTTTAACCCTGGCCAATGGCACTAAGCTGATATTGGATTCGGCTAAAATTGGTTTGTTGAACCAAACAGGTAACGGCAGTGTCAATAAAACAAAAGACGGGCAGGTAGTTTATTCTGCTGATAAAGATCAGCAAAACGGGCCTGTGGCTTATAACTCTATCAGCACTCCTGTAGGGGGGCAATATCAGGTTGTTTTGCCCGATGGGTCAAAAGTTTGGCTTAATTCAGCTTCATCTTTGAAATTCCCTACAGCATTTACAGGTAATGAGCGTGATGTAGAGCTTACAGGCGAAGGCTATTTTGAAGTAGCCAGAAATAAAGCTAAGCCATTTAATGTAAAGGTGAAAAATATTAATGTTGCTGTACTGGGTACACATTTTAATATCATGGCCTACAACGATGAAGCTACTGTTAAAACCACCCTGCTTGAGGGGTTGGTGCGGTTAACGCAGGGCAATGTTAGTAACACGTTAAAGCCCGGTCAGCAAGGTGTTATAAATGATAAAGGCATTAAAATTATTGATGTTGATACCGACGAAGCGGTAGCCTGGAAAAATGGCTTCTTTGATTTTGAGCGGGCAAACATACAAGATATTATGAAGCAGCTTTCGAGGTGGTATGGTACCGAAGTAATGTACGAAGGTAAAATACCTGATGATGAGTTTGTAGGTAAGATCAGCAGGGATGTAAAACTATCACAGGTATTACATATTCTTGAGTTAAGCCATGTGCGTTTTAGGATTGAAAACAAAAAAATAATTGTTACCCCTTAAATACCAGGCAACTGATTTTTAACTGCTAAACCAAGCCTATGAAGAAAAACTGACAAAAAGTTCCTCAAAATATTCCAACCTAAGTTCCCTTATCCAAATGAAAGAAAAGCCGGAAGCGCTGCAACGCTTCCGGCATAATGAATTGGATCAAGCTTTCCTGAATTTTCAATAACAGATTTTTTAACCCAAACATCACGAAGTTATGCATTTAAACTTTACTGGTAAAGTATTTAGTGCCTTTGGTACACATTCAAAACTGTTTTTGACGATGAGATTAACCGTCTTATTACTAACTATCGGCTGCCTGCAGCTAAGCGCTAAAAGCTTTTCACAATCTATAACGCTGAATGAGAGGGCGATAACGATTGATAAAGCTTTTAAAGCGATTGAAAAGCAAAGCGGCTATTATTTTTTTTACAGGTATAAGGACATTTCAAAAATCAAACCGGTTAATCTGTCATTAACTAACGCCTCACTGCAGGAAGCATTGCAGCAATGCTTTAAGGATGAACCTTTAACTTATGTTATTGATGATAAAAATATCATCGTAAACAGAAAAGATGGCTCGGCCACAACCGCACAGGCTCCTATTACTATAAGCGGTACAGTGGTTGATGATAAAAACCAGCCTTTACCGGGTGTTAACGTTAAAGTGAAAGGTACTACTGTAGGTGCCATAACCGGAATAGACGGTAAGTATACGCTTAGCGCCGAGGATAACAGTACGCTTGTGTTTACTTTTATCGGTTTCCAAACCAAAGAGGAGCCGGTGAATAAACGCACCTCTATAAATGTGGTGCTTGAAGAGGACAATAAAGAGTTAAAAGAGGTAGTGGTTGTTGGCTACGGTAACCAGGAGCGTAAGGATGTAACGGGCGCAGTTGGATCAGTTAAAATGAATAACGTTAAAGAAATCAAGACGGCAAGTCTTGATTTGAAACTGGCAGGCCAGTTGGCCGGTGTTACAGTAAACCAGGTAACTGGTACCCCCGGTGGTGGCGTATCAGTTAATATACGTGGTGCAGGTTCGGTAGGTGCAGGAGATGATCCGCTGTATGTGATTGATGGTTTCCCGATTTCGCCGGGCTTTGACCAGTATCAAAATCCGTTAAGCACGATCAATCCGGATGATATAGAGAGCATAAGCGTTTTAAAGGATGCCGCCTCTACGGCTATTTATGGATCCCGTGGTTCAAATGGTGTAATCCTTGTTACTACAAAGCGGGCTAAGAAAGGCGAATCTTCGGTAACCGTAAATACATCAACAGGTATACAAACCATTTTGCCGCAGAGCAAGCTCAAAATGATGACCGCTACAGAATTTGCACAATGGCGCAAGGAAGCTATCCAGGACGCCAATGCTGTTAACGGAACAAATAACCCAATCCCTGCAGAATACCAAAACCCGGCTAAATACGGTGCCGGAACCAATTGGTTTGATGCCGTGACCCGTAATGCACCTATGCAAAATTACGATGTAACCGTAGCTAATGGTACCGACAAAGTAAGGTCTTTATTTTCTTTAGGGGTTTTTGATCAGCGTGGTACGGTTATCAATACCGGGTTTAGAAGATACTCTATCAAAGCCAATATGGATGCCGACATTACAAAAAATGTTACCGCAGGCCTCAGCGTTGCGCCAACATACAGCCTTCGTAACCTTCAGCAAACAGATGGACATTTCCTTACCGCTGCGCTAAGTCAGGCTTACCTTGAAAGCCCGCTGGTGCCGGTAAAGCAACCTGATGGATCATACACAAATGTGATCGGCTCGCCGGGAACGTTTCAAAACAATAACCCTGTAAGTGCGCTTATAAATACAACCAACCAGTATAAAAATTTCCGCACACTGGCAAATACCTATGTTAATTGGGAGGTTATAAAAGGCCTTGATATTAAATCAACCTTCGGTATTGATTATCAAAACAACAGTGGTGATTATTTTCGTCCCTCATTTCTTGGTGCCTTTAACCAGCCCAACCGCGATGGAACGCAGGTTAAAGCAACCGGAAACTTCAGTTCTTCAAATTCCCTTAACTGGTTAAACGAAAACTCAATAACCTATAAACATACCTGGAATGATCACACCCTTACAGTATTGGCCGATTATTCGGTGCAGCAGGAGGAATCTCATTACCGTTTTGCTTATGGTACAGGTTTTCCTGATGATGTTATACAATCAATGAACCACGCCACCATTGTTACTGCAGATGCAGGTGATGCAGTGTGGCGGTTGCAATCGGTAATTGCAAGGGTTAACTACGCATACAAAGATAAATACCTGTTGGGTGCTTCAATCCGCCGGGACGGTTCTTCTCGCTTTGCGCCGGGACATCAATGGGGTACTTTCCCATCAGTATCTGCCGGCTGGCGTGTTTCTGACGAAGCGTTTTTTCCCAAAACAGGTTTTATAGATCAGCTTAAATTTACCGGCAGCTGGGGCCATGCAGGCAATAATGCAGTAGGTAATTACGAGTCAATTCCGCCTGTAACCCCTGAAAATTATACCTTCGGCGGGGTTTTGGTACCAGGAGCAGCTGTTACCGACCCCGGAAACCAGGAGCTTGGCTGGGAAACTACAAGACAGCTTGATATTGGCATGGATCTTTCATTGCTAAAAGGCCGCATATATATCATTGCCGAGTACTATAACCGTTATACCCAGCGAATGCTGCAATATATCGGTATTCCACCGGCATCAGGCTATTCAGGAGCATTGTCTAACGTGGGTAATGTGCGTAACCGCGGATGGGAGTTTACGGTTACAACTAAAAATATTGTTGGCAGCGGCTTTAACTGGAGCACAGATTTTAACCTGTCATTTAACCGTAACATGGTTTTAAGCCTGGGTTCAACCGATCATATTTATGATGCGCCAATTAATGATAACCCTACAAGTATTACAAAAGCAGGCTTGCCGCTTGGCCAGTTTTACGGTTATATTTTTGAAGGTATCTTCCAAAATCAGGCCGAGCTTGATAAATACCCGCATTTTGACGGCGAACAGCCTGGTAATATCAGATATAAAGATGTTAATAACGATGGTGTAATTGATGGTAACGATCAGGTACCTGTCGGTAACCCCTGGCCTAAATTTACCTTTGGTTTTAATAATCATTTTTCCTACAAAGGCTTTGATATGAATGTTATATCAGCCGGCTCGGTTGGCGGACATGTGTTTGACATGTACAAACAGTATACTACCAATTTAGATGGGGTATTTAACGTTGAACAATCGGTAATGCAGCGCTGGCGTTCGGCTTCGCAGCCGGGAGCGGGCATATTGCCAACAACGGTGTCAAATACAAACCTTGCGCGCGATTATTATCCATCATACTGGGTTGAAAGCAACTCATACCTGATGGTGAAAAATATTGATCTGGGGTATAATTTCAAAACCAAGTTCAGCAAAAACTTGAGGGTTTACTTTAGTGCGCAAAATGCCATATTGATAACCGGTTATAAGGGAGGCAATCCCGAGGTGGCTATCGAGGGGCAGGACGGCAACCGCTCATTGTCGCCCAATGTTAATTTTACCGGATACCCGGTATCGGCCATTTACACCGTTGGATGTAATGTGACTTTTTAAATGCTAAAGAGTAAGTAACACAAAAAACTTTAACTACTGAAAACATGAAAAAAAACATATACATTTTTTTTATTGCTGCAACAATAGGAATGGCTGGTTGTAAAAAAGATTACCTATCGCTTCAGCCAACAGATCAGCAAACAAAAGAAAACTTTTATCATACAAAGGCTCAGTTTCAGCAGGCTATCAACGGGGCGTATGCGCCGCTGCAAGGCCTGTATACTGGTTCATTTTGGGCCATGGGCGAAATGCGCTCTGATAATACTTCGTATGAGTATGATCCTAATGACCGCTCCGGAACTGATAAGGAGGAGATTGATGAGTTTAGGGAATTGAACAATAACGATATTGTTGATTCGTATTTTAATACCTCCTATGCCGATATCCAGCGATGCGATATCATACTGGCAAGGCTCCCCACAAGTACGGTTGATGCGGCATCTGCAGATACCATTGCAGGGCAGGCGTATTTTCTTCGGGCGTTTAATTATTTTAACATCGTTCGTATGTATGGCGATGCGCCGCTGGTACTTACCGAAACAGAGTCGGTTGGCGATGCCTTTAAAGTGGCAAAGCGGGTGCCTGCTGCAAATATCTATACGCAGATAATTGCCGATGCCCAGGCAGCTGTATCTAAATTGCCATTGAGATATTCGGCACTGACCGATAAAGGGCGGCTTACCAAAGGCGCTGCCGAAACACTGCTTGCCGAGGTTTACATGACCCAAAAGAAATTCGACCTTGCCATACCGTTGCTGCGGGCGGTTATTTCATCGGGTGTTTACAGTTTAAATGCCAACTATGCCGATAACTTTGATATCAATAAAGAAAATGGCCCCGAATCTATTTTTGAAATTCAATATATTGAAGGTCCTAATGGTTTAGGCAGCGATTTTGTGGATACATTTATTCCATGGGATTATTACGATTCTGATATAACAGGTTTTGAAATAGCCAATGGGGCGCAAAATGGCTGGAATATCCCAACACAGGATCTGGTAAATGCTTACGAAGAAGGAGATAAAAGAAGAGATGCCTCGTTAACCGATTTTACATCGGATGAGTACGGTATCGACCTGCCTTTCATCAAAAAATACCAAAGCGTTGGGGCTGTGCAGTACATCACAGGTAACAATTTTCCCGTTTATCGCTATTCAGATGTTTACCTGATGCTGGCCGAATGTTTAAACGAGCAGGGCTTTGCAGGTGGTGGTGATGCTTTCAGATATCTTAACCTGGTTAGGCAGCGTGCCGGGCTGGAAAATAAGTCAATGGGCAATTCAAACGCCGATCTGAATGTTTCAAACCAGGAAGAGTTTCGTGCAGCCATTGCACACGAACGCCAGGTTGAGCTTGCTTTTGAAAACCACCGCTGGTTTGATTTACTGCGCACCGGTAAGGCTGCCGAAGTTATGAAAGCACATGCTGCAAGCGAAAGAGCCTATAAAAACGACTCTTGGCAAATTAATTCGGCTGCTTACAATAACATCCGTTTGCTTTTCCAGTATCCGCTTAACGAAGCCAATCTTGAACATTAATAATGTTACATGGCCCGGTTGAAACTTTTACCGGGCCATATTACGTTTATAGTGTATATTGCAATGAACGCATCATTTTTGAGGCCTGCTCAATAAAAATTGCTTTGCATATCAAAACAATATCGCTGTTAAAGTATATTTAATAGCATAAACTATTAAACCCAAAAAAAGGTATGTGTAAAAAGGTATGCACACGCATCGTTATATTGCTTTTTTCTTTTCTGCCCATAATTGTTCAAGCTCAAAAAGCACCTCCGGTTCCTCCGCCGTTCAGGGTTGATAACCTGGTTTGCGAGTATAAGATCAATCCTATCTCTGTAGATGAAGCTAAACCCCGCCTTGGCTGGAAACTCATAACCCGCGACCGCAACATTCAGCAAACTGCTTACGAAGTGCGTGTAGGCAGCAATGCAGTGTCACTGCTAAAAGGTAAAGACTTGCTCTGGACATCGGGTAAAGTCACATCAGGCGAATCGCTGCATGTTTACTATGGCGGTACTGCACTTGCTTCGCGGCAAAAAGTTTACTGGCAGGTACGCATCTGGAATAACCGGCAGCAGGTTACCCCCTGGAGCATGGTTAACTCATGGAAAATGGGCTTGCTGAAACCTGCTGATTGGAGCGCAAAATGGATAGAGGATAACTACCTGTCGGATACTACCGGCGGCCCGAGCCCGATGTTCAGAAAAACATTTAAGCTTGACCACAAAGTGCGCGCGGCGCATTTGTACATAACAGCGCATGGTTTATACGAAGCGCAATTTAATGGCAAGCGTATTAGCGGCGATTATTTTGCACCCGGATGGACAAGCTATAATAAGCGCCTGCAATACCAGGTTTACGATGTAACTGCTGATCTGTTAAAAGGTGATAATGCCGTTGGCGTTACACTGGGCGATGGCTGGTACCGTGGTTATACTTATAACCGCAAAAAAAATGTGTATGGTACCAAGCTGGGCCTGCTTTTTCAGTTAGAGATTGTTTATACCAATGGCAAGCGGTTAATTATCAATTCGGATAAAACATGGAAGGTAGCTTACGGGCCAATCCGTTCATCATCATTTTTTGATGGCGAGGTTTACGATGCCCGTAAAGAGAAGAAAGGCTGGTCGACCATTGCTTATAAAGATTTAAACTGGGACTCGGTGCGCACTGCTGATACCGTTAAAGATAATTTAGTGGCTATGTTTGGCCCACCGGTTCGCAAGCATGAAATGTTTAAGCCACTTAAAGTATTTACTACCCCGGCAGGTGAACATGTGGTTGACTTTGGTCAAAACCTGGTTGGCTGGGTGCAGTTTAAACTGAAGGCAAAAGCTGGGGATACGGTAAAGTTATTTCACGCCGAAGTTTTGGATCAGAAAGGGAATTTTTACACCAAAAATCTGCGTACAGCCAAGCAGGAAAACGTTTACATTTTTAAAGGGGACAGTATTGAAACTTTTGAGCCGCATTTTACTTTCCAGGGGTTTAGGTACCTTAAAGTAGAGGGGTACAGTGGCGAATTAGATTCAACAAACGTGGCTGCATTTGCTGTATACTCAGATATGGCGCAAACAGGTATGTTTTCAACTTCCAATCCGCTCATTAACCAGCTACAGCACAATATCCAATGGGGGCAAAAAGGCAACTTTATAGATGTACCAACCGACTGCCCGCAGCGCGATGAGCGTATGGGATGGACGGGGGATGCGCAGGCTTTTTGCCGTACAGCAACTTTCAACATGGATGTTGCAGGTTTTTTTACCAAATGGTTAAAAGATCTTTCGGCCGATCAGCATAAAAATGGTGCGGTGCCTTATGTAATTCCCAACATGCTGGATAGTGCTTCGGCGGCGGCATCTGGTTGGAGCGATGTGGCAACCATTGTTCCATGGAATATTTATTTGGCTTACGGTGATAAGCAGGTTTTGGAAAACCAATATCCAAGTATGACGGCCTGGGTTGGTTACATTACCCGCCATACCCGTAACGGTCTTTGGGATACAGGTAACCACTTTGGCGACTGGCTGTTTTACGCCGGTACCGACTACGAGGATGGGGCTGCCCTTACCGACAAAAACCTGATAGCACAGGCCTTTTATGCTTACTCAACCCAACTGGTTATTAATGCAGCTACCATATTAGGTAAGCAGGATGATATTAAAAAATACACCGACCTCCTGGCCGACATCAAAAAGGCTTTCCAGGCAGAATATGTTACACCTAACGGTCGTATGATCTCGGGCACACAAACATCATATGTGCTTGCCCTTAACTTTGATCTGCTGCCCGAAAACCTGCGCGAGTCTGCGGCTAAAAGGCTGGTAAACAATATTGAGGATTATGATGAACACATTACAACAGGCTTTTTAGGCACACCCTACATCTGCCACGTGTTAAGTCGTTTCGGCCATACCGATATCGCCTATGACCTGTTGATGAAGGAGTCATACCCCTCATGGCTTTATCCCGTAAAAAACGGGGCTACTACTATATGGGAACGCTGGGATGGCATAAAACCTAACGGCACTTTTGAAGATCCTGAAATGAACTCCTTTAACCATTATGCCTATGGTGCCATTGGCGATTGGATGTACCGCGTTATTGCCGGCATTAATACTGACGAAGGATCGCCGGGTTTTCATAAAATCAACATTTTTCCGCATCCGGGTGGTAAATTGACCAATGCCAATGCCGAGCTTGAAACGCTTTACGGTAAGGTAAAATCGGCCTGGAGTATTGATAATGGCGTTTTTACGCTTGATATCATCGTGCCGCCAAATACCACTGCGCAAATCACCCTGCCTGCCGTAGACGGGCCGGTTACTGAAGGTAACATTGATATTAACACCAATAAAGATATCGCCAACATTAAACCTGCTGGCGGCGATATGCAAATGGATATTGGCTCAGGTACTTACCAGTTCAAGTACATTTTAAAAACGCATAAAAAAAATAGTTAATAACTGATAGCACATGGCAACTACAGCAATCAATCAGCAGGAACCGGTTAAAAATACAGGCACCGCAAAGACAGGCCGCCCAAGGCTGCTTTCGCTTGATTTTTTCAGGGGATTTACTGTAGCTGCCATGATACTGGTAAATGATCCTGGCGATTGGGGGCACATTTACTGGCCGCTTGAACATTCCAAATGGAACGGTTGCACCCCAACCGACCTGGTGTTTCCCTTTTTTCTGTTTATGGTTGGTGTATCCATTGTATACGCCATGCAAAGCAAAAAGGCGGAGACAGCGAACCATAGTAAACTACTGTTATCTATTTTAAGACGTACGCTAATCATCATAGCCCTTGGGGTTTGTTTACCATTGATCAACGATTTTCAATTCGCGCATTTGCGTTTTCCCGGTGTGTTGCAGCGCATCGGGCTCGTATTTGGCATAACTGCCTTGCTGTACGTTAAAACCGGCATCCGTACGCAGGTAATTATTGCTGTAAGCTGTCTTATCGGTTATTATTTATTGATGACACTGGTTCCTGTCCCCGGGTTTGGCACGCCTAATCTGGAACCTGCAACCAACTTAGGTGCCTGGATCGACAGATCGGTTTTTACCGAAAATCACCTCTGGGGTTCATCCAAAACATGGGACCCGGAAGGCTTGCTGGGAACAATCCCCTCCGTTGCCACTTGCCTGTTAGGGGTATTCACCGGCACCTGGCTCAAAACCGGCAAATTTAAAACCAGTACCGATCTGTTTAAAATGATGGGTGTAGGTTTGGTATTGATAGCGCTGGCCTTAATCTGGAATACATTCTTCCCCATCAACAAACAACTATGGACAAGCTCTTTCGTGCTGCTTACAGCCGGTTTGGCCATCAATATCCTGGCGCTTTCCTATTGGTTTATCGATATACGCGGAAATAAGGCATTGCTGCCGCCATTCCTGGCTTTCGGGCGCAATGCTATTGCAGCATATGTTTTGGCCGATATTATCCCTGCTTTGATTGCCGCTATCCCTGTGGGCAAAACCAATCTATGGTCGTTCATCTACAATAATTTATTTGTGCCACACCTTTCGCCCGAAAATGCTTCTCTTGCCGGGGCTATCCTGACTGTACTGATCATTTTTATCCCGGTTTGGATCCTTTACAAAAGGAATATCACCATCAAAGTATAACCTCAATTCATTACCCCCTGAAATGAAGAAAACGCTATCGTTAAAACGTATTATATTATTTGCTTCGCTGCTTGTATCGGTAACAACATTAAAAGCGCAGTTTCATATTATCCCGCAGCCTGTTAGCTTAAAGGCAGGGAAGGGGAGTTTTATTTTGGCTAAAAATGCTGTAATTGGGGTTAACAAGGAAACCGAGCCCATAGGCAAATACCTGCAGGATTACCTGAATCAAAATTATGGCTTCCAAACAACAGTAAAGGTATTTGAAAAGATTCCTGCTAATACAGCTATCAGGTTAAATAATGCCTGGTCGAACGCCGAGGGCGCCTATACCATGCACGTAAGTGCTGCCTCGGTAAGCATCAGCGGGAGTGGAGCGGGTGTGTTTTATGGAGTGCAAACGCTTATTCAATTACTACCCACAGATAAATCGCCAACGCTGAAGGTAATTGCATGTTCAATTGCCGATCAGCCGCGTTTTGGCTGGCGGGGTTTAAGTTTAGATGTGAGCCGTCATTTTTTTACAGTTGATGAAGTGAAAAAATACATCGACGTAATGGCCCATTACAAGCTCAATACCTTTCACTGGCACTTAACCGACGATGAAGGCTGGCGCATCCAGATTGATAAATATCCCCGCCTTACCGAAGTAGGTTCAAAGATCAGCTACTATGCTAAACGGGGCGAGTTCCGTAAGCTGGACAACCTGATTGATGACGGCCGCGATGGTTTTTACACCAAGGATGAAATTAGAGATGTGATCAAGTACGCGCAGGACAGGTTTGTGACCATCCTGCCCGAAATTGAAATGCCGGGCCATAGCGAGGCGGCTATTTTTGCATATCCTCAGCTGGGCTGCCAGGACTCGACAGGGGCCAAACACCGCGTACGCATGCTCGACCCAAGTGAGTACACTTTCAAATTTATGGAGGATGTGCTGACCGAAGTGATAGCCCTGTTCCCGAACCAATACATCCACATTGGTGGTGATGAGGCGGAGATGGTAGACTGGTTGAAAAGCCCGACCGCAGTCGCCCTCATGAAACGTGAGCACTTGAAAAGCGAAAAAGAAGTACAGAGTTATTTCATTAAACGGATAGAAAAATTTCTGCTCTCGAAAAATAAACGCCTGGTAGGCTGGGACGAGATCTTGCAGGGCGGACTTGCCGAATCGGCCACGGTAATGAGCTGGCAGGGCGAAGCCGGTGGGATAGCCGCCGCCAAAATGCATCACCACGTGGTAATGACACCCTTGCCATACATGTACTTTGATGCCCCGCAAGCCAATGAAGACCTGGAGCCCATAGGCTGGAACCCGCCGGTTACCTGGCAAATGGTGTACAACTACGAGCCGCAATCAAAAGAACTGACCAATGCCGAAGCCGAATACATTTTAGGCGCGCAAGGCAATATCTGGAACGAAAAGGTGCCTAACGCACAGCACCTGCAATACATGGTTTATCCCCGGGCCCTTGCCGTGGCGGAACTCACCTGGAGCCCGAAAAATGAAAAAGATCTTGAACGATTCGGCTGGAAAATGAAAAACCAATATGGCTTGTTCAAACTGTGGAATTTCAACGCCCGCTTGCCCGATATTGATGGGGTTGATGATGTCATTACCAATAAAAGCAGGTTTAAATTAACACTGAATTACCCACTACAGGGGGCTAAGGTACGTTATGCATTAAACGGAAAAATGCCGGATAATAATAGCCCGTCTGCGCCTTTCCCAGTAAATATTAATGTGCCCTTAAACGATAGCATCGGTTTAAGAACATTTACCACCTGGACACTGAATGATCAGCACATTCGCCAAACGGCCAGCATCAAGCGTGTGAGTATCAAGCCTGCACACGAAAAAGCAGCTATGCTGAAACCCGGCATGGCCTATGAAGTTTTTAAAACCGGGGAACGTGATATAGCCAAACTGCAAGATGAAAAGCCAGCAGAAACGGGTGAAACAAACCTGATAGTTCCTGTGAAACCTGTTAGTGAAGGCTTAATTAATTGGGTGAAAATTAAAGGTTTTATTAAGATTGATAAAGAAGCGGACTATGAACTAACTACAGGTTTTGAGGTTAGTCCGGCTTTGTTTTTAGATGAAGTAGAAGTGATTAAATCCGGACTGAATACTTACGTTGAACCGCAAAAAGCATTGTTGCATCTAAAAAAAGGGGTATATGCCTTTAGCGGGCATTACATAGCTGATAAAGCAAATGAAAACCAAACCTTGATTGAATTGAAGATTGCGGGTGGGGAAAAGCTTTATCCGAAGTTTTATTTGATGCATTGAAAATAAAAAAAGTCATTGCGAGGCATGAAGCAATCGCGAACTATGCAGAGTAGGCGTTGTCTCCATTGGTTTTTGAAAGATGAAGATCGGTTGGAAATGTTGATAAAAAAAAGCCATGTCATTGCGAGGAGGTACGACGAAGCAATCTCGTAGCTATTCAGATCGAATATGCATTGGCTACGAGATTGCCACGCTACGCTCGCAATGACATGCTTCTTTTAAGAGATAATTTCATTTTTCGAGTATCACCAATGGCGAAGAGAATCAGGCTTTTAAATTCCCCTCTTGAGAGGGGTCGCGGGAGACAGGAGCGATAGCAGGGGTGTGTTTATGCGATTAACCTATCTAAGCAGAAACACACCCCTCCACCCCTCTCAAGAGGGGAATCGCACTATCCTCCTCTTTTTTATAATAAATAGACTATTAAACCATTTACCCTATGCAAAAGAAAATATGCTTACTTATCGCGTTTGCTTTTGTAATAAATATAGCCGGCGCGCAGGTTTATAAAGACCCAAAAGCACTGATAGCCGAGCGCGTAAAAGACCTGCTAAGCCGCATGACGCTGGAAGAAAAGGTGGGCCAGATAAGTATGAACTCCTTAAAAGGCTCCATGCAAAACCCAATTGCTTATGGCGTGTGTGAAAGCCCTTTCACTAATATTAATGATATAGCAACACTATCCATCGCCGCAAAAAAATATGCTAAAGAAAAAACGCGCTTAGGGATTCCGCCCATACAAATAGGCGAATGCCTGCACGGGCAACTGGCGGCCGGCGCAACCATTTTTCCGCAGGCCATAGCACAGGGCAGCACCTGGAACCCGGCGCTAATTGAAAAAATGGGCTCGGTAATAGCTTATGAAGCTTCCTCCTCGGGAGTTGATCAGGCGCTTTCACCGCTGTTTGATTTGATCCGTGACCCGCGTTATGGCCGTAATGAGGAATGTTATGCTGAGGACCCGTACCTGGTGAGCAGGATGGGTACCTCATTCGTGATTGGTATGCAAGGTGATCCGTCGCAAACAAAAAACGGTATAGGCAAAGATAAAGTAATGTGTACCGCCAAGCATTTTGCGGCTTACAGTATCCCGGTGGCTGGTATTAACCTGGCCCCGGCGTCGGTAGGGGAGCGTGAGTTACGGTCGATGTTTTTGCCGCCTTTTAAAGATGCCGTACAAAAGGCAAATATTTATGCAGTAATGCCTGCTTACAATGAAATTGACGGTGTGCCCGCACATGCCAACCATTTCCTGCTGCAAACCATTTTAAGGCAGGAATGGGGTTTTGATGGCTACGTGTTTTCCGACTATGAAGGCCTTAAGCATTTATATACTTTTCACCATATTGCTAAAGACGCCGAAGGAGCAGCACCCATTGGCCTGAGCGCCGGGGTTGACCTCGAAGCGCCAAGTTCAGATGTATACGGCAAACTCATCGGCCTCGTAAAGGAAGGCAAAGTAAAAGAAGCACAAATTGATAGCGCCGTTGCCCGCATCCTCACCATAAAATTTAAAGCAGGTTTGTTTGAAAAAGCCCTGCCAGATACTTCGGCGTTAAAAAAACGAGTGCATACCTCTGAGCATATCGCTCTGTCGCAACAAATAGCCGAGGAATCTATCATCCTGCTCAAAAATGAGAAACAGCTGTTACCGCTCAATATGAACAGCCTCAAATCGCTGGCCGTAATTGGCCCTAATGCTAACCAGGTTCAATATGGCGATTACAGTTCAACCCGCGATAGTCGCTCGGGTACAACCGTGCTTAATGGCATTAAACAGTTTGTGGGTAATAGGGTAAAAGTCAATTACGCCAAAGGCTGTGCCCTGTCTGGTTCAGATAAAAACGGCTTTGCAGAAGCTGTTGCAGCAGCAAAGAATAGCGATGCAGTGGTCGTGGTGTTAGGTACTACCAGCGTAGTGTTCTCGGGCGTGGGCTGGAATGGCCACGCGCCCGAAAGCGAGCCTAAAGATCCCTTTACCTGTGGTGAGGGTTATGATGTTACAGATATTAATCCCGATGGCGTACAGCGGGAGTTGTTACAGGCTGTTTATAAAACCGGTAAGCCTGTAATCCTGGTGCTGGTGCATGGCAGGCCACAAAGTATCAGTTGGGAAAAGGAAAATATCCCGGCCATTGTGGAGGCATGGTACCCCGGTGAACGTGGCGGCAACGCCATTGCCAATATCCTGTTTGGCAAGGTGAACCCATCGGGTAGGCTCACGGTGTCTATCCCGCAGTCAACCGGGCATATCCCGGTTTTTTATAATCATGTGGCATCCAATAAAGGTTTTTACCATAATCCCGGCTCACCCGAAAAACCGGGGCAGGACTATGTTTTTTCTTTGCCCGATGTGCTGTTCCCTTTTGGTTATGGTTTGAGTTATACTACGTTTAAATACAGTAATATGCAGCTTTCGGCAATATCTTTCGGTAAAAACGAGGCGGTAACTGTTTCGGTAGATGTTACCAATAGCGGTAATATGGCGGGTAAGGAAGTGGTACAGGTGTATCTCGGTAACAAAGTAAATTCGGTAACTACCCCGGTGATGGCGCTTAAAAGTTTTGATAAGATCAGCCTTAAACCCGGAGAAACCCAAACCGTAAAGTTTACGGTAAAACCCGAAGATCTTGCCATCTGGAACAACCAAATGAAACTGGTGACCGAACCCGGTACATTTGATGTAATGATAGCCCGTTCGGCCGAAGATGTGGTGTTGAAGAAAACGTTGGAATATAAAGAGTAACAGATCATGAGAAAGCTGATTGCCATTTTATTTGTGTTGATTTTGGGTGTAGAGGCTGATGCCCAATCGTATAATAAATACGTAAACACGTTCATTGGCACATCTGCAACCGGCCACACTTTTCCGGGGGCTACGGTTCCCTTTGGCATGGTACAGCTCAGCCCGGAAACCGGCAATTTCGGCTGGAACTATTGCTCTGGCTATCGTTATGAAGACACGGTGATCACCGGTTTTGCGCATACCCATCTAAGCGGTACGGGCGGCGTTGACCTGGGCGATGTGTTGTTCTTCCCATTTCAGGGTAAAGAGCCTCAAAAATTTCAAAGCAAATTTTCTCATCAGCAGGAAAAGGCCTCGCCCGGCTATTATGAGGTGCTTTTGAGTGATAATAATATCAAGGCCCAACTCACGGCCTCGGCACATACCGGTTTGCACAGGTATACTTTTACTAAAGCAGGCAAGGCCCACCTGCTCATTGATATGCAAAGCGGCCTGGTGGAGAGCGCCGAACAACTGGCCGAACATGTATCCGAAGGGGAGATCATTGTGGACAACAAAACAACCATCAGTGGCTATGCTTTCACAAGCCAGTGGGTTGATAAAAAGGTATACTTCACAGCTATATTTAACCGCCCGCTTACCGGTCATCATTTTATTGATGGGGATAACAAACGCCGTTTAATATTGGATTTCGATCTGAAGCCCGGTGAGGCCATTGAAGCTAAGGTTGGCATCTCTGGCGTGAGTATTGCCGGAGCACGTAAAAACCTGCTGGCCGAAACACAGCATAAAACTTTTGAACAGGTAAAAGCCGAAGCTGCCCGCGCCTGGGAAAGCAACCTCGGTAAACTTAAAGCCGAAGGGACAGAAAAGGAGAAGATAGCTTTTTATACCAGCCTTTATCACGCCCTGATCCAGCCCAATAATATTGCCGATGTTGACGGCCAATACCGGGGGGCTGATAGCCTGGTGCACCGCTCGGCCGATAAAGTATTTTACTCTACATTTTCCTTATGGGATACTTATCGGGCAGCCCATCCGCTATACACTATCATTTGTCCTGAAAGGGACGGACAAATGGTAGAAAGTGTGTTACAGCATAACGATGTGGCCGGTATGCTCCCTATCTGGACGCTGTGGGGCAAGGAAAGCTTCGCCATGATCGGTAACCATGCTGTACCAGTAATTGTGGATGCAGCCCTGAAAGGCATCAAGGGATTTGACAAGCAAAAGGCCTTTGAGGCAATTAAAACTACACTCACACATAATAAAAATCCTAAATACGACTGGAGCCTGTACATGCGTTATGGCTATCTACCATCAGACACCGTACCACGCGAAGCTGTTTCCCGTACTTTGGAAGCCGCTTATGACGACTGGTGTGCCGCCCAACTGGCCAAAGCGCTGAACAAACCAGGCGACTACGCGTATTTCATTAAACGGTCGCAGTTTTATAACAACCTGTTTGATAAAAGTACCCGGCTCATGCGCGGCCGCAAATCAAACGGCGAATGGGTGAGGCCCTTTGCCAACCTGGATAGCGGTCAGCTGGCTGTAGGCGGCGATTATACTGAAGGCAATGCCTGGCAGTATACCTGGCAGGTACAGCATGATATTCCGGGTTTAATTAAATTAATGGGTGGCAAGAAGGCGTTTTCAGGCAAGCTGGATTCATTGTTTACCATGGATTCAAAAGTGTTTGGCAAAGGTTCAACGCTTGATGTTACCGGGTTGATAGGGCAGTACGCTCACGGCAATGAACCTAATCATCATGTAGCTTATTTGTATACGCTTGCCGGTAACCCGGCTAAAACACAGGAACTGGTAAGACAGATAGCCGATCAGTTTTATGTCAACAAACCCGATGGACTGTCCGGCAATGACGATTGCGGGCAAATGTCGGCCTGGTATATTTTTACGGCGATGGGGTTTTACCCTGTTAATCCGGCTGATGGTCGGTATGTTTTCGGCGCGCCCCTGCTGGATAAAGTGAGCATTGCTTTGGCTGGCGGTAAAAGCTTTGTGGTTGAAGCAAAAGGGTTATCCAAAGCAAACAAGTATGTACAAAGTATCAGTTTGAATGGTAAGCCTTATAACAAAGAATACATTATCCACAAGGATATTATGAACGGCGGGAAGCTGGTGTTTGTAATGGGGGATAAGGCGAAAGCGCCGGTATATTAAAAAACATTTCAGGTTCAAGTGGCTGCGCCATATGGCCGTTAACTTAAGAGGAAAAAAAGCGTGGACTTGAGCGATTCCCCTCTTGAGAGGGGCGGAGGGGTGTGTTTCTGCTTTGAAAGGCTTGTAGCAGAAACACACCCCTGCTACCACTCGTTCCTCCGCGCCCCCTCTCAAGAGGGGAATTTAAAAGCTGTATTGCATGTGAGCGTGGACGCTTGAACCTGCGTTAGGTGCTTAAACCTTCGTAATTATAACAAAGCCTCGTATTGATAACCCAATATCGGCCCAACATTCACACTCTCCACAATCTTCCATTCCTTCAACTCTTTAATAAACTCCGGTTTTTCAAAGCCTGAAACCACAGCCGCATGTGTGTAAAAATCGGCTTTAGCAGGATGACCGGGTGAACATGCATTAAAAAGATAGCCGAAGGCTTGCTTAGCCAATATGGCTTTACTGATGCCGATACAGTCATCCAAATGGATCAGGTTAACCGGAGCATTTCCGTTAGGAATATCTTTCTTACCCGCGAAAAACCTGCCTGGATTACGTCCGGGGCCGATCAATCCCGCAAAGCGGATAATGGTTGTTTTAAAGCTATCTTCAGCACGGAAAAGGTTTTCTGCCTCAAATAATATCCTGCCTGCTTCGGTATTGGGTTGGGGATCGGTTTCTTCGTTTACATGGTGATTGCTATCGGCATAAACCCCTGTCGAGCTAATGAATACTACGTTTTGTATCTTAAACTGTTTTATGGCGCTGATAATACCTCTAATTTTCTCTATAAAAACAGCTCCTTCACCGCTTCGGCTTTTCGGTGGAATAGCTATCCATAAAACATCGCAATCAAAAAAATCAGCGTTATATATTTCTTCTCCCGGCAAAAAGTTTACAATGTAAGGCTCAATACCCGTCGCGGTAAGGTCATCCATTTTTGCAGCGGATGTAGTTGAGCCTTTTACCCGGATACCATCGGTAATTAACGCTTTACCTAATGCGCTGCCGTACCAGCCGCAGCCTAAAATACTGATGTTTGTTTTATTGGGCATGATGTAAAATAATGCTTTGGCGCAAAGGTAATTAAATAATAACATGACATTTGATTGCGGCTAATGTGCTTTTGTTTTAAACTTTTTAGGCATAACGGGCGTTATTGAATTATGAAGAAAGAGATCATTGCAACCTCTGTAGCATTAGGTTTAACTGCTTTGGCCTTACAAGCTGCGCGCTGTAAGCCGCTTGAAACTGTTCCTTATGTAGATTTGAAAAAGTATGTTGGTTCCTGGTTTGAGATTGCCGCTTTCCCGCAATGTTTTGAGTCGGGATGCTCCTTTACCTCGGCAGCTTATGGGTTAGCGCCAGATGGCAGCATCATTGTTAAAAACCGTTGTATAAAAGAAAATAAAATAAAGATTGTTGAAGGGCGCGCAACTGTGGCTGATAAAACGAGTAATGCTAAGCTCGAAGTACAATTCCAGTGGCCCTTTAAAGGTAAATATTGGATCATAGCTTTGGCCAATGATTACAGCTATGCCATGATAGGACACCCTAACCGTAACTATTTGTGGATACTAAGCCGCCGATCGACGTTGGATGAGCAGGTTTATAATCAACTTGTTGTACAGGCAGCGAATCAGGGTTTTGATGTACGCAAGCTGGTGAAAACGGTGCAGGTGTGATCAGAATAGAAAAATATGTCATTGCGAGGAATCATCAGGTAACCTGAAAAAAATGTGATGACGTGTAAAATATATTTTGACGATGTTGTGCGGGGGGCCGCGTTAGGGATTGCAGTGAAAAGCCCACAGCGCGTGTAGGGATTGAGGGAAGGAAGGCGAGGACTTGTAACGGAAAGCCCGGCCGCAGGCAACGCCCATATTTACAAACAGATCTAAAGAATGCACTTAATAATCAAGTATTTACAATTACGTCACTATAAGGTGCGAAGCAATCCCCAATTAGCAGAGTAACTATAAAAGTCGCCCTGTATAGTCGGGGATTGCTTCGTTCCTCGCAATGACGATAGTTGAGTTAATCAGATAATTTACTTAATCTCCTTTATCTTAATAACCAATTTCTTCACCTTATCATAGCCGTCAACCTTCATGTTAGGGCGGTGACCATCGCTTGGGAAAAACAGGAAAAACTCGTCGGGCGTTGCGGTAAAGTATTTACCATCACCGCTGTAATTGGCAAAATCTTTTTCCGCATCATAAGGTTTGGTAATCATCAGGCTTTCAATAGGAGCTACGCCAATTTTTTCTTTGCCTTTGATCACATATTGCAGATCGATATAGTTTTGATGCGATTCCCAAAGGGCATGTTCTGGCTCTTTTGATGGGGCTTCGGTTATCATGGCATAAACATTATCGCCATCTATAGGATATTTGCCCGGTTCAATCTGCTCAAGGTTACGTTCGCGGATAAACTCGAACGCTTTATCCCATGCTGCTTTATTGGCCGCATATTGTTTGGCAAACTCCAGTTCGTTTGTTGATGAGTTTAACTTCAATTTCAGGCCATTTGCCCAAACCCGGCTTTTAACCCATGTTTTGGCACTTTTAGCTGTGATTTCCTGTTGTTGAGCCGAAGCACCTGCAGCTGTAAGCGAAAAAAGAATTACCAACATGATATTTTTATAAGTTGTTAAATGTTTCATAGTTTTAGTTATTTATTGGTTTATTGAATAGGTAGCGCAGCTTTTGGCTCCGGTTAATGCATTCAATTATACAAGCTTAAATAAATAAAACAATATACTAACCGTTAAATATTTACTTTAACGTTATAGTTTGATTTTTATTAGGGCTAAGGTAGGCAGATAAACTATAACGTTGGAGTGAAAATAAGGCCTGAATACCTTTTTTAATATTTTTTAAGGTTGTAGAATTGTATTTATTAACCAGTATACTCTAAAACAACATTTGCTTTGAAAACAATACACAGTGTACATCCTACGGATTTTAAAAGCTACGATACCACCACCATACGCGAACGGTTTTTGATTGATAAACAGGTTCAGCCCGATGAGATCAATTGCACCTATACCCATTACGACAGGATGATTGTTGGCATGGCTAACCCGGTAAACAAAATACTCGAATTACCAAACTACCCAAATCTGCGTGCCGATTATTTTTTAGAACGCCGCGAGATCGGGATTATTAGCGTGGCCGGTGCTGGCGTGGTAAAAGCCGATGGACAAGCTTTTGAGGTAAACAAGCTCGACTGTCTTTACATCGGAAAAGGAACTAAAACGGTAACTTTTGAAAGTGTTGATCCTTCAATACCTGCTGTATTTTACCTGCTCTCGTCACCGGCGCATGCAGTATATCCAACAACACTGCTTACCCATGCTGATGCGGTTAAGGTTGAGCTGGGTTCGGTGGCTACTGCAAACAAACGAACTATCAATAAATATATCCACCTGGAAGGTGTACGCAGCTGCCAGTTAGTTATGGGCCTTACTATACTGCATGAAGGTAGTGTTTGGAACACTATGCCGGCCCACGTGCACGACAGGCGCATGGAAGCTTATTTCTATTTCGATGTGCCTCAAGGCCAAAAGATTTTCCATTACATGGGCGAGGGACAGGAGACAAGGCATATCACCATGGATAATTATGATGCCGTGGTATCGCCGCCGTGGAGTATCCATTCGGGCAGCGGTACGTCAAACTACAGCTTTATTTGGGGTATGGCCGGCGAAAACCTCGACTATACCGATATGGACGCAATAGCCATAACCGATCTGAAATAATCATACATCAACAGAAAACATAAATAAGTGGATAATCAATTTTCATTAGCAGGTAAAGTAATTGTAGTAACCGGCGGAACGGGCATATTAGGCAAAGCTTTTATTGATGGCATTGTTGAAGCCGGCGGTGCCGTAGGCATCCTTGGCCGTAACGCCCAGGTAGCCGATGAACGTGCCAGCGCCATAAATGAAGCAGGCGGTAAAGCCATAGCGCTGGTTGCCGATGTAATGAATGAAGCTGAACTGGTAGCTGCCAAAGATAAGTTGTTAGCAGCTTTCGGCAGGATAGATGGCCTGGTGAACGGTGCCGGTGGTAACATGCCCGAAGGCGTTTTGCAGCCCGATGAGGATATTTTTAAAATGAATATCGACGGGATGAAAAAAGTGATGGACCTAAACCTTTGGGGCACACTGATCCCTACGCAGGTTTTCGGCGAAGCCATTGCCAAAACGGGTAAAGGCAGCATTGTTAACATATCTTCAATGAACAGCAAAAGGGCCATTACCAAAGTGTTAGGCTATAACATGGGCAAAGCCGCTGTCGATTGCTATAACCAATGGTTTGCAGTAGAGCTGGCTAACCGTTACGGCGATAGCATCCGGATGAATGCATTAGCACCCGGTTTTTTCCTTACCGAACAAAACCGAAACCTGCTCACCAAACCCGAAGGCGGTTATACCCAAAGGGGCGAGCTGGTGATCAAACAAACACCATTTAAACGCTTTGGTCATGCTGATGAGCTTAAAGGCGCATTAGTATGGTTATTAAGCGATGCCTCGGCATTTGTCACCGGTTCGATGATTTGCGTTGATGGCGGGTTCTCGATTTTTGGGGGGGTATAAAGAACTAAAATATCGTTTGTTATGTCATTGCAAGGAGGAACGACGAAGCAATCGCACGGAAGCATAACCGCTCAGTATAGTATGCGATTGCCACGCTATCGCTCGCAATGACATGATTTTATTAAGCCTGCGGTGATAATACCGAACACAAGCTGTAAAACCGAACCCAAACACAAGTGTTCAGTTTTTTAAAAAACAGGGTGTTCAGTTTTTGACCTTGTGAAAAGTTAACTTATTGATTATCAATTCATGTGTGTTCCTTCTTGCTAAGGAAGTGCTTTTTGCTAAAGTTAACTTGTTGATTTTCAGTATTGTTTTTTTTGAAAATAAATGCAAGTGTTTACACTTAAAAAAACTGAACACCTGGAAAATAGATAGAAAAGTTAAGTCTGTGGTGATAACGCCTACCACAGGCTAACCTAATAATAAACCTACTATGAAACTAAGATCATCACTTATCGCCTTGTTCGCCCTTGTTGGTTGTACAGTAAGCGCCCAAACCGTAACGCTCGATTATTATTTCAATCACGAGGTCCATAAAGGTGCAAACGGGCAACCAGAGCGGTTTCATTACCTGTGGGATGAAACAGATAACAACGGTTTCAAGATCTTTGGCGAGGCTTTTATAAGTCGCGGGGCAAAGCTGGATACGCTTGGTACAGCGCCAACTTTGGATAATTTGAAAGGATCATCGGTTTATATCGTTGTTGATCCGGATACCAAAAAGGAAAGTCCGAACCCCAACTATATCCAGGAAGACGATATTGAGCAGATAAGCGCATGGGTGAAAAAAGGTGGTGTTTTACTAATGATGGCTAACGACAGTGTAAACGTGGAGTTGCCACATTTCAATAACCTCGCTGCCAAATTCGGGATGCATTTCAATAATGACCTGCAAAACCATGTGATAGATGATGCTCATTTTGAAGACGGCGCTGTTTACGTAAAGAACAATCCGGTATTGAAAACAGCGGGTAAGATATTCATGAAGGATGCCTGTTCAATAGGTTTAACCGGGACTGCAGTACCTGTACTTAAAAACAAAGATGGCGCTACCATTATTGCATCTGCCAAATACGGCAAAGGGACAGTAATAGCAGTTGGAGACCCATGGCTTTATAATGAATATGTAAATGGCAGGCTGCCTGCGGGCTATGAGAATGACAAGGCTGTGAATGATGTAGCGCAATGGCTGTTAAAGCAGGCTAAGAAGTAACGTAGTGCTTATTAATAACTGTCATTGCAAGGCACAAGTGAGCGTCCCTCCAATCAACCATACAACACTTGCGCCACTGGAAACGTAGTGCTTATTTATAAACGTCATTGCGAGGAACGAAGCAATCGCGAACGATACAGAGCGGACCTGCAAATCGGGGATTGCTTCGTTCCTCGCAATGACGATATTTGTTTTATACTCCTGGAAATAAACCGACTGGCGCAAGTCTTGTGTATGGGGCGATGAGCGCGGCTGACTTGTGCCTCTCTTGCACAAGTGAGCACCCCTCCAGCCAACCACACAACACTTGCGCTATTGGGGACGACATAAAGGTTAAAAACGAGAAAGCCGGATATATTAAACATCCGGCTTTCTTCTTTATAGCTTACAAAGCCTTTTCCTTCGGCACAAAATCATTCATAACGGCCTCGCGGATCAATGCCGGTGGCAGGATACCTTGCGACAGGATGAAATCATGGAAATGCAAAGCATTGAATTTGCTGCCTAATGCGGCTTCGGTATCCTTGCGTAGGGCTATCATCTTGGTAAAGCCATAAAAATAACTGTTAGCCTGGCCCGGAGCATTAATGGTATAACGCTCAACTTCCTGGCGGGCAAAGGCGCGTGATTGTACCACATCGTTCATTAGTACGTCAAGCGCTTGCTGCTGGGTTATTTTACCGGCCTGCAATTCAGGATCAAGAAAGGCGCGGGCAGCTCTTAACAGGCGGTAATCTAACGATACCAACTGGCCTTCCAACGGCATATAAGGGCGGGTGATGTATTCAGAGTATAAACCCCAGCCTTCTACATTGGTTGAGTTAAAGGCATAAAGGGCGCGTGCCTGGGAAACGCCTTCTTCTACCATTTTATCAAACTGTAGCTCGTGTCCGGGCCTTGCTTCGTGGGCTATGATAGTCCATGATGCGGCATCGAAAGTGAAGTCGTCATATTTATCAGTCGCTTTTTCACCGGGGGATGCAGGCATGTTCAACGGTAGCACAAATACACCGCGCTGGCCTGTATTATTTAAAAACGGCGGAGGAACCATGTGCGGGGCAGGGCTTTGCGCAGTTTCGGCGGCCGAAGCTAAACGGATGATAGCCGGGCGGTTTGGCAGTGTTACCAGTTGGTGCTCACGGATGATACCTTCAATATCTTTTAAATGCTGCTCATACAGTGGTATGATAGAATCGCCATGGATCTGCTCCTTTTTAAGCTCACGGATCACAGCACGATAATCGGCCGATGGCAGATTGCGTTTTTTGGCTATCTGCTCGGCAATGGGTTTCATTTCATCCTGGATCTGGTTGAATAGCGTATGTGCCATTTCAGCTACTTTTGCTGGCGGAATGTCGATGCCGTAGGCTTCCAGGTTCATGGCATACTCTTCGGGCGGGAGCCTGAAATCTGTACGGGCTTTCACCAGCACGTTTGCTTTTACCCATTGATCATAATCTTCCAGCTGTTTTTTAAGCGTAGCATAAGGTTGTTCCCAGCCGGTTATCTTGTATTTGGTGCAAAGCTCGGCAATGCCGCTTACTATGCTTGCATTGCGCGACAAATCGGTTTCCATACGTTGCTTTGACGGATAGATCATGTTTTTGCCTGCCATCTGTTTCTGTACACGTTCCCTGTAAATGGTTGCCAAAGGTTTGTATCCTTTTTCCAATCCGGCATATTTACGAATGCGCATTACGGCTGCCTGGCGACGGGCTTCAGGGGTTTGGTCATCGAGCAGCGTTTCCAGTCCGCTGTATATGGTTGATGACGCATTTAAAAACGGCACCTGGCGACTCAGCTCAAAGTCCTGCTGACGGAAGCCAAGTTTAAGGTGGGTTATAATGATATTGATATCCTGCTGGATAAAAGTATTTTTTTCGGTTTTAAGAGCTTCGGTAAGTTTGGCAACAACGGCCTCTTCATCCTTGCGTTCGGCCAATATAGTTTGCAATGTAGGTACTGCGATGTCACTATCATATTCTGCCAGGCCTTGTGATGAGCCATACTCGGGCGAGTATTTTTTGTCCAGATCAATGATGATTTTAGTGTACTCGTTTGATTTGGCTACCCAGGCTTTTGTTTCGGCCGATTGCTGGGCACCCGCGTTAAAGCATGTACCAGCAAGCAACATTAACATGGTGGTGCTTTTTAGTAGATTTTTGTTCATGGTCAATTTAAATTATAAGAGGCAAGTTAGTGATTTTGACCGTTGATATTTTTGATTACGTTGATTTTGACCACTGATTTATTTGATTACGTTGATTTCGCAGATAATAGCACATTTTGACTTTGTCGCTATCGTTGGTGACAATACCAACAACGGCACAACGATGGTGCTTAAATGAAACAGCCTGTCTTTTCATAACGAAAAGACAGGCTGAACAGATCAACGCAATCAGCGTAATCAATCAAAAAAATCAACGGTTAAAAGCGGTATCCCAAAGTAAGGAATGCGTTATTATTAACTTTTTTCAAATCGGCAAACGGACTTGTTGCGCCAACATCGTATGGGAAAATCGTTTGATTACCGGTTACCCTCGCATAGGTAGCATCAATAAAATAAGCGCCGAAGTGGACACCGATGCCGCCGCTAACGGTTTTAATATCGCTACCCAGGTCCTTCATTGGGTTGCCCTGCTGGCTGTAACCACCACGTAAATAAACCATACTGTTCACATTTATTTCGGCACCAACATGCAGGTTTACTGTTGAGCGGTAAAGCGATTTGATATCGCCGTTATCGCCATCGGCGGTGTAGCTGTCATTGGTGCTTAGGTGTGTAGTGGTATAATCAATATACTCAACATCGCCGCTGATGAAACCGTATTTACCTATGAAAACCGCTGCACCGCCGGCAAGTTTTAGCGGGGTACGCAGGTTATAGCTTAGCTGGTATGGATCAGATACATTGCGATAGCTGTTCCCTCCATTGTATTGTGTTGCAAGTCCCTCGGCGTATGAATCGTCAATATTATAAAACGTTGGAGAGGTGAACACAAAACCCAGGCGTACGGCTTGTACCGGTTTGTAAATGATACCCAATTTGGCATTAAAGCCCGAGCCTCTGGTACTTTGGTCCTGTGCAAAGGTTGATGAAAAATCGGTCGGGTTGCCACCGTTAGCTATAATAGCATTGCCGTTTTCGGTGAACCTTGAGTGGGAATTATACCTGATATCGGTGATAGCGAGTCCCAAGCCCACATAAAGCTTATTGCTGTAGTTGGCACCAAATGAAAGGTTAAATTCTGATTGTCCGCCGGTACGGGTAATCCCTGCCAGTTGCCTTACCGGAACATTCACTGTACTTGAATAAGAGTTTGGATCAGATGCGGAACCAAAATTATCTATCAATATATGATCATATGCCCAGCCATCGAGCCCGTTAGGATTAACGCTGCCGTATTTCGATACTTCTCCTTTGGCTATACCAGCATAATAATCAGAGATTGAACTTGTTTGATTGGTACCGCCGTAGGCAACGTTTTCATAAAAGTTATTGGTGCGGCTGTATCCTGCCCCGTAGTTAATGCTTAACCAGCCTTTGCTTTTATCGCGCCCACGGGTAGTAAGCTGCTGATAAAAAACAATGGCTGCATTGCTCATGTTTACATCGTTACGGTTTGCACTGCCTGCCTGCCCAAAAAAGCTTGAACTTATTTTTGAGTTATCATACTCGGGAGTAATACTAACCTCTGAGTGGGTAAAAAAGCCCAAACCTGCCGGGTTGCCGCTTACCGAGCTCAAATCACCGCCTATGGCTGTACCTGCGTTGCCGATAGCCTTGATACGTGATGTGGATCCGGTTTGAAAGGTTGAAAACCTGATGGCATCCTGTGAGTATTGAGCAAAACTATCTTTAGCAATTGCTACTATAGCAATTACGCTTAGTAAATACTTGATTTTCATAAAATTCAGGTAAGTAAAATATAAGATTTAGGTTTAAGGTCTTGATGGTCTGCCGCCGCCTCCGCTACTGCCGCTGCCGGTACTGCGCGAACTGCCGCTGCTTGAGCTTGATGACGGTGTGTACGATGGCTGCTGCGATGTACGTTCAACCTGGGGCTGCCTGTAAACCGGCTGTGCATCACGTGTAGGTGCCGCATCGGTACGGGCAGGACGTGCATAACGGGTACCTGTATTGTTGTTATAGCTGCTATTCGCGTTATTGTTACCGGTGCTATAAGTGTTTGTCCTGCTGCCTAATGGCCTGTTGCGGCCTCCCGGAACGTAGCCTATGCCCGAAACAGCACTGCTAACAGGGCGGCGTCCACTGCCTGCAAACGGATTGCCATTGCCACGGTAAGGCCGTGCTGTGCCTGATGAGGCATAGCCGCCGCCATAATATCCACCGTAACCGCCGCCATAATAACCGCCGTATCCGCCATATCCATAACCGCCACCGTAGTAGCCGCCGTAACCATAACCTAATCCTAAGCCAAGGCCACCATATCCTAACCCCCAGCCGCCGTAGCCATATCCTAACCCCCCATAGCCATATCCCAAACCGCCATAATAACCGCCTAAGCCTCCATATCCGTAGCCGAGGCCATAACTGTAGTATGGGTAACTATTGTAAGCCGAATAAAAATCATCATAGTAACCAAAAGGAGAGAAGTAACTGAAACGGTTTATGCGCGAAGAGTAGTCGTCATAATAAAAGTAATCATCGTCATCATCGCTGTAAGTATCCTCCTGGGCAACCGGGGTTTGGTTGTAGGCAGGCTGCTGTGCATAAACAGGCTCATCAGCCGCGCGCGCGTCAGAAAAATAAACGTTATCATTGCTTTGGTTTGATGCAAGCTTGGTTGTAGAGCAGGAACTCAGCGCCATGGCACCGATAATAAACATTCCTATCGCGATGTTCCGTTTCATATGCAGGTAAGTAAAAAGTGCAAGGTCAAATAAGTTTTAAATTTATAAATTTGGCAGCAATATACAACAATTACAGAAGTCCAAATTCTATCCAATCAATATGAGCAAAGGTGTTATTAGTAAAGACGAAGATTATTCGCAATGGTTTAACGACTTAGTAATTAAATCTGACATGGCCGAGTATTCGCCGGTTAGAGGCTGTATGATCATTAAACCGTATGGTTATTCGATATGGGAAAAGATCCAGGGGGTGCTTGACGGAATGTTTAAAGATACCGGCCACAGTAACGCTTATTTCCCGCTTTTAATACCCAAATCGTTCTTTAGTAAAGAAGCCAGCCACGTTGACGGTTTTGCCAAAGAATGTGCCGTTGTAACGCACTATCGCCTCAAAAATGATGGCGACGGAAATATTATTGTGGATGAGGAAGCCAAGTTGGAAGAAGAGCTGATCATCCGCCCGACATCTGAAACCATTATCTGGAACACCTACAAAGGCTGGATCCAATCATACCGCGATTTGCCTATCCTGGTTAACCAGTGGGCAAACGTAATGCGCTGGGAAATGCGTACCCGTTTGTTTTTACGTACCAGCGAATTTTTATGGCAGGAAGGCCATACCGCCCACGCTACAGCTGATGAGGCAATAGCCGAAACCGAGCAAATGCTGAACGTATATGCCGACTTTGCCGAAAACTGGATGGCATTACCGGTAGTAAAAGGCCGTAAAACAGCTAACGAGCGTTTTGCGGGTGCTTTGGATACCTATTGCATTGAGGCATTGATGCAGGATGGTAAAGCTTTGCAAGCAGGTACATCGCACTTTTTGGGACAGAATTTTGCCAAGGCTTTCGACGTAAAATTCACCAATAAGGAAAATAAAATTGAGCACGTTTGGGCTACTTCATGGGGTGTTTCAACCCGTTTGATTGGAGCGCTCATTATGGCCCATAGTGATGATGCAGGTTTAGTATTGCCTCCAAAACTGGCGCCAATACAGGTAGTAGTTGTGCCGATTTACAAGCACCAGGAAGAACTGGATAATATCAGCGCATACGTTGATTCGTTGAAAAAAGAGCTAAAGGCCAAAGGCATTTCAGTTAAGTTTGACAACCGCGATACCCATCGCCCGGGAGCTAAATTTGCTGAATACGAACTAAAAGGCGTACCATTACGGGTAGCCATAGGCAGCCGCGATATGCAGAACGGTACCGTTGAGCTGGCGCGTCGTGATACTAAAACCAAGGAAACTACCACACAGGAAGGTCTTGCCGGTAAAATAGAAAGCCTGCTTGAAGAGATCCAGACCAACATCTACAAAAAAGCGTTCGATTTCCGTGCTGAAAATACCACCGAGGTTGATACCTGGGATAAGTTTAAACGCCTGTTAGATGAGCAGCCGGGTTTCCTGAGCGCTCACTGGGATGGTACATCCGAAACCGAACAAAAGATAAAAGAGGAAACTAAGGCGACAATCCGTTGCATACCTTTGGATAATAAACAGGAAGTAGGCAAGTGTATTTTGACAGGGAAACCGTCAACGCAGAGGGTGCTTTTCGCAAGGGCGTATTAAGTTTTAGTGAGTGGTTGATTGGGTTGATTGAGTGAGTGGTTTATTTTGGGTGAATGGTTGATTGAGTTGATTAGGTGAATGGTTGGTTTTAAGCCCCATTTGCAGTAGTCTATGTTTCTTAATAATTTTATCGTCTGTTTAACCTAAATAACCAATCACTAAATTAATATTCGATGGCCTCATTCACTGATCTTGAAACATGGAAGCAAGCAAGAAAGATTAGAAATATGATATCCGGGCTTGTAAAAGAGTTTCCTGTTGAAGAAAAGTACCGACTGACAGATCAAATTGTTCGTTCTTCTCGTTCTATAGGCAATAATTTAGCCGAAGGGCATGGCAGGTTTCATTACCAGGACAATATTCGTTTTTGCATAATGGCGAGAGGTTCCTTAACAGAGACACTCGACCATTTGATCGTAGCCTTAGATGAAAAGATTATAACTGATGAAACCTTACGAACTTTTCAGGCGGAATACGAAAGTTGCCTGAGATTAATAAATGGTTACATTCAATATTTAAAAACAAAAAAGGGGTTAGTTGATTAGGTGAAGGGGCAATTAGGTGAGTAGTTAATTAGGGAGAATCAAACCACTCACCTAATTGCCCCAATCAACTATTCACCAACCACAACCACTCACCTAATCAACTCAATCAACCACTCACCATATATGAAATTCGCAACTAAAGCAATACACGCAGGGCAGGAGCCCGATCCAACTACCGGCGCTATCATGACGCCGATATACCAGACATCAACCTATTGGCAAAAATCGCCGGGGGATAATAAAGGATATGAGTACTCGCGCGGTACTAATCCAACCCGTAAGGCTTTGGAAGACTGTTTGGCAGCCTTGGAAAATGCTAAGTTCGGTTTGGCTTTTTCAAGCGGTATGGGCGCTACCGATGCGGTGATGAAACTGCTTGCACCCGGCGATGAAGTGATAACCGGGAACGACCTTTATGGTGGTTCATATCGGATCTTTACGAAGATTTTTGCCAATTATGGTGTTAAGTTCCATTTTTTAGATCTGTCTGAGCCGGAGCTTGTGCGTGCCCACGTAAATGACAAAACCAAATTGGTTTGGATAGAAACGCCTACCAACCCAACCATGCGCATTGTGGATGTGGAAGCCATAGGTAAGATCACCAAAGAAAAGAACCTGCTTTTTGTGGTTGATAATACTTTTGCATCGCCATACCTGCAAAACCCGATTGATTTGGGAGCAGATATCGTGATGCACTCTGTAACCAAATACATCGGTGGCCATAGCGATGTGGTTATGGGGGCCTTAATGCTGAACGACGAGGAACTTTACAAAAAGCTTTGGTTCATTTATAATGCCTGTGGTGCTACGCCGGGTCCAATGGATAGCTTCCTGGTGTTGCGTGGCATAAAGACCCTGCACCTGCGTATGAAAGCGCATTGCGAAAACGGCAGGCAGATTGCTGAGTTTTTGAAAGGGCATCCCAAAGTTGAAAAAATCTACTGGCCGGGCTTTTCCGACCACCCTAATCATGATATCGCCAAAAAACAAATGCGCGATTTTGGCGGCATGATCAGTATCGTGCTTAAAGGAGCCGATCTGCAGGAAACATTCCGCGTTGCATCGTCATTCAAAGTATTTTCATTGGCCGAGTCATTAGGCGGAGTAGAATCATTAATTAATCACCCGGTAAGCATGACCCACGGCTCGATCCCTAAGGTTGAACGTGAAAAAGCTGGGGTAGTTGATAACCTGTTGCGTTTGAGTGTAGGGGTTGAGGATATTGAGGATTTGATGGAGGATATTAAACAGGCGCTGAGCTAAAAAAGGGGCCTTTAATCAAAACTTTCTTATGGAAGATTGGATAAAGGAAGCTATTGCGTTTTGGGATGAATGCGAGGTGAAAATGAACCCACCCGCAACTGATGCTGATTTCGAGAAAGCTGAAACTATTCTAAGTTTTAGCTTTCCTGATGATTTTAAAGCGCTTTATGCTGTTGTAAACGGATTTGACGGTTATGAATGGCAGGAATATATGTTTTCTTTTTGGTCGCTCGATAGGATTATAAAAGAGTTTGTGGAAAGCGGGAATAAGAATATTATAGGTTTTTGCGATTTTTTAATCATGAGCCATGTTATTGGCTTTAATAGAAATGCGGTAGGCATTTTTAAAGACTATTCCACCGACTATCACATTGACGAACCTATAGCTCTGACTTTTATGGAAGCGATAGCCATGATAAACAGCAGTTCACGTGAAATATATTAAATGTGAACTTTGAGGCACTATGAATATTGGACTTGATACGAAAAATTCCCCATTTAGAGGGATAGGGGCCGAAGCTCTAAAGACCTTCCTCGACGCCAAAGTTGCCCAATATAATCGCCCTGAATTTATTGAGAACGATCCGGTGACCATCCCGCATATGTTTAGCAGGATGCAGGATATTGAGATCATGGGGTTCTGGGCTGCTACTTTAGCCTGGGGACAACGGGTTACCATCATCAAGAAATGTAAGGAACTCATCACCTTAATGGATGGTGCTCCTTATGATTTCATTATCAACCATGAAGAACCCGATCTTAAAAAACTGTTAAAGTTTAAACACCGCACCTTTAACGATGTGGATACACTTTATTTCATAGCTTTCTTCAGGCAGCATTACGAAAAGTTTGAATCGTTGGAGGACGCATTTGTGCCACCCGGCCCCCTAAAGGGGGAGGGAAAAGAGACAGCAGTTGAGGTAGCACTCAATTACTTTCGTTCATACTTCTTTTCTTTGCCCGATTTTCCTCATCGTACAAAAAAACACGTATCGTCGCCGTCGCAAAAATCAACCTGCAAGCGCCTGAATATGTTTTTACGCTGGATGGTGCGGCATGACGATAATGGTGTTGACTTCGGCATCTGGAACCGCATTAAACCTGCCGACCTGATCTGCCCGCTTGATTTGCATGTAGACAGGGTATCGCGTAAACTCAATCTCATCAACCGTAAACAAACCGACTGGCAAACTGCCGTCGAACTAACTGAAAGGCTCCGCGAGTTTGACCCGAAGGATCCTGTTAAATATGATTTTGCCTTGTTTGGCTTAGGAATTGAAGAACGGTGGGGCGTGCAGTTTTAATTTAAATTTATTTGCTCAATAACACTATGCCTGGTTTAGGCGTTTCAACAAGTTCTGTACGTACTAATGTGCCGCTATTGAAATAATAGTAATGGTATGACAGCGGCTTCATTTGAGCGTCTGCCGAAGCCACCCGTCTGTAAACCGTATGTTGCGAGGTTTCTTCAACCAACTCGATGTTATACTTTTCTGAGTTTTTAAATTCACTTTCACTCATTCCAATGGTATAGTGTTTTACACTGCAACCTGCAAGGATCAGCAAAATGGACAGCGTTATAAGTACGTTTTTTAAGGCAGACATGTGATTAAGTTTATTTTTAGTAATGCAGGTATGACTCTCACTAAAAACAAAGGTTTATCTATGATCTACTATTTTTTATTATTATGCCTCTTCCTTAAAATAAACTTTATAATAGTTCATTGCCCGGCCATCGTCAAAGCCTTTCTCAATCAGTTCTTTATCACCATGAATGTAGATGTGAAAGTTTTTATCAAGCTTTAAAACGCTTTTATAAACACGGGCTTGCTTTTTTACAGCATTTTCTGAAATGATGAAATTATCAGCGATAGGACTGTCAAACTCTTCCTCGTACTGGTTTTTAAAGTTTTTGAACGATTCGATAGCCTGCTCGTTGCCAATCACTTCGTTCGAGAACTCTTCCATATCAAAAGTTTCCTTCTCCTTAAAATACTTCATAGAGCGGTTGAGCAAGTCGATTTTATCGGCTTTACTCATCTCAAATTCCTCGTCGATTTTTTCGGTAATAAAGTTTTTGTAGATGCCGAGCGTATTGTTGGTTTGGTTAAAGCTGTCGTTACGAATTTTTAACTGCAGAAAATCATCCTTCCAGAACCGGGCAGCTTCTTGTCCGTTGTTGGTTTTATCAACCACTACTACCTTGTAACCGTTTTCTTTTTCGATGTTAAAAATCAGTACGCCTTTATCCAGTTTGTTGATGTTGATGGCGTCCTGCTCGTAATCAACCTGGAAACCACCTTTATCAGGATACACTTTTAAATAAGTTTCCTTATTTTCTGATTTGAATATACCGATTGCATCCAGCGGGTTGCCTTCAATTTGTACTTTATTGAAGTAAACCACGTAAAGCTCGCCGCCTTTGATGTTCGGGTGATTGGTAACCTTATACAAATGTTTCGCTATTTTCTCAGATGCCTCATGAAATTTAGTATTGTCATCAAATACCTGTGTAGCAAAGTGATGCAGTTCGTTCAATTCCAGATCGCCGCTACTGTGCATCAGGTGGTAAACCTCATTCGCTTTTTCAAAGGGCTTCAGAAAATACTGCATAAGCAGGTTGGGGATGACCTCATCCTTCAGTTCCAGCGGTTGTTCCGAAAGGGCATACATCTCTTCTTGAGATTGGTTACCAACATGATGCACCGAAATGGTTTCGAGCGAGGCTTCAAAAAAAGTTATCATAATTGCCTGCGAAGGTACGTTTTTTAGTCATTAGGTCATTTGCTCGCGCGTCATTAAGTCATTGAAAAGTAGTTCATCGCCGGGCCGCTCATTGTTCCTGTTATTTTATTTTACTTTTGCCCTGAGATCATTTTGCGAACAGTTGGCTATACTAATTACCAAATGACTCAATGACCCAATGAATGATTCAAATGACAGATAATACCGATACCATAGTAGCCCTTGCCACACCGAACGGAGTGGGTGCCATAGCTGTGATCCGCCTTTCGGGGCCAGATGCTATAACTATTGCGAACAGCGTTTTTAAAGGGAAAGACCTGAGTAAACAGGCATCGCACACAATCCATTTTGGCAGCATTGCCGATGGCGAGTTGGTTTTGGATGAGGTGCTGGTATCGCTGTTTGTTGGTCCGCGGTCATACACCCGCGAAAACGTGGTGGAGATCTCTTGTCATGCTTCGGGATATATTATTGAAAGTATCATCAAGCTGTTCATCAAAAAAGGCGCACGCTCAGCCAAACCCGGCGAGTTTACACTAAGAGCATTCCTGAATGGCCAGCTCGACCTGAGCCAGGCCGAAGCCGTTGCCGACCTGATCGCTTCAAACTCTAAAGCGTCGCAACAGGTGGCCTTACAACAGCTTCGCGGAGGCTTCAGCACCCAGCTACAAGCTTTGCGTGAGCAATTGGTAAATTTTGCATCGCTTATTGAACTGGAACTTGATTTTGCCGAAGAGGATGTAGAGTTTGCCAACCGCGATCAACTGAAAAAACTGATCCATGAGATCACTAAAATTGTAGGCAGGCTTATCAATTCATTTGAGTTGGGAAACGCCATTAAAAACGGTGTAAATACAGTAATAGCCGGTCGGCCAAATGCAGGTAAATCAACCTTGCTGAATGCGCTGCTAAATGAGGAACGTGCCATAGTAAGCCATATCCCCGGTACTACAAGGGATACGATAGAAGAAGTACTGAACATACAGGGCATTAATTTCAGGCTGATAGATACCGCCGGGATTCGCGAAGCGACCGATGCCATTGAACAGATAGGGGTACAGCGTACCATGGAGAAGATTAGCCAGTCGGCCCTATTGGTTTATGTTTTTGATGCGGCAGAAATTACCATTGAAGAACTAAATAAAGACATAGAAAGCCTGCAAAAACCTGGGATTACCATGCTTGTGGTAGCGAATAAAGCCGATCTGCTTAGTCCTGAACAGTTATCAGCCTTACCTCATACCGACAGGGCGATCATTATTTCGGCCAAAGAAAAACGACATATTGATGAGCTTAAACACAAAATCTACTCGTCGGCAGTAAAAGACCAGCTCAGCGGTGATGAAACGCTGGTAACCAATATCCGTCACCTTGAAGCCCTGCAAAAAACTGAAGAAGCGCTGGTAAGGGTGTTGGGTGGTATTGATGGCAGTATCACTTCAGATTTCCTTTCGATGGATATTAAACAGGGGCTTCATTACCTTGGTGAGATAACTGGAGTTGTTACTACTGATGATTTGTTGGAGAATATATTTAGTAAGTTTTGTATCGGCAAATGACACATATTTAAGCCCGCAAAGTATTACATGATAAAACATAGTAAACCGCTTTAAATCAGCATTTAAAGCGGTTTTTTATTTGCATTGCTATTCGTTTATTTCGCGTTGTTTTGTTTATTTTTGTACCTCAGTTGTACCTCAATTTGAAATTTGTACCTCGCCATATTTTAAAGGGGAGATAACGTGTCTTATTTAAACTTATTTAATCTTAAATTGGTTTATTTGTAACTATAGAGGGTAGAGAAGATGGTTTCAAACATTAGGATTCAACGGTTTTTCAGTATTGCGGAAAAGACTTTGGGGCGAAAACAACACTGAGTGGATATTCCGGAACTGTTGATCAATGCGTTCCGGACAAGAGTTTATGGAGTGCCGTTACATTTTGACGATACGATCTACCTGAACCAGATATTTAAAATTTCATTTCATCAACACAACTTATTGGTCAGATGGGGGCGGAACAACATGGTCAAGCATGCCGGAATATCCGACAAGCAAGGTAAACCTAATTGGAAGCCTGTAATTGAAGCTGATTCGGTGAAGGCTGTTAGTTTGTCGCAATGAGACCGAAGCCCAGGAGCTTGAATACATTGAATGCCCAATTCGCCGGGTTCAGTATAAAAACAGCAGGTAACCATGTAGGGTAAATAAATTTCAGGATTATAATTTCCGGCCGCGGGATTATGTTTATTTTTATCTGCTTGTTTTACCCATATATTTATTATTAACTTTAGCGTGAATATTTACGTTACCGCTGATGAGTTTTGTACGCTTGGTAAATGAGAAAGAGCTAATGAAAAACCTGCAAAGTGGGGACGAAAAGGCTTTTGAAAAACTTTACAGGCATTATATCGATCCAATCTTCCGGAAAATTCATTATCTGACCAAATCGGCTGAGATCGCAGAAGAACTCGCGCAAGATGTTTTTTTGAAGATCTGGGAACGCAGAGCATTTATTGATCACAATAAATCTTTTGGTGCATTTGTGCATATCATCGCCCAAAACTTAATTACTGATCTGTACCGCAGGTTGGCGCATGACAAGGCTCTCCGCGAGCAACTGATCAATTCAGTTACCGAGATATATGATCCAATATCATCTGAGGTCGATCGCCAATTAGTTTATCAGGCGCTTGAGTCTTTGCCTGCGCAACGCAAAAAGGTCATGGCGATGGTTAAAATCGAGGGCCGGTCTTATGAGGAAGTAAGTAGCCTGCTCGGTGTATCAACTTCAACCATACGTGATCACGTTGTTAAAGGCACCAAAAGCCTCAAAGCTTATTTCATGGAAAATGAGTTGACATTGATGCTCATTGCCGCGGCTCTGATCGCCAGATCACTAAAAGGCTGAGTTATTAAAAAAAAATTATCAGGCGAGCAGACCTAATTGCCTTTTCAACCGTACTCTTCAAAAAACCTAACTAAATTGGGAGCAAGAGACAACCTCAACAAGCTGTACGAGCGATTTTTACGTAATGAAAGTAAACCTGAAGATATCCGTCGGTTGATGGAACTATTCGGCACGGCCGACGATCAGACGCTACAGGAACTTGTGCGTAAGCAATTAAATGATCCATTTGCTACTGCCCCTTATAATACCGGAAATAACGAACGGTATGACCGTGTTTTTAACAATCTGAAACAGCAGATAGAACCTGCCAAGCCAACAAGAACTCTTTGGGTTAAAATTTCTGTAGCTGCGAGTGTGGTTTTACTTCTGGGAGCATGGAGCTACTATTTCCTCCGCAACTCCATGCCTCGTCCTGTTATCGCTGAACACAGAATACATAACGATGTAAAGCCCGGTGGAAATAAAGCGTATTTGATTTTATCAGACGGGCAAAGTATCGCATTAGCGGGACAACGTTCAGGCCTTATCGGCAAAGATGCTGGAAACAGTATTGTAAAAACGGCTGACGGACAATTAAAATATGTTAAAAGGCATAATAATCATATTGATAAAGAAATTCCTCTTAATACATTGCAGACACCTGTAGGCGGCTATTATAAAGTGGTTTTAGCTGATGGGACAAAAGTATGGCTCAATGCGGCATCGCAGTTAAGATATCCCGCAGACTTCAGAAATATGAAGCAACGTAAGGTTGAACTGAAGGGTGAAGCTTATTTTGAAGTAGCTAAAGATTCTGCTCATCCCTTTATAGTGCAAACCGATGACCAACAGATCAGCGTATTAGGAACACACTTTAACGTAAATGCTTATCATGACGATGGCGGTAGTAAAACAACCTTATTGGAGGGCAGTATACGCGCCGCCGGGAAAAATGCTCAGGCAATCATTAAGCCCGGACAACAAGTTATTAGCAGCAGTACCGGCAAATTAAATATTGATGAGGTTGATACCGAACTGGTGGTAGCATGGAAGAATGACCAGTTCATGTTTGAAAGTGAGCCTGTCAGGCCACTAATGAAAGCGGTGGCCCGGTGGTATGACGTTGAGGTTATATTCGGCGCAGATGTTCCGGATGTACGCTTCAACGGTGCTATTTCAAAGTTCGAAAATATATCAGCAGTACTGAAAATATTGGAGTCTACCGGAAAGATCCATTTTGAGGTGAACGGCCGAAAAGTTTATGTCACGAAATAATTTAACCATTATAAGCAACCAATTTAAACCTACAAAAGATGAAGAAAGCATTACAATAGACCCGTCTTGACAACGAAACAGGGTCCGATCAGATCGGACCCTGGATGCCGTTTGGCGCAATTTACTTAATTCAACTGTTTAACCGCAACTGCCTTCGCCTGGAAAGTAAGGGCATGTTGCATCACCAAACAAAACAAATGTATAGAATTTATACCATTCAAACCGGTATAACCGGGAGGTTATTACCCAAACTATGGCTAATTATGAGACTTACAATCATCATCATGATTGTTTCTTTAGTGCAGGTGAGCGCCAATTCATTAGCACAGAGGATAACCATAAATAAAACAAATAAAAACCTGATCAGTATACTTCGGGACGTGCGAAAGCAAACGGGGTACAATTTTGTAATTACTGATGACCAGGCAGAAAAAAGTAAGCCGGTTACTTTGAGTGTATCTCAGGAAGAGTTACTTCAGGTGCTGGATGAGCTGTTCAGATCGCAGCCGCTCAGTTATAAAATTGATAACAAGACCATTGTTATATCAGATAAAAACACAGCTGCTACCAGTATTGTACAATCTGCGGCACCAATTGCTGTTGAGGTACGGGGTATCGTGGTCGATGAAAAGCAGATGCCCATGCCAGGTGTAACTGTTAGGCATAAAGAAAGCGGAATGGCTGTTTCAACCAACGTAAAAGGGGAGTATCAGATCAAACTACCAAATGCAACCGGAACACTGGTGTTTTCTTTTTTAGGGTATCAAACGCAGGAAGTTTCTGTAAATAACCAAACCAAAATAGATGTTAAGCTTAACCCGGCAGCAAGTAGCCTTAACGAGGTGGTAGTTATTGGATATGGTAGCACTAAAAAAGAGGCCGATCTTACTGGCGCGGTGGCGCATATCAACGGTAGTAAGATCCAAAGCCGCCCGGTTACAGGAGCTTTAGACGGTTTGCAAGGCTTGATCCCCGGGGTGGGCATTACGCGTTCGAGCGGTCAGCCGGGGCAGCAGGGCTTTGCACTCACCATCCGTGGGGCATCATCCATTAATGGTAATGTTCCGCTGGTTTTGATTGATGGTATTCCCAGCGATCTTAACCTGATCAACCCCGAGGATATTCAAGACATAACGGTGCTGAAGGATGCAACCGCAGCCATATATGGCGCACGTGCTGCCGATGGTGTAATCCTGGTTACTACCAAAAGGGGCAAAAGATCAAGCTCGCCTGATGTAAGCTATGGATTTAACTTAGCTATGAAACAGGTTGGTTTGAGAAAAAAAGCTGCTACCACTGATCATTTTGTCCGGATGTTTAACGAGGCGAATAAAAATGACGGTGAAAAGCAGACATTCTCTGATTCGACCCTGATGAAGATCGCAGCCAATGACCCGGGCGTGGGGCCAGGTGAGAACCGGAGTGTGGAATCATTCCCGATGTTTTACCAAAACCATGATTGGTACGGCAGGTTATTTAAAACCGCATACCGCCCAACGCACAACTTCAGTGTAGCCGGTGGTGGCGAAAACTCTTCTTACCTGGTGTCTTTTGGCGACATGCGCGACAACGGTAATATCTCGGAAGGAACCAATACATCTGTTCGGGATAATCTGCGCATCGCGTTGCAGACTAACCTAACCGACAAACTGAAGTTAGAACTGACAACGGCTTATGATTATCTGAACACCCGTACACCTTCAGAGTTAAATGATGCTATAAGTAACGGTTTGAAGATGTTTTCTTATCTGCCCGAAAAAAATCCGGCTGGCAATTACTATGGCTACCAGGGTTATGAAAACCCGGTACAGGAATTAATTAAAGGTGGTGATGAAACAACAACAAACAACCGTTGGAGTAACAACGTGAAGCTGGATTATGAACCGATAAAGGGTTTGGTGTGGACAGGCCAGGTTGGTATAAACCTGGAACGTTATGATGATGAAGCTACCTACCCAACCAATACAGAGTATAATTGGGATAATACACCAAACCTGCTGGTACGTAACAATCCAAACAGGGCAACCTTCAGGAATTCCAGCACGGTTTACAAAAATTACAGTACCTATGTCAATTATTCCAAAACATTTGGCAAACACGAGATCAAAGCTATGGTGGGTGCTTCGCAAGAAAAATTTACTCAAGATGCGAAGTTTATCCAGGGCCAGGATTTTTTCAGCAATGAGATTTTTACCCTGCCTTTGTCTGATAGCAAAAATCTGCGGGCCGGTGATGCAAGTGATTGGAATCGTGATCCCTGGGCCTTGCGGTCTTATTTCGGGCGTGCCAGCTATGCTTTTGCAGGCAGGTATTACTTAGAAGGCACACTGCGTAAAGATGGTAGCTCCAAGTTCGCTCCCGATAAGCGTTGGAGCGCGATTTATCCAAGTGTATCCGCCGCATGGAAAATCTCGGAAGAGTCATTCTTTAAGAAACTTTTTACCGATAATACCTTCAACCTTTTAAAAGTTCGCGCGTCATGGGGCAGAACAGGTAATCAGGATATTGCACAGTTAGGATTATTTGATTATGTACAGTTGATCAATGTTTTTGGTCAGTATCCTATTGATGGGTCAACAGCTTCCAGATTGGCTGCGCTTAAGGGCCTTTCTTCGCCGCTGCGTACCTGGGAAACTATAGAAACAAAGAACCTGGGTTTAGATGTTTCATTGTTTGCATCAAAACTGTCCTTGTCATTTGATTTGTACAGAAAAACTAACAATAACATGTTGGTAAGCATTACTTACCCTACAACCTTGGGGGCAGCAGCTCCTACATCAAATGCGGGAACGCTTAAGGGTAAAGGTTGGGAATTTAATGGCCAGTGGACTGACAAGATTGGTGCTGTGCGATATAATGTAGGCGCGATCTTAAATTACAACACTAACGTTGTTTCCGACTTGAAAGGAAATGATTCCTATAATTTAGGTTTAACACAGGCCAGGCAGGGCTACCCGCTTGACTCGTATTTTGGGTTCAAGGGCACCCTGATCAGAAACCAGGCCGACCTGAATAATTATGCTTCAAAATACGCCGGAAAAGGTATTGTGCCTTCTGCACAACCAAATGGTTATGGCGGTTTAGGCATAGGCGATGTTATGTACCAGGACATTGATGGCGATGGCCAGATCACCACTTACGGCGATAAGTCAAAGGGGCTTAGCGGTGATGCGGTATACCTGGGTTCCCAGATACCTAAATTAACCTACAGCTTAACAGGCGGCTTCGCTTATAAAGGTTTCGACATGAGCTTTATTATGCAGGGAACAGGTAACAAATATGTGTGGAGAGGCAACGGAAACTTCGGCGTGCCTCTGGCTCACTTCTGGTTCCAGCCGCTTGATTATTTTTACGGCAGAACCTTTACTCCTGAGAACCCATCGGCCGAGTACCCGCGTCTTTCTAATAACGAAACTGTGAAGAATAATAATTATCAGTTCTCCTCCCTGTGGCTTGAAAACACCCGTTATCTGAGAATGAAGAATATCACCCTTGGCTATACTTTCAGCAACATTCAGGTTGCACGGCTTAAGCTACGTAGTATCAGGCTTTACCTGAGCGGCCAGGATTTGTTTGAGTTTGCTAAAGGAACGCGGAATGGCATGTATGATCCTGAAGAAACCCGGGTACCAACAATTACAGATGATGCGAATAACACGGATTACTATGAGAACAACTACCCAATGTACCGCACATTTTCTATAGGCGTAAATGTTAAATTTTAAAATCTCGCAGCAATGAAAACACTTAAAATTTCCAGCATAATTTTTCTGGCCATCATGGCTACGGGTTGTAAAAAGTTCTTGGATCTTCAACCACAATCCAATATCTCAGATATTACCTATTGGCAAACTGCCAATGATTACCGTTTGGCGGCAAACTGGTTTTATAATTCTCCGTTGGATGATCCTAATTACTCAGGTTCATACATGAATGATAATAATTCGGATATCGCGTTCGGAACGGAGGTTAATACCATCAGTTCGGGCAAATATGTAGCACCAGAGCAGGACGACAACTGGGACAAGAGCTATGAGGCTATTCGGAATGCAAATAAATTGATAGCTGAAGGAACCACTTCTTCTATCAAAAACGATATTAAGCCTTTTCTTGGCGAAGGATATTTCTATCGTGCTTATTACTACTTTCGCCTGTTAGACCTGTACGGAGGGGTTCCTATCATTGATAGGGTGTTACAGCCTACCGATCCCCTGGTATTTAGTGCTCGCGCTACCCGTGATGAGCTACTAAACTTTATAGTGAGCGATCTGAACAATGCAATAACCAACCTGCCGGTGAAGGCCGGTGCAGAGAAAGGCCGGATCTGCAAAGAGGCGGCACAAGCCTTTAAAGCGCGGGTGTGCCTTTTTGAAGGTACTTGGAGAAAATTTCATTCTACCGGTGATGGAAGCACCTTGCTGGATCAGGCTATTACAGAATCAAAAAATGTGATCAACAGCAACGCTTATGCACTAAACAAAGCCAAGAGCGACTCAAGCTACCGGTTGATGTTTATTGATAACTCCAGCATGGATAACCCGGAGACGATCATATCAAAAAAGTATCGTACAACTATTAACGTGAATGGCTGGGCTTACGGCGTATCCTGGGGTAACCTTAATCCCACAAAAGCTGTTGCAGACCTGTATCTCTGTAAAGATGGTTTACCTATTGATAAATCACCGCTGTTTAAGGGGTATGATTCAGCCCGTACAGAGTTCCGTGGCAGGGATCCCCGGATGGCCCAATCTTTGATTTTACCGGCTATAAAAATTATCCGTCCGCAATACGATAAATATCGTCCTCAGTGGCCCGGGGTAGATAATAACCGTAATGTGAACTCAGGTTATATGCTGTATAAGTTTATATCTGAGGAGCCTACCCCTGGTGATGGCGGTGGAGCTTTCGATTGGAATATTATCCGCTATGCAGAAGTACTGGCAATTTATGCCGAGGCAACCTATGAACGTAATGGATCAATTTCTGATGCAGATCTTAACCTGTCTATAAATTTATTACGGGATCGGGTTAACATGCCGCACCTCACCAATGCCCTGGTAATTGCTAATGGCCTGAATATGCAGACGGAGATCCGCCGGGAAAGAACGGTGGAGTTAGCGTTCGAAGGTTTTCGCTGGGATGACCTGCGCAGATGGAAAACAGCAGAAACGGTACTGCCAAAATCTGTGTTAAGTGTGAAAGTCACCGGCTCAGAGTGGTCAAAACAAGTCATTACATTGGATGGCGCAAGCTATAATAGTTATTTTTATAACACGCCGGCCGCGCAGTTAGAGAATGGATATAAGGTGTTGCAACCAAGCTCACAACGAGCCTTTGATGTAAACAAAAACTATCTGCTGCCAATACCAACCAAGCAGATATCATTAAATCCAGACAAGCTTAAACAAAATCCTGGCTGGTAAATTATATTACTCTGTCCTATACTCCAATAATATAGGACAGATATTTACTCTATTTTCTATATAATTAATGGGGTTTCGGTTGAGAAGATCTCCCGGAACCCCTTATTGATTAGCATAATGCAAGGCTGGTTTTGAAGAAACAAACCTGGAGCTGCCGGCGGTAAATACAACGCCAATTAAAATTTTAAATAAATCAAATATGAACAGACGGTCGTTTGTAAAGAATACATGTTTAACGGGCGCAGGGTTATTAGCCGGGGCGCATGTGCTTAACGCTATGCCCCTGGGCATGCTGGTGCCAAACCAACTTATGGGCGGGCGATTTGTTACCCTCTGCATTATGATCCGGACTACACCCTGGGAAGTGTCCAGAGATGTAAAATTACATCCTCGCGATGAAGAAAAATGGCATACCCTGGAGGGAGTTAAAAACTTACGTGAAGCGTTTGGGACAAATAATCCGGAAGGCCGTTTAACATGGGGCTTTACATTAAATGCACTTGAGGATAAGCGTAATAATTATGTACAGATCAGGGAGTATGCTGCTCAATGCCAGGCTAAATATGGAGATGAGGTAACTGTATTTCCGGGATATTTTCCGGCAATGTATCTTCCGCCAGAGCGCATCAATAAAGAGTTGTCTGGGGCCTTACAGATCATTTCAAATTTTGTTGGACGCGGCTATAAGCCGCAATCCGTGATTGGGGGGTTTTTACCGGCAGAGTCATTAAAATACCTGGCTGAAAAGGAAAATATACATGTAGCCCAGGCGGTGATATGGAGTCAGCACAATATTGACGGAGGTGGAGCGGATGGTTCGCTGTCATATCCTTATTTTCCATCTACGGAACATTTTTGCAAACCGGGCCAGAATAAAACAGATATTATTGATTGTGTGAACCTGGATGGTTGGTCAATGGATTTTATCTGTGCACGGCAAAGTGGACAAACCGGCCATGAAATAACTGGTTATAACAGCCGGCGCGGTGTAGGGCCGATAGAGACTTATAAGGGTTGGGGGCTGGAACTGGGGAACATGGAGGTGATGCACACCCAGTCGATACATTTTGACAGGGGATTCCAACTCAATGGCTTTGGATGGGTACCCAATATATGGGAGGCACAGTTAGTGTATGAATTTGGAATGGATTTTATCTGCAGCGCCATGAAAAAATGGGTGACTGATACGCTAAAGCGATGGCCAGATACTAAGTGGGTAAGTTTTGGAGAGTTTGGAAATATATGGCGTAACCATTATAAAAACAATGATGATTACAACTACAAGTTCGTTGAGCGGGGTTGCGGATTGGGAGATTCATATAATAATCTTGAAATCAGGTGGTTTATGAATAAGTCCTTCAGGCTGGCATTACTACGCGACTGGCATCATAAAACGCCGGAAATGGTGATTGATTTTACACGGTATGATTTGCCTGCGCATGAGCCGGTGGGGGCGCGACCAGATAAGCCGGTAAAGGACTGGAGCCTGATCAACCGCATCAACCAGAAGGGGCTGCGGCCGCAGGATAAGCCGGTATTGTTGAACGAACTAACAGACGCTGAGCAAGAACTGATTTACAAATATTGCCCTGAGCTTAAGGTTTAGCTATGGTTTCCTCATCAATGTAGATTCAGAAAATTTAACTACCACCTTTGTGCGTGCATACTTCCGGGATAAAAGTATGCACGACAATGGTATATGTATCAATTTAAATTACATATACTATACGGAAGAATCATAGTCAAATTGCTTTTTGAAAGCGACCGAAAAGTTTGACAAACTTTCAAAATCCAGATCAAGATAAAATGCCTATGGCAACAAAAAGACAACGGCAGTTTGCGCGCCGATCTGGTACAATTGCTGACCATTTATCAAAATGTTTGCAATGAAATCGGCGCAGATATCCTTCGTTAATTTGATAGTGTTTTTTTATATTCTCACTTTGGAAACTATTTCAAATCTTTTGTTACTGATTTGTACCTTGAATCATGTACTTATCCAATAGTCAATAATGCAGTGCTTTGTATCGGTAAGTAATTTATATAATTAATTTATTTTTAATAAGTTACAAACTTGAAACGGGGAATGAAAATCATTATTTTAATTCTTAATCAAAGCTGCTAATAAATGCGTTTTTGAGATGGAAACTTAAGGAGAACTGCAGGAAATGCAATTAATGACATTTGCAGATAGTGGTTTGGCAGGCGAGAAAAAAATAAGCCTTCTGTGGGTACAGAAGGCTTACGGGGCGGGACTAATCTCGGGCCGCCTGATAGGTTTTTTGACAACGCATTAATCTTTATATTCTAATTGCTTTTTCAATACCACATCGTTAGCTGCTTTAGCAATCATCACATCAAATGTGCCGGGTTCGGTAACCAATTTCATCTTACGGTTCCAGATGGCGATATCCCTGGCATTAATGGTAAAGCTAACCGTTTTGGTTTCTCCCGGTACGATAGCTATTTTATTGAACCTTTTTAACGCCACAACCGGGGTACTTACTGAATTTACCTTATTGCCCAGGTACAGCTGCACAACTTCTTTACCTGCTACTTTCCCGGTATTTTTTACATCTACAGAAACAGTTACCTGTTCATTTTTACTAAACGTCATTTTTGATACCTTAAGGTTGCTGTAATCAAACGTAGTATAACTTAAGCCAAAGCCAAAGGCAAACAGCGGATCAGGAGATGAAAATACATAATCACGACCTGGCTTTTCAATAGTTCCCGCATCACGGTTGTTTCCTCTTGATGAGTTTACATAGTTGTAAAATACAGGAATGTGGCCGGTTGATTGCGGCACGCTCATGTTAAGCCTTCCTGATGGGTTTACTTTACCAAACAAAATATTGGCTATGGCCGTGCCCCCTTTTTCGCCGGGATACCAGGCCTCTAAAATGGCAGGTATGTTTTCTTTTTCCCAGCCGATGCTCCATGGGCGGCCATTTTCTAATATAAGGATAACCGGTTTGCCGGTTTTATAAAGCGCCTGTAACAACTCACGCTGAACACCTTGCGGGCTAATATCCGTAACATCATATCCTTCGCCACAGGTAAAAGGGTCTTTCGGCTCATTGCCCGGTGCCTGGCCATTCCAACCCACACCCTGAAAAACAACGCTTGTAGTTCCTAATACTACCACTACAGCGTCACTTTCATTCGCGGTTTTTACCGCTTCGTCAAAGCCGCTTCTGTCAAGGCCGGTAAGCTCACATCCTTTGGCGTAGTTCACTTTAACGCTATTGCCTACAAATTGCTTTATGCCTTCCAATACATTTACACCTGATAGGTTATCCCTGGTAAAGCTATAATCGCCATATTGAACCTTATTTGCGTTTGGGCCGATAACCGCAATTGATTTCAGCTTGCTAATGTTCAGCGGCAACAGGTTATCGTTGTTTTTTAATAGCACGATAGATTCTTCGGCTATTTGCTGCGAAAGTTTGATATGGTCAGCTGTATGTACCCTGTCCTTTATGCGCGAAGTATCGGCCAAAGGTTTTTCAAATAATCCGGCTTTGAACTTAAGCGTTAGGATGCGGGCTACGGCGGTATCTATTTGAGATTCTTTGACCTTCCCTGCTTTAATAAGCTCAATTAAGTGAGGATATATATCAGGGCGGGCCGCTTCCAAATCAACACCGGCAGTTATACCCAAAATAGCAGCATCCGCCTTGGTTTTAGCTATTTTATGAAAATCATACAGTTGGCTTAGGCCTCCGTAATCAGAAAATACATAGCCTTTAAAGCCCCATTCTGTCCTTAATACCTGTTTTAATAAAAACTCGTTGCTATGGGCGGGAACGCCGTCTATTTCATTGTACGATGGCATAATGGCAGCTATGTTCGCATCCTGCACAACATCACGAAAAGGGGCCAGGAACATGGTGCGCAGCTCGCGTTCGCCTATTTCGGCAGGGGCTATATTAATGCCTGCAATAGGTTTGCTGTACGCCGCGAAGTGCTTGCCGGTACACATCACTTTGTCAAATGCAAATCCGGCGCGGGTTTGTGAAGGATTGCCCTGCATACCCCTTACAAATGCAGAACCGAGTTGCCCCACCAAATAAGGATCTTCGGCAAAACATTCTTCCACCCTGCCATAACGGGCATCCCTGATAAGGTCAAACAGTGGCGATAATGCCTGGTCAACACCGGATGTGGATGCTTCATAAGCAATGGCCTGTCCCATCTTTTCTATCAATTCGGGGTTCCAGGTGCTTCCTTGTGCTATAGCTTGCGGGAAAGTGGTTGCACCTGCGGCAAGCTGCCCATGCAAACATTCGCCTATTTGTATAGGAGGGATGCCCAACCGTGTTTGCTCGAGGCTGTATTTTTTAGCAGCAGCCGATTTCAACGCAACATCCCTTACATTGGTAAATGGGCTTTCCAAGACCCCATAGGCAATTTTACTGTTCTTAGCTTCGGTAAGCGACGACATACTCATCTGGCCCACTTTTTCTTCGAGGGTCATTCGTTTTAACAGGTCGGCCACACGTTTTTGCACGGGTGCGTTAGGGTCTTTGTAAAGCTGGGCATTTGCTGTTATGGCAAGCGCGAGGCTAAACACAGATAGGATGAAAGATTTACGATTGAACATTTGATTTTAAATTTAGAAACCACTGATGTAATAGCTTACACCAGTGGTCAATCACGGTTGTATGATTATTGGCCTAATAATTAGGATTTTGCTTAATATTCGGGTTCCTGTCAATCACAGGTTGCGGTACTGGGTTCAGGTTCATTTTTGATGTGAACACATGCGGGTGTCCCAATAAAACAGGTTCATACTTCCATACACCTTTATTATCGGCCGGCGATGTATTGGTGATTTTCATTCCGTGCCTGTCAACATTAAGAACATCAACACCGATGCCCCAGCGAACGATATCGTAATACCTTTTGTTTTCCCAGCATAGTTCAACCCTGCGTTCATTACGGATAACGCTACGCATTTGAGCCTGGCTTAAATTCTGGCCGCCATATGTAGCCTCAAGTGTCGGCAAATTAGACCTCGTTCTTATCTTGTTAAGCGCGGAATAAACATCTGCATTAGGTCCGGTGGCCTCATTCTGTGCTTCCGCGTAATTCAGCAATATCTCAGCGTAACGAAAGTACACATAGTTGATTCCGTTGCTGCTACCGCCTGATGGTACAATATCCGGGTTAAGGCGCTTTTTGAAATAATATGCCGTGTTAGATACATCTGATGAGCCAAAGTCGATCTCATTGAGTGATGGGTGAACTTTATCAATCCTGGTGTAAATGGTATCAGTTTTACTCATCCAATTTTGCTTGTACGGTGCTCCATCATATACTATCCAATCATAAAAGCGCTTTTCACGATGTAAATATGGATGTTGAGGGTCATAGCCTGATTTCGGATCGCTGATAGGCAAACCATTATCCATTTTGAACTGATCAACCAGTTCTTGTGTAGGGTCGTAATTTCCCCAGGTATAATATTGCCCTAATATGTAAACAGGTCCACCGAAAAGATTATATGCACTGCCCGTAGTGTTGGCTACTGCTTGTTTATCAAATATAACTTCGGAGTTGTATTCGTTAGATTCCTTCCAAAACGTTGTCATGTCCGGAAATAAAGAATAAGTTCCGCCCAGATCATCAATAAACTTTTTATTGGTTGCTGCGGCTTTAGCGTAGCGGGCTACATCTGAACTGCCAAAGCTGAAAAACTTATTAGGATCAGATCCTATCACCGGCGATCCGGTATTGAAAGAGGGGCTTGCTGCATATAACTCGATCCAGCCTTTTAAGGCCAATGCGGCACCTATTGTAGCGCGGCCTGCATCACTTTCTCCAGAATTGTATTTTTTTGCCAGGTAATTATTGGTCACTACCGAATCGAGCTGGGCATCGATAAAATTAAACGTATCACCAAAAGTGCTCCTTGATTTAAACAGATCGGCCTGACTGTCCTTATTTCTGTCTTGCGGCACAGTTATTATAGGCAAGCCGCCAACGTGCATCCATAAATAGCTGTAAAAAAATGCCCGGAGAAAACGAACTTCGTCAATCCTTTTGTTCCTGTAAGCCTGCGAGAGGTTTCCAGCATGCGCATTTACTTCCTGGATAAAAGTATTGCACTTTCTGATCTTGGAGTAAACGGCCTCCCACTCCTCGTAATTTGATGCACCACCATCGTTTTCCTGCGGAGTACCGTCTTCAACACCAGGTCCGATGATGCCTTGTCTCCAGCGCCATGATTTCCAGTATGGGCCACCATCATTATCGTCTGTGTAGCTATCCAGCGGGTCAGGGGTATCACCCTGATCATTGATCTGACCATAAATATCATTTAAAAACAGATCGGCAGTGGTTTCACTGCTCCAGGCAACATCACCGGTGATAGAATCCTTCGGCGTATTATCAAGATACTTTTTACAGGCCGCTATGGGGAGCACCATTACAGCTAATAAAAGCCAGCTGTAGTAGCTATTATATTTATTAAATTTTTTCATGACTTTAATTCGCTGTTGTTAAAAAGTTACGTTTAGTCCAAAAATGAACGTCTTTTGAAGCGGATAAGCTTCTTCACGGTTGGTGTAGCCGGTTTCAGGATCCATAAACTTGAGCGGGCTCATGGTAAATACATTTTGTCCTGAAAAATAAAAACGCAGGCTTTGAATGTTTACCTTTTTGGTAATGGAAGAGGGTATGGTGTAACCGATTACAGCTGTCTTCAAACGTAGAAAGCTGGTATTAGCCATCCATATAGAAGATGAAAAATCACCAAAACCATCGCCGCCTATCGGATTAGTTGTATTGTTGGTGTTTTTTGAAGCATATGCTTTTGGATATTTGGCATCCTGGTGGTCAGGTGTCCAGCGGTTATCAAAATACTCATAGGAGGTATTTGTATTATTGATCCGGAAAGGAACTGTTTGATATCCCTGTATGTTCAGGCTTGAGTTAGCCGCCCCCTGGAAAAATAAGGTAAGGTCAAAGCCCTTCCATGAAGCATTCAGGTTTAAACCATAAGTTATCTCCGGAGTTGTCGGATATCCAACTACGGTTTCATCATTATCATCAATTTTTCCATCTCCATTTAAGTCGGCATATTTCACATCACCCGGGTGAATAGCTCCAAATTGGGTAACGTTGTAGCCATCCTTGCTATCAATTACGCCGTCGCCATTTTTATCATCAGATGTTTTAAACAGGCCCAGTGCCTTGTATCCAAACGGGGTACCATACTCGCGTCCGGTTCGGCTGCGGTTTGGGTTGTTCCGGGTAACATCATTTTCAAAGTCCTGTATGAGCTTGTTTCGGGCAAAGCTGAAGTTACCGGCTACCCCCAATTGCAAACCGTTACTGAATTTGTTATTGGTACCCAATACCAATTCAAACCCATGATTGCTCATCACCCCTGCGTTTACCTGCGGCAGACCTAAGCCATATTCAACAGGAACAACACTTGTTGGGTTTACCAGCATATCCGATCTTTTTTCATAAAAGTAATCGGCTTCAAAGGTTAATTTACCGTGCCAAAGGGAGCCGTCCAACCCTACATCTGTTTTGTTTGATTTTTCCCAGGTAATTTGAGGGTTAGCCTCTAAAGGTATATATGCACCCTGTCCAAGGTTCCCTGTTCCAAAGGCATAAGCGTTACCATATAAATTATACTTGGTAAGATATTGATAAAAATCAGTTTGACTTGGAAGGTTCCCGGATTTACCAAAGGAGCCCCTTAACTTCAGATTATCAATAAAGGAAAGATTATCTTTAATAAATGATTCTTCAGATAGTCGCCATCCTGCCGAAAATGCCGGGAAGAAAGCCCACCTGTGGCCAGGTGCAAAATCATAATATCCATCGTAACGGCCGGTAGCCTCCAGCATGTATTTACCTTTATAAGCATAATCTAACCGGTAAACATAGCCCAACTGGCTGCTGCTTGCCGAAGATCCACCGTTATTAAACTGTGTCCGGTCTGATGTGCCCAGGCTCAGTTCATCCACATCAACGCTAAAACCCCTTCTTGAGGCGCTAATATTACTGGCGTTGGCATTACGGGCTTCGGCAACTAATAAGCCAGTTATTTCATTATTACCAAAGGTGTTGTGGTAATTCAAATAACCCTGATAAGTGAAATTCTGATTTTTACCATCATATTGCGATAGCGAGGTAACACCATCGCCTAATTGCGTTTTGGTATAAGTGGCGGGCGTTACACTACCGTCATATATGTAATAATAACTGGGCAGTGTCCATTTTTTATCGGTTTCGGTACTTGGATCATAACTGAACACACCTTTAATGCTCAAGCCTTTTACAAATGGTAACTGCTGTTCAATTGCCAGGGAGTTTAGGGCAGTGTGTTTGTTTATTTTGTAATAACTACCGCTTCGCTGATCGGCCGCGGGCGAATAACCACCCGATTGCCCCCAAAGGCCATTGCTATAGAAAATAGCGGCTGTAGGGATGTAGGAGATCTGGGAGTTGAAGCTGGCTGGTCCTGCGCCGGTTGGCGGACTACCTATCTGGTTAGCCAAAACCTGATTTTGAGGAACCTGATTTTGCTCAATAGAGTTATTTAAGGAAAGCGTGATCTTAGTAGTTGATGTAGCTTTAACATCAATCCTGGCGTTATAATTATAGCGATTGTATGCTAATGGATCGTAAACACCATCCTGTCTGAAAAAATTCAGCCCCATGTAGTACTGTAACCTATCGGTACCACCTGATAATTGCAGGTTATAATTTTGTTGGGGCTTGTTTAATTGTGTCAGTTCGCGCTGCGCGTTGCTGTTGGGATATTTATCCGGATTTTGAGCATGCAGGTTATCATAATTATTGATCAGATCGGTAGCAAATTCCGGCGAGAGCCCTGAGTTTACGTCACCCTCATTTTTTAGGGTCATGTAGTCCCTGGCATTCAGCATATTTGTAGGAAATGTGGGGCGCTGAATTCCATAATAGGCGCCTAACGATAAGGTAGGGGCACCCGCTTTACCTTGTTTGGTAGTGATCAGTATTACACCATTGGCACCGGCCAAACCATAAGGAGCTACTGCAGCCGCGTCTTTCAGTATGGAAACAGATTCTATCTGGCTCTGATCAATTTGATCGATATTAGCACGTACGATACCATCAATCACAATAAGTGCGCCGCTATTGCCGATGGTTCCTATTCCCCGCACATGTATATCCGGGTTATCCTGACCAGGCCCGCCGCCGTTAGGACGGGCAGAAATACCCGCAACACGACCTGCCAATGATGAGGTAATATTGGGCACCGGCGCTTTAGCCAGTTCGGTACCTTTAACTGCCGAAACCGCCGAAGTTAGCGATGTTTTAAGCTGTGTTCCATAACCCACAACTACGATCTCGCCTAAGTTTAGGTTTGCCACTGCCAACTGTACATTGACCACGGTATTTGTCCCGGGTATAATCTCCGTAGTTTGAAAACCAACAAAACTAAAAACAAGGGGTGTTTTGGGATCATTAACGGTGATTTTATAGTCTCCATTGACATCAGTAACCGAGGCCGTATTGGTGCCTTTAACTAAAACGGTAACGCCTGGAAGGGGCTGTTTTTTTTCATCAACCACTTTGCCGGTAATAGTTATGGGCTGCCTGTCTGTTATAACAATCGGCGTCGGCTTATTTCTAATAACAATTACGTTATTGGTAATAGTGTAGCTCAGTGGTTTATCCTTTAAGCAGGTATTGAGTGCGTCTTCAATGGTTACGTTTTTAAGGTTCAAATCGGCATTGCCGGCACCGTTCATCATTTCTTCTGTATAAAGAACTTTGAAGGGTGTTTGGGTCTGTATTATTTGTAAAAATTTCTCAACTGATATGTTTCCTTTATAGGTTATACGCTGTCCATAACTGGCTTCAGAAACCTGTAAAAAAGCGGTAATTAATAAAATGAGCGTGAGCTTCATTACAAGCAAAATTTTAGGAAAACAGGCAAAACGCCGCTCCCCTGTTTGAAAATAAAATTTCATACATTTGAATGTTTTGGGTTTAAATCTGACTTAATAATTGGTAGTTCGGTTATATGGCGGTTTATATCCCCAGGGCATTGCCGGGAAGCGTTGGTAGCGCTTTCTGGCTTTTTTATGGATACGCCGCCGGTAAGTAAAATTTACGGCATGGCGGTTATTCTCCTTTCTGTAATTTTAAAGTGTACTAATCCGGTTAATTCTAAGTATTTTAAAACCTCGGTGATTTGCTCTGAGCGCGGTATTGTGCCTACAAAAGTGGCATTGGTCACCTTACCCGAGTAAGCAACATCAACATCATACCAGCGCGCTATTTTTCGCATAATGCTCTCCAGTTTTTCGTGCGAGAAGTTAAAATTGCCGTTTTTCCATTCAACCGCTTCATTTACATTCACATTGGCTACGGTAATATCCTGGTTTACTTTTGCCTGCTGGCCCGGAACTATCATTTGCTCAACGTTACCTTTTTTGATTTTTACCGCGCCCTCCAGCAAAGTTGTTGCGGTAGCAGCCTCGTCCTTATATCCCATTATATCGAAATGGGTGCCCAGTACCTCAACCTCCATGTTGTTGATATCAACAGTAAAAGGGTGTGCTTTATCTTTAGCTACTTCAAAATAGCCCTCGCCTGTTAGCGTAACTAACCGCCGTGTGCCCGTAAAATGTGCCGGAAACCGAAGGGAGGATTCGGCGTTGAGCCAAACTTTGCTGCCATCTGGCAATTGAATTTGATATTGGCCACCACGAGGTGTGGTGATGGTGTTATAGGCAACCTCATTACCTGTTTGATTTACCGCCGAAGCATCATAAACAAGCTGGCCATTTTTTTTCTTGATTACCTGCACGCTGTTTTGGCTGGCCAGCATACCATTATGGGCCGAATCGAGGGTGATAGTATTGCCATTGCTTAGTGTAAGTATGGCCTTATTGCCCCCTGGGACTATTTTTGCCGACCGGGCAATTGGGGCTGATGCCATGGATGGCCTTGTTTCGTTAAAATAATAGTAGAATAAGCATACGCCCACCAACAAGGAGGCAGCTATTGAAATACGCATTACAAAAGGCGACAGCATTACCTTCCGCTCTTGCCGATCAACTTCCTGAACAGGGGGGGCTATTTCATCAAGCTTGCTTTCGATAAGGTTAACAAGGTTGCTATTTTCGGGATAATGAGCATCCGGCTGGTTTTGAAAATACCAGCTATACTTTTCCAAAACCTCGTCAACCTCGTCTTCCGGAGCTATTTTAAGCCACTCTGTAAACATGAGATGATCGCTTTCGTCGAGTTCTTGGTTTTTTAGTTTTTCGAAAAAATATTCGGGTATAGATTGGCTCATATATCCTTTAGACGAACAACTTCGCTTAAAGGACCCCTTGAGATAAAAATTTATGAATAAATAATTAAATAAAGTGCCAATACAGCTATCTCGCTGTGTTTAGACAGATACTTACGCACAAAATTAACACCAGCATATAACTGTTTTTTTACTACAGACTTGGATATCTTTAGTTTCATGGCTATCTCATCGAGCGAAAGGCCATCATTAAGGCGTAACTCAAATATTTTCCTTCTTTTTTCAGGTAATAAATTGATTGCCTGCCGGGCAATCTGATAATATTCGTTATATACTAAGTGGTTTTCTGTGTAGTTTTCTCCCGCTGGTGTGTGCAATTCAATCACATCCATTACCCGGCTTTCAACCTTTAAACGACGTATGTAATCCAATAAAAGGTTTTTTGCTGATTGGTACAGATAGGTCTTTATAAATTTTATCCTGGGCAGGCTTTCGCGGTTTTCCCAAACCTTTAAAAAGAGTTCCTGTACAATTTCCTCGCTGGTTTCTTTAGAATAGGTAATGCTGAAAACATACTTGTAAACATTTCCCAGGTGAGCTGCATAAAATTGCGCAAATGCTTTCCTGTCGCCTTGTGCGATGAGGTCAATTAATTCAGGTTCACAAAACAGGGCTTTCATCAAACTAAAACAAGAAATTAATCCTTTGCTTAACAACTATGCAATCGATTGCGTAATAGCCACAATAAAACAAATGTTTTAATGAAGCTATAAAAAATTAACAAGTGATTTGTATGGTTAGTAAAAGGCTATACAAACATAAAAAATTCATTGTAATTTAAAAATAGCTAAAAATTGCATTTATAAGCCAAAATCCCCGCTTTAATCATGTTAAATGTGGTGTAAGTAAAAAATATAGCCGGCGGGCCTCTTTGCAGTTTATCCTGCCACCATAAACTGCATGCGGATAACACCATTATCCATCCCCACAATTAAGGTTCATCCTCAATTGCTTTTTCAGCGCATGCAGTTTACAACTAACGGGTAATAGGAGATTTAATCCACCTTTATAGCGCTTTCATAAGCAACATTAAAATCAAATATTAAATGTCTGCACGGTTTCTGGGGCTGGTGGGAGAAAGTAGCAACCAATCATTTCTGTTTATTATATTTTACTAACATCTGCAAGTAAGCCGGTTTCAATTGTTTTTCCTTGTAAATTACTATTGGCTGTTTAATGATTTAATAAAATCTATTAGTTCATGCTTTTCTTTGGCGGTGAGCTTCAGCGGAGCAGGGGATAAGGTTTGGTTCGGAACTTTTAATCCCATTCCAGCACCGCCGCCTTTGTTATAAAAGTCCATGACCTCATCCAGCGAATTATATACGCCGTTATGCATATAAGGAGCTGTTTTGGCGGCATTACGTACTGTGGTTACTTTAAATGCATGCCGATTAAATTTTTGTGGTTGTATCGCAAACAGTCCGGGATCTGGATCAATGTATTTACTTTTCGCTGTTTTTGGCACGCCGATGACCTCGGCTTCCATTTGCATATACCTTGGAGGGATAGTGCTGTTAAATAAAGGAAGATAGTGGCAAGTTGAGCAGCGGGCTTTACCCATAAACAGGTTAAATCCTTTCACTTCAGATTGATTAAGTGCGCTTTGATCTCCACGCATATAAATATCAAACCTGCTATTAAGCAAAGTGAGGCTTCGGATATAACTTGCAAGCGCATTCATGATTTCTGCGGTATCTATACTTACCCTGTTTTTTGACGGGAAGGCTTCGGCAAATAGTTTTTGGTAAACTTTATCCTGCCAAAACTTTTTAGTTGATATCTTCATATCCCCATGCATTTCGTCGCGGTTGTTAACTACATTGTTTACCTGGTCTTCCAGAGATGGGGCACGGAGATCATAAAATTGCGCCGGCTGTAAGGCCGCATTAATTAATGTTGGTGTATTTCTTAAAATAGTTTTTTTACCGGTTATGTCGAGGTTCTTCACCAATCCATCGGTAAAAGCCTTGGCCGGCTGATGGCAGGAAGCGCAACTACGGGTCATGGTACCCGAGAGCCTGGTATCAAAGAATAACTTTTTGCCAAGTGTTATTTTCTCTGCAGTAACTGAATCTTCAGGTGCGGCAGTGTAGGCATTGCGGTTAAATGCATCACTATCAAACAAGGTAGCTGCATCCTGGTTCAACAAACGGTTGTAGCGGATATTGGCTAAGTTTAGCTGCTTTTGCAATCGGGTTAACTCACGTGTTAATGGGTTGCAATAATCAGTAAGGAATTTTGCCCGGTCAAAACGGTCTGGGCCAACCGGGTGATTAAGGTAGCTGATGGCTTTTGCCGACAACTCATATAAGTACTTGTTATCTGGTTTATAACGTATAGTGGCTTCATATACGCTCCCCATTGCTGCTGCCGACTCAGCGAAACACCGTTGGCTAAGGGGATCATCAAAATCGTTTAAACCCAGTGCTTCTATCCTGAATATTTCCAGTTTAGTTGCATCCATAATTTGCCAGTCGTGCAAAGTTGCGCGTTCAAAATAGCTTTGGTACTCCCTGGCGTTAACCAAAAGTTTGTTAAGCAAATCCGCGAGTTCATTTTGTGATGATGGGGCAACCCGTGGAAACAGCAACTCCTCTATAACCTGCAGGCCCTGCGGTAAAATAACCTGTCCGCTCGGCTCTGTTTCAGGCACAGGTGGCCCGTTAACAGATCGTGAGGTTAGTGGATCAAAGTATTCCGTAGCCCATTCCATGCGCTTATATGCCAGGCGGGTTTCTCTGAACCTGCGTTGCAGCGTTTGTTTATTATGTGCATTGAGTAATGCAGATTGCAGCTGTTGCACGGCCGTTGAAAAGCTATCGGCCTGCAATACCAGCGTTTTCCGTATACTTTCTGAAACGGGGGCGGGGTGATTGTGAAAAGACAGCAGGCTACAGCCGATGATAGCCAGTAGTCCTGCTGATATTATTTTAAAAATTGAACGCATGGCTTAACGGATCGGCATGCTGATCGCGGCTGTTTAACGGCTTCAGGCCCCACCTTTTTTCAATAAATGCAAGGATACTCACAGTTTCGTAGTTGGTGTGGTCTACATAGCCTTTTTTAGCGAAAGGTGAAATGATCAGGGCCGGAATACGTGTTCCGGGGCCCCATTTATCAATTATAGGCGGGGCAATGTGATCCCAGAAACCACCATTTTCGTCATAAGTAAGAATTATTACAGTGTTCTTACTGTTAGGGCCGTTAAGTACGGCGTTTATCAATTCTACCGCGTGGCTTTCACCGCCTTTAACAGTTGATGCGCCAGGATGCTCGTTCTCTAACCCAATAGGCTTTACGAAAGATACAGAAGGTAATGTTCCGTTTTTTGCTGCTGCAAGAAATTCTGTTTCATCTCTGAGGTGTTTTTTCCTTTCTTCTGTGCCTTCTGCGTACCGTTTAAAATAAGCAAATGGCTGGTGATGATAGGCAAATGTCGGATCTGCTTTGCCTGCTACTGCATCATTCCATCCGCCAGAATACCAGGCCCAGGTAATTCCTTTGTCTGAAAGTCTGTCGCCGATAGTAGGGCCGTCCTGGTTTGGTATCAGGTTTGCAGGATTAGCTCCTTTAGGGTGAAGATTTACCGAATTGGAAGTGTTAACCGCATAGCCATCGGGCGTAACAGATCCATCTTTAATTAATTTTCCGGAGGCATCAAGCTGTGCTTTGATATTTTCAGGAGCGTTAGGGAATGTTGGTGAAGCCGCTGCGATTAGCCATTGATGGTTAAGAAATGATCCTCCAAAAGCGCTGTGAAAAAAATGATCACATAAAGTGTACTTTTTGGCAAGTTCATACAAAGGCAGATCGGTTGTTTTATAATAACCCATAGTAAGCCCCTTGGTGTAATTATACAATGCAAACTTGTTCATTTTCCCGCCGTTTATCTGCATTTGTTCCTGGTAAAAGGCGTGGGTTACATCGGGGGTTACCTGGTCGGGTGCCACGTACTGGTCTATATTAAAGTAATTATTTGGCAGGTTGGTAGGAAACGCGCTGCTTCGTGGAACTGGCGGAAGCGTGTTGTATGGTTTCCCTTCTGCGTCCAGTTGGATGATGTTTTCTTTTTGAGCCTCGGTAATACCATCTGCACCTTTAAATTGGCCCCAAAGATTATCGAAGCTATGGTTTTCCATGTAGATAACCACAACGTGCTGTACCTTATCAATGGCCGGTGCTTCCGGGTAATGAAACGCCGAAATAGCAAAGCAGGTTGCTATAGCCAAAGCTGAGGCAGCAAAGATTTGTTTTTTATTCGAGAATAGATTTTTCATGGTTTTTATTGATGCTGTGAAATTATTGTTTTTGAGCCTTTAACGGAATTTGTTTGTTTACATAGTCCATAGCTTGTTGAAATGTAGGGATCCATATTTCATTGCGCTGCGTTTGCAGGTACCCGATAAGCTGCCGTTGAGCTTCGGCCGATATAGTAATATAATCGCCCCCTACACCATGGATCATAATAATGCCCAGCCCGCCGCTTTGCTGAACCTTTTTAACAAACGCAATGAGTTGCGCGCCGGTTTCACCGCCTTCCAGCCCGTATGAAGGTACGCGGAATGGATCCAAATGACTGAAATCAGTGATAAAGGCGGTTGAATCTCCTCCGGCCCTTGCGTACTTAACCAGTGTATATTTTCTGAGTGAATCCACGTAATCTTTGCCTCCAACAATTGTTTCGGCACAAGGGTAGGCAAACGTTCGTTTTGTTTTACCGTCAACGGCGTACAAAAACCTGTCCATTACCTCAATTTCCCTGATGATCTGGTAAGCTGTGTAATGATCGGAGGGAACCGGGTTATCATCCGTGCCGGCACAGGGGTGAAAAACAGTGTGATTGCCCAGTTCAAAGCCTTTTTTGCTCAACATACGCCAAGAGGCGATAGAGTTGCTGTCGATATCACTGGTCAGAAAAAAGGTAGCGGTTAATTTTGCCCTTTGCAAATCCGGAACAGCCACCTTCAGTTGTGAGGGCAAAGCATCATCATAAGTCAGTACAATGGTCGACTTTTTATTCTCCGGCCACTTGATTTGATTTTGAGCCATGCCAGATAGCCCGCTAATCAATAATAGAATTAAGAAAAGTATTTTCATATAGTTGGGACATTAAAAAGCTTAATGTGAACTGATACGTAATAATGGTTAAAAAATAGCGCCAGGTTAAGAAACCCGTACAACGCAGATGAAAATCAGAGATATGCTTCAAATACGAAAACAAGATAAGAAACTAAGCCGCCGATTGTCAGGATGGGTAAAAGATATCGCCAAAGTAGCGGCAACAAGTGCCATTGTTGCAGATCGTAAAAGGGTAAATAAGTTTCGGAATTGAAAAGAAAGAGAAGGTTTTGGTATAAACCGGAGGGAGTATCTTTTAGCACTTGCCTCTAATCCGGTTGTCTCATTCCAATCATAATGTTCTTCTTTCTTTTTGATCAATCGCAGCAACAATACCGATTTAACTGAGTTTTTATCAGTTCCGGGGCGGCCCGTAAGTTGATAAACCAGATAGGGCCGCACCAGTAGCATGAGCAAACCTATGCTAAAAACAACTATATGTACGGCTTTTTTGTTCATCTGAATAATATACTACAACACAGTGCAATATTAAGTTATGTGGCTGATAAAACAAATCGCTTATGCTGTAAGACCCGTACTGATCCATTGTAAAATTTATGATGTAAACGCTTTTTTAGCTATAACAGCCTGTAAAATGGCTTCGCATGCTGCCATAGCAAATTACCTTAATCATAATATCACAAAAACTTAACAAAATTACCGGCAACTTTGCCCCGCTCTTTAATACGGTTTACCGATCTACCTTAAAGCTTCCTGAAATCGGATAGTATATTATGCAAAAGAAACTCTCAATTGTGGTACTTGCCTTGTTTATAACTGCAGGGCAGCTTATGGCTCAAACCGCCAAACACGTGATATTTGTAACCATTGACGGATTTCGCCCCGATTTTTATCTTGACAGCGGATGGCAAACGCCAAATCTGCATGCATTAATGCAGGATGGGGCTTATGCCAAAGGAGTAAACAGTGTGTTTCCATCCATGACCTATCCCTCACACACCACAATAGTTACGGGTGTGCAGCCTGCAAAGCACGGCATATTTTATAACAATATATTTACCCCCGATGGAGCACCGCAACAGCCTTACTGGCAGGATAGCTCCATTCATGTACCTACTATATGGAAAGCTGCCAAAGAAAAAGGTATGACCGTTGCTTCGCTTTACTGGCCTGTATCTGCCAATGCTCCTGTAGATTATAACATCCCGGACATAGGCGGCCTGGGTGATGGGGTTCGCGAGCAATATTCTTTGCCAAAGGGTTTTTATGCCGAGGTAAAAAAAGAAGTGTTTGGCGGTATTGACAAAATAGATGCCGGAAAAAATCAAAACATAGCTAAGATTGCGGCATACATAATAAAGAAAAGCAAGCCAGGGCTAATGACCATTCATGTATTCTCTGTGGATGGGGCAGAACATGCCGTTGGGCGTTCAGGAGCACGTGTACAGGAAGCTGTGGCCGATGCAGACAGCGCTGTTGGTATTATAGTAGATGCGCTGAAGGCAGCAGGTATATGGGAAAACACAGTATTACTAATTGGCGGCGACCACGGGTTTTATGATGTTAAGAAAACCATTTCGCCCAATGTATGGCTAAAAGAAGCCGGTTTAATCAATGATTTGGGAGCAGGAGATTGGAAAGCGCAGTTTAATGCAGTTGGTGGGTCTGCTTATTTGTATTTGAAAAACCCGGCTGATAAAGCTACAGCCGATAAAGTGAAAGCATTATTGGAAGCCCAGCCTGATAGCGTGAAGCAATATTATCGCATCATCAGCAGGAAACAGTTGGATAAAGGCGGCTATAACCCCAACGTTGCTTTTGCACTAACTGGCGAATATGATGCCGCATTCAGCGCGGCCAGCACCGGCAATGCTGTAAAGCCGGGAAAGGGAGGTACTCACGGACATTTCCCCGATACAAAAAATATCCGTACCGGTTTGATTGTCCATGGCCCGGGCATTCGTAAAGGCGCTGTAGTAGAAGAAATGGACCTGCGCGATATGACACCAATTATGGTGAAACTTCTTGGGATTTCGTTTCCAAAAGTAGATGGGAAAATACCAGAGGGATTGTTAAAATAATTGGAATATCTGTCGGCAGTGACCGCTGCTGCAGCATTTCATTTTCTCATCTTTTCGTCTTTCGTGAATTTTTTTTAAGGCCTTTATACCACAAAAGGCCTTTGTTTTTCTATAAGTTTTTAAAACTTAGTAAATATTTAGTGCATGGCAAGTCATCTTGTGTAGTGGAAAGGCACTATTAGTTGCTTTTTGAATAGTGCACCGTTCAAAAGATATCATCATTATCCCCCTTATCCCGGTAATTCCTAATCTGCTAACAGCAAGTTTTTTTTGCTTAACAATAGCGCTGTTTTTTATGATTTATAATCAGTTCATTTTTAGGTGTTTTATATTGGATTGTTTAGCATGGTTGCGAGCGTTATTTCAGAAAAAGTTTAATATTACTTAACAATTGCTGCAAAACGGACTTGGTCTTCACAATTCGGTAATTTATTTAGTCTGTTATATCAATAAACATTGTTTAGTATTGCTTAACTTTTTAGTGGATCGGGAAGAACTCGTCGCTATCATAGAGTTAACGGTGTACAAATCATATTCATGAAAAGACAGATCTGGTTATAAAACGTTGAAACTATAAATATGAAGTTATTGCCAAAATGCATTTGGAAAACTATATTTCTTTTTCTTGCTGCCTATGGGGTAGCTATTAATGTGAATATCCGGCACAAGGTGTTTGTAGACAGTGTTGTATCAGGCAGCAGAAGCGGAGTTGAGAATATCCGGCAAGGTAGTGTTGCCGGACTAAGGATTAAAAATTGGTCGGGTATAAGGGGCTCCCAATATATATTAAACCTTCGTGGTTTAAGTTTAGATCCCCGCCGACAAATCAATATAGTTTAATAAATAGATTTTAACTTATGACAAACCGAGAAGGCTATTTGCATACGGAGGGCGATTTAAATTTAAGTGAAAACCGCCAAAAATGGAATCAACAGCATAGTGATCTGTCTACCCAGGCAGCGTTGAAAGCTGATGCAGATCATTTTCTGCACCAGGCCCTTTCTACGCCCTGCCTGGATGTACTTGACTCAGCAGACGGGATAAGGATTCATAGCCTGTCGGGAAAATCGTACATCGATTTTCACGGTAATAACGTGCACCAGCTTGGTTATCATAATGAGTTTATCATTGCACGGGTTAAAGAACAACTGGATAAACTTGCTTTTTCGCCGCGGCGGTATACCAATATCCCGGCCATAACGCTTGCTCAACGCCTTTCAGCCTTAACAAACCATGCGCTGTCGCGCGTGTTGTTTGCCCCTGGAGGTACTTCAGCAATAGCTATGGCCCTGAAGCTGGCCCGCATTTATACCGGAAAGTTTAAAACCGTGGCCATGTATGATTCTTTTCATGGAGCTTCTATGGATAGCATTTCTCTTGGTGGCGAATACGTTTTTCAGCAAGGTCTTGGTCCGTTAATGGCCGGTAGTATTCATATACCACCGATAGATACGTACAGGGGAATGTGGTTTAAACCCGACGATGAAAATGGCGGAGATATGGCTTATGCAGATTACCTTGAATATGTAATTGAAAAGGAAGGTGATGTAGGCATACTGGTTGCAGAAACTATTCGCAGCACAACTGTTCATGTCCCGTCTAAAGCTTACTGGCAAAGGGTAAGAGAGATATGCAACAAGCACGGTGTACTGCTGGTGTTTGATGAAATACCCATAGGTATGGGCCGTACAGGCGAAATGTTTGCTTACCAGCATTATGGCATTGTTCCAGATATACTGGTATTGGGTAAAGGTTTGGGGGGCGGCATAATGCCCATGGCAGCCATAGTTTGTAAAGATGAACTGAATGTGGCCGCGCAGGTATCACTTGGTCATTTTACGCATGAAAAAAGCCCGTTAGGTTCTGCTGCAGCACTGGCCGCAATAGATTATATGGAGGCCAATAATACGTTGGGTCATGTAGCTAAGGCAGCCGGATTTATGGAAAAACGCTTGCTGGATTTGAAACAGCGTATCAGTATTATTGGTGACGTGCGTGGCAAAGGGCTTTTGTGGGGTGTGGAGCTGGTAAAGGACAGAAAAACTAAAGAGAAGGATACCCGATCGGCAGATAAAATACTTTACAAATGTCTTGAGCTTGGCCTGAGCCTGAAAGTATCTGATGGTAATGTGATATGCCTTTATCCGCCGCTGATCAGTTCAATTGAAGAACTTGATGAAGCTATAAATATCTTAGAACAGGCAATAACTTATGCTATTGACGATACCACAGAATAACAACTATAAATATCATATCCTGTTATAGGCTATAACAATCCTGGCTTTGAGGTAAATGTGCATACCCAAAAAAGGATGTTCAACATTTGCGGGCTTGAGATGGTACTTTAGTAACCATTTTTACCATAGTAAAAGTTAGTCTGTTTATCTTATTTATATAATGCAAAAGCCGGGGATATCAAATCCCCGGCTTTTGTACTTAAAGCAGATTTAGCCATTTGGCGGCTTATCTTAATAACGATCAATAATAGGTAAAAGCTCCATCAGATTATTGATCACATAATCCGGATCAGCGGCTTGCAGCTGACTGATTGTATGTGCTCCTGTAGTGATACCGATACTCAGTGCACAACCGGCATTTTTGCCTTCTTCAATATCTATTGCCGAATCACCAACTTTTATGCTTTCAGCTACCGTAATTTTAAATTTATCTGCCGCAAATATAATCATGTCAGGTTCGGGGCGACCTCCGGTTACGTCAGTTGCGGTAACCAGCTCATCATATTCTGCGCCTTGCTGCCATCCTAACGCGTCAATTATTGACTGGGCTACCTGCCTGCTATAACCGGTGTTCAACACACGTAAAATATTCCGTTCTTTTAAGGCTGCAAATAGTTCGGTAGCATTAGGTTGCGGTAACAATTGGTTATTCTTATAAGCATCTGTTAACTGCGTTGAAAAGTTGCTATAGATTTGCCTTGCCAGGTCTTCATCTGTATTACCGGCGTAAGTTTTTAATACACTTTTTATAGCCTGTAACTTTTCTTTTCCGGCCCCTTCGGCCAAAACTTCTTCTAATGTGCAGTTAAAACCAGCCTCGTTAATGGCTTTTTGAACAGTTTTGTAAACTATGTTGTTTTCGTTAACCGTGGTACCGGCCATGTCAAAAACAACCATCTTAATTTTTATACCCATAATCAAATTCGTTTAGCAAAACTAAACATACTTTATTGATAATAAACAAATGCTGCGTTAAATTTAAGTTAACATGTTCTTATTATTTTTGAAAGCAAAAGATAAGGAAGTAGTTTTAAATGCTATTTTAAGTACAGGTCCAGCCTACATTAATAACCATAAATATTATATCTATGAGCGATACTCGCCGCGAATTCATCAAGAAAGCAACTTTGTTAACAGGTGCAGCAGGACTATTTTCATTAATGCCCGAATCGATTAAAAAAGCTTTAGCAATTGACGCCGAAAAAGGAAGTACCTACCTTGACGCCGAGCATATTGTATTCCTGATGCAGGAAAACCGCTCGTTTGATCATTGTTATGGTACCTTGCAGGGTGTTCGTGGGTTTGATGATCCCCGGGCTATGCATTTGCCTAACAATAACCTTGTTTGGCTGCAAACCAATAAAGCCGGGAAAACCTACATTCCGTTTAACCTGGATATTAAAAATACCAAAGCTACCTGGATGCAATCCCTGCCGCATTCGTGGAATAACCAGGTAAACGCGCGGAATCATGGAAAGATGGACGGCTGGCTGGAAAACAAAAGATCCGGTAATCATGAATATGCCGATATGCCGCTCACTATGGGTTATTATGATAGGAGGGATATACCATTTTATTATGCGCTTGCTGATGCTTTCACCGTTTGCGACCAAAACTTTTGCTCATCGTTAACAGGAACAAGTCCTAACCGTACATTTTATTGGTCGGGTACCATCCGCGAAGAGCAAAACGAAAATTCGCATGCAAGGGTTAACAATAGTGAAATAGATTACCATGACCTTAACTGGAAAACATTTCCTGAACGCCTTGAAGAAGCCGGCGTATCCTGGAAAGCGTATCAGAACGAGCTAAGCGTGGGCGTTGGATTTGAAGGCGAAGAAGACGACTGGCTGGCCAACTTTACCGATAATGACCTGGAGTTTTTTAAGCAATATAACGTGCGCCTGCATAAGGCTTACCGCGATTATTTACCTAAAAGATTGGTTGAGCTTGAAACATCCATCAAAGAGTTGCAAGGCTTGCCGGACACTGCTGAGAACAAGAAAAAGCTTGATGAGCAAAAAGCAGAATTGCAGAACGTAAAAAAAGATATAGCCGAATGCACAGAAGAAAGATTTAACAAATTATCAGGCTTTGAAAAAAGCATTCACTACAAGGCATTTGTTACCAATATCAATGATCCGGATTATCATACACTGGAGACACTTACCTATGATGATAATGGTACCAAGCGCGAAGTGAAGGTACCTAAAGGCGATATATTACACCAATTCAGAGAAGATGTAAACAGTAATAAATTGCCGACGGTATCATGGCTGGTAGCGCCGTCTAACTTTTCAGATCATCCTGGCTCGCCCTGGTATGGTGCCTGGTATATTTCTGAAGTATTGGATATCCTGACTAAAAATCCCGAAGTGTGGAAGAAAACGATCTTCATACTTAACTATGATGAGAATGACGGATATTTTGATCACGTGGCCCCGTTTGCACCACCGCATACAGCAAAGCCCGAAACAGGTAAATGCTCGGCAGGTTTAGATACCCGCGTTGAGCATGTTACCAAAGAACAAATAGACGTATTGGGCGAAAAAGAAGGGCATCGCAGGCCGGAAAGTTCTATCGGGTTGGGTTTCAGGGTACCCATGGTGATCGCTTCGCCTTGGAGCCGCGGAGGCTGGGTAAATTCGCAGGTTTTTGATCATACTTCGTGCCTTCAATTCCTGGAGACGTTCTTGAATAAAAAATCCGGCAAAAAACTTAAGGAAACAAACATCAGCGATTGGCGCCGTACGGTATGCGGAGATTTAACATCCGTATTCAGGCCATATAATGGAGAAAAGATCACTTACCCTACACCGCTGAACCGAAATAAAACCATACAGGATATCTATAACAGCAAATTTAAACAACTGCCCAGCAATTTTAACGAATTAAACCAGCAGGATATTAAGGCTGTGAATGCAAACCCGCAATTGTTTAAGTCTTTCCCACAACAGGAAAAAGGCAAAAGACAGTCTTGCGCGCTGCCATATCAGTTACAGGTTAACGGCCATTTAAACAGCAGCCGGAATGGTTTTGAGATAGGAATGAAATGCGGGGCCGGAAGCGGTGCACCTTTTTCAGTTTGCACGCACAGGCTTTATCAGGATGCCGGCAAAGGCGCGGAACAAATGCGGGTATGGGATTTTGCTGTGAAAGCCAACGATGAAATTAGCTATGTGTGGCCTTTAAATAGTTTTGAAAATGGCGCGTATCAATTGATCCTGAATGGTCCAAACGGGTTTTTCAGGCATTTTGAAGGAGGCGGGGGCGATCCTGAAATTATCGTAAACGTACTTCATAGCAAAACGGGTCAACTTGAGGTTATAGTGGCTAATTCAGATAAAGCAAAAACTTTTCAGGTTACTGTATCCGATCATGCTTATAAACAGCCTGCTCAAAAAATAGTACTTAAGCCAGGAGAGAAAGCCAGCAAAATAATGAGCCTGCAAGCCAGTCACAATTGGTATGATATCGGGATAGCAGTAAGTGGTCATGATAATTACATACGCAAATATGCAGGACGTATAGAAACCGGCAAGCATAGCTTTACCGACCCGGTTATAGGCGGATGATAACACTTGCAAATGCTATGGAAAAGCAGGAGGAAACTAACTTATTATCTGCCTGATCCGGATGGTTATACCATCCAGATTATGGAAAGGTATGAACATATAGCCAGTACAATAGGGCAACGAACTTGCTGAAAGTCGTCTGTTCAAAATGGGTTCTGAAACTACCCCGGATATGCTGCTGGAAATTATTGGGGTAAGGCGAAATGAGTTTAAATTAATGCACCGTAACCAGGAGTTTACTGATGAATTGATCCGTGCTAAGGAGCGTGAACTGGATATTGAGGAAGGGGAAGAAAGGCATAGTAGTAGGGGCTAAGCAGTTTTTAATTATGGGGGATTACTGAGGTTAACAGATTGCTGACTTGCAAAATATCAGCATTGGTTTAACGCTATTCATTATTGCCCGGGCGCTTGTTTCAATTTGGGCGCGGATACGCTTTGTATCATTGGGTTTACGGACATTGGTTGACGTGCCTGGTCATAGATGTGCCTGGAAAAAAAGCACTTATTTAAAGTTATTAATTGTTAAAAAGACACAATGATATTAACAAATTACTAATGTTAAGAAATAATTCCTTAATATTGAAGGATTGAATCCCCTGTTTAATTGTTAATGAGTGTTTTTAGATCTCTTACTGATGCCGAGTTACTGACTAAGCTTCAACAAGGTGATGTTGGTGCTTTTACAGAAATTCACTCCCGGTATTATGCTGTACTTTACAGGCATGCACTGCAAAGGTTAGAGGATAATAATGAAGTTCAGGATATATTACAGGAACTTTTTTCTTATTTATGGGACAACCGGGAAACTATCCGGTTCAACGTTAGTTTACCGGCCTATCTTTACGCTGCGGTACGTAACCGTGTAATTAATGTTTACAGGCGTAATAAACAGCGATACAACTACTTTGATTCTCTTCAGTCGATCATAGAAAATAAAACTGCAGAAGCAGATCAAAATATCAGGCTAAAGCAACTTACCGAACTTATAGAAGCAGAAGTTGAAAAATTACCACCGCAAATGCGATTGGTTTTTGAAATGAGCCGCAAGCAATATCTCTCACATCAACAAATTGCCGAAGAACTTGATATCAGTGTACTTACGGTGCGTAAACAGGTTCAAAATTCCCTTAAAATATTAAAGGTGAAGTTGAGCACATACTTTTTTTCAATTTTTTTATAATTCATCTACTCCATAGCCCTTTCCTGTTTGTCATTAGCATGATCAAAAGGAATTTACCCTGCTTATGGATAAAAAGTACGCTGAAGATTTATTAAAGCGATATAATGAAGGCAATGTTTCTGAACAGGAAAAAGCCATTGTCGAAACATGGTATCTCTCATTCCGTTCCGAGAGCCCGTCGCCTGAAATTAATGATGAAATATTAAAGCATCATCAGCAACAAAGTATTGCCGGTTTAACAGCCTACACAAATAATAGTGGTGGCAAGGTGCGTAAGATGTTTGGCAGGCAGTTCATAGTTGCCGCTGCATCTGTAACTATCGCCCTCGTGGTAGGGGTTTATCAATTTGGCAATTATTACAAAAAGAAGCATAAAACAACAATGCCTCAATCTTTGGCGGCTAATTTGGTGCCGGGAAGCAACAAGGTAACGCTTACACTATCAAATGGCAGTAAGGTTGTGCTTTCGGGTGCAAAAAATGGGCTGGTAGCCAATGACGCCGGGGCATCTATCAATAAAACTGCCGATGGGAGTGTTGCTTATGCACCGAAACACGAAGGCGGGCAACCGGGAGCGCTTTTATTTAATACTGCCGTTACCCCACGCGGCGGGCAGTACCAATTTACCTTATCCGACGGAACTAAGGTGTGGTTGAATGCAGCAACTACTTTTAAATTTCCTGTGCAATTTGAAGGCAATGAAAGAAGGGTAGAACTTACCGGTGAGGCATATTTTGAGGTTGCCCATGACAGGAGCAGGCCTTTCAGGGTAGTTTCAAACGGACAGGTTGTGGAAGTTTTGGGAACCCATTTTAATGTAAACTCCTATGCTGATGAAAGTGCAGTAAGCACAACACTCCTGGAAGGAAGCGTGAAAGTATCCCACAACGGTGCCAGCGAAATAATTAAACCCGGCGAGCAGGCCCGGTTAAACGCTGATAAGTTTGATGTAGTAAAAGTAAATACTGAACAGGCTGTGGCCTGGAAAAACGGTCTCTTTTATTTTCGCGACGCCAGTATCTACGAAGTTATGCGCCAGTTTAGCCGCTGGTATGATGTAGATGTGAAATTTGAAGGCAAAGTGCCCGAACGGCAATTTTCGGGAGGGGTTTCACGAAATGTGAATGCGTCTCAGATACTTGATTTACTAAGCTTTAAGAAGATCAATTACCGCATACAAGGCCGCACAATAGTTATCACCCCCTGAACGATATATCCAACAAATAATTAAAAACCAGCTAAACTAAAAAAATGAAAAAAAAATTACGCCACAAGCCTTAGCGGCCCAATCAAAGGCAGTTAATTTAAAAACGTACCCCGACGCCAATCAGGGTACGAAATATTTGAGTTAACCCCTTCCTTTTACGGAAATACGAATAATTGAACCTAATCGTGTATTAACCCAACTAATCAAAAGTATGAATTATAATGCTTTTTCTATTGCCATGTCCCAAAAATGGCTACCCAAAAAAATTATCCTGGTTATGAAACTGACCACCATTTTTTTAATAGCGGGCCTGCTTCAGTGCAGCGCGAAAGCTTTTAGTCAAAGAATAAACCTTAATGAGCATAATACCTCATTGATAAACGTGCTCGACAATATCAGCAAGCAAAGCGGCTACGTGTTTTTTTATGATTCTAAAGACATAAATAATAAAACGGTTACCGTTAAACTTAACGGTGCCTCGCTGTCAGAAACGCTTGAAGAGTGCCTCCGTAACCTTGCGTTAAGTTATAAGGTAATTGATAAAACTATCATTCTGCAGGGAAAATCAGGCAATGAAACTTTACGTGTAACACAAGCAGCTGTAACAGTTACCGGGCAGGTAACCGACGATAAAAGTCTTCCGTTGCCGGGCGTAACCGTTAAAATAAAAGGTGGCACCGCTGTGGCTGTTACTGATATCGACGGTAAGTTTAAAATTGAGGCACCAAACAGCAGTGCTGTGCTTGTATTTTCGTTTATTGGTTTTACTACTGTTGAATTGCCGGCTTCTGGTTCTCCGATGAGCGTAAAACTGGTACCTGATTTAGGCAAACTCAATGAAGTGGTTGTTGTAGGTTATGGCACGCAAAAAAAGGTAAACCTTACCGGGTCAGTATCTTCAGTTAGCGGAAATGATCTTAACTGGAAACCGGTAGGACAGGTGTCGGCCGCTTTGCAGGGTGCAGCATCGGGTGTTACAGTAACCCAAAGCCAGGGGCAACCGGGAGCAGATCAGGGTACTATACGTATCAGGGGTATAGGAACATTAAACAACAGTAACCCCCTCGTATTGGTTGATGGTGTACAAACCGATATCAACAATGTTGACGCCAATGATATCGCCTCTGTTTCGGTGTTAAAAGATGCTGCGGCATCTTCTATTTATGGTGTAAGGGCTGCTAATGGTGTGGTACTGATCACTACAAAACGTGGTACATCGGGAAAAGCAGCGGTTAATTATTCAGATTATTTTGGATGGCAAAACCCTACAAGGATCTCCAAATTTGTGGGCGCTCAGGAGTTTATGCGCCTGGCCAACCTGATGTATACCAACTCGGGTGCCGGCGCGGTTTATTCAGATGCGCAAATTGCCGAATATAACAATCCTAACCGCGACTTGAATTTGTATCCTGATAACTACTGGCTTAAGGATATCCTTACTGGCAGCGGCTTTCAGCAGGAGCATAGCCTTTCGGTTGCGGGTGGCGGCGAGAAAAATACTTATCGTTTTTCAACCAACTATTTCAATCAGGACGGTTTGATCAAACAGATGAATTATGACAGGCTTACCGTTAGGCTAAACACAGATACCAAAATCACCAAACGTTTGGATTTTAGCGCCGATATATCAGCTAATATCTCCAAGCAACAGGAACCACAAGGCGTAGCCGGATCTGCATGGTTTCAGTTCGGGCAGGCAGCTATCGCCAATCCTCTAAGTGTTAATCAGTATACCGACGGAACCTGGGCTACCTTACGCGGCGGGCAAAATCCGCTCAGGCTGCAGGATGACGGCGGACTTTACAGTTATAAAAAGAACTTATTCATTGGTAACTTTAAATTAAATTACCAGGTTATTGACGGGCTTACCCTTACCGGTACCGCTTCTGATAATTACCAGAGCTCTTACAATAGCCTTCATAACAAAGCCTTTGATTACATTCAGTATGATACCAAAAACACGCTGACTGTTGGGCAAAATGATATTACTAAAGAGTATACCGGTTATTGGTTTCAAAACTACCAGGGTTTGATCAATTACAAGAAAACCTTTGGTAAACATAACCTGAGCGTTTTAGCAGGTGCTTCGCGCTTAAGCGAAAACTATGATTACCTTACAGCTTTCAGAAAAGATATTCCTGATGATGATTTATCCGAGATCAATGCAGGCTCGGCCAGTACTTCTACCAACACAGGTACCGCTACCGAATATCTGCTCGTATCTTATTTTGGAAGGTTAAATTATTCATTTGACGATAAGTATTTGTTCGAGGCTAATATCCGCCGGGATGGTTCGTCACGTTTCCCTAAAGGATCAAATTACGGCTGGTTTCCTTCATTTTCTGCCGGCTGGAACATTGCCCGCGAAGAATTTATGAAAGATTTTTCGGCTATCCAGGATTTAAAACTTAGAGGATCATGGGGTAAGTTAGGTAATGATAACCCACTATCAACAACAAGTGCGGTGGTTAACTATCCATACCAGTCAACTTTCAGTTACAACAGTAGCTATCCTTTTGGCGGCACTCTGAATACAGCTGCCAGCCAAAGTGTTTATGTAAACAATGGATTGACCTGGGAAACTACCAAAATGGCCGATATTGGGTTTGATTTAGGTGTTTTAGATAACAAGCTGACTTTTACTTTTGATTACTACAACAAAACTACCAGCAATATCTTATACGCCCTGCCTATCCCTTCTACTGTAGGGTTTACCGCCTCTTACCAAAACGCAGGCAGTATGAACAATAAAGGCTATGAGTTTAGTGTAAATTATAAAGGGACTATCGGTTCTGATTTTAAATACTCGGTAGGGGGTAATATCTCAGATGTGAAAAACAAGATAACCGACCTAAAAGGCACTGACTACTTAACCACCGATAACAACAACAATACATTCGGATTCATGACCGGAATGCCTTTCCATTCTTATTATGGTTACAAGGTTGAAGGCATTTTCCAGTCTGCTGCGCAAGTAGCCGGGCATGCTACCCAAACTGCAGGTACCGCCGCAGGCGACCTGATGTATAAAGATCAGAATGGTGATGGCGTAATTGACTCAAAAGACCGCGTTTACTTAGGCAGCGATATACCGCGATATACCTACGCTTTTAACTTAGCTGCAAGCTATAAAGGTTTCGATTTTTCAACTTTATTACAGGGTGTCGGAAAAATTGATGTAAGTACCCTGGTTATGCAAAGGGCCCCAACAAGTACCGATGGTAACTTCAAAGCTGCTCAGCAAGACAGCTGGACACCAACCAATACCGATGCTACTTATCCACGGTTAACAACATCAACCCAAAACTACCAGGCTTCTTCATTCTGGATCAGGAGCGGCGCTTATTTAAGGGTAAAAAGTGCACAGTTAGGTTACACATTTAAGCCATCGTTGATAAGCAAACTTGGTCTTTCCAAACTAAGGCTTTATGTATCAGGACAAAATCTGTTCACCTTCAGCAGCCTGCCAAGCGATATCGATCCTGAATCGCCAAATGATAACCGCTACTATCCGCAGGTTAAAACCTACACCTTTGGTATAAACGCAAATTTTTAAAGCAACAGAGATGAAAAAGATTCAACATATTATATTAATGCTGGCTGTTGTAGCTACAGGTTTTTCGGCCTGTAAAAAAGACCTGCTTGATAAACAGCCTTTAGATGCATCGTCGGGTACAACTTATTGGAAAACAGAAACTAACGCGGTTCAAGCTGTGAATAATATCTATCGGTATCTTGGTGATTTTACCGATAGGATATTTTTATCGTGCGCTACTGATGATAGTTATTCATGGAGTAACTGGCCTGATGACATTCAATACGCAGGCAATGGTACAGGAACTGCCAGCAACGGGGTTTTCAGTCACTATTGGTCAAACTTTTATACCATGATCGGGGCTGCCAACAACGTGCTTGATAACATTAACAAAGTAACCGGTATGAGCGATGATATGCACAAACGGCTTGTTGGCGAATCGCGCTTTTTAAGGGCTTACGCTTACCAGCAGTTGATAGGCATGTACGGCGATGTGCCGCTAATTACACACGTACAGGCTATCAGCGAGTTTGATGTTGCAAGAACGCCCAAGGCAGATGTAGCTAAGTTTATAGTTGCCGAGTTAGATACGGTAGCTAATTACTTGCCACTTAGCTATGGTACTGCCGACCAGGGAAGGATAACCCGCGGCGCGGCTTTGGCTTTAAAAGCGCGCGTTTTGCTTTATAATGCACAATACGCAGAAGCTGCAACCGCTGCAAAAGCTGTGATGGACCTTACTCAATATAGCATTGACGGAGATTACCTGAGCTTATTCAACGGTACCAATAAAAACAGTCCGGAAATAATTCTTGCAGGCCAGTATATTGCCAATACCTATGCCAACGGAACGGCTACATGGGTTGGCGGGCCTACTGTCGGTGGCTGGTCGCAGGTGGTGCCTTTGCAAAAACTGGTTGATGATTATGAATGTACAGACGGTAACACTATCGATAATTCGCCTTTATATAATGCCGCAAAACCATTTGATAACCGCGACCCAAGGCTTAAACTTACCGTGGTTGTGCCAGGTACAGTAGTTAACGGCAGTACTATAGATGTAACCAGCCCTAACTCGATCGATGCTTTGGGTAAAAATAACGCTTCGTTTAGCGGTTACTATTATAAAAAATACATTCCAACAGTAATATCGGGCAATTACGATGCTAACTCTTATAACGATATCGTATTGATCCGTTATGCCGAAGTATTACTGAACTATGCCGAAGCTAAAATAGAAGCAGGTACAATAGATCAGTCTGTTTATGATGCCATCAACAAAGTAAGGCAAAGGACCGGCGTTAATATGCCTGCATTAACAGCTGCCAAAGCCGCAACGCAGGCCCAGCTAAGGGCTGCTGTAAGGCGCGAAAGACATGTGGAATTCCCGATGGAAGATAACCGCTTGTTTGATATCCGCAGGTGGAAAACAGCAGAAAGTGTAATGCCTGGTAATGCCTATGGTATCCTTAACTATTTCAACTCATCAAGGGCAGATTACGGACAGCATATCCTTGTTGAAAAAAGGCAGTTCAATGCCAGCCGCGATTACTTGTGGCCAATCCCTCAAAATGAGGTTGACCTGAATAAACAACTGGTACAAAATCCGGGCTGGTAAACACTCCGGTCCAACCGGAAGGGTTTACCGCCTTTCCGGTTATATTATACTGATCAATCTATAACTATACCCATTATAATGAAAAAGATACTCCTGTTTGTTCTTGTTATTTTAACATCGGGTATTGCTGAAGCTCAGCAAAAACACATATTCTCATTAGGTAAAAACGACTTTTTGCTTGATGGTAAACCTTTTCAAATCATCAGCGGCGAAATGCACCCCGCCAGGATACCTAAAATGTATTGGCGTCATCGCATTCAAATGGCTAAGGCCATGGGATGTAATACTATTGCTGCCTACATTTTCTGGAATTATCATGAGCAGGAAAAAGGCGTGTTCGACTTTAAAACAGAGAATAGGGATATCGCCGAATTTATACGTATTTGTAAGGAAGAGGGCATGTGGGTATTACTGCGCCCTGGTCCTTACGTTTGTGCCGAATGGGATTTTGGCGGTTTGCCCCCTTACCTGTTAACAATTCCGGATATTAAGCTAAGGTGCATGGATCCCCGGTATATGGCCGAAGTTACCCGGTTTGTGGGTGTGCTGTCTGAACAGGTGAAAGGTTTACAATGTACCAATGGCGGCCCTATAATAATGGTACAGGTAGAAAATGAGTATGGCAGCTATGCTAATGACCGGGAATATGTTAACGCATTAAAGGAGCTTTGGGTAAAAAATGGCATCAATGTACCATTTTACACTGCCGATGGCCCAACGGCGTTTATGCTTGAAGCGGGCGGTGTTGACGGCGCAGCTATAGGACTGGACAGCGGCTCAAGCGATGCGGATTTTGAGCAGGCTGCAAAACAAAACCCCAACGTGCCGTCCTTTAGCAGTGAAAGCTACCCGGGCTGGTTAACCCACTGGAAAGAGAAATGGCAAAAGCCAGGCAATGAAGGTATTGTAAAAGATGTTACTTACTTGCTTGAGCATAAGAAATCGTTTAATTTATATGTAGTACACGGTGGTACTAATTTTGGCTTCAATGCCGGTGCCAATGCATTTACACCTACGCAGTTTCAGCCCGATGTTACCAGCTATGATTATGATGCGCCTGTTAACGAGCGTGGCGAGCCTACTTCAAAATACTACGCCTTGCGCAACCTCATTGCTAAATATGTAAAATATAAGATCCCCAATGTGCCAAAGCCAACCCTTGTGACTGAAGTTGCGGCTTTTGATATGAAACCGGTCAACACTATCTGGAACGAATTGCCAGCAGCAGTAAAATCACCTCAGCCGGTACCTATGGAGGCACTTGGCCAATACTATGGTTTTATTTTATACAGAACGAAGCTGGTAGGCCGCAAAAGCGGAACCCTTACCATCACCGAACCACATGACTATGCCCTTGTATTGCTCAATGGTAAATTGGTGGATACCATTTATCGTGATGGCGGCAAATGGACAGTTAAAATACCGCCTTCGGATGTAAAAGACCCGCAGCTTGATATCCTGGTAGAAAACATGGGGCACATCAATTTTGCGCAGTACATGATAGATCGTAAAGGCATCACGGACAGGGTTACGTTAGAAGGTATGACACTTACAAATTGGGAAATTTATAAACTCCCTATGGATGATCAGTTCATAACTAAGCTTAAAACCAATGATACCAAAAGCTTTCATGACGGTACATTTTTTAAAGGAAAATTTGATTTGACAACAGTTGCAGATACTTATCTGGACCTGAGTAACTTTAAAAAAGGTGTGATTTGGGTTAACGGACATAACCTTGGCCGGTATTGGAACACGGGCCCGCAGTTTCATCTGTATTGCCCTGCAAACTGGCTGCAAAAAGGCGAAAATAACGTTACTGTTTTTGACTTGCATGACACGGCTGCAAATACTATAAAAGGGGTTAAAACCCTTGAGTAATAATTATGCATCTGCAAGGATAGTAAACTAAAGGAAAAAGGCAACCCTCACATTTGGTTTGCGAAGCGTAATTGCTAATCATACTTATGAGGCGGAGTTATAAGAGGCTGTAGCAATACAGCCTTTTTCTTTTTGGCTGTTTCTGATTTTTTTATTGTTTATATACCTTTTTATTATAGCGATACTTTAGCGGGTTAATTGGAATAAAGCTAATCTGATAGTATAATATACAAATGATCTGCTTAAATTATAGTGCGGAAATTGTATTTTGCTCATGATATACTTCACCTGCCAGCATAGTCGAAATAAAATTTCTATAATAGTGATAATCAAAAATGTAATCCCACTTTTAGTTCTCTCGTTGTTTGGTATTAACGAATGTAGCTACGCACAAAAAGTGAAATCTCTGGTTCCTGATAAGCCATCTGCAGCAACCGATTATTTTAACACCTGGAACATTCAGGGTTATGTATGCAGCTACTCTTCTACAGAAGCAACGCGGCAGGCATTAAATGAAAGCAACCTGTTTGGCGACAGTACTTATCAGGGATGGATAAAATTTTATCCAAAAATCAGGAAGGACCTGATTTTTGTTATGGACGATTCGTGGGACATTCCGAAATCCGAAAATTCGGGTAAAAGCAAATACATCGGCTTAGACGAATTGGATGAAAGCAGATTCCCTTCATTTACAGGCAATGCGGAAGAAAGACTTAGCAAATTTGTTAAGGCCGTAAAAGCAGCAGGTTGGAAAGGTGCCGGCGGCTGGATAAGTGCACAGGAGGCTGGTATCAGCCAGTTAAGCCCCGAAGCTTACTGGAAGGTAAGAATGCAAGCTGCCAACAAAGCCGATTTTGCTTATTTGAAAGTAGACTGGGGAAGGCAGGAGCATAACGCAGAGTGGAGGGGAATGTTAACCCGGTTAGGGAAAACTTATGCACCGCATTTAACTATCGAACATGCAATAACCAAAGAGTCTTTGAACTTTGCCGATGTTTACAGAACGTATGATGTTCAAAATGTAATTGCTCAGCCGGTTACCATACAACGGATTGCTGATCTTGTTTCATATGGCTCAAAACTTAATACAAATACTATTATCAATTGTGAAGATGAGCCATACATTGCCGCCGGTTTGGGGTGTGCAATAGGGGTAATGCGGCACCCTTTTAAAGGTGATCTTCCGGATGGAAAGCGTGATTTTGCATTTCCTCCTGTTGGCAGGGACATAAAATTACGGGTAGATGAAGTGGTTCGCGGAGTACGCTGGCATCGTATAGCAATACCGTTTAAAGTAGGATCAAAGGATTTTTATATAGACAATATTGCGTTGCAGGATACCTGGGTGGTTGGGTTCAGGGACACCTGGGGCGATGCTAAGGTTGGCGATACTTTGAAAGCTACTGCCCCGGCCAGGATAAGCCGTGGTTTATCACCTGCGGTTATCGTCGAGAAATCCGGGGATCAACCATTTGTTTTATCGTCGAGATATCCCAATGGGGCCATTGCTATTGCTACAATTGGCCGCGCATTAAACCGTAGTTATATCAGCAGGCGTGTTAGTGTAGTTCAACAAATTCCAGGGTTAGATAGGCCCATAGGCATATTTGGCGATTATCAGTCATTGACTTTCATTCTTCCTAACGCCATTGGGCACGGATACAAGTTTTGGGCACAGGACCTTGCAGGTGATACGCCTATTGATATAACTAAGCGAATCACTGTTAGCGGTAATAAAATTATTCTTTCCGGAGATATTATCAGAGAGGTTGGGCTTTCGGCAAAGACCGCAGGCGATCTTTCAGACCCTGGTTTGGTTTTAGTTTGCAAACCTATAAAGCATTAAAAATGCAATTAGCTGTAAGGTAATGGTTCTATACAAAATTCATCTTTCATTAGTTAAATAGCTTGAAATTAATTGATTAGTACTCCGCTGAAAGTTGATCATGATGTAAAGTACCAGTAACGGATATCAATCACTGATGATAAGAAACTTCCGGTTTTTAACCGGAAGTTTCTTAAAAAAAATGTAAATCAATTGCTTAGTTTAAGCAATGTTACTGCGTGTGATGGTATACCGGTTTTTAGGGCCTTGTTGTTTAGTGCTAAGTTTTTCTGACGCCAAACGTCTCTTATCGTAGTAAAATGCCCCAGGCCAAGATTGTTTAAATCGACAGTGATGTTTTTGTAGTTATCTGAAATGTTGAAAATACCTACTGCTTTGCTGCCATCATGCAAATCCTTTACATAAATCAGATAATCGTCTTTGGTTAGTACACGTGCCGCTTGTTTGCCCAGAATGTCCTGGTTAATAGCGAGTACTTCGTCGTTGGTGAGCAAATTAAGTGTAAACCTATCCAATTGGCCAAGGTCGCAGCCTATTAAAAGCGGGGATGCCAGCAAGCTCCACAAGCTAATATGGGTATATTGCTCGTCGGGTGTTAAGCGGGTGTTGTGCTGATTGTCGCCCCATCCAACTTTGCCTACTATCAGCATATCCGGATCATTAAAATGGCCGGGACGCGCATGAGGGGAAGCCATCAGTTGGTTAAAGCCTATACTGCTCATGCTTGTCCAGGTATCCACAATGTCTCCGGTAGTTCGCCAGCTATTGCCGCCAATTTCACCTGCCCAATTCCAGCTTTCTCCCATACCATACTGGCAAAGGCTATAAAAAATATCCCGATTGGTTTTATCCAATGATGCGCGCATTACCTGGTATGGCTTTTTATACTCATCGATAGTGGGGCTTGCAGGGGCTATATCGCCATAATAGCACCAGTCATATTTTAAATAGTCTACACCCCAGTTAGCATAGGTTTGCGCGTCCTGATCCTCGTGCTGATAACTGCCAAGGTATCTGCCGCAGGTCATGGGGCCGGGCGACGAATAAATGCCAAACTTTAAGCCTAAGCCATGAATGTAATCGCTTAAAGCTTTCATGTCCGGAAACTTCTCATTGGGCACAATCGCCCCGTCGTCTCCCCGTTTTTCTGCTTCCCATCCATCATCAATGTTTACATATGACCAGCCATGTCCGCTCAATTTGTCGGATATGTTTTTTGCAGCAACCCGTACCCGGGCGTCATTTACACTCAGGCCAAAAGCATTCCAGCTGTTCCAGCCTAACGCGGGTGTTAAACCAATTTCATCGCCTATTTTGATGATGAATTTTTTCCTGGCTACACCTAAAGAGTTACTTACGTTAATTTGAACAGGATAAGCCGCCCGTTTGGTAACTGTGCCAGTGATTACCCCGGTGGCTTTATCCAACGTTAAACCCTGTGGAAGGCCGGAAACTTCAAATTTTAACGGTTTCACGCCTGTTGCCGGTATTTTATAAAGAAATGGGTGCCCTGGTTGTTGCCCATAAATATCGGCACCGTTGATCCTTGGTTTTTTACTTGTTTCCGGCGTTAAGATATAGGGCGCATGTTCTGTTTTGATCAGTTTTTTTCCTGAACGATCATCAATAAACGTATAAGTTAGTGTATAGGACTTTGGGGCCAGATCTTTAAGTTCATAGCGTTTCTCAAATGCCTTTTTGGTGGCAAAGGCGGCATCGTCGGTCTTACTATAAATTAATTTATCCGTTGCCGGGTCGGTGACTGTAAAATACAGTTTTCCTTTGTATTGATATTGGCTGTTAGTTTCAACTTTTACGCTTTTACTCAAACTTTTTTGATCGCTATAATCGAAATCACCATCTGTATTAATCCGGGCGTAATCCACAACATCCAGCATTTCGGCGTTAAACTGCTTAGGTTCGCCATACAGACCACCATCTCCGCCGGTGTCAAAGATCCTGACGGCTATAACGTTGTCTTTATCCCAAAGAATAGCAGGGTTTTGGGTAGCAAGTAATGCTTTACAAGGGCCGTACCTCCCTTTTTGAATATTGTCTCCTTTAAAATTTTGATTTAACAGGTGTCCGTTCAGGTAAACGGCATAACCATCGTCGGCATGGCCTAATTCAATTCGCAGGCTATCCTTCAAATAGGCACTGGCTTTCAATGATGAAGGAATTACAACATGCAGGCGGTACCAACCGAAACCGTCATAATTTTGATGGCCTTGTGCTTCCCAGCTTTTTTGGACATTGATGGCTTGCCAATTTTGATCATTAAAGGCAGGATTGGCCCACTCGGGTGAATCGCCAGTGGTAAACTTCCACCCTTTAAGCAAAGGGATATTTTGCGCTGAAGCCGTTGCAAAAACAACAAGCAACAAGGCAAGTAGTATTGATTTTTTCATAAATATTTAATTTTCAACAATTTGGTGTTTTGGTTTTACTGTTAGAAGCTCATGCAGATACCTGCACGGTTGCTGCTAACAACAAACGCAAATGGCATCGATAGATACGAATTGTGTGGATTGGCGCACGATTTTTAATAATGCACCTAAGTAAGCTGATACTACATGTTTTTTAAAAGGACCCTTCCGCAGAAAGGGTCCTTTTTAATAATTACAATTTTGCCGCACGTGCTGCGAAGCAGTTGGCTCGTTACCCGGTTTGGTTGGGGCAATCGGGATGGTTTAATATCCCGGGTTTTGTACCAGCAAATTATTCTTATTTATCTCATCGCGGGTAATTGGCCTAAAGTAAAGGGCATTATTCCACGCTCTGTTTTCCAGTACATTATACTCAGATGGGGTATATGTGTAATCATAAACCGATGAGTCATAATGATATGGAGCAGCCAATGTTTTGCCTGATTTGAATTTTCCTGCAACGGTTACTATGGTTACCTTCCTGCCAACAGTTTCATTAGCTATCAACCATCTGCGAACGTCATGATAGCGTTGTTCTTCGTAAGCCATTTCTATCCGGCGTTCGTGGCGATAAATTGTTCTGAGCCCTGTTTGATCTGATGCCGTAACCGCAGGCATGCCTGCCCTGAAACGGATCTTGTTTAACCAGGTGACTGCCGGGCCTGTATCACCAAGTTCAATAGATGCTTCAACATAATTCAACACGGCTTCTGTGTACCTGAAAAATGGCCACGGAATAGTTTGAGGCATATTTTGATCTATGATATTAGGATCAGGATCGGTAAACTTATGATAGTAATAGCCGGTGTAGGTGCCATTCCAGTTTTCCAGCGAACTATTCCTGGTATCCAACCCGTTAAATGTGGTTAATTTTCCATCAATCATCAAATCATAGGTACCGGTTTGAATTTGATTAGCAGGATCAACATTACCCGAAACTTTATCACGAGGTTTCCAGCCGGAACCATCATACAAAACGGTTGCATAAAAGCGAGGGTCACGGTTCAGATACGGATTTGCTTTTTCCGACGGTTTTGACCAGCTGAAGGGCGTACCGTCCTGCATGTCATAATCATCAACTAAAAGGCCAATGGGTGAATTACCGCCCCAGTTATGATAGCCATTTGGGCCATTATAAAGGTTAGGGGTCACTGCATAATTGGGTAAGAGGAAATACTTGGCAAAAATAATCTCCGAAGCGCCAGCAGGGTCAATGTTTGGAGCTTTACTGCCTCCGCCCATGGCAATGCTTGCGTAATTAATGGTTCCCTGGTCGGCTGAAGCCGGGGCTGACAGATTAAGTTTATAGCCTGCGCGGGTATCAGCATCCATAACTGCCTTAGCAGCAGTCTGGGCTAAACGGTACCTGTCGGCCTGATTGCCTGTTGTATAACATAATACCGGCAAAGTTTGGTCAGGAATACCGCTAACTTTCGCTGTAAGCTTCACCTTGTCGTGCAAATCGCTTGCCGCGTAAAGCAATACCCTCGATTTGATAGCCAGCGCCGCGAGTGCAGTTCCGCGCCCCTGATCCATTGTTTTACCGGATAGTAACTTATTGGCTTCATCACAGTCTTTTATAATGAAGTTTACACATTCTTCATAAGTATTACGCTTCACCTTAAGGTCGTCGGTAATGTTATATACCTTCGTGATCAGGGGAATGCCACCATAAAAACGTAATAATTGTTGGTAATAATAAGCCCTTAAAAAATATGCTTCGCCCAAAAATTGATCCTTTTTTGCCTGATCTGAAATTTTGTTATTACCACTAACCAGGCGATCGATGGCCGTATTGCAGGTCCTGATATAAAGGTACATTCTGTCCCAGTTCCACGCGTCATCAATCCAGCCGGTAGTAGTAGGGCTAACATTGCCTGTATTAACTATGTCAATGCCCCGGCCGGTGTGGTTAAACAGGGCCTCATCAGATACCGAAGCGAGCATTTGTTCTGATAACCCGCCACTTAGCAAGCCCTTGTAGGCATCGTTCATGTATGCCTCTGCTAATACCGGATCGCTCCAAACTACATCGGCCGATAGCTGGTTAGGAGGTGTTACATTTAGAAAATCCTTTTTACAAGCTGTACCCATAAGCATGATGAATACAAGCATATACAGATTTTTATTTTTAATTATCGTTTTCATATCAATTCCTTTCATAATGATTTATCTGAAATCCCTTAAAAAGTAACTTTAACACCCATGTTAATCACCTTAGCCTGCGGATAATATTGTCCGTTGGTATTGGTGGATTCCGGATCCCATATTTTGATCTTATCGAAAGTAGCGAGGTTGATGCCGTTGGTATAAATCCTCAAAGAATTAAGTCCCAGTTTTTGTATCCATTGTTTTGGGAATGTATAACCTAATTCAACGTTCTTGATCCGAATGTAATTGCTGTTAATTACATAGTAAGTGTTATCTGATGCGCTGGTAGTAAAGTAAGTAGCGCCGCTGTTGGAATCAGATAGCCGCGGATAAACGCTGCTTGGGTGATCTATACTCCAGCGTTTTTGATATGACCATTCCAGGTAGTTACCAATGCTTCCTGATTCGGTTAAACCTATCTTTTGCAAACCACCGGTAGCCCCCTGAACAAGCACACTCAGATCAAAGCCTTTGTATTGCAGGTTGATATTAACACCACCCGTAAAAGTAGGCGTACCATTTTTGTCCATCCTTACTTTATCATCGCCATTAATTTTACCATCGTGGTTTACATCCTGAAACTTCATGTCGCCGGGCCTTAAACTTGAATTTGAAATACCCAGCCCGCTGTAATCAAGTTTATTTGCATCAATCTCAGCCTGATCTTTGAAAACGCCGTCATATTGATATAATAACCATGCATCTGTTGGGTGACCTGTAGCAAGTTGCCAGTTTGGTGCACCAGGGGTTTCATCAAAATACAGCACTTTATTTTTAGCATAGCCCCCGTTTATGCCAAAGCTATAGCCAAAATCGCCGGCCCTGTCACTATAAGTTACACTAAAATCATAACCTGTATTTTTTAGCCTGCCAAGATTTACGGGAGGGAAATTATACACCGGGATACCTGCGCTTCCTGGTATTGAACCTGTTTTAGGCGCTAATACATTTGACCGCAGATTGTAAAAATAATCGAATGTTACCGATAGTCTGCTGTTTAAGAAGCTGGCATCCAGCCCGATATCGGTGTTATTTGCTACTTCCCAGGTAAAATCAAAGTTTGGAACGGTGCCTTCATACACAGTGCTGACAGGTTGACCGTTAAACATGTTGTTGCTGGTAGCCAGTAAAGTTAAATATTGATATTCTTTAAGTGCCCCTCCATAATATGCTTCAGCACCCATTCGGCCCCAGGATGCCCTTAACTTGAAATTGTTTACGAACGGAATGTTGTTTTTAAAGAAGTTTTCTTCTGAAACGCGCCATGCCGCTGAAACACCCGGAAAGAAGCCGAATCGGTGGCTGGGAGGAAAGATATACGAGCCGTCAACCCTCCACAGGAATTGCGCGATGTATTTCTCTTTGTAGTTATAATTAGCCGAACCGAAATAGCTTAAACGGGCGCTTTTGAAAACATCGTTAACTCCATTTGCCTGTCCTAACTCCTGGCCAAATGACAATTGCGGAATTTGCGATGATATGAAATTGGTCTTAAATGCGTTAAAGCCGCTGCTATTTGAAGTTTGACGTTGTACACCCGCCATTAATGATATAGCATGCCCGTTAAAGTTTCTATCATAATTGACCATGCCTGTTAGGTTTATGTCAAGCTCATTGATATTTTTCTCTGATAGGTTTGGTGTATGAAACTGATCCGGGTAAAAATTCTTTTCCTGCAATTGCGGGCTTCCATCAGCCTGAAGCGTGGTTTTATCCCACGAGTATAACTGATATGGCGTTCTCCATACCGATTCACGGTCCCAATATTTATCCAGAGATGCCGTACCGGTTAGCTTTAGCCCTTCCACGCCGGGCACCTTAATTTCTAACTTGCCTGTGGTTTGCAGGTAATCCTTTGTGTTTTTATCATACCCGGTTTGGTTGGTAGAAGCCACTACGGGGTTAATCCCGTTTTCAATATCCGGTCCTGCCGAGCCGTTAGGCCAGATAGCAACGTCGGTTGGTCTTCCGCGCATGATAAACCTGAAGATGTTGGCAGCACTAACTGTTGGATAATTAGGGTTCTCTTCCCGGCCCGTAACGCTTAACCCGGTAGTAATATACTTGCTGATTTTAGATTCAACATTAATCCGCATATCATACTGTTTGTACCGGGTGGCCGAATTTTTATAAAATCCATCCTGGTTCAAATAGCCAAGTGAAACAAGGTATTTGGTATATTCATTGCCGCCCGTAACCTGCAGGTTATGTCTTTGCTGAGGCGACCAATTTTGAAATACTGTGCCAAACCAGTCAGTATTAGGGTATCTGAGTGGATCAGACCCGTCTTTAAACTTCTGCATGGCCTCCGGCGAAAATGCTGCATTAATGGTGCCGTCAATATCCGGCCGGGTGTACGAACCTGTGGTTTTTAAAGCTTGCCAGGCATCACTCCAATTGCTTTGATTTAAACCCGAATTGAAAATCTGCAGTTCATTCATGATTTCGGCATATTCCGGAGAATTAGCCATTTTAGGCGTCCGGGTGGGGCGCTGCAGGCCGTAATAAAAATCATAGGTAAATTGAGGTTTGCCTGATTTTCCCTGTTTGGTGGTAACTAAGATTACGCCGTTACCCGCCCGCGAACCGTATATTGCAGCGGACGCATCTTTTAATATCGAAATACTCTCTACATCATTAGGGTTTATCCTATCAATACCGCCGGCCCGGCCCGGAACTCCGTCAATTACGATCAACGGATCCGTATTGCCGCCCGACAAGGAGTTTATACCACGGATACGGATAGTAGAGCCATCACCACCAGGCTCACCGCTGGATTGTATAGCAACTATACCAGATAAGCGGCCGGCAAGGGAATTGGAAAGATTAACGGAAGATGACTTGGCGAGTTCTGAACCCTTTACGTCAGATACCGCACCGGATACCACAACCTTTTTCTGAGTTCCGTAACCAACAACAACAACCTGGTTTAAATCTGAAGCAAGCGGTGCTAATTGTATATTGTCCAGGTTCTTTTTCGCAGGTACTTCCTGTGATGCGTATCCCACAAAAGAGATAAGGAGGATCCCATCGTCGGGAACATTGTTTAAAGTAAACCGGCCTTCTGCATCGGTTTGCGTTCCTAAGCTTCCGCCCTTAAGTTTTACGCTGGCACCTGCCAGGGGTTTTCCGGTTTCGTCCAACACCTTGCCTTTAATGTTTATAGATAATTTCAGGCCGTTCAGTAAATCGTCTGTTTTTAAATCTATAGATCTCAGCAAGATGTTTTTACCGTTAATCTTATACCCTATGCGGGCATCCCTGAAACAGGCGTTTAGCGTTTCTTCAATTGAGGCCTCTTTAACGTTAACGCTAATTGAGGTATTGACGAGGTCCTGGTCTGTGTACAGAAAAACATAACCTGATTGTTTTTTAATCTGAGATAATACCTTTTCTAAAGGGGCATTTTTTTCGCTTAAGCTGATTTTTTGACCATAGCTTTTAGCGCTTGCCTGTAATAATGTAATTATCAAAAGGAGAGTGGTTAGTTTCATAACCATAATAAGTTTGTAGATTGACGAGCCCTTTTTTGGGCATACCGCTATCAAGACACTTGTAAAATTCATTACATTTGTGAGGTTTGGGGTTAACACATAAGATAATACTCCAATTTGTTTTACCGATTTATTCGGAAGGGTTGACTCAAACTTTGCCGCAGAAGTGCTTCGACCCACTTCTGCGCTCTTTTAAGAACCCTGATTTCGGGTTAGTTCATTTGACGTAATAATTTTTCATGTTTTTAGGTTTAGTTGTAAGTAATTGGTTAGTTGATTAGGTTAAGGCTTGATTATAATTTTCTTCCCCGTGCCGTTGGTTTGCTGCACGATCTCATAATTTACTTTGAAATAAGTAAGCATATCTAATATCTGCGATGCATTTGCATCTTTGATCATCTCTCCTGAAAATACAGTCTTCGGAATACCAAAAGGGTATGAAATATCAACGTTGTACCAACGCGAAAGCTGCCGCATAACCTCTTCAATTTTAGCTTGTTTAAATTTAAACATGCCGTTTTTCCAGGCGGTTGCTTCATTAATATCGGCATCTCTCACTTCTATTTCGTTACCGGACAAAGAAGTAATACTTTGTTGTCCGGGGTGGAGGGTTACACTTTTTGAATCTTTTAATAATTTTATACTACCTTCTACCACTGTGGTTTTGATCACCGGCTCGTCATCATAAGCGTTTATATTGAATTGAGTACCGATGTCTTCAACAGTGTTCCCTTTAAAATTTACTATAAAGGGCTGTTTGGCGTTATGGATGATCTCAAAATAAACTTCGCCAGTGATATTCACCGTACGGTTTTTACCTTTAAAAACCGTGGGATAAGTAATGGAAGACGCTGAGTTGAGCCATACTTTTGTGCCATCAGATAAAACAAGGTCGTACTTGCCGCCGCGTGGTGTGCTCAGGGTATTATAAACTACAGATGAAGCATCCGCAGCTTCCGGAGCGTAAGCCAGCTGCCCGTTTGACATTTTTACAACTTTAGCATTACCTTGTTTGGCAATTGTTCCATTAACCTGACTGTTCAAATTGATCCGCAGGCCATTGTTTAATGTCAGGATTGCTTTATTACCCCCAGGTGCAATATCTTGCTTATGAATTTTTGCAGCGATTTGCGGGTGCGGATGCTTTGGATTTACAACAAAATAGCCTGCAATTGATATGCAAAATATAATGGAAGCCGCTGCTGCTATTCGCGGCCATAACCGCGCCGGTGCAGCGGGTTTAACATCAACGTTTAGCGACTGCCAAACTTTCGATTTCATTTGCTCAATTTCTCTATGAGAAAGATCTTGCCGTTCTGGCTTCCAATTGATGTACCATTCTTCTAATAAAATGCGTTCATCATCGGTTATAGTGCCGGCATGATACTTACTTAGTAAATCCTGAACATTAAATTTTTGGCTCAATTGCTTAGATATTGTCTTATTGGATATAGACAAATTGCTTGGCAGGCAGGGGGGTAAAAAATTATTTATTTAATAAAATAAAAGCCAGAAAAGCTATTATCCCCAGTTTAACCCGCAAAATTTTAAGCGCATTTTTTACATGGCTCCTAACGGATTGTTCTGTAATATCCAGTTGCTCTGCAATTTCCTTATAAGTCATATGGTATTTACGGCTCATTTCAAAAACGGCGCGCATTTTAGGAGGTAATGCCTGAACTTCTTTTTCAATTATTTCTGCTAACTGACGTTCCCTTACCAAATGGTCGGTTAATCCGGAGGTAATGATGTATTCAGGTAATTTTAAACGGTATCTTTCATGGATCTGTTTACGCCCTATCAGGTTTAATATTCTGTTACGGGTGGCGGTATACAAATAGTTTGACAGGTTGGTTTTGAACTCGATAGTGGCATGATTTGCCCATAAAAAAGTAAATAATTCCTGTACAACGTCTTTTGCTTCTTCTTTGTCTCTTACTCTGTTAAATGCATGTACATATAATAGGCCAAAGTAGCGGTCATATATTTCTGCAAACGCCAGCGAATCATCTGACTTAAGCAGATTTGTTAGCTCTGAATCGCTTAGAGAATTATAACTGATCATAGCGATTGGTTAAATTACCTAAAAAAGTAGCCCTCTACAGGTTGAAAATCCTGTTGTATCAAGCTGAATAAACCTTTTATAGGCAAATGTGTAAAATGTAGCTTTAACATTATCGTACTTGAGTAAAATAGCATCGTCAACTCCCATGAGGGATGTAACAAAAATCCTGAACAGAACCGGAAGGTCTCATAATTTAAGTTTCAAATTAAATTAAAATAAAGCAAATTTATGTTTATGCAAGAAATTTATTTGTTTTCATTTTATGCTAAGCGTAATTTTTTCATCCAATGAGTAACGCTGCCAGGTACCTTTATTAAAATTGGATAAGCATTTTAGTGCCTGTTATGCCCGGTTAACCTGTTGGAAGTTGGTGTGTGATTAAGGATTTAATATGGCTTCTCTATAACCCGGCGGCTGATAAAACAGAGATCAACGATTTGGCGGTACAATAACCCGATAAGGTCAGTGCCCCCGATATAGCCTATGACGTAAACCGGACGAAAAAGGCCATGGAATTTCCTAAACCTATTGCCCGGCGTAAATAAACCTCAACAAACTTAAATTATAATGATAAAATAATTTTGATTACTTGATTATATGTGGCAAATTTAGTCACCCAATTATAAGTTGAGCTTTTGAAAAAGGTTGCCGTTATATTAGTACTTCATATTTACCTGTTCAGTTTGGTAGGGCAGCTTATTGTTTATAATTATTTGAATTATAAGGCAGATCAGTTTTTTACAGCACAAACTGGTAAAGGCCTTTACAAAACAGATGAGCTGGTTGAGGTAAAGATCCCCGTAAATATATCCATAGCTTCAGAATGGTCTGATTACCAGAAGGTGAGCGGGCAGGTTCAGTTTGCCAATGCTGCTTATAATTACGTGAAAATGCGGGTTACCCGGAATGCAATTTACCTCATGTGTGTCCCAAATTACAAAACAACCCGCCTGTCATCCCAAAATATCATTCACGCTGAAGATATAGGTGATTTAAAGATTCCGGCAAAAGAACATGTGCCCTATGGCAAGGCACAGGTAGTTGACGGAGTACACTTCGTGTTTGGAATATTTGAATTTACTTCTCCATTTAAAATGTTAGCCATAAGGCTGGTACAGCCTGTGATCAGTTTTAACTGCCATAAGCTGGAAATCCCCGAGCAGCCACCCAAATCTCTTTCTTAACTCCACTTTTTCCGGAAATGCCTTAGCATACAGTTGAATTAACTCAATGTGATGCCGGATGCAGCTGTTTAATTCAAACCCGCAGCTTGCCATTGCTTTTGATGGTTGCAAATATCCTGCAACTGTGTAATCGCAAAAATATTTACCGGATAGTTTAATCTGAATTTATTACCCGTCATATCAAGGGGCTTGCTGTATAATATAACAGTTCAGAGCTTGCCTATGGTGTGATACTTAATCAACATTATAAAAATGCCGCACATAAGCTTAGATCAAAATTTGCCGGGCATGCGTTCGCTGCTGGCATACAGGCCAGATATTGCCGGTCCGCTGGGTCAATTGGCCAATACCCTTTTACGTTCAAACAATGGGCTAACTATGGCCGAAAGGGAATTGATTGGAACCTACGTTTCCTATTTAAATAATTGTTTTTATTGCCAGCACTCGCATGGTGCTATAGCAGCCTGCTATCTTGATGAAAATTATGATCTCGTTAACCATGTGATCAGAGATTATGCAAACGCCGGGATTTCTGACAAGCTAAAAGCATTATTATCGGTAGCCGCAAGTGTTCAAAAAGGCGGAAAATCTGTAACGGACAATCAAATAGCAATAGCAAAGGCGGCAGGAGCAACCGATAATGATGTGCATGACACTGTACTTATAGCAGCGGCATTCTGCATGTTTAACCGCTATGTTGACGGGCTTGCTACAAACACCCCAACAGACCTGGCATCATACCCGCCAAGGGCGAAACAAGTTGTTGAAGGTGGTTACGGAGGCCTTGTTCCCGTTGTAAAATAAGCTGGTTTTAAAATATATGAACAGCTTGGTAAACGCCTTTTATTTAAAATCCTGATGTATCAAACCAAACCCAAAACAATGAGACAAAAATTACTATTTATTGCAGGCATGTTTTTTTTATTAGCCATGCCTGTGCTGCTTTTTGCACAAACTAAAACATTAACGGGAACTGTAGTTACCGAAAAAAACGGCCCGGTGCAGGGAGCAACAATAGCCCTGAAAAATAATGCATTGGTTACAGTATCTGATGCAAACGGCAAATTCACGATTAGCATTCCAAACAATGCGATAATAACGGTAAGTGCCATAGGTTACAAGGCGCAAACCATCGACGTATCGCGGTTATCAACCATCCAGGTAAAACTGGCCGGAGACGTTGCCAACCTCGACGAGGTGGTTGTTACCGGTTTGGCTACTACTGTTAAAAGAAAAAACCTGGCCAATGCGGTGGCGGTGATCAATGCTAAAACATTAAACGGTACAGCACCCGCACAAACTTTTGACGCCGCTTTGGAGGGAAAAATTCCCGGCGCTTATATTAATGCTAACTCGGGTGCCCCGGGTGGCGGTATCTCGGTAAAGCTGCGTGGCGTAACTTCGGTGTTTGGCAACACACAGCCTTTATATGTTGTAGATGGCGTTTTTGTGGATAACACGGCCACTTCTGGTGGTTTAAATGCGGTTACATCTGCAGGCACTACCGGTGCAACATCCAACCAGGACAATCCCTCAAGCAGGATTGCCGACCTGAGAGCAGAGGATATCGAAAGCATCGAGATATTGAAAGGCGCTTCCGCCGCTGCAATCTACGGTTCAAAAGCATCGGGTGGGGTAGTGATCATCAACACCAAAAGGGGAAAGCAGGGCAAAACAAATATTTCATTATCGCAGGATGTGGGATTTTTAAGGCCGATAAAATTATTAGGTGTTAGAAAGTTTACAGCACAAACTGCCGCTACCTTACCCGGCGACTCAGCTACGCTAACCAACCAGTTTCTGGCAGCGCAATCAGCAGGGCATATTTATGATTATGAAAAAGAAATTTATGATCATACGCCATTCCTGAGAAATACCGTGCTAACCATGAACGGTGGAAACGAGAAAACCGGGTTTTACTTTTCGGTGGCCCAAAAAGATGAAAACGGGCTGGTTCAGCGCACCGGTTATAAAAACACCAGCGTTAGGTTGAATTTGGATCACAAAGTTTCAGACAATATTAAATTAGGGATCAGCACCAATTATATCAATTCATCTGCCGACAGGGGATTGTTTGGTAACGATAATGCAGGGGTAACCACGGGGATTGCGCTTTCCTCAACGCCGGGATTTGCCCAGTTGCACCCGGATAAAGACGGAAATTATCCTGCCAATCCTTTTGCGGCATCCAACCCGCTGCAAACCATTGCGCTGATGCAGAATAACGAATCGGTGAACAGGTTCATCACCGGTGCCAACCTGGATGTTATGCTTCAAAAGAGCAACAGCAGCGTAACCAAATTTATAGGCAGGGGTGGTATTGATTTTTACAACCTGCAAACCAGCGCGTTATTCCCGAGCATTTTACAGTTTGAAGCCATCAATAAAGGGATGTCTGTACAAGGCTCCACAAAAAACTTAAGTACCAACTTTATACTTTCGCTGGTAAACACATTTACGGCATCGTCAAATTTATCGCTTACTACTTCAGGCGGCTTAACGCGCGAAACAGGCGATTATAATAACCTGCTTAATGTAGCTACGCAGGTTATAGCAGGCCAGTCAAACGTTGACCAGGCAGGCGCTTTAAATGCCACGCAACTGCGCACCAAATACCTTAACCAGGGCTTTTTTTTACAAGAAGAAGCATTAATAGCTAATGCTATCACCTTAACCGGAGGTTTGCGGCTGGATAGGTCAAGCAATAACGGCAATGTAGCCAAATATTATTTTTATCCTAAAGCAGGCTTATCTGTAAACCTTACTGATCTGGGCGTTATCAAACAGGGGCTTTTTGATAATATCAAACTGCGTGCAGCTTACGGCCAGGCTAATAACGTTCCGGCCTATGGTAGTAAATTTACTTCGATGGGCGTATCAAATATTGGTGGCTATCCGGGTTTGTTGGTTAATACACAGGAAGGCGACCCGGCAATTAAGCCTGAAAGGCAAACCGAGCTTGAAACAGGTATTGATTTCAGTTTATTAAAAGGACGCTTAGGCTTTGAACTGACCTATTATCATAAAAATATCAGGGATTTCCTGCTGCTGACTACCCCGCCGGCATCGTCAGGCTATGCGCAACAATGGACAAATGCCGGTAACCTGACCAATCACGGTATCGAGCTTGGGCTAAATGCCAAACCTGTTGCTTTAAAAGATGTAGTTTGGAATACTTCGGTAAACTTTTGGTTTAACCGTTCTAAGATTACTAAGCTAACTGTACCGCCGGTACAATTAGGTTCAACCGGTGGTGTACTGTTAGGTACATTCCAGATAGAACAGGGTAAGTCAGCAACACAGATTGTTGGCCTCAACGGGAAGGGGATAGGCGTGTTAGGCGACACCGAGCCTACATTTCAGATGAATACCTATAACGAAGTTACCTTTTTTAATAAATTGAGCCTTCGCTTTTTGATCCATTGGAAAAAAGGAGGTCAAAACGTGAATGTTACCAGCCTTCAGAACGTATTTGGAGGTACCAGTGCTACTTATGATAACCCGAGCAGCATTCCTCATGTGCCATATGGGGTTTCACAGTTGATGAAGATCGGGTCTGATGCACATCAAACGGTAGAAACATCAACATATCTGCGTTTCCGCGAAATCGGGCTATATTATACGTTCAATAAACTTCCCGGAACTTTTGTAAAATCCATCAATGTTGGTGCATCATTGAATAATTACTTCACTATCACCAAATACAAAGGATATGATCCAGAGGTATCAAATTTTGGCACAGGTTTTTCATCGGGCGTGGATATAGATCCTTATCCATCAAGCAAACGCGCGGCGCTTCACGTTTCATTCAATTTTTAATTTAAAAAAGGAATCATTATGCAACAACATATCAAATTATACGGCACACTGGCCCTTGCATTCGGCCTCCTGTTTACGGCATGCAAAAAAGATTACGGCAACCTCAACAATGCTACGGTTGAAGACCTGACACGAAATGCCACCCAAAGTGAACTTAATAACCTGGTTAGCGGTACAGAATCGGGTATGAGGACCTCGCTTAATTTTTACCTCGATGATGTAAGCGTTATCGGTCGGGAGATTTACCGTTTATCTGTTTCGGAACCGCGGTACGTTCTTGATTTGCTTGGCGCCAATGATGCAACCCTTAGCGGAAGCAATTTTTATATTACTATCCCCTGGGCGGCTAAGTACCGGGTTGTGAAAAACTGTAATATACTTGCCGAAGCGGCAAACAATTCTACCCATATCAGCAATGAGCAAAAGAAAGGTTATATAGGTTTTGCACGTACTATAAAGGCTTACCAGCTTTTGCTTAACCTTAACCTCACTTATTCGCACGGGATAAGGGTGGATGTTGCAAATCCGGCTAAGCTTGGCCCTTTTGTAGGTTATGCTGATGGGTTAAAAGCTATTACATCTTTACTGGATTCAGCAAAAACAGATCTGACCGGGGCTACTATCTCCTTTCAGCTGGCTGGTTTTGGTACTTTGAGTGATGCCGCCGGTTTAGTTAAATTTAACAGGGCGCTTGCTGCAAGGGTTAGCGTTTACCAGGGCAACTGGCAAACTGCGCTCACTGATCTGAACGGGTCATTCCTGAAATTAAGCAATGATTTTAATACGGGCGTTTACCATATATTCGGTACAGGCCTTGGCGATCAGCTCAACCCGGTATTTATCCCTCAAAATCAAACCGGCGAAGTCAGGGTTGCGCATCCAACTTATGCAGCAAATATTGCCACAGGTGATGACAGGATCAATAAAACTGCGCTCCGTGCTAATCCGGCGTCGCTAAGCGGACTCACCGGTAACCGTGATGTTTGGGTGTATACCTCAAGTACTGCGCCAATAGCAATTATTCGTAATGAAGAGCTGATATTGATTTATGCCGAGGCAAATATTCAATCAGATAATTTTACAGAGGGGGTAAAAGCAATTAATATCATCAGGCAGGGACATGGGCTTGGGGTCTATGCGGGTGCTGTCACTAAGTCGGCCTTGATAACAGAAATGCTTAACCAGCGCCGTTATTCGTTGTTTTTTGAGGGGCACCGCTGGGTCGATCTTCGCCGGTATAGCTTGTTGAACACTTTACCGATAGATAGGCCGGGAGATGATGTGTGGCCCGAATTTCCATTACCTGTAACCGAACAATAAAACTTACCAGGATGAAAATGTTTCATAAAATAATGGTCCTTTGTTGCTTATGTGCCTGCTCGTTGCAGGCCATAAGTCAGCAAATAACTGCCAGCTATACTGCAAATGCATCTGCCGGAAGTTTTACAGGCAGGGTGTTTTTATATCTTTCTAAAGATGCTGTCAGCCCTAAAGACGGGATGATAGGAATGGAAAAGTTTCCTTGTTTTTTTATTTCGGTAAAAGATGTAAAGCCGGGCCAGAAAGTAGTATTTAACGATGCGGCCGTTTTTTACCCGGTTGCACTGTCGGAAATAGAAAGAGGCTCTTACCATGTACAGGTAGTTTGGGACAGAAATGGGGGAGGAGCCTCTATTGGCGATAGCCCGGGTAATATGTACAACGGCCCTATGGTAGTAAAGTTCGGCAAAGATACACGGCAAACATTTAACGTTGTTTGCGCCAAGGTGATAGGGGAGCAAAGTTTTACGGAAACGCAATTTGTTAAAGAATTGAAGGCTCCGTCTGCGTTGCTTACTGCCTTCTATAAAAGACCGGCTACGGTAAATGCTGCTGTTATACTACCCAAAGAGTATTATGATCAGCCTTTAAGGAAATTTCCGGTGCTATACTGGGTATCTGGATTTGGGGGCGATTATCACGCTTACTCGGGCAAAAATGATCCAGGTTTGCCAATAGATACTACCGCTTGTATCAGGGTTTATTTAGATGGCCGTTGCCCGGGGGGCCATAGCGTTTACGCTAACAGTGAAAATAATGGCCCCTGGGGCGATGCTTTGACAACGGAGCTCATCCCCCTTGTTGAAAAAAATTACAGGACCAATGCCGCCCGGTTACTTACAGGGCACAGCAGCGGCGGGTGGACAGTACTATGGCTGCAAACACACTACCCAAAAGTATTTACGGCTTGCTGGTCGAGTTCACCCGATCCGGTAGATTTCAGGAGTTTTCAGGAGATTGATCTGTATAAGGACAATAATATGTTTTATGCAAAGGATAGTTCACTGCGGGTAGCAGGCACTATTGCGGGTCGCTTCCCCTGGATCATGATGAAGACCATGTACAACATGGAACATGTACTTTACCGCGGGGGGCAAATGCATTCCTTCAATTATGTATTTAGTGCAAAAAAAGCAGATGGACAGCCCCGGGAACTTTGCGATGAGGCCAGCGGTTCAATTGATTCAGGCACGGTAGCGCAATGGAAAAAATATGATATCTCATTATACCTGAAAACAAACTGGCAGCAACTGAAAAATGACCTGCAGGGTAAGATCAGGGTGTCGGTAGGCAATCAGGATAATTTTTTATTGAATTATGCAGTTGTATTGCTGGAAAAAGAAATGAAAACGAAGGATGCTGGTTTTGAGTTTGCCTATTATCCCGGCGACCACTTTACCGTATCTACTCCGGAATATAGGACAAGCGGATACCGATTTCTTCAGCAGAAATACCAGGAACTTAACTTAAAAAAATAACATTATCGGTACTAAAAACATAAAATCCGGTTTGTATTTTACTTTCCGGATTTATGAACAAAAATCACTTTAAATAAGTATTTATGGCACATATTAAATTACTCAACGAAGAATTACCGGGCATTGTGGGTTTATTGAATTACAGCCCTGCAACTGCGCAGCCTTTACTTTTACTTGCAGAAACGTTGCTACGCGGGCCATCAACTCTTACCAGCGGGGAGCGTGAGATCATAGCGGCATCGGTATCGTACCGTAACCAATGCCACTTTTGCCATACATCCCATGCTGCGGCAGCCGCGGCGCATTTGAATGCAGGTGTAGGATTGATTGATGAGATCAAAGCCGGTTTACCCAATACCGATGTTTCAGACAAGCTAAGAGCGTTATTAAATATTGCACACCAAGTACAGGGCAGCGGCAAAAACGTAAAGGAAACAGATATTAAAGCCGCCCGCGACCTTGGGGCAACCGATAAGGAGATCCACGATACCGTTTTAATAGCTGCGGCGTTTTGCATGTACAACCGTTATGTAGACGGATTGGGCACCTGGGCACCGGCCGAAAACGAAGCTTACATGGAAATGGGAAAGCAACTGGCACATATCGGGTACGGTAAATCTTAAAGATTTTAGTAGGCGAAACCAGCCTGAAAGCTTGATTGAAACAGGTTTAGCACCAGGTAAAATTTGGCTTAAACAAATACACTATAAAATCTATAGATTTTATAGTGTATTTGTTATATTAGCTGCAAATAGTTTGAGTTTAAATAAAGCAATTCAAATAAACTATGTTGTGCAACCCTGTCAAAAAATATCCTGGATTTGATAAGATCGAGATCATTGCCGAACTTGAAACACCCGCACGGAGGCAGGCAGCCCTGAGAGTGGTTGGTGAAAGCCGTGTTGAAAATGAAAGGTATCTTAAGCGGTTTGTTCCATCGGCGTTATATGCTCCAACCTCAATGCTGATCAGAAAGATGTCGGGAAGTTCGCTGGCTGTTAGCTTTTACGGCAACGCGCGGCTTACTTATGGCCTGCAATATCTTCTGCAGCTTGATCAGCTTCAATACGTTATGGGCTCACTGGGAGCGCAATTGACCGTGATTGAGCCAAACGTATCGCAATTGGGGCCGGCTTTGAATATCGGTGACTGTGGTTTGAATTTACATTTCTATTTTGATCCGGCAGATCTGGTTGCGGACAGGTTCAGGATCTATCCAAATAGTTCTTGTGATCCGGATACCAATTTTGGTGAAGGGAACAATACTATCAGGCTGGCCGATTATATAATAGGCAGTTTTTATAAAGTGGCATTTTCACATATGGGCACCAGCCAAAACGCAGGTAGCCGGCACCCATTATTACAATATGCCTGATAGTGGCGATATGTTTAAAAAAATCAGGAAATGAAAGGACTTAGACTTTTAGCAATACTGTTGTTTTTCAGTACGGGTTTATGGGCTCAGGATAAGCCATTAACCATAGAAAATTATTACAAAATAAAATGGGGGCATGCTGAAGAATTTATCGCGCTTTGGAAAAAGAACCATTACCGGCTGCTTAAAAAGTTGCAGGAAAAAGGCGATGTACTGAGCATTAAAGCCGAAGCTCCGGTGTTGCACAGCGGCGAGGATACCCGCTGGGATTTTAAGGTTACCCTTACATTTAAAACAGAGCACCTCGCACTTGATTACAGCATTGTTGATCCTTACAAAAAACAACTTTTTCCCGATCAGGAAAGCTATCTTAAAGCCGAACAGCAACGATTTGAACTTGTCATAGCGCACTGGGATGTGCCTGTAGAAACTATACCATTAAATTAGCATGCGTTGGGTATGTTATGCTTGTTGCTAAAGCTCCCGGTCTTTGAATTTATTATCAAAGAATAATGCGTGAGGCAACGGAACAACCTACAGGTATTATAGCATAACCAAATGTAAACAATGTTCGCCTAAGCTTGTTGTTGATACACCAAGCCGAAACCATGAGCAAATGCTATTTATATTGTACGCTATTATTACTTTTCAACCTCCCATCGTTCGTTCATGCGCAATCCCTGATAAACTATCAAACCGCATTTAACGGATCGCTCAAAAACTGGACACAAACATTCGTCAATTTCAAGCTATCTGATTTCAAGCAAACAGCACAGGCTCAAAAATTTGAGAATATTAATTCTGTAAAAGCAAAAAGCAAAACAGCATTTTACCCCGGTTATAAAGCTGCATTAAGTACATCGCCCAATGGCTGCTACACAATTGATATTTACAGCTACCTTTTACTCGATAAAAAGAATGGGAAATTCATAACCACCGGCTCAGATGTGGAACAGAACATTTCATTAGGCTATGTTCGGGATAGCGAATGGAAGCGGATAGCTTATTACGGCTACGCACAACGTGTACAGGAAGTAACCTGGGTTAACAACGATACATTTATCCTTGCAGCGGCCCGGCTCAATAAGGCTGATAAAAACATACCCGTTATCATTGTTGGGCAAATTAGGCAGCAAATCCTAACCACTTATGAAACTTCAAACCCAGGCTGTTATCAAAAGGTAAGTGGTTACACCTCGCAGAAGCTGCAAAACCTGTTACATGGTAAACGTAAATCTTAACCTAAATAAAATGAAATATATCATCTTTATAGCCTCTTTCCTGGCTATGGCCTCAACATCCTGCAGTCAAAATAACAAGCCATTGAACAAAGAAAAAATTAAACAGGAATGGCAAAATATGTATAAACTGGTAAAAATGTATGATCAAAACCCCAGGGTTATTCTGGATTTCAGCGCCTACCACTGTACTTATCAAATCCTGATCAACGATGTGCCTGCCTTAACCAACACAGAAGAAGGAGATATAAACGGTTCGGTATTTCCGGTGTCTGATCTTATTTTGAAAAGTGGCGTGCAATCCATCACCATCCGGTTATATCCCGCTATGAAAGGCGATTATCAATCAGAACCCGCTTTGACCGACAAAAGCAAAATGAACATCAAAGTGAAGATCGGAGATTATAGTAAACAGGATCCCGAGGCATTTAAAACCTTGTATACCCTCGAAACACCGGATATCACGCAGACGAACCTGCCTTATGCTGAATATAAAGGCACATTTGAAGCCGAAGTTCCGTATACATTAAAGGGCTGGAGCGATGGGGTATTGCTGGAGAAGGAAGATACGCAAAAGCTACAAAAAGAAACGCTGGCTGTTTTTGAGCAGTACCGGAAAGCGAATGAAACACATGACGTTTATACTATAGCAGATATGCTGTATAAACGACAAGTTGAAAATTCTCAGGCTTTTTTTTCCGGAACCAAAGAAAAGAACGATACTTTTTGGCCAAAGCTGGAAGAAAGCAAAGAGATCACTAACATGTATCCGATTGAAAAATACAAAATGGCATTCTTTGGAAACGGAAGGATCGTTGCTTTGGTCAGGACGGATAATGAATTCAGGGGCAAATCTGTTATTATAGGTGAAACTAAAGACCTCGTCACTGTACTGCCCATCTATCTTTACCGGCCAGCTGCAGGTGCCCCACTTGAAATTATCCGATAATCGTTAAGGTAGCGTTGCATCAACCGTTCATATTTGGGAGTAAAGTTAATCCGCCCGATATCCATAACATCCGGGTAATTAATCGGTTTCCAGCGGCAGGCTGAAATAGAAGGTAGAGCCCACGCCCGGTTGGCTTTCTGCCCATACTTTGCCGCCATGGCGCTGAACGATCTCGGAGCTCAGGTACAGGCCGATACCAAAACCCGCAATATGGCGGGTGTGAGTGTCTTCCACCCGGTAGTACCTGTCGAATATTTTACCGAGGTCTTCCGGTTTGATCCCCATGCCTTCGTCTCTTACGCTGACAATGACCTGTCCATCACTGGTGGCGCAGGTAATTTCGACAGATGCCGCCGTTGGTGAATATTTGATGGCATTGCTGATAAGATTGGAGATCACAGAGCCGATCTTGTCCCGGTCGGCATTAACCGTTATAGAAGGGCAGCGAGTAAACCGGATGAGATCTGTACGGGCAGTCAGGCTGGCTTCATCTATCATATCCGCTATCAGCGTCCCGATATCGAAAGGCTGTTTTTCGATATGGATCTTGCCAGATTCCAGCCTGGAAATATTCAGGAAGCCGTTTATCATGGTGGCCATCCGTTTTACCTGCTGATTGGCTTTTTCCATGGCGTTAATCAAAAAACTATCTCCGCTGGTCTTCAGTTTGGCGTTGGTTACCTGGATGATAGCGCTGAGCGAAGTAAGGGGTGTTTTAAGCTCGTGGCTTACCATCCCGATAAAATCACTTTTGCGGTTTTCGTCCAATTTCTTTTCAGTGATATCTCGGGCTATCTTGGAAAGCCCGATGATATTTCCCCGAGAATCTTTAACCGGCGAGATCGTAAGCGATACGTCGATCAGCCGCCCATCTTTGGTGCGTCTTTTTGTTTCGAAATGTTGTACGCGCTTGCCCGACCCTAAACGTTCCAGGATCTGCGGTTCCTCAAAATGCAGTTCCTCGGGTATGAGTTTATAAATACTTTCGCCAATCATCTCCTCAGCTTTATAGCCAAAAATGCGTTCAGCTGCTGCGTTCCAACTGGTGATCTTACTTTCAAATGTTTTACTGATGATCGCATCGTCTGACGACTGGATAATGGCCGCCAGCTTGGCGCTTTGCTCTTCGGCGGCTTTGATATCCGTGATATCAAGCACTGTGCCAATGAAACGCACAGCCTCGCCCTGGTCAAAGTATACGGTGCCGTGAACCTTGATCCAACGGATTTGACGGTCTCCAAACCGGATGATCCGGAAGCTGAGTTCATAATGCCCGCCTTTTTCCGGGCTAATTGCGTCTTGTATTTGCTGCTGTACCCAATCGTGATCGGCCGGGTAAATATGTTCTGAAAATGTAGCAAATGTAGGGGTTTGATCAAGCGGCAAACCGTAAATCTCGTGGCATTCCTTTGACCAGTAGAGGGCCCCGCTCCGGGGATCAAAATCCCAGGTGCCTAACCGGGTAGATTCGATAGCCATGCGCAGGCGCGAAGAACTGGCCTCCAGCTCGTGATTTGTAGTTTCCAGGCGTTGTTGCACCGCCGTTAGCTCTTCGTTGGTAACAATCAGTTCCTCGTTAGAGGCCGCCTGTTCTTCATTAACGGCCACCATCTCTTCATTGATCGCCTGCAATTCTTCCGAAGCCTGTGCCAGTTTTTCTTCCCAAAGTTTACGTTCGGTGATATCCCGCGTAGTGCCGGCTACCGCTTCAACTACGCCTGCCTCATCAAGTACCGGAATTAAGATATAGTCATAGGTTCGTTTACCCAGTGTGGCATGAGGAAAAGCAACTTCACCACGCACGGCTTTTTTTGTAGCCCTTACCTCATCGATCTCGCGTTCGTGCATTGCGGCGTGCCATTCCTCATAACCATTTTCCCTGAGGCCTTTCCCTATCGCGGTATCCCATGTTTTTCCCCACATCGCCAACAGCGCACTGTTAACATAGGTGAAACGATAATCAAGATCCCAAACGTACATCAGGTCGGGCGTGCCCGAAGTGATCGCTTCATAAACCCTTTTTTGCTTGTCGGCCTGTTCCCTGGCTTCGCGCAGGGCGTTTTCAATCCGTTTACGTTCTGTAATGTCGGCGGCTGTGCCTAACCATTCTACAATATCACCGCGCTCGTCCAGGATAGGGACTGCCCGCGAAAATGTCCAGCCGGGAGATCCGTCAGCGCGTAATACCTTGTGCTCCAGTTGAAATATTTGTTTTTTCAGGATGGCCTCAGCAATCGTGGCGTTGACTATCTCCATATCATCCGGGTGCACGTTCTGAGTCCGCCAGCCACTGATGGGCTTATGGGTATCTTTCAGAAAGCCGCGTCCGTCCAGTTCCCGCATAATTTCCCAGTCTGCGCTCAGACTGTAAATCACATCAGATGAGGCGGTAATTAAGGCCCTGAGGCGTTCCTCACTTGCTATGATAGCCCTGCGCTCCTTCACCTGCCTGGTGTTTTCGAAAACCCAAACTGCGATCTTGGTTACTTCGCCTGCGGTATTCAACACCGGGGCATAAACAAAGGTTACGAAGATCATTTCCTCCTCGCCATGACGAATCAGCATGAGTTCTGCCTCGTTCGCATGAAATGCTTCGCCGGTTTGGGCTACATTTTTAAGTACAGATTCATAAGTAGCACGTGCTTCGGCAAAGGGTTCCCAGTACCATTTGCCGATGATGGCCTCCTTGGGTTTGCCGGCGATCTCCAGAAATTTGTCATTGAGCAATTCCGCTTCAAAAGTAACGGCGTCAAGTATACAAATACCAATCGGGGCACTTTGTACCACTTGGTTTAACTGCTCATTGTCCTGTAAATGCATAATCCATTCATAAACCTAAAAATAAATATTTTGTTTTGGTCCGGGTATCCGGAATCACGCGGCGGCATTGGTTTATGACATATAAGGAGGTACGGGTGTTAAAGTATCGCTTACTATTAGGCTCACCTTATTGATTACGAAGCCTGATCCCGCGTCCTCTTTAAAATTCAGGTAATAGGTTACCAGGTTTACAACCCTTCAAAACCAGCAAAACGCCCTATCGCCAGCCCCCGCCCAATGCCCGGTAAAGGTTAACTATTGCCTGTAATTCCTGTAACTTATCATTCACTCCGCTTAATTGGGCTGATAAAAGATTTTGTTCGGAAGTAAGCACATCGGTGTAATTTGTAGCTGAACTAAAGCGCAATAACTGCTGCGTATACGTAACTGATTTTTGTAGGGCAGCAATTTGTTTTGCTCTCGCATCCTGCTTTTCAACGGCGGTTTGATGGGCATAAAGCGCATCGGATACTTCCTGGCCTGCCACCAGCAATGTTTTCTGGAAACTGTTTAGCGCTTCTTGTTGCTGTGCCTGTGCAGTACGCAGGCGCGCCTTGTTAATGCCCTGGTTAAATATGGGCTGAGTTAAACCACCAACAATATTGTAAAATACCGAATGATCAAAAAAGTCCTTCAGCTGCAAGCTTGAAAAACCACCCGAAGCGGTAATCGTGAACTGGGGATAAAAATAGCCCCGGGCCACATTGGTGTTTTCAAATGCGAGCCTGAAAGCGTATTCGCCTTGCTGTACATCCGGGCGGTTGGCAAGCAGTTGTGAGGGTACGCCCGTTTGCAATGGTGCTGTTATATTTTGGCCCGAAAGATTGGTACGGTTTACAGGCCCCGGCGCACGGGCAAGTAAAATATCCAAAGCGTTCTCCGTTTCGCGGATACTGCGTTTCAGATCAGGGATGGATACCTCGGCTGCGTACCGGTTGGCTTCGCTTTGCACCACAGCCGCACCGGTAACCACCGCGCCTTCTTTCAGCTTTTTCATGGTCTCCACATCTTTTATACGGTTTGCCAATGTTTCTTTGGTTATTTCCAGTTGCTGATCAAGCGACAGTAGTAGGAAGTAATTATTGGCAATATCGGCTATGAGCTGGGTTTGTACAGCACGTTTAGCAGCATCGGTTTGCAGGTAGCCTGCAAAGGCCGCCCGTTTTGCGCTGGTTAGTTTACCCCAGATGTCTGCCTCCCATGAGGTGGTTAAGCCAGCTTGGTAAGTGGTAGTTAGTGTATTAAACCCGATGCCGGTAGGGAAGTTAAGCCCAGCGGTTGATTGCTTGGAACGGGTTACCGAAGCATTTGCGCTTACGTTGGGCAGTAACGCACCTTTGCTTTGCAGCAGGGTGGCCTGTGCTTCGGCAATACGTTGGATGGCATTTTTCAGGTCGAGGTTATTATTTAAGCCCTCCTGTATCAATGCTTTTAAAGTAGTATCGGTAAAAAGTGTTTGCCAGGGCATCACCGCCATCGTAGCGCTATCGTTTGTAGTAACGTCGCGATATAAATTATTGGTGTTGACGCCGGGCTGCCGGTATTTTTTATTGACCAGGCATGACGATAACGCAAACAGCAATATGGCGGGCAAACAGGTATATCTTATGACTTTTTTATTCATTGTAAGAGGTAAATTAGGGTGCAGGCGTAGTTTCGGGCGTGTCATCGTCTTCATCGTAACGCTTGTTGAGCGGACTTACACGTTCCTGCAATAACTGAAATATAATGAACAACACCGGTATCACAAACACGCCGAACACGGTGCCCACAAACATACCGCCTACAGCACCAGCGCCAATGGAACGGTTACCGTTAGCACCTGCCCCGGTCGAAAACATCAAAGGCATGATACCAAAAATGAAGGCAAAGGAGGTCATGAGGATAGGGCGTAAACGCGCTTCGGCTCCGGCAATGGCTGCGGGGATAATTTCCATACCAGCCCTTCGCCTGTCGAGCGCAAACTCTACGATCAGGATGGCGTTTTTGGCCAATAAACCGATGAGCATGATAAGCGAGATCTGTAAATAGATATTGCTGCCAATGCCAAAGATCCTTGCAAATATATAAGTGCCTGCCAAACCAACCGGCAGCGATAATAACACCGCAAAGGGAAGGATATAGCTTTCGTACTGGGCGCTCAGTAAAAAGTAAACGAACACCAGGCAAAGGATGAATATATATGCCGATTGTGTGCCTGTACTTAATTCTTCGCGGGTAAGGCCCGAAAACTCATAGTCGTAACCGGCAGGCAGGTTTTGAACTGCCGTTTCCTGGATGGCTTTAATGGCGTCGCCGGTGCTGTAGCCAGGGTTAGGAGATCCTGACACCGATATGGCGGTAAACAGGTTAAAGCGCGAAATAGACTCCGGCCCAAACACCCTGCGTAAAGTAACAAAAGAGGTAATAGGTGCCATTTCCCCGGCTTTGTTGCGCACAAATATTTTGCTGAGCCCGGTTTGGTTGGTGCGGTAATCATAATCGGCCTGAACCATAACGCGGTATTGCTTGCCAAACTGGTTAAAGTTTGACGCGTACAAACCTCCGTAATAGCCTTGCAGGGTACCCAGTACGGAGTTCACGCTAACACCGGCTTCTTTACATTTGGCCACGTTTACATCAACCTGGTATTGCGGAAAGTTAGGGTTAAACGATGAGTTCAGGTTTTGGATCTCTTTACGTTTGCGCAACGCGGCCTGAAAATCGTTGCTTACTTTAAAAATTTCATTAATGGTATGGCCGCCTTTATCCTGTAACTGAAACTCAAAGCCATCGCTGTTACCAAAACCCTGTAGGGTAGGAGGCGAAAAATAAAATACGCTCGCCTCGCGCAGTCCGCTGGTTTTAGCAAAAAGCTGCCCGATGATACTTTCAAGGCTTTGGTTTTTTTGCTTGCGGTGGTCCCAATCTTTAAGTTTCAGGATCACCATAGCGTATGCGCTGCCCGATCCTGCCAAAAAGTTAAATCCTACCAGTTTAAGCGAGTTTTCTACTTCGGGGAAGGTACGGCCGATGCTGTCTATTTTAGTCGCGACGGCTTCGGTGCGCTCCATTGACGATGCCGGCGGAAGGCTAATGGCGGCAAATATCGTCCCCTGGTCTTCATTAGGCACAAAGCTGGAAGGGGTAGTTTTTACCAAAAACGCAAATAAGGCGGCAAACACCACAACAGTGGCGATAACGATCCATTTGCGGCGTGCCAAAAAGCTTACCGATTTTTGATATTTACCGCTTACCACATCGAACGAGGTATTGAACGCAACATAAAACCTGTTAATAAAACCGTGCTTGGGCTGGCCTTTTTCATGCGGTTTCAGAAACAGTGCGCACAGGGCCGGACTTAACGTTAAGGCATTTACTGCAGATAAGATAATGGCCACGGCAAGCGTTATACCAAATTGCTTATAAAATACCCCGGTAGAGCCTGATATGAATGTAACCGGCAAAAACACAGCTGACATTACAAGGGTGATGGAAATGATGGCTCCGGAGATCTCGTTCATCGCATCAACAGAGGCTTTCCGCGCCGATTTATAGCCTTGATCAAGTTTGGCGTGCACGGCCTCAACAACCACAATGGCATCATCTACTACGATACCAATAGCCAGTACCAATGCAAATAGCGTAAGCAGGTTGATGGTAAACCCAAACAGGTTAAGGAAAAAGAATGTACCTATAATAGCTACCGGTACGGCGATAGCCGGGATCAATGTGGACCTGAAATCCTGCAGAAAAACAAACACTACAATAAACACCAATATAAAAGCCTCAATCAAGGTGCTGATAACTTTTTCTATCGAGGCGTTCAAAAACTCGTTGGCATCAACAAGGTAGGCTATTTTGACACCGGCCGGGAACTTTTGCGAAGCCTGGTCAATTATTTTCTTGGTCTCGTTGATCACATCATGAGCGTTTGATCCGGCGGTTTGACTGATGGCCACACCTACTGATGGCAAACCGTTGGTTTGCTCAACAAACGAATAATCAAGTGCGCCAAGTTCAACACGGGCAACATCGCTCAGGCGTAACAACTCGCCGTTCCCTACCGATTTGATGATCATATCACCAAACTCTTTGGGCGTTTGCAGGCGGCCTTTATAGCGTAAAACATATTGAAATGGCTCGTGGCTGTTTTCGCCAAATTTACCGGGGGCGGCTTCAATGTTCTGCTCATTAAGTGCCTCCGTAATATCATCAGGTACCAAACTATACCGCGACATCACATCCGGCTTAAGCCAAATCCGCATCGAATAATCTTTTGAACCGAATACTTGCGCCTGGCCTACGCCGGTTACGCGCTGAATCTGTGGTACAAGGTTGATCTTGGTATAGTTTTGCAAAAAAGTTTCATCATAGATCTTGTTTTCGCTGTATAACGAAAAAATGATGAGCTCACTGCTCTGACTTTTTGATACCGATACGCCCGATTGTGTAACAACTAAAGGAAGTAAGCTGGTAGCCCGCGATACGCGGTTTTGCACGTTCACCGCAGCCAGATCGGGGTTGGTGCCTACTTTAAAAAATACGGTAATAGATGCTGAACCGTCATTACTGGCCGATGAGGTCATGTAGGTCATGTTCTCTACGCCGTTGATCTGCTCTTCCAGTGGAATGATCACGCTTTTAAGCACTACGTCGGCATTGGCACCGCTGTAAAAGGCCTGCACCTGTACGGTAGGCGGCGCAATATCCGGGTATTGTGATACGGGTAATGTTGCAAGCCCAAGTACGCCGAGTATAACCAGGATCACCGATATTACGGTTGAAAGTACAGGACGCTCAATGAATTTTTTAAGCATGGTATTGCTTTATGTTTTTTGGATAAGATTTTTTGAGTTTATTTTGTATCGCCATAAACGCTTTGCGCGCTAACGGGAGCCGGTTTTATTACAGTGCCATCTTTTAAATTGCCGCTGCTTTCCAATATGATCACATCGCCTGCCTTGATACCATCGGTTGCTACATAAAACTGCCCCTCTGTATTGTTCATAACCTCTATCGCGGTGTTTTTAACCTTTTTTTGCGCGTCAACCACATATACAAAACGTTTGTTCTGCAATTCGTACGTGGCAGATTGCGGTACCAGGATAGCATTTTTAATAACATTAGGTATCCGCACCGTAGCACTGCTTCCACTCCTGATCACGCCGCGCGGATTAACAAAATCGGCACGCATGTTGGCAGCGCCTGTAGCCGTATTGATCAAGCCATTAATGGTTTCAACCCGGCCGGTATGTTCGTAAATGCTGCTATCCGGCAATATCAATGATACATTTGGCAACTTTGCAATTTTGGCGCTAAGCGATGTTTTATCAGAACTATCGCGGGTGAAGGCTAATAACGCTTTTTCATTCAGGGCAAAATAGGCATATACGTTTGCTGTATTGTAAACTGTAGTTAATGGTTCGGTATTGCTTGCGCTTACAAGGCTTCCCAATTTATGTGGCAATGAGCCTATTACACCATTAACAGGGCTTGTAATGGTAGTATAACCCAAATTAACCTGTGCATTAACAAGTGCGGCTTTTGCCTGGGCTAAAGCTGCGGCTTTTGATTGTTCATTGTATTCGGCAGTTTCCAGCTCGTATCTACTGATGATATCCTGCTGTACCAAGGGTTTTACCTTATTAACCTGCATCCGTGCCAGGGCCAGGTCGGCCTCAGCGGTTTTAATCCCTGCCTGGGCAGTACGTACATCCTGCTCATATTGCGGAGCGCTTATTTTAAAAAGCAACTGCCCTTTGGTAACCGACGCGCCTTCATCTACATAGATCTTCTCAACATAGCCGTCAACCTTCGGGCGGATCTCAATGTTTTGCTGTCCCTGTAAGCTGGCAGGATAATCAACATTTAACGTGGCCTGCCTTGGCTGAAGCTCAAGTACCTTATAATCAAGCACCTGTTCGGCTTGCCCGTCGCTGTTTTTGTCTTTCCCGTTGCCACATGATGAAAGTGCTGCAATCACCAAAAATGATAGGATACAAATTGCTTTTGGCAGTGATTTTTTGTTGATTAACCATTCGGGTTTTAAATTCATCAAACTGTATTGGGTAAACATTTTGGATATGGTATTTCTTGGGTTTAAATTCATTTATGGATCGAATCCGGTTTTTCGCGATGATTTTCGCTCAGAAGCCGTTTAAAAAGAAATATCATCATGGTGGGCCCACCAATTCCTGGTAACATAGGGATTGCTACCGAATCAGGTTCGGAAAGGTTGCACCGATAATTTTATCAAACCGTTTTTAACAGGCTTCTGCGTTTGATTAAAAATATTTAACTCTCAAAACTGCTCATTTTAAAGGGGATTGCCAAAATAATTGAACAATAGGTGACATCGCCCCATTATAAACCCGGTTAAGGTATGGGTTTGAAAAAATAGTCGCTTTCTTGCGGTATATTTTATAGTTAATGAATTAATTTATAGTTACTCGTTTTGTGTGCGGGGTTAATAAAGTTTTGTAAGTTGAAGAAAAAGGGGCAAATCCCCTAAAGCAAGAGCCTTAAGCAGGCTATCTTTCATGTTAGTTGCTAAAGTGTATATAAATTGCCCTTCTACGCAAATCTTTCCTTAGTTTAGTTTTTTAAAACCCAAACCTGCCAACAGGCCGGCATTAGCGATATGAATATTGCCTTGAATTTAATCGATATACTGTTGATCTCGCTGGCTGTGCAGGGGTTACTGCTGTCGGTTATTCTGTTATATCATGCTAAAAACTTTAACAGTTATAAATGGATAGCAGGGGTTATCTTCATTATTGCCGAATCGACCATTGCAATGGAGCTTTTTGCCTCAAACCTGTTTTGGCGTTTTCCTATGCTGGGTACATGCATCCCTGTATTGAAAATGGCGTTGGGCCCGATGATCTATTTTTATACGCGAAGCCTGGTGCAGGGCAATAAAAAATTGACGCTAAAAAGCACCCTTCATTTTTTACCTGTATTACTTGATTGCCGTCCGCAATTTGTTTTTTTATTATACGAAACCGGCATCCTGTCTATCCCGCGTGTAACAGCATTTTATGCTGATGATAGGGTGCAGAATTTTCTTTTTCAACACAGCGTTATTTTTGATTTGCCGGTACTTATTTCTTTACTTGCTTATAGTATAGTTAGTTATACGATAGTGGCGCGTGCATCGAAAAATGAAGGGATAGATACCTTCCGGCGCGACGATCTTAAATGGTTACGCACCTTCCTTTATCTCATTTTTGCTTTAATTGCCATTCTGTTTATATCGGTATCTATAACCGCGTTGCCTGCCTGGAATAAGCCTTACTTGTATTTACCGGCAATAGTAATGGTTTATTATTTGGGTATGCGTCTCCTTATTCGTCAAAAAAGAATGACTAACGAAGATGTTATAGCCTATAACAGGCCGCAACCTAAATCTCATTTTGCGGCTACCGATGCAGGCGAATATCAACGAGGACTTATAGCATTAATGGAAAGCGAAAAACTGTACTTAAATCCGGCCCTGAAAGTAGATTTAGTGGCGGCGCGTTTGGGCATATCCGAGAAACAGCTTTCCAATTTGCTCAATCAGCATATAGGTAAAAGCTTTAATGATTTTATAAACGAATATCGTATACAGGAAGCCATGAACAAGCTTGGCGATCATAGCCTGCGTCAATATACTATAGCAGCAATCGCCCTTGATTGCGGCTTTAATTCTATCGCAACTTTTCAGAGGTGTTTTAAACAGTTCACAGGAATTACGCCCAGTGCTTATCAAAATAACCGGTTCAATATTGCAACTGCAGAACACAACGAAGTAAATCATGAATCGTTTTAAGGGTTTATTTAAAGGCGTTTTTATTGCAGGGTGGTTTGCTGTGGGCTGCACAAACCCTAAACCCGTTTTGCAAGTATACACTGGCAGGTATCAGAAAACTGTAAAGGAGCAAACCAATTATGTAGATGTTACGGAGATGAAAGGTGCACTGGTGATTACTGCTTCGTGGGATCAGTATGAAAAACCGCTCTGGTATTTAAATGGCGATAATTTTATGGTTAAAGGCTTTGGCTGGTCTATAAAATTTAACCGGGGGCATAATAAACAGGTCAACGGCCTTATGATGACGGGGGATGGGCTTTGGCGGAAGGTTAACCGCGACTCAAGTGTTTTTCAGCAACAAAAGTGGCAGGTTTTTGCCGACAGCGCTAAACTGCATGCCCGTTACCTTGCCCCGGGACCTATGCGGTCAATTGCCGGCAATTACGGCGATAAGCAGATTATAGTTCAGGGCGATCATGCTTTTTTAACTACATCTAAGGGGGATAAATCACAGCTTTATCCGGTGAGCGGCAATCTGTTTGTTGCGGATGGATACACAGTGAAAAGTATTAAAGCCGGGAAAACTGATATTGATAAAATCGAGATCCGTTACAAAAATGGCTACACGGAGATCCTGCCCCGCAGTAAATAAACGCCAATCCCTCAAAAAAAGATAAACCGCCAAAAAAACAATGCTCAAATCCCGATTTGAGTAGACGCGTAAGTGCCATAATACTTCTTTTGTTGCTGCAAAGCGGATTGATCAACCGCTTGTCATAAATCTATAATCAACAAAAACAGCAAATGAAAAAGTATTTAATCAGCACACTATTGGTATTTGTAATTGGGGTATTATTTTCGGCAACAAACGCAAAAGCAAACCCATCAATAACCCAGCAAAAAATCCAGGCAGATTCACTTAGCGAATACACAGGGAGGTACGAAGCTTCACAAAATAACATCACCTTGCAGTACGAACTTGAGGTGGTTAATGGGAAATTATTAGCTACCAATCTAACATCGGGGCAGCAACTAAACCTTAAGCATGCCTCAAAAGATGACTTTATGGTTGAGGAAATGGGTATACCCATCACTTTTGTACGTGATGGCGGTAAAAAAATAAGCGCAATACAAATGCCCGATGGTACGGTGTGGAAAAAGCTGCAAAAATCAACCACAGAAACGGTTAGTCCTGCGAATTACGAGGACTACCTGGGTAAATATCAGTTAAACAATAATGGGAAAATTGTTTCTGTTGAAATAGCAGCAAGGTATGGCAAATTATGGGCATCGTCATCAGCAGAAAATATCAACAGTCCTATTACATCCACAGGGAAGGATAGTTTTACTATTAATGCCACAGGCGAGCCACTTAAATTTACCCGGGATGCCGGTAACAAAGTAGCGGGCCTGGTTCAAAAAGAAAAAGACGCTTTTGTTAAGCTGAAATAATGAACAGATTAATTTGCATATTGGCACTGCTTGTATTACCGGGCAGTGCCGCTTATGGACAGTTTGTAAATGATAAGCTTGCGGAAGTTGAGAAGAACCTGGTGGGTAATATCCGGATAAAAGGCAATCCTCCCATGTTGTTAACGGACAGGATGGCTTATTATCATGTCCCTGGTGTAAGCATAGCCATCATCAAAAATTATAAAATTATCGGGGTTAAAGGTTATGGTACGACCAGCGATAGTTTAGGGAAACCGGTAACAGAACAAACACTTTTCCAGGCAGGCTCGGTAAGCAAGTCGCTCAATGCGGTAGGTATCATGAAACTCCGGCAGGAAAACAAACTGGATCTGTACATCGATATCAATAGCTACCTGCAGCGCTGGAAATTTCGGTATGACAGCATTAGCCGCGAAAAAACGATTTCGATGGCGCAGTTGCTAAGCCACACTGCGGGTGTTAACGTGCCGGGTTTCCCCGGGTATAACCGGGGAAGTAACTTACCGGATATAGTTCAACTACTCAATGGCCGGCCACCTGCAAACACGCCCCGAATACAGGCAGAAAGAGAGCCGGGCAAGCAGATGGTTTACTCGGGCGGCGGCGTGCTGATCTCACAACTGGCGGTGATGGATATTACCGGGCAAACCTATGATGATTATATGCGTAAGGCTGTGCTAATGCCATTGGATATGACACATAGCACGTATGGGGAGCCAGCAGGATTTGATCAGATAGCCACCGGTCATTATGCTAACGGAAAGGAAATATATGGCAGGTACCGGACATATCCTGAGCTGGCCGCCGCAGGTTTATGGTCTACCCCGGGCGACTTGGCAAAATATATAATTGAAGTACAACTGGCCTGTGAGGGAGCGGCAGCTAAAGTACTGACGCAGGAAAGCGCCAGGCTGATGCTGCAGCCATATCATAATGATCGTACCGGCTTGGGCGTGTTTGTTGATACCCTAAACGGTGCAGTCTATTTTCAACATGCAGGCGTTACATCGGGTTTTCGCTGCCAGTACTATGGTAGCATGAAAGGCGGCAATGGAGTAGTCGTGATGACTAACGGGGATAATGATGGTATTATTAAAGAGATCATTAACAGTGTGGGCCGGGTTTATAAATTCAAAGGGCTTGACCAATCAGTAACGAAGGAAATTGCAGAGGTGCCTGATACTGATCTGCAATCATACACCGGTAGCTATTACTTAAATCCTCAGTTTACTTTGCTGATAGTTAAAGAATCGGGGCAACTATATGCCATAGCCCCGGGGCACAGCAAGGTTAAGATCATTCCCGAAAGTCAAAGCAAATTTTTTATAATGGAGATGCCAATAGAACTGGAGTTTATCAAAGAAGGGAAAAACTGCGTTGGTATAACTTTGAAAGAAAACCGACAAATAAGCCGGTTGAAAAAGCAATAATGATTAGCTTTTTTCGAATATTATATAACGCTTCGCCGTGTCCCTGATATCAGACCTTCCGGGCAGATTGTTCATCTGTCATAAATAAAATGACTTTTGCGCTTGTTAATTGATAGGTTAATGTCAAAAAAATGAATTGACAACAAGAATGACTGTCCGGTAGCCTGTGTATAATTAAATTTGCATATGCCTGGTCTATTGCCATTAGATACATTAAAAAAATTGCTGCGTCCAGGCGCGGTAACTGAAGCGCAGTTTGATCGAGGGCTGCTCTTCTTCCGTTTAGATACGTTGATCAGCGAACAACACAAAGGGGCCCGTTATGACAAGCGCACTTATTTCAAGATCAGTATTGTAAAGGGCAAAAGCTGCGTTCATTACGCTGATCAGAGTTTTGAGATCGAACATGCGGCTTTGGTGTTTACCAATCCAGCGCTTCCTTATCAATGGGAAACGGGAGGATCTGCGCAGTCGGGTTATGTATGCGCATTTACTGAAGACTTTCTCAAACCGAATTTCTCACCAAATGATTTTCCTGCTTTCAGGGCATCTGAAAATGCTGTTATCCCATTGGATGAAAATGAATATCAAAATTTTCTTCAATTTTTTCAAAAATTGGAGGTGGAGATTAACGGAGCATATGAATATCTGGGTGACTACCTCAAAACACTTATAGTTCAGATTATCCATGAAGCACAAAAAAATCAACCTGCGGGTGGTTATGTGCATTCCGGACAAAGCGCTTCTACCCGTATAAGGGCATTATTTGATGAGTTGCTGGAGCGCCAGTTTCCTGATGATCCTGAAGGTAAAAAGCGCTGGCGGTTAAAACTGCGTACTCCTGCTCATTTTGCCAGGCAATTGAACCTCCATCCTAATCATCTTAACAAAGTTTTAAAAGAGGTAACCGGCCATACCACCTCTGCATTGATCGCTAACCGGGTAGCAGCCGAGGCAAAGACATTGCTTAGCCTAAATAAATTGACGATCGCTGGTGTTGCATGGTACCTTGGTTTTGATGAACCTCAACATTTCTCCCGCTTCTTTAAAAATCGCGAAGGCGTGAGTCCAAAAGAATTCCGCCGGAAATTTGATTGATCCGGGTAGGTATGGCTTTGATTTTGGTAACCAATGCCAGTCGTTATTAGAGAGCTTTGCCGCAAAATCATATGTTATGTGGACAAGTAAAAATATTGCTGATCAATCCGGAAAAATCGTAATTATCACGGGGGCAAATAGCGGCATCGGCTTTGAAATGGCAAAAACCTTTTATAATGCCGGGGCCGAGGTGATCGTTGCTTCGAGGGACGAGGAAAAAGCGAAGAGCGCAATTATCGAAATAGAAAGAAGCAAGTTGGTAAATAGCGGGAAGCTCGGCTTTATCCCCATAGATCTGAGTAGCTTAGACAGTGTTCGCTCTTTTACGGAGGCATTCATGAGCAGCTATGATCATCTTGATGTGTTAATCAACAATGCCGGTGTTATGGTGCCGCCTCAAACAAAAACAAAGGACGGTTTTGAGCTGCAATTCGGTGTTAATTATTTGGCGAATTTTGCGCTGACCGTTCGGTTGTATCCAATGCTTGTAAAATCGGACAGCGCAAGAGTGGTTACTTTAAGCAGCGGCGCACACAAGTATGCAACCGATGTTGATTTTGATAATCTCAGGTTAGAAAAAGGATACGACGCTTTTCGGGAATATGCGATCAGCAAACTTGCAGACCTCCAGTTTGTAATCGAACTACAACGCAGGATTGATAAACAGGGAGACAAAGTAATTTCTGTTGGGGCTCATCCTGGGGTAACGAATACCGCGCTTGCCCGGAATATGGATAAAATAAGCTATGAGGCGGCCCTTGCAAAATTTGGTGAGCTGATGCCTGCCTGGCAGGGGGCATTACCTGCCTTATACGCAGCCACGTTTGCAGATGTAATACCAGGAGGATATTATGGGCCCGACGGAACAGATGAATTAAAAGGTTACCCTGCAGCGGCCTTTATTTCACCACAAGCGTCTGACCCGGTTAAAGGTGGGGCACTTTGGGCATTTTCCGAGCAGGCCGCTAAAGTAGTTCTGTGATTGAATAAGATTGGCATGGTAAACCTTTGGCGGCCCTTTATTTGGTTTATGCCGTCAAAGGATAATGCCTGTTACAGATTGAAATGCGCGGCAGTGGATTTACTGTATGGTCCTGATTATCAAGAAAACAACGAATTAAGAAGAGTGTATTTTTGTGTATGGTTAACGTTAGCCAATTATTAAGAAAATAGGTGATTAAGCACTTGGCTGGATATTACGGCATGATTGACCAGGTAGTTCCGCGCGAATTAGATTATCAAATTGTATTATTAAAGCATAATTTCAATTTTGTAAATCAGTAAATTAACGTAGTTGAAATGTTACGGAACACGCTGTCTTATTTTCAGGAACAAAGCGTTGAATGACCCTTTAATATCCGATCTTTAAGCAATCGCATTATTTTGTTCACAAAATAGCCTTGCTGGTATAAATTAAAAAATAAAAACATGAAGCTTATACTGCCCATTTTGCTTTTGACTATACTCTCAATGAAAGCATCTTCCCAGGAAACAAAGCCTGATAGTAGTGCGATCATTGCGCGAAATGCGATGAGTACGTATGCTTACATTCAAGTTGAAGGCAAATTATTATCGAAAAAACTAAAGGTGCAGGTTGATTTTGGTGATACTCCCGAACAATTAAAGATGGGAAAGGAATATTCTGAAAAGCTTACAGGTAAAAAATCATATGCTGCAATCTTAAACTTTATGGTTCAAAGTAAATTTGAGCTCGTTCAAACACTTGAGTACTCCGAAACCTATTCGGGAACCGGTGGTACTACAGGTATTGTCTTTATCATGAAAAAGAATATCCCACTATAAAGCCATCGGGGTCTCTCAGGTTATCTCGACAAGTAATATAACTTCTTGCATAGTTTATTTAAGGTAAGTTCAAGCTTTTAGATGATAGCCTGTGAACGCTAATCTATTGAAATATAGATGGTAAATCATGAGTTGTGTGATCAATCCTCGCTATAAAAAGTTGTCAATTTTATTGACAACTTGCCTTGAAAATTGACCCTGCCGGGATTGTTTTTGAACAAGGTAATAGATAACATTAAGCTGATAGCGGCTCTTATAACGTATTTACGTAAATAAACCCCGCAGGCTTGCCAGGCAAGGCACTGCGGGGAGGTAACCGCTAAGTTACACCTCTTTATCCTCAAGCATCTTTGCGTCGCGGGTGTTTTTTTGTACAGCAATGGCCGAAAACATACTCAGGCAGAATGCCATGGCATAAAATCCTTTCTCACTCCGGGCAAGGTCTGCATTCCACAATCCAATTGTTAGCAAAACCATTGCTGCAATAGTTGCAAACCAACTCAGGCCATAGTAAAGGTCGGTAACTGCAATGCCTTCAGACTTGTCTCTCACGCTTTTTTGTACTGAGATAACAGCGAACAGGCCAAATAATAAAATGGTAAAATAGTAGCCTTTTTCATTCAGCTGTATACTTGCATTCCATAGGCCTATGCAATATCCCACCACTCCTGTTAACAAGGCAAACCAGGAGGCCCCTATAAATGCGCCGGTTGGCTTAAATGGGCTTCTGACCCTTTCGTTATATTTTACATTAGGTGAATTTTCTTCTGTTTTGTGTTGTAGCGGTTCCATGTTTTTTTGTTTTAGTAATTAATATGGAATCAAATCTCGGCTGCAAAAAAGATATATAAAAACCTGAATTTGAAAATTACTGACGATATAATTTTACAATATCAATATCTTTATACATACCAAAATAACTATATGGACTCTCTTTCAGAGTTAATTAATTTACTCAGAAATAACGATAAAAAGCTTTTCAAACAGTTTTTACAGCAAAAAAACAAAAGGGGCGATGTGAAAAATTTGCAGTTGTTTGATTTGATAGAAACTGACGATATCGATGGCTTAAATAAGCTTTACAATTCGGGAAAAAATAATGATGCATACCATGCTTTACGTAAAAGACTGCAGGATAACTTGCTGCTATTTTTATCACAGAAAACTTTTGAAAGTAGTCATTCGGACACATACGATGCATTGCGCCTGGTGGTGGTGGGGCGTTTCTTGCTGGAAAATGATGTGATCAGGATAGCTTTCAAATGTTTGGACAAAGCTGAACAGCTGGCTGAACATTTAGAGCAGTTCAATTTATTAAACGAGCTCTTGCTGCTGAAATTACAGTATGCCCATTTGCCGGGATCTGAAAACTTTGAAGATCTGACCTCGCGCTTCATGCAGAACCAGTTGCTTATGCAACGCGAGGCTAAACTCAATATAGCCTATGCTTTTTTGAGGCAGGAGCTGCAGGAAATACATTTGAAAGGGAAAATCGTTAACCTGACAGCCTTAATAGTAGCTACAATCAGGAAATACAAAATTTCCGTTCAGGATCTGATGACTTATAAATCCATTTACCAAATTCTGTTCATTGCAAATGAGTATGCGGCCATACAGCAGAATTATGGATTGATAGAGCGTTATATCTACCGAACAAATCAATTTATGCAGGGCCAGGTATATAAAAAACAGTCCTATCTTTTTTACCATATATCCATCCTTTATTTTTTTGCTAACTTTCATTTGCGGCGCAAGGGGTTTGCACAAAGTACATCCTACCTTAAGGAAATGATGGATTTAATGATAACAGATAGCCGCTATCATGAACTGTTTTATTTACGTCATCAATTACTTTCTGCACTCAATCTTTTCTTTACAGGTTCGGCTAACGATGCGATCTCGCTATTGCAGCAATCGCTCTCCAAAACAAACAATAGATCTAAGCCGGAAGATATAGAGGATGTACGAATATGCCTGACGATGTTTTTAGCCCTGATTAATGACCGGGGAAGTTTGAAGCAGCTAACTTTACTAACGCGTACTGATGCCTGGTATGAAAAGAAAATGGGCATGTTATGGACCATCCGAAAAAACCTGATGGAAATTTTGGTTCATGCACAATTCTCCAGTATAGAGCTTGCCATGTCCCGACTAAACAGCTTCCGGCGTCGGTATAAGAAGTATCTGTTAAAAACATCGGAAGAGCGTGTGCTGTTGTTTCTGAGGCTGGTTGAAAAATACCTGTTAAAACCTGATGTCTCTTTTGAAACGGCATATAGAGACGCCGTTTTTAGTCTGCTTAACAATGCGGCAAATAACGATATTTTTACCTTGAGCTTTATAGCCTGGTTGATAGCATGCTGGGAGAAAAAGACGGCCTACAAAGTTGTTCTGACATTGATGTAGAATAGTAATTTTACATTTATTTATGGCCAAAACTGTATAATTTATGTCCTTTGAGACATCTGATAAATGCAGTAAATTTGAATTATGAATCAGGAAGCCGAGCACCCGGACAAAAAAACGATCATCATTGTAGCCATGACCAGCAGCATGTTGCTCAATTTTTCGGGTCCCGCGGATGTTTTTATCAACGCTGACAAGTACCTGGAAAGCCGCGGTATTCCGGGTGGTTATGACGTTAAGGTAGCAGCCCCCACGGCGGGAAAAAAATTAGATAGCGCCGCCGGCATGAGCATCACCTGCGAATTATTCATAGCAGATATCCAGGGACCCATTGATACACTGATCATAGCTGGCAATGATTCCAGAGAAGAAAGCCAACCGGGTTTAAAGCCGTTTTATGACTGGTTAGCAACGCGAAACGAATATAATACCCGCCGCATAGCTTCTATTTGCGGCGGAGCTTTTGTTTTGGCAAAAGCCGGAATATTATGCGGCCGGAATGCAACTACACACTGGCAATCAAGTGAGCGACTACGTAAAACTTACCCGGACGTAAAAGTTAATGCAAACCCATTTTTTACGAAAGATGGACATGTTTATACATCGGCCGGGGTATCGTCAGGAATTGACTTATCATTAGCCCTGGTTGAACAGGATTACAACAAGGATATCGCTATCAGTGTAGCACGTAAATTAGTTTTTTATTTAAGCAGGCCAGGGTTTCAATCGCAATTCGGCAGCCTGTTACCAATATATGAGCGGGAGCACATTGGTGAAAAAACACAAAAATGGATAGTTGGGCACCTGAGTGAAAAACTTGAAGTGAACCAGATCGCTAACCAGTTGAATATGAGCACCCGCAACTTTACCCGGATTTTCCACAGGGAAACAGGGATGCCACCAGCCAAATTTGTTGAAAAACTAAGAATTGAGGCTGCAAGAAAATATTTAGAAGATTCGGATGTATCACTTGAACAAATAGCAGAGTTATGTGGCCTGGGTGGCTTGGTATCTATGCGGCGGGTATTTTTACGACACTTAAATACAACACCATCTGATTACCGGCGGGCTTTCCGAACATCGCTTCGAGATTCAGGCATTGAAAGCCTTTTAGCCAGAGAGGTAGAAGATACGGCTAACGCAATTTAATTAAAGCGGCATATTTTATAAACGCTGGGTATGAGCACAAGCGTAATGGAAAACTTATGCCATAATTTTTTATAATATAATTTTTTAATATATGAAAATCGCGATTAATGGATTTGGCAGGATTGGTAGAATGACCCTGCGCGCTTTACAGGATAAAGCAAATATAGAGGTAGTGGCTATTAATGACCTAACGGATATCGGGACACTTGTGCACTTGTTAAAATATGATACTGCGCATAGCCGTTTCCGCGGGGAGGTTGGTTCAGACGGTGATCATCTCATTGTAAACGGAAGGCATATCAAATTACTGAGCGAAAAGGATCCGGAGAAATTGCCATGGGCTGAATTGGAGATCGACGGCGTGATCGAATCGACCGGAAGATTTACCGACAAGCAATCTGCAGAAGCGCATCTGAGGGCGGGTGCCAAAAAGGTGTTGATCACAGCTCCTGCAACGGGTGGTGTTAAGACGATTGTTCATGGCGTAAATAATGAACTGATCGGTGATGACCATATCTATTCAACCGCTTCATGTACCACCGGCAGTATTGCCCCTGTATTACATGTACTTGAAAAGGAATATGGTATTGAATCGGGCTATATGGTTACCGTTCATGCATTCACTGCTGATCAGAACTTACAGGATGCGCCTCACCGGGATTTGCGTCGTGCCCGTTCCGCAGCATATAACATTATACCTACAACAACCGGGGCTGCCAAAGCTATTGGAGATGTATTACCTAATCTCAAAGGTAAACTGGATGGTTATTCCTACCGCGTTCCGGTTATTGACGGTTCAATTGTTGACCTCTCTATTAATTTACAAAAAGAAGTTTCGGCAGCAGAGGTCAATGAGGTATTGAAACGGTATGCAGAAACTTCACTGAAGGGTATTATGCAATATACCCTGGAACCTTTGGTTTCGTCAGATATATTAGGTAATACACATTCCTCTATTGTTGACGGCTCAATGACCAAAGTTATCGGAAAGCTATTAAAGGTGGTGGCCTGGTATGACAATGAAGTGGGGATATCTAACCGTATATCTGAACTTATTGCCGAATTATAATTGTTAGAATATTATATTTAACCAAGTTTTTTGCAATAAAAAATGTCCTGCTGTTTAAGAGTGGGCCAAAAAAAATCTTACGGTAAGCGGAGTAGAAAAACATATTTTCTGCTCCGCTTTTTTTATTTAAAATTATTGAAAGCAAAACCAGGGTACACCCACCCAACAGCAAAAATTCAGTATGTTTTCCGGGTTGCATCACCTGGTCATTCTAAAAACTACCTGCAAACGTCGAAGTCTGTAATAGCCTTGCCTTGAAATATTTTGTGTATTTGCTTAGTTGTGAACAATAATCCCGTAAAGTTTAACATCTGTCCTTAAAACGGAAATCTCATCATGCTAAAATTGCATGAAATGTATTTGCTGTACCTGCATACATAAACCGATTTAAAATCTACAGATGAATATTAAGCTGCCCGTATTTTGTTGTATTCTTTTCCTCCTGATTACTTTTTGTACAAATTGGATATTTGCGCAGGTACCGCCAAAAAATTATACTGTTGAATTTAGCAACCCAATTGCCCCGGTAGGCAATCCTGCATTAACGGTCCCCTCAATTGTGAAGCCTGTTTTAGATACCTGGTTGCGCGATACTTATATTACTCTTGGGCCGGATGGCTGGTATTATCTTACCGGCACAACAGCTGCCGGGGGCCGTCAGTTTCATGGTGGAAAGGTGCATTGCTGGGACTATAACGACGGTATTTATCTTTGGAGGTCAAAAGATATGCATACCTGGGAAGCATTGGGATTGATTTGGTCATTCGATAGAGATGCTGCACCCTGGCAAAAGGCTGGTCGGTCAATTCCTAAAAGCACTAAATCGGTAAACGGTGATACGCTCGATTCGATGTACCGTGCATTATGGGCACCTGAAATACACTATCTGAAACATCAAAAGAAATGGGTAATAACCGCTTGTCTTAACGGTGGTATGGGCTCCTTTGTACTGGTTAGTAAAAGCGGAAAACCCGAAGGCCCATATGAAAATATCCCAGGCAACAACGCACACGCCATCTTTCCTAATATTGACCTTAGTATTTTTGAGGATACAGATGACAAGGTGTACCTGCTGGGGCATGATCATTATATAGCAAGGATGAAGAACGATCTCAGCGACGTTGACGAGCCATTCAGAAAGCTGCAGGAAACGCCTTACAACCCCGAACCGTACATTGAGGGAATTTACTTAAGTAGGCATGATGGTAAATACCAGTTGCTGCAAACAGTTTGGTCAGTTGTGCGCCCGGATGGATCATATTCTTATCTGAGGGATGAAAAAAAAGATAAAACCCTCTATAGTTATGATGTAGTTGTAGCCGAGGCTGACCATATATACGGGCCTTATGGCCCCCGTTATGCCGCCATATTACAGGGGGGGCACAACAATATTTTTCAGGATAAACACGGAAAGTGGTGGTCTACTACATTTTTTAACCCACGTGGTGTTATGGGGACCAGGTTTCCGGTAACCTGTCGTGCGGCAGTGGTACCTGTTAAATGGGTTAACGGAAAGCTGGTGCCTGATGACAAGCGGGCTAAAGTGTTTTATGCTAATCAAAAATAATGCTGCACTATGAAAAAAATTATGTTAAAACTAATGTGTGTTTTTACTGCCTTGTCACTTGCCTGGGGGCAAAATACTGTTGCGCAGGAGATAGGTGCAAATTTCAATCATGACCCCGAAATCATTGATATCAATTACCTGAAAAAAACACCGGTAGAATGGATCCGGACAACACCTTACATTTTTGAATACATTAACGGCCGAAAAGATCCTGCAACCGAAATTGGCCTTGCAAAAGTAATTGAAGCCAAAAAAGCTGGTTATAAGGTTGCGTTTGGCTTTCGCTGGGATTTTAAAAAATACAACCTCAATATTCCCGCTCCGGGCAGTGAAGAGGAAAAGAAATACTTTGCTACCGTAACAGCCATCCTTACCCGCGTGGGCGGCTATATCGATATCCTGAAGCTGGGTAACGAACCTAACCTCGAAACAAAGAATGATGATCTTAACCTGAATAAAGAAGGTTATGTGCCATTGGTTAAATTTACAGAGCGCCTGCTGACGGAAGTGGCCTTGCCGTTTTACAATGCACACCCGCAATACCGTAAACCCGATATTTATGTGGGTTCGCTGCCTGCTTTATTTGAATCAAAGCAGCAAAACACGCCGGGTGTTACCGGGCTCATCAAGTTAGCGCAGGAAAATAATGATATTGCCGGTTTGGCCGTACATCTCCATATTGCAGATACCTTACAGATTGCCGGTGCACTTGACTTTGTGCGGTCCATTATGCCATTAAAACCAATTATCGTTCCGGAGTTTTCCATGTTCAGGCTTTATAACCAGCATGTGGCAGAACCGATAGGGGATAATCCGGCCGGACGTGCCTTTTTGCAAAAATATCACTATGCAGATACCTTGCACCTTTACCAGTGGTACAGTATAGCTAACACAAAAAAAGTAAGCAGCACCGAGTGGGCAGAGTTGTTTGGCACACGAAAATGGTTTACTCCGCATGTAATGGAAACTTATTACAGGTACTTTCAAAAATATGGTGTGGTGCTTGCTACATATGGGTATTTGAGCCAGTCGGCCCCGGCTAACGTTGGGCCTAATACTGCAGTGTGGTTTGTTAACCCTATTTTTGCCTGTAAATCGCTTATTCCTGATGCTAATGGCGATTGTGCGGCTAATCCGCTTTGGTACACCGATTTTATAAATATTGTTAATAAAGGTAAGCGTACGCACCTTGCCACACACTAATAAAATGAGAAGAAGATATACGCTGATGATGCTTTGCTGCCTGCTTGCTATTGCAAATGCATCGGCGCAAACAAAAACTATTGCCAAGCCTAATATTGTATTTATTTACGTTGATGACCTTGGTTATGGCGATTTGAGTTGCTATGGCGCAACCAGCGTTAAAACACCAAACACAGACCGCTTAGCTGCCGGAGGGCTCAGGTTTACGGATGGCCACTGCTCGGCCTCAACCTGTACCCCGTCACGCTTTGCCATCCTGACCGGGAGTTATGCTTTTCGCAATAAGGCAGCCATACTGCCGGGCGATGCTCCGCTCATTATCAACCCCGGGCAACAAACCATGCCGGGCATGCTGCAGCAGGCTGGCTACACTACAGCAGCAATAGGCAAATGGCACCTGGGCCTTGGAGCCGGCCATCCAAACTGGAACGATAGTATTAGTCCTGGCCCCCGGGAAATTGGCTTTAACTACAGCTTTATTATCCCGGCCACTCCCGACCGCGTGCCAACTGTTTTTGTAGAAGACCATCATGTGGTAAAGCTTGATCTTAATGATCCTGTATCGGTAAGTTATGATCACCCTATAGGTAACGATCCTATTGGGTTGCAGCATCCCGAAATGCTTAAAATGCAGGCTGATTCCCAGCATAGCGGTACTATTGTAAATGGAGTAAGCCGTATAGGCTACATGAGTGGTGGTCATAGTGCTTATTGGAAGGATGAGGATTTTTCAGAGGTGCTCACAGCAAAAGCATTGCATTTCATTGAGGCAAACCGGAGCCAACCATTCTTCCTGTATTTTGCCCTGCCTAATGTTCATGTACCCCGTATGTCTAACGCAAAATTTGTGGGAGCAACCCAAATGGGGCCGCGTGGCGATGATATTGCCGAGATGGACTGGATTACCGGGCAGGTAATGGATCAACTTCGTAAACTTAACCTGATTAACAATACACTGGTTATTTTTACAAGCGATAATGGCCCTGTAATAGATGATGGTTACGCCGACAATGCCGAATCAAAGCTTGGTAAACACCAGGCGGCGGGTATTTATAAGGGCGGAAAATATAGTGCTTACGAGGGCGGTACCCGGGTGCCATTAATTGTAAGCTGGCCAGGAAAAGTTAAACCGGGAGTAAATGATGCCCTTATAAGTCAGGTTGATTTCTTTCGGTCACTGTCGGCTTTAGCTGCTGTACCCGTTATCAATTCTGCTGCTCCGGATAGCCGTGATCTATCACCGGTATTGCTGGGTAACACCAGGCAGGGACGTACCGAAATGATAGAAGAGGCTTTTACGATGTGCTACAGGCAAGGCAACTGGAAATATATAGCCCCGGTTACGCAGGCACCGCCCTCATGGCTCGCTAATAAAAAAGTGCCCACTGGTTTGCAGGCAGATCCGCAGTTATATAATTTGAAAACCGATCCGGCCGAGCAACATAACCTTGCAGCTTCAATGCCTGCCAAGACAAAGGCATTGGCCGATGCGCTTAGGCTTGAAATGGCAGCGGGCAGCCGGAAATAAGGATCCTTAACAGATCTCCGGGTATTTTTCCGGCTCGGTGCGAAACGAACCAGGACTTGTGCCGTAAGTTTTTTTAAAGATCCGGCTAAAATAATTCGGATCACTGTAACCGCAGTAATAAGCAACTTCATTAATGGGTAATGATTTTTTGAGCATCAGGACTGCTTTTTTCAAACGATAATCGTTCAGGAGCTGATTGGCACTTTTATCAAGGATCTTTTTAAGATTGAGGTGCAGCAGGGTACGACTGATATGAAGTTCGCTTGCCATTTGCTCCACGCTAAACTGAGGATCGGCAAAATAGTCTTCCAGCACCACGCCAAGATTTGACAAAAACTCCTGGTCTTTGTTGTTTCTGGGGAGTTTATCCAGTCCGAATTTGCTCATATCCAGTAGTTGTTCCCGCAACTTAACCCTTGATTTGATCATGTTGGCTATCATCAGGTCCATCTCCTTCAGGTTAAATGGCTTTGCAAGGTAAGCGTCGGCACCAACGTCAAGCCCGTCCATCTTAATATGTTCGCGGGTGGCATCCGACAGCAGGATCACGGGGATGTGATTATAGGTTTCGTCGGTTTTTATTTTGCGGCAAAGCTCAATACCATCCATCCTGGGCATCCTGATATCGCTGATCACCAGGTCAGGTATTTGTTTTAATAATTTGTTTAAAGCCATTTGGCCATTAGAGGCCTGAATAACTTTGTAGTTACTACCCAGGTGGTCGGCCAAAAAAGCCAGTAATTCCCTGTTGTCCTCTGCAACCAAAATTGTATGGATTGTTCCGTTGCTCTGGTTAACTACTGTTGGGGGCAAAGCCGGTTCGTGGTCATCAACTTTTACTTCATAGACATCTGAACCCGTCAACTCTTCAATTGGCAAAACCAGCTTTACACAGGTGCCTTTTCCGGGGTAGCTACTAATAGTTACCTCCCCGCCAAGGTAGGCTACAAGACTTTTAACCAGCGCCATTCCTACGCCGCTGCCGGTATTACTGTCGGCGCTTTTATAAAAGGGCAAAAAAATGTTTTCCAGTTCGGTTGCTGTCATACCCTTACCGGTATCTGTTATCAGGATAGTGCTGTTTACAGATCCGTTAGCCGTGGTTTCAAAGCTCAATTCAACATGTATCTGCCCCTCGGCGGTGTTTTTAATGGCATTTGACAGTATATTGGAAATGATCTTTTCAACCTTGTCTGCATCAAAGTAGCAGTTGTAATTATCAGTGCTGGCCGTTACATTTAGTTGAATGCCTTTATCATGAGATAGTGTATTAAAAGCTTCGGTAGTATGTTTCACAAATTTCACGAAGTCATTTCGGCTTAATTTGATAGCAGTGTGCTCAGTTTCGATTGTTCTGAACTCCATGAGCTGCTGTATCATGTTAAACAAACGGGATGCATTGTTTTTGATAACTGATAATTCGGAAGTTTTTCCGCTACCGGTTTTATGCCGCTCCATGAATTTTTCTGCCGAAGCGATGATCAGGGTAAGCGGAGTTTTAAACTCATGCGATATGAAGGTGAAAAAGTTGAGCTTATGCTGGGTGAGTGCCGCTGTTTTTTCTTTCTCGAGGCGTTCCAGTTGAATCTCCAGTTCTTTGGCGTTCAAAAAACTAATAAACCTTGTGTAAAGAACAATAGCCGCCAAAATTAGTGCAAGGTATATAAGGTAAGCGAAGGTGGTACGATAAAACGGCGGCGCTATATGAATAACCAATCTTCGTGGCTCGCCAAGAGCCTTGCCCGACACATCGAGCGCCATTACGTGAAATGTGTATTTGCCCGGCGGAAGGCTTGTATATGTAGCTATACTTTTATTACCAACAAAATTCCATTTTTTCTCAAAGCCCTCCAGGTAATAAGCATAGTTAACAGCACGCACATTGCTGTAGTTAAGTGCTGCATAACTAATTCCGAATATATTTTGAGCGTAGTCGAGATTAATAGCCTCCATGTTATCTATCTGACGGGGAAGGGGGCCTTTGTCATCAGGGGTAAGGACATCATTGAATAGTTGAAAGCCGGTAAATACTAAAGGGACCCGGCGCGGCTGCTGTGCCTTAATGAGTTGCGGGTTAAAATAACACAAGCCATGCACTGTGCCAAAGTACATGTTACCGTCACTGCTTTTAAGGAAAGATTTAAAATTAAACTGGTTACTGGGTAACCCATAACGGCTGTCATAGTTAACAAACTGATGGGTTTGCGGATTGTAGCATGACAGGCCATGGTTGGTAGAGAACCAATATTGGTGATCGTCATCTTCCAGTATGCCGTAAACGTTATTATTGGGCAGTCCGTTGTCGGTATTTAATACTTTAAAATTATCATTTGCGGGATCGTAGGCACAAACGCCCCCGTCAAGTGTACCAAACCAAAGGGTTTGCCTGCTATCTTTATAAATACTGATAACCTGGTTGCCCGGCAGGTCGCCTTTATGCCTGGTAGCTTTGTAACGGGTAATTTTACCTGTTTTTCGTTCATATCGCAGTAAGCCATCCCAACGGGTACAAAACCAAAGCTCACCGCTCTTACCCTCTGCTATATCATAAATAAATTCGTTAGTAAACAGTTCGGGTTTAAATGGTTTGAAGCGGTTTGTGTGGTAATCAAAAGTATTTAACCCGTGCTGTGTACCAATCCATAAAATACCTACTGAATCTCTTAATACAGCATACACCTGATTGCTGCACAGGCTGGTGGTATCGCCGGGGCGATTGGTGTAGATGGTTGTTTTTTGAGTTTGGAGATTAAACCTGTGTAAGCCCCCCAGGAAAGTGCCTGCCCAAATGCTTCCGGCCCTGTCATCATAAATAGCGTGAACATTATTGATATTCAGGAAAAATGGGCTGGAGCGGACATTGATATTTGTAAATGTTTGCTTAGCAGTATTATATAAAGAAATTCCGCCATCTTCCGTAGCTATCCAGATCTGATGATGTTTGTCTTCCATTAGCTGGCTTACGGCTTTGCCGTTAAGATGGCCGCTTTGTTCGCTTGCGAGGATGCTCCCAAAGCCATAACTCACCGAGGGAATATAATTTACTCCGCCAAAATAAGTGCCCAGCCATACCGAACCGTCTTTAGCTGTAAATGCCGAATAGATGGCCTTATCGTTCAGTTTTTTAGGATTGTTATCAAATGATTGTCCGTAGTTAACCGATTGCTGAAGCTTTTCATCATATGCGTAAAGGCCGTTTTCTGTGCCTATCATCAGCTTATTGTCGACAGAGCGGCTTATAGCTCTTACTGTGTTACTTTCTGTACTTTCATCAGCAGTGAACTTAATTTTTGATAAAGACCAATTGTTTTCATCAAGCATAAACAAACCCTGGTTACTGCATAGCCAGTCTTTATTTTTTTCATGACAAATATTGAAAATTGTAAAATCAGCTTTTACTCCGGCTGTACTGCCTGCAATTATCGTTTTGAGGTGTCGCCCGGCCTTATCGGCAATAAATAATCGTTCGCTGGCGGCCAGTAGAAAGCGATTGCCTGCCAATGCGGTTACTGCGGTGATTGACTGGCCGCTTGCAACAGGTAAGCGAATGGTTTTTTCATCTTTGATTTGGTAAAAGCCATTATTTGTGCCTATGTAAACAGATGAACCAACGGCTGTAATTCCCTGTACCGAAAGCGGAATTTTAGTTAATGGTAGCAGATCAATCTTATCCAATTGTTCGTCATAGCGATACAGTCCGTTGTCTGTGCCGATATATATATTACTGTTTAGATAAAGCAGGGAGCTGATGCGGTTGGCTGATGAACCGGGACGGCTGCCGCTGATGAAGTAGTTTTTTACCGTATAACCATCGTATCGGTTTAGCCCTTCTCTGGTCCCGAACCATAAAAAACCTTTTGCATCCTGTAAAATAGTATAAACGGTATTATGCGAAAGGCCGTTATCAGCCGACACCTTCCTGAAACTGAAATCCTGGCCAAAAACAGAAGAGAACGGTATAAGAAGAACCAGCAGGCAATAGTAAAAGGTTCTCTTCATTGTGATACCGACATAAAGTTGAAAGAATTTTCAGGGTACTGGTTAAGAAAAAGAAAATCGCGGATTCCGTTCGCATTAAATGAACGTTTGTGCTGCTTATTTAAACATCCGTGCTGATGTGCCATTGTAATTTACCTTAAAATTGCCGTCCTGAACAACTAAATGAAATCTCTATACAGGGTTTTCATTATGGTGCGAATGTATTATAAAAATATACTACTTCTATAGACTATATAAACTTTAATCCTTATTTATCGAGCTTTCAATTTTTAAAACCAATCATATGAATACAATTCTTACTTTTTTAAACAAGCCCCGGAAACTACTGTTGCTGTTCATGCTCATCAGCTCTTTCGGGGCTTATGCGCAGCAAACAGTTACCGGTATTGTTACCGCCGCCAAAAGTGGTGAGTCGCTTATTGGTGTAACAGTTGCTTTAAAAGGCGGAGGCGCCGCAACTGTTACTAATGCGCAGGGGCGTTACAGTATTAAACTTACAGAGGGTAACCAGATCCTGGTATTTTCTTACGTAGGTTACCTGAGCAAAGAGGTAGCCATAAAAAACCAGCGTAGCATTGATGTAAAGCTTGAGGACGACAGTCGGGCATTGAACGAGGTACAGGTAGTAGGTTATGGTACCGTCAGAAAAAGTGATGTTACCGGAGCTGTAACTTCCCTTAAAGCATCCGACTTAACCAAGGCCACTAATCTTAACGTACAGCAGGCTTTGCTTGGCCGTTCATCGGGCGTACAAGTGTACCAAAAAAGCGGCGAACCAGGTTCGGCCATGAGCGTACAGGTGAGGGGGATCACCTCTATTACCGGCAACAATGATCCACTATACGTGATAGATGGTTTGCCGGCAAATGATGGTGTGGCTATTGGCGGTGCAAGTCCGGGCGGTACCACAAGCAACCCTAATAACAGATCGGCTTTGAGTTCACTCAATCCATCTGATATTGCTTCGATCGAAATTTTAAAAGATGCTTCGGCAACCGCTATATATGGTTCACGTGGTGCCAACGGCGTAGTGCTCATTACTACAAAACGCGGCACTTCCGGGAAATTAAAAGTTGCCTATAACGGCACCTTTGGTGAACAGAATGCAGCAAACCTGCAGCGTTACATGACCGGCGACCAGTATACTCAGGTAATAAACTCGATAATTGATGAAGGCAACCTGAGTACCACCAAAGTAACAGGAACTAATGCGAATACCGACTGGCAAAAACTGCTGCTCAGAAAAGCGTCGATTCAGTCGCATGATGTGTCTTTTAGTGGGGGGAGTGATAATACACACTATTTTATATCAGCAGGTTATTTTAACCAGGAAGGTATCATGCTTAAATCAGGTACTTCCCGCTATGATGCCCGGATCAACCTGGAAACATCAGAGGCACACAAGTATGCCGTTGGTATGAGCCTCACAACCTCCTATACCCGCGACAATTACAACGCCACAGGTGTGGGGCTTAACGACAACGGAAGTGCACTTTACATGGCACAAAACTATGACCCTACTGCACAGGTATATAATACCGATGGAAGCTATTTTCGTTCGCCATTGATGTCGCCCATGGATAACCCTTTGGCCGTTATTAACGGGCAATATGGTGTAGGTGATACCTACCGTACTTTCGGAAACATTTATGCCGAATATTTCTTTATCCCTTCACTGTCTGCCAAAGTTAGGGTAGGGGCCGATTTAAATGATGCCCAGCGCAATTACTGGATAGATCCTACTACCATCACCGGGGCGTCATACAATGGTTACGCCGATGTAAGGGATGGCAAAAGAGGGTATTACCTTGCCGAAGGAACCCTGAACTTCAACAAGGATTTTAATCCTGATAACCGGATCACTGCTGTTGCGGGTGCTACTTACGAGCGTTATACTTCAAGTACACTTGTTGCCAACTCACAATCATTTGCACTGCCTGATTTGACTTATAATGGGCTGGGTACTGGTAACAACACATTAAATGGCGTAAGCAACGGAAGCCAGGAAAACATCCTGATTTCATACCTGGGCCGTGTAAATTACTCCTTTAAAAACAGGTATTTGTTAACGGCATCTATCAGGGCTGATGGTTCGGCCCGTTTCGGTCAAAACAATCGGTTTGGTTATTTTCCTTCGGCAGCTTTAGCCTGGCGTATTCATGAAGAAAGCTTCCTGAAAAATAACAAAACCATCAGCGACCTGAAGTTACGTGCCAGTTACGGTGTTACCGGTAACCAGCCTAATGCCAATTATATTTATTATTCTACTTATTCGGCCGGTAGGGATGCTGTATTCAACGGCGCACGTGTTTCTACACTGCAACCTACCCGCAGTTCAAATCCCGATTTGCAATGGGAATCGGCCCGCCAGTTGGATGCCGGTGTTGATTTCGCCTTGTTTGATTCCCGTTTAACAGGTAGCATCGAATATTATAACCGTAAAACGTATAATCTTTTATACGATGTGCCGCAGCCCCCAAGTACTGGCTTTGCTGCCCGTACAAGTAACGTTGGCAGTATGCGCAACAGGGGCTTTGAGTTCTCGTTAAAAGGTACAGCCGTAAAAGGCGATGCGTTCAGGATCGATCTTGGCGGTAATATTACCACACTTAAAAACACCGTGCTTAGCCTGGGGCCGGTATCGCAGTTCATCAGCAGCGGACCGGGTAACATAGGCCAGGTAGGTATCCTTAAACCGGGTTATTCTCTGGGATCATTTTATGGTTATATAGTAGATGGCGTTTGGCAAAAAGGTGATGATTTTTCAAAAGTGCAGGCGGGCGTAAGGCCAGGCGACCTGAAATATCATGATGTGGACGGCAATGGCGTGATCAATACCAACGACAGGGTGGTTATCGGTAAATCGTTGCCTGATTTTTATTATGGTTTCAATGCCAGCATCAGCTACAAGCCTTTAACATTAGATATCTTTATAGAAGGTCAGCAAGGCGGCAAAATGTTAAACAGTAGCCTGGTTGACGCTTACTACCCCGTAGACTATCGCCGCAACAAACTGGCAGAGCCCTATCTGAACCGCTGGACACCTACTAATCCTACTAACGCTTACCCTTCGTTCCTGCCGGGTGACGTACAAGGGCAGCTTCAGGTTAATAGCCGCACGGTAGAAGATGCCTCATACCTGCGCCTGCAATCGGTAAGGTTAAACTATAAAGTTCCGGTTTCTAAGCTGAAGTTTGTAAGGGATGTTAACGTATTTATAACAGGGCAAAACCTGTTCACGATTACCAAATACACCGGTTCTGATCCGGCAGCTAACGCCATAGGCGACAACGTGCTGCGTATTGATTACAATACCTATCCGTTATCACGGGTATTTACAGCCGGTGTTAATGCTCAATTCTAAGCCATCATAGTAATCTCCATCATGAAAAAGAAAATTATATATATACTCCCCTTATTTGCAGCCTTATACTTATCATCTTGCCAAAAGGCGCTGGATGTATCTCCCAAATCGGAATTTTCGCCCGGCAATGTTTTAACATCTGAACCGGGTATCCGTTCGCTGCTTTATTCATCTTATGCTAATGAACAAAACCAAACCAATTCAAGGTTTTGGATCAATGATTCGGAGGATTGTACCGATGTAGGCTATAATACAGACGGCGCTGAAAATGCACAGCTATTGCAGATCATTAACTTTAACTGGACTTCCAATCTTACAACTTTTGCTTCCGATATCTGGGGGCCGGCTTACGCATCTATAAGGGATGCCAATGGCGTGATTGAAAATATAGACAACGTTAGTACTGCAGATGCTACCAAAAAGCTTTATAAAGCCGAGGCCCGTGTGCTCCGTGCACAGGCTTACGCTTTCTTATACAGCTATTTTGGCCCGGTACCATTGCGTACATCTACAACGCAGCCCGGCGACCTGGCCCGCGCAAGCGATCAGGATATTAAAACGTTTATCGAAACAGAGATTACTCAATCATTAGCTGATTTGCCTGATCCGGGTAAGGAAGCGAGTTTTGGTCGTTTGAACAAGGGTAATGCCAATGGTATTTTGGCCAAATTTTACCTCAATACCAAACAATGGCAAAAAGCAGCTGATGCAAGCCAGGCAATCATTAGCTTTGGCTATTACGCTCTTTACCCTGTTTACGCAGATATGTACCGTACCGAAAATGAACAGAATAAGGAAATGCTGCTGGTACTGCCTTGCCGCAATGAAACCAATTACAGTAACTGGTACCAGTGTGGTGCGTTGCCGGTAGGATATAAAAGCAGCCCGCAATTCCCTAATTACACCTATAAGTCAACCATGTCAATCTTTGCTACCAATTACCGGTTGCGGACTGCATTTGTAAGTTCATACGCAGCGGCTGATAAACGCCTGGCCACCATCTGTACGTCTTTTATCAACAACAGTAACGTAACAGTTGATCTGCTGCCGAACGATAATGCCCGTTGTTTTAAATACTGGGATAATAGCCAGGTAGGTAATAACGGCGGAGCCGATGTTCCCATTATCCGCTATGCCGATATCCTGCTTACCCGTGCTGAAGCCCTCAATGAATTGAATGGGCCAACAGCCGATGCTTTTGCGCTGATAAACCAGGTTCGTACCCGCGCTGGTATACCTGAATTATCATTAACCGATGCAGGTACGAAAGACGCTTTTCGTGATGCCATCTTACGCGAACGCGGCTGGGAATTTGTGGGCGAAGGAAAACGTAGGGAAGACCTGATTCGCCAGGGAAAATTCCTTTCACTGGCTACCGCGCGAGGAATATCAGCAACCAATGTAACCAACGTTAAACTTTTGTTCCCGATTCCGCAAACAGAAATTGACGCAAACAAGCTTTGTGTACAAAATCCGGGTTATTAATTGCAACAGATGAATCTATCGGGGTTGTAGTTCATTACTACGATCCCGATGGTTTTTAGTATAATTATGAAATACAGGAGAGATTATGATTGTTAAAAAATATCAAATTAAGATAGTAGTAACGCTAAGTGCTATAGCTGCAGTAGCCGTATTTGCGGGTTTTGATAAGCCTGTTCAGCACAAACCGACACCAAAACCGCCACGCCCGAATATTGTGGTCATCCTGGCCGACGATATGGGCTTTTCGGATTTGAGCTGTTACGGTGGCGAAATTCATACGCCTAATATTGATTACCTGGCAGGTAATGGCATCCGCTACAGGCAGTTTTATAATACATCGCGTTGTTGTCCAACGCGGGCTTCGTTGCTTACAGGGCTATACAATCACCAGGCAGGTATAGGCAAAATGACCGATGCCGAAGATGAGCCCGGCTACCAGGGCCATATCACCGAAAACGCGGTTACTTTAGCCGAAGTACTAAAAGCAGCAGGCTATCATACTGCCATGTCGGGCAAATGGCACGTATCAAATACTAATGGGCAGCCCACCAAACAAGAGCAGCTGGCCTGGATGAACCATCAGAAGGAGTTTGGCGAGTTTTCTCCGCTAAGCCAGTATCCTACAAACCGTGGCTTTGAAAAGTATTTCGGTACCATTTGGGGAGTGGTGGATTTTTTCGATCCATTTAGTTTGGTTAGTGGCACAACGCCGATTAAAACCGTTCCAAAAAATTACTATCATACCGATGCCATAAACGACACCGCAGTAGCCTATATTAAAGGATATGCGAAGTCTGATAAACCATTTTTTCTTTACGTTGCCGAAAATGCGCCGCATTGGCCACTGATGGCTAAACCTGAAGATATAGCTAAATATAAGGATACCTACAAAGGGGGCTGGGACGCTATCCGGAAAGCTCGTTATAACAAGATGGTAAAAATGGGCCTTATCGATCCGAAAACAACTAAACTTCCTGAGCGTATCGATAATGACCTGGCCTGGGAAAACAACCCCGACAAAGAATGGGATGAACGGGCTATGGCTGTGCACGCCGCCATGATTGATTGCATGGATCAGGGTATAGGCAGGATCATCGCCGCACTAAAGCAAACCGGTCAGCTGGATAATACACTCATTGTTGTATTATCAGATAACGGGGCAAGTGCAGAGATATGCGCTAATTATGGCCCCGGCTTTGATCGTCCAAGCGAAACCCGCGATGGACGGTCAATTGTTTATGCTACCAAAAAGCAAGCGCCGCCGGGCCCGGAAACTACCTATTCGTCAATAGGGCCGCGCTGGGCTAACGTGGCCAATACCCCTTATCGTTACTGGAAAGAGGAATCATACGAAGGTGGTACCCATACGCCTATGATAGCTTTCTGGCCCAAAGGAATTACTGTTAACAAAGGCGGATTTAATGACCATATTGGCCACGTAATGGACTTTATGAGCACTTTTGTTGAACTGGCCGGTGCAAAATATCCGTCGGTTTACAAAGGTCATACTATTCCGCCAAGCAGCGGCATTAGTTTGGTACCAACCTTCAGCGGCAGGCAATCGCTTGGGCATGAGCAATTATTTAACGAGCATTTTGGTGCCCGTTATGCCCGTTTAGGCGATTGGAAGCTGGTATCTGTAAGTAAGGATAGTACCTGGCACCTTTACAATTTGGCAACCGATAGAACAGAGATAAACGATTTAGCATCACAATACCCTGATAAGGTCCGTAACCTCGACAGTTTATGGCACAATTGGGCTAAAAAGAATATGGTATTTCCTAAACCAATTGCCCGTCGTAAATAATTCAAGTTGGCAGGGGAGTTAAAAGGGGCTGTTTTTTGGCAACAGCCCCTTTTATGACTGGTTATCAAAAAGCAATAATGCTATGACCAGGGCGAGTTGATAAAAGTTTATCGATAGGCCATTGTAAGAAATAACCAGGTGCTCCATTTTTTTAAGCGGGAATTTGCCAGGGTTTGTAAATCGAAATTTTCTTAAGCTTTTTCATGGTTGTTAATGTTTTATAACGACTGGCAAATCGTCTTTATCATTCACCTTAAGTGACCTCGCCGGTCCGCTAATTTTAAGGGGCCGGAATCGGAAACGACATTGTTTGATCTGGGATAGGTGTATGATTATTTGTTGCTGCTTGAGTCCGCTCTTCAGAGGGCTTTTGAGCGTCATATTGCCAAAATTGCGAAACCGATGAGGGCACGGATTAATTTAACTTTTAGGTTAATGATTTGATTCTACGGTTGTCGTGTGGCAGCTGCAATGAGGCCAAGCAATTTTAATTTTTGTCGTATTTCTTCAGACCAGGGCAGGCCGATTGAAAGCCGCATGCAGTTTTCAAACTGGTTCTGCAGCGTGAACATCCGGCCTGGAGCAATGCTGATCTGTTGTTTTAAGGCCCGGTCAAACAACAGGGTAGTATTGATCTTTTTATCGAGCGCTATCCAGAGAGCAAGCCCGCCCTGCGGCCTGCTTATCTGGGTGCCTTCGGGAAAGTATTCGGTGATGGCCTGAACATAGTGTTGGTAGTTGGTCTGTAGTGTTTTACGCATGTGGCGCAGGTGGTTTTCATAACGTCCGCTTTTCAGAAAGGAGGCTACGGTCTCCTGGGTGATGCTGGAAGATGATATCGAATGAACCAGTTTGAGTTTCAGGATTTGCTCCTTGTACATGCCCGGTGCTATCCAGCCTACCCGGTAGCCAGGTGCCAAAGTTTTGGAAACAGAGCTGCATAGCAAAACTGATCCGCTCGTATCAAATGATTTGCAGCACTTAGGGCGCTGATCGCCAAAGTACAGATCACCATAAATATCATCCTCTATCAATGGAATACGATGTTTGGCCAGCAGTTCCACCACTTCTTTTTTATGCTCATCCGGCATCAGGCTGCCCAGGGGCGTATTGAAATTAGGCACCAGGAGGCAAATGTTGATTTTCGGGATCGCTTTCTTTAATGCCTCCACTTCCACACCGGTTACGGGATGGGTTGGTAACTCCAATACTTTAAGCCCTAAGCTTGTGGCCAGTTGCAGGATGCCTGGATAACAGGGGCTTTCCAGAGCAATGGTATCGCCGGGTTTGCCCAGGGCCATCATGCAAAAAGATAATGCATTCATTCCGCTGGCCGTAGTCACCAGGTCATTTTCATGCAGGCTACCGCCCCAGGCTAATGAGCGTGCGGCAATCATTCGCCGTAATTTTTCATTGCCTTGCAACGGTTCATACCCGGTGCCGCTATCCTGAAGTTCGCGGGTGGCATGTATCATTGATTTATTTAGTTTGGCCAATGGCAGTAACGCGTCAGAAGGCACACCTATTGAAAAAAGGGTAAGATTTTTATTCCCCATTGTGGCATATACCTTCCGGATCAGTTCTTCCGGCTCTTTGCCCCCGGCGGCCTGGGGCGGCTGACTGGTTTCCGGGAGCGGTAGTCGTTGCTGCGTCAATTCGCTCACAAAATAACCGGATTGCGGCTTCGACTTAATGAGAGACTGTCCCTCCAGTTCCAGGAATACTCTTTTGGCCGTATTCATGCTAATGTGATGCTCCCTGCATAACATCCGGACTGAAGGAAGACGCTCGCCTGGTTTTAACACACCTGTTTTGATCAAGCGTGCCATGTTACCAGCAATTTCGGTATATAAAAAATTGTCCCCCATAGCGCAAAGATAACTGTGTCTATTAAAATAAGCAAAACTGTAACTGTGTCTACAGGGTTAACCGGTCTACTTTTGCATAAACAAAAAACAAGTCATGTCAGCAATCATTATTAAAACCGGTAAAGAGAATATGGATGTTAAAGCCATACATCATTTCCTGAGCGAAAGCTCCTATTGGGCCAGGGGGATCTCTTATGAACTAGTCAGCGACTCTCTCCAAAATTCATTTTGTGCCGGTGCCTTTATTGGCGGGGAGCAGGTTGGTTTCGGTAGAGTGATCACCGATTACTGTACGTTCGGCTGGTTCGCCGATTTTTATGTTTTACCGAAACATCGGGGACAAGGCATCTCCAAACAGATATTACAGCACATTCTGGAACAGCCCTGGTCAAAGCGTTTGAGAAGAAAGATGCTGAATACGGCAGATGCACACGGCTTGTACCGCCAGTTTCAATTTACGGATCTTGCCAGGCCTGCTTGTGTCCTGGAGATTTACCAACCGGATATTCATTTAACATTATAAATAAAGTAATCAATAACTATGCAAACACAAAAGATGCACCAGACTTTTATTCATATTCTGGAGAAAAACGCAATTACACAGTCTACAGATCGGTCCGTACCCGGCATTTGTTCCCTTTTCTTTTTTAGTCTCCAAAAAGCAGCAGATACACATCCTGATTGCTGGGAACTGCATACCGACGGCGATGAATTGTTAATGGTCACTAAAGGAGAGGTACTGATTGAGATGGTCAGTGCACCTTATACAGGTGAAGATATAGTTCCGGCCGATGCAAAAAAGGAGCAGGTATTGCTTGAGGATGGAGAGCTGGTGATTGTTCCTAAAGGACATTGGCACCGCATTCTGTTAAAAAGAAAAACAGAACTGATAGTCGCCACTTTTGGCGGAGATTCAAAAATGGCAACTGTTAATTAATTGCAATAGAAGATCTCACGGCTATCCCATCGAAACTGATCAGTCTAAACAGGGAAATAAACACTGCTCAAGAATAAGGCCATTGGGTATTTCAGATTGCTGTAATCAAGAAAGAGATCAGTCGGGAAAGATTTATCAGCAGAAATGAATTTGTTAAAACGGCTGTAAAACCATACTTTCACCTAAAGGTTTAGTTATGAGATTTCTGCTTAGTTTTATATTGTTCAACCTGCTGTGCACGGTTGGGTTTTGTCAATCTAAAATAGACGTTGGGCTGCAAAAGAAGATTATGACCATGTTCAAGGCAGATCAAAAGTGGAGAGTCGAATCAAATAATTTGGAAAACGGTAAAAAGTCTGTATTCGATGAGGCAACGATTGATAGGAATATGGTCAGGACGGACAGTTTAAATATGGTAGCGGCTAAACTCATAATCAGAAAGTACGGTTTTCCAGGCTATTCTTTAGTTGGCACGGACGGCACTGACGGATTTTGGGCAATCATACAGCATTGTGATAATGACGTGATTTTCCAACAAAAGGTGTTATCAATAATGGATAAGGAGGTTAAAAGGCATAATGCACCAGGAGAGAAATTTGCGCTTTTACAAGACCGGGTATTAATAAACCAGGGGCGTAAGCAATTATACGGTACACAGGTTAGACTGGATCTGAAAACGCACCGTGCTAAACCATTACCGGTGCAAGACTCACTAAACGTCGATTCCAGAAGGAAGGCTGTAGGTTTATCGCCCATGAAAGACTATTTAAAACTGTTTGAGCAACATTAATTGGCTAACGCGTTACGAGTTCAGGCGCTGCATGATCGGGAACGGGTATTGATTACCTTTTATACTTTTAAGAAATTGCTTTATGCCGTAAGCGATATTTTTAAAAAACGTATATTTAACAAAACCTTCCCGTATGCGTTATCTCTGTCTGCTATTATTAGTTGCCGGATTTTCGGCAAGGGCCCAGGACTGGCCGGTGCTCAGGCATTATGAAGGCCAGCAAACCTATAAGATCGCCATGCCTGTGGGCGGTATAGGTACAGGCAATATCTCTGTTGGCGGCAATGGACAGTGGCGTGATGTGGAGATCATGAACAAGCCCGGCGTTAATTTCTATGGCTCATCAACGCCCAAGCAGGCACCTTGCTTTTTGATCTATACCCGGGATACCAAAGGCGTTAAGCGTTCTAAAGCCTTGCTGGGCCCCATCCCGCCAAACGAGTTTGCAGGTTCGGAAGGGAGCAACGCGCCAAGCCACGGTTTACCGCGCTTCAGCAAATCGAGTTTTGACGCGGCATATCCGTTTGCCACTGTAAACCTCCGGGATAACGGCATGCCGGTTACGGTAAAGCTAAAAACTTTTAATCCCTTTATTCCCGGTGACGCTGATGCGAGCGGTATTCCCATCGCGGTGATCCGTTATGAGGTAACAAATATTACCGGCGGTATGCTGGATGTAGCTGTTGCAGGCTCGTTGGATAACTTTATCGGTATGGATGGTTATAAAGCAGAATTCAGCCAGTTTAACCGCGCAGTTGTGCCGCTGGGTACTAAGAACAACCGCAATGCTTTTAAAAGTACCGGGCAGCTTGCCGGTATCTACATGACTTCCGATAGTGTAGACCGTGATGCGTCTACCTACGGTACTATCGCGCTTACCACAAGCAATACCGATAAAAGCAGGCGGATATCTTACCGGACAGAGTTTGATAACCGGGGTTGGGGGGCTAATATGGCCGATATGTGGAACGATTTTACTGACGACGGCGTGTATGAGGATAAGTCTTTTGCTACTAAAATAAATGATCCAAGGGCCGGGCTTGCCGTAAAACTAAAACTCAAGCCTCATGAAACCCGGGAAGTGGAGTTTTTCCTTACATGGAATTTCCCTAACCGTAAAGACTGGGAAGACAAAGTTACTATCGGTAACTATTACTCCAATCAATACACCGATGCCTGGGACGTTGCCGAGAAAACCCTACCCAGGCTACCGCAACTGGAAGCCAAAACATTGGCTTTTGTAAATACACTGCTCAGTAGTAGTTATCCTCCAGCGGTGAAAGAAGCAGCGTTGTTTAATGCAGGTACCCTGCGGTCGCAAACTACTTTCCGGAACAAGGAGGGGTATTTTTTTGGATGGGAAGGCGTATTTAACAATGTGGGTTCGTGCTACGGCAATTGTACCCATGTGTGGAATTACGAGTTTGCTTCACCGTTTTTATTTGGTGATCTGGCCAAACGCATGCGGGAAGTAGAATACAATTACGCCCTGGCGGATAACGGACTGATGAGTTTCAGGGTGAGCCTTCCTTTGAAAAAAGATGCTAACTGGAAAGCCGCGGCGGCCGACGGGCAAATGGGCAGTATTATGCGCGTTTACCGGGAGTGGCAGCTAAGTGGCGATGATCAGTTTTTAAAAGATACCTGGCCCAACGTGAAGAAGGCGCTGGCCTTTGCCTGGATAAAAGGAGGCTGGGATGCAGACAAGGATGGAGTAATGGAGGGATGCCAGCACAATACCATGGACATTGAATACTATGGGCCTAACCCGGAAATTGAATTTTGGTACCTCGGTGCGCTGAAGGCCTGTGCGTCTATGGCCAAATATTTGAATGACAATGAGTTTGAACAAGTTTGTAATCAATTATTCAGCAATGGCAGTAAATGGACCGACGCCAACCTGTTCAACGGTAAATATTACATACAAAAAATCAGGCCGGCCAATTCAGAACAGGATATTGCACCAGGCTTAAAAATAGGTATGGGGGCCAAAGACCTGAAGAACCCCGACTTTCAGATAGGAGAAGGCTGTCTTGTAGACCAGCTTGCCGGGCAAAATATGGCATTTATCTGCGGCTTAGGCTATCTGGCAGACTCCGTTCATATTAAAGCGGCGCTTAAAAGCGTAGTGCAATATAATTCAGTTAAAACTTTTGGCAACAGGTTTAATAACATGCGATCGTACGCTCTTGGGGATGAACCCGGGCTGATGATCACGGCTTACCCTGACCCTTCAAAGCGCCCCGCCATCCCACTTTCATATGGCGACGAAGCATGGACCGGTCTTGAGTACACTGCAGCCACCGGTCTTTATTACGAGGGCATGGATGCAGCAGCGCTGAATGTAATTAGCGATGTGCGTAGCCGCTACGATGGCTACAAACGCAATCCCTTTAACGAAGAAGAGTGCGGTAACCACTACGTTAGGGCTATGGCAAGCTGGTCGGCCATACCAGCTATCAGTAAATTTCATTACTCAGCCGTCGACGGCAGTTTCGTGATCACGTCCAAACCGGGTACTTATTTCTGGTCAAATGGTTACGCCTGGGGAAGCGCAACAGTAACAGCGGGTAAAAAAGGGAGATCACTACGTATTAAGGTCAGTTTTGGTGCTATCAAATTAAACACCGTGGCTTTAGCCGGGATAAAAAAACTATCAACACAGGGGCAATTTAGCGAGGGGCAGGAGAGGGAATTTTTGTTTAATTGATCTGGCCGATCCATCTTACATTTTGGAGTGCGTTTTAAATACTTGTTTATCAGTTTGATCCAGTTTTGGGCGATTTTGCCGTTTTGCATGGAAATAAAAAACACCCTTAAATCATTTGATTCAAAGGCTTTTGAAGCGATTTTACTCTCGTTTTGTACTTTTATCCCGATTGCCGCTGGCCATTAGAAGGATTCAAAGTTATGCAGGAAATCAACCAAACTAACAAAAGCGGCAAAGCTCCGGAGCAATTAATGCAAAAGCTTTGGAATTATTCGGGCGGAGTTCAAATTGATATACATGGCAAATCACAATAAGCTTACAATATTCTTATTAATGATATTTTTCTGCTGCTGTAATAGTGACAGGAAGCCGGCAATGGTCATTATAGATTATACGTTTGATAACGGCTGGTCTCATTCATATTCTATTAAAATTTACAATGATGGTAAAGCCTATTTAAAGAAAAGTACGCTGAAAACAGATCGTATTTATGTTAATAATCATCTGAATATTGCCGACTTAAAAGGCCTTGTAGATAGTTTGATTGTTGCGAAAATTAATGCCAAATATGAAGATGCTCATCTGCAGGATGGCTCCTCTTTCAATGCCCTTGTTTATGATAACAAGGGAGGAGTTTCGAATTATTATGTTTATGGAGATAAGCCCCCTGAATTATTGAATAAACTTAAACATTATGCCTTTATTTCATTAAAGCAAAAGGGATGGTATGAATTGAAAGACACAATTATAACATTTACCAGTGTAACTAACTTTAAGATAACCCCCAAGATAGATACCAATATAAGATTTCTACCACCTAAACCGGATATTGAATAATTGTACCTGGCAGGCGACGAAAGTAAAAAGGTATCCTTAGATACAGCAAGAGATCGCTGTCGCAACACTCCCTGATTACAGTATGTACATTTTTAATGTTGATTAGCAAATTGTAGCCAAGCATTTGGTTAATAGTAAAGCAAAAACAACTAAGGAGCTTTTTTTAAAACTACCCTGCCATATTTGCTTACGGTCACAAGGTTAATAAATATGTGTTAGATAAATGTAAGCGGGTGGGACAGATAACTATGGTTAACGGTAAGTTGTCTTCTCAAAGCCGGCTAAGGTAGCTCACCTGTTCTTTTACCAAACGCGCTAAGTTGATAGCGGGAGCGGATGTACATTGAAAACAGGATCCCAGAAATAGCAAAGTAACCTCTTTTAAACCGGGGTTTGAAAGATTTTAAAAGCTGTGACGGCATGGTGAAATTAAATATTGAATAAATGGTTTAAGCGCTTGCTTAATAAATTTATTCGCTTTACCTTTGCACTGTTTGATGGAGAAAATAGCAGAAATATCGACAGAAGAAAAGATCAAAAAGGCAGCTGAAAAAGTTTTTTTGCGTAAAGGTTTTGCAGCGTCGACAACCCGCGAGATCGCTGATGAGGCAGATATCAATAATGCACTGGTAAATTATTATTACCGGACTAAGGAAAAGCTTTTTGAAGTTGTTATGGCAGAACAGGTTGCAACGCTTTTCGGTAAAATATTTCCCATTGTCAACGATCCGGACACGTCACTGGGCCAAAAGATCGAACAGCTTGTTGATTATTATACGTCAGTATTGCTGGAGCAACCGGGGCTGACGCTTTTTGTTATGAGCGAAATCCATAACCGGCCTGAAAAGCTTGGGGAGCTTTTTAAAACGCAGCATGGGATGACGAAAGCCGTTATTGCAAAACAAATGCAGGAGGTAATGCCCGATCTTAACCCTGTTCAGCTAATCATGACGGTAATGGGAATGATCCTTTTTCCGCACATGAGCCGCTCAATGTTTCAGCGGTCTACCGATATGGATGACAAAGCATTTTCAGAATTGCTGAACGAAAGAAGGCAGTTGTTGCCCGTGTTAATTAAGCGGATGCTGGGCATCTAAATTTTTTTGGCATAAATTTAAGCAATTGCTTAAAGCAAATATATAAAACGGTTGACTATTGATTGATTGCGTTTGAAAGTGCTGCCGGACGAGCAATCTAAGGCAGCATTCTTAACCATTAATGAAATTACATCAATGTAGCTTTTTGATGTATATCAACTTTTTAGGCTTAGGCAAAGAGGAACTTTAGGAAGAAAGATGCGCGCTTTTTTATGAAAAAAACAGATTTTTTTAAACATTAAGATTTATAACAATGTGGATGTTATGGGGATTACTAATTATAGCTGCAGGCAGTATAATTAACTGCTTTCAGTTTGCAGCCGCTATTCTGGCTAAGCAGATTGGATTGAGTTTCTGGAAATGGTTTGGGATTTCGACGTTCCTGCCGATCATTTCCATATTTATCCTCCTGTACCTGTGGAAGGACAACGGTAAGGAGAACCCGGAAAAGCAAGTAGCTCATTAATGTGAAAAACAGAATGGTAAATCAAACGCGGCGTGTCGACGCCTGGCCGGGACTAAACTCATCCTTATACTTGATCGATTGGTGACTGATGTCAATGTTTCTTTTTGATCTACATCAATTTTTTAAGAAATATTATATCGGATTTTCGGGCGGGAGGGAGTGTAGGACCTCTGCAACGCCGGACTTGGGGAATAAATACTGATTATTCCGATAGGATTTAAAAAAAGACAAACCAGATAAATAAAAATGGCGGTACACTATAAAACAGAAGAAACCAGAACAGGGAATCAATCGTCACACCTTATTTCAAAGGCAGCGGGAGGATTTTTGCTGTGCCATTTCAGCCATGCGGAAGATCTGTTATTCGGAATAGAGGCGCTGCAGTCATTTCATATTCCCATTCACGAGGTGTATACTCCGGTCCATATCGAAGGGTTGAAATACAAATTGCGGTTAAAAGAACTTAAAAGAGGTTATATCGCTTTGAAATATGGATGCTTCGGCGGTGCGGTGCTTGCTCCCCTGGTGCTATATACACTAACCCATAACTGGCATTTGCCATTATTGGGCAATGAGATAATTGTTACGGTTTTAACATCTTTATTTATGCTGGGTGCATTTATCTGCGCCTCCTGGCTGATGACAACAAAACCGCCGAGGATCATCAGGCTGCCGGTAATCGACTATCGCTTTGCTATTGTATTGAAAACCAGTTATATCGTAATGGATGAAGGTGTCGCCAGTTTTTTGCAGTACAGCGGGTCTGTGGAAATTGCCAGGGCCGTGAAAAGAATGTTATCGCGTTAAATATTAAACTATAATTCATCAATATTCATGATAAAATCAGACTCTTTCAGTAATCAATTTGAATTTAAAGGTAAAGCCAGGAACTGGAGTATCGCGCTGATCGGCGTCGGTATTCTCGGGGTTTTATACGGTTTTTTGTCCGGGCACGCGGAACGCACGTTTTCCAACCTGTTGTTAAATGCTTATTACCTGGTATGTCTTTGCCTGTGCGGTGTTTGCATAACGGCTATTGCTTATGTTTCTCAGGCGGCCTGGGCAACTGCCATTCTGCGTATCACGCAGGCGCTGGGAAGAGCGCTGCCCGTTGCCGGCCTCATTTTGTTCCTGGTGGTTTGCTCGGGTTTGTATTTTACACATGCAGGACAGAACGACGACGGCGCACAAACCACGCTTTCCTATCTGTATAAAGGATGGAACCTTGAAGGCGTTACCATACCGGGAAATCCAAATTATAATAAAGTTATTGCCGGAAAATCGGTGTATATGAACGTACCGTTTTTCCTGATCAGGCTTGCCATCTATTTAACGGTATACAGCTTTATCGGCAGCAGGCTCAGAAAGAAATCTGTGAACGAGGACGAAATAGGCGGAATGAAAAACTATAAAAAGAGCCTGTCTACTTCGGCTTTTTTCCTGGTTGTGTTCATGTTCACTGTTCCGCTTTTTATATTCGATGTAATCATGTCGCTGGAGCCGGAATGGTTCTCTACACTGTTTGCCTGGTATAACCTTGCGGGATTGTTGGTTAGCGGATTTGTCGCGGTAACATTAGTTGCGATGTACCTCAAGGAGGCCGGTTACATGGATTGGTTCAGCACCGAGCATCTGCATACTTTGGGTGTGCTCATTTTTGGCTTATCGATATTCTGGTGTTACCTGTGGTTCGAGCAGTTCTTACTCCAGTATTATGCTAACATTCCTGAGGAAGCGATCTATTTTCATAAAAGATGGGAGCCGGAGTATAAAAGCTGGTTCTGGGTAAACATGATCATCAATTTTTGCGTTCCGTTGTTTTTTTTCATGTCCCGCGATTCAAAACGGAAATGGAAAATGATGAAAGTGACCTGCCTGATTTTAATAGCAGGCCACTGGCTGGACATATGGCAGATGGTGGCTCCGGATACCGTCGGAACACAGGTTCATGGCTGGTATAACCAAATAGGTATCATCGAGGTTTGTACTTTTGCGGGTTTTGCCGGTGTATTTATTTACGCCGTTTGCACGGCGCTAAGCAAGTTCAAGTTAATGGCTCCTAAAAATCATCCCTTATTGCAGGAAAGCCTTCATTATTGTATAATACGGAGAAGTTGACCAGGTGATTCCGTGGCAAATTGACCACCTAAAGTGCTGGCGAACGAGCGCAGCGAACGCTGTAGAAGCGTTGTCAAAAGTAGTTATTTAAAGTGTGTTTTGCAGATAGCTTTTTTCGGGCTCTGCCGGCCTTCTTTTTCTCATCGACTCTCCTTTCAGTTCCATCCGGTGCGCATCATGCACGATACGGTCAAGGATAGCATCAGCGATCGTCTTTTCACCAATGACCTCATACCATTTACTGACCGGCAGCTGAGAGGTGATGATCAGCGATGTCTTACCGTGCCTGTCCTCAATGATCTCCATCAGTGCAGCCCTGCTCTGCGCATCAAAAGGCTGTATACCGAAGTCATCCAGGATCAGTAGTTGCTGGCGTTCCAGTTTGGCGACATCCTTCATGTAGGAACCATCTGCCTTGGCCATCTTCAGCTTAGCGAAGAGCTTGGGTGTACTGGCATAGAACACGCGGTAACCCAGTATGCAGGCCTGGTGTCCGATAGCAGAAGCAATGTAGCTTTTGCCGATACCGGTGCTGCCTGTGATCAGCAGGTTCTCATTACGGTCAATAAAGTGACAGTCTGCCAAACGCATCACCTGGTTGCGGTCGATGCTGCGATCTGCATGATAATGAATGTTCTCTACCGATGCTTTATAGCGGAACTTGGCGTACATGATGGTACGCTCTATGCGCCTGTTCTGCCGGTCGTCCCATTCGGCCTCTACCAGGTGAGCCAGCAGTTCATCAGTAGTGTATTCAGCGGTCTGGCCCGTTTCCAGGCAGCTTTTAAAGGCATGGTACATGCCAAAGAACTTCAGCTTGCGAAGTTTGTCCAAGGTGTTCGTGTTCATATCGATCTATTTATTAATGGTTATTTATAGTAGTTCTCTCCACGGATATTGTCATGGCTGGGCATAGGCAGTTCGTCAGCAAATAAGCTATCCTCGTAGCTGTCCATCTTGTTCTCCAGTATCTGCTGTATAGTCTTGTAGTTATAAACGCCATAACCGAGTGCACGCCTGCAGGCACTGGCCAGCCTTTCGTTACCTGCCTTACGCGCCAGGCTGAGGATACCGATACAGGAGCGGTAAGCTTGTTCCGGGTGTTGCTTCCGGTCCAGTATCTTCAGGATGTAAAGCCTCACATCCTCATGAATGGATGCCGCCCATTCCAGGAACTTATCGGGTGTCCATTCGGTCATAAAGCGGTGTGTCGAAGCCAGGTGGTCTTTATCCGTAGTATAGCTGTAAGGGCTTTTGATACGCCTGTGCATGGCAATGCGTTCGTAGTGGTAATAGACCTCTACGTTGGTGCGGGAATACAGCAGTTTGACCTTCCTGCCGATGAAGCGGTACGGTACGCTGTAGTAGTGTTTGTCGATACCAAGACAAACATGCCCGTTCTTCATTACGGTGGCCTGGTGCTGCCGTTTGAACTCATAACGTAATGCCGGTAATGGCGAGAGAGCCTGGCGTTCTATCTCCTCGAACTGGAGCTTTCTGCTGTAATTGCGGCCTTTCAGCGGCTGGCTGTTATGTGCTTCTAAAGCGACCTTGACCGCTGTGTTCAGTTCTGCAAGGGTATGATAGGCCTCTTTGCGAATAGGTGCGTAGATACGGCTGTAAACGATCTTAACAGCTCCTTCTACCAGTGCTTTGTCGCGAGGGCGGTACGCCCTCGCTGGTAAGATGGTCGTTCCGTAATGGTCGGCAAAGTCGGCAAAGGTCTCGTTCAGTGTTGGCTCATAGCGGTTGCTTTTGGTAACGGCAGCCTTCAGGTTGTCGGGAACGATGGCGGCAGGTACGCCGCCATAAAAGTGCAGGGCATTCTCGCAGGCTGCTATAAAGTCTTCTTTCTGCTGGCTCAGCACAGCTTCAACATAGGTCAATTGACTGGCGCCAAGGATAGCAACGAACACCTCGGCCTCAATGACCTCACCGGTATCCTTGTCCGTTATGCTTAGCTTTTCACCGGCAAAGTCCACATACAGCTTATCACCGGCTTTATGATCCAGGTGCATTGTGGGGTTCACGCGGGCTTTCCACTGGTTGTAATAAAAGCAGAATTGGGTGTATTTGAACCCGTCAGGGAACTCTTTGATATAAGCTTCCCACAGGATGCGGCGGTTCATACCGACCCGCTTTAGCTCTTTATCTATTTGCGGGAAACATCGTTGCAGGGCTACCATCCGCTTGTCCGGAGGGCGTTCACTGCTTTTGCCAAAGAAGTCCTCCAGCTCTTTATCATTAAGGGTATTGATCTCTTCGAACGTAAAGCCGCTGGCATCGAACGCAATAAGGTACTTCTTTGCGGTATTGCGTGACACGCCGGTCTGGGCCGCTATCGATAGCTTGCTGCGGCCCTGGCTGTACATCCTTAGGATCTGTCTTATCTTACTCATGCTTATCGTAGTGTTGGCCATTAGTGAAGTTGTTAAACCTCAAAAATAGGCCTGCTTCTACAGCATAAGCGGCTCGTTCGGGGTGGTCAGTTTCCTCCGAAATCAGGTGGTCACTTTCCCGCGGAATCGGTGGTCAGTTTGCGCCGAAATCAGGTGGTCAATATCAGCGAATTCTCCACATGGACCTTAAAAATAAGTTCTCAGCGCCAGAAAGTAACGGCAGATTCTGTTAAAGCCGGCGGTAGTGGAAGGCTGCAAAAGATGGGTTCTAAAGATACCACCCAGTTAGACCTTAACTATCGTTCGAGTTCCTTAAGCCTGGATATCACTAAAGGCAGTTCCGTTCTTCAGGCCGGAGATCGTGCTCCTGACGCTTTATTATCAGACGGAACATGGTTATCGGATTTTTACAGGGGCGTTCATTTTTCTGTAGTGATGTTTGTGAAAAACGAGGGATTGGCCAATAAGCTAAATTCCCGGTTTAACGGCGCAGTTAAATCTGTTTTATTAGACAGCATCTATGCTGCTTATTTTGGAAATGAGCAGTATATATACATCATCAGGCCTGATGGGTATACCGGCATGATCGCTCCCTCAGATTCGGAGGCGGAATTGATCTCGTATTTAGATGGATATTTAATGTATAACCAATTGTAAAATCTTCAAATACTGATTGTGCCCGGTAATAAGTTTGGTAACCGCAGATCAACTACTGATAGGGTATTTTGAAACGGGATTTTATATATTCACCTAAATCGACAAATTATATCCCTTTTTCGCATTTTTTTGAATATTGTTAAAATGTACAATTCATTTGCGGCTTAAAAGATTATATAATGAAAGTTTCCAGGTTTGCCCTCATCACCCATGCATTGATTTGGTTTTTGTTGCTGGTGATCCCATATGTCTCGACCGACCAGGTGTTCAGGGCAATTGATCCAGATACAGATCTGCAATATCTCCTGGTGTGCCTGGCACTTAGCTTTGTGTTATTGGCAACATTTTACATCAATTATTTATATCTGATCCCCAGACTGCTACTGACCAAAAAATACTTCCTGTATATTGGATGTATGTTACTTGCAATCGCTATCGTATTTATAGTATCGGGCGGACTGTTTTTCTTCCCTAACGTTAATTCACGAAGTTTGATAGCCATCAATCCACTGACAGAAAAGTTGATTCCCGTAATTATTATCAATGCTATTTCATTATGGTTCCTGGCAAATATCACATCCGTTTTGTGGATGGTTTATAAGCGTTTAAGACAAACCGAAAGTGAAAAGTTGTCTGCTCAGCTCGCTTCGCTAAAATCGCAGATCAATCCCCATTTTCTGTTCAATACCCTGAATAACATTTATGCCACAGCAATAGAAAGTTCACCGAAAGCTGCTGATATGGTTGATAAACTATCTGAAATGATGCGGTATACCATGAAAGATACCCAACAGGACTTTGTGCTCCTTGACGATGAGATGAACTATATTAATAACTACGTTGAACTGCAAAAGATCCGGCTGGACAGAAGTGTTAAACTTGAATTTTCAATTATTGAGGATATCCCGGATTTGCAAATCGCACCTATGCTGCTCATACCCTTTATCGAAAACGCCTTCAAACATGGAGTGAATTCAGAGCAAAAAAGTGCAATCCGGATATCAATTACCATAAATCAGTCCGAACTTCTGTTAAATGTTTTGAATAACCGGGTGAGTATCCAAAGTGACACATCTGAAAAAAGTGGGTTGGGCATTGAAAATACCAGGCATCGGTTACAACTCATTTATCCCTCCAGGCATCTGCTGGTCATTAATGATGGCCCTAAAACCTTCTCTGTATCACTTCATCTTAATTTAAAATGATTAGCGCAATTGCCATCGATGATGAACCATTAGCACTTACAGTGCTGGAGTCTTTATGTAAAAATAATGAAGACGTTCATTTACTGAAAACATTAACCCAGCCAAACGAGGCGCTTAAATATCTTGGAAAGTTCCCGGTTGACCTGGTCTTCTGTGATATTCACATGCCGGCGATGACGGGGATCAGACTGGTTAAATATCTTCAGCCCCATACAATGGTGGTTTTTACCACTGCTTTTGCTGAATATGCGGTTACCAGTTACGAGCTCAACGCGATCGACTACCTGCTCAAACCCATCAATCAAAAGCGCTTTACGCAAGCAGTAAATAAGGCAAAGGATTATGCGGAATATATGGGAACTAAAGAAAAAGGAATAAATAAGGAAATATATGTACGGGCGGATTTCAGCCTGATAAAAATTCTTGCGGATGATATACGCTACATTGAGGGCCTGGCTGATTATCTCAAGATCCACATTAAGGACCGGAAAACTGTAGTGGCCAGGATGTCGATGAAGGAAATGATAGAGAAGCTGAACAGCGATCAATTTATTCGCGTACACCGAAGTTATATTCTCCCGTTTAAAAAAATAGAAGCAGTTCGTAGAACGACCATTTTGATCGGTGACCAGCAATTTCCAATCGGAAAGACCTATGTCGACGAGTTTTTTGCCCGATACAACGCTAACCTTGGATAGGCCGATCCCTTCTTCGCAGAACTAAGCCCTTTCATCTCAAAAATTTCAAACACGCTCCTTTTGATGACAAATTTGTCTTGTTGACCATCCGGACTGATGGAAAACGAAGACAGAAATTAAGTCATTTAACGAACGAGCATGTACAGAATCGCATTAACCTTTTTTCTATTACTTGCCGCAACGCGTACCATTGCACAATCCCGGTACACGGTAAGCGGAACGCTTACCGATAAAAAGAACGGAGAAACCCTGATCGGGGCTACAATCTACGTGCTTGGTTCAGGCGGCGGCAGCGCTACGAATGCCTATGGGTTTTATTCTATCACATTGCCGGCCGGAAAGTATCATTTATTATTCAGAATGGTTGGATTTAAGGCGGACACCGTAGAAATCGACCTCAGGAACAACCTTAAACTTAACCAATCGCTCATTGAGAATGCACAGGGACTTAACGAAGTGGTTATTTCTGCTAAAAAAAAGGATGATAATGTACACGAAGCGCGCATTGGTATGGAGAAATTAAGTGTCTCCCGTGTTGCAAAAATCCCTGTAATCTTCGGAGAGAAAGACATTCTCAAGACAGCACAGTTACTTCCCGGGATAAAGTCGGCAGGAGAAGGAAGTTCAGGCTTCTTTGTCCGGGGCGGCGGTGCCGATCAAAACCTGATATTGCTGGACGAGGCACCCGTATATAACGCATCGCATCTGTTAGGTTTTTTCAGCACTTTTAACAGTGATGCCTTGAAAGATGTCACCATTCTGAAGGGTAACAGCCCTGCACAATACGGCGGCCGCCTCTCTTCGGTGCTTGATGTCAAAATGAAAGACGGCAGCAATCAAAATTATAACGGAAGTGCGGGGATAGGTCTTATCAGCAGCCGTGCAAGCTTTGAAGGGCCGATTTCTAAAGATCGCGGATCGTTTATTGTTTCCGGCAGAAGAACTTACATTGACCTGTTCCTGAAACTATCGCCGGACAATAAAGAGAATACGCTCTATTTCTATGATCTTAACGCGAAGGCCAACTATAGGATCAGCGATAAGAGCAGATTGTTTTTCTCAGGCTATACAGGACAGGATGTTTTAGGCATTGGGAAATCCTTTGCGGTAAATTGGGGTAACAAGACTGCTACGTTTCGCTGGGCTTATGAGGTCAGCCCCAGGTTATTCTCAAACGCCTCTTTTATTTTCAGCGACTATAACTACAAAATGAATTTCGGGTCCAGCAACAGTACCTCACGACTGAATTCAAAAATTCAGGATCTTAATGTAAAAGAGGAATTAACCTGGTATCCGAATGACCGAAATACAGTCAAGTTTGGATTCAATGTCATCCGGCATAATCTTGTTCCTACCAGGCTGACCGGCCGGGATAGCGCGGAGGTGGCCAAAAAAGGCCGTAATTCTTATGAAAGCGCCGTTTTTATAAATAATACCTGGAAAGCTACCGAAAAGCTGTCTTTGGATTATGGCCTACGCTTATCAGCGTACTCACTTTTAGGAGGGGACACTTACCGGATATTTGAAAAGGGAATCCAGAAAGACAGTGTAGTGTTAGCACCCGGCAGACTTGGGAAAACATACCTGAATCCTGAGCCCAGGTTACAGGCCAATTATAACATTGACGAATCCAGCAGCGTAAAGGCCGGCTACGCACGGAATACGCAGCACCTGCATTTACTCAGCAACAGTACGAGTGCCTCACCAACTGACCAGTGGTTCGGTGACAGTTATACGATCAAACCGGAGATCAGCGATCAGTTTAGTTTGGGATATGCCAGGAATTTCAATAATAGTAAATATCAAATGAGTGTCGAGGTTTATTATAAAAGCCTGCAAAATCAGATCGATTACAAAGACGGTGCGGACATCAGCACCTCCAGAGATGTGGAAAGTGAACTTCTTTTTGGTAGCGGACGTGCATATGGAGCAGAGTTTCTTATAAAAAAGACCCAGGGAAAACTGACCGGATGGATTGGATATACCCTGGCGAAAACAGAGCGGCAAATAAATGGCATCAACAATAACCGTTGGTATAATGCCAGGCAGGACCGTACACATGATATTTCCGTTGTCGGGGTTTATGAATTGTCATCTAAATGGTCGCTTTCGGGCTTGTGGATCTACGGTACTGGAAATGCAGTTACCCTCCCCCGAGGGAAATACCAGGTCGGTGGCCAAAGTGTATTCGTATATACTTACCGCAATGGGGACCGCTTACCGGCCTACCACCGGTTGGATCTGGGTGCAACCTATACCCGGAAAAAGAAAAACGGGCATGAAGTTTCCTGGAATTTCAGCTTATACAATGCCTATGGAAGAGAAAACCCCTATACGTTGTCCTTCGAGGACAGCAAATCAGACCCGACGAAAACGGTGATCAAACAGACGACATTATTTCGTTGGATACCATCCGTCACTTATAATTTCAAATTCTAAAACCCAGTAGTATGCAAAAGATATCGAAATATTTAATAGGCCTGGGCCTGTTTATGACCTCCTGCACAAAAGAAGTAAACCTGAAATTAAAAACAACCGCCCAACAAATGGTGATTGAAGGAGAAGTTACGAGCGCGCCAGGACCATACCAGGTTCAAATTCATAAAAGTGTCAATTTCAATCAGTCCAACAACCTGCCACCGGTAAGCGGAGCATTAGTGATCATTTCAGATAATACCGGCATGATCGATACACTAAAGGAAACCGGGCCTGGTATTTATAAAACATCCAAATTATCAGGGATTCCCGGAAGGACCTATTTTTTAAAGGTCGTCGCAGAAGGTAAACATTTTAACGCCTCTTCAACCATGCCGCAAGTCGTTCACCTCGATACCCTACAATTCGACCTCTTTACCAGTAAGGGAAATTCGGGAGGGCCGGAATATTCCACGTTACCTGTTTTTAACGATCCTGCTCCGTTTACTAATTCCTATCGGTTCATCCAAACTGTGAACGGAAAACTGGATGATACCTACTTTGTGTTGAACGATAACACTTTCAATGGTCTGCGGAATGAGCAACTTCTTTTCAATCCGGATGCGGAGATAAAAGCCGGAGACTCAGTTTCAGTTGAATTTCGTTGTATTGACAAAAACACCTATAATTATTTTTATACGCTTTCGCAGTTTAATACAGACGGGCCTTATAATACTACACCAACCAATCCACCTTCAAATATTACGGGGGACTTTGCATACGGCATTTTTTCCGCATGCACCGTCCAACGTAAATCAGCTGTTGTCCCCAAAAAATAAGCAAGAGTTTAATTAACAGCCATCTTGAGGTGTCTGATTTTTGAAATACATCAATAATACTTAAATATTCAAGCTCAAATCAGATGTTTCTTTTATGAAACTTCATAATCAATAGGCACCCAATAACTAAGAATTACTTGATCGCTTATTTAGTAAGATATACATCGGTATATGCAGTTGTATTATTCTGTCTGAGCAATAATGAGTTTCTTGTAATGGCTAAGATCGTAGCATAGCTTTTATTACTTGGCGAACCGTCGCTGGCTTTCTGTTGATCTGTGATTATTCCGTTGGCTACTGTGTAAGTAAAAAATTCGGTAGCTGTAGTATGGCCCGACGAACACGTACCATCTGTATTAAATTGCAGGAAGTCGATTCTGTCCGCAGGTAGGGGGGCATGGTCTATTTGTGTAACTGTTGCAGCTCCACCAGTTAGTTTATACATCGTATCAAGTTGTACGTGCCATTGCCCTGCGAGGTCACTCATAGTTGCCTTTTTAGGATCGAGCTGAATCTGCGGGTCGTTGTGTTTTGAGCAACTATCCAAAACTATTATTGCAAATAGAAAGAAGATAAAGTATTTCATAAGTTAGCATAATAAATATCTTAATATATTTATTTGTTTTGGTTGTAATCGAAAACGTTTGTTCTAATAATGATGTCATGATTTTGTCCGGCTGAATAACTCTTGTGTTAAAAAGGGGATAGCTATATTAGTTCGATATATGAGAACTATCTCTTTTGAGTTGATATAAACCTCTATCTATAACTACTCCCCATTCTTTTAGTTTTTCCGGTAAATTGATATTGTTTCGCCGGTAATCTTCCTGAATCGTCGTTTTTGCACTATTCAATGCATCAACGTCCTTCCAAACTGCAATAGTAATGATGGTCAGGTTACCTTGTTCATCAATTTGTTCATAATGAGAGTTTTTAATTAAACCCGGTTGTTTCTCCAATAATGAAGTATTGTAATCCAAGCGATTTATTAGTTTGAGGATCGCATTCTTGGGCACGGTGATTTTGTCAATTAATACTTGTTCCATTTGTTTTGTTTTTGTTTTAACCGAATCCACTATGTTTTCGCTTTTTGCGTAGCACAAGCAATTTGCTAAGAGCATAGTGGTCATGGTAATTATCAATCTTAATTTCATGTTTTTTTACAAAGATGCTACGTTAGCCATGGTTGGAATAGTAAAAAATCATTGATTGATAAACTGGATTTTTTTAAAATTTCTTAAAAATTTCACTGCACGGAGGGTTCAATTGATACAGCGGTAGTTAAATCCTGAAAAAGGCAGACGGCGTCATCCCTGTAAATTTTCTAAACTCTTTTATAAAATGTGACTGGTCAAAAAAACCGGCCTCCAGTGCAACTTCTGTCAGGGCGGCATTTGCAGGCCATCTGTCAATCAACGATCGCATCCTTACAATTGATGCATATTGTTTTGGAGTACTGCCAACAACTTTCCGAAATCGTTTTTCGAAGGCATCCTGGCTTATGTTCAAGGCTGTTGCTAATTGTATCATTTTTACAGATCCACAGGCAGCATTTATCCTTAAAATGGAATTTAGAATAAGTTCGTCCTGATTACGATCCCTCAATTTAGAGATGAGAAATCCTTCAATAACTTTTACTTTTTCTTCGGTAGAAAATACTAAAGATAATTTTTCATCCAGATTCTTAATTTCAGAATTGCTGAAAAAGGCATCCAGGGAAACATGGGAGTTGAAAAGCTCGTTAAGCGGAGTTTTAAAAAATGCAGTCGCCCCGGCTGGTTTGAATTGTACAAGGATATTTCCGCTATTCTCTCCGTAATGAATGAGCCTTGAGGAAAGGCTCAATCCCCCTATAGATAAGGGTGGAAGCAAGATTTTTTGACCTTCTTGCTCTATAACTACATTTCCTCTAAAACGAATGATCATCATTACCGATGTGTCGGGAAACACGTGGTTAATAAGCCCTCCATCACTTTGGACAACCATAAATGCAGCTATAAAAGGACTTAAAATAGATGAAGGCTTGATGATTTGCATAATGAATTATTTGCAAGCTTAATTTTAGCTTAGCTAACTAATACAAGACCTGAATTTATTAAATGGACAAAAAATATGATAGTTAAAAGTTAACAATTTCGATTAAAAAATTAAGAAATAGAAAAGCTAATCTGCATGTGATATATGGAACGCTCTATTGGATGCAGCTGTTGCACGAGAATCAGCGCAAATAATTTTATACTTAAAATCTTTTCAGCAAGTCCTGCGCGCCACCCATCAGCTTGATTTTATAGCGGTAAGTTTGTTTATAAGCATCCTCTTCTTTCAAAAATTCATGATCACTTTTGCTAATCCAATATGTCTCCGACCAATGATTGCCTTTAACATCTCCTTCTGTTACAAGTTTCCAGCAATCGGTTTTATAGCCGCCGTTTAATTGTAAGTTTCTGATTGATTATTCCGGTTGCTGTAATAAAAAATTTTTTCTTCTACTACCAAGCCTGTGTATAGGAGACTTATATGATGAAGAGCAATTATGAATACAAAAGAAGCCAAAAAACTTTTAGACCGATATCATAACCAACAATGCACTCCAGAGGAAAAAGCGAAACTTGAAGCCTGGTTTGATCAGATTTCCAGGGCGGGGGAATGGGATTGGCAGGAACAAGACAATGTCGACTTTGGTGAGCAGCTGAAACACGAAATAGACAGTCGGCTCAGCAAGCAGCAGAAAACGCATCCCACATTGATAAAATGGATAGCTGTTGCCGCCTCCCTGCTGTTGATTAGTTCGTGGTTTTTATTTACTGTCCGCAATCAGTCCGGGCGCACGGTTAAAGCAGAGTATGCTGAAACTTATGCTTCTCCCGGCCAAAGGGTAAAATTAACACTGAGCGATGGCTCTACCGTGATACTCAATGGAGCAAGCAAATTAAGGTACCCGGTTACATTTAGAGGTAACACACGCGAGGTTAGCCTGCTGGAGGGTGAAGCTTATTTTGATATCCGGCACGATGAAAAAAAGACTTTCGTTGTTGAAGCTGTGGGCACACATACCTACGTGTTAGGAACTGCATTTAATATTCGTGCTTATAAATTAGCCAAAGAGGTTCAGGTAACAGTAACCCGTGGGAAAGTATCTGTGAGCGGGCTTGTGCATTTAAAAGGCGCAAATGTAAGCCCAATTATTTTATTGCCAAATGAACAGGTCACCATTGCCAAGCAGACCGGGAATATGATACAAAAACATATAAATGCTGCCGATTACACGGTTTGGGTGCAGGGGAAATATAAATTCAATAATGAAAGCCTCGGCAATGTAGCGATAGTGCTTGAAAATGCCTTTAACGTGCATATCACTTTTGATACCGGGGATATAAAAAATATCCGGTTCAGCTCGGAATTTGATAGTACTGACAAGCTTGACGACCTGTTGTTTGCTATTTGCAGGGCAAATAACCTTACCTATTCAATAAACGGCAAAAACGTAATCCTCAAGGAAAAATCCAACCAATAATAAACCGATTATAAACTCAACCCCAACCGAAAACTATGAAATAAGTTATACAAAACCCATAAAAAAACCGGTATGTGATTGTAATCCATACCGGTCGTAAGCTATGAAAAATCAGCCCTGTAACGCCAATCACACGCTGAATTTCATGCCGGATCAGTAAACAAAAATTATTCATCTAATCCCTTTCAAAGGTATGGAAAAATATACCTATAACATTATGCGGTTAACTCTGCGCATTATGAAATTTACGTTTTATATTATTCTTCTCGTCACATTAAGCACGCAATTGATATGGGCAAGCGATTCCATGGGGCAAACGCTTGAAAAAACCACGATCGATATCCGGGTGCAGGACAAAAGCTTAAAAGAGGTTTTAACGCTTATCGAAAGTAAAAGTAAAATTCACTTTACTTACAATGAAAGCTTTATTAGCCGGTATACGCATATCAGTATTGATGAACAAGGCAAAACCGTAGCCTTCCTTCTTAATGCGGTATTAAACAATACCAACCTCGAGTACCTGCAAAAAAACAATAAGGTGATCATCGCCGAACGTGAAAGTGGGCAGGACTTGCGGCGCCCCGCAGCTGAACTGCCCGCATTTGTTGTTAAGGGTGTGGTAACCGATGACAAAGGACAGGTAATGCCCGGCGTGAGCATATTGCTGAAAGGTACCAGGACAGGTGCCGTTACAACTGTAAATGGCAGCTACACTATCAGCCTGCCAGATACAACGGGTGTGTTGGTTTTTTCATTTATAGGTTTCAATACCCAGGAAGTAAATGTGGCAGGTAATAAAACAATAAATGTATCGCTTGTTCCTGTAGCTAACGGCTTAAACGAAGTAGTGGTTGTTGGCTATGGCAGTCAAAAAAAGGCGACCGTTACAGGTGCCATTTCAACCGTCAGCGCAAAGGAAATCAATACGGCTACAAATGGTAACGTGGCAAACCTTTTAGCCGGTAAGCTTCCGGGGTTAAGGGTAACTCAAAGAACAAGTGAGCCGGGCGATTATGCCAGTGATTTTGATATCCGGGGTTTCGGAGCCCCGCTTGTTGTTATCGACGGCGTCCCGAGATCAAGCTTCAACAGGCTGGATCCTAACGAAATTGAAAGTATTTCAGTCCTGAAAGATGCTTCGGCTGCCGTTTACGGTGTGAAGGGCGGCAACGGCGTTGTGCTCATCACTACCAAACGGGGTAACGGAAAAACCGTTTTTAATTATTCTTCCACATTTGGGGCATCTAAAATAGCCCATTCCCCCGAAATTTTAAATGCTTATCAGTTTGCAACCCTAACGGATGAAGCTTATATCAACGCCGGAAACACGCCGCCATATTCGGCCGATGTATTGGAAAAATACCGCACAGGGGCATTGCCAAGTACGGACTGGTACAATCTTGTAGTACGTAAATATGCTCCGGAACAGCAGCACAGCATCAGTGCAAGCGGCTCGTCAGATAAGATAAAATACTTTTTATCACTGGGGTATTATGATGAAACGGGGATTTATAAATCAGGTGATTTAAATGCCAACAGGTATAATTTTCGCTCTAATATCACTGCCGACCTTACCAGGGATTTGCAGGTTGAGGTTTTGTTAAACGGGATAAAGGATACGAAAAATGCTCCTGGTGAAAGTACCGGTAGCATATTTCAGGCTTTATGGTCCGAACCGCCCACTATTTCCGTTTACGCAAACAACAATCCGGCATACCTGAGCAATATGCCGGACGCTACTCACCCGATATCTATCACAACTTCATCGTACTCAGGATATAATGATAATACCAATAAAACCTTTAACGGCAGTTTTGCACTAAATTATAAGATACGCGCTGTTGATGGTTTGAAGGCCAGGATATTATATGCATATGACAATCTCAGCAGTTTTAATAAAGTATGGAAAAAGGCCGTTAATGTTTACGACTATGATACCGCAACCGACACCTACAATGTAACCGGAACACGTAACGCGCCTACTACGCTGGCCCAATACTATACTGAAGCAACATCGACCACAGCACAGGCCTCTTTGGAGTATGCTAAAACCATAAGATCGGACCATAATATTAAAGCGCTCCTGCTTGTAGAAGAAAGAAAGCAATCCGGGCTTGCATTTAACGGTTCAAGACAGTTTTCCCTCGATGCCGTTGATCAGCTTTATGCCGGTAATACCGCAAACCAGGCAGTCACTTCCACCAATGTTGATCCAAATGTTAATCAGGGCATTGTTGGCAGGGTCAACTATGACTTTAAAGGAAAATACCTGTTAGAAGGAAGCTTTCGTGAAGATGGATCCTCAAAATTTGCGGAAGGCCATCGCTGGGGCTTTTTTCCTGCTGTTTCTGCCGGTTGGCGGATTTCGGAAGAGGGGTTTTTTAAAGATAAAATATCCTTTCTTAATAACCTGAAATTGAGAGCGTCATACGGTAAACTTGGTGATGATGCTTCCTCTACTTACCAGTATCTATCAGGTTATAATTACCCAGGGTCCAATTATGTATTAAACGGTACTTTGGTAAACGGTTTAGGTTTTCGCGGGTTATCCAACCCAAACCTTACCTGGTTTACCAGCAAGCTGGCCAATATAGGTATCGATGCGGATTTATTTTCAAATAAGCTTCACCTTGAGGCCGACGTCTTTAGCAAAAGGAGAGAGGGTTTGTTAGCCACCCGTAATTTGAGTTTACCCGGTACAGTAGGAGCAGGACTACCACAGGAAAACCTGAACAGCGACCTTACCAAAGGGTTTGAAATATCGCTTGCTTATCGTAACCATATAGGCGATTTTAACTACAATGTATCCGGCAACGTTGCATTTACACGCACAAAAAACCTGTATATTGAACAAGCAGGTGCCACAAATTCATACAGCAACTGGCGCAGTAACGGCAGCAACCGCTGGAACGATAACTATTTTGGATACAAGGTGATCGGGCAGTTTCAGTCTGTCGCCGAAATACAAAGCTCCCCCGTTGAAGACGGTAACGGAAACCGGAATGTTTTACCCGGTGATCTGAAATACCAGGACCTGAACCATGACGGAATCATCGACGACAATGATGTGCAGGTTGTTGGTAAAAACAGCGGCACTCCCGAGATGACCTATGGGTTTAGCCTGGCGGCGCAATGGAAAGGTTTTGATATCAATGCGCTGTTTCAGGGCGGATCGCAATTTACGGTATCATACCTCGGAACTATTGCCCTTGACGGACCCCTGGCGTTTGGGCGCAACGGGCTGGATGTATTTATGGACCGCTGGCACCACGAAAACCTGTTTGATGCCAACAGTCCATGGGTTCCGGGTAAATACCCTTCAACCAGGACGAAGGGCGGTACCGACAGGCCAGACGGATGGAATTTTATGCCTTCAGATTTTTGGTTAAAAGATGCCACTTACCTGCGTTTAAAAAGCGTTGAATTTGGTTATACTTTTCCTGCCTCGCTCATCGGTAAAAGCGGCTTCGTTAAGTCATTACGCATATATGTTAATGGGTTTAACCTGGTTACCTGGTCGGGCCTGAACGACCTTGTAGACCCGGAGCATACCAATGCCAGCTATGGGAATACTTACCCCATTACCAAGAACTATAATTTCGGCGTAAACCTCACTTTTTAATTTATGACCATGAAAAAGAGATTTCAATATATATTACTTTTTGCCATGTGCGCGTCGCTGACCTTTTCCTGCAAAAACGACCTGAATGTAGCGCCGCAAAACATCATTCAGGATGAAACAGTTTTTGCCAACGAATCTGCAATAAATGCATATTTCGCTTCGCTATATAGTGATCTGCCTATCGAGGATTTTAATTTTCATCCGTATAATGGCTTTAATTCCAATTCTCAAAACTGGATGCCTGATATTACAGATGAAGCGATGAACTGTCTTAACGATGATAGGATGGATATAGGCAGCGGTGTTTCTTTGGGCTGGTGGGGCTATGGTCCGGTAAGGAATGTCAATGCGTTCATTGCGAAAATAACAACTGCTAATTTTCCCGATGCTAAGAAAAATGAGTGGCTGGGAGAAGCGAAATTTATCCGTGCTTATTACTATTTCGGTATGGTAAAACGCTACGGAGGCGTGCCTTTGATCACGGATGTACAGGATTTTAACGGAAGCAATCTTGATGAATTGAAAGTTCCGAGGAATACCGAAAAAGAAGTTTATGATTTTATTTCCAAGGAACTTGACGATGCTATTGGTCTGCTTGATGAAAGTAGCGACGGTACCCGGGCTAATAAATATGTAGCTTATGCACTAAAATCACGGGCCATGCTGTATGCCGCATCCGAGGCCGCGTACGGAACGGTGCAGTTAAATGGCCTTATTGGAATAGACGCATCAACCGCGCAGGCCTACTGGCAGGCCGCCTATGACGCTGCAAAAACTATTATCACTTCAGGTAAATATGCTTTGTACAGTAAAGACCCTAACAAGACGGCAAATTATACAAGCGCGTTCCTTGATGTTAGCAGTCCCGAAAATATTTTCGTTAAAAAGTTTCAATATCCGGATAAAGCCCATTCTTATGACCTTTGGGTATTACCCCACCATGGCGTAGGGCCGTCTATAGGTTATGGTAGCCGTATCAATCCCACACTTGAGCTGGTAGAAAGTTACGAATATACAGACGGTACAGATGGTAAATTAAAAATCAATGATGCTTCGGGCAACCCGATCCATTATAACAACCCTTCAGATCTTTTTTTGAATAAAGATCCAAGGCTGGATGCTACTATTCTGCTTCCTTTTGGCGACTGGAAAGGCTATAAAATGGATGTAAGAGCGGGTATTATCGATAATGGCACAACCATTACATCGGGTGATTATAATGAACTTTATAAAAACTTACATATAATTGGCTTAAATGGCATTGGAGGCGGGGGGGAGGTATCCCAAACCGGGTTTTATGTACGCAAGTACCTGCAACCGGCCTATGATAAGTCAGTTGTTGTAAACAACAGTTCATATCAGCAGTATATTGACTTCCGTTATGGAGAAGTGCTGCTTAATTATGCCGAAGCTGCAGTTGAATTAGGCAAACCAGCTGACGCCAAAACAGCGATCAACCTGATTCGTGATCGCGCCGGGATCAAACTGTTAACCGATGCACAGGTAACCCGGGATAAAGTCAGGCATGAGCGACAGATTGAACTGGCCCTGGAGCCGCACCGTTACTGGGATATCCGTAGGTGGCGACTTGCAGATAAGCTGCTTAACAATACTAAGTTCAATGCGATTTTACCTTACCAGATATTACCAGGGACGGCTTATGAATACAAAACCAAGCCGGTTGGCAATCCTAAAACATTTACACCCAATATGTATTACGAGCGGATCGATCCGGGTGAAATTTCAAAGGACCCCAAGTTAATTCAAAACCCAGGTTACTAATTCAAAATACAACAACAATGAAATTAAAAAATATCGTCATATGCAGTTTTATAGGATTAGGTTTTGCCATTTCATCCTGTAAACAGGATAATTATCCGGTTCCTAATGCAGGTATACAGGGCGCAATCACTGATGCTGCTACCGGCAGCCAGATCCAAACAGAACAGCCCAATGGCATAAAAATCAGGCTGATTGAAACTAAATACGGTAATAATGTTACCCCAAATGATTTTTGGTGCAGGGCCAATGGTTCATTTGAAAATACGCAGGTTTTTGCGGGCCGATATAAGGTTGTTCCTATTGAGGGCGCTTTTTTTCCGGCAGATACAGCAATTGTTGATGTATCCGGCCTGACAACGGTCAATTTTAAGGTTACGCCTTACCTCACAATAACAGCTAACGTGACAGCTGTGGCCGGAGGAGTAAATACCAGTTACACTATATCAAGAACAAAGGCTGGCGATAAAATTACTACAGCAAGAACGCTGGTGTCTGCATACCCGACGGTAAGCAACACGATTAATGAATTCAGCACCAGTAATGACTTAAGTGGTATTGAAGACAACGTGATACTTGGCAAACAATATGCTGACGCCATCACAGGGCTTACCTCAGGTAAAACATATTATGTAAGGGTTGCCGCCAGAACCGCAAACGCCAATAATAAATTTAATTATAGCGAGGCAGTTAAAATAATTGTTCCTTAAACCAAATCAATCACTATGCACCGGATGTGTTTTAACCATCCGGTGTTTTTTTTTCTCGGATGAAAAAATATACTTTCTTTTTATGTGCTATCCTGTTCCCTGCAATAGTTTACGGACAACGTTTAAAACCGGCCTCCGGGCGGTCGGCAGAAGAAAAAATCAATAACATTATAAAACAGCTTACGCTTGAGGAAAAAGTAAGTATGTGCTCTGGTGCCACGCCCGAAATGGCTTTTCGGGGCGTAAAACGATTAAACATTCCTAATTTGCAGTGTAGCGATGGCCCCCGCGGCCCAAGTCGTGAAGGCAATGCAACCGCATTTCCATCCGGTTTGGTTTTTGGGGCCTCCTGGAACCCTGCCCTTGTTAAGGCAGCTGGTAAAGTAATGGGAAATGAAAGCAGGGCAAAAGGTATTGGCGTACTCTTAGGGCCTGGCAATAACATCCTCAGGGACCCGTTGAACGGCCGTTTTTTTGAGTATTATACTGAAGACCCTTTTCTAAACAGTGAAATAACGGTTGCTCATGTCAGCGGCATTCAAAGTGAAGGTGTTGCTGCCTGCTTAAAGCATTATGCCTGTAATAACAGGGAGAACAACCGCAATTTTTATATGTCGATGGTGGACGACCGGACACTAAATGAAATTTATCTGCCTGCTTACAAGGCTGCTGTACAAAAAGCCAAGGTATGGACTATTATGACATCGGCCAACGGGGTTAATAATGAGTTTGTTAGCGATAGCAAAAAAATGTTAACTGATATATTGAAGGATAAATGGGGCTTTGATGGATTTGTATTGACTGATTGGCTGCAAACCCGGTCTACGGAAAAGGCAGCGATAGCAGGGCTCGACGTGTCGATGCCCGGCGGGGATAATTGTGGTTTCGGGGCGCCGCTACTGGCCGCTGTTAAAGATGGACGGGTATCTGAAATTTTAATCGACGATAAAGTAAGGCGTATATTAAGGATTTATGATCGGATAGGTTTACTTGATGGTAAGTTTAACACCAGCAATGCGTCACTCAATACCCCACAGCATCAGGCAGTAGCCAGGGAATTAGCAGAGCAGGGGATGGTTTTATTAAAAAATGAGCAGCGTGTTTTACCGCTTAATGCCGATAAAATTAAAAAGGTTTTAGTAATAGGCCCTAATGCCGATAAGTATTTGTGCGTTCCGGGGGCTGGAGGAAGTTCTGGTATCAGGCCGCCGTATGAAATTACCCCACTTAAAGGCCTTGTTAATTTATTGGGAGAAAAAAAGGTTCAATACCTGTCGTCAGCCGATTTAGGCGGGTTTCAGTTGATCCCCTCTGAATCTATAAAAAATTTGGATGGGGGTGAAGGGTTTAAAGGCAGTTATTTTGTAAAAGATAAGGAAACGGCCGCATTAAAGAGAATTGACCCGGCTGTTGATTTTATGTGGGAGATGAAATCGCCCGATGCTTCAATAGATCCTAATGCCTTTAGCAAGGCTCATTTTGAGGGGCAATTAATACCACCCATGGATGGTAAATATACCATCAGGATGATCGTGAACGGGGTAGCCTATCTATATCATGGAAATAACCATGCAGACCAACTTGCTTTTGCCGATAGCCGTCAAACGTTAACTGTTGCAAATGCTTCAGTTAATTTAACAAAAGGCGTCCCGTACGATATTGCTATCGACTATGAAAAAATGCCCGGAGATGCCGCGATCCGATTGGAGTGGGAACTTCCGGAAGTCCCTGCTGAAAAACTAAAGATTGTAGATAAAGCAGCGGCCGATGCCGATGCCGTAATTTATGTAGGTGGAATTGACCATAGCATGGATACCGAGGGGCGTGACCGCAAAGACCTTAACTTTCCGGGCGCTCAGGAAAATATCCTCAATCGCCTGGCTAAAATAAACAAGCATCTGATCGCCGTGTTGATCAACGGTTCTCCGCTTGAACTTGGCGGCTGGCTACCTCATGTGCCAGCAGTTTTGGAAGCCTGGTACCCTGGTATGGAAGGTGGTACAGCAATTTCAAATATCATATTTGGTAAAGTTAACCCATCGGGTAAGCTCCCTTTTTCATGGCCCAAAAAACTTGCGTATGCTCCGAGCAAGGTTTTAGGAACTGAAAATAATGATGTGGTGAATTATACGGATAGCTTAATGGTTGGTTACCGATACTATGATACCAGGTTTGTTCAGCCCGAATTTCCGTTCGGCTATGGCTTAAGCTACACCAGTTTTACCTATGGAAAATTGTCGGTTCATCAAAAGGGGAATATTGTAACCGGAATTGTTAATATCAAAAATGCCGGTGGGATGGATGGGAGCGAGGTTGTACAGGTTTATGTAAAGCCGCTGCGTGCTCATATAAGCCGGCCGGTGCATGAATTGAAGGCATTTAAAAAGATTGCGGTAAAAAAAGGCAGTACGGGTATCGTTGCTTTTCAACTCGATAAAGAAGCCTTTTCTTATTATGATACCGCGTCCGGAAAATGGAAAATTGAAGCCGGAAGGTACGAAATCCAGGTGGGGGCATCATCAAGGGATATCCGCTGCAGCAAGCAGGTGAACATCAGATAATGCTGCAGTTGATTGCAGACAGATGGGGATGCGTGTTTTTATTGTTATAGTTAATTTAACCAGCCAATTATAAATTTCGCAGGTGGTAATACCCTTATTTCCTGCTTTACAGAATTAAAATCTGCAGACCGGATATGCGCTTTGGAACTGATTTCATACTTGAGAACGAAACTGTTTTCCGGACAGATGAAAAGCTCTTGCTGTTATTACAGCATGATCATAAAACAGCGTTCGATGAAATATATCAACGGTACTGGGAAGCTCTTTTTGCGTATGTAGTCAGAGTAGTGGACGACCGCGATGATGCGAAGGATATTGTTCAGGAGGTCTTCGTATCTCTATGGAACCGCCGTTTTGAATTAAACGATGTAAGGTCTCTGAAAGCATATTTATTCTCCTCGGCACGGTACGAGGGATTAAGTATGATCCGAAAAAAATCTGTCCGTACAAAATACCTGGACTCATTGGCTAATTTTTTCAGCGAAGGATCTGACACGTTAAATGAACAAATGGACGCAGGTGAAATGAGCCGCCTGATAGATGCAGAGATTAACAATCTGCCTGCTAAAATGCGCGAGGTGTTTATTCTGAGCAGGAAGAACCACCTTTCCTATAAGTCCATTTCGGAAAAGCTCGAAATTTCAGATAAAACGGTAAAAAAACAGATCAATAATGCCCTTCGGCAATTCCGGCTGAAGTTCTCTCAATGGTAAGGCACAGTTTTGATATTTGCGTATTATTTTAGAGAACACTATTTGATTGGCAAAAGGCGCAATTCCGGATGTTGTTTGCTTGAAATCCGTAATTGCTTGAGGTGATTTCCTTAAAAGTCTCAGGCGGCAGATGTTTGAGGAAACTTAAACCGGAAGACTATCCGGTGTTTTATCTAATTTGATCTGCCTGATTGTTCAAATCAGGTAGCCTCATAAAGATCATCGACATATTATATAAACATCATACAGTAAATATTTAAGCTGCCGTTGATCAAAACAAAGTTTTAATACTGGTAATTTGTAGAATTAGCAGATACCCGCAATACGAACGTCACTGGTAATGTCCTTATGGGAGAATCCGCTGGAAGAGCAGGGCTGAAATACCCGGTTCTTCCGGCGGATATATTAATTCTATTTCAATGGGCGACATCCTTAAAGACGTCCTGTTGAATATTCCCCAGTAGTTCGGAATTATCATTGTTGTCGTCAATTTTTAATGACATAAGAATAGTTGACGGTAGCCTTTTTTATTGTTTCTTTCGAATCCGGCACAGGGGTTCGTTCTTCATTGTTTTATTTTCCGTCTTGCTCAGCTTGTTACGCAATGCAACCATGTCATTGTTTATTCTTTGATCTAAAAGTTGGCATAATGCTGGGTTTGTTTCAGGTTTTTGTGGTATAGCATATCCGCGACAGTTTCAATAGGTACGCCGTCACTAAGCGTAACCGTTGTTGCAAAAGTATGCCTGGCAGTGTGGCAACTTAATTTATTTTTGATACCACATAAATTCCCGGTCTCTTTGATATACTCAATCATTTTTTGGTTGGAAAGGACCGGAAATGAATACTACCCGAATCACTCACTGATTTTTAGTATTGCTAAATCGTTATTGGAATCTACACGATATTATTGAGATGAAAAAGTCCACTAACAAGGGTATTTGGAATATTTCTGAAGGCGAGATTTATTCGCCGTGATGCTTAAAAGCACCTGACTGTTAAATCAGAGGGTCGCTGGTTCGAGCCCAGCCTCAGGATGTTAAAAATGCTCTAATGAGCTTAAAATCCGCATTTGGTCTAAAAAGTGGTTCGAATTCCGCCCAGTAAGGGGAATCAAAAGTTCTACAATTGGCTCAAAAAGCCAATTGACTCTAATAGTTGGTTCGAATTCAACGCAGCCTAATAGGAGCGGGCATTCATTGAAATTAAAAAAAACGGCAATCCACATTGCCTAAATTAAATTATAAAACACGCCAATTCTCAACGATCCAAAACCGCACACGGCCATGTGCGGTTTTGGAACAGTTTTTTTATTTGATATTTCATACTCGGCTGATAGCCAGTTTTTTAAAATTACGGAATGGGGATTGATGTAAGCTGACAAATGAAAGCATACGCCTTTGACATCGATTTTTATGACCTCGCTTTCCTGGGAACCATTTACGTTGGGTTCGCTTTCAGTCTGATGTTATTCTTTGTGCAAAATGGTAAGAGGATGGCAAACCGGATTCTTGGCCTTATTCTAGTGATTACCGTTGTTGAGATGTTAAGGGCTTTAAACACGAACACTCGCCTGGAACTACCACAGTTTTCGCTGGCATTAGGGCCGCTCATCTATTTTTACGTAAGAAGTATAGCAAAGCCTGATAGCAAATTTCGTAACCGCGACCTCGTTCATTTCTGCCCCGTTCTGGTAGTGGCTATCGCTGCCATTTATAATACATCAATTACTCCGTCAATGAATACGGTACTTCAATTCCTGGCATTCATTTCGGTTTGCGCCTATTTGTATACAACCCAAAAATTGATCAAAAACTTTTCTCTGGCCCTGAAGTTTAAGGGCGGCGACCGTTACCGGCTGAAATTACGCCGATTGCATAATTTAGTGAGAGGTTTCGCCTTTCTGTGGTTATTGTGGATTCCTTTTTACATCGCGGCTTGCTTAGATCCCCATAGCCAGTCAATGCACTTGTTCCGTCCATTATACTTGCTATTGGCAGCATCGGCGATAGGTGCGGCCGGCATGGTGATCTTAAGGCCTGAAATCAACTTGCCTACAGATGAACCCTATTTTTTGAAATTGCCATCGCCTGATGCCGTTAAGCAAAGGGCCGGCTGGCTTAAACAAATGATGAGAAAAGGGGCTTACTACAAAGACCCTGATTTGAGTTTGCCCATCCTAGCTGACAAGCTTGGGTTGACCACTCACGAATTGTCTGCGGTAATCAATACCGTATTTAAACAAAGCTTCAATGACTTTGTAAATGAGTTTCGTGTAGCAGATGTAGTCAGTAAGCTGCAGGATCCGACTTTTGAAAAGCTCACCCTGGAGGGCGTAGCTTATGATTCCGGTTTTAACTCACCCAGCACCTTTCACCGGGCATTCAAGCGGGTGACCGGAGAAACGCCTGCAGCGTATAAAAAACAACTGTCATCTTATAATTTGACATATGGTTCCCGGCCCCGGGCGGTAATTTCGTACCAGGTAACCCGGAATCATATGTTTAAAAATTATTTAAAAATCGCCTGGCGGAACACAACCAGGAACAAAGCCTCCTCATTGATCAATATCAGCGGCCTGGCCGTGGGTATGGCTGTGGCTATGCTCATCGGTTTATGGATATGGGACGAAGTGTCGTTCAATAAATTCAACGTGAATTATGACCGCATCGTGCAGGTGCTGGCCAATAAGCATGTCGGCGGCGGCATAGCGACGCAGGCCTCGCAGCCTTTTCCGCTTTCAACAGAATTGCGGGGGCAGTATGGCAGCGACTTTAAAGCTGTTTCTGCTACAGTTATCTACGAGCAGAACATCAATTATAATAATCATGCTTTTTCCCGGATCGGCTGTTTTGCTGAACCTGCAATGACCGACATCGTCACGCTGAATATGGTGAGGGGATCGAAAACAGCGTTCAAGATACCGGGTACCATACTGATCAATGAATCACTTGCGCGAGCCGTGTTCGGAGATGCTGATCCCATAAACAAAACAATCAAGATCAGCGATGCCTACCTGGTCCAGGTTGGCGGGGTGTATCAGGACCTGCCCCAAAATACGCAGCTGGGCAATGTTGAATTTGTAGCGCCCATCCGTCTCCTGTTTAGAAATTCCGGAGACATGAATAATTGGTATGATAGTTCCTTCCAGATTTTCGCCTTGCTGAATGAAGGAAGCCATCTAACGCAAGTAGCCCACAAAATACAGAACATCCTGTATGAACGACGGAAAGATGCTACGAAACCCGAGCTGGTCTTATTTCCGATGCGGCAATGGCATCTCTATGAGTTTAAGGATGGCATTGCTGTCGCAGGCCGTTTGCAGTTCATATGGCTTTTTGGCATTATCGGCTTATTCGTTCTGTTACTGGCTTGCATTAACTTCATGAACCTGAGCACGGCCAGGAGCGAAAAGCGGGCAAAAGAAGTGGGGATCCGCAAAGCCATCGGTTCCCTGCGCGGCCAGCTGGTGACGCAGTTCCTCAGCGAATCTTTTCTAATTGTCGCCATATCGTTTCTACTCGCTGTTCTGCTCACCTGGCTTAGCCTGCCCTTTTTTAACGACATTTCGGGTAAGCGGCTTCACCTCATCTGGAATAACCCGCTGGTATGGCTGATCTGTCTTTGCTTTTGCCTCCTGACCGGAATGACCGCAGGCAGTTACCCGGCGCTTTATTTATCATCCTTTAATGCCGTTAAAGTATTGAAGGGAACCTTCAAAGCAGGACCATTGGCAGCCATTCCCCGCAAAGTATTGGTGGTACTTCAATTTGCTGTTTCTGTTACGATCATCATCGGGACCATCGTTGTTTTCAAACAAATTGAATTCGCAAAGGACAGGCCGGTAGGTTATAACCGGGACAACCTGGTATCAATCCCTTATAACGCGATCAAAGAGTATAGCGCATTCCGTCAAGAGCTGTTGAACACCGGCGCGGTATCCGGCGTATCCCCGTCGTCTAATCCGACGACCGGTACTTGGTCGTCGGCAGATAATCTGAGCTGGAGAGGAAAAGACCCCAACCGGCAGGAGGTTTTCGGCACTGTGCTTGTCGATCCCGATTTTGGCAGCGTGGTAGGCTGGAAAATGAAGGAAGGCCGGGATTTCTCCAGAGCTTTCCTGAGTGATTCGTCAGGCTTTTTGTTTAATGAAGCAGCAATCAGGCAGATGGGGCTGAAAGAACCGGTAGGCGAAACCATCAAATGGCATGGCAAAGACTGGAAAGTGCTGGGTGTGGTGAAAGACATGGTCATGAATTCGCCTTTCGAGCCGGTAACCCCGGTGGTATTTTTGATGGATGACCGGGAGCGATCATTCAATGTGATCATTTTGAAACTCAGGCAGGGTATGCCTGCCTCCGTCGCACTCGCCAGGATCGAAGCCGTCTTTAAAAAATTCGCGCCGGAAGCACCTTTTAATTACAAATTCGCGGATAGTGAATATGAACAAAAATTCTTAGCCGAAGAACGTACCGGAAGGCTGGCTTCCGTGTTCGCGGTGCTCGCTATTTTTATCTCCTGTCTTGGATTATTCGGAGTGGCATCATTTGTAGCAGAACAACGCGTCAAAGAGATCGGTGTACGTAAGGTATTGGGGGCGTCCGTGATGAGCATTTGGGGTTCTTTGTCGAAAGAATTTATCATCCTTGTGGGAATCGCGTTGCTCATCGCCGTCCCATTCTCCTGGTATTTTATGCATCAGTGGTTGCAGCATTATACTTATCGTACCGGGTTGTCCTGGTGGGTTTTTGCGTTAACCGCAGCAGGCGCTTTGCTGATCACTTTAATCACGGTTAGTTACCACAGCATCAAAGCGGCATTGACTAACCCCGTAAAAAGCCTTCGGTCGGAATGACGTTGCTACGAAGGCCCTTAATGCTGTGACAGGAATTTTAAAAGGTAGTACAACACCTTCGGCGCAGAAAAAGATAAATGGCTGATGACCGTGTATGAGCATGAATCGATTATGCTTTTTTAAATGATTGATAAAGTGCATGATAGGTGTGCTTTCAGAACAATTGCATTTATCCGACTTCGCCCCAATGGATTACATTAAATCAAACGTCAACCTCAGTGTTTATAGTGACGGTGAAAGTAGAGTTGCTGCAAGTTATTTTCAAGACTTTATTTCCGATGTAGAAAGTGGTGTTCTAAAATTGCCAGTAACCCAAACATGCAAATTAACCAAGATTGTAAGAGCAATACATGCAAAAAAACAAAAGCCTCAAATCTTCCGATTCGAGGCTTTTGAATTAAATGACAGCCCGAGCAAGACTCGAACCATAAACCATGCGGTTCGAAAATCGCCCACTAAGGGTTCATGAAAAACAGCTGACGAGTGTCTTAATAGGAGCGCTGCACGTCAGCATTTCATATCCGCAGGTTTTTGCAAAATCGGACGCTTTCGTAAATTGCATTCTATTTTCATTGAAGATGAACGACCTTATCCCAACCATCAATGCGATCCGCCAGCAATTGTCCGGCCTAATGGAAAACTACCATCAGGAACTTATTGACATTGCCGGACAGCTTGATACAACCACCGATTATAACAACTATTTTGAGCGCATCTGGCAGGGAGGCTGGGCGCGGACAGATATTGCCTATTACCAAAATCCGAACAATCAGCACCAGACCATCCAGGTAGATGCTAATTACTTTTATGATTTTTTGATCAAGCAAACTAACACCGATGTGGATGAGCTAGGGAAACGGACCTATACGATCATCGCCGAGTTCAAGAAATTACAGACCCATGCGTTGACGGAGTTGTCTCTCATCGGTGACGAGGAAAAATTTGCGAACGAAGTCTTACTGCTTGAGAAAGTTAAGGATTTTAAATGGGGATTTGAAAGCACTGCATTCATCAAGACCCGTATTCCCAATCACATGCCTGTTTACGATCTGAATATACTTAGCCGCGGCGGGCTGGAAGTGCCGCCGCACCTGCAGGCCTGGGGCTATATCCAATCCTTAAAGACCAAGGCCGTGGCTCCGGTCAATTTTTCAGAATTGCTCACGCAATTGCTGCGGCAAGTGGAACTGAAATTGCCGAGAAGGAACCTGAGGACTGACTATACGGAAAAGATACTATTCGATGTTTTTGAAAACTTTCACCTTTCCTGCCGTCAGCTGCGTAACCGCCATGATAACCGACCAGGTTTTGAGGTTAATGATGAGTACGATGTTCAGGACCTGATGCACGCAGTGTTGAAGCTTCATTTCAAGGATATCCGGGAAGAGGAATATACCCCATCCTATGCCGGCAGCGCTACCCGCGTTGACTTCCTGCTTAAAGAGGAGCAAGTCGTGATCGAGGTCAAAAAGACCCGGCAGGGGCTGGCTGACAAACAAGTAGGTGAACAATTGATCCTTGACATCGCACATTACCGGAATCACCCGGACTGCAAAGACCTGATCTGTTTCGTATACGATCCGGAAGGCCGTATCAAAATGCGACTGGGCTGGAAAACGACCTGCGTAAACTTTCCAGCGACGAAATGCCCGTAGAGGTATTTATCCGGCCTTAAGTTGTTCAAATGGCCCGGCGCATTGTTTCCTGCGGGATTTCACGTATCTTCAAATTTTAATTTCGCCGGCCGTGGAACGAACTCTGCATAGCTTACATTCTAAAGAAAAGATCAGCAACAGGGCTGCATTACTGGCCCGTTTACAACGTCCCGGCGGGCGGATCGAACTCACGGATATCCAGTTTCAGTTGAATGAGAACCTGTTGACTATCATCCAGCAGGCGCCGGTTGAGGGTATCGAGGTGATCGAAGCCAGTGATGAAGACTACCAGTATGAGCATATTAATGCCGCTATCAGTCCGGGCTTTCACTGCAGTTACCTGCGGTTCAGAAACAGGTCGACGTCTACAGTTGCCGCTTTGCAGGTCCCGCGGTTTTCCGCCACTGCATATTTGAAAAGGGTTTTAATATCCGGGATGCGGAGTTTGACGAGAGGGCGGAATTCGAGGAGGTCAAATTCCAGGGCGAGACACTCTTTGCCCAACTGACAGCACTTAAAAAATTCTATATTAACCGCTGCACGATCAACCAGGTCCAGCCCGGTTTCAAGTACAGTCGTTTCCATGACGATGTAGTTATTCTCAACAGCCATTTCCCCCGGGGGCTTGATTTGAGCACTTGCCATTTCCAGGCCGGACTGCAGGTACTGCTCAACCGGATTGGGCAAGTGCTGAAGCTCTCCGACAGCGAAACAGTCGGCTTATTGGTGATTGGCGGCTCACTTGATGGTAAAGACAGGCAGCAGATTGACGAGCTGGAGTTCCATGATTTGAAAGCCAACGGCCAGGTCCAGTTGCGTAGCAATGATATCTTGAAAAAATTGCACGGCGCCCGCGCTAGGTTTGCCTCATTCTTGTATATCAATTTTGTACATTTTCATGGGGACAAAAATGCCTTCGCAGGAAATACATTCGAAGGAGGTGTTGAACTAACTGACTGCGTCATTGACCGTCACCTCAGCTTTTCCTATTCGACCTTCCTAGGTGTTTTTACGTTCCAGAAGAATCGGATCGATCAGGCAGACCTTTATTTCACCGGCTGCCACATTCGGGAGAACTTTTGGTTTGGACAGCATCACCAGGCGGAATCCACTGCCTTTTCCGGGAAACTCAGCTTATTGGCCGCTACGGTTTCTGCGAACAGCATTGTGGGCATTTTTCGCCTTAACGAATCTGCGCAGCTGGCCGGTGAACTCCTGCTGAAAGATATGCTTATCAAGGGTCTGCTTGACATCCGGTATGTTAACGTGCGGAACCTGCAAATGCAAGGCGCAGTCGTGCCCGGCAATGTGCAGGAGGATGGTTCGGTAACCGGCGCTGTGAAAGACCGTGGTACGGCGAGGCTCCTGAAAAATGAAGCCAAAAAGATCAATAATCAAATCGGCGGGCTGAGTTATTACCGGAAAGAAGTACAGGCCCATGCGAGGGAACTACGCTGGCGGAATTGGGAGGACCGCCTGTTACTCTTGCTGAACCAGATATCTAATAATTACGGAACCAGCTGGAGCCGGGGCGTACTTTTTACCTTACTGTCGGGTTTACTTTGTTTTACCGCTTTCTGGCTTTGTGCAGAAAACTCATTGGTCAGTCAGCAGCCTGCGAATTTCTGGGCCACTTATATCAATTTCATCTGGCTCCCCAGCGGCCTGCAAGGCTTGCTTGACACCACCGGCCGTTTGCACGGCGGAATCGCCGGTGTCTGCTTCTTCCTCCTGGGAAAAGTGTTGATCGCCTACGGTATTTACCAAACGATAGCCGCTTTCCGCAAATATTTGTAAGACCCCTGCCGGACCTGCCCTAAAAAACGCCTGAACTTTTGCCTAAATTTTTGCTAATAATTGGCCTGATATGGAAATGCTCAACCTGAATCTAAGCCGCGAAGACGCGCTGAAAGGAGCCTTAAGCTCGCTGGAACTCAATGACTACGGTTTGTTTTATGTGGTATTAAAAAAGCATGCGCATTTTCATTTCTTCCGGCATTTAGTCGCCGATCCGGAGCGCACCTATTTCGAGCCGCTGCAGCAATCGTTCCGGTACGATCTGAACGACAGCCAGTTGCTGAAAACCGATATAGATGGCATCGTCTGTTATGAGTTTTACTTCCGTTTCAGCCTGGAAGGCACGCTGAACGAGCATGATGAGCGGGGCAGGCACACCAAAGCCCAGCCCTTTACCTTAAAGGGCATCGCGCGTGTACACCATTTCTCGAACACCTACGGACTTGGCCATGAGGATCTGGTATTGTTCGATGAAGCGCAGTACCGTCTCCTACTGGATGAACGCGACATTCGGGCATTGCGCCAGGACCTTGGCTGGTCCTACCTGAATAATCAAACGTATGACGGGCAGGATGGCGTCAGCTTTTTTACCGGTATCTGGCATAAACCCCTGGCTGATCCCAACGACCAGGCCAGGAAAGAACAGCTTGCCGAACACACCAGCCTAAACTACTTCCACGAACTGGAGAGTGCCTTCAGCTCCATGGTTTATGCCGCGCTGCAGGCCAAACGCTTGCAACCTTATGTCGGATCTTTCAAAGACCACTATTACCCTTACCAGGGCCGCAAACAATACTATATTGAGCACAATACATTTCTGAGCCGACACCTAGAATTTCTTTCTTACGCGCTGGCGGCCATTTATACGTTTTGGGAACGGCTGGCATTTCTTTCCGCGCTGCATCTGGCGCCCGGAAAATTGAAGACCATTTCCTTTTTCAGCTTGTATGGTAAGGGCCTGCCGGATCTTCGCCAACGTTTTCCGTCCATCGCGCAAAGTGCCGAACTCGCTTATCTCGCCGGCCGGTGTTCGGGCAAGCACACCGACCTGGCGAAATACCGGCATCCGATGATCCATTACCAGTTCGACGAAGCGGTGCTACGCGGTAACAGGAACGCCGATCTGTTTCGCCTCATGCTGGACAATATCCAGGACGAGGCGGAACTGGAAAAACTTTATGCGGCTATGGCAAATACGATGGATTTTGTGGCGGCGGAAATCGCCGAATGTAAGCTAGGTTTCCTGCATACGGTCAACCTTGTCCGGAAAGTTCAGGAGCCGGTTTAATTGTGCTTAAATCCAGGGGATGTCTTCTTCATTACCTCCTGTGAATTTATTCAGCGAGATTCTATTGGCAAATCTTCCGCGATAACCCAGGACATGCAGGATGAGCAGTTCCAGACAATAAAGTCCGAGATGGCGGATGTGAAAGCGGTCCGTCGAAGGGATCGCCTGCAGGGTTTTCCGCTTGTGGTTATCGGAATGCACGATGGCATTGCGGACGCGCGTAAACAGTTCGGGCAGGTCATTGATCAGTATGCCTTTCGCTTAGAGGTCGGCCGTGATGCGCCGGTATGCCGCCGGCACCTGAACATCGATGTCGGCGCGGATCAGCAATGCGCGCAACTTACCTGCCGCATCTACCTTCTGGCCTTTCGGCGGCTTTCCGATTTGCCAGTTATACATCAGCTCAAAGGCGTTTTGCATGAACACGATCGATCCTTCGGCGAAACCGCTGTTATTATTGGCCTCGACATACCAGTGGATCAGCAGATCGAGGCATTCGCGGTCCTCCGCCTTTTGCGTCATAGCCGTAAAGTCCTGCCAAAGTGTGCTGATATGCGGGGCGTACAACTGAGGGAGCCAGCTGTATTCCTCTTTGTATTCGTCAGCGTGATAGGCGGAATAGTCTTCCCAGGAAAGGGCGTCTCGCTCGTACGCCTTGATGAGACAGGGGAAACAACGCCGGCCGTTCAGAAAGGTCAAAAATAAACCCAGGTCACTGATCAGCTTGCTGGAAGCATCGCTGGTAAACAAGCCGGTCTTGCTCCGCGCTTCTCCCGCACAAGTAAGCGCATAACCCCCTTCCTGTTTCAGTTGCTTTTTTAGCATTTCAGCGCCGGGCTGCCGATCAATATGGATCACCCAGTTCGCGTCCTCCAGCAGGATGCGATGGGCATAGACACGCTCTTCCGTACGAACCGGCAAGCCGAGGACCTCGCGAAAGTTAGGCAGTGCGAAAGTCAGCCGGTCCGCGTTTTGACGCCAGTTCAGGACCACCGGGTTGTTAACGAGGCCGCTGAGGGAACCATCCGAGCCGCCGAGATAGGTAATAAAAGCCGCGCCATGTTCCAGGTGTCGGTCAGGAATCAGGATGCGCTCTATGTTAAAGTCAAAGGTATAGCGGTCTATCTCCCCCCGCAGCCGCACACCGGGCCTCGGTCGCCACGAAAAGTAAAGCTCACCTTTTACAGGCAAACGACCGGTCGCCAGCGCAAGCTCAAAATCGCCCCGGTAAAACGTTACCGGCTCGTTAGCGTCGCCTTCCCCGGTGGCAGACCGGATGAGCGGCGGCAGGCGCTCAAATACTTCGTTGTGATCTGCGCTCATTTCAGTTCAGGTCTTTACGAAAGGTGGGTATGTATTTGCCTTTGTGGTATTTCCAGGTCTTATCATTGTCCAGCATTTGTTCAAAGACATCCTTGCTCATACTGGGACCGAAGCCATGAAAGATCATCACCAGGATCATATCGTAAGCCCTGAAAATGAGCTTATTGATGTCGCTGAGCATCGCTGTGCTTTCGTAACCCATGGTATGGCCGTTTCTACGGTTCCGGATCTGCTCGTCCAGTTGTTTTTTGGAAGGGTGAACATAGGCACAGGCTTTGTAAAAAAAGTCCTTCACCTCATTCCGGAACTCGGTCTGGCGTGCGGCGAAAGGCGTAGCATAACGGTCGATCACGGTTATCGAGGATTTTGGGATCTCGTCGAGCAGATATTGCTTTTTATTATCAAGGCTGTCACCCATCAATGCGTAATCGATAATCACATATTTGGTAACCAACTCGATCAGGTAACGCAATTCACGTTTAGGCATGTTATGAATACCCGACTCCACCAAGCTCATCACACCGATGGCGGATTCAATCAGTTCGTCGATCACGTGGATAGTCAGAAACTCGTCATAGATCTCCTTGGCCCGGGTCGAATAAATAGCGACCATCTGCAAGGCATGGATATAATCAAATGTGATCTTCTTCAGGTATTTTAGTTCATTGCGGTACGGTTCGGTCTGGAAGACCTCCTCCTTAAAGCGCTCGTCTTTCTCAGCCATGGCTTGCTGGACCCGCGCCCGCAGTTCCGTTAATACGCTATTTTCTTCCATAATGCCTTAACATGATGGCTAAATTTACGTAAAGTAATGCTAAAACTTCCCGGTATAAATTTGTCAACTATTAATAGATCTAAAAATATCGACCCATCGGCACGGGAGAATCAAAAATGGAGCGCCGTTCACTTTTTTAATGATAGATAACTATTTATTATCATAAAACCTTGAAAGATCATTTAACGATTTGCACAAAGCTGTATTTGGCCATAAGTCGATATAAATCAAATGTATAAAATATCTATTTTTCAATGAAGTTAAAAGTGCTTTTATTGAAAATTTTATGATGGTCATACAATGTTGATTTTTGAAATATAGGTGAGATGGTAATGTCAAAGAGGAATTGATAACCTTGAAAAATTTGAATCTACACAGGCCGAAAAATACCTATACCGATATTTAGAAAGAATAGCGAAGTGATCCGATGCCTCATGCAAAGTCAATAATACCAATTTTAAACACATTATGCCGCAAGAGAAGGCCTATATTCTTAACGTCAAAATAATCTTCGAGGTTTAGCTTCTTCGATGTGATTTCATGAAAAGAATTTCAACACATTAAATAGAAAAACCATTCATTACGTTCCCATTAATACCTACCATCGCCAATTTCCAACCAGTTTACTTACACATTAGAACTTTGAAAGGTACAAGCAAAAGCAAAGCCAATTGTGTATGCTGTTAATCGCGGCCAACGAGGTGATACATCCGCGTGATACATACTGCGACTTTTTCTGCTATATTGAGGTTGGTGCTGTTATGCTGCGGAATAATAATTAACTTTTTGCAGGAGTATATCTATGTCGAATGGCTTGGGCAGGTAGTCATCTGCATGGCATCCTTTTTCATGGTCAATAGATGCATGTGTGGCGGAAACTATAATTATCGGAATCTCCTTAGTTGCCGGAGCTTCTTTTAACATGCGGCATATATCTCTACCATCCATATCTCCAAGCATAACATCGAGCAAAATGACATCGGGCCTGGAGTCGGCAATGGTAAAATCTACATCGTGACCATCAGCAAGCTCTTTAACCTGGTATCCTTCAGAGGTAAGAATAAAATTGATCACGTTGCGAATATCCGCATCGTCATCCACAACAAGTATTTTTTTTAATTGTTCCATTTTGTTTTTAATTAGTGCTACTTCCATCACACTAATTAAAAAAGCGCATGAAAGGCGCTTGATCTTTATAGGTAGACGTCTATAGTATATAAAATATACGCTCAGCTGCTTTTTTCACAGCTTTTGATTTAAGCTTTTTCAATCCAGCAATTATATACCGATAGCCGTTAATAATATGGCTGCTATTCCAGTTGCTTTCAGTCCTTTATAACTTATTATCAAGATGGGGTAAATATCGTGCCACAAAACCCCTCATGTATAGAATTTGATATTAGCCAGAAAGATGTATAGTAATAACTACGGATTATATCATTGGGGATTCCCCCAATATTTAACCATGATCAAAAGGGTTCATGCTACAGACATTTTTCCTAAAAAATGGACATCCCCTCCTTTAGATTTATACCAATTTAGCAGGCATATTGCTTGCTTTATCAGCGGTTTACACCAATCCTAAATCTCTTTTATACCGATGACAGGAGGATCTAATGGTCATAGGCTGGCCATCTAATACCGTTAATTGCTTTATCCGTTTCTAATAGGGCATGATCGCGCGCCGTTGTTCATTTTAATATCAATATTTTCCCATATTTCCATGATCAGTAGTTAATCTACAAAATCTTTATATTTACCATTGTATTAAGCTATTTATATGAGTGCAGGCAACGCTGAAAGCAGCGAGCAATTTTTATCCGGTGGTGGGGAAATGGGCAAACTGATCCGGTCGATGGATTGGTCGAAAACAGCTTTGGGACCGGTAGAAAGCTGGCCGCAAAGTTTACGAACCTCCGTAAGTTTATGCTTATCTTCTACTTTTCCGATCCTTATAGCCTGGGGCCCGGAAACAATTCAAATCTATAACGACAGCTACCGCCCCATCTGCGGCGAAATGCATCCGCGTTCCATGGGAATGAATTTTCGAATTTGCTGGGAATCTGCACTGGAAGTAGTGGGCGACAAGTTCACCCGCGGACAGCAAGGCGAAGGAACTTATATTACCGACCAGCGAATGTTCCTTGAGCGTTATGGTTACCTGGAAGAAGCATGGATGACCTTTTCTTTCGCCCCAATCAGGGACGAATCAGGCGGAGTAGGCGGAATATTTCACCCGATTACGGAAACAACTGAAAAAATGTTGGCAGGCAGGCGAACCCAGGTTTTGAAAGACCTTGGCGCGGCGCTCGCGCAGGCCAAATCAGTAACGGAAATCGGTGAGCTGACTACCGCCCAGCAAAGTAATTATGATCTGGATGTTCCATTCCTGCTTTTTTATCAATTTGCAAGTGATCGCGCAAATCTGATCAGTTCTTCGGGTGTCGAATCAACTACGCTTGCACCTGATTTTATTGCACTCAGCGACAGCAACTGGCCTTTACAATCTGTAATTACATCTGGCCAATTGCTTCAAGTTAATAATTTACAAGAATCGTTTGGTGATTTTCACAGTGGCCCTTATGAAACCCCGCCGCATACTGCAATCCTTTTGCCGGTGAGAATTTCCGGGCAAAAGGACTTATTTGGATTTATCATTGCGGGGGTCAGTGTCTGCCGTGCCCTCGACGAAAACTATCTGAATTTTTATGAACAACTGGGCGGTACATTCAATACGGCTGTTTCTAATGTTTACGCATACGAACAGGAACAAAAACGTGCTGAAGCGCTGGCGGAAATCGACCGCTCAAAAACTGCGTTTTTTAGCAATGTTAGTCACGAGTTCAGAACACCACTAACCCTGATGCTTGGGCCGCTGGAAGACCTGCTACAGCAAACCGATCTTAGTATCCACAATAAGTTCCAGGTGGAAGCTACCCATCGCAACGCCATGCGGTTGCTGAAACTTGTAAATAATTTATTGGATTACAGCCGTGTCGAAGCAGGGCGTGTGCAGGCTGCCTACCAGTTGTTAGATATAAGCGAACTCACGACAGATCTGGCAAGTAGTTTCCGCTCTATTATTGAAAAAGCAGGCATGGAACTGATTGTAAACTGCAAACCTATCAGCGGCGCGATATATGCCGACCGACAAATGTGGGAAAAGATAGTATTGAACCTGTTGTCCAATGCCTTTAAATATACCTTGCAAGGAACTATAGAAGTTAATCTTCAACAGGAAGGGAACTTCACGATACTTAGAGTGATAGATACCGGGATCGGTATTCCTGATAAGGAGTTGCCACACATGTTTGAACGCTTCCACCGGGTTGAAAATGCAGCCGGGCGCACCCACGAAGGAACGGGTATCGGACTTTCTCTGGTCAGTGAACTGGTTCATTTACATGGCGGAGAGATCAGTGTCAGCAGTATCGAAGGAAAAGGCAGCACATTTACAGTAAAAATACCTTTGGGAAAGGCCCACTTGCCTGAAACACAAGTTATTGAAAGTAAGAAATCAAATGACAGTGGTATAATTGCCGCTTCCTTCATACGGGAAGCCTACAGTTTATTACAGGATGAGGCCGGTTTTGACAATGAGGAAGTAAAGCGAACGGCGAGCGATGAGGTGACCAGTCAGGACCAGTCTGTTCAGAAAGACACACACATTTTGATCGTGGATGATAATGGTGACATGCGGGCTTACCTGAAACGCTTGCTGGAGCCATACTTTACAGTGCGTTCCGCGCCAAACGGCGCCGCAGCACTGGAACAGATCGAACAATCGATCCCGTCGTTGGTACTTAGCGATATGATGATGCCCGTGATGGATGGTAAGACTTTATTGGAGCATATCCGCAATGACGAGCATCTTTACCGGTTACCGGTTATTTTTCTGTCCGCCCGGGCAGGCGAAGAAGCCCGCATTGATGGACTGGAAGCCGGAGCTGATGACTACCTGGTTAAACCATTCTCTGCCGCGGAATTATTAACAAAAGTCCGTGCACAGATCAACATTAGTAAAGCACGCGGCCATGCAGAAGATCAGTTACGGGCGTTGCTGACGGAGGCGCCGGTGGCTATGGCGATTTATCGCGGTCCAAACCATATTATCGAATTAGCTAATCAGCGAATGCTGGCTTATTGGGGCCGAGGTAAAGAATTGACAGTTAAGCGCCCGCTTTTTGAAGCAATCCCGGAATTGGATACCCAAGGTTTTCGGCAAATCATGGATACGGTTTATCAAACCGGCGAACGTTTCATTGCCAGCGAAACACCTGTTGTGTTATACCGCTTTGGCAAAGAAGAAACCGCCTATGTTAACCTGACGATTGAGGCTTTAAAAGATGAAAATGGACTGGTTAACGGAATGATCGCCGTTGCAGCGGACGTAAGTGACCAGGTCACTTCCCGTTTAGAACTGGAAAGAGTAAGTGATACGCTCCGGCTGGCCATGGATTCTACGGGAATGGGTATTTATCGGATTACTCTGGCTTCTGATCTTCTGGAAATATCGCCGAAGGCCAGGGCTATACATGCTATTCCGCCCGAAAAAGTTTTATCGTATGAAAACACCTTATCCGTCGTCGTCCCTGAACACCGGGAGCGGTTTAAAAGCGCGATCAATAAGGCCGTCGAAACAAAAGATATTTTCAGTGAGGATTACCAAATTCAGCCTTTTGATGGCAGCAAGCGCAGATGGCTGAATTCGACAGGTAAAGTAGAGCTGAATGCCAAGGGAGAGCCAATCTCAGTAGTCGGTACCATTTTTGACATCACGGAAAGTAAAGAAGATGATTTGCGGAAAAATGATTTTATCGGAATGGTAAGTCATGAATTAAAAACACCGCTAACAACCTTGAGCGGATTCTCACAGCTTGGTTTGCGGCATGCCCGGCAAACAGCAAATAATTATACGGAGGGATTATTTGATAAGATGAATAGCCAGATACGCAAAATGACCGGCATCATTAACGGATTTTTGAATGTTTCCAGGTTTGAATCCGGCAAGATCCATTTGAATAATACAAGTTTCCGGTTGGATGAATTGATCCGGGAAATAATTGTCGAGACAAGCGTTACTGCGGGAGAACAAAGCATTGATGTAAACTGTGAAGAAATAACTATAACTGCCGACCAGGAAAAAATCGGGACAGTACTAACCAATTTACTTAGTAACGCGATCAAGTATGCCAAAGGCAAACAGGTATCTGTAAGATGTAAAACAGGTAAAGAGGGTGTGATTGTAAGTGTACGTGATAAAGGTGTTGGCATTAGGGAAAGTGATTTGAAGCGTTTATTTGAGCGGTACTACCGCGTGGAAAATCATCAAACCCAGCATATTGCGGGATTTGGCATCGGTTTATATCTGAGTGCTGAAATTGTGAAGCGGCATGGCGGTAGAATCTGGGCCGAAAGTGAATTGGGTAACGGATCTGTCTTTTATTTCACGCTGCCAATGCTTAACACGGAAATATGAATTAAGAGTTTATCAGCCAAATTAAAATTTCTTCGCAATGCTGGCAATCTGAAGGATTGACAAGTAGTTAACCTCGAGCCCGCAAATTTTTATTTCAGAAAGAAATGGATAATCTTATTTTCATTAAGATAGCACGTGATAAGATGTACAGCTATTTGCGAAAGATTGATGACCTATCTTTTAGAATAGTGCATCTATATGGATCAGTTCCTAAAGTTTTTGCCTCCGAATGTTCTATATCGCCAGCCTTTTTTTAAGCTGATTTGCAGCGTAACCTTCAGCATCCTTGTCTTAGGCACTTTAGCATCATATCAAAAAACTCGTGAGTGAGGCCATTATAGTTTTTACAGTCGGTTTGCGCTCCGGCTGCTTTTAATTTAGCTGCCAGTTACTGCCAATTTACTTTGCAAGGGGGCAATTTTGGGCGGCAGCAGTTGACGATGCTATGTTTTTTGATATTGCTATTACTTTTAGACTGCAACAGCCTTTTCCATGTCATCATCCACCATTAAAAGATCTGAAGGCGATATTTCCAATACACTGGCAATCTTGATGAATCTGTCGAGTGTCAGCTTTACATATCCTAATTCTATCTTACTGAAGGTATTCTGTGAAATTTTTAATTTATATGCAACATAAAACTGGCTGTAGTTTTTAGATTCTCTTATATCTCTAATGCGTTGGGCAATGACTTTCTCGTTTAGCATATTACTATTGATATACACATTAATAAACGTAGATAAGAAGAGGGTGGTTTTTCGATAAGCAAGTTATATTTCCTAATATATCAAGTAAACCCATCAAGCTTCGAAAAGTGACTCAGATTTTGTGTTTCTCAGAAGGTATTTGCAAATACTACCCGAACGGTTGTATTTAATATTAATTATTTCATAGATAAATTTTTAGCGCTGAAAAGTTTGTGATGTATTGGAAACTAAACTGCTTCCCTTGATTTTAGGAGACCGGAACTATGAATTACGATCATATGAGATGGACATAATAAAGAAAACACATCAGTTTGAAGCAAGGGGGCGATGATGAAGATGTGCTCTAATGTTATTTTTTTCTTTCCTTGCTCCATTGAGCTATAGCTCCGCAAGGTTATCCCCAATTTTTGGCTAATGAAACTTTTTGAAATATTTTTTTGTATGCGAATACGGCGGATATTGGAAATTACGTGAAAGGCCGTTAGGAATCTCATTTTTATCAGTAACTCATATTTGCAAATATAAAAGTCAAAAAGTCTTTTCGGAAATAATTATTAACTTATAAGCTACCATAACCGGAAAAATGCTTAACAATCAAAACATAGCTTTATTAAACTATGAATAAGCAATAAAATTCATAAACGTCACTACAACATCGATATCGACGATAGTTAAAACCTGACGCTATACGATATTATATATCAGCGAAAAACAATTGTAGCCTGCCAGTTTGTTTAGTAATGACACTATTATATGTCAGGAAATTTATCTATCAAAGCGACAGGCAGGAGGCTTGTTCCCTTATTTTTAATATTTATTTGTTGCGAAACACAAGGGCAAACCAAGATTACGCTTGAAGAGGCGATTGATAGCACTATGGTCCATAATATAGAAATACGGCAGGCCCGCTTCGATGAGGCCATTGCCGCTGAAGACCTGAAGGCCGCTAGGGGGGCAACATTGCCTACTTTAAACGGGAGCGTCGCAGCTTATCGCCTTTTTGGCCGGGCGCTCGACCCTACAACTTATCAATACAACAATGCCGCTGCCAATGTAGCCCAGGGTAGCGTTTACGCTAATGTTACGCTGTTTCAGGGATTTGCCAAAATGAACACCATTAAGCAAAATAAGTACTTGCTTGATGCCAATAAAAGTAATGTTGATAAGATAAAAAATGATCTTACGCTTTCTGTGCTTTATACTTACATTCAGGTGCTAACCAACCGCGATCTGCTTGCTGCATCCAAACAACAACTGGCAATAGCTAACGACGAACTTGCCCGCCAGAAAAAATTCTACAAGGTAGGCCAGAAAACCCTTGCCGATCTGTCGCAGGCCAAAGCACAGGTAGCAAATGCCGAGGCTAATCAAATTAATGCGCAAAACGATTTGGAACGCGCCTACCTTACTTTGACGCATTTTATGGAGCGCGATGATAAATCACCTTTCGTAGTAGTAGACCCGCCCAAAAATGCTATAGATCAACTCAATACCGGCTATACCAACGATGAGGTTTATAAAACCGCGCTCGAAACCAATCCCGACATACAGGTTGTAGAGAAAAGACGTCTTGCCGCCGAAAGTGGCGTTGATGTGGCTAAAGGTTTAAAATATCCAAGTCTTTCATTCGGTGGTGGTTTAAATACCAGCTATTCCAGCAGCCAAAGCACGGTTGTTGCCACTCAAATTACCGGGGCAGTGCCTATAGGGGTAGTGCAAAATACCAACGCAGCGGTTATCGCACCGGTATATCAAACACGCGCGGTTTCGTTTGGAGATCAGCTAAGTAATAACTTTAATCAGGCTGTAGGTTTTACACTTGCTATCCCTATTGCAAATGGCAATGCAGCCAACATCAATGTACGCAAAGCAAAACTCAATTACCAAAACTCGCTGGCTACCGAGCAACTTGCTAAAAACAATATGCGCAAAACCATTGCCGAAGCGGTTTGGGATGTGCATGCCACACAAAAAAGATATACCTCGGCACAGGTTACCTTTAAATCTGCGGCTGATGCGTTCAAAGTAATGCAGCAACGCTATTCGGTTGGTTTGGCCAACAGCCTTGAAATAAACGTGGCAGAGAACGAACGGAATATCGCAGAGTTTTCATTGATTCAAACCCGTTATGAATTGATTTTAAAAAGCAAGATCATTGATTATTACCTGGGTAATAAGATTAGTTTTTAGTTTTCTGCGGATGCTTTTGATTTAACGCTTTTTCGTGGTTTGCTTTGCCTTGCCAGTATCACATCTTCGGCCGGGAATTGCTTTTGCCACATATTGAAGTACTGGCCTTGCTGCGCCATCAATTCATGGTGGGTGCCTTCTTCCACCAACTTTCCAGTTTGCAATACGATGATCTTATCGGCATTCATAATGGTACTTAGGCGGTGCGCTATTACAATGATGGTTTTTTGCCTTTCGCGAAGTAAAGCTATAGCATTTTGAACATGTGATTCAGATTCCGAATCGAGCGATGAAGTAGCCTCATCAAGGATCAAAATCTCGGGGTCGCGATAAAGCGCACGGGCTATGGCTAAGCGTTGCCGTTGCCCGCCCGAAAGGTTGGTGCCATTCTCTCCTAAAAATGTATTGAAGCCGTTAGGCAGCCTTTCAATAAAATCAGTAATTTCCAGCTGACCGCAAATCTGCAATACCCGTTTCAAATCAGGTTCCAGATCGCCTACCGCTATGTTTTCGGTTACATTGCCTGCAAACAGGTGTACATCCTGAGGCACAACACTCACCATTCGGCGCAAGCTTTCATTAGTAACATATTGGATATCAAAATCACCAATAAATATCGAACCGGATTGCAATGTGTAAATATTTTGCATGAGCGATAAGAGCGTTGTTTTGCCTGAACCGCTTTCGCCAACAATAGCGGTGATTTTGCCTTTGGTAATGTTGAGATCTAGTCCTTCAAATACAGTAGCTCGGCTGCCATACCTGAAATGCACATCTTTAAAATGGATATTGCCTATCATATCCGGGGTAAGCTCTGCACGGTTTTCGGCCGGCTCCTGTTCCATATCCATGATCTCGAAAAGACGGTCGGCCGCTATACGAGCATCCTGAAGTGTTTTATTCATGCCGATAAGCCCGGCAACTGGACTCATAAAATAGCCGATGATGGAATAGAACGACAACAATTCGCCGGGAGTAATGATTTTATCCAGCACAAATGCCGAACCTGTCCAAAGCAAAATCACCGTAAAAGAAGTAGAAACCAAACTGCTGAAGTTACCAACCCAAAGCGAGTTGGTTGCCGAACGGAAAACCGTTTTCAACATATTGATAAAGCGGGTTTCGGTTTTGAAGTTGGCAAAATCTTCCAGCCCAAAACGTTTAATGGTAGGTATCGCGTTTACAGATTCAACCAACTGGGTTTGCAGGTCAGCGGCGTTTTCCATCAGTTTACGCTGGGTGGTGCGGTTCAATCTATCGGATAGCTTGTAGATCAGCGCGAACATCGGCACAATGGTGAGCATAATGAGCGCCAATTTCCAATAATAGGTGAACATCAGCGCAAACGAGAAGATCAATATAAAAATATTCACCGCGAACATCACCAGCACCTCGTTAATAAACGAGCGGATCTTTACCGCGTCGTTTATCCTTGATATGATCTCGCCAACGCGCATGCTGTCAAAAAACTGCTGCGGCAGCTTAAGCAGGTGTTTATAATAACCAAGTATGAGCCGGGCATCAATCTGCTGGCCGGTTTTAAGGGTGATCAATGTGCGGGCATGGTTAATAAAAACCTGTAAAAAAATGATCACTACCATCACCACACCCATCAGGTTAAGCAGGTTGCGGTTATCCTCGGGCAAAACATTATCTACTATCTTTTGCAGAAATATGGAGGTGGAGAGGCCCAATATGGTATAAACGACCGCGCCCAACAATACCTGTAGCAGCATGCCTTTGTGGGGTTTTAACAATTGCCAGAAGCGTTTTTCTACAGATACCGTTTTATCGCCGGCAATAAATTGTTCGTTCGGCGCAAGCAGCACTAATATCCCCGTCCAGATCTTTTTAAAATCATCATGGCTTAGTTGGTGGAGGTAACCATCGCCGGGATCCATCACTTCTATAAACGTGTCGGTGACTTTATATATTACTACATAATGCTGCAACTGGTTTCCCAACAATACGTGGGCGATGGTTGGTGTAGGAATTTCGAACAGGTTTTCGAAAGCGCCTTTTACGCCCTTGGCCGAGAAACCCATCTGGTTGGCGGCTTCTATCAACCCTAATAGGTTAGTACCCTTTTTATCGGTTGATGCCAGCTGCCTGATGCGGGCAATAGGCATACTGAGGTTATAATAAACGGCTACCGATGCCAGGCAGGCCGCGCCGCAATCCATAATATCATGCTGCCTGATCTGTACCCGTTTCTTTAAACGTTTACTTTCGGTAAGCGCCTGCCATTTTTTGTACAGCCTGTTATTATTGATCCGCTTAGCAAGGCGATTGTACCAGGCTTCGGTACGGTTTAAAAATTGATCGAAATTTGCCATAACCTATTATTGGACCGTGCTTTTAGCCGGGAGCCTGCCGGGGTTTAACCAATCGCTGGTTTTGTCATATAATAATTGGAACAGCGTACGGCGGGTAACATAAAAATTGGCCTGTAAACTCATGCCTTTTTTTATGCGGCCCACATAGCCATTTTTCAGTTTCAGTTCGTTTTTATCCAACAGGCACCTCACCTTAAAATACGGTTGTTGCCCGTTATCGGTAAATATATCGTTAGATACTGTGAGCACCTTGCCGGTAAGCAACCCCCACTGGTTGTAATTAAAGGCATCAACCTGGAAATTCACTTTAATATCCGGCCTGATCAGGCCTACATCTTTTGGCAGTACATAAATCTCAGCTATCATCCCCGTTTCCGGTGAGATCTCGGCCACTATTTCGTTAGCGGCAATTACACTGCCGGATTGAATGCCGCGCAGGTTTTGCACGGTTCCGGTAACGGGCGCGCGCAGGGTATATAAGTCTTTTTCCTGTTCGATTGATTTTCCTTCCGACTGCAGGTTGCGCATTTGCGCTTTGAGGCTGGTGTACTCGGCCTGCCATTTACTGCCCTGGTCATCATAAATTAATTGCAGCGCGCTCAGTGCGTTTTGATAGGCCAGATGAACAACATCATATTCAGAAGCAGAGATAGCTTTGTTTTTAAAGAGATAGCTGTAGCGCTCCTCATTACGACGGGCGGCAGAAAGGTTGGCGTTTGCATCGCGGGCTTTTTGTTGTAAAAGCACATATTGCTGGCCATATAATTCGGAGGTGAGGGAGGGTTTTTTATTCCACTGATTGTGTTTTACCATATCAGCCAGCACCTGTAAATCGGCCAATTGCGCTTCGTATTCTGTTTGCTGGGTATGAGCGGCAAGGTCCTGTTGGTTTATGGCCGCCGCCTTTAAAGTAACCAGAACCTGGCCTTTGGTAACATGCATGTTTTCTTTCAGCAGCATGGTATCTACCCGGCCGGATACGAGCGGTTTGATCTCATTATGTTCGGTTGACGATTTGATAGTACCCAAACTTTTTACATTGATATTAACCTTGATAAAAAATATGGATACCAGGGCGAGCACCGTAAAACCCAAAACCATTTTATAGATAATATTGGTTTTAGGATCATATTTCCGGAAATGGTATTCGGCAGTGGACGATAGGAACCCCGCCGGGAAAACTTTATTATTGTTATCCATTGTTTATTCCCCGTTAGGGTTAGTAGTTTAATAGCAAAGCGATGTAAAGTGTTTTGGTTTACTCCCAAATCATCTAAACTAAAAATGAGACAGCCGCAGCCATCCCATTATATATTGTATAGGTTTTAACTTAAATGTGTTCCGTTCAAAAAAGCATCAAAATTAAGTTTGATACCTTTACCGGCTTCCAGTTTATAATCCTGGTAATTATCGCCCTGCTGCCACTTAAATTCTATCGAAAGCAGGCTTTCGGTCCCCGCACCTAAACTGATACTTGCACCATTGGCCGCGCCGCCGTTTACGGTGATAAGCTCGGCTACGCTCAGTTCGCGCATATTGTTTGTGTTGGTTTTCATGATAGATGATGTTTGCTTTAAAAAATAAGCGCGGGCATTAATTAAAATGCCCGCGCCCGGTATATAATTGAAAAAATTATACGCTTTGTGAACCGAAGTTCAGGATACCGCCCAGGCTTGAAGTAATGCCGTTACCTAATGTAAAGGAACTGGCTTGAGCCTGGTCGCCATTTTGGCTGCCTTGTTGAAATGACAGCAGGTTAGATATTCCTAAAGAGCCTAACAAGCCGCTTTCGCCGCCAGATGTATTTGCTCCGCCTAAACCTAAAATTGATCCACCGTTTACTTCCTGTAATTCAGTGTGATTTAATTCCTGCATTTTCATAGTGTATGTATTTAAAATGTTGCCTACTCTGTTAAAAGGTTTTCGGCCGTCCCTTGGTAATCATAATCACAGCATTGCTGCAAGTGCTTCAATTCAATTTAGCTTAAACGCTTTTCGAACCGAAGTTTAAAATGCCGCCAAGTGATGACGTAATGCCATTACCTAACGAGAATGATGTTGAGCTGCTTTGATCGCCATTTTTCGACGCGCTGCTAAATGATAAAAGGTTGTCGATACCCAGGCTACCTAACAGGCCGCTTTCGCCGCTTGATGAGTTTGCACCGCCCAGGCCTAAAAGTGAGCCACCATTTACTTCTCTTAATTCCATTTCATTCAAATCTTGCATTTTCATGGTTATGTAGATTAGTTTTGCCTACTCTGTTAAAGGTTTTCGGCGATCCCTTAGTTGTTGTTTGAAAGTATTAACGACGATATTTAGGTAATGGATTTAATTAGGGATTAAAAAACAACAACCAAAACGAATGTTTTTATTGCTAAAGGTTGTATAAAAGACTAAACATTCCGAAAAAAATCATGTTAAACGCGCATGTGAGATTTGTGTATTTACACATAGAATCAAAAATCAGCAGGAAGAATTACGAAGTATTTAATCATTTTTTTTCAGCGCTTTTGGTTGTGCGAAACTTTGATTATTGGGTCACCGACGAAAAGTATATGGAGATCATTCGCCCTGATGAGGAGAAATTCATCGACCTGCATGGTTGCAGCTTTCTGATATCTACAGAGAATCTGGTTATATAGTTATTTGCTATTTAAGGAAACAAACGATATCGTTTGTTTCCTTTTTTTATACCAATATTCTGATTGCCAAAACGTTACATTTGGCGTAGTGCGGCCTTCTTCAGCTCCTGAGACTGGGCAGGATTCGAACGACTTTATGGAGCAGAATAAAGTTATGAATGGTTTTTGGCTGACACAATCTCATTTTGATATAGTACGGTGGTACATAAGATCTTTTTAAATATTTATTATTATTTGATGATTTTAAAATCTTTATAGGGACATGTGCATTTACTTCTATGTCTATTCCATCGCCAATAGCCATAAAAAGCTGTCCAGTTTTCGTTCATTGCTACAATTCACTGATTGCTCGTGACCATAAACCTGCTTTAATTAATTTTTCATTTTTAGTGCGTCAATCCTTGCTGCTGCTTCCATTACTGCATACATCGCTTGGCGTGTGCAACTTCAAGAGGGTAAATCACCGTAATAATAACTTGCCGGAAATTGAACTAACAAAAAATTATTATATGGAGTTAAGGATATCTACAAATTAAAACTTCCTGAGACTGGCCGTAATTCCAACCCTTTAGTGGAAAGTTTAAAACTACTCGCAAATATTAGTTAATACCAAGTTGTACGTTTGATATAATTATCCCACATGGGATCAAGTTATTTTTTGTTGAACATTTTTAACGCCTGCTGCCTGTATAGTTTACCTACAGGTATCAGATGACCCTGAATATCGAATTCATCGGCTGTGAAGGAATTGATCTTGTCAGTTGAGATGAGGAACGATCGATGGACTCTTAGGAAATTGTTTGCAGGCAACATGGCTTCTAATGCAGCCATAGCGTATTTCGTGACAATTGTGCCCTTCACGGTATGGACCTTGACATAATCCTTCAAACTTTCTACATATAGAATGTCATTCAGGAGAACTTTCACCATTTTCCGATCAGACCGGAAATACAAAAAAGCATGATCAGCGCTTTCAGCTGTTTGCATTGCCGGTTGATTGACTGCCGACAGCCCATCATCCGGTAATGCTTTCATTACAGCCTTTAAAAACCGGTCAAAGCGAATAGGCTTAAGCAGGTAATCAACAACATCCAGGTCAAATGCTTGCACCGCATACTGCTCAAAAGCAGTAGTTAACACGATCTTTGGGGAATGGCTTAATGTGCCGATCAAATCTAAACCGGTGATCTGCGGCATTTGGATATCGAGAAACAGAAGATCGACTTGTTGCTGCTTTATAGTTGTTAATGCCTGCAGCGCATTGCCACATTCGCCAACAAGGTTAAGCATAGGTACCTGGGTAATGTAACGCCTTAACACTTCCCTTGCAGGCGGTTCATCATCAACTATAAGGCAGTTATACTTTTTGACGGTCTCCATGGTAGTCAGGTTTTTTATTATCCGGATATGCAGTAAGTAAAGTAAGTTTCAAATTTACAATATACATATCTTCTTCATCATTGATCTGCAACTCATGTCTGCCGGGATAAAGCAGTTCCAGTCGTTTACGGACATTGGCGATCCCTATACCAGGTATTTCTTTATTTATGCCTGATGGTTTTCCGTTGATCAGTTTCATCCATAGTTCGTCATCCTGCACAATTATATTAAGGCTGATCCAGGGGCTTTCCGTCATCTGGCTGGCACCGTGTTTGAATGCATTTTCAATAAACGGTAAGAGCATGAGTGGGGCGATCAGATAGTCAGTGGACTTCGGTAACTTTACTGCAATTTCCAGACTATGGTCATACCGTGTCGTTTCCAGGGCAATATAGTCGCCGATCATTTTCAGTTCCTTGTCGAGCGGCACCAGCGGCTTATTGCAATCATAGAGTATATAGCGTAACAACTGTGAAAGCCCCATGATCATGCCGGATGCTTTTTCCGAGACATCCTGTGTGAATGAATAAATATTATTAAGTGTGTTAAACAAAAAGTGTGGGTGCAGCTGCGCTTTTAACATTTGCAATTCGGCATTTGCTTTCTCTTTTTCCAGAATCAAAGCCGCTTGTTGTTCTTCATAAAAACATTTCATTAGTTTAATGGCAGCGGCTACGCCACCAACGGTGATACTCCCCCGTAAACCCGCCAGCATGGCTACACCAAACTGAACATAAAAAGCCGGATGAAGTTCGCTCGCAACAAGCGGTGATATTTCATCCGCATTCCAGTGACGGATATAGTCGATCACCGTCATGGATAAGGCTGCTGACAAAGCGGCGGTTAAAAACACCAATATCACCGCACTAATTGTTGCCCAGGCATACTTACCGGGTAAGACCAAATTGGGGATAACCAGATACATGAGCATATAAGCCAAAAAGAGGCTTGGTACCATATACACCGCTGTTTCAGGTGAAGTAATGATCAGGCGATGCAGAAAGGGCTGCCTTTGCAATGCCGGTGAAGGCGAAAAAGAGTACAGCAGCAGCTGAAACAAGAACCAAAGTAGCCAAAAGCTGAAATGACGCAAAAGCCTCCAGCGCAATTCATTGGAATAAATAAAAGGTAATTGTTGCATAGTTAAGTCGACCGGAAGCTAAGATACAGATCAATAGTAAAAGGATAACGATGATTATCAGCTTATTCGACCAAAGCTTCAAAGCTGTCTACCAGATCATTTAGTCGACGACGAAATGATTTGATAGGTGAAAAAACACTGTATGTTTTCAATTAACGCCCATTGGGCTACTTTCCGAAATCGAATGATAAACCATGATAATTTTGAATAAAACGAAACAGTATGAAATCATTACTCACCACTATTTTAATTGCGATCAGCGCTTGCAGCGCATTCGCCCAGGTAGATACGACTAGTTTTCCGAAGGAGCGCCAGGAGATCCGTGAACTCCTGCGAAATCAGAAACCCGGTACGCTGATCGACTGCAATGACATGATCGCCGTAGGCCCTAAGGGAGATATCTCCTTTTCTCATCAGCAATGGGTGGAAGCACAGAAAAAAGAGAAACTTATATTCAAATCCGTGCGGCCTATTCCCGGTAATGAGTTCATCCGTATTTACGACGGCACTACTGCGATAGTTAATTTATTGATCAACGTACAACTTGTGGTCGACGAACAAGACGTTAACATCAAGGTACGCCGGCTGGAAGTATACCGTAAAAATGGAACTGGCTGGTGCCGTGTAGCCGGGCAGGGGACACAGGTGGATGAAAAAATATTCCCGGTAAACAGTAAATAACGTAAACCATACCACTCTTATGAAAGCAATTATGATAATTGTTTTTGTGCTGTTTTCAGCAAAATTATCCTTCGCGCAAAGCGACGTGGAGAAAGAGATTCGCAGACTGGATGAACTGGAAGCCCGGGCCACCATCAGCGGTGACACCGCAATGCTGAGCAGGTTGTGGTCGCCCAACTACGTGGTGAACAACCCCGCGAATGTGGTGGTGAATGTTGCCCAGATCCGCCAGTTGATAAAAGAAGGTAAGATTGCTTATTCTTCATTCAGCCGCGTAATAGAGAAAGTAACGATCACTGATAACGTAGCGGTGACCATGGGTTATGAAGAAAACCAGCCGGAGAAAGCAACAGATAATGCCGGAAGGACGGTTACCCGCCGCTACACTAACGTTTGGCTAAAAGGAAAAAGCGGGTGGCGGATCATCGCACGTCAGGCCACTATTATTAATGTGAAGTAGCAATTTCAATTAAAGAATATTTCAAACCCAATACTTATTTATTTCAACGAAAAAACAAATGCACTGCATGATGCCCGTTATAGCACTTATTGTACTGCTACTGGGTGGTTGTAAAAAAGATCAAATGATGCCGATAAGTATCCGGCCAGCACTCAAGTAACTTTTCGGAGTGGATATGACTTAACTGTATCTGATAAACCAAAACTACCTTTCTTTCATTTCAACCAAGCCGGGCTCGAACCGTTTCTCGTAGATATTTTATAATATTTTCAATTATTTAACTATTTTGGCAAACGAAAGCTCTCAATAAACTAAAGAATGCCATCAAAATTTAATTTAATGGCATTTGCTCCCGAAACTGGGCTCGAACCGGCAGCTAAATAGCCGAGAATGTTCTCAAATTACTCATCAAGCATTTCGAACTTAGTCCTGTTGGGCAAAATAAGACCAACAAAACTTAATATTTAAGATACTTAGATAGTCTCCGCTTTTGAAATGCGAATTTTACTTAAATTATTAACTTTAGGTTAAAGTTCAACTTATGCGCGAACAATATTTTAAACACCGATCACCTTTCGATTTTAATAAAGACACTAATGATATAGGCCGCCCATTTTTTTGGAATAAAAAAGTTGAGGACAACCACTTTCTTAACCTCCTTTATCGAAAGAGCGAACAACAATTCGATGAATTATATAAATACCACCTGCAATTCTTTTTATCCAAATACGATGATGCAACGGTGCAGGAGTTCTTCATATATATGTGGGAAGTCATACAGGATGCCATTGCACAATTAAGACATAAGGACAGATATACTTCCAGCCATGCCTCCAACTTTCGAAATAAATTCCACCTTAACCAATTTTCAGAATATCTTCAAAGTATCGATGAATGGAACCTTGGACGCACCCAGGCTGAGATAATCGCAGAGAAGGAAGGACAGATCAAAATACTCAAAGAACAAGTGCAACGCCTGATGGATGAGCGCAGGGAGGCTGAAAAGTTAGATACCGACTACCCGATCAATATAGCCAGCGGTCATTTCCTTACGGTAGTTGACCTTTTCAAAAAGATCGAGGCACTAAAAGTAGCAGATAAGGAATTGGTATTTTCGCAGATGCCTATCACCTGGGCCAAACTGATCTGCCGGTACTTTCAGGAAGACGGTGAACCAATCAAATTAGACCGTGTGCGGCGCTACTACCCGCGCGATGCAGGTAACCCGAGTGGCAGGTCATCTGCTATCCCCTCCGAAAATCAGCATTTTAATATCACTCCGGCAAAACGCCGGGCAGGTTAAGAACGGATTTTAGTTTCATTTTTCTTTTGCAGGCAAACGTTAACAATTGCCTTTAAACTATTCAGTGCGCTCTTTTTCAGCATTATGCTTTGTATGCCATTACCATAGCTTGGCCTATGGTAATGAAAAATATCCGTTTGCCCACACCTTTGCTTAGTACCCGGTACCTGTGGTACAAGTATTAAGTAACGATTAACGAAGGAGGCGATTATGCAAGCAAGTGAACTGATCACTAAAGGAGATCTGAATGAATTTAAAAGCGAACTGTTAACAGAAATTAAAAAACTGGTTCAACTGGATGGCCAGGGCCAGTCTAAAAAATGGCTCAAAAGTAACGACGTACGAAAGCTGCTGAAAATATCACCCGGCACCTTACAGAACCTGCGCATCAACGGTACACTGAGTTTTACCCGTATCGGCAGTATCATGTATTATAAGCTCGAAGACATCAACAAACTTCTGGAAGGGGGGATGCAATGATTACTCATAAAATTGCAGTGAGTGAACTTGCTGGTTATAGTAAGCTGCTCAAACGCATGAGTATGGATGGGCGGCTGAATACGACACATATCAGCTTGTTCAGTGCGTTATTCGTCCAATGGCAACGCGGTGGTTTCAAAAGCCCGTTCTCTGTCACCAGAAAGACGCTGATGACTTTAAGCCGTATAGCATCGATTGCAACGTATCACAAGTGTATCAAAGAACTTGATGATTATGGTTACATCCGTTATCAGCCGTCATACCATCCTAAACTCGGCAGCCAGGTCTACTGGCCTGCCGGTTGGGAATTGTAGCATGATATTTTATATCGGCATAGCCGAATATCGGGCTATACGGATAAGCGCATATCGGAATAACTGGTTATTCCGATATAAGTATAGACAGATATCCTGCTATACAAATCCGGTGCAGCCTTTGGCTGCACCGGTAAAGATTTGCTTCGCAAATCAGGAAGAAAAGCTGTGGTCGCTTCGCGAAAGCGGAATGAGCAAGCGGAAGTTGGGCAGAGCCCTACTTTGCTTGCCCTACGCTTCGCTACGGGGGTTTTACGTATCCTCCGGGGATACTTTAGGGCGTTTCCGCCTATGGAATAAAAGAAAACAGGATACCCGGCGGTATCCTGCATATAGAAATAAAGACATAGTTGCATAGACAGCTATTTGACCGGTTTGAGAATATGAGCATAGAAGACATTAATGTGAGATCAGTGAGATACCCGGTTGCGGTAGATCAGAAGTTTGAAAAGATCGCCCTTAAACTGGGCAGGACGAAGCGACAGGTCTTTATCCAGATGGTCGATTACTTTTATAAAAGCAAGAAAGATCCCCTGGACCTGAATGACGAATTATTAAAAAATGCGCTGATGAAAAATCATCAGCAGTATATTGGTTTTATCCGAAACCAGGAGAATATGCTGCTCATTCCGATCAAAACGGAAATGGACAGGATGATTGTATCACAGGTTAAAATCATCGAGAGTTTCAATACGCAAGTCCTCAAGGCAAATACGGGCTTGCTGAATAATCAGCATGCTTTGGCGCAGAAGTTAACCAGCATAGATGCGCTAATGGAAACGATCTCGAAAAGCCAAAAGAGCAAGGATAACCTGAAAAAACAGTTCCTGTTCATTTTGGATGGTTATATCAAATCCAGGGATGCTTTCGGGATGATGACCTCGGGCCGGGAAAAAGATGAGCTGATCGCTGTTACCAGATCGCAGGTCGGTTTGCTTTAATCATGTATTTAACTTTCCTTTCAGGAGGTAGGGGGTATTATGTTTATCAATATCACAGATAGTAAAGAAGCGGCAAACAAAGGCAGCAGTGTGGGGCTGGTAAATTACCTGGAAAAAGAAAACCGGATCGACCATAAGCCGGAACCAGAATATTGGTTTAACGGACACAAGATCAGGATCGAGCCTTATGAGGTAATGCGCAGTATAGATAATAATGTTGCCAAGCTGGGCAGAGACGATGCTAAATTTTTCCTGGTCAATATCAGTCCGAGCCAGAAAGAGATTAGGTTTCTAAAAGAACAGTATGGTGAGGAAGGTGCTAAAGAACAAATGAAAGGTTTTGCCGTCAGGGTGATGGATGCCTATGCCAAAAACTTTAACCGGGATGGTGTGAACAATAATGAAGACCTGTTATGGTTTGCCAAGCTGGAAAACTACCGTTATTACAGCTATAATGACCAGGAAGTAAAACAAGGTATGAAACAGCGGGGCGAACGTAAGGAGGGAGAACAGATGCATGTGCAGGTTATTGTGAGCCGTAAGGATATAACCAATAAAATCAAGCTTAGCCCGATGAATACGTCAAGGGGAAAGAATGCGGAGCATTCCAAAAAGATGGGCCAGTTTGACCGGGTAGCATTTAAACAGAGCGGGGAATCTCTTTTTGACAGCCTGTTTGAGTTTGACAGACAGCTTAAAGATACCATGGCATACGCCAATGTTCAGAAGAACGGAGAACTATTACAACGGGAGCAGCTGGGGGTTTTGTTAGAAGGTGCTTCGCAGAATTATGAAAGTAGGTCAGTGGCCAATGAGTTGGCCCAGGGAGTTGCAGATGGTCTTTTTACAACAACCGCCAATATGCTTTCGGCAGCTGGTAAGACAATAGCAAGCTTTCTGAAAGTAATGTTGGAACCGATGTATACGGGAGGTGCTAATGTTGTTCCGGAAAGCGAGATAGAGGAAAAGAAAAGGCGGAAGAAAAAATCTCAGGGCCAACAGATATCGCGTTGAAGCAGTGTGCTATTATAAATGGATATTTCTTGTTTCTCATAGAAAAGAATGGCCATGCGGCTGCGGCAGGCGGCTGCATTACACCACGCGCTTCGCTCCGGGTTCCATTACGCCGCCAGCCTCGCCGCCGCGCGTGCAGGAGTGTATTCGTTCCTCATACACACCTGCCTTTCCCGCCCACAGATTATCGATCAGTCACAGCACCGCAGTCACAAAATTAGCTACGCAGGAAAACTGTCAAGGCTATATAAACCGGCTATCGCCGGGCCTTGACAGTTTTCCTGCTAACAGCTCCGGTTGTTTAAGCGGTAATATGACTGGGTGTGTTTGTTTCTTAGAAAATGTTGATATTTAGCTTTGCTTTGCTAATTTAAGTGGGCTTTTTTATCAAAAAAATATTATGAAAATCGGAGTTTTCTTTGTTCATCCCTCTTATCTTTCCGGACAAAGCGAGAGTTTACTGAAAACCTTTTTGTTCTTCGACAAGATATACATCGCAAGCCTACCGATACGTGACCCAAAAGTTATCTTGGACGCTGAACTTCAGGTTATTGATGTAGTAAGGTCGAGAATGAGTGAGATTGATAACCTTACCGAAGCTGGTTTTATCTCAAATTTTAGTGAAATATTTCCGAATGGTATACCCGATCACATTCAAATTCAATCTGCTTTTAAAGAAGAACTTGCCGTCTTTAACAATAATTTTAAGAACAAGATGCCAGTTGGGAGCAATATCGATCAGGCGTCGCCCCAAGGGCAGGCTATTTTTGATGAACTTTTTCAACGTATGAGTAGGCTGATGGCAGTCTCTTTAAATATTCATCGTCCTAATGATGAGCATATCCCTATCATAAATTCGGCGTTTTTTGATAGTGCGTTCCCAGCTCAACAAAAGTCACTTGTAGTTAACACTATATTTAAGAAATTCCCGACTATCAAAGACGATACCTCCATAGACGCTATTAAAGAATTCAAAGCTGACAAAGAAGCGATAGATAATCTATATACCCTTCGAGATTACATCAATAATATCGCAAGGGAGCAGCTAACAATTAGTGAAGTCGAAGACCGAATTGATTACTTTTTAAATCAATATGAGAAGTCGTTAGAGCTGCATAAATTTAGGTATAATTACACTACATTCGAAAGCGTGATAAAAATGACTGCAGATGTCGCCGAAAACTTAGTGAAGTTTCAGTTTTCAAAGGCGTTTGAAGGTTATCTTTCTTTTAAAAATCAACACGTTGATCTTCTCATGGAAGAAAGAAAATTGCAAGGACGTGAGTTAGCGTATATTTCACAGGTTAAGGAAACTTTTAGCTAATACAATTTATTTCATAATAAGCCGCGAATTTTCACAATTGAATGCGGCATTGAAATGTCAGAAATTTCTGGATTGTTTCAAAATTTCTGCCTTTTCTCGTTCACTCGCTAAAAGTTGTTCATAAAGCCTTTTATTTTCTTCAAACAACTCTATTACTTTTTCCAAAGGATGAAAAGTTGGTTGATAATTTATGGCATTCAAAGTCGACGTATCTGTACTTGTAAAAGTATTCGATATGATATTGAGGACACTTTCCTCACTGAAGTTTTTAATAGCTTCAACGGGAACTTTTAGTATCTCAGCCACTTGTTTTAAAAGATTTTCTTCAATGACTTCTTTTTGTTCTAATAACGACACCCTTTTCTGACTCCATTCCTCACCAAGCGCAATTGCCAAGGCCTCTTGTTTTAGCCCCATCATTTCACGAAAACGTTTAATGTTTCGACCTTGATGGACATTTTTCGGTGTGTCGGTAGCGTTCATAAGTTAGTATGTAGAGTTCGTTCAAAATTAAACAAAATAATAAAAAGCTGTGCTTTATCTAATATAGAAATAATAACCGGTGAAATATGCATAATAACGACTTCGGATAGAACATGGCTGAGTGGGATATACAGATGTATATTTTCAACTTTGGATGTAAAGTCATTATTCACTCAAATTTTTTTAGCTATGCGAGGTGATGAACATTATGTACCATGGGAGAACTATCCTAAATTCCTACTTTTTAATGAAATCCGCGATCCCTATCGCGCGTTACGAGACGCTTTTTGGGGCGAAGAACCAGAAAGGAATAAACGTTTGCTGGAACAATTAAAAACATTTGCACTGAGCGATACACATTACCAGGGTGGCAAAGAAGGCCCTGCAAAAATGGTGCAGGCGGTAAACGAGTGGGTCCGGATGATTGAGATCTGTTATATCTTGTGGCTTGACAGAAAAACCCCGGATGATTGGGATAAGGCTGAAATTGTTGAGGGTTGGCAATTGAATTTTGCCAAAAAGACCTGGCAATATTTTCCGGATGATCTGTCATTTTACGAAGAGCGGAATCCTTATATCGTTTTCAGACGAATCTTTGGCTATATCGGCTTGCAGGATCTGCGTGACTATTTCGATTACTGGCTTTATTCTGCCCTGAGCAATAAGGCACTGACAGTAGAAGAATTTGAAGGCAATATGCCCCAATTATTTGACGATCTTTTAAAGTTTCATTCAGCAGCTTATATGGTCGAACAACTTGCTATTGGCGCAGTATGGGAAACCCTTACAAAAAACAACGGTCATCACCTTTCTTATACTAAAGACGGCCGGAAGGTAATCACGATTATGGAGGATACAGAAGATTATAATCTTTTTGATTGGAAGTTGCCACGGGCTCTTAAACGCAAAAACAGATTGGAGAAAGAGTTTAAATTTGGGGAAATGGCCGAGGCTCTTGTAAAAGAATTTCCATTTATTAAACATGTATGCCACCTGGGTGCAATACCTTATGCGGACAGAATTTACCTGTTAATTTTAGTTAATGATTGGGTTGGAATAACAGAAGATGAGATATCGGATAAAATTCAATCTGACAGGCTTGGAAAAACCTTTATCGTTCCCCTCATTTATAAAGTCAAAGACGCTTTAAATGAAATCAAAACGAATCCACGCTTTTGGGAATGGGTAATTTATGCAGGGACAGTATTATATACCGACCAGGACCTTGTAATTCCAAATCCTGAGTATGTGACTGTCGAAATGCATCGGAAGGTGTTGGAAAGGTGCTGGAAGAACGCTCATAAAGAGAGCCGCAGCCTGTTAAAACGAATAGAAACCCACTTGAAGAAAGACGATTACAAGTCTGCAATATCGTTTCTGATCAAAGCGATTGAAACTTTACAACGGTGTGCAATAGAGCTTAAGTTGGGATACAACAGGCAGGACGGAAAATTTGCCAAATTGCAACAGATAATAAGCCTGTTTACTGATGATTACCAATATATCCTTTATAAGGATACGGATGATGACACGGAGTTTGTTTTCTACAATCTTTTCGATAAAGGATATCCAAAGGCTAAAACGAAAAATTTCAAAGCCGACAAATCCGTTTTGGAAACCGCCGTAAAAAAGATTGAGCAGTACATGTCAAGAACTGAGAAACTATACGATCAACAAATCGCATTTCTTGAGTATTCTTTGGGCAAGTTTTCGTGAGTAAATGCCCTCAACTAAAATATGACATATTTAAGGATATTTTAGAAACACTGAAAATAGATTATCCGGGTTTTCATTGTGAAATTTGTAGTGTACCGCCAAGAAACGAATGGGGCCAACGACCAAGTAGCCACGGCGAAAGCAAACGCAAGGAAGTGAGTGTCTCACGACCTTGCTTGCTTAGCCGGCGATTTACAATAGCAATCGGTCGAAGCAAAAGCTAGGAAGTTAGCATTGTAAACGACTGCTGTCTGAAAAGTGAGTGGTTTAATGCCATCTACCCTATTTTGTATGAATTTCATATTATTCTTATAAGTCATTTTGTACTCATTTAAAGCATATCTGTCTGTTTCAAAGTTCATACATGTTATTCTCTATGTTTCGACTGAAAGCGTTTACTTAATATCAGTGCCATTAAAGAAAAGCCCGCGAAACATGTTAACTGTAAGGACAAAAATTGGTTGATGTGTACACTAACGAATAGCAGCCATCCGACAGCCAGATTAAAAAGACTCCAAAAAATATTTAATGTAGACGACGATAGACCAATTCCCCTAGGTGTAGCAAAAGGGGTGGGAAATTCATTGCCTGATATGCCGTGTACGAAGTGCGGCACCGTATTGGCCATAAAAGCGCCGGAAAAAAACGCCGCGATAAAATTATACCATTCCATATCTAAATTTTTAGTTGACCTACCTTGCAGCATGTTTAAACGGGCTTCGCGGTCTCCATAAATAAGGAACCGCGAAGCCGTTTTCTAATCACATAAAATGAATTAAAATAAGCCCTGGTTAAAGTTTTCTACCGCAATAACGGGGTTTGCGAAATAATCGGCCCATTGTCTTCCGGTTTCACCGACATAGATCTCGAAACGATCCTCTTCAATGCCATTAAAAATATCTTCAGCGACTACTAGCGGTGGTAAGCCATGTTGCTCGCCACCCATTTCCTTGGTTGCGTCGGTGTTGATCAGCGAAGGCATCACTTCAAATAACTTAATGTTGGTTTCTTTAGAAAGCGTTAACCTCAAAGCAACAGTATGCGAATGCAAAGCGGCTTTGGTATCTGAGTAGGTAGGCAACACGACTAACGGGTGAAAACTTACGTTAGAGGTGATGTTCACAATAGCCGCCTCCGGCTGCTTTTTCAATAATGGCAGCAACGCTTCAGTCAGGCGAACCGGCCCGAAATAATTCGTTTCAAACTCTTGTTTTGCTTTTTCGAAAGCCCCTGCGCCTTCGCCAAGTTTATATAAATTTGCTACACCTGCATTATTGATCAAAACGCTGAGATCGGCATATTCCGACTCCAGCTTGTTAACCAGGCTGTTCACGGCAACTGCGTCGGTTACATCACAGGCAATGTAATCCAGTCCCAATTCCTTGCCGGCTGTCTCAATCTTTTCAGCATTACGGCCGGAAATGATCACTTTATTGCCTTTTTCACTTAGATATTTTGCGGTTGCATAACCGATTCCTGAACCGCCACCGGTTACGAGGATTGTTTTGTTTGTAATGTTCATGATTTGTTATTGTTAAATGTTGTTTCTTAAGATTGAATGCTTTTTATATCTTTTGATCAGTCAGGAAGAGGTTCCGGTGCTTTGTAAAGAATATTTTTAAGGTGACGGGATCCCTTCCGGTTACCTGCCTAACCAGGTCATTGTGCATATCAAAGTTTCCTGCGCGTGTATTCAGATCGGTCATGATCACAGTAGGCGCAAAATTGGGCTGGATGCCGATCGATACCAGCTCTTCGGCTATCTCCGAATCGTCAACCTGTACCACATCGATATGCTTTTCAAATAGTTTACTGGCTATTGCCGCGACCTCCTGAATGGTAAGCGACTCCGCACCGGTAATATCCCAATAGGCTTTTCCATGTGCTTTGAGTAAGGCTGACGCTGTTACCTGCGCCACGTCTTCACGAGCAACGTAAGCGATACGGCCGTTTCCTGCAATCGTGGGCCATTTACCGGCAGCTATGATCTGCGGAAGAAAACCAAGCAGGTTTTCTGCATACCAACTAACCCGCAGGCTGGTAAATTCAATATGACTCGCTTTGAGCGCTTCCTCGGTGGCCACATGATCCGGAGCAAAAGGAATTGCTGTTGCATGCTCAGGCTTTGGCATGGAGGTATAAACAATATGTTTAATACCCGCCGCTTTAGCTGCGTTGATCGCGTTGATATGCTGACGGACACGTGCGCCGGGCGTATGCAGCTCATCCGTCGAGATCAGGAGCAGGCGTTCAATGCCCTCGAATGCTGACCGAAGACTTTCTGGCTCATCAAAGTCAGCCCGTCTGATCTCGATACCCGCATCGGTAAACGCCTGTAATTTGGAGGGAGCACGGCTTGCGCCAACAAAATTTGTATAACCAAGTTCGCTTAAAATTTCCAATACACGGCGACCGAGGTGCCCGCTGGCACCTGCAACCAAAATCTTTGGCTGTCCATTTTGAATAGGTTCCATAGTTTAGTGGTCAAAAGTGAAAAAGTATTTGCCTGGCCGGCCGGGTTGTTTTGCAGCCTGAAAGGCTTCCTGATACTTTTCAATAGAGAAAGTGCCGCCAACCGTGGCGGAAAGCCTGCCTTCGCCCACTAAGCCGCTTAAATGTTGGATGAGGTTATCGATCTGCTCTTTCGGCGTTATCCTGAACCAGTCGATGACCCAAAATCCGTGGTAATGTAACCGGCGATAAAAAAGGTCGAGCGGATGGATAACAGGCGTTTGACCACTTTCACTGGAGTAACCTACAATAGAGCCCCGGCTTTTGAGAAAACCAGCTATCGTGCCAATAGTTGTACCGCCGACTGTATCCAGAATATGATCCAGTTGCTTACCATCCAAAGCTTTTTCTATCTGTGTATCCAGGTCGTCACCGATGATAACGACTTCGTCTCCGCCGATTGACCGGACGAATTCCGCTGATTCGGCTCTCCGGACAGCATTTAATGTTTTCCAGCCATTGATCTTCGCCAGCCCGATCACGTATCGCCCAACAGCGGAGTTAGCTGCCGTTTGGCCGATCCAGTCACCCGGTTTCAATTCAGAATAGTCCAGGATCGTCAGAAAAGCGGTTACGGCATTGATGGTGAGCTGGGCAAGTTGCGTGGCTTCGATGCCCTCATCAACAATCACAAGGTTTTTTACGGGAGCTACGAGGTGTGTAGCCCATGTTCCTTGCTCGTAGTAAGGTAGAATGATCACCCGTTTACCTAGGTATTCGGTAACGTGCCCTGAGCCGACGTCGATCACCCGTCCTACGCCTTCCGCTCCCAAAGGAGCAGGAAGGGACGGCTTCACGCCGTAAACACCGCCGACAAGCATAAAGTCGGATATATGGATCGGCGCAGCTTCCATTTCCACCAAAACTTCGTTAGGTCCGAGCGAAGTGACCACACCATCGTGCAATTCGACTACATCTTCCGGCTGACCGTTACCGGTTAGACGTAATTGTTTAAACGGCTGGTTGATAATCTTTTTATCTGTTGCCATAACCTTACAATTCACTTAAAATGGAGGATACAGGTTTGCCGGACACTTTGTCTTTAACAGCTGCGAAAAATTCTTTTGTATAATTAGCTGCCAGGTGCTCGTCCAGCGCTTGTTGAGATTTAAAGACTTCAAAGAACACCAGCGTATTGGGATCGTCATTCTTTACGGTCTGATAAAACGTTTCTACACCTTCCTCTTGAAGTGTCGGGATGAGGGCTTTAGCGGAGATCGCTTTCACCTCTTGCAGGAATTCCGGTTTCACCGGGATCTCAGCGAGGACGATTACTTTTGAATTTGACATGTTCATTGGATTAGATGGTTTGAAAAATTTCCTCTTTGGGTTTGCGCACTTTGGGGATCGCCGCAAATTCATCCTCTTCCGAGCGGTATCCGATCACAAATAATAAAGCAGATGTCAGGTTTTTTTCTTTCAGACCGAGGATAGCATCAACAGTTGCGTTATCGAAACCTTCCATTGGAGATGCGTCAATTCCGGCTTCAGCAGCAGCACTCACAAAAACGCCGACAGCCAAAAACGCCTGCTTTTCTGCCCAGATGATACGTTGGTTATAATCAAGTTTACTTAAAACCGTGTTCACGAATTGTTCACGTGGCTCCAGATTTTTACGCTCTGTTTGTCTTGCCGTCGCTGCTTTGTCAATATAGCTGGCTACTGTTTTTTCGTCAATGTTAGTTTCTACTGCTAACACCATCACATGTGCGCCGGTAGTAATTTGTGGCTGCCCGTGTGCCGCTCTGCTGATTTCTTCCAGCTTTGACTTATCCTCGATGAGCAGAAATTTGTACGGCTGAAGACCGAACGATGATGGTGCAAGGCGAACGGTTTCGGTCAGATCTTTGAATACAGCCGGATCGATCTTTTTTGATGTATTATACTTTTTGGTCGCGTAGCGCCATTCAAATGAGGTAACTAATGACATAACTTCGATTTTTTGTAAAATTTTTATCCTTAAATTTGCTTGCAATAAGCAAGTAAACAAAGGTATATTATTTTACTTGCTACAAGCAAGTATTATTTAACATTTGAATGTCATGAAAGTAGTTCCGCATCGTTCCAACTGTCCTGTAGCTTATTCCTTAAATTTTATCTCTGACAGGTGGATATTATTAATCTTACGAGATTTGGTGTTTACCAACAAATCGACTTATGGGGAATTTCTGGCGTCTGAAGAAAAGATAGCCACTAATGTTCTCGCAGACAGGCTTAATCTGCTGGAGGAATACGGTTTTATAGAATCGACCGTATCCGAAGAAAAGAAAAACAAATTTATTTACAGCCTTACCGAGAAAGGTATTGATTTGATACCTGCTATTGCGGAACTTATGGTTTGGGGATCCAAATACAATCCGCCGGGAGCGGTCGACGTCGTTAAAGAATTAGCCGAAGATAGGGAAGGAGCCATTGAGCGTTATAAGAAAAATGCAAGGGCCAAAATGAAACCTGTTGCACAAGCTTAATTTTAAAAAAAAAATGTGGCGCGTGTGACTCTAATTGTGCCAATGAAAAACAGAGACCTATAAAAGAAATCAACGGTTCATTTTATCTCTAAATAAAAATATACATTCAATCGTTTCTCTAACGTTTGGGACCACGACGGTGTTCATTATCGTTGTCTCGTTCCGGCAAAGTATGATCGAATCGCTTTACAATTGACGAAATAGTCGGCTTAGCCCACTCAGGCAAGTCATTACTCACAAAAACTATTTGCAGGTTCTGCACGCTTAGTAATGATTTTAGCTCGTAAAAATTTCCACTGGCATCGATGATTTCAACGTTTTCAAAGCGGTCCGCCAAATATTCAAAGTTCTTTAACCCTTCGACAAAATTATAACGGATGCTACCTGTGTCAACAAAATGACCACCTCCGTTTACACGCGCGGTCACGCGGTCCATGGATTGCTTAACGTCGCCCAGACCAATATAAATTATGTTGGCGACATAGTTATTTTCCTTGAACCGGTTTACGATATTCATTAGTCCAGTATGCCTGAGATTTGTTTCTACCGTAAAATCCGTTTTACTTTTTAATACATGTGCAATGCAGTCTTGAAAATATTGCTCAACTGCGTAAGAAACGCTTTCGCCAGGGAGGCCGGGATAAAGTGCTTCAATCTTTGCAGCTTCTTTATCCGCATCAAAGATAAATGCACCGGCAGCGGATAAATCTTTGGAAAAAGTAGATTTACCTGCACCGTTCGGCCCCGCTACAATCAGTAGTTGCGGGTTATCCAAGGTCATAACTAAAGGATTTTGATCAGGTGTGCTGTGCCTTGGTCATCTATTCGTACCAGCTCTTTTCTATCGCTATACTCATGCACCATGTAGTCGGTGTCGGGACAGACGGCTTTATCGAAGTAGGTGAGATAACCTTTCCTGTTGAATGTTTCGCGCATAACGACATCAGCGGTCGGACGAAGCCTGTCGGCCAGTTCCTGTGCCGATAATTCAAATATCGATTTGGAACGTGTGTCTTTAACTGTGCTGCACATGATCTGTTGTAATGTTCTCATACAAAATTAACTAAAATAATTTATCTAAATCAATGTTTTGAAGCAGCATAAGCTTATAATATACCTTATGCTGCTTTTCGTTGTCTATATTCTTTGGTATCATCAAATCCTCCATTACGTTAGGTTTTCAGTGAATGTAAATGCTGGATGTTTTAATATCAACCTATTAGATGGCGTTTGGTGATCAACTGATTGATATCATCGCTGACTTTATTATCAGTAAGTTTAGCATAATGTTGTGTCTGTTTAATCGATGAATGTCCCAGTATTTTAGAAACGGTTTCTATGGGAACTCCATTACTTAATGTAACCGTAGTAGCAAATGTGTGCCTTGCGATGTGGAATGTAAGTGGTTTATCTATATCACAGGTATCAGCTATCTCTTTCAGATAAGAATTCATCTTTTGGTTGCTCAAAATAGGCAGGACTAATCCGCTTACAACACATCTTGGATGCGCTTTATATTTCTCAACGATGGCCAGGGCCTCTGGCATCAGTGGCATTCTTGTCGAAGCGCCGGTTTTCTGCCGACTAGTAAAAATCCATAGATTTTTATCGATGCCGATATGCAGTTCATCTGTCCGTAATTTTTGGACATCAGCATAAGAGAGACCAGTGTAGCAACTAAAAATGAAAATATCCCTTACGCTTTGTAATCTTTCGTTTTTAAAATTTTTGGTGGCAATGGCATTTAATTCATGCTCGGTTAAAGCGTGCCGCTGAACAGGCTTTTTAGTGAATTTGAAGTTTGCGAATGGATCAGATGAAAGCCATTTGTTTTTAACCGCAATTAAAACAATCTTTTTAAAGTTTGACAGATATTTCATGGTTGAGTTATGGTTGCATTTTTGAATGCCCTTTAGCCAGAAATCAAATTCTGCTATCGTTTCATTATTCAGTTTCCTGATGTCAAGATCTTCTACACCATATTTCCATTTTAGGAAGCTTTTTGTATGCTCCAGTGTTGTAGCGTATCGCTTGATAGTATTGCTTGCAAATTCCTTCCCTTCAAGTGCTTTCAATTGTTGGTTATGCTTATTGAATACTTCAATAATTGTCTTTTTATCTTCATCGGCACCTCTCATATTCTTTTTGATGGCCTCCGCTGTTAGTTCTTTATCAGCTTCCATCAGTCGCCGCTTTGCCTGGTAGACCTGCTGTGTAAGCGTATCCAGAAAGGCGTTTAATTCCCTCGTAGTTTCTTTGCCACCGGTTGACCGTCCGGTCTTTGCACTCCAGGTAGAAGTGTGGCATTTTCTTTTGGTAGATAGCTCACTTGATTTACCATCGACTGTAATTCTCAGGTAGATAGGATAAATACCATTTGGGCTGTTTTTGGGTTTGCGCATGAAGAACATTAACCCGAAGCTTTTTTCCAACATAATCATTCAATAAAAAGTTAAACAAATGTCGATTTTGATGGCCTTTTTATCAAGATGTTCACCTGTAGAACATGTTGACATACAGTGTGTTGTAAGCTTTTCGTTGAACGATTTTGAATGCCCTTGCGAGTTCAACGAATCGTTCAACTAAAACATGCGGTTGAATGAATCTTTTGGAGGGGTTTTAAAAGAAAAAGCCCCTAAATCATTTGATTTAAGGGCTTTTGAAGCGATTTTACTCTGCTTTTGTACTCAGAGCGGGAATCGAACCCGCACTCCGTTTACGGGAACAGGATTTTAAGTCCTGCGTGTCTACCAGTTCCACCATCTGAGCAGGTGTCTAACCTTTTAAAAATAAAACCCTTCTTTTTATCAGAAGGGCTTTGAGCGAAAGACGAGATTCGAACTCGCGACCCCGACCTTGGCAAGGTCGTGCTCTACCAACTGAGCTACTTTCGCATTGGTATTTTTCTCGCTTTGAGTTTGCTTTCGTTAACCGGCTGCTTATCTCGTTTGCGGGAGTGCAAATATAGGCAGAAATGAATAGTCTGCAAGGAAAATTTTAATTTTTTTGAAAATAGTTTATAACTCGCTGTTTTTCAAAATATCAGATATCAGCTCAGCTTCAAATCCACGGCCCATGGCGTACTGCTGTAGCTTGTAGCGGCGCTTCAGCTGGTTCTTTTCGGTTAGCGTCCCGGCTTTTTTTTGCAGCAGGTGGGTTAGCGAAGCTAAATAATCATCCAAATCGATGCCAAGAAGTGCTTTTTTGATCAATACGTCGGGTATGCGTTTAAGCTTTAATCCTTGTTTTATTTTAATACGGCCCCAGGCTTTTTGATTGAATTTGCTTTTAGCGTAGAGCTTTGCAAAGCGTTCTTCATTAAGAAAATTACCTTCAATCAACTGGCTTATAATGTGTTCAACAGCATCAGGCCACAGTCCCCACTCGTAAAGTTTGTCGCGTACTTCCTGCTGGGCACGTTCCTGGTAGGCACAAAAGTGTTCGGCTTTAGCAAGGGCAACTTTCTCGTCGGTAATTTTAATTGATTTGGGCTGATCCATTTAAAAACCAAAATTCGTTAAAAATTATTCTATTTGTTTTAATATCTCCAAATTAGCAGCATGCCCAATAACACGTACACCATAACCACTATAAAAGAAATCATCAAGGCAGATGGTAATATAGTTGAAGAGTATACCATCAGCGCGCTTTTTACCGATAGCCGCCGGATCAATAACGCTGCTGAAGGCTTGTTTTTTGCCTTGAGCGGCAGGCGCAACGGGCATGAATTTGTTGCCGAAGCCTATGCCGGGGGAGTACGAAATTTTGTAGTGGAGCACGGCCCTGAGTTTAACCTGCCGGGCGCAAATTTCCTGATAGTGCCCGATCCGCTTGCTGCCATGCAAACATTGGCGGCATACCATCGTAGCCGGTTCAAGCTGCAGGTAATTGGCATAACAGGTAGTAACGGTAAAACGATAGTTAAAGAATGGCTTTATCAGTTGCTTTCGGCAGATAAAAATATAGTACGTAACCCTAAAAGTTATAATTCGCAAATTGGTGTGCCGCTGTCGGTATGGCAAATTAATGACCGGAACGATTTGGGTATTTTTGAAGCAGGTATCTCCACCATAAATGAAATGGATAAGCTGGAAGCTATAATCAAGCCCGAAATGGGGGTGCTTACCCATATGGGGCCGGCGCATGATGAAGGGTTTGAGTCGCCCAGGCAAAAGCTTCTGGAAAAACTTGGCCTGTTTAAAAACAGCAGGTTGCTTATTCATAATTACGACCAACTGGTTGGTTATGAAAAGGATATTACTGCTAAAGAAACCTTTACCTGGAGCCGTAAGTTCCGTGAGGCCGACCTGCATGTTTTCAGTGAGACAGTAATCTCCAAAAATTATTATTTCCGCGCCCGCTACCAGGGTAAGGAGATTGAATGCCTTATTCCTTTTACCGATCAGGCTTCGGTAGAAAATGCCATTACCTGTTGGGCTACTATGCTGGCTTTAGGGTACACTGCAGTTGAGGCCGATAAGCGTATCGAACGCCTTGCGCCGGTAAGTATGCGGTTGGAGCTGAAAAACGGGGTAAACAACTGTTCTGTTATTGATGATTCATATAACTCCGATCTGCAATCGCTTGAAATAGCGCTTAACTTTCTTTCGCAGCAAAACCAGCATCAAAAAAAGACATTGATCCTGTCGGATATTTATCAGTCGGGCCTGCAGCAGGATGTTTTATACAAACAGGTTGCTGAACTTATCAGGGCCAAAAAGATTGATAAATTTATTGGGGTTGGTGAAGCCCTGCCTGCGCATCAGCAATATTTTGATGTAGCAGAACAGCATTTTTATGCCGATACCACCACGTTGTTACAGCAGTTAAAGGCGCTTAATTTTAAAGACGAAACCATTCTGATAAAGGGTTCAAGGAGTTTTGAGTTTGAGCAGATAAGCCGTGCATTAGCCCAAAAGGCGCACGAAACTGTTATGGAAATTAACCTGAACTCTTTGCTGAATAACCTCAACTTTTATAAATCGAAACTTAAACCGGGTGTAAAAGTAATGGCGATGGTTAAGGCGTTCAGTTATGGCAGCGGCACGTTTGAAGTGGCCAATATGCTGCAATACAACAAGGTTGATTACCTTGCTGTAGCTTATATTGATGAAGGGGTGGCATTAAGACAGGCCGGCATCATCCTGCCTATCAAAGTGCTTAATCCAGAGGCCTCGGCTTTTGATAAACTTACCGAATACAAGCTTGAGCCGGTAATTTACAGTTTTGGCCTGCTGGATGATTTTGTGGGTTATGCCTCTGCGCAGGGGATAGCCGGTTACCCGGTACACCTGAAAATTGATACCGGCATGCACCGCCTTGGCTTTGAAAACTATGAAATAGAAACCCTGTGCGATATGCTGGAAGCTAACCGTTACGTGCGGGTGCAATCGGTATTTTCGCATTTAGCAGCAAGCGAAGCGCCGGAGCACGACGATTTTACCAAAAAGCAGATCAAGCGTTTTGAAAAGGCTTTTAAGGAGATAGAGCGTACCCTTGGGTATAAGGTGATCAAGCATATCTGCAACACCGCCGGCATCATTCGCTGGCCTTCGGCGCATTATGATATGGTGAGATTAGGGATAGGCCTGTATGGTATTGATTCGTCGGTGCCAGCTTCAGAGGCTGGTTTACAGCCTATTGCCAGCTTAAAAACCAGTGTTGCCCAGGTTAAAAAAATAGGAGCGGGGGATACCATTAGCTATGGCCGGAGCGGGAGTCTTTTGAAAGACGGTAAAATAGCTACCATCCGTATAGGTTATGCCGATGGTTATTTGCGTGCTTTTGGCAAAGGTGTTGGCAAAATGCTGGTAAAAGGTACGCTGGTGCCTACTGTAGGCAATATTACTATGGATATGTGTATGCTGGATGTGAGCGGCCTCGATGTACGCGAAGGAGATGAAGTGATCATATTTGATGAGCATCAGCGTATTGAGGAACTGGCAAAACAGATAGGCACCATCCCTTATGAAATATTAACCAATATTTCACAAAGGGTAAAAAGAGTGTACTTTTACGAGTAGAAATCAGGGGTTTAAAATGAACAAGGTAGCGCGGGTATTATTCAGGTATTTTGTAAAAGGAATGTTGGTGGTTGTGCCGGTGGGTGCTGCCATTTTTCTGATGTACTGGGCGGTGGCCAGTATCGATAAAGCCCTTAACCTGAGTGATCTTTGGGTTGATAAAAGTGGGAAGCATATTTATATCCCGGGATTGGGGATCCTGAATGTGGTAGTGGTGATCATGATTATGGGGGTACTGGTCACCAACGTAATTACAGAACCTATTAAAGACTGGTTCAGGCGTTGGTTTGCCCGTTTGCCAATTTTCGCGTTCCTGTATTCGTCAATAAAAGATTTAACCGAAGCCTTTGTAGGCGAAGAGAAAAAATTTAACGAACCTGTACTTGTTGAGGTTAATGAGTTCGGTTTAAAAAAGATCGGTTTCCTGGTTCAGAAAGATCTGGCAAAGATTGGTTTACCCGGCGAGGTTGCCGTATATTTTCCTTATTCCTATTCATTTGCTGGCCAGGTGGTTATCATTGCTGCCGATAAGGTAAAACCGATGGATAAGAGTGCAGCCGATGTAATGAAGTTTGTGATATCAGGTGGGGTAAGCGGGTTGGATTAAAGGTGTTTTTTGTAAACTGTTTTAAGTAGAAAACGAATTTTCTTATGAAAATACTTAGCCGTACCAGTTGCATATTATCTTATGCGGTAAATCCGGATTTTTTTGATGGTGCAAGAACAATTTCGGGAAGCAGCAAAAGTGGTCAAAGTTACTGGGAGCCAACTGAAGGTGGTTCGCATAAGTACACCCACACGTTAACTTTTAATGCCGGGGATGATGAAAGCGGCGAGTGGTTTATTCAATACCGGGCCGTTTTAATTTGTGATGTAGTGATAGAAGATGTAAGCGAGGATGCGCTGCAAATGTTGACCATTGAGCAGGAGTTTAATGAATCGATGAATAAGTTTATCACAGAGAATTCGCTATCTCATATTTCCGAATTACGTATACCGCCATTTATTATAAATGAATGGAATATAAAGAAAATGGAAGATGGTATGAACCGTGCCATATCAACCGGCTATGATGAAAAAGTTGCAGAGATGCGGAAGTTAATGAAAGCTAACACCGGGTTTACACCAACGATTAAAACCAAGGTCACTATAAACAAAATAAGCGAATAGAGTTATAATTTAGCTTCTACCGGCTTTGAATCGGCTATTCTGTTTTTTTTGATGCTCCTGATCGCCAAAAAAACAGCTATCAGCATCAATACAGCCCCTAAAATATAAGGCGCACCAGGAAAATAAGTTGAAGTATTGCGATGGGTAAACAAATGAAATACCGAGCTCATTAACAGCGGCCCTATGATCACCGCCAAACTACTGATACTGGTGAGCGAACCCTGCAATTCACCCTGCTCTTTTGCTGAAACCGTACTTGTGATCATGCCCTGCAATGATGGCCCCGAAATACCTCCGAGACAATAAGGCACCATAAATGCATACATCATCCAGCCCTGGTTAGCAAATGCTATGAGGGTTAAGCCTATGGTGTAAAATAGTAAACCGGCTATTATATTTTTTTCCTGCCCAAATTTAGGGATAGTGAGCCTGATGAGTCCACCTTGTATGGCAACCAGCACAATGCCAATGAAAAAGCCTAAAAAGCCAATGCTTTTCAACGACCAGTCAAACTTTTCGGTTACGTAAAATGATAACACATATTCAACTGCCTTTTGGGCTATATAAACCAATGAGAATGCACCGATAAGCCCGGTTAAGGAGGGATAGCGGGATAGGTTCCTTAACGAACTGATAGGGTTGGCCTTTTTCCATTCAAAGCGCCTGCGGTTTTTGATGTTCAGTGATTCAGGTAGTACAAAATAACCATAGGCAGCATTCAGAAGCGCTAATCCCGCGGCCAGCATAAACGGGAACCGCACGTTCAATGCGCCCAGAAAACTGCCGGTGCCTATGCCAATAATAAACCCAAGTCCTGATGCTGCTCCAACTAAGCCAAAGTTTGCTGCCCGGTTTTTACCGGTACTGATATCGGCTATGTAAGCGGTTGCGGTGGTATTACTGGCCCCTGCAAAGCCAGCTATAGCCCTGCCAATAAACAACCATGCCACGGTAGGTGCAAAGGCCATAAAAATGTAATCTATCCCAAACCCTATAAGCGAGCCTAATAATACCGGTCGTCGGCCATACCTGTCGCTCAGGTTACCCAATAGTGACGAAAACAGGAATTGCATGGAGGCATAGGTAAATGTTAAATACCCGTTGTATTGCGCAGCGGTACTTACATCCATGTTGCCCAGTTTCTCCAGCAGTGAAGGCATCACCGGGATAATGATACCCAAACCAAGCACATCAATAAAAAGCGTTACGAAAATAAACCCTAAGGCGGCGGTATGTTTTTTTTTAGGTTTGGCGCTCATTAATAATGATAAAGGTTTAAATAGCGTAAAAGTTTTGGCGTGTTATATTTTACAGTTTGATCTTTAATTGATACTTGTGCTGTTATTGATAGTAGTTCGCCGTTATTGGTGTTGTCACTAACAAGTGTTCGGCAGATGAAATTATCTCTTAAAAAAAAGTATGTCATTGAGCGTAGCGCGGCAATCTCGTAGCCAATGCATGTCCGCTCTGTATAGCTACGAGATTGCTTCGTCGTGCCTCCTCGCAATGACATACTTTTTAAACTAACATTTTAACGGCGCAGCTTTAAGCTTTTATATAAATGCTCAATGCAAAGTAGCTACAGCATCAATATCCTTTGCCGACGCTTTCTTGACATTTTTAAAATTACGAATAGCAAGCAATGCGCTTATCAGCATGAGTATAGCGCCTAAAATAAATGGAGCTCCCGGCAAAAAGAAAGGCCTTTTATCATTGGTGAAATAATAAAACAATGTTGTCATTACCCATGGGCCAAAAATAGCGCTCAGGCTCATCAAACTGGTGAGACCTCCCTGTAATTCGCCTTGTTCATTGGCAGGTACCTGGTTGGTCATGATACCCTGTAACGCAGGGCCGGCAATACCGCCAAGGGCGTAAGGCACCATGAAGGCAAACATCATCCAGCCTTGTGTTGCCATAGCAAACAGGATAAGGCCTATACTGTACAACAGTAAGCCAACCCAAATACAGCGCTCCATCCCCAATTTAGGTAATATCACACGCATCAGGCCGCCCTGTACAAGCGCTATCATCAGGCCTATAAAGGCAAGGGAATAGCCAACAGTATCCTCGCCCCATTTAAATTTTTCGAAGGTGAAATATGTCCAAACGTTTTGTACCGCCTGGCCTGCAAAGTATACCAGGAACAGGGATAAAGCCAAACCCATTACCGATGGATATTTTTTTAACTGCAGTAATGAGCCCAGCGGATTTGCCCTTTTTATATCAAAAGGACGACGATGGGCATCATCCAGCGATTCGGGCAGGATGAAGAAACCGTAAATAGCATTAAGGAAGGCTAAACCTGCAGCGGCGAAGAACGGATATTGAACATCCATTTTACCCAGCACGCCGCCAATAGCAGGGCCAATAATAAAACCGAGGCCAAAGGCAACGCCAATCATCCCAAAGTTTTGGGCGCGTTTTTCGGGAGTGCTAACATCTGCTATATAGGCAGATGCAGTGGTAAAACTTGCTCCTGTGATGCCAGCAATAGCCCTGCCCAAAAACAACCAGCCAATGGATGGGGCAAAGGCAAGGAACAGATAATCGATACCAAAACCTAACAAGGAGCAAAGCAAAACCGGGCGACGCCCATACTTATCGCTCAGGTTGCCTATCATAGGCGAAAACATGAACTGCATTACCGAGTAAGCCAGCGTTAAAAAGCCGGCATATAGCGAAGCTTCACTTAAACCAGCATGAATTAGTTTTTCAATTAGCTTGGGCAGTACAGGTATGATGATACCTAAGCCTACTACATCAATCAGTAAAGTAACAAAGATAAAGCCTAAAGCTCCCTGGGGTTTATTCTTGGCGGAATTGTCCATGGTGCAAAATAAATTATATAAGGTTAATAATTGTTAAAATAATTGTATTTAAAATAATTTGTATCTAAATTGAATTAAACCAATAGTTAAACCTATGAAACCACACAAATCAATTTTGCTGCTGCCGGCCTTGCTGGCTGTGCAATGCGTTTTTGCGCAAAGTAACCATCTATCTTTATCAAGTAACTATCCTACGGCTTCCGAAAAGGTACAATTTACTTATACTTCTAAAGATTCGCCACTTGCTGGAAAAAAGGATATCAGCGCGCAGGTGTATTTTTTAGACGGGAAAGATTATCCTGTAACGGAAGTTGCGCTGAAGCCCTCAGGCAATGCATTAACCGGTGAGTTTGAAATTCCTGCAACTGCTAAGGCATTTTTTATAAAAGTTTACAGCGGTGCAGATATCGATAACAACAATGATAAAGGTTATATGTATGAAGTTTATAAAGATAAAAAACCGGTTCCGGGGGCTTTTGAGGAGGAGGCTTATGTAATAAGCAGTAATCTTGCCTCTAATTTTGGGAAAATCAAAGCCGATAATGATCGTGCATTTGAGTTGCTTAAAAAGGAGCACGAGGTGTATCCCACCGGCGAAAAGAAATATGACGGCAGTTATTATTGGATAATGGCGAAAAAAGCATCACCGGCCACTAAAGCGCTGATGAAGGCCAAGGTTAAATTGCTCGAAAAAAGCGATAATGAAAAGGACCTGAATCTTGCATCATCTATCCTCGGTAATCTGAATGAAAAAACAGCTGCTGATTCGTTGAAAAAAGTGATAAAAGCCAAATTTCCTGCTGGCGAGATAGTTAAAAATGAAGCCATTTATGCTATGGTTATGGAAAAGGAATTAGGTAAGCGCGATTCAATTTACAAAGACTTTGAAAGCAAATTTCCTGGCGATAAGGACCGTAACGTTGACTATGTTCGTACCCAGCTGGCAATTGGCTATTTAAATGCAGGTAACCAGGAAGCTTTTGAAAAGTACGTTGCCATGATTCAAAACAAATCGGCCCTGGCAAATGGCTATAACAATATTGCATACAATTGGGCGGTTAAAGGTGAAAAGTTGGAACAAGCGGAAAAGCTGTCGAGGCAATCACTTGATATAGCGCTGGAGAAGCAAAAAAGTGCAGAACCTTCACCTTTCTATACAAAAAGCGAAGTGGAAAAGCGTGGTAAAGACATGTACAATACGTATGAGGATAGTTACGCCTATATCCTTTATCGCGAAAAAAAATATAATGAAGCTCTGAAGTATCAAAAAGAAGTTTATGAGTATGATACCGAAAACGATCCGACAACCAATGAACATTATGTGTTGATATTGAATGCTCTTGGTAAGTATGCCGAATCAAAAGCGGTTATTGAAAAAGCGTTTAAGGCAGCTAAAGTTTCTCCGGTTTTAAAGGAGGAATTAAAGAAAGCCTACGTCGGTTTAAAAGGCAGTGAAGCGGGTTATGATCAATACCTTGCAGGCTTATCAGATATTGCAAGGGATAAAAAGAGGGAAGAAGTGGCTAAACAAATGATCAACCAGCCGGCCACAAAGTTTGCTCTTAAAGATTTTGCCGGGAATACCGTTTCGCTGGCCGATTTGAAAGGCAAAATTGTTATCGTGGATTTTTGGGCTACCTGGTGCGGCCCTTGTAAAGCATCTTTTCCAGGCATGCAAATGGCCGTGAATAAATATAAGGACGATCAGGATGTAAAGTTCCTGTTTATTGATACCTGGGAAAACGGTGATAGCTATATTGATGGCGTAAAGAAGTTCATTGCCGATAGTAAATACACTTTTAACGTGCTGATAGATGAAAAAGGCGGCGATGGGCGGCAGTCAAAGGTGGTAACGCAATTTGGGGTAACCGGGATCCCAACCAAGTTTATTATTGATAAAAGCGGCAACATTCGCTTTAAAGTTGTGGGTTTTGACGGCTCGGCAGAGGGATTGGTTGATGAGGTGAGCACGATGATTGACATGGCAAAAGGGCCTGTTACTGCCGAAGTTGCTGTTGCTCCAAAACAAAGCATGAAATAGCTGATTGCAAACCTAAAACTATATCAAACAAAAATGCCGCCCTGATGGAGCGGCATTTTTTATTGGTGTGCTTGTTAAAAGTTTGGCTTTATTTCGAGCTCGTCCCATAGTGCGAACTATATTAATGTTATAATTAGAGTTAATAATTGTTAAACTAATTGTATTTAAAATAATTACTCCCTAACTTGAATTATACATTTAGTTAAACCTATGAAACCACACAAATCAATGCTGTTATTACCTGCGGCGCTATTGGTAATGCATAACGCTTCCGCGCAAAAAAGCCGTCTCGTATTATCTGATAATTACCCTTCCGCTTCTGAGAAAATTAATTTCACATATTCGCCTACCGGCACCTTGCTGGAAGGGAAAAAAGAAGTAAGCGCACAGGTGTTTTTTATAGACGGAAAGAATTTTCCGGCAGTAGATATTGATCTGAAAACAAAAGGGCGAATGTTAGAAGGCGGCTTTACGATCCCCGCTGACGCTAAAACATTTTTCATTAAGATTTTTAGTAATGAGGATATTGACAATAATAACTCAAAAGGATTTATATATATGGTTTATAAGGATAGGATACCGGTTGCGGGTGCTTATGAATCAGAGGCTTTCGTATTAAATAGCGAAGTGGGCGGTCGATTTGCTAAAATAAAAGCAGATCATGATGCTGCCATTGCATTATATAAGCAGGAAAATGAAGCCTATCCTGAAGTCGTAAAGTTATTTGATCATAACTATTATTATTTATTGAGCCGTAACCGCGATACCGTAAGCAGGGCAATACTGATTAGCAAGTTGAAAAATTTGGAGAGGAATACCAGTGAAACTGAGCTCCACCTTGCAGCCTCCATAAGTGGATGGCTTGGGCAAAAGACATCGGCCGATTCCCTGAACAACCTCATCAAAGTTAAATTTCCGAATGGCGAAACGATAACCAATGAAGAAATATATGCTATACTTGATGAGAAAGTAACCGGAAAGAAGGATTCTCTATACAAAGTGTTTATCTCGAAGTATCCGGATAGCAAGAACTCTAATCTTGAAAATATTCAAGCACAGATAGTAGTGGGCTATCTGGAGGCTGGTAATATTGAAGCAGCTGAAAAGTACGCTCTGCTAATTCAAAAAAAATCGACCCTGGCAGGTTGTTTTAATGATGTTGCCTATGAGTGGGCCACTATGGGTACTAATCTTGGGCTTGCTGAAAAGCTCTCAAAGCGATCAGTTAATATCATGCTTGAAAATCTAAAGCATCCGGATTCAATGCCTTTTTATTCGTCTGGGGGCATAAATCAATTGTACAAGGATATGTATTATAATTACTCGGATAGCTATGCGTTCATACTTTACCTTCAAAAAAGATATGGTGAGGCGTTAAAATATCAAAAAGGGGTTTACGAATACTACAAGCATAATAGACCAATTATTGAACATTATGTATTGATCTTGAATAATTGGGTAAATATGCTGAATGCAAAAGGGTAATAGAAACTTTCCTGAAGACCAATAAAAGCAACGATATTTTGTATAACGAGTTGAAAGAAGCTTACGTAGGTTTAAATAGAAGCGAGACGGGCTTTAACGAATACTTTAATACCGCAAGCGGACAACGTATAAATTAGTTGATCTTAACAAAAAATGCCGCCCTGATGGAGCGGCATTTTTTATTGTCGTGCTTGTTAAAAGTTCGGCTTAAGCACGTATTTATTATAAAAGCGGGTGATGTGTTCAACAGCTTCTTCGGCGGTGTCAACAACGCGGTAAAGGTTAAGGTCATCAGGGTTGATGTTGTGCTGCTCGTTCAGCATTTTTTCTTCAACCCAGCTAAACAGGCCTTTCCAGTATTCAACCCCAACAAAAATGATAGGGAAGCGGGCAATTTTACCGGTTTGGATCAGGGTGATAGCCTCGAACGATTCGTCCATAGTGCCAAAACCACCCGGCAAAATGATAAAACCCTGCGAGTATTTCATAAACATAACCTTGCGGATAAAGAAGTAATCAAACTCCATGATCTTATCCCTGTCGATATATTTATTATGGAACTGCTCAAAAGGAAGCTCAATGTTCAAGCCTACCGATTTACCGCCGTTTTCATAAGCGCCTTTATTGGCTGCTTCCATGATACCGGGACCACCTCCAGATATTACACCGTAGCCATGCTCAGTAAGCAAACGGGCAGTATCTTCGGCCAATTTGTAGTACTTGTTATCGTTATGCGTACGTGCCGACCCGAAGATGGATACGCAGGGGCCAATTTTGGCCAGTTTTTCAAAGCCGTCAACAAATTCGGCCATTATTTTAAAGATCTGCCAGGAGTCGGTAACCTTAATTTCCTGCCAATCTTTGTTTTCGAACGCTTGTCTTATTTTATCTTCTCCGGTCATAGCCTTTTATTAGTCCGGAAGTCGGGAAAGTCCGAAAGTCCGGAAGTATTTTTATTCTATATTAATTAATGCAAAGTACGAAGAAAATTGATTTCGGTTGATTTGCGGATCAATTTTTTACCTGTCCAACTCCAGGCTTTCCACCTTACGGACTTCGCCGGCTTTAGAACTTGAAAAGGCCAGGAGCCCGATAAATGTAATTAATCCGTTTACAATAATGAGTTCGTTACCAAAAACATATCCACCCAAAATAGATTTTGATTCGGCATTTAAAAAATAACATATAGCAGGAGAGAGTATACAAATAAAAGGCACCAGTTTATCCTTAACCTGCCTGCTGCTTACAAACAAGCCAAACGAATACAGGCCCAGTAACGGACCATAGGTGTAAGATGCCACGCTGAATATAGCACTCACCACGGCCTCGTTGTTAATAGCGTTAAATATGATAATTGTTAAAAACATCAAGCCCGAAAAGGCTATGTGTACCCAATGCCTTACCGCTACCATTTTTTTGCTGTTTACATCTGCACGCTTGTTAAAGCCTAAAAAGTCGACACAAAAGGAGGTAGTAAGCGCCGTAAGGGCTGAGTCGGTAGTGGCAAAGGTAGCAGCCGTTAAGCCCAGCATAAATATCATGGCCGGCACCAATCCTAAATATTGCAGGGCAATGGTAGGATACAAGTAGTCGGTTTTGGTAACATTGATACCGTTTTTAGCGGCGTACATGTAAAGCAAAGCGCCCACACTCAGAAAAAAGATGTTAATGATTACGAAAACGCCTACAAAGCTGAACATGTTTTTTTGTGCCTCTTTGATGTTTTTAAGGCTGAGGTTCTTCTGCATCAGGTCCTGATCAAGCCCGGTCATGCCAATAGTAATGAACATGGCACCTAAAAACTGTTTACCTAAATGCAGCTTGCTGCTCATGAAATCGTTAAAGAAAAATATTTTGGAATAGCTGCTGTTTTTGATGGTTTCGGCGGCTTCAAAAATATTCATGTGCAGGCTTTGGCAAATGAAGTATATCGACAGGAACACAGATAACACCAGGAAAAATGTTTGTAAGCTATCGGTGATGATAATGGTTTTCAATCCCCCTTTAAATGTGTACGACCAGATAAGTGCCAAACAAATAAGTACTGTAACAGCAAATGGGACATGATAACTATCAAATATAAATTTCTGCAATACGATAACCACCAGGTATAACCTGAATGCAGATCCGATAACCCGGCTTACCAGGAAGATAGCTGCCGCCGTTTTATAGCTCCAAACGCCCAATGCACCTTCAATATAACTATAAATAGAGGTGAGCTTAAGCCGGTAGTATAAAGGAAGTAAAACGGTGGCTATAATGATAAAACCTGCCGCGTTGCCCAGTACAAATTGAAAATAGGCAAACTGATCGGTACCCACCTTACCCGGTACAGAAATGAAAGTAACGCCGCTCAGCGCTGTACCGATCATCCCGAAGGCAACCAGGTACCATTTAGAGTTGCGGTTGGCTACAAAGAAAGTGTCATTATCCGACGATTTTTTTGATGTAAGCCAGGAGATGATAAGTAATACCAGAAAGTAACCGATAATGAATGATAATAATACTCCGGGCGACATAGGCGTGTGTTATGTTTTTCTAAAGTCGGAATCTTTTTTCAAAAAAGATAATTATTGTTGGATGGGATTCATCTCCACCCGTCATTGCGAGGTACGAAGCAATCGCGAACTTTACAAGGAAACCTTGCATAGCCCCTCTGCAAATCGGGGATTGCTTCGTACCTCGCAATGACGGTATGGAGATGTTATTCAAAAAATATTTACCTTCGCACAATGAATTTTTCGTCCAAATTACTGGAAAATGCCGTAACTGAATTTGCCAAATTACCGGGTGTAGGTCAGAAGACCGCCCTGCGTTTGGTGCTGCATTTACTTAACCAGGATAAGCAGGATGTTGAACGTTTTAGTACCGCGGTTACTAAACTTCGTAACGAAATACAGTTTTGCCGCGTTTGCCATAATATATCTGACCATCAGGTTTGCGAGATCTGCTCGTCGCACCGGCGCGATCACAGCCTTATTTGCGTGGTTGAGGATACCCGGGATGTAATGGCTATCGAAAATACCAACCAGTTTAATGGTGTTTATCACGTACTTGGTGGCTTAATATCGCCGATGGATGGCGTTGGGCCGTCAGATTTGCAGGTGGATACCCTGGTTGAGCGCCTTAAGCCGACAGATGATAACGAGGTTAAAGAAGTGGTTTTTGCCCTCAGCGCCACTATGGAAGGTGACACAACACTATTCTATCTTCATAAAAAATTAAAAAGTTTCAATATTACCATTACAACCATAGCTCGTGGCATAGCTTTTGGTGGTGAATTAGAGTATGTAGACGAGATAACTCTGGGCCGTTCCATAGCTACCCGCGTTCCGTACGAAAATTCACTATCCAAGTAAACATGAAACTATCAATAGTTGTTGTAAGCCATAATACCTGCAACCTGCTCAGAATTGCCCTGAATGCAGCGATCAGGGCTGCCCAGGACGTTAGTCACGAGGTTTTTGTGGTTGACAATGCCTCGGCAGATAAGTCGGTGGCCATGCTTGGTACTGAGTTTCCAGATGTAAAAGTGATATCCCGCGATAAAAATGAGGGTATGGCATGTGCCTATAACCACGCGCTCAAGCTGGCTATTGGTGAGTATGTTTTACTGGTCAATGCGGATACAATTACAGGCAAAAAGACCGTTGAGAAAGCCCTGGAGTTTATGGATCTGCATACTGATGCCGGTGGTTTAGGTGTGCGCATGATAACTCCGGAGGGTAAATTTCTGAAAGAATCAAAACGCGGCTTCAATAAGCCCTGGGAAACCTTTTTTAAGCTAACAGGTCTGGCAAAACAATTCTCTAAATCAAGGCTTACTAACCCCGATAGTAAAGATTGGGTAGAGGAGTTTCAAACCTCCGAATCAGATATCATTAACGGTGCATTTATGCTGTTACGTAAGGAGGCGCTTAACCAGATAGGTTTGATGGATGAGCGTTTTCATACCTATGGTTATGATATTGATTATTCGTACCGCATCAGGCTTGCCGGGTTTAAAAATTACTATTTCCCCAAAACATACATCATCAACTTTAACATACAAAACAAGGTTAAATTTAGCTGGATACACATTAAGGAATATTATGGTGCGATGATTATCTTCGCCTCCAAATATTTATTTAAGGTGCCCGAACTTAAGGTGGAGGGCATCCCCCAGCTAATTCCTCCTTCGTATGAAGTTAAATGATAAGGTTGTTATAATTACCGGCGCTTCGTCGGGTATTGGAAAATCACTCACTTATGAATGTGCTAAACGCGGTGCCAATGTGGTACTTGCTGCACGGCAATATGTTACCCTGTGCCAGATCACCGAAAAGCTGCAACAGGAATATAAGGTTAAAGCCCTTGCCATACAATGCGATGTAACCATTGAGGAGGATTGCAGGCAGCTTATTAAGCAAACACTAACCACTTTTGGCAAAATTGATGTACTGATCAATAATGCAGGCATGTCCATGCGGTCTCTTTTTAAAGATGCCGACCTTAAAGTACTCAAGACTTTAATGGATGTTAACTTTTGGGGTACGGTTTATTGTACCAAATACGCCCTGCCCGAAATTGTTAAAACTAAAGGAAGTATAGTAGGTGTATCATCAATAGCAGGATATAAAGGCCTGCCGGGCCGGTCTGGGTATTCAGCATCAAAATTTGCCATGAATGGCTTTTTAGATTCGTTAAGGGTTGAAAACCTTAAAACCGGCGTACATGTATTAACTGCTTGCCCGGGCTTTACAGCATCGAATATCCGTAATACAGCCTTAAACAGCGAGGGTAAACAACAAGGCGAAAGTACCCTTGAAGAACAAAAAATGATGAGCAGCGATGAGGTAGCTAAAATAATAGCCGACGGCGTAGAAAACCGAAGCCGAACCCTCATCATGACCGGGCAAGGTAAGCTAACCGTAGCCTTAAGCAAATTTATCCCGGCTTTTTTAGATAAAATGGTTTATAATGTATTTACAAAGGAACGGGATCCGTTACTGCGTTAGGTCGTTAGTTCATTAGTTCACTGGTTCATTGGTGTCTGTATATTTGAAACGTGTATTGAATAGATCACTAATGAACTAATGAACCAGTGAACTATTGAACCGCGTCATACGCGCTTATCCTGCTCAGATCCAAAACAACCCGGCCTGTTTCATCGCGTTCAAACACGGGTTTGAATTTAGCATCCCATATAAAATCATCGTACTGGTATGATGTACGTGAGTGGATAGTTTGTGAAAAAGTATCATCGAACGTTTTGAGGCTTACGGTTAAGCCAGCCTGCCGGCGTTGAAGCTCTTCGGGGGTGATATCTTTGATCGGACTGTTTTCGTCGAGCGGGTGAACTACAGTCCAGTTGAGTGTAAGGATACTAACACGGGTGCGTTCCAGCGCTAATTGAAAGAATTTACGTACCGTTTTGCCATTTTCATCGTCATTATAGCTGAAAACTACTTCCATCTCCAAATCAATAAGAATGTTTTTGCGCTCATTAGCCAAACGAAACATTAATCCTTTGCCGCTATCGCGATACGGTGCGATAAGCACATTACGGCTATACATGATCTTGGCTGATGGGCGTGAAAAACGCCCGTAAAGTAAACCCGTTGCCAGGGCAAATGCCAATAGGCCCATCATAGATTCGAGCGCCGCAATGGTATTTGGAATAATGCCTTTAGGACTTATATGGCCATAGCCTACAGTTGATATGGTTTGTGCCGAAAAAAAGAAGGCATCCATAAAGCGGTCGAAATTGCTGCTGCCGCTTTTTCCATCTAAAACATCGGGCCCAAGCGAAAAGTAAATAATAGCGAAAATGATATTTACAGTAAAATAAGCGCTAAAAACAATAACCCAAAACTTGCGCCAGCTCATGGTTATCAACGAATGATAGTTGTTTGCTGTGCTAAAAAAGGGGAGGCCGGTACGTTTTACGTTAATAGTACCATCCTTGTTGATAACCGGCTGGCTTTTTATAACCGGCTGGGTACCAAAGCCAAGATCGTCCTCGGGGTTAATTTTTTCTTTACGTATGGACATGAGGCCAATTAGTGAATTGTTGAGTTAGTGATTTAGTGAATTTTTGATTGAACGCGGGCAATAGCGCGAACTCAATAAATCAACAGCTAAAATATCGAATTTAAGTAATCTTGGATTGCTTTCCAGATTAAATCACTAATTCATTAACTGATCTTAAATCACTAACTCGCTAAATCAATAATTCACTAACTAAAATAATTCTGTTTGTTTTTATAAAAACTATTTACATATTTGTGCCAACAAGTAACAATGAACAAATTAAACAACAATTGGTGGTGGCTTAACGAGTAATCGTAAGGCAATTCCATGTTTGTTTGAAAAATATATTCAGGAGGGTTGCCATACGGCAACCCTTTTTTTATTGCGCGTAGCGCCCCCGTCCCCCGCCAGCTGGCGGGGGACCGATAAGCAAGGGGGAATGGGAAAATTAATATTTATGCATACTAACACCCCCTTTAGGGGGCAGGGGGGCACATGAAACAGATACTTAATCATCTTTTTGAGCACAAAACCTTTAGCAGGGAACAATCTAAAGGCATTTTGATGAACATTGCGCAGGGTAAGTACAACAACGCGCAAATGGCCGCCTTTATGACGGCATATTGTATGCGGAGCATTACTGTTGAAGAACTGGAAGGCTTTCGCGATGCCATGCTGGAGCTTTGCCTGCCGGTTAACCTGGAGACCGATGGTCTTATCGATTTGTGCGGCACCGGCGGTGACGGTAAAGATACGTTCAACATTTCAACACTCGCCTCATTTGTAGTGGCAGGTGCCGGTTATAAAGTAGCCAAGCATGGTAATTACGGTGTATCATCAGGCTGCGGTTCATCAAATGTGATGGAATACCTCGGTTACCGCTTTACCAACGATCTGGATAATTTGAAACGCAGTACTGATAATGCCAATATCTGTTTCCTGCATGCGCCGTTGTTCCACCCGGCTATGAAAACCGTAGCACCTATCCGTAAGGAATTGGGCGTTAAAACCTTTTTTAATATGCTTGGGCCAATGGTTAATCCGGCAAAGCCTGATAACCAGTTGGTGGGGGTATTTAACCTTGAACTTGCTCGTGTGTACGCTTACCTGTACCAAAAATCAACCACAAAATATACCATCATAAACGCACTGGAAGGTTACGATGAGATCTCGTTAACCTGTGATTTTAAAACCTTCTCGGCCGATGGTGAAAAGATCAACAGTGTTGAAGATCTTGGCTTTGAATTGATTGATCCTAAAGAAATTACTGGTGGGGATACTGTGATGGCATCTGCAGCTATATTCAGCGATGTGCTTAAGGGTGATGGTACTAAGGCTCAAAATAATGTTGTGCTGGCCAATGCTGCGCTCGCCATTAAAACGATATGTCCTGAAAAAACTTTTGGCGATTGTTTTTATGAAGCAGAGGAAGCATTGCTTGGTAAAAAGGCGCTGAAAAGCTTTAATACATTGTTGCAAAACTAAGTTATGAAAATAAAGGTTTGCGGTTTAAAACATCCTGAAAATATTGAAGCGGTTGCCGCTTTGCAACCCGATTACCTGGGTTTTATATTCTACGGAAAATCGCCCCGATATATGGCCGGCCTGCCGGCTGATATGCTGCAAGCTATACCGGCTTCCATTCAAAAAACCAGTGTTTTTGTAAATGAAAGTGCCGAAAATATTGAGAAGCTGATAGCCGAATATGGCTTTAACGCCATTCAGTTGCATGGTGATGAAAGTCCGGAGTTTTGTGCTGCTTTTAAAGACAGGGTAACTGTGATCAAAGCATTCGGTCTTAATGAGGATTTCGATTTTGAACAGCTAAAAGATTATGCTAACAATGTTGATCTTTTCCTGTTCGATACCAAAACGAAGGAATACGGCGGCTCGGGCAAAACGTTTGACTGGGCTATCCTTGATCAATATAAACTGGAAATCCCTTTCTTTTTATCAGGAGGGATAGGCCCTGAAAATATAGCTGAAGTTAACAATATCACACATCCCCAATTTTATGGGGCTGACCTTAACAGCAGGTTTGAAATTGAGCCGGGCTTAAAGAATATCGAAAAATTAAAAGACGCATTTGATGTCGTCAAAAATAAAATAAAGCAGATGAAATACGGAGTTAACGAACAAGGTTATTACGGCGATTTTGGGGGAGCATACATACCCGAAATGTTATACCCTAACGTGGAGGAATTAAGGCAGCAATACCTCAATATCATAAATGATGATGATTTTAAAGCTGAGTTTAACGATTTGCTGAAAAACTATGTTGGCCGCCCTTCTCCGTTATATCATGCCAAAAGGTATTCGGAAAAATATGGTGCCAATATATTTTTTAAACGTGAAGATCTGAACCATACCGGCTCGCACAAGATCAATAATGCCATAGGGCAGATCTTACTTGCTAAACGCCTCGGCAAAAAACGTATCATTGCCGAAACCGGTGCAGGACAGCATGGGGTTGCAACAGCAACTGTATGCGCTTTAATGGGCATTGAATGTGTGGTTTACATGGGCGAGATTGATATGGCCCGCCAGGCACCTAATGTATCGCGCATGAAAATGCTGGGCGCTAAGGTGGTACCGGCAACTTCGGGAAGCAAAACACTGAAAGATGCAACTAATGAGGCTTTGCGCGATTGGATTGGTAATCCGGTTGATACGCATTATATTATAGGTTCGGTAGTTGGCCCATATCCATACCCTGATATGGTAGCCCGTTTTCAGTCGATAATCTCTGCCGAAACAAAAAAGCAACTGGTGGAATATACAGGTAGTGAATTACCGCAATATGTACTGGCCTGTGTAGGCGGGGGCAGCAATGCTATGGGTATGTTTTATCATTTTTTAGATGACGAAAACGTGAAACTGATAGCCGTTGAAGCCGCTGGCAAAGGCGTAAACAGCGGCGAGTCTGCTGCCACTACCGCTTTAGGCAACGAGGGTGTATTGCACGGCAGCCGCACCATTTTAATGCAGACGGAAGATGGACAGGTTGTTGAACCTTATTCCGTTTCGGCAGGGTTGGATTACCCCGGTATTGGTCCGCAGCACGCGCATTTATTTAAAAGCCATCGTGGTGAATATGTAAGCATAACTGATGATGAGGCTTTACAGGCAGGTTTGCTTTGCTGCCAGTTGGAAGGCATTATCCCGGCCATTGAAACAGCCCACGCTTTGGCCCATTTGGAGAAAATGAAGTTTGAGGCTAACGATAATGTTGTAATCTGCATTTCGGGCAGGGGAGATAAAGACCTGGATACATATATTAAATATTTTGGCTATTAAAAAAATGGTCTGAACTTGAATTAAACGAATTATAGGAATTAATTGAATTCTAATATTCTGCCCAATCGTTAAATTCGATTAATTCGAGTTCAGACAAATCTAACATACAATGAACCGTTTAAACAAGCTTTTTGCATCAAAGAATAACAACCTGTTATCTATATACTTTACCGCCGGTTACCCGGCACTGAATACCACGGTTGATATTGCCGAAGCCCTTGAGAAATCAGGTGCTGATTTCCTGGAGATCGGTTTTCCTTATTCCGATCCGGTAGCCGATGGCCCAACTGTTCAGCACAGCTCAGAGCGTGCCCTTGAAAACGGCATGAGCCTGAAAGTTTTGTTTGAAGAACTGGCCGAACTGCGCAGCCGTGTGAGCATTCCAATTTTGCTTATGGGATATCTGAACCCGATTGTTCAGTACGGTATTGAACGTTTTTGCAAAAAAGCTGCCGAGGTTGGGGTTGACGGCATCATCGTGCCCGATCTGCCGATGTATGAGTACGAAACGCTGTATTCATCATATTTTATTGATAACGGCTTAAGCAACATATTTTTGGTGACGCCTCAAACATCTGAAGAGCGGATCCGCAAAATCGATAGCCTGAGCAGCAGTTTTATTTACCTGTTATCGTCATCAACCATAACCGGTTACAACCTTAAATTAAGCGATAGTGTTGAAGAATACTATAAACGTATTGTTGCAATGAAACTGAAAAATCCAACTATTATTGGTTTCGGCATTACCGATAGCAGCAGTTTTGCCAAAGCATGTAACTATGCTAACGGTGCCATTATAGGTAGTAAATTTGTAAAGCTTTTAGGTGAGGATGGGTATATGGATAAGATTGATGGGTTTGTGAAGGGAATAAGGCCGTAAGATTTACCAACCGTCATTGCGAGGTACGAAGCAATCCCAAACTGTACAGAGAAACCTGATAGCGCCTCTGCCTCTTGGATTGCTTTGTACTTTGCAATGACGTGAAATATTGAGGTCCCAGCCTTACAAATACAATTCTAAATCACCTTTACCTTCACGAATAATCTCAAAGTCGCCGGTTGTGCAATCTACTACGGTTGAGGCAACATTATCGCCATAGCCGCCATCAATCACAATATCTACCAAATCTTCATACTTCTCGTGAATCAGTTCCGGATCGGTAGAGTATTCCATGATATCGTCATCATCCCTTATCGATGTTGATAGTATAGGATTGCCTAAAACGCGTACGATTTCGCGGGCTATATTATTATCGGGCACCCTGATACCAACAGTTTTTTTGTTGGAGCTAAGCATTTTGGGCACCATGTGGCTGGCGTTAAATATAAACGTGAACGGCCCTGGCAGCGCTTTTTTCAGTACACGAAAAGTTGTGTTATCAATTGGTTTGATATAATCAGAAATATGGCTGAGGTCGTAACAAATAAAGGAGAAATTAGCCTTTTCGGGCTTGATATTCCTGATTTTGCAAATAGCCTCAATAGCACGATGATTGGTAATATCGCATCCCAAACCATAAATGGTATCGGTAGGGTATATGATGAGGCCGCCTTTTTTTAACACCTCAACCACCTGCTCAATAGCTTTGGGATTAGGGTTTTCGGGATATATTTTAATCAACATATTATAAGAACAAATATAGCGCTACTTAGTTTAACAACGGCAGTAAAACGACTTGAAATCACGTAATTAACATGGTGCAGAAAACTTACGAAGTTTTTAAAACTTCGTAAGTTTGGGTAGGTGTCAAAAACCAAAAAGCCATTCGCTTTAAACGAATGGCTTTTCTATCATTAATTTTAACCTGTTTACTGTTTCAACAATGCCGTGTTGTTTGGATCCTTTAACAACAACGGCATTTTAAAAGTTAAAACACAGCAACAGTATTAAAACAATTAAGCTTGTTTAGTGAACTGTATGTTGATCAGCAATTTAATGTCTTCGCCAACTACAATTGAACCGGCTTCGGTTACGCCGTCCCAGGTTAAGCCGAAATCTTTACGGTTAATTTTACCGCTGATCTCGAAACCAGCTTTGGTGTTGCCATAAAAATCAGCAGCCGAGCCACCAAATTCTACGTTAAGGGTTACTGGTTTAGTTTGATCTTTAATGGTCAGGTTACCTTTCAATTCATATTCTTCATCATCAGTTTTGGTGAATGAAGTTGATTTGAAAGTGATCTGAGGATATTTTTCAGCATCAAAAAACTCTGCTGATTTTAAGTGCTCGTCGCGTTGAGTCTGGTTGGTATCGATGCTGTTGATATCTAATGCGAAATCAATTTCTGCATTATCAAAATCATCGTTATCAGTTAATAATTCACCGTTAAAGCTTTTGAAAAAGCCGCTTACAGTTGAGATAACCAGGTGTTTAACTTTAAATTGTACTTCTGAGTGCATTGGGTCGATAACCCATTTTGCTGCTGTTGCTGTTGCCATGATTTTTTTTGTTTTTTTTGTTGATACAAAGATAAGTACAAAATTACGTGTTTAAACATGTATTTATACTTTGTGACTTTAAAACGACATAGAGTAAGTTTGTTAACCACAAATTTGGCACATTGTTTAAATTACAATTCTATTTTTATCAAACTTAATAGCGGCTTCATATAAAATTAACCATCCATGAGAAAACTCTTCATTGTCTCGTTTTTTATCATATTCAGTATGCTTGGTGCCTGGAGCATTATCTGGCCGCCGGCTGCGTGGTCGTTTGCAATCATGGGGCCTATATACCTTATCGGTTTTTATGACATGATACAGCCCAGGCATAGTATCGTGCGTAATTACCCTGTGTTTGGTCACCTTCGGTATTTGATGGAGGAGTTGCGGCCAAAAATTTATCAGTACTTTATTGAAAGCGATACCAACGGAACACCCTTTAACCGTCAAAACAGGAGTGTGGTTTATCAGCGTGCTAAAAAGGTTGATGATACGCGCCCCTTCGGTACCGAGCTTGATGTTTATGATAATGGTTACGAATGGCTTAACCACAGCATTGCCGCAATAGATCATCATCAATTAAACATGGACCCGCGCGTAAAAGTAGGAGGGCCGGCATGTAAACAACCATACATGGCCAGCGTATTTAATATTTCGGCCATGAGTTTCGGTTCACTGAGCATGAACGCCATCCTTGCGCTTAACGGAGGCGCAAAGCTTGATAACTTTGCACATAATACCGGCGAAGGTGGTTTGAGCGACTATCACCTGCAGCCCGGCGGTGATATTATCTGGCAGATAGGTACCGGGTACTTTAGCTGTCGCCATAAGGATGGTACCATTAATTACGATGCATTTGCCGAGCGTGCTGTGTTACCGCAGGTAAAGATGATCGAGATCAAACTATCGCAGGGTGCAAAGCCCGGGCACGGCGGTATTTTGCCCGCAGCTAAGGTAACGCCCGAAATTGCGCGCATCAGGTTGGTGGAAATGGGCGAGGACGTGATATCGCCGCCGTATCATACCGCGTTTACCAATCCTTTGGAATTGATGACCTTCATTCAAAAGCTTCGTGACCTTTCGGGTGGTAAGCCTGTCGGCTTTAAATTATGTGTTGGGCATAAAAGCGAGTTTTTAGCCATTTGTAAGGCAATGGTTAAAACCGGCATCACGCCCGATTTTATTACCGTTGATGGGGGAGAGGGCGGTACCGGTGCTGCTCCGCTTGAATTTAGTAACTCGGTAGGGATGCCGCTTCGCGAAGCCCTTGCCTTTGTTTACGATGCGCTAACAGGTTTCGATCTTAAAAGGAATATTAAACTCATAGCATCAGGCAAAGTAGCTACTGGCTTTGATCTCGTCAAAAATTTTGCGCTCGGCGCCGATATGTGTAACAGTGCCCGCGGTATGATGTTCGCATTAGGGTGTATCCAGGCGCTGGAATGTAACAGCAATACCTGTCCTACAGGTGTCGCCACGCAAAATAAGAGCCTGATGAAAGGGCTGGTGGTTGATGATAAAAAAGTACGGGTAGCCAACTTTCACAAGCTTACGGTAGGCAGTGCCATTCAAATGATTGGCGCTGCAGGTTTAACCAAGCCCTGTGACCTGCACCGAATGTATATCTACCGCCGGATTAACCACAGCCAGATCCTCACTTATGGCGAATTGTTTCCTTATATTCCCAAAGGCAGTTTGCTCAATACGCCGTATCCGGCATCGTTTGAGTTTGATATGGCCATCAGCAAGGAAGATACTTTTATACCGGATTACAGCGGTGTAACTAATATTGATTATAGTAATGTGAGTTCGTATTAAAGGTGAGTGGTTGATTGGGTTGATTAGGTGAATGGTTGAAGATTAGTCATATCGCATAAATCGACTCACCCCGACTGCGCTACGCTGGTCGACCCTTACGCATGTTCAAGCGTCCACGCCATAGCGGTTAACTTAAGGCAAAAAACCTCTCAAAAGCATGGGAATGTGCGATTCCCCTCTCGAGAGGGGTGGAGGGGTGTGTTATTCTGTGTGCGGCTTATCGCTTATGTAACACACCCCTGCTACCACTCGTTCCATCGCTCCCCCTATCGAGAGGGGATTTTAAAAGGCTTACGCCAAATTACTCTCTTAAGTTAACAGCTATGGCGTGGACGCTTGAACATGCGATTGTGTAAATCCATCAGAATCAAAACAAAACCCTCATGAAAATCATTATCACAAAATAAGCCATCGACGAAATCAACGTAATCAATTCCCAATCAACGGTGCGGCCAGAATTATATGAAAACCTTACCCCTGAACAGGCCGTAGCCTGGCAGCATGAGTTGCGCAGGCAAATTGATATTCGTCCGCTGGATAAGCCTGTTAAAATCATCGGTGGTGCCGATATTTCATTCAATAAATATTCGGAAGTAGTTTACGCCGGTATCATCCTGCTCAAATATCCTGAGCTAACTATAATAGGCCAGGCAACGGCTATCAGTAAAACAAAGTTTCCGTACATCTCCGGTCTGCTGGCATTCAGGGAAGTGCCGGCTTTGCTTGAAGCCTGGGAAAAACTGCCTTTTAAACCCGATGTTATGGTATTAGATGGGCAGGGGATAGCACACGAGCGCCGCACAGGCATAGCTACCCATTTCGGTTTGCTCACTAATGTTCCATCTATTGGTAGTGCTAAAAGCAGGCTTTACGGCAGGTACCAGGAACCCGGTAACGAGGTGTTTGACCAAAGCCCGATGTATGATAAAGGCGAATTGATAGGTATTGCTTTACGCACCAAAAAGAAATGTAACCCTATTTATATTTCGCCGGGCCATCACATCAGTATGGAACAAAGTGTTGAGCTTATCAAAAACTGTATCCGGGGTTACCGCATCCCCGAACCTACCCGGCAAGCACATCTGTTAGTGAATAAAATAAGAATTGCTGACGGGGAAAATTTTAATTCGCAACCAACGTTATTTTAGCTAACCTGTCATGATTTAGCTAAATGCGTAACACCATAAAAATTACCTGGTATTTTTATAAATCTTTATGGCTATGGTGCCTTATCACCAGTTTAACCTGCGCTTATTACGTGCTTCCCGGCAAGATCAACGTTGCGGAATCATACATTTTTAAGCTGATGGGTTATGGCCTTGCTATCGGCTTTCAATATATTTACCAAAACGCTAACAGGACATTCTTCTACTTCAGAAATGCGGGCTACAGTATCGACAGTTTATATATATACAGCTTTATATCTGATGCATTAGCCTACAGTATTTTCATCTCCATTTCAAAACTCATACTACATTGGGCCCACATATTTTAAAAACGGATAGCGTTCATCTTGAGTTTGACGGACGGAAGATATTGCAGGATATTTATATTGATTGCAGGCAGGGTGAAGTTGTTGGCCTGCTCGGTCGCAACGGCTGTGGAAAATCATCATTATTACGCATTATGTTTGGCTCGCTAAAGCCGTCTTACAAGCACATCAGTATAAATGATATTCCGATATTGAAAGGTTATCATAAGGGGCGTATCGCCTATCTGCCCCAGCATACTTACCTGCCACAAAATATAAAGCTTAAAAACCTTGCTCAACCTATTATCGATCCGCAATTTTGGGCTGATTTCAGTAATCACCCTATTTATCAAAAGTATTACGATCAAAAGGCCGACCAGTTGTCGGGTGGCGAGTTAAGGCAACTGGAAACACTGATGTGTATTTACAGCCGGGCCGATTTTATTTTGCTCGATGAGCCGTTTACCCACGTTTCACCAATACAAACGGAAATGTTTAAAGAGATAATTGGCAGGTGTGCAAAGATAAAAGGAATCATTGTTACTGATCATCAGTATTATAATATCCTCGATGTTGCCGACAGGATAATCCTGATAGCAGATGGCAGCACCAAGCCCATTAATAACTCCGACGACCTGGTTAGGTATGGTTATATCAACCACGTTATTTAATTGCCGGGACCTGTAACTTATAATATAAAATGAGGGTCTATTAGGTATAGTACTTAATGTGATGCCCAAGGTTTATTTGCTGTTGATCATGCTTCTTTTCGCTTTCTGTTTCAATGCGGAAGGAGGCGAACGTGTGACCATCAGCGGCCTCACCTTTAAAAACGTAAAATCTTATCCTGATCCGTCGCCTACCGGCGATTTTAAAACACTGGTTATTCCTATAAAAAGAGCTGGTAACCTCATCGTTATTGAAGCACAGATTGATACCCTTGAGGGTAACTTTGTATTGGATACAGGCGCGCCTTACCTGGTTTTAAACGAAACCTATTTTCGATACATGCCCCATGTGGCCGAACAGGAATCGGCCGGGGTTAATGGCTATGCCAACAGCTCATTTACTACTTATGTCCGCAATTTAAATATCCTTGACCTGCATTATCCGAAGCTCCGTGCTGATGTTACCGATTTGTCGGCTATCGAAAACGGCAAGGGGATCAAGATACTGGGGTTGCTGGGCACCAGGCTGTTCGCCGATTTTGCCATTACTGTTGATCTTTTTCGCAATAGCCTTTACATTCAAAAACTTGATGAAAACGGCAACATCCCCGAAGCAGAAAAGGTGTTTCACGACCGGTTTATGGTGAGTCCGTTCCGGATGCTCAATGATGTTATTTTAATGAAAGGTACCATTAATGACAATTCGCTTTGGTTTGCTTTTGACAGTGCCGCCGAAACCAGCCTGCTTGATTACCGGCGTTCAAAAAAACTCATCCCTGAAATGGAAGTTGTAAGCCGTACAAAAATTATGGGGATTGGCGGTACCTCTATCGAAGTAATATATACCCGGTTCGATAATTTGGTTGTCGGCGACCGCAAATACATGAAAAACCGTATTTTAATAACCAATCTCGAAAAAATGGGAAATGCTTACGGATACAAGATCGATGGTGTTTTAGGATATGATTTCTTTGTTCGCGGCATATTCACCATCAACTTTGTTAAAAAAGAATTTGAAATGTACATTTACAGCAACCAGTAATATGAAAAGGCGCGGGCGTATAGTTATTGTTTTTTTTGCGATCATTTGCATGGCCATACATGCAAGGGCACAAAAACGCAGTAGCCTGGTTATGAGTGATGATAAGCTGAAGTTACTCATTGATATGCGCGCATCTAAAACTGAAGTAGATAGCCTGCTGAAAAAGGCCGGTCTTAAAGGTGTAAGTGCCACTGCCATTTTGAAAGGTGATTTTACTTCCCTGCTAAAAGACGGCTGGGCAGCGGCCGGTAAGCAAGGAACTATTGTAGCGTTTGACAGGCCGCTTGAAGACCTCAATAAAAACCCGCAAACCAAGCCATACCTGATAACTACTAAAATAAATAATGATGATGACGGATCACCGGGGTATCCGGCCGATGTCGATTTCGGTATCAATAATTTTGCTAAAGTCACGGTACATGAGCTATCATCGGGGCTAACCCGGTTCTTTTTGCCGGGCTATTCGCAAACCAGAAGGGCTTTACTATCGGGTAATTTTAACAACTGGAGCACACTTAAGGGGATCATGGCAAAAACCGATAGCGGCTGGATTGTTGATATAAAGCTAAAACCCGGTAAGTACGAGTATAAGTTTATTGTTGACGGGCATTGGATCAACGACAGTTATAACAACCAGGTGGCCAATCATGATGATAACTCCATCTACTTTCGATACAACTATACTTTTAAACTGAATGGCTATTCCAATGCCCGTAAAATAACGCTGGCCGGAAGTTTTAATAATTGGGACGCCAACAGCATCATTCTGGAAAAAAAAGGCGGCATTTGGCAAAAGCAGCTTTACCTGCATGATGGTACACAGGCCTACCGTTTTTTGGTTGATGGCAAATGGATCGCCGACCCAGCCAACCCAAATAAAATAAAGGGCGATGACGGACAAATCAATTCGGTTTTGAACCTTGGCGAAACAATACTGTTTAAGCTTGATGGCTACACCAACGCAAAAAAAGTATACATAGGCGGTAGCTTTAATAATTGGGAACATGGTTTGATCCCCCTATCTAAAACCCAGACGGGCTGGGAGTTACCCCTCATCATTCCGCCGGGCAATTATGGTTATAAATTTGTTGTTGACGGTAACTGGATAACAGATCCTAAAAACCCCAGAAATATGATGGAGGGCGGCGTTGTTAACTCCTATATTTCGGTAAAGCCCAATTACACGTTTAAGCTAAGCGGTTTTAATAACTCCAAAAATGTTCATCTGGCGGGGAGCTTTAATAATTTTGATGAGTTTGGCTATACACTTGCTTTTAACGGTAAGGATTGGACAGTGAGCGTTAACCTGAAGCCTGGCAAGCAGCTGTATAAGTTTATTGTTGATGGTAAATGGATCATCGATCCGGGTAATAAACTTTATGAGCCAAACCAATATAATTCGGGTAATTCCGTTTTATGGATTGAATGAGAAGAAAAGAAGCAAGGGGTAAGAATCAAGATGCAAGAGAAAAGAATCAAGACTTAAGAGCCAAGATACAGGAATAAAAAATAGGAAAGGCAATCGCAGAATCTGAATAATAAATGTCCTGATTCTTATAGTCTTGAATCTTGATTCTTTTCTCTTGAATCTTGATTCTTATTGCCTTGCATTTTGACGCTCACCTCGCTATATTAGCTAAATACCAATATTTATATGATCATCCCCATATACCAGGCCGACGCGTTTACCGATAAGCTTTTTGGCGGTAACCCGGCTGCTATTTGCCCGCTTAATGAATGGCTGCCAGATGCCACCATGCAAATGATAGCTATTGAAAATAACCTTGCCGAAACTGCATTCTTTGTAAAAAATGGCAGCGGTTATAAACTCCGCTGGTTTACGCCTGAGTATGAGATAGATCTTTGCGGGCATGCTACGCTTGCATCGGCACATATCCTGTTTTCGGAACTGGGTTATGAGGGAGATACCATTCATTTTGAAACTGTAAAAGCCGGAACGCTCACCGTAAAGCGTGATGCTGATAAATATACCATGGATTTTCCGTCACGGCCGCCCATCCCTATAGAGGCTCCCAACGGATTGGCCGAATCGCTTGGCGAAAAGCAACCTGTAGCTTTTTTGCGTTCACGCGATTATTTTATCGTTTATGAAACCGAGCAGGATATCAAAGACCTTACACCCGATTTCTTCGCTATGTCGAAAATGGATACGGTGGGCATCATAGCCACCGCTCCAGGCGATAACTCTGACTTTGTTTCCCGTTTTTTTGCACCCGGAGCAGGTATCCCCGAAGATCCGGTAACCGGATCGGCACATTGTAACCTGATCCCATATTGGGCGAAACGGCTTGGTAAAGATAACCTGCATGCCTACCAGCTATCGGCCCGTCGTGGCGAGCTCTGGTGCGAGCTTAAAGGTGATCGTGTGCTGATGAGCGGTAAAGCGGTTACTTATTTGAAGGGGGAGATAAGGGTTTAATTAAATAAAACGTCATTGCGAGGTACGAAGCAATCCCAAACTGTACAGGTCGACCTTGAATAGTTACTCTGTAAGTAGGGGATTGCTTCGTACCTCGCAATGACGTGTTAGTTGTAGAATCAACCTTTCGCCTTTAACCTTTTCCCTTTCACCTCAAATCAAAATATACTTTCAAAACTCAATTATTTATAATACTTTGGAGGTTTGGACTTTGCAAGGTACTTAATAAATTAAATGCAGCTTACCCGTTTAGAAATCAAGGGCTTCAAGAGTTTTGGCGATAAAATAACCATCAATTTTAATGAGGGTGTTACCGCTATTGTAGGGCCTAACGGTTGTGGTAAGTCTAACGTTGTTGATAGTATCCGTTGGGTTTTGGGTGAGCAAAGCACCCGGGCACTCCGTTCGGAGAAGATGGACAACGTTATTTTTAACGGTACCAAAAGCCGCAAATCGGCCAACCTTGCCGAAGTTTCCCTCACTTTTGATAATACAAAAAACATACTGCCAACTGATTACTCGCAGGTAACACTTACCCGTAAGCTTTACCGTACCGGTGAAAGTGAGTACCGCTTAAACGATGTGCAGTGCCGTTTAAAGGATATCACCGATCTTTTTTTGGATACAGGTATCGGCTCAGATTCTTATTCCATTATCGAGTTGAGAATGATCGACGAGATCATCACTAATAAGGAAGGCTCCCGTCGTAACCTGTTCGAGGAAGCATCCGGCATCTCCAAATACAAGCTGCGTAAAAAGCAAACTTTCAGTAAACTTAAGGAAACGGAGGCCGATCTGGCCCGTGTGGACGATCTGCTGTTTGAGATCGAAAAAAACCTCAAAACGCTGGAAAACCAGGCAAAGAAAACTGAACGTTATTATCGCTTAAAAGAGCAATATAAAACGCTGAGTATTATGCTGGCTTCGTTCAGGATAGTGGCATTTAGCGAATCATTAAAAAAGATAGAGGAGCAGGAACTTAAGCACAAAGCTGAGAAAGGTGATATTATTGCCCAGATAGATACTTTGGAAGCTACCTTACAGCAACAAAAGCTGGATAGCATTACCAAAGAAAAGAACCTGTCTGTTCAGCAAAAAACAACCAACGAGTTTGTTTCAAAGATCCGTGCTTATGAAAGTGAAAAAAAGATCAAGAATGAGCAGCTGAAGTTTCAGCAGGATAAAGAATCGCGCTTAACGGATGAGTTGGAGCGGGATAAAAACCAGCTGAACCACGTTTTGTATAACATTAAGCGCTTAAGTGAGGAGAAAGCTACCGAGGATGAAACCCTGCAAGCTATCCAAAGCCGGGTGACTGATTTAAAGGAGGCAGTTGACGAATTGCGTGCACAGCAAACCGAAGCCCGTAACGAGCTTAATGAGTTAAACAACATCAATACCCGCCTGCAAAACCAGGCTTATAAAGCCGAAAAAGACCTGGATATATTACAGATCCAGCAGCAGGCTTTGGAGCAGGAAAGTCAGCGCAATATGGAAGATACCACCAATAAAGAGGTGGAACTTTCGCACTTTAACCAGGTGGTTGCCGAGCTGCAATACCGCAAGGAAACGCTTGATGATGAATTTCAGCAGGCTGTTGAGTTTGAAAACAAGTTAAAAGAGCAGATTGCCGAAACCGACGTTGAGTTGAATTCGGTAAAGGACACTATCATAAAAGAGAGCCGCCGCCTGGATGCCAAGCAAAACGAGTATAACCTTACCAAAAGTATGGTTGATAGTTTGGAAGGTTTTCCGGAGTCGATCAGGTTTCTGAAAAAGAATACCGACTGGGCCAAAAACGCGCCGCTGTTTAGCGATGTGCTTTTTTGTAAGGAGGAATTTCGGGTAGCCATTGAAAACTACCTGGAACCGCTCATGAACTACTACGTTGTTGAAAGCTATGACGATGCGGTGAAGGCTATTAACCTGTTAAGCAATTCGGCTAAAGGGAGGGCAAACTTCTTTGTATTGAACAACTACGCCGATGAAGCAGTTACCCAGGTAAATTTTGAAAGGGCAGATGCTATACCAGCGCTTGGCGTTATTGAAGTGGAGAAACGTTACCTCCCACTTTGTAACTACCTGCTTAAAGGTGTTTACCTGGTTGATGATGATAAAGAAGGGCAGATCAACAGCGAGGCTTTACCTCAAGGCGTTGTACTGATAGGAAAGAGCGGTAAGTTCAATAAATCAAAACATACCATGGCCGGTGGGTCCGTTGGATTGTTTGAGGGTAAAAGGATTGGCCGTGCTAAAAATCTGGAAAATTTAGCCAAGGAGATCCGTGGGATAGAGAACCAGGTAGGGGCGTTCCGCACTAAATCCGACGAATTGCAGAATAAACTTGCTGCTTTACGTTCATCAACCAAAGCTGCCGAGATCAACGAACAACAACTGATCATCAATAGGTTAAATACGGAACTGATCACCGTTAAAACCCGGCAGGAGCAATACCAAACCTTTATTGAAAACAGTCTTAACCGCAAGGAAGATATAGCCCGAAAAATTGCCGGGATAAAGGATGAAATGGCCGCTCTGCAACCGCAACTGGCCGAGCTTAAAACACAGCGTCAGATTCAAAGCGATCTGTTAGCTGATAAGCAGATGGCTTTTAACGAGCTTAACGAATACGTATCCGTACAATCAAACGCTTATAACCAGGAAAATATCCGCTTCCATCAGCAACAAAACAAGGTATCGGGATTGATGAAAGACCTCGATTACCGCGATAGTCAGCAGGAAAACCTTGACACGCGTATCCGTCAAAATACAGTTGAGCTCGAAAAGGTAAAGGTTGCCATACAGGAAAACCTGAAGCTGGCCGATAACTCGGATGACAACTTGTTAGAGATGTACGAGCAGAAGGAAAACCTGGAAAAGGCCACCCAACAAGCCGAGCAGGAATACTACCAATGGCGCGGCCTCATCACCGAAAATGAGAACCAGGTAAGTTCATTAAGGCGCAAGAAAGAGAACAGTGAAGTTATTGAGAACGAACTGCGTGACGAGCGTAATAATTTAAAAATAGACCTTAACGCGCTGAAAGAGCGCCTTTCGGTTGAGTTTAACATAGATATTGAAGACCTGCCCGAAAGCGAAGTTCCCGAAGGTGAAAATGAGCAGGACCTGCGCGAGAAAGCAGAAAAGCTGAAAAAACAGCTGGACGATTTTGGCGCTATAAACCCAATGGCGGTTGAGGCTTATAACGAAATGAACGAACGTTATACCTTTATCCAGGCGCAAAAGAAAGACCTGAGCGAAGCTAAAGCATCATTGCTGGCTACCATTCAGGAGATTGACGATACCGCAAAAGATAAGTTCATGACCGCCTTTATGATGGTACGTGAAAACTTTATCAAGGTGTTCCGTTCATTGTTTAACGAAGAAGATTCGTGCGACTTGATCCTAACGGATCCTGACCATCCGCTCGAATCGGATATTGATATCATCGCGAAGCCAAAAGGTAAACGCCCGCTATCTATTAATCAGTTATCCGGAGGGGAGAAAACGCTTACAGCAACAGCTATCCTGTTTTCGTTATACCTGCTTAAGCCTGCACCTTTCTGTATTTTTGATGAAGTTGATGCACCGCTTGATGATACCAATATTGATAAGTTCAATAACATTATCCGCACCTTCTCTAAAGAGTCGCAGTTTATCATCGTATCGCATAACAAACGTACTATTGCCAGCACCGATGTTATTTACGGTGTAACCATGGTTGAACAGGGTATTTCACGTGTAGTACCTGTTGATTTAAGGGAACTGGCCGATTGATCATAAAAAATGCGAAAAGCTTTTCGGCTGTTCGCATTTTTGCATTTGCGTGAAATGATATTTATTTCTTCTTTTTGTTAAAAATAGGAGGCTTTTTAAGCATTATCCCATTAGTTTTTCGTTTGTCAAGCTGTTGCGCCATTTTTCGGTCCCGGTCTGCCGAGAGTGTATTTAATGACTGGGCAAAGCTTTGTGTTTTTAAAGAAGTAAGTTGATATGTGCCTTTTCTTATAAACTTTACCGCATGGGCTAACAGCGCTTCGGTTGTATCCCCAAAGTCTTTTGTAAGGTCGTCACTGGCGGCAAAGCCATCATAGGTTGTACTTCCGGGCGTCATTCCTGAATAATAGTCTCCCTTATTTGCCGAATTTCTTGTTGAAAACATTGGCATATAAAGTTGGTACCTGTTTATATCAATGTTATAAAATCCAACGGGTTTGCCATAAGTAGTTGTTCCTATTATTTTAACATCCATTTGAGGGATAAGGTTGTTGATAGTAAGCTCGCTTGCTGAAGCGGTGCTGCCAGTAACGATGAAAAATATCCGGCTAAGGTTTATTGATCCTCTCTTTTTGAAATTTACGCTTTGATTGCTTACCGAAAAGAAGCCTTTAGGTATGTTATAGATATTGTTAAGTAGGCTGTACTTATCAGATGTTAGTTTATCGTTAAAATAGGCCGTATACATTTTGGTTCCTGATTTAGCAGCAGGAACAAGGAAATTATCAAGGATTTCGGCCGTTTCAACTGACCCGCCGCCATTGTAACGAAGGTCAATCACCAGATCAGTTATGCCGCCAAATGTGTTGAACGTATTTATTAGCTGCGGGACGGCATTGGTTGTATCTGTAAATGAATTGAAAACCATGTAGCCTATTCGTTTACCATCAACATCAATAACCCTATGCGTAATAACTGGGTTTATGGTATATTTTTCTGCATTAAGGCTTACGTTGATCGAGGTGTTATCCTCCTTTAATAAAGTCATAGTTATAGTTTTGCTGTAAGCGTAAGCGTTTACAACAAATTGGGTTGTACTGCCTCCATAGTCATAGATAAGGCCAGTTCGCCCATTAATCTTGGTTATTTGATAACCTCGTTTAATGCCTGCTTTGTCGGCTGGTGAACCCGGATAAACATATTTTACTCTCAGGTCGAGATCGGTAGGATAAAAAACAGAAAACCCGAAGTCACCCCCATTACCACCCAATTCGCTTGATACGGAGCCATCATCAATAAACGAATATTTGGCGGTACCTGAGTTATCGTAATATTCATAAGGCAGTTTTGTGGCAGGATTAATGGCATACTGCGATAAATGATCAACCTCACTGCTTAAACCGGTGATAGTATCGGTACTTACATAATTACGTGGCTGGAAGTTTTTGTACGAGGGTAGCTGATCATACCACAAATAAGTTTCTTTAGGGTAAAGGAATACTGAATCCCTGATGCGATCAAGCGCTGTACCTGTACTTGGCGGCCCGGAATTATCGTCATTGTCATTAGTACCCGGTTTGTCCTTTTTGCAAGCCGTAAATGAAATTATAAGGATTACTGTAAAAAAGTAAAATGTTTTTCTCATAAGCTTGAGTTTAAGTATTTAAACGCCTTGTTAATAAGTATGTTATAGCAAATGTTATAAAAAATCCCCAACACTGATATAGTCAATTCCACAGGCCTCGGCGCACAGCTTGTCCGTCTCAGAGTTTTCAATCATTACTATTTCTTTACGCTGGAGGCCATGTTCCTGAATAAGCAGGTCAATTACATCAGGCTCGGGTTTTGGCGCGGTTTCTTCAGTAAAGTAGCAGCGGAGATATTTTTCCAGTCCGTGCCATTCTGTTTGTTTTATTTTATTTACTTGCTCCTGTACACTGCCGTTAGTTACAATGAACAGTTTTTTGCGGTCTATTACAATATCCTGCATCAAGGTAAGTATATTTTGATATAAAAGCAGTTTAAGCGGTAATTTGGCCGTTAAAAGCAGGTTCTCAAATTTATCGCGGTATTGCCCGGCAACCGGGAACTGTTCACTTAAACGGTCAAAAGCGGCATCTTTCCCTTCGGCTATATACGTATCGGTTAAAACTTTAGTTGCGGCCTTTGCATCAATCAACTCAATATATTCGAGCATGTTGGCAAACAGGTAATAAGCCTGAAAGTAATAATCCTTTGCCGGATAAAGCACATCATCTAACTCAAAAATAAAAGCCGTTTTACGTTTATCAATATCCTTATAGTCCATTAAGCAATTACGTGTAGTTTTATATCGTATTCATTAAAAAGAGTTTCGGCTTTTAGCAAAAGCTCCGCTTCATCGGGCCTTAATAAATAAACCGAATCAACACCCTTATCAAGGCAAAGCGTTAACATTTCATGCGTATAGCTTGTCGAAGCCGGTTTGGGCAACAAGATCATTTTGCCTGTTTTTATCATAAAGTCGGGCAGGTCCATATGATCACCTAAAATAATATTTTTTCCTTCCAGTTTGTTTTTAAGCTGATAGGCCTGTGCCGATGTAGCGGCTGTAATTAAAATGCTCATGTTAATGGGCGTTAACAATTAAACCATCCTTCATTGTAACTGTACGGTCCGACAGGTTTGCAAGATCTTCATTATGAGTAACAATTACAAAGGTTTGACTGAAATCGTTCTTTAGCTTAATAAATAATTCATGAAGCTCAAGCGCGTTGACCGAATCAAGGTTACCCGAGGGCTCATCGGCAAAAATAAGTGCCGGGTTATTGATCAGTGCCCGTGCTACAGCTACCCTTTGTTGTTCGCCACCTGATAGCTGGTTAGGCTTGTGGTGCAACCTGTCTTTCAAACCCAGCAGGTCAAGCAGTTCGGCAGCTTTTTTTTCGGCGTCAGATTTTGATTTGCCCGCTATAAAGGCCGGGATACAAACGTTTTCAAGCGCGCTGAACTCAACCAATAAATGATGAAACTGGAATATGAAACCAATTTGCCGGTTCCGGAAATCGCTTAGTTGTTTATTATTTAGTTTGTTTAGCTCGATATCATTAATGGTTAAAGTGCCCGAATCAGGCCTGTCAAGTGTGCCTAATATATTAAGCAGGGAACTTTTTCCGGCTCCCGAAGCCCCGACAATAGTTACAATTTCACCCTTTTGTACCTCAAGGTCAACACCTTTTAATATTTGCAGCTGTCCGTATGATTTATGGATAGATTTGGCTTTAAGCATTTGACAAAGTTAACGGATTAGCTGATTTATTTGTTTGGGTTGGATGGATTTGTTGTTTCTCGCAAAGGCGCTAAGACGCAAAGGTTTTTTACGGCTTGTGCGTAGGCCGCGTTAGGGATAGGAGTGGAAAGCCCGGAGCGTGCGATGGCTATGTGCGTTGGCAAAGCGAGGACTTGTAGCGGATAGCCCGGGCCGCAGGCAACGCCATTATTAATTTCGGATTTCGGACGTTCGATTTCGGAATTATATAGATTAAGGAACTTATAGAATATAAAAGTAACATCCAATAAATGTTATTTTATTAACTTTCTTCTTCGTGCTCTTGCATGCTTAAAAATTAAAGGGGAATTAGATGATTAAATCTTATTGTAAATACAATGTTATTTACCCTAAATAAGGGCAAATAAACTGAAACAAGGTGTTTACCGTTTCAAACAAAATTGTAGCTTTACCGCAAATTCTTCAAAACATGAATATTCACGAATATCAGGGTAAAGCTATATTAAAAAGCTATGGCGTTAGAGTTCAGGAAGGCATTGTAGCCGATACTGTTGAGCAGGCTGTTGAGGCTGCCCAAAAATTGAAAGAAGACCTGGGCTCAAGCTGGGTAGTGATAAAAGCACAGATCCACGCAGGTGGCCGTGGTAAAGGCGGTGGTGTTAAACTTGCCAAAAACATTGACCAGGTTAAAGAACATACCGGTAATATTTTAGGTATGCAGCTGGTAACTCCGCAAACCGGTCCTGAAGGTAAAAAAGTTAAGAAGGTTTTAGTAGCACAGGATGTTTACTATCCCGGCGAAAGCGAAACCAAAGAGTTTTACATGAGTGTATTGCTTGACCGCGCACGTGGCCGCAACATCATCATGTACAGTACCGAAGGTGGTATGGACATTGAGGAAGTTGCACACTCAACTCCTGAGCTTATATTTAAAGAAGAGATCGATCCTAAAGTTGGTTTACAGGGTTTCCAAACCCGTAAAATAGCTTTTAACCTTGGCCTTGAAGGCGAAGCGTTTAAAGATATGACCAAATTCATTGCTGCTTTATACAAAGCCTATGAAGGTACCGATTCATCACAATTTGAAATCAACCCGGTTTTAAAAACCTCTGATAATAAAATTTTAGCAGTTGACGCTAAGGTAAACCTTGACGATAACGCTTTATATCGTCACCCGGATTACGCTGCAATGCGTGATACTGACGAGGAAGATCCAACTGAAGTTGAAGCCAGTAAATCAAACCTTAACTATGTTAAGCTTGATGGTAACGTTGGTTGTATGGTTAATGGTGCCGGCTTAGCTATGGCTACCATGGATATCATTAAAATTGCCGGTGGCGAGCCTGCCAACTTCCTCGACGTAGGTGGTACTGCTAACGCACAAACTGTAAAAGCGGGTTTCAATATTATCCTGTCTGATCCTAACGTAAAAGCTATCCTGATCAACATCTTTGGTGGGATTGTTCGTTGCGACCGTGTTGCACAGGGTGTAATTGATGCTTACAATGAAATCGGTAACATTCCGGTTCCAATCATCGTGCGTTTGCAAGGAACAAATGCTGCTGAAGCAAAAGCCTTGATCGATAACTCAGGTTTGAAAGTATACTCGGCTATATTGCTGAAAGAAGCTGCCGACCGTGTTAAAGAAGTGTTAGCACTTTAATTTGAGAGATTAGAGGTTGGTGATTAGAGATTAGTTGCCAGGCTTCTTTTAGATATAAAAAGCGGTGAGTTTAGGCTCGCCGCTTTTTTTTGTGCAATTTTTTCCATCCGTCATTGCGAGGTACGAAGCAATCGCGAACTGTACAGAGGAACTTGCATAGCCGCTCTGCCTATCGGGGATTGCTTCGTACCTCGCAATGACGGGTGGATATGTGGAGTGAGGACAAACAAAAAAGCCACCGGCTTTAAACCGATGGCTTCTGATATTTTAAAGGTTTGTTTTATTACCCTAAGTATGATTTTAATATTTTGCTCCTTGAGGTGTGGCGCAGACGCTGTAAAGCTTTATCCTTGATCTGGCGTACACGCTCGCGGGTAAGGTTGAATTTCTCGCCAATTTCTTCTAATGAAAGCGGGTGATTGGTGCCTAAACCAAAGAACAACACAATGATCTCGCGCTCACGCTCTGTTAAAGTTGAAAGCGAACGTTTGATCTCTTCAGATAACGATTCATTGATCAGGATCGAATCGGTGTTGGGTTCCTGGTTTTCCAGTACGTCAAGCAGCGTATTTTCTTCGCCCTGCACAAACGGTGCATCCATTGATACATGACGGCCAGAGTTACTTAGCGTATCAGAGATCTTATCAACAGTAGTTTCCAGGATATCGGCAAGTTCTTCGGGCGATGGTTCACGCTCATACTCTTGCTCAAGCTTTGAAAAAGCTTTGCTGATCTTACTTAATGAACCTACCTGGTTAAGCGGTAAACGCACAATACGTGATTGCTCGGCAATGGCCTGCAATATCGATTGGCGGATCCACCATACAGCATATGATATAAATTTAAAACCTTTGGTTTCGTCAAAACGCTTGGCGGCTTTAATCAAACCGAGGTTACCCTCATTAATTAAATCGCCCAGTGTAAGGCCCTGGTTTTGGTATTGTTTAGCAACAGATACGACAAAGCGAAGGTTGGTTTTGGTTAAACGCTCCAATGCCGCCTGGTCGCCCTCGCGGATTTTTTGAGCTAAAATTACTTCTTCTTCAGCGGTTATTAGGTCCACCTTACCAATCTCGTGTAGATATTTATCAAGCGACTGCGACTCGCGATTGGTAATGGATTGCGTTATTTTGAGTTGTCTCATCTATTTAATAAACCTGTCTATTCATTATATCCTGAATAGAACGTGCAAAGCTAATATTTTGTTTCTAAAATAAAACATATAAATCAGAAATAGCAATACCAGTGTCAAATTTTATATTTTAATTTTTTATTTTATGAATTTCAGATAAAATTTATTGCTAAACGATGAATTTGTTTTGTTATTTAATAAATATTGTTTTCATTTGACTTGAATTAATATCGTAATGTAATGAAAAAGGTACGTGCCCTTCAAATACTGGTTTATATAGTGTTTGGTTTGTTTATTTTTCAGGTTATGGCTGCCGATATGTGGCAGGGTTTTAAGGATGGATATAATGATGGAATGAACACAACAGGTGGCGCTAAAAGATACGGCCCAACATTGCATGCCACTATTGACGGAAGCTTCATTGCGCAAAAAAATAATGGCGAAATGAAGATAGGTGACGATTATACCTTGAAGAATATAATTATAAATAGTGATATTGTGGTTAATAATGCTAATATATCTGCAGCCTGGTCATCAAATGCTATTGAGATTGGGCTGGTGCTTATTATCTCTGTAATTGTAATAAGGATAGCATACCTTATTAATAAGGTTATTGTAAATATTGTAGAAGGTACCCTGTTTGAGCCGAAGTGCATTAAGCTGATAAAAAGCACCGGTACGATGCTGTTACTATTTACATTGATTGATTATGTAGGGCAGCAGGTATCTTACCAGATGCTAATAGCTAAACTGCACGTACCCTTAAAAATAATCAATACCTCTGCATTTAATTTTGGTACGGTAGTGTTTGCACTGCTGGTATTTATTTTGGCCGAAGCATTTACGCAAGGGGCCAGGCTTAAAGAGGAAGAAGCGTTAACTATATAAAGCTATGCCTATAATTATCAATCTCGATGTGATGATGGCAAAGCGAAAAATGTCATTAAATGAACTGAGCGACAGGGTAGGGATCACTATATCAAATCTATCCATCCTAAAAACAGGGAAAGCCAAAGCCATCCGTTTTGAAACCCTTGAAGCAGTATGTATAGCCCTTGAATGTCAGCCGGGGGATATTTTGGAGTACAGGTGAAAGGTGAAAGGTGAAAGGTGAAAGGTGAAAGGTGAAAGGTGAAAGGTGAAAGGTGAAAGGTGAAAGGTGAAAGGTGAAAGGTGAAAGGTGAAAGGTGAAAGGTGAAAGGTGAAAGGTGAAAGGTGAAAGGTGAAAGGTGAAAGGTGAAAGGTGAAAGGTGAAAGGTGAAAGGTGAAAGGTGAAAGGTGAAAGGTGAAAGGGCATTATGTTAAATAGAACGAAGAAAACTTACGAAGTTTTACTTCGTAAGTTTAGATAAGAGTTATAAGCGGGAGGCTCAAATTTAAGATTCATAAAATCCAATAATCCGGCAAATCGTATAAATCCTGGTTCAACAAAAAAAGCCGCCCTCATCTGGCGGCTCTCTTCAATTAAATATAAAAACTATTAAACACTTTTTTCTGCTTTAACAACCACATGCACGCTGATGGGTTGTTTATTCATCTCTTTTTGGATCCTTGCACTTGTTGCACTATTATGGCTGTTCAGGTGCGGGGCAATAACTAATGATACTATGGACATTAATTTAATAAGGATGTTCATAGAAGGGCCTGAAGTATCTTTAAACGGATCGCCTACGGTGTCACCTGTTACGGATGCTTTATGTGGTTCTGATTTTTTGTAGAAGATCTCACCGTTGATATCGCAGCCTTTTTCGAATGATTTTTTGGCATTGTCCCATGCGCCGCCGGCGTTGCTCTGGAAAATGCCCATCAATACGCCCGATACGGTAACGCCTGCCAGTAAACCGCCCAATACTTCGGGGCCAAAGGCAAAGCCGATAATGATAGGAGTGATCAGGGCTATTAAGCCTGGGGCAACCATTTCGCGGATAGATGCCTTGGTTGATATAGCCACGCATTTTTCGTATTCGGGTTTACCTTCGTAGGTCATGATACCCGGAATTTCTCGGAACTGGCGACGTACTTCTTCAACCATAGCCATAGCAGCACGGCCTACCGCCGAGATACACAAAGCCGAAAAGATGAAAGGGATCATCCCGCCAACAAACAGGCCGGCAAGTACATCGGCCTTGTAAATATCAATATGCTCAATGCCTGCTACACCCACAAAGGCAGCAAATAAGGCCAATGAAGTTAATGCCGCTGATGCTATAGCAAAACCTTTTCCTGTAGCAGCGGTAGTATTACCAACAGCATCCAGGTTATCGGTACGGTGACGAACTTCTTCGGGCAGGCGGCTCATTTCGGCAATACCGCCGGCATTATCCGCAATTGGTCCGAAAGCGTCGATAGCCAGCTGCATGGCGGTGGTTGCCATCATACCGGCAGCAGCAATAGCTACACCGTATAAACCTGCAAAATAATAGGATCCATAAATACCCGATGCCAAAACAAGGATTGGGAGTACGGTTGATTCCATACCAACCGATAAACCACCGATAATATTAGTAGCGTGCCCGGTTGAAGATTGCCTGATAATGCTTAGCACTGGTCGTTTGCCCATTGCTGTATAATATTCAGTAATGATAGACATTAGCGTGCCTACCACAAGCCCAACTACTATCGATCCGAAAACGCCGTTTTTGGTGAAAGGTATTATCCCCGTTTTTAAAACACCATTAACTTCGTCACGTACCATGTGAAATTCGCCCGATGGCAACATCCATTGTACAACAAAATAAGTGGCAATGGCTGTTAATATGATGGACGCCCAGTTACCGATATTCAGTGCGTTTTGTACACTATCGGTTTCTGATTTAATTTTTACCATTGCAGCGCCAACAATTGAAAATATCAATCCGAGACCGGCAATAACCATTGGCAGCAATACCGGAGCAATACCGCCGAAGTTATCATGTGATACAATTTCGCGGCCCAGTACCATTGTAGCCAGCATTGTGGCAACATATGAGCCAAAAAGATCGGCACCCATACCTGCAACGTCGCCAACATTATCACCTACGTTATCGGCAATGGTAGCGGGGTTACGTACATCATCTTCAGGGATGCCTGCTTCAACTTTACCTACAAGGTCGGCACCTACGTCGGCTGCTTTGGTATAGATCCCGCCACCAACGCGGGCAAACAGTGCTATTGATTCAGCACCTAACGAAAAGCCCGCCAAAACGTCAAGTGCTTTTGCCATAGCCTCGCCGTTAACGCTGCTGCCTGCCACCTTAACTACGTAAAACTGGTAAAAAACTATAAAAAGCGATCCTAAACCAATAATGGCCAAACCCGCAACGCCCAGGCCCATTACGGTTCCGCCTGTAAATGAAACTTTTAACGCTTGTGCCAAACTGGTGCGTGCAGCCTGCGTGGTACGTACGTTAGCTTTAGTAGCAATGCGCATCCCCAGGTAACCTGCAAAGGCAGATAGAAAAGCGCCGATCACAAATGATATGGCGATAACGGGGCTTGAAGTAGCAACTGTAGTGCCCGACCAGGCCAGCAAAATACCCGCAACAGCAACAAAGCCGCCTAATATTTTCCACTCGGCACGTAAAAAGGCCATAGCGCCGTCGGCTATGTAACCGGCAAGTGTTGCCATATCGCCGTCACCGGCATTTTGTTTGGTGACCCATGCGGCTTTAACAGCCATAACAAGGATCCCGATAAGTCCAAAAACAGGAATTAAATAGATCAAGTAATTGTTTAGAAAATCCATATCACAAATTTGGTTTAGTAAGTAGGCACTGTTGGTTTTATACAGTGTGTAAATAATAATTGGTATTGCAAAATAGTAATTTTATTTATTTACAATAGTGATCCTTAATATTAAAGTTTTTGAATAGTTTAGAGATTTAAACTCTAAAACGATATATGGCGAAAAACTTATCGCAACCCAAAATGAAACACGAGCTTAGCCTTTTGGATGGTACCATGCTGGTATCAGGCTCCATGATAGGCTCGGGTATTTTTATTGTTAGCGCAGATATTACCCGTAATGTAGGCTCGGCCGGCTGGCTTATAGCCATCTGGATCATCACCGGTTTCATGACCCTTACCGCGGCCCTTAGTTACGGCGAGTTGAGTGGTATGTTTCCAAAAGCCGGCGGCCAGTATGTTTATTTAAAAGAGGCATACAATAAGCTTATCGCTTTTTTATATGGCTGGAGTTTTTTCGCAGTGATCCAAACCGGCACAATAGCGGCGGTAGGGGTGGCTTTCAGCAAGTTTACCGCTTATCTGATTCCCGCTTTTAGCGAGGACAATATATTGTGGAAACTCCAAACCGGTACAACCCCCGCCGGCGACCCTAAGTTTTTTACCATAAGTGCCGCACAGGTGGTTTCCATTATATTGATCATTATACTTACTTATGTAAATACACGTGGAGTAAAGGGTGGTAAACTTATTCAAACAATTTTTACGTTAACGAAGCTTATCAGCTTATTCGGCTTGATTGCCTTTGGCTTGCTGGCTTTTAAAGGAGATATATGGCATGCTAACTGGACCAACGCCTGGGATTTGCACAATCTTAATAAAGACGGCAGCATTACCACGCTTACAACCGGCACTGCCCTCGGTGCTATAGCTGCTGCCATGGTAGGCTCTATTTTTAGCAGCGATGCCTGGAACAGCGTAACCTTTGTGGCCGGCGAAATGAAAAACCCCAAACGCGATGTAGCCCTGAGTATGATGTGGGGAACTATCATTGTAACCTTCATTTATGTTATGGCTAACGTGGTTTATACAGGCGTACTATCGTTACATGAAATTACTGTTGCCGATAAGGACAGGGTAGCTGTGGCTGCTTCGCACGTTATTTTTGGCAATATCGGCACTTACGTAATTGCGGTGATGATCATGGTATCAACGTTTGGTTGTAATAATGGCTTGATCCTTTCGGGTGCAAGGGTTTATTACACCATGGCTAAAGATGGTTTGTTTTTTAAGCAAACCGGCAACCTCAATAAATTCGGCGTGCCGCAGTTTGGGTTATGGATTCAGTGCGTGGTTGCTTCATTACTTTGCCTGAGCGGCCGTTACGGCGATTTGCTGGATATGATCTCGTTTGTAGTAGTAGTATTTTATGTGTTAACCATATTAGGCATCTTTATTTTACGTGCTAAACTGCCAAATGCCGAGCGGCCTTACAAAGCTATCGGTTACCCAATTTTGCCAGCCCTTTATATTATCATGGGGATAGCATTTTGCATATTGTTGTTTACTTACAAGCGTGATTTTGCCCTTTATGGCCTTGTAATTGTATTGATCGGGATCCCGCTATATTATATCTCACAGCGGAACGTTAAGAATGAGGATGAGAAGGTTACTGTTAGTTAGTTTTTTATTTATAGGCGGATCTGTAGCGGCGCAAACGCTTCAGCAAAAAATATCAAATGCGTTTAACCGTTTACAGGCCGATAGCCAGTGCAGTTATGCATCAGTATCGTTAACAGTACTGGATGCCAAAACCGGCGAGCAGGTGTTTGCCGGAAATCCCAATATGGGGTTGGCTACAGCTTCAACGCTTAAAACCATTACCAGCATTACGGCTTTTAATATTTTAGGTCCAGATTTTCAGTATCAAACCCAGTTAGGTTATACAGGTGATGTCGGCACCGACGGCACCCTCAACGGGGATATCATCATTAAAGGTGCCGGCGACCCAACCCTGGGCAGCTGGCGGTATGAGCAAACTAAAGAGAGGCATGTATTAACGCTTATGGCCAATGCCCTGCAAAAGGCAGGTATCAAAAAAGTAACCGGCCGCATCATTGGTGACGATAGCATTTTCGGCACCCAGTCAATCCCCGAAGGATGGATCTGGCAGGATATCGGTAACTATTACGGTGCCGGTACATCGGGCCTTTGCTGGCGCGAAAACCAGTTTGATATCAAGCTTCGTACAGGTGTTGTTGGTAACCCTGTAGGCGTATCACGCACTGTTCCGCAAATGCCATACCTTTCCTTCAAGAGCGAACTGATCAATGGTTCGGCAGGCTCTGGCGATAACGCTTATGCCTTTTTACCTGTTGGCAGTAAGGTGATGTACCTGCGCGGTAGTTACGCCACTGACCAGGAAAAAAAAAGTATTTCGGCAGCCCTACCCGATGCCGCTTATGATGCTGCATTGAGGTTGAATGATACGTTAAGAAGTTTAGGTATTATCATTGGTAACGAACCTGAATCTGCCGCTACTTTGAGCGCTAAAAACCTGGCTTTGCCGGTTATTGCTAAAAGTCTGACAACTATATCATCGCCCACTTTAAGCAAGATAGTTTATTGGCTAAACCAGAAGAGTATAAACCTATACGCAGAGCAACTGCTTAAAACCATAGCCTGGAAACAAGGCCGTAAACCAACTACTGCCAATGGAGTTGACGAGGTGCAAAAGTTTTGGGCAGCACGGGGGATAGATACAAGGAGTATGAATATTTACGATGGCAGCGGCCTCTCGCCCGGCGACAGGGTAACTACCTTAACGCTCGCCCGCGTCCTGCAATCAGCTAAAAAAGAAAGCTGGTTTGCTGATCTTTATGCAAGCCTGCCTGTTTATAATGATATGAAAATGAAAAGCGGCAGTATCAATAATGTGTTGTGTTATGCTGGCTATCAAACTAAAAACGGGCGTGAGCTTTGTTTTTCTATTATGGTTAATAACTTCAGCGGGTCGAGCAGGGGGATAAAGGAAAAAATGTTCCGGGTACTGGATGAGCTGAAGTGATCTGGAGCTTCTTTAATCTGAAAGGAAAAAGCGTGGGATTGTGCGATTCCCCTCTTGAGAGGGGCGGAGGGGTGTGTTCCTGCTTTGATAAGCTTGTAGCAGAAACACACCCCTGCTATCGCTCGTTCCGCTGCGCCCCCTCTCAAGAGCAGGACTGTTGCATTCTATAATATATAACGCAAGTTCAAGCGTCTTTCGCTTGAATTATAACCAACGTAAGCGTCCACGCTTACGTTTATAACGTATTACGGGAGCGTGGACGCTCAATTAAGGCTAACGATCAAGCGTAGACGCTTAATCGTGCAAGTTTTTAAGAACTCAATATTAGAACGCAACAGCCCTGCTCTCAAGAGGGGAATCTTAAATCTTTTGTACAATTAATTGTTTAAATTAACGGCTATGGTGTGGACGCTTGACCATACACATGGGGCCAATATATTCATACCTCCTTTTATTCTATTGTGAAACATCTTAACTTTATTGGAACCATAATACCATCAAAACCAATAATGAAAAATTATAAACTTATTTTCCTTGCGGCGCTGTCATTTGCCGCCTGTAAAAGCAAAGGCAGTTCAACTGATGATGTGCAATCCATCAAATTCAAATTTACAGAGCTTGGCCGCGAAACCCAATTCAGGATCACCTGCGATAAGTTTGATTATTACTTCCCCGAAGGAAAAGAAAAAAACTTTGATAAAAAGCCGGGTATTGATAGCGTGATGCAGTTGTTAACAGGTATGAAAACGGTAAGTGATGGTACCGAGCCGGATGTACGCGGAAAGATCTATATCACCCATGCTACTAAAGCTATCGATACAGTATGTGTTGGCGTTAAAGCGCTAAGCTATAAAGGCACAACTTATGAAACGCCACAAGCGTTGTTAGTGCTGATACAGAAATAAGATTACAGCTCTTACTTTACATCATCCAAAACCATACTCCTGCATCCTTTAGCACAAACACATGCTTTGCCTACACACTTATTTAATTGCCAAAGATCAAGGCAGCGGATGGTTTGATTGGCAGTTTCCTGTAATTGATTGTCGGTATTCAGGGGCTGTTGCAAAACGGCTGCGGGGATATTGGCCAGTTTAATACCAAATTGTGTGGCTGCTTCTTTATCGATATGACCGGTTTCGGATGAGCGGGTAACAATATATTTTATGCCGGCCATTGCAAGCTTTTCGATAACGTTGGCTGTTACCTTGTCATCAATAGTGATAATGGCTGCCGTTTTCCCTTCCGCAAAAATGGCGGTATCCGGGGTAAGATTGTTTGATATGAGCGTAATCTCATGTTTTTTATGATTGGCTATCGCCAGAAACTCTTTTTCGAAGGGCTTAATATTGTAGGCTATCGCTTTCATCCATGATTTATTTAACCAAAGGCAAAGCTATCTTTAAGCTGTCGGAGCGGGAATGAGTAATATCAGCAAAAAAAGTGACAACGGTCAGTTTTTCATTTTGCCAAGCCGTTCAGGAGAAAGTACAGTGATCAAACTACCTTTTTTATCAATAAGGTTTTCATCTTTAAAATCGGTAAGGGTGCGGCTTACGGTTTCGGTTGCAACACCGGCCATGGCTGCAAGGTCTTCGCGGGATACTTTGAAATCACCGCCCTGTTGTTTATAAAGGCGCATCAGCGTATCGGCCATCCTTTTTCGTACCGAGTTGTAGGCAAGCTGCAATAGCTGTTCTTCCCTGTCGCGAATATGGTTGGAGAGTAGTTTGATAAACTCCCGGGCAACATCAGGATATAAATTGAGCAGGTTATCCAGCTGGTCTTTAGGGATCAGGCACAGCAAACTATCCTCCATCGCCGTAGCGGTATCGGTATAAGCTTCGTTAGAGAGCATGGCATTTACCCCGAGGTATTCTTCGGCTGAGTGGATGGCAGTCATCAGCTCGCGGCCATCGCCGGCCAGTTTAACAGTTTTTACCCTGCCGTTCAATATCAGGTACAAGCCATTCCCTTTGTCACCGTCATAGTAAACAACTTGGTCCTTTTTAAACAGGCGGGCTTTGCGTTCGGCTATAATGCGTTTTAACTCGGTGAGGCCAATGTTTTTTGATACAATAGAACTTAAATTTTCAAGCGACTGGCTATAAAAACTTTGCTGCGCATTTTTTTTCCGGAGCCTGCTTTCAATGGCGCTCAGGAGTTCCATATCATCAAAGGGCTTGGTTAAATAATCGTCGGCCCCCATCTCCATACCCTTGCGCTGATCAATCCGCTCGGCTTTGGCTGTTAAAAATATGAAAGGGATGGCAGCTGTTTCGGGGTTCTTGTTCAGCATGTATAAAACGCCATAACCATCAAGTTCGGGCATCATGATGTCACAAAGAATAACATCAGGCAGGTTTTTTATAGCAAGATCAACACCTGTTTTACCGTTATCAGCCTCAAATACGATGTAGCCGGCCAGTTCCAGTATTTCAACCACGTTTTCACGGATATCGGTATTATCTTCTATGATCAGGATCTTTTGGCTCATTTATGCAGGGAATGAAATGGTGAATGAAGTGCCTTCGTTTACATTGCTTTGAAAATCAACGCTGCCGTTCATGAGGGCGGCATACCGGGCCACAATATTAAGCCCTAAACCGGTGCCGGGAATATTGCCTGTATTGTGCGCCCTGAAAAACGCTTCAAATAAATGCTTCTGATCGCCGTCGGGAATACCTATACCATTATCTTTTATAGTGACGGAGCAGCCGGCAGCATTTATTTCGGTATTAAATTCAATAAAACTGTTCTCGCCCGAGTATTTGATGGCATTGGTAATGAGGTTGATAATGCAGTTTTTGAGCAGGTTAATATCAAGTTTTACTATGCTGGTGGTGCCGGTATGCTGGTAAAGAATATTTTGATTTTGTTTGGCCATAAGCTGCATTTCTTCAGTTATTTCTTCGGCAAGCTTAACCAGGTCAAATGTGGTGTATGATGGTTCAACACGGCCGGCTTCCAGTTTTTCGAGTGAAAGGAAATCATTCAAAATAGTAGTGAGGTTACCAACCGCGTTTTTTATTTTGTTAACATGCTTGCTGATCTGCGGGCTTTGCAAAGGCTCGGCGTATTTGTCAATAAGCGAAGCCGATAGCTGAACGGCGCTCAATGGCGTGCGAAATTCATGTGATGCCATAGATACAAAGCGGCTTTTCAATTGGCCCAGTTCTTTCTCTTTTTCAAGTGATTGGCTTACTTCCTCTTTCGCTTTTTGCAGTTCCAGTACCGACTGCTTTAATGACAGGGTACGTTCTTCCACCACTTCTTCCAGATGAGATGCGTATTCCTTCAGCTTGTCTTCGGCTTCTTTTTCACGGCTCAGGTCATGAATAAAGCCGGTATAAATTTTTCGGCCCGAAAAATTCACATTGCTAACACCAAGCCTGAAGGGAAATTGACTGCCATCCTTTCGCAAGCCGGTAACTTCACGGCCTATGCCGATGATATGCGCTTTGCCGGTAGTTTGATAACGGTTTATATAATGATCATGCTCCTGGCGGTAAGGCTGCGGCATTAACATAGATATATTTTTGCCAACCACGTCGCCCGGCTCATACTGAAAAAGCTTACATGCCGATGGGTTGATGGTTTCAACTATCCCATGTTCATCAATGGTGATAATGCCATCTATAGCGTTTTCAATAATGGCTTTTAATAAGGCAGCATTTTCCATGGGGTATGTTGGGTATAAATATCAGCTTTTACAAATATCAAAATTGACATGGATTATTTATTCCTAAAGATGGTATATCTTAATTTAAATCAAAAATAGGCATGTTTTGTAAGAGGAAAGTTACCGATAGTTAACTTTGAGTTTACTTGTTCGCGCGTTATTTGCGCCTTGTTAAAAAACAACAAATGAAAAAAATCCTGCTATTAGCGCTGCTTGGTTTAGGAGGTTTAAATGCCTCTGCGCAAACCCCGGCCCCGGCTAAAAATACCCCGACAGATTATGTAAAGACTACAAACTACGGCCTGCTGACTTTGTTTGAACAGGACGCCGAAGTAAACGCTTTACTTAAAAATGACCCCCAACTGGCTCTGCTTACCCAGAAAAAACTAAGCGCCCTTAATACTTCGCTTACTGATTGTAAGGATGCATCATGTTTAACGGCGGCCGTAAAACTAACCGACGATGATATCAAATTAGTAGGCGATCGCCTCGCGGCTTTATACAAAACAGGCAATGCACTTGATAAGCTGGTTAAAGCAAAGCTCATCCCTTCGGGCCAATACAGCTTATATAAAAACGTGTCGCCCGGGCAGTTGCTTATAAAAGCCTGGGAGCAGGATGCGGGCAGTATTAATTACACTATTGGTGTTTATGCCGAAGGCAAAAAACCCAACTATCCGCAAATTGATTCTATCAGCTATAATGTTAAAGCAAGGGCGTATTATACGCTGATGTACGATGCCTCTGCTACATTAGCCGGTGATATTAAAGGAACAAAATTGTTTTTTGAACCTGCTATGCAGGCAGCGCTGCTTTACCTGCAAATAAACGAAAGGCAGGATCCGGCTAATTATGAGCCAATGGAACTAAACGCAAATAAGGCTGCTGTTGCCCGTATCAAGACTATTAAATGGGGCGATTATCCATACTCAAATATCCTTGTACCTGGCGCTGGCCCTGATGATTTAACATCGCCGTTGAGTGGGGAAGGCATGTTGCGCTGCAGGCTTGCGGTACAGGAATATAAAGCAGGTAAAGCACCGTTTATCATTGTATCGGGCGGTAAGGTGCATCCTTATAAAACAAAGTATAACGAGGCTGAAGAAATGAAAGTTTACCTGGTCAAAACCCTTCATATCCCCGAAAATGTAGTGATTATTGAGCCGCATGCCCGCCATACCACCACCAATATGCGCAACAGTGCCAGGCTGCTTTATAAATATGGTATCCCTGCAGATAAGCCGGGTATTGTGGTTACCGATAAATCACAAACTGATTTTATCATGAATATGGATGCCCGTTGCCAAAAGGAGCTTAACTACGTGCCTTACAAACTGGCTAAGCGTAATTCTGAAACCGAAGTTGAATATTTCCCGGTTGAAGAAGCTAAACAAATTGATCCGGACGAACCTCTTGATCCTCGTTAAGAAAGCCGAAGGCAGAATGCGGAAAGCTTAAAGCTATGATTTGGTTTTAAATGTAATTGATTGAAAGTAGTCAGTAAACTTATTTAAACTCATGCAAAAACTCACTTTAACTGTAATAGCTGCTGTTTTAGGTATCGGCAGTATCACCACCGGGACAATTGATCACAAACTCAACCGCGCAATAACCATCGATTCGTTAGGTGCCTGCCAGGGAATCTCTTACCAAAACGGCCGCATATTTTTATATGGCGACAGGGAAGTTGGTATGATCCGCGAGTTTAAGCTGGAAAACGACAGCCTGGTATATCAGCATAAAGAATATAAGCTGACCCAAAACGGGCAGGACGTTATCAACCATCCAACCGGTATTGCTTACAACAATGATAAAGGGCCTACTTTTATAGGTAATTCCATTCGCCTGAATGCCGCGGGCAGCCAATGGAGAGCGGTAATTTATAACGTGAACTGGAAAGGCTTGCTTAAAACCGGCACACTTGACGGCAATTTGATCAATACCATTGAGGATGACGCCTGCATACAGGGCACCCGCCCCGAATATGTTAAATATAATAATAAGTGGTATGTAGCCAGTGCCGATTATGGCGATCATGGCAACGAAGTGCGTTTATACGACCCGGAAAAGCTGGCAAAAGCCAAAAGCACTAAGGAACCGGGTGTACTTTACAAAAAGTTTACATGTACGCCCTGGGTACAAAACCTGTTTTGGAAGGCCGATAAGGGCGTTTTGGTGCTCATCCAAAATAAGCTTGAAGGCAGGCAGTGGCGGTTTACCTACGTTGATTTGAATAAGTCGGTTGAAGCAGGTAAGCAAGTGGTATTGAGCCAGGTTGACCATATAGACAGGGGAGACGAACTGGAAGGTTTTTCTTTGCTGGGCGGCGATGAAAAAGGTATCGCCGTGACTTCATCGCGTAAAAATAATGTGAATTTTACCACTACTTCGTGGTAGTGCCTAATAACTAACTAAAGCAAAAATGCCTGCAAAGGCAGGCATTTTCTTTATTTTTTATTAATATAAACTTAACGCTAAGGTAGTCTTTGGTTAAGATAGTTGGTTTAGCTTTGCTGTCATTATTGCAATATTAATAACCTTGTATTAATATTATTTAATGATAACGTAATAATAATTATTAAATTATTAATTTCTTACTTACGTCTTTAAAAACAATCGCCTATGTAACATTAACTTCAACTTAACATCGAGCTCGGCGATAAAACTAAGAACCGGTGAATGCGCTAACACTCACGCGGTCCGGGATAATTGTCAAATAACTCAAAAGCGGTCCAAGGCTTAAAGTCATTTCTTTCAACAATCAATTTTAAAAGTATGAATAAAAAGATTATTCCAAATCTTTTGAGCAGGTTTTTTTTAATTCCTGCATTATTTTTACTGGTTTTGCTAAAACCTTTTATCTCAAACGCTTCGGCAAAAAATATAGTATCAAACGCCGCAAAGCAAATTACCGGTACAGTTACCGACGAAACCAACCTTCCTTTACCGGGCGTGTCAGTACGTATTAAAGGTTCTGACAAGGGTACTGCTACCAACACAAACGGTAAATATACCATCTCGGCCGAGGAAGGTGCGGTGCTGCTTTTTAATTTTATCGGTTACGATCAGCAGGAAATAACTGTTGGCAGTGCTTCAAATTATAATGTTAAGATGAAACCGAAATCAAACATGCTTAACGAGGTTGTAGCCATCGGTTACCAAACCATCCGTAAAAGTGATGTTACCGGTGCTATTGCAAGCATAAAACCGGGTGATCTTAATCTTTCGGCCCCTTCATTAGGTCAGGCACTTGCCGGCAAAGTAGCAGGTGTGCAAATATCGCAAACCAGCGGTGCCCCATATACAAGCACTAAAATAAGGGTAAGAGGTGTTGGGTCACTTAACGCCAGTTCTGATCCCTTATATGTAATTGACGGTTACCCTGCAGGTAATGACCTTTTCATTAACCCTGATGACGTTGAAAGTATCGACATCTTGAAAGATGCTGCATCTGCTGCTATCTACGGTTCACGCGCATCTGGCGGTGTAGTATTGATCACTACTAAAAAAGGCAAAGAGGGTAAAGGCCGCTTTGAATATGACGTTCAAACAGGTGTTGATCAGCTTGCTCACAAAGTGAAATTATTAGATGCCGATCAGGCTGCTTTACTGGTTATCGACGGTCGTAACAATGCCTATCATGACCTTTGGGTAAACTCTGGTCATACCTGGAATGACGCTATGTACTCTGATCCGAACAGCACTCGTGTTGCCAACGTTGGTAACACCGGCAGCGTGAGTATTCCGGATGGTTTATACAATTTTGCGGCGCAAACCCCTATCAAGCAAACTGTAAATACCGACTGGCAGGATGAATTATACCATAATGTAATTTTCCAGAAACACACCCTTTCATTCTCTGGCGGTGCAGCTAATAATGTACGTTATTATGTTAGCGGCTCTTACCAAAATAACCCTGGTATAATTGTATCATCAGGTCAGCAACGTTATAACTTCCGTTCAAACGTTGAGGGTGATGTAAACAAACGTATCCATATCGGTGCAAACGTATCATATACTCAAAACACTAACCAGGAAATTCCGGAAGGCCGTTTTGACCATGGTCCGGTGTTGGGCGCTTTGATCTACATGCCATATCTTCCGGCATACAATGCTGATGGTTCACTGGCTACTAATGCTGAAGCTGCCGGCTCTACTCAATATGGTTACCAGGGCATCGAAAACCCGGTTGCACTTGCTGAGCGTGTTAAACTTAACAGGAAAGGCTACCGCAGTACTTATAACGCCAACGTAACGTATAACATATTACCTGGCTTCGATTTTAAAACAAACTTAGGTACGCAAACCTATACTGAAAAGTACGATTATTATTATCCTACTACTATCAGCAACGGTACATTTCCTCCGGGTTCACAACAGTCAATACTGGCTGCCAATGCGCAGGCTTCAAATTTAACAACGGTTGATAAGCTTGCTGAGTTTACCTTAAACTATAGCAAACAAATTGGTAAGCATCATTTTGATGCCTTGGCCGGTTATACTGCTCAGCGTACAACTAACGATTATATTGCCGTTACCGCCAACGGTTTCCAAAATGATAATATTCCCGAAATATCAAACAAAGGAGCTTTGGCAGCTAACTTCAGCTTAAACTCAGCTTATAAAAACGCCTTTACCTTATTGTCATATCTTGGCCGCGCCAACTATAACTATGCAGGTAAATATTTCTTAACCGCATCGTTCCGTGCCGATGGTTCATCACGTTTTGGCCCGGCAAACAAGTATGGTTATTTCCCTTCGGTTGCAGCCGGCTGGAACCTGTCTGACGAGTCTTTCTACCACAACTTCCTTGGCGATCAGTCAACAGTTAAAATCCGTGCAAGCTGGGGTAAAAGTGGTAACTACAACATTGGTAACTACAATATCCAGCAAACACTGGCAAGCCCTACCGGTGTAGTGCTTGATGGTAACAGCGCTGTAACAGCCACTTATCCTGGCGGCCTTAAAGACAATACCTTAAGGTGGGAAACTACTTCGCAGTACAACGTTGGTACAGATATAGGTTTGTTTAACGGCCGGTTACAGGTTATTGCCAACTATTACCTGAGTTATTCATACAACCTGCTGTACAACCAGCCAATATCGGCTATTTCGGGTAGCACAACCATCCTTACCAACCTGCGCGATTCAAAGATCCGCAACACCGGTTTTGACTTGCAGTTAGACGGTAAGATCATCAACAATAAAGACTTTACTTTTGGTGTAAGCGGTAATATTTCATTAAACCGTAATAAGGTTGTGAAACTACCTGCCAATAACACTTTGATCATTAACGGTGCCGAGCGTTCATACCTTACCAGTATTACAACCCAGGGCCAGCCAATCGGTATGTTTTATGGCTTTAAGGTTGGTGGTATAATCAATGCATCAAACTATGGCAAAACTGCTCCGTCTGCTTCACAAACCAACCCTGCCAAAATTGGCGACCTTTGGTTTGTTGATACCAACAAAGACGGTGTTGTTAACGATGCTGATAAAACCATTATCGGCTCGCCATATGCTAAATTTACCTACGGCTTTGCTTTCAACAGTACCTACAAACGTTTTGATGCAAGCGCTTCATTCAACGGTTCGTACGGCAATCAGATACTTGACGGACAGGATTATTACCTGTACAATGGCGAAGGTTCAGGCAACCAGTATGCAAATGTTGCACAGCGTTACCGTAACGAAGCCGACCCGGGCGACGGTTCATTTTACCGCGCTTCACGTGCCGGTACACAAAGTAACAGTACCCGTTTATCAACCTTTTACCTGCAAAGCGGCTCATACCTGCGTTGTACTAACCTAACCTTAGGTTATACACTGCCTAACTTTTTACAACAAACTTTAGGCCTGAGCAAAGCACGTGTATTTGCAAGTGTGGTTAACGCATTTACCATCACCAAGTACAAAGGCTATAACCCTGATGTTGATTATAACTACTCGGGCGCTGCTTCAAACAATACCCAAAATCCAAACCTTGCTCCAGGTATCGATTATGGTACTTATCCGCTGGTTAGGTCATACAACTTAGGTGTTAGTGTTACTTTTTAATAAATTTTTTAAAGAGATAGATGATGAATAAGAAATTTATAGCCATGGCCTGCCTTGCGGCCGTTGTGGCAATATCCCCGTCTTGTAAAAAAGACTTTTTGAACGAAAGCGATCCAAACGCTATATCAGTTGACGCGAGCTATAAATCACCTAATGACGTTTTGCTGGCTGTTAACGGTATATATCAATCACTACGCAGCGGAAATAACGTTGGCGAGGGCAGTGACCTTTGGACAGACCAACGCTCGGATGATACAGGTACACAAGATAACCAGTCAAACTCAGGTGAGCCATTCCAGTTTGGCAACTTTTCTATATTACCAGCCAATACTTATTTGAAAAGCCACTGGGTGTCATTGTACACCACAGTTAGCCGTGCCAATTCTGTTTTATCGAATATCGACAAGGTTTCTTTTCCTGATAATTCCGTAAAACTGAAATATGCCGCTGAAGCTAAATTTTTACGCGCCTTTATTTATTTTGACCTTGTACGTACCTGGGGCGATGTGCCTTTGGTAACTAAGGCCTTATCGTCAGCAAATGAAGTTGCGGCGCAAACATTTCGCGAAAAACAAGCAACTGTTTATCAGCAAATTGTTGCCGACCTGACCGACGTGATCGCCAGCCCGCTGCCTAACCTGCAGGCTTCAACCGGTCGTGCTTCAAAAGCTGCTGCTAACTTCCTGTTAGGCCAGGTATACCTTACTATGGCTACTACACAGGATCAGGCTAACCGCACAACTAACCTTAATAATGCCAAAACATTTTTAATGAATGCTTACAACATGCGTACTTTCGGCGCGTTGAATGCCATTCCTTATACTGATGTTTTTGATGTTTCTAAAAAAACAACGTGTCCGGAGTTGATCTTCCAGATCGTGAACATTCAGGGCGATTTGAACTATAGCTCATCAATAGCTGCCAATTTCCAGGCTAAAGGTGAAAACGTTAACTCGCAAAAAGTAGCAACCGGTGCAGGCTATAACGTTACCCATGATCTGATCAATGAATACGAAACTAACGATCCGCGGATGACCTTCTCTGTTAAATATGCTAATGATCCTATCGTAAAAGATTGGTTTGTTACCAAGTTCAGGGATATTAGTACAGCTGCCGGCATTAACGGTTACGGCGGTAACGACTGGATCCTGATGCGTTATGCTGATGTGATCCTATCATTAGCCGAAGTAAACAACTACCTTGGTGATCAGGCTACTGCTATCGGCTTCCTTGATCAGGTGCGTACCCGTGCCGGTATGCCAACTTACGTAGTATCAATGACCAACAGCGATTATGCTACGAGGTACCCAACACTTAAGCTTGCTATTTTACACGAACGCCGTGTTGAGCTTGCATTTGAGCACCACCGTTGGTTTGATTTGCTGCGCACCTTTACAACTGATGAATTGGTTGCTTACTTCCACGCTAAAAAGCAAACAGATTTTGGTTTGGCTTCACTGGCAAACTTTACTACTAAAGATCGTTATTATCCAATCCCATTTGATGAGTACAAACTTGACCCTGTTAAGATGTACCAAAACCCGGGTTATTAATACTGATGTTACATAGAAAAGGAGGGGCCCGGTCCCTCCTTTTTTTATTTTGCGCTATGAAAAATACTTTCATTACTATATCTACAATAGCTTTATTATTTACTGGTTTTAATGCTTCATCGCAAGTGAAAAAATCTGCTGAAGCGTCGCCCGCAAGCCAGGTAAACGTTTTTGTAGGCTCTTCCGGCGATCATGGGCAAATGTCGCCTGCTGCATCATATCCTTTCAGTATGCTAAGCATCGGGCCGCAAACGTACCCTAACCTGCATATGGGCTATGAGCACAAAGCCAAAGTGTTTTTAGGTTTTACCCACAACCGTTTTGAGGGCGTCGGCTGCCAGGGAAGTGGCGGCAATATTTTGATCAAGCCTTTTTTAGGCGATGATGCAGGTGCCTCCATCCTGAACAAGGTAACAGAACAAGCCGGACCGGGATTTTACCAGGTAGCTTTCAGTAACCACATAGCAGCTAAAATAGCTGTTTATCAAAACGCTGGCGTTGAGAGCTACAGTTTTCCGCAAGGCAAAAAAGGTTTTTTTATCGACCTGAGTCATACACTTGCCAATCGTTTTGTAGCCGAAGAACATGAACTTGGCAATAATGAAATTACCGGTTGGATTGACTCCCGCACCACTTGTAACGTAGGCACCTATCGGGTTTATTATTGTATTAAATTTAGCCAGCCGGTAACTTTTTCACCGGCGAATGAACATAAATTAATAGCTGCTGTAACGGCAGATCAGGTGCAGCTGAGTGTAGGTGTATCGTCGGTTGATGTTGCACATGCTAAGGCCGCTGTTAAAACAGCCGGTTTTGAGCAGATGAAAGCCCAAAGCAGCGAAGGCTGGAACAAAGTATTGAGCCGTATTAAAGTGAAGGGTAATGCTGAACGTGAAAAACTTTTTTATTCGATGCTTTACCGTACGGTTCAATCGCCTTACGTTGTTTCGGAGACTGATGGTAGCTTTAGGGCAACTGATGGCAGTTTGCAAACTACCAAAGACAGCATTTATAATGGCTGGGCTATTTGGGATAATTACCGTACACAATTACCGCTGTTATCTATTTTATATCCCGATAGATATCAGTCCATAACTACATCGCTTACCAATTTATATCGTTTCGGCAAAAAGGATTACGCCACCAAACATGAGCCTTCAAACACGGTGCGCACCGAACATGCTATTGTAGTACTGCTGGATGCTTACCGTAAAGTTTATAAGGTTGATTTTGCCGCTATTGCCGATTCATTAAAGGCAGATGTAGATAAACTTGACTTTTCGCACCCTGACAAAGCCTTAGAATCAAGCTATGATACCTGGGCATTTTCGCAGATTTTGGCTATCGAAGGTAAAGCTGAACTGGCCGGTCAATACAAGCAAAAGGCCCTGCGTTACAAGGAATACTGGAATAAAGATTTTAAAGACATTACGAAAAATGACGTTGACCGTGTTTCGGCCCGGGGGCTTTACCAGGGAACCATTTGGCAATACCGCTGGTTTGTGCCTTTTGATTTGAAAGGCTTGAAAGAGTTGATGGGCGGCGAAAAAGAGTATATACGCCAACTGGATCAGTTTTTTGACAATGATTATTACAATCACGCCAACGAGCCCGATATCCAGGTGCCGTACATGTATAATGCCTCGGCACAGCCATTTAAATCGCAGGCAGCAGTACACAAGTATGCTGCTGATACTGTAGTGCAATACTATTTTAATGATAACAGCCGTGGTATTGATCCTTTTGTTGATGTTATTTACCAAAACAAGCCGGATACTTATGTGCGTACCATGGATGATGATGCCGGTGCCATGTCGGCATGGTTTGTTTTTGCCGCTACCGGTATCTCGCCGGCTTGTGTTGGCTGGCCGGTTTATTACCTGAATGTACCGTTGTTTAAACAGGTACAATTTGCATGGCCGGGAGGCAAAGCTTTTAATATCACGGTACCTAATTACGTTGAAGGTCGCAAGTATATCCAATCAGTAGTATTAAACGGTAAGAAATTGAACCGTAACTGGCTCACTCACCAGGAAATTATGCAAGGTGGAACGTTGGTTATTACTGCTGCCGATAAGCCAAATGAGCAATTTGGTGTAAGTGATAAGTGGGTGTCTGATATTGATATGAAATAATGAAATAAGAACATGTCGTTGAGATCGCGGCGTGGCAGCCGCACAGAAGCATGAACGCCCTGTATAATATGCGATTGCTTCGTCGTTCCTCCTCGCAATGACATTTTTATAATTGAAATAAAACAAATGAAACTAAAACTATTAATCCTGGCCTCAACCATTTCACTATCGGTAAGTGCCCAAAACAAAATCCAGGTAACCGCACATCGCGGTGACTGGCGTAATGCTCCCGAAAACTCATTGAGAGCGTTTCAATACGCTGCCCAAATGGGTGTTGATATCGTTGAGCTCGATCTGAAGAAAACTAAAGACGGCGTTGTGGTGATCATGCACGATGGTACTATAGATCGCACAACAAACGGCAAAGGCAAACCTGCCGATTACACTTTTGATGAGATCAGAAAATTTGGCTTGAGGAATGGTATAGGGCGTGTAACTAAAAATCAGATTCCTACGCTTAAGGAGGTAATGCTGGCGCTAAAAGGCACAGGTGTAAAGGTTAATCTTGATAAAAGTTATGATTACTATCATGAAGCCTTAGCCATATTAAAAGAAACCGGCACGGTGCAGCAGGCTATTTTTAAATCGGAAGTACCTTATGCTGATCTTAAAGCCCGCTACCCAAGCCTTATTGATAGCATCATTTATATGCCTGTGGTAAACCTTGATAAACCGGAAGCCAAACAGGTCATTGTAGATTATCTTAAAAACATGAAGCCTTATGCTTTTGAGCTTAATTTTACTAAAGATACCTCGTCTGTATTAAGGGACAACAAGTTTATTACCCAAACGGGTTCAAAGGTTTGGATCAATTCATTATGGGCTTCGCTAAATGCAGGGCATGATGATGATACTGCTGTGGAGGATGATAACAAAAAAGATAGCTGGGACTGGATCATAGCTCATGGCGCTACCATCATTCAAACAGACAGGCCGCAATTAATGCTGGAATATCTTCGTAAGAAACACTTACATAAATAAACGTTGAACCTTGGGCGTTGTTAAAAAGCGATTTGATAAAAATAGTATAAGAAAATATATCATTGCTTCGTTATTCCTTCACTTAGGACAAGTTTAAAACAGTTGTCGTGCTGAGCCAGTCGAAGTATGGGGCATCCTTTGACTGGCTCTGGATTACTACCTTCCCTCTATACGTACCATTTACCTTATGTTTTCTTAAAGTCTATCTCGTATGGTTCTGGAGTTTAATGTATTATGGATATCTGCCAGGATGTTTTGAACAGTAAATCTGCATGTAGGATACAATAGGGTTTCTTCAACAACCCCTAATGGAACGTTAATGTCAACAAGCAGTTTATAAATCTATATCGATCAGGGGGGTGTTATTAGACTTTTCAGTAATTTCCACGCTCCTGTTTTGAAATTGGCGGTCGTAATTATTTACCCCGCTTAAAGGACTCGCAGTGCCAAGTGCTATTTTACTTTTAATTTGTACGGCGGTAACATGCTGGCTTATTAAATAATTAAATACGCTGTTTATCCGTGCCTGTGAAAGTTTAATTGGGGCGTTATGGTCGTTATTCAGTTCTGTTCGTGGTATTTCCTGTGCATTGCAATGTCCTTTTAAATCTATTTGAGCGCCTGGGTTGGCCGTTAGATAGGCGACTATTACTTTAAGTTTGCTTTTCATATCAGCCTTTAGCACAGATTGATTGGGATCAAATGTTATCCTGGTTGGAAAAGGGCTGCTTGCTGCTATCAGGATAAATTGAACGCGACGGTTAAGTACACGGCCTTCTTGAGTTGAATTGTCGGCAATTGGCTTAGTTTCACCGTAACTTTTTATCTTTATTTTCTGAGGCGCAACGCCCGAATTAACCAAATAAACTTTTACTGAATTGGCACGATCGTTAGATAGCTTCATTTTATATGCTGTTGTTCCCTCATCTTTTGATGCAAAGCCATCAATTTCTATAATTTTGCCAGATGCCCGTAAATCTGCCGCAGAAGCGTCTAATGTCGGATAAGATGAAGTTGTTAATATGGAGCTTTTAAAACCAAACTGAATATTTGCGTAAGCAACTGTACCGGTTGAAGCCTGTATCGTATCAGCATGTATTAACACAAAAGGGCAACCAGAACCATCAACTACGCTACCTGCAGCAGTACCTGGGCATTTGTCAAACTGATCAGCAACACCGTCACCGTCAAAATCTTTTTTCAGGTCGTTAACAGCAGTTTCAACGTTAGCAATACGGACCTTTAAAGCTTCAACTTCCTCACGTAAAGCTGCATCATACAGCTCGTCATACATTGTAGCCACCGGGTTAGCCCACTCTAATACTGGTTTTGATTTTGAACCTAAAGTGAATGCTAAGCCAGCATAACCGTATGAGTAGTGGTCTTTAGTAGGATAAGCTCTGTTGAAACCGTCAAAGTTGTCACCATCAACATGGTTTTGAGTATAACCCAAATCTAAGGCAACAGCGTCGCTTAAACGGAATTTAACACCTGCACCTACAGGGATAACCAATTCTTTTACGTAGTGCGTACCATCAGTACCATCGTTTTTGAAGTGAGCGGTGCCATCACCAGAACCATTGTTTCTTACAATTGTTGGGTCATAGATAGCTAAACCACCGCCTGCTTTGAAGTAGAAGTTAACAGCATTTTTACGACGGATGAAATCGATAGTAGCAACATTAACAACTGCGCTTAAGCTTGCCTGCCAAAATTTGGTATCGTAGCTAACATAGTTATCACGGTAAGTACCAGCGGAAGAAATCGGGTTTTCACCTTTAATTTTACCACCGTTTAGATCTAACTGTAAAGCAAATGAATGTGCTAATTGCTCTTTCAACGAGATGCCGTAACCAAGGCTGATCTTTTTCTTTTGGAAATCTGTTGAACCACCAGTTGCCAATGATTGTGAAGTAACACCACCATTGATACCAATGCTAAATTTCCTGTACTGGCCTAAACCACCAAATACCTTAGCGGTTTGGGTTTCAGATGACGTGGTAGTCGCTGTTGTTTTAGTTGAATCGGAAATATTCTGGGCATATGCAGTTCCCAAATAAGCCAATGATAATATTACGGTAGTCAGGTAGAATTTTATCATAATATGTCCAGGTTATTTTATTAGCTAAGTTATTGTTTTTTTATATATTTAAAAATCTGAAAATAAGGCAGTTGTGTTTAATTGTGGCGATAAATAAATAATCTGTAGATAAAATATTTATGAAGAAAGCTTTTAGTTTCTTGAAAAGATTAAATTTCGAGAATAACAGTCTCGAAAAATTTAAGCTTTTGAACCGTGCCGTCTTCCTGTTGCTTATTTTGATGGTGCTTTTTTACTTAGTTAAGGGAGCTGTAAGCTATCGATTTGATACCAGGGGAGCGCAAAACTACATAGGTTTATTAACACAGAACTATGCTGCCAAATCAGGTTTCGCACCCGGCGATACTTCGGGAATAAGCTGGGCTGGTTTGAAAAATTTGGATACTGCAATAAATAATCCTTTAATAAGGGCAAAGTACGCACCAATTTCAATAAGCAACATTATGGTTGGTAGTGGCAGTGATTCGGCTAAAATCGTATTTCCGGATATTCCCAGCAATAGTTTTGCCGGTATTACGGGGGTTAGTAGCGTATCATATAAAGGGCTGGCCGAGATTGTGAGTCAGTCGATAGGAAATGGCTACTATTCATTGAACTTTGATCAGTTTGTACAACGCGGGGCTTTTGCGAGTGATGCCCAGGTTGGCATTATTTGGGCAATTACATGCATGTTCATGCTTTTCTTGATAATAAACAGCATTCATTACTATGGTCATATCCTTGATCAAAAGAAAATCCAGGCCGAGCAGGATAAATTAAGGAAAGATGTATTGGAAGGAAGTCAGGCTTCGCCGGTTTGGGAGCTTGCGCAAATCACACTTAATAAATATTATCAGCGAAACCTGCTTCAAAACAATTGGATCTTTTATGTAAGTGTAGTTGTAATGATAGCAGGCTTTGGGTTGATCATGTACGGGGTTGGCAATGCTTATGGCCCTAAAAGCGATAAAACAGCCGAGTTCATAGCGGCCGGATCCGGCGTTATAGTGCAGTTTATCGGTGCTACCTTTTTGGTGGTATACAACTCAACCATTACACAGGCCGCGCAATATACTACCTCATTGCAAAAGTTAAGCACTATCGGTACCTCAATTAAGATCCTGGATAGTATTATATTGGATAATGCAAAGAAAATGGAAGGTGATATAGAGTTTATTAAAACCATTACCAACGCTAAAATCGATCTCGCTAAATCCCTTATTGAGCAATCGAAATCATGATAGGATAAATAGGGGAGTTGTTGTATCCTTGTCACTATCGTTTATCAAATTTAAATGCTGATGTTGCCGGTAGTTAGTTTAACGCATTTTCTGCTGATTCTCATTATGTTGTTTGTTTGCGATATTGACAGGCATTTATCATATTCAATGATCGGTGCGCTTTTGTTTTTGGTTTATAATTAGCTTTGTTAACAGTGACAAACGTATGAAAACTGTAACAGTAGAAGATTTTTATAAAAACGCAGCCGAGCTTACCAATAGTAAGGTAGGAGATTTGCTTCCTGCAGATATTAACAAAGAGATTGGGCATTTTAATGTATTTAACCTTAGCGATATTATAGCTAAAATTAAGAAAGACCCTACGCACGTGCCTTACAATCGCAGGTTGTATTATAAAATAAATTTGGTGAGGGGCCGGAATATAGCTGAGTATGCGGATAAGGTGATCAATATTGAAAAGAATGCATTGGTATTTGGCACCCCAAAAATCCCTTACAGCTGGAAACCGCAGGATATGGATCAATCGGGGTGTTTCTGCATTTTTACCGATGAGTTTTTGGTACAATCGAAAAGTGGTGTTGTGCTTGATGCATTGCCAATTTTTAGTCCGGGAGGCTGTCCGGTATTTATGCTTACTGATGAGCAAGCCGAAGAGGTTGCCCTGATTTTTAAAAAAATGCAACAGGAATTAGCATCTGATTACCTGTACAAATACGATCTGATCAGGAATTATGTATTGGAGATGATCCATTATGGTCAAAAGTTGCAGCCCTTTACCAGTTATAGCAGCAGCCACAATGCCTCGGCTAGGGTATCATCGTTATTTATCGAATTGCTGGAAAGGCAGTTTCCTATAGCTTCGCCCGATCAAAAAGTTATACTGCGTACTGCTAAAGATTATGCCGACAGGCTTGCTGTGCATAGTAATCACCTTAACAAGGTGTTAAAAGAAAGTACAGGTAAAACCACTACAGAGCATATAGCCGGCAGGATCATTCAGGAAGCCCGCATCCTGCTTAAACAAACCAACTGGAATATTTCAGAAATTGCTTATAGCCTGGGTTTTGAGCAACTATCGCATTTTTCCAGCTTCTTTAAAAAGCAAACATCGTTATCGCCGGTTGAGGTTAGGAATTTGGCGGGGTGAGGGCTTAACTAATCCATCTAAAGCCAATAGTGGTTTTCACAACGTTTTCTTTTATAGATCATCATCCTGTGTTAAAGCCAATAGCCCTTCACGATTGATGATGCTGATTTTTTTGCCATTGGTGCTGATCAGTTTTTCCTGCAATAACTCGTTAACTACCCTGAAAACCGTTTCATAAGTAGCGCCGGCATACGAGGCCAGGTCCTGGCGCGTAAGTTCAACGTTGATATGACCGTCTGGATTTTTTCCGAATTGTTCCTGCAGGCTTATCAGGGCTTCTGCAACACGGCCTTTTACAGGCATGTGCGCCAGGTTTCGCATTTTATGTTCTGCTTCCTGTAGCTCGTCGGCAAAAAATAATAGCAGTTGGTAGGCAAACTGAGGGTTTACTTTCAAAGTGGCTTCAAAAAACTCCATATCAAGGAAGCATATAATGCCTGGTTCTAACGCAGTAGCCGAAATAGGATAGTGGGTTGCGTGTTTACCCAGTACTCGATGTCCAAAAATTGCTCCTTTATTAGCAAAGCGGATAATAAGCTCTTTATCGGCCCCCCATTTTTTATGAACTTTTATATTACCCTCGAAAACAAAATAAATTCCCTTTACCGGGTCGCCTTCACTAAAAATTACCTGTCCCTTTTTTACGCTAAAGTTTTTTTTATTGGCCGCTATAGCCGGAAGCCATTCTTTTATACAGCCTTTGCATAAAAAACATGTGTTATTATCGCATTGAATATTTCTTTTCATTCAAATCTTTATCAATCAGTCAACGATTGTTGTAAAAATATCAATGAAAATTGTATTTATCGTTAAAATATTGAATTATTTATAATAAAATTCTATGAATTTTTAATTTAGTTGGTTTCTTGTATTGATTTTTGTTTGGTTTTAGTGTCTTTAATTGGTTTTTTTGTTTTACGGCGTCGTTTTTGCTTTCTGGATCTTAGGGACAAGTTGTTTTGTTTGTTAATTGGTGTGATTTTCAATTAAATTATTCCATTTTTAACAGCGAACATGACCAGCCCGGCTGTATTGCGTACCCCCACCTTGTCAATTAGCCGTTGCCTGATGCCTTCAACCGAGCGCGGACTAAGAAATAATTGCTGCCCCATTTCATTGGCCGTTTTTTCTGCGCAGATCAACTTTAATACGTCCTGTTCCCGTTCGGTTAATTCAATGCCTTCTTTAAAAGATGGCTTGATATTGCCCTTTATTACCAGTTTTCTTAACAGCGCGTTACTTACAATATTGTTAAAATAGTAGCCTGTTTCGTGTACCGAATATATCGCTTTCCTGATCTCATCGGCTTCGGCGTTTTTTAATAAGTAACCGTTTGCGCCAATCTCCATTAAGTGGATCACGAATTTTTCGTCGTCGTACATGGTTACTACTATGATTTTTATATCAGGATATTTCTTTTTGATGAGTTTGGTAGCTTCCATACCATCCATCACCGGCATTTTAAGATCCATGATAATCACATCTGGCCTATTGGCCTCAACGCCCTTTAACAGGTCTTCGCCATCTGCAGCTTCAAGCATCACTTCCAGGTTTTCATCCTGGGTAAGGCCAATTTTCAGCCCGTCCCTATAAATGGTATAATCATCGGCTATGGCAATTTTAATAGGTTTCATCGCCTTGTTTTTGAGTTGTTATTGTGGTTAAATGGTAATAGCCCGGGGTATACTGATGTTAATATAATATCCTTCGGGTTTGTAATTAAACGATACCTCGCCTTTCAGTAAAATAATACGGGTTTGAATAGCCTTCAGGCCAAGCCCCTGTTTGTTGAATTTTAACTCTTCGTATTGTGCATGGCTTAGCCCGTGGCCATTATGAAAAATGCTGATGTTTAAAGCGCGCTTGTTGTAAACCGATGTAATATGTATTTTTTGCGGCCTTGCATGTTTAAGTATATTGTTCATCAGCTCTTGCACCATGCGGTATATGCTGATATCATTTTCATTGGTTTGGGCAGTGTATGAATCATCAAGATCAGTAGTGATAAATATGAGGTCGTTATTGGCAATTTTTTCGGTAAAATGCCTGATGGCTTCGTTTAGTCCAAACTCTTTCAGAATGCTTGAATGAAGGTTGTGCGAAATGCCGCGCACCTGTTTAATGGCCATATCAAGCAGCTCCTGCCCCTTTTCATATCTCGGCTCGTTATTTTTATCAATAACATTAATTTTTACACCCTGTAAATGCAGTTTCGAGGCCGATAGAATGGCACCTACCTCATCATGCAGTTCTTCGGCTATTCGATGCCGTTCTGTTTCCTCGCTGCGTACTGCCGCTTCAATCAGTTGGTTTTGCTGGGTTTGATGTAGCTTTTGTATCTTTTGCTGGTACTGGTATTTCTTACGCTGAAAAAATATAAAAATGAGCAATATACTCGCGAATAAAGAAAGCATAACCGCAATGCCCATAAAAAGCAGGAGCCTGATATCGTCATTCGTTTGTTTCATATAACCCCTTCGCTATAAATACACATAAAATGGTATACGTGAAATTGTGGATGTTCCACAGGCTTATGGCAAAATTATGCAGGCGTACGGTGAGTTCATTGTATAGCAGAAAGATAAAAAAGTTTATCGTATAATAAATACCCAGCCCGGTAACTATCCAAAAATCGGGCTGTTTTTTTCCCGGTTCTTCATCTTCGGTTATCTTAAACAGGTAGTACTGCATACAATAAAACATCATAATTATTGCCTCAAATGATAGCAACCTGCTACTTAGCTGCCCGTAATCAAAAAAGTTTTGATAAAAACTGAAATTGATAAGTGCAAACCCTAAAAAGATATATGGCGCTATCCTTTTTGTTTTTGATAAAAACTGCTGATTGAGTTTTATAAAAAAAGAGCTGAACAGTAACAGCCTGATTATAGAGTGAACATTATATAAGTAATTATTTGTGTTATAAGGACGCGGTAATACCGTTTTAAGTTTCCATACTACATCAATAGTTACATTAATTATCAGCGCTGCCCATAAATAGGTAGCCACCGGTTTAATAAAAGCCGGCTGCTTTTTCTTTAAATAAAGAATGGCCAGGGGAATGAGCAGTGCCCAAACCTCCGACCAGTCAGATATGCCTTCAATAAGCTGTTCCACTTTGCAGCAATTTTTTTATCGCCATTACATTTTTGCCGGAGGTGAAGGATTTGAATCGATATCCTTGGTGTCTGAATCGGCGTAATTAATGAGCTTACCATCTTTAACCAGGCCTATTGCGTAAACAAGGTGCTGGTTTGAACTCATTATCTTGGGGGTAAAAACCAGGTAGTCGTAAACGCGTTTTTTTCCGCTGTCGGTAGATATTACAGCTATTATTGCTTTTTTAGTAAGATAGGTATTACCTAAAACCACCGGCCCTGTCAAGTTAACCACGGTGTCTTTGGCGATAGCTAATGTATCGGGATGCAGCGGGTTAAGGTAGTTTCCTGCGGTATCAAGAATATAAGATACAAGCTGATATGGTTTTTTAACATCATCAACCCGGGGACTATAAAACTGAAAAATGAAACTATCGGTTGTTGATGAGTCCAGCCAATAGTTAACCTGAGCGGCTGTGTACTTTAACTGGGCAAATTTGGTAGCCTGCTTGCATGATGTCATGGCTAACAACGAGCAAATGAAGCTTAGGGCTACAAGCGGCCGGGAAAAATTAAGGGGTCGTTTTTTCATGATATTATAGGTTAATATGTGGGTAATATAGGTTGTATTATTTGTATTTTATGTATATAATATAAATTATATATGTGAGAAATTATTTATACTAATGTGAAATTTTTTCTCAACTTTAATTGTTGGTTTCTTTGATTTTGTGTTGATTTTCTTATGATTCAAAGTTAGGATGTGTGAAATTGTGTGAAAGGGTATTTTTATGGTTTAGCTACGTATAAATACTTATTTTATTTATACGGTATTTTATCTCTAATAAGGCGGTTTAAATAAGCGGAGGTTTGTATTGTGATAAACGAAAAAGGAAAACCGGTTAAGAAGCGCTTCGGTCTTTTTCGCTTTAAGCAAAGGAGCTAACCCGAAAATCCTTTAAAGAGTAGGGGCATTTATTTATCCTAATAACCCTTTTAGTCATGGCAATTAACAGTGAATTTCTCTCTACCTCACAAGAGATCATCAACATCCAGGTAGTGATTGATACCGATGCAATTACTACCGATTATCCAAATCCAAGCCAGGATCCTAACAATCCTACCGGCCTGCCCCACAATTATATGTACATGGTTGCAACCCGTGGCAATACCATTACCGGCTCGGGCACCCCCGACTTGAGCATTAAAGCTGATGTGGGTGATATTATACGCTGGTATGCAGTATCGGAGTATGGTAATTTTGACTCTTCTGTAGTGATTTACAAATTAGCATGGTATGCTCAGGATGTAGTATTTAGCGGCGAAACTTTCAGCGTATATAATCGCTCAGGTATTTTGCCTGCCGATGGCACTGCACTGCCTGTTGGTTTCTCCGATCAGAATTTTTGGTTTAACCAGGCTACTGTGGTTAAAAGAGGCACAGAACAATACAACGTTCAATTTGCACTTTATGTACGCCAAAGAGATGTTGCCAACCCGGTACTGTTTGGTTACTACTACTGGGACCCAACCGTTGTAGTGCAAAGCTAACCCTGCATAAACCTGAATTTTAATAGCAGGCATAAACCCGGTTTATCATTGTATATGATACCGGGTTTATGCCTGTTTTGTGTTAAAATGCTTTGCTTATTTTGTTTTATCGGTCCCCTCTTTATTGTCGCCTCCATTGGATGTATCGGCTGGTCTTTCATTTCCAATAGTGGTTGAGTCATGTTGCTCGGTAGGCTGGTCTTTGGTAGGTTCGGTGGCTTTTAACCCGGCGTAGGTGCCTGCACTTATACCCATCATCAGTAAAATATTGTTATCAAAATCGGGCAGTAAATTTGATGACACCGTTTTTTGTATAAAGATCAAACCAAATAAAACATTGAACAGCACGTTTTGAAGGCGTTGGATATTGATGCTGCTCCTGTCAGACAGGATATCGTGAAAAAAGCCTTCGCTATGCGCTTTAGGGTCAATATCAGTTTTGGTTTTCTGGTCGTTTTCAATAACCTTACCTGTAGCCATGGTGGCAGCGCTAATGCCCAAAATGGCCAGCAATGATCCCGGAATATCGGGCAGCGCCCCGGTTTCATTACATATATATAGATATGAAAGGGAGAAAATCACCGTCCAGTACAAAAGCTGTGTGCGGCTTAGGCTGTAGTATAAATTACTGTCGTCCTTTAAAATATTGTTCTTGAAGCCCATTGCCAGGAACCCGCCCATCACAACTGCTATAATCCATACCCAAACCCTGCTTATTTTTTGTTTAACCTCAAGTTGTGTTTTGATCAGGCCTTTGGTTATATAGCCGCCCGAATAACCCACAGAAAGATACACCGGGATACGTGCTTTATCGATAGATTTACTGGCCAAAAACTGAACGGCAAGGTTTTGTACCGATTCGTCTATTTTAAAATAAATTATCTTTTCATAGTCGTTACTGCTCCAAAAAGCTGTTTCACCCACTTTTATATCATCTATATAAAGCGTTTTAAAGGAGTCAATAGGAAGCTTGGTTTTTATCCTGATAGCTAAGATCTCGTTAAGGCGGGCCGAATCTTTTCGTCCGCTTAAATTGGTTATGCTTATTATTGAATCGGGGAGGAGGGTGGTTTTAGCAGCAGAATCTATTTTAGGGATAGCTGTTTTTACGCTGTCGCCCGCTCCCGTTTGGGCGCTTGCACCTATCGGAATTATAAGCAAACATGCACCCGTTGCTAATTTAAAAAGCTGTTTTTTAAAAAGCTGACGTAGCAGCTGCAATAAAACTATTACAGCAAAAAATAATAATAAGGCCATTGGTTTAGTGATTGTTGCCTACTCTTTGATCCCTTTTTTGGCACACAGGTATTAATCGGTAATCAAATTTAATTAATTAATGAACAAAATGAATACCCAATGGCAGGTATTTTTATTTTTAATTAATTGGTAATTAGTTGCTTGTGGTGGTATTTGATGGCTTTAAAAACGGGGAGTTTTAAATGTAAAATGGTTGTTGCCGTATAAAATCAGCAACAAAAGGTTAATATATCATTATACCACGCAGTTGCCGCAGCGTTACTTTTAGCCGTGCAAAAATCTTATTGCATATTACCGGTTAACCATTATCCACATGAGAGCTAAATTTACCTTCGTTGCCATTGTTGCTGCCTGCTTTTTATTTCCGCACTTTTTGCATGCCCAGGTCAAACCTGCCGGCAATTTAATGAAATTGAACGCGCAGGAGTATCTTGAATATAAGGGCGTAAATGTGATGCTTGCCCATGATTTTTATCCCGAAGGGCACCAGGGTGGGGTAGGCATTATCCAAAATGGGCAGCGCGTGGCAACCAATGGCGATATCAGGCTTGAACCTACTCCGGGCCAATGGTCGCCCATACCAAAAGTTGGCAAGCGGGTGGTAAACAAAACTACTGGTGAGGTAAGTGTGCGCATGGAGTTTCCAAACCCGGATATGAACCGTCACGGCTTCAATCCCATTATTTATCCCGACCTGAATTTTGCTTATAATATCCGTGTGGTGCCAGCAGGTAAAGCATTCAGGATCATTGTTGATTTAGATAAGCCCCTGCCTGATAACTGGATCGGTAAGATTGGTTTTAACCTGGAACTATTCCCTGGCATCCTGTTTGGTAAATCATATTATATGGATAAGCAGTTCGGTATCTTCCCTCAACAAGCCAACGGACAAACTTATACTGATAAGGAGGGCGAAACCCAGGTAATGCCCATGGCCGAAGGCAAAAAGCTTACCATTGTACCCGAAGCCGACCTGCAGCGCATGACCATCGAAAACCTGTCAGGCGGTAACCTGCAACTGCTTGATGGCCGGGCTAAGCACAACAACGGCTGGTTTGTGGTACGCTCATTGGTTGCCAAGGGTGCCTCAAAAAATGCGATAGAGTGGCTGGTAACACCAAATGCGGTAAACGGCTGGCAATCGGAGCCCGTAATACAGGTATCGCAGGTTGGTTATCATCCGGCACAGCAAAAAATAGCGGTAATTGAACTGGATAAAAATGATAAGAAAGTATTGCCGGTATCGCTGCTAAGGGTAAATGAAAACGGTGGCCTTACATCGGCCTTAACGGCTACACCCAACAATTGGGGCGATTTTTTGAGATACCATTACCTGCAATTTGATTTTACAAAGATCACCAAACCGGGTATGTATGTGGTAAAATATGGCGGTTATCAAACGGAGCCCTTCCAGATCAGCACCGATGTATTTAAGAATGATGTGTGGCAGCCAACGCTTTCCTATTTTTTGCCGATACAAATGTGCCACATGCGCGTTAATGAAAAATACCGTGTATGGCATGGGCTGTGCCATATGGATGATGCCCGGATGGCCCCAATTGATTCTAACCATTTTGATGGATATATTCAAGGGCACAGCACGCTTAACAAATATAAACCGGGCGATAATGTGCCTTTCCTTGACCGCGGTGCCTGGCATGATGCAGGTGATTTTGACCTGAGAGTTGAATCGCAGGCCGAAACGGTGCATGGACTTACATTAGCTTATGAGGCTTTTGATGTGAAGTATGATAACACCACCATCGACCAAAAAAACCATATTGTAGAGATTCACCAGCCCGATGGCAAGCCGGATATGCTGCAGCAGATTGAACATGGTTTGCTGGCAATAACAGGCGGCTACCAGGCTATGGGCCGCTTTTACCGCGGTGTTATCGAACCAACAATCAGGCAATACACCATTTTGGGCGATGCCGCCAATATCACCGATAACAAGCCTTTTGTAACTAACGCCGCCAACACCGATCCGGTATTGAAAACCCCTGCCGCGGCTGATGATCGATGGGTATTTACGGAGGACAACCCTGGCCGTTCATTAGAGACTGCCGCAGCGTTGGCCGCCGCCAGCCGCGTGATGAAGGGCTATAACGATACACTTGCCACACAGTGCCTGCAGATAGCACAGGAGGTTTGGAAAAATACAGCCGATCAAAAATTATCTCATCGTGTAGCATTAGCCGTCGAATTATTGATCACTACCAAAGATAAAACCTATGCCGATTATTTGGTTAACAATACCGATGCAATAGCTAACAGCATTGATAACACTGGTTGGCTGGTTGGCCGTGCCATGGGGTTGATCAGCGATGTAAGCTATCATAATAAAATAACCGAAGCTGTGAAAAAACTGTACGCAAAAATTCAGCAGGAAGGAACCAAAACTCCTTATGGTGTACCGTACGAACCCAATATTTGGGGAGCAGGGTGGGGCATTCAGAATTTTGGGTATAAACAATACTTTTTATATGCCGGTTTCCCGTCCGTTTTCAGCGATACCTATATGCTTCATGCCATTGATTTTGTGCTGGGCTGTCATCCAGGCTCTAACACTGCTTCGTTTGTGTCTGGCGTAGGTTCAAGATCAATGACTACAGCTTACGGCTTTAACCGGGCAGATCGCTCGTATATTCCTGGCGGTATCACCTCCGGTACGGCGCTTATTCGCCCGGACTTTCCTGAATTGCTTAACTGGCCGTACCTGTGGCAGCAGGGCGAATACGTTTTAGGTGGCGGCACAACCGATTACCTGTTCCTCGTTTTGGCGGCCGATCATGTTTTAAATAAAAAGTAAGCTTATGAAATTGAAGATCAGTTTACTTTCGGCCTTGATAGGTACCGCATCTATAGTATTTGCTCAAAACGGTAAGAGCGAAAAGCAGGAGATAGCCCATGAAATGCAAAAATCAATGGTTGATGAACTGCTTAAACCCTGGTACCCCGCGGCTATTGATACTGCCGATGGTGGCTTTTTGAGCACATTTACTTTTGATTTTAAACCCACCGGTAACCAGGATAAAATGATTGTGACCCAGGCGCGCCATGTTTGGAGCAACAGTAAGGCCGCGGAGCTTTTCCCCGGGAAAAAATATTACATGAAAGGGGCCCGCCACGGCTTTGAGTTTTTACGGGATAAACTTTGGGATAAGCAGTACGGCGGCTTTTACATTTTTACGGATAAACAAGGCAACCCGAAACAGCGTGGTTTTGCGCCTAAGGAAGCATACGGCAATTCCTTCGCCATTTACGCGCTTGCTGCTTATTACCAGGCATCGGGCGATACCAGCGCATTAAACCTGGCTAAGCAAGGTTTTTGGTGGCTGGAGAAACACGCGCACGACCCGGTTTATAAAGGTTACTACCAGCACATGCAACGCGACGGCACACCTATTGTAAGAGATGCAACCATAAAATCAACTGCGGAAACCGGTTATAAAGATCAAAATTCATCCATTCACCTGCTGGAATCGTTTACCGAGCTTTATGGTGTATGGCCAGATAAACTGCTCAAAACCCGTTTACAAGAAATGTTGCTGCTGGTGCGTGATAAGATCACAAACGATAAGGGTAACCTCATCCTGTTTTTTCAACCGGATTGGACACCGGTTTCCTATCGCGATTCGAGTTTGGCGGTTTATAAGCAGCACCATAGTCTTGATCATATTTCGTATGGTCATAATGTGGAGACTGCTTACCTGATGCTTGAAGCTTCACATGCTTTAGGTATAGAGGATGATGCTAAAACCTTGCAGGTCGGCAAAAAGATGGTCGACGATGCACTGGATAACGGTTGGGACAATAAAGTCGGCGGTTTTTATGACGAGGGTTATTATTTTAAAGATAAACCCGGCCTTACCATTACCGAGGATACCAAGAACTGGTGGGCGCAAGCCGAGGGACTTAATACACTGCTCATCATGGCCGCTAAATACCCGCAGGATAAGCACCAATACTTTGATAAATTTAAAACCCTTTGGCAGTACACGCAAACATACCTCATTGACCATGAACATGGCGACTGGTACCAGGGTGGTATAGATAAGCAACCTCAATATAAAACAGCCCTAAAAGGGCAGATCTGGAAAGGCACTTACCACACCTTCCGTGCGTTGATGAATTGCGTTATGCAGCTTGATCCTGATAAAATACCGCCTATTGCACCGAAAAAGGTGAAATTTGTTAAAGCTACCGGTACTTTAACATGGCAGGCTTCAACCGATAATAAGCGGGTGCTGGGGTATAATATTTACAGCAACGGTAAACGAATAGGTTTTACACCACTTAATTATTTTATGGCTGGTAAAGAAGTAAAAGGTAAGTTGACTGTGCAAGCTATTGATTTGGCCGGGAATCAGTCGGTTTTGAGTAAATGATCTAAATTAAAAACAACAACTCTTCAGTAATGGTACAGGTAAATAAATCGATCATCAATTATAAAAACCTGTTATTGGTTTTGTTTTTTCTTGGACTTTTTGCCCGGGAGGTATCTGCACAAACAGAAGTTGAGCCCTGGGGTAATATCACCGGTATCCGGGTAAAAGGACAGCTGTTTGAGTTTGAAACCAGTTTGCGGGTTGCCGGTAAAGATTGGAAGAAGCTGCACGCTACAGCCAAAGAAGAGCAAACGCCCAAATACCATCGGGAAGGTAAAACACAATTGGTTACAACCCGGATTGATAGCCTTTATTTTAATGAGCGGGTAGCCGATGGAGAATCAGGCAGTGCCATTGTGACTGTTAATTTTATACCCCACGCTGATACTGCGCTTACTGGTGTTTATTTTGTGGTGCGGATTCCCAAAGGGGATTATACCGGCGCTTTGATAAAGGTAGATAAGGGTTGGGTTAACCCGAATACCTTGAAAGCTAACACGGGAAATGAATATCTTAACGGCAACACGCAATCTGTCGAAATAAAGTCATTGAACCGCTCGCTTAAACTCACGTTAGATGAAGCAACGGAAGTATCGCTGCAGGCAGATACCGGTAAATTGCACAAAGGTGATTACCTGCTGTACCTGCCCATTGCGCAAGGGGATATCAAAAAGGGACAGGGCATTGTTAAAACATATAACCTTGCAGCATCGGGCAAAATTGATAATGCGCCGGTTGCTTTGAAAATCAACACACTGCAAAGCGGAAGGCTCTTTGCCGGTTTCGGTGGTAATTTCAGGATCCAGAATCCCAAAACCGATCCGCAGGTGATTGACTACAGTCTGAATAATTTGCGCGTTGCCTGGAGCCGGGTTGAAATGCCCTGGCGCTTTTGGCAGCCCGAAAAAGATAATGATCCAACCGAAAACGCAAAACACAACAAGCTGCACCCCGCAGTTCAAAAAGCCATGGAAATGGCGCAACGCTTAAGTAAAATGAATATCCCGGTGATCCTGACGGCATGGTCGGCACCTGATTGGGCCATTGAGGGTAAAGCCAGGTTCAGGCACCAGCCTGGTGAACCCTGGGGCAACCCGCTCAATTACAATAATATCGATGCTGTTTATAAATCCATTGCCGATTATATTGTTTACCTGCATGATGCCTATGGTGTTGATGTGAAACTTTTTTCGTTTAATGAGTCGGATCTGGGTATCAACATCCGTCAAACCGGCTTGCAACATGCCGATCTGATCAAAGGCCTCGGCGCTTATTTTGTATCAAGAGGATTAAAAACCAAATTGTTGTTGGGTGATAACTCTGATGCCACTACCTACGAATTTATTTACCCGGCCATGGCCGACCCGGCTGCACGTCAATATATCGGTGCTATTTCCTTCCATTCGTGGCGGGGATGGGAAACGCCGATACTGCAAAAATGGGCCGATGCTGCTAAAAAGATGAATGTAACGCTCATAGTAGGCGAGGGAAGCATTGATGCTGCGGCATGGAACTACCCGGCTATTTTTGAAGAACAGACCTACGCCCTTGAAGAAATTAACCTGTATACCCGCCTGCTGGCCATCTGCCAGCCGCTTACCATACTGCAATGGCAACTCACTGCCGATTATTCGCCTCTTATCGGTGGCGGAATTTTCGGTAGCAATGCACCATTAGCACCAACCCAGCGCTTTTGGAACCTTAAGCAATTAGCCTCCACACCCGAGGATGTTTACGCCATGCCTATCAGCAACAATGGCAAATACCTTTCGGTGGCAGCCCTCGGAAACAACGGCAAACATACCTATGTTGTGCACATAGTAAATAATGGTGCAACAAGGCTGGTTACCCTCAGCGGTTTACCTCAAACAGTAAAGAGAGGTGTGTTGTATTTGACAGATAAAGGGCATCAAATGGAGAAAACCCCGGTTGCGATAAGTAACGGCGTGGCTAAGTTTAAAGTAGAAGCTACAAGTTACGTGAGTTTGGTAGTGGGAAAATAGCATTCGGTTTTTAAAGTCTGCGTTGTGCCGAATTGATTCCGGCATCCCACAGGGCAGGCAGCCCGCTTTGCTTTGCAGGTGAGGTGTTGAAGCAAGTGAGGTGTTAAAGCAAGGCCAACATGACGGTGGCTTTTAATTATGTCATAGGTGCGCCTCTGCCATAGCCGTTAACTTAAGAGAGTAATTTGGCGTACGCCTTTTAAAATCCCCTCTCGAGAGGGGGAGCGGTGGAATGAGTGGTAGCAGGGGTGTGTTATATAAGCGATAAGCCGCACATAGAATAACACATCCCTCCACCCCTCTCGAGAGGGGAATCGCACAATCCCACGCTTTTTTAAGAGTTTTTTTGCCTTAAGTTAACGACTATGGTGCCTCTGCGCGCAACCATTCGATAGGTTGCTATCAGTTTATCTTTAAGTATTTGATTATTAGTCTGTTTAAAATGCTCATCAGCGTATTGTATTCACGCAAAGGCGCTAAGCCGCGAAGGTTTTTCTTAGCGCCTTCGCGGCTTTGTGCGCTTATATAAATTGCGGGTATTTATCAGCTATGTATCAGTTGTCATCTGGGATGCGATCGTTTATGCGCAAACAAAATTTACTCATGGTGGTTAACTTTATTTGTTTTATTTATATTTCAGTATTTTTTGAAAGTTCAATAAAATAGGTATATTTGTTCATTATGAACATTCAAGCGTTTATCCGTGTTGCTGGTCTCGCTCAAATCGCTTTGGTGGTAGGGAGCCTTGCTATTCCTCGTATCCTTAACTGGCGCGGCGAGTTAGCAAAAGTTCAAATCCTCATTAAACAAATGTTTTGGACGTATGCTGCATACATTCTGGTCATTAACCTGTGTTTTGGCCTCGTTTCAGTATTTTGTTATAAAGAATTAGTTGACGGGGCACGGCTTGCCTTATTGCTTACCGGATTTATTGCTGTTTACTGGATCTCGAGGGTATTGATCCAATTCTTTTATTTCGATAGGCAGGCCTTTCCGAAAGGGTTTTGGCCGAAGCTGGGTGAAGTAGCACTTGTTACGCTTTTCGTTATCCTGAGTATTTTGTACAGCTGGGCTGCGTATTTCAATTATATTCATAATTAGGTTATGGGCATCGTATTATTTCAGATAACCTGCTTCGCGGCAATTAACCTGTTATTGGTGTTGTTGGGCTATGTGTTTGTAAAACGCGAAATGATTTGGCCGGCATGGTTAGTGATGTTACCGGTAATACCTGCCATATATTATATTTTTATTCACGCCCATCCGGTGTTTAAAATGCTGGGTATTATTGCAACCACTTTTACTTGCATGAAAGTGATCACCGCAACTGTTGATTATAGCGGTAAAAACCATAAGCTTAAATTTATACCATGGCTTGCCTTTGCAGCAGGCTGGGCGGGCATGCGGGCGCAACCCTTTGAAACACTTGGACAGCAGGCCTTGCCGAATGCCTGGGCTATGATCAGGTTTGGCATCAGCAGGGTTATAGGTGGTTTAATGCTTATTTTACTTGCGCACGGTATAGTGGCATTGCGTTTTGATGCAGGCTTAGCTTATTTTTTGGTAAGCCCTTTATTGCTGGTGGCTTTGAGCCTGATATTACATTTTGGATTACTGAGCATAGGGGCAGGGCAATGGCGCTTAATGGGCGTTAATACGTATTACCTGTTCAGGCAGCCTGCTAAATCCATGACCCTTACCGAATTTTGGGGTAAACGCTGGAACCTTGCTTTTATTGAAATGACCACAATAGCTATTTTTCGTCCGCTTCGGGGTAAAATAGGTAAGGCCGGTGCTTTGGCTGTAGCGTTTTTATTTTCGGGCTTGTTGCACGAGCTGGCCTTAAGTGTTCCCGTTAACGGTGGCTATGGTTTACCTATGCTGTATTTTGTTATTCAGGGTGTTGTGTTATTGATTGAGAAGAGGCTGATCAGCCGCAATGCAGCATTTCTGAAACATCCGGTGCTGGCAAGGTTATGGGTTTTCTTTTGGCTGGTAGTACCTATGCCTTTATTGTTTCACGCGCAGTTTATCAAGTTGGTGGTGTGGCCGCTGTGTGGGTTTTAATTGATTTCTGAATTTAGCGAATTGGAGAATAAATTGAATTAGCGTTTAATTCTGTAAACCCTGGTTCAGATAGCGCAAGGGGTAGGAGCGGGTACTGACCGGAGCGGATAGCCCGGGCCGCAGGCAACGCCATTACCTTAGTTTTAAATAAGCGAGTATCTATTAAAATCACTCCCCAATTAAATTACACAATAAACACCTCCATTCAGAATTTCGTTTATCAGATATATTATAATAAATCATACCTCCCTGTTCTTCATAACGATATTTTACCCCGTCCGGCAGCAAAAAATATTATTTTGTGTCAATTTTTGGTCAATATAAATGGGCCTGAAATTGAGATATCTCGGGATAAAATCCCTCCTTATATACTGTAAAATCAACATTACAGCTTTATTATATCATTGTGTCAAAGCAGCATAATAAGGGTTTATGTTAAAAGTATTACAATTGATGACTTGATAGTTGCCTTAATTATTTTGAGTTTTGCTGATCATTTAACATTAATTGCCACGTTATTTAACAAATGAACGATTTTACCAGGCTGACTGAGGAGGATTTGTTGGGGTTGCTACAGCAGGATAAGCTTAGTGCATTCAGGGAGATCTACCAGCGATACTGGAAAAAGCTTTATGGTGACGCTTATAAACGTTTAAAAAATAAAGAACTTTGCGAAGAGGTTGTTCAGGAGATATTTTCAAACCTCTGGCATAAAAGGCATACACTGCAAATTAATACTACAATCGGCGGTTACCTGCACCTTGCAGTTTTAAACCAGGTGGTGGATCAATATCGTAAGCAAACTATCCGCGCAAAACATACCGAGGCGCTTAAATTATTAAGTACCGAAACCGATACCGGAACCGAAGACACGATCATGCTGCGCGATCTTACCCATACCCTTGAAACTGAAATAAGTCATCTTCCTGATAAATGCCGCTCGGTTTTTGAGCTAAGCCGTAAGGAGTTTAAAACCAATAAGGAGATTGCCATGCAATTGGGAATTTCGGAAAAAACGGTTGAAAACCAAATTACCAAGGCACTTAAACGATTGCGTTTAGGCCTAAGCCACCACATGCTTTGGGTAATAGCTGCGTTGCTGCACAAACTTTAATATCGTTTTTTATAAATCATTTTCAAAAGCCGGCAATAATTAAATAGCTTTGGCGTGTGAAAATTATTTGTTTCATTTTGTCTTTATACGTTATTGTTCTTTCGGCGAGACCATGCTGTAAGGATAACGACTGTGTTGCCATAAACAAAGAGAAGGCAAGTAAACAGGTACCTGATCAAAAGGAGTGTTTTGGTTGCTCGCCCTTTTTTACATGTGGAGCATGCGTTGGCTTCGTAACCGGCAAAGTTGTAGTTATTAGTTTACCGTTGGTTATGGAAAGTGTAACTAACGAATATGCTGTTTATCGTCAACCCCGTATTATCAAAATTTCTTCCTCTATCTGGTTGCCCCCTAAATTAAGTTGATACCAGGCCACCCGGCTCATTTTTGTATTTACTTAATTATAACAACATCATGAAAAAACTCATTGTGCTTTTTATAGCACTGCTTTATAATACCATAACATTTGCTCAAAATACATTTAAAGCCATTATTAAAGATGGTAAAACAAAAGAACCGCTAACCGGCGCTACCGCTTTAGTAACCGGGACAACTAAAGGTGCGGCTGCCGATACTAACGGAATGGTCATCATTAACGATGTTCCGGATGGTAAACAAATTGTTCGTTATAGTTTTATCGGGTATGAAACCCGGACAGATACCGTTATTTTTCCCTTAAGCGGGTCGGCACCTTTGGTTGTTTTTTTAAAGCCCGAAAAAGAAGATGGAGAAAACCTGGCCGAGGTTGTGATTGGCGCAACCCGGAGCAGCCGTACCATCGCAAACATCCCTACAAGGGTTGAAGTGATCTCGGGCGAGGAGCTGGATGAGAAAGGGAATATGAAACCCGGCGATATCCGCATGATGCTGGCCGAAAGCACCGGTATCCAAACACAGCAAACCTCGGCTACAAGTGGTAATTCAAGTATCAGGATACAGGGACTGGATGGCAAATACACACAGATAATCCGTGATGGCTTTCCGCTATATTCCGGTTTTTCGGGAGGACTTGGCCTGTTGCAGATAGCCCCGCTTGATCTGAAGCAGGTGGAGGTTATTAAAGGTTCATCGTCAACGCTTTATGGCGGCGGCGCTATTGCCGGTTTGGTAAACCTGGTATCTAAAACCCCAACCAATGAAAGGCAGTTAAATTTCCTGTTAAACGGCACATCGGCTTTGGGGCTCGACGCCAGCGGATTTTATTCGGAAAAGTTTAGCAAAACAGGAGTAACTGTTTATGCAGCTTACAACCACGGCACGGCGTATGACCCTTCAGATATTGGCTTGTCGGCCATTCCCCGGTTTAACCGCTATACTTTTAATCCCAAATTGTTTTTTTACTTGAATGATCGTACAAAGCTGATAGCCGGTATAAACTCAACTATCGAAAACAGGATTGGCGGCGACATGCAATACCTGCAGGGCCACGGAGACGCACTGCATTCATATTTTGAAGAAAATAAAACTGGGCGTTACAGCTCGCAACTGGAGCTTGACCATAGTATTAACGATCATGAAAAGATCACAGTTAAAAACAGTGTAAGTTATTTTGACCGCAGTATTAACCTGCCCGCATATAAGTTTTCGGGTTCGCAGGTTTCATCCTACAGCGAAGCCAATTATGCGTTTAACAGCAGCAAAATCGATTGGGTTGCCGGTTTAAATTATCTTACCGATAAGTTTACCGAAAATAGAAACAGCGCTTTTGCTTTGCGAAGCTACAATTACAATACCATTGGGGCTTTTGTACAAAACACCTGGAATGCCACCGGAAGCTTCACCTTAGAGTCGGGCCTGAGGGGGGACTACCATAATAAGTACGGATTCTTTTTATTACCAAGGATTTCTGGCTTGTATAAGATAAACACTCATTTTTCGACCCGCCTGGGCGGTGGCCTTGGTTACAAAGCTCCAACCGTATTTACCGAGGATGCTGAGCGTATTGAATTCAGGAACGTATTGCCTATTGACGTAGCCAATACCAAGGCCGAGCGTTCATACGGTGCTAATTATGATATTACTTATAAAACGGGTTTGTTTGATAATTTGATGAGCCTGAGCATTAACCAGCTTTTCTTTTATACCCGTATCGAGAAGCCCATATTGCTAACCACACTTGCTGATGGCAATTTGCAATACCTGCAGCCCCCCGGTGATTTGAATACCAAAGGTATTGAAACAAATGTTAAACTAACTTATAACAATTTTAAGCTGTTTATTGGTTATACCCTGGCAGATGTAACCCAACACACAGGCAATAACATAGTTAATTATCCGCTGGTATCACGTAACAGGCTTAATAACGTATTGGTTTACGAAATAGAAGACAAGCTAAAACTCGGGGCCGAAGCTTATTATTTCAGTCCGCAGCAATTGAATGATGGCTCTGCAGGCAGGGGATATTGGACAGCCGGTTTTATGGCCGAGAAGATGTGGAAGCATTTTTCGCTGTTTGTAAACTTTGAGAACCTGACAGATACCCGCCAAACCAAGTTTGGCCCCATATATACCGGGAGCATTAGCGATCCGGTATTTAAAGATATTTATGCGCCTTTAGATGGTTTTGTGGTTAACGGTGGTATAAAATTGAAATTGTAAGACCCTGTTTTTCTGTATTAAACAATGCAATAACACCGTTGTGATATTTTTTAAAAAAAAATATCACAACGGTGTAGGGGGTACACTATGCTCCATACGTCATGTAAATTATAAACCGGAATTATATTCTTTTCATGAAAGAACCTATACGCGTAGATTTGCTCGAGAAATACATTAAAGGTGATTGTACTGAAGCCGAAATAGCTTTGGTGAGGCAATGGTATTTCAGTTTTGAGCATGAAAAAGATCATGTTTCGGATTTATCGCCTGCCGAAGAAAAGCAACTGGAAGAAAATATCTATTTCAGTATTATCAGTAACCTTAACCTTGTGCAGCCGGAGCAACCCCAGGAGCAACCAAAGATTGTGTCGTTCCGCAGGTGGTATGCCGCTGCTGCTGTTGCCGCTGTTGTTTTTGCCCTGTCTGCTGTTGCTGTTATTTATACCAAAAAATCAAAAGAGCAACAACTTGCTGTAACACCGGTAAGTGATGTACGCCTGTTTAACATTACCAATAATACCGGTCATATTTACAAAGTTACCCTGCCCGATAGCAGCGCTGTTTGGCTAAACCCATCAGCAAAAATCAGCTATCCCAATGTGTTTGCTGCCGATTCGAGGCTGGTAAGCATATCTGGAGAGTGCTTTTTTGAGGTAACTAAAAATCCTCAGCGTCCTTTTATTATCAGCAGCCGCTCAATAGTTACCAAAGTTTGGGGTACCAGTTTCATGGTGCGGGATAATGAACAAAGCAATGTAGCCGATGTATCTGTATTAACCGGTAAAGTTTCGGTGAGTGCCAAGGTTAATGGTAAAACCAATACCATCACAACAAAACTCACTAAAGATGAAGTGATGATCTATCCGCATCAAAAGGCGGTTTATCTGAATGATAAACATACGCTAACTGCACAGGCTGTTGAAGAAAAATCAGCGGTAAAACAGTATCAGCGAACCCGTTTGGTGTTTGATAATAAGCCTCTTAAGGATATTATACCCGTGCTTGATTCAAGCTATAACCTAAAAATAAAAGTTAGCAGCGAGAAGCTGAACCACTATATCCTGAATGCCGATTTTGAAGGTTTTAATTTACCGGATGTGCTTGACGCGCTTAAAAAATCGCTGAATATTGATTACACTATCGTGAACAACCATATAGAACTAAAATAACCAACCATATTAAACACTCAAAATTATAAGATGTACAAAAAACTACAAACCTAAAGAAGAAAGCAAAACAACTCCGAAATGATCTGCAAAAAAAAACTTAGAAGTGTTACGAGCACCCCTAAGTTTTAAGGATCAAAAGCCCGTTCCGCTAAGAACACCTCAAGGAGGTGTGCGGGCTATTAATTGTCTCATTTTTAACAAAGAAACATAACAAATATATGAATTTTCGTTTACGAAGGCCCATTCCATGGGGTAAAATCATGAAGATCACTTTTAGCCAGATCCTGATAGCAATAATGGTAAGCAGCATTGCTTATTCAAGCCCAATTAAAGCGCAGGGTATACTTAACAAAAAGGTAAATGTTACGCTCAGCAACACAACTATGCTGGAGGCTTTGCAGTACCTTCAAAAAAACAACAATGTAAAGTTTATTTACAGCGCCAGCTCACTGGATGCTGATAAGCACTTTTCATTAGATGTAAATAATGAAACATTAAAAACCGTACTTGACCAGGTGTTTAAAAGCAACGGCATCAATTACGATGTAATGAACGACAGGATAGTGCTTGAAAAAAAGGTTGCTAACACACCAGCTGTTAACGCTACCGAGCCTGGGGTTGTAATTACCGAGCAGGCCGAAGCTAACGTTACCATTACCGGTAAGGTTACCGATAACACAGGCTTGCCTGTTCCGGGTGCTACCATTACAGAAAAGGGCACTACAAACGGCATCACTGCCGGTGCCGACGGTGGCTTTAAACTGTCTGTTGCCGGTCCGCAATCGGTTATCGTGGTACAGTTTATTGGTTATGCAAAACAAGAAATTGTTGTTGGCAGCCAAACTGTTATCAACGTTGTATTAACCGAAGATGTTAAAGCTATTAACGAGGTTGTGGTTGTAGGTTACGGTACGCAAAAACGTACTACTGTAACCGGCGCTATCAGCAGTGTTAAAGCCAGCGATCTGCAGGATCAGCAGGTAACCCGTCTTGACGATGCTTTACGCGGCCGTGTAACCGGTGTTAGCGTGGTACAAAGTTCAGGCTCACCTGGTTCAACACCGCAGATCAGGGTGAGGGGTGTTACTTCGCGTTTAAACAGCGATCCGCTTTACATTATTGATGGTGTTACTGTTGATAATGGCGGCTTAGACAACATCAACCCTAACGATATCGAATCAATGGAGGTGTTGAAAGATGCATCTGCTGCTATTTACGGTTCCCGTGCATCAAATGGTGTAATCATCGTTACTACCAAAAAAGGTAAAAAGGGCGATGCTGTAATCTCTTATAACGGTTATGTTGGTTTCCAGTCACCTGTTAGCAAAGTGAAACTTGCTAATGCTTCACAGTATGCTACTTTAAGAAACGAAGCTGCAGCTAACGACGGTAAAGCGGCTATTTTCTCTAACCCTGCATCTTTAGGTACAGGCACTAACTGGCAGGATGAGATCTTTAGCAACAGTGCTTTGATCCAAAACCATAACCTGAATATTAGCGGTGCAACTGATAAGGTTACCTATTACACTTCGTTTGGTTACCTTGATCAAAAAGGTGTGATCATGCCTGATATTTCTGGCTATAAGAAATTTAACTTCACTGTTAATACTACTTATAAGTTGAAAAAATGGCTTACTGTTGGTGAAAACTTCACCTATGCCTATACAAAAAATAAAAACTTTGGTAATACCAATAGTGTATTTGGCGGTCCGTTAAGCTCAGCTTTAAACCTTGACCCACTAACACCAACGGTAGTAACGGATGTAAATTCACAACCTAATGCCAACGTTTACACTAATCCAAACAATCGTATTGTAAGGGACGGACAAGGTTTACCATATGGTATTTCAAACTACGTAGCACAGGAAATTACTAACCCGCTGGCCTACGCACAAACCCGTTTGGGAAATTATAATGATGCAACCAATTTGTTGGGTAGTGCTTTTGCCGAAATTGAACCTATTCAAGGTTTGAAGATCCGGTCGCAGATAAGCGCTAAGCAAGCATATTATGGTGATGATGCCTTTACGCCACTTTATTATTTAAATGCGGCCTCAATTTCATCAATAACTAACCAAACTACCAGCTATAACAGAAACCTTACCTGGAACTGGGATAATACAGCTACTTACACTCGCTCGTTTGGTAAAAACAACTTTACTGCCTTAATTGGTACAAGTGCGCAAAAAACAACAGCCTCAGGTATCCAGGGCGTATTTACAGGCGAGCCAGTAAGTACACTTGCCGATGCTTCTGTAAACTTTTCGTTGCCGGCAGCAAACAGGCTTGTTAACCCGTCTCTTGCTTTAGATGCAGTTCAGCCACACACTTTGGCTTCAACTTTTGGTAGGATCACTTATGATTATGATCAGAAATACCTGTTCTCTGGTATCATCCGCCGTGATGGATCTTCACGTTTTGGTAGCAACCACGTGTACGGAATGTTCCCATCAGCGCAAGTTGGTTATGTAGTAACACGCGAGGATTGGTTCCCTAAAAATACATTTGTTGATTTCTTTAAACTGCGTGCTTCTTATGGTATAGTAGGTAATGAAATGGCGCTTGGCCCGTTCCGTTACGCTGCCATTGTTGCCAGCGGACGTAATGCCGTGTTTGGCGATCAGGTTAACATTGGTTACAGCCCTGCTGCACCGCCAAACCCTGATTTGAAATGGGAGCAAACTCAAACCTCTGATATTGGTTTTGACGCTACATTGTTCAACAACCTTAACGTAACTTTTGACATTTATAAAAAGCTTACTAAGGATATGTTGCAAACTGTGCAGCTTCCAACCTATGCAGGTTTCTCTGACCAGCCATCGGCCAATACCGGTACCATGGAAAACAAAGGTGTGGAGTTAAGTCTTGGCTATTCAAACAAGATAGGCGAATTTAGTTACAATGTTGGCGGTAATATATCATACAACCATAACGAAGTGTTAAGTGTTGGTAACCTGATAAGCTACCTGCCGATTGGTACCGTACAAAGTTCAACTTATGAAATTGGACGCTTTACTACCGGTCAGCCTCTTGGCGAATTTTATGGTTTCCGCGAGTTAGGCGTATTTCATTCACAAGCCGAAATAGACTCTTACACACGTAATGGCCAAAAGATCCAGCCGGATGCTAAACCTGGCGATTTTAAATGGCAGGACACTGACGGTGACGGAAAAATTACACAGGCCGACCGTCAGTTCTTAGGCAATCCGCTGCCTACGTTTACTTATGGTATCAACCTGAGCGCTAACTATAAAAACTTTGATTTTAAATTATTTGGTCAGGGTGTTTGGGGCAATAAAATTTATCAGGCTTACCGCAGGTTGGATATAGCAACAGCTAACTATCCTATTGAAGCTTTAAACGCCTGGACGCCGCAAAATGCTTCAAGTAATTACCCTCGTTTAAGCGATGTTGATGGCAACCAGAACTTTAAAAACCCATCAAATTTTTACCTGCAAAACGGTGCTTACTTCCGTATTAAAACCTTGCAAGTGGGTTATACCCTGCCTAAAAACATCCTTAACGCTATTGATGCGAAAAAAGTCAGGATATTCCTGAGCAGCAACAACCTGGTAACCGTAACAGGTTATAAAGGATATGATCCTGAAATAAGCGGTGGTATTGATATGGGTATTTACCCTCAGGCCCGCACATTTATGGCTGGTTTAGATATTACTTTATAATAACGATATACTATCATCATGAAATCAAAATATATATATACTGGTGCTGTTTTATTAGGATTAGGCACTTTGGTATCCTGCAAAAAGTCATTTTTGGAACTACATCCAAAAGGTGAGTTTCTGCAATCAGATTATTATGCCAATCCCGATCAGGCACTTACAGCGGTAGTGGCCGCGTACGATCCGCTGGTAACAGAAACCGGTGGTATTGATAATACCTATTCTTCTCCACTGGGCGCGCTTAACTCAGCATCTGATGATTGCTACGCAGGTGGTGGCGGCCCTTCAGATATACCAGCATGGCAAGCCATTAATAACTACACCATGTCGCCAACTGTTGGCCCGCACAATCAATTTTGGGCTATCAATTTTCAGGGTGTTAACCGTGCCGATGTATTGCTTGAGCAATTGCCTACAGTACCGGGTTTAAGTGCTGATCTTTTAAAAAGATATACAGCCGAAGCTAAGTTCTTACGTGCACATTATTATTTTGACCTGGTAAGGTTATTCAAAAATGTGCCTTTGATTTTGTCTACACTAAATCTTACCAATGTGTATGATCAGGTACAGGCAACTCCTGAGGCCGTTTACGCACAAATTGAAAAAGACCTCACCGAGGCTATTCCTGATCTTCCGGCTACTGTGGTATCGGGTGAAAATGGCAGGGTAACACAACCTGCCGGTCAGGCTTTGTTAGGCAAGGTTTTTCTGTATGAGAAAAAATGGGCTGATGCTGCTACCTGGTTAAATAAAGTGAATACTAATCCAAACTATTCATTGCTGGCTAAATATGGCGATATATTCAGCGTTAACAATAAGTTTAACAAAGAATCTGTTTTTGAATTGGTTCACTCTGGTACACAAAGCTATACCTGGAACAACTGGGATCAGTTTAAATCTAACGTTTATGTTCAAACCATTGGTGTAAGAAGCTATAACGGACCTATTTACCTGTCAGGCTACGGCTTTAACCCGGTAACTACCCAATTAGCTACCGCACTTAAGGGCGACCCGCGTTATGGTTACACTGTTGTAAATATTGATAGTTTAACCAAAGCTACTAAAGGAAGTTACGAGCCAAGCTACCAAAACACAGGCTACTTTATCCAAAAGTATGCCCCTACAGCAGCTAACAAAATCACTACAGGTACTACCGAGTTAAACTGGCCTAACGATTACATCGAGATCCGTTTGGCAGATACCTACCTGATGGAAGCTGAAGCCGATTTAAATGGTGGCGGCGCACAGGCACGTGCACAAACTTTATTAGACGCTGTACGTAACCGCGTTGGTTTAGCATCAAAACCTGCTACGCTCCAAAATATATATGACGAGCGCAGGCTTGAGCTGGCCACAGAAGGTCACCGCTGGTTTGACCTTGTACGCTGGGGCCAGGCACCAACTGTATTGGCATTTAAAGGCTTTAAAGCCGGTGTTAATGAGATATTGCCTATACCATTGAATGAAACTACCAACGGTAGCAAAATCAAACAAAATCCGGGCTATTAATTTAACCCGCTTAAATAGTAAAAAGGCTGTCATGTTACATGGCAGCCTTTTTATCTTTATATGGAGGGGCATTACATTGGCCCTTCTGTTTTTACAAGTACTATTATGCTTAAGCAGCGCACATTCTTTTTGGCTTTATTGTTACTGATACCTCTGAGTTTTTTGCTGGTTCAGTGTTTTAACGATAAACCGCAGGATCCGCGGGATGAGGTTTTTGCCGGATCGGCAAGTTGCCAAAAATGCCATAAAGATGTTTACGACAGCTACCTGCATACAGCGCATTATCTGTCTTCCAGGCCAACCTCTTCCGAAATTGTGCACGGCAGTTTTGATGCTCAGCATAATATCTTACAATACGCAGATGGCACTGTTGTAAAAATGGAAAAGCGCAACGGTGAGCTTTACCAGGTAAGTTACACTAATGGTAAAGAAGCTATTGCCCGTAAAATGGATATTACCTTCGGGGTAAGCAAAGCCCAAACTTATATATACTGGCAGGATAAGCAGCTATTTGAGTTACCGGTATCTTATTTTAACACGGTACACGGCTGGGCAAACAGTCCGGGATATGATGGGAATAAGCCTGATTTTAACAGGCCGATATTGCAAAGATGTTTTGAGTGCCACGCATCATTCATCAGGCGGGCACCGCAACAAAACATGGATATGCAAAACCGAAGGGTTGAGTTTGAGCCTGCGTCTATCATTTATGGTATTGATTGTGAACGTTGCCACGGCCCTGCTGCAAATCACGTTAATTATCACGAAGCTTATCCGGAGGAAAAGCAGGCCAAATATATCATCCGTTTTGCATCGCTTACCCGTGCACAAAAAATGGATGCCTGTGGTGTTTGTCATTCCAGCAGTAAACAGGCTTTTCAGCTGTCTACTTTTAAATTTAAGATGGGGGATACCCTTGCCCGGTTTAAAGAGCCCGATTATTTGAATATACAAACCAATGCAGCTTCGCTTGATGTGCATGGCAACCAAAACGGGCTGCTCACCGCCAGCAAATGTTTTATAATGAGTAATATGGATTGCAGTACTTGCCATAACACGCACGTAAACAATGGCGGTAACCTTGCCCTGTACTCAAAAAAATGTATGAGCTGCCATACCGAAGCTAATCATAATCTTTGCAAGGTTGCGCCGAAGCTAAGTGCTGTCATGCAAAACAATTGTATAGATTGCCACATGCCGCTTAAACCCTCAAATACCATTGCGGTAAATGACACTTCGGGTAAAAGCTCGTCGCCGTACATGGTACGCACCCATCGTATTGCCATCTATCCAAATGAAACTAAAAAGATCCTCGCGTTTTTAAGAGCTAAAAGCTAAAGGTGGAAAGCTCGAAGCCAGATCGGCCTGGATAATCATTTATTAGCCTTCTGCTTTAAGTTTTTTATAAAGGTGACTACGATCACTTTTTAAACGTGCTATGATCATGGCACAGGAGCCCAATACCCACCATCTTTGTATCATTAAAAGATAACAATCATGGCAACTTTAAAAATAAATGCTCCAGAATGGACCGCAGCAAATACCAATACAGCTAACACCAAAAACAACAATATTGGGAATAAATTAATGGCTTTTGCCGATAGTCAAGCCCCTAACAGAACGGTTTGGTTCATGTTTTCACTTATTTCACAAGGCGTGCTTTTTTTACCGGTACCGGCTTTCCTGCTTTACTATTATAATGCCCCGATAGCAGTACTGGCAGTAACCCTTGTATTATTCTTTGCCAACATTATTGCCGGCATGGGCGGCTCTGGTATCCGTACGCTGCTTGGCTTTTTTGCAACCAGCGTTTTGATACATATCACCATGTTGCTGGTATTCATATTATAAATATCGCTTATTTTACCCCTAATTTAAATAATGTGCTAAAAAGCCGCCGGTTTCGCTCCCGGCGGCTTTGTCTTGTTAGGATAAAACAAAAATGGATTGTGAAAAACACAATCCATTTTTGTTTTAATGTTGTTAGATGTAATTAAGCGTAAGTAACCTCTAAGGTAATTGGCACGCTCAGTGCTTTTGAAATAATGCAATTAGCTTTAGCACCTTCGGCAATCTCTTTAAATTGCTCTTCAGATACACCATCAATTGCTGCTCCCTTTAATTGCAAAAGGATACCTGTAACCTCTAACGCCTGCATGTCAAGGTCAAGGATGGCATCTGTGGCTAAATCGTTAGGAGTGAACCCTGCTTGTGTTAACGCGGCGCTAACTGCCATTGTGAAGCAGCCTGCATGAGCGGCAGCCAGCAACTCTTCCGGGTTGGTGCCAACACCATCGGCAAAGCGGGTTTTAAATGAATACTGTGTTTTGTTTAATACAGTGCTTTGGGTAGAGATCTCTCCCTGGCCAGCTTGTAATGTTCCGTTCCAATGGGCGTTTGCTGTACGTTTCATAGTGTGTTGTTTTTGTGTATTTAGTTCATAGTTTATGGTTCATTGGTTGGCTTATAGTTAATAGTTCATAGCCAATTAAACTATTACCCACATGTTTAGTGCCATTTAGCGCGCTCGTATTGTACCGGCCACTTTATTTCCTCGCCAAGCTCATGTGCCGCACGTAAGGCAAAATGCGGATCGCGGAGCATTTCTCTTGCAAAAAACACCAGATCAGCACGCTCATTTTTTATAATGTCATTCGCCTGGTCCGATTTGGTGATCAAACCAACCGTACCTGTAAGTATACCGCTTTCTTTTTTAACTTTCTCAGCAAATTCAACTTGATAACCTGGTATTAATGGAATTTTAACATTTGGGATATTGCCGCCTGTTGAGCAGTCTACAAGGTCTACGCCTTTGTCTTTTAAAATTTTGGACAGGGCTACCGAATCGTCGGCAGTCCAGCCGCCTTCAACCCATTCGGTTGTCGAAATTCGTACAAACAGCAAGTTTTCTTCTGGCCAAACTTCTTTAACACTTTCTATTATTTCGAGCAGTAAACGGATGCGGTTTTCAAAACTGCCGCCATATTCATCTGTACGTTGATTGCTGAAAGGTGAAAGAAACTGGTTAACCAGGTAACCATGAGCACCATGCAGTTCAATCACCTGGAAGCCTGCTGCTACAGCCCGTACGGTAGCTGCTTTAAAATCGGCTTTTATTTTTTCAATCCCTGCTTTATCCAACGCTACGGGCGGTTCTTCATTTTCAGTAAAAGAAATTGCACTTGCCGAAAAACTTTGCCAGCCATTAGGCTGATCGGCAGGGATCTGTTTACCACCGTTCCAAGGCTCCTGGTGGCTGGCTTTGCGGCCGGCGTGCGCCAGTTGTGTACCCGGTACAGCTCCCTGAGCCTTGATAAAATCAGTGATCTGTTTTAGTTTTTCAATGTGTTCATCTTTATATAAGCCCAAATCGGCAAAAGTGATACGGCCTTCAGGAGATACCGCTGTGGCTTCGGTAATGATCATTGCTGCACCGCCGGTGGCAAAACTGCCAAGGTGTACCAGGTGCCAGTCATTAGCAAAGCCATCATGGCTTGAGTACTCGCACATAGGTGATACTACGATGCGGTTTTTTAGTTCGATGTTTTTTATTTTAAGGGGAGAAAATAGTGTAGACATACTGTTTGTTTTTACAAATATGCTTAAAACAAGCAGTGTGCAGGTACGGTTTTTGTAAAATAACGGGGACGATAATAAAATGATATTACGGTGAGTTTAGCAGCCGAAAACTTGTCTGAAAGCAGAATTTACAGAATTATGGAATTTCAGAATAGTGTCATTCTTAAGTGCCAAATTTTGCGGCATGTAGTAAAATATTACTTTTACCCGCATGTCTACTATAACAACACGCTTAGCAACCTTTAATGATATCCCCGAATTGCAGGGACTAATAGCACTTTCTGTGCGCGGTTTGAGTACTGATTATTATGATCAGCAACAAATTGAAAGCGCTATCAAATACATTTTTGGGGTAGATACCCAATTGGTTACCGACGGCACTTATTTCGTTGCCGAAATAGATGGTGTTACTGTTGGCTGCGGTGGCTGGAGCAAACGTAACACTCTTTATGGCGGCGACCAGCACAAGGAAACTGAAGACCCATTACTCGATCCTGATCATGATGCCGCAAGGATCAGGGCATTTTTTGTCCATCCTGATTATGCCCGCAGGGGTATAGGAAGCTATATCATGAAAGTTTGCGAAACCGCTGCACAGAGTAACGGCTTTAAAAGCCTGCAGTTAGGGGCAACACTACCGGGTGTGCCGCTTTATGAAGCTATGGGCTATAAAGCTATCGAAAACATTGATCAGCCTATGCCGGATGGTGTGATACTTCCTTTGGTTAAGATGTTCAAGGCTTTATAGCTTAGGGATAGATACAGGTTTAATATTAAACTGTCTTTTTCGGCGTTATAACTAAAATCGGGCCCGCAATCATGTTCAGGAAAATACTGGTATCCATAATTTTATTGATAACCGTAACATCGGCATACGCCCAAACGGCCGATGATACTTACAATAAATATCTCGATTTTAACCTGGCACGCTTACAAGGCGAACAGGATAAGGCGATGGACCTGTCCCGGCAGATCATGCAGGATACTGCTAAGTTAGCCGCCAAAGTGAAAATCAATTTTTTCAACTCGCTGGCCAAGCTTTATGAAGACGATAATCAAAGTGTAAATGCAATACCTTTATACGAGCGCGTTGTTGCTGCCGAACCTGATTATTATGTAGCTCATCGGGCTTTGGGGTATCTGTATCTCAAAAACTTCCCGGATGCCGATAAGGCTTTGAATAATCCGTCAACAAACGCTGAATATATTAAGGCTGCGAAGATGGCTTTGCCCCAGCTGGAGAAAGCCCAGGCCTGCGACGCGGACGATAACACCCTTGTACTGATCAAAACACTTTATAAAAATATAGGGGATGATACCGGATTAAACGGGCTGGATAAGCGTTTAAAAGCTTTGAAAGTGAAGTGTGAGGATATTTTGAGTGATTAGCGTAAAAGGTGATTAGTATAAATTATGTCATTGCTGAGGAGCCTGCAGAGATAGTGGCTTGGGGCGACATTGCAATCACATGCTATACAGGGCGAATATGCTTCCGCGCGATTGCCACGTTGCTGCAATTAGGTGAGTTGGCTATTCTGCTTCTACTTCTGCCTAAAACTATCTCCAATAAATGCCAGGGCATCAGTGATGCCGGTACGCCAGTAGGTCCAGGTGTGGGCACCATCACGGATGCGGAACTCATGCGGTACCCTCTTTTCTGTTAAAGCGATGTGCAGCAGGCTGTTGCCTTTACTCAGTGCATCGTCATCGCCGCAATCTATCCAATACCTGACGCCTTTAAGCTCGTCGGCTGTTTTGCTTTGTACAAGTCCCAATATAGAGTTGGCCTGCCAGGTTGCATTAAGGCGTTCCTTGCCTTTAAGGTCCGGGCCGAATACTTTACTGTAAGCCTCTTTCCAGCGGTCGTCTGTCACGGCCATAAAGTCTTCGTCGCTGCGCACTGCGGCGCTTAAAGCTGCCGCAGCCGAAAACATATCCGGGTGTTTAATACTGTACTCCAGCGTCCCGAACCCACCCATAGACAGACCGGCCACACCGCGGTATTGTTTAGTACCTTTTATGCGGTATTCCTTTTCAATAAATGGTATAAATTCTCTAAAAAAGAAATCTTCATAGCTTTGTTTTCCATTGTAAGCGTTGATGTACCAGCTTGTACCGGCATCGGGCATAACAATGATCATAGGGGGGATGGTACCATCGGCAATAGCTTTATCAGCATAACGGTTGATCTCACCAAATTGCAGCCAGCCGGTGTGGTCATCACCGTAACCATGCAGCAGGTACACCACCGGGTAAGTGCGGTTTGATGTTTCATAATCGGCGGGCAGATATATCGTGTATTTTACGTTATGGTTTAAAATATCACTTTTTGCGTATTGTTCTTCAACTACCTTTCCGTTAGTTTGCGCAAACGTATTTACAGATATCAGTAGTAAACACCCCAGCAAAATCCTTTTTATAGTACTCATATTATTGTTTCTTCAATCGAATTACCATTTGCATATCTGCACATCTGAAATCTGCACATTTACTACTTCTGCCTGAAACTATCACCAATAAATTGCAGGGCATTGGTGATGCCGGTTCGCCAATAAGTCCAGGTGTGGGCACCATCGCGCACGCGAAATTCATGCGGCACATTTTTTTCGGTAAGGGCAATGTGCAGGAGGCAATTGCCTTTGCTCAAAAAATCATCGTCACCACAATCAATCCAATATCTTACGGCTTTTAATTCGTCGGTAGTTTTGGTTTGTACCATGTTTAAAACCGAGTTGCTTAGCCAGGCATTATTCAGCCTGTCTTTTCCCTTTAATCCCCGGCCGTAAAGCTGCCCAAATATCTTTTCATAAGTATCATCAGGAGTACTGGCAAGCTGATCGTCGGGGAATACTGCAGCACTTAAGGCAGCGCCTGCAGCAAACAGGTCGGGGTGTTTAAGCGTGTACACCAATGTTCCGTAGCCTCCCATTGAAAGACCGGCTACCCCACGGTATTTTTTTTCGGCCTTAATGCGGAAAGCCTTTTCAATATGCGGCATAAACTCTTTGAAAAAGAAGTCTTCATATTTTTCTTTGCCATCGTACGAGTTGATATACCAGCTTGAATCGGCATTAGGCATTACGATGATCATCGGCGGAATTGTACCATCGGCAATGGCCTTGTCGGCGTAACGGTTAACCTCACCAAATTGCAGCCAGCCGGTATGGTCATCGGTATAGCCATGCAGCAGATAAACTACAGGGTAAGTGCGGTTGGCTGTTTCATAATCGGGGGGAAGGTAAATGGCATAGTTTACATTGCGCTTTAAAATTTTGCTTTTTACATATTGCTCTTCAAGCACCTTGCCCTGCTGTGCAAACAAATTGAAGCTGCTTATCATCAGCATGAGCAAAAAAACGGGTTTAAGTATTTTCATAAGTGCGATATTTCAGGTTTAAAAATTAAGCGCTTTACCTTGTTGTGGATATATCAGGTTTAATTGTAATTTATTGGCTTCCTTTAGCTCAACTTTGATTTTGCTGATGCTGGCAGCAGGTGGTTTAAGATGCGTAACCACAATGTTTAAGCCTTTAACTGCATCAGTGCCTGTAAGAGAGGCAAGCTTGTCCATTTCGGTCATTAACCATTTTGGTGTGAGGTGCCCAAACAGGGTTTTATCCGGCTGCTCATTAGGGAAAGACACCTCAATTAAAATTGCTTTTAATTTTTTGCTTTTTACAAGTGGGGCAACGGCCTGCCACAGGTTTTGCATATTGCTGCTTTTTTCTATTTCGTCGGGTCCGGTATCTCCGAGGTACAGGAGATAACTATCCTTACTGCTCACCAAAAAAGCAGTACTTGTTAAATTAGAGTGACTAAGTGGAAAAGCCTGCACTTTAAGTTCCGTATTTTCTACAGGAATTTCGGTACCGGGTTCCAATACTTTGTACCTGTATTTTTTGAGGGCTGGTGTTTCGCCCTGATCGGCAAAGTTGGCCCAGCTTTTCCAGGTAAAATAATGGGTTTTTATGGTTTCAATGCAGTCGTTAAGTGCATAGATGTTTTTGGTGCTATCCTCGGGCGAGTTAATGATAAGCCCTGCAATATGGTCAAGATGTGAATGGGAAATGAAATACCCTTTAATATATTGCCTTAGCACTACACTTGCAGGTACAGTAAAACTTTTGCGGGCCACCGCTTTTTCAATGCCGAAATGCAATGTGCCGGCATCGAGGCATATATAATTATTGCTGCCTGCTGGAGCAAGCATATAGGCCGATAAGTTACTTTCATCAATGCCTCCAAATACACCTAAAGGTACCAGCCTGAAAGCTGAACCGGAAGTGGTTTGTGCCAATACTATTACAGGGAAAAGGAAAATATATAGAAACGACAGTAATTTACGCTTAAAATCCATCCTTAGGTAGTTTAGCTTTTTTAAGGTGCTACGCTACTAAATTAAGGATATGCCTAAATAATCAAAGTAAAATTGCCGTTGTTTTTATGAACAGTCATGGTACCGGTTACATAACGTAACGTGTTTTAAGACAGCGTTCGCAAAAAAACTTGCGGATGGGAAGCCAAAATAAAGTTGTTTTTAATAAAAAGCCGCGCTTACGCCTGTTTTTTAACGGTTCGTTGCACTTTTTACATTTATAAATAGCATGTGGGGTATCTCTTACAATTTCCATTGTCAGGGGCATCAATAGTTTCCGTAAAATTAAAAGGTTAGTTTATTTAAACGAAAGTTTACAGATTTTGGTTAACCCCTTTTTGAAATTTATTCGGTTTTCATAGCCTTGGCTGCTGATTTTTTATACTCATAGTCGCCGCCCAGCAGGTATCCCCATGGTTTAAGCGTTTCAATGCGGTCAAATATGATCTTGAATATGGCAATTACAGGAATAGAAAGGAACATTCCCGAAAGCCCCCAGATCATTTCGCCCAAAATGATACCTATAAAAGAGATGAGTGCGTTAAGCCTTACCTTTGAACCAACTATAGTAGGCAGTAAAAAGTTGGCATCAACCGCATGGATGCCAATAACGCTTATGGCCACCGTTATGGTGTTACTAAGGCTTCCTGTAGCAAACGTTATCACCGTGCTCAATAGCAAAGCAGTGAAAATACCGATATAAGGGATGATATTAAAAAGCCCCACAATGATACCCAGTAATGCCGCATATTTGATACCTATCATCCAAAAAACGGTAATGGCTACACCGGCAACTATTACCATCTCCAATAACAGGCCTAATATGTACTGTCGTAAAATGCTTTGAATGTTTTCAACAATGTCCATTACCACGTGCTCATTTTCATCCCTGAAAACCCATACTATAAAACGGATAAGCAAACGCCTGTATAAAAGGATAAAAAAAGTGAAGATCAGGATGAAAACATAAAACAGCATTAATGACGAAATTGCGCCGAAAGTGGTGCCCAGCACATCAGTGCCTGATTCCATTAACTTTTTAGCAGTATCATCAACGTAGGCCATCTGTTTGGCTGCATTCACATGAAAAGCATGCTGGATCCATTCCTGCAGGTCTTGTATTGATTGCTTTACCTGTTTTTGGAGCATAGGCCAGTCATTAGCCATGTTTGAGATCTGCGAGCCAACAAGGTATAAGATTCCGGCAATTACGCCGACCAATAATAGTATTGAAACCAGCGATGCCATGCTGCGTGGCAGTTTTATTTTACTTTCCAGGAAATTACAAACAGGAAGCAGTAATATGGCGAATATGAAACCAAAGATCATAGGATCGAGCAGGTCCTTTCCCATAATAACCAGGTAGCCCAGGGCCATAAAACCGATAAGTACTAAAGCAAGACGTTCGTAAAATGGAGCTAAGAGTTTTTTTGTTGGCATATAGGTAAATGTAGGGGTATTTATGATGGCTTAACACGCAATTATTCCAGATGTTTTGAAGATAAGAAATAATTGGAAACAGACCTGTCAAAAAGTATCAAACGTTGAAAATGTTGATTGCATGCTAATTGACAAATAAGTTAGTCCTTTATTTTGGCAAATATTTTGCATTGTAATATTATCATTTACTTTAAAATTAAAGCCATGGCAAAGTATTCAGAAAAGGCCGGAGAAAAGGTTGAGAAAACCATGCACGAAATGAAGGAAGGCAAGCTGAAAAGCGGCAGCGGTAAAAAGGTAACCAGCAAAAAGCAGGCGATAGCAATAGGGCTCTCCGAAGCACGGAAAGCAGGCGCTAAAGTGCCTAAAAAGAAAAGTTGATAAAGAAATATCCTGCCGAAACAAGGTGATTTGCTCATCATGTTTAGGCAGGTTCATTATTTTATTTTTTTAATGTAAACGCATCGATGATATCCATTAGCGTTACAGCCTCGTCAATGGAGCAGGGGTTTGGCCCTTCGCCCTTAAAGTAGGCTACTATTTTAGTGATAAACGGTTGCTGGATATGTTCAGGATGGGTAATGGTTATGGTATCTTCGCCTGTTTCGGTTTTCCAATTGATATAATTGCCGAAAAATGGGAAAGTGATTTTTCCTTTTGTACCAATGATCTCGCAGCTATCGGTAGTTTCACTTTCGGCTACGTTGAAACACCAGGAGCCGTTTACCACCACTTTATTTTTAAACAGGATCTGCCCGCAAACGTGGTCATCAGCAGGTGTTGAGTTTGATTGATTTAGCGAAAAACCATGATACATTTCAGGCTCGCCAAAGTAATATAGCATCAAATCGAGCTGATGCGGGGCAAGATCATGAAAGTAGCCACCGCCTGACAGCTCAGGTTGTACACGCCAGTTGGTTTCCACATCGGCTACCAAACCCGGTTTGCGGCTTTGCCACATCCTGATCTGTACGGTACGGATTTCGCCTACCAGTTGTGTATCTATCAGCTCCTTAACCTTTAAAAACATAGGTAAAGCCCGGCGATAATGAGCAACTGTAAGTTTTGAGCTGCTTTCCTTTACAGCTGCCGCCATGGCTTTTGCTTCGGCCGAATTACGCGTTACCGGTTTTTCAACGTAAACATTTAAACCCTTGTTTAAGGCAGCAATAGCGTAATCAAGGTGTGAGGCAGGCGGTGTAGCTATATAAACAGCATTCAACTCCGGATCGTTCAACAATTCACCGGCATCACTGTACCATTTGCCCACGCCATGCCGCGCAGCGTAATCGGCTGCTTTTTCTGCATCGCGGCGCATCACGGCCACAAGTTTACTTCCTGCTACTTTTTTGAATGCCGGCCCGCTCTTTTTTTCGGTTACATTGCCGCAGCCTATAATGCCCCAATTTATTGTGCTCATATTGCTTTCTAAATTCCCTTGATTGGGATTTGAAAATAGTTATTTTTTTATACTTATAAAGTACTTCGGGATAGTTCTCCCAGAGAAATCGCCTTTTAAAATCAATCGTAAATACGGGGCACCTAACGGAGCCTTAAAATTTCCATTTTGTTTCCTATAAACACGATACTCCTACGGAGTGTATTATCTATTTCTTTAAACTACGCAGGAGTGTTGTGTTTGTCGGCATGTTGGCGCTGATATTGGCTCCGTTAGGTGTCACATTTGAAACTGATTTCCTTTGATTAGTTCCCCTTTAGCGGATTAGGGGGCTAAAATCTCTTCTATCTTTGCTAAGTCCTCTGTCGAAAATTGAAGGTTATCCAATGCTCTTAATGAATCAGACAATTGTTCCGGCCTGCTCGCACCTATCAATACTGATGTTACGCGCTCATCTTTCAGGATCCAGGCCAGCGCCATTTGGGCCAGCGACTGCCCCCGTTGTACAGCAAGGCTGTTCAGGTCCCTGATCTGGCTCAGGCGTTCATCAGTGATATGACTTTTTTGAAGGAAGCCTGTTGGCCGCGCCGCTCTTGAATCTTCCGGAATTCCGTGAAGATATTTGTCTGTCAGTAAGCCTTGTGCCAATGGCGAAAAGGGGATACAGCCAACACCTTCATTACCTAAAACATTCATGAGGCCACCTTCAACCCAGCGTTCAAACATAGAGTATTTGGGTTGATGAATAAGACATGGTGTACCAAGGTCCTTAAGTATTTTAATAGCCTTTGAAGCGAGTTCGGCAGGGTAGTTGGAAATACCAACATACAACGCTTTTCCCTGGCGAACGATCAGATCTAACGCAGCCATGGTTTCTTCAAGCGGCGTGTTGGGATCCGGACGGTGATGATAAAAGATGTCGACGTAATCCAAGCCCATACGTTTAAGGCTTTGATCAAGACTGGCTACCAGGTATTTTTTTGATCCCCAATCGCCATAAGGGCCTGGCCACATGGTGTAACCCGCTTTGCTTGATATGATAAGCTCGTCACGGTAATCGCGAAAATCTTCTTTCAGGATCTTGCCAAAGTTTTCTTCAGCCGAGCCCGGAGGCGGACCGTAGTTATTAGCGAGATCAAAATGGGTGATGCCGCTATCAAATGCGAGATGTAATATTTTGCGGTAATTATCGGCAACATCAACGTGGCCGAAATTGTGCCAGAGGCCCAGTGAAATAGCCGGAAGCTTGATGCCGCTGTTACCACAGCGGCGGTACTGCATAGTTTGATACCTGTTGGCAGATGCGATGTATGTCATATTTTAAGGTAAGGATTGGAGGAGTAAAAATAGAATTTTAGGCAGATTAATAAAGGCGTTTTTGACAGTTTAATTGGGGGGGATTTATATCTCACTGCTTCATTGCGAGGTACGAAGCAATCCCCTATAAGCAGAGCTGCTCTGTATAGTTCGCGATTGCTTCGTACCTCGCAATGACGCCTTTAAAAAATCATACCACCTCTGCTACCACAAAGGTGCTTCCTCCAACAAAAACAAGATCATTACTGCCCGCATTTTTTTGTGCCGATAGCAAGGCTTCTTTTACCGATGGGAAAGCTTCGCAAATTAAACCATGAGCTTCGGCCTGGGTTTTCATGATTTCGGCATCCAGTCCGCGGGGAATATCAGGCTTGCAGAAGTAATAGGTAGCGTCTTTCGGAAACATTGGTAGTACCTTTCCGGTGTCCTTATCGTTTACCATACCAATCACCATATGCAGGTGGTTGTATTTAACAGCGGCAATATTTTTCATTACTTCCTCAATACCATCCGGGTTATGCCCTGTATCACAAATGGTAAGGGGATCATGGCTTAATGTTTCCCAACGGCCATGTAAACCGGTAAGGATTTTCACCTGTTTCAGGGCCGTTTGGATATGATCATCAGAAATTATAAAATCTTGTTTCTGTAGTTCATCAACGGCAGATAAAACCGTTTTTACATTTTTAAGCTGATAAGTGCCGGGGAGGTCGAGTGCTAAGTCGTAAGTTTTAAATTCAAAGCCTTTATTTTGGATATGGATCTCCAACAGCTCATCAGCACCACCTTTTACCTTTTGCCTTTCGCCTTTAACCTTTTCTACAATCCATTCTTCTGATGCAAACCAGATCTTGCTGTGAGTTTCACTGGCTTTGTCAATAAAAACTTTGGCTACTTCATCCTGTTTTTCTCCGATAATAACCGGAACACCGGGCTTTATAATTCCTGCTTTTTCACCTGCTATAAGTGGCAAAGTATTACCCAGCATATTCATGTGGTCCCAACCTATGTTGGTAATTACAGACAGGAGAGGGGTAATCACATTAGTTGAATCCAGTCTGCCGCCAAGCCCTACTTCAATGATGGCTATATCTACTTTTTCCTTTGCAAAAACATCAAAGGCAAGTGCAACGGTCATCTCAAAAAAAGAAGGGGCTATCTCTTCAAAGTCTGTTTTATGATCTTCAACAAAATCAATAACTGTTTGCTCGCTGATCATTTGACCGTTAATGCGGATCCGCTCACGGAAATCTTTTAAATGTGGAGAGGTATAAAGCCCGGTTTTGTAGCCTGCAGTTTGCAAAATGGCGGCTAACATATGCGAAGTTGAACCTTTGCCATTGGTACCGCCTGTGTGTACACTTTTAAATTTATGCTGAGGGTTATCCAGCCGCCTGCAAAGTTCAAGCGTATTGGTAAGGTCTTTCTTAAATGCCGAAGCTCCGTCACGCGTAAACATGGGGAGCTGCGTATATAGGTATTGGATGGTTTCGTTGTAGTTCATGGCTGATAGTTCATGGTTCATGGTTTGAACCACTACTTTACGAGGCAAAAGTAATACTGTTGCACTTTAAAAATTACGGGTAATTGTAATAATATGCAATAGCCTGGCTATGAACCATGAACTATAATCCATCTGCTTTCGCAGAAATCAATTTACTTTAAATACAAAAACAACAGTACCCTGCTGCTGATCGGGGGCATTATCAAGCGGGTTGAGTTTGGAGTTTTTTACGGCGTCTTCGCATTTTTGAAGCAGACCTGCATCTGATATGGTAGTACCGCGGGCTCCGGCACGGGCGTAAGTTACATTCCCGTCCTTATCAACCCTGATATCAACCACAATTTTGCCGCTTTGCCGGTTATCATCACTTACAGACGGACGGCTTACAAAGTTACGCTGTGCCATATTCAGGCTGCCGCCATTGCCTGATCCTGTACCATTATAGTTATTGGTAAGTGTAGTACCTGTAGTTTTACCCTGGTTGCCCGGAGTTTTGCCTGTACCATCACCCTCGCCGGTACCGGTTGATGCTTTGCCTTTGTACAGTGCGTTTTGATTAACTGTAGGCTTTGCAGGCGGCGTTTTCACCGGAGGGGTAGGAGCCACGTTCTGACTTGGTTTTTTGGTAGGTGCAGCCACTTCAGGCGCATCTTCATTATTTTGTGTCACTACCGTTTTTTCGCTGCTTTCGGGTGTTGGCTTTTCTTCGGTAGGTTTTGATTCGGTAACTTTATCGGGTTTGGTATGGTTGGCTTTTTCGGCTACAGAAGGTTCTTCCGTACTCATGTAATCATCGCCCATACCTTCATCAACCGTACCATAGTTCACAAGGATACCGCCTGTTCCGTTTTCTTCAACCGGCGGATTTTTAAACACAATAAAATAACATGCCGCTATCAGCACAGCCATGATAATGCCTGTTGCTATAAATGCTTTCGGATAGTTATTTTCTTCCCTGTACTCCATTTTTGTTCAGTTTGCAGTTTGCTTAATTTGTGGTAAGCAGTTGCAGTTATTTTATATTATTGCAGCTGGCAAAGTTATTAAGTTTAGCATTAAGTATTAACTGCCTACTCAAAACTGCCAACTGCCTACTTTTATAAAAAAGTGGCAGTTTGTTTAAACCAATACAGTAAATTACTGCAATAAGTTGCTGCAAACCTTAAACTGCAACTGCCACTGTTATCCCTTTGGTTCCGTTGCTAAAACCAGTTTAATATTCAATTTCTGAGCTACATCCATTACCTGTACCACATCCTGTATGGCTACAGTTTTATCAACATATAAAACTATGGTAAGCTCAGTAGCCAGGTTTTTATAGCCTGCAAGTGTGGTTTGCAGGGCATCTACCGGGATCTCTTTTTTATCAACGTAGTATTTCAGATCTTTAGTTACTGATACCGTAATCGTCTTTTTAGATACTGATTGCCCGGTTGATGATTTAGGCAATACCAGCTTGATAACGTTAGGGTTAGTAACTGTTGAAGCTATGAGGAAAAACAGCAACAGGAAGAACATAATATCGTTCATTGCCGATGTATGTACTTCTGCCGATGCGCCCCTGTGTCGTTTTCTTAAATTCATTTGCTTGGTTCCTCTAACAGGTCAATAAATTCAATGGCATCGGTTTCCAGTTTCAGGATCACTTTATCAACCATCATATTTAAAACGTGGTAGCATACATAAGCTACGATACCAACAAATAAACCCGCAGCCGACGTTACCATTTTTACGTACAAACCGCCCGAAATTACACCCATGCTGATGTTATCTGTTTTTGAGATATCATAAAAGATCTTGATTACACCGGCAATTGTACCAAGGAAACCGAACATCGGCGCGATACCAGCTACGATACCTAAGATGCCAATGTTTTTTTCCAGTTTGGATACCTCAAGCTTGCCAACGTTTTCGATAGCGCCTTCAATATCTTTTATCGGCCGGCCAATACGCAGCAGGCCTTTTTGAAGCATCCGGCCAAGCGGGGTATTGTTGTTACGGCAAATAGCAATGGCCGATTCCAGATTGCCTGAATGAATACTGGCACGTACCTGCACCATCAGGTTTGATTCGTTACGGGATGCTTTACGGATGGTAAAGTAACGCTCAAAAAATATTACCAGCCCAAGTACAGCTAAAATACCTATCGGGATCATTACCCAGCCACCTTTTATCAGCAGGTCGCCAAAGCGAAGGTCTTCGGCTGGCAGGGCTGCGGTTGTTACGGCGTGGTTTGCGGTGTCTGCCAGGTGTTTGGCGGTATCTGTAAGTTGCTGTATTAATAAAAGCGTCATTTTTTAGGGTTGTATGGTTGTATTGTTATTTTATCTGAAGTAAGTTTTCCTGTACCAACTATTTTTTGTTTGGCTGCTACAGCCTCATCGCGGTCATAAAATGAACCCAGGGTAACTTTGATCAATCTGCCCGGTACATTTTGTAAAATATGAGCCGACAGGCCCATTTTTTGATAATTGGCAATAGTTCTGTTTGCCTCTTTCTCCGTTTTGAATGCGCCTCCCAAAAGCTCGTAATGTGTTTTTGAGATGGTATCTTCATTAACTACGGTTTTATTTAACGCGGCAACCGGCTGGGAAATTGCCTTAGCAGTATCCGCAACGGTTGGGGTAGAATCCTTTTTGGTACTATCAGGCTCGGCTACAGGCACTGCTTTCGGCTTTTCTACCTTTGGTTCATCTGTAGTTTCCTTGTCGTTAAGGTGCAATAATGCAGGGTTATACTTATACACGCCAAATACTGCAGCCGCAATAGCAACTATTACCAGTGCGATAATGATCCAGGTGCTTGCGCCGCGTTTGGCTTCCGGCTCATCAGCAACGTATTCGGTGCTATTATTAGCCGGAATTGTTGCTACAGGAGGCGGAGTATAAGTTTGCTGTAACGGTATAGCCGTGGGCAGCGGAGGTGGCGGCGGGGGAGGAGGTACATAGTTCACTTTGTTAAGCGCAGCCGGAGTAAGGCCAAAAAACAAAGGGTCACTGCCAGGCACCTGCTCCTGCGGCCTGAAAGCAATTTGGCCTTCCTGCATATAAAACCAGCCTAACTGGGCAAAAGATACTTCATGCAGTGCCAGTTCCTGCTTAAGGCTGTTTATGTATTTTTCGGTGAAATATTTGGATGATGCCAGCGAGATCTTTTTCTTTTCGGCAATATACTGAGTTAAGATCTCATCGTTTTTTTGCTGCTGATCAAAATGCAGTTTATGTGCGGGCGGGTAAAAAGTTGCCTGTGCATCATCGTAATAGCCATTAACGCGCAAGCGCGAAAAGCAGCCCAAGCCGGGTACACTTACTTCAGTGTACCGGCCAAGTAGTTCGCTTAAATAATTGGCTATATCCATCCGGCAAAAATACAGTTAATTTTAAAACATCAAATAGCGCTTAAAATGCGTAACCTACGCCGCCAAATATATTAAATCCGTAGTTAGGGTAGTATAGCCAATTTTGGTACGAACTGCTCAGGATATTATTAGCCTGCGCAAATACCGAAAACTTTTTGTTGATCTTATATTCTACGCTACCGCTCAGATCGCCAAAGCCTTTTATTGGTTGTTTAACCTGGTTGTAAACCGGTGGGCCGCTTGATGGGCTTGTAGGATCAATCACCAATAACCTATCGGCTGTTGAACCGCGGATAAGCAACGAACCGGTAACTGTTAGTTTGCTATCAATGTGTATAGCAGTACCGGCAGTTAATAAAAATTTAGGCAGGTTCCATGGTTCTTTTTCTGATGCCAGCTGGTAATCTTTTATTTCAACGCGGCCAAAAATGTTAAAGTCGTCAGTTGCTTTGAAATCCAGCTCGCCATTAAACCCGTTTACGCGGGCTTTGCCATCATCATAAATAACGGCGAATTTATTACCCTCGGCCAAGAAATTGCTTACCATTAAAGGCATGTTTTTAATACTGTTGCGATACACGGAAGCTTTGAAGCTTAAACCGGGAGCAAGTGTGCCTTTTAAGCCTGCACTAATATCTAACTGATCAACCGAGTTTTTAATGTTGATGTTTTGACCAAGGAAAGGGTTGACCATGGCAAAATCATGCAATGAAGAACGGTTAACATCGCCTTTGGCCTCAACAAACAGGCGCACATATTTAGGGATTACCTGTACCTCCAATTTAGCAGCCGGGAAAATGTAAAACTTGCCAAAATCGCCAAATTCTTTAACGATGTTAACGCCTGCATCAATCTTATAGTTATCGCCCTGAAATTTAATGTATGGGTTAATCCTTGCAATATTGTTGCCAAGGCTGTAAAGGCTGTCTTTCTGGCTGGCCAGATCTAACGATGCGCTTAAACCCGCATAAAACTGCTTAACGGTTTGGTTTAAAAAACCTGAGATAACCACGTTATTTTCACGTGCCTGGTAAGCGTTGCTGAAAGCATAGCCTTTTAATTTTAAAGCATAGGTAAAATCGTTTTCAACATCTTTATAGTTTTTGGCTAATTCAACCTCGCCGCTTATTGTATTGAAATGCTGTTTAGTCGGTACAAAGGTATTGTCGGGAGCGTCCTGATTGTAACCATAAAAATAGGTGCCTAAGCGGTTATAATTTATACGGCCCGATACGTTATTGTCACCAATGATGCTTTTGCCAAATACACCCAGATCATCGCGGCTTTGTGTTTGTTTTTGCAGCGAACCTGACTGCGATAAGTGTTTAATAAAGCCGCCAAACTGTAAAGCCTCATCGCGTCCGTTTGCAAAATAACCTTCGCCGTAGATACTTTTCAGGTTACCGAAACCAAGTTTAGCATAATTGTTGGTTAAAACAGAATCCTGCTCGGCGGGCCTTTTCATAGGGTCAAGCTGCCTGATCTCTGAGTTTTGTTCCTGGCGTTTATCCAGCGGCGCGTAAGTCAATGGTGCTTTAAAAGGCACTTTATCTTCCAGGTCGGGGTTACGACGAATCTTTACCGCATCGGCCAGTACCGGTTTATAAGCTGTGGTTACTACAATTTCTTCTGATAAGCTACCGCCATTGGCAGCAGCGTTAGGATTGTTACCGCCGCCTTTTTTAGTTGTATCTGTTGCGGCTTTTGCAGCAGCGTCGCCTAAACCTTTGCTATCGGCAGCTTTTTTAGTCGCCGGTTTTGGCGCTGCTTTTTTAGTCGCCGGTTTAGCGGCAGGTTTTTTTGTTGCTGTTTTTACGGTTGCTTTCTTCGCGGGTTTCTTTGTTTGTGCCTGGGCAGGAACAAAGTATAATGCTATTAATAAGGTAAGCAGCGTATATGTGTATCTTGAGTTCATTGCTTGTCTTTTTTTTATATTACTCTTTGTTACTGTTTATTGGTTGTATCTGGCTGGGCAGTTTCTTTAGTACTTGCAGCAGGGGCCTTGGTTTTGCGGCCGCTCAGTTTATCCAGCTTTTCTTTAGCAGTAGGTAATATGTCGTCATCGGCTTTATAGTTATCAATAATACTTTGCAGGGTGGCTTTAGCCTGGAATGAATCTTTTAAGCCCACGTAAGTATCTGATAACAAAATGTATGTTTTGGCTACCCAGTAATCATAGTTTGGCATTTCCTTAGCCAGATCAAAACACATTTTTTGCGCTGTTTTATAACGGCCTTTTTCATATTCAATAAGGGCAAGGTTATAACGGGCTTCGGCAGCTGCAACGGTTTTAGTGTTTGTTGCAGTATAGGTGAACTGTTTTATTGCAATTGCGGTATCACCTGTTGCCAGGTAAGCTTTACCTTCATAAAGACCGGTTTTAAATTTATCTTCCTGCGATGTTTTATCATTGGTTTTAACCAGTTCGGCATACTTGATAGCATCGTCGGTCATTAACATTTCTGAGTAGCAGTACATCAGGTTGGTAATGGCGAAGGTATAATCTGCTTTGTATTCGGCATTGGTTTCCAAACGTTTCAGGAACACAACAGCTTCGTTATATTTCTTTTGCTGCATGTATAGTTTAGCCATGCTGATCAGTGCTTTTTCACTGTAGGCGCTGGTCCAGTCATTCAGGATCACGTTGTAATCAACAACAGCCTCGTCTGTACGGCCTAAAGCTGCAAGCCCCTGTGCACGAATAAAGCGAGCTTGTTTTTCGTAGATCTGCTTGCCCGGGAATTTATCAAAATAAGCATTAACGGCGCTTACAGTGCCCTGCCAGTCGCCTTTAAGATAAAGGTTGTTGGCGGCATTGATCATGATGCTTTCCTGATCGGAGGTGGTATAGTTACCGATAGGGGTAGTACCAGCATAGTTGATAAATGTTTGGGCGTCACCTTTATCAGTATAGATCTTTTCAATTTGTTTTAAAGATTGTTTAGCCTCATCGGTTGAGGAATAATCCTGCACCACCTTTTTAAATGATTCAACAGCCACGTCATCGTTACCGGCGTTGTAGTCGATCAAACCAATGGTAACCAGAGCGCGTGGCACATAGCTGCTGTTAGGATATTTCTGGATCATTGCCTGCAGATCGGTTTTAGCTTTGTCTCCATCCGTTTTCAGGAAGTAGGTATAAGCTATCTCGAACGATGCATCATCGGCATAATCAGAATTTGGGAATTTATTCAGCACATCATTAAGGGTACTGATCTTGGTATCTAACGAGCCCTGTAACCCCTGGATCATACCACGCTGAAACAGTGCATAATCTTCGCCCTGGTTGTGCATGGCTATGATACGGTTGTAATACGTCATAGCATTACCATAGCTTTTCATCACGAAATAGCTATCTGCCAGGCGGGTGATGGCATCATTTTGCGTGTTTACGTCTTTTACATCGCCCTGTAAAAACTTCTCGAAGTAATTAGCGGCTTTTTTGTACTGCTCATCGCCAAAGGCCGCGTACGCTAAAGCGTAGTTTGCATAATTGGATACATCAGTTTCTTTAGCCTCAGGCATGCTCAAAAATTTCTCGAAATTCTCTACAGATTCGCCATATTTACGAACCTCGAACATCGCTTCAGCCATCCAGTAGGTAGTTAATGCTTCAGTTTTGCTATCAACCGGGTCCTTTAACGAACGCAGGAAAATACCTATTGCGTTTTCAAAAGCACGTTCGTTATAAAACTCCAAACCGCGGTAGTAGGTAACCTTTTGATAAGCCAAACGGGCACTTTGGTTTTTATTGGGGATTGGTTCTAGGATCTCAACGGCTTCTTTGTAGCTGCGTGAGTTAAGTAACTCTTCGCCCAATAATACCTTAACCTCGTCAATACGTTTTGAACGCGGGTAGGTAGCCAGGTATAACCTTGTGGCACCTAATGCCTGCAGGTTAAAGTCGAGCTCGTATGATAGTTTGGCGTACTCATAAAGGGCGTCTTCCTGCAGTTGCTTATCATAATCAAGCTTTGATGCATTAAGGAAGGCGTTACGGGCACTTTGTTTATTGTTCATTTTCAGGAACACATCGCCCAGGGTATAGTTACCGCTTTGGCTGTAAACGTCATGCTGTTCAACCAGTTTTTCCAGTTCGCTGGCAGCCTTGGCGTAGTTGCCTACTTTAAAATAGGTATAACCCATCTGGTAGCTGTCCTGCGTGTTTTGGGTACGGCCCTGATCGCGGTCTTCAAAGCGACCATAGTATTTAACTGCATTGTCGTAATCGGCCTTGGCAAAGTATGATGCGGCTATAATGCGCAGCATTTCTGTTTCGTTTTGCTGGTGGGTTTTGTTTACAATAGGTACAGCATAATTGATTACATCGTCATAACGTTTATCTAAAAAGTAAACAGCCGAAATATAATAAGGATAGCTGTTTTCGTATTTTTTAGAGTTTTTAAGCTTTTCAAAGTTTACCAGGGCAAGGTGATAATCCTTGTTCAGGTAAGCAATGTAGGCAAAGTAGTAAGTAGCATCCTCGGTAAACTCGGTGCGCTTATTTTTTACTTCGCCAAAAAGCAACTGGGCGTTTTTATAATCCTTTAACTCAAAGTATGCATAACCTTTACGGAATTTATACTCGGTATTGTCGTGGCCATTGAGCTCGCCAGCTTCAACTTTGTTAAACCAGCGGATAGCATCTTCATATTTTCCTTGTTTAAAATATGATTTACCTATCTGAAAAAATGCCTGTTTTGTAAGCGGGTTTTCGGGATGCTCTTTAATAAAGCGGAGAAACATGCTTTCGGCATCGTCATTGCCCAGATTAAGGGCGCAAAAGGCTTCGTAATACTGGCAGTTTTCTTTAGTGAGCGATAGCTCGGTTTCAAACTGTGGCTGGGTACTGGTTTTAATTCTGTAAGCCTCAACCAAACGAAATTGTTCGGCAGCCGAAGAAAATTTCCCTTTGTCCATCAGATCAAGCGCAGCATGATAGGTGCGGTAGATTTGGGTGGAAGGGTTTTGCTGGGCTCGTGCTGTTGAAACTAAAAATACGGGAATGAGCAGGGTGATGTATCTTGTTTTGATCATAAAGCGCATACTAACGATAGTGCGAAAATAGCTAAACCAAAAAGAGGCTTTTCACATTAGAAATTAACAATTGTGGATAACACTTCTTTTAACGAAGGTAATACTTAAGATTATATCCGTGTGGAAAACTTTAAAATTGTTGAGTATTGCCGGGGCAGCGGCGAAGAGTGTTCAAAGGTAATGATTAAGCGTACAATGGTACAATTTATTTGTATTTTGAGCGCTATTATATCCTGGGAGCCATGTTCCCCGTCTTTTATTTTTATCAGCTATGAGTGTTTTTTTTAACAGGGCGGGACTGTGGTTGCCGGTTATTTTGTACATGCTTGTGTTTTGTCCGTTAAATTCTAAAGCACAAAAAACAAATGCCGAAATTGTTTTAACAAACAGGCAGTTAAATGAAAAGCCTCATGAGTTTTACATTGCGGGTGTTGTTGATCAGCGCCCCGACCGAAGCGCTATAGCTTTGTTATTGCCATCCCCCGGTAACTTACCCGCCGCGAAATATAAAGCTGATTTGCAAGGTGGAGTTGCGGTTGCATTAAAGCAATTTGCTGATTATGCAATACCCGTTAATAATACGCTACGACCGATAGGTATCCGCATAAAGAAACTAAAGCTTATTGAAACGGCTATGACCGATGGCCGGGTGGAAGGCCGACTTGAAATACAGTTATGGTTTGAATTGAAAAAGGACGATGGCAACGTTCATTTGATGGATTACCCGGCCGCTACAACATATTACCGCAGCACAACTCAGCAATATGATACAGGTGTGCTGATAAGCCGTGCGCTTATGGCTGGTCTTGATTTTTTTAATAAATGGATAAACCGCGAAGCAGATACCAATATTAAGCTTGCTAAAGGAGTAAGGCTGATTTTTAGTGACTATTCGGAACAACCGGAAGGCGATACCATTTACTACTCGGCAAAGCGGCCTTTAAGCTGGAACGATTTTCAGGAAAAGGCCCATGGCGGAAAATATATTGCAGAAGTACTGCCCGGTTTTGGTTATACCGAACAAGTGGAAGTGGTGAAGTCGGTAGTTATTGTGAAGATAAGTATGAGGGTGTTTTTGCCAAAAAGTGCAGCTTGGGTAAAACCGGAAGGCCGTAACAGTTATGCGCTTAACCATGAGCAGCGGCATTTTGATATTGTAGCTATAGTAGTCAGGCATTTTAAGGAGGCACTTACGGCCATGAAACTGCCTGCTGATAATTATGATGGCTATATTAATGTACAATACCTGGACTCGTACCGCGAAATGAACCAGTTGCAGGAGCAGTATGACAATGAAACCAACCACGGTATGAACCAATACTATCAGCAGGAGTGGAATAGGAAGATAGATGGGCTTTTGTTGAGAGATTAATTTTAAGAGATTAGAGGTTGGAGATTAGGTAAGGCCATAGGCAAAGAATTGATCTTTTTGTTGATAATATTTTGAAACCCTGCGTTTGCGAGCCCGTTCAATCTCTAATCTCTAATCTCTAATCTCTAATCTCTAATCTCTAATCTCTAATCTCTAATCTCTAATCTCTAATCTCTAATCTCTAATCTCTAATCTAAATTTTCATTTTTTTTTGAAAGTTTAAAAACTTGTTTATATTTGTGCATGGAATTGGCAGAGGCAAAGTTAAAGTTCATTGAGGCCTGGGGTAAGCTGGGATCGGAGTGGGGGATAAACCGCACCATGGCCCAGGTACATGCTTTGCTGATGATCTCGCCTGAGGCTTTAACTACCGAAGAGGTAATGGCTGAGCTAAGCATCTCACGCGGTAACGCCAACATGACCTTGCGCGATCTGATTGACTGGGGACTGATTGAAAAGCAACACAAAACAGGTGAGCGTAAGGAGTTTTTTTATGCCGAAAAAGATGTGTGGACTATTGCCCGCCGTGTAGCCGAAGAACGTAAAAAGCGTGAACTAACGCCTATTATTAAAATACTTGACCAGTTGGGTGCAGTTGAAGGTGATGCAAAAGATCCGGCTTATAAAACATTTAAAACCACGGTTACTGATATCAACAAGTTAGCTAATAACGTAAACAAAACGCTCGATACCATGCTTAAGGCCGAAGAGAACTGGTTTTTTGGCTCGATACTAAAAGTGTTCAAATAATATTTTTTTGAAACAAAATTTCAATTTTTACTGAAAATTCTAAATAATTAATAATAATTAAATATTCAACATCATGAATTACTTTATCTTAACCTACATCATTTACCTATTAGTAAGTATTGCTTTAACAGTTTGGGTTGCTAAAGTGCTGTTTAAAAACGGACGGATTTTTTTAGTGGATATTTTTCACGGCAACAATGAACTGGCCGATTCTGTAAACAAGTTGCTGGTAGTAGGCTTTTACCTGGTAAATATAGGCTATATGAGCCTGGCGCTTAAGGAGTATGGCTCTATTGCCAATATGCAGGTAGTTGTTGAGGTACTGAGTTATAAAGTGGGATGGATAATTTTAATATTAGGTGGCATGCATTTCCTAAACCTTGTCATTTTCTTTAAGCTGCGTAACCGCGCTAAACGGGAAAAGGCATTTAATATAAATGTTTAACTTTTAGTTTTTGTTTTGATTTGGTGGGGTGAGCAGGTATCTGTTTGCCCCGTTTTTTTGTTGCTGCATATCAGGCAGCGCTTTTCAATTGCCTGTTTATGCTATTCAGCAATACATCAATATCAAAGGGTTTGGCTATAAAATCGTCGGGCGACCCCGCTTGGGTAAGTATGCCCGGATTGTGACTGGCCGAAATTAATATTACAGGTATGTTTTTGGTTGACTGCTGATTTTTAAGAGTCTTGCAAAGCTCGCGCCCATCTAAATTGCCGAGCATAATGTCAAGCAAAATTAAGTCGGGTTCATGTTGTTTGATACGGTCGAACAAACTTTTGCCTTCAGCTAAGGTGTCAACCTCATAACCTGAGTCTTCCAGTATATATTTTATGATCTCTAAAATATCCTTGTCGTCATCTACCGCTAATATCCGTCGCATATATAATCTGTAAAAAATGTATCAGCAAAAACAATAAAATTGCGATATACAATATTCAATATCAGATTAATTATAAGCAATTTCTGTACCAAGTATTCTGTTAAGCCCTGATTAATAATTTGCACAGTTTTACGCAGGAAGTTATATGATCTGATACATCCCGCAACGTTTTAAAGTGGATACAATTGTATGCAAAAAAGGGCGGGGTGCTATATTGCATCATAGAATTGACAAGGCATCTGCCAAAATACCCCGCATAACAGCATATGCTAACCCCAAAAGAATTATGGCGCTTAGGTTTATTTTATAATTACAAGAGCTGATTTTTTACACTTGGCGCAAAAATATTTCCTTACGGGTAAGAAAAACAGGACGTTTTTCAAAAACCAACTTCTTCTCATCTGGAAATGATAAGGAGCCCCACATTTTGAACAGTAATACTTTTTTCTTGGCTTTGCTTCGTTTTCTTCCACAAATTTAAAAATAAGAGGAAGCCAAAGTACGATATCTATGTTATTGATAAAGAAGAAAAAGAGGAAAAATATCTTTAAGTAGTTGTTAATTTACTTTTAAGAAATTAATTAAATTAATTATCGCAATACATACCGCTTGCGCTGGCATCTATAGCACATATATCTTTTGATGGGGAGAAAAAACAAAAGCTTTTTTACAAAGAAACCCCTTGGCACGCGGCTGTCAAGTTCGGATTTGCACCTGGGGCATAGCGGAGCTTTTTTTACTTCCGTTTTTTCTTGTTCGCTTATCGATAATACCATAATACAATCAGGGGTTATTGTATTTAATTATTTTTTGTATCAACTATAAAGCAAAGTTAATTTAATTGCCAATATTTTAATCATGCCGATGAATTATTGATAATTATTCATTTAACGCCTTATAAAGGCTTCGGATTTATAAGACAGGGGGCTTTTAAGCGTTTTTTTTATTTTTTTAATAATTAAACTCCCGCACTGTTGGGAAAGGAAGTTTAACAAAGGCTTAATAGCTCATGCAAAGGGGATGATTTTGAAAAAAGGGGAGTGGCTTTTAAAGCAGGTTATTTACCTTTTCAACAAGTTCGGCTAAATCAAAGGGTTTATTAATTATAGCATCGCAGCCGTAACTGATCAGTTCGCTATCGTTGCTTACATAAGCCGAAAAGATAATTACCGGTGTGTTGCCAAACCGGGGATGAACCTTAATGTTACGGCAAATCTCGCCGCCGTTTGTGCCGGCAACACGATAATCAAGGATAACCAAATCTGGCTCGAAACTTTCAATCAACGGAAGCACATCAGTACTTATTGAGGTACTCTTAACTTCAAATTGTTCGTAAGTGAGGGTTTCATGAACAATGTCAAGTATGTCTTGATTGTCATCCAATACTAAAATACGCTTAACCATAAAAAAAATTAAAGAAATAAAATGCCGAAAAGGTATTAAAGTATGCTTGCTAAATTACAGTAACCTGTAGTCAGTGGTTTGGGTTTAATCTTAATCGGATAAAACTTTAACGCAAAATTAAAACTATTTTTTATAAAATTAATCAAATAACAATATAATAGCAACAAGTTGTACATTATTTACACAAATAGTCTGTTATTAAGAGTATAGGGTAAAAAGATAGCGTGCTGTCTTAAATATCGCTTTTATTAAGCAATTTCCATTAAAAATTTTAAACTCAGATTTTGTTATTACTTTAGTTGGCAACAGCGAATGTGCTACACTCCGGGTACATACACTGGCCATACATAAACATATAATTTAATGGTACTGTTAATTATCCTTTTTTGTATCGTATTACTGGTTTTATTGGTGAGCCTGGTAAAGGTAAATCCATTTGTTGCGTTTCTGATTGTTTCGATAACAGCAGGTTTATTGCTTGGCATACCTATTAATAAGGTAACTGCCGCTGTGCAAAAAGGCATGGGCGATATTTTGGGCCAGTTACTTATCATTATTTGCCTGGGTGCTATGTTGGGCAAGCTTGTTGCCGTAAGCGGGGCCGCGCAAAAAATAGCGGGAGTACTTGTTGCTGCTGTGGGCGAAAAGTATATCCAATGGGCGCTGGTTGTAGCTGGTTTTATTATAGGTATTCCGCTGTTTTACGGTATTGGCTTTGTGCTTATGGTGCCTCTTATATTTTCTGTTGTTTATAAATACAAGCTGCCCGCCGTTTATATAGGCTTACCCATGCTGGCTTCGTTATCAGTAACACATGGTTTTTTACCCCCGCATCCATCGCCTTCGGCTTTAGTGGCCCTGTTTCACGCTAATATGGCCACAACTTTTATTTACGGGCTTGTGATCGCAATTCCGGCAATTATATTGGCGGGACCGGTATTTGCACAGTTTTTGAAAAAAATCCCGTCAGAGCCGCTTGCTACGTTCCGGGCCGAAGAGTTGCCTGTTGAAAAGCTGCCCGGAGGTTTCAATAGTTTTTTCACCGCTTTATTACCTGTTATACTACTAATGCTTACCGCATTTTTTCCGTATTTGAACATACAGGACCCCGGCCTGTCAAAAGTCATAACATTTCTTGGCGATCCATCAATTGTAATGCTGATTGCTCTTTTAGTTGCCACTTATACCTTAGGTATAAAACAAGGTATAAGCATGGGGCAGCTTGCAGGCAGCTTTACCGATGCGGTGAAGGACGTAGCACTGATATTATTGATCATAGCAGGGTCGGGAGCTTTTAAAGAAGTTTTGACAGCAAGTGGTGTAAGCAGCCAGATAGCATCACAGTTACAGGCGTTTAATTTACCTCCATTGCTGCTAGGCTGGGTGATTGCTGCAATTATCCGTATCAGTTTAGGCTCGGCAACGGTAGCAGGCTTAACTGCAGCCGGTATTGTTGCGCCGCTGGTTTTGCAAAATCATATCAACCCCAATTTAATGGTGCTGTCTATCGGGGCAGGTAGCCTGGCATTTTCGCACGTAAATGACTCGGGTTTTTGGCTGTATAAAGAGTATTTTAATTTAAGCATTAAGGATACTATCAAATCATGGTCATTAATGGAAACCCTAGTTTCTGTTATCGGGCTTATTGGGGTATCAGTTATTAACCTGTTTGTTAAATAAAACTATGCCCGTTATGAAGAAGTTGCCGGTAAGTTTAAGCTTGTTTATTTTAATGCTGATTACAGGTAATTGTGTTTGGGCTCAGCCAGCCGCGGTTTCGGGCAGCTATTATAAATCGTTTGACGGTGTTAAGATCTATTACGAGGTAAAGGGCGATGGCTACCCGGTAATACTGGTGCATGGTTTTTCGGGTACCGGCGAAGGCTGGAAAAAAGGACAGCTTTACAACGATCTGTTGACAGCCGGCTACAAGGTGGTTATATTGGATCAACGGGGTAACGGGCGATCAGATAAACCCCATACTGATGCCGGTTATGCTAAGGATGCCGAAGCAAAGGATATTATGGGATTAGCTACCAGCCTTGCATTAAGACAATATGCTATTGTGGGATACTCGCGCGGTTCGATCATTACATCGCGGGTATTTGTGCTGGATAAGCGGGTTAAAAAGGCTGTAATGGGCGGTATGGGCGATGCATATACTAATCCCGAATGGCCGAGGCGGATCCATGCCTATAAAGCTTTAATGGGCGATACCAGCTTCCATGATGTTGACGGTATGATCAAATATATTCATAGTAACCCCTTTGATGAAGTTGCTTTGGCCTATCAGCAAAAGTGGCAACCATCTACCAGTAAACAGGAATTGGCCAAAGTGAAAATCCCTGTGCTGCTCATCGACGGTACCGAAGACCATGATAATGGTGATGAGGTTGCCCTCAATAAACTCATTCCCGGTTCGAAACTTGTTCACGTTCCAGGCGATCATAACAGCGCCAGTCGCACCCCTGAATTTTCAACGGCAGTTTTGGATTTCCTGAAATAACATAACCTGTTAATGCCCTTTTGTTAAATTTTTGAGCAGCTATTTTCAATAACGGCCTGCTATTTGCATAGGTGTAATTGTTAACACTTATTAAATACATACCAAATGAAAAAGTTAATGATATATATGTGCTTTTTAATAGGCCTGATGTTATCAATCAGTATTACTGCCGGTGCACAAACAACCAAGAAAAAAGGGATCAGTAAACAAGGTAAAGGAGCTATAATAGGCGGTGCCGGCGGTGCGGTTGCCGGCGCACTCATTACGCATAGTGCCGGTGGTGCTTTAGTGGGTGGGGCGCTTGGTGCAGGCGGCGGTTATGTTATAGGTAACGAAGCCCGCAGGCGCGAAGAAAAAAGAAAACGTGCAGCCCGCATTGCATGGCGCAGGGCCCACCCACACCATCATTATACCACAACTAAAACAACGGTAACTAAGCAAACAACTTACCATTGATTTTAAAAGGTTGTTACAAAGGCCTGTAATTATTAATAGTTACGGGCCTTTCTATTTAAATTAAAATTTAGCTAAATTGAAGCGATTGCACTGTTTTATCCGTTAATAGTGTTATTAACGATCAAACAGCGGGCTGGTATTTTCTGTTTAGAAAAACGATGGTAAAAGGATTAACTGTGCTTTTTTTGTGTTTAATTCCTGCGGTAGTGCTGGCGCAAGAGCCCATTATCGATACGGTGAGCATAAAAAAGGATACAGTACCGCAAAGGGATGTAATTGATATAGCCCGTTCGCTTTTCAAAATAAAACCCAGGCAGCAAACCACCGAAAGAAAAAAGATCTATTTTTCAGTTTTTCCAATATCATCGACAGATGGCCGTAGTGGCGGAAAGGCATTATTTACCTCAACAACGGCCGGGTTTTACCTTGGCGATGCGGCTACCACCAATTTATCGAGCTTTACTTTTACCCCTTATTTTAATTTGAAAGGCAGATATGGTTTACCTATCCGTTCAAATATCTGGCTTAACAATAACGAATGGAATATACAGGGAGATACCAGGTTGATGGTTTATCCGCAATATACCTGGGGTTTGGGCGGCAATCAGGGGCAGGGAGATAAGTTTCTGGTAAATTATAATTACCTCCGTTTTTATCAGAGTGTGTTGAAGCAGATCAAGCCTTATTTTTATGCAGGTTTGGGCTATAACCTGGATTATTACATGGATATTGAAAGCAACGGCGATCAAAACCTGCGTAAATTTACCGGCTATAAATATGGCACCGCCGCCGATCAGGACGCGTTTTCATCGGGCGTAACTCTCAATTTACTATATGATTCGCGCCGAAACTCAATTAATCCGCTGCCCGGTGCTTATGCCAATGTGGTTTACCGCGTTAATGCCAAAGCTTTTGGAAGCCATACCGATTGGCGGTCGTTATACATTGATATGCGTAAATACCTGCAATTAAGTAACTCGGGGCCTAAAAACGTGTTGGCGTTATGGGCTTTTTTCTGGACAACGCTTACCCCGCGCACACCATACCTTAACCTGCCAAGCCTTGGCTGGGAGCCCAACCAGCGGTCGGGCAGGGGATTTCCGCAAAGCCGTTACCGGGGCGACAGGCTTGCTTATTTTGAAACAGAATACAGACGCGATATTACCCGAAACGGTTTGCTTGGTTTTGTTGTATTTGCAAACGTGAACTCTGTTACTGAGCCCGAAAACCATGCCTTTGTGTATTGGCACCCGGCAGGTGGCACAGGCTTACGCTTCAAGTTTAATAAAAAGTCAGGTACCAATATTAGTCTTGATTATGGAGTAAGCAAAAACTTTTCATCAATAAGTCTTAATTTAGGCGAGGCGTTTTAGTGTTTCGGTTCATAGTTATAGATCACGGTTTATAGACTTTTGAATATTTGCCACGTTTATTTGATTCGCTTTTGACCTTATCCATGAATCATCAACAAGAAATATGACCTCAAAAAAATATATTGTACTGATCCTGATATTGGGATCACTCACGGCGCTTGGCCCTTTTTCTATTGATATGTACCTGCCCGGGTTTAAAGCAATAGCCAAATACCTGCATACCAGTACTGATGAGGTAGCGTTGTCGTTATCAAGCTATTTCATTGGCATTGCTGCCGGGCAGCTGCTTTACGGACCTCTGCTTGACAGGTTTGGCCGTAAAAATCCGTTGTACTGGGGACTTGGACTTTATATTATTTCGTCGATGGGCTGTTTTTTTTCCTCGTCGCTGGAGATGCTCATCGTGCTCCGTTTCTTCCAGGCGGTAGGTAGCTGTGCAGCCAGTGTGGCGGCCATGGCCATGGTGCGCGACCTGTTCCCGGTTGAAGATAATGCCAAAGTATTTTCGCTGCTGATACTGGTGCTTGGCGCGTCGCCCATGCTGGCACCAACCATTGGGAGTTATATCACTGCAACTTTTGAATGGCAAATAATTTTCCTGATTTTAACTATTATAGCGGTATTGATACTGCTGTCCGTAATATTCTGGCTTCCTGAAAGCTACCAGCCCGACCCTTCGTATTCCTTAAAGCCCGGGCCAATTATAGGACACTTTATAACGGTTTTAAAAGATGCACAGTTTGTAACCTATGCCATAGGTGGCGCGTTTGCGTTTGCTGGTTTATTTGCCTATGTTTCGGCATCGCCAATTGTATTTATTGAGGGGTTTAAAGTAAGCGAAACACAGTTTGGGTGGATCTTTGCCGGGCTATCGGTAGGCTTTATCGGCTCAAGTCAGCTAAATAGTGTACTGATCAAAAAATATAAAAGCGAGCAAATGATAGGTGCTGCCCTGGTTTTGATGGTAATTATCTCAATAGTGTTTTTTATAGGTTCGTTAAATCACTGGTTTGGGATTGGGGGTACTATAGCTATGATATTTGGTGTGCTATGCTGTATCGGTATCAGCGCACCAAATACCTCTGCATTATCTCTTGCTCCGTTCACTAAAAATGCAGGATCGGCCTCTGCAATTTTAGGCGCTTCGCAAATGGCTGTTGGTGCTTTATCATCCATTGGTATCTCGGTAATAAAACAGCATAGCTCGCTGCCTATGGCGGCTGTTATGGTGAGCTCATCAATTTTGGCCCTTTTAATTGTGTTTATTGGCAAGCGGTTTATAAAACACAAGGTTGAGGCCAGCGGCGATGTTATGGTGGCGCATTAAACCTTGATTTTTAGGATTGAAGGATTTACTTGATTTATGCCGTTGTTGGGACAACACCACAGGTGTTCGGGAGCTTTTTTAATTCCCTCCCTCGGGAGGGGTGCGGCTGAAATGTGTATTGGCAGGGAGGGGTTATGCGTCATTAAAGCGGATAAGTTTATCCTGTTGAAACCCCTCCCTACACCCTCCCAAGGGAGGGAATCGCACAATCCCACGCTTTTTCCCCCCTAAGTTAACGCCTGTGGTGACAACACCAACAACGGCGAATTTTTAAGATTGAAGAATTTACGTGATTGAAATTAGCGTTAAAATTTGCTTGCCCGTAAAGCAGTAACTTTTGAGCCATCGGGGCCTGTACTTTCGAACACTATTTTATTTTCGGTTAACTCGGATATTGTAAAAACAAAATTGCGGGTTTTACCATCAGGCAATTTCTCTGTTATGTTCATGTTACTGCCATCCAGCGTGAAAGTTCCATGCGAAAGGAATTTGCCACCCCAAACTATCAGGAACTTCATTTCGGGCGTAAATTGTATGTAAGGCACGTTCGCATCTAACTCGGCTTGTTTTACAGTATCCGGCGGGCTGGCATTTGGGTGGTCAATTTTTACGTATTTCCATTTACCGGTAAGCGTTGTAACCGAAACAGTAGGTTTGCATGATGTTATAAAAAGCGCAACGACAGTAAGCAACAAAAAGCCTTGTTTTATCATAACATAAAATGTTTGGATAAAACTATGCAATTGCTTTTAAAATTGAAAGCGACGCTAAGTCTTTAGCTCAAAGTCATAAGTCAGAGATGCAGAGAGTCAAAAAAGATTTTTGACTCCCGACTTAAGACTTCGGACTTCACATTATTATTTCTTCGTGCCTTTCCTGGTGCGCTCTTCTGCTTGTTTTACTTCGTCCTTTTCACTTAGCGGGCCTTCGGTTTTGAGCTCTTTGGCTTTTTGTCCTTCTGTTTTTGTTGTACCTGCTTTAGTGCCTTCTTTTTTGGTGTCTTTGTTAGGAATGCTCATAGCGGTAATGTTAAGTTTTATTAAACAATATGATACCTGTTTAACTATGCTGGTTGTTAAATGTTTTCTGAAAAATCATTGTAAAATTTACTTTCTGTATATCAATTAATTACATGGATTTGACGCCAGCCGTAAAATATTTTTAGGATTTTTCGTAACAAAGCACAAATGCAACTGTCTTAATGACACTATATAGCCAAGGTACTCTTCCAGGTAAGCTATAAGTGTTGTGAGGGCCCGCACCTTAAGGGTTCCGTTAATAAAAAAATCAAAAACAATCTTTAAAAAAATGGACAATCTAATTGTTAGTCTGTGGTGGGTTATACCCGTCATAGTGTTATTGCTGATGTACAAATTTGTTTTGCGCGTATTTTGCGGTATGGTTATCGTGCCCGATAATCGTATCGGTTTGGTGATCAAAAAGTTCACCCTATCGGGCAATACCCGTTTGCCCGACGGTCGTATTATTGCAACTAATGGCGAAGCCGGTATGCAGGCCAAGGCGCTTGCCCCGGGTTTGTACTGGCGTATGTGGCCATGGCAGTATACCATTAATATGGAGCCGTTTACCATTATTGAGCAGGGTAGGCTTGGGCTGATCAAAGCCAAAGATGGTGCATCGTTTGATACCGGCCGTGTATTGGGAAAACCGGTTGAGTGCGATAAGTTTCAGGATGCCATAGCGTTTTTGGATAATAAAGGCCAAAAAGGTCCGCAGGCCGCTTTTCTTACGCCGGGTAGCTATCGTATCAATACCTTTTTGTTTGAGATAGAGATGGTGCCTATTACCCAGATCCACGAAAATAAGGTAGGTATCGTTACCACCCTGGATGGCGAACCGCTGGACAAGGGCGAAATTGCCGGCGAATCGGTAGCCGGTCACAAGAACTACCAGGATCCTATTGCGTTTATTAACGCCGGTGGCCGCAAGGGCTTGCAGGAGGATGTGATACTGGCCGGTACTTATTACTTAAACCCTTGGTTTGTAATTGTTGAACAGGTTGACATGACCTATATCCCAATCGGTTATGTGGGCGTAGTGAACTCCTTTGTTGGTCCCGAAGGTTTGGATACCAGTGGCGATAACTTTAAGCACGGTAACATTGTTAAACGCAACCAAAAAGGTGTTTGGGAAGAACCATTGGACCCAGGCAAACACCCGGTTAACATTTATACCCATGCAGTTGAAATTGTACCGACTACCAACATCGTGCTCAACTGGGCCGATAGCCGTACCGAGGCGCATGAGTTGGATAAGAACCTGTGTACCATTACAGTAAGGTCAAGCGATGGTTTTACATTCAATTTGGATGTGTCACAGATCATCCACGTGCCGCGTAATGAAGCGCCAAAAGTGATTGCCCGTTTCGGTAAGATGAAAAACCTGGTATCGCAGGTATTGGAGCCCACTATCGCTAACTACTTCCGTAACTCGGCTCAAAAGAGTGATGTGATCGGATTTTTGGCCAATCGTATCCAAAGGCAAACAGATGCCCGCGAGCATATTGGCGCGGTATTAACAACCTATAACGTAATTGGTGTGGATACCCTGATAGGTGACATAGTGCCGCCTGCTGCGCTGATGAAAACCCTTACCGACCGTAAACTGGCCGAAGAAGAAAAGGTTACTTACGAAATTCAGCGACATGCCCAGGTTGAGCGTAAAGAGTTTGAAAGCGCCCGTGCAGGTGCCGATATGCAGCCTGAGGTAGTGAAATCAACCCGCCAGGTTGAGATCAACACCCAAATGGCCGCTTCAAGGGTTGCCGCATCACGTGGTGAGGCCGAAGCTAAAACCATCAACGCAAAAGCTGATGCCGAAGTAAGGATCACTATAGCCAAGGCTGATGCTGAAGCCAAAACAGTGAACGCCAAAGCTGATGCCAACGCTACGGAGGTGAATGGTTTGGCCGAAGGTGCCAAGATCAAGGCCATAGGTTTATCAGAAGCCGAGGTAACCAAACAAAAAACCGAAGCGATGGGTACCGAGCAATATGCTATAGTACGCGTAGCTGAAGCTTTGGCTGCAGCAGGCATCAGGTTAGTACCTGAGATACTGGTGAGCGGTAAAGATGGCGGCAGCGGCGGTATGATAGATGCCCTGATTGGTACCGAAATGCTTAAAAAACTGCAGATCGAAAACCAGGGTAAAGGCGGTGCCACCACTAAAGGCGAATAATTGAAATATCCTGATGCAGAAAATTTATAAATGGGTTATGAAATTCTGATAGATTATGCATCATGGTTAAGGTTTGTGATTAGAGATTAGTTGAGGAAGAGTACAAATAACTCAAAATCCTAAACCTTTTTATTGAAGAGATCAGAGGCAGGTGATTAGCGGCTGACCGCTATAGCCTGCCAAAGAAACAGCGTTCTTTATACCTAAACCTTTTTTACAGTGATCAGAGGTTGGAGATTAGAGGTTAGCTGCTTTTAAAAGGCGGCTGAGCTTTCTGACCTGGCTATTCTGAAATAATTGACGAGGCTTTTTACCTAAACCAATCAATTGACAAAGGCATCCGCGAGGGATGCCTTTTTTGTTTTATGAGTTAAAGAATCAACGGAATCATCGAAATCAAAACCAATCAACGGTTAAAGATCGCTTAGCTTAAATGTGTCCTTAACCCTGATGCCTTTCTCTGTTTCCAGCAAAGTGCAGCATTCATTAACCGGGTCGTGTTCAAAGTACAACACGTATTCTTTTTCCAAAGCTTCGTTTAAAAACAACTTTTTTTCGGCAAGGGTTTTCAGCGGGAACATATCGTAAGCCATTACGTAGGGGATAGGCAGATGACCGACAGATGGCAACAGATCGGCCATGTACAGCACCTGTTTCCCTTTATAATTAATGAGCGGCAACATCATTGATTCGGTATGGCCGGATACAAGGCGGATATCAAAATCTTTCATGAAATTGATCCCATCTTCAGCATCAACAAATTTTAGCTGGCCGCTTTCCTGGATCGGCATAATATTTTCCTTAAAAAAGGAGGCTTTTTCCCGTTCATTAGGGTTTACTGCCCAATCCCAATGTTTGGGATTGCTCCAGTAGGTGGCATTTTTAAACGCCGGAAGCAAGCTCTTTCCATCCCGTACAACGGCACCGCCCACATGGTCAAAGTGCAGGTGGGTTAAAAACACGTCGGTAATATCATCCCTGTGAAAACCAAGTGAAGCCAGTGAATTATCTAAACTGGCATTGCCATGAAGGTAGTAATAGCTGAAAAACTTTTCGCTTTGCTTATTGCCTATACCTGTATCAACTAATATCAGCCGGTTTTCATGTTCAACCAGCAGACAGCGCATGGCCCAGGTACAAAGGTTGTTTTCATCGGCAGGATTGGTTTTGTTCCAGATGGTTTTCGGAACAACGCCAAACATAGCCCCGCCATCTAATTTAAAAAAGCCGGTATCGATGGTGTGTAAGTTCAAAGTCGCAAGTTTTAAGTCTTAAGTCTGTAGTTTAAAGTCTTAAGTCAAATATATTATAATAAAAAAGAAGCCCGAAGTTTTGAACTCATAAATATAAGGTCAGAACTTCGGGCTTAGAACTTAAGACTTTCTGCTTACAAGTGGATACACTCGCCGTAAGCTTCGGCAGCTGCTTCCATAACAGCTTCGCTCATGGTTGGGTGAGGGTGTACCGATTTGATGATCTCATGACCAGTAGCTTCCAGCTTGCGGGCGGTAACTACTTCGGCAATCAGTTCGGTAACGTTGTAGCCAATCATGTGAGCACCTAAAAACTCGCCGTATTTAGCATCAAATATCACTTTTACAAAGCCATCTTTAGCACCGGCAGCACTTGCTTTACCTGATGCCGAGAATGGGAATTTACCAACTTTAAGTTCGTAACCAGCTTCTTTAGCAGCTTTTTCGGTATAACCAACAGAAGCAACTTCAGGCGAGCAATAAGTACAGCCCGGAATGTTATTATAATCAAGCGGGTGAGGGTTTTGACCTGCAATTTTTTCAACGCAGATAATACCTTCGGCAGATGCAACGTGAGCAAGAGCCTGACCTTTAACGATATCGCCGATAGCGTAAACACCTTCAACGTTAGTACGGTAAAAATCGTCAACCAATACTTTACCACGATCAGTTTTTACACCGTTTTCTTCAAGGCCGATACCTTCAAGGTTGGTAGCGATACCTACTGCAGATAATACGATTTCTGCTTCCAGGGTCTCAGTGCCTGCAGCTGTTTTTACAGTTACTTTGCACAGGTCGCCGCTGGTATCAACCGCTTCAACATTTGAACTGGTCATGATGTTGATGCCTTGTTTTTTAAGAATACGGTTTAATGCTTTTGAAACATCTTCGTCCTCAAGCGGAACAATATTATCAAGATATTCAACAACGGTAACTTTAGTACCTATTGCATTGTAGAAGTAAGCAAACTCGATACCGATAGCACCAGATCCAACTACGATCATTGATTTTGGCTGCTGAGGCAATACCATAGCCTGACGGTAACCGATAACTTTTTTACCATCCTGTTTAAGGTTAGGTAACTCGCGCGAGCGGCCGCCTGTTGCTAATATGATGTGTTTGGCACTGTAGGTTTTGGCCGAACCATCAGCCGCTTTAACTTCTACAACGCCTTTACTTTTTAATTTACCAAAGCCAACAAGAACATCTATCTTGTTTTTCTTCATTAAAAATTGAACGCCTTTGCTCATGCCATCGGCAACGTTACGGCTTCTTTTAACAACTGAGGCAAAGTCAACTTCGCCGGCACCGTTAATTTTAATGCCATAATCGGTACTATGGTTAAGGTATTCAAAAACCTGGGCGCTTTTTAACAAAGCCTTGGTTGGGATACAACCCCAGTTCAAACAGATGCCGCCTAACGATTCTTTTTCGACAATAGCGGTTTTTAAACCAAGCTGGGAAGCGCGGATAGCAGCAACATAGCCACCCGGACCAGACCCAATAACAATTACATCGTAATCCATATTATTGATATACTTTAATTTCTTTTCAAAGGTAAATAAGCTGCGCGGATTTTTGTGGTTTTTCCGGAGGCCCCTATTTTTTCGAAGGCCAAATCTAAGTAAAAAGGGCTGAAACCAAAAATGTACCGCCGGTATATTAGCCCGCTCCTGGATATTTATATCTGCGCTGTGTCATAAAATATGTTCCGACAATTTAACCGTTGAATTTGCATATGATTTAAACCATATTATTTATCATATTTTCATTGTTTATGACCATAGTTTTATGGTTTTTGTATTTATGATGTAAAATGTTGATAAATATATAATGATTGTTAACGTTAACTTAACATTGGAAATCAGTTCATTATTTATCTTTGCGCCAATTAATTAAACGTATAATTAAAAAAAGCAATTTATGAGGAAGCATTACCTTCTTTTATTACTTCTCATTGGCTTTTCGTTCTTCACTGGAAAGAACGTATTAGCCCAGGGTGTAACCACCGCCAGCATTAACGGTACCGTTACCGATGCTAAAGGTGCTATACCCGGTGCAACCGTAACAATAACACACATGCCAACCGGTACTGTGTATTCAACAGTAACCCGTGCAGATGGTCGTTACAACATCCCTAACTTAAGGGTAGGTGGCCCTTACACTTTCAAAGTAACTTTTATTGGTTACGCAAATTTTGTTCAGGAAGGCATTAACCTTAACATTGGCCAGGATCAAAAACTTTCAGCCCAACTTGCCGACAACACCACTTCGTTGCAAGAGGTGACCGTAAAAGGAACTACCGGTAAAGTGATCAACTCTTCACGTACCGGTGCCCGTGAAACCATCAGCCGTCAGCAAATCGAAAACTTGCCAACTGTAGCACGTTCATTATCTGATTTCACAAAATTAACTCCTTCAGCTAATGGTTTGAGCTTTGGTGGTCGTAGCAGTTCATTCAACAATATTACTGTTGATGGTGCTTTGTTCAATAACTCATTTGGTTTATCAGGTACATTAGGTGGCCAGACAAGTTCACAGCCAATTTCATTAGATGCGATTGACCAAATCCAGGTTGATATTGCCCCTTATGACGTACGTCAGGGTAACTTTACCGGTGCCGGTGTAAACACTGTAGTAAAATCAGGTACCAACGAAGTTAAAGGTACTGCTTACTACTACGCTCGTGGTTCAAAATTACAAGGTTACCATGTTGGCCCAACTAATTTACCGGTAACGCCTGTTAATTACCATACTGATGGTGTTGCTGTAGGCGGTCCTATCATCAAAAACAAATTATTCTTATTCGTGTCTGGTGAGCAGGAAAGAATCACTCAACCACCTGCAACTGTTTATACAGCTGGTGGTAACGGTGCAAGCGGTGCAAACGTTTCGGCAGTACAAGCTTCAACACTTGATGCTATCAAAGCTAAATTGATTGGATTAGGTTATGATCCAGGTGCTTACCAAGGCTATAACTACAATACTTACAGTAATAAATTAACTGCAAAGCTTGATTGGAACATCGATAAAAACAACACTTTAAGTGCTAAATATTTTTATCTGAAATCATACAAAGATCAGCCTGCCAGTAACTCAGGTATCAGCAACAGCGATGGTAAAACTGCTGTTGGTTATGGTACCACCCGTGCTCCAGGTCCTAACACTTTACCTTTCTACGGTTCAGGTTATACCATCAATAACAACTTTAATATCGGTATCATCGAGTTAGATACCCGTATCAGCAACAGCCAGTCAAACAAATTAACTGTTGGCTATTCAGCACTAAGAGATTTCCGTAATTTCTTAGGTAAAGGTTTATTGCCAATGGTTGATATCGGTAACGGTACAAATGCTGCTGATGGTACTCAAATTACTGGTGCAACTGCAACAGCAACCAGCTTTGGTTCTGAATTGTACACTGCCGGCAACTTGTTGAGTACAAACATCTGGCAATTTGCTGATGATTACACCATTTACGCAGGTAAACATGAGTTCACTATAGGTACCAGCAACCAGATCCAGAGCTACGTAAACGGTTTTGCTCCTGATTACAATGGTTTATATACTTACAACTCAGCTTCTGACTTTTTAAATGGTAATGCTGCTGCTGCTTATACATTACGTTACTCTGCAGTTGGTAATGATATTCCTTATGCTAAAATTAAGGCATCTATCTACAGCGTATATGTACAGGATAAATTCCATGTAACTGATAATTTCAGGTTAACTTACGGCTTAAGGGCTGATTATGATTCGTTCCCTACTTCTTTAGCTGCAAATGATAACGCCGCTAACGTAACTTTTCAAGGTGGTACCCATGTGGATGTTTCTAAATTGCCAAAAAACAGGGTTCAGTTATCACCTCGTGTAGGTTTTAACTGGGATGTTAAAGGTGATCAGTCAACTCAGATCCGCGGTGGTTCGGGCTTGTTCACAGGTTCTGTTCCATTTGTATGGATCTCAAACCAGGCTTCAAATAATGGTTTGTTATTTGGTACAAAAACTATTACAAAAGCTAACGATCCAACCAATCCAGCTTTGATATTCAACAAAGATGTTGATGCAAACCGTCCTAAAAATGCAGCTGCTAATACTTCTTACGAGCTTGACGTTGCTGATCCAAACTTAAAATACCCAAAAATCTGGAGAACAAACTTAGCTGTTGATCAGAAATTGCCAGGTGGTATCATTGGTACAATTGAAGGTGCATACACTAAAGATATCCGCGCTATCTATCACCAAAACCTTGTTTTGTCTGATGGCTTTACCACTATGCCAGGTACCGAAGGACAAATTCGTTACACTTCAAAAAATACAACAGCCCCAACTGCAACTAACCCAACAAATGCAACAAATCCTAATATTTCAGGATTGTATTACATGAAGAATACTAATAAAGGTTTCTCATACTTCATCACCGGTCAGTTACAGAAAAGCTTCACTAACGGTTTTGCTGCAAGTGTAGCTTATACTTACACCAAATCTAAAGACGTTAATGACGGTGGCTCAACTGCCAGCACTATCTGGAGCTCAAGGTATGTTGCCGGTAACCCAAATGCTGATAACCTTTCAAATAGCTCATACGTGCAGCCAAACCGTATCATTGCTACAGTATCTTACCGTAAACAATACGCTAAAAACTTAGCTACTACAGTTGGTTTAGTATTTGAAGCTGCTAACAGCGGTGCTATTTCTTACATCACCAGTAACGACCCTAACAATGACGGTGCTACTAACGACTTGATGTATATCCCGAAAAATCAAGGCGATATATTACTTGTTCCTGGTGCTGCTTCAGCTAACGGTACAGTTGATAACCGTACTCCGGCTCAAATCTGGAATCAATTAAATGCTTTCATTAACCAGGATAGCTACCTGAGCGCACACAGAGGTCAGTACGCTCAAAGGAACGGTACTATTTTGCCTACTTACAAAAGACTTGACTTACACTTTGCTCAAGACTTCATGATCCAGGCTGGTAAAACCAAAAATACACTTGAGTTCACTTTTGATGTGATCAACTTCACTAACTTATTGAATCGTAACTGGGGTTTATATCAAACTTCATACAGCGGTTTCAACAACGGTGCAACTACTGTGTTACGATATGCCGGTCCAGATGCTACAACTGGCCGTCCTACTTATTCATTCCCTTATCTTGATGCAAATAACCAAATTCCGGTTACTAAATCATTCCAGAATGATATCAGTACTCTTTCTCGCTTCCAGGCGCAGATTGGTGTAAGGTATATCTTCAACTAAGAATACTTATAACTAAAGTATATTTAAGAAGTCCCGGCCAAATGGCCGGGACTTTTTTGTTTTTGGATGTTGATATTTCATATCTTTCCATGCTTAATAAGCATCTCTGTATTTTAAAACTATTTGAACAGCCTATGAGCAGCTGTTTAAAATTAGCAGATATCGTTTACAGGCAGATAAAATTTAATTGCTGTTGGTTTCAATTAACGGAATAATGAGTAACGATAAGAGGGCTTCGGCTCAAATCAACTTGAATGATTAGACCGTAGCCCGGGATTTTTAGCTTTTTTACCTTTAATGTGAACCCAAGGCAATGAATATTTTGCATTTTAAACAGCCTCCGGGAATCGGAGTGGGTATGCTATATAATTACCTATCTGTTAAGCCTTGTAAGTTTTGAATAGTTTATCCCAGATATTGGTATAAAAGCCGAAATTATGATTGATATCAAGATGGTGACGGTGATGAAATGAAGAGGTTCCAAGGTATCTGAATGGAAATAGTTTTCTTATTGCTGCCGGCACTGGTTCAATACCCAGGTGCCCGGTTACACCAAAAAATACATTGACGGTAAGGTATATGATCACAGCATAGAAATTAAAGCTGTACAACATCAGCATAATGATCCAAAGCGCACCAAAACTAACAGTTTCAAATGGATGAAGTACAAACAGATCAATAGGGATGGGATCTGCATAGTGATGGTGAAATTTGTGTACCACTTTATATACCGCCGAGTGATGGATCAGGTAATGGAAAACGAACATAGCGAGGTCCATTAACAGAAAAAGCAGTATGAAATCACGAAGAATGGTCCAGTTTGTTTCAAAGGTAAGCTGCAGATACTTGTGCTTAAAGAGCCAATACCCGGCGTAGGTGATAGCCGTATTGATGATATTGGTAAGCAGGCAGATTAATATCTCGGTACTGCTGGCCGGTTTTATTGGCTTCTTATTCAGCTTTAATATTAGCCAGCCAAATAGTAGTGCTAAGGCTGTAACAAGCAGGTTTTCGGCTAAAAATATCACCCATAAGTTTAACGATGATAATGTAGCCAAAAACCTGAGCATATGCGTTACATGATGTTTTTATTCGTATTCAAATACCCCGAATTCGGATGTTACGGTTACTTTTTTAGTATCTGCTTTTTCAACACGGCCTATGATCTGTGCGTCGACACCAAAGCTCTTTGATATGCTGATCAGTTCGGCGGCAATGGCTTCTGGTACGTAAAGTTCCATGCGGTGGCCCATGTTAAATACTTTATACATTTCCTGCCAGCTGGTTTTTGATTCTTCATGAATGAGTTTAAACAGTGGCGGAACCGGGAACAGGTTGTCTTTAATAATATGCAGGCCTTCAACAAAGTGAAGCACTTTAGTTTGTGCGCCGCCGCTGCAATGCACCATGCCGTGTACCTGACTGCGGTAACCATCCAAAATTTGTTTGATGATGGGAGCGTAGGTACGGGTTGCGCTTAAAACAAGCTTGCCGGCGGTTACAGTTTGGCCATTGCCTATCTCTATCGCGTCGGTAAGGTTTTTACTTCCCGAAAAAATCAGATCGTAAGGAATAGCTGCGTCATAGCTTTCAGGAAACTTTTCGGCTATGGTTTTATTGAACACATCATGACGGGCTGATGTAAGGCCGTTTGAGCCCATGCCGCCGTTGTATTCTTTTTCGTAAGTTGCTTGTCCGTATGATGCAAGGCCAACAATAACATCACCAGGCTGGATGCGGTGATTTGATATCACATCTTCGCGTTTCATGAGGCAGGTAACTGTCGAATCGACAATGATGGTGCGTACCAGGTCGCCCACATCGGCAGTTTCGCCGCCAGTTGAGTAGATACCGATGCCGGCCTCTCTAAGTTCTGCCAAAATTTCTTCCGTGCCGTTAATGATAGCCGCAATAACTTCGCCGGGGATCAGGTTCTTGTTACGTCCTATGGTTGATGACAGCAAGATGTTATCTGTTGCGCCAACGCAAAGAAGGTCATCAAGGTTCATGATAATGGCATCCTGTGCTATGCCGCGCCATACCGAAATATCGCCCGTTTCTTTCCAGTAAGTATAAGCGAGCGATGATTTAGTACCGGCACCATCGGCATGCATAATGTTGCAATACTCCGGGTTGCCAGTTAAAATATCGGGTACTATTTTGCAAAATGCTTTAGGGAAAATGCCTTTGTCAATGTTTTTTATGGCATTATGAACGTCATCTTTGGAGGCTGATACGCCACGCTGATCATATCTTTGCGAAGAAATCATGGGCAAATATAAGGTTATTGAGCTTAATTTCCTTAATAGGGTGTTATTCCATACACAACCAATTATGGATATCATATGGTTCATTCAAATTGCTCAAAATTGTGTTTCTTTGCAAGAAAACAGACTGGTTTGTATCATCAGGCTGTTTTAACGGGTTAAATTCAAAAACAATTCGCGCTGATAACTCTTCATCACAGGATTGGTAGTATGTACTTCTTATGTTAAAAACGCTTTCTTACAAAATAAACCACTGGCGACTGAAGCGTAACAGCCAGCGCAATTTTTTAATTTATTGCAGCGTTTTTGTAGGTTTTGCTGGCGGACTGGCTGCCGTAGCCCTTAAATTTTTAGTGCATTTGATGGAAGAGCTAAGCCGAAACATCGCTTCGCACCTTTATTATCACATAGCGTATGTGTTTTTACCGGCACTTGGTATTTTTTTTACAGTTGCCTATCAGCATTTAATAAACCGCGATAAAATTGAAAGGGGGATAGGCAAAATCCTTATTAATATCAAAAAGAACCGCTCAAATATCAAAGCCAATAACATTTATTCGCACCTGATAACAAGTTCCCTAACGGTAGGTTTCGGAGGCTCGGCAGGATTGGAGGCACCAATTGTTTGCACCGGCACCGCCATAGGCTCAAACCTGGGCAAGTTTTTTAGGCTTACACCTTATGAAAAAACAGTGTTGTTAGCAGCGGGATCTTCGGCAGGAATAGCGGCTGTATTTAATAGTCCTATAGCCGGTGTTTTATTTTCACTTGAGATATTGATAGGCGAAATCACTATTCCAACTTTTATACCGTTATTAATAGCCTCGGCTACAGGTGTAGTGGTTTCAAAGGCATTATACTCGGGGCAATTGTTTCACCTCGTTACCGAAGGTTGGGTAATGAATGCTTTGCCCTTTTATGTAGCACTTGGCGTACTGAGCGGATGGATAGCTATTTACATAGCCAAAGTAGGTGGTAAACTTGAAAGCGGCATATTCAAAAAGCAGAACCGGTACGTACGGGCAATTGGAGGCGGCGTGGTATTAGGATTGATCATTGCCATATTTCCTCAGTTGTTTGGTGAGGGGTATCATTACCTTACCGAAATTTTAAACGGTAATATCGATGTATTAAAAGAGGAAAGCTTTTTTGCCAACTGGTTGTCCGAACCGCTTGTGATGCTATTGTTTATCGCGGCACTTGTATTTACAAAAATCATTGCCGCAGGTATTACAATTGGCTCGGGCGGTAATGGCGGTACATTTGCGCCCACAGTATTTACAGGCGCTTTTTTGGGGTTGTTTGTGGCTTATGGTGTTAATCAAACCGGGCTTATACATTTAAATACGGTCAACTTTATTGCCGTGGGTATGGCGGGGGCTCTGGCTGGTGTAATGCATGCGCCGCTTACGGCTATATTCCTGATAGCCGAAATTACGGGCGGATACGTATTGTTTATCCCGCTCATGATCGTATCGGCTATATCTTACATTATATCGCGCTATTCGTCGCCCCATAATATGTACTGGAGCCATCTGATACATGAAAACAATATACACCCCGGCCAGGATTATGGTATGTTGAACGCTATAACACTTGATAGTGTTATCAACCGCAAATATACCGCTGTTGATAAATCAATGACGGTAGTTGATTTTTACAAGGTATTAGCTAAAACCGATGCTAATATCTTCCCCGTGCTGAAAGATGACGGCCGACTGGAGGGGGTGGTGCTGGTAGATGATATCCGCCGAAGGTTGTTTAACAAGGAGATAGCTGATAACCAGATAGCAGATATAATGATAGAACCCCCAACGGTAATTGACTATGAGCAGCCTGTTAGCAGTGTAATGGATACCTTTGATGCTATTGATGTATGGCAGTTGCCGGTAGTAAAAGATGAGGTTTTTATTGGTTTTATATCCAAATCGGCGCTATTATCCAAATATCGCGCTGTGATCATTGAACAGCACAAGGCGAGTGATCTGTTTGCGTAAGCATTAATTTTTACGAATTGATATCAGCACTAATTTTCACGAATTGAATCGAATTTCGCGAATTGCCTTGCCTGGTTACGGGAATTAAAATGGTTAATTTTACACCGACAGATTAAGGTTGTGTGTTTGAAATATAAACGAATTGCCACAAAATTTATCGAACTATAATTAGTGTAATTCGATAAAATTCGTGACAATTCGTGTTAATATCTTATTTAATAAATAACAGCTCCCTGAACTTAGGTAGCGGCCATAGGCTATCATCAACCAGTTGCTCCAGTTTGTCAACGTGATAGCGGATTGGCTGGAAGAACGATTTTACATTTTCATCATAATCAATAGCACGCTGACGGAGGTCTTCAATTACATTAGCCTTTTTGCGTTCATTAACCATTTGTTCGGTATTGGTTTTAATGAAGTTCACATGCTCAGAGATCCTGTTGATGATATCAAGCTGCGAGGCATAAGTTGATTTATCTAAGCCAATATCTTTTAAACCCTTTACATTCTCAATCAGTTTGCTTTGATAGGTTATTGCCGCCGGTATAATCACATTCATAACAAGTTCGCCAATTACACGGGCTTCTATCTGTAATTTTTTGTAGAAGGCGTCAAGTAGGATCTCGTGGCGTGCATGGGCTTCACGTACGGTGAATACACCGCTTTCTGCAAACAGGTTTTCTGATTTGTCGCTTAGTAAAGCGTCCAGTGCTTTTGGCGTGGTTTTAATATTTGGTAAACCCCTTACGGCTGCTTCTTTTTCCCATTCCTCACTGTAGCCATTTCCTTCAAAGCGGATATTTTTTGATTCTTTGATGTACTTTTTAATTACCATTAATAAAGCAAGGTCCTTTTTCTCACCTTTTTTCATCAGTTTATCTACATCATATTTGAATTTTTTAAGCTGATCGGCAACGATGAGGTTAAGAATGGTCATAGGGCTGGCCGAATTGGCTGACGAGCCTACTGCACGTAACTCAAACTTATTGCCGGTAAAAGCAAAAGGCGAGGTACGGTTACGGTCGGTATTATCAGGCAATATTTGCGGGATCTTTGGAATACCCTGCCATAACAAATTTTCTTCCTTGATTTTTTTGCTGATGCGCGATGTTTCTATTTCATCAAGTACGTCATTAAGCTGGCTGCCCAAAAATATAGATATGATAGCCGGAGGGGCTTCGTTAGCACCCAAACGGTGATCATTATTAACTGATGCTATAGATGCTCTTAACAAATCTGCATGCTCATGTACGGCTTTAATGGTGTTTACAAAAAAGGTAAGGAACATGAGGTTGTTTTTAGGCGTTTTGCCCGGCGAAAGCAGGTTTTTGCCTGTATTGGTTATCAGCGACCAATTGTTATGCTTGCCCGAACCATTAAGTCCTGCGTATGGCTTTTCGTGAAGCAACACCTTAAAGTTATGGCGTTTGGCAACGCGGTCCATCAAATCCATCAACAACTGGTTATGGTCGATAGCGAGATTGATCTCTTCATATATAGGTGCGCACTCAAATTGCGACGGTGCAACCTCGTTGTGACGGGTTTTAAGCGGAATCCCTAATTGCAGCGCTTCGGCTTCCATATCCTGCATGTAGGCGTAAACACGCTCAGGTATCGAACCAAAGTAATGGTCTTCCAGTTGCTGGTTTTTGGCCGACATGTGGCCGAATAGCGTGCGCCCGGTTAAATAAAGATCCGGACGTGCATTAAACAAGGCAAGGTCAACCAAAAAGTATTCCTGCTCAATGCCTAACGAGGCGTTTACTTTTTCAATGCCTTTGTCAAAATAATGACAAACATCAACTGCGGCTTTGTCAAGCACATTTAATGCCTTTAATAAAGGTACTTTATAATCAAGCGCCTCGCCGGTGTATGATACGAATACCGTAGGGATACATAGTGTACGCGCCATTAAAAAGGCAGGCGAAGAGGGGTCCCAGGCGGTATAGCCGCGGGCCTCAAAAGTATTGCGGATACCGCCGCTCGGGAAACTTGATGCATCGGGCTCCTGTTGTGCCAGGGCATCGCCCGAAAAACGTTCAATGGCACCGCCATCTGCGGTAGGTTCAAAAAACGCATCATGCTTTTCGGCAGTGGTGCCAGTAAGCGGCTGAAACCAGTGTGTATAATGAGTTGCACCTTTACCCAAAGCCCAGGCCTTCATTGCCGAAGCGATCTGTTCTGCCAGGTCGCGTGGAATTGGTTCGCCTTTTTCAATTGAATTCACTATTCCCTGATAGGCCTCAGATGAAAGGTATTCTTTCATCTTTTTGTTATCAAAAACATTCGATCCAAAATAGTCGGAGATTTTTGGAGAAGGCGGTTTTACTTCAGGGATAGTTCTTGAAAGTACATCCTGTAAGGCTTTAAAACGAATATTGGACATATTTTATGAGGTTTAAATAAAGGTTAGTTTTCAAAATTATAACTATCCTTTAAAATATCGGGCAAAATTAAACGAAATATAACATACCACCTAATGATTAAAAAACGGAAGGAATTTGCAGGAAGGGTCATGTTTTTTCGATTTTTTTCGGCGAAACAGGTAAAAAGCTCATTTTTTAATGGTTTTAATTTGGTTTTTTGATTTAAAACTCAATAAATGGCTATTTGAATTGAAAAATATTGGATATTGTTAATTTTTTAATGATAAAAATGAATCTGAATTGAAATTGTAATTTTAAAATAGGTAAAAAATGATGTTTTTATAGCTTTGTTTTTATGATTTTAATAATTTTTTAATTTTTTATCATTAATTTACCATTAATAATTTGTTATTGTTAAGAATACTACCTAATTTCATGAAATAATTTACAAAAACATTAAAATTATTGACTGTTTTATGAAAAATGCGAATAATTGTAATGGATGGTGGGGAAAAATTGAAGTAAAGTGTTTTTGTAAAGCCTAAAAAAGCAATCAAACTAAATTTATATACAACAATCAAACTAATTAATTTTTAAAAAACAATCAAACTAAATTAAACGATGAAAGTAGGTTCTACAAAACACAACTTCCTAAGTTCAGTCCGACAGCTGACACGTGAAAAATGGGCGCTGGGTGCTACCATTTTTACAGGGAAAATGATTGGCTTATTGCTGGTTTTTGCCGCAATGATGGTTTTGCCAGGTATGTTCGGTACAAAAGCTAATGCTGCCGAAACTTATACTGCCCATGAAACAGCGTTAATTAACACGGTTAATACTGTTTGGACACTGGTTGCTGCCTTTTTAGTATTTGGTATGCAGGCGGGTTTCGTTATGCTCGAAGCTGGTTTTGCCCGTAAACGCGAAACTGTAAACGTGCTGATGGAGTGTATTTTTGATACTTGTCTTTGTGGTTTGCTATTTTACGCCATAGGTTACGCCTTTATGTTTGGCAGTGGTAATGGCTTTATTGGCTGGGGTGCCGACGGTAAAAATTGGTTCTTCCTTCAAAACACTCCTGAAACTTACGGTTCAACCGGTATACCTGTATTGGCACACTGGATTTTCCAGTACGCTTTTGCTGATACCTGTTCAACTATTGTATCAGGTGCAATGATTGGCCGTACCAGTTTCCGTGGCGATATTCTTTACAGTATCGGTATTACCGGCTTTATCTATCCTATCATCGGTCACTGGGCTTGGGGCCCGGATGGTTTCCTTGCTACAATGGGAACTTCAGGTGTCTTTAAATCAATAAGCGCTCAGCCTTTCCGTGACTTTGCAGGTTCAACAGTAGTGCACACTATTGGTGGTGTTGCTTCGCTTGCAGGTGCAATGGTGTTGGGGCCGCGCCTGGGCCGCATTTTTGCCCGCGATGATAAAGAAAAGGGTGGTTTGCCTGCGGGTCATAACTTATTGGTTGCTGCTGTAGGTGGTTTTTTACTTTGGTTTGGTTGGTATGGTTTCAATCCGGGTTCAACATTGTCTGCAATGGATATGCAGGGTATCGGTCGTGTTGCGGCTAATACAACGCTTGCTGCCTGTGCGGGTGGTTTCACGGCAATGCTTGCTGCCTTATGGTTTGGCCCAACAAAAGGCAAATTTGATTTAGCCTTTACTATTAATGGTTTTCTTGCTGGTTTAGTTGCCATTACCTGTCCTTGTTACTGGGTTAGCCCGCTTGGTTCAATAGCGTTAGGTGCTATCTCTGGTGTTATCATTTTCGGCGGTGTTTACCTGATCGAGTGGTTCCGTATTGATGATCCGGTTGGTGCAGTATCTGTACACGGTTTCAACGGTATCTGGGGTACACTTTCTTTAGGCTTGTTTGCTTCTGGTCAGTATGGTGCTACAGGCCCAACTGGTGCTGATAACTCGGCTCCTGTAACAGGTTTGTTTTATGGTGGTGGCTTTGATGTATTAAAAGCTCAATTGATCGGTAGCTTAACCATTACGCTTGCGGTATTTGTAGTTGCTTATGCTATGATGTTTGTGATCAATAAGTTAGGTCATCCGTGGAAATTGCGTATCGAAGAACACGGTGAAACAGGTACCGGTGGTATCGATGTGTTTGATCACGGTATCGAAGTTTATCCCGTTCAGGATGATGAGATCAGCTTAAGTGGCCTTTTTGATAAAGGTACCAAAGTGGTTTCTGAAGTGTGATGGATATGCAGGCTTAATAGCTTAAGCTAAAATATTGATGCCTTGTGCGGTTGGGGAGTGGTAGTGCTAAGTCGGTAGTACTGAGTTTGAAGTCAGAAGTTCACTTTTTTTGACTTAGAACTAAAAACTGATGACTTAAAACTTTAAATGAACGTTGCCAACCGTACAGGGATTTTTTATGCCGGTACATAAATGATCCTTTTAATTGCAAGGTGTTGGTAATCAGTGTGTAGTAATATAATTCCCAATAAAAACAACAATTAACAAAATAGTTTATCAATTCACAATTAAATCGTTATCATGAAAAAAGTATTTCTACTCTTCTCATTTTTTTCAATTGCGGCCTTTACGGTAAAGGCTCAGGACACGGTTAAAACCACGTCTGATGCCCCTCTGGTTATCTACGGTTCGGTAGATACCTACTATAAATATGACTTCTCTGATAAGGGTTCTCAGATTCCTACCAGTTTTGCGAGCGATCATAATTCAGTGTCAATCGGTATGATTGATCTGGGTTTGAAGAAAAAGGTAGGTAAGGCTGCATTTGTTGGTGAACTTTCGTTTGGCCCGCGCGGTCAGGCTCAGTCAATACCAAATGGTCCTAATGGTGATTCATTTCACATTCAGAATTTGTATGTGTCATATGATCTTACCGATAAGTTAAACCTGACTGGTGGTTATATGGCCACATTTATAGGTTACGAAGTTATTAGCCCGGTGGGTAACTTTAACTACTCAACTTCTTATCTTTTCACTAACGGTCCGTTCCAGAATCCTGGTGTTAAATTAACTTACGCGTTTAGTGATAAAGTAAGCTTAATGGCCGGTATATTTAACGATACCTGGAATAATTATACATCAACACATAAGGTAAATACCTTCGGGTCGCAGTTGTTTGTATCTCCTGTAAAAGGGTGGACTGCTTATCTGAACCTTGCTACCGGTAAGGAGTCTGGCACTGAAGTTGATTTGACAACTGCTTACCAGGTTACTGATGCTTTTAAATTAGGTTTAAACGGTGCAACCTATTCTGCTCCAAATGATGGTGGTGGTTTTAGTGGGGTGGCTTTATATCCTCAGTTGGCGGTATCAAAAACAGTTACATTGGGTTTAAGAGGTGAGTATTTTAAAACTAAAAAAGGTGAACTGGAAACCTTCGGTCCTCCTCCGGGGCAAAATGTTAAAGCGTTTACGCTTACTGCAAATATTAAATCAGGACCTCTTACCTTTATTCCTGAAATCAGGTTAGATCATGGCTCGTCTACTTCATTCATTAACCACTCTGGCGATCCTTCGAAATCAGCCGGTCAGTTTGCTGTAGCTGCTGTATACGCATTCTAAAAAAAAAGTTTATATTGACCCTGCTTTTTATCATGAGCCGTTCCGGAATTATCCGGAGCGGCTTTTATATTTGTTTTATGAAAAAGATACTAACAGGCATTGTTGCTCTCCTTTTTTCATCGGGGGCCTTTGCGCAAAAAGATTCGCTGGCTTTTGATGAGCATAATAAGTATATCTATTATAAAACGGCGGAGCAGCCAGGCGCTGTAGCTGATACTCTTTATGACAGGGGATTGTATTTTTTGAAAAAAGCTTATCCGGTAAAAGTGCTTAAATTAGTTAAGGCTGATAAGGATGGCAATGCACTTTCAGGTGCCGGTGCTTTTGTGATAGGCAAAAAAGGTTTGTTGGGTAACAGCGAAGGTGGTGAAATGGCTTACAAGATCAGGGTTGAGGTAAAGGATGGTAAGTATCGCTATTGGTTAACTGATTTTGTTTATCAGCCATATCAGCGTAATCGTTATGGTAATGCCGAGATTATGCATGGAAAAGACGTAGCGCTTGAAAAAGCAGCTGAAAAACTATCCAAAGCTGATTTTAATGCCTGTTTAAACCAGGTGGTAATCGGCAGCAAGCATGTGGGTGATAATTTGAAAGCTTATATGCTTAAGACCTCATCGCTTGAAAAGCATGATGTTAAAAAGGTGAAAAGGGTATCTACTAAAGAGTGGTAGTTTTTCTGAGGTTGCAGTTGTACGTTTACAGTGAACAGTAAGCGCCTGCCGAATAAAAGGTTTTTAATAAAAGAGCCGCACCTTGTAAAAGGTGCGGCTTATTTTTTATGTTGTTAATTGAGTTTAATCAGTTGTGGGGAGGGGTTATAGTTCTTCGTCGTGCTGGCTGATATCCAAACCTGCAAGTTCTTCTTCTGGGGTTACACGCAGTGTGCTGATCATGTCGGTGATCTTTAATAAAATGAATGAACCGATGAAAGCAAAGGCAGATACGCCAATTAATGTAATTAAGTGAACGATGAAAAGGTGTGTTTCGCCATAATATAAACCGTTGCCGGTTGTGTTGCCTGCGTTAACATTCTGGTGTGCGAATACGCCTGTCAAGAGCATGCCGACCATGCCGCCTACGCCATGGCAAGGGAATACGTCAAGCGTATCATCAATGCTGGTTTTTGTTCTCCAGATCACAACCAGGTTACTCACTACGGCTGCTACAATACCAATGATCAATGAATGGGGGATAGTTACAAAGCCTGCGGCAGGGGTGATAGCTACGAGGCCTACAACTGCACCAATACAGGCGCCTAATACACCAGGTTTTTTACCGCGAAGGATATCAAAGAACATCCAGGCCATGGCCGCTGCAGCTGATGCTGTGGTGGTGGTAGCTAAAGCGGTTGCTGCTAAAGTGCCTGAGCCTAATGCCGAGCCTGCGTTGAAGCCAAACCAGCCAAACCATAATAGGCCTGTGCCTAATAACACGTAGCTGATACGGGCGGGATTGTGTGAGGTTTCGTTACGGCCTTTTAAATATATGGCCGATGCTAAGGCTGCCCAGCCTGCGCTCATGTGTACTACGGTGCCGCCGGCAAAATCAAGTACGCCTTTTCCGAAAAGGAAACCTTTTGGGTGCCAGGTAGCGTGAGCTAACGGAGCGTATATAAAGATCATGAACAGGCAAAGGAAAATCACGTACGAGTTAAAGCGGATCCTTTCGGCAAATGCGCCGGTGATAAGGGCTGGGGTAATAACCGCGAATTTTAACTGGAACATGGCGAATAATACCAGCGGGATGGTTGGGGCAAGTTCCCAGGTGGCATTGCCTAATGTACCTTTCATCATAAAGAAAGTGCTGGGATTGCCGATAAAGCCGCCAAACTCATCTTCGCCGAAGGCAAGGCTAAAGCCAAATATTACCCATATAACGGTAATTACGCCCATGCAGACAAAGCTTTGCAACATGGTTGATAGTACGTTTTTTTTGCTCACCATACCGCCATAAAAAAATGCCAGGCCAGGGGTCATGATCAATACAAGGGCGGTACTTACTAATAGCCAGGCAGTATCGCCCGAGTCAATTTTGCTGTCTTTAACGGTTGTAAGGGTAACTGAAGGGTATATAAGGGCTAATACTATTACAATTAAAAGTATGCCAAAGGGTATGAATTTTTTCATGTTTTGGGTTTAAGGGAGGAAAAAATGAAGGTTTGAATAATACTGCCCGGTATCCAATCAAAATACCGGACAGTATTAAAACTAAATTTTTTTAAAAAACAATAATCCCGCATGCTTAATCAGGGCATGTGGGTTGGTTTTGTTTTTTAGCCTACCAAAAGTCATGAAACGGAAAAAGGATGAGTTTGCGGAATTGAGATAATTTGCTTGTATCCAGTCCGCAGTTAAAATCGTGATGCTTAAATCTAACTAAGTAGCTGCCGGGGGCAGCTACAAATCCTTGTATATAATGTGCGCCCCGGTGTTGTTGAACATTAATGACGGGCGCAGGTATGTTATTTAATGTAAACTCTAAATTAAATGGCTTGTGATGCGGTATTGTTGCAGATACCGTGGTTTTTTTTATGTTTTTATGGTAATAATGATATAATCCACCCTTTGCTGATGCTTTTAAGCCGCTAAAGAGTAAAAAAAATAAGGCAATAAGTTTGTAAAGCCTGTTTACCATATCTAAAAATAATAAAAAAATAAAATAATTGTATATTTTTTTGAAATATTTTAAGTTTTTGTTGATTTAAATGTAAAAAATAGGTTTAAATGATGTTTTTTATGATTGATTTTTATTTTAAACCGAATAAAATGGCTTTTTTAATGAAAATTTTTTATGTGTTTGTGTAATTTGATGTTTTTGCGGGTTGATGAAAAATTCATGAAAATTTCCGCGAAATTATTTTGAATTATTTTCATGTTTTGCAAAATATAATATAAGTATATTCGTTATTAATAAAATTTAATTCTGAAACTATGCTTATCACCAAATTTGATTTGTACAAAGCCGAGTGGCTCGACCTTGTATTTGACCACCGTAACAAAAATTATGGTGCTTATGAATTACGCAGCACTTATTCAAAAACGTTAACCAGGGCTATGGCTATGGCGTTTGGTGCGGTAGCTGTTTTATCAATTGCTACGATCATTTTTAAGGCAAAACCGAAGCATGAAAACCTGGTTAATATGACTGCGGTTGACCTCACCACAGTGATACCGCCGCCACCTAAAAAGGAAGATAAAGTGGTAGAGCCTCAGAAAACTAAGCCCGCAGAACCCATTAAAGCGGCAGCGCCAACGCCTACCATTAAATACACAACGCCTCATGTTGTGCCCGCAGATGTGGCAACTGAGCCGCCAACTATTGCTGATCTTAATAAAAATGCAGTAGGATCAGAAACTATCAAGGGCGACGGGCCGCCTGAGCAAGCACTTGGTACAAAAGATCAGGGGCCGGCAGGTCCTCCGGTAACGGAAGATAATGGCATCCATACGCTGGGTGATCCGCTGGAAGTTATGCCTGAGCCTGTTGGCGGAGCCGCCGCCTGGGCTAAGTTTTTGCAGAAAAATTTGCGTTTTCCACCCGCTGCACAGGATGCCGGTGTTTCGGGCAGGGTGTTTATGAGTTTTATTATTGAAAAGGATGGTACGCTATCAAATATCAAGGTAGACCGCGTAGCAGGCTATGGTTTTGATGAAGAGGCAACCCGGGTATTGAAGCTGGCCAAAGCCTGGAAACCAGGCGTACAGAACGGCCAGAATGTACGTGTCAGGTACAGTATCCCAATAAGCTTTCAGTTATCAAACGGAGAATAGGTAATAATGTGGTGTTGTGTTTTTAATTAATGTGTAGTTGATAATTGTTAGCTGTGTACGGGCCCCGCGTTAGCGGGGCCTTTTTTACTTCTTACTATCCGTCATGCCTCTTAATATCTCGTTATATAAAGATTGTGCTGTAACTATTGCCGAATATTTTCCACTTTCGGTTATTACTATAAATGGTTCTTCGTTAGTGAATAAAGCGTTTGTTTGCTGTTCGTTATTCCAGTTTTTATCTATTTGTTTTTTTATCAATATCGGTTTAAATACTTCATCCAGATGAACGATGCTGATATGTTTTGCCCCACCTGTGTTTTCAATGGTTTCGCCAAGTTCGTGTTGTAAAAGCTGCTCGGTCAGTAATTCATTAGGCAAACCGTTGGTTGTTGAAAACGCCATCCAGCTATGGTTTAGTGCAAGTGCGCCTTGCATCCAGGGTGGGGCGGCAGGAATTGCGTAATAATTGTTATTGGGAGGTGCCGGCTGTAACGGGCCTAACAGCGCCCACTGTGAAGCAGCCGAACGGGCGGCATAAAAGCTTTTTAAATATCGTTCATCTTCTTTTAGCAGTTGTTCCAGCAGGTCGGTGGGCCGTGCCCAGCCTAAATAGGTTTGTTCCCTTGCTTCAACGGTTGCGGTAAAAACAATTTTGTCGGGTTTTTTAAGACGGCTGGCACCGGCCAGTAAAACTAATAACCTGGTTTCCCACCAGGCATGGCCGTCTTCAAGGTCAATCACTGCAACGCCCGAAGAAGTAGCAGCCCGCAGCGTTTCAAGAATATTGGAAGTGCCGCTGTCGGCAACATATTGTCCCCGTACCCCGATATTGGCTGGTACTGTAAACCCAGAATTTGATAGTTGCTGTATTTTTGAAAAATCTATCTTCAGGTCGCCGTAGCCTATGCTGCCCCCGCGCTCAATAACTACATTTAAAATGGCAAGGACAATTGGGAGCAGGCTAAGAATAAAAATGCCTATCAAAATTGTGTTATTGGATGATTCGGTTGGCCAGCCGGTATATGTTCGAAGCAAACTGGTGATAAGTAGTAATACTAATAAAACAACAACGGCAGTGATGATACTAACCTTTGGTGTAAATGGCCAGAAACTGTGCTCATTTGTTTTCATTTATTTGTCTTCAATAATGGTATTAATTATGGTAAGGGTGCACTTATATGTTGCTAATGGCCGGTTACGGGCATATTGTTAGCTGATGTGGCAATGGTATGATCCGGACGACTTAAAAATCGTTATAAACTAATGTAAAACAATGCGTTAAAACACGGTTTGTACATGCGGTTTTTACGTGAGCGCATGTGATTAAGCAAAAAACGGAAGCTTATAAAGCCCCGGTAACCAAAAGTTATTTACGCACCGTGGCTCTGAAATTATGCAGGTGTCAGTAAAAAAGAATAATGTTTTACAGTAAAATGGTAATCATTGATTACTACTTTATTTATCTTAGCCGTTATGAATAGGGCAATAGCAGATAAACAACTAAAAGCATTTGAGGGCTTACAGGATAGAAACTGGCAGCGGCTGATTTTTAATTTGAGAAAACATCTGGATAACTGGGCCCATAATAATATCAAGCCTTATTGGGGGCAAATGAAAATCTCGTACATGCCGGTGATCTGTAATATAACGGTTGATGGCATCACTATGACCGAGCTATCAAGGTTGGCCATGATCTCAAAACAAAATATGAGCCGTACTATTCGCGAGCTGGAAGATAATGGTATGATTACCAGTGTAGCCAACAGTAACGATAAAAGAAGTGACATATTGAAGCTAACCGATAGCGGGATGCAATTTTTATTGGAAGCAAACCGGGATGTATTTAACCTAAGCAATATGTATAAAAACCTGGTTGGCGAAAAAGACCTTGAAACAGCCGTAAATGTTTTGAACAGGATCATCGAGTTTCACGAAAACTTTGGCGACGGTAATGAAGAGCATATCGAGGGTTAATTAAAGGGATACCGGTGCAACTATTAGGAATTATAAAATTGGTGGATAAACTGATCAGCAATCGCAAACGCACATGCCACATATGCCCTCATTTTTAGCATATGCAAACGAAGAATGAGTTCCCCAATCATCCGAAAACTATTTTGCGGCTATTTTTTTATCATATTCAGCTTGCAGCTCGTCTATTGCATCATAATAACTCTTTTTATCAGCAAAAACCAATGGATCATAAGGGCTGCCTTGCTTATGCTTGCCTGTTAGGTCAAATTGGACGCCATGAGACGCTAACCAGATATCAAATTTTAAATGCTTCATTGCTTTCAATGTATAAGCATAGTCTTCAGCAATGTTAGGGTAAGCAGGTATATCCGTAAACTTTTTATCGGTAACGATGGTAGGCATATTAGCGATCAAAACCCTGTAGCTTCGTTCATTATCTTTTACATCAAACAAATAGCTGCATGAACCTTTTGTGTGGCCCGGATGGTGAAGTATCGTTAGTTTCATGTTGCCTAATTTAATCTGATCGCCGTTATGTAAAATACGGTCAACCTTTACCGGTTTGAATACACACACATCTCCCTTAAGGTCGTAATCAGAAATGCCGCCGTCGGCTACAACCGCAGCGTCACCTTCATCTACCATCATTTTGGCTTTTGTCAGGTTCTTTATTGCCGCCATCGCCCCCATATGATCAAAGTGGGCCTGGGTTGTCAGCAAAATTTTTGTGTCTGAAATATCAAACCCCAGCGTCTTGATATTTGCTATAATTTGTGACTCGGACGATGCCAGCCCTGTATTGATAAGGATATTACCGCTGGAAGTTGTGATGAGATAACAACCCAGGTCGGCCGTGCCTACATAATAAAGGTTCCCCGCTATTTGAAAAGGTGGAAACGGCTGAATCCATTCGGGACGCTTTTCTGCAGATGGTTCAACCACTCTCTGCGCCTCAACAATTAAAGCGTTACAGAAAAAGAATAACAGAAAAAGCGTTCGTTTCATTTTTATTGATCTTTAAAGGACAAAGAAATCATTTTATTTTATCAGGGGGTGTGTTAAAATAATATTTCCTTTTGTTGACTGCCGCTGTAATTCAATTCAATGTGCTTAAAAAGTCGCAGGGCCGGGAGTGCCCGCTCGCGTAGCAACATCAAAAGGTAAGCGTGGATGCCATGGCAGTAACTTAAGGTGAAAAACGCTTCAAAAGCGAGGGAATGTGCGATTCCCCTCTCGAGAGGGGTGGAGGGGTGTGTTATTCTACGTGCGGCTTTATCGCTGTATAACACACCCCTGCTGCCACTCGTTCCTCCGCGCCCCTCTCGAGAGGGGATTTTTAAAACTCTTGTTCAACTGATCCCTTAAGTTAACGGCTATGGCGGAGACGCTTATATGAGCAATAATTCAAGCGAAAGATGCTTGAACTTGCGACTATGCTTTAGAATGCAGCGGCCCTGCTCTCAAGAGGTGAATCACCCGCTCCCGTGCTTTTGTGAATATCAAAAATGTAACAAAAACGAAAGTATTTGCAACATACGCGTAAGTGTTTTTTTAACAGGCACCCTTTTTTTGTAAAGTAATTGCACCGGCGTTATGCCTGGAACAATAATGCTTGGTGTAGTAAAATTGTTATCAATTCTAAACCTGATATCCATTAAATACCTATGAAAAAAACTTATCAACCAGGAATTTATCGCCTGTTCAATCTGAATGTATTGAAAATTAGTAAACTAATAGTAATTGCCGGTTTGTTGCTTTTTGCCGCCTGCAAAAAGGATGCACCTGCTGTAACTAAAACAACCACCGGTACTGACACAACAGGAACGGGTACAGGCACCGGTACAGGCACAGGTACTGGTACTGGTACTGGTACTGGAGGCGGCACAGGCACCGTTGTTGATACGCTTACTGCCAGTAAAATTGCTGTTGCCGCTTTAGATGATGAAGTGAATGCTTTTATGACAACTTATGATGTTCCCGCTGTATCCGTTGCAATTACAAAAGGCGAGAAATTGGTTTACCTTAAAGCTTATGGCATAAGTGATAAATCAAAAGGTACTAAAGCTGTTATCAGCGACCGGTACCGTTTGGCAAGCTGTTCAAAACAGTTCACCGCTGTTGCCATTATGAAACTGCTTGAACAGGGTAAGATAAAGCTATCGGATAAGGTATTTGGCGATGGAGCTATTTTAGGCAAAACCTACGGTACCAAAACCTACGGCCTGCATATTACCGATATTACGGTTGATGAGCTGCTTCATCATACTTCGGGGGGCTGGGGCAACTCGGTGGATGACCCAATGTTCAGCAATCCTGCCATGACAACTACCCAACTCATAAGCTGGACTTTAGATAACCGCCCGCTTGATCACGTACCTGGAGCCAATTATGACTACTCTAATTTTGGCTATTGTATATTAGGGCGCGTAATTGAAAAACTTACAGGCCAAACGTATGAAGAAGCTGTGAAAACCCTGGTTTTGAAACCGATAGGAATTACCGATATGGCCATTGGCGGTAACACACTGGCCGATAAGCTGTCAAAAGAAGTTACCTACTATGGCCAGTCGGGCGAAAACCCTTACGCTTATAACATTACGCGGATGGATGCACATGGAGGATGGATTGCCACCGCTGCAGATTTGGCCCGGTTCCTGGTATATATTGATAAATTTCCGGTACGGCCTGATATCCTTACATCCGCTACGTTGACTACGATGTATACAGGTTCGACAGCCAATGCAGCTTATGGATGCGGCTGGGCTATTGCTGGTAATAACTATTTTCACCAGGGAAGCTTGCCCGGTACAGCCACAGAACAGGCGCGTTTGGATAATGGGTTTAATTTTGTGTTTTTGACCAATACGCGCAGTTTTAAAGTCAATTTCGATGCTGATCTTGATCAGATATTCTGGAAAGCTTTCGCTAAAAATCCAACCTGGGCTACAGACGATTTGTTTCTTAAATAGTTAATTAGTTAATGGGGGAGCCGGGGGAAACCCCGGTTTTTTTATTGGAATGGCTGCACCATATCCTGTTGCTCTCCCTGCCCATCAATACACAAGCTAAAAATATATCGGGCATGCAACATTAAATTTTATCGAAATGTAGTACTTTGCAAGGTAACCTGAATTTCAATTGAAAGGCAAAACCTTATACTTTTGTGTATGAAGAATGCAGAAAATATGGCACCCAATTATTGGGCTAAAGTTTTTGCGTTTCTGAAACAGCCATTATTTATTATCACTATTATCTGCCTGTTGCAATTGTTCATTACACTTTTGAGCAACGGCTTTGTGCTGTCTTTTGATGAGTCTATCTGGCATTATATCGGTAGAAACTGGTTGCGCTATGGCATGGTTCCCTATGCAGGGGGGATAGATAATAAATCGCCGTTGATTTTCCTGGTTTATGGTATCTCTGATCTGCTGTTTGGCTCCAACTATTGGTTCCCCAGGTTGATAGGGACGTTTTGCGAAATGATTGGATTGTATTTTGTGTTTCAAATAGCCGATACTGTTTCAGGAAGGTTCGCAGGCATCTTGTCCATTCTCATTTATGGTCTTTCGTTGTTGTGGCACACAACAGGTGGTAAATATGTTGATTTTACAGAAACGTTTGAAGTTATGTTTCTGATCATCGCTGTTTATCACAGCTTGTCGGCAGGCAGCTTTAAAAGCTGGTTTGTTACCGGGCTTTGGGCCGGGATTGCGCTCGACTTTCGCATAACGGCCGCTTTTGGCATATTGGCTATTCTTTTGACCGGGGTGCAACAAAGGCGTTCTGCTGCTAATCAAATGGCATTGATAGCCGGAGTTGTAGCCGCCGTAATTGCCATGCTGATGTTTTGCTTGTTTACAGGTATCAAAATAAACGAGTTTTGGACATACGGCTTTGCAGATAATTTTGGTGCAGGTAGCGCTACGGCGCACACGCTGGCTTATAAGCTGCAGAACTTTTTGGAGAAATTTGTTTACTCGCCCATCGCCATTTTATATCCGTTTTTAATAGCGTACGTGTTTCTTAAACGCAAGGCCGATTTGCTTATCTGGTGGTATGCCTTGTCCTTTTTGGCAGTTAGCCTGGTTGGTATCTTCGATGTTGTACATTTAAAAGATGTATTGCCTGCTTTAGCCCTCACCAACGCTATCGCCATTGCGCATTTATCGCAGCGATATGGTGTCAGGCCGTATTGGGTTGTTATACTATTGTTTATAATTCTTTTTCCATCTTTGTCGGAGCCGATACAGAATATCCAAATCCTGGCCGGCCAAACAACAGTTAAACCGATTTACGGACGGGAGCCTTACATTAACCCAAGCGAAGGAGATCGTAAATTGCTGGCAGCCTGGGTAAAACAGCATACAAAAACTACAGATTTTGTATTAGTTCATAGCTACGGCACTCAGATACAATGTTATTCCGAACGGCTGTCCCCATCAGTATATTTTTCAATCAACCGGACACCGCTGGCAAAAAAACGCTTCTATAAGGATCTGTACAAAAACAAGCCCGAACTCATTCTGATCCCCATGTCTGCAGAATACCAACAGCTTGTTGACGCCGACCAGCGGCAGTTTGTTGCTGAGCTGGTTCAGCAGCGTTATTTTCTTGATACGGTTATGTATAATTACAAAATTTACAGGTTAAACCGAAAGCAATAATTGCTAAGCTGTGCAGCTTATTTTTGCCTAAGTTTTGAAAAGAAACCGGTAATGGTAGCAATAACCGCGCATGGCGAATTAGCCGGGCAGTTATTAACTACCGGAACATAAAAAATCTTCCTGTTGCCGGGCTGCCCGTCGGGACTTATCTCTACAACATATGTTTCTTCGCTAACACCACCGCAATTACACTCCCGCTTGTTAATGCTTTCAAAATTTTTTGCTGTTAAATTGCCCATGAATTTAGTCATATCGGCATCAGCTATGTATTTACCGTTTTCGGCCGATAAGGGTTTGCCTATTTGAACATGCAGTACTTTTTTAAAGTAATAACATTTAGCCGCCAACAGTGCTATCGCTTTAACTTTATGATCTTTTTTGTGGTGCGGATTATACCGGTAAATTACAACAAATTTTGAATTTATGTTTGATTGGGATTGGCTGCCGGCTTGAGCAAATACATTACCTGTGCTTATTATAAGCAACGCTGTCGATACGATTTTTATAAAGATTGACATTGGTTTAACTTGTATTTACCTGTGGAGGACTTGTTGCGTAATTGTAAGGAAATGTCTATTTTGATCTGGTATAAGATACCTCGTTGGTCAGTTTGTATTTTTTATCCTGCCATTTGCCATTAACAAGTTCCCCATAACCAATGCAGTACAAGGCATTTTTGGCAATTAGGTATTTGGCCCTGTGATAAGTGATTTTTCCATGATCTTCTGAATGGGAATCATCTTTGGTAACTACGTTTAAGGTATCATTTGAAAGTTTGTAAGTCCCGTTGAATGTATAATTCAGTTCACAGTCAAATTCTTCAACGCGTCCATTTTTCTTGATAGTTAGAGTGTTAACGCATCCTTTAACTACTTCATAATTCCACGTCGAACCGGCTAAGTTATCATGACCTTTTACCTGAATTATTAAAAATAATGCGGTTATCAGAACTTTCATATAATAATTAATAGACCTCCATTACTTTATTTGATAATTGGTTGAATAAAAGTAGGGAATTGTTGGTGGAATGGCAATGGTTAGTTGGTGCTGTATGGTCACGAGTGTGCCACTGCTTACCTCACACCACACATCCGATAATATTGCTACGGTAACTTTAGTTGCCTTTATTCAAAAAAGTTTCAATAACAAATTATATTTATAATGACAAAAGTTATTGATTCATACTAAATGCTTTTACATTCATTAAAATTAAAAGATGTTGGTCCTTTTGAAAATGCCGAAATTACCTTTCACGATCCCGAACTAAATAGTCCATTGGTTACACTTATCACTGGAGATAACGGTTCTGGTAAGAGCATAATCATCGATGCAATAAGGGCGCTATTAATGCGCGACACGGCTGCCATCGAGCGAAAATTATAAATCAAGATGATTTTTCTGCTTCAATTGATTTTACTGTCGACCAACTTAATGGTGCGAGGAGGTTTAATCTCGAATCAGTTAGAGCAGACGACCGCCATATTATCACAAAGTATGATATAAATATTGCAAGACACATTGCGTATGGTGATGATCAGCCTTATACATGGATATTAGATTATTGGACCCACGCTACCGCAAGCGTCCTCGCTTGTGGGCATCACGCAGAGTTGTGCGGCTTTAATTAGCGTTTCCTCAAAAACTTACGAAGTTTCCAAAACTTCGTAAGTTTAGCCTGCGCCAACCCTGTTCTAAGCCTTTCGCCTTTAACCTTTCGCCTTAAACTCCCTTTAACCTTTTCCCTCAAAAATCCATACTTTTGCGCATCCTTTCAAATAAAACAATATTACATTGGAGCACCAGGAATTAACCACCGTTGAAACCGCTAAAGATCTGGGCCTTTTACCCGAAGAATTTGTACGTATAAATGAAATATTAGGACGTGTGCCCAACTTTACCGAGCTTTCTATTTTCTCGGTTATGTGGAGCGAGCACTGCTCATACAAAAATTCAATCACCTGGCTTAAAACTTTACCAAAGGATAGTCCGCGGATGCTGGCTAAGGCAGGTGAAGAAAACGCCGGTCTTGTTGATCTTGGCGATGGCATTGGCTGCGCCTTTAAGATCGAATCACACAATCACCCTTCGGCACTTGAACCATACCAAGGTGCTGCCACAGGTGTGGGCGGTATTAACCGCGATATATTTACTATGGGCGCAAGGCCAATTGCGCAGCTTAACTCCCTGCGTTTTGGTGACTTAACACTCGACAAAACCAAATGGTTAGTTAAAGGTGTGGTTAAAGGCATTAGTCACTATGGTAACGCTTTCGGTATCCCAACCGTAGGCGGCGAATTGTATTTTGACGATTGCTATAATGTTAACCCGCTGGTTAACGCTATGTCGGCCGGTATTGTTAAGGCTGGTGAAACCGTTTCTGCTACATCATACGGTGTGGGCAACCCGGTTTATATAGTTGGTTCGGCTACAGGTAAAGACGGTATCCATGGTGCCGCCTTTGCTTCTAAAGATATTACCGAAGATTCGGTGAATGACCTTCCTGCCGTGCAGGTAGGTGATCCATTCCAGGAAAAATTGTTACTGGAAGCCACCCTTGAGGTGATCAAAACCGGTGCCGTTGTTGGTATGCAGGATATGGGCGCTGCCGGTATTATTTGCTCCAATTCAGAAATGAGCGCCAAAGGCGAGCACGGTATGCGTATCGACCTTGATAAAGTGCCAACCCGCCAGGATAATATGAAACCTTACGAGATCCTGCTTTCTGAATCACAGGAGCGGATGCTGATCGTAGTTCATAAAGGCCGCGAAAAAGAGGTTGAAGCCATTTTTGACAAATGGGATTTGAACTGTGCTATTATTGGTGAAGTTACAGATACCAAACGTTTAGAGTACTTTATGCACGGCGAAAAAGTTGCCGATGTGCCTGCCGATGACTTAGTATTGGGTGGTGGCGCCCCGGTTTACCAGCGCGAATACCGCGAGCCTGCTTACTTTGCCGAAAACCAGAAATTTAATATCGATGACGTTGCCGAGCCTGCAAACCTGGTTGAGGTTGCTGAGCACCTGGTAAGTCACCCTAATATTGCTTCAAAACGTTGGGTAACCGATCAGTACGATAGCATGGTAGGTGTACAAACCATGACGGCTAACCGCATGTGCGATGCCGCTGTTGTTGCCGTTAAAGATACCGACAAAGCTATCGTGTTAACTACCGATTGTAACTCGCGCTACGTATATGCCGACCCATACAAAGGTACTGCTATTGCCGTTGCCGAAGCTGCACGTAACATTACCTGCTCTGGTGGCGAGCCTGTGGCTATTACCAACTGCTTAAATTTTGGTAACCCTTACATCCCGGAAGTTTACTGGCAGTTTGTAAGCGCCATTAAAGGTATGGGTGATGCCTGCCGCAAATTTGAAACTCCTGTTACCGGTGGTAACGTAAGCTTCTACAACCAATCGGCAGATGGTGGCTCGGTGTTCCCTACGCCAACTATTGGCATGCTGGGTGTAATGGACAACGTTGATAACATCATGACTGCCGACTTCAAACAGCCCGGCGACCAGATCTATCTGATAGGCGAATCGGTTAATGATATCGCTTCATCACAATACCTTGCATCATGGCATAAAATCACCAAAGCCCCCGCACCGTACTTCGATATCGATAAAGAGTACGATATGCAGCAAACCGTTAAGGAACTGATTTCACACAAAGTGATTGAATCGGCTCATGATGTTGCTGATGGTGGTTTATACATTGCCCTGTTAGAGTCATCAATGCCAAACGGTCTTGGTTTCGAGATTGCTTCTGACGATAGTATCCGTAAAGATGCTTTCCTGTTTGGCGAAGCACAAGGCAGGGTAGTGGTAAGTGTTGCCCCTGAAGAAGAAGAGCGTTTTGTTGAGGTGATGGCTACCAGCGAGGTTGAGTTTACCTTGTTAGGCACGGTAACCAACGGCGCTTTAACTGTCGACGAAGAAGCTTTTGGTCATGTTACTGATCTGAAAATGGTTCACGATAATATCCTTCACGGTATTTTAGGAGAATAATGTTAAAACTAAACAGGGTACATCATATTGCCATTATCTGTTCGGATTACGTAAAATCCAAGCAGTTTTATACCGAGGTGCTCGGCTTAAAAATAGTTCGCGAAGTTTACCGCGAACAACGACAATCATACAAGCTTGATCTGGAAGTGGGCGACCTCTACCAGATCGAGCTTTTTTCTTTTCCCGATCCCCCTGCAAGGCCATCCCGACCCGAAGCTGCAGGTTTGCGGCATTTGGCTTTTGAGGTTGATGATTTGGATGAGGCTGTAGCACATATAGTTTCGTTTGGTGTGGAAATAGAGCCTATCCGTGTAGACGAATGCACGGATAAACGCTTTACCTTTTTTGCAGATCCGGATGGTTTGCCATTGGAGTTGTATGAGGTTTGATTTGCGTCATGCCGAATTTATTTCGGTACCCCACGGGATAGGTCTGTTGCGTTTTTAAAATGACCTTTGTTGTTATTAACGATAACCGTCGCGCTCTTGGCCGCGCGAGGGCCAGTTACTTTTGTCTTGACACAAAAGTAACCAAAAAGTCAAGTCAGCAGGGAGGCTTCTTTGCGCTCGCCTGCCCCTGTGCCCATTGCTTGGGCATTTACCCTGCAAAGCGGTCAGAACCACGGGCTGCAATTATTTTGCCCCGGTTCGCACTTTCCCAAAGCTTCTGCAAAAACTTGCTATGCCCTGCAGCCGCACAGGCCTCCATTGTTCTGCCCGCTTTCGCCCGAAGCTTTCCTGCTGACGGGGGAAGGGAAGATGAAAGAAATCAAGAGGTAAGAGACAAGACTTAAAACCATGGCATTGCGAGCGCAGCGTGGCAACCGCACGGAAGTATGGCCGCCCTGTATAGTAAGCGATTGCCACGCTGCGCAATGATATTATTGTTACTAACCCCAAAACAAAAGCGGGCCTGGGAGTATGGCCTGTGGGGGGAAGCATTTTTTTGTCTTGATTTTTGTTTCTTTTTATCAAGAAAAAGAAAAAGCCCTTCCCGCGGCGAATGAGCGGGCCGATGTTGTTATTTGGCAGAAATATAGTTTATTCCCAACGAATGGATAACTTCGCCCGATGTTTCGTTTTAAACAATTCAGCGTTGACCAAACCGGCTGTGCCATGAAGATCAATACCGATGGAGTATTGCTCGGCGCTATGGCCGGCGAAGATACACCTTCAAATATCCTGGATATTGGTGCCGGAACAGGGGTAATAGCAATGATGCTTGCCCAACGTTTTGCCAATGCCGAAATTGATGCGGTTGAAATTGACGAGCAGGCGGCTGCGACGGCGAAAAGTAATTTTGACAACTCCCCATTTCAAAGCAGGCTGACACTATATGCAAATGGGTTTGAACAATTCTTTGAAGGCCACCCTGATAAAACGTATGATCTCATTGTATCAAATCCCCCGTTTTATATCAACTCCCTGCAATCGCCGGGAGTAAAGATCAATTTGGCCAAACATGCTGCTGATGGTTTTTTTGAGAGATTGATATCAATTATTGCAATACAACTTGAGGAACAAGGAATTGGTTGGCTAATATTACCCGTAGATACATCGGAATTAGTTAAAGACCTGATCAAGCAGCATGGACTTTATCTGAAAGAGATAATTACCATACACTCTTTTAAGGAGGATGCAGCGCACAGGGAAATTCTTGCTTTTGGGAAGAGCGATGAACCGCTAACTGCCGATAAGTTTATTATTTACAGTGAACCAAAAGTATACACGGAAATGTACCGTGAGTTGCTAAAAGATTTTCTGATAATATTTTGAGGCCTCGTCTTGAATCTTTACTCTTGATTCTTACCTCTTACCGCTATCTTTACCCCATGACCCGCATAGGCCTTATTTCTGATACCCACAACTACCTCGACGATGCAGTTTTTAAACATTTTGAAAATTGTGATGAGATCTGGCATGCCGGTGATTTCGGTACGATTGAACTGGCCGATAAGCTTGCTGCTTTTAAGCCATTAAAAGGAGTATACGGCAATATTGATGATAAAGACGTACGTATAGTTTATCCAGAACATTTGCGCTTTAAATGCGAAGATGTAGATGTATGGATGACCCATATCGGAGGCTACCCAGGCAGGTACAGTCAAAATATCAAAGCCGAAATTTATAGCAACCCACCAAAATTATTTATCACCGGGCATTCACATATTTTAAAGGTGATGTTTGATAAAAAGATCAACTGCCTGCACATGAACCCCGGTGCAGCAGGTAAGCAAGGCTGGCATAAGGTACGCACCCTGTTAAGGTTTAATATCGACGGCGCTAAGATCCAGGATCTGCAGATTATTGAGCTGGCAGGGTAGGAAATAAAATAAAAAAATGTCATTTCGATGAGCCGGGCTGGTTTGAGCATTGGGGCGAAAGAGAAATCTTCTACGCCTTGTAAAGCAACAATGCATGGCTTAAAGCATGATGTATAAGATTTCTCCTCACGGCTTCCGCACAATCCTAAAGTTGTTCGTCGAAATGACATTGGGAGTATGTGAGTAGATTTTTGATTAGATTACACCATTCCCGCCTTTGCATTTTCCGCTTCAAAAACTGAGTCTATAAGCAGGGGAGGGCACTTGCCTGCTGCTACGGCCAATTGATCGCAGCGCTCATTTTCAGGATGTCCATTATGACCGCGTACCCAGGTAAATTTAATTTTATGCAGCTTGCTTATCGTCAAATACCGCATCCACAGGTCTTTATTTTTTTTTCCGGCGAAGCCTTTTGCCACCCAGCCGTTAACCCAGCGTTTTTCGATAGCATCAATAACGTATTTTGAATCGGAAAAGATCATTACATCCTGGTTGGGAGCTTTAAGTGCTTCCAGGCCTTTTATTACGGCCATCAGTTCCATACGGTTGTTGGTAGTTTTGCGAAACCCTTCGGATAGCTCTTTATAATGCTGTCCCGAACGTAATATCACCCCATAACCACCCGGTCCCGGATTACCACTTGAAGCCCCGTCTGTAAAAATCTCGATCATTTAAATTAGTTCATGGTAAATGGTTCATAGATCATAGTCAGAAACCATTTTACGCTCCAAAAATAGTAAACTTTGGTTGTAAATGCCCTCAATAGCTATTATCAATAAAAATATAGATCCTTCCTGCAAACATTAAATACTTTTTAATTTTGGTTTTACTTTGAGGCAGAAGTTTTTATAACTTTCGGATTGCCTGAAGTCAGAGTTGCCAGGAAACCCGCAATTCTCTATACAGATCCTTAAATAATTGATAAAAGTCGTTTCATTGCACTCATTTAAAAATAAACCGTCTATAGTTTCATCTTTCGTAATTTCTAAAGAGTAGGCGGGGCCGCCGCTTATGTTATCCTTATGAAGGTAATCTGCCGCTAACTCTAAAGCGGGTATTTCATCTTCATCATATTCAAGAGAATCGCTGATGTACTCTTTCCATTCATCTGTAGTTACATAGTCTACCAAATCATCAAGACTGGCAATCTGTATTGGGTCGGCTCCCTCCCAAAGCAGGTTGGGCTGGTTTTCATAATCCCACGCAAAATTGCATGTGCCTACTATTTGGTAAAATAATTTTAATGAAAGCGGAATTTTTCCAAAATCAGCTACGGAATCCTCAAGTTCTGAAATTAGGTTATCTGTATTCGGCAAAGGGAGTACTAATGGTTTGTCGGAGTTGGAAGTAAATACTGTTTTGAACACATAGTTAATGTTGTTCAACTCCTGGTAAATAACATTGAGATTAAAAGTTACTCTTTTAAATGTTTCGGTAAGTACAGCATATACATCGTCAAAGTGTTCGCTTTGAAATGCTTTTTCCTTTAATCCATAAATATCCTCATATACAGAAGTGCCACCTTCACCACTTAAATAGCGCTCAATAAATTTCATAATACCTGCATATTAATACGAGGCTATGTTAGCAAAAAATAATCGATATGAAAATGATGAATAATGGTTTCTAATCAAAACTCCCCCTTTAGGGGGCTGGGGGGCTGATTTTTTTAATCTTCAACCTTAACGAATTACCTATTACCACCACGTCCGAAAATGCCATAGTCAGCGCGCCAATCATAGGGTTAAGGAAACCCATGGCAGCTACCGGAATGGCTATAATGTTGTAGGCAAAGGCCCAAAATAGGTTTTGCTTTATGGTAAGCAGGGTGTGTTTGCTGATCTGTAAAAACTTGATCACCGAATGGAGGTCGGTGTTTAATAGTACCACATTGGCCGATTGAATAGCAACCTGGCTTGCATCGTTCATAGATATACCAACGTCGGCGTGGGTTAGTGCAGGGGCATCATTGATGCCATCGCCTATCATAATTGTTTTACCCTTTTGCTTGTAGATATCTATAGCTTTGAGTTTTTCTTCAGGGAGCCGCTCGCCATGAACGTCGTTTATGCCTAATTGGCTGGCTACTTTGAGGCATCGGTCTATTTTATCACCGCTTAACAGCACGGGCACAATGCCCATTTTTTTTAGCTGGGTTATAAGCGTAGCAGCTTCGGGTTTTATCTGGTCGTCAACAGCAATTTGTGCCAGCAGTACCTGGTTTTTATAAAGCGCGAGATTAAAATTACCTTCATTGCTTGCTTTTGCCGTACCTAAAAAATAGTTATTGCCATCTATATCTTCGGCACGCATACCCAGTCCTTTTTCTTCTTTAACTGATTTTAAAATGAGCTTTTGCTGCGGCAGGTCTTTTAAGCCATTTACAAGCGATTTGGCTATGGGGTGGTTAGAGCGTTCTTCAATGGCAACAATTGCGCCCCTTACGTGTGCTATATCGGCACCATCTTCAATTCTGATCTCATTAACGGTAAACTTGCCGGTTGTAAGGGTGCCTGTTTTATCAAACACTACATATTTAGTATTGGTAACGGCCTCAATAGTGTCTCCGCCTTTTACCAAAATGCCACTTTTTGCTGCTCTACCCAAACCAACCATAACTGCAGTCGGAGTAGCCAGGCCCATAGCACAAGGGCAGGATATTACTAATACTGCAATGGCGTTCATGATAGCATGCTGTAAGCCCGCACCGCCTACGAAATAAGTAAGTATAAAAGTTACGAGTGCTATCAATATTACTGCAGGCACAAATACAGCAGCAACTTTATCGCCCAGTTTCTGAACAGGGGGCTTAGCAGCCTGTGCTTTCTTCATCAGGTCTATGATTTGGGCAAGGATAGTATTTGAACCAACACGGGTGGCCAGCATGTGGAAATTGCCGTTAAGCAATATCGTGCCGCCAATTACCTTATCATATTTTTGCTTTTCAACAGGGATGCTTTCGCCGGTAAGCATCGCCTCATCAACAGCACCCTCGCCAGAAAGGATTTCGCCGTCAACCGGTACTTTATCACCCTGTTTAACCAGTAGCGTATCGCCGGGGCGTACCTCTTTGGCATTAATTATTTCGATGCTGCCGTTTATTACCCGGTTGGCATTTACCTCCTGAAATTTGATCAGATCTTTTACCGCAGAGGTGGTTTGACTTACCGAACGTTTTTCAAATACGTTCCCCAACAGCACCAAAGTAATGATGGTAGCACAGGTTTCATAAAATTGATATTGTGGTCCCAGGTTTTGTATTGTGCCGATAAGGCTATAAATAAACGCCGAAGTTGAGCCAACGAAAATAAGTACATCCATATTAGGGATGCCTCCTTTAAGCGAGCTGACAGCACTTTTGCCAAAATGCAAACAACCAACAATAAAAACCGGCAGGCATAATAGCAGCTGAACGATTGGCTGATGGAGGAAATGCCATGGTAGCACCATATGCAGTAAAAGCGGCGCGGTAAAAATGGCGCAGAAGATAAATTTGTTCTCTACACGCTCATAAAACGGTACCGAGTGGGTATTAATGTCATCAATAACTTTAAATCCTAAATTTTCTATGCCTTTGATAACTTCCGGGAGTTTAGCCTCGTCGCTGGTTGAAAATTTTACCTCTTCGCCGGCAAAATCAACCAGGATATTGTGTAAGCCCTTTTTTTCGAGGAATTTATGGACAGACATGGCGCAATTATTACAATGCATACCAGTCACATTCAGTTCAATTAATTGCTCAGCCATAATTACAAAACTACCTATTAATCATAATCGTTCTAAATTAAATAGGTAAGTTTAATGTAATTTTAAAAAAGAGTTTGCAAGTAACCAATAGTTTTCTATTTTTGCACTCTCGAAAACGGTAGATGTAGCTCAGTTGGTTAGAGCATCGGTTTGTGGTACCGAGGGTCGTGGGTTCGAGCCCCATCATTTACCCCCTTTTTTCTAAAGCTCATTTACATTTGTAAATGGGCTTTTTTTATGCCCTCATGGGGCCGTTTTTACGTGGAAAATTTGCTTTAGCAAGCACTACTTGTCCAATGTTTTATGAATAAAGTTATGTTATTGAGTTATCAGATAAATGAAAGATTTGTTTAACTCATAACAAAATCCGATAGATAAAATATAAAAAGGAGGCGTCTCGTAGAGACAGCCTCCTGAAGTTGTTAAAAACTATTAAGTAGATTTAAGCGCAGAACCATTGGCATGCTGTTATTTCCCGCAGCTAATCAGTACCCCGGATTTTGAGTTATTTTAGGATTGATTTGAATTTCTGTAGCAGGGATCGGAAACAACAGCCGGTTTGCAGTTATATTATAGGCGTTGGCCGGCACTGATGCATCCTGCTGTTTAACCTTTTTTGCAAACGCTGTCATAACAGTTGCAACTTGCCCGGTTCTGAGCAAATCTGTCCATCTTTTACCTTCAAAAGCCAGTTCAATGCGTCTTTCGTGGGCTATAATTGCACGTAATGAGGTTTGGTCGGTTTGATTTGACGGTGTTAATCCAGCTCTTTGTCTTACCTGATTTAAATAAGGTAATGCTTCTGACGAGTTTCCCTGTTCATTAAGACTTTCTGCAAGCATTAGTAAGGCATCTGAATAACGGTAAACTGGCCAGTTATCATCTGTTTGTCCTGCTGTAGTGCTTGGATGCAGGAATTTTTTTGCAAACAGTTTAGCTACCTTATTTGCCGGCGTTTTATAACCTATGATGCTTTGCAAGCTTTCAGGAACAAAATTTGATGAGCCGTCATAATATCCCTGAATAACACCCACAGATGCATCTAAACGGGCATCAGCAGTTTCGTACGAGTCGATAATATCCTGGGTTGGTACATTTTGCGCCTCGCCGTTTATGGTATTGGTGTTAACACCAGTTATAACTGTGGTATTAATTACCGGAGGGATAAAGTTATATATAAACGTGCTATACTGACCATTTGCAGCACCCTGCTGATACTGCACTTCAAATATTGATTCGGCACTGTTTTTATTAGTAGTTAAAAAAACATTAGCATATTTTGAATTTAACTGATAGCCCAGTTGTGTAACTGATTTTAACAATGTTGCCGCCTCGGCATATTTCTTTTGCACCATGTAAACATTTGCCAGCAATGTTTGAGCTGTTCCTATGGTAGCCCGCCCGCTTTGTGGGAACGTAATTTTGGCCGGTAGCTTTTTTATGGCATCTGTTAAATCATTTATAATGGCCGTATAAACAGCGTTGGGTTCTGCGCGGGTTAAAAAAGCATCGGCAGGGCTGGTAACCGTATGAAGATTTAGCGGTACAGCACCATAATATTGTACCAGATCAAAATAGAAAAAGGCCCTTAATGTTTCAGCCTCGCCGGTAACGCTGTTTTTAGTTGCGGCATCTATATTGGCATTTGCAATTTGATCTAAAATAATATTGGCGCGTTGAATGCCAATGTAATCATTGGTGTATTTTGACTCTGTAAAAGAGTTAAAAGAATCGTCAACCCAGTCGTTAATATTTTCCATGTAAACATTGGAGATCCCCCTGTTAGCAGGGTTTATAACATATCTGCTGTTATCTGTCCTGGCTTCGCCCATGAGCCAGCTTGTTGGTTGGGCCCAGCCGCGCAGCGCCTGGTATACGCCTACAAGTGCCTGTTGAAACTCATCGGATGTTTTAAAATAGTTCGCTGTATTTAATTCGGTTTTTGAAGTAAGCGCGATAAAGCTTTTTTTGCATGAAACAAAGCCCAGCCCGATAAGCAATAATGTGATGTATGTAATTCGATTTCTCATTTTTAGTTACTAAGTAGTTGAATATTAAAATAATCCCATGTTTACGCCAAATGAGATGGTTCTCGGTATAGGATATTGAGTATTGTCTACACCTATATTAAGCCCGTTCAGGTTAGCCGATCCCTGACTGTTTGTTTCGGGGCTAAAACCAGGATATTTGGTAATCGTAAACAACTGCTGTACACTGGAGAATACCCGGAGGTTGTTGATGTACTTATTATTGGCAATTTTAAAGGTATAGCCTAATGTGAAGTTTCTGCAGGTTACGTATGAACCATCATGCACCCAAAGGGAGTTAACTGTGCGGTAAAGTGCTGTAGTTCCAGCTAAGGTGCGGGGTACAGTGCCGTTTCCCGGGTCTGAAGGCGACCGCCAATGGTCAAGCTGGTTAGCATATAAGTTAAACGCCCCATCAAGGTTTGCAGCACTTTGTGCCCTTTCATCTTCTATTTGCCCACCTATCGCACCGGATAATACGATATTCAAGTCGAATTTTTTGTAAGTGAAATGGTTAGTCAGGCCAAATAGAAAATTGGGATTAGGGTTGCCTATTATAGTGCGGTCATCGGGTGTGATTTTTCCGTCACCGTTGATATCTTTCATCCTGACTGTTCCTATCTGCGAAGTAACATCTTTAGGTTGTGAGTCAAACTGTTGTTGATTCATATAAACACCATCGGCAACATATCCGTAAAACATACCGATAGGTTTGCCAACTTGCTGAATGTTAGGAAAGTCATACGGTTGAGGCGGCATAATAGGCAGGTTTTGTGTGCCCAGCTTTTGGATTAAATTACGGTTGAACGTTATATTAAAACTCGTATTCCATTTTAAGGCCCCTGTTAAGTTCACCGAGTTGACAGAAAACTCATGACCCCAAAACTTAAATGTGCCAATATTGTCATTTACTGAGCTAAAACCAGATGATTCGGGCAGGTCGATCTGATACAAGAGGCCATCGGTTATCTTATGATAGTAATCATAAGTAAATGTTATGCGATTATTCAGGATCCCGATATCAACGCCAAAATCAAACTGCTTATTTTTTTCCCAGGTGAGGTCTGCATTTCCAACCTGGCTAACATATTTTCCACCAATTACAGTGTTGTCAAATACATATTTTATTGGGCTCAATAATGAAATAGATGGATAATTTCCCGAATTGAAATTATTATTGCCCGTTAACCCGTAGCTGGCACGTAATTTAAGGTTGTTAACGGTTGGCATGTTTTTCATAAATGATTCATTGGTTACAACCCAACCTACAGATGCTGAAGGAAAAACGCCGTATTGCCTGTTTGATCCGAATTTCGACGAACCATCGCGCCGTATAGCAGCCGAGAAAAGGTATTTGTCCTGGTATTTATAGTTTAAACGCCCAATCATTGACAGTAACGACCATTCGGTAAAGGAGCTGGTACCTGTAGTTGTACCTGCTGCGCTTATGTAAGGAATAGATGCGTCGGGGAAATTGGTGCCATAAGCAGCACTTGAATTGTTGGTGAATTTTTGGATAGTATATCCTCCAAGTGCTTCAATTTGATGATCCTTCAAAAATGAAAGTTTATAATTAAGTGTATTTTCATTTACCCACGATAAATAATTACTTGTGGCACTTGTAGCAGATATAGAGCTGATTGGGCGGGGAGGAGGTGCGTTAAAACCTGCCGCAGCTATAGTATTGACAAATTGATTATTGGTTTGACCGGATAAATCCGCATCGGCGCTTGTTTTAAATGTTAAACCTTTTAAAACGTCAACCTGAATATAACTGTTAGCAAGCAAGCGTGTGGTTTTAACAACATTGTTTGTGTTTAGTGCAACCTGTTCAAAATTGGGTTCGGCCAGTAAAAAGAAGCCGGTTGCCTGATTTACCGGCGTACCGTCGGCATTAAAAGGGTTTATCAGGGGTGAAGATAGCAAGGCACCTTCAATGATATTTCTTTGGCCGTCTGTCGGGCTCCCCGCACTATTGTGGTCTATTTGATACGAAGGAGCTACATTAAGGCCGATCTTGATTTTGCTGGTTGGCCTTAATTCGTTATTCACCCTGATGGAATATCGCTCGTACCCCGTGTTCTTTACAATTCCATCCTGTTTAAAATACCCGGCAATTATACTTGTTGAAGATTTTTCCCTCGAATCGGATATGGATAAACTGTAGTTTTGGGTAGGTGCGTTACGAAGTACGCGGTTAAGCCAATTAGTGCCTTTACCATATTGAGCAGGGTTTGCGTATTCGGCAGGTACGGTTGCGGTTCCTGTAGCAGGATTAACATAGCCTTCATACTTTATCTTGTCCCGAAAAAATTCATTCATAAAAGTAGCCAGTTGATTGGCATCCATCATTTTCGGAACGTGGCTGCCATCTAATGATGCAATACCGTAGTAGCCGTTAAAGTCAATACGGGTTTTGCCCGCTTTGGCTTGTTTGGTTGTGATAAGTATAACCCCACTGGCCGCACGCGATCCATATAAGGCTGTTGCTGAAGCATCCTTCAACACAGTAAAGCTTTCTATCTCATCGGGGTTAATATTATTGATCGGGTTTTGCCCGTTTATAGCCGATAGAGGTTGACCATCTACTACAATTAACGGGTAATTGCCGGCGTTAATGGAAATGGCTCCTCTTATCTGTATCGCCAAGCCCTGTCCTGGCCTGCCTGTATTGATGTTAGCGTTAACGCCTGCAATTTGCCCCTGCAGTTGTTGCGCAAACTGGCCAACTGGTAAATCCTTCAGTTTGCTTGCATCTAACTGGGCTATAGAGCCTGTAACATCTCTTTTGCTTTGCGTGCCATAACTAACAATCACCACATCGTTGAGTGAGGTGGTTTGCTCATTTAAAATAACGGTAATAGTATCCGAACCATCAAACGGCACAGTCTTAGAACTGAACCCCACATAAGTGAAAACTAATGTCCCTGATTTTGAAGGTGCCTTAATGCTAAACAAACCGTTACTATCGGTAATAGTTGTTGATTTTGTTCCCTGAATTTTTACATTTACCCCCGGAATAGGTAATCCTTTGGAGTCGGTTACTTTGCCTTTAATTAATATATCGTTTGCCTGAATGTGCCCGTTTAAGTTAATTTTGGCTGTTGCCGGCAAGATTGGTGCAGCGGTTAAAATGAGGGATGTTAAAAATACAGATAGGAAACTATAGGGCAAAAAATTATCCCTTACACCATTTAGGTGTTTAAAATATTTCATAAATTACAAATTGTTGATTGAATAATAGCGGCGTTTTTGTAGGAGAAAAACCGCTTATATGATTATCTGATCGATCCTTTTTGGGGCTATGTTGAATAGCCCCTTATTTTATGTGTTGGTTTTTATATCATAAATCTCCTTTTTTAAATTAGACTTCGTTTAATAATTTAGTTGGTATATATGCACGTTTGGGGTAGTGCTTTTTTATTTCCTAAAATACGGGAGGTATAAATACCGATGGTTTATAAAAACGAGCTTAGTTTTGTACATTTTGATACCCGGAAATATTTACACGTAATTATGTGCAGATTGTTAAATATCATTTTATTGAATACATAACTGAGGTTAGTTATTTACCAGGCTAATGCGGCGTATTTAGCCTTTTCAAGCTAAGCTGAGTTATAGTATTGGTTTTGATTTTTATAGTTGTTTGGCCGGGTTAGCCCGATGTATTTAAGTACACCAGTTTTTAAAAAGCATTATGGCTTTAAAGCATGAATAATGTTTAAGAAATTATCATATATATTACTTTTCTTTCTGTTGATTTTTACCGGTTTAATTTCCGGGGCACAATCGCTGCGCATTTTAAGTACAAAAGACGGGCTGCCGCAGTCCTTTATTTCGGGCCTGGTTCAGGATGATAATGGTTTTATGTGGATTAGCACTCGAGGAGGATTAACCCGGTACGATGGCATTAACTTTAAGCTGTTTCAACATAATATCCGCGATTCTTCAACAATTGCATCTAATCTGATTATTGGAATAAAAAAGGGCGCTGGTAACAAGCTATGGATTGAATACGAGTCGGGTGCGATTGATCTGTTTGATTTAAAAACAGAGCAACTGGAACACTTTTCAAAAAACTATTTATTTGGGAACACCGTCGTTAAATTTTTCCGGCGGGCATGGACGGTAGATAAAGGTTCTGCATTTTGGGCTATTGATCAGTCTCAGGAATTGGTTAATATCAACATAATTAGCAAACAGGCTAACAGGTATACGTATCTGAATAATTTACATCAAACAAATGTATTGTTAGGCTTACTTGCCGACAGAAAAAATGAGCTATGGGTATTAACCGGTAGTGGTTTGTGTGCGCTTAACAAGGCAACAGGTAAGTTTACGGTTTACCCTACACCCGTTCCGCAGCAATTCAGCAATGATGTTAACAGAGAAGTTGTGGGCTTGTATGAGCGTGCAAACGGCGAACTCATGTGGGGCGATCAAAAACAGTTGTTTTTTTTTAATCCGGGGCTTAAAACGTATCGTGTTGTAGCATTACCACGTGTGTCTGCAACTGGGGTAAGATATATTTGCGCAGGCCCCGATCAGTCAGAATATTTTGAATCAGATGGAGAGATTTTTCACAGCAATGATCAAAGGGGCGTATCCTTAGTGCTGAGGCCTGATGGCGATTGGTCATTGAATATCCGGTCATTTTTAGCCGACCGCTCAGGACTTATATGGATAGGGACTAATGCGGGGGGAATCCGTCTGTTGGATTTAACTGCACCACTTTTTCAATCGTTTTCATACGAAACGGGTTTTTTTCAGGATTTGATGAAAAAGCAATTTAGCTTGTCATTAAGTGAGATGTTTGATTGGCAGGCAGCTGATGGCAAGTCTTCGGCACCCGGGTACCTTTTCCGCTCGGCGTATGACAGGCAAGGCCGGCTTTGGATGGCGCTGAAACAAACAGTTGGTTATTATGATAAGGGACGCCAATCTTTTGTAAAACTTCCACGGGTATTTTCAGGCAACCTCTCATTGGCAAATCAAATTATAATAAGAGGTTTTACAATTACGACCGATGGGCAAATAATGGTTATTTGCAGCAATGGTCAAATACTTTATTATGATGCTAAAACAAAACAATGGTTATCATTTATAGCAGATAACGCCATACAGGCAGCTTTTGGTCCGGCAGTTTTGCCACTTGATATTTTTAACGACGAAGATAATGTTTGGATAACAACAGAAAACAGCGGGTTGATTTATTTAGATGTTAAAACCCGACAACTGCACCGGCTCATTTACGATACTAAGGCTGGGGGATTGCCTGCTAATCAACTGCTTGCTCTTAAAGCCGATCCAACACGACGGGATTATTTATGGATTGGAAGTTACCAGGGGCTTATTTGCTTAAACAAAAAAACGTTAAAATGCGAAACATTTACTTTGGACGATGGCTTACCCGATAATACTATCTATTCAATAGATATGGATAAGCTGGGGTACCTTTGGTTAAGCACCAATAAAGGTTTGTGCAGGTTTGAGCCTATTACACACAAGATAAAGATCTTCCAGACAGCTTACGGGTTACCTGGCGATGAATTTAATCGTTTTCATCAACTTAGATTGCCAAATGGTCAGTTTGCTTTTGGCGGTCCGGATGGATGGGTAATGTTTAATCCTTTGGCGGTAAAAGATGATAACTTCAACCCCGATATTGCTTTTACCAATTTAAAGATCAACAATATTTCTGTTAGTGCCCGCAGGGGTGATGTTTTGTTTAAATCGCCTTTAAATGCTGTTAACAAATTGACATTATCGTATGGGCAAAATACGGTGGCATTTGAATTTGCCGGGTTGCAATTTAACCAGCCAAATGAATTATCTTACCGTTATCAATTAACAGGGTATGACGATGGCTGGGTATTGGCAGGGCACGTTCCTGTAGCAAATTACACCAAAATACCGCCGGGAACTTATACATTTAAAGCTAATGCAAGTAATACTGCCGGTAAATGGAGTAATCACATTAAAACGGTTACTATAGTTATAGGGGCACCATGGTGGCGCACCTGGTGGGCTATTTTATGTTACTGTATCTTGATTGCGTTACTTGTTTGGAGTTATATCCGTTACAGCATCCGCATGAAATTGCTGGATCATGAGGTGCAATTAAAAGCAAATGAGGCCGCACAATTAAAAAAACTCAATGAAGTAAAAACTCGGTTTTTTGCCAATATAACCCATGAATTTCGCACACCGCTTACGCTGATATTAGGGCCCGCCGAACGCTTGAAAGAAAAATATAAAACCGACGGACAAGGACATGAACTTGCCGAAACAATAGAGAACAATGCCGGGCACTTACTGCAACTGATCAATCAATTGATGGAGCTTGCAAAGCTGGAGGCCAATGTTATTAAAATTGATCAGGTATGGGGCAGTCCTGCGGTTATTATAGCAAAAGTTATAAATTCTTTTGTAAACGAAGCCGCAACAAAACACCTGTTACTTCAATTTAACAATGGTCTCGCCGGTGCAACGTATTGGTTTTCGCCTGATTTGTTGGAGCGTATTGTTTATAATCTTGTGTCTAATTCGGTGAAATTTACCCCGCCGGGAGGAGTAATCAATGTAAATTTTGACCCTGAACAGGCTGGCGTTAAATTAGTAGTTACCGACACAGGTATTGGCATTCCCGCAGATGACCTGTCATATATTTTCGACAGGTTTTACCAAAGCAGGAATAGTATAAACTCAAATCAAAATAGTAATAAAGGAACGGGCATTGGCCTGGCCCTGGTAAAGGAGCTGGTTGAGGCACAGGGAGGGAACATTGGTGTTCAAAGTAGTGTTATGCCGCCTGCCGGTACTACTTTTAACGTGTTGTTACCTTATAGAAAAGATGAAGAGTTAAATAATAAAACTACATACGAGGAGTATGAGGAGGACACCGTGGCTATTTCGACGACAGAAGGAAGGGAAGAGATCCTGGTAGTGGAAGATAATGCTGAACTTGCCGCCTTTATTACCACAAGCATTGCCGGTTATTATAAAGTTAAACACGCACCAAACGGATTAAAGGGAGCGGAAATTGCATTTAGTGAGATGCCCGATCTGGTGATCAGCGATGTTTTGATGGACGGAATGGATGGTTTTGAACTATGCGCGTTATTAAAACAGGATGTCCGTACCAGCCATATTCCGGTTATATTATTAACCGCGGTAACGGAGCAGAAAAGTAAACTTGAAGGCCTTACGCAGGGGGCAGACGATTATCTCACCAAACCCTTTTATGTACCCGAATTATTGTTGCGGATAAGAAACCAGCTTAACAGGCAACAAAAGTTAAGGGATTATGTGGCCCGGGAGTTGGCTTTGTTGGCACCGGTTAATGCTGATGAAGAATCAATACCTCAGCACGCGTTGGTAGCCCAATTATATAACATAATTGAATTGCATCTGGACGATTCATTATTCGGCGTAGATCAGTTAATTGCTGTAGTTAATATGAGCCGTACTACTTTGCACCGTAAAGTAAAAGCGTTATCGGGTATGTCAACCAGTCAATTTATCCGAAATTACCGTTTAAAGCGTGCTGCCCAATTTTTGCAGCAAGATTTTAATAGTTCAGATGTGGCGTACAAAACAGGTTTCAGCAGTCCCGCCTATTTTTCTAAATGTTTCAGGGAGCTTTATGGTATTACCCCTGTTGAGTTTAGCCGAAAAGTTTAAAACAATTCTTGACCATCCGTACCGGTTGGATACTATTACATTTAATCATTTTGTTAAAGCGTTAGGGTGGTGGTAATAAAGAAGTCTGTTAATTAATATTCATCCTGAAATTTTTTGGCGGCTGCCCATTTTTCTTTTTAAACAGTTTCGAAAAATAAAATATCGAATCAAAACCTGTTTGTTGTGATATTTCATTAATGGTAAGATCAGTTGAAGTTAATAATTCTTTTGCCCTATTTAATCGCAGGTTGAGTTGATATTGATTCGGCGACTGACCGGTTACCAGTTTAAATTCCTTCCTGAACTTGGAATATCCCATTGGTAATTCTCTGGCAATATCCTCAAGGTTAACCGGCTTTTGGATCGACTCCTGCAATAAAAATTTGGCTTTTGATATTAACCTTGCCTTGTTGTCGCAACGGTCTTCTTTATATTTTGATGATACATTCAACAGCGCAAGCAGTTGCATGATAGTACCCGAAATAACCTGGCGATGACCAATTTCTGCCGCCTGAACCGTTTTAATTAATGTGTGGAATAAGGAGAGTATTTCCTCATTTAGCCCGATATCAAGATAGATGTTTTCGGAACTAAAAATCCCTTTCTGCATTAATTGTTGTACAAATGATCCGTTAAACCCAACCCAGTATTCATTCCAGCCTGTGTTTTGGTTTGGCCGGTAACGGTGCCATACTTCGGGATAAAGCAAAAAGCAGGATCCGGCTTTAAGCTGATATTTTTTTCGGGTTGTTTCAAGGATGCCTTCTCCATCGGTAATAAAAATTATCTGGTAGTTTGCCAGCACACGGCCCTTTTCCCATGTGAAATAATGATCGGCCGGATGTTCCCGGTTACTTGGGTAATCACGGTACTTTCTGATTTTTGTAAAGCCAACAGTATTTGCATATAATCCCCACTCGTGCTCAATAGAATTAATTGGTAAGTATTTGCGAAAATTTTGCATAGTTGTTTGTTATTGTTTCTGTTTATACGGGTACTCACAAACCACAATAAATGACCGGGTGGTGGTTTCACTGATCTGGTTTAATAACAAACTTAGTCCCATGCTTAGGTAAGCACTATAAAGCATGTTTCTGATACTATAAATTTTGTTTCAAAACAGTACATAAACCCTTTTTGCCAGCGTATGGGCCTTCAACTATAACCGTATTGATGTTTTACTTTATGTAACTTTAGCTTAGCTGCTGCTGAAATTATTTGCTGGCTGTTATCAAAATCACCTATTATTTATACATTTTGATATACCCGGGTAAAAAGCTACCTACTTGAACAGGTGTAGGCTATATTGCCGCCGTTTAGCGACTGATACGGAATTTTCAGGAAGGACTTGAAGCGTTGTAATACACAGATCACTTTAATATAAAAATAGAAACCATCCATTTTATATGCGTAGAATCGTTATCGCCTATTTGGTGATTTTTTTCTTTCGACAGGCTTTGCATGCCCAGCAAACATTCAGCACCCGTGCGTTCACTATCAAGATAGATGAGGAGGGGTTAGTAACATCATTAATCAACAATAATTCAAAAAAAGATTATGCTGTTCCGGGCAAACCAGGTATCCTGCTTCAGATAGTTAAAGGTGACAGTACCATATCGCCGGCAAAGGCTGTATTTAGCAAGAAGGATATTAAACTATACTATCCGGTAGGCATTGTTGCCGATGTCAGGGTTACTGTTAAAGATGATTATATTGCTTTTGTCCTTAACGGGATAAGCAGCGATGTTGACGCTATCAAATGGGGGCCTTTTAATACAGTTATTGCAGATACTATAGGCGGGGCAGTAGGCGTGGTAAGATGCGCCGATTTTGCTATTGGTATCCAGGGCTTAAATAAAAAAACATCGGGCGGTGAATTGGTTAACCGGGAGGGCGCCGTGTTTAATAATGGTACAACCGCTACCAAAAAGGATTTTGGGGCCTCGCTTCAGGCATTTACTGTAAATAGGAGCAAAGACCGTAAAATCACGGTATGGGACAGATGGCCAGAAGTGCCTGTACGCGCGATAACGGATGGCGAATTAAAAGGATCGTCGATTGCGTTATTTGGTTGTAAACCGGGCATGGTATTGCCTGTAATTAAAAAAATTACGCTGCAAGACGGCTTGCCTTATGCTACGCTAAAAAAAGAATGGATCAAACAATCGTCAGGTTCGGGCAAACCATACCTTATTACTACGTTTTCTGAAAGCAATATCGATACCTTTTTAACTTATGCTAAACGTATGGGTATGGCTGGTGTTTATCACGAGGATCCTTTTGAAACCTGGGGGCATTTTGTTTTAAAAAAAACGCTGTTTCCGCATGGTCTGGCAGGCTTTAAAGCCTGTGTCGATAAGGCTCATGCTCAAGGGCTGCGGCTGGGCTTTCATGTACTTACCAATTTTCTCACAACCAATGACGCTTATGTAACTCCAAAACCCGATACGAGCCTTGCTACGGCTGGTGCGAGTAAAATAACCGAAGATATCACAGATAACGCTACAGAGATTGCGGTGGAGTCTCCCGGGTATTTTATTTTAAAAAGTGATTTGAACAGCGTAAGGATAGGTGATGAGATCATCAGGTTTGCCGGGGTAAGCAAACAAGCTCCTTTTAAACTAACAGGGTGCATCCGGGGGGCTTTTGGAACCATTAAAGCAGCTCATAAAGCCAATGAACGCATAGCGAGACTACTTGATCATCCTTACCTTGTATTTTTTCCTGATTGGAAGCTGCAAAAGCAAATTGCGGCAAATATTGCTGGTTTTATAAATGAAACAGGTGCCGATCAGATGGATTTTGACGGCCACGAAGGTACTTATGCTACGGGTATGGGCGACCTTTCATTTAATACGTTTGCCGAAGATGTATTTAAGCAGGCAAATCATCCTGTGGTTTTTGGCTCAAGCAGGGCAAACCACTACTTCTGGCATATTAATAGTTACCTAAACTGGGGCGAACCCTGGTACGGGGGTTTTAGAGAAAGCCAGTCGGACCTGCGAATATCCAATCAAAAGTTTTATGAAGATAACTACCTGCCCAACATGCTTGGGTGGTTTTTAATAACAGCACAAACCAGTGCCGACGATGTTGACTGGATGCTGGCCCGCGCAGCCGGGTTTAATGCAGGGTATGCGCTTGTAGTCAGAGAAGAAGCGCTTACCAATCCGCACATGGATGAGATAATAGGCCGTATTAATTTATGGACCGAAGCTACAAACAAAAGATTGTTCAGCGCGGCACAGCGCATGTGGTTGAAAAACCCGGATAACGACGTTAACCTGTTTCAACAGCAAGGCAAATGGTATATGCAGCGTTATCAGAAATACGAATTTAAATATGAGGCCAGGGTATTGCAGCCTGGTCAGCCTACATCCGTCAATTGGGATTTTGAAAACAAACAATTATCACAAGTGCCCAATATTGTAGTTACTGCTGTTGGCGACGATGGAAAGCTTAATGACCCTGTTGTTGAAATAGATCATGGCTATCACGTTAAGATACCGGTAACCTTACAGGCCGGGCAAACACTTGCAATAAATAATGCGGAAACCGCCAGTTTATACGATCAGAAAGGCCGGCTGATCAGGAATATTCCCCTCGCAACTAAACTGCCCGAATTATCAATAGGAACCCATAATGTATTGTTTGATGCTGCTACCGACGCAAATTCGGCGGTAAAAGTAAAAGTGGTTATTAAGCTGCTGGAAAATAAGGAGCTGCTTAAGTAGTCGTTGAAGACCTAAACGGGATTTGTTTCTTCTATGTATTAATGTATTCTTAAAATCTTACATCAGAAAGATTTCGAAGCTGTATGCACCGAACGGCTGTAAAAGCGCATTGTATTGAATTTAAAATTATCAAAATAAAGCACATGAAAATTTCATTTAAATTGTTGTGTTGTTCACTTTTCTTTTTAGCAATTACCGGCATTTCATATGCCCAGAGCCTAAATACTGGAAAGTATAACATCATTCCATATCCTGCAGTTATTGTACCAGGGCAGGGCACGTTTACCATTAACAGGCAAACAGTATTGGATATCGGCCCCGGAGCTGCTGTTTTTGTTAACGAGCAACTGTTTTTAAAACAAATGGTGGGCAGCTATTTGGGCAGTGGTTCGCTCGCTATTAAAAAGGGCGCATTACAAAATGCCATTATATTAAAATATGATCCGTCAATAACCGAACCCGAAGGTTACAGCATTACTGTAACGCCCAACTCGGTAACACTATCTGCCAAAAAACCGGCAGGGATGTTTTATGCAATAGAAACCTTACGCCAGTTGATTCCGGCGGAAGTGGAAAAGGGTAGAGGCAGCAAATTGTTTGTGCCAGTTGTATCTATACAAGATAAGCCCGCATTTGCCTGGCGCGGAATGATGCTTGATGTTTCGCGGCATTTTTTTTCTGTGACTTACCTGAAAAAATATGTCGACCTGATGGCGCTTTATAAAATCAATAAGCTGCATCTGCATTTAACCGATGATCAGGGTTGGCGTATTGAAATAAAAAGATACCCGCGCTTAACCTCAGAAAGCGGCTGGCGTACCTATGACAGGAATGACAGTGCCTGCATAAAAAAAGTAGCGGAAACAGGAAACACCGATTTTAATTTGGATCAGGAACATATTATACAAAAGGATGGTAAAACGCTTTACGGGGGTTTTTATACCCAAGAAGAAATGAAAGCGTTTATTCGCTATGCGGCAAATAAGCATGTGGAGGTTATTCCCGAAATAGATGTGCCAGGCCACATGATGGCAGCTATTAGGGTTTATCCCGAACTTACCTGCGATACTGGTTTGAACCCGGCTAACAGTTTTTCAAAACCAATTTGTCTTTGCAAAGAAAACGTACTTGAGTTTGCAAAGAATGTATTCACCGAAATAGCTGCGCTCTTCCCGTCAAAATATATTCATATCGGCGGTGACGAGGTTGAGAAAAGCAGTTGGGAGAAATCGCCCATTGCTCAGGAGTTTATGAAAGCTAAAGGTTTTCAGAACATGGACCAGGTGCAAAGCTACTTCACAGATTATATGAAAAAGTTTTTTGAATCGAAGGGGAAAACCCTGATAGGATGGGATGAGATCATAGATGGAGGCATTGATTCATCGGCAGTAGTAATGTTTTGGCGGCCATGGGCCAAGGATGCGCCTTATAATGGTACCAAAAATCATAACAAAGTCGTGATGTCGCCTGATGGTCCTTTATATTTCGATGCGGTACCTGATAACCATGGCCTGCCAGCCGTGTATAAATATGATCCTTTTGATGCTACGTACAGGCTGGACAATGAACAGCAGGGCAGAATATTGGGTGTACAGGCCAATTTATGGTCGGAAATGGTTCCTTCTGAAAAGCGGGCGGACTACCTCACAATGCCAAGAATGACCGCACTTGCCGAATTGGGATGGACACATAAACAATTGTATGAATCATATCTGCAACGGTATAATGCGCATTATGAACGGTTGGACAATCTTAAAATAAATTATCAACTGCCATTTCTCAATAATCTTGTAGGAAATAATGTATTTGTTGGTAAAACATCCTTTTTCACGGCGTCGCCATTAAGCCGCTTTATAATACATTATACTATCGACGGAACATTACCCACCATGTCGTCGGCAATATTGAGTCAACCGGTTGATATTGATCACTCATTGGTTCTTAAACTGGCACTTTTTACACCTGATGGCCGCCGCGGCGACTTATATACATTGAATTTTGAATCACAGCAATATGCGCCTGCAGATAATCCGGGTAACCTGGCAGAAGGACTTAACGCAGGTTTTTATAAGGGGCAGTTTAATAAAACTACCAACATAAAAGCAACTGCCGACAGCTTATTTCGTTCTGATTTGATCGGTGTTCCCAAATCGGTAGCTGTGCCCGCGTTCGGGCTTAAATTCAATGGGTACATTGATGTTCCTTCAAACGGCGTATATACTTTTTACTTAAACTGCGATGACGGCGGATTACTTCGTATCGGCGATAAAGTGACCGTAGATAATGATGGGCTGCACAGTGAAAGGGAGAAAGGCGGAGAGGTTGCCTTAATGAAGGGCTTGCATAAGTTTTCTCTTGATTTTATACAGGGTGGCGGTGGTTATTTGTTGGATTTGAAATACAGCATAAATAACAGTGAGCCTAAAAATATTCCCGCATCATGGTTAAAGGCCCCGGCTAACTGATAGCACCGGGTATATATTTCACAATATTACACCGTTTTTAAAGCCGCATCAAAAATGAATGATGCGGCTTTTGTGTTTGATGTAACCGGGAGGGATTTTACGGGTTGAATCAGATGATCAGTTTGAGTTTCATTTTAATAAGGGCGGGATGTCAAAATGTATAAAAAATAGCGCTTTTTGTCGGGTTGAAGCTGTTGGCTCGGACGATATATTTGAATAGAGATTTTATATGCTCAACTATTGATAAACTTGTTTAATTCAGCCATAAATTTCCAGATACAACTTTATATGAGATCCTTGTTCCTGATCATTTTATTCTTTGTGCCCGTTCTTGTTAAAGCCCAGTCAAGTATAACACCTCAAAATTTGCAATGTGAATATCTTGTTGAACCAGAAGGGATAGACGAGCCAATGCCCCGGCTAAGCTGGAATGTTGCAGCTATGCATCCTGATAAATTTAAACAGCGGCAAACCGCATATCATATTGTTGTAGGGTTGGCAAATACTAATGGCGGAGAGGAAAATGTATGGGATTCGGGATGGGTTAAATCGTCAGAAAATCAAAATATCAGGTATGCCGGAAAGCCGCTTGAGTCGGATAGAGATTATGTTTGGAAAGTTAGTGTAAAAGATGAAGCAGGTGTAGTATCCGCCTGGAGTATCGGGCGTTGGAGTACAGGGTTATTTAAACACGCCGAATGGTCGGCAAAGTGGATAGGCGCGGCAGAAGTTTATGATCCTAAACAGGTAGACTGTAACGTGTCTGATCCATGGTTGCGCAAAACAGTAGAGTTAAAGGAGCAGCCAAAAAGGGCCGTTATGTTTATAGCATCTGTTGGTTATCATGAGCTTTACGTTAACGGAAATAAAATTGGAAAAAATGTACTGGCACCCTGCGTAAGCGATTTCAGTAAACGCACCCGCTACTTAGCTTATGACATTTCAAACGAGTTAAAGCCCGGTAAAAATGAGATAGCCATTTGGTTAGGTACATCATGGTCGATATTTTCCTCATATGCTACGGATGACAAACCCCGGGCACCAATTGTTATAGCCCAGGCAGATGTGTATGATAATAAGAAAAATGCACCCCTGTTGCGAATAATAACAGATAAAAGCTGGAAAACGCACCCGAGTCCAAACAAACTTTTAGGTAACTGGAGTTTCGGTCATATGGGCGGCGAAATCTGGGATGCAAACCAGGAAATTCCCAACTGGAATCAGCTTGATTGCGATGAAAGTAGCTGGAAGCAGGCAACCGAATACCTGCCAAGGTTAATGCTTACCGCTCAAATGGTGGAGCCTAATCGTTTATTTGGTGAAGTGCACCCGGTAGCAATTGAAAAGCAAACTGATGGCTCCTATCGTGTAGATATGGGTGTAAATTTTGCCGGCTGGACGGAACTCAAATTGAAAGGGGAACCGAGCAAACGAATAGATATGTTGTTTTCAGAACGCGAAAAAGACGAAATAACCTTTCAAATCCATAATGCCTTTATCCCCGGAAAAACCGGTGAGGGTATTTTTAAAAACCATTTTAATTATAGTTCGGGTAGATGGATAACCATCAGGGGATTAAGCAAAGCCCTTGAACTTTCAGATATCCGGGGATGGAACATTCATACAAATTACCAATCGGGTACCAGTTTTAAATGTTCAGATTCGCTGCAAAACTGGATTTACAGCAAAATAAGATGGAATTTTGAAAACCTCAGTATAGGAGGCTATGTGGTTGACTGTTCATCGCGTGAGCGGCTTGGTTATGGCGATGCAGATGCTTTTGCCGAGACGGGGATGTTTAATTACAGATTAGGCGCTCTTTATACCAAATGGCTGGAGGATTGGCGAGATGTTCAGGGCGCACGCGATATGGACCCGTTAAACTATGGCGGAAACGCTGATGACGGGATTTTACCTCATACTGCGCCAACTTACCAGGGTGGGGGCGGACCTGGCTGGGGAGGTATGTGTATCATGTATCCATGGTTGGTTTACCAGCACGAGGGCGATAAACGAATCCTGGAAAAGAACTTTATTACCATGAAACGTTGGCTGGCTTTCCTGGATTCACATACACAAAAAGATAACCTGATGATACGTTTTGGCGGACAGTGGGACTTTTTAGGCGACTGGTTGTGGCCAAATGCGCTTGCCGAAGGTATGAATAATGATAAGCCGCAAAATATTTGTTTCAATAATTGCTACAGGGTATACAATTTACGCACCGCCGCAAAGATAGCCCGGTTGTTGGGTAAAACCGCAGAGGCCAAAGAGTGGGAACAAAAGGCAACTGTATCTGCAAAAGCTATACATGAAAAATATTATAACGCTGCCGATCATAGTTATTCAGATGCTTCAATGGGAAATATGGCAGCTGCGCTGTTTGCAGAAATACCACCACCGGCACTGCGGGACACCGTAATGAAACGCCTTGAAAAAGAGATATTGATTGTCCGAAAAGGACATATTCATGTTGGTATTACCGCCGGTGCTCTTTTATTTAAGGTGTTACGGGATGCCGGTCGTGATGATTTGATATATTCGATGACTTCTCAAACCGATTATCCTGGATGGGGCTATATGAAGGCTAACGGCGCTACCAGCCTTTGGGAAATGTGGGAGAAAAACCTGCCAGGGCACTCTCTCCTGCACAGTTCATTTCTTTATCCAGGTGCCTGGTATATAGATGGTGTCGCCGGGATAAAACTGGATCCCGGATATCCCGGATTTAAAAAATTCATCATTAAGCCTCCCCATTTAAAAGAATCACAGCTTTCTTCGGCCGAAGCTGTATTTAACTCGCCTGAAGGTATCATCAAAAGTGCCTGGGTACGAAAAAAAGGAAATTTAATTATGGATGTTACTGTACCACCCAATACATCAGCAACCTTATATTTTCCTGCTGATAAGGGTGCAAATATTCGGGTATCGTCGCCGTTTGCAGTCAGATCAGGATCGAAAAACGGGTATGAAATTTATATCCTTCCGGCGGGGAAATATGTATTCTCAGGTAAGGAACGATTGTGATTTTAGCTTAAATTGTGAAACCTGCAATAACTTATTTTAACTGATGAGTTGATGCTGTTTTGTGTGGTTGCTATTACAACCCTGTAAACATATTTGGCGAATTACAAATTGGATTGTGTTGGGCTCATAAATTAAGTTCAATATTCAACTGAAGAATAGAGTTGAATGCATTCATAAAACATTGCTCCGATAGCATCCTCATAAACGTAGGCAGTCCCAATATTTTGCGACTGCCTGCTTTTATTATTTACTGTGTCAAACCAGTTTAATTTTCATTTTCATAGAACTTGTTTAAGAAGCCGGACGCTAAACTGAAAACATAGTTAATGGCTTAGCTAACATAAAAAATTAAACAATTAGGATATTGGAGCTGAGTGATTGTTAATTCATTTATAGATAGGGAATTATATTTTAAATTGTTTGTTTTTAATTGATAAAGAAGTTACATTTAATTAAAGATTATAAACATTTTAGGAATACTTTATAGCCATTCTAAAAGCCCGTCCAAAATAATCCCATTATAAGAAGTTTACTTGAAGCCTTGGCTATAATCAAAAAATGAAAAGGTATGGGAGATTTTAAAAAAAAGAGGGTTGAACGGGATAAATCGCGCGATATCACGATAAGGGAGTTGTTTTTAAAGACACTATCAGATGTTCACATCATTAAGTTTTCTGCTGTTTCTTCGCTTAGCAGTATTGCCGCCAAGGTAGAACGTACAGATTGTAAATTACTCGTTCTTCAATTGGGCGCAGTCATGAACGGTCAAATATTGAGATTAAAACTCATTGCATCCCTGTTGGCAAATAACAGTATTATTTTGGAGCCGCATCCAATGCCCTTAGATGGTATAGTAGGTTATCTCAGAGCAGGGGATTTGGAAGGATCGGTTGCAAAGGATGCTATTATTTTGTCGAGATTTCTGGCAATCACCTGCATTGAAATTTCATCTTTTAAGTTGTTGATCAAGCTGGCCCCAACCTTGAAAACCAAAATGATATCTCACCATCTTAAAGTCTGCTTAACGGAGGCTACAACCGAAAAGACAATTTTGGAAGCCAGGCTATCGGCCTTTATCTGAAATTATAATAAAATTATTGATGAGAAATATCTCGCGGAGTTCACTGAATAAACCCCGTTTTGAAAGTTGACGGTAAATTGATTTAGATGAATAAAATGCAGATGCAGTCAACGCGGTTTTGGCCTTGTTTATAACTTGCAGGTAGTACTGCAGGTAAAAAACAATACTCTTAAAATTACCCCTGTTTATTAAGAATTTTACCCCCTGTATTTATTTGGATAATGGCAATTTTGCATGAATTAATAAACTGATTCCATGCGTTGCAGGAGCCAATTTGAACCGGTATCAAGATATAAAATAATGCTTAGGTGATTTCGCTGCTATAATGCCGCGCCCGCATATCCAAGTTAACTTAGGTTATACAATTCATGTCGGCACATATAAATAAACAGCTCAAATACCACGCAGCAATTGTATTTTGCTAACATTGCCTGCCAATATCCAAACATTATCTATTAATTTTTTACAACAGTGATAATCAAAAATGTAATCCCGCTTTTAGTCTTATTGTTTTTGGGTGTTAACGAATGCAGCTACGCACAAAAAGTAAAATCTCTGGTTCCTGATAAGCCGTCTGCAGCAACCGATTATTTTAACACCTGGAACATTCAGGGTTATGTATGCAGTTACTCTTCTACAGAAGCAACGCGGCAGGCATTAAATGAAAGCAACCTGTTTGGCGACAGCACTTATCAGGGATGGATAAAATTTTATCCAAAAATCAGGAAGGACCTGATTTTTGTTATGGACGATTCGTGGGACATTCCGAAATCCGAAAATTCGGGTAAAAGCAAATACATCGGCTTAGACGAATTGGATGAAAGCAGATTCCCTTCATTTACAGGCAATGCGGAAGAAAGACTTACCAAATTTGTTAAGGCCGTAAAAGCAGCAGGTTGGAAAGGTGCCGGCGGCTGGATAAGTGCACAGAAGGCTGGTATCAGCCAGTTAAGCCCCGAAGCTTACTGGAAGATAAGAATGCAAGCTGCCAACAAAGCCGATTTTGCTTATTTGAAAGTAGACTGGGGAAGGCAGGAGCATAACGCAGAGTGGAGGGGAATGTTAACCCGGTTAGGGAAAACTTATGCACCGCATTTAACTATCGAACATGCAATAACCAAAGAGTCTTTGAGCTTTGCCGATGTTTACAGAACGTATGATGTTCAAAATGTAATTGCTCAGCCAGTTACCATACAACGGATTGCTGATCTTATATCATACGGCTCAAAACTTAATACAAATACCATAATAAATTGCGAAGATGAGCCATACATTGCCGCCGGTTTGGGATGTGCAATAGGAGTGATGCGGCATCCTTTCAAAGGTGATCTTCCGGATGGAAAGCGTGATTTTGCATTTCCTCCTGTTGGCAGGGACATAAAATTACGGGTAGATGAAGTGGTTCGCGGAGTACGCTGGCATCGTATAGCAATACCGTTTAAAGTAGGATCAAAGGATTTTTATATAGATAATATTGCGTTGCAGGATACCTGGGTGGTTGGGTTCAGGGACACCTGGGGAGATGCTAAGGTTGGCAATACTTTGAAAGCTGCTGCCCCGGCCAGGATAAGCCGTGGTTTACCACCCGCGGTTATCGAAGAAAAATCCGGTGATCAACCATTTGTTTTATCGTCGAGATATCCCAATGGTGCCATTGCAATTGCCACAATTGGCCGCGCATTGAACCGTAGTTATATCACCAGGCGGGTTAGTGTAGTTCAACAAATTCCAGGGCTAGCTAAGCCCATAGGCATATTTGGCGATTATCAGTCATTGACTTTCATTCTTCCTAACGCGATTGGCCATGGGTACAAGTTTTGGGCACAGGACCTTGCAGGTGATACGCCTGTTGATATAACTAAGCGAATCACTGTTAGCGGTAATAAAATTATTCTGTCCGGAGATATTATCAGAGAGGTTGGGCTTTCGGCAAAGACCGCGGGAGATCTGTCAGATCCTGGTTTGGTTTTAGTTTGCAAACCTATAAAGCATTAAAAATGCAATTAGCTGTAAGGTAATGGTTATATGTAGAATTTATCTTTTATCAGTTAAATATCTTAAAATTAGCTAATCTGCATGCTCTGAAAACAGGCCAGCTACTATACAGTGGTGTATTGGGTTCTGCATTAATATTTGTAAATATTAGGAGTTTAGCTGGGGTGTAATGTTTCCATTTTAGCCGGTTGCCTCAAAATTTAGTTGTATTATTGTATACCAATTAAACCTTTTACAACAGGTAGCTTATTTAAAGAGAACTGCTATTGGGGATGAGATTTTTAACGAGCCTGCTATTTTCCTTTTTTATTTGCTTTACAACGGTAACTGCACAACATGTATCGTTTCAATCCTTAACTGTTGATGATGGATTATCGCAAAATTCGGTACTGGCAATAACGCAGGATAGCCGCGGCTTTATATGGTTTGGTACCGAAAGAGGGCTCAATCGTTACGACACCCGCACGTTCAAAACTTATAATGTTAATAAACAGGATAAAAATGGTATTTCTTCAGGATATATAAGGGCGCTGCTGAGCGATAGGAAAGGAAACTTATGGGTTGGCACCAGTAACGGGTTGGATTTGTATAACCCGAAAACTGATGACTTTACGCATATTTTGTTTAAAAATGGGCGGGACAGTATCTACAATTCGCTGGTAAATGATATTTACCAGGATAGGCAGGGAAATATATGGGTATGTAACTGGAACGGCTTAGGATTGATATCAAAAAAAGCGCCATACCGATGTGTAAGGGTTGCAATGCCCGATAGTTTGAATGGGCCTTTTAAAGCTGTTTACCAGGATCATAACGGGGCCTACTGGATAGGCTCATCAGATGGGCTGATTAAAATGGAGCGTAGTGGGGACGGATATGTTTTTAAAATATATCGTTCGGAAAAAGGTAAGCCCAATACTATCAGCGATAATAACGTAACCGCTTTTACGGAAGATGCTCAGCATAACTTATGGATAGGTACCTTACACGGTGGTGTAAACATTCTTAAAATTTCCACAGGTACGTTTACACAGTTTTCGCATTACAACAGTATTAACGATCCTCTTAACAACAACATCCGTATCCTTAGGCAGGATGGGGCCGGCAAGATTTGGGTAGGCACCCAATGGGGCATCAGTATCATCGACCCGCAAACAAGGAAACTGGTATCTTACCGGCACGATCCGGAAGATAAAAACAGTTTGAGCCAAAATTCCGTCTACAGTATTTTTATTGATAAAAGTAATTCGGTTTGGATTGGCACCTATTTTGGCGGCGTTAATATGGCATCGGCCTATAATACCGCTTTTCAGACAGACCGCTACCACGCTGTTATCAATAATAACGTAGTCAGCGCCATTACTGAGGATCAGAAACACAATCTGTGGATAGGCACCGAAGGGGCCGGTTTATACAATTATAGCCGTGCCAGTGATTTGGTTAACAGTTATCAAAACAGTTTACATGACCCTGCATCGCTGGGTGCTAACCTTATCAAAAAAGTTTATTGTGATAGGAGCCAAAATATCTGGGTAGGTACACATGGCGGCGGTTTGAATGTACTTGCAGCGGGTGGCAAACGTTTTACCCGATACCTGTATAAGGATAATGATAAAGTAACGCTCACCTCTGAGGTACTTTCAATATTTGAAGATTCGCGGAACAATTTCTGGGTTGGTACCGGAACAGGTTTGCTGTTGTTTAAAAGGAGTAACACTGAATTGCAACCGGTAAAGATACCATTGCTCGATAAGATAAAATGGAAAGCGATACATGCTCTCTTAGAAGATCATCAGCATAACTTATGGGTTGGTACAGACAACGGTTTATTTGAACTTGATCCCGAAAGGCAAACCATCCGTGGGTTTACCACGGCCGACGGCCTGAGTGCAAATTATGTTAATTGTATTCACGAAGACGGTGATAAGCGTTTGTGGGTAGGTATGTATTACGCAGGGTTGGCTTCGTTTAATGCCCCGGCAGGACGCTTTGAATGTTATACAGAAAAAAATGGCCTGGTCAATAATAATGTATTGGGAATTTTAGATGATGAGCACGATAATCTCTGGATCTCGACAGGTAATGGCTTATCGCGCTTTAACATAAAAAGCACTGCCTTTAAAAATTATAGCAGACGCGATGGCCTGGGAGGTAATACTTTTAACATAAACTCCTGTTATAAAACTGCTGCCGGCGAGATGCTTTTTGGTGGTTTGTATGGTATAACCAGTTTTTTTCCTTCACAGATAATTGATAACAACATCCCACCGCCGGTGATGATAACCGAGCTTAAATTAAACGATCAACCGGTGGGTATCAACCAGGCCGATAAAATACTTAAGCAAGATATCAGCCTTACAAAAAGTCTTATATTTTCGCACTCGCAGAATGTTTTTACCATCAATTTTGCTGCGCTTAACTATATCAAACCAGAAAAGAATAAATATGCTTACAAGCTTAATGGCTTTGATAAGGAATGGGTTTACACAGATATCCCGACTGTAAACTATACAAACCTGCCATCTGGGTCGTATACATTTTACGCAAAAGGTTCTAATAACGACCATGTTTGGGGAAAAGCTACTGTATTGGAGATAAAAGTTTTACCCCCTTTTTGGCAAACGGGATGGGCTTATGTATTATATGTTTTACTGGCTGGTGGAATTGTGTTTTTCATAGCACGCTTCTTTATCCTGCAATCTTTGCTGAAGAGGGATAAAGAGCTTACCCAGTTGAAGCTTAGCTTTTTTACCAATATCTCTCATGAGATCCGTACCCATCTCTCCCTTATTTTCGGGCCGCTTGAAAAGTTGTTGATCAACAATTTGCATGACGAAAGCCAAAAGAATCAATTGCAGATCATCAAAAAAAATTCAAACAGCCTGCTTCATCTGGTTAACGAACTGATGGATTTCAGAAAGGCCGAAACCGGCAACCTGAAATTGCATATAGGACAGCATGACCTGGTGGCGTTTTTGCACGAAATACAATCTTCTTTTTTTGATAGCTTTTTATCACGAAACATCAGTTCGGGCTTCACGTGCCAGGCAGAGGGGATTTTACTGTATTTTGATAAAGAGCAATTAGAGAAAGTATTCTTCAACCTTATCTTCAACGCCTGCAAGTATACAGATGATCACGGATTCATCGATATTACTGTAGATGAGCAAACGGATTTGGTGAAGATTTCAATAACCGATAATGGCCATGGTATTGCCCCGCATAATTTAAAGAACCTGTTCAAAAACTATTTCCAGGAGAATGACCATGGTAAACAAAATACGGGCTACGGTATTGGGCTGGCTTTATCAAAGAGCATCGTTGATCTGCATAAGGGAGTTATTTCGGTTGAAAGTGATTTATCAGCTAATGGTAATCGTACTGTTTTTTCGGTAACGTTAAAGAAAGGCTGTTCGCATTTTCAGGAGAAGTATATAGGCAATGGGGGGTTTAACAATAGCACCCCCGTTAGGAAAGAACCATTTGCTGCGGTTTTCCCTGATTCGCAAAACGCTGTTGAGCCGTTGAATAACATTGTAAGCCGCACTTTTGAAAACACTATCCTGGTAATTGAAGATAATGCCGATGTGTGCGCACTTATCTGCGAACAGCTACAAGGAGCGTACAATATTATTGCATGCAAAAACGGATTTGAAGGCTTACAAAGTGCTGTTGAAAAAATACCGGATGTGATTATTAGTGATGTAATGATGCCCGAAATGGACGGAATTACACTTTGCAGTAAATTAAAGGCCGACGAACGGACCTGTCATATCCCATTTATTTTACTTACAGCACGTTCAACTACCGACAACCAGGTTGAAGGTTTTGACAGCGGCGCTGATGTATATATCACAAAGCCATTTAGCATGCAGGCTCTTGCATTGCAAGTAAATAACCTGCTTCGTTTGCGCACCAAGCTGCATGAAAGATTTTCGGCACAGTTGAGACTACCGGGGACATTAACGGAAGTTGACGCGGAAAATAAACCAAAAACCATAAAATCAACAGCTGGATCTGCCGATGCAATGGACGATCCGTTTATGCGAAAGATGATCAGGTTGATACATGACAATATCGATTCAGATGACCTGAACGTGCCGTTTCTCTCTTCCGAGATGGGTATGAGTCAGCCGGTGTTGTACAAAAAGCTTTATGCGCTTTCAGGTACTACGGTAAATGAACTTATTAAAAATATTCGTTTGCAGAAGGCAATGGAATTACTTCAGGAAAACGACAGGTCGGTTTTTGAAGTTGCATACATGGTGGGTTTTAACGACAGAAAGTATTTCAGCAAAGAATTCAAGAAACAATTTGGTAAAGCACCAAATGAGTTTCTGCAGAGCAATATTCGCAAATAGTGTCAGATCCCGCAATTTGTTTCAAATATTAGCCAAAATATGGCAATAAGGGCTTTTTTTTAGAAAATTACCCTCAATCATTGCGAAAATTACCCCTTTTATTGGTTTCGATATCGGCAGTTTTGTCTCAACGGCGAACTCATCCCAGCTACCGCCGCTGCCAGTTACAAATCAATATTCAATGAATAAATCTATACTGAGGTCACTCTTTTCATTACTTTTTATAACTGCAATGCCTTTGTTTTCACTGGCAACGTTACACATAGCCAATCCGGAAGATGGCAGAGAAGTAATTAACTTAAACAAAGGATGGCAATTTTATTTTGCTTATGACGTACGGCAACATCCCGATATTATCGATGTAACGCTTCCGCATACCTGGAATGCCAGTGAGGCTTTTTCAAAAAATCTTACTTACAAACGAGAAACAGGAATATATACCAAAAAAATTCCGGCCTCCAGGAATTGGGATAACAAGCGGGTATTTCTGTACTTTGAAGGGGCCAATTCTGTAGCTACTGTGTTGGTCAACAAGCATTTTGTTACAACACATAAAGGCGGCTATACGGCTTTTTGTGTTGAGGTAACACACCTTATAAAACCCGGGCAAAATAACACTGTCGAAGTGCAGGTAAGCAATGCCTCCCGCCCTGATGTGCTGCCGTTATGTGGCGATTTCAATGTTTATGGTGGTATTCACCGGCCGGTATCACTCATCGTTACTGATAAAGATTGCATCACACCGCTGGATTATGCTTCGTCTGGCATTTATATAACGCAGCGCCGGGTGTCGGAAGCCTCGGCTGATTTAGATATTACCACCAAATTATCGCTTACCAATAAATCAGCATTTAAGATCAAAACCGAAGTATTGGATAGTGCCGGTAAGATAATAGTGTCTTCGTTAAATACAGTTAGTGATACCTCAAAGTGTGCTCAATCGCTTACAATAAAGAGGCCAATACTTTGGAATGGTTTACAGCATCCCTATTTATATCGGGTTAAGGTGCAGTTGATGCGCAATAACATGGTGATCGATCAGATTGAGCAGCCTCTTGGCCTAAGATACTTTAAAGTAACTGCTGATAAGGGTTTCTTTCTGAATGGCAGATACCTCGATCTGCATGGTTTTGGGCTTCATGAGGATGCCGAAGGTATAGGCTCAGCTTATACACCTGTTAACTACCGCACAGATATTGCCCTGGCACGTGAAGCAGGTGCTACTGCATTACGGTTAACGCATTACCCTCATGGGCAATATCTCTATAATCTTTGTGATAGCACAGGTTTAGTGCTTTGGTCCGAGATTCCGTTTGTTGGCCCCGGCGGGTACACTGGCTCTGGTTATATCAAAAACGGCGATTTGGAAAGCCAGGCCCGGCAGGTACTTACGGAAATGATCCGGCAAAACTACAATCATCCATCTATTTGTTTCTGGGGACTTTTTAATGAACTTAAACTTGACAGCGATGACCCCATCCCATTTCTGAAGGAGTTAAGGGCCCAGGTGCAAAAGGAAGACCCTACAAGACTTACTACCTGTGCCACATTTCTGGATAACGAAAAATTAAATACTATTACTGATGTAATTGCCTGGAACCGGTATTTCGGTTGGTATGGCGGCGACTTTAAAGAGATGGGTACCTGGGCCGATAAAGTGCACCGGTTGTATCCGCAAATGTGCTTTGGTATCAGCGAATATGGAGCAGGGGCAAGTCCGTACAAACACACCGAGCAATTGTCAAGACCCAATCCTGAGGGGCGCTTTCATCCCGAAGCATGGCAAGCCTTTTATCATGAGCAAAACTGGCGCGAACTTAATGAACGCCCTTTTGTATGGGCCAAGTTTGTATGGTGCCTTGCAGATTTCGGTTCGTCAATCCGCACCGAAGGCGATAGTACCGGTATGAACGATAAAGGGCTCGTTACTTATAACCGTAAGCTGCGTAAAGATGCTTTCTATTTCTATAAAGCCAACTGGAGTAATCAGCCTGTATTATACATCACCGATAGGCGAAACACCCAACGCAGCAAACCCACTACTGATATTAAGGCTTATGCTACCTACAAAACGGTGAATTTGTTTGTGAACGGTAAACTCGTGTCAGAGCCAGCAAAACCTGATGCCTATCACGTTGTGCAATGGAAAGATGTGCCTTTGCAAAAGGGTGTTAATAACATAGTGATCAAAGCCGGTGAGAGAGGCAAGCTTGTAAGCGACTCATGCAAATGGGTAATGGCAGAATAATGCTGAAATAATGCTTTAAAGGGTAATTATTAAAAATTATACCCCTAAATCTTAAGGATTTTGCCCCGGGACGCTGCATTGTTAATTAGAAATTAGTGATATCCAATTACCAGATTATGACCAATATACAAATAGCCAAAATCGATCCGGGCTAAAAACAGCAGACTGTTTAACAGCCGGCCGGCCCGGTACAAGGTACCCGAAAGCTTGCCAATTTAAAAACCAATCAACCAAGTATAAAGCTTAAACTTATTAAAATGGATCATTTTTACTTATGGGATCAGCCGCGTTTTGTTACGGTTGTATTAAGAAAAATTGTCGCAAAGGCAACTATCGTCTTTGTTTCATTATTGCTGCTCACATTTACGGCATCAGCTCAATCAAAAAAGATATCCGGTACAGTTACCGATAGCAAGGGGCAAACCTTACCTGGCGTGAGCGTTGCTATTAAAAACACTGCTAATGGCACAGTTACCAATGCATTGGGTGCTTACACCATTACCGTGCCTAATAATGATGCCGTACTGATATTTACATTTGTGGGTCTTGCAACGCAGGAGAAACCGGTAGGGACCGCAACTACCATTAATGTTACACTTGCCGACCAAAACAATAGCCTGGGCGATGTTGTGGTTGTGGGTTATGGTGTTCAAAAGAAAGTAAATGTTATTGGGTCCGTTGCTACGGTAAGTGCAAAGGATCTGGAAAATCGTCCGGTAACAAACGTGTCATCAGCTTTGACTGGTTTAAGTGCCGGTGTGCAGGTTCAGCAAACTTCCGCCAATCCGTCGGGCGATGGTGCAACCATCCGTATCAGGGGCTTGGGGACGCTCAACAACAACGGGGCCTTAGTGATCATTGATGGGATACAAGGCACGTTAGATGCCGTAAATCCAATGGATATTGAAAGCATCTCTATACTAAAGGATGCTGCTGCATCTTCAATTTACGGTTCACTGGCAGCCAATGGGGTAATATTGGTTACCACCAAAAAAGGTGCAAAGAACAAAACCAACGTTTCCTATTCGGCAATAGTGTCTCAAACAAGGCCAAATGGTTTGCCATCTTTTGTATCTGACTATGTGCGTCATATGCAATTGGTTAACGAAGGGTACAGAAATCTCGGGCAAACACCTATCTACACAGATGCTACCATTGCTCAGTGGCAGCAGGCCGACGCCGATCCGAACGGGCTTAATGCTATTGGTGTACCCAACCATATCGCTTATCCTAACACTGATTGGGCAAAAGTTATTTTTAAAAATAACATACTGCAAAATCATAACATAACGCTAAACGGGGGTAATGATAACACGCAGTACCTGATTTCGGCTGGCTATCTGTACAACCCCGGCGTTATGCCAAACACGGGTGCCAACAAATACCAACTCAGGATAAATCTGCAATCGAAAGTAAATAAGTTCCTCACTGTTGGCACGCAAACATTTGGTTCACAGCAAAATTTTAGCCCGGGTAATACCGGAGATGCTTTTAATTTCCTTTATCAAACCACGCCGGGTGTTTACCCGCTGTACAATGGCAAGTATGGTTTCCCTTCAGCTCCCGAAGAATCGGCGACAGCCAATAACATTTTGAGCTTCCTTAATTCAAACGGTGGTACTAACCAGGTTAACCGCTTAAATACTACGGTATTTGCCAATGCAGATCTGTACAAAGGCCTTACGCTTGAGCTGAAAGCTAATTATCAGACACGGTCGCAGGAAGATAATAAATTCAGTGTTCCTTTTGAGAAATGGAACCTGGCAACCAACCAGCTTAAAACAACCAGTGCAGCGCCAAATGTACTCACCACATATTATGATTTTAATAAAGATTACCTGGTAACGCTTGACGCAACGTTAAAGTATAATACCACTATTGCTAAAGATCATAGCGTAGCAGCCTTGTTTGGTTATGATCAATATTATTATAAATACTACAATTTTAATGCTACCAAGCAGGGATTGATAGACCCAACTATTACTACACTTAATTCGGCAACTACACCCATTGCCGCAACCGGCGACGCTTATGACTATGCATTGCGGTCATTTTTTGGTCGTTTAAATTATGATTTTAAACAGCGTTATCTGATTGAAGCCGTGTTTCGTTATGATGGTTCGTCAAAATTTGCAGGCGGAAACCGATGGGGATTTTTTCCTGCTGTAGCAGCCGGCTGGCGTATTTCAGAAGAGCCATTTATGAAAAATGCAGATAAATACATCAGCAACCTGAAATTACGCGCATCATGGGGCCAAACCGGTAACAATGCCTCTGCCGGGAATTATGACTACCAGGCAAGTTATGGCACTGTAGCCTATTCATTCAATGGTGCCGTAGTTAATGGGCTGGCGTCTACAAAATTTGCTAACCCTAATCTTCATTGGGAAACTACCACGACAACTAACCTGGGCCTTAGCGGATCTTTATTTCATGATGCGCTGAATTTTGAGGCCGACGTTTATCGAAAATATACTGACGGGATCTTATTTGTTCCTACCATCCCGATTACGGTTGGTACGGCCAGTGCCGCAACACAAAATATCGCAGCGGTAAATAATAAAGGTATCGAATTATCTCTTAATTATCAGGGTAAAGCAGGGGGTTTTAATTACAGCGTATCTGGCAATATCGCTTACAATTTTAACCGCGTGCAAACCTACAAAGGTGGGTTACAGGAGGGATATGTGACTGATGCAAGCGGCAGTCAAGCTTATGCCTCAAACATAGGTCTTGTTTCAAGCGGAGGCAGTACCCGTATCATTGAAGGACATATCATTAACGAATATTATCTTAATCCTGTTTACAAAGGCAATGGCGGCTATTTTAATGGCGATGGCTCTGTAAATAAAAATGGCGGGCCAAAAGATGGTATGATCCGCACTCCACAGGATATGGCATGGTTGAATGCTATGGTGGCTGCGGGCTACAAGTTTTTACCTGCCAATGGTGTTAGCAAAACCCAGATCTATTACGGCGATCTGATCTACGGAGACACCAATGGCGACGGTATTTATGGTAACAGCTTTGATGCTAAATTCACAAACAAATCGTCGCTGCCAAAGTACAATGCAGGATTTCAATTAAACATGTCATACAAAGGCTTTGATGCACAAATGATATGGGCTGGCAGCTTTGGTATGTATTATTACTGGAATGCAAACGGTTATACCAATTCTATTGTACAGCTTGGTTATGCGGTTAATAACATAGTTGCTAATGATCATTATTATTATAACGAGGCCAATCCTTCCGATCCGGCGAATAATATCAATGCTCATTATCCTCGCCTGAAAAATACATCCGACCCACAAAACGCAGGCATGGCAAGCGATTTTTACCTGTACAACGCATCTTATGCCAAACTTAAAAATGCGCAGCTGGGTTATACGCTGCCCAAGAGGTGGACACAAAAACTGGCCCTTAGCAAAGTTAGGGTCTTTATTGAAGGTGAAAACCTGATCACCATTACCAGTTATCCGGGGCTTGATCCGGAAATTGGTGCAGGCATAGGATACCCAACCATGCGTCAGTATTCTGTTGGAATTAACGCTTCGTTTTAATCATTAAATGAACAAGAACATGAAAAAGATATATATTTTGACACTGGCTGCAATTTTAGCTACTGGTTGCAAAAAAAATCAGCTGGATACAGCACCATATTCAACTGTTGCTACCGCCAATATGTGGACTACAGATAACCTTACAGATCTGGGTGTGGCCGGGGCTTACAACGCGCTGCGTTTGGGCCTGAACACCGGAGGTGACAGCGGCGAAGAACTGTATATGCTTGATAGGTTTGGCTTCACCGGGCAAAACAGGAATCAGCAATCGTTATTGTCGGCAACTGAAACTACCGGCGATGGTTTGTTTTCATCGGTATGGTCGCATTTGTATGAGGGCATACAGCGCTGCAATGATGTTATTGTAAACATGCCGCTGAAATCGCCGTCTGCAGATACAAAGAAAGCTCGCTACGTAGCCGAAGGAAAATTTTTGCGCGCGTATTACTATTTGCGTCTTAACCAGGTATTTAAAGGAGTACCCATATATCTTAAACCTTATACGCCCGACCAGGCAACAGAAGCGCGCTCATCAGAAACCGAAGTCTGGAACCAGGTTGTCACCGATCTTACCGATGCTATTAATGAGCCTAACCTGCCGGATATTTACAATGCCGGCGATGCAAATTACGGCCATGCAACCAAGGGTGCAGCCTATGCACTTAGGGGAAAAGCCTATATGTATATGAAAAAATGGGACCTCGCCGCGGCCGATTTTGCACAGGTTAAAGCCAAAGGCTATGCATTATATTCAAACTATGTTCAGTTATTTAAAACCGCCAATGAGCAGTGTAAAGAAATGATTTTTTCAATACAGAATGTAAGCGTGGTAAATGACGGATCAACAACGCAATGGTTTTGCGGAACCCGTTCATCATTCGGCTCTTGCTGGAACGATTACCTGGTATCGCCTAACCTTGTGGATCTGTATCAAAATGCAGATGGTTCAACATTTAAATGGGATGATGTAATCCCAGGCTATAGCAGCCTTGCGCCTGCACAACGTGAGGTTTATTTTTTGCGTAACAATCTTACGGCTGCCGAAATAACTGCTGCTACGGTTCGTGGTGCCAAAATGGACCTTTACCTGCCAACAGGTAATGAAGAGCGTATACTAAAAGCCTATGCAAACCGCGACCCGCGCCTGGTGGCCAACGTAATTACTCCTTATTCAATCTATAACGGTGTTTATAATAATGTAAATGCAGCATGTGTATCAAGATGGCCGTACCGTTCTGCCGGCCCTGATAATGCCGACTTGCAAACTGATACACAAAGCCAGTTTTACTATCTGTACCGCAAGTTTGTTTATGAAGGTAATTCTGAAATCATTGGCCGTAACTATGGGCCTACCGATTTTCCGCTTATCCGCTATGCCGATGTATTGCTGATGTGGGCTGAGGCGCTTAATGAGGCCGGTCAAACGGATGAAGCTATTTCAAAAGTGAATGAAGTACGCGCCAGGGCAGGTGTTGGCCTGCTTAATTCAAGTGCGGCTACTGCCGTAGCAGGTCAGGATGATTTGCGTAACCGCATACGTGATGAACGCCGCATGGAATTTCCGAATGAAGGCATTAACTATTTCGACGAATTGAGATGGCAAACATGGAAGGATAAGGTTTTTTATCCGGGCAATGGCACCAAACAGGTATGGGGAGCAAACGTATATACCTATACTTACCAGGGCGATTACACCAATTCATGGCCAATTCCATTGGTGGAGACACAACGTAATCCTAACCTTAAGCAAACTCCGGGCTGGACAAACTAACCCGGCAAATGATAGTACATGAACCTTATCGCCGTTCCTGCCCTGCTAAGAGAGGGGAACGGCGATGATTTCGATTAGCTTAAAGCGAACCAAAACATTGAAAGCATTATTGTTTTATATATTTCTACTATCGGCGAATCCGATGATGTTACATGCTGCACACAAGGCAGATACCAGCAGCACAAATGATGTTCATAACGATTTTGTGCATCAGAATTTTTTACTTTCCGCACAACAATACAACGGTATGTTGCGTGCGGCAACAGACATATCCCGTTATCCCAGAACCATAAATGCAAGAGGTGAGGTAATAAGTACTGATATTGGTGAATGGACAGTTGGTTTTTGGCCTGGCTGTCTTTGGTATGAGTATGAATATTTCAAGACTGAAAATTGGAAAGCAGTTGCCGAAAAGTGGACACGATCCCTGGAAAAGGCTCAGTATAATACCACCACGCATGACTTGGGTTTTATGATGTATTGCAGCTTTGGTAATGCTTACAGGCTAACTGGTAATAAGGCTTATCGCGATGTGCTGATCAAAAGTGCAGAATCTTTGATTACCAGGTTTAATCCCAAGGTTGGCGCTATCAAATCGTGGGATTCATTCAAGTCGTGGGATGGGCATTCCGTTTATAATTTTCCGGTTATTATCGATAATATGATGAACCTTGAATTGCTTTTTTTTGCTTCAAAAGTTACCGGCAATCCTAAATATAAAAATATTGCTATAAAACATGCCGAAACAACGCTGAAGAATCATCTCCGGCCCGATTACAGCGCGTATCATGTAGTTAACTACGATCCTCAAACAGGTAAAGTACTTAGCAGGGAAACCAAGCAGGGTTTTGCAGATAATTCTGCCTGGTCAAGGGGGCAGGCATGGGCAATTTATTCATTTACGGTAGCCTATCGGGAAACGCATAAAAAGGAGTTTCTTAACGCTGCAATTAAGACTGCATATTACTTTCTGAATGAAAAAAACTTGCCGGCAGATAAAATACCCTATTGGGATTTCAACGTAAATCAAAGCGGCTTCAATCCAAGGTGGAGTTATGATCCTTCAAAATATAAAACTGTTCCGCGCGATGCATCGGCTGCTGCTGTGGCCAGTTCAGCTTTTCTTGAGCTTTGTACATTTACCGGCAGTAATGACCGTAGCCGTTTATTCGGCGCTGCAAAGGAAATGTTGGAAACGCTTAGCACAAAAACATATCGTGCTGACGTAGGTACCAATGGATTTTTTATATTGAAACATAGTGTAGGCAGTTTACCCAACGGGGTGGAGATCGATGTACCGCTAATTTATGCCGATTACTATTACCTGGAAGCATTATTACGCTATCAAAAATTGACAAGCCCCGTAAAATTCTGATATTTAAATACTATCATGAAAAACATAAAATCATATTTGTTATTGGTATTGCTGCTGTCAAGCTTTAAAAGCTGGTCGCAACTCATACATCGTGATCTGCTGCAGAAAACTCCTCAACAAGAGGTAGACCGTGCGCTTATTAAACAAGGTAGCTTTCGTCCGTTTCCTCAAACGGCGGAGGGCTGGCGAGGTATATTAGCCGACAGTATGGTGAACCACCTCATTAAAATGGGGGAGAAAGCAATTGACTACAATTTTAATAATATACCTGCCACTACTGCTCTTGATTACGTGCGTAATGGTAATCGCAGCAATTACGAAAAACTATCTTTCGAAAAACGCGCCAAATTACAGGACCTTGTAATGGCAGAAGCAGTAGAAGGCAAGGGCCGCTTCAGTGATCAGATTGTCAATGGCGTGTGGTCTGTTTGCGAAGAGAGTTTCTGGGGAGTAAGTGCACATTTAGGTATTCAGAAAGCCGGTGCCGGATTGCCCGATGTGCAGGACCCTGTTGTAGATCTTTTTTCGGCCGAAACAGGTTCATTACTCGCCTGGACAGACTATCTTGTCGGGTCGCAGCTGGATAAAGTATCCAAACTGGTTCGCCCGCGGATCGCTCATGAAATAGACCGCCGGATTTTTACCCCAATGGTTACCGCCAAATACGGATGGATGGGCGGTGGTAATCCCGAGGTCCGGCTAAACAACTGGGCACCATGGATAGCATCTAATTATATTGCGGCTAATTTACTTGTGCAAAAAGACGAAACTAAACGTGCACAGGCTATTCATATAGCCATGAAAATTGTTGACCAATACATAGATGGCCTTGGGGTAGACGGTGGTTGTGAAGAAGGCCCAAGTTATTGGGGAGCTGCAGGCGGCTGCGTTTTTGACGCCCTAAACCTGCTTTATGATGGCACAGGGGGTAAAGTGAATATTTACGCAGATCCATTTATACAAAAAATGGGATCATACATTTACAAGACACATATTGCCGGTAGATATTTTATTAATGTTGCCGATGCGCATGCAACCCTTACCCCCGATGCGTTAATGATTTACCGTTTTGGTAAGGATATCAGCTCAAAACCGATGATGGGGTTTGGAAGCTGGGCCTATCATCAGTTGAGCAGTCATGACGCCGGTATCCAGCGATTTTTTCGCTCGCGCTATTTATATAATTTGTTGGCAGATAAAGAATGCGCCGCTTATCCGGCAGCCGAGAACCTTAGTGACAACGTTTGGTATAGCGATGTGCAATTAATGGCGTCGCGTACAAAAAACGGCTTGTTCCTTGCATCTCATGCAGGCAACAATGGCGAAAGCCATAACCATAATGATGTGGGCGATTTTATTGTTTATGCGGATGGCGAACCTGTGATTATTGATGTAGGTTCCGGAACTTATACCAGTAAAACATTTTCGCAATACCGTTATACCATTTGGTTTAATACATCTGCTTACCACAATCTGCCTCTAATAAATGGTAAGGAGCAAGCTGATGGTACTAAATATACTGCTGCAAATGTTCAATTTGTAAATAAAGGAAGCGGTTCGGCGCTGAATATGGATATAGCCAAAGCTTATCCTGCATCTGCCGGCATAAAGGCCTGGAACCGCGATGTTGCTTTAAAAAAGAACAAAGGGATCACCGTAACTGACCGGTACGAAATGAATGCAGACCTTAACAGTATTTCACAAACATTTATGACGGTTTGCGATGCCGATATTTCACAATCAGGTAAGATCATATTTAAAACAAGTAACGGCAAAAATGTTTATCTTGATTATGATGCAGCGTTATGGGACGCTAACAAAGAAAAAATACAATTAACTACGCCGGAAGACCAGGGTATAAAAGAATCGTGGAATGGCCGCGATATCTGGCGCATCACACTAACAGGGAAGTTTCACGATCGTGTCAGGACTATTGTTTATCAGATTTATAAATAAAAATGGCCCGGCCATTACTGGTGTTACATTATCAGAAATGGCGGTTGAAGGGTTTTCCATGCCAATGTTAAAGTGCTGTTCCTGATGATCAACTCTGCTTTCAATACATGCGTTATAGCTTTTCAGTCCTTTGATCAAATTGAATCCTAAAAACTCGGCTGGCTTTTAACTACAATGAGAAACGTAATAACTAAATTCAAATCGATTTTTCATTGCCAAAGGTTTGCGGGGGGGCAGAAATGAACCACCAAAATCAGCCCGATCAGGGTTAGGTTGATTTTGGCGGGGTCGTATGGAGCCTGTTTCCATGTTTCAAGCCGTATGAAATAAGGGGATCTTATTTTTAAAGGTTTAATTTTTATGATAACAGTTCTTTAAATTAAACAATATGGCTTGAACTGGTTTGTAATAAGGCGGCACTTAAATCTTAAGCCCGCCGAATATACTCAGCATCATCACTGTCAGTACAATTGCTGTGATCAGGATATACATCTTGTCTTTTTCCAGCACAAAGCCGAGCAGGGAAAATGCAATCCGTAAAATGGGGGTGGCAATGAGTACTACTACGCCAAACTGGATAATCCCGCCGGCGCGCATCGCTGCTATTCCGGATAGGATTTCACCGAAGCTTGTAAAACCGCCCTTTGTGCCTGCAAAATGGTGATATGGCGGCAAAGGGAGCTGCCCGGACTGGCTTAAATAAAGTACTCCGCCGGCCAGCACGATCAGGCTGGAAATGATTACCCCATATCTTAACTGTAAGCCGATAAGCTGTTCGATATCCCTATCGGCAAGAAAATGTTTTGAAATTAAATTTTTCATGATTAACCGGTTAAATTTTAAAACTGGTGATTGTAGCCGTTATATATCATCTCGATAGCAACAAAAGAGATGGCAAGGCAAAAAATGTATTTTAATACTTTGGGGTCTAAACGGGTTAGCAGTTTTGACCCGGTAAATGCCCCGCCCAACACGCCCAGTACAACGGGGAATGCAATGCCGGGGTCCATATAACCACGTTGCAGGTAAACCACCGCGCTTGCAGCCGCAGTTACACCGATCATGAAGTTACTGGTGGTGGTGCTAACTTTAAAAGGGATATGCATTGTCGAATCCATGGCCAGTACTTTGAGTGCGCCGGAGCCAATGCCCAGCAAACCAGACATGATACCCGCAAGTGTCATGATGGAGAAGCCGGCACCTACATTTTTTAACTGGTATTTCACTTCTCCTTCTTTAGTAGGATAACTGCTGTTCAGTTTAAGCTTCAGGGATAGGGCGCTGCCATTGGTTAACGCTTGCTGATTTTTTTTACGGATAGTCATTGCTGCCGAAAAAAGCAGGATCGCGCCGAAAAGAATAGCTATTGTATTGGTAGGCGTGTACACAGCAATCACCGCACCTGCAACAGCGCCTACGGTTGTAGCAATTTCCAGGAACATACCCAGGCGGATATTGGTTATCCCTTCCTTTACATAGGCGCTGGCCGCACCTGATGAATTAGCGATGGAAGCCAGTAAGGCCGCGCCAATAGCGTACCGGATATCAACATGGAAAACAAGTGTAAGCAGTGGTATTACCACTACGCCCCCGCCTAATCCGGTAAGGGAGCCCACCAGGCCGGCAAGATAGGCGCCCGCCAATAATATTAAAGTGAATGTGAGAATAGTCATGATGTTTTGAATTAATAATTATGATCCAGGATATTCCTGATGAGTTCCTGGGCCTGTTTTTTTCTTTTGTTTTTGATAGCTTGTAAAAGTTCTGCATGAAGGTGATGGCTCATAGCAAAATGCCCTATGCCCTGTGCCTCACGTTTGGAAAAAAAGGTACGGATAGTATGGGTGAAATTTTGGTAGAGCGAAGCAAGTACCTTATTATGGGATGCATTAGCTATAGCCAGGTGAAAGGCGATGTCTGCATTGGTACAGGCGGGCCTGTCCTCTTCGGTAATTGCCTGTTTCCTGAGCGTAAGCTGTTTTTCAATTTCATTCAACTCTGCCTGGGTGTGATTTTCTACTGCCAGCCTCACAATTTCTTCCTCCAGTAATTTCCTCACGGCATTGATCTCGTCAAAATCGGCTACGCGTAACCGCTCGGTCATGTTTTCTTCCGGCAATACTTCGTTCACAAAAGTGCCTGAGCCTTGCTGAACTTTCAGAATACCGGACATTGCCAGGCTTTTGATCGCCTCGCGGATACTTGACCGACCAACTTCATAAGCTTTCATCAACTCAGGCTCGGCCGGTATTTTTTCCCCGGCCTTGTATTTTCCATCAAGTATATCCTGCCTGATCTTTGCGGAAACCTGATCTGATAATTTTTGATTCTTCATTGTCGTTAATTACACTGCAAACATACGATGTTTTAATTTAAACATCAGATGTTTTAAATGGTTTTTATAATTTGACATTCGTATTATGAAGTATAACAAAGAAGTGTTGGCCATTTAGCCTCATCAAGGCTATCAGGCTGAACCTGCCCCGAGGACTAATGTCAATTAGGAATACCTATGCTGGTAAAGTCGGAAAAATCGGGGAGGCTTGAGTTCGGGCCAAGAGATGCATAGCGGTAAATGTGAATAGCTTACACTGCGCTGCACATTTCCTGAAGTGCCATCATTAATGGTTGAAGTACAGCAGGGGTATTTAAATGAGGTTCAATTGTTTTTAAATCATGGGTTCCGGTAAAAGCCAGATTTGCCATGGCATTTCCTTCACTCATTATTGAGTTGCCAAGAGAAACATAGTCCAGCAGTGCCAAAATGGGTGGGCAGGAATCTTCATCGTATATTCTGCTGAAAGCATTCTCCATTATCAATATCAGCGGGTCTTGTATTGATAATGAAGTTGTTTCTCCAAATACGGCAAAGATATTGTCAATTTGGTCAAGTTGTTGTTCAAGCGAAATGATGGCAGCAGTGATTGTAGATTGGAATTCCTCAAACAAAGGAATTTCTTTGAGTTCGTCCAGTCGCTCTGCAAGATGTGATGCCACATGAAAAACCCGGTTTAGAAAAAAAAGCAGGTTTTTTTGTGCGGAAGGAGCATTCATGGTGCTGTTAAGGTTAAATTATAAAGATGATTTTTTAATTAAAAATTATTTATGGCGGCCTAAGGTACAATAAAAATGCACCTGAAAATTATTTTCATTTACATCTTTCAGGAATGCCATACATTTTATATTTTTCATATATTGTTTAATTAGTATATTTTTTAAGTTATTAGTTTAAAATATGCCTATTTTTGTATTCTTTTTCCTGCTAAACGAAAACTTAAATTAACAAGAAATTATAATTCTTGATCTGTAACAGATTGATATATGAGCGCGTCATTGAATCCAGTTCGTCTTAATGCCATTAAATCACAAACGTTAAATATTGCAGGAATTAAAAACCTGGCGGAAAAGGATTGCCGTTTTTTATCTTTCCTCATCATTGAAAAAACGAGGATGGGAATCAGTGAGATCACACTCAAGCGGATCTTTGGTTTTTCGATAAGCAAGTTTCCGCCTTCTTTACTTTCTCTCAATACGCTCGCCGTTTATTGTGGTTACGAAAGTTGGGACAAATTTTGCCTGGCAGAATATGAGCCTTTTGCGGCGGAAGCTCCTTCAACAAACTGTTTTGATAATTCATTAATTCAGGCTTTAATTGATATGGAAATTCCGGTAGGAATAATAGATGCACAGGACGCTAACCTGGTGGTGCTTACCTGTAATAAAACATTTATTAAAACTATTGCCGGTAACCCGAAACAGGATGTGAAAGGATTGTCCCTATTTAGGGCATTGGGTTTACAGGAAGATGATGATAAAAGCAATTTATTGATCAAAGCTTGTCAAAAAGCAATTGGCATTCGCAGTAAGGTTCATATGTTACCTTTCGAGTGTAGTAAACCGTCTCCGGTATTTTATAACAGGCAATCTAACTGGTGGGATATTGAAATTACGCCCGTTGTAGCAGACGGTTTCGTGAAGTTCCTGGTGGCTCGTATTCATGATATTACAGATAAGGTATTGCTCAGGGATGATATTGAACAGGCCATCATGAAAGAACTCACCATGGCCGAAGATCTGGCAGTAACTAACGTAAAACTGAACCGGGCTCTTACCGATTTGGAAGAGAGCCACCGGGAATTATTACAAACTAAAACCCAGCTCGAAGAACTAACTCTAAATCTTGAAAAGCATGTTGCCGAGCGTACAAAGCTATTTATGGAAAGTGAAAGCAGGCAGCGGATCCTGATTGAGAATGCACCGGTTGCCATAGCGATATTAAAAGGGCCCGATCATATCATTGAAACTGCCAATCAACAGATCATAAGCTGTTGGGGCAAAAATACTGATGTGCTGGGGCAGCCGCTCGCCGTGGCGCTGCCTGAGCTGGAAGGTCAGCCTTTTATTGCAATTCTGGATGAGGTCCGCCGTTCAGGTATTGCTTACGTCAATGCAGAATTACAGAGCGTTTTAAAATTCGACGGTGTTATGCAAACCCGTTATTTCGACATGATCTACCAGCCGATCCAACACCTTCCGGGAATTACTGATTGCATTTTTATAATTGCTACCGATATAACTGACCATGTGATGGCCCGGTTAAAATTAGAACAGTCTGAAGCTATGCTTCGACTTGCCTTATCAGCCGTTCGTATTGGCAGCTGGTCTTTTGATCTTGTTACCAGGAAGCTTAATTATAATCCTATTTATGCTGAAATATTGGGATGGGATAAAGATGAACCCTTATCCAACGAGCTTGTTTTAGGCCAGGTTCCGGGGGAATACAGGGAAAAGTTAAAAATGGTAGCCACCGCAGCCATTGCAAACGGTACTGACTACGATTTTAAATATGCTTTTAAACGATTTAATGATGGCCGCATTATCTGGCTCAGCGGAACGGGTAAGATAAGTCCTGTTATCGACGGGGAGAACCGCATTTTTTCAGGCATAATCAGGGAAGTACCTTGCGATGCGGCAGATCAGAAAAGCAACATGATACCTCATTTTTATCGCACTAATTGAAGTACCACTGGTAAAACGAAAGTAAAGCTACTGGATGTGATATATTTTTCCTTGCGCGTCTATAGTGAGGGGGGCATAGTACTATTTCAAAAAAATATAAGATACTGGATTTCTGAGCTATCATTAGGGGGCAAATAAAGTTTAAAACCAAAATTTGTTCGGCCCCGTAAAAAGTATATGTCCGATTTGCCTGGTGGCCGTGTAATTTATTTCCTTATTTTATTATTCAGCATGCCTTTAACAGGCTATGCTCAACTCCCTGCACAACAGCTTAGCCGCGTGCCTTTAGCCTCAGATGCAGAAAAGATCAGAATTTTCAGGTCGTTGAGCCTGTATTACGCAAAAGATCAACCGGATTCGGCTGTTTATTACCTTAACAAAGGTGTTACCATTGCTGAAAAACGAAACGATGACGTTGCTCTGGCCGATCTGTTGCTGCAATTAGGAGAGGTTAATGCATTGCACCGGCACACACAATTGGCGCGTCAGTTTTACAATGAATCACTCAGTCTTTTTCGTCGCTTGCACGATGCGGCAGGTGTAGCCCGGAGTTATGACGCCCTTGGTCTGCTCGATGGTGATAATACTGATTTCAACCGTGCCATGAGGTATTATCATGATAGCCGCGATAGTTTGGGTATCGTTGTCACTTATACCGATATGGGTAAAGCAGCTGATGAAAAAGGCATGCATGACCAGGCGCTAAGCTTTTACCTGCGCGCCCTTACGCAGTACGAGCACCGCGGCTACAAACCGGAAGCATATTTTAGTCTTTTGGAAACCATTGGGCGTTTGTATGAACGCCGCGGAGATACCGAACATGCGCTGCACTATTTCCGGGAAGGGGTACGTGACAGCCTTGGGCAGGGCATGCAGGAGCAGGCGGCCCACTTGCTGAATGCCGAAGGCGAGGCTTTTGAACAGCGAAAAGATAGCCGCTCGGCCTTAGCAGCATACAAGGAAGCTTTAACGGATGCCGGAAAATCCCATCAATCAGATGAGCAAGCAGAAGCTTTGCTTCATATTGCCGAAATACTAAAAAATTCTGATACCGCAGGCAGCATCGCCGACCTGAAGCAGGCCCTCCTGATAGCCCAGGCACTTCATCATCCGCAGCTTGAAGCACGTATTTATGCAGCATTGGCAGCCGTTTACCGGCAACAAAAAGATTATGGAGAGGCCATGACGGCGCTAACCGAGCAGCGTCACCTCGTTGACAGTTTGCTTAATGGCGATACGGTGAAGGAGATCACGGCACTTGACAGCAGTTACGCACTGGAACGTGCACATGAAAAACTTTTGTACCTGGAACAGGCAAATCATCAGAAACGGCTGCTGCTTTGGTGCGGACTGGCAGTTGTGATCATCATCTTGTGCCTTCTGGTGCTCCTGTTGAGGTACCTGCGAAAAAGCCGTTCGCTCAATAAGGAGTTAATTGCATCCAATAGGGTCAAGGATACACTTTTTTCAGTGATCGGGCATGATCTGAAGGGCCCTGCGGGGAGCGCGGCACAACTGTTTGAACTGATGGATACGGAAGAGTTACCGCCCGATGAAATGAAACTCATGGTTAAGGAACTGCGCAAACAAACAGCCGCATCGCTTGAACTGCTCCAGGCCCTGTTTGAATGGGGAAAGTCGCAGTTACAGGGAGTAAAGGTACAGCCCGTAGATTTTAACCCTGAACCCGTAGTTGAACGGTGCATTCAGCTGCTTGGCCAGCAGGCAGTATTAAAAGGTATCCGTATGGAAAATCATTTGCCCGATTACCTGAACCTGCATGCCGATATTAACCATTTTGAGTTCATTATCAGAAATCTATTGTCGAACGCAATTAAGTTTAGCCACGGAGGTGGCCTGATCAGTATTGGTGCCGAAGTTCCGGTTGCAAGCAAGGAGGTGATTTTTAAGGTTGCTGATCAAGGCGTCGGGATCGGTCCGGAACAGCAGGCTATTTTTCTTTCTGGTAACCTCAAGGTTAATTTCGGTACACAAAAAGAGAAAGGAAGCGGATTAGGATTGCTTTTAACAAAAGATTTTGTAAAAGCTAATCATGGCCGTATTTGGCTGGAGAGTGAGGTTGGTAAAGGCAGTACCTTTTTTGTGGCTATGCCGGTTTCGGCATAACGGTCGGTGTGTTTTTGTATCAAAGGACTATTTTATCATCCCTTTCACTCCTGATTTCTTTTCACCGGGATAACCTTTATCCTTTTGGCAGTCGGCTGCTGAGATATATGATAGCCGGAAAGGAAGGGCGGATTTTGCCGGCAATTGATGATTTTAAAATTAGTAAAGTCCTTTGATCCGACTATTCTAATTGGTCATTTTTAATAATTAATTATTGTAAAACAATAATTAATTTAAACCTTAAAGCATTCAGTGACTGCGCCCAATAACCAGATCTAATAGTCCGGTTTTATGTTTATTACACACATGGGTACTTTTAGAAGTACTTAACTATTTGAATTTCAATCAACTGCTGAAAGCTTTATTTGTTTAATTGATAACCATTACTCATTTATTAAGTATTTTATCAATTATTGCTGTAGCCTTTTCTTCAAAATCGTCATTATAGCCATCAAATGCACTGCGTATCATTCCCTCTTTGTCAATAAAATAAAAAGTTGGAAAACCAGAAACATGATATGATTTTACAACATCGGCGGTATTGACATAGCCTGTATAGTTGATTTTATAACGTCTCTCAAATTCGAGTACTGCCTTTTTGCTATCTCTTTCAGACAGGCTGGCTATAATCAAGTCTTTGTTTTTATATTTTTCGTAAATAGCATTAAGGGGCTTTATCGAAGCCATACAGCCCGCACATCCTATAAAGTAAAAATCCAACAATACTACCTTACCTTTTAGCTGGCTTAATGAAAGTTTTTTGCCATTTGCGTCAAATAATGTCCAATCAGGTGCCATTGTACCGGTATTTAATAAAGCCGGTGGCGCAGGTTTCTCCTTCCTTGGTTTGAAATTTTTTGGTATGGCGAAATCGGCAACAGTAACGTCTGGTTGATCTGTTTTATAATCAAAATATTTAGTTTCATCATAGTAGTTGTTTATTGCGCCCGCATATTTATACCTACCCTCAATCACGATCAAATTTGGCAGTTCAGTCTGTTTATCTACGTAAAAGTTTCTGTTTGTATATAAATGCTCATTATTGTCTATCGTGTCAGTGACGGTTGCAATAATATGAGAGCTGAGCGCTCTGTTTATGACCGTATCCTTAAGCATCATTATCTTAAATGGGCTCTTGTTATAACGCTCCTGCAGGAATTTCAGCTCACCAATGATGGATTGGCTGTATGAAATATGAGGCCCTTCTTCTGCAAAGAATGTACTGTCGGTAGGCGATAAAACAGTAAACCCCTCTCCATTATATAAATTTATTGTATGAAAAGTTTCTGTTGTATAATTGGTTTCTATGCTAAAAAGATATCCGTACTGCTTGTCATTTGGTGCCTTTAAAAACAATTCTTTATTAAGTGCAATGGTCGTGTCTGCACTCATATCTCTTTTTTTATTTATAGCCTGATAGCTGAAGTTTTTATAGCTTTCAAGCCTGCCAAGCAAATTTTGAATTGGGGAGATCTGTGCGTTAATGGTGTTGCTGTATAGGAATATAATGATACAGAAAGCCGGTCTGATATATTTTTGGATAGAGGAGGCCATTGATTTTTGATTAGGTTTATTTATAACAATTTGTTAAAGGTTTTTATCTAAACTACAATTAATAATTTAGCTATTAGTTAAATGTTGGTTATTTAACAAATTTTAACTAATCATATGCACACCGGTAAAGTGGATGCTCACGTTTTTGCCATTTGAAGCCAATTTTTTGATCCGGATCAATGCCCGAAGATATTAGCCTGATATCCTTGCAATTGAAATAGCTGTATAAATGTCAACATTAGTAAAAAACATACCCGCGCTTGAGTCAGGCAATACGGGGCAAAACAACAATATCTTCAGTGTGCTGATTACCATTTTCGGAATGATCTTCCTGGAATTCCTGATCATGGGTATTTCACTTGGGGTTTTACCAAATTACGTACATGGCAGCCTCGGGTTTAATAATTTAGCAGTAGGTGTGGTTATCGGTCTACAATACGCCGCTACGCTGTGCACCCGTCATTTTGCCGGTAAAATGGCCGATTCAAAGGGGGCAGACAGGCGGTGGTCACCGGGATCCTGATCTCATCGGTGTCAGGTGTTTTTTGCCTGTTTTCACAATTGCTGACAGCTATGCCTGTTGCTTCCCTATCGGCACTAATTGCAGGCCGGATCTTATTGGGTATTGGCGAAAGTTACCTGGTTATAGGCGTTTTTGCCTGGGGATTTATCCTTGTGGGGCCCAAAAATACCGGTAAGGTAATGGTGTGGAACGGAATGGGAATGTATGGCGGTATGGCCTGCGGCGCTCCACTGGGTATATTTTTGCAAACACAATGGTCAATTACAATCGCATTTGCTGCCCTTGCCTTGTTGCCGGGTATCAGCTTTCTCGCTATGTTGATGCTGCCGGTGGTGCAATTGCCAAAACAGATGGTGAGGCTACCATTTTACAGGGCGGTGAACCTGGTATGGAAATCGGGTACAGGTTTGGCTTTTGCCAGTATTGGTTTCGGCGGGATCGCCTCATTTATAACCTTGTTTTTTATACATCAGTCGTGGCAGGGCGCGTCATTCGCTATCACTGCTTTTGGTGCCGGCTATGTGGTAGTGCGGATATTTTTTGCGGGGTTTCCGGATAAATTTGGCGGGGCAAAGGTGGCTATGGTATCTTTACTGATTGAGATAGCAGGGCAGCTTTTGATATGGTCTGCCACGTCGGCAGTAATGGGCATAATGGGAGCGGGCCTTACCGGTATTGGTATGTCACTTGTTTTTCCATCATTTGGTACCATTGCGGTAAAAAGGGTAAGTGCCGAAAACCGGGGAATGGCCATGGCCGCCTACAATGCTTTTTTTGATTTAGGTATGGGGCTTACCGCACCAATTGCCGGCCTTATAGCCGGCCGGGGGCACTACAGCAATATTTATATGTTGGGCGCTGTAACAGCCGCTGTAAGTGCATTACTGGCTTTCCTGGAATATAAAAAAGATAAAACCGTTTACAAAAATCAGGAGATGATAGAAACATTGTGATCATAAGGCTACTGTTTACCCGCTTGTTTGTTAAAACATGAAACATGGTAATGCAGTGAGTTTAAAAATGTATTTACATTTGCTTTGGGCCATTTGTAACAATCAAGACAGATAAGGACAGTTGATATTCCTGATGTAATTAGATTTGAAAATAACCAATTATATGATCGGCCACATCTTTTGCGGTTTTTCAGAGCGTATGATTTTCCGTCCCATATGATAACTTATGATTGCTTAAGTGATACGGAGTTGGCTGTTCTTATTGCTGCCGACGATCACGGGGCCTTTGCCGAATTGTATGAACGCTATTTTAGCGTGCTTTATCTGCACGTCCTTAAAAAATTGAGGGATAAAGATGAGGCGCGGGACCTCATGCAGGAACTTTTTGCTCATATCTGGGCCCGTAGGGTTAACATGACCCGTTACAGCAATATCCCGGGCTTTCTTTATGCATCTGTTCGTAATCGCGTTTTTAATATTATCGACCATAAGCACGTAGCGGATAAGTACTTGTTTTCTCTTGCTGTACACGGCACAATGGAGGAAGCAATAACCGACTACCGGATCCGCGAAAGGCAATTAGCGGGCATGATTGAATCTGAGATTAATGCATTACCGCCCAAAATGCGCGAGGTATTTGAACTTAGCCGGAAATTAAATTATACGCACAGGGAAATTGCCATAAAGCTCAACTTAAGCGAGCAATCTGTACGTAGTCATGTTAAAGGGGCATTACGCATTCTGCGCACCAAATTTGGCATTTTCATCAACCTTCTTTTCTTTTTTAAATAATTAAAAAAAAATTACCCCCCAGTATTGAACCATCCTGTCTATTGAAGTATAAACCCAAATAGATTCCGATGGAAGATAATGAAATCCGGCAACTGCTGGAGAAATACCGTAAAGGACAAGCTACGGATAAGGAGATAGCTATACTTGAAACATGGTATATGCAATGGCATAACGAGCCATTTCCAATTTCTGCAGAAGAACTGGAGGAAACAAAGGCCGGGGTTTGGGATTCATTGAACTTAAAACAGTCGTCGCGGTTTAGCCGTGTCCGCTGGTTTGCTGCTGCATCAATTTTGCTGATCAGCACCATTGGGTTCTATTTTTTACATAAACAACAGATAGAAACCAAGCCTGCCGATCATTTGGTTGCCAATCAGGTGGCTAAAGATTTTAAACCGGGGGGGAATAAAGCGCTGCTTACCCTTGCGGGCGGTAAAAAGGTTGTGCTTAACAATCTGCAAAATGGTAAGATCTCCGTTCAGGGTTCGGCCATGGTGAGTAAAACATCTGAAGGGAATTTAACCTATACCGGGAATGAAACTGCCGCAAGCTATGGTAATTTGATGAATACCCTATCAACGCCGCGCGGCGGACAATATCATCTCACACTGGCCGATGGTACGCAGGTTTGGCTCAACGCGGCATCCTCTATTACTTTTCCTGTACGGTTTGATAAAGGTGAAAGGGTGGTTAACGTTACCGGCGAGGTTTATTTTGAGGTAGCACACAAATCAAATAATCAAATATTTAAAGTAGTTGCCGGAAAGCAGGAAATTACGGTACTGGGCACACGCTTCAATGTGCGGAACTATGATGATGATAAAACCGCGAGCACAACCCTGCTTTCGGGAAGTGTGCATATCAAAAATACCATCACCGGTAAAACAGCAATGCTTACGCCCGGACAGGAAGCGCGTATCATCAAAGCCGATGATCAGTTAACAGTAAGGCAGGTAAATGCTGAAAATGCCATCTGCTGGAAAAATGGCTATTTCCTTTTTGATAATCAGGGTATTGAGAGCATCATGAGGATCATGAGCAGGTGGTACGATGTGGATTTCAGCTATCAGGGAAAGCTATCCAAAGATCGTTTTGGAGGAACCTTTTCGCGCTCGGCCAATCTTTCAGAAACACTTAAAAACCTCGAACTATTGGGTAAGGTACATTTCAAAATTATGGCCGATAAGGTTATCGTAACAGAATAGATCCCAAAATCAATTAATAATTTAATTAACGTTTGTTCGGTGTTAGCCGGAAGTTTTAAAGAAAGGAGGCGATAAAAAAAGACGTATACAACATAATTTGACAAAACCAGGAACGATTGCAGCGTCCCTGGTCGACGGCTATCGCCGGGTCAGGTCATCTCAATAAGTTTTAACCAAACAATTAATTAAACCTAACAATCAAATGTATAAAAAATTTACTGAATTACTTTTCAGGAGGGATTCCTATGCGTATTCAAATTTGTTCCTAAAAATGAAGTTAACCTTTATTTTATTACTGCTGACGATTGTGCAGCTTAAAGCTGAAGTATTTGCACAGCGGGTGAGCATTGAAGCAAAGGATGCTTCACTAACTGAAGTTATTGCGCAGCTTCGCAGGCAGCTTGATTATGATTTTCTGTATAACAACGATGCCATCCGGGATGCCGGAACGATAACTTTATCGTTAAAAAACGCTGATTTAAAAGAAGCGCTCAGGCTTTGCGTGAAAGGGCAGCCTTTGGAGTATATCATCCGTAATAAAACCATCCTCATTATCAGAAAGGATAATGAAAAACAGCCCTCTGCTGCTGATCAGCAGCAAAAAATTAACGGGGTTGTAAGGGATGCCACAACGGGCGAACTCCTGGTGGGCGTATCCGTGAGGATAGATGGTTCCGGTACAGGAACTACCACTAACGAACAAGGCACTTTCGCGCTTAATGTGCCTTCTGAGGCTTCTGTGTTAGTTTTTTCCTACCTGGGTTACAATACACAGAAGGTAACCGTTGGTAACCAAACCTCGCTGGAAGTGAAGTTGGTAAAGGCAGATAAAAGCCTTGGTGAAGTGGTTGTAGTAGGCTATGGTACGCGAGCCAAGGGAGCGGTTACGGGTGCTATTTCCACAGTAAAAGCCGATGTTTTTGAAAACCGCCCCGTAACTAATACAATTGATGCATTGCAGGGTACCGTGCCGGGCCTTACCATAACCAAAGCCAGCGGACAACCGGGCAGTACAACCTATGGTTTCCAGATCAGGGGGTACTCATCTATTAACGGCAATGCGCCGCTGGTACTGATAGATAACGTACCGAGCGATTTAAATACCTTCAGTGCGCTAAACTCTAATGACATTGCCGAAGTAACGGTATTAAAGGACGCAGCAGCTGCTATTTACGGTGCCCGTGCAGCTGATGGTGTGATATTGGTTACCACTAAACGCGGTAAACGCGGAACACCGATCATTACCTATACCGGAAACTTTGGTGTAAAGCAGCCTACCTACTTACGTAAAATGCAAAACACATTGCAATTTGCCGAATTTATGGACGAAGGCTTGCGTAATGCCGGTTTGCAAGGATTTCCGCAGGAGGTTTTTGATAAGATCAAGGCCAATGCAGCCCCAGATCTTGACCAGGGCTGGAATTACGGCGTTACCAATTATCCAGGTTTTTATGGATATACCGACTGGAACAAGGTGATCTATAAAAATGCTACCCAGCAATTACATAACGTATCGGTATCTGGCGGTGGCGACAATAACAATTACCTGGTATCTGTTGGTTATAACCGCGATAACGGCATTGTCCGTTTTGGCGAAAATAAATCAGACAGGTATAACCTGCGCCTTAACTATGATATCAGGCCGAGCAGCAAATTGAGCTTGGAAACCCGCACCAATTTTGATAATCAGGCCGTGCTAAACCCAACATTGTTATCAAGTGCACTAACCAATGTAACAAGGCAATTTCCTTATCAGCCGGTATATAACCCTCTTGGCGAGTTTTATGGCTACCAGGGCTATGAAGGGCCAGCCCAATACCTGGAGCAGGGCGGTATATCAAAAGATAACCTATCGCGTTTTGCAACCAACTTTAAGCTGGACTACAGTCTTTTGCCGGGCCTTAAATTAACCGCGCAAGCTGCTTTCAGGTTTGAGTATGACAATAACAGCGCTACAAATCCTACCATTACGCGTTACAACTACGCGGGCGGGGTTCAGGATATCCGCAATACACCAAACTCGGCCAGTTATGGTAACAGCAAACGCCTTAATAAATTGTACCAGGCTTATTTTGATTATACCAAACAATTTGGTGCAGATCATCGCATCAATTTAACCGGTGGCGCATCCCTTGAACAAACCAGGAACGAAGGCCAAACAGTATATGGTTACAATTTTGCAAGCAATGACATTTTTACGCTTAACCTTGCCGACCGTACTAAGACAGCATACGCTAACTTTACTGGTCTTATCAATAACCAGGCGCTTGGATCATACTTTGGCAGGGCCAGTTATTCATTCAAAAACAAACTGATCCTGGATGTTACGGCAAGGGCCGATGGTAGCTCGAAATTTGCGCCGGGCAAACGCTGGAGCGCTGTTTTCCCGTCTGCAGCTTTAGCTTATAATCTTTCTGAAGAGAAGTTTATCAAATCGATGGATGTGTTTGATTTATTAAAAGCACGTGTATCGTGGGGCAAAATGGGTAACCAGGAAATTACCTCACTTGGCTTGTATGACTATATACCATTGGTAACCATCGGCGGCGTTTATCCGCTGGGTTCGCCCAATGCCGGGCTTACCGGAGCCAATGCAAGTCCGGCTTCTACCGACCGTACCTGGGAAACAATCGAAAATAAAAACGTAGGTGTAGATGTGTCCCTGCTGCATTCGCGCTTATCATTTTCTTTCGATTATTTTAATAAGACAAACGATGACATGCTGGTGAATGTGGCAGTGCCGGTAACTTACGGCGCAACACCTCCGTCCATTAACCAGGGTAAACTGGTAACCAAAGGATTTGAAGCCACAGCTACCTGGAAAGATCAGATCAGTGATTTCAGGTACAGTATTGCCTTGCAGATCAGCGATAGCAAAAACAAGTTGGTGCAGCTTAAAAACTCAGATAATTATACCGAGGGCCTCAACTTTGTGCGCCAGGGGTATCCGATCTACTCGTACTTCGGGTATGTATATGACGGTATCATTAAAACCCAGCAGCAGCTTGATGCCTATAAACAGCTTCAGGGCGTACCTTCCCGGATAGGTATAGGCGATGTAATGTATAAGGATGTTGACGGCGACGGTAAACTGACCGCTTTCGGCGATAAAACAAAAGGGCTATCGGGCGATATGGTTTATTTGGGAAATTTAACACCTCGTTACACCTTTTCATCAAATATTAATGTGGGTTACAAGCAATTTGATCTTGCTGTGTTTTTACAGGGCATAGGTAAGCGCGATGTTATTTATGAAGGAAACATCAGCAGGCCAAATACTTTCTTCTGGCCAACGCTGTCATATTACTACAATAAAACATGGAGCCCGCAACGCCCGGATGCGCCGTACCCGCGATATATTCCCGGTAACCTGGGCTATGATGATATCAATAGTTACAATTATCACGCCTCGGCCATGACCTTGCAAAATGTAGCTTACCTCAGGTTTAAGGTGATCACCCTTGGTTATAACCTGCCATCGTCGGTAGCTAACAAATTAAAAATGCGCTCGGCACGAATTTACCTGAGCGGGCAGGACCTTTTCACCATTTCTAAAGGAACCCTGGGCGGCAACTTTGACCCTGAAGACGGTTATCGCAACGAAGGTACTTATCCATTTAACAGGGTGTATTCCCTGGGGCTGAATGTAAGTTTCTAAATAAGATCATCATGAAAAGAAAACATATCAATAATCATACGATAAAAATAACACTTGCCGTTTTTGTGATTGCAAGTCTGGCCTTAGCAGGCTGCAAAAAGGATCTTAACCTGGTATCTCAGGATACTATAACGGATGCCACCTTCTGGAAAACCGGAAGCGATTTTAAGCTTGCTGCCAACAATTTGTATAACGGTCTTAATGGTTTTGGCGAAGAGGATACCGAATCAGATATCGCCTTCAATACACCCAATACCGTTAGTAATGGTAACCTGCAGCCAACCGAAAACTCTGATGAGTGGACAAACGATTACAAATACATCCGTTCGGCTAATAATATACTTGAAAAAGGGGCAGGGAACAGCGATGCCGATATTAAACGCTATGTGGCCGAAGCAAAGTTTTTCAGGGCATGGTATTACTGGCGCTTGCTGCGTATTTACGGAGGTGTGCCGCTAATTACAAAAGTGTTGCAAACGGGTGATCCGGAGCTGTTTGCCCCAAGAGCAACCCGCACGGCTACCGCCGACCAGATATTAAAAGACCTGGATGACGCAGTAAGCGATTTGCCTGTTCAGGCCGATCTTTCTGCCCCTGATATTGGCAGGATAACCAAAGGAGCGGCTCAGTCGCTGGCATCAAGGGTGGCACTGTTTGAAGGTACCTGGGAAAAATACCGTGGCGATGCCAGCGCTGCTAAATATCTTGATGTTGCCGTGAGTACTGCACAACAGGTAATTAATAGCGGTGTTTACAGTTTATATAAAGGGAGCGGCGCGCAGAGCTATCGCTACCTGTTTATTGAAGCAGGCGATGACTCCAAAGAATCGATACTGGACAGACGCTATGCCCGTAATATTTATGGCCAGGATGCACCTTATATGTATGATCAGGACGGTTATAACCCTACCCGTAAAATGGTGGACTTATACCTTGACAAAAATGGTTTGCCTATCACGGCTTCCGGAACGGTATTTCACGGCTACAGCACCTTCACTTCCGAGTACCAGGAACGTGATCCGCGTATGACCATGACCATGATCATTCCGGGTACGCTAACCAACCGTGTGTTTTACCCGGTTACCAAAGTGGAGAACTGGCCCGATAAGCCGCAGCGAAATTTCAATACCGGTTATATTTTGTATAAATACATGTCTGAAGATCCGCTGGCTAACAACTCGGGCAGGAACGGAAGTGCCAGTTTATTTGATTTTGACAGGCACCTGATCCGCTATGCCGAAGTTTTGTTAAACTATGCCGAAGCCCTGTACGAAAAAAATGGTAATATTAGTGATAATGATCTTAATATCACGATAAACCAATTGCGCGACAGGGTTTCTATGCCGCATCTCACTAACGCTTTTGTTGGCGCTCATGGGTTGGATATGCGTACCGAGATCAGGCGTGAGCGTACAGTTGAACTTTGCCTCGAAGGTTTCAGGTATGATGACCTGAGAAGATGGAAAACAGCAGAAACCGAACTGCCCCAAGACGTAAAAGGTATAAAAATTACCGGCACCGACTGGGCCAGCCGTGCTCCCTACAGTGATCCGAGTTATTTAACCAAAGTTGATGCCAATGGTTTTTTAATTGCGGAGCGTAACAGAAAATTTGACCCTGCTAAAGATTATTTGCAACCCCTGCCTACAAAGGAAGTAGCATTTTATGCTGCCAGTGGCAAGGAATTGAAACAAAATCCGGGTTGGTAAGCATTTAAACATAGCGGGCCGGCACCTGGCCCGCTATGTGGTTTAATAATTATTACAGGTAATTTACCATTAATTTTATGTCGAAAAGGTGTACTCGATTTTTAAATACAACAGCATTGCGCTGTCGATAACATTTATATTATGAATTTTAAGACCATACTGCCCCTGGCGTTTTTGCTGATGTTCTTATTACCGGATGCGGAAGCTCAGCGTAACCAGTCAAAAAAAGTAACAGAGTTGATGGGTAACCGTTTTCTCACCTTTAACACGGTGATCAGGGTTAACCAGATAGAGGTTTCAAGAAACCGCAATGTTGGTGAAGACGAACGTGCCCTGCACACACCGGCGCGGGTTATTGCTTTCAGAAATGCTATAGCAGAAGGTTTTCCGGGCGGGAAAATAACCTGGTCCTTCAGTTGGCTTGCGCTCAATGATACTACCGCAAACTACCGCGAAATCAGAAAACTGGCGGTGGGGTATCATTACAAATACGGCGATGATATTACATTTATCCCGGGCGCTTATTTTGCCAATGCTTATAACCCTACCGAACAGGTGAATAAGGATGTGCACGATGCCCTGAAAATTATTGAAAAAATGGTGGGCAAGGGCTATCGCCCGCTAAGTATAGTTGCAGGGTTTATGTCGGCAAAAAACCAGCAATATCTCGCGGAAACAGAGGGGATCCACGTATGTCAGGGAAATATATGGAGCCAGTTCAGCATTGATAACCAGGATGGTGATGGAGCCGTAGTTTATCCTTTTTATCCATCAAAGGAACATTTTTGCAAGCCCGCACAAAACAAAAGCGATTTTATTGACTGCGTAAACTTAGATGGCTGGTCGGTTGATTTCCTTGCGGCCAGGCGCGAAGGTTTTAAGGATGGCTTTAATAGCCGCATGGGCGTAGGGCCGATTGAAACTATAGGTAAGTATGGTAACGAAACAGGATTGAAGGAAATGATGCATACAACAGCTATCCATTTTGATAAAGGTTTTGAGCTTAATGGTTTTGGTTGGGTTACCAATTGCTGGGAGTTGAGTTTGCCATATGATCCATCATCATTAAAAAACTGGTTAGCCGCCATCAGAAAACGCTGGCCTGATACTAAATTGATTACCCAGGGCGAGTTTGGGTTATTATGGCGAAAACATTATAAAACCAATAGTTTTGACTACCGGTTTGTAGAACGGGGCTCCGGCATCGGCGGCTCGGATGCCAACAACGAGATCAAATGGTTTATGAATAAAGACTTTCGCCTGGCGTTGCTAAGAGACTGGAAGAGCAACACGTCCGAAAAGGTAATAGATTTTACGCGTTATGATCTTCATGTTACCGAACCTAAAGAGATGACCCGGAAATGGAGCTTGTTAGGTGCCATCAATCAAAAACAATCACGCCCGCAAGATAAACCGGTTCCTGTTGATTCGCTATCAAAACAAGCGCGTGGGATCATCACTGCCAGATATAAGGATCTGCTTAAATAACAATGCAGTTTCGTAGTTTATCCTGATTTTAATAGCCTGTTGGGATGGCTGCACTTTACTTTTAAATTCACAGGCTAAAAGAAATAAAGATCAAAGTACCACTATATGAAATTAAAGGCTTTTGTAATTACTACCGCAACGGCAGCGTTGTCATTTATAACCTTTTGCTCGTTCGGTCAAAAAGCCGGATCGGTGAGCGGACCCAAGATCATCAACATAGTAAATTTTATACGGGATATTGAGCCGCGCGACCCGAATATCACTAAAGATGTACTCTATCAAACTGTTGTGAACCAGATAAAGCTCATGAAGCAATATCATCTTGGCGGGACTTTTTTATTACAGTACGATGCTTTGATAGACAAGCGTTACCAGGACTTGCTGAAAAGCCTTCCTAAAGACGAATTTGAAATAGGCGGCTGGTGGGAACTGCCGCAACCGCTCATTGAAAAGGCCGGTATAAAATGGCGTGGAAAATATGCATGGGATTGGCACTCAAATGTAGGTTTCTCAGTTGGCTACACGCCTGCCGAGCGGGAAAAGATCATTGACGTTTACTTTGCTGATTTTAAGCAGATATTCGGGTATTATCCAAGGTCTATCGCTTCGTGGGTAATTGACGCCCACTCCCTCAATTATATGTATGATAAATATAAGATTGTTGCATCGGCAAACTGTAAGGACCAGGTTGGCACCGATGGCTTTACCCTTTGGGGAGGTTACTGGAACCAGGCATATTACCCAAGCCGCGTAAACGCATATATGCCGGCACAACATGCCGGTCAACAGCTACCTGTACCGGTATTCAGGATGCTGGGCAGCGACCCCATAAGGCAGTATGCTGATGGCCGGTCGGTTACCACGCTTGAGCCGGTTTATCCTCATGCGGGCGGTAATGAGCAATGGATCAACTGGTTTTTCCAAACATTTGCCAACGACCCATCGCTGGGTTATAATTACACACAGGCAGGACAGGAAAATTCATTTACCTGGGATGCCATGAAAAAAGGCCTTGAATTACAAATGCCTGTTATTGCCCGTCTTCGTGATGAGGGTAAAGTTAGGGTGGAGACAATGACACAGTCGGGCGAATGGTTTAAGAAAACCTACAAAGTAACGCCGGCTACAACGTTTGCCGTAAGTAAGGATTTGGGTGAAAGCAATAAAAAAACTATTTGGTATAACAGCCGCTTTTACCGCACTAACCTGCTTTGGGAAAACGGCAATTTGCGTATAACTGATATTCACCTGTTTAATGAGGGTATTCCCGATAAATACCTGAATGATGTAACCACTATTAATCAAAGTTTTTTTTATACCCTACCAGTGGTTGATGGTTTTCAATGGGGCAAACGCGGTAATCCCGAAGGCCTGCGTTTAATGATGAACCAGGACGGTCGCGAAATTCCTGTTCAGGGTGGCGATCCGGCTTTTAAGGATATAAACAAAACTACAGCACTTGCATCCTGGCCGGTAGGGACAGGTACTTTCGAGATCGAAATGAACGAGAACTCCCTGATCATTACGGCAAAGAATAATCCTGCCACCGATTGGTTTCTGGACCTGCATGTTGCCCCGGGGGCTAAAACGGCATTTCAGAATGTAAAAGAAAATAGCGCCCAATATGAATTTGATGGACGCGCTTACCGGATCAAAACAAAACAAGGTACAATAACAGAAACTACTAACGGCAGTTTGTACCGCATCAAACCGGAAGGTCAGCGTATTGTATTAATGCTGGCAGATCAATAGGTGATTTGCCGGTATTGGATCTGCAACATTTTTATAGTAAAACACTGATTTTTTAAATAAAAGTTGCCCGAATATTGTTGATCAGGTTCAAAATGCCCCGCAACAGGTGGTCGTTTACTTTTTTAACATAATGGTTGTGAAAAAATTAATCAGTATCTCATTCGCATTGTCTCTGTATGCGTCTGATTTACTGATTAATGCTAAAATAGTTTTTTGATTGAAATTATATTGCATATTTGTAGCCGGATTTTGGGGCAGTACCCACTGTGGCCTAAGCCGGTAACCAATTTAAACAGTGAAAATGGTTTTGCGCAATGATAACGTGTTTAACCTGCAAGCGATAACTATTTTACAAACCATTAAGTGATCTCCTGAACGGGGCAAATGTCAAAGTGCAGTACATATACAGACCAGGAACTAACCGCTTTGCTGCAGGCAGACGATCATGATGCCTTTACCGAAATTTACCAGCGTTATTGGAAAAAGATGCTGGCGGTTGCATGGAACCACAGCAAGGACACTGCTATTGCCAAAGATCTTGTACATGAGGTTTTTTTATCACTGTGGGAGCGTCGCCGTTCCGTCGAAATACAAAGCATTGCTGCTTTCCTTGCTACCGCGGTAAAATTCAGTGTGTTTAAGCATTACCAGCGCGAAAAACACCGCGCCGATCTGGCCAGAGAAAACTATGAGTTTGCCGATATCACCCATGACGAGCATAAGCTTGACGCGCTTTTTCTGCAGGAATATATTGATGGAATAGTGGAGGAAATGCCCGAAAAATGCAAACTGGTGTTCCGTTACAGCCGCGATCTGGGTTTGAAGAATGCCGAGATCGCCGAAAAGATCGAGATCAGCGAGAAAGGAGTGGAGGCAAACCTTACCCGTGCGTTAAAAATTATTCGTGGGGAATTGAAGAATTACGGTTGGAGTATCGTAGTAATATTGCATACCATTATGTCGTTTCGAAAATAACTACAACCTGCTTTTTGCGGTGTTGACAAAGCACGGGGGATTGAATGTGAATGAGAAACCTTGCCTGCGTTGCTTAAAGAATGTACTGCCGCTTTACATGGCGTAGAAACTGTTCACCTGTTTCTTATTCCGAAATATAAACACTTTTCGCTTTCCAAACTCATCCGTATCGGCCTCACAGCAAAATCATGTGATGGATTTTCACAAAAAAAACAGGAAAAAGTTTAAATCCATATAGGGTAATGTGTTTTTCAATGTACCCACATATAAAAGCACCCAAACCAATTGGACCAGGAACACATTTACAGCCTAATAAAAAAGTATAAAGACGGTACCGCCACTATTGCCGAGCGTGAACAATTGCTGCAATGGTACCGGGAAAACGCATACCAGGATACCGAATTTCCAGAAGATGAGGAATCGGTAGGAGAGGCTATGCTTGCCCGCCTTAACCGCGAAACCCAACCTGTTAAAACCAAACCCATCTTTAGGTGGGTGGCGGCAGCTTCTGCTGTATTGATATTGGGTGTAGCCGGTTTGTTCATTACCAGGATGCTTACTACAGATCGTGAGCACTTTCCTCGTCGTGTTGCTCAATCAAATATCCATCCGGGTGGTAACAAAGCCATATTAACCTTGGCAAACGGAAGTAAGATTTCCCTTACCGATGCGGGTAACGGGCAAATTGCTAACCAAAACGGCATTAAAGTAACCAAAGCGGCCAATGGTCAGTTAGTATACACTATATCCGGACGGGAAAATCTGTCGGGGGCATCATCAAGTACCGATCTTGATGCGTTTAACATCATCGAAACACCCAAAGGCGGCCAGTACCAGGTTATATTACCCGATGGTTCGAAGGTTTGGCTTAACGCTTATTCATCATTGAAATTTCCAGTAAGCTTTACCAATCGAAATGAGCGCAGGGTTGAATTAGCGGGCGAGGCTTATTTTGAGGTTAGCCATAATAAGGAGTTACCTTTTAGGGTAGTAACCAACCGCCAAACGGTTGAAGTATTGGGTACCCACTTTAACGTAAACGCCTATACCGACGATGCCGTTACCAAAACAACATTATTACAAGGATCGGTACGGGTAACTGCCGCCAGCAAGAGCGCCGTATTAATTCCGGGTCAGCAGGCCAAACTAACCAATACACTTGATGTAAGTGAAGCAAATACAACCGAGGCTGTAGCCTGGAAAAATGGATATTTCAATTTTGACGATGAAAAGCTTGAAAACATTATGCGCAGTGTATCCCGCTGGTACAATGTAGATGTAGTTTTTGAAGATCAGGAATTGAAAAAAGAAACCTTTGGTGCTGTTACCACCCGCTTTGCCAGCATCACAACCCTGTTAAAAATGATGGAGCAAACCGGCGATGCCAGGTTTAGCATACAGGGTAATACCATAACTATAAGCAAGAAAAAATAAACGCCCCAATAACCAATTTAAACTAAACAAAAAAGTATGAGAAAAACCAATACCTACCCATAGCTTAAAGCAGATCAGCGGTTTATAAAAAGCAGAACAGAGGCACTTCCGATGCCCCTGCTCCAATCAGCTTTTTAAAACCTGAATGTAATTGTCGTAACATTTCAACTTAAAACAGCCTTTAACAAATGTATAAAATTTTTACTACAAACATTTGTACGCCTTCGTGCTACCCTAAGAAATTTCTGCTCATCATGAAGATAACGACGTTTATACTCTTCCTGGCATTCATGCAGGCAAGTGCAGCGGTTTTTTCACAAAAAATCACTTATAAACAGAATGATGCAACGCTTAAACAAATATTCAATGAAATAAATAAGCAAACAGGCTACAACCTTTTTTGGTCGGCCAGGAGTATAAAAAATGTGCCTCCGCTGGATGTGAATTTCCAGGATACCCCGCTTGAAGAAGCGCTGAAAACCTGCCTTAAAAACTCAGCTTTAACCTATACTATTGATGGAAAATCGGTCATCATTAAAGAAGCTGACGGATCAAAAAATAGCAATCAAGCCGAAAATATAGCTGATATTACCGTAACCGGTACCGTGCGCGATTCAAAAGGGATAACACTGCCCGGCGTGAGTATTACCGTTGTAAATGATGCCAGGCGTGGTACGGTAACGGATAACAACGGTAAATTCATCCTCGATGTAAAAAACGGCTCGGTGATCCGGGTATCATTTATAGGTTTTGTTACGCAAACCTTTACCGTAAGCCCCGACAATAAACTGTTTAATGTTGTTTTGGTTGAGGATGTAAGGCAGGCCGAAGAGGTTGTAATTACCGCTTACGGAAAAAAGGAACGTAAGGAAGCCATTGTAGGCTCGGTAACTACCATAAAGCCGGCCGAGTTAAAGATCCCGGCAAGTAACCTGACCACAGCCCTTGCAGGCCAGGCAGCTGGTATCATCGCCTTCCAGGGAACGGGACAGCCGGGGCAGGATAACGCCCAGTTCTTTATCAGGGGGGTAACCACATTTGGTTATAAAGTTGATCCGCTGATCCTGATAGATAACATTGAGCTTACCACCAATGACCTTGCCCGCTTGCAGGTTGATGATATTGCCAGTTTCTCTATCCTGAAAGATGCAAGTGCCACAGCCTTGTACGGCGCACGCGGTGCTAACGGCGTAATTTTGGTGGCTACCAAACAAGGTAAAATAGGCAAGCCGCAGATCAGTTTCCGTGCAGAAAATTCAATATCACAAAATACGCAGTCGCTTAAAATAGCTGATCCTATCACTTACATGAACCTCTTTAATGAGGCTACTTTATCACGTGATCCGTATCAGCCAACGCCTTTTGATCCGGATAAGATCATCAATACCCAAAATACTTTGGCTAAAGGACCGGGCTATAATCCGTACGTATACCCTGCGGTGGATTGGCTTGGTATGCTGTTAAAAAAGCGTACATCAACCCAAAGGGGCAATTTAAGTATCAGCGGCGGTACACCGTTTGCCCGCTATTATGTTGCCGGCTCATATAACCTTGACCATGGTAACCTGGTTGAGGACCCTGCCAATAACAACAGTAATAACATTAAATTCCAAAATTACCAGTTACGTTCAAACGTTAACCTCAACCTTACCAAAACTACAGAATTGATCCTGCGGTTTTCGGGTACGTTTAGTGAGTATGCAGGGCCGCTTACAACCGATGGATCGTTTAACTCGGATGTTTACAAAATTGCGCTGCATACCAGCCCGGTGCTATTTCCAGCCTATTTTCCCGCCGATTCAGCTAACCGCGACACCAAACACATTTTGTTCGGGGCCCCGGCAGAGAAGGGCGTGCCTTACAACAACCCTTATGCGTTGTTGCTAAGAGGGCATAAAACCTCATCAGAGTCGCGGGTGCTGGCACAAATTGAGCTGAACCAGGGTTTTGATTTTATTACCAAAGGCTTAAACTTCCATGGTATCTTCAGCACCAACAGGTATTCTTACTTTGATGCCAATTATGGGTATAATCCATTCTATTACAATGTTGGCAGCTATGATAAAGTAAACAATACCTATTCGCTGGTATGGCTCAATCAGGACCCTAATGATGCAAAGGAGTACCTGTCATATTTCCCCGGCACGCCTGTTATCAGCAACCAGATCTACCTGCAGGGCAACTTTGATTACAGCAGGCAGTTTGGCGATCATAATCTGTCGGCAACCATGGTGCTAACCCGGCAGCAAACGGTTTATTCAAACGCAATTAACCCGGTAACAAAGCAACCAGATCTGCAATATGCCTTACCTCATCGTAACCTTGGTGTTGCGGGCAGGGCAGGGTATAATTACAAGAGCAAGTATTTTTTGGAGTTTAACTTTGGCTACAATGGCTCCGAAAGGTTCTCTACCGAGCACCGCTACGGCTTTTTCCCAACCATCGGCGGCGGCTGGCTTGTTTCGGGCGAAAAATTCTTTGAACCGCTGGCAGATATTTTCACCAGGGTAAAAGTGCGCGGCAGTTATGGTTTGGTGGGTAATGATGCCATCAGCGACAGGCGTTTCTTTTATGCATCAAACGTAAACCTTAACGGTGGTGCTTCTGCCGCCTTTGGTACCAACGCGGGCTATGCGCATAATGGTGCTACCATCCTTAACTATCCCGACCCCAATGTAACATGGGAAACCTCAAAACAGGCAAATCTGGCATTGGAAATGACCTTGTTCAAAAAGTTGAATATCACTGCCGAGTTTTATAATTATAACAGGTACAACATCCTGCAAAAACGGTCATACATTCCAAGTACGTCGGGGCTTGAGGCCGATATCTATGCCAATTTAGGTAAAGCCAACTCAAAAGGTATCGATCTTTCATTTGACTATAAACAAAGCATCGGAAGTTCCTGGCTTATTTCCGGACGTGGTAACTTTACCCTGGCAACAGATAAATATACTTATTACGAGGAGCCTAACTACCCAGAGGCATATCGCCATTTTGTTGGCCAACCCATCCGTATTGGGTACGGGTATATTGCCGACAGGTTATTTGTTGATGATGCTGAAGCTGCTGCATCGCCAACACAGATCTTTTCAACTACAGGCAAAGCACCGAGGGGCGGCGATATTAAATACCGCGACCTGAACGGAGACGGTGTTATCGACAACCGCGACCAAACCTTTTTGGGATACCCGCAGGTGCCCGAAATTGTTTACGGCTACGGCGTATCTGCTCAGTACAAAAACTTTGACCTCTCGGCATTTTTCCAGGGGCAGGCAAGGGTTTCATTTTTTATCGATCCTAACCAGGTTAGCCCTTTTGTGCAAAGTACAGAGGACTACATTTATGGCAATACTCAATTACTACAGCAATTTGCAGACAGCCACTGGAGCGAAGAGCACCAGGACCTGTACGCTACTTACCCGCGTTTAGGAACAACCCGCAACATTATCGAAAACAACCTGCAGCCAAGTACCTGGTGGTTACGCAATGGCGCGTTCATGCGGCTTAAGTCGGCCGAGTTTGGGTATACACTGCCGGCATCGGTATCAAAAAGACTGGGCTTACGCAGCTTGAGGTTATACGTTAATGGCCTCAACCTTATTACCTGGAGCTCATTTAAACTGTGGGATCCGGAACTGGGAAGCAATGGATTTAACTACCCGATCCAAAAGGTGTACAATATTGGCTTGAATGTTAATTTATAAGGAGATGAAGAGTATCATGAAATTTAACTATAAACATATTTGCTTATTATTTTTAATGGTATTAAGCGGCTCATGTAAAAAATATCTTGACGTTGTTCCGCCCGATGTGGGAACAATTGACTACGCATTCAGAAGTAAGAACGAAGCTGAAAACTACTTGTTTACTTGTTATTCATCTGTTCAGCAATTAAATGATTTAAACAGGAGTGCCGGTTTTACAACCTCGGGGGAAATTATTTTTCCGCTTAACCTGGCTAACAATCCTTTGGATATTACAGGTTATACCCTCATTACAGGCACCCAAAATGTTGGTGAACCGGGTTTAAACTTCTGGGATGGCAGGGCAAACGGTACAGCTATGTTTGTTGCCATAAGGCGTTGCAATACCATGCTCGAAAATATCGATAAACCAGCCGATTTAACCGCTGTTGAAAAAAAACGATGGATAGCCGAAACCAAATTCCTGAAGGCTTACTATCATTATTACCTGATGCGGATGTACGGTCCGATACCTATTATCGATGTAAACTTACCTGTTGAAGCCTCAACGGCCGAGGTGAAAGTGAAACGTCAACCGGTTGATGATGTGGTTAATTATATTGTTGGGCTGCTTGATCAGGCAATTCCCGATCTGCCCGCTACAATTGATAACCCTGCCAAGGAGCTGGGCAGGATAACCGGCCCTGCAGCAGCGGCCATCAAAGCCGAGGTATTGATGACAGCCGCAAGCCCCTTATTCAACGGTAACCCCGATTACGCAAACTTTAAAGATAAAAGCGGTAAAAACCTTTTCCCAACATCCTTTGATGCTGCCAAATGGCAAAAGGCCGCTACTGCGTGTAAAGCAGCAATTGATCTTTGCGAGGCTGCCGGTTTGCATTTAAACACCAATTTTGTACCTGCGCCGGGCGTTTCAAACCTGCCCGACTCATTGAAACAGGTGTTAACCTGCCAAAATGCGCTTACTCAAAAATGGGATACCAACCCCGAACTAATTTGGTCGCTGAGCAATATCTGGCATGGTCAGGAGTATTGCATACCAAGGTTAACACAAAAGGCCAATCAAAATGATAACCAAAACCCGGCTTACTATGCAGTTCCTATTTCAACTACCGAGCTGTTTTATACCAATAAAGGCGTACCGATTGATGAGGATAAGACCTGGGATTATGCCGACCGCAACCAGTTACGTACCGGAGATGCCGCAAATTTTTTTTACATAAAACAAGGTTATCAAACCGTTAAGGCCCACTTTGACCGCGAGCCCCGTTTTTATGGCAGCATAGGCTTTGATGGCGGTATTTGGTTTGGCGATGGTATTTTGGATGCAAAAATGGCGCATTATGTACCTGCCCGTGGTGTAACCTCACTTGCAGGCCCTAAAACACTGCAAAAATCAAACATCACCGGTTATTGGCCTAAGAAGCTGGCCAACTACCTTACCGTATATGACGATGGGTTTAACTGGACTGATTTTTCCATGCCGGTTATGCGTATGGCTGGTTTATACCTGTTATACGCCGAAGCTTTAAATGAAGTAAATGGCCCAACTGCCGAAGCAATATCTTATGTAGATAAGATCAGGGCACGTGCAGGTTTGAGTGGCGTTGTTGATTCATGGGCAGCTTATTCAAAAAATCCATCTAAACCAACTACTAAAGAAGGTTTAAGGGCTATCATTCACCAGGAGCGCAGGATAGAGCTTTGTTTTGAAGGGCAAAGCGGTTGGGACCTTCGCCGCTGGAAAGAGTTGCAGGGAGTATTAAGTACCCCGTTAACCGGCTGGAGTATTTACGAAGAGCAGGCTATTAACTACTACCGTGCCCGCAACGTGGAGATCCCTGTATTTAACACCAGGGATTACCTGTGGCCAATCTGGAACAACTCCATCGTGGTGAACGATAACCTTGTTCAAAACCCTTACTGGTAGGATTTTAATGGTTTTTTAATTGGATAAATAATTAACTAAGAGATATTATGAGCTATAATCATATAAAGCCTGTACATTTTATATGTGTACTGGCGCTTTTAACAGCATGTTTGTTTTCATGCTCAAAAAGCGATAACTATAAACTGCCGGAGAGTACCGATAAAACAAAACCGGCAGTAGTAACCAATGTTAAGGTGCGCAACTTTAATGGCGGCGCGGTTTTAACTTATACTTTGCCATCATCACAAAACCTGCTTTATGTAGTTGCCGATTATAATATCAATGGCAAAACAACAAGGCAAACCAAGTCCAGCTATTTTCTGGACACTATTAGGGTTGATGGTTTTCAAAGCAGTAAGGATTATACGATAACCCTGCACGCGGTAACCCGGGCCAATGTGGAATCGGACCCGGTTACGGTAACGGTTCATCCGGATACACCTTACTACCAGCTAATCCGGAAAAATCTTACGCTGGCGGCCGACTTTGGCGGTGTCCATTTATCAACCATTAATAAAGATAAACGGCCCGTTGGTGTAAATTTAATTGCCATTGACCCTGCCGATAATAAATTTAATATTAAGGACAGGCATTTCACCAGTACAGATACCATAAGTTATGCCGTAAGGGGCTTTAGTACAACACCGGCAAAATTTGGTGCTTTTGTAACCGACCAGTTTGGAAATACATCTGATACCTTATTGGTTACCCTTACCCCGCTGTATGAAGAGCTGCTGGATAAAAGCAAATTTTTTCCAACCAATAGCCCAAGTGATGCTTTCATAGGTTATGGCGGCATACTGCCTTATTTATGGGATGGTTTTACCAAGGAAGTTGGCGGTGCTGCACCATGGCAAACAACTATCGGTTCGGTACAAAAGCTGGTGCAGGGTACGTTCGGAGTTGGACGCAGCTATAAGCTAAGCCACTTTTTGATGTGGCCAAGGGGATACGGTTACGCAAACCCCAAAGTGTTTAGCATTTGGGGCTCAAATAAAGATAATCCTGCTGATGCTGTTACTCCCGGCGGCAAGCCTGTGGGTACTGTAAGCGGCGATTGGGTAGTAGTGGGTACTTATCGCTTTCCAGATCCGCCGTCGGGCCTGCCGCAGGGGCAAACCAATGCCGCCGATCAGGCTTTTGTTGAGGCAGGTGTAAACTTTGACGTTCCGTTTGATAGCCCCGCGGTAAAATACCTGAGAGTTGTAGTAAGTGAAACCTGGTTTGGATTAGATTATACCTACATCGAAGAAATGTCTTTTTACGGAATCCCTCAATAATTTTTAAGCGACAAACAAATGAAGATCAATATAAAAAATATAGCATGGCTGTTATTACTGCTGGCCGTGTGGGGCTGCTCAAAAAAGAACGAGAATTATAAAGAGCTGATAAAAGGCGGCGAAATTTACTACCCTGGTGTAATTGCCAATGCCAGTTACCAGGCAGGGAAGTTACGCACGCAACTGGTGTGGAACCCAAGTCCCGACCCCAAAATTGTTAAGTATAAGATTTATTGGAACAATAAGCAGGATTCGTTAACTGTTAATGCAGCAAGCCATAACCCGCTTGATACGGTAAAAGTACTGGTAACAAACCTTACCGAAGGTACTTACAACTTCATAGTCAATTCTGTTGATAGCGACGGACATATCTCTATTGCTAAAACCATTAACGGGGTGAGGGTTTATGGGGCTGTTTATGCAGGCGGTATTTTTAACCGTGGCTACAACGCCGATAACCCTTTTACTGTTGATATTTCGACGGGTGTTGTTAAGCTGAACTTTAACCAGATCACGCTTGATTCGGTAACCGTGAATACCAAAACTGTTGTAACCTACATTGATAATTCAGGTAAAACACAAACAACGCTGCTCAAACCAACCGATTCTATTGTGACCATCAACGATTTTAAGTTTGGCACCGATGTAACTTATCAATCAAGTTATCTGCCTTTCAGGGGCGCCATTGATACTTTTACGGTAGCTGCGCCTACACTTTTTCCGAGGGTGAGGCGCATAGGCGATATTACATCGCTTTACATCAAAAACCCGGGCTACCCTTTTTACCGCAGCGATAACGGAACCGGTAAATGGGGGCTACCTAAAGACTGGCAATACAATAGTAACGTGCTGAACCAGGACGGCGGCAAGGGCGGAGGCTGGTCTACAGATAATGGTGGTTGTATCCATTTTGAGGCAAAAGACTGGAGTGGCGATGGTGTGAGCAACGGTAAGGTTTATCAAACCATTACACTGCCTGCCGGTAGTTATGCCCTTGATATTGAAACTGCAGGATATGGCGGTACCCTTAGCGCAAACGAAGTAGTGGCCGTTGGCAATTCACTGCCGGATATTACTAATTTGGGTAGCCCACTGGCCATTTACAAAGGCGATCAAAATAATATTGGCGGCACGCACACGCTTAGTTTCACGCTTGCGGCAACAACAACTATTACTTTCGGCTGGGTGGTGAATACACAATCATATACTTATCTGCAGTTTAAAGGTGTTAAGCTAAGAAGTTTATAATAATTGTAATTGTTTATTTTATGAATGCTTCCCGTTAAACCGGGAGGCATTTTTTATGCCATGCAGATTAACTGGCTGCATCTGCTGATAGATATCGTAATTTCTTATCGCAATAAAAGTGATAAAGCTACCATCATTACCGATGCGATATTTTTAAATGCCAGCCGCAAATGTTTTAATGCAATTGTAAGTTGGTTTTCAACGGTTTTTTTTGAGATGCCCAGGCGGTCTGCAATATCCTGGTTGGATAAATGTTCAATACGGCTTAAATTAAAGATTTCATGGCAGCGTTCGGGCAGTTGGTTCAGATATTTATCCAGTTCGTTTTTTAATTCGGAATCCTGTAGCCGGAGCTCACCGGTATTTGATTCCGACAAATGGTCACTTTCTGATAACTCGGCTTTATAAACAAGAGAGAGTTTTGCGGTTTTGGCACGGCTATATAATTGATAGCGCATTGCTGTTAGCAAAAAACTAGAGAATTTATTTATCTCCAAATCTTTGCGCCGGTTCCAGATACTCAGGAAAACATCGTGAACAATTTCCAGGCTACTTTCTTCATCATTGAGCTGACGGAAAGCGATCTTGTACATTCTGGCCCAATAACGGTTAAAGAGTATATCGAACGCCGCACCGTCGTCATTACGAATGTCGTCCCACAAATCAGAATCGCTCTTTAAGGCCTTAAACATACAATTGGTTTGATAAAAGTAGAGAAAAGTAATTATATGTCTCCCAAACATTAAAAAAACAATAATTCTTTTACAATGCTATGGGTGTTGGTTGCCGTAATGTATACTATATAAGTACAGGGCCATTACTAAAACTATATACTAACCATAATGATCACCAAAGAAGAGTTTCTTATTCTGTATAAAAAGAACCTGGCGGGAGAATGCACGCCGGAAGAAAAGCAGCTATTGGAATCATACCAGGACGATATTGTAATGCCCGATGATAACTGGGAAACCGATTTGGGCGAAAAGAAACGGCTTCATAGCATACTTAAAGCAAAGCTGGCCGAAAGTATCCCCGAAAAGGGATCTCAAAGCTTATCAGCCCGTTATGTATGGTTAAGAGTGGCTGCCGCTGTAATTATTCTTTTAAGCATTGGCGTTTTAATCTGGAGAGCACAATTACCTGCTGTTCCGAGGCAATCCGATACAGTAGCGTTATCACCTCAAAAAATCCTGCCTGGCGGTAATAAGGCCTATCTAACTATGGCTAACGGTAAAATAATTACGCTCAACGGGCTCAAAAACGGAACGCTGGGTACACAAACCGGCGTAAAGATCAATAAAGTTAAAGACGGCGTGTTGTCATATAACAAGCAGGACAACGGTAAAGATGGTGCGCAGGAGCTGGCTTACAACACCATCAGCATTCCGAGGGGTGGGCAGTATCAGCTCGAGTTATCAGACGGTACTAAAGTTTGGTTAAACTCTGCTTCTGCTTTAAAATATCCGGCTGCTTTTACTGGTAACAACCGCAAAGTTGAACTTTCGGGCGAAGCCTATTTTGAGGTGGCAAAAGATCGTACTAAACCCTTTATCGTGAGTGTCAACGGTATGAGCGTTCAGGTTTTGGGTACCCACTTCAATGTAATGGCTTACAGCGATGAGAAAGTTGTAAAAACTACATTGCTGGAGGGGGCGGTAAAGCTGAGCAGTAATAATCAGGAGGCTTTGTTAAAGCCAGGACAGCAGGGGGCCTTTAATAGCCAGCAACCTGCCTTTAGTGTTAGCGATGTAGATGTTGACGATGCTGTAGCCTGGAAAAACGGCTTTTTTGCCTTCAATAATGAAGATATTCAAACTATAATGAAACGGATTTCGAGGTGGTATGATGTAGATGTCGTATTCTCTGAAAAATTCAAAAGAAAGAACTTTGGAGGAACAGTGTCCCGGTTTAAAGATGTTTCGGAAGTTTTACATTCTTTGGAACTTACCGGTTCGGTTCATTTCAAAACAGAAGGAAGGAGGATAACAGTGATGCCATAATTACATTTTTTATTCATCATGTTATCTTAAAAAACTAACCAGGGGAAGTCGAGCGCCCCCGGTCAGTATGCCAAATGGCTTTTTGAGGTAACATAACCAATCGTTAGCAACAACCAATTATTCATTAACCTCAAATCAAATGTATAAAATTATTAATGCATTTCTATGCATGCGGCATTCCCGCGCACTTTTTAAACCGCTGCTGATCATGAAACTCATCATCATATTATTGACTGCTTCCATTTTACAGGTTAGCGCAGCTACCTATGCACAGCAGATCAGTATCAACGTTAAAGGGACGTCATTACAGCAGGTTTTTAAAAAACTGAGAAAGCAGAGCGGGTACAATTTTTTGTATGACAGCGATATGCTTGACAATGCCCGTCCGGTAAGTTTAAACCTGAGCCACGCCACGCTGGATGATGTGCTTAAAGCGTGTTTTGCCGGACAGCCGTTAACTTACGTAATTAATCAAAATACGGTTATAGTAAGGCTCCGTCCGGAGCCTGTTACTGATGCCGTGCAGGATGTTACCGTAAAGGGTAAGGTAGTTGATGAGAAAGGCTTGCCCGTACCCGGTGTAAGCGTTAAAATAAAAGGAACCAATACCGGTGCCGTAACCGATGCATCAGGTAACTATACTGTTAAGCTGCCTGCAGGCAATGAAACCCTGGTATTTACCTTTATAGGTTACGCCACGCAGGAAATAGCGGTGGCCGGTCGTACACAACTGGATGTTACTTTGAAGGAAACACAGTCGGCATTAAACGAAGTAGTAGTGGTTGGTTACGGTACCCAGAAAAGGGCTGATGTAAACGGTGCTATCTCATCGGTTAGTGCAAGCAAATTAAAAGATCAACCGGTAACCAACCTGCAGGGCGCTTTAGAAGGCAAAACATCCGGCGTACAGATCATCCAGAACTCCGGATCACCAGGTGCAACGGCACAGGTACGCATCCGTGGGTTAACTTCTTTAAGCAATTCAGATCCCTTATATGTAGTTGATGGTATCCCGCTGGCTTCAAATGATATTAATATCATCGATCCGAGCAATATCGAATCTATCGACATTTTGAAAGATGCTTCGGCACAGGCCATTTATGGTTCACGTGGTGCCAACGGTGTTGTGCTCATCAAAACCAAAAAAGGTAAAAAGGATAATTCGGTTATCTCTTTTGATACTTACCAGGGCATGTCGCAGGTGCGCAAAACGCTGGATATGTTAAGTGCTTCGGATTATGCAATGCTTAATAATGAGGCTTACAGAAACGCAGGCCAAAACCTGCAATTGCCAACCGACCTGACAGCATCATCGCCAACTACCGACTGGCAGAAAGCTTTGTTCAGAACTGCTTATATGCAAAATTATAATGTGGCGTTAAGCGGTGGCAGCCAAAACGTTACTTATCGTGTTAGCGGTGGTTATTTAAAGCAGCAGGGTACCATTGTTGGTTCGGATTATAACAGATTAAACCTGTCAAACAATCTGGTATTTACACCAAAATCAAACCTGGAGTTTGGCGAAAGCTTTGCCCTGAATAAATCGTTAACCCATAACGTACAAACCGATTACAATGGCAACTTAATTAACGATGCCTTTGCCGAAGACCCTACCATACCTGTTAAAAACCCGGATGGAAGTTACAGCGCTACTAAATATTCGGATATTGTAAACCCGCTGGCTAAAGTTCATTATTTATATGCCAATCGCCCATATAACCAATGGGGGTTGTTAGGCAATACTTATTTGCAATACAAGCCTATTAAAGGTTTAACGCTGAAATCGTCATACAGTATCGATCTTAAGTTTACTGATAACAAACAGTTTACACCAACGTATGATGTAGCACCTAACTTCAGGAACCCCAATCCATCGCTTTATCAGCAAAAAGATCAAACCAATCACTGGACCTGGGATAATACAGCTACCTATGATTTTACTTTGGGTAAAGACCACCACTTTGACGTACTGGCAGGCGTATCTGAAGAAAGGTTTACTTATAATAATGTGTACGGACAAAACCAGGGGCAGCCGGGCAATGATCCGTTTCTGCAATACCTTGATGCGGGTATCAGCAACCCGGTAACCGGTGGCAGCCAGCAACAGTGGGACCTGCTATCATACATCGGTCGTATCAACTACAATTTCCAAAACAAGTATTACCTTACAGCTACGCTGCGTCGTGACGGGTCATCTAAGTTTGGTGCCAATAACCAGTTTGGTAACTTCCCATCGGTAGCTTTAGGTTGGAATTTAACCAATGAATCCTTCTTCCCGAAAAACAATGCGCTTAGCTATTTAAAGCTTCGCGGAAGCTGGGGCAAACTGGGTAATCAATCGGTATTGGGTTACTACGATTATGCAGCTAACATCAATACCGGCTATTATGCTATCGGTTTGCCGGCATCGGCACAACCAACAGCAGGCCCTAATGGCTTGCCAAATCCGGATATCCGCTGGGAGCAAACCAAACAGTGGAACGCAGGTTTCGATTACCAGTTATTCAACGGCAAAATCACCGGCTCTTTTGATTACTACGAAAAAACTGCCGAAGATATGTTGCTGGTGCTCAACATCCCTTCAATATCCGGTTTTACCCAAAGTCCGCGTGAAAATGCCGGCTCAATGAAAAACTCAGGTTTTGAGTTTTCGGCAGATTATAATACTGAAATAACCAAAGACCTGCATTTTAATGCCGGTTTCCATTTTGCTACGGTTAAAAACAATGTATTAAGCCTTGAACAAACCGGCGAAAAAATCTATAGCGGTAACATCAAACCGGGACAAACAGAGCTAACCGAGGTTGGTCATCCTATAGCTTCGTTTTACGGCTATGTGGCCGATGGTATATTCCAAACTCCGGCAGATGTGACTAATCATGCTAAACAGGAAACCGGAACAGCTCCCGGCGATATCAGGTTCAAAGACCTTAACGGCGATGGTGTGGTAGATCAAAATGATCAAACCTTCCTGGGTTCACCCATTCCTAAATTAACTTACGGCTTTAACTTTGGTGCAAGCTATAAAGGGTTCGACTTAAACCTGGCTTTTTCAGGTGTTTATGGAAATAAGCTGCTTGCCGCTTATAAATACTACACTGATGGTTTCTTCATTTCCAACTATAACATGGAGAAGGAAGCATTGGGCAGGTGGACTGGCCCGGGAACAAGCAATACATTGCCGCGTTTAACCGCAAGCGATCCAAATAATAACTCGCGTATATCAAGTTTTTACCTGCAAAGTGGGTCGTATTTACGTTTACAAAACCTGACTTTCGGTTACACACTTCCACAAAAGTTTTTAGAGCGCTCAAAGATCAAGTCGTTAAGATTTTATTTCTCCGCTCAAAACCTGCTCACTTTCACCAAGTATACCGGGTATGATCCGGAGATAGGGCAGCAATACAGCGGAGCCGGTGGCAACCTGGATATGGGTATTGATAACGGTAACTATCCGCAAAGCCGTACGCTTTCGCTGGGTGCTAATCTATCTTTTTAACCGATGTACAATTTAAACGTTATTATCATGAAATCTAAATATATGATCCTGGGGGCTGCATTGTTAACCGGCCTTGCAGGATGTAAGAAATTTTTGAACGAAACACCAACCGCGCACCAGTCAACCTCAAGCTTTTATCAAACCAGCGATGACGCTGTAAGGGCTGTGACCGATGCATACAGAATGTTAAAAGACCAGGCTTACGGTGGCTATTCTCCCTCATCTTTCGGCGATATTATGTCAGATGATGCCAATAAAGGCGGCGGCGGCGCATCCGATCAGGGCCTGATACAGCAGCTTAAGATATTTACCGCCAAGGCTGATAACGGATATGTTTACAATGCCTGGAGAGATAATTTTAAAGGAATATACCTGTCAAATCTTGTATTGCAAAAGGTGCCGGCTATTTCAATGGATGATAAACTAAAGGCACAGGTGTTGGGCGAAGCGCAGTTTTTACGCGGATACTTTTACCTGCAATTGGTGAGGCTGTTTGGAAGGGTGCCATTGGTTACTACACCTTTAGAAAATGGCGAATTTGACGTAAAGCAATCAACAGCCGAACAGATATTTGCGCAGATTGAAGCTGATGCCAATGCCGCAATAGCCGCATTGCCTAATAAAACAGATCAGGCAGCAAGCGACCGTGGCCGGGCAACTAAAGGTGCCGCCCAGGCATTGCTGCTGGAAACCTATATGTGGGAAAAGAAATGGTCGCAGGCGCAGCAATTGGGTGATCAGATCATTACTTCGGGCCAGTATACATTGGCTCCGGATGTAACCCAGATCTGGACCCTGGCAGGTGAATTTGGCCCGGAATCAATATTTGAGGTAAACAACGAAAATATCCCCGGTAAAGGTGTAGGTAATTTATTAAACCTGTTTGATGCCCCGCGAAATACCTGGGGCTATGGCTTCACCGTTCCGTCTGAGTCACTTGTTAAAGAATTTGAAACCGGCGACCCGCGTTTAAAAGCTACGGTGATATTTAATAATGAGACAATGCCCGACGGTACAGTAGCAAATGCTTCAACCAGCGAAACAGGCTACTGGAACAGGAAATACTGGCTGGCTACTAATGAAATTCCAACCAATAACGGTGGTGGTGCAGGTGACGGCCCAACTAATGATCGTGTTTACGGCCTGGCACAGGTAATGCTCTGGACTGCTGAGGCTGCTTTCCAAAACGGCAGCACAGCTCACGCCACCGATCTGGTTAACCAGATCAGGGCAAGGGCCAGGAAAAGCGGCGGTAACACAGATACCTCTATTTTACCAGCCTACGCAACAGCAACTTTAGCTAATATTTACCACGAAATGCGTGTTGAAACTGCGCTGGGCGAGCATCGCCGTTTTTATGAATTGGTAAGAACAGGCAGGGCTGCAGCTTTGCTTCCGGGTTTCAAAGTAGGTATCAACGAGCATGTACCTATCCCGTTAACTGAGATCCAGTTAAGTGGCGGAGTGTTGACACAAAATCCAGGTTATTAAACGTGGTTTGGTGTGATGTGGAGTAATGCTCATCACACCAAATTATACGATGCCATTTAGAACGGACCGAGGCATGGATTAAGCGTGTGAGGTGAGGAGTGATCTTCAAAAAGCAAGCTTTCGATCATGAAGGGGGAAGAAGATTTTTCCCCTCGCCCTGCGTTTTTCTGCACGGCACGTTCTAAATGACATCGTATTTAAACAGACAGATTACTCACCGCAACCGAAATTATTTTCTTTCAATATAGGGTAAGGCCCAATTCAATGTACATATAGGCGATAACAAAATTATTGCTTAAACATGCTTGTAACCAAAGGCCTTCAATGAATGTGCCTGCTGAATTTTACCATACCTGGTTCAGGCGCGGAGTTCAACCTAAATTAATAAAAAACTTAATGATCAAACGCATCACACTATCAAGACTTTTAATTGTCATTCTTACATGTTTCTATTCTGCTGCCGGTGCACAAAGCAACGAGGTATCGCTCAACAGCTCGGCAGGGCAGCAATGGAAAGTTAAGCCCCAGGCCGATATTGCAGATGCATCAAGAATTAAAGATGCCGGCTATAACACTGCCGATTGGGTTGCCGCCGTTGTGCCCGGCACTACATTTGCCTCATATGTTGCAGCCGGTTTGGAAAAAGATCCCAATTTTGGCGATAATATTTATAAGGTTGACAAGGCTAAATACGACCGCAGTTTTTGGTACCGCACCGAGTTTAGTATACCTGCAAACTACACTAAAAAAACAACCTGGCTAAATTTTCGGGGTGTAAACCGTAAAGCAGATATCTACCTTAATGGCACGCTGTTAGGCTCGCTCGATGGTTTTATGCAGCGGGGGCATTTTGATATCAGTGCTTTAATGAACCGCAACGGTAAAAATGTACTTACCGCGCTGGTTTATATCCCAAAGCAGCCCCTGGCCAATGTGGGCAGCCCTAACTACGTATCAAGTGCAGGCTGGGACTGGATGCCTTACGTACCGGGACTTAACTCGGGCATTACCGATAATGTTTACCTGAGCAATACGGGTGATGTAACAATTAAAGATCCATGGATCCGCGCTAACCTCCCTACTAACGCCCGTGCCGATCTTTCAATAGCTCTGGAGGTTAAAAATACTGCAGCGAGCTCGCAGGCGGCCATCATCAAAGGGGTTATCATGCCGGGTAATATAGAGTTTCAGAAAAAGGTTTATGTTGATGCTAACGGTACTACGGATGTAAAGCTGAACAAACGCGACTTTGAACAACTGATGATCAACAGTCCGAAACTTTGGTGGCCTAACGGTTATGGCGAACCAAACTTGTATAACTGTAAGTTGAGTGTTAGCGTTGGCGACGAAGTATCTGATGTACAGAATATCAAATTTGGTATTAAAAGATATAGCTATGATACCATAGGCCATGTGTTGCATTTAGCTATCAATGGCACCAGGGTATTTATAAAAGGCGGCGATTGGGGCATGAGCGAGTACCTGTTGCGCTGCCGCGGAGCCGAGTACGATTATAAGGTGAAGCTGCATAAAGAGATGAACTTTAACATGATCCGCAACTGGATAGGTTCAACTACCGATGAGGAGTTTTATGACGCCTGCGATAAATACGGTATCATGGTTTGGGACGATTTCTGGCTCAACGCCAATCCTAACTTGCCTGCAGATATTACCACATTTAATGCTAACGCGATTGAGAAAGTAAAACGATTCAGAAACCATCCGGCTATTGCCGTTTGGTGTGCGGATAACGAGGGATGGCCCGAGCAGCCTTTGAGCGCCTGGCTGAAAGAAGACCTTGCTACTTTTGATGGCGGCGACCGCTGGTATCAGCCTAACTCGCACGCCGAAAACCTTACCGGCAGCGGCCCCTGGGATGCAAAAGACCCGCGCTATTATTTTACCGCTTATCCAACCGGTTTAGGCGGCAACAAAGGCTGGGGTTTACGTACCGAATTGGGTACAGCGGTATTTGTAAATTTTGAAAGCTTCAAAAAGTTTATGCCGAAAGAAAACTGGTGGCCCCGCAATGAGATGTGGGATCAGCATTTTTTCGGTCCGCGGGCATTTAACGCCGGGCCTGATAGTTATGAAGCAAGTATCACCAATGGTTACGGCGCACCAAAAGGTATTGAAGATTTTTGCCGCAAAGCCCAGTTTGTAAGTCTTGAAAGTAACAAGGCAATGTACGAAGGCTGGCAGGATGCCATGGGTGAGGATGCTTCAGGTATCATGACCTGGATGAGCCAGTCGGCTTACCCGTCAATGGTTTGGCAAACGTATGACTATTATTATGACCTGACAGGAGCGTACTGGGGCGTAAAAAAAGCTTGTGAGCCCCTGCACATCCAGTGGAACCCTGTAACCAATGCCATCAAGGTAATTAATACCACACGCAGGGATGCCGATGGTTTAACAGCTTCGGCAGATGTTTATAATCTGGATGGTACGCTGGTAAAGCAATACAGCTTGTCAAAAACGGTTGATGCGCCGGCCAACAGCTCGGGGACCGTATTCGATCTGAAGTTTAACCAGTACAAGGCCGATCTGGCAAAAAACAAAAAAGTAATAAGCTCATCATCAACCAATGGCGATGCATCTGCTATAAATGATGGTAACCCCGGTACGCGCTGGGCAAGCCGTTACAGCGATGGCGAGTGGGTTTATATTGACCTGGGTAAAGAGGAAGTGGTGAACGGGGTTGGCCTTAGCTGGGAAGATGCATATGCTAAAGCTTTCAAAATCCAGGTATCAACCGATGCCAGCCACTGGCATGACGTTTACAGTACTGACGATGGCCGTCAAGGCGAGCAAAAGATCACGTTTCCGGAAGTAACCGCCCGCTATGTTAAAATGCAGGGTGTTGAACGCGCTACCTACTGGGGGTATTCGCTTTACAATTTTGAAGTTTATCAAGGCGATGTAGCCAGCGAAGGCCTTTCGGATGTGCATTTTATTAAACTAAAGCTTACTGATAATGCAGGTAAACTGGTATCAGATAATTTTTATTGGAGAGGTAACAAACGTAAGGATTATACGGCGTTAAATACCCTGCCGAAAGTTGACCTGAAAACTTCTTACAAAACAATGAAGGCCGATGGCAAATATTATATCACCGCGCAGGTAACTAATCCCTCATCGTCAAAAGCTGTAGCCTTTGGAGTACGGGTACAGGCAATAAGGGCTTCAAGCGGCGAGCAGATTTTACCTGCAATCATGAGCGATAACTATTTCACCCTGTTAAAAGGCGAAACCAAAACGGTGAAAATTGAATTTAGCGCAGATGTGTTGGGTAGCGATAATATTAAGCTAAAAGCTGAGCCTTATAACAATCCTCAATAGTTGAAACTGTTAACCCGTTGAAGTATGGCAACTGCAGCGAAAGAAAGAAAGGCGAAAGAACACAGGCTGGTAGTATTACCGGCCCATGTGAAACAACAGGTGGCCAAAAACCCGATGAGCCGGAATATGCTGTTAACCGCCGCCGGATATTTTCCGAAGGCAGTTAACAGCCCGCGTCAACGGAGGTTTGGCAATAGTGATTATACGTTGATATATTGTACGGAAGGGGCAGGGACCATTAACCTTAAGGGTGTGGGCCATGAGTTACGGTCAAATGACTTTGTGATCATACCGGCTAAAACATCGTATCGTTATGAAAGCTCGGCGGCGGATCCCTGGAGTATATATTGGGTAAATTTTAAAGGGGACCTGGCGGCCGGACTTTATAACCGGTCGCTTCTAAACGGCCGGCAGATGGTTCACTGGGTACCTTATGATGAGCATCGCATCAGGGTTTTTGATGAGATCTGCCGTATCTCTGAGCTCGGGTATGATCAGCGTGAAACGGAGAAGATGAATTTTTACCTGCTGCATTTCATTACCTCACTCATATACCATGAAAAAAAGGAACACCCCGAGCGCAATGCCGATGCCATCAGTCAGTCTATCGCATTTATGAAAAACAACATAGGCCAAAAATATGAGATAAAAGAGTTAGCCATGCAGCAGGGTTTGCCACCGGCTTATTATTCGGCCAGGTTTAAAAAGGAAACGGGCCTGGCCCCTATAAAGTATTTTAATACGCTCAAGATTCAAAAGGCCGCAGGATACCTGCGTTTTGATAATCGTAACATTAAAAGTATCTGTGCCGATCTGGGTTTTGATGATCAGTATTATTTTTCGCGGTTGTTTACCCAAATTAACGGTTTATCTCCTTCAAAATACAGGCAGAAATTTCGCAGGCCTGTTAGAAGCTGTTTAAAAACGATTGAAAATATTTTGTAGAGACGCATAATTGCGTCTCCCGAAGGACAAGCCGGTTCAAGAGCGGCTCGGCTGCCGTAAATTGCAAGCGTGAGACGCAATTATGCGTCTCTACATTTAAAAACTATCGTTTTTAAACAGCCTGTTAATATTTCCTCATTAGGTTAATAATGTGATGTAAGTTTGCTTAGGCTGATTTAGTTAAGGAGATAGCTTATTTGGCTATCTCCTTAATTGTTGTATTTGATGGCCTTGTGCGGCCGCAATTGCCTCATTTTTAATTGAAAATTTTTGAAACCGATTTACAATTAAAGTTATGAAAGCTGAAAATCTGGTTCACATTTTTGTAGGTGAAGTTTTGCTCATTAAACCCACCGTATTGTTCAAGCTCAAAACGAACTAACTTTTCAGCGGCCGGGTTGAAGGTATTCAGATATTTAGAAAAATCCGGCAGTACAAAGCTGTTGCAGTTAGCTGCCGATGGTGAGTAAAGTTCAACATTTAAATTACTACCGGCTTGTACATTTAAGAAACTGGCGTGATAGTAATCAAACCTCCCCGAGCAAACTGTCGAAAAATTTGTGAGATTAGTACCATTTACGTTAAATGATGCATCAAAGCCGGGGGCCTGATCAGGAATGGTTTGTCCGGTTAAAATAAAAGAATACTGATATTGCCCCAGCGAGTACCCGGTATAAATATCATATTCCGGAAATGTTTCTCTCGGATAATAAACGTCGCCGTTGTTGGCAGTTACGCTTAAGGTCCCAAACCTGTAGCCTTGTGCGTAATTAGTATCGGGTTTGGCATTAACGCTGTAATAAAAGTTATTTCCGGGTGCAGTAACATGTTTTACAAGCGGCGTTTCTGTTAGTTGGTGCAGGTCTACATCCAAATCAACAGTGCCTTTAGGTATAGTGAAAAAGTTATAGGAGTACTGGTTGTTGCTTAACATTTGAACCCATAGTTTACTCCCTTCCTGGTATACAAGCTCCTGAAGATATGTACTGTCCGAAAGCTTGTTTATGTAACGATCAATTGCTGCTGTACTCATGGATATATTATCAAACCCCTGAGTGTTTTTTAAATGAGGTTTGAGAGGTGTAAATGGCTTTTGGGGGAGCCCTTGAGCAATGTTGGTATATACGCTGCCTTTTTTAACCTGTAGATATCCTGTTATGCTTGGGTTAAAACCACTAACTATCGGATCAAGCACGATAAACAAGTTGAACCTATCCTGTTCAAACGGAGTCAGTGACGATAATTTAAACGTAGAGGTGCCATTTATATATTTTACTGCATTGAGCACTTTGCCATTTTGGTCGGTAGCTATGAAGTAAACGTTACTGTTTATAAAATAGTAGTCATTGGTGTTAATATTTAATGTTAAAAGCGTACTTGAACTTGCGTTAACACTGTTATAGGCAAATGGTATAAAAGTTACCTGCAATGTGCCATTATTGTGTTGCACCCCAATATTATACTGGTTTAAAGTAACTGCCGACAGCCTTTTTGTTACTGTTTGCCCGGTTGCATTATCGTTAAAGCTAATTGCACCGGCGGTACCACCTTTAACATATAAGTAATAATATCCATTGATAAGCCCAAACTTGAAAGGCAACTTTACAGAATCTGCCTTAAATGTGGGTGTGCTATTGGCTGCAACCAGGTTTTGACTGATGGTGATCAGCGCATCATTGGTAGTGCCGGTTAATGAAGTGCCCTGTTTTTGGGTAAGCTTTAATCCGTTAATCTGGGCATTAAAGCGTATGAAAGTATCGGCAACGCTTGTTTGGTTTTTTGACGATAAGTAGATATTATAAGTGCCCTTTGCTAAGTCTTTGGTGTAAGTGGTTATTTTAGTTAAATCTGTGCTGTCTTTGGTAGTTGAAGCAACGGTATTATTTGAATTCAGAAGATCAAATTGTAATAAACCTTTTCCGCCAAAAACGTTAACCCATGTGCTGTTGGCAAATGGAGGGGTATTAACACTTTGGATAGAGAGTTGGGGTACGATATCAACGGTTTGGCCGTTACCGGGGTCTTTTTTACAACTGTTCAGGATCAGCAATACCCCGGCAAATATTGTAAGTAAATGTTTTTTCATGTGATAATGCTAATTAATGCGGGTTTTGGTTGAAGCTGTGAAGTTGAAAGCGTGTGATGTTATGGATAAATTACCGTACGAATTCGGTAGCGGTATAAGATCGTACTGGTTCATTGCCCTTAAGGTAAGATCTTTCATATATTGGTAACCATTGCTTAAGCTAAAAGCTATTGTACCGCTTGTAGCGTCTTTTGCATATAAAAAATAATACCCGTTTACTTTTCCAAAGTTATATGTGGTTTGATTGCCCGATTTAAATGTGGGGGTTACCGTGCTGTCAATTAGTTTAGTGCTAATTGTAATTACGGCGTCAGTAGTAGTTGCAGCCAGATCTACTGTTTCATCTTTATTAATAGCAACGCCGTTGACCCTTGACGTAAACCTTATAAAAGTATCGGCAACTGCTGTACTTTGGGTATTAAGTGTAATATTATATGTACCGGCTATAACCTGCTGCTTGTATGAAGTGGCATTTTTTAAGTTTACTATGGCTGATATTGATGACAATGTTACAGTATCACTGTTTTGAGGAGTTAACCTTAATGCTGCCAAACCGCCTAAAATGTGTTGCCAGCTACTATTTGGCGGTGGAACATAAACATTAGGACGTAATGATACGCCTATGAGCTGCGGGGGAGTAGGTGATGCCGACTGCTCTTTTCTGCAACCGGTAAATAAAATAAACAGTATAATGCAAATCGGTATTATTTTTTTCACTGTGAAAGGTTTAGCGGTTTGGAATTGAATGTATTTCTAAAAATAAGAAAAAATATTATCTGTCATAATTAAACAGAAATCTTTAGGGTAGATGTTTGATTTGGGCATAATACGCCCGGATATTTTTCAACCCTGTTTCCTGGAAAATATTAAAGGAGGCATGTTTAATGGCGGAAAAGCAGCAACCGGAAAAAAATAGCGGCCGTTGTTGTGTATTTCATGCAACTTCTCAAATGTTTTAACGCCAGCGTAATTTGATTTTCCACAGTACGCTTTGAAACACCAAAGCTGTCGGCTATTTCCTGGTTCGAAAGGTTTTTTACCCTGCTCAGATAAAATATCTCCTGGCAGCGCTTGGGGAGTTGCACAAGATATTGCTGTAGTTGCAATTGCAATTCCTGCTCAATAAGATGGTCTTCGCCTTCGTTATTTTGAAAAGGTTCATTTACAGGGTGGGTATCGCCTAAAATTAATCTGGGCGGTTTTGCAGCCCGCATACGGTTATATACCTGGTAGCGCGCAGCTGTAAGCATAAATGTTTGGAACGAATCTATTTCAAGCGTTTGGCGCCTGTTCCAGATGTTCAGAAAAATGTCGTGTACCAGTTCTTCGCTTATTTCCTGGTTTTTGAGGTAGCTTTTAGCCAGCTTGTACAATCTTACCCAGTACCGGTCAAACAGGGCAGTAAAAGCCAGCTCGTCGTTTTGACGTACGGCATTCCACAACTCGTGATCTGTTAGCGAAGTGTAAAGCATATAATTGGGTAGGTAAATGTATAAAAAGCAACGCTAATTTTTAAAATTATCGGTAAAGTGAAAAAAAGATCAAAAAAGTATGTGTGTGCCATGTGTTAATCTACACTTACTTTCTATAAACCTCAGATCGTAATATTCGATGATTAATAAAGAAGAATTTTTGGTGTTATATCAAAAGTATCTCGATGGCAGATGTTCTCCTGCCGAGAAGGAATTGCTGGCTGCATATAGCGATGATATGCATTTGCCTGATGACGCCTGGGCAGAAGATACCGATCCGATGGAGGTTCGTGCGCGGATTTGGCAAAAGCTGAGCGAGAGCAGGCAGGAAGCCATTGTAATGACGCCGAAGCATATCAGCTACAGGTGGTTATGGGCCGCCGCTTCACTGCTTATTGTTGGCGTACTTGCGGGATTATTGTTTATGCCTGTTAAAAAGAACCCCCTGGCTGATATTTTAGCCAAAAAAACAGAGACAGCGATATTGCCCGGAAGTAACAAGGCTTACCTCACTTTGGCAAACGGAACCAAAATAGTACTTGATGATGCCAAAAACGGTCAGCTTACTGCCGGAACTGGCGTAAAAGTGAGCAAAGCAGCCAATGGAGTAGTAGTTTATAAATTTGACAGGAGGCCAGATCAGCAGGATGGAACGGCCATGCCCCAAATTAATACGATCACAACGCCGCGCGGCGGTCAATACCAGGTGGTATTGGAAGATGGTACCAAAGTACAGCTTAATGCGGCATCATCTATCAAATTTCCGGAGTTTTTTAACGGGGCTAACCGCGAAATTGAATTGAACGGAGAGGCTTATTTTGAGGTGGCGAAAGATAAGGCCCATCCATTTATTGTTAAAGCCAATGGTACGCAGGTACAGGTGTTGGGTACTCATTTCAACATTAACGCTTATAGTGATAACGATGATATAACCACCACATTACTGGAGGGCTCGGTTAAAATGAGTAAAGGCACGGCTGCGGTAATGCTTTTACCGGGCCAACAGGGGACTGTAAACCAAAATGGCTCATCAATAAAAGTACAAAAGGCAGATGTTGAAGCCAATATGGCCTGGATAAACGGCTTTTTTATATTTCATGATCAAAGCATTATAAATATCATGAAGCAGGTAAGCCGCTGGTATGATGTGGATGTTGAATATCAGGATGCCCAGGTTCAGGAAAATGAATTTGGCGGTACTATATCAAAATATAAGGACATTAAAGAATTGCTTGATAATATTAAGCTTACAGGTAGTATTCACTATAAAATTGAAGGAAGGAGGGTTATCATTATGAAGTAACCTCATACTTATATAATGCTATCCCAAAAAGAAAGTAACCAGGAGCGTTCGCACCGCCCCTGGCTCAATGCTACGGGTAGCAATCAGGTCAGTTAACGATCATTTTTCTCACAACCAATTATTTAACCTAACATTCAAATGTACAAAAATTCTACTGCATTAAAGCGCGGGGAGATACCCTGTGCTGTATCAAAAATATTTCTGATCATGAAATTGTCGTTCTTTTTGTGTGTGGTTTCGATACTTCAGGTAAGTGCCTCAACCACATTTGCACAAAGGATAAGCCTAAGTAAAAGCAATGCTTCGCTTGTCGAAACACTTAAAGACATTCATAAGCAAAGCGGTTATAGCGTGCTCTATAACTCAAAAATGCTAAAAAGGGCCTTACCTGTAAGCGTTGATTTGAAAAATGCTGCTCTTGAAGAGGCCCTGCGCGAATGTTTTCGCGATCAGCCCTTCAGCTATGTAATTAACAATACAACTATTGTAGTTACACCCAAACCGGCCGAAAATAGACCGGTACAGGTAATTACCATTACGGGCTCAGTAAAAGATCAGAAAGGCGCACCACTACCGGGGGTAACCATAAAAGTTAAAGGTACCAATACAGGAGCGCAAACCAATATAGATGGTAATTACACCATCACCGTAAATGATAATAATGCTGTATTGGTTTACTCATTTATAGGCTTTGTTAACCAGGAAGTAACCGTTGGCAATCAAACCAAAATTGATATAGTGCTTAAAGAGCAAACATCGGCACTTAACGAAATTGTGGTGGTTGGTTACGGTACCCAAAAGAAAGCGAATCTTACCGGTGCTGTATCGTCGGTATCAGGCGAAACACTGAATAAACGCCCTGTTGTTAACCCGGCGTCTATGCTTGAGGGCCTTGCCCCGGGTGTACAGGTAAACACGGGTTCTGGTGAGCCGGGAAATGAGGCCGTATCTATCCGGATCCGCGGCAACAGTACGTTTAGCGGAGCGGGTTCAGACCCATTGGTGTTGATTGATGGTGTGCCTGGGAGCTTCAGCGATGTCAACCCGACTGATATCGACAATGTATCAATTTTGAAAGATGCGGCTTCCGCATCCATCTATGGTTCAAGGGCCGCCAATGGCGTGGTGCTGGTAACAACCAAACAAGGTAAAGCCGGGCAAATGTCTGTTACTTATGATGGTAATTTGGGTTACAGCAGTCCTACCAAAATGTTTAAACTGGTAACTAACTCGGCCCAGTATATGGAGATGTTTAATCAGGCCCGTATTAACAGTGGTACAACTGATGCCGGATCGCTTTACCCGCAAGATCAGATCGAGTTATACCGTAACGCTACAGATAGGGTGCGTTATCCTAATACCGATTGGTTAAGCCTGATATTCAGAACTGCCCCTACTCAAAACCATAACCTGACATTTACAGGCGGCAGCGAAAAAACCACTTACAACGTATCATTAGGATATATTAACCAGGATGGTATTGAAAGAGGATTTGACTACAAGCGTTATAATGCACGCATCAATTTAACTTCAAAAATTAACGATCATATAAAATTTGGTACCAACGTATTATTAAAATCAGGCACAAGAGGTGCTGTAGCCGGCAATCCATCGTCACCAACCCAGTGGGACGGTTCATCGATGGACCTTTTCCTTTCGGCTATGTCACAAGCGCCAACTTATGGCCCTTATTTAGCTGATGGCAGTGGCAGGTATACCTTCAAGGCATATGATTTTGAGTATAACAATAAAAACCCGATAGCGGTACTTGATCAAAACTTCAGGAGGATCACTAATGATTATGCAGTAAATGCACAGGGCTGGTTTGAGGTTCAGTTTACTAAAGACATTTCCTGGTATACCAAGGGTGCGGTGAACTTTAATATGGATAAATACAAGGATTTTAAAGCCACCCTTGATGAATATAACTTCCAGACTAATCAGTTGGCAACATCGCTTGACCTTGGTAAGGGCTTAACCGAACAGGACGAGCAAACCGTATATACCAACCTGTTTAGCTACTTAAATTACGCTCATAATTTTCATGGGCACAACCTTAAGGCACAATTTGGTTACAGCATTGAACAAAGTAAGTATCAGTACCTGCAGGGATACCGCAAAAACTTCCCGGATCTGGATCTGCAGGAGCTGAACGCAGGTGGTTCTGATATCCAAAATGCCGGTGGAACCAGTAATCAATGGGCTTTGATGTCCTACTTCGGTCGTTTAAATTATGATTATAAGGGCCGTTACCTTTTGGAAGGCAATATTCGTGACGACGGAAGCTCAAAATTTGACGGTAAAAATAAATGGGGTGTATTCCCATCATTTTCTGCAGGATGGCGGGTTACAGAAGAGCCTTTTATAAAAGCCCTGAATTTAACCTGGCTGGATAATTTCAAATTAAGAGGTTCATGGGGACAGCTGGGTAATCAAAATATAGTAATTAATGGTTACGGAGCCAATTATCCATACCAGGCCTTGTTGAATTTCACCGGAAACTATTCTTTCGATAACTCGACACTGGTAACTGGTGTAGCCCAGCAAAATCTGAACAATCCTGTCATTAAATGGGAAACTACAACCATGACCGATATTGGCTTGGATGTTACTGTTTTCAAAAACTTCAATTTAACCGCCGATTGGTATAATAAAACAACATCGGATATTTTAAGGCAGGCGCAGGTTACTGCAGCTGTGGGCTTAAGTGCTCCTACCATCAATGATGGATCGGTGAACAACAGGGGTATCGAACTTGGCGTATCATATAATAACGTAATAACCGACGGTGCTTTAAGAGGCTTAGCTTTTAATGTAGGCGCAAACGTTGACCATAACGCTAATAAACTGGTAAAATTTGGTCAAACCGAAATTGGAGATTATACCATCAACCAAAATGGGCTGCCATGGAATTCATTCTATATGCTGCAGGTTGTCGGCATCTTCCAATCGGCACAAGAGGTTGCTAATTCTCCTAAACAGTTCTCTGATTCTACCTTACCGGGCGACCTGAAATATAGAGATGTGAACGGCGATGGTAAAATTGATCAGAATGATAAAACCGTAATCGGTGGTGTTTATCCCAAGCTAAATTACTCATTTAACTTGTCGGCCAGCTTTAAAGGCTTTGATCTGTCGGCCATGATGCAGGGCGTATACGGCGTAAAATCATACGTATCGGGCTGGGGCACTATACCATTTGTACAAGGTTCGTCGCCAACTACAGATTGGTTAAACGCCTGGACTCCTGAACATCCTTCAACCACTATGCCGCGTATTTATTTTGGACAAAGCGCACCGGATAAAATTGGTCGCAGGTCATCGTACTTCCTGCAGGATGCATCGTATTTGAGGCTTAAAAACCTGGTATTTGGTTATACCCTGCCTTCACAACTTACCAAAAAAGTAGGTATCAACCGCTTAAGGGTTTATTTCGCAGGCGATAATCTGTTAACCATAACCAAATTCAAGGGCCTTGATCCTGAACGCTATGGCAGCGGCGACCAGGTACAGTATCCGCAAAATAAAATCTACTCTTTTGGTTTGAACGTATCCTTTTAATTAGCCACATGAAAAATCGAATTATAATAACCACTATATTAATTACATCGCTGTTTTTAGGCGCATGTAAAAAGGCCCTTGATCTAAACCCCAATGACCAGATCGCCACCTCAACTTTCTATAAAACGAAAGCTGATTTTGACGCGGCTTTGGCAGCTGTTTACGCTTCCCTTCAGCCCGAAGAGTTTTCTTACGGCATGGGTTTCAGGGATGGCTTTACCGATAACGGATACAACCAGTTCAATTCGGGCAGTGCCAAGGATTTTGTTCAGGGTAACTTTAACCCAACTACCGGTGGTTATGAAACTGCTATTTATAACGATAGCTATACCGGTATTGCAAGGGTGAACCTGTTTCTGCAAAATTTAGGTAATTACAAAGGTTCAGATATTTCTGATAGTCAGCGTAAAGTGTACGAGGGCGAAGTAAGGTTTATCCGTGCTTTTCTTTATTTTCAATTATATAGTATTTATGGCGATGTTCCTTTGGTGGTGCAACCTCTTGATTTGAGTAATCAAAAGCAGCCTAAAGTTGCTGCCGCACAAGTACTTGCTCAAATCACTGCCGATTTGGATTATGGCATTGCCAATTTGAATACCGCAGCTTATTACGCCAACGGTGGTCATGCCTCGGCTTCGTCTGCAAAGGCTTTAAAGGCAAGGGCTTTATTGTTTGCGGCGTTTGGTAGCAACGGCACACCGGATGCAACCATGCTAACACAGGTAAGGGACCTTTGTCTTGATTTAATGAGCCAATACAAATTGAGTACCAATTTTGAGGATATTTTTAGGGATGCTACCCAGAAAAACAATACAGAAATTATTTTTTCTGTTAACTTCCTGGCTCCTAACAATACAGCCCCATGGGATATGTATTATGGCGATTGGGATGCCTGCGCACCAATGCAAAATATGGTAGATGCTTATGAGTGTACTGATGGACAGCCTTATGGTACTTCGCCGTTAACCGATACTAAAAACCAGTTCAACAACCGCGACCCTCGTTTGCGCAAAACTGTGTATGCCGATTCTGTTGATTTTGGTCCGGGCAAAGTTCATCATCCTTCAAACCTCAGGCCCACAGGCTATGGAGTTATCAAATTCCTCGAACCTAATAACATGCCTTATGGTTTTTCAACGCTTAGCCAGCAGGATGCAGTTATACTGCGTTTAGGCGAGGTAATGCTGATGTATGCAGAAGCCCAAAATGAAATTGCGGGCCCTGATGCAACGGTTTATAAAGCCATGGCCGATTTACGTGCACGTGTAAATATGCCTGCCTACCCGGCGGGATATACCAAAGATCAGATGCGCCAACGCATCAGGCACGAACGCCGTGTTGAGCTTGCTTTTGAAGGGTTACGTCATTATGATTTGTTAAGATGGCACATTGCGGGTCCTGTACTTAACGCTGTGGTATCATCCCTTATCAATTATCATTTTGAGGATAAGTTTTACCACTGGCCGCTTCCGCAAACAGAAATTGATAAGAGTGGAGGGATATTAATTCAAAACCCTGATTATAAATAATATCAGGATAAATTACATGCAAAATCGATAGGTGATTTCGAAATTACTGAAATTGATCTGCATGCAATAAAAACAAAAATAAGCCGCCCCAGTAGGGTGGCTTATTTTTGTTAAAGTGTTAACTGCGAGTAGTGTAATTTATAGCAAGCTATGCTGTCCATAGTTTTATCCGGCTTTTTAATTAAAAACTGCTTAATTAATGATTAAATCTGCATATTTGCGCATATGATGAGGCTTCCCAAGTCTCGTTGTGATAAGGTTTAGGAAAAAGTCCCGGCGGCGAGCGTTTGGGGCTTTTGTTTTTTAAACACAATGCTATTGCTACTGAAAATAATACGGAAACGATAGGGGTATAATCTAATAACTGCAGGCGCTGCCCAGGCTGGCTTCTGAAATACAATAGTGATCTCTGCTAAAATATTAGGATACATCTTGAAGTTTTAAAAAACAGCTTGACGCAATTTAGGGTGTGCCTTAATAAAAAAAGCCATGCTTTTTACAAAGCATGGCCGAATGTTAGTTATTTAATACCCCTATTAAAATAACTTATGTATCAAATATATATTGATCTGTGCAAAAAAATAAATTGTAATATAAAAAATACAAAAGCCCATCGATGATAGGCTTTGGCAGACATAGGGTCCGTAGGGGTATTAATGTTCTCCAATTCAGGTGTTACAAATATACCCTTCAACATTCGGAGTGATCAATAAAAACGATGGAAATTGGTAACGACTTTGTTATAAAACGATATCGTAGGATAATTTAGACGGTGAACACGACAACTGCTACGGTTAGCCATTTAAATTAAGGTTTAAAATAGCGATATTGGAGTAATCGCTAACTGAAGTTATGAACCAATTCATCAATTTTTTCTGGACTGTACTCGGTTTTGCTGCAGTATTCCATTATTGGTTCTCGGTGGGTTTGTCTGCCTGGTTTTATGTTTTTATCTGCTTAAGTTTTATTTCCGCGTTTCTTTCCCGAAACTTTTTTTACAGGATACAGTTAAGCCGCGAAACAAAATTTTACGAGCGTTTAGGGGTAAGGTTCATCCGTAAATTTGTTCAGCACGGCGATTTGGCAAACAGGATAGCAGGAAAAAACTCAACCATACAACGGGCTGCAGATCCCGAAAAATATCTCAGTACCATTATGATGTATGAACGGTATCATTTTATCTGTTTTATCTTTTTCCTGCTCACAAATATTGTAGCTATAATTCAGGGACACTATGCAGTTGCATTGCTTATTATGATAAGCAATGTTGTTTATAATGTTTTTCCTATTTTATTACAACAGTTTAACCGGATCAGGGTGTTGAGGTGCTATAACCAAAAATCAGTTTAAGGTTGCATTAAAAGCGACACCTGGATGATCGGGATTGTTATTGCCCTTCCGAATGAGGCCGTACATCAGTTTAAAACGGCTTTTAACTTTCTGCGTTCTGCTTTTAGTTTTCCATGAAATCAGCCTTATTTCATCATTAAATCAATAGTGTACTACAATGAAACAATACTGTACCGCTTAAAAAGTGCCGTGAACTAACATTGTCCTCATAAACCAATTGAAATTTTATGAGGAAAATTATTTACACAAAATTTGCCTGTATACTCATGGTTTTGCTTAGCGCCTTCACGGCCATGGCACAGCAAAGAGAAGTTACAGGTATAGTCACCGATCAGGAGGGCTTTACCCTGCCCGGTGTTTCAGTGGCTGTTAAAGGCGGCGCTGCGCAAACCGCTACTGATGCAAAGGGTAGCTTTAAGATCAGTATATCCGGTAACGGAAATATCCTGGTGTTTAAATTTCTGGGGATGCAAACCCAGGAGGTAAAAGTTGAAGCAAGGCAAAGCAAAATCAATGTAAGCCTGCTTAATGCCCGCCGCGATTTGAACGAAGTTGTTGTTGTAGGATACGGCACAGCTAAAAAGCGTGATGTTACAGGTTCGGTAGGATCATTAAAAGGAAGTGACCTGATTAAAACCCCCGCGGCATCAGTTGACGCGTTATTGCAGGGCAAGGTACCCGGCTTACAGGTATTAACAACATCGGGGCAACCGGGCTCGGGTTCAACCATCCGTATCCGGGGACTGGGGTCAAGGGCCGATGCTAACCCGCTGGTTGTAGTTGATGGTTTACCTTTGGGCGATGCCGGTAACCTGAAACAAATTAACCCGGATGATATCGAATCAATTGATGTATTGAAGGATGCCTCTTCGGCAGCTATCTATGGCTCAAGAGGAGCTAATGGTGTTATCCTGGTTACTACCAAAAGAGGCAAAACCGGCCAGGCACATATCACCTTAAGTACGCTTACTACCGTATCAACTCTTGGCAACAAACTTGATGTTTTTCATGACCCTGTTGAAGCCGCTACTATTGATAACCAGGCCCGCATTAACGCCGGTATTGCACCGCTGTTTATAGGGCAGGTTTACGGTGGTACATATTATCCTTCATTGGCCGAGCTCAGAGGTATTGATCCTAATAAATCCCAATGGGCATATAATACTGATTGGGCCAAACTGGTTTACCGTAACCCGGTATCACAAAACTACACCCTCTCTGCCGATGGCGGGAACGACAAAACGAGGTATTCGATATCCGGCAATTATTATAACGAGCAAGGCCTGGCTATCCAGAACGGGTATAAAAAATACACCGGTCGTGTAAACCTGGAGCAAAAGCTTAAACCTACAGTTACGTTGGGTACTAACCTTATTGTTACTTCAACCCAAAATTACGGGCAAGGCTTATCTGTAGACAGGAGCATTGTTTTTCCGGCGTTTAATCCGGATGGTACCTATTTTCACATCGGCAGCAACGACTTTGGTAACCCGCTGCAAATTGCCAACGAGGTACTCAACAAAAGCAAAACTATCGATCTGTTAGGTACAGCCTACATTAATTGGGAAATCATTAAAGGGCTTAATGTAAAAACACAGTTTAGCTATACGCATGGTAACGCTGTTAATGATAATTACCAGCCAAGAGATGCTACCTCAACAGGTTACCTGTTTCAAGGTTATGGAGACATCAACAACTATAACGGCGATCACCTTATCAACGAAAACTATTTAACTTATGACAGGAACATCGGTAAGCAGCATCACATTAACGTTGTAACCGGTTATACGCAGGAAACCAATACTGTACGCACATCTGATTTGCAGGGCCACGGTTTTGTGAACGATGTACTGGAAAACGAAAACCTGAAATCGGCTACTACGCAATTCATTAGCAACGGGCTTACTAAAACTGCCTTACAATCATTTATTGGCAGGGCAAATTATACATTTATGGATAGATACCTGTTTACGTTTACGGGCAGGGCAGATGGTTCATCGGTATTCGGTGAAAACCATAAATGGGCATTTTTTCCTTCGGGAGCTATAGCCTGGAGGGCTAATGAAGAGGCCTTTATCAAAAATATCAGCCAAATCTCAGAGTTGAAGATCCGCGCCAGCTACGGTTTAACCGGTAACCAGGGTATCAGCCCGTACCAGTCGCTGGCTACGCTGGGCAGCTACAAGTATTTTACCGATGGCGGTTTCCAAACAGGTTACGGCCCGCCGTACTATAACGATGGGTCAAACACCAACAGTAAGGTATTTAACGGCCTGCAAAACAAAAGTTTGAAATGGGAAACCACCCGCCAATTGGATATTGGTTTGGATTTAGGCTTGTTTAACCAGCGCTTTACCTTAACTGCCGATTATTACTATAAGCATACTACCGATCTGCTTCGCCAAAACCAGGTTGCCTTATCATCAGGTTTTTCGGTGATTGAAGTAAATGACGGTACTATTGACAACCGCGGCGTGGAGCTATCAGCCAATGCGCAGATCTTCCAGGGAAATAAGTTTTCGTGGAGCGTAGGCGGCAACTTTGCGCTGAACAGGAATAAAGTAATTGCCATTGGCGGCGGCAACCAGATAGAAGCTAACGGGCAGGATATTGAAGCCATTCGCGCACCATTAAACTACTACATTAACGGGCAACCCGCCAATGTTTTTTTGGGCTATAAATTTGATGGCATTGTACAAACAGCAGGCGGCACTAACCCGGTTGATGGTACGGCAGCAACCGTAGGCGATATCAAATACTTAGCGGGCGGGCCAATTGCGGTAGGGCAGGGCGAGTACATTATCGGCAACCCTAACCCTAAGTTTTATTACGGCTTTAATACCTCGTTAAAATATGGTCAGTTTGATTTGTATGCACAGTTTTACGGCGTAAGCGGTAACGACATATTCAATTTTCAAACTTTTACACCAAGTGCGCAGCTGCAAGCCTGGACACCTGATAACCATACCAACCTGTATCCAAGCGTAAATGCTACCCGTGTGTACTATGCTTCAAACTGGTATGTACAAAAGGGAACCTACCTGCGCCTGCAAAACGTTAACCTGGGTTACACGCTTAAACCCAATTTAATTAAAGGCATCTCTAATCTGCGGGTTTACTTTTCAGGTACCAACCTGTACACGTTTACCAATTTCAGCCCAAGCTTTGATCCTGAAGTTGGCGAAAACGGACAGTTTGGTGGTAATTACCGCAAGCCGCGCCAGTATTCGCTGGGCTTAAATGTTAGTTTTTAATTAAACAGCCATCATCAACATGAATAAATTTAAATACACCATTATAGCTTTAGCTGCAACAACCATGGCGTTGTCGTGCAAAAAGCAGCTGGAAGAAAAGCCTTATGGGTTTTTATCCACCACCAACTTTTACAAAACTGAGTCGGATGCTAATTCGGCGCTTATTTACGCTTATTCTATCTTGCCCGATCTGGGTTATTATTCGCGTAATTTTATTGTGTTAACAGAGCTGCCTACTGAGGACGTTGCCGCTGCCAGCGGTAAAAGTGCTGATGAAATGCTGCTTGATCAATTAACTGTTACACCAACCAATGGTGTACTGGCCCCAGCTTACCAGTTTCCATATGTGGGGATCAATCGTGCTAACCTGGTTATCAAATACGTGCCTGCTATTACCGGTATAACCGATGCGGCAAAAAATGAGATCCTTGGCGAGGCTTATACGCTCAGGGCCTTGCATTACTTTAACCTGGTACGTTTGTTTGGTGCTGTGCCTTTGCATACCGATCCGGTTGATGATATCAGCCAAACCAACCTGCCCAAATCAAGCATGAAAGATATTTATGATCTGATCATTGCCGACTTAACAAAAGCCACCGGAATGATGGATCAGACCGTAAGGCTTGGCCGCGTAAACCAGGTAGGGGCAGAGGGTATTTTAGCCAAAGTTTATCTTACACTGGCATCTGCCAAAGCGAGCAGTTCGCCGGGCTATGATTTTGTAAGCAATGCCGATGATATGTACAGCAACGCCAAAACCTGGGCTGCAAAAGTGGTTACGGGGCAATCGGTTTACAGCCTTGATCCTGATCTTGTGGCTATTTACGATGTAAACAAGAAACTTGGGCCCGAGCATTTGTTTGATGCCTCGGTTGACAGGAGCGGTGCCGATGAAGGCCAGTACTCTAAACTGCCGCTGTTTTTTATGCCTAACCTCAACTTCCGTTTACCCAACGGAACCTATGTACCCGGTGGCTTTAACGAGTTCCTGACCGAGAGTGGTATTTATGACAGCTTTGATGCCAATGATAAACGCAAAAGCCAGCTGATCATCTCCACCATTTATGATGTGGGCGATGCCGGTGGTAATAAAGGCCCAACCCAAAATCTTAGCATTACCGATTCATATTACCGTCCGTTCAGCAACAAGTTCAATGACTCTGGCTGGCAAACCGGTCAGCAAACCAGTGCCAATACGCCTATTCTTCGCTTTTCGGATGTGTTACTGATCTATGCTGAAGCATGCGGCCCAACTGCTGAGGGGTATGCTGCCGTAAACCGGATCCGTACCCGGGCAGGCCTGGGTAATCTGCCGCCGGGGTTGTCGGTAGCACAATTTAGGGACGCAGTGATCCAGGAACGCAAATGGGAGCTTTGTTTTGAGGGAAACCGTCTGTTTGATCTTCGCCGTAGTCACAAAATGGAATCAGTGTTGAAGGATACCTATGGTAAAACCATCACCGGCGATCCGTACTATTTCCCAATTCCGCAGGCCGAGGTAAATAAGAACCCCAATTTAGGTAAGTGATCAAATAATTATCGAAAATGAAAAAACTAACATATATCATTTTACTGGCGGTGTTTTTTGCAACATCCTGCCAAAAAGACCCGATGGATGGCATCAAAAGCCATGAGCGGGCAATAGAATCATTCAGCGTAGGGGCAGGGCTGGTACAAATAGGCCCTGCAGTTATAGATCGCGATGCGTCGACGGTAACCGTGCGTGTATTAGTACAACCAACCAATGATTTCAGTAAGGTAAAACCAACGGTAATCTCATCCTATAAATCAAACCTGCAGCCTTCATCCGGAGCGCAGGTTGATTTTTCGGGGAGCGGTAACACTGCTACATATACCGTAACCTCAGAAACCGGCGAAAAGAAGGAATGGAAAGTGATCCTACAGCCTTTTTCCGAAGCTTTACTGGGCATTTTTAAAATAAACGGCCTGGTAGTTTATGGCGGTACCGGCCCTGAGTATGGTGGCGGCGCGGTTTTAAAGCTTGATGATAAACCATGGGATTGGCCCGCCACTGATGGTCCTTCGGCAGAGCTGGATAACTCGCTTACCCTCACCTATACTGGTGTAACTGCCGATGGTAATACCTATGGCAAAATAGTGAACGATGCCGGTGCAGATGGTAAGTATGCCAATTTTCAATACATACAAAACCCGGTTACTGATGTAAACAGTTTTTACCGCAAAATCCCGAAAGGTGAGGGCACCTGGCTGCATAATTATTCGGATAATACCATCACGTTCACTTTTGCGGATGGTAGTACCTCAACCGGAACATTTGAAAGTGCCGGCACAACCAGTTTGGGTAACGGCTTAAGTAAAACCATTACCGATAATGCGTTCAAGTTTACTTTAAATGGCGTTGACGACTGGAATAACATTTATTCGGATTACGACAAGTTTGTGAAACGCCCGAGGGTTTTCTGGATTGATGTGAAGAAGCAGTAAGTCGCCCGGGCAACTAAAAACACGCCGCCCGGCTCCGGCTGGCAAGTGTCGGAAAGATAAAAGTCGATGAGTAAATAAAGACATGTCATTGCGAGCGTAGCGCTGCAATCGTACGGAAGCATATTCGCCCCGTATTGTATGCGATTGCTTCGTCGTTCCTCCTCGCAATGACATAGTTTTTGTCTTTCTAATACTTATGGATCGAAGCCAGGCGGTAACTATTGAAATGTGACGTTGAATATGAACCCTTATGAAAAAAATGCAAATACCTTTAATATTGATCACTGCTGCTACGGCTGTTTTCTTTGCCTGCGGTGGAAAAAAATCTGATGCTGGTCCTGGTGGTGACAACGGCGGCACAAAACCACCGGTTGATACGCCCGTGGTTACCATTCCCGCCACGCCATTTAAATCGCTTAATTACCTGTATAAAATATCGGGTACCAAAACCGTAGCCGGCATCCACAACCGCGAGCCAAATGCTACCCCCGCCGTGTGGACTGAGAAAGTTTACAGTGTAACCGGTAAGTATCCCGGCCTTTGGAGCGGTGATTTCCTGTTTCAACAGGATAATATCAACGACAGGCAAACCATGATCAACGAAGCTATTAACCAGTGGAACAAAGGAGCGCTGGTCAACATCATGTGGCATTCCTGTAATCCGGCCCTTGCCGAGCCCTGCGGTTTTGACGCCAATGGTGTACTCAGCAAACTCACTAACGACCAGTGGACAGAACTCACCACCGATGGCTCAGCCATGAATAATAAATGGAAAGCTTTGGTTGATGAGGTTTGCTTTTACCTACAACAGTTAAAAGACAAAAACGTGGAAGTGCTTTGGCGGCCCATGCATGAAATGAACCAGGGCAGCTTTTGGTGGGCAGGAAGACCCGGCCCAACCGGCACCCGCAAACTTTACCAGATGCTGCATGACTATATGGTAAAAACCAAAGGGCTCACCAACCTCATCTGGGTTTGGGATGTACAGGATTTTGGCAGCCTTAACGATGATGTAAATGCCTACAATCCCGGTGCCGATTATTATGACGTTGCCGCGCTTGATGTTTATGATGGCAGCGGTTATACCCAGGCTAAATACAACACTATGGTAACCGTAGCAGCGGGGAAACTCATTGCTATTGGCGAATGCCAGAAATTGCCTACCGCAGCTCAGCTGACTGCTCAGCCTAAATGGACATTTTTTATGGGCTGGAGCGAACTGGAATTTAGCAACAACAGCGATGCCGATATCAAAAAACTGCATACTGCGCCCAATGTGATCACCCTTGATAAAATGCCAGGCTGGAAATAAGCCCATGTTATAAATGAAACTACATTATAAAATATTAACCCCCTTGCTGTTGTTTTTTGCTTGCGCCGCCCAGGCGCAGCAAATACAGTATCATTTGCTGAATACTAAGGTTATTGAGTTTGAAAAAACGGAGTGGGATATTAGCTTATCTGCTCCTTTTGTAAACCCTTACGATCAGCAGGATATTAGTGTTGATCTGGAAATGGTTAGCCCGTCAGGAAGGCCTGTTGTGCTGCCGTGCTATTTTGAAAAGGGCGATAGTACGCGGTCGAACTGGAAAGCCCGCTTCGCCGCGCAGGAAACAGGTGAATACACTTACCATTTTAACCTCAGAAGTAAGGCTGGCGAATCAAAATCAAATGAGGGGCGTTTCGATGTGCAGGCGGCCGCGAAGCCCGGATTCCTGCATAAAAATAATACCTGGACCTTTAAGTTTGACAATGGCAGGTTGTTTAGGGGAATTGGTGAAAATGTAGCCTGGGAATCAAGAAAGTTTGAAAACGATAAATGGACCTATGATCATTTGTTACCTACGCTTTCAAAAAACGGGGCTAACTTTTTCCGTACCTGGATGTGCTACTGGAACCTGCCGCTGGAGTGGAAAAAGGTTTCTTCAACCAAACGTTACCGCAGTACCAATGAGTACTTTAATCCAGGTGCCCTTAAACGCATGGACGAACTGGTACAGATGACCGATTCTTTAGGCTTGTATTTTATGCTCACACTGGATTGGCATGGCCATTTGATGGAAGCCGGAGGCTGGAAAAACAGTCCTTATAACACTATAAACGGTGGCCCGGCAAAAACTCCGGCAGAGTTCTTTAGTCTTCAAAAAGCTAAAGAAAAATATAAAAATAAGCTTCGTTATATAATTGCCCGTTGGGGATACAGCACCAATATTGCTGCCTTTGAGTTTTTTAATGAGGTTGATAATGCGGCGTTCAATAAAGAGGATAGTATTTTGATCCCGCATCAATACATTACGCAATGGCATGATGATATGAGCCGCTATCTGAAAGATATTGATCCTTATCATCATATGGTTACAACAAGTATTTCGCACCGGGATATTCAGGGACTTAATTCCTTAGCTTATCTTGATTTTAACCAGAAGCACATTTATAAGCATACCGAAAAAATCCCTGCAATATATCCGTCTTATATTCAAACCTATGGTAAGCCCTATGTAGTTGGGGAGTTCGGATACCGTTGGGAGGATGCTGATCCTAAATATGCAAAAGAGGCCGATTTTGATTTCAAACGCGGCCTATGGTATGGTTTATTCAGCGAAACGCCCTTACTGCCCATGAGTTGGTGGTGGGAGTTATTTGATGATGAGAAAATGGCCTATTATTTCAAAGGCGTACGGGAGATAAGTGATGCCATGCTTAATGCAGGTGATGGCTCATTTGTACAAATCCCTGTTATCGCCCGCAAGGCCGAAGCTTACGGGATGAAATGTGGTAATAAATATTTCATTTACCTGCTCAATAATACGGATCAGCTAATTTCAACACAGGTGATTATCCCGGCGTCACTTAATAAGTTCTCAGTCCGGTCATTTTTACCCGAAACAGGGAAGTACAGAACAGAAGGCGGCGGCAGGTCATCAGGCAAAAACATAACGATCAGCACTTTGGGATTGCAATCAAAAGAAGCTCGGATCTTAATCGTAAATGATGAAAGCAAATGAAGTTTTCAGGGAAATAACCCCGCTTACCCCGGGCGATTGTTTCCTGCTTTTCGATAGGAATAAAAAGCGGTTTGACTTTCCGGTGCACCGGCACCATGAAATGGAACTTAATCTGATCTTAAACGCTGGCGGTGCCAAACGCGTTGTTGGCAATCATTCGGCAGAAATTACTAATACCGAGTTGGTATTGCTTGGGCCTAAACTGGAGCATGGCTGGCTAAACCACAATTGCAGAGGCGAAAACATCCGGGAGATAACCATACAGTTTCAGCATGATATTTTAAGCGGTGGAATGTTTGACCGGGAACAGATGCAAATGTTAAAAACTATGTTCAACGCTTCGGCAAAGGGCATAGTTTTCGGCGCGGAGACGGTTAATAAACTCGCCCCTATGATTTCTGCACTGTCCGGTAAAAGCGGGTTCGATTCGGTAATTGCTTTGCTGAAAATTCTTCATGAGCTTTCCATGTCTCCCTATGAATGCCTGCTTGATCATGATGCAGATGCGGTGGTTTTGCCTGTAGAAAAGCTGCGGGACAAAGATTTTATTGAAATAGCTTTTTCTTTCATGAATGCTAATTATCAACAACCGCTCAGCCTTGATGAAATAGCTATGGCCGTTAAAGTGCCCGGTGAACTTTTAAGCAGGATGCTAAAAAGAAGTACAGGTTTAACCTTCAGAGAATGTCTTGCTCAAATCAGGCTTGGGCATGTATCACGTTTGCTGATTGAAAATAACTACTCGGTTGGGGAAATTGCTTATCGCTGCGGTTTTAGCAACCTGGCAAATTTTAACCGCATATTTAAGCTAAATAAAAAATGCACCCCTAAGCAGTTCAGAAATAAGTATAACGGAAATAAGGTTATGGTATATTAAGTGGCTTTTGATAATGCCGCCCTGTAACAGGATTGTGGCTGGTATTCATTGTAAGCCACTTGTTAATGTTAAAATAGTATTACATCTAAACGAGGGTAATAACTAAGTTTGTTTTACCCGTTATAACAGTTGCCACTACCAAACCGGCAATATTGATATATGTTTTTCTTTTAATAAAGTTTAATAGGAAGGTATTTGCGCATGAAGAAACTTTACTCTTTTTTAGTGTTTGGGTATTGTGTTTTATTTGCCCTGACCGGTAAGGCCCAATATTTATATCAGCAAATTGATAATAGCAGCGGTTTGTCTAACAGCTGTATCAATACCATTTACCAGGATAGCGAGCAGCTTATTTGGTTTGGCACCTGGGACGGCCTGAATTTTTATGACGGCAAAAATATCCATGTATTTAATTATGAACGTACCAGGCCCGGTAAAAATTCGATAGCCAGTAATATTATTTATCAGGTAACCGGTGATAATAGCCGTAACATCTGGATCGGTACGGTTGAAGGTATATCCAAATTCAATAAAAGCACCGGCGATTTCAGCAATTATTTTTATAACCGTAAAAAAGTGGTATCAAACGGGTATACTATTGCTGTTGACAATAACGGCCTGGTATACACCGCCCGCCGCAATGGTAATGAAATTGACCTGTATGATCAGCAATTGGATAAGTTCAGCAAGGTTGATATTAAAGGGCTGAATAACTTTTTATTAATAAAGATCTTTTTTGATGTTCATAACAACCTATGGCTCCTGAAAGACGATGGTATCCTTGAGGTTTTTAAAAGAACCGCTGCCGGCTTTGTAAAACAAACAGCATTTCCATCGGTAAATAATATCGATAATGTGTTTTTTGTTAACGGAAAGGTATTCTATACATCCAAAAACGGCGATTTATTTGGTGTGGAGGATAATTTCGCCGCTCAGAAAATATTGAAGCTGCCCCATGAGGTACGTTCCATGAGCTATTATCGTCAGCATTATGTTTTTGCATGGGCATCAAAGGGTGTTGGCGAGTATACCCCGGATTTTAAACCATCAGCTTTTTTATCTGCCGAAATACCGGTATTACAAAACATACGGATTACATCGCTGCAGGATGCCGGCGCAAATTTGCTATGGATAGGTACTGATGGCAACGGGATCCTTAAAGTAATGCCTAAAGAAAACTATTTCGGCATTATCCAAAAACAAAGTAACGGGCAATCATTCCATATTCCTGTGCGGGCTTTTTGTTCGGTTGATAATGAATTATGGGTTGGAACCAAGGGCAACGGGATTGTCACTATTAAAAATTTTGGTAAAAGCGATGTGTCGTTTTCTACAATCAAGTCTTTTCATACCAATGTCGATCTGCTGGATAATTGTGTGTATTCTATTACCAGGGATAAAACCGGTATGGTTTATATCGGCTCCGACGCGCCGGGCATAACACTGTATGATCAGCGTTTGAAGAAATTTATCAAATGGGAAGAGATCAGGGGCAGCGAGAAATATCCTTCTTTTGGCTCAGTGCATTGTGTACTGCATGATCAGGACGGTTCGGCATGGCTTGGCCTGAACGAAGGGGGATTGGTACATCTTAAACTGGAAATTGACAAATGGGGTAGGATATCGCTAAAGTACCTTGAAAAATATATTTATGATGGTACTAATGCCGGGCCAGGCAGTTATGTGATTTACAGCCTTGCCGAAGGTAATAACGGCCGGATCTGGATAGGGTGCCGTTATGGAGGTTTGAGCATGTTTGATAAAAAGCTCCGGAAATTTAAAACAATAAAAGCATTCTCATATGATAAGAGCCTGTCAAACAATGATGCACTTTCGCTTTACATGGATAGCCGTAAAAAACTTTGGATAGGTACCAGTTTTGGTTTAAACTGGGTTGATGAAGAGGTGGCAGCAAGGCAGGTAAAGCCGGTATTTAATAAACTATATGTTGATGACGGCCTCCCCAACAACACTGTTCATGCTATTAATGAAGACAACGTCGGTAATATCTGGATTAGTACCAACAAAGGACTGGCCCGGATCAATCCGCAAAGTTTAAAGATTGTACAGTTTAAAGAATCGGACGGGTTGCAGAGCGATGAGTTTAGCGATAACGCTGTTTGGAAAGATCCTGCCGGGATGTTGTTTTTTGGGGGGATTTATGGGTTTAACTATTTTTTGCCCGAAGGTATTGTTATTAACAACGAGCAACCGCACCTGCTGCTTTCCGAATTACAGTTTGCAGGTAAATTTGCAACCGAACGTGGTTTAAATGTATTAACCAAAAATGGTTCGGCCGTGAACCGGCATTATGAACTGGCACCTCAGGATAATTATTTTGAGCTGAATATTCAACCTGTAACCTACCTGCACCCGCAAAAATGTCAGTACGCTTATTTTTTGGAGGGAAGTGATAAGGAATGGCATTATATGGGGAATAATGAAAAGATCATTTACAATAATATTTCGGCAGGGAGCTACAGGCTATTGATTAAATGGACAAACGGTGAAGGCATCTGGACCGAGGGGATCCCTGCTTTTAGTATTACTGTAAAGCAATATTTTTGGCTAACTACCTGGGCTTACCTGTTATATGCACTTGTGCTTGCAGGTTCCGGCTACCTGTATTTCAGGTACCGCAAAAACAAATTCATGATGACGCAGCAACTCCGTATGGAGCATATGCTGCATCAAAAGGACGAGAAATTGCACCAGGAACAGCTCAACTTTTTTACCAATATAGCCCACGAGCTACAAACACCGCTAACACTTATTTTAGGGTCGTTGGAAAGATACCTTTATAAAAGCAAACAGGATGAACCGGCGCAGAATAACTATTTTTTATCGGTTGTAAAACAGGAAGCATCGCGGTTACATTACCTGGTGTTGCAATTGCTGGAGTTTCGCAAAGCCGAATCCGGCTTTTTGAAGAATCATTTTTCCTATCTCAATATATCAGGCTTACTCACCAATATTGCCAAATTGTTCGAGCCGCTTTCTGAACCCAAAAAGCTCGATTTTTCATGCTATATAGAGCCTGACATCAGTTTGTGGATTGATAAGGATAAACTGGAGAAAATTATTTTCAACCTGCTGTCTAACGCGTTTAAGCATACCAGTGATGGCCAGTCGGTGATATTTTCTGTAAACAGGCTTGCCGGATCTGATCAGCTGGAAATGGTGGTGGCCAATTCTGGCTGTACCTTAACCGGAGATGAAATGCAACGCCTTTTCGACAGGTTTTTTGTAGCCGACGGAAGCCAGCAAAGCAAGATCAGTTCGGGGGTAGGGCTTGCCTTTACCAGGCAGTTGGTGTCATTACTCAATGGTACTATTGATGCGCAATGCAATAACGGCTGGATAGCTTTTAAGGTATATTTGCCTTTAAGCTTTATACCCGGTAAGCATGAGCTGGTAGCCGAAGCGGGGGATAAAATTGAAAAGCCATCGTATATCTTTCAATCGATAACTCCGGGACAAGCAAATGAAAAGCAGGTTACAGTAGCCGAAAATAATAAGAAAGCGCTTGTGAAAAGCTTTGAGCAGGAAGATAAGAAAATGATCCTGGTGGTTGAGGATGAGCAACGTATCCGTTACTTGATTAAAGATATTTTACAGGAACAATATATAGTGTATGAAGCTGCAACCGGCAAAGAGGCCCTTAGTGTTATCAGGCGTATTACGCCCGATCTGATCATTAGCGATATCATGATGCCTGATTTTGATGGTTTACAGCTTTGCCGGGTAATTAAAAGTACACCCGAATCCTGTCATATTCCATTCGTGATCCTATCGGCAAGGGGAACCATTGAGCAACAGACCGAAGGCTACGAGTTGGGGGCCGATGCCTATATCCCCAAACCTTTCCAAACAGAACATTTGCTGGTGAGGCTTCAAAAACTGCTTGAATACAGGGAAAAACTGCACCTGTTTTTTAATAATAGCAAGCTTGCCGATCAACTGGATGTTAATGACATTAAGGACAGCGATAAATATTTTATAGAAAAGGTGGTTGGTATAATAGAAGATAATCTGTTGGAGGAACTTGACGGCGCTTTTTTAGAAAATGCATTAAACCTGAGTAAGATCCAGCTGTACAGGAAAATAAAAACGCTCTCCAATATGAGCCCTACGGAGCTGATCAGGCACGTGAGGCTGCAAAAAAGTGCAGTGCTGCTAACAACTTCCGACCTCACGGTATCCGAGATTTTTTACCGGACAGGCTTTAATAACAAAACCTATTTTTTCAGGGAGTTTAAGCGGGTGTATAATTGTTCGCCAAATGCCTATCGAACAAAACATAGGCTGCCTGATTTAAATTAGTATCGTAACTGTTGTATCAGTATAGAGGTATTACCTTCATGCTGATAGGCCTAACCTGATCTGTCTACCCCTGGCAACTTGCTTTATTATTATTGCCAAGCGAGTAAAAATGATATTTACCGGCTAAAGCGTATTATGGTGTAAGAAGCCGCAGGCAAAGTATAATTAATTTTATCATCGGGCCAGGATACCCGTGTTGATTTTGGGCTGATCAGCTTTGGCTGTGCTGGGGTATTAACATCTTTTAAATCCCCGGCAAGTTGCACTATCGAGGCATTGGCATTACGTTTTTCAAAACCATTCAATTTGATATTAACTGGTACAGACTTTTCTGCCGGATTTACAATATGCAATACCAACTGTTTGCCATCTTCACTAAGGGTAGCGCTGACATCAACCGGGCCGGTGGTCATACTTGCAATGTTTAAAGGCAAGTGATTTGCCGATGCCATTTGCTGGGCGTAAAAAGGCGGCATACCCCAAACCTGGGCTGGCGTAAAAAAAACTTGCCCCTGGTCCCAGCCGTTGTCATTTTGCCCTAATGGCTGCAATGCGTTTGCCGCACATGATGTAAGTACAAAATCGGCATGCCTGCACACTGCATTCAATGTACTGGCATGGCCAAGTGCCCTTGACACATCATGACGACCACCATTTTCTTCAAAGATGGTGCATTTCAGACGTGTACCGGGGTTCCACCCGGTGAACATAGCCTTCATTAATGTAAGGGAACTATCTACCTTAGCCCCGGCGTCGGGATTATCAGCATCGGTATGCAGGTCCCAGTAGTCGGCCTTGCCATCTATAGCTTCAAAAACCAATTTCATATTAGGCGACCCAGGACGCCACCATGCCGAACAGATAAACTTTAAGGCAGGGTCTTTTTTATGCATGGCATTTTGTAAAAGGTTAAAACGTTCGGCATAGTGCTCATATTCTGATCTTACATCTCCGTGAAATATCACTTCTTCGTTCCCTATCTCAATATATTTTACTTTATAGGGGGCCGGATGGCCATTATTAGCACGTTGCCTGCCCCATTTGGTATGTATATCCCCTTTCAGGTATTCTATCATATCGGATAAATCCTGAGGCGTTTCTTCAATGTTGATGGCAAATGCTGCTTCAAAACCTGCTGCTTCGCATAACTGAATAAATTCTTCAATTCCGAAGCCGTTGGTAGTGTGAGGGTACCAGTGACCCGTATATGGCGGACGCTTATCGCGGGGGCCTATCATATTTTTAAAACGGTAACCAGGGGCGTTAACCATGGTGCCCCCATATCGCAAAAAGTTAAGGCCTTCATGCTGCATAGCGGTTGCGATATCCGAACGGAGCGGCAGGCCTTTAAACTGCTCCTGTTTACATAGCAGCGTTACCTGGTCGGCCCACAGCTTTCCCTTGTTGTTTATACTGATAACAAACCGGGCTTTTACATCACTTTGCAACGCTTTTATAGCAAATGTGTATGGTTTCCATTCCGGTGTGATATTTTTAATTACCTGGGTTCCGTAAAGTTTTTTGCCATCGGCGCTTTGCAGTGATATGGTTACATCGCCTTTTAAACCCTGGCCTTTCATAAATAACGAGCCCGAGTAAAAGTTTCCTTTGCGCAACGCTATCCCCCAGCGGTTTAAGCCGCTGTTGGCAACCCCGGCTATTCCTTTATTGCCGTTATGCATAATCACCTGCGATTGCCTGCCATTATAAGCATTGTTTGTATCTATTAAAAAAGAGCCGGTGCTATTAACGTTTATTGCATCCCAGGCACCACTTACTTTCAGGGCAGGTTCGGCATGAAAACTTTCTGTCGTTGTTTTTCCGTTAACTGTGATGGTAAGATCTTTGTATGCCACATCGGCGTTATATGTTCTGAGCCCAAAGTTTCCCGGGGGCAGGGGGGCTTTATTGTCTGTTAAGGTAGCAACTGCTGATTTATCATCGTTGAGATAAACCTTAAATGAATTGCCACTATTCTCTATCTTAAGCTTTATCCAGTTTTTAAAATCAACAGAAAGTTTAGTTTCGCTTAGCGGGGTCCAGTTGTTACGGTGTTTGCCAAATACCAGCACCTTTTTATTCGGATCGAGACTGATTTCATAACCATTAAAACTGTCGGCTCCCCTACTGGCATTACTCACGTTAACCAGTATACCTGCATTATCATTTTGTCGGCCAAACTTCATCAAAACTTCCGCAGTATAGGAAGCGCCCGGCGACTGTTGTTTTACCAGTTTAAAGCCTTCGCCCGCGTTTACGCTTATGCTGTTTTTACCGGGTTGCCAATAGCCTCCATAATTTTTCCAACCGGCAATAACCGGTGAAGCAGAAGGTTCTTCAAAACTTTCACCAAAAATGCGCTGATCGTAAAGGCCGCCGTAAATCTCATGATTAACGTCTTCGATACAGGCACCATAAAGATTGGAAGGGATCCGGTTAAGTGTTTGTGAAGCGTTGATAGTTATTTGGGCCTGCTGGGCAAACGCAACAATAGGCAGGGCAAACAAAACACAGAAGCAAAACCTTGCAGTTGAAGTTTTCAAAAACATACGGGACGTAGATAATGGTTATGTTTATTGATAATATAGCGTAAAAATGGAGCATAATGCGACAATTATCTTACACTGCATTACCGGGTTATAGCACCGTATTGATAAATTCATACGCCCTCCCCGGAAATTTTTCAATATATCGCTGAACCTTGCATTTAGGCGGAATAATTGGTCGTGACTTTTTATAAAAATACGATATTTCGTGATTTTACTCCTGTAGGTTGTTTTTAATTATTTGATAATCAGTTATTTGATTTCGTGGCATGGTAATTACCCCACTTGTCTGCAGTTCAGCATGTTGCTGTAGTAAAATGCTGGGCACTAATTGAATATCTCCTCTGCGTAACGCACCAGTAATCAAATAATTAAAAAAACACACCATGGAAAAGAAAAAAGAACTAACCGCCGGTACCATCATTATTGCAGCAATGGTATTATTTGCCGCACCTGTTTCTGCTCAAAGCGCTGCCACGGCAGCTGCGCAGGGTTCCGAGGCAATTCGCCCGTTTCATGTGAACTTTCCTGATGCGGACCTGGCAGACCTTAAGCAGCGTATCAAAGCTACAAGGTGGCCCGATAAGGAAACAGTAACCGACGAAACGCAGGGTGTGCAATTATTAACCATGCATAAACTTGCCGATTATTGGGCAAAAGATTATGATTGGCGTAAGGTAGAAGCAAAGCTAAATGCCTTGCCCATGTTTGTCACTAATATTGATGGGGTAGATATACACTTTATTCACGTGCGTTCAAAACAGAAAAATGCCTTGCCCATTATTGTCACACACGGCTGGCCAGGATCAGTTATTGAACAATTAAAAATAATAGGCCCGCTTACCGATCCTACTTCCTTTGGCGGCAAGGCGGAGGATGCTTTTGATGTGGTTATACCTTCATTACCAGGTCACGGTTTTTCAGGAAAGCCCACAGGCACAGGTTGGGACCCGGTTCGGGTAGCGCATGCCTGGATTACTTTGATGAAAAGGCTGGGATATACCAAATATGTAGCCCAGGGCGGTGACTGGGGCGACGCTGTTTCGGAGCAAATGGCATTGATAGCCCCGCCCGAATTACTCGGTATCCATGTTAACATGCCTGCTACGGTTCCGGCTGATATTGCAAAAGCACTTAAGTTCGGTGATCCGAAGCCTGCAGATCTTTCGGCAGATGAATCACGTGCTTATGATCAATTGAGCTTTTTCTACGCGCACGGTTTAGGCTACGCTATTGAAATGGCTAACCGTCCGCAAACCCTTTATGCATTGGAAGATTCGCCGGTTGGGCTTGCCGCGTGGATGCTTGACCATGATGCCGCAAGCCAGGCCTTAATTGCCCGTGTTTTCAACGGCCAGACCGAAGGGCTTACAAAAGAGGATATTGTTGATAATATCACTCTTTACTGGTTAACTAAAACTGCAATTTCGTCGGCCAGGCTTTATTGGGAAAATAAGCTTGTTTTCTTTGACCCTAAGGGTATCAAAATCCCTGTAGCAGTAAGTGTATTTCCTGATGAGATCTACGCTGCGCCGGAAAGCTGGACAAAAAAGGCATATGCCAATCTGATCCATTTTAATAAGCTCGAAAAAGGTGGGCACTTCGCGGCATGGGAGCAACCTAAGGCGCTAACCGAAGAACTTCGCGCCTCATTTAAATCACTGCGATAATTATATCAAAGGGAGAGCCCCTGATGTTTGCAATTATCTTGAATGAACCTCTTATAAATCTAATTTAAGAATCAAGTTTTTAAAAAGTAAAACTATGGAAATCAATAAAATTCTGTTCGTTGTTACATCACATGATGAATTGGGCAACACAGGCAAGAAAACCGGTTTATGGATTGAAGAATTTGCAGCGCCTTATTATAAGTTTCATGACATGGGCAAGCAAATTGTAATTGCCTCACCAAAAGGCGGGCAAGCCCCCATCGACCCTAAAAGTGATTTGCCCGAAAACAGGACTCCAGCTACTATCAGGTATTATAACGATAAAGAAACGCAGGATAAGCTGAGCAATACCGTAATGTTAAACAGTGTTTCTGAAAAGGACTTTGATACCATTTTTTATCCGGGCGGTCATGGGCCAATGTGGGACCTGGCCAACGACAAGGATTCGGCAAAGCTTATCGAGTCTTTTTACCAAAATGGCAAAATCGTAACCCTTGTATGCCATGCGCCGGTAGCCTTAAAAGAAGTTAAGACCCCTGAAGGCGAATACCTTATTAAAGGAAAAAGGGTGGCAGCATTTACCAATACCGAAGAGGAGGCTGCACAGTTAACAACGGTAGTGCCTTTTCTTTTAGAGGATATGCTTAAAGAACGTGGTGCCAATTTCCAAAAAGGCGAAGACTGGAAGCCATTTGTAACCCGCGAAGATCATTTGATTACCGGGCAAAATCCGGCCTCATCTGTTTTGGCTGTAGATACCTTACTTGATTATGCAGAAAGGATGTAGCTATTTACCCTGTTCGGTATTAATGAAAATTACTGCTTAGCTCAGGATAATTTAGCTATACAAACCAAAAAATCCCTGTTTAGTATATACCAAACCCGCTCAATAGAGGATGCGATATTGCAAACAGGGTTTTTTATGGAGTGACAATTGGCATTATTTGATTTGAATAAACTTGAATGAATTTGAACTGGAAATGAATTTGATACAAAAGGCATCTCCTGTAAATTTAATTGAACAAAGCGGTTTTACCTGTTCCAACCTGTATCAATTAAATTATGACCAATGAAAAAGCTAAGATTTTTATTCTTGTTGTATCCTGTTATCGCGGTTTTGCACCTGCATGCCCAAACTGTATATGTAGATGCTGTTAAAGGCAGAGAGGAAGCTGCCGGAACAGCAGCCGATCCGCTGTTAAGTATTGAAAAAGCAGTGACGCTGGCTGGCTCGTTTACCGGTGACGAGCCCGTTAATATCAAACTTGCCCCTGGCTTATATATAGTGGCTCATGAGATGATCATCAAAACTGCAAAGACTGCTAATGACCAGTCGAGGTTTACCATTGAGGCCATGACCATGCCCGATGATCCTGATTGGCAGCCCGAGAAAATGCCGGTTATTCAATCGGTGTCCTCAAACAATTCAAACGTACAGTTTACCCATAGCGTAAGTTTCCTGGTAGCTAAAAATAATGTGAGCTTTAAAGGGTTAAAGTTTGTTGGTAATCCGCATCCGGATGTGGCTTATTATTATCCTATAACCCGGGAAGATGAAAACCTGAACGGGCTTGAGGTTTCTCAATGCTATTTTATCGGCGAAAAAAATTCCACACGTTTGCAAAGCGGGCTTTGGGCACATGGCGCCGGGATCCATGTTGACCATTGTATATTTTATAATTGCCGCAATGCGATGGTGCTGATCAAGGGGATAAAGGATTTTGCACTTACCAATTCCATTATTTACGGCGCTTATGAATCGGCTATTTGGTATGGACTTTCTGATGCCCCTTTTGTGTTTGACCATAATATCATTACCCATTGCAACTTTTTTTGGGTAAGGCCCGATAAATCACAACCGGCTTATACATTCAGCAATTCGCTTATTACAGAAAATGATGGTTATATGGGCTATATCGCTAACGATCTGATCCCGGCAACAGAAAGTAAGCTGACCGAGAAAAATATTCAAAAGACAGGAAAGGTGCTTTTAGTGGAGATTAAGACAGAAAAGCAGCAGCCTCATAATTATCTGAACCTTGCCCCCGGTTCGGCTGGAAACGACATGCCTGCCGGGATATTTAAAAAGGATAAAAAGTAATCCTGATAAATATCCCGGACCGGTTTGTTTGGTATTTGATATTATTTAAATGACTTAAAAGCTGCTGCTGCCTGGTTTAGCTGGGCTGTGCTATTGGTTTGCTGACCATTGTGTATAATGATCCGATACCTGAATGTTACCGATTCGCCTTTCTTTAAGGTAAGGTTCTTCTCAGATTTACCGTTGGTGAAAATCTTTTCGCCCAGCGGATTAGCTGCAAACAGACCATAACCACGGGCATGCCAAAAAGTAGGGTAATTGGGGTTTTGAGGATGATCAATAATAGCAACACTAACAGAATCGGCTCCTATTTTGCCATATACCTTGCACCATACACCACGGGTGCTCCATGCATCGTTGCCTGTTTTACCTTCGCTGGTAAGGTAGGTGCCGTTGGCTACCTTGTCGGTACCGCCTTTAACTATGGTTACATTGCCTTTATCATCGGTGAATTTCTGGTCGGCAGGATCCGGGATCTGTAGCTCATGGGCCAGGCGCAGGCCAAGCATCCCATCTTTGGCATCCTTGAAAAATGCGTCCATATCGGCAGTTAACGTAGTTACACGATCAATGGTCCGTTCCTGTTCGTTGCCGCTAAATTCAAAACGGGTTTGCTCTTCCAGTATCACCTGCTTTTGTTGATTGGTCCAGTTTGCGTGGTAGGCCAGTATGCCTTTTGCCCCGTCTTTTGTTTCCAGGATCTTGTCGGTATGGATCCAGCCGTAACCGCTTTTTTTGTCGGCAGGTATGGCATATGAGTTATTCCAGAAATCGAGCCCGTTCAGATTTTCAAAATTAAACCACAAACCGATGTGATGCGGGTGATCGGTAGGGTCGCCCGGGCGCGGAGCTAATGGAAACCCCCGGGTCACCAGCAGGCCGTTTGCCGAGTACAGGGGATAAAGTACTGGTTTTTCTAAAGTATCCGGATACAGGAAACTTGTAAAGGGTTTGCCACCTATCAGGATATCTATTTTATTATTTGTTGCTTTTACCAATTTTACCGGCTCTGCTTTTTGAGCTTGTACTGTCATTGCAAATAGGGTGTTTGTGGCAAAAATAAGGGCCCAGTTTTTTAATATTTTCATAGATAGTGGGGTTCGTAATTAGTGTATAAAATTATACTTCATAGAGTGGGGGAATGTGCGATTCCCCTGTTGAGAGGGGGGAGGGGTGTGTTTTTGCTGTTTGCCTACCGCTTGCATAACACACCCCTGCTACCACTCATTCCCCCGCGCCCCCTCTCAAGAGGGGATTTTATATGTTATACCTTAATATTTAAACACCTTTCCATTAGCCATTACTTCCTGGGTAGCCTCATTAAAAGTGGCTTTGTAGCCGGTGTGTACGGCGGCGTTGGTCATGATATTGGCTATCGAATGGCTGTAACCGGCCTCAACCGGCGCGTTTGGCTGCTTACGGCTCCGTACGCATTCCATCCAGTTGCGTACATGGTTTGACGTCAGTATATCACCGCCGGTATTGGCTGAAGCCACTACCTTTTCGGTATTGGCCAGGCTAAGCTCGGGCAGCAGGTTTGCTTTCATATGCATGGCATCGGCCATTTTTTGGGTAAGCCCCCCAGTTGGCGATACTGTGTTGGTGATAAGGTTAAGTTCGCCGCCGTTTGAGTAGTAGATCTCGGCCGGATGCTCATCTCCATTGTGCATCCTTGACCCAAAAGTAACCTGGAATCCGGTAGACGGATCATCAAGCGGGCCGTAATCAAATGCAGCCAGTATGGTATCCCAGTTGCGGCGTCCATCCTTCCACATATAAATACCGCCATTGGCAACTACACTGCGCGGATGTTTCAAACCGGTAAACCAGTGTACGGTATCAATCTGATGGCTCATCCATTGGCCGGCCAAACCAGAGGAATAGGGCCAGAATAAGCGGAATTCGAGGTATTTACGAGGGTCAAAATCTTCATATGGCCGGTTCATGATAAAGCGTTTCCAATCGGTATCCTGCTCTTTCAACTGGCCTAATAGTTCCGGTCTGCGCCAGCGGCCCGGTTGGTTTACATTCCAGGTTAGTTCAACCATAGTGATAGGGCCAAATTTGCCTGAACTTATAAATTCATTGGCGGCATGATAATTAGCGCCGCTTCTGCGTTGCGAACCAATTTGCACAATTTTACCCGATTCCTTTACCGCTTTTAAAGCAGCCCGGTTATCTTCCATGGTTTCGGCAAAAGGTTTTTCTACATAAGCATCGCAGCCAGCCTTTACCGCTTCAATGGTATGCCGCGCGTGCTGAAAATCTGCCGTGCTCACGAAAACGGCATCAACCGTTTTGCTGTCATACAATTCTTCGTTATTGCGGTAAGCCTTTACGTCGTGCTGCATTTTTTCTTTCCAGAGGGCCGCACCTTCTTCACGCCGTTTATTCCAGATATCAGATACAGCAACCACCTCAAAGTTGAGTTCTTTATAATGGTTCATGAAGCTGGGCACGTGCGAGCTTTTATGCCTGTCTGAAAAGCCTATTACGCCAACCCTAACCCTGTCGTTAGCTCCAATGATACGTTTATAACTTTGGGCGCTCCAGCTTTTTGGGGCAAGCATGATCCCGGCGCCGGCCAACGCGGCCTGCCTGATAAAGGTACGGCGTGATTTTTCCATATGGTAGATAATTTGGTTTGCAGGTTATTTTTCTTCAAAAGTTAGGGTGCTGCCAAAAGGCAGCCATCCGTGCTTTTTGTTAATTAAAAGGTAAACTGGTTAAATGCCTGTACTTATGCACGGCTAAACCAAATATCGACGAATTGAATTAAAAAGCAATAGTGTTTTTAACTGTTAATGTAACAATAATACTGCGTTGAGGGAAACTAAAAGCGGTACGCGCAAATCCAAAAGCTATTAAATTGATGTTTAACAGCGTCATGTTTACATAATAGCGCGGTTTGCCCCGCCGTCTACCTGGATGGTTGTTCCGCTGATATAGGAGGCCTGGGCTGATGAAAGAAATGCCACCATGGCTGCAAATTCTTCGGGCTTGCCAATGCGCCCGAGCGGGATGTTTTTTGTCTTTTCTTTAATTGCTTCTTCTGGATCTATGTGCTGGGGTAGGGTGTGTTTAATGCGGTCGGTTAAAATAAGGCCTGGAGCAATATTATTTACCGTAATAGCAAAAGGTCCCAGTTCATCAGCCAGCATTTTTGCCATACCAACCACCCCCATGCGCATTGCAGTAGAGAGCACCGAATTGGCCAGTACAGACTTTACCGAACCACTGATGATATTGATAATGCGGCCGCTGCCGACTGGTTTCATAAAAGGTAAAACCAACCTGGATGTCCGGACAAAACTAAGCATGTTTTGCTCATAGGCTTGTTGCCATTGCGTATCATCAAAACTTTCAAATTTTCCAAACGGAGGCCCGCCGGCGTTATTAACTAATATATCTATCTGGCCGTAAACGCCGCCTGCCTGGTTAATAAAGGAAGCCAATTGTTCGCTGTCAGTAACATCCACCGGAAAGCAGGTTACCTCATTTCCGGTTTTAGAGCGGATTTCATCTGCTGTGGCATTCAATTCGGTTATATTGCGTGAGCCAATAATGACTTTTGCACCTTCTGCAGATAAGGCGAGGGCAGAAGCCTTCCCCAATCCTTTACTTGCCGCCAGTACAACGGCTACTTTTTGTTCTAATCCTAAATTCATAAGTAAATTTTCTTAAATGTAAATCTCCTGAATTTTTGGATATCAAGCAGTGATAAAATTCGATAAACAGGTAAAGGAATAGCAAGGCGGCAGCCAGACTTAAGTTTCTGAAGCATAGTCCGGCTGCCGCACAAGATCCTGGGTAAAAACGAATAGCTAACTTTCTTTGGGATTAGGCTCTCCCTTGCCCGTTGTTATTAGGTTGTATAAACTGCCGGTGATGTAACCTGTCCACGCGTTTGAACAAACTTCATAACATTCATGCTGCGGAACCAGGCCCTGGTGCGTAAAACGTACCTGCGTTTTGCCATCTTTTTCAGAAATTTCAAATACAATTTTGGTGTTTTGCCATTCGGTTTGATCCTGGGTAAAACTGAAATAGTTATCCAGTACAAGCCAAACCACTTTTTGGTAGGGGATAACTTCCGTTAGTTTCATGGTACAGCGGTGAAGGTGGCGGGCTTTATAAGTAAACTCATCGTTTAGTTTTTCTGTGCCGCCCTTAACTTCTTCCGACCACCATCCACGAACATTGTTGATGGCATCAAAGGCCTCTTTCGGCGTTTGATTTACTGAAATGGTGATAGTTAAATCCTGATCTTTCATTTTTTATTTACTTTATCGTTCATTAAGGCCCCCAGTTTGTCCAGCTTGTCGCCCCAGAACTTATCATAGTAGGCTAACCATGCTTTTAACTCTTTAAAGCCGTCCTGTTTTAATATACAATGCCTTTCCCGGCCAATATCCTGTATAGCGATGAAGCCTGCGTTGTAAAGCACTTTAATATGCTTGGAAACGGCCGGCCTGCTCATATCGAAATTTTCGGCGAGCGAATTAATTGTCCGGCTGTCTTTTGAAAGCAGGTGCAGGATCTGCCTCCTGCTTGGGTCGGCAATCACCTGGAATACGTCAAGCCTGTTTTGTTCCATGTTTTCCTGCGTTTATAACCTGCAGCATTTTATTGATAAGTACCAACCAGCCTTCTTTCATTGAAGCAAACATCAACAAGTTTTCCGGGCCCGTAAAATCGCGGTGTTCCAGCAGCAGCTCGGTACCATTATCTTTCTCTGTTAGCAGCCAGTTCACTGTCGAGTCGCTCAATTCGCCGTTGCCCGGTCCGAACTTCCATGAATAGGAAAGCTTTTTAAATGGGATAACCTCCAGGATCTTACAATAAAAAATCCCGTCGAAATCCATTTCAGGCATGGGTTTGGCCTTCAGCTGGAATTCGTGGCCCGGTATAGGTTTCAGATCACCGGGCATCAACCATTGAGATACGAGTTCCTGATCGGTTAAATACTCCCAAACCACCTCTGGTGGGTGAGGATAAAATAATTGGTGTTGAATGATTTTTGCCATAATAGGTAACTTTAAGGTTACTCAAATTTATATGTAACTTGTGAGTTACGCAAATTTATTTTCATTTTTTTTAACCGGACGGCGGGATGTTATATAAAGTATTTGTTTAGCCCTTCGGAAGCGTTTTATAAAAGGCAAAGCGCTGAGATCGTGTTCTCAGCGCTTTGCCTTTTTATTTAATATCTATAAATAGCATTACCGCTGTTACGCGTTAGGGTGGGCATTTTGATACAGGATTACTCCTGCTATTACCAATGCAATTATCAATAGTACAGCAAGGATTATTTTAATAACACTTACCGGGCGCTGGCCAATAACCTCACCAGTGCTTGCGTTCACTGTAAACTGATATATCTTGTTGTTGTAGTTATAGGCACTTACCCAAACAGGGAGCATCAGGTACTTGATCGCTTTGTCAAGGTATTGGGTATCTGTGCTGTCTATCCTTTGCTCATCGCCACCAATATCATCTCTTATGGCCGAATTTATTTCTCCAACGGTTTGTTCTGCTGCTTTAACAAAGCCCTGTTCAGGATCTAACTGATAGGTTTCGGAACGGAAACCGCTCATGTATCGTTCATCAAACTTAACCAGCATATCAAAATTCCAGGGGCCAAGTTTATTAAGTGTTTTCTCGGGCAGCGAGTTACTGGCGGGTACCATCAGGTCGCGGAAATAACATTCTACCGTTCCCGACGCATACGACCAACTGGTGTGGCGTACTTCCCTGGTCCTGGTTTGTGTTTTACCGTCTACCGTTTCAGTATAGGTTTCGGTAGTGTAATAGTAGTCTCCGCGCTCGCCGCTGTAATCGGTTACAGTGTAAGTGTCGTAGGTCCAGTGAGGCAGATAAACACCTTTTAACGCTGATGAACTATCGCTTACTTTTTTAGCCAGATCATTTGGAGCCCACCACAAGCTTTTAAGCCATTTTTTGAAAAACTCAACACCCTGCTGCTGGGTGACGGCAAAGGGCAAAATATAATGGGGCGGTACATATTGCTGACCGCTTTCCAGATCCAACACTAAGGGAGCCGTACAGAACGGGCATTTATCAGAGGTTACAAACTGATCGAGAATAGTTTGTGAGCCACAGTTTTTGCAATTTACTACCTTCAGATCGGCGCTTTGCTTGGTGTTATCGATACCGGCAACAAACTCCTCATAATCATAAGGTGAAATGTCGCGACTATCGGGGGCGCTTTCAATAACATTGCTTACTCCGCAATAATCACACAGTAAATTATGAGTGCCGGGATTAAAGTGCAGTAGCGCTCCGCAGCCCGAACAGTTTAATGAATTGTTTATGGCCGATGGATTAACCGGGTTGTTCATTTCAGAAATATAGATTTAGGAATAGTTACAGGTCAGGCTATCGGTGGCGGAACGTTATTGAACAGTTCAGCTACTTCTTCAACTGATGAGGCAGCGGCCCATGCAGCCATACCTTTTTTCCAGATCATGCTCTCCCTGCTTAATGCTCCGCTGCTAACCATGGCATTGATATCGTTGATTGAGTGTGGCCCGTCAGATTTTCCGTCTTTTACAATATGGTATTGAACGCCGGCAGCGGGTGGCGGCGGCGGTGTATCAGCACCAGTATTATTAGGTGTAACCTGGTTTTGCTGAAAGATATTGCCAACCTGCCCCATCATAGCGGCGCCAACACCCAGGCCCATACCTGCTGCCCCTAAATTCCCTCCGATAGTGTTTTCGGCAGATTTTTCAATGGCATTGGCCGCCTGGAATTGCGCATAAGCACCCAGGTTGCCCAGTATGCCCATTTCGCTGCGTTTGTCAAGCACCTGCTCAACTTCGGGTGGAAGGGAGATGTTTTCAACCAGTAATTTGGTAAGGTTCAGGCCAAGTTCGGCAAAATCGGGCTGGATAGATTCAGTTATGAATTTCCCCATTTCATTGTAGTTGGCCGCCAGGTCAAGCACGTTAATTTTTGATTCGGCTACGGCATCCATCCCTCGGGATACAACGGTGTTGCGCAACTGTTCATTGATATCTTCAATAACAAAGTCGGGGTTGGTAGCGGATATTTCGGCAATGAATTTTTTTGGCTCCTGAACCTTAAAATTGAACGAGCCGAATGCCCTCAGCCTCACAGGGCCAAACTCGGCGTCGCGGATCATGACCGGATTTTTGGTACCCCATTTTTGATTGGTGAACTGGCGCAGGCTCACAAAAAACACATCAACCTTAAACGGGCTTTCAAAGCCGTATTTCCAGCTCATTAAAGTTGTTAGCAGTGGCATGTTTTGAGTTTGAAGCTCATAGGTACCGGGAGCATACACGTCGGCAATGCGCCCCTCGTTCATGAAAACTGCTGCCTGCGATTCGCGTACAATGAGTTTAGCTCCCATTTTAATGGCATTATCATGGCGTGGAAATTTCCATACAAGTGTATTTTGTGTGGTATCAACCCACTCTATTACATCTATAAATTCATTACGAAGGATATTGAACAGGCCCATATTTTGATATAAGGTTTTAAATAATGATTAAATATGTAAAAAAAACAGATAGTTAAATGTGGTTCCGGTTAATTATTTTATCCTTTCAATTTTGCATAAAACAAAAAACGGGCACTAATCAATTGACTAATGCCCGGCTCAAATGTTACAAATTCAACTAAATTATGGTACTATCTTATCAAGTGCAGGTATATTGGTTTCAGAACCAGAATAACCTTTGCTTTGGTTAATATGCCCATTTACATTCAGGTCGATCTCGCTTTGCGGGATAGGCCATAACACGTGGTATGGCGAAATGGTGAAGTGATTACCCGAGTTGGTTACAACGTTAGGGTTTTTGTAAAAATCGTTCTTCTCCATGATCCTGTCATAAAAAAAGTTGTTTGTTGAAAAATTGGCCACGTTGTAGCTTTTTCCGTTGTATGCAGGAATCCCTGTTTGTGCAAAGATGTAAGCAATACGGGTAAGCTCGGTTTTACGGGGCTCTTCCCAGTACAGTTCCCTTTGGCGTTCGTCAAGAATGGTGCCTATGTTCACACTGCCTGCATCGGTTAATAATTGTGCATTAGCGCGTGCCCTTACTTTGTTGATGTCATCCATAGCAAGGCCGGTTTGACCTTTCCATACATAGGCTTCGGCTCGCAGCAAATAGGTTTCGGCTAAACGGAATACATACCAGTCGGTATTGGTACCGCGCGGCGGGCTCCACCATTTATCAAGCGCAATAGGGCCCGAACCAATGAATACCTTGTAGTGCGGCCAGCCAAACCATGCGCGGATGGTATCTTTGGCCCCATTCAGGAAACGCTGGTTTACGTTAGCATCAGTATATTGTTCAAGGTGCTTACCATACCACGCAGGATCAGATGTTTTAATAGCCGGACTGTTGTAAACCAAATCGGTCATGTTCATCCAGTTTCCGGGAGCGTGCCTCAAATCGGTATTATCTGTCCAGATGTATTTGGTGGCATATGGGGTGCCGCGTAAACGGCCGATGCCACGACCATACCAAAGCGTAAGCGGAAACTCTTCGGTAACCTTATCTGAAATACCCGGTTTAAGCGCGCCGGGAGTAAGGATAGTACCATTATGCCACATCGGTACGCAGTTTCTCATCACCTGCGATCCGTTTGGTGTAGCACCGTCAAGTGTTTCGCGGTCAAGTACTACATACAAAGCTTCGGCATTGGTTCCTAACGCTTTGTTTTCAGGACGGTGAAGGTCCCAGATGATGTTTTTTGAAGCATCGCCTGCTACGATACCAAAGCGATTGGTCATGAGGTGGTATGGGCCGTTAATAGCAACGTTACATGCTGCTATAGCATCGTCAAATAAACCAAGCGCAAGATCAACCTTGGCTAAAAGGTGGGCAGCACCACCTTTTGAAATGTCGCCTTTGGCGTTTGCATCGGTAAGGTTAGCTACCGCAAACTCCAGGTCGGTTTTCATTTGCTTGAGGATAACAATACGTTGCGTACTAAAGTAACCTGTATTTACAGCGGTTTCTTCTTTAAGCAGCAGGGGCACATCGCCAAACTCATGTACCAAACGATAGTAACGGTAAGCCCGGTGAAATAATGCCGTAGCCTTCACCAGGTTTTTATCTGCATCTGACGGCCACTTGATGTTATCTATCCTCGATAAAATAACGTTACAGTCGTGGATGCCCTGGTACCACGCGCTCCAGTAGCGGCCTATTTTATTATAGTCGTCGCTGTTTAGGTTGGCGGTAGGGGTGATACGCGCGTTAAGGTCTTGCGCTGGTGTCGTTTTATCCGTAGTGCCCTCAACGGCGGCATCTGTAAAAATTGATTCGGTAAGCAATGGTGCCGAATCGCCGAAGTATTCAAACCTAACGCTTACGTTTAGCGTTGCCAAAGCAGCTTTAAATGCAGCGGGCGAGGTGTAAGTTACGTCGGGTGTAAATTTTGAAGGTGCCTGCGGATATAGGTCAGCCCGCTTGGTACATCCTCCGGTTATAAATATAGTTGCCGCTGTTAAAGCCGCAGCCATGATGTTTTTGTTTATCTTATTCATGTATTAAAATCCCTTCTTTAAAAAACTACGTTAAACCCGGCTGATAAATATCTTGGAGTAGGGCCGCCATTTTGGGGGTCCCAAAGCGGCCAGCTTGAAAACACAGCGGCATTGCTTGCGTTCACGAAAATTTTGGCGCTTGATATGCCTACACGTTTGATTAGTTGCGGGCTGAAAGTATAGCCGATAGAAGCGGTTTGTAACCTTACAAACGAAGCTTTGCGCCAAACGTTGATAGTAGTGCCTGATGAACCTGAGTTTAAGCGGGCGTAATCATCAATCTGGTTATCGGGTGTCCAGTAAGGTAACACATATGAGTTCATACGTGCAAAGCCTACGCTGCCCGGATTATTCAAAGCCTGGTTATATTGCCTTAACTGGCCAATGCTTGATACCAGCAGGAACGATAAATCAAAGTGTTTGAGGAAATTGAAATCGTTACGTAACGACCAGCTGAAGCTTGGGTTTTGCGAACCCAGAAATTGCTTATCATCGTTAGTGAACTTAAAGTCGCCATTTACATCCTGTAGTTTAAAGTCGCCGGGCTTGGCTCCGTATTTGGCAGCCTCGTCGGCTTCGGTAGTTTTCCATACGCCCTGAATTTTGTAGTCCCAAACGGCGTTGATATCATGACCAATAAACCAGCCGTTACCTATATCATCTTTTTCGACATTGGTGGTAACGCCATTGGCATCAGTAACCGGGAATGCGCCGTACAGGTGAACGATCTTATTGCGGTTAAGGAAGAAAGTACCACTGGCATTCCAGTTAAAGTTTTCACTTTTCAGGATCTTGCCATCCAATGAAATTTCAAAGCCTTTATTGTTAACCTGGCCTATGTTGGTATACGGGTTGGAATTGTTAGCACCACCAACCAGATCGCCAGATGAATTATAGCCCTGAACGTCAAGAATACTGCGTTTTACCAGCAGGTCGGTAGTTTTACGGTCGTAAACATCTATCGAACCGCTGAGCCTGTTGTGCAATATGGTGAAATCAAGACCGATGTTCGGGCCCACAGTACGTTCCCATTTTAACTGGGCATTTTGTAAAGTGCTTACATAAATACCGCTGTTATTGGTAACGGTGCCCGAATTGTTTGCAGTTGGATATTTAATACCGCCTAAAACAGCTAATGAAATTGATGGATCGGCAGTGGTTGTTGAAGTACGGTTACCGTTGGCACCATAGCTGAAACGTAATTTACCATAGTCAAGCCATTTAAATGCGTCGCCTTTCATGAAGCTTTCGTCGGTAAACGTCCATGCCACAGCAGCAGATGGGTATACCTGGCGGGGGTGCTGTAAACCAAAGGCCGAAAAGCCGTCCCGGCGTACAGTTGCAGTTAAAGTATAGCGACCTAAAAGGGTATAATTGATACGGCCCATGATAGCGTCGGCGTTATAAATGCGGTCGTCACTGCTTTCAACAGGCAAAGTACCTGCACCAATGTTGTGGTAACCCAAAATGTCGGTTGGGGTTAATTGCGTATTTGATGCATTGGTATACCATGTTGAGTATTTTTCTTTGTTAAGCAGGAAGGTAGCGTCAAAGCTGTGGATACCGAAGCTTTTGTTCCAGCTCAATATATTATCAAGGTTGTACCTGTAACGGTTTTCCTGTGTGCGGATAGCGGTACCACCCGAAAGCTCATTAGGGTTGGCTACCGGACGGAAAAAGGCGTTTCTGTACGATTCGATAGTTGGCGCATAATTCACAGTATACTTAATGCCGAACGGAAGATCCAGTCGTGCAAAAAGCACTGAGAACAAAGTGTTTTGAATAGCCACGTTTTGATTATAGCGATTACCCAGGAAAGGGTTACGCTGATTTAAACCACTGTCGTCGGTATCGATACGGCGCAATGAGCCGTCGGCGTTGTACATGTCGCCGTAAGGAGATGAATTAATGATCTGGGTCCAGTCGGCTTCTGTATTGTCAATAGCCTGACCGCTTAGCGATGTGCTGGCTGCACCTTCATCGCGGCTTGCAAACTGCGCATTTACGCCCAATGTTAAAAATTTAGCTGCTTTGCCCTCCAGGTTTACGCGGAAACGCCCGTCGGTATACTGGCCGCCCTGTATCAGGTTCTGGTTTTTAGTATAGTTGCCTGATACGTAGTATTTAACAGTTTCTGAACTTCCTGAAAAGCTGCCGGTATAATCCTGGCGGAAACCATTACGGAATATCAGTTTCGACCAGTCGGTCATTTTACCGGCCTGGTAGTTAGCAATTTCGTTAGGGAATAATCCTAAACGCTGCAGCCAGATGGTGGCAGGATCGCCTGTAGCTCCGTTAAGAAACTGGGCAAGCGTAACGCCATCCGGCAAATTGCTGGGGTTGCTGTAGTAATAATAGGGGTTTGAAGTATTGGAACTGCGGGCTCCGTCGGCACGCCAGTTAAGAAAGCCGTCGCCTGTGTAATATTTTTGATTTTGTAATAATTGAGCGATACCAAAGTTGGCATTTAAGGTGATCTGTGTGCCGCCTTTTTTGCCTTTTTTGGTAGTGATGGCCACTACACCACCTGCTGATTGCGCACCGTATACTGCAAGCGCGCTTGGGTCGCGGAGTACGTCAACACGGTCAATATCGTTAGGGTTGATATCAGCTAACTGACCGGGATAAATAACACCGTCTAACACGATAACAGGCTGAACGTTGCCCGAAAGAGAGGCTTTGCCCCTGATCTGCAAATCGCCTGTACCGCCGCCTTTAGCTGAGGTGTTCAGGGCAACCGAAATACCGGGGATATTACCCCTGATAATATCAGTAGCGCTTGCAGGGTGTTCGTTCTCCAACTTTTCGGCTTTAATACTGCTAATGGCACCCGTAACATCTTTTACTGCACGTGTACCGTAGCCTATTACAACAACTTCTTCCAGTTGTTTATTGGCATCGGCCAGTGTTACATCAATTGTAGTACGGCCTTTAACTTGTTGCTCCTGCGTGGCTGAGCCTACAAAGCTGAATACCAGGGTAGCATTACTATTTGCGGTAATTGAATAGCTGCCTTTAATATCCGTAACGGTTACGGCATTTGTTGATTTATTTTTTACAGTGGCACCAGGTATTGGCAGACCCTGGCTGTCTTTAACAATACCTTTTACCGTAATATCCTGCGCAAAGGACCTCGTTAGTATTGTGATAAGTAAAACAAAAATTAGCGTAATTTTTTTCTTCATAATTAATTGCTGTTTAGTTGGTTAAGCAGCCGTGGCTGCCGGAAAGGGCTATTGGCAAACCTGGTTTACACAATAGCGGTACAGGTAAGTGCTGCGGCGCGATCTTTACTTCATCATTAAGCGATTTGTTGGTTAAGCGTATTACTAATTGGTAATTGGTGGGGTAAAGTTAACGTGGAATAAACTAAAAAAACAATAGGTGAAGATTTGTAAGTTATTGATTTTAAGATATTTAAATCAATTTTGATACGTTTTGATAACGAGAAACTCAAACGTTGAAGTGGCGTATTTACAGCAGGTTACACCCTGTTGATTTTTGCAGCTGATACGCTTTATGAACAAGAAAAAAAAGTGAAAATAATTTGAAAAATGACAATTGAGGGGATTGTGAGGAGGATAAAACCAGCCCTGTTGCAACAGAAATAAGGTTTTGGGGATAGAAATGGGGGAGCGACTGTCTTGTTAAAGGATGGAAATCGCTACTGAAAAGCCAATACGTTCCTTACAAGGGAATTAGTCAATGAAATTATTGATAATGCAAAGGGAGCTGTCAGCTCAGGGTCTCTTGCCGATTTAAGTTAACCTACAAAATCGATAGTCAAATTGGGTAAAAAGCGTGAGTTGAGCCCCTCTGGGGCTCGGGTAAGGGATGGATGTTTTTTTCTACAAACCTTTTCCCCCTCTGGGGGATTTTTATAGTTTGATAAACATGTATTAATTGAGATATGCTTAAGGACAGGTGCACCAGAGGTATAAAAGGTTTGTAGCGTGTAAAATTATGGTAATATCCTTTGCCCCAGAGGGGCAAAACAAGTCGCTTTGCTGATTACACAAAAAAACAATTTCGTGGGTTAACCTAAATCCATGAAAAACCCTGAGGGGACATAAATATTAGTGTCGAAACACGCCAAATGTGTCTGTTGAAAGTCTTTGTAATGCACAATAATCACATCACCAGCACTGTCCAGCCCTGCTGATCATTCTTCTTGCGCGATTTTTTCTTTTCCTGCAGTACCTTTTTTATGCGGATGGCATAGGTCCAGCAGGTGCTTTGCCTGATATCGAGCTTTTCGGAAAGCTGGTGCGATGAGATAGTACCGTTGGTGCTGTAAATCAGATATGTAAGATAAAATGCCTTGTTGATGGGAATTCGGCTATTTTGAAATATGGTATTATGCAGTGCCGATTCTTCATAACTGCATTTGGTACACCGACGGCTGTGAGGCAGTCGTCCGGCACAATGGGTTGTATTTGAACACCGGGTGCAAATAAAGCCATCCTTCCATTTTAAAGCCGACAGGAATTTAAAGCAGGTTTCCTGGTCGGGGTATTTGGCACTGAATTCCTCATAGCCCAGCTCGGTAGATAACGCGCGCGATTCGGTAACTTTTTCAATATTAGTTTTTAGCTGAACGTTGTCTTTTTCAAGTAAAACATTCATCCTTAATATTTCGCCGGCTTGTTTTTCCAATTGCAGGTTGGCCTTCAATAGCTCCGTGTTTTGGTTTTCGATGATCTGGCTTTGTTGCCTTACCTCGTTCGATTTTTCGACCAATTCACGCGTGCGAACCCGCACCTGCCGTTCCAGCTCTTCATTGATCGAATCCTGTAGCTGACTGTTCAGCTGCATCTGTCGTATGGTTTCCTCATGGGCCGCATCCTTTTCTTTTCGTAAAACCCTTACCTGGTCGCCAATGGCAAAGGATAATAGTACCATCTCAATAATAAAGCAAAAACTGAGGCTGTAGTAACTTATTGGAGCCGGTAAAAAATAGGTATAGCCAAGGGCGGTAAGCGCTTTAACTATAAAACCTACAAACAGCACCGAATAAGCCAAAACAAAGAAACGGGCTGCTTTATAGCCATTTTTATAAATATAAAGACCGGTAGCAAAGGCCAGCGACAACGGAATTACCTCAACAAACTTGTATACAAACAACGATTTGTTGAAGATAAGGCAATATAAAAAGTAAACAGTGCGCAGCAATATCACATAATTGATCGCCCTGTTAAATTGCGCAGCTTTGTCTTTAACCTGTAGTAGCTCCTTGCTGAATACCAGTGCGCAAATGCTTATAAAATATAGGGAAATGCCGTTTCCGTAGTGGTTTAAGCCCGGGGTTCCCGGCCATAAATACTGAAATGCAATGCCATCGGCACTCATTTCATAAAGGCCCACACTTAATATGTAAAATACGTAGTACAGGTATTGTTTCTTTTTAACCGCCAGGAACATGAGCAGGTTATGGAAACAAAAAATAAGGATCATGCCATAAAACAGGCCGTAAGTTAAATACTCATTAAGTGCATAATGGATGAAGTAATTAATGGTACGATAAACTATAATAACGTTAACCGCATTGTGTGATTTTATCTTGAAATAATAGGTATGATAGCCGGGTTGGGTATCGCCAATTAAAAATTCAAAGTTTTTATGATGAAAAAGCCTGCTGCTAAAGTCAAGATTAGCACCCGATTCACTTTTGATGTAATCACCCGCTGTGTTGGGCATGTAAGCCGTTACCTCGTCGGTGGTTTGATCAAATAGCTCAATGATGCTGTTGTTGTTTAGCGGCTCGCTGAAATACATCCGCACCTGGAACCAGTATGTAGAGTTTTTATGATGATTACTGGGATAATATGAGCTGTTTTCGGTAAAGGCCGAACTCATTTTCTGTATATCCTGAAATGTGAGCTGCCCGGTACTATCCTGCAGGTATTTTACCTCGTTGAGGGTAAACTTGTGTTGCTGAATATTTTTATCAATCCTGAGTACATTTTGCGCACGTGAAGTGAGGCCCCACAGGCACAAATAAAAAACAAATAAATACTTAGTCAATGCAGGTAAATGTTTAATCAAATGTTTTTAATAAATAGCATCACCCGCCGTAGTTATGCAATCATTTAATTATGAATGATAATTGCGTGTCCACTTTTTGGGTGATGGGTGCGTACAACAAATGTTTATTAAGAACCGGTTTATAATCTCCCAAATATAATTAATTGTTAATTATATGTCGTTAATGGCTGCGTTATTTCTTCGTGCTTTTAATTGGCTTTTGCTACGTAGTTATAGCCGCCGCACAAAAACAAGATAAAATTTGCGAATGAAAGCCTGTTACATTTTGATACCTTTGAAAGCAACCAGTTATTGATTATACGGCTAATGTTTCAGCGATTAAAGGCCTTTTTGCTTATTTCTTTTTTGTGCTTGTGTTTGGCAACCTTTGCAAAAGGCCCTGAGTTTCCGGTTAAATATTTAGGTATTGAAGATGGCCTTTCAAATAATGCTGTAACCTGCATAACGCAGGATAAATATGGCTTTATATGGATGGGGACTTATGACGGGCTTAACCGTTATGACGGCTACGCTTTTAAAGTTTTCCGGAACATCTGGGATGATAAAAATTCTCTTGTCAATAATCACATCAAATCCATCAACGCCTGCGGCGGAAGAATATATGTAGGGACTGAAAAAGGACTGATGTATTTTGATTATGCTGATTCCCGCTTTCACGCACTTTATTGTTACAATGAAAAACATCAGACGGTTAAAATTAAGTTTAACATCAACGAAATAGTTGCCGACCGGGCAGGGAATATCTTCGCTACTAACGGTACATACGGATTCCTGAAATTTGGTAAAACTGATACTATTGGCAAAGAGATATTTTATGATGTTAGTAAACCGCGGTTTAACACGCTTGCCACCCGGATGGATAGCCGGGGTACGGTTTGGGTGCTGGTTAGCGGAGCCGGACTTGGCAGGTACGATGCGGCTACCGACAAGATAAAAATAGTAGCGCCCGAACTGGCAAATGCTGGTTGTATAACTATTGATGGAAAAGGGAAGGTAATTGCCGGCCTGGGCAACGAATTGTTTATGTATGATCCCATCACCCTGAAAACAACGAAGCTTGATATAGGAATTAATAATTTATCAGGTAATAGCATTTTTAACCTGGCTACCACAAAAAACGGCGATATCTGGGTTACCACAAATGGCGGGGGCATTAAGGTTTGGAATCCTGCTACTAACAACATTACTTATATCACTGCCGGCGAAACGCCCAATAGTTTACGCAGCGGTGCGGTCGACGCTGTTTATGAGGACGATGAATCCCGCATTTGGGTAGCTACCTTAAGGGGCGGAGTAAACATTATTGACCGCAAGCCGGCATCATTTCATTTATTTGCACATGATGCCTTTAATAAAAATAGCGTCATCAATAATTTTATCCTGTCGTTTTGTGAAGATAAGCAACACAATGTTTGGGTTGGTACCGATGGCGGCGGATTAAATTACTGGAACACCCACACCAATACATTTAAAGCTTATACACATCAAAATACTCCGGGAACCATAAGCAGCAATTTTGTTGTAAGTATTTTAAACGATTATACCAGCAAAATATGGGTAGCAACCTTTAACGGGGGCATTGATGCATTTGATAATGCAACCGGGCAGTTTAAACATTATAACTGCTATAACCCGGTAGATAAAAAAGAGGAACGGAATTTTTGGAAACTGTACGAAGATTCCAGTCACCGGTTGTGGGCCGGGAGTACCTGGGGTGGCGCTTTGTTTTTATACAATCGCGCTAAAGATCAGTTTGAACTTTTTGATAACAGCCTTGTAAATATCCATGCGCTTTTTGAGGATCATGCTGGTAATTTATGGGCCGGAAATTATACCAGTCTCGTTAAAATTGATGTTCAGCATAAAAAACACCAGGTTTATTTTATTGGGCAAGCTATCAGGGCCATTACCGAAGATAATAAACACAATTTTTGGGTTGGTACCGAAGGCGGGGGCTTACTGCAATATGATATCAACAGCCATCAATATAAAAGATACACCGAATCGGCAGGATTACCCAGCAATACTATCCTGAACATATTGGTGGATAACAAAGGCAATTTATGGTGCAGTACTTATAACGGTCTTTCTAATTTTAACGTAACAACAAAAAAGATCACCAATTACAATGCATCCGACGGATTGCAAAGCAACCAGTTTAATTATAATGCGGCGCTGAAACTGGCATCCGGTAAAATGCTTTTCGGCGGTATAAAAGGGTTTAACCTTTTCTCGCCCGATAGCATTGCCCCATATGCACACCAGCCCAGGCTCATGCTCTCTGATTTTAAAATAAACAACGTATCAATTGAGCTCGACAGTGCGTATGAGCAGGGGCAGCCGTTAAATGAATTAAAAAAAGTGACCATCCCGTTTAGCCAGGCTACACTAAACGTTAGCTATACGGCACTTGAATACTCTTTTCCTGAAAAAATATCTTACGCTTACTATCTCGAAGGCTGGGATCATGACTGGAATTACGTGGGTAAACTAAAGTCGGCTTATTTTTCCCGCCTTAACGAGGGTACTTATATCCTTAAGATAAGGGCTACAAATACAGAAGGACAGTGGACAGCTGCGCCTATTGCTATTAAGATAATTGTTTTACCTCCCTGGTACCGCACATGGTGGGCCTTTTTGGTGTATCTGTCATTAATAATAGCTATAGGTTACGCATTTTACAGGTACAGGTTAAATCAGGCCCGCCTCAGGTTTAAAGTAAAGCTGGCCAACCTGCAGGTTGAAAAGGAAAAGGAACTTAATGAAAAGAAACTGACTTTCTTTACCAATGTGTCGCACGAGTTCAGGACGCCGTTAACGCTTATTATTAACCCGATAAAAGACCTCCTTAATCAAAGTAAAGGTAATACTGAAGAGCTGAGCACAATTTACCGCAATGCGCGCCGCCTGCTTGGTTTGGTTGATCATTTACTCCTTTTCAGAAAAACGGAAAGTGAAAACGCGCAGCTGAAAGTGAGCAAACTAAACTTTGTGAGCCTGTGTAACGAGGTTTATTCATGCTTTATTCAGCAGGCTAAAATTAAGCACCTTACTTATACTCTTGAGCGCGGGGCTGAAAACATTGAGGTATACTGTGATCTGGAAAAGATAGAAATAGCGCTGTTTAACCTTATTTCGAACGCTGTAAAATTTACTCCCGACCATGGTTCTATCCGTATTATAATTGAGCAGGACGATGTTCACGTGTATTTTAGGGTGATTGATAATGGCGTAGGCATAAATGCAGAGGCCGGGGACAGGCTATTCGATAAATTTTACCAGGGCAAGGATAAAAACTATTTCCGCAAGGGTTTTGGTATTGGCTTATACCTGGTTAAGGTTTTTATTGAAAGTCATAAAGGCAACATCAGTTACTTTAACAATCCGGATGGTGGTACCACATTTGTGCTTGCTTTGCCAAAGGGGAAGGCCCATTTTTCCGGCGATATCATAACTGAAGACCTTGTGCCGGATTATACCTACGTAAATGAGCTTATTGATGACAACAACAAAGATGTCATCCCCGAAGAAGAAGGTTTGATAGCATCAGAATTATTTAGTTCGGCCAGGCATACCCTTATCGTAATTGATGACAATGATCAGATCCGTGCATATATCAAAAAGATTTTTACCCCCGGGTACAATGTAATTGAGGCTCAAAATGGAGCAACGGGCCTTGAACTTATTAAAAAGCACATCCCTGATGTAATTATAAGCGATATTGTAATGGATGGTATCAGCGGGCTTGATCTGTGCCGGATTGTAAAGGAAGATCAGGCCATTAACCACATCCCTGTTATTCTTTTAACAGGTGATACAACGCCCGATATCATGCTGAAAAGTATGGAAGAAGGCGCTATTGATTTTTTACGGAAGCCTTTTGATAAAGAATTGCTTATTGCACGCGTAAAAAGTGTGCTGCGCAATAAAACCGAACTTCAAAACTATTTTTATAAAGAGGTAACCAAAAGAAGTAGCGGTCGGAGTATATCTCAGCAAAACAAAGATTTTCTGAATAATTGTATTTCGGTGATTGAGCACCGTTTTACTGATGATCAGTTTGATGTAGATGTGCTGGCAAAAGAGATAGGCATAAGCTATGCTACGTTATTTAAGCGGCTTAAAAGTATCACGGGGCAATCGGTCAATAATTTTATCCGGTTTGTGCGCCTGCGTAAAGCTGCCGAATTATTGATCCAAACCAATTGTAATGTTAACGAGGCCGCGTTTCAGGTTGGCTTCAGCGATGTGAAATATTTTCGCGAGCAATTCTTTAAGCAATACGGCAGCAACCCTTCTGATTTTATCAAAAAACACCGCGCCAGTTTTCAAATTTCGTACCGGATGAACGAGTTTGAAAAAAACTCTTCTAAATAATCCTGCCTTCATCTGGCAGATGAATCATTATGGGAAAAGTATGTTTGAAAAAAAATAAGAGTGAATTTGACACTTATTTTCTCGCGTATTCTACAAAAACTATCAAACAGGCGTGTTTTTGTATATTTTGACCCCGGCAATTTATAGTTTTACCCCTCTCTCGTAATGCCAAATTCCGCTTATTTCGTTTCAACCGACAGGCAATGATCAGCACCTGTTTTTTATTGCCGGCAAATTATAAACGAAAACAAATGCTATGAGAATTTCAAAAATGCACAATTGGATAACTCCTGTTGTGGTGTTAAACCGCCCGGGATAAGCTCGGCTTATTACCCGAATTCCTAAATCAAATGAACCCAATAAACCCAATTAAATTATGAAATATAGATTTACTCTCTTAAACAGTTTTTCCGTATGGCTTTTGATGATAATGCTGACAGGCATTACGCAGGTGGCCAGCGCACAAACAAAAATCAATGTAAAAGGCGTTGTAAAAGATGCCACAGGTAGTGTACTGCCGGGGGCAACTGTAAACATTCAGGGTACCACCCAGGCAACTACAACTGATACTAACGGTGCTTTTAAAATTGAAGTAGCCGAAGGCTCAACATTAAGGATCTCGTTTGTAAGCATGGTTCCCAAAACCATAGTAGTTACTAAAAACACCGCCACATTAAACATAGTACTTGAAGATAACAACAAGCAGCTTAATGAAGTAGTGGTAGTAGGTTACGGTACTCAGAAAAGATCGGATGTTACAGGTTCTGTTACAACGGTACCTAAAACCCGCTTATCGCAATTACCTGTTACCAATGTGCTGCAGGCCGTTGAAGGAGCAGTTGCGGGTGTTACTGTAACAACTTCGTCTTCTATACCAGGCCGCCAGCCATCTGTTACTGTAAGGGGGCAAAATTCAATCTCCGCTGCTTCGGGCCCTTTTGTGGTGGTTGATGGAATACCGCTCACCAAAAGCGGCGGTTCACTTAATGATATTAATCCAAACGATATAGCATCTATGGAGATCCTGAAGGATGCATCGGCCGTGGCTATTTATGGTGCTAACGGTTCGCAGGGTGTTATCCTGATCACTACAAAACGTGGTACTACCGGTAAGCCGGTTATCCGCTACAATGGTTACGCGGGTTATGAAAACCTTAGTCATATTCTTGAACCGCGCGACCCGGCTTCGTTTACACAAAAGTTTCTTGATTACGAGTCGCAAAATCACCTTACCCAGCAATTTCCGGAGCCGGTATATAATAACACTGAAAGGGCAAATTACGCGGCAGGGCGCACCATTGATTGGGTGAAGGAAGTTACCCAGCAAGGTTTTATGCAAGATCATAACCTGAGTGTAACAGGTGGCTCACCAGATGTTAAATACTTTTTATCAGGTGATTACCTGAAACAAAAAGGTGTAATAAAAGGCTACCAATATAACCGTGCAAGCGTACGTTCAAACTTAGATGTAAACGTAACCAGTTTCCTGAGCGTAGGTGCCAATTTGTATTTTGCTAATAACAACTATGACGGCGGCAGGGCAAACTTACTTAATGCCACAGCCATGAGCCCTTATGGTAACGTGTACAATGCCGATGGTACTTACACTATTTACCCAATGGCACCGGAGCAATTATACACCAACCCACTGCTCGGCTTAACTACCGATCAGATAAACCGAAGCGTAAACATCAGTGGCAACGGTTATGCCGAAGTGAAGTTTGGTGGTGTGCTTAAAGGTTTAAAATATCGCCTGAATGCCGGCTACACATATTTACCTACCCGCGTTGACAGTTACAGCGGTCGTTTGGCAAATACGCCTTTAGGCTCGGCCGCTGCATTAAGTTCAGAAACTAATAGCTACACGCTTGATAACCTTTTGCTTTACACCCGCGATTTTGGCAAGCACCGGATTGATTTTACCGGATTGTACAGTGCCCAGCAGCGTAAATACTTCACCTCGGGTATAGCCGGTACAGGTTATATCAATGATGAGCTGTCATTTAACCAGGTTGGTATTGGTGCAACGGTATCAGGTGCAACGGTAAATAATTCATTTTCGGGTACCTATTCAGACAGGTATGCGCTTAATTCGCAAATGGCGCGGTTAAATTACTCGTATGACAGCCGTTATTTAGCAACTATCACTGTACGGCGCGATGGATCATCTGTGTTTGGTGCTAATACATCAAAATATGGCTGGTTCCCTGTAGCAGCACTCGGCTGGAATGCATCTAATGAAGATTTTCTAAAAAACTCAAAGTTGATCAACAACTTAAAGCTTAGGGCATCATACGGTAAAACCGGTAACGAAGCTGTTAGTGTATACAGAACCATCACCTCTGATGGTACCGTAAGGTTTCCGTTTAATGGGGTAAGTTCGGTAGGTATACAGGCCAGTAACCTTGGTAATGGTAACCTGCATTGGGAAAGTACTAACCAGGCCAATATCGCAGCAGATTTTTCTGTGTTGAAAAGCCGCATTAACGGTACCGTTGAGTATTATGATTCAAGAACAACCGGGTTGTTGCTTAACCGCGCGTTACCATTGATAACCGGTTATAATGTGGTAGTTGATAACATTGGTAAAGTGGCTAATAAAGGTATTGAGGTAACCTTAAATACCCGCAATATCGACGGCAGGGATTTTAGATGGGAAAGTACTATCGTGTTTGCATCAAACAAAAATAAAATTGTTGCACTTTATGGCGATGGCAAAGATGATATCGGTAACAAATGGTTTATCGGCAAACCCATCAATGTGATATATGATTACAAAATGACAGGTGTTTGGCAAACGGGCGAAGATCCTTCTAAACAGGATCCGGTTGCTAAGCCCGGCGATTTGAAATTTGCCGATATCAACGGCGATGGTAAAATTACTGCCGATGGTGACAGGGTTGTATTGGGCCAGCAAGATCCTAAATGGACCGGTGGTTTAACCAATACTTTTCATTATAAGAATTTTAACCTGAGCATTTTTGTTCAAACGGCACAGGGCATGCTAAAAAACAATGCCGATTTAAATTATGCCGACGAATCGGGCAGAAGAAATACACCTGCAGAGGTTGGTTACTGGACGCCAACCAACAACAGTAACGAATTTCAGTCATTAACTTATACCAATACACGTGGTTATGGTTATCCGCGTAATGCCAGCTATACCCGCATTAAAGATGTGACCTTTAGCTACGTAGTTCCTCAAAGACTGCTTGATAAAGCAGGCATAAGCGGTTTAACCTTTTATTTGAGCGGCCGTAACCTGAAAACTTTTACCAACTGGATAGGATGGGACCCTGAGGCCAGTTACTCAACCAGAGGATCGGGCGACTGGACAAATAATTATCCTCAAACCCGTACAATCATTTTAGGTGCTAATATTTCTTTAAAATAAAGAACCCGTAAAAGACATGAAAAATTATTCAGCAATATTACTCTTTGCAGGGGTGTTAACAGCGTTTGCATCTTGCAAAAAATCATATCTCGACGAAAAGCCATATTCGTCATATACCCCCCTTACTGTTACCGATTCGTTGGGTATGGAGGCATCAGCAATAGGTTTATACAATCTTGAAACCGGTATCCTAACCTATTCAAGCCGGCAGGGCTGGCCAAGTGTTTGGCAGGTAGGTACCGATGTGGCGAATGCTACAATACAGCAAGAAGGTATTGAGGTGCCTTACTACAATTATAGTGTATTAACATCACAGGATGCTGCCGCCAATTATATCTGGGGCAAATACTACGCCCTTATCAATAACGCTAATATTATAATTGATAATGCCGAAAACCCATCAAATACATTATTAGGGCCAGTAGGTAAAAAGCAGGTTGAGGCCGAGGCTAAGTTTTTCAGGGCTTATGCCTACAATAACCTGGTTACGTTATTTGGGCGGGTTCCGCTTACCGATCATGCTTTAACTGTTCCAAAAACGAATTTTACCCGCGCATCGCTTGATGATTTAAATGCGCTTATTTTAAGCGACCTTAACTATGCAAGTACTAACCTGTCTGATCTGACTGCAGGTACCTCTAAAACCAACTCCCAGGGTAAGCCTGTGGGCAGGGCCAATAAATATATGGCCATGCAGTTATTGGCCGAAGCTTACCTGCGTATGGGTAAAAACGACCTTGCCGAGCAACAGGCCCAGGCTGTTATTAACAGCGGCAAATTTAGCCTGATCAAAGCCCGCTATGGTGTAAGGGCAGCCGGTGCAGGCGATTACTATTCAGACATGTTTGTGTATGGTAACGAGCGCCGCGCGCAGGGAAATACAGAAGCTATCTGGGTACTTGAGCAGGAAAACCCATCGGTAGTAGTTGGCGGCAACGTAGATAACGCCCAGCAACGCCGGGTGTGGGGTGCGGCTTATTATGCTATCCCGGGCATGTTACCGTGCGACTCGCTGGGCGGTCGTGGTATTGCCAGGTTGAGATTGAGCAACTGGGTGCTTTACGGCCTGTATCCGCAGGGTGATCTTCGTAATTCAGAAAACAGTATTAAAAGACAGTACTATTATAATGATCCGGCCTTCCCTGCATTACTGGGTAAAAAAGTGCCTTTTGCAGGCGCAGATACCGCTTTCAGGATTTGTCCAAGTACAACTAAATGGGGGGCTTTTGATCCCAACGATACATTTGGTTACGCTATGATCAAGGATTTTATTATGATGCGCCTTGGTGAAACCTATCTGCTCCTTGCCGAAGCACAGTTTAAACAGGGTAAAACTGCTGAGGCAGCAGCTTCCATTAATGTTTTAAGAACAAGGGCCAATGCACCACAGGTAACAGCTGCACAAATAACGCTTGATTTTGTGCTTGATGAGCGCGCCAGGGAACTGGTAGGCGAGGAAAACCGTCGGCAAACGCTGATGCGTACAGGCACGCTGGTTGACAGGGCTACAAGGTTAAACAGTAATGATGCCGTTCACCCCACAACGGGTATCTCGGCAAAAAATCTGTTACTGCCTATCCCGCTATCTGAAATACAGTTGAACAAGGATGCAGTGTTAGAGCAAAATCCAGGTTATTAATTAAAACACAAATAAAAAGTAAGGGCAATATTTATTGCCCTTACTTTTACTTTTTATGAAGCTATACCGTTTAAAATATCAACTTTTATTATGTATTGTGCTTTGCAGCGCCGTGCGGGCAGCAGCACAATCTGGTAAAGTAACCGCCAGTACTATAGGTGCGGGTTGGGCAAATAACTCGGTTAATACGGTTGTATTCCGGAAAAATTCGCTTGTTACTTTTAAGGGCGAACAATATGCCGCTTTTTATAATAACTACCAGGTATTGGTATTAGCGAAAAGAAAAAGCGGGGCGGTTAAATGGGATACTGTTACTACACAATACAAAGCTGATGCCGCCGACGCCCATAAGGATATCAGCATAATGGTTGATGGTGCCGGGTATTTGCACGTTGCCTGGGGGCATCATAACCAGGCATTGAATTATGCTAAAAGCATTAAGCCTGGTAGTCTTATTTTGTCGGAGCCAAAAAGCATGACCGGGATTCATGAAAACAAGGTAAGTTACCCTGAGTTTTATCGTTTACCTGGCGGCGATCTGCTATTTGTATATCGCGATGGTGGCTCGGGGAACGGTAACCTGGTAATGAACAGATATAGTATTGCCTCTCAAAAATGGATTAATATCCAACAAAATCTTATAGATGGGGAGGGTAAACGCAATGCTTACTGGCAAATGTGTATTGATCAAAAAGGAACTATCCATATTTCGTGGGTATGGCGCGAAACGCCGGATGTGGCAAGTAATCACGATATGTGTTATGCCCGCTCAAACGATGGCGGTTTAACCTGGGAAAAATCTACAGGCGAAAAATATATGCTTCCAATTAATGCAGCTAATGCTGAGTATGCTTGTAAAATACCGCAGAACAGCGAACTGATCAATCAAACATCCATGTTTGCCAATGATAAAGGTAATCCGTTTATCGCAACTTATTGGCGCGACAGCAGTACGGCAGTACCGCAATATCATATTGTATTTAAAACCGGGAATAATTGGCAGTCAGTTGATCTTGGTTTCAGAAAAACGGCATTCAGTCTTGGCGGAACCGGTACTAAACGTATCCCGATATCACGCCCGCAAATTATAGCCTGGAGTAAGGATGGCAAACAATCAGCTGCAATTATTTTCAGAGACGCAGAACGAGGCGATAAAGTTTCAGTAGCTGTAAATAGCAATTTGCAGCATGGAAGCTGGCATGTTAGTGATTTAAGTTCTGAATCAGTAGGAGAGTGGGAACCGACTTATGACACCGAGTTATGGAAAGATAAAAAGGTGCTGAGCCTATTTGTACAAAAAGTAACCCAGGTTGATGGTGAAGGGAAAGCCAGTATTCCGCCTACTGATGTACAGGTGTTGGAGTGGACACCCTTAATAATTAATTACTGAGTAAAGGAAATCACTTTTAAAACACGGGGCACCTGACGGAGCCAATATATTGGATTAAAATGGCTATAAACACGATACTCCTACGGAGTTTAAAGCAATTGATAAGACACTCCGGAGGAGTATCGTGTTTATAGGAAACAAAAATGGAAGCTTTGAGGCTCCGTTAGGTGCCTCGTGTCTATTATTGATTTTAAAAGAGATTTTCCTGATTACTAAGTTATACCTCATTAAAACGTAACAGATAAACAAATAGCCAGGATGAAAAAGCTCATATTTTACTTTATATTAATAAGTACGCCATTTTGCGCATCGGCCCAAAGCAAAAAAAATACTGCGCAAGTGCCCGACAGAAAATTGTGGTTAACCTACATGGATAAGGTAGCCCGCCCGGTTATCAGCAACCTCGCAGCCGATCAGCTTAAGGAAAAAATGCCCATGGAGTTATCTGACAGGGCCGACAATAAGGAAAGTCGGGCCAAGGTGGGGTATCTGGAAGCTTTTGGCCGCACATTAAGCGGCATAGCGCCATGGCTGCAATTGGAGGGCGGTGATCCTGTTGAAGTAAAACTTCGTGAGCAATACAGGGCTTGGTCTTTAAAGGCTATCGCTAATGCAGTTAATCCGCAGGCCAAAGATTACCTGCAATGGAACGGGGGGCAGCCATTGGTTGATGCATCGTTTGTGGCTTTTGCATTGGTAAGAAGCCCCTGGTTATGGGAGCATCTTGATGAAACTACCAAAAAACAAGTGGTTGAAGTAATGAAGACAACTCGCGCAACTGTTCCGGTTTACTCCAACTGGATCCTGTTTTCGGGAATGATTGAAGCGTTTTTTTGCAAATATGATCTGGGTTATGACCCGGTAAGAGTTGAATACGGCATCCGCGAATTTACCGAACACTGGTATGTTGGCGATGGCATGTATTCGGATGGGATGAGCTTTCATCTTGACTATTACAATAGTATCGTGATCCACCCTAACCTAAGCACCATATTGGAGGAGGTTAATGCTAAAAAGAAAACTTATGCACGTGAAGAACAGCGGGAGCTTGCCGTTGGCCAGCGTTACGCCGAAGTGCTCGAGCGTCTCATTAATGCCGATGGAAGCTATCCGGTTATTGGCCGCTCAATAGTTTATCGTGGCGGTGCTTTTCATCACCTGGCCAATATCGCCTACAAAAAACAATTGCCTGCAAGCCTGAAACCTGCGCAGGTAAGGTGTGCGTTAACAGCCATGATCAAAAAAACGCTTGGTGCACCGCAAACTTTTACTGCGGATGGCTGGCTTAATATGGGGTTATATGGCAAGCAACCGGGGCTGGCCGATTTTTATATTACAACAGGCAGTCTTTATTTCTGTGCCAATGTCTTTGTACCATTAGGCTTACCCGAAACAGATCCGTTTTGGTCAGACGCTGCCGAACCATGGACGGCCGTAAAAATCTGGAACGGACAAGATGCGCCGGCCGATCATGCACTTGATATCAGGAAATAACATAAACATCTTTATATGAAATACTATCGATTTTTATTGCCGGCATTTTTGCTTTTCAGCATCATTGGCAAGGCACAAACTAAATTAACCAGTTTTACCCCCGGTGCTATCTGGCCCGATGATAAAGGGGTACATATCAACGCCCATGGGGGTGGCATCCTTTATAATAACGGAGTTTATTACTGGTTTGGTGAACACAAAATTGCCGGCGATGCGGGTAACAGGGCAATGGTGGGGGTTCATTGTTATTCGTCAAAAGACCTGTATAACTGGAAGGATGAAGGGATTTCCCTGAGTGTTTCGCCCGATACGGCAAACGACATTGCAAAAGGTTGCATTTTGGAGCGGCCAAAGGTTATTTATAATAAAAAGACAAAAAAGTATGTAATGTGGTTTCACCTTGAGCTATTGGGCAAAGGCTACAGCGCGGCCCGCGCCGGGGTTGCTGTAAGCGACAAGGTAACGGGCCCGTATAAATTCATTAAAAGCTATCGCCCAAATCCGGGGCAGATGCCGTTTTATCCGGCACTCACTCCCGAAGGCGATAAAGTAAACTGTGCTGCGCCTGCTAATAAAAGCGATGGCTTTTTTTGCCGCGATTTACCGGGAGGCCAAATGGCCCGCGATATGACCGTGTTTGTTGACGATGACGGCAAGGCTTACCATGTTTTTTCATCCGAAGAAAACTTCACGCTTGACCTCGCTGAGCTAACGCCCGACTATACAGGTCATACAGGAAAATTTATCCGCATATATATAGGCCATCAAACCGAGGCACCCGCTTTATTTAAACGCAATGGAATTTATTACATGATCGGTTCGGGTTGTACAGGCTGGGCGCCTAATGCTGCCCGTTGGTTTAGTGCCAAATCAATCTGGGGGCCGTGGACCTACCACGGTAATCCTTGCCAGGGACCGGATAGCAAGATAACTTATGGCGGTCAAAGTACGCACGTGCTGCCGGTAGCCGGTAAAAAGGATGCTTTTATATTTATAGCTGATAAATGGACGCCCAAAGATGCTATCGATGGTCGTTATCTGTGGCTTCCTATCAATTTTAAAGGTGATGATATTGAAATAAACTGGGTAGACAAATGGAACCTGGATGTATTTAAAAAATAAGCTCATCAAAACTATTACAACAGCAAAAACGCGGAAGCGATAGGAAGACCATGAAAAAAAATATTATATCTTTTTTAACATTATTTGTGGCTATGGGTGTCACGGCCTTTTGCCAAGCGCCCAAACATACTTTTGCACTGGGCGATGAAGCTTTCCTGCTTGATGGGAAACCTTTCCAGATGATCTCGGGCGAGATGCATTATCCGCGGGTGCCGCGCGAAGCCTGGCGGGCGCGAATGAAAATGGCTAAGGCCATGGGTTTAAATACCATAGGCACTTATGTGTTCTGGAACCTGCACGAACCCCAAAAAGGCAAGTTTGATTTTACCGGGAATAACGATGTGGCCGAATTTGTGCGTATAGCACAGCAGGAGGGCCTTTGGGTAATCCTTCGCCCAAGCCCGTATGTGTGTGCCGAATGGGAGTTTGGCGGATACCCTTACTGGCTGCAAAACGAAAAAGGGCTGGAGGTACGCAGTAAAGAAGCGCAATATCTTAAAGAGTACCAAACCTACATCAAAGAGGTGGGCAGGCAATTAGCCCCGTTGCAGATCAATCATGGCGGCAATATCCTGATGGTGCAGATCGAGAACGAATACGGCTCATATGGCAGTGATAAGGAGTATTTGGGCATTAATCAGAAACTATTTAAAGAAGCCGGTTTTGACGGATTACTGTATACCTGCGACCCTGCCCCTGATTTGGTAAACGGTCATTTGCCCGGATTGCTGCCTGCTGTTAATGGCATTGATGATCCTGCAAAAGTGAAAAAGATCATCAATGAAAATCATGATGGGAAAGGCCCTTATTATATAGCCGAGTGGTACCCGGCCTGGTTTGACTGGTGGGGCACAGCTCATCACACCGTTCCGGCCGGACGCTATACCAAAAGGCTTGATTCTGTATTAGCCGCCGGAATCTCTATTAATATGTATATGTTTCACGGCGGTACAACCCGTGCATTCATGAATGGTGCTAACTTTAAAGATACCTCACCTTATGAGCCGCAAACAAGCAGCTATGATTATGATGCGCCTTTAGATGAGGCCGGGAATGCTACACCAAAGTTTATGCAGTTCAGACAGGTGATCCAAAAGCATTTACCTGCCGGTGTACAATTGCCTGATGTACCGGCGGCCAAACCGGCTATTACCATACCTGCTTTTAAACTAACGCAATCGGTAAGCTTATTAAATACTTTACCTGAGGCTAAGGAAAATATCACCCCGCTCACTTTTGAAGATCTGCACCAGGATTACGGTTTCGTGTTGTACCGCACCGTTTTAAACGGAAGCAAAAGCGGACAGCTAAAGCTTAAAGAACTGAGGGACTACGCAGTGATCATGATCAATGGTAAAAAAGCGGGAACGATTGACCGCAGGCTTAACCAGGATAGTTTGTACTTGAAATTGCCTGCCGGAAAAGTAACGCTTGATATTTTGGTTGAAAACCTTGGCCGCATCAATTTTGGCAAATATCTTTTGCAGAATAAAAAAGGGATCACCGAAAAGGTGCTTTTAAACGGGACAGAATTACAACACTGGAAAATGTATTCATTGCCGTTTCATGATTTAAACGCAGTTAAATTCTCTGCAGCAAAGCCAAATGGGGAGTCGCCAGTGATCAGGAAAGGTGGTTTTAACCTGGATAAAGTAGGAGATACCTATCTTGATATGAGCAATTGGGGAAAAGGTGTGGTATGGGTAAACGGGCATAACCTGGGCAGATACTGGGGAATTGGTCCGCAGCAAACCTTATACTTGCCGGTTGAATGGTTAAAGAAAGGCTATAATGATGTTGAGGTACTTGAACTGTTAAAACCTGAACAAGACCAGTTATCAGGATTGGATAAACCTATATTAGATGTAGTAAACGTTAAATAAGCTTAAAGCTTTTTATGTATATTGGGTAAATAATCTACTAAGAGGCTGTTTAAAAACGATTGTTTTTAAATGTAGAGACGCATCACATGCGTCTCCCGCGTGCAATTTCCGACGGGATTAGAAGCCTTTTGAATCGGCTTGTCCGCCGGGAGACGCATGTGATGCGTCTCTACAAAAAACTTTCGATTGGTTTTTAAACAGCTTCTGATAACTTTGAACTTTTTGCCTTGAGCTCTTTGATAACAGACTTTAAATATCATTTATAATGGCAAGAGTAGCATTTAAGATGAAGCTTTATGAAGGCAAGACAGCCGAATACAAGGCCCGGCATGATGCCATCTGGCCCGAATTGAGCAGTTTGCTTAAGGATGTTGGGATCAGTAATTATTCTATTTTCTTAGATGAGGATACGAACTGGCTTTTTGGTGTAATGGAGGTTGAAGATCAGGAAGCCCTTGATCATTTGCCAGACGCTCCAATTATGAAAAAATGGTGGGCATACATGGCTGATATTATGGATACTAATGCCGATCAATCGCCGGTGAGCATGCCCTTAAAAGAGGTGTTTTTTTTGCCATAGATATGGCAATGGCGCTTCTTAGAGGCTGTTTAAAATGATAAAATCGTTTACAGGTAGATCGAATTTCATTGCTGTTGACTTTAATGTTGTGCAACAGTCACCAAAACCAACGGCAATGAAGCTTTTGCAAATTTAAACAGCTTCTGAAATTGCTGTTACAAAGAGCATACTCAAGTAAGCATCTTTATAACAGCAATTTTTGTTTTCTACAGTAATAGCATCTGCCGGCTTTTACCTTGCTGAATGTGCCATATTTTAATTAAAAAATTTATTTTTACAGATATAGTTCACCTCAGTAAGTATGGTTGAGATATTTCAGAATATCCGTAAAATATACAGGTTCAGCGCACCTTGCGAAGAATTAGCTAACTATATCGAATTTTACTCGCAGTCGGTTTTAGATCCAGCGATCCAGCAGATAAAGAATGAATTTTCGACGGTGAAGATGTTCCCCAGCTGGACACCTACTTTTTATATCAACCTTGGTTCGCCTTATTATATTGATTTGAAGAATACGAGGTATCATATACGGGAGCAGCAAGATGTTTTGATATTGAGAAATGAGGATGTTACCCGGCACAAACTACCTGCCGATAATATATTCACGGTTAAATTCAATCCGGGTGGTTTAGAAGCCATTTTAGGTTTAAATCAAGTCCCGGTTATTGATAAGATCATTGACCTTAATGAGATTTTGCCCTGGGAACTGCTTCAAAAAGTAAAGCAGCCCGTTAGTTTTGAGGAGCGTGTGATCATTGTTGAATCATTTCTGTTAGATAAACTCATTAAACAGACAAGCCAGGATCACTATGTTAAAATTGTAAACGACAGCATTGGCGAATATCAGGCTACCGGCATGCAATTAAACACATCAAAAGTTGCTGAGAGGCTGTTCATTACTTCTAAAACCATCAATCGTTATTTCAACAGGGTGATTGGCACTCCGCCTAAAAATTATTTTTCAATTATGCGGGGCAGAAATGCGTTAACGGCATTTGTAAATGACAGGGAAAACTTTGTTCCTATCGATTATGGATATTATGATTTGAGCCATTTTCATAAAGATGTTATGAACCTTACAGGCCAAAGGATAACGAAGCATCAATTTTAATTTGTCCGTTTTTTACTTTTAGCGGGTAAAGCCAATCCTTTTCTTTGTAGGCTAAATAACGGTTATGAAAAAGCTCCTTGTCATCTTACTTTGTGTCACTATTTTTATTCAAAAACTATACAGCCAGAAATATAAACCGGTATTAGAACCTTACCCGGGGCTGGTTAAGGCAGACCCAAGGCTTATTTTAAAAACAGGTTACCTCGTTGTACCGGAAAATAGAAATAAACCGGCAGGCCGCAAAGTGAAGGTCCCGTTTTTATTTGTACGCCGGCCGGATCAGGACCCGCGCAAAAATATCACGCTTTACACTACCGGCGGACCGGGCTATAGCACCACGCTTAATATCGATAGCATAAGCTATAACTCTGGCTGGCTGGCCTATGGCGGTTTTATTGCTTTTGATCAACGCGGAACAAAGCGGGCGCAGCCATGCCTTGATTGTATGGAAGTAGCAGAAGCTATTAAACGCAGCTACAGGGAGGGAAAAAATAAAGATAGTCTGGTGTCACAAGCCGTTACACAATGCCGAAACCGGTTTACAAAACAGGGTGTCGACTTATCAGCCTATAATACCATCGAAAGCGCTGAAGATATAAATGACTTAAGGTTAGCCTTAAATATTGATTCGCTTAACCTGGTTGGTATATCCTATAGTGGTGGTTTGATGCTCACTGTGGTGCGAAACCATCCGGAAAGCGTTCGCGCGTTGCTTTTGAATTCACCCCTCCCCGGTTACGTTAATTTTGAGGAACACGCTTTGTTTAATATCAATGAAGCGCTTGAGCAGGTTTTTCATAACTGCGAAGCGGATTCCTCGGCCACGAAATATAAAGATCTCAGAGCGAGGTTCCATCAATACTTCAGCGCTATCACCGGGAAGAAGTTTAACATAGCTTACCAGGAAAAAGGAAGTGATAAAACTGCCAACCTCATTTATACAAAAAATGAGTTGCTTGACGCCATAGTGGATAGGATGAACTCGCGGCAGGTGAGCACTGTGCCGGGTGTTATGATCGATTTAATTGAAGGCCGCCAGGACAAGTACGTAAAGGAAGTGTTTGATGGCTATTTTAATGGCGATTCAAATGTTTCTCTTGGCATGAGGTATTCTGTTTATTGCTCAGAACAGATAGCCTATTCCGATCCTGCTTTAGAAGCGCAGCAGCACCCGGTGCTTCCATGGCTGGCCGGATATCCGTTTAATAACGTAAACCATGTTATATGCAGTTGCTGGCAGGTAAAGGCTGAACCCGTAGTTGCAAAACAACCGGTTTACTCAACAGTGCCTGCGATGATCTCGGCGGGCGACGTAGACCCTGATTGCAGGCCGTTTTATAACAAGTTAATCAAGAGATATATGCCCAATAGTCAATTGCTGATCATCCATAACAGGGGACATGCACCGGGTTTTAGTGTAGACGGGACTGATTATGTGAAACTTTTTTTTGAAAATCCGTATAGGAAACTCACATCTCAATCAAAAAATCTGATCATAGAATAGGCGAAAACTTTTCGATTGGTTTTACGATGAATAAAGGTTTTCTGGTTTCTTAACATTAGCCTAATATAGCAACCTTACATTTGAGCCAAAACAACTCTTTGGCATGTATCCTGCACTTACTGATGAAGCGTTGATGGGGCTTTTGCAACAAAGCGATCCCGTTGCCCTTGAAACACTTTTTAACCGTTATTACAAAACTTTATGCCAGCTGTGCACAGTGTACACTAAAGATTATACCGTTGCCGAAGAGATCACTGCAAACCTTTTCATTAAATTGTGGGATAACCGCGATACTGCCATTCTTAACGTAAAGAGTTACCTGTTTGTCGCTGCCAAAAACCTTTCCTTAAATCACATCCAAAAAAAGAAAGATCCGGTACATTCTATCGAAGATATCGACCTGAAAGGATATGTATTGAAAGACAGGGATACACCCTTCAAAATCCTTTCGGGCCGCGAATCGTACAATAAAATACTGAGCCTTATCGATAGCCTGCCCACCAGTCAAAGGCAGGTGCTGCTCATGAGCCGCATTGATAACCTTGATAAAAATGAAATAGCCAAGGTGTTGGGGATTTCGGTGCGCACGGTTGAAACCACACTTTATCAGTCTATCAAAAAACTTCGTCAGTTGCTAAAAGGGCAGCACAATTTCACCTCTGAGGGTTAATGATTTCTTAATGTAAACTTAACTCATTTCGCTACGTATCGGCTACGTAAAATCGGTCTTTAAGTTTAGAGACAGATTTAATGGAAGATAATAGCTACCGCTTAATAGTTGAATATTTTGAGAAAACCATCAGTGATGATGGCTTAACGCAATTACAGGAGTGGATTGAGGAAAGCCCTGAAAACCTTGCCCAGTTCAGTGAAACCATCCAGATCCTGGAGGCATCCAAAGCTTACTTTAAACAGCCTGAACATGTTGAAAATAGCTGGGCTAAGATCAACGCGCATATAACCCAACCTCAAATATCTGCAAAGAAACACGCTCCTAAATTAAACTGGATAGCCTACGCTGCGGCCTGCCTGCTTATCTGTACCTCGGGTTGGTTTGGATACAGGTATTTTAAACAGTCATCAACTTTGGTTTATGAGGAGATCAGCAATGCCGATGGTAAGCATTCCAAAATAATGCTCCCCGATAGTTCGGTAGTTTATCTCGGCGGTGGCAGTAAACTCAAATACGTTAAAAACTTCGGCGGCGAAAAACGTGATGTTGTGCTTGATGGCGAAGCTTTTTTTGACGTAGTGCATAAAGCCAAACCATTTGTAGTAAAAAGCGGCGATATCACCACCGTAGTGCTGGGTACCTCATTTAACATCAAAGCCTACCTGGCCGAACATAAGGTGGCAGTAACCGTGCAAAGCGGTAAGGTTGGCGTAATGGCCAATGTGCACGGACAGCCTCAAATGGTTAAATACCTGGTAAAGAACGAAGAGATCAGCATCAATACCCAAAACGGCATCTATACATTCAATAATACCGATGCATCAGCAGTTAGCTCATGGATCAATAATGAATTTGTTTTCTACAATACAACATACAGTGAAATAGCCGCTTCGCTTGAGCATCATTACGGCGTTAAGATCAGGTTTACAGAACCAGACCTTGGCAATGTGAGGCTTACGGCAAAATTAAGGGGGATGACATTGACTGATGCCATGGAAACCCTTAGTGCGCTATCAGGATTGGGCTACACGCAAAAAGGCGATCAGCTATTTATTTCAAACAATAATCAAAAAGGAGGAAGCATCATGAAATAGTATTTACCCGGCTATTGGTAAAAGCCTGGACGTTGCTGGTAACAACCCCAGGCTTCAAGTTTTGACAATTTAAACTCACGGTTAGACAAGTATAAATTAAAGTAAATATATGAAAAAGTTATGGTTATTAACCATGCTGTTCTTTTTACAATTGCCTTTTGGCGGCATAAACGCTAAGGCTCAAACAGTAATAAACAAAAGGATCACGTTTGGTACCGAAGGTACTACACTAAAGGACGCCTTTCAGCAAATTGAAAAATTAGGCGACATATCAATCAGCTATAACAATAGCCTGCTTGATGATAAACGCAAAGTAAACATAGCAAAAGCAGAGCGCTCCTTAGGTGAAACGCTTGACTTGCTTTTAAAAGGAACTACCTGCACCTACAAAGCAGCAGGCGAACGAAATATACTCATCATTGCAAAAACGCAGGATAGGGGAAGCATTAAAGGCAAAGTGGTTGACGAAAAATCAGAGCCGCTTCCCCGTGCTACTGTGAAAATTCCGGGAGCAGGTGCAACCACTATAAGTGGCATTGATGGCTCATACACATTAAGTGTGGTACCCGGTAATTACACAGTTGAAGCAAGCTTTATATCCTACGAAACTAAGCGGATCCAGAATGTAAGCGTTAGCTCAAATGCAAATACCGTTTTAAACATTACGCTTAGTCCTGCCGATAATAAATTAAATGAGGTTGTGGTAACAGCGCTTGGTATCAAAAGGGAAGATAAAAGTTTGGGTTATTCGGCACCGGTTATTAAAGGTGATCAATTAACTAACGCCCTTTCGGGTAACTGGACCGATGCATTATCGGGCAAGGTAGCGGGTTTGAACCTGATCCGTTCAAACAGTGGCCCGGCCGGATCAAACAAAATTATCCTCCGTGGTGAAAATAACCTTACCGGCGATAATGAAGCTTTAATAGTTGTTGATGGTGTGGTAATTAACCAGGGTAGCGGCAGGCGTACAAGCAATGCCGGCGAATCTGCCTACGGTACCAGCAGCGATAACATGCCTGCCGATTATGGCAGCAACCTGAATGATATCAATCCGGAAGATATTGAGACGGTAACCGTGTTGAAAGGCCCGGGTGCAGCAGCACTTTACGGGCAGCGCGGTGCCAACGGTGCCATTATCATTACCACCAAATCGGGTAAAAAGCATAGTGGCTTAGGCATTACATTTAACTCAAACGCCAGTCTTGAAAGCGTGAACCGCTGGCCCGATCTGCAGTATGAATACGGGCAGGGTACGGCTGGCTCACGTTATTACTCATTTGGAGCAGGGCCTGATGGCGCAAGCACCAGCGCAACAAGCTCGGCCCACGGGCCAAAGTTTGACGGTCAGCTTTTTTACCAGCTTGATCCGGTTACCCAAAAGCAAAGCACCGTGCGTACACCATGGGTGCCATACAAAAACCAGATCCGCGATTTTTTTGATGTAGGCCAAACGTTTACCAACTCGGTAAGTGTTGACGGCGGCAGCGACAAAACAACTGCGCGTTTTTCGGCAACTAATGTTACCAATCACTGGATAACACCTAACACAGGTTATACCCGTAACAGTATAGCTTTATCGGTTAACTCCAAAATCAATGATAAGTTAACCATCAACGCAAAAGTAAATTACAATAATAAGAATAGTGATAACCTGCCCGGCGCAGGTTATGGTAACCAGTCGCTGATGTACTGGTTTATTTTCTGGCAGCCCAACGCCGATTTAAACTGGTTAAAAAATTACTGGAAAAACGGACAGGAGGGTAAGGCCATTTTTTATCCTTTCAGCTCGTTTCCGGAAAACCCTTATGCGGTATCGTACGAGTTTATCAACAGGTCAAACCGTAACTCGGTTACCGGCAACGTTGAAGCGCTTTACAGTGTTACAAAGGAGTTTAGCATACAGGTCCGTGCTACTTTAGATATGGGTTATGAGCAACGTGCGCAGCAGCGCCCTTATGACGCTGGTACCAAATACCCTAAAGGCTCATACCGTACGCAAAATATTTATTCAGAAGAACAAGGTGCCGATTTCCTGTTGAGATACAACAAGAAAATAACACATGATGTTAACATCTCGGCCACTGCTGGCGGTAGTATGCTGCGCAATAATTATAATCGGGATGAGGTACGTGCCGACTCGCTGGTATATCCTGGTGTGTATTCAATGGCCAACAATGCCGGTCCGCTGGTTACGCTGCCATATAAATCAAAATATGCTATCAATAGCTTTTATGGCTTGTTATCAACATCGTTTAAAGATTATCTGTATGTTGATTTAACAGCCCGTCAGGACTGGATCAGCACACTGGCTACCGCAAACCGTACCGATCAGGTTGGTTTCTTTTATCCATCGGCAAGCATGAGCTTCTTGCCCTCTGAAGCGTTTAAGCTGCCTAAATTTATTGACTATGTAAAAGTAAGGGCATCGCTTGCAGGTGTGGGCAGTGGTACAACAAACCCTTACCAAACCTCATTTAACTATGTATCGGCAGGCAGCACCTACGCAGGAGGTTTGCAAAACCCGCGTACGCTGTCAAATCCAGATTTGAAACCTTTACGCACTACAACGCTTGAGGTAGGTGCCGAAACGAGGATGTTCAATAACCGGTTTGGTTTCGATATAGCTTTATACACAGGCAATACAAAAAACCAGATCCTGAGCCGTACTGTCGATCAGTCATCCGGCTACAATCAGGCTGTGATTAACGTAGGTAAAGTAAACAATAAAGGCATTGAAATTTCATTGAATGGTACGCCCATCCGCAAGGCCAATGTTTTTAGCTGGAATGTTACTGCAACATTTAGCGCCAATAAAAATACCATAGAGCAACTTGCAGATAGCGCGGTTGTGTTGCGCAACGGCCCAACCGGCGGCGGTCAGATCGTGGCACGCGTGGGTGGCAGCATGGGTGATATGTATGGCCGCGGTTACTTGCGCTCACCTGATGGGCAGATCGTATATGATGCGGCTACGGGTTTTGCCAAACTATCAGATGACCTGGTTTACTTAGGCAACACCATACCTAAATGGAAGGCAAGTATGGGGCACGATTTCAGGTATAAACAATTTAACCTACACCTGTTGTTTGATGCACAGGTTGGCGGTGTATCGTACTCGCTTTCAAACTATAAACTGGCCGAGCAGGGTAAAACAACGCTTACTTTACCGGGAAGGTACAATGGTATCATTGGCAAAGGTGTTATTCAAAACCCGGATGGCAGCTACAAGCCAAACGATGTTATTGCTACTGATATTGACGGTTATTACCGCTCGCATTACGGTATTGACAATGCCGAAGGCAATACGTTTTCAACCAACTTTCTGAAATTCCGTGAAGCAAGGTTCGATTATTCATTGAGCCCCCGCCTGGTTAAACGCCTTGGCTTGCAGCGCGCCACGGTAGGTGTATATGGCCGCGACCTTTACATCTGGACCAAGTGGCCAATCTTCGATCCTGAATTTGGTACCCTTTCGGGCACCGATATAGTGCAGGGGTTTGAGGTAGCGCAGTTTCCATCAACACGCACATTTGGTTTTAACATAGTTATTGGCATTTAATAATTAACAATATGAAAAAGAACGGATATATACTTATATCAATGATGATGTTGTTCGTTAGCATAATGTCATCATGTAAAAAAGATTTTATTGGGCTTAATACCGATCCAAACGGTACGCCTAATGCATTGCCGCAGCAATTGCTGGCCCCTGCGCTTGTAAATACCTTGGGCACCAATATGCTTCGCGCCCGTAATTTTAATAACGAGCTGATGCAGGTTACGGTAGATGCAGGCGACTCGGAGGGCAGGGTGTTCAGATATGATATAAAACGTACCTGGGCCGATGTTACCTGGAACGGCTGGTATACCCAGTTAACCAACTTTAAGGATATTTACACCATCGCCAGCAAAGAGGTTACCTATAACAAAACATATATGGGTATTTCGCTGATATGCCAGGCATGGTTGTATTCCCTGCTTACCGATACTTATGGCGATGTGCCTTACTTTGACTCCAATAAAGGCAAAGACGGAAACTTCACGCCTAAGTTTGATAAGCAAAAAGATATTTACCTGGATATTTTCAAGAACCTGGAAGCGGCAGATACCTTGTTAAATGCCTCTCCAAACGTAGTGGCCGGCAGCGACCCTGTATTTAACGGCAATGCTTTAAAATGGCGCAAGTTTGGTAACTCGCTTTATTTAAGGTTGTTATTAAGGGTGTCGGGAAAGGCCGATGTTTCGGCTGATGTAATAGCTAAGATCAAACAGATAGTTGACACTAATCCCGATGCTTATCCTATTATGGGTAGTAACGATGATTCGGCGGTGTTACGCTGGACGGGCTCCGGCTCCTTAACATCACCGTTTATAGGGGGCGTACGTGAGCAGGACTGGCGGCAACCCGGCGTTTGCGAGTTTTTTGTTAACAATCTGGCTAAATGGGCCGACCCGAGGCTTACTAACAACCGCTGGTCAATTTCAAGCTACCAGGGTGGTATCCAGGGCATCCCGAGCGGTTATGCACCTGGAGAAAACATCGGTATCAAATCCTATTTTCTGTCAACCACATCGACTACAACTTTAATGAATGACCCGCTGATGGGTAATATCATGAACTACTCGGAACTGCAGTTTATCCTTGCGGAAGCTGCTGCCAAAGGCTGGATAGCAGGCGATGCTGCAACTTATTATAAAAATGGTGTGCAAGCAGGTATCACTTTCTGGATCCCAACTTATACTGATTCGATTGATGCTTATTTGGCAGCTGCCGATATCAACTGGGATAATGCCGGCCCGCTTGATGAAAAGATGGAGATGATCCATGTGCAAAAATACTACTCGATGTTTTATACCGATTTTGAGCAGTGGTTTGAGTATCGCCGTACCGGTCACCCTGTATTGCCAAAAGGTAATGGCTTAAGAAATAACGGTATTATGCCTGCCAGGCTGCAGTATCCGGTTTATGTGCAATCGGCCAATCCTGATAGCTATAAGGCCGCAGTTGCAGCACAGGGGGCTGATGAGATCAACACACAGGTATGGTGGCAAAAACAATAATAAACCGGTTTTAAACTAAGATATCCATAAAATGAAAAAGATATATTTATTACTGGTGCTTGCCACGGCTGCTGTCAGTATTAATTCATGTAAAAAGAATAACTATGCCGAAGGGACATTAAGCCCCATCATAGCTGTTGTTGACCTTCGCGGAATTTACAAAGGCACAGATGTAGCGCTGAACAGTAACAATATGGGCGGGGCTAAGGAAATTGTAGGTGTAGTAATTTCAAACGCGGCGGCAGGCAATTGCCCGGCTGGGGTACTTGTTGTTCAAAACAACCGTCGCAGCGCAGTAAGGGGTATTGCTCTTGAAATAGGCAACGCAGCAGCAAATTATGTTCCCGGCGATTCGGTAGTGGTGCAGGTGGATGGTGCTACACTCACCAAAGTGAACGGCAGCCTGCGTGTTAAAGGTTTAACAGAGGCATCGGTAAGTAAAGTTGCCGATAACAGGCCTATCAAAGTACAGTCGGTCCCATCGGCCACATTACTGGCTTCGCCCGATGTTTACGAAGGTACATTGGTTACCATAGCCAAAGCTGTTGCCGATCCGGAACCACAGCAGGGAGAAACTTACGCAGGTGATAAAACCATCAATGACGGCTTTGGCAAAATAACCATGCATACGGAAGCCAATGCAGCTTTTGCAACTACCGAATTGCCATTCAGTGCCAATTTTACCGGCATTCCGTTCGCTGTAACATCGGGTACCGATACCAAAATGCAGCTTTGGCCTCGTACTATCGATGATGTGTTTACCCTTGCGGCAACCAAGCCGTCGCCAATTATTATAACCGGTTATCTTACAAACCCTTCGGGCGGTGATGGTGATTATGAATATATCCAGTTTAAAGCAACTAAGGATATTGACTTTTCGGTAACCAATTATGCTGTAGTAACCTGTAATAACGCGGGTACTAACCCGGCTCCAGCAAACGGCTGGGCGCAGGGACTGGCAAAAACCTATAAATTTAACTTAACATCGGGTTCGGTAAAAAAAGGCGAGTTCTTTTATGTGGGCGGTAATAAAAATATCTGGGGCAAGGGTTCTACCGATATCAGTTCATCAAACTGGATCAACAGCACCATGTACGCAGAAGTTCCGGGTGCCGATTTTGGTAACGTAACTGCAAATCTGCTGGCTAACAGCGGTAACGTTGCAGGTATTGCGGTTTTTGCCGGTACTACTGTTAATGCTTCAACTGTTCCGCTTGATGTGATCATGTATGGTGGTAGTGGCACTGTTTACTCGCCCGGCCCTCCTGAAATTGGTTATCGCATTACCAATACCGATTATTATAGCACTATTAACCCGGTAACCCGTTTAGAGCAGGGTTTTTATGGCGGCGGCTCAAATACCTCAAAGCTCCCGCTGCCAACTGACGGCTTATTCAGCCAGTTGGGTGGTGTTTATGATGCCCTTACCGGAAGGTGGATAACCGGCCGAACAGTGACCAGTGTTCCGCTTACGCTTACATCTCCGATAACTGCGATAGAAACAGCTACCGGTTTTACAACAATTCAAAATTAGAAAGCGTCGGGTTGCGCGATTCCCCTCTTGAGAGGGGGAGGGGTGTGTTTCTGCTTTGATAGGCATATCGCAAAACACACCCCTTCCATCACGCATTTCTTTCGCGCCCCCTCTCAAGAGGGGAATTTAAAATTTCCCATCCACATTTACCAAAGCTCAACAGATGTTGAGCTTTGAAAACATAACCCAATGAACAGAAGATCATTTTTACAAGGTGTAGGCCTTATAACCGGCGGCGCATTCATCTCGCTCCGTGCAAATGGGCTTACCCAACTACTAACAGCCGATACCGTAAAAGGCCGTGTTACAGCGGGCAAAAAAGGGATTAAAGATGTTGTGATATCCGATGGTTTTTCGGTAGTGCTTACCGATGACAAGGGCAACTACGAGCTAAAACCTAATGAAAAGGCTAAGAGTATTTTCATGAGCACCCCATCGGGCTACGAGTTTAAAACAGACTATAATGTTGCTAAACACTATGAAAACATAGGCGGCGGCTCACATTTTGATTTCAAGCTGGAGCCGTTAAAAGTTGATGACAACAATCATCACTTTATCATCTGGGCCGATCCGCAGGTGAAAAATAAAAAGGACGTTAAACAAATGATGGATACCTCGGTCCCTGATACTATTAATACCATAAAATCATTGGGGAAGAATGCGTTGGTACACGGCATTTGCGTAGGTGACATCGTTTGGGACAATCACGAGCTTTTTCCGGATTATAATGAGGCGGTTGCTCAAATGGGCATTCCGTTTTTCCAGGCGATAGGCAACCATGATATGGATTATCGCCAAGGTGGTGACGAAACATCGGATGTTACTTTTAAACAAATTTATGGGCCAACGTATTATTCATTTAATCGTGGTAAAGCGCATTACGTGGTATTGGACAACGTTCGTTACCTCGGTGTTGAACGTGAATACGATGGCTATATCACCGAAGATCAGTTAAACTGGCTGGCAAAGGATCTGAAATATGTTAAAAAAGATCAATTGCTTGTTATCAACCTGCATATCCCCGTATATAGCCAGGTAAAAAACAACCAGGATTTTTATAAAGTGCTGGAGGGATTCAGTAATGTACACATCATGTCGGGCCATACGCATTATCATGATAACAATATTACCAACGGTGTCTTTGAGCACAACCACGGCACCGTGTGCGGCGGTTGGTGGACGGGCCCAATCTGTGTTGACGGTACCCCGCGCGGTTACGGCGTGTACTCCGTTAACGGTACCGAACTAAAATGGTATTATAAATCTACCGGCTTACCGGCCGAAAATCAGATCAGCGTTTATGCCGAGAAATTAACTGACCAAATGCGCCTGATTGCCAATGTTTGGAATTATGATCCGCAATGGAAGGTAGTGTATTATTTAGATGACAAACCAATGGGAGCTTTATCAAAAGAGAAGGGATATGATCCCTTATCGGTAAGTTTGTATAAAGGCGATCAGTTACCGGCGGGCCGTCATTTTGTAGAGCCCCATGAAACCGGTCACCTGTTTGTAGCCCATTTTGAACCATCTGTAAAGAAAGTAAGAGTTGAAGCTACAGATCGTTTCGGAAATAAATATTCAAGCGAATTAGATGCAAAATAAATTAAACATTGTTGCCGGAATAAGCCTTATCTTGTTATCAGGCTTTACGGTTGTTAAAAACATGGAATTCAAAAATGCAGATTTTCCTTCATTCAGTGCCGAAGCACACCGCGGCGGCAGGGGGTTGAGGCCTGAAAATACCATTCCGGCTATGAAAAATGCCATCGACCTTGGCGTTGTTACAACATTGGAGATGGATACCCACATTACCGCCGACGGGCAGGTGGTATTATCGCACGATGAGTACATCAATCCGTTGTTCTCGCTCACGCCTGATGGTAAGGAGATCAGCAAGGAAGAAGCGAAAAACCTGATCCTCTACAAAATGACATATGAGGACTTGAAGAAATATGATGTAGGCTCAAAACCATACAGCAAATTTCCGCGTCAGCAAAAGATCAAAACCTATATGCCGCTATTGTCCGAATTGATTGATTCGGTACAGAATTACATCAAGGTAAATCACAAAAAGCCGGTATTCTATAACATCGAAACCAAATGCTCGCCCGACGGGGATGGTATTTATAATCCGGCTCCGGACGAGTTTGTGGAGAAACTGATGGCTGTCCTGATAAAAAAGAAGATCCTGCCCTATGTAGTGATCCAATCGTTTGATAGACGTACGCTACAGATCATCCACAAAAAATACCCCGATGTGCGTACCTCTTATCTTATAGAAAACAAAAAAACATTTGAAGATAATATGGCCGATTTGGGTTTTATCCCCTTTATCTACAGTCCTGACTATAAACTGGTTAACGCCGACCTGGTAAAGAAATGCCACGATGCAAAGATCAAAGTATTGCCATGGACAGTAAATACCAAAGCCGAGATTGAGCAGCTGAAAAGTTTAGGTGTTGATGGTGTAATTACGGATTACCCGGATTTGTTTTAGTGGCCGATATACATAAAAATATGTCATTGCGAGCGCAGCGCGGCAATCGCACGGAAGCAAATCCGCCCTGTATTGTATGCGATTGCCACGTCGCACCTGTGCTCATTCCCGTTTCGCTCCTCGCAATGACATGTTTTTATTGTTGTGCCGAGCCTTCCCCACGCCAAATAAGCTGAATGTAATGTCAATTTACGATAATCTAAACATTAAATTTAAATGTGATATTGCCGTTGTTAAAACGTTTTATCAATTTAACCAACAACCCAATCATGTTTAAATTAAAAGCTATATGCTTTATAGCCCTTTGTGCGGCTTCACTCTCACTAAAAGCACAAAATGCCCAGCAGCCTGTAAAACCGCTTGCCCAGCTTCAGCAGGAATTTGTGGATCTGCGCTTTGGTATGTTCATCCACTTTAACATCCCAACCTACATGGATCAGGACTGGGCAGATCCTGATGCCTTGCCAACCATTTTCAATCCCAAAAAACTGAATTGCGACCAGTGGGCAAAGGCGGCAAAATCGGCTAATATGACCTATGGCTGTATCACCACCAAACACCACAGCGGTTTTTGTATCTGGGATACCAAAACCACCGATTATAATGTGATGAACAGTCCGCTGAAAAAGGACGTTGTTAAAGAATATGCCGATGCTTTCCGGGCTAATGGCTTAAAGGTTTTCCTGTATTATTCTATATTGGATACCCACCACAGGTTAAGGCCAAACATGATCACGCCTAAACATATTGATATGGTTAAAGCGCAGATCACCGAGCTGATGACCAAATACGGTGAGATCTCGGCCCTGATCATTGACGGTTGGGATGCACCATGGTCAAGGATCTCATATGATGATGTACCCTTTGAAGAGATCTACACATTGGTAAAATCATTACAGCCAAACTGTTTGGTGATGGACCTTAACGGTGCCAAATATCCCGCCGAAGGTATGTACTATACAGATATCAAAACTTACGAAATGGGTGCAGGCCAGCGTGTATCAACCAAAGATAACCGTATGCCGGCCATTGCCTGTTTACCACTGCAGGCTAACTGGTTTTGGGAAACAAGCCACCCCACAACCCCGGTTAAAGAACCTGCTAAACTGGTTAACGACATCCTGAAACCATTGAATAATGTTGACTGTAACTTTATCCTGAATGTAGCGCCAAATCGTGATGGTTTATTTGATGATAACGCCCTTGCCGCGCTTAAAGAGATCGGCAAGCTTTGGAAAAACGAAGGCCCTGTTGCTAAACTTTCTAAACTGGATGCGCCGGTCATTTCATCAAACATTGCTAAAAATCAACCTGCAAGTGCCAGCTGGAGCGATGATTCGGCCATTATGGATTTTGCCAATGATGACGATTTTCATAGTTCATGGGTATCAAACCCAACGGTTAAAAACCCATGGTACGAGATCGACTTTAAGAAAGATCAGGCATTGAATACCATTGTTATTGCCGAAGAAAAACCGAATATTTCACATTACCGCCTGGAGTATTACCTTAACGGAAGCTGGAAACCATTGTTTGATGGTGAAAATGCCAATAAAATCAAAGTACACCGTTTCGACAGGGTATGGGCCGGTAAAGTTCGTATCTCGATAGATAAAGCTGATCATCAGGCATCGATAGCCGAGTTTCAGGTTTATAACGAAAGAAGATAATACACTATAACTGACTACTTACTAAGGAAGGCCCGCCCGAAAGGCGGGTTTTTTATTTTCTATTAACTGTTTTGGATATAAAAATGCCAATAAGCATTATTTTTTATAGCCGGCACATTATTATACTTGTAAAAACAATTGTAACCTCCTTTATGAACCAAGGTCTGAAAGCAACACTCCTGTCTGTAGTTTTACCGCTATGTACGCAATTGATTGCGTTTAACGCGAGCGCACAAAATAATACGCTATGGTATAAGCAACCCGCCAAAACATGGACGGAAGCTTTGCCAATAGGCAATGGCCGTTTGGGTGCCATGATTTTTGGGGGCGTTAATGATGAGTTACTCCAGCTTAATGAATCTACTTTATGGTCGGGTGGGCCGGTAAAGCAAAATGTAAATCCCGAAGCATTCCAATACCTGGCTCAGGTAAGGGAGGCGCTATTTAAAGGCGATTACCAAACCGCGCGCGACCTTACCAAAAAAATGCAGGGTATATATTCTGAAAGCTTCCTGCCCATGGCCGATCTGCATATTAAACAATCTTACAATGGTGGCAAAACCGGCAGCTATTATCGTGATCTTAATATCGGTAATGCGGTAGCTACAACCAAGTATGCTGTTAATGGTGTAAACTATAAACGTGAGATCTTTGCTTCGGCACCTGACAAGGTGATCGTGATCCGGTTTACAGCTGATAAGGCCAAACAGTTAAACCTTAAAATAAATACAAACAGCCAGCTCCGTTTTCAGAAAGATGTACTCAATAAAAATGTATTGCAGCTAAGCGGCAAAGCGCCGGCCCATGTTGAGCCAAGTTATGTAGACTCAAATAATCCGATAGTTTACGCCGATGATGACAAATGCCGGGGCATGCGTTACGAGGTGCTGGCAAAGGCTGTAAGTGATGATGGCAAAGTAACAGCCGATACAAGCGGTATCACGGTGAAAGGTGCATCAAGTTTAACGCTATATGTTACCGCTGCCACCAGTTTTAAAGCATATAACCAATGCCCGGATGGAGACGAGAAAGTGGCTGAGAAAAATCTCGATAAAGCTGCTGCAAAACCTTATGCCCAGCTGCTTGCTGCTCACCTTGCCGATTATCATCATTACTTTAACCGGGTAAGCCTTAAATTTAATGATAACAAAGGCAGCCATGCAGAGCTGCCTACCGACAAGCGACTTGCGCTTTACAATAAAAACCAGGGTGCCGATCCCGGCATTGAAGCTTTGTATTTTCAGTACGGCCGTTACCTGTTGATAAGCAGTTCACGCACACCGGCTGTACCTGCAAACCTGCAGGGCATCTGGAACAAGGAGTTACGCGCACCGTGGAGTTCCAATTATACCAGCAACATCAATGTGCAAATGAATTACTGGATGGCAGAGGATTGTAACCTGTCCGAAATGCATCAGCCATTATTTGATTTGATCAAGGGGCTATCTGAAACCGGGACCGAAGTTGCCAAAGATTTTTACCATGCCAAAGGTTGGGTAACACATCATAACACTGATATCTGGGCATTGGCCAACCCTGTTGGCGATCTTGGTCACGGTGATCCGGCCTGGGCCAACTGGCCAATGGGAGGCGACTGGCTTACACGCCACCTGTGGGAGCACTATCTGTATACCGGGGATAAAGAATTTTTGAAAAATACAGCCTACCCCTTAATGAAAGGTGCTGCCGAATTTACATTTGATTGGCTCGTGCCCGATGGTAAGGGGCATTTGGTGACTGCACCTTCAATGTCGCCCGAAAATGAGTTTATTTATGCCGAAGGTAAAAAGTCGGATGTTTCCGTTTCTACTACTATGGATATGGGTATCATCCGCGATTTGTTTGACAACCTGATAGCCGCAACTAAGGTGTTGGATGTGGACGCCGCCTTCAGGGATTCACTTATTGCTAAAAAGGCAAAACTGATCCCGTACCAGATAGGAAGTAAAGGTCAGTTGCAGGAATGGTATAAAGACCAGGAATCGCCAGATCCGCATCATCGTCACGTATCGCACTTGTATTCTGTATATCCGGCCAACGAAATTTCTGTAGCTGCAAACCCTGAACTGGCGGCAGCGGCAAAACGTACCTTAGAATTACGTGGTGATGAAAGCACCGGCTGGAGCCTGGCCTGGAAAGTAAACCTTTGGGCACGGCTTAGGGACGGCAACCACGCCTATAAGTTATATCGCGACCTGCTGCGCTTAACCGGCGAAAGTGGCTACAACTACAGCGAGGGTGGTGGGCTTTATCCAAATATGTTTGACGCACACCCACCGTTTCAGATAGACGGGAATTTTGGGGGTACGTCCGGTTTGGCCGAAATGCTGCTGCAAAGTCAGGACGGCAACGTGCGTTTACTGCCTGCGCTGCCTGATGCCTGGGCCAATGGCGAAGTAAAAGGCCTTGTTGCAAGAGGGGCTTTTGTAGTGAACATGAAATGGGCTGCAGGAAAAGTTATAACGGCCAATGTGCTATCAAAAACAGGCGGTACGTGCCGTATCATCTCCAAATCAAAACTTACTGTTAAAGGTTTAACTACCGCACCGGTTAAAGTAAAAGACGGGTACGAGTTGACAATAAATACTCAAGAGGGCAAGTCATACCAATTAGTGAGCAGCTTATGAGTAACAGCAGAAGGGATTTTTTAAAGAAAGCCTCATTGGCTGGCGCAGCGGCAATGGCTGCGCCGGGATTAGTATTGGCATCAACAAAAGATGATCCCTATTTGCCTGATGATGGCGCGGGAAAAACATTCCTGTTTCAGGGCGATTCGATAACCGATGGTGGCCGCAGCTTTGATAAAGACTGGAACCATGTTTACGGGCAGGGTTATGCTTACCTGATAACCGCCCGTATCAATTTTGATTATCCCGGCAGGGATTACCGGTTTTTTAACCGGGGCATAAGCGGTAACACGATCAATGATCTGGCTGCACGCTGGCAAAAAGATACGCTTGACATTAAACCTGATGTGCTGAGCATATTGATAGGTATAAACGATGTGCACAGGGTTGTAATGCAAGGAGACAAATCAACAGATGAAGATTTTGGTAAAGTCTATGATCAGCTGTTAGTTGAAACTACTGCTGCCCTGCCTAACGTTAAACTGATTTTATTAGAGCCATTCATCTTACCCGTAGGTATGGTGAACAAAAACGCCGAATTATGGGCAGCTGAAGTAAAAAAACGGCAGGTAGTGGTCAGGACGCTTGCCCTAAAGTTTAATGCAATTTATGTGCCTTTGCAGGATGTTTTTAATAAGGCGCTGCAAAAAGCCAAAGCCGATCACTGGATCTGGGATGGCGTTCATCCGATGCCTGCGGGCCATGAGCTTATTGCCCGGGAGTGGATGAAGGCAGTTAAAAAGTTGTATTAGAATTCGTTATTTTCAACACATAAAACTCGTTTAAAAAGCGTCATTGCGAAGTATGAAGCAATCCCCGATTAGCAGAAGGGCTCTGTATAGTTTGGTATTGCTTCATACTTCGCAATGACGTTTTATTATATTATGCTATTTGTAGAATCGTAGGCATCTGTATTTTATTTTTCCTAATCAGCTCTGTTTCGTCTACTTAAATTTATTTTTTCATCGGTAATCTGTTGATTGACAATTTTATATGTTTGTTATTCTTATTTGGATTTAATTTAAATAAAGCTTTTCTTTGTGCCATTGTTCAATCTACAGGTTTCCTTGCCTGCATTCAGCTAAACTATGGCACAATTAAAAAGTATCAAAAGATGGTTTTGGTGGCACCGGTGGACAAGCCTTATCTGTACCCTGTTTTTATTGCTGCTTTGCATCACAGGCTTACCACTCATTTTTGCCGACGAAATTGATGGCTGGCTAAACCCAACCCATTATGCCGAAATGCCGGCCAACACTCCGATGGCAAATCTCGATGGCATGATCACGCAAGCCAAACAACGCTATCCTAAACAACTGCTTACTTCTTTTTTTATTGACGATGATGAGCCTCAGGTAGTGGTAAGCATGGCACCAACCATGGCCCCAACTGATAAACTGGCCCATTCCATGCAGTTTGACAGCCGTACAGGTAAGTTGCTTCGTGATGATCCGCCGTTTGACCAGCAGCAGCAAACATTTATCGGGTTGATGCTTTCTCTTCATATCGATCTGTTTATGGACCTGCCGGGCGAATTGTTTCTCGGCTTTATGGGGCTGCTCTTTGTGATCTCTATTATTTCGGGTGTGGTACTTTATGGCCCCTTCATGAAAAAGCTTGATTTTGGCACCGTCCGTACCGAACGGTCAAAACGCCTTAAATGGCTTGACCTGCATAACCTGCTTGGCATAGCCACTGCTATATGGCTGTTTGTTGTAGGCCTTACAGGTGTAATGAATGAGCTTTCCACTCCGCTTTTTGGCATTTGGCAAATTACCGACGTTAAGGCCATGCTTGATAAATTTAAAGGGCATAAAGTGCCCGAACAGCAATACCTGAGCTCTGCACAGGATGCTTTTGATACAGCCAAAAAGGCCGTGCCGGGAATGACGGTAGTTAGCGTTGTTTACCCGGGTAATGCCTTTGGCAGTCCTTACCATTATTTGCTGTGGGCAAAAGGCAATGAACCATTCACTTCAAGGTTGTTTAGCCCGGTATTGGTTGATGCGCGTACCGGAAAACTCGAAGCTGTGGTAAAAATGCCATTTTATTTAAGAGCACTTGAAGTATCGCGTCCACTACATTTTGGCGATTACGGTGGTACTCCGCTTAAAGTTATCTGGGCGGTGTTTGATATCATAGCCATAGTGGTGCTGATAAGCGGGGTTTACCTGTGGGTAGTACGCCGCAAGTTTTATGAAGATTACTTTAAACGCATCGAAACAGAAGAAACAGCCGGGGCTGTAACTGCATAACTACACTATGAATCACCAATCCTTTAAAAAAGTATGGGCTGCACCGCTGGTGCTTGCGCTCATTACGTTGTTTGGTTTACTCGCGGCACTTTTAGGTACCGGGATTTGGTACGGACTGTCCTGGATTTCGATGATCATTCCCATTTTTATTATTTGCCTTAAAATATGGTGGCAAAAAACTCCTTCGCCCAAACACAAATAACATATTCTGCTAACCCCAACAATTCGTACTATGAGTAAAAAAATAACCCAACTTACACTCCTGTTCTTATTTTTCACAAGTCTGGCATTTGCGCAAAATGCCTCTATAACCGGTACCGTTAAAACAAGCGATGGAAATGCAGCCGAAGCTGTAAGCGTGAGCTTAAAAGGCACAAATAAAGGTGCATCGACAGATGAAGGCGGAAGCTATCACATCAAAAATATCAAACCCGGTACTTATGAAATAACAGCTTCGCTGATTGGGCTTGAAAAACAAGAGCAAACCATTACCCTTAAGCCCGGCGATAAACTGGTACTCAACTTCATTCTCAGAGAAAACTCCGCTAAATTAAATGAGGTTACGATATCTGCCCGTAACGGTAATAAGTTAAATAACTCAGTAGCAAAAATGCCGCTGAAGAACCTTGAAAATCCGCAGGTGTATAATGTCGTTTCGCTCGAAACCATTAAACTGCAGGGTATTACTAATTTTGATGACATCCTGCGCAATGTTCCCGGTATTTCCCGTACCTGGGAGTCAACCGGAAGGGCCGGGGATGGTGCTTCTTATTTTGCCCTACGTGGTTTTGAAGCGCAACCTTCATTATATAATGGCTTACCAGGCTTTACCAACGGCGATCTTGACCCTGCCGACATAGAGGAGATACAAGTTTTAAAGGGCCCTTCAGCTACCTTGTTCGGCGCAAACTTTGTGGGTTATGGCGGTATCATCAACACTATTACTAAAAAACCTTACTTTACTACAGGTGGTGAGGTTACTTATACAGCAGGTAGCTTTGGCTTAAACAGGATTACTGCCGACGTAAACACGCCTTTAAGTAAAACCGAACAGGTAGCGTTAAGGGTTAACACATCTTACCATACCGAAAACAGTTTTCAGGATGCCGGTTACAAGAAAACATTTTTTGTTGCCCCTGCACTTACTTACCACGTAAACGATAAACTTAGCTTTAACTTTTTGGCCGAGATTTTCCAGGAAGAACGCGCTGTTGCGCCAGTATTTTTTCACTCTAACCGTACCGATCCGCTTACTTTCAAAAATATTAAAGAGCTTAACCTTGATAATAACCAGTCGTTCACCAGCAATGATCTGCCTATTAAAAATCCAAGGTTTAATATGCAGGGCCAGATGACCTATAAGATCTCTGATCAATGGTCGTCGCAAACGGCTATTTCTCGCGGAACGGCAAAATCGTTGGGCTATTACGGTTATATTTTTGGCAATGCCGAGGGTAGCAACGAGTTTGAGCAATACATTCACAAGGAAAACCAAACCATGAATACCACCGATATCCAGCAAAATTTTAACGGCGATTTTAAAATTGGTAACCTCAGGAACCGTTTGCTGGTAGGGCTTGATTATTTTAACCAGAATGTAGTTGATAACGGTACAGGCTATGCCTTTATGCGTTATGTAACACCGCAGGGCGCTATTAGCTACGCCGACCCTGCGCACCCGGTTTATGCTACTCAAAACTCTGTAGATAGCCTTTTGGCGGGCAGTGGTGCCAGCAAAAGCAATATCAGCAACAGTACATACAGCGCTTACGCATCGGATGTGCTGAACATTACCGAAGCTTTATCTGCTATGGCGAGCTTAAGGGTTGACCATTTTGTGTCAAAAGGTGAAAAAGCCGATCCTTCGGATGATTTTAACCAGACTGCGCTGTCGCCAAAGTTTGGCTTGGTTTATCAGCCTGTGCTTAATAAAGTATCTGTTTTTGGTAATTACATGAACGGCTTCCTTAATGTTTCACCTATGCAGGTAACTGATGCCGAGGGTAATAACCCACGTGTAAAATCATTCAAGCCGGAGCATGCCAACCAGTATGAGTTCGGTGTAAAAACAAACCTTTTTTCTGATAAATTAAACGCCACTGTTTCATACTATGATATCAAAGTAGCTAATCGTGTAACGCCGGTAGTTGGTAATATAAATGATTATGATCAGCGTGGAAAGGTACACAGTAAAGGGTTTGAGATTGATGTGAATGCTAACCCTGCACCTGGTTTTAACCTGATAGCCGGCTATAGCCACAACAGTACCAAAGTTGCCGAAGGCGACGGAACTGACTTTTACAATGAAGCAGGCCGTGCACCGGGAGGCCAGGGCCCGCAGGATCAGGCCAACCTTTGGGCTACCTACAAATTTACAAAAGGGAATTTAAAGGATTTTGGCTTCGGTGTTGGCGGTAACTACGCAGGTGTTTATAAAGTTATTGATAACAGTGTGGTGGGCGTGTTTGAATTGCCAAGCTACACGTTAGTTAACGCAAGCGTGTTTTACAATTCAGATCGTTTTCGCTTCACGTTTAACGCCAATAATATCACTAATAAAAAATATTATATAGGCTATTGGTCAGTTAATCCGCAGCGTCCGGTAAACTTTACCACAAGCTTTGCATTCAAGTTTTAATAAATATAAACCATTATCACATAACAGGCGGACCGGGTAAAACTGGTCCGCCTTTATTATTTAATGGCTTCCTGCAATCATCTGAATAGCTTCTTCGCGGGTTTTGTGTTCAATGGCCATCACAAAATCAATTGGGCCGCCGCCCTTACCGCAGCCAAAGCATTGAAATATATTTTTTTCGGGCGATACCATCAGAGATGTGGCCTGGTCTTTATGAAAAGGACAGCGGCCTTTTAAATTTCTCCGGCTTTCTTCAAGCAGCACATATTTTGAAACAATTCGTACAAGATCGGCCTGTACCGGCGACAGGGAATGAGATGCAGACATGTTGGGTTATAGCGTAATTAATTATCAGGTTGCGAAAATAAATTATTGCCGGAAATTGAAATAACTTTTGTGGAAAAAAAGGCTTCAGAAACTACATTCAGGGCTATTTCATGGTTTTGTAGCGTTAAATCGCAAGCTTTCGTAATTAATTGAAAACCTGAAATTACGAAGCAGCTATTTGCCGGTGCAGGCTCAGAAACTTAGCTTGAAAAAGCCGCACACGTTCCGGTATATTGACAAAACGCCCCGATGGTTCACTTTATATAAGTGATGATGTGACGGGCTCTGTTTATAAGACCGTTTATAAAAAATAAACAGATAAAACGCTTGTAATGATGCCAAAACTGTTTAAAGCAGGTTGGGCTTTTTGTTTTTATTCATCCGAAGTATTTATTTTACAAAGCGAAGAATCATTTTACCCTAACCAGGGCAGCAAAGATGGGGCGGGCCCGGTCGCCAAACAGTTAACAGATAAACGCAATTAAATAAGCACCATGAATTACACGCAAGTTTGCAAAGCCTTCAACGATTTAACGGTTACAGAACTTTATCAGCTGTTAAAGCTCCGGAGCGAGGTATTTGTGGTTGAGCAAAATTGCGTGTTTTTAGATGCCGATGATAAGGACTACGCCTGTCATCACCTGCTTTTATTTGATAATGAGCACGAGTTGGTGGCTTATGCCCGCATAGTTCCGGCAGGTAAATCATATACCGAAGCATCAATAGGGCGTATTGTAAGCAGCAAAAAAGTACGGGGCACGGGCGTTGGTAAAATATTAACACAGGCGGCTATTGATACTGCTAAAAAGCTCTATGGCGATGTGCCTATCCGCATAGGTGCGCAGTATTACGCTGTTAAATTCTACGAGCAATTGGGCTTTAAAATGGAAGGCGTGATTTATGACGAAGATGGTATCGACCATATTGAGATGATCAGGGCCTGATAGAAATTTAAACACCACTTGTTTAAAAATGGGTTTTTAACGATGGTTTTTGCCCGTTCAACGAATTTGGTAAATGTGTTAAGTGCCGGGGCGTTAATTTTATGTCATAACCTTAAAAGCTATGCCATGAAGATATTGCAGTTACCACCCGATCCAAGAGATCTTGCTAAAAGCAGGAGGCAGAAAGTAGATATTGAGTTAGATAAAGCACCCGTACGGCAGGAGGTTAAACAGCCGAAACCGGTTTTAGATAATTTTCTGAAGCGTTATTTTCCAGACGATTCTCCCGAAAATTTAAGCACTACCGAGGCTGTGATACGAGGAGCGATGGTGTTTACCATGCCCATACTGTCATCTATTGACTGGAATTATCATACCCATGCCATGATTATCATTGCACCCGTGATTTTTTACCTTGAGGTAACAGCATTTACGCTATATTGTCCTGTGAAAAAAATGTTTAGTAATTACACCCATCCTTCAAAATATGAGTGAGTTACGAGATAAAAATATATCAACCACACAAAAACAGAATATCATGAAAGCAAACATCGGAATTAATGAAGCAGACCGTCAGGCTGTTTCAGACCAGTTAGCTAAATTACTTGCTGACGAATTTGTATTGTACACCAAAACACGTAATGCACACTGGAACATTGAAGGCCCTGACTTTCACTCTATGCACGTATTTTTTGAACAGCAGTACAACGAACTTGACGAAATAATGGATAGCGTAGCCGAGCGCATCCGTAAAATAGGTCATTACGCGCCTGCTACTTTAACCCAGCTATTACAACTTACCCATTTAACCGAAAAGCTTGATCATAAAAACGATAGCCTTGGCTTTTTGAAAGAACTGCTTGAAGACCATGAAAGTATCATTGAGTTTATCCGTGGCAATATCGACCCTTTTGTTAGTAAATACAAAGATGCCGGTACCAGCGATTTTATTACTGGCTTGATGGAAACCCACGAAGGCATGGCATGGATGCTGAGGTCACATTTCAGATAATATCCCCTGTTAAATAACCGCTTTTGGCTCAATTGGTCTTCCGGATGCAAACGGAAGGCCATGAGCAAAAAGTAAAATGATTATCTTAGCAATATTATTCAAGCCAGCTCATGACCAGTTTAATTGTTGATGATAATCCAATAGCCCGCGCTACGTTGAGCCACCTGGCCAGCCAGGTTAATGACCTGGATGTTATTTGCGAATACTGTACCGCAATGGAGGCTTATAATCATCTCCAAAACCAAAACGTCGATCTCCTTTTTCTTGATATTGAAATGCCCGGTATGGACGGCCTGGAGCTTACCCGTAACCTTAAAAACAAGGATATAGTAGTGATTTTTACTACTTCAAAAAAAGAATACGCCGTTGAAGCGTTTGAACTAAGCGTAGCTGATTATCTGGTTAAGCCAGTTACACCCGGCAGGTTTTTACAGGCTGTGGGCAAAGCCCGTGAGGTATTGAGTGGCCGAAAAGAAGAAATGCCTCAAAAAAGCGATGAGTTCATTTTTGTACGCGATTCAAATATCACCCGCAAACTGATGCTTGATGATATTTTGTATGCCGAAGCCATGGGCGATTACGTTAAGTTTTATACCCTCAAAAAAGAATACGCCATACATGGCACTTTAAAATCGGCCGAAGAAAAACTGCCTTCGTCTAAGTTTATCAGGGTGCACCGTTCATACATTATTGCCCTTGACAAAATTGATACCCTTCAGGATGGCGGTTTGGTAATTGCGGGTAAATTTTTACCTGTAGCCGATGCTTACCGTAAAACATTAAATAGCCGTATGAACGTTTTTTAGCCATCGACAGCGCCGGGCGGTTTAACGATAGTTTTGCCTTGTTGAACGATTTTTGCAATTAAAATAAATTTAACACCTGCATATTTACTTATCACCAATGCGTTCAGCGTCATCAGTAATGGCTAATAAAAAGTTTGCTTACCTAATTCTGGCATCATTTGTTGCAGGTACAATTTTGTTGCTGGTTATCCAATATAATTTTTCACAAAACATGCAGTCAATGCGCAAAGGGAATGAAAGCCTGCTGCGCGAACTACATACCAGTAACCACCTCCGCGAAATTGACCGCGACCTGCTGGGTGTTGAAGCCCGCATACGGGCCGCCATTGCCACCGATGATACTTCACACCTGGAAGGTGTTGATGCCAAAATTAAAGCTGTTAAAGATTATCTTGATTCGCTTCGCGGAAGAAACCATAATGCAAAAGTTAAACAATACCTTGAACGGCTTAATATTTTGGCCGATGAAAAGGTGCGGATCAAAAACGAATTGCTGAACCATTATCATAAAACCGGCAATATGAATGATACCAGTTTTATTGCTAATCCCCGTGCCCGCCGCATCTCTAACGAAATTACAGACGTTACCCATAAAATTTATGATAACCGTCAAAAAATGATGGATGAATTGAGCGTGGCCGTTATTGATAATAGTAGCAAAGCGCGGATGTATGGCAATATCCTCATGGTATTTATGTTTTTAAGCGGTGGCACTTTATGCTGGTTTATTGTTAACCAGTTCAGGCAGCAAAACAGGCTCATCAACAGGCTTAACGAGTCGGAAAAAACAGCACGTGAGGCATTACTTATCAAAGAAAACTTTTTGGCCAATATGAGCCATGAGATCCGTACGCCGCTTAATGCTATACTCGGTTTTACCAATTTGCTCAAACGCCGTAAAATTGATGTCGATGCCGATGAGTTTGTTGGTTCTATTCAAAAGGCAGGGGAAAACCTGATGGCTATTATTAATGATATTCTTGATCTTTCAAAAATTGAAGCCGGTATGATGCGGATCGTACATTCACCTTTCAGTGTACGGGGATTGATAGATTCGATCGAAACTTTGTTTAACGAACGGATAAAGGAAAAGGGCCTTGCTTTTAACAGTAATATAGCTTCTGATGTGCCTGATACACTTATTGGTGATGCCACACGTTTAACACAAATCCTGGTAAACCTGATTGGTAACGCCATGAAATTTAGCGAGTATGGCTGTATCAGGGTTGAGGTTTATAATAAACAAGTAACAGATAAAACCATAAAGCTGGGTATCCGCGTGGCCGACGATGGCATAGGTATTCAGAAGGATAAGCTGGCTTCTATATTTGAGCGATTTAACCAGGCCGAAGATTCCATTACCCGCAGTTATGGCGGCACAGGGCTGGGGCTTTCGATAGTTAAAGACCTGGTGGTTTTGCAGCTTGGCGAAATAGAAGTTTCCAGTGAGCCGGGAAAAGGTACCGAGTTTAATTTCTATATCCCTTATACTATTGCTGATGAACAGCTTACCGGGCACGTTAATGATGATGTTATTGATTTAAAACCAAAGGTAAGTCACGATTTAAATATTTTGGTAGTTGATGATAATATCATGAACCAAAGTTTGATGAAACATATGCTCACACAATGGGATGTTGGGTTTGATGTGGTATCAAATGGCGAAGAGGCTATCAATAAACTACAATCCGAAGTGTATAATGTTGTGTTGATGGACATCCAGATGCCTAAAATGGATGGCTATACGGCAACATACCACATTCGTAATGATCTGGAGCTGGATATACCGGTTATTGCCATGACCGCCCACGCCATGGCCGGCGAACGTGAAAAATGTTTGAGCCACGGCATGAATGAATATATAGCAAAACCTGTTAATGATGATGACCTGTTTAAGCTGATCCTGAAGTTTGTACCCGGCGCATCACGACCGGAACAGCCTGCTGCAATCAATGAATATACGTACCAGTATATTGATCTGAACTATATGAAGGATATCAGCAAGGGAAATGCGGCTTATGAAAAGTTGGTAACCTCGCAGTTTATCGAGCTTACATTAGCTGATGTAAATACGTTGAAAAATATGTTTAGTGCCGAAGATTTTGCAGGTTTGAAAAGCACAGCCCATAACATGAAAACTACGGTTGCCATCATGGGATTATTGCCCGCTTTGGAAGCCGATCTGGATGAGCTGGAACAAGCCACAACTGCCGACACTGAAACTTTGCGGCTTATCAATGATATTACCGGGGTATGCCTTAATGCCATTGATGATGCCAAGCATTTTTACGGTACGTTAGTGTAGGTTTTCTATACCATACACTGGTCGTAGGTGTGCGACAGCGTAACTTTGACCCAAAACAAGGCGAGCTTTCAGCTTGAGTTGATACAATTGCTTTGGTTTTATTTGCTATTCATTTAATGCTGAAGCAGGATGCTTCAGCTATTTTAGGACGAAGTTACGCTAAACTTCGACCAGTGTTTGCTTACCTGAGCAATAATTCAAGCGAAAGACGCCATAGCCGTTAACTGAAGGGGTTAAGACTATTCAAAAGCGTGGGAATGTGCGATTCCCCTCTCGAGAGGGGTGGAGGGGTGTGTTAGTCTGCGCGCGGTTTATCGCTTGTATAACACACCCCTCCACCCGCTTCTTCCATCGCTCCCCCCTCTCGAGAGGGGATTTTAAATGGCCTACTCCAAATTACTCTCTTAGTTAACGGCTATGGCGAAAGACGCTTGAACTTGCGGCTATACATTAGAATGTAACAGTCCTGCTCTCAAGAAGGGAATCGCACGATCCCTGATTTTTATTCCTTGTGTAACTGTTATGGCAGGAAACGCATGTGCCTAAAGCCATCAGCCCTTCACCGATAGTTTTTGCCCATTCAACGAATCCCAAAGCCAAAGCCTTTAAAGTAGCCTTAGTTTTATGATAACAAAAATTATCACCCCAAGCTCATGGCAACATTAACCGCAACCCCACAACAATTAATTAATGCTAACGGGCAAATCGCAGCGTTTGGCAATTCTGATAATTTTATTGAGCCAGCATTTCCGGGTAAGGTACTAAACCCTTATGCCTTTTTAGTTGATATATCTGAACGGGCGCATACCCGCGAAATGGCTATAACCAATGTATTGGCTACCGCAGGGATAGGAATGTGGAGTTATGGCGTGTACAGTAAAAAGTTTCATTTATGCCCTGTTGCCAGCAGTTTTTTAGGCATGAAGGGCAGTAGTTCTTTTAGTTTGGTTGTATTGATGCAAAAGTTGTTGCAATGGAACCAGAGGCACGTTTTGGAAACCGCTAAATCTGCTTGCAGCAGTCAGCAGGAATTTGAAACAGAATTACATATCAATACTGCAGATGGCTGCTATGGCCGCTGGCTTAAAATAACCGGAAAACTTTACTGCAGCGATGGTTTGGCCATGAAAATGATGGGCACCCTAACTGATATAACCGCTGCCAAGCAGGAAGAGCTTCGTAAAAACGATATGATGGCTTTTTTGAACCATGAATTGCGCACCCCCTTAAGTACTATTAAACTCTATATTCAAAACACTGCCCGCGTTGCCCGCATAGAGAATAATAAACTATTGGAAGACAAAATGCTCAAAGCCGATCAGCAAACCGTAAGCATGGCCCAACTGATCAATAACTTTTTGACGCTATCGCAGGTTCAGGATGCTAAACTCACCTTACAGCAAAGCCGCTTTGATCTTGCCGAACTGGTAGAACACGTAACTGCAGACATGATGGTACTTTATCCCGACCGGAAGTTTAAGTTGAAGGTGTTGAAAGCAGCCTGGATTACCGCCGATTATGATAAGCTGATGCAGGTGCTTGTGAATTACGTTAACAACGCGGTGAAATTTTCATCTGTAAAAAGTATAATTACACTAACCTGCGAAGTTGCCGGCAATAAAGCCATTATATCCGTGCAGGATAAGGGGCGTGGTATTAAGCCAGCCGATCAAAAATTGCTGTTTTGTCGTTATTCCCGTATTTACCACGAAAGGGCTGCAGGCACAAAAGGCTATGGTTTGGGTTTGTACCTTTCTCGCGAGATAGTTGAAAGCCACGGCGGAGAAGTAGGCGTAAACAGCGAATATGGCAAAGGTTCGGTGTTTTATTTTAAGCTTCCTTTATAATAGCAATTGGTCTGTTATTGCTGTACCGGCTGCTCATCAGTGAGCCGTTTTACCAACCATGGCAAAGTTAGCCCCTGACCAATCAGTGTAAACAGCACTACTACTACCGAAATAAATATAATGGCGTTACGTTGCGGAAAAGGGCTGCCATCGGCTAAGGTAGCCGGCAAACCGATAGCAATAGCCAGTGATACAATGCCCCTCATGCCCGACCAGCTGATGATCAGGCTGTTCTTGAAATCGAGCAGGGCATCTTCAGTTATTTTATGTTTGCCTTTCTTAAACGCTTCCTGCAGGTTTACTTTTTGAAGAAACACGCGCAACATCCGTAAAGCCAGCGCAACAACAGTGATCAGGAAGGAATATCCAACATAAGGCCATACCTGTGCCTGCGGAATGTTTTTGATCACGAAAGGAAACTGTAGGCCAATAAAAATAAAGATCAGCCCGTTAAGCAAGAAAATAATGATATCCCAGATGGATTTAGATTGCTGTTTCAGCTTTTCGGGAAAAACCTTTGCGCTAAACCGGGCTATGCTCAGGCCTAATATAACTACTGCTATTACGCCCGATACATGAAAGTGCTCGGCTACGAGATAGGTTACAAAAGGCATCAGCAGCATAAAACTTATAGTTACCAGGTTGTTTTGATGTACGCGTTTGATAATAAATGCCAGTATTTTCCCCATTATCAAACCCACCAGGAAGCCACCAGCCATCAGCACAAAAAAATCCAGTGTTGCTTTCCAGAATATAAAGGCGGCACCTGTAACAGATGCTACTGCAAAACGATAGGCTACCAGTGCCGATGCATCATTAACAAGACTTTCGCCCTCTAAAATGGTATTAGTATTATGTGATAATCCAAGGCCTTTGGTAATGCTCATGGCCGCCACTGCATCGGTAGCCGAAAGAATAGCGCCCAATACAAAGGCCAGTGGCCAGGTCATGCCCGGTATAATATAATGAGCAAGTACTGCTATGCCCGAAGCCGTAATAAATACCAGCGAAATAGCCAGCGTACCTATAGTGTTAATGTTGGTTTTAAACGTTTGGAACGAGATATTAAAAGCTGCATCATACAGCAATGGTGGTAAAAATATCAGAAAAACAATTTCAGGATTGAGCTCGATATCAGGGATTGCCGGAACAAAACCAACCGCTATGCCCGCTACGATCAGCAAAATAGGATAAGGCAGTTTTATTTTATCGGCCAAAGCCGATAGACCGATCATCACAGCAAGTATAAATATCACTATAGTATAGTTTTCCATATGCAGCTACGCCGTAGTAAAATTGGCAGGGTTAACAGGATACACTCTTTTGAATCATACAAAGTGGCTGTTTGTTTGTAAAGATGTTATTTTGGTTCGATAACATCATATATTTTTAAGACAAGATTGTACAGGATGCCAAATCATATCGAAAGTTTTAGTATTGTTTTATTATAAACTTAAGAGCTTTTTCGGGTACAAACGTATTGATCTAACCACAGCAGGTTGGAGTTATAAAGCTTATAAAACAAAATATCTGTCCTGATGCAAAATATCTACAAAAAAGCCTTCGTAACACTACTGGCGATAAATACAATTGGTTTAGGAACAAAAAGTTTTGGCCAGGTAAGGCCACCTCAAAAAAAGGATGCGCTTTATAGTGGCTTTAAAACCACGCCTGATTCTGTTCAAACCAGTGTTTATTGGTATTGGATCTCCGGTAACGTATCTAAAGAAGGTGTGGTTAAAGATCTTGAATCAATGAAGAAGGTTGGCATTAACCGTGCATTTATCGGTAACGTTGGTTTAGATGAGATCCCTTATGGCAAAGTAAAAATGTTTACGGATGAATGGTGGGATATTATGCACACCGCACTCAAAACTGCAACCCGTCTTAAGATAGATATTGGTATTTTCAATGGTCCCGGATGGAGCCAGTCTGGTGGCCCCTGGGTAAAACCCGAACAGTCTATGAGGTATCTTACCTCTTCGTCGTTAACGATAAAAGGCCCTGTCAGCCTTAATAAAAAATTAGATCAGCCGCAAAAGCAATTTCAGGATGTAAGGGTGATCGCTTTTCCTGCGCCCGTAGGTTATGAAGAAAGAATGTCAAGTTCTGTCATTAGTTCTTTGCCTGCCAACCCACACGTGAGCAATTTGACAGATGGCGACGAAAATACAGTATACACCATCCCCAATGATCCTAAGCCCACGGTTACTATTGATGCTGCTTCGCCATACACCGCGCGCAGCTTTGTTTTTTACCCCGCGCACAAGGAGCTACGGTTTGAGGGCGATATCCAGGCCCGCGATGCTTCCGGTGATTACCAAACTATTAAACACTTTGTGGTAGATAGGAGCAATACCAATTTAAACGTTGGGTTTAACCCTTATTCACCTGCGGCAGTATCTATCCCCACAACTACAAGTCAAAGCTTCAGGATCGTATTTACCAATGGGTCGCAGGGCAGTGATATAGCAGAGCTTAAAATTTCGGCATCGCCTAATGTGGAGAGCTATGCCGAAAAAACGCTGGCAAAAATGTTCCAGACACCACTGCCGTACTGGAAAGAATACCAATGGCGGCCGCAACCTGTGGTTGATGATCAGCAATATGTGATCAACCCTCAAAAGGTTATCGATATCTCAAAATATATGCAGGCAGATGGTACCCTGAAATGGGATGTACCTGCAGGTAACTGGATAATTATGCGTACAGGGATGACACCTACTCAGGTCACCAACGCCCCCGCACCACCCGAAGGCCGCGGGCTTGAGATTGATAAAATGAGCAAAAAGCATATTGGCGAACATTTTGATGCTTTCCTTGGCCAGATCCTGAAACGTATTCCTGAAGCCGACCGCAAAAGCTTTAAAGTAGCTGTTGAAGATAGCTATGAAACGGGCAGCCAAAACTGGACAGATGACATGCTCAAAAACTTTAATGCAAAATATGGCTATGATGCCTTGCCGTACCTGCCCGTGTTAAGCGGTGCCGTAGTAGGCAGCCAGGATCAAAGCGACCGGTTTTTGTGGGACTTACGCCGTTTTATTGCCGATAAAGTTGCTTACGAGTATGTTGGCGGGCTGCGCGATGCAAGCCACAAACACGGGCTTACCACGTGGCTCGAAAACTACGGGCACTGGGGCTTCCCGGGCGAGTTTTTGCAATATGGCGGGCAGTCGGACGAAATTGGAGGAGAGTTTTGGAGCGAAGGTGATTTGGGCAATATCGAAAACCGCGCAGCTTCGTCATCCGCGCATATTTACGGTAAAACCAGGGTTTCTGCCGAATCATTTACCTGTGCCGGAGGTCCGTTTTCGCGCTATCCCGCTATGATGAAACAGCGGGGCGACCGCTTCTTTACCGAGGGTATTAATAACACGCTGCTGCACGTTTACGTAACGCAGCCCGCAGACAGCAGGCTGCCAGGGGCAAATGCCTGGTTCGGAAACGAGTTTAACCGCAACAATACCTGGTTTTACGATATGGACCTATTCATTAACTACATTAAGCGTTGTAATTACATGCTCAGGCAGGGTAACTATGTAGCCGATGTTGCTTATTTTATTGGTGAAGATGCCCCCAAAATGACCGGAGTACGTGATCCGGAGTTGCCGCAGGGTTATTCATTTGATTATATTAATGCCGAAGTGCTTAATGGCCGGGCAAAAGTTGTTAATGGCAAACTGGTACTGCCGGGCGGTATGAGTTACAAGCTGTTGGTACTGCCTAAACTGGCTACCATGAGGCCTGCATTGTTGAAAACCATTACAAAATTGGTAAATGATGGTTTAGCCGTGTTAGGTCCTAAACCGGAGCGCTCTCCAAGTTTGCAAAACTATGGTACTGCCGATACCGAGATTAAAAAAATGGCTTCTGCACTTTGGGGTGATATTGATAGTGTTTCGGTAAAAACGCATCGGTATGGTAGGGGGGTGGTAATTAACGGAATGGATACACAGCAGGCGCTTGATCTGCTTAAAGTTGCCCCCGATTGCAAGTTTAATACTGTTGGCCAGGCATTATTTATTCATCGTAGATTGAGCGATGGTGATATGTATTTTGTATCCAATCAAACAGGGCAGGACATAGATATTAACGCCGCTTTCAGGGTTCAGGGAAAAACACCTGAACTGTGGGATGGAACAACCGGCAGTAGTCGCGATTTGCCCGATTATAAGCAGGAAGGTGGCATTACAACAGTGCCGTTGAAACTTGCCGCTTATCAAAGTGCTTTTGTGGTTTTCAGAAAATCAGCTGCTGCCAGCCCGGCTAAGGGCGAAAACTTCCCGGATCAGCAAGTTTTGGCAGATTTAAATACCCCATGGCAGGTTACCTTTGATGCTAAAAAATGGGGGCCTGCAAATCCGGTTATTTTTGATAAACTTATTGATTGGACGCTGCGGCCCGAAGATGATATCAAATACTATTCAGGCCCTGCAATTTATCACAATACATTTAATATAACCCGGATTGAAAAAGGGAAACACCTTTTACTTGATCTCGGCCAGGTAAAAGCTATGGCCAAAGTAAAGGTTAACGGCGTGGCGGTGGGTGGCGTATGGACAGCACCATATCAGCTTGACATAACCAAAGCGATTAAGCAAGGCCGTAACACTGTAGACGTTGAAGTTGTAAATACCTGGGTTAACCGTTTAATTGGCGACAGCAGGCTGCAGCCCGGCGAACGCCATACATCGACTACTGTTAACCCCTACAAGCCAAACAGCGCACTTGAAGCTTCGGGGCTTACAGGGCCAGTGACTATTAAATCGGTGGTTTATTAAAAAAATAGTTTGGCGCAAGTCTTTTAAAATCCCCTCTCGAGAGGGGGCGCGGAGGAAGAAGCGGGAGCAGGGGTGTGTTATACAAGCGATAAGCCGCACGTAGAATAACACACCCCTCTACCCCCTCTCAAGAGGGGAATCGCACAATCCCACGCTTTTGAGGAGCTTTTTACTTTAAGTTAACGGCTATGGCGAAAGACGCCTGAACTTGCCACTATACATTAGAATGCAACGGCCCTCTTTTTGGAGAGGAACTTTAAAATATTGAAAAAGGAATTTGCTCATGAAGAAAATATTACCCTTAATCATCCTAACCGCCATCGGTTTTGTAAGCCGTGCTCAGAAACTTCCGCCTGTTTTTGATGCCAAACGATCTGCCGAAGCGCAATCAACGGAAACAGTACGTAAATATCTGTCACCGGTGCGCGTACTTTGGAAATCGCCTGATGCAGCAACGAATATTATCAACGCCGAAAAATTGCTGAAGCAAGGTACAGGACAAGCAGATCTTTCTGGGAATGATTTGTGCATTATGCAAAGTAATGAGAAAGGCAAACCTGGTTTACTGCTTGATTTTGGCAAAGAGCTTCATGGCGGTTTGCAATTGGTAACCGATCAGTCAAGAGGGGGGAAACCGGTTAGGGTGCGTATCCGTTTTGGTGAATCGGCCAGCGAGGCCATGTCGAACATAGATACTATAAAAGGCGCAACAAATGACCACGCCATGCGTGATATGATAGTTTCCCTGCCATGGTTGGGCAAGCTGGAAATTGGCAATACAGGTTTTCGTTTCGTGCGGATAGACCTGGTGGACGATAATAGCCAGTTAAAACTGAAAGAAGCACGCGCCATTTTCATTTACCGCGATATTCCGTATCTGGGCTCATTTAAATGCAGCGATACCCTGCTCAATAAAATCTGGCTTACAGGAGCTTATACGGTGCACCTCAACATGCAGGATTACCTTTGGGATGGCATCAAACGCGACAGGCTGGTTTGGGTAGGGGATATGCATCCCGAAACATCAACAATAGCTGCTGTATTTGGCGATAACCCGGTGGTAACAAAAAGCCTTGACCTGGCCCGCAACATTACGCCGCTGCCCGGATATATGAACGGTATGGTATCTTATTCCATGTGGTGGATCCTGATTCAGCGCGATTGGTATATGCACACCGGTAACTTAGAATATCTGCAGCAGCAAAAGCCTTATTTAATAAAACTGTTAAATCAGTATGCTGTACAGGTTGATGCAAACGGCAGCGAAAAGCTGGATGGTGCGGGCAGGTTTTTAGACTGGCCATCAAGCGAAAATAAGCCTGCAATTCATGCTGGCTTGCAAGCCATGCTGGTAATGACCCTGAATGCAGGTGCCGAACTTAGCAAAATACTTGGCGATCCTGTAACAGCCCGGAAATGTGAAGCCGCCATTGCCAAACTTAAAACCAATGTACCGGACGCTAACGGTTCAAAACAAGCCGCCGCTTTATTGGGCTTATCGGGCTTGTTACCTGCTCAAAAGGCAAATGACATCCTTTCGGCAGGAGGGGTACATGATTACTCCACTTTTTTTGGGTACTATATGCTGCTGGCCAAAGCTAAGGCCGGCGATTACCAGGGAAGCATTGACGCTATCCGGAACTTTTGGGGGCCGATGCTAAACCTGGGTGCCACTACTTTTTGGGAAGATTTTAATATTGACTGGTTACCCAACGCTTCGCGGATAGATGAGTTAGTACCCGGTGGGAAAAAAGATATCCATGGCGATTATGGTGCTTACTGTTATAAAGGTTTCAGGCATAGCCTGTCGCATGGCTGGGCATCGGGGCCAACGCCATGGCTTACCGAGTATGTATTAGGCGTGAAAGTGATTGTTCCAGGCTGCAAAGTAATTAAGATTGAGCCTCATTTGGGTGACCTTAGTTTTGTTGAGGGCACGTATCCAACCCCGTATGGTATTGTGAAAATCAAACATATTAAACAGGCTAACGGAAAAATTAAATCGACAATTAATGCGCCTGCCGGAGTTAAAGTGATTCAGTAAGCTTTACCGTTGTGGCTGGCAAAACCGTAAAGTGTTACCATCTGTATCGGTTATATAAAATTCGCGCGTTCCCCAGCTTTGGTCGGTAGGCCCCTGGTGAACGGGTGAATTTTCTTTTCCGGACACATCTAATCCGCGTGAAACATAATATTTAAACCGGCTGTCCACATCATCAACCCAAACATTTACCACAGATCCGAACAGGCGGTCGTTTTCAAACATGGTGAGTTGTAACTCGCCAAATTCACTTACCAGGTCAACTACGCCGTCATCAGCCGTGGCCTCGGGGTATTTAAGCTTGAAATCAAGTACGTTGGTGTAAAAACCAACGGCCTGCAGCAAGTTCCGGCATTTAAAAAGCGGGATCATTTTCATCATTGATATTTTTTTAAAGGTAGCTGTAAATTTAATCAGCTGAAATATTGAATGCTGATCCTTAACACGATTGGATTTTTCATTGTTGCCAAACAAATTTGTTACCCCGCTATTATTATTAAAGCACTATCTTGGTGTAATTATAAACTGCTATATCTATGTCAGTAAAAAAGCCATGCACTCCCACCGGCGAGGGCGAAGATATTACTAACGGAACACGACGTGATTTCCTTAAGCAGACATCGTTGTTAACGGCTATTGCTTTAGCGCCGGGCACAGTAGTTAAAGCTGCAGAACAGCAATGGGACGAGAAACTTGCCGGTGTTTTTGAAAAACAAACACTGCACCTGGAGGTAAATGGAGTAAAACATGAACTTGCCGTTGAGCCGCGGGTAACACTACTGGATGTATTGCGCGAAAACCTGGATTTGACAGGTACCAAAAAAGGGTGCGACCGTGGCCAGTGCGGTGCCTGTACGGTGCATGTAAACGGTGTAAGGATCAATTCATGCCTGAGCCTGGCTTTAACCAATGATGGTAAAAAGATAACCACCATTGAAGGCCTCGCCAAAGGCGACGAGCTGCATCCCATGCAGGAAGCTTTTATTAACCATGATGGTTTTCAATGCGGGTATTGCACATCCGGACAGATCATGTCGGCGGTAGCTTTACTGAAGGAGGGGCATGCTGGTTCTGAAACGGAGATCAGGGAGTTTATGAGCGGTAACATTTGCCGTTGCGGGGCTTATCCTAATATTGTTAAAGCTATTCAGGAAGTTAAGGGAGGTACAGTATGAACCAGTTTCAATATACCAGGCCAGCCGAAACAACTGCGGCCGTTAAGTTATTAAGTAAAGAGCCCAATAGTCATTTTTTGGCGGGGGGAACCAATTTGATCGATATGATGAAGATGGGGTTGGTGGTGCCTGATAAGCTGATCGATATAAACCGGCTCCCGCTTAAAAAGATAGAAAAAGCTGCTGCAGGCATACATATAGGTGCATTAGCAACCAATAGCGAAGTTGCCGAACATGATTATATCAAAACGCAGTACCCGCTGCTGGCGCTGGCTATTAACGCAGGTGCTTCGCCGCAATTGCGCAATATGGCCACTGTTGGCGGCAACCTGATGCAACGCACGCGTTGCCCTTACTTTTTTGATACGGCAATGCCCTGTAACAAACGCACGCCCGGAAGTGGTTGTGGTGCCATGGATGGTATTAACCGGATGCACGCCCTTTTTGGCGCAAGCGATAAATGTATAGCAGTTAACCCCAGCGATATGAACGTAGGGCTGGCTGCTTTGGATGCCACCATCCATGTAACCGGAGCAAAAGGCATGCGCACTATTAAGATCGCTGATTTTCATCGCTTACCAGGCGATCATCCCGAACGTGACAATACGCTGCATAAAGGTGAACTGATAACTTCGGTTGAGCTGCCTGTTGCGTCATCTGCTTATAACAAGCATGTTTACTATTTAAAAATCCGCGACCGCACATCATATGCGTTTGCCCTGGTTTCGGTGGCTGCTGCCTTGCATATCGAAAATAATACCATAGTTGGCGCACGAATGGCCATGGGTGGTGTTGCCCATAAGCCGTGGCGTTTAGCAACTGCCGAAGCATTTTTGAAAGGTAAGGCTGTTAATGAGGATAATTTTAAACAAGCCGCACAAATTGCCATGCAGGGGGCTAAAGCCTATGAATATAATAAGTTTAAATTAAAGCTTGCACCTAATGCCATTGTGCAGTCGTTAAAAATGGCTACAGGCCTGGTATCATAATTAACAATTATTTAGCTGATAGATATTAAACACTGATCTTCATGAAAAAAGACGCAATTGGCGATCCGTTAAGCCGTGTAGATGGCCGGTTAAAAGTAACCGGCAAGGCTAAATACAGCGGCGAATATAAAGTGCCTAATCTTACTTACGGGGTATTGGTTTCTGCAACCATAGCATCCGGTACAGTAACTGCGCTTGATACCAGGGCTGCCGAGCGCGCGCCGGGTGTACTGGCAGTGATTACGCCATTTAATGCACCCCCGGTCCCCGGTTACCAGGCAAATGCCGAGCGGCCCGTGCGGGGGCTGAAGTTATTTAATGATAATAAGATCTACTTTAATGCACAACCGATAGCGCTTGTAGTTGCCGATACCTTTGAACGGGCCACCTATGCAGCCAGTTTGGTTAAAGCAACTTACAATGCAGAGCCTTTTGAAACTGATTTTCATAAAAATATAGATAAGGGGGTAACCCCGCAAAAAGGAAATTATAAAGATTATGTGCGTGGCGAAGTCAATGCTTACAAGAATGCCCCGGTAATGGTTGAGGAGGAGTATATGCTTCCTTCCGAAATGCATAATCCTATGGAACTTCATGTTACCACTGCCTATTGGGAAGGTGATGATAAGGTTACACTGTACACCAAATCGCAGGGGGTAAAAGGCTCACAGCGGTCTGTTGCTGCGGCATTCGGGCTTAACCCCGATAATGTGCAGATCAACTCAAGGTTTGTTGGAGGTGCTTTTGGCTCGTCGTTGCGCACCTGGCCGCATGAGATTGCAGCTGCACAGGCTGCTAAACTGGTAAAGCGCCCGGTTAAACTTACACTTACCCGCGAACAAATGTTCACACAGGTAGGTTATCGCCCTTTAACTATCCAAAAAATAGGTTTAGGTGCCACTGCCGATGGTAAACTGATTGGTATTACCCATGAATCGCACTCGCAAACTGCCGTTTATGAAGAGTTTACCGAAGGTGCAGTAAATGTATCGCAGTTTTTATACAATAGCCCTAACGTTAATACGCTTTACAAGGTTGTGCCTTTAAATGTGGGCGTGCCTGCACCTATGCGCGGTCCGGGAGAGGCTACCGGTTCTTTTGCGCTTGAATCGGCGTTGGATGAGTTATCTTATAAACTTAATCTCGATCCGATTGAATTAAGACTGAGAAATTATACCGAAACCGATCCTGAACGCAACAAGCCATGGTCCAGCAAATACCTGAAAGAATGTTACCAGAAAGGGGCGGAGGCAATTGGCTGGTTTGATAGAAAAGCACAGCCGGGCACAAATAAAGACGGCGAATGGCTGGTTGGCTATGGGATAGGCTGCGGCGCTTTTGGTGCATACCGCGGTAATGCTATGGCCAAAATAAAGTTAACTGCCGATGGCAACGTGAACATTCAAAGCGCTACCAGCGATATTGGTCCGGGTACCGGAACGTCAATGGTGCTGATAGCTGCCGATACATTGGGTATCCCTGCTGATAAAGTTACTTTTGAGCTGGGCAATTCGGCATTTCCTAATGCGCCAACACAGGGAGGCTCGGCAACGGTATCATCTGTTGGTTCGGCGGTACATGATGTGTGCGTGGCATTAAAGCAAAAGTTGTACACCATGGCCGGTAAAGCTGCTGATAGCACCGATCCTATCGACTATGTGGCCGTATTGAAACAAAGCAATGTTCCCTCGGTTGAGCTTACCCAGGAATCAAAAGGTAATCCCGAAGCGCAAAAATATTCCATGTATTCCTTTTCGGCTCATTTTGCTAAGGTTCATGTACACCCGCTTACCGGTCAGGTAAGGATTAAAAAGATCGTAGCCTGTGTTGATGCCGGTAAAATAGTGAACCATAAAACCGCCAGCAGCCAGATGATTGGCGGTGCAGTTGGCGGCGTGGGCATGGCCATGACCGAAGAAGCTATTTTCGATGATCGGTATGGCCGGTACATTAATGGTAACTTTGCTGATTATCACGTACCTGTTAATGCCGATATCCAGCAGATCGAAGCTATATTTATCGATAAGCCCGACCCGGTTTTAAATCCTGTAGGCACTAAGGGTATCGGTGAGATCTCGTTAATAGGAGTAGCCCCTGCCCTTGCAAATGCTATTTATAACGCCACAGGTAAAAGGATAAGGGAGCTGCCTATAACGCCGGATAAACTGATATAAACTGTACTGTTGCTGATGAAAGAGATTATAGATATAGTTGCCGCTTTTGACGAGGCAAATGCGTTGGGTAAAAAAACAGCCTTGGCTACCGTTGTGCTGGTAGAGGGCTCTGCCTATCGCCGGGCTGGTGCGCGGATGCTCATTACTGAAGACGGGCAACTAACCGGTGCCATCAGCGGCGGATGTTTGGAAGGCGATGCCCTGCGCAAAGCACGTTTGGTGATCCTGCAGCAACAGCCCACGCTGGTTACCTATGATACCACCGATGATGACGATGCGAAACTTGGGGTAGGGCTGGGCTGTAACGGCATTATCCATATCCTTATTGAACCCATAACCAACGATGCTAATAATCCCGTTAGCCTGTTAAAAAATATCATCGACAGCGGCCGGCATGCTGTACTTGCTACCGTTTTTTCTCTTAATGACAAAAAAGCACCCCAGCCTGGTACTTGCCTGTGCCTGACTGAGGATAAACTTACAGTAAATTGTCCTGAGTACCTGCAACACCAAACTGCTTTAATAACCGACGCCGAAAGGGTACTGGAGCAGCAGCGATCAGAAATAATGGTTTATCAGGCCAATGTTCAATACACTGTATTTGTAGAATATATTAAACCTGTAATTTCACTGGTAATTGTAGGTGCCGGGAATGATGCCATTCCGTTAACGCGGTTAGCGGCGGTTTTAGGCTGGAATATTACGGTAATAGATGGCAGGCCTAACTATGCCGTTAAACAGCGTTTTCCATTTGCTCAAAATGTTATAACCGCCAAAGCTGCCGAGGTATTAACGCATATCCAGTTTGATGACCGCACGGCCATTGTTATGATGACCCATAATTATAATTATGAAATAGCCCTGCTTAAAGAATTATTGCCAATTTCATTGCCTTATATAGGCGTACTCGGCCCTAAAAAGAAGCTGGAGCGTATGCTGGCAGAAATTGAAGATACAGGTATAGCAATAAACGAAGAGCTACTGAACAACATTTATGGCCCTGTGGGGTTAGATATAGGCGCTGAAGGAGCCGAAGAGATAGCTTTATCTATAGTATCTGAAGTTAAAGCTGTGTTATCAGCACGTCAGGGTTATTCGTTGAAATATAAGCCGGTACCTATTCATACATCTCATCTTAAGTATCTGGCTAAATAGCAATTTGGTTTAGCAACATTTGTTAGCTGCATAATTTGCTTTTTTTTGCAAGGTGCTTGCATTTGCTTTAGGTATTTAGCTGAAACCGTCATTTAAATTTGGTATTTGTCATACCGAAATCATTAATTATCCCCACCGTAAAAATCAACTCAAACATCAGGTTTTTTAATCCTTTTTAACCGGTTATACTTTGCAGTTTTGTGTTGCAAAAGCGCGGTAAAGTATCTTTAAATTGCTCTTTTTTTAAGTGTGTATTAATTACACTAAGATGAGCGTATTTTACATAAATACCGCTATATTTATGGTAGAAAGAGAGGCAAATAAAGCCGGAGTAATTTCTTTCAGATCGAGCCTGACCCTGCTTTAACTGCCGAAAAATGGTTATAAACATTAAACATCATGACAAGTATAACACCCAGCAGCGGCAAAAAAAAGATAGTAATAGTTGGTGGCGGTTTTGCCGGGCTCAACATTGCACAGCAGCTCTATAAAAATAAGTATTATGAAGTGACCCTGGTTGATAAAAATAACTATAATTATTTTACACCGCTGCTTTACCAGGTAGCAACCAGTTTCCTTGAGCCATCAAGTATCAGCTACCCGTTCCGTAAGCTTTTCAGAAACAAAGGGTTGAGTTTTCGTATGGCGGCCGTTACCAAGGTTGATCCTGTTGCAAAGATCGTTTACTTAAATGACGGTGAACTATCCTATGATTACCTCATTTTTGCCGCCGGTGCCAGTACAAACTTTTACGGTATTGAAAGCATCAAACAAAATGCAATTTCCCTTAAAGAAATTGATGATGCGCTTTATATGCGTAACAGCCTGATCAAAACAATTGAAAAGGCTGCAATTACTACCGATTCGGTTGAACGTCAAAAACTTTTAACCATAGTAGTTGCTGGTGGCGGGCCAACCGGCGTTGAAGTAGCAGGCATGCTTGCCGAAATGAAGAACTATATCCTGAAAAGAGATTACCCTGAGCTAATGAATGCCAGAGGCAAAATTTATATAGTTGACGGCGGCCCCAATTTGCTTGCTCCAATGAGTGATAAAACCCATAAGGAAACCCGCCAGGCACTGATTGAGTTAGGGGTTGAAGTGAAATTAAACGCGCGTGTAAGTGATTTCAGCAATGGCGTGGTAACTTTTGCCAATGGCGAAACACTTGAAGCCAAAACCCTCATTTGGGCTGCCGGTATCATAGCAAACACCTTTGAAGGTATCCCTGCAAGTAGTTTAGGCATTGGCCGCCGTATGATAACCGATGAGTACAACCGGGTTAAAGACCTTGAAGATATATATGCCATAGGCGATATTAGTGTTCAAATAACCGATCCGGTATACCCTCAGGGCCACCCGCAATTGGCGCAGGTTGCTATACAAATGGGGCGCAATACCGCTAAAAACTTCATGGCCATGGCCAAAGGCAAGGCTATAAAGCCATTTAAATACTTTGACAGGGGCGATATGGCTATTGTTGGCAGGCACAATGCTGTTGTTGACCTGTTTAAACATAAGGTACATTTGAGCGGCTTTGCTGCTTTATTTGTATGGTTATTTATTCACCTGATATCATTGGTGAATTATAATAATAAAGTTAAAACGTTGTATAACTGGGCCGTGGCCTTTTTAACAAGAGATCAGGCGCTAAGGATGATATTCAGAGGTGGAGAAAACCGGATGGATTATTAATTATTTTATTTAATAATAATATTTATTGTTAGGTATTAAAACCCGGTTTGCTTATTACATTTGTTTCCGGAAAGGGGGCAGGGCCTTGTACAGGTTACTGCCCTTTTTGTTGGGCGAAATTATGTGTGATACTAAATTATAGTTGTTTGCCTGCTAACTAAAATAGCAGTAACTTAAGTTTGCTGTTTATATACGGAACCTTGCCTTTTATATACATGAAAGTTGTTTTTATTAACGGTTTGATTTTACGCTCGGCTGCTTTGTCATACAAACAAAAGCTCAGTAAAAATAACTTGCTTATATTATGGAATAACAGGTTAATAAAGGAAAGTATTTATATAGCAAGCAAGTCGCTTTATAATGAGCTCGACGCGCTGTTTTCAAATGATCAGCAAGCGCATGCTAAAGAAACCCAATTAATTTCAAGCTTTTATAAATATATGGCCCGTATGACAAACCGGGCTACACCGTTTGGTTTGTTTGCAGGTTGTTCATCAGTTTACTGGGGCCAGGCTAACAAAGTAAAGCTATCGGCAAAATTCAGGAAATATGCGGTGCCCGATGCTGTGGTGAGTTTTTCGCTTGCCCGGCAAATTGAAAATGCCAATCAATTATCGGCAGGATATAAGCTTAATAATACGCTTTATAAAGTTGGCGGCGATTGGCGTTTTATTACCTATCAAACAGTTGATGATCAGCGGGTTTATCAGGTTAGTGCTATTGCCTGTAATGAAGTGCTTGATGATGTGATTGCTGTTGCCGGCGAAAAAGTTTGGAATAAACTTCAGTTACTTGAAGAATTTCCGGATTTTGAAACAGATGATTTTCTTTCTTTTATTGATGACCTTATTGAGGGGCAGTTATTTAAACCTGCATTTGAACCGGCAATAGGATATGACTTTCCGCTGTTTTTGCAAAAAACAGATGATGCAGATTTAAGCGATACTGTAAACCAATTAATTGGTTTGCTTACTGAAATTAATGCTGATGGTGCCGAAAATTCAAATTGGTTTTCCTTTTATGCTGCTATTGAGCAAATTGCCAATTATATAACCGGCAGGGAACTAAAAGATCAGGTACACATAACCAGGTTTAACCAACTGGAAGACCGGCAACTTAACCAGGCCTTACAATTAAAAATAACTAAAAGTATTATTTTACTTAATAACCTTTGTACCCCAATATCTAATAAAAGGATTGAGCAGTTTAAAGGCAGGTTCAGAAAAAGGTATGAAGAACAAAGCGTGCCGCTGCTGGAGGCATTTGATACTGATACAGGCATTGAGTATGGGCAATGGTTTGAGCATGAAACCCTTTTTACGGAAGGCCTGTATAGCACCAGCGAAGCCGCGCCTTCACTGGTAGATTACACTGAGATAGATTTTAAGATGCTCAACCTGTTAAACCATGCTAAAATTGAAAAGCAATACAAGGTGGTTTTGCCCGATAATTTCATAAAGGAGCGCAGTACCGATAATTTGCCGTTTTCCATGTGCGCGCTTTTTCAGCTTTTTGAAAATGATGTGTTATATCTTGAAAAGGTAACAGGCCCGGGTGCATTAACCATGATTGCGCGGTTTGCAGCGGGTGATACCGAAATATATGAAACAGGTTTGGCGATAGCTGCAAAGGAAACGGCCAATTGCCCCGAAGCCATGTTTGCCGAAGTAATTCACATGCCCGAAGAAAGGATGCTGAATGTTATGATGCATCCAACGTTCTGGCCTCATGAACTGGCTTATATTGATGATGCCAAGGGCAGTTCGGTTTTGAAGCTTGATGATATTTATATAAAGCTTGAGCAAGGTGTGTTTAAATTGTTTTCAAAAAAACACCAGCGGGAGGTGATTCCGCGGTTAAGCAGTGCTTATAACTATAACAGGTCACAACATCCTATTTACACTTTTTTGTGCGATATCCAGCACCAGCGGGGCAATGGCGGTTTAAGTTTTAACTGGGGGGCCTTATCAACCGATTTTGTATTTTTTCCGCGTGTTGAAACCAGCTTTGGCGTTATCCTGCACAGGGCAACATGGAAATTTACGCCTGCTATATTAGCCGAGCTTTGTAAAGCCGAAAAATCTATCGATAAATTTGGCGATTTGTTTAGCAGTTTCAGGATTGAGTGGTTGCTGCCGGATAAGTTTTATATTATAAAAGGCGATAACGAATTACTGATAGATACAGCAAATGAAATTAGTATACAGGTGCTTGCAAAGGAAATTGCAAGGCAGCTGCCAGTTTTGACCTTGTCTGAATGTATTCACTTTGAGCATGAGGCCATTGTAAAGGATGCGGACGGCGCTCCTTACATGCACCAGTTTGTTGCACCCTTTCATTTCGACCGGCCTTTGAGGCCCCAGTATTTTCAATATATTGAGAATACTCTTCAGCGTAATTTTTTCCCGGGCAGTGAATGGTTGTTTATAAAGCTATACTTAAGCAGTAATATTGCTAATGAAGTACTGTTAAAGCTTGATGAGCTGTTAAACTATTCGGGAGCTGTTAAAATAAAGCAATGGTTTTTTATCAGGTACAATGATCCCGATAATCATATCCGGGTTAGGATTAACTTGCTTAGTGAGATTGATTTTCAGGACGTTTACATGGCTGTACGCGAAGTATTGTCGCCATTTTTGATAAGCGGGCAGGTTCATGTGGTACAACTTGATACCTATGTGAGGGAGCTTGAACGCTATGGCCAACAGATTGAACAGGCCGAAGGCCTTTTCTGTATTGAAACCTCGTTTTGCTGTAATGTATTCAGGTTGCTTGAAAGTAACCGCTACGATACTGAAGACTGGCTCCTGATATTTTGGCTGATCAAAGATTACTTAAACATGATGAGTACAGATATAAATGATCAGCTGCAATTTGTTGAAAGACAGCAAGCTTACTTTTTTGCCGAATTTGATGATAAGGCAGTTAAAATACAGATTGATCAATTATACCGAAAATATCATGGCAGTTTAAATAGCCTGCTTTTGGCATATGATGATTTGCTTCAGCAAAAAAGAAAACAGGTACAACTGCTATTGCAAAGATACAGTATCAACTGGAATGCGAAGTTTTTGAGCAGTGTGATCCACATGGCAGTTAACCGCTATTTCAGTAACCGGCAGCGCCTGCATGAATATATCCTGTACGGTTTGCTGCTAAAATTCCTTAAATCAGAAAAAGCCCGCAAAGGCAAAGCATAACTTATTTAAACATTTTATTATTAAGCAAGGCAAAAAAACTGTCGCGGTAAGTAACCCCTATGGGTATTTTTTCTTTGATCTTATCAAAGATCACCATATTGCCATCAATGGCTTTAATGCGTTTTAAAGCAATAATATATGATTTATGGGTTCGTGCAAAATTTTCCTGGGGCAGGGTATCAACCAGGGTTTTCATGCTTACCAGCGAGATATGCCTTTCAGTTTCTGTAAAAACCGAACAGTAGTTTTTAAGTCCTTCTATATAAATGATATCCTCAAAATTAATGCGTACAATTTTGCCGTGGTCGGTTTTTAAATAAAATGAGTCGGGCTTAGGCTGCAGGTCAATTACCGGCGCAGGCTTGTTTACCGAAAGCAGTATGAGTTTATCAAGGGCTTTTTGTGAAGCCTGTAAAAACCTGTCGAAGGCGAAGGGTTTAAGCAGATAGTCAAGCACGTTGTTCTCAAACCCAGCCAGCGCAAATTCACTAAAGGCAGAGGTTATGATGATCTCAGTACTTTTGGGGAGCATTTTTATCAGATCGATACCAGAAAGTTCGGGCATATTTATATCAAGAAAAATAAGATCGGTTGCCGATTCTTTTAAATATAATAAAGCCTCAATAGGATTTGTAAACGTTTCGGTAAGATTAATAAAGGGCACTTTTGATATAAAATCGCTTAGAATATCAATGGCATAAGGCTCATCCTCAACTATAATACAATTAATTACTTTCATGATATTTTAAAGGCATAGTAAGTTTACATTCATAACTGTTATGCGTTTCATCTATTAATAGTTCATACCCATCCGCGCCATACTCATCTGTTAACCTTTCGCGAATGTAATTTAACCCTATCCCGTTGGATTGTACTTTGTTAACGCTGTTATTGTTTTTATAATTAAGCGAATAAAAGTGCAGTTTCCCGTCTTTAACAGCAATACTCAAAGTTGCTTCTTTTGTGCTTTGATTAAAAATACCATGCTTAAACATGTTTTCGATGAGGGTAATTAAAACCAACGACACAACCTTATACGAAATGTTACCGGTTTCGATACTTATCGTCATAAAAAAAGCCTTGCTGCGGCTTTCATGAATTTTTATAAAATCTTTAATGTAGGCCAGTTCATTTTCAAGACTGCTGAAACCATCCTCATTTTTTGTTAAGGCATACCTCATAATGTTCGACAGCGTAATGATCGACTGTCCAACTTCGGGGAGTTTTTTATAGGTTTCGGCATATAAAAACCCGAGGGTATTAAACACGAAATGAGGGTTGATTTGCGATTTAATAACATTCAATTCGGCCTGAAGCGCTTTTTTCTCAAGTATTTGTTGCTGCTCAACCATATGGGCCGCTTCCCGTTCTTTTTGAATCACTTCTTTGGCAAAACCATAAGCTGCGCCCATCCCCCCAAAATAAAATGTCCGTACAACCAGGGCCATCCTGCGATAAGGGGTTGCATGCGCCTTAAAACTGACATTTAAAATGATAGCATCGCCCAGGATCTTAACAAAAACAGTTATCGCAACAATAACTGAGGCGGCAACTAATATTGCCAATACCATCACAAAGATGTTCTTTATCCTTTTTGTTAAATACCTGATACACCGCCAAAAGTTATAAAATACCAGCGCGTTGATGATGAACGAGTAGACGGTGCCCAAAATTTCTGGGGGCTGCCTGGCGTAAAGAACCAACGCCTCTTCATAAAGTATATAAATAAGCCAGAAAAGCACATGCCAGCTTACTGTTTTTAACCGGGTATTATTTAACGTAAAACTTAAACTCATAATTTTTTTGTCCCTGCGTATAGCGGTTTTGGTCATTCAGAACGGGGCATTGGTACTAAAATTTTCCTCTCCAGACGTGCATTAGCCACATTTATTTCAATTAACGGCTAATCAACATCCATTTAGTAACCAATAAAAATTAAAATTATGAAAAATCATAACAAAGCCTCGCTACCAAAAATTCAAATTAAACAAGTACAGGTTTTAAACAGGGCAGTAAATAACCAATCTGTTAAAAATGTTACTCCTACATATCCAACTACAGATACAATGGCCACTACAACGGGCTTTTAATCTGTTTAGTTGCGGGAATGTAATGTATGTGCATTAATAGTTATAGCTAACAGCAATTATAATGAAAACAGCAAAGCTTTCCGGGCAGTATAAATTTTCGTCGGGCCTGGTGCTCAGGTTTCCTTCTTTTAATTGTGTAAAGCCAATTGATAAGGAAGTTATTAAGCAGTTTGCTAAAGATGAACTGTTTATGCAGGCACTTTGGCTCACGTCTAAGGATTTATACGATGCGGTTTTGCATATAGATGACATTAGCGAAGCAAAGAAAAGGGAGAAGCTTGAAATAACCCTTGCCAAATTTATCAACAGAAGCGCAACCGGCACAAGCCCATTGGGGTTATTTGCCGGTTGCGCTCCCGTTAGCTGGGGCGATACTACAGATTTGCAGCTTGGTATTGAATACCTGTATGTAAGGCTCAATGTGGCGGCAGCAATTAATATAAACCGTCATTTAACAAATGATGGGGCTATACGCAACATGTTAAGCTTTAGTGTTAGTAAAACGCTGTATGCTTTTAACGGGGCCTATCGCAAAATTGATCATCAGGCTTTAAATCATGGTAAATATAAAGCATCGCCGGTAAGGACATCTGACGAGCTGCGGGAGGTTATCAGGTTTTGCGAAAGTAGCAGGCCATATAGTTCAATAAGTTCATTTATAGTGCAAGCCCTTGGAAAAAAAGAGGAAGATGCTGCCATTTTTTTGAACAAACTTATTGAAGACAGGATTTTGTGGAGCGAGCTTGAACCCCGTGCCGATGGCGAAGAATACCTTGACCATACCATTGGGATTTTTGCCCGGTTAGCAAATAAGAGCATAACAGCGCAAAGCTATTTATCAAAACTAAATGCCATTAAGCAGGTGCTGAGCAGCACTGATAGTGTAATTATAAAAAATAACAAGGTTGCTATGATTTTGAAAGATTTGACAGGTGAGGCCTCACAGGGGACGCTGTTGCAGGTTGATTATTTTAGACAGGGAGCTTCAGCTACGCTTGATAAAGCATATGCTGATAAATTGCTTGATGCAATTGATATGCTTAACCGGATCAGCCCCAGGTATCAAAGCGAAAATTTAAAAACCTTTATAAAGCGTTTCAGCGACCGCTATCATGAGCAGGAAATCCCGCTAAAGGATGTGCTTGATCCTGAAAAAGGCATTGGCTACCCGGTAAAGCGTTATTCGGAGCCGGCTGGTTCTAAAACAGATGATAAGGATCCGCAATATACCAGTGCTGTAAAATGGCTTATCGGGCAGATTGTCAATAATCCGGGACAGGATATCATTAATATAGAAAAGTCGCAGTTTGACAATATTAAGATCAATGACGACGAATTGCCGCCGAGTTTTTCGGTAGTTTTCCGCGTTTCGGGCCATAATGACCCTTTACTTTATCTTGAACATTGCGGTTGGCCTGCGGGTACTGTGATGCTTGGCCGGTTGGCCAGTAATGAAAGTAATTTTGGCCAAATCCTGAATGAGATTTCAGAAACTGAAGCACGTGTGTATGAACCGGCAATAGTTGCCGAAATTGTACACACTCCGGATGATTGCCTGGGGAACTTTACTTCTGGTCCCTACAGAAACCACCAGTTGCAAACACTGGCAAATGGGGCCGGCCAGGAAGTTAATTTAACAGATTTACTGGTGTCTGTTAAAGGGAACAACGTTATACTGCGCTCTGCCAAACTGGGCAAACGGATCATCCCCCGTTTAAATACTGCATATAATTATGGCATGACAGCCTTAACTGCATACCAGTTTCTGGCCGATTTGCAATGCCAGGATTCAAAATATCAACTTGGTTTTAACCTGGATATTTTACCCGAACTTGGAGTGACTAAAACCCCGAGGGTTGTGTACGAAGGCGTAATATTAGCTTTAAAAACATGGTACATGACCAATGCCAATTTACAACAACTGTTAAAAGAGCTGGCTGTTGATTATGATGAGGCATGGGGCCGTTTTGTTAAATATTGGGATTTACCCGAAGCATTTGTTTTTACAGATACCGACAATGAATTGGTAGTACACACCGCCAGCAGGCTTGAGGTTGCTGCCTGGCTATCATCCTGCAAAAAAAAGAAGGAGATTATTTTAAAGGAATATATAGGCGAACGCAATAATATTGTTCTTAAAAAGAAGGATGAAAAGCTTATCGGTAACCAGTTTGTTGCTGTTTTAAAGCGGGGTGAAAAAGCCCCCGGTACATATGCGGGCATGGTGCCGCTTAGTACAAATGCGGCCAAACGCCAGTTTTTTCCGGGCGATGAATGGCTGTATGTGAAACTATATTGCGGCGTTAATACTGCCGAGCAAATAATTGGAAATGAGCTGATACAGCTAAGCAAAAAGCTTTATCATGAAGACCTGATAGACCAGTGGTTTTATATACGGTATGCCGACCCTGAGCCTCATGTACGTTTTAGGGTGCACCTGGCTTCGGTATTTGCACTGGGCAGGGTAATTCAAAGTATTAATAATACATTTTCGGCTCTCATTAAATCTAAACAGATTTGGAAAGTACAGTTTGATACCTACGAGCGCGAGCTGGAGCGGTATGGAGAAGCATCAATTGAGCTTGTTGAGCAATTGTTTTTTAACGATAGCCTTGCTATAGCCAGCCTCATATCAAGAGCCGATATGACCGAAAATTTTGAAGAGGCAAGGTGGCTTTGGGGCCTATTGTCAATTGACAGGCTTTTGAATGATTTTGACTTCCATCTTACGCAAAAAGTGGAGTTTATGGAATTGCTTGCGGCATCGTCACATACAGATATTAATGATGAAAACCTGTTTTCTAAACAACTCACATTTAAGTACAGGCATTACCGTAACAAAGTTGAAGGGCTTTTTGCCGAAGGCGCTGTAATCATAGGCGACGATTTGCTGCGGTACCGGAGTTTAAATAACAGGCCGGCAACCTTACTGATTGCTGAACTTGTTTCATCAGGCACTGTACCGCTGGATCTGTACCTGCTTTTGGTAAGCCTTGTGCAAATGAGTATGAACCGCCTGTTTAAGATCAGGCAGCAGGTTCACGAATTAGGTGTATATGATTTTCTGCTGCTTTATTATAAATCTGTATTGCAAAATAAGGAAGCGGACTATGCAACCAAATATGTTGCCGGAGCTGCAGGTGAATAAATAGCAAGCAGGCCATAGCTGCAAATAATAAATAACTTAACAATACTTAACCTTCCCTACACAAATCGCATTAAGCTTTCTTTTAATAGAAAGCTTTTTGTTTTTCTGAAGATTTGCATTAGTTATTCTTAATAAAAGTTTAACAGAAATTCGGTTATCCCGACAATATTATAAATGTATTTTTGATGCTGCAATTGCCCCGGATTTTACTGGCAAATTTTATAATATGGAAAGAAGATCAGCATTAAAAAATATAGGCGGCCTGCTATTGGCACCCTCACTGGCCCTTGGCAAAACAACTGTACCAGCAAAGCCATCGCTGCGGATAGCCCATATTACCGATGTACACCTAAAAGATAAGTTTGATGCGCCGGCCAGGTTTACCCGGTGCCTGCACCACCTGCAGCAGCAGTCACCCAAAGTTGATATGGTGTTAAACGGGGGGGATATTGTTTTTGACATGAACAAGGAAAACATTGGCACCATTAATGACCAATGGAAGCTGGTGCAAAACATTATGAAAAATGAATGCAGCCTGCCTGTGCATTATTGTTTAGGTAACCATGATATCTGGTGGTATGAAGATGACAAGGGACAGGCCATCTACGGAAAAAAATACGCCCTTGATAAGCTGCAGCTTGTAAAGCCCTATTACAGCATGGTTAAAAATGGCTGGAAGATCATAGCGCTTGACAGCGTGCATTTAGATATTGATAATACCTGGTACATAGGTAAGCTTGGCGATGAGCAACTTAACTGGCTTAGTGACGAGTTAAAAGCTACTGATGCCAATATGCCGGTAATGGTTATGTCGCACATACCAATACTTACTGCTTTATTGATGATAGAGGATGATATTGTAAACAAGTGGACAATGCTTGGCGGCGATATGCATACCGATACCGCTAAGATCATCAACCTGTTTTACCAACACCCCAACGTAAAACTATGCCTGAGCGGGCACTTGCACATGCGCGATAAGGTAGTTTATAACAATGTTACCTATTTGTGCAATGGCGCTGTTTCCGGAGCATGGTGGGAGGGCAACCGCCGCGAAACAGCACCAGGCTATGGTTTAATTGATCTGTATGCCGATGGTACCTTCGAAGAGAAATACGTAAACTATTAAAATAAAAAAGGGGCGGACTAAATCAAGTAGCCCGCCCCATAGCATATATATGTTGGTTGTTTAGAGCTGGAGAATACTTTTAAACTTATCGGCGTAATCGTTAAGCTGTGCAAGTAACCTGCCGCTTAACTCCTTTTGATTACTGTTATGTGTAACGGCAACCATGTTATTCAACAACGACATGCTGATCTGTACGTCGCGCGGGCTTAATCTGCCTGTATCCTTTTGCAATTGGTGATAATTGTAATCAAGCTTATCGGTCAGATAGCCGTTAACACTTTTGATGAGCTTATCGCCCAGTTTAGGATAATCAAGCTTATAGGAAGTATCAGCCATGGTTATTTTGCTTTGTACTGCCATGAAGTTAGGGTTAATATCGGGCATCACCTCTTCATATTTATGCAGCGCGTTAAGGGCAAGCTTTGGATGGCCATCTTTTAACAACCCTGCCGACAGATCGGAAAAAGTTGATACCAACTGCGGATAAAATACCTGGGTTGACTGCTGATCGAGATATCTGGCTGTTTTAAAATTGCCGAACTTAAATTTGTTCATTACGTTGCTGTACATCACCAGGCTGTTTGTTTTTGAAAGCTGGTCGGCCAGGGATGAATCAGTTTTGAAAGGCAGTAAACGGTAGGCAAAACCTTCCTGGTACAAATAAGGCTGCAAACCTATCATGCTTGACGGACTGATAGAGGTTGTAAAGCAAATAGGGCGTTTCCAATCGTTGTGGGCTAATATATCGATCATTGCAAGGTTTTCTTTGGTGATATACGCCGGTGGAAACTTCCATTTTATGGTATCCGTAAGCAAGCCTTTTTGTTCGGGCGTGATGACCTTGTTTTTCATCACATCGTTTGCATTAACTGCCAGTTTGAAGTTTTTAGTTGGTAAATAGTTTTCGGTAGTTCCGTTGGTGTATTCAACGTGTGTGCGTTTATCATCTGAGGTAATAAAATCAAATATATCCTTCACATCTGTATAGCCGGGTATTTTAGCATCATTATACCTGATCACGTCGCGGGTACCCAATTTGTATTTATCAAAGTTCATGGTTATGGGCAGGGCATCGGCCTGGTTTATTTTGCGCTGCATTTGCCTTACCGACCAGTCGGCACTTAGCAGGCTCAGGTTCACAATGCGCACATCGGGGCGAATGTTTTCAACTTCCTGATCATACCATAGCGAGTACGTGTCATTATCTCCCAAATCAAATAAAATGGCATTTTTAGGGCAGGACATCAGGTAGTTGTAAGCCATATCATGCGCCGCCATTTTGGTTGAGCGGTCGTGGTTTTTCCACTCTTTACTGGCCAGCAAAACAGGGCCAATAATGGTGCAGATAACAAAGGCACCAATTGTTGCAAACCGCGGGTTGATCTTTTTGGGTATCAGGTCAATCAGTGCGATTAACCCCAACCCAATCCAAATGGCGAAGGCATAAAACGAACCGACATAGGAATAATCACGTTCGCGCGGTTGCACTGATGGCTGATTAACATATAAAACAATTGCCAGGCCGGTAAAAAAGAATAGCAGTGTGATCACTAAAGCGTCCTTTTTCCTTTTCTTGAAATGGTAAAGCATTCCCAGTAAACCAACAACTAAAGGCAGGGCGTAAAGCGGCGTATAAGTAACGTTGTTTAATATGAATTTTGGTGTATTAGCAGTATTGTTGAACAAACCCGATGTCCAGTTGCCGCCAATACCGTTCATGTTGGTTTGCCCTTCCATATCGTCGTCGCTGTAGCGGCCAACAAAGTTCCACATAAAATAGCGCCAGTACATCTGGTACATTTGCCAGCTGAACATCCACCTTAAATTATCCGAAAAGGTAGGGGCTGCATTGTCGCTCATTTGAAGCCAATCGCGGTAAAACTGAGCGTCCTGGGCATAGGTAGTATTCTCTTCTGTCGACCACATGCGGGGTAAAATGCTGGTGTGGTCATAAATATAATTAGGCTTGTTGTAGGCTACCTCATACTGCTTTTTGCCTTTGCGGTAAAGTGGTGTGCCGTCGGTAACGTCGGTTATTTTGGCATCAAATAAGGGGCCTTTAAGCAAAGGTGTTTCGCCGTACTGGGTGCGGTTAAGATATTCATACATGGTAAAGGCATCGCTTGGGTGCGAGTTGTTGAGGTTGGTGCCTGCCGATGCCCTGATAGGGATATAAACAAAGGAACTGTAACCAAAGTAAACAAATACAATGCAAAGCAAGCTTACATTTAAAAAGTGTTTCTGCTTGCGGATGCTGTAGCGGATACCGGCAATAAGTAAGCCGATGATCAGCAAGAAAAAGAACAACGCGCCGCTGCCAAAGCCAAGGCCGAGGCTGTTCACAAAATACAGATCAAACCGGGCGGCGAGCCCTATAGTGTACCCCCTGATTCCAAACTGTACAAAAGCCAAAATCAAAATGCTGATGGCGAATGCTAAAAGGCCGCTTTTAACATTGATGTTTTTGTGCCTGCGGAAATAATAAACCATTACCAAAGCCGGTATGGTTAATAAATTAAGCAGGTGAATACCAATAGAGAGGCCTATTACATAAGCTATAAAAACCAGCCACCTGTCGGCGCGAGGTTCATCGGCAACGGCATCCCATTTTAAAATGGCCCAGAATACCAAAGCGGTACACAATGATGACCATGCAAAAACGATAGTTTCAACTGCCGAAAACCAAAACGTATCGGTAAAGGTAAATGCGAGGGCGCCGGTTAAACCGGCACCCATTATTTGTAAGGTTTGGGTTTTGTTAACAGGGGTATGTTTTATAGCAAGCAATTTTTTGGCAAGGGCGGTTATGCTCCAAAATAAAAACATGATTGTAGCACCGCTGGCCAATGCCGAGCCAAGGTTAGTGAAGTAGGCAACTTTTGTGCTATCGCCCATAGAAAGCAGGGAGAAAGCTTTGCCTATCATGGCAAAAAGCGGATAGCCGGGTTGATGAGATACCTGGAGTTTATAGGCGCAGGAAATAAATTCGCCGCAATCCCAAAAACTTACAGATGGCTCTAAAGTAAGTATGTAAGTTAAGGATGCAAGGGTAAAACAAAGCCAGCCTAAAAGGTTGTTGATCTTGTTGTAGCTCATGATAAAGTGTAAAAGTTTTTTCAAATAGTTAACACTAAATTAAGGCTTGAAAGTGGTAACGTGTTGAAATTTAACACTTTTAACATTTGTTAACACTTGGAGAGGCGAAGTGTTAAATGGATGTTAAAACAAACCCTTCCCTTAAATATACGTTAAGCTTTAGTTGTTTTTTATTCGGAAGCTTAACGTTTATGTTATGAAGATAGAGAAGTTTTATGACCAGGTTTATATATGGGTAATACGCTATGCTCCCAGTTTTTTAATAGGCCTGGTGGTTTTATTTATTGGTTTATGGCTTATTAATTTGCTGCTGAAATGGTGGCAGGGCCATATGCAAAAAAAAGAAATAGATCCTACAATAAAGCCATTTTTGCAAAGCCTTGTAGGAGTTGTACTACGTGTGCTGCTGATATTAGGGGTTGTGCAGATCATGGGCGTGCCTATTACCTTATTTACAGCGCTTGTAGGTGCTTTTGGTGTGGCGGCCGGTCTGGCACTTTCGGGTACATTGCAAAACTTTGCCAGCGGTGTGCTCATTCTTTTGCTCAAACCCTTTGTTGTTGGCGATAACATTATAGCGCAGGGCCTTGAAGGAACGGTTACCGCCATCCAGATCTTTTATACCGTTGTTAAAACATTTGATAACAGGATAGTTATTATACCAAACAGTAAACTATCAAACGAAGTGATCATTAACATTAGCAGGGAGGGTACCCGCCGGCTGGACATTGAATTGAAGTTTGCCAATAATATTGATTTTAATCAGGTGAAATCGGTTATTAATGCAGCTATTGATAAATCAAAAAATATATTAGAATCACCGAACCGCAGGATAGGCGTTGCCGGGTTAGATCCGGACGGCTACCGGGTAGGGGTAAACGTTTGGGTTCATGCACATGGTTTTCAGGATACAAAGCTGGCTGTTCAGGAAAATATTTTGCAGGATATAAAAACGGCAGGAATAAAAATTCCCGGCTTATAAAACATATACAATATGGAAGGTTTAGAAAACAGGGTCACGGTAATTGTTGAAACGCCAAGGGGCAGCGGGCATAAGTATAATTACGATGCTGCTACAAACCAGTTCAGGCTTAAAAAACTGCTGCCGGCGGGAATGGTTTTCCCGTTTGATTTTGGTTTTATACCCAATACTCTTGGTGGTGACGGCGACCCGCTGGATGTGCTTGTAATATCTGAGATAGGTACTTTTCCGGGATGCGTGATAGACTGCCGGTTAATAGGGACGTTTAAGGTAGAACAAGATGATCATGACGGGCATCCTTACCGGAACGACAGATTTTTGGCGGTGCCGGAGGTGTCAAAAATTTTTACCGGTTTGCATGATGCCGCGCAGTTGCCGCCCAGTTTGGTAGATCAGATAGAGGCATTTTTCACCAATTACAGCCGCCTCGAATCTAAAGAGTTTAAGCTGATAGAACGCCTTGGTGCCGAGGGGGCTATGGAGCTTGTTGTTAACGCTACCACAGAAGCCGGGTAGTTTAAAAGGATTTTATAAAACTCAATTGCCTGTTGCTTGTATTTATTAAATAACCATTGTTGAATTTAAACATACCATTATGAAAGGTCAACAGGATTTTAAGAATAACGCTAACGCGCAAGGTAAACCAACTGCCGACCGTGCCTTTACTAACCACAATGATGCTCAAAAACAAAAGGGCATCAGTAATGCGGGCGGGCAACGTTCTGATCAAACATCAAGCCGGGACAGTGCTCATCATCCCGAAAGGAAAAAAGCGTAATATTGGTATTCAATACAAAGCGCCTTTACTTACCAGGTAAAGGCGCTTTGTATTGAACAGCCTTGCGGGCTAAATAACTTAAACCACCAAGGCCTTTCTGGCTTCCGCCTCATCCCGGCTCATTTGTTTAATATGTTCCCTGTGTTTTATACCCCATTCGCGCATCTCGTTAATAACATTACTTAAAGAATTGGCGTATTCGGTGCGTTCGTAAATGACAGTTACCGGGGTGGTATCGTAAACAGTCCTTTTAATAAAACCATTTAATTCCAAATCCCTTAACTCTTTGGAGAGTACTTTGGGAGTAATGCTCTCCATATCGCGCTGGAGTTCTTTAAATCTTTTAGGGCCGGTCATCAGGCTTACCAGCATCAATAATTTCCATTTACCGTTTACTACATAAAGCGTATCGCGTACTGCGTTTACCGCTGCATTGCAGGCCTCTTTATTGTGGATGATTTGTCCGTTGTTCATACTCGCTATCCTTAACGATACCGGTATCCTTTAGGATAGTAGTATCTTTTTGATAGCAAAGGTAGCTAAGTTTGGGGCAAAACAAATAATAACAAATGAAAACTACTAAGATTTTTTACTGGGTATTGACAGCCATTGTAGCATTAATGATGGCTTTTTCATGCTATTCATACTTAACAAAACCCGAAATGGCTGCTGCCTTTCATCATTTGGGCTTTCCCGATTACTTCAGGATTGAACTGGCAATAGCCAAACTTATTGGAGCCATAGTATTGTTGGCACCTGCAGGCGCGAGACTAAAAGAATGGGCCTATGCGGGATTTGCCATAGTTTTTGTATCGGCTTTCATAGCGCATACCGTATCCGGCGACCCGATAGCTAACCGTGTTATGCCGTTGGTGTTTTTGGCTGTTTTGGGAGGATCGTATTTTTTATACTATAAAAGAACAGGGTCGGGTAAATAGCATCATTGGACTGGATAGAAGCGATTTTAAGAGAATAGCTTTCTTCTAAAAATAACTTTTTCAATTTTGCACGGAAAGGTTTTACCAGATGAAGTGAAATATAACCACCTCAAACGGACTACTTCCGCCAGTCGTTCCGAAGGACTTTTACTTAGCCAAAATTCTACATCAGGATGATCTTCATCTTCTTTAAGAACATGGCGAAATGATAAAGCTATTTTTCTTTTATGCGTCATTAATGTTTCTTTATGAGGAAACTCAATATAAAGGTTTATTGAGTTAGAAAAGGACCTTTACCGATTGATTTGCTGCTTAAGCCGGGGCGATTTTGGCTAAAGCCCCCTCTGGTTTCTAAATACATCCGTTGGTTAAAACCGACGGCAATGAAGCCTTTATTTTGTAGCAATTTTACTATATATCTAATTATTAAAATGGTCCGTATTTACATCTTAAGGTAAAGTAATACTTATCCAGGTAAATGTTTTTTGAAGATTTGCAAATTTCATTGCCGTCGGTTTTAACCGACTGTTAAAGTACAAACAGACAATCGGCTTTAGCCAAAATCGATAAGCGGTAATCAACTAAATAAGTTTATTTTCTTACGGCACCAGCAATTTCTCAAACTCCGTGCTATCTCCTTTAAAAACATTAAAATCCACAACATGGTTAATGCCGTTAACGTGGGCTTTATCCGAGTGCTGCCAGAATTTCCAGTTAGTTTTATTTGATACCAGCAGCTTGGGTTGATAGTAATGCGCAATCCAAAGAGTGTACCCGTCAAAATAACCCTCCAGGTAATCCTGGTAAAATTTAAGGTTGGTATAGATGATGGGTTTGATTCCCGTACGTGTTTCAATAGTTTTGATAAAACTTTCTAATTGTTCCCGCATTTTTTCGGGGCTGGTACGATATAACCTCTCTATGTCAACCACCATGGGCAAATCACCCTTCTCTGTCTTTACCGTTTGCAGGAAAAATTTAGCCTGCCATACGCCGCTTTTTTGCGGAAGAAAAAAGTGATAAGCACCGCACATGATCCCCGCTTTAGGAGCTTCGCGCCAGTTACGCTGAAAATATGGGTCCACGCTTAATACGCCTTCTGTAGCTTTAATAAACGCAAAGCTTACATGAACATCTCCCTCGCGCATGGCTTTTACCTGTTTCCAGTTGATCCGCCCCTGGTATGAGGACACATCTATGCCATATACCGAATAACCATCAGGAATATGGATTGCAAAGTCTTTATATTTACGATAACGGGTATCCTCGCCGGCATCAGCTATCCATCGCCAGGTGGCACTGCCGAATTTTAAGATGTAGCCGTAATAAAAAGGCGAGAGCAGGATAAGCAGTAATGCGCCTATGACCACTATCCACTGTGTGGAAAAGCCCCCCTGTTGTTTTGCTTTTACCACCGGCTTTTTACGAACAGGCGCTTTCTTTTTTACAGGTGTTTTCTTTTCAGGAGCAGGCACGGGGTAAAATTACGAAAACGAACCGTTGATTAGGGATGATTACGTTGATTGCGCTGATTTTTTTGATGATCATGGCTAACGCCAATGTCGTGGTTAACGTTATTGTCAATAACCTTGGAGGATATATAGTAAGTAAGCCAATCAAAATCAACGTAATCAGCGAAATCAAAAAAATCAGCGGTCAGGTTTTACATTCCCTTAACAAAACAATTTCTATATTTGTAAGGTAAACTTATAAGTTTAACTGATTAATTATATGAGCGACGAAAAAGAGGTTCAGCTGGCTTCCGAATTACGGTTTATTATAGGCCGGCTTGGTAAAAAGATCAGGAGGACTTCGGCTACTGCCGAAAGACTTTCCCTGACTGAACGGTCAACCATGGCCCTGATATTTCAGCATGATGAGATATTGCCTAACGAGTTGGCTGCCATGGAAAAGATCACTACACAATCCATGTCGCAAATACTGAGTAACCTGCTTAATCTCGGACTCATAAAACGGCGCATTTCTGAACTGGATAAACGCAAAGTGATCATTTCCCTTTCAGAAGAGGGTACAGATCTCATTCATAAATCAAGAAGCGAAAAAGATGAATGGCTTAACCGGGCCCTTGAAGCTACCTGCACTGCCGAAGAGCAGGAGATATTAAAAAAAGGGTTGGTTCCGCTGGCTAAATTGGTGAATTTTGATTGATAAAACTGACAGCAGAAACAGATGAGTAAAATAAGTACATTCAACGCTTTTAAAAGCCGCAACTACCGGTTGTATTTTGCCGGGCAGTCTGTTTCCTTGTTGGGTACCTGGATGCAGAAAACTGCCGTAAGCTGGGTGATCTATTCGCAAACACACTCCAAGTTTATGCTTGGGTTAACTTTGTTTGCGAGCCTGTTTCCCTCATTCTTATTTTCGTTTTTGGGCGGCGTGGTTTCTGATAGGTACAATCGTTTCAAAGTGTTGTTATTTACCCAGGTGGCATCAATGGTACAGGCTATTTTGCTTACTACGCTGGTGTTTTTTGGTAATTATTCTGTGTGGGCAATTATGGCCTTGACAGCCGTTTTAGGCCTGATCAATGCTTTTGATGTACCCGCAAGGCAATCGCTGGTTTATGAAATGGTTAATGATAAATCCGATTTGCCTAATGCGCTTGCACTTAACTCATCAATGGTAAACCTGTCGCGGTTAATAGGCCCCGGGATAGCCGGATTGATTATTGAAAAATTTGGCGATTCGGTTTGTTTTGGCGCTAATGCTGTGAGTTTTATCGCCGTAATTGGCTCATTGCTCATGATGCGGTTACCTGAATTTGCTCCCAAGCCCCACGGTAAAAATGTATTTGCCGATCTGAAAGATGGCTTTGTATACATTCAAAATACGCCTGCTATAAAATTTATGCTGCTGATGCTTGCCTCTATCAGTTTGCTTGTACTGCCTTTTAGCACATTGATACCGGTTTACGCCAAGGATATATTTAAAGGAACGGCGTCAACCTTTGGGGTAATAGACAGCGTGATTGGTCTCGGCGCTTTTGGCGGTGGAATTTTCCTGGCTTCATTAAATGCCGGTACCGATCTGAAAAAAATCCTTGCTATCAATACCCTGGTATTTGGCATAGGGTTGATAGCGTTTTCGCATATGCACAATTATCCCGTTGCACTGGTGTTTTCGGCCATTATTGGTTTTGGCATGATGTCGCAGGTAACCATAGGCAACACCATTATTCAAACCACCGCCAGTCCCGAAATGCGCGGCCGGGTTATAAGCTATTACGCAATGTCCTTTTTTGGGATGCAGCCGCTTGGTGGTTTGCTGATTGGTGCGGTTTCACAAAAAATAGGCGTGCCCGATACTGTTATGGCCGAAGGTATGGTAGCGCTGCTTTTAGGTATCATACATTTTAGTTTTTTAAGGCGCAGCAAACTTAAAAAGAAAGCTATGGCAGCCATGCAGCAGCAACCCGCCGGCGTTATTTCTTAATATTAAACAAATCAAATTACCATGATAACTACAATTGATCAAAACACAGCACTTGTACTGATAGACTTGCAAAAATATATTGTACAGTTACAATGTGCCCACCCTATGGCCGGCATCCTTGAAAAATCGGCCCAGCTGGTTGAAGCTTTCCGCAAAGCCGGTAAACCTATAGTTATTGTTCATGTAGAGCCAACCGGTGGTGCCTTTAAAACAAGGCGCGACAGTAAAGGCAACAGCATGACCGAGCTGCCTGCCGACTGGAGCGAAATAACACCTGAGATAAAAACTGAACCGACAGATATTTTTACCACCAAAACAACCTGGGGCGCTTTTTATAACACAGGCTTGCACGAAGAACTGCAAAAAAGAGGTGTTACGCAAATTGTACTGGCAGGGGTTGCTACAAGTATAGGTGTTGAAGGTACCGCCCGTTCGGCTAATGACTATGCTTATAATATTGCTTTTGCCAGCGACGCCATGACCGATATGTTTGCCGAAGCGCACGAACACAGTTTAAAGCATATCTTCCCGAGGATAGGTGAGGTAGGCACCACTGCCGAAATTATTGAGAAACTGGGATAGTGCCAATTACAGAGTGCCTGGATGAAGGGCATTCTGTAATTAAACTGATAAAAGACAGTTGGTTTTTGTGAAAAGAAAGTTATAAGTATTATTTTTACTAAACTTGTTAACCAATAAACTTAACCTTTTCACAAAATGAACGCTACACCGACAAAGCACATTATTATTTGTTTTTTCTTTCTTTCTGCAATTTTATCTTTTTACGCATGCTCGAAAAAAGATAGTCCACCACCACCCAAAGTTGATACAGCGCCTAAGATTGCTATAACATCTCTCAATGCAGATTCTGGTGTTTATAATGCTTCTGTCACCATAACAGGTACGGGTTTTGACAAAACTGTAGCGAACGATAAAGTATTTTTTAATGGCAAAGTGGCAACTATAACAGCGGCCACTGCAACGCAATTAACGGTGTTGGTGCCTTTGGCCGCAGGCATAGGGAAAGTAAGTGTGAAAGTAAATGACGAAACTGAGGTAAATGGCCCTGTGTTTAACTATAAACAATCATGGATTGTTAGCACTTTTGCCGGAAGCGGTGTAGCCGGATTTACCGACGGCGATGGCACCGGCGCGACTTTGAATCAACCTGTGGGTGTTACCATTGATGGAAAAAGCAATTTATATGTAACAGAGGAGGGTAATAACGCTGTACGGAAAATAACACCCGATGGTAAAGTAACAACTATTGCTGGTAACGGAAATACAGGTGCGGCAAATGGTAAAGGATCGGCTGCTACTTTTTATCACCCGGCTGGTATAAGGGCTGACAATGATGGTAACTTGTATATAGCGGATTATGCAAATAACCTTATCCGCAAAATTGACGCATCTGGAAATGTAACAACTCTGGCGGGTACAGGAGAAATAGGTTTTGATAATGGAAGTGCTTTGCATGCTACATTTACTGGACCGACGGATTTAGTGCTTAGCAGTACAGGAGATGTATTTGTAGCTGATTATGTTAATGAAGCCATCAGGAAAATTTCTAAGGGCGGAGTAGTTAGCACATTCTCAAAAAGTTTGATCCCTGGAGTTGAAGATCATTCACACGGTTTTTACTTTCCTGCGGGCCTAACTATTGATCAAAGTAATAATATTTATGTAGTTGTTAATTATAACATAAAAAAAATAACGCCCTCAGGCGTAATATCAATCTTTGCTGGCAATGGTTTGCAAGGTATCGTTAACGGAAAGGGAGATAAGGCAGGGTTTTACGCACCATATATGTTAACAATTGATAAAAACAATAATTTTTATGTCACTGATGGTAATCAAGTCAGAAAAATAGACAAAGATATTAATGTAACGGTTTTTGCAGGATTGCAGGCGTCCGGGGTGGTTAACGGCCCCGCTAATATATCGAGTTTTAATTATTTGATAGGAATTGTAACAGATCAAGAAGGAAGCGTTTATGTTGCTGATACTAAAAATAATCAAATTCGGAAGATTGCATTTCAATAATCAGTTTTATTGGTGAGTTTGGTTATTTTGTAAATTTAAGTAACTGTTTAAAAACAAAAAAGGCTATTCAAGATTACAATAGTAGCGTGCTTTGTAGCCATGCTTCAATCAAAGCTTATCAATTGCCTATGAAAAAAATCTCCCCGCTAAAATTCTTGGTAGTTTTAATTCATTTGCAGGTTTTAGCCATAGGCTTTACAGGTAAAGTTTTTGCCCAGGCCGATTCAGCGAAAGTCACCGTGAATAGCCCGGCATTTATTCCACCTGCTGTTCAGCGTTGGGATGATCGTGTTATGATCAATCTGCAAAATCAGCGTACGCCTGGTCAAACCGGTTTTTTCATGTTCCTGAGTGAAAATGTTTTATATGGCGATATTGGCATCCCGGCAGGCTTGTTGGTAGGAGGTATTGTGAGTAATAATAAAGAAATGCGTCAAAATGCGGGTTATGTGGCCAGCAGTACAGCAATATCATATGGTTTTATGTTGCTGATCAAACATTTGGTTAAACGTCCGCGGCCATTTATTCAAAATATCAATATTACGCCTGTTTACAGGGCAAGCGGTACATCGTTCCCATCAGGGCATACGTCATCAAGTTTTGCCACGGCTACAGCGCTATCAGCAGCCTATCCTAAATGGTACGTGATTGCGCCATCGTTTTTCTGGGCGGGGGCAACCAGTTATTCAAGAATGTACCTCGGTGTTCATTACCCAACCGACGTGGCAGCCGGGTTAACTTTAGGTGTTGGCAGTGCGGCCGCCATGTCGTTTTTGAAGAAGTAGGATTAACTTCCAGGCGTTTTCCAGTTATCATCTGTAAAAACAGGATTGAACTCTATAGAGGTTGTGTTCGACACCAGTTTATTTTTTCCGTCGGATGATTCGGTTGTGCACGGATAGGTAATACCGCTGGTTTTAGTAAAATCCTTGTAAACAGAAATATTAGGAGATGCTGGATTGATAGAACAGGCATTTCCCTTGATGCTGTAATCATTTCCTATCAGGTAAACTAATTTGTTTTTACCCTTATAAAAAGTGATTATGTAATCGTCGCCCGATGCCGATACCGTGCCGGTAAGAAAATAGCTGCTTAGCTTTTTATGCAAACCTAATATACCCTGGTACTGGCTTAAGCTCAGTTCGTCTTTTTCATCTTGTGTTAGCGGTTTCTTCGTTCCGTTTAACCATTGCCAGCCTTCGTTTCCGTCAAGTTGTTTTACCAATAGCAGCTTTCCGTTCTGTCTCACTTCTGCGCGGAACCTGCTTCTTGCTATGTCGGTTAAAGCAATCATCTGCATGTTACCTGTTAATGTAGCAGTTTCTCTTACTGTGGTTAATTTATCTATATTTTCGCCACCGTATTGTGCCCTGAGCCTGGCAAGCAAACCGGATGGCGCAGGTAAACCCGTTGCAGGAGAATTGTTGGAATTTGACTTAGCATTGTTAGCGGGTCTTTGCGTTGCGACGGGCTTTTCCTTTTCATCTTCTTTTCTGAAATAGAATTCGCCGTTTATTAAAACAAGATCTTCTTCACTTGGCGGACTATAAAAAAAGCTTTGCCTCGTTATATTACCGTTGCCAAATGTTAATGTTATTTCCCCGTCGCCCAGTTTATAGGAGCCGCTGGTTTTACCGTTTTTTTCAAATTTGCCGCCTACAGTGCCGCCGGCCGCGTCCCCGCTAACGCCAACAACACTTGATCGGTCTGTTGAAAAATTTCCTTTGCCATCAAAGTATATCAGGTCGGAAGAAAAAGCGCCCACCGCCGGCATCCCCGTACCCGTTCCCCCACTGGTGGAAGCGCTTCTTTTTTCATATACACCCTCAGGTATGGTGCTCACTTTTTTTACCTTATGCAGGGTATGTTTTATACCTGCCGTACTTTCGAGGTTACCATTGGCGGCCAGCTTATATTTTTTGCTTTCATCTCCGTTTTTAAATACAAGCTGTACAACACTGTTTTTTAAAGTGTAGGAGCCACTTGATTTTGTTTTCCAATCTGCCTGGTTCAATTGGTTATTGAATGTACCATCGGGCCGGAAACTAATCACGATATTGTTGATCTGCATGCCGTTAAAAGGCGTGTTATATAGTTCGGCACCAACATATACGCCGTTAAGTGTTGGTGATTGTGCGTTTACGGAAAACGTTTTTAAGATAAACAGGCACAGGAAGAGGAAAAGGTTTTTTTTCATTGCATCATGAACCGAAAAAACTGTACCAAAAAAGTTGTTTTGGACATTAATTTTCCGTTAAATCTTTAACAAACAGGGTTTTGCTTCGGGATATAAAATATGTACATGTTTATTTCTGTCATGATCATCATCAAATTCATCATTTAAGCAGGCTGATCGCCAGGTTTGCTACAACAGGTGTATAGAAATAATGTCAAAGGTGCCGGAAGAAAAAAAGACCGGAATAAGTATGAATGGTTAAAAAAAATTAACCTTAATTGAGTTAAAAAAATAATATATTGACCTCAACGTTAAGATGGCCTGGCAAACTTAGCGGTGATGATAACATATATAAAATGAATACAAGTATTGACGGAAATGGCTCTAAAAAGATAGGATTGGTACTGTCGGGGGGCGGCGTAAGGGGAGTATCTCACCTGGGGATCATGCAGGCCCTGACCGATCATGGTATTAAGTTTTCACATATATCAGGCACAAGTGCGGGGGCAATTGCAGCGGCCTTTTTTGCTGAAGGTTATGCGCCTAAAGAAATTTTGCAGATCATCAAAGACAATAGCCTGCTTAAATTATTGCGTCCGGCATTTGGCAGCAACGGTTTGCTCTCTATAATGCACACCAGGACTTTAATTAATAAGTATATTCCGCACAACTCTTTTCAAAACCTCAAAACGCGTGTTACCATTCCGGCTGTTAACCTTGGCGAAGCCAGGCTGGTTTATTTTACCGATGGCGAACTGGATATTGCAATTTTAGCCTCTTGCTGTTTGCCCGGCATTTTCAGGCCTATAATAATTAACAATCATATGTTTGTTGATGGCGGTATCCTCAATAATTTTCCGGTTGAACCACTGGTAGGCAATTGCGACCTGATCATAGGCTCGTGCTGTAATCACTTACCGGTAGTTACAACAATAAAATCTTTTGGCAACCTGGTTGACAGGGCTGCCATGATAGCAATCAATTCGGGCCTTAACTCACATAAAATGCTGTGCGATATAGTTATCGAACCGCATGGTTTAGGTGGCTATGGTATTTTTGATACCGATGCCGCCGAAGAGATTTACATGATAGGTTATGAGGAAGGTTTAAAAGCCATCAAAAACAACGAAAAATTGAAGGAAGTTATCGCGGTACAAAAAAAATAAAAGCCGGACGGTAATATTGCAATTGATATACAGCTATTTCTTCCATATTTATATCACCTTTTAATCATTCAATACAGTTAATTATGAAAAAAGTAACGGGCCTTGGAGGCGTGTTTTTTAAATGCGAAAACCCGAAGGGTATGAACGAATGGTATACCAAAAACCTTGGATTACCTGCCGGCGAATACGGAACAACGTTTGAATGGCGGCATGTCGATGATCCCTCAAAAATTGGGTCTACGTCCTGGTGCACATTTCCGCAGGATACTAAATATTTTAATCCGTCGGATAAACCATTTATGATTAACTACCGGGTTGAAAACCTTGCTGCACTGGTTGATGAGCTGAAAAAAGAAAACGTAACCATTATCGATGAGATTGCCGAATACGACTATGGCAAATTTGTGCATGTGCTGGATCCGGAAGGGAATGTTATTGAGCTTTGGGAACCAGCTGATGAATCAGAGCCGGATAAGGCAGCGGGGGAGCTTTAGTCATAAGTAGAAAGTCTTAAGTTTTCAGTCATAAGTTGGATCCGTTCTTTTTGACTTAGAACTTAAGACTTAACAAATCAAGGAAACTTGATCCCGTTATAATCTGATATATTTACCTGAGGTATTGATGAACCATATTTATCATTGATGGCCTTGATAAATTCATTGGCCACAATAGCGTACCCGCGAGGAGTGAGGTGTACCCCATCCAGCGAAAACAGGCCTCCGCTGATGTAGTTAGAATTGATATTTACCCCGTTTACTACCAACCCGTTTAGTTTTATATTTTGCAAAAAAGTGTAGGCGTCAAATATCGCCAAACCTTTTGCTGCCGCTACAGATTTTATGGTGTTGTTGTAAGAGTTAACGTAATCTTCGGCAAGGGTGGCCTCTTTTTCGTCAAGCACATACTGATTGTCGATAGGCGTATATGGCGTTAAACCATAAGGCAGGTTGCCAACAGGCGTTGAAACCGGCTGGCCTATTTTACTTGTAGGGAAGGTCAATATGATGAGATCCTTAGTTGTGGCCGCACGTGGCGCATAGGTATTGCCCGAAACCAGTGCATTTACAAAGAGCGCTTTTGCAGCCGGATTGGCTTTTTGCACACCGGCCAATATCGCAGCAACGGTAACCGTATTAAAATAGGGTATCGAAGTTACATCAGGCAATGTGGCAACCACACCTTTCTGTCCTTTGGCGGTAAGGGTGTTTATCAATAAATTATACAGGGCAGCAAAAGTATTTTTATCGGTAAGCACGTCGCCTGTCCCTCCTGATGTGGCGTAGCTCAAAGCATCGTTGTTACCAAGCCAGTTTGAGAAAAAGGTGAATGGCTTAGCCATAACAAAATCAAGATAAGAGGTAGAGTTTGTTGGTGCATTGCCGGGTAGTAAACGCTCAAAATAGCCGTTTAGGTTACCATAAGGCGCATAGGTGATGTGCATTAGTTTAATGCCGGGTACGCCGTAGTTATTAATATCGCCGGTGTATTTGGTAAATAGGGTAACATCTCCAAAGCCGGGTACAGTTAGTTTTCCGCGTATTGCAAGGTTGGTAGTTACCGGGGTGGTAATTGGGGTTCCATCGGCATTAAACCCGGTGAGGGATAAATACCCCGATCCGTTTGCCTGTTCTGTACTGAATAACGGCTGTGAAAATGTACCTCCGCCAACGGATTGCATTTGTTTACCTATGATGCCTGGATACGATACCTGCTGCCCTGCAAGGTATAAGCCGCCATCGGCATATCCTGCTGTAAGCGAATTGCCCAATGCAATATATCTTGAAAAATCGACGGAGCCGGCAGACGGTTTTGGCGTATGGACCTCGGGCTTGCAGGCAACTAATAACAGTAACCCTGCAATGATATAAATATGTTGTTTAATTGTTTTCATATATCAGTTTCTTTAAAAATTACCAATGATAAGCTAACGAGATGCCGGGTATGTAAACATTGGTCTTAAATGTTCCTGACAGTTGCGATTCGATGTTGGTTTGAGTGCGCTTCATCAGGTATTCGTATTCAAAAGAGATATCTATATCGAGATGTTTGGCCACAGTATAGCCTAAACCCAGTGTACCATAAACCCGGTTGGCATCGGGGGCCTCGGGAGTTACATAACCATCCAAAACAGCGGTGCTGGCGTAGCCGCCGCCAAAGCGCAGGGCAAGGTTATCGCTTGCCTTGTATTGGGCACCTCCGCGCAAGCTAAACGCCTGCTGGTAATTGCGGGCAGAATAGGTATCCTGTAATGCCGCGGTATTGGTTTTATAGTCAAATGATAGCGTTTTGTAACTATCCCAGCTTACCAGGTTAACATCCAGCGCCAGGATCCATTTATCACCGGGATAAAAGCCTAAGCCGATGGAATTGGTGGCCGGTAGCGGTATGGTCGACCTAAAAGTATTGGGTTGGGGGAAACTGGTTTGCAATGATGCGGGCACACTGAAAATTGCGTCGCCTGCCGGAATTGTAGTGTTTACCTGCGAACGGTGGCTGATACCAATGGTTATACCTGCCTCTGTTTTAAAATATACGCCTGCATTCCAACCATAGCCTTTGCCGCCGCCTTTTAACCGGGCTTGCCCCGGTTCGCCATTGCTGTTTACCAGGGGAATAGCCCGGGTCAAATCAACACTGCCATGGTTGTAAACAAATCCTCCGCCAATGCTTACCCAATCGGCCAGCTTTACACTAAGGGTAGGCTGAATGTAAATGGCTTTGAGATTCAGGCTTTCCAATACATATTTGCCCTGCCAGTTATTGCCCCAGTCGGTTAAACCGCCAAAAGGGGTATAAACGCCAATCCCCAGCTTCCAAAAGGATGATTTAGGGCCCCATACAGCATAAGCCTGGAACGGTGTCGCTACTTTATTGGAAGTGTGGTTCTGTATCGATGTTCCGGTTGGGTTGAAAACAGATTTGAATAATAAAGGGCTTATTCCCCCCTGTATATAATTTTCGGGCAGCATGGCAACTGCGCCTGGATTAAAAAATACGGAAGCACCATCCTGCACGATCCCGGTACCCGTATGACCCATACCTATTTGCTTTTGCCCTTCCAGGTTAACCTGAAAACCTTGGGAAAAAGCTAATAGCGGTGCCATGGCGAGCACCAATAATAGAATTGTTTTCATAAGAATATAATTGGTTCGCGACAAAAAATTGCCTTTAGGTTACAGCTTGTAACTATAAGGGATAAAATTAGTTTGGATTGAAAAGAAAAAAAGGGCTATAATGCGGAGATATTAGTCAAAAAGTCGGATAAAGCTTATTTTTAGTACCAGATAAGAAAAACTGCTTTACATGCGATTTTTTTGAAAATGCAGTAGCTGAATAATAATAGATAACACTATATGAGTAATAAGGTTGGACAATTAAGCCTGTCGAAATTTGCAGATCTTTACGCAGATAAGCTGGCCGGTGCCGATTTTTTTGTTGTTGACGAAAAACAGTTATTGAGTTTGAGCGAATATCCCTATCGTTCGGATGGTTATATTATAGGGATCTGCACACGGGGCACCGCCAAGGTAGAGGTAAACCTGCAGGTTTATGATGCCCGGCCGGACGCTATGCTACTGGCCACCCCCTTTCATGTTTTGAGAATTTACAATAGCAGTGCCGATTTTTTATGCCGGTTTGTTGTTTTTAGTAAAGCTTTTCTGGTCGAAAATAGTGTTAACAGCCATTTTCTTGAATCATTCAGTTATTTCAACAGTGCGTCTATCCCTGTGATATATCCGGATAATACAGATGCAAAAATGATACTGGAAATCTACCTGTTGATCCGGCAAAAGTTAACCCGCGAAGGGCATCCTTATCATATTGAAATATCCAGGAGCATTTTGATGACACTGCTTTATGAGATCCAGGCTATCTATGAAAAACAACACACCATAATAAAAGGAAAGCAAACCAGGAAACAAGAACTTAATGTACTTTTTCAGGCCCTTGTTTTTCGCCATTATAAAGAACATCGCAATGTGCAATATTATGCCGATGCGCTTTATGTATCTCCAAAACACTTAACCGAAACTATCAAGGAAGTAACCGGACGCACAGCTGGCGAATGGATAGACGATGCCGTGATCCTTGAAGCCAAAGTATTGCTAAGGAACCATGAAATAAGTATTGCAAGGGCAGCCGAGAATATTCACTTCCCCGACCAATCGTCATTTGGCAAGTATTTTAAAAAGCACACCGGTATGTCGCCATCTGATTACAGGGCAGAATCTGCGCATTGATCTGGTAGTTATTGAGTTGATCGTTAAGAAGTTCATCCCGTGGTCTGTTTAATCACTATAAGCGTACAAAAGAATATTAATTCCCTCCTTGGGGTTTAAGTTTACCCGCAGAATCTAAATGTGTGCTAAACAGTTGTTTGAAAGCACGTTTACGATCACGAGACTCCGCTGGAGTCCAATATCTGTTTAAGTTTTGTCTATAAACACGTGGCCTCTCTGAGGCCGCTTGGCAAGTCAGCAAATATTCATTATGTTATAAATATTACCGGCCTCAGAGAGGCCACGTGTTTATAGCGCTAAAGGGGTATATTCCTGGCTCCGTAGGTGCCTCGTGTTGAAATTTAGGTTGGTGAATTTGTGGGTAAACTTAAACCTTGGGGAGGGGCGCGTTGGGATTGTGTAGTAGCGGGGAGGGGTTTATGCAATGTTTCAAGCGAACAACCCCTCCTTACACCCTCCCAAAGGAGGGAATTGCATATTTTCCCCCGCTCTTTTTAATTTCCCCAAAACACCTCTGCCATTATTCCCCATCCTTCACCTCATCATTTCCGACTTTTTGACTAATATCTCCGCATTGCTGCCCTTTCTTTGGCTTTATAATGCTTCTAATTTTACTCCTGATTATAAACCAGAAAAGCTTTATGAATGCCACAGAACCTATGAAAGCCATAAAAGGGGGCGAGTTTTTGATCAGGGAAACTTCCGCGGATAGCATTTTTATTCCCGAAGAATGGAATGAAGAGCAGTTGATGATTGCCGAAACGTGTACCAATTTCCTTGCACAACAGGTTACACCCAACCTGCAGCGCATTGATGAGCAAGAGGAAGGGTTAATGCGTCACTTAATGGACGAGGCCGGTGCATTGGGATTGTTAGGTATATCCGTACCCGAAGAATACGGCGGTTTCGGTAAGGATTTTAAAACAGCCATGCTGGTTACCGAAAAATTAGGGGCCGGGCATTCATTTTCTGTAGCTTTTTCTGCACATACAGGGATAGGCACCATGCCTATTTTGTATTATGGTAACGACAATCAAAAACAAAAATATATCCCCAGGCTGGCAAGCGGAGAATGGAAAGGGGCCTATTGTCTTACTGAACCTGCCGCGGGTTCTGATGCAAATTCGGGGAAAACAAAGGCAAAACTTTCTGCTGATGGTAAGTATTATCTCATCACCGGGCAAAAAATGTGGATCACCAATGCCGGGTTCGCAGATGTGTTTACCGTTTTTGCCAAGATAGATGACGATGAAAACCTGAGTGCATTTATAGTCGAAAAAGATTTTGAGGGCCTTTCGCTCAATACCGAAGAACATAAAATGGGTATCAAAGGGAGCTCAACCCGCCAGGTGTTTTTTAATGATTGCAAAGTGCCTGTTGAAAACCTCCTTTCCGAACGGCAGAATGGTTTTAAGATTGCAGTTAATATCTTGAACCTCGGGCGTATAAAATTAGGGGGTGGCACTGTGGGGGCAAGTAAGGATGTGATCACCACGTCGGTACGTTATGCTAATGAAAGGGAGCAATTTGGGCGTGCCATTTCCAAATACGGGGCGATAAAATATAAACTGGCCGAACAGGTAATCCGCACTTACGCTGCCGAATCTGCAGTGTACAGGGCCAGCCAAAATATGGAAGAGGCTACGGAAATGTTAATTGCATCCGGACTTGATGAAACCAAAGCCAAATTGAAAGGGACAGAACAATTTGCCATTGAAGCAGCAATCCTTAAAGTTCATGCATCTGAAGTGTTAGACTATGTGACCGATGAAGGCGTACAAATTTATGGCGGCATGGGCTACAGCGCCGATGCGCCAATGGATAGGTCATACCGAGACTCGAGGATTAACAGGATCTTTGAGGGTACCAATGAAATAAACCGGCTGTTAACTGTTGATATGATGCTTAAACGCGCCATGAAGGGTGAGCTCGACCTGATGGGGCCTGCTCAGAAAGTGGCCGGTGAACTGATGAGTATCCCCGATTTTGGCACCGAAGAGGATGGTTTGTTTATCAAAGAAAAAAAATACATAGCCAATTTTAAAAAGGCCGTATTACTGGTAGCGGGTGCTGCAGTGCAAAAATTAATGACACAGTTGGCAAAAGAGCAGGAAGTATTAATGAACCTGGCAGATATGCTTATTGAGCTTTATGTGAGCGAGTCGCTGCAATTAAGAGTTGAAAAACTGGTTGGTTTAAGGGGAGAGGACGCCTGCAAAGAGCAGTTGGATATGATGCGGGTATACATCAATGATGCCGCTGAGCATATAGCCAAATCTGGCAAAGAAGCACTGAACTCATTTGCCGAAGGCGATGAAAGACGAATGATGCTGATGGGACTTAAGCGCTTCACCAAAACCGAGGATATCAATACCACCCAGGCACGCAGAAATATTGCTGCAAAATTGATTTCTGAAAATAAATATTGCTTTTAGAAGCTGTTTAAAAACGAATGGAAAGTTTGTTGTAGCATACGCATCACATGCGTATGCCGCGTGCATTAAAAGCAATCAAATTTAGACACCTTTTAGCATAACACCTTTTTTAATAATTAATTGTGAGGTCGCCGATAATTTGAGAAAGGATTATCGCGGTAACTGCATTAACAACTTTTAAGAAGATCATCAATAGATAACCCGGGCTATGGAGTTTTTTTATGAAGGACAGGTGCTATGGTCACAGATAGATTCGAACCAGCACATGCGGCACTCTGCTTATGCCGATTTTGCTGCACAGGCACGCATAATTATGCTGGAAAGCCTTGGTTTAAAACTACCCACACTTTATGAATACAAAATAGGACCTGTATTATTCAGGGAAGAGCTGATCTACCTGCGTGAAATAGGGATCAATGAACAGATCAGGGTAACCTGCGAACTTATCAAATCGAGACCTGATGGTTCGCGCTGGGCAATCAGGCACGAGCTGTACCGGGGCGATGGCGTTAAAGCTGCGATAATAAATGCCGAAGGCTCATGGATTGATATGGAAAAACGTAAACTCGCCATATTACCGGCACAACTTAGTGAGATGTTTATGAAGGCACCCCGGAGCAGCGATTATGTTGAAGAGGCCGTTAACTTAAGGGGAAAAAAGCGCGGGATTGCGCGATTCCCCTCTTGAGAGGGGTGGAGGGGTGTGTTTCTGCTTTGATATACCTGTAGCAGAAACACACCCCTGCCATCACTCGTGTCTCCGCGCCCCCTCTCAAGAGGGGAATTTAAAATCTTTATACAATTAATTGCTTAAGTTAACGGCTAAGCTATGTTGAAGAGGTGAAATCCAGCCTGAAATGATTTAATATAACAATTAACCGAAACTAATAATCAGCTTTAAACTTTATGCCTTCCGCTTTAAGCTCTTATATAGTTTATCTATGACCGACCTGAATGATGCTTTTGAAAAGGCAGTTAAAGAGAGTAAAGAATTGCCTTCAAAGCCTGGTAACGAAATATTATTGTGCCTGTACCGTTTATATAGTGTTGAATCTGCAGCGCAATTATCATATAAAACCAATTAGCTTAATTCCGAAATATTGACAAATGTTTCCGTCGTTTAGACCTATGTAAAGCGCCGCAGAAATAGATATTTGTTATTATAAACCAACCCTGTAATTACCGGGACTAACATTATTAAACCATTTTATAATTCTGCCCAGTCTCTTTTTTAAATGGCTTCTGATGCCGGCTATATTACTATTTGGTGAGATCTGAAAAGCGCATACTATACTCTTAAACGGAACTGCTTTTAATTACTAAAAACACTTAAGGCAATGTCAGCATCAAAAAAACATATTATCCGTTTTGCAATGATCCTGCTAACGGTTGTAGCTGTAAGCATCAACGCAAAAGCGCAAGCCGATAAAATTGAAGGCTTATGGTACAATGATGTAAAAAGTGCCAAAATCCAGATCACTAAAGAAAGCAACGGCAAGTTTTATGGTAAGGTGGTATGGCTTAAGGAGCCCTTAAAAAACGGGAAGCCCAAGGTTGACGAAATGAATACCGATGAAAAGCTGCGCTCAAGACCGAGGTTAGGCTTACCTGTATTGGCCGATTTTGTAAAAGATGGTGATAACAAATATACAGGCGGAACAATTTATGATCCTAATAATGGTAAACATATTCCTGCAAAATGACCTGCAAAGGTGAAACCCTGGATATCCGCGGATACATCGGTATTTCACTTTTCGGGCGTACAACAACCTGGTCGCGCGCTGAATAAATTAAAGTATTAATAAAACAAGCAGATACTAATGGATGCTAAACGAATTATAAAAAAAGTTGCAGTATTGGGGTCGGGAGTAATGGGCAGTCGTATAGCCTGTCATTTTGCAAATGTCGGCGTACAGGTACTGTTACTTGATATTGTACCTAAGGATGCCCCACCGGGAGATAAGAAAGCGCGGAACAAAATTGTGAACGACGCGCTGGATTTTGCTTTAAAATCAAACCCTTCGCCCATTTACCTCAAATCATTCGCAAAACGTATTACAACCGGCAATTTCGAGGATGATATGCCCAAAATTGCTGATTGCGACTGGGTGATAGAAGTAGTAGTGGAACGGCTGGACATTAAACAGCAGGTGTTTGAAACGGTAGAAAAGTACCGGAGACCCGGAACGCTGATCACTTCAAACACATCGGGCATCCCGATCCATTTAATGGCCGAAGGCAGGAGCGATGATTTTAAAAAACATTTTTGCGGCAGCCATTTCTTTAACCCGCCACGGTATTTAAAACTATTGGAGATCATCCCAACAAAAGACACGCTGGCAAACATTGTTGACTTTTTGATGGAGTATGGCGCAAAATATCTCGGGAAAACAACGGTATTGGCCAAAGATACCCCTGCATTTATCGGCAACCGTATCGGGGTTTTCAGCATCATGAGCGTGTTGCACTACGTGGAGCAAACCGGTATGACCGTTGAAGAGGTTGATAAGCTGACCGGGCCGGTAATAGGTCACCCTAAATCGGCCACTTTCCGTACTAATGATGTGGTGGGTTTGGATACGATGGTGCACGTTGCCAATGGCCTTTACCAAAACGCGCCGGACGATGAGGCCAGGGAATTATTCAAGGTCCCCGCATTTGTGGATGGAATGGTGAAAAACAACTGGCTGGGCAGTAAAACAGGTCAGGGGTTCTATAAAAAAGAAAAAGGTGACGGTGCAAACCAGTTTTACGCGCTCGACCTGAAAACGTTGGAGTACAAGCCTTCCCAAAAAGTAAAATTTGGCTCGCTTGAAACTACAAAAGCGGTTGATAATCTGCGGGACAGACTTAAAATCCTGGTTGCCGCAAAAGACAAAGCTGGTGATTTTTACCGGAGCACCTTTTACCAGTTATTTGCTTATGCCAGTAACCGCATCCCCGAAATAGCCGACGAGCTTTATAAAATAGATGCTGCCACTAATGCCGGTTTTGGCTGGGAACTGGGCCCTTTTGAAAAATGGGATGCGCTTGGTGTTGAAGATACGGTAAAAGCTATGGAAGCTGCGGGGAACAAACCCGCTCAATGGGTTTACGATATGCTTGCGGCGGGAGCAAAAAGCTTTTATAAAGTAGAGGATGGCAAACGCCTGTTCTATGATATTCCATCAAAAAGCTACAAGATAATTCCGGGTACGGAAGGGCTTATTTTGCTTAATAATCTCCGCGAAACCAACACCGTTTGGAAAAACAGCGGTACTACCATTACCGATATTGGCGATGGCATCCTGAACCTTGAATTTCATACTAAAATGAATACGATAGGCGGCGAGGTAATTGAAGGTATTAATAAAGCCATTACCCTTGCTGAAACAGGCTACCGGGGGCTGGTTATATCAAATGAGGGTGCCAATTTCAGCGCCGGGGCCAACGTAGGTATGATATTCATGATGGCCGTTGAGCAGGAGTTTGATGAGTTGAATATGGTAATAAAGGCTTTCCAGAATACGATGATGCGGATCCGCTATTCATCCATTCCGGTGGTAATAGCACCTCATCAAATGGCCCTGGGTGGTGGCTGCGAAATGTGCCTGCATGCCGATAAGGTTGTAGCGCATGCCGAACTGTATATGGGTTTGGTTGAGTTTGGTGTTGGTTTGATACCGGGCGGTGGCGGCACAAAGGAATTTGCTCTTCGCCTTTCAGACGAACTCCAGGATGGTGATGTCGAACTCAATAATTTCCGCGATCGTTTTTTAACTATTGGACAGGCAAAAGTTTCCACGTCGGCATATGAGGCTTTTGAGTTTGGTTATCTTAAAAAAGGAAGGGACGTAGTCGTGGTATCGCGTGACAGGCTGCTTGCCGAAGCAAAGCGGCAATGCCTGCAGATGGCAAATGAAGGGTACATACAGCCTATTCCGCGCGGTGATATCAGGGTGTTAGGCAAACAGGCCCTTGGTTTAGGCTACGTGGGTGCCAATACCATGTACAGCGGCAATTACATCAGCGAGCACGATGTGAAGATCTCACAAAAACTGGCTTATGTGCTTTCGGGTGGTGACTTGTCCCAGCCTTCGATGGTGAGCGAAGAATATTTGCTGGGGCTTGAGCGTGAAGCCTTTGTTTCGCTTTGCACCGAGAAGAAAACGCTTGAGCGGATCCAGTCTATTTTAACAGGCGGAAAAGTGTTAAGGAACTAAATTTTAATAAGTATAAAATCTCAATAAAATGAACGCATATATAGTGGCAGCCAGCCGCAGCGCTGTTGGAAAAGCTACCCGGGGCGGGTTCAGGTTTACCCGTCCGGATACGCTTGCAGCGGATGTTATCAGGCATCTGCTGGCATCAGTGCCCAACGTTGATAAAGAGCAGATAGACGATGTGATTGTAGGCAATGCCACACCGGAAGCCGAACAGGGATTGAATGTCGCGAGGCTGATTTCGTTAATGGCGCTTGATACCGATAAGGTCCCCGGCATGACGGTAAACCGCTATTGTTCATCGGGCCTGGAAACAATTGCCATAGCATCAGCAAAAATACATAGTGGCATTGCCGATTGTATTATTGCAGGCGGTGTGGAAAGTATGAGCCTGATCCCGATGGGGGGCTGGCGCATTGTTCCCAACGCCGATATTGCCCTTGCACACCCCGATTATTATTGGGGAATGGGCCTCACTGCCGAAGCTGTTGCCAGGGAGTATCATATCAGCCGTGAAGAGCAGGATCAGTTTGCTTATAACTCGCATCAAAAAGCTATCAGCGCTATCAAGGAGGGCAAGTTTAAAGATGAAATAGCACCGGTAAACATTGTGGAGACCTATGTAGATGAAAGCGGCAAGAAAAAGAAAAGAGAGTTTAAGGTAGATACAGATGAAGGTCCGCGCAGTGATACCTCAATCGATGCATTAGCTAAACTTAAGCCTGTATTTGATGCAAAGGGTGTGGTGACTGCAGGTAACTCGTCGCAAACCAGTGATGGGGCGGCCTTTGTGATGGTGGTTAGCGAACGCTTTCTGAAAGAGAATAACCTTAAGCCCATTGCCCGGCTGGTTAATTATGCCGTTGCAGGTGTGCCTCCCCGCATTATGGGGATTGGTCCGCTGGTAGCAATCCCCAAAGTGTTGAAAATGGCAGGGATGAAGCAGCAGGATATTGAGCTGATAGAGTTGAACGAGGCCTTTGCTTCGCAATCACTGGCCATAATAAAAGGGCTGGAGCTTAATCCCGACATTGTAAATGTTAACGGCGGCGCTATCTCGCTTGGACATCCGCTTGGCTGCACGGGGGCTAAACTTTCCGTTCAGCTTTTTAACGAATTGAAGCGGCGGGAAAAAAAGTACGGCATGGTTACCATGTGCGTGGGCACCGGGCAAGGTGCGGCGGGTGTATTTGAACTGTTATAGGAAATTACCATTATCTAACTAATTGCTGCAAACATGGAAAAAGCGACAAGATTGTTTGATTGCATAGCTACCCAGGCCAAAGCGCCGAGGGCAGATTTTTTGAATGCAAAGGAGAATGGTTCCTGGAGATCATACAGCACCGAACAAGTGCATACCATGATCAACCAGCTATCTGCGGCCTTGTTGGACCTTGGAGTTTCGGGTGGTGATGGCACTACCGAAGGCCGCGATAAAATAGGCCTGATAAGCAACGGCCGCCCCGAATGGGTAATAACCGACCTGGCGGTGCAGCAAACGGGCGCCATACTGGTTCCGCTATATCCCAACACGGGCACTAAAGAAATTGAGCAGATCTTAAATGAAGCTGAAGTTAAATACGTATTTGTAAGCACTAATGACTTATGCGATAAGGTTAAAGAGGTACAGATAAATATCCCCTCATTAAAAGCCATTTTTACTTTTGATAGTATCGACGGATGTAATCATTGGTTAACATTGCTTAAGCCTTTAAAGGAAGGCGATCTGCAAAAAATACAGCAAATAACTGGTCAGATCACCGAAAATGATGTGGCGACTATCATTTATACCTCGGGTACTACCGGCCGGCCTAAAGGCGTAATGCTTACGCATAAAAACATCATGACCAATGCAATGGCATCCGGCGATATCCTTAACCGGATCCCTCTCAAAGAGAAGCGTGTTTTGAGCTTTTTGCCCATGAACCACATTTTTGAAAAGATGTGTACATACGTTTATCTCTACTACGGTTTTTCTATTTACTATGCCGAAAGTATGGATACCATAGGGGCAAATATGAAAGAGGTAAAACCTTCTCTTTTTACAGCAGTGCCCCGTTTGCTCGAAAAAGTGTTTGAGAAAATTATGGTGCAGGGGCAGAAATTAACCGGTATTAAAAGGAAGATTTTTTTCTGGTCGGTAAAAGTGGCCGAAGCGTATGAAATCCATAACACCAGCCTGTGGTATAAGATCAAACTGGCTATTGCCGATAAACTGGTTTACAGCAAATGGCGTGATGCCATAGGCGGAAATATAACGGCTATAGTAGTAGGCAGTTCGGCCTGTCCCCTTAAATTGGAAAGAATTTTCACCGCTGCCAATATTGTTATTATGGAAGGTTACGGGCTTACCGAAACGTCGCCAGTAATAGCTGTTAACTGTTATCAGAAAAGCGACCGGAAATTTGGAACTGTAGGTCGCTTGTTGAGCGGTGTGCAGGTTAAGATTGCGCCCGATGGAGAGATCCTTTGCAAAGGTCCTAATGTTATGCTGGGATATTATAAAAATCCTGAGCTTACGGCAGAGGTACTGGAAGACGGATGGTTCCACACCGGGGATATAGGTGAACTTGATCTGGATGGCTTCCTGAAAATTACCGACCGTAAAAAAGAGATCTTCAAAACCTCGGGCGGTAAATATGTGGCTCCGCTGCCTATAGAAAATAAGATGAAGGAAAATTATTTTATTGAGCAGATGATGGTTGTCGGGTCAGAAAAGAAATTTGTTGCGGCGCTGATTGTACCATCTTACACGCATTTAAAACCCTGGTGTAAGGAAAATGGCATCACTTTTTCATCCAACAGTGAATTGGTTAAAGATGGGAGGGTGATTGAGCTTTATCAATCAATTATCAATACCTATAATCCCGAATTTAACCACGTTGAACAGGTGAAGAAAATTACCCTGCTTCCCGACGAATGGTCGATTGATAGTGGTGAGCTTACACCAACCGGGAAAATGAAACGGAAGGTAATTGCTGGGAAATACAAGGCCGAAATAGATAAAATGTATCCCTGCGAGGTGAGCGAGGATCCCACGCTTGTAAACTGATTAACCGGATGAATACATTTCAAACAACAATACAAGGCAGGCTGGTTACAATTTCGTTAAACCGGGGCCGGTCAAACGCCATCAATCACGAAATGGTTAAAGAGTTGGACGCCTGTATAAAAACACTGGAGAATGATGATAGTGTAGGTGGGGTTATTTTAACCGGGAAAGAAGGTTTTTTCTCGTCGGGGATCGACCTGATTGAGGCTTATGATTATAACGAAGAGCAAAGCCGCCAGTTTTGGATCGACTTTTTAGCTCTGCAGAATACCTTGGCAGCTTTCAGGAAACCATTGATAGCGGCCATAAGTGGTCATAGCCCCGCCGGCGGCTGCATATTAGCTATCTGCTGCGATTACCGGGTAATGGCAGCGGGGACATTTATCATCGGGTTAAATGAAGTGCCGGTAGGTATTATTGTTCCTGATAGTGTTTTTAATCTGTATTCATTTTGGCTTGGTCAGCGTAAGGCTTATCAATATTTAATGGAGGGAAAGCTCCTTAAAGTGGATGAAGCACTGGAAGCCGGACTGATCGATGAAATTACCTCTCCTGATAAGTTAATGAACGCCGCCACAGAAAAAGTAACAGCTTACATGAAACTAAACCCGGTTACCTGGAGCGAGAGTAAATTAAACCTGCGTAAGGAACTGACAGGTAAACTGAAGGCCGATCAAAAAGAGACCCTGAATAAAATGCTGAAACAATGGTGGGCACCCGAAACCAGGCAAGGTCTGCAAATGATGATCCAAAATTTAAAATCAAAAAATACCCCTGTAAATTAACTGATGATGACAGACCCTGAAATTCCAAATAGTTCTGTAACCCCAAACGCCGCAACTGCCGGTGGAATGTTAAGAGATGATGCTTTGAAGGGAAAAACCATCATTGTAACCGGTGGCGGGACAGGTTTGGGCAAGGCAATGGGCACTTACTTTTTACAATTAGGCGCTAACCTGGTGATCACCAGCCGTAAACTTGATGTGCTACAGCAAACTGCTGCCGAAATGCAATCCATGACCGGAGGAAAGGTATTGCCAATAGCCTGCGACGTTCGGAAATATGATGAAGTTGAAGCGATGCTACAAGAAGTCATAGAAGCATTTGGACAGGTTGATGTATTGTTAAATAACGCGGCGGGGAATTTTATTTCACCTACTGAGCGCTTATCGGCAAATGCGTTCTCGGCTATCATTGATATCGTTTTAAAAGGTTCGGCCAATTGTTCACTGGCTTTGGGTAAATATTGGATCAAAGAAAAAATGCCCGGTAACATATTGAATATCATTACCACCTATGCCTTTACAGGTTCGGCTTACGTCGTGCCCTCGGCCTGCGCGAAGGGCGGTGTGCTGGCCATGACCAGGTCTTTAGCAGTGGAGTGGGGCAGGCATGGTATACGTGCCAATGCCATTGCGCCGGGACCGTTTCCCACTAAAGGTGCCTGGGAAAGGTTGTTGCCGGGAGATATGGCCCAGAAGTTTGACTTCAAAAACAGGGTGCCGCTTAAGCGGGTAGGAGAACACCAGGAGCTTGCCAACCTGGCCGCCTTTTTAGTGTCTGATTTTTCAGGGTATATCAATGGCGAAGTGATCACCATTGATGGGGGAGAGTGGCTGCAAGGTGCCGGTCAGTTCAGCGGGCTTGAAATGATACCGGATGAAATGTGGGATAGTATTGAGAAGGCTACACGGTCGGCGTAGGGGAAAATTAATATCATGACAGCTAAATAAAAAAAGCCTCCCGATAACGGAAGGCTTTCCAAAATATGTTTTCCCACAAGGGCTCGAACCTCAATCTTCAGAACCAGAATCTGACGTGATACCATTACACCATAGGAAAATAACAGAACATCTGCGCCGAAAAAATGCGGTGCTTTATTCGCTGCAAATATACTAAATATGCAAATTGATGTAAAGCCTGTTTTTAAAAAAGCCGTAACCAGATGAACTGATTACGGCTTTTTTACAGTAGGATTATCTGCGGATTAGTCCTCGTTCACGAAGGAGCGCAGCATCCAGGTGTTTTTTTCGTTGAACTGCATGAAACGGTTGATCATGTCGTTGGTACCGTCGTCACCGGCATCGGCAGTGATATTCAATATTTCACGTTCCATTTTTATCAGTGCAGCCAGGTCTTCAATAACGGCTTTCACCATCAGGGTATCTTTTAAGCCAATAGTTTGGATCTCTTTAATGCTTGATGTTTCGATATAATCTTTAAACGTGCTGATAGGAGGTTTGCCAAGGCTCAGGATCCTTTCGGCAAGCTCATCAATAGTTACAAGCGCTGCGGTATATAATTCTTCAAATTTAAGGTGCAGGGTAAAAAAGCTTGTGCCTTTAACATTCCAATGGCAGCCGCGCAGTTTTTGATAGTGGATATGGTAGTTGGCAAGCAGGTCGTTCAGGTGGTCAACTACCGGTTTTACTTTAACTTCTTCGAGGCTTATTTCTTTAGCGTTCATAAATAAATAGTGATGTTTTAAGTGTAACATGCCTTTGCGGGCAATGTTTGGTAAAGATAAACAGTTTTGATTTTAATGAGCATATTTGCAAACTTTATGACCTCGCTTTTACCCTTCATCAGCAAAATTTACCAGGCCCCGGTTTGGCGTATGGAAATTGACGAAAGCAGCCAAACACTGTTCCTCGAGATCAGGGACCATGCCGATAAACAGGTTAGTTTTTCGGCCCTGAGCCTGCAAAACGGTGATGTTTATTTTGAGGGTTTAACTACCCCCGAGCGCTGGCTTACCGGTATTGAAGCAGCGTATAACGGCGTGTTGCTGCTGCATAATTATCAATCGGCCAATGGCCCTGTGCATAAAGGTATTACTGCTATTGAAGCAGTATCAGGTAAAGAACTGTGGAGCAATTTTACCCTGGCGTTTGATCATATTTCGGCTAATGGCCCCGTAGTATATAATGCCCAGTTGCAGCCCAAGAAATTATTTTTGATTGATGCTAAAACAGGCGGTGCAGTCAGGGCGTACGAACCGGTGATTGATCAGCCCCTGGATAATCAGATCATCAGCCCGGAACTGATACCTGCAACCGCGATAAATAATTTACATTTACCGTTTGCTGTACATGCAAATGCGGTTCATTATATCAGCTACAATAATTTCAGAATTGTATCTTTGCACACGCTTTTGCAGGAGCATCTTGAACAGCACTTGTTTGTATTTAACGAGGAGGGTACCCTTTTGTATCACGATTTGTTACACAACGCTATACAAAAAATGCAGCCCGAGGCGTTTGTACTACATAATAATCAGCTTATCTATTTAAAAAACAGATCGGGCTTAATAGTGTTGAACTTGTAATTTACTGTATTTATAAATATCATGAAATTTAAGATTTTATTATTGGTCACTCCTTTACTCTCATTCTCCATATCACTTTTTGCAAATCCTGTTGTTGATTCAATTGGTGTCGAAAACTTAAACGGCAAAAAAGTGATCGTTCACAAGCTCGATCCCAAAGATAATTACTACTCTATAGGCCGCCGTTATAACATTAGCCCTAAAGCCATTATACAGTTTAATAATAACGCACCTCTTAAAATTGGCGGTATAGTAAAAGTACCTACAGAGCTTCCTTTTTCGGGCGAAACAGCTACTGCCCCGGCAGTACAATCTGCAAAACAGGTAGCTACTACACCGGCAGTACAACAACCACAAAATAAAATAGTTACTCAGGCAGCTGTTCAGCAAAATAAGCAGCAGGTTCAGTCGCCAGTTAGCTCACCTGCCCCTGTAGCGCAAACGGCTGTAGCCAGGCCACAGCAAGCGCCCGCCGATACTGTTAAAAAAGTGAGCATGCTTAACGTGCAGCAGTATAAAGTATCAGCAGGTGAAACTTTGTTTTCTATCGCAAAGCGTTTCAATACTTCGGTAGATGACATTAAATCGCTTAATAAATTAAGTTCTGATTCTTTGGCACCTAACCAGGTAATAAATGTGCGCACTGGTTTGCCACCTGAAGAGGCTAAAGAACCTGTAATGCAGCGCGATTCAACTTCGGTTGCTGCACAGCAGGATACAACTGGCGGCGACCACGGCAAAGCCAATCGTTTTGGCTTGTACGAAAAAATTGAAAAAGGTGTAGCCACCTGGATGGATGACGCCAGCCTGGACCCTAAAAAAGAACTGGTACTGCACCGCACAGCGCCGATTGGTACCATTATTAAAATTACTAACCCAATGAACAATCATACCACCTTTGCAAAGGTTGTTGGCCGTTTTACTGATAACGAAACCAACAAAAATGTGCTGATCATCATGACCAAAAATACAGCCGATGCTTTAGGTGCTTTAGACAAACGTTTCCAGGTAAATATCAGCTACGGTAGCCCGAATGAATAAACCTTATATTATTGGAATTGCCGGCGGAAGCGGCTCAGGCAAAACCTTTTTCTTAAAGTGCTTTTTAGAACATTTTACTGCCGACGAGGTAAGCCTCGTATCGCAGGATGATTATTACATCCCTGTAGCGCATAACATGACCAAAGAGGAGAACAAAGAATACAACTTTGATCTCCCCGCAACTATTGATCACGAGCATTTTCAGCAGGATATCAGCAAACTTTTAAATAAGGAAGCTATCCTGAAACAGGAATATACTTTTAACAATCCCGACGCTATCCCTAAAATGATAGAGATCAAACCCGCACCTATTTTAATAGTGGAGGGCTTGTTTATTCTGCATTTTAAAGATATTTCCGAACTGCTCGACCTGAAGGTTTTTATTGATGCTGATGAAGATATAGCCCTGCAGCGCCGCCTGAAACGGGATTTGATGGAGCGCGGCTATTCGCACGATGACGTGATGTACAAGTGGATCAACCACGTGGTGCCGGCCTACAAAGAATACCTGCTTCCTTACAAAGACGAATGCGATCGCGTGATCACCAACAACACCCATGTTGCCGAAGATATTATGGTAATAACTGAAGAGATCTCGGCCGATTTGAGGAAGAAGCTTTTTTGATTTGATGGGTTTTTGATAAAAAACCATGTCATTGCGAGTAACCACCAGGGAATCCCTGGAAAAAATCGCGATGACGTGTAAAAAAGTTACCATTGATAATCAATAACTTAAATTCACGTCATTATAAGGAGCGGCGTAGGCCTCAGTTAAGGAGCGATGCGGCAATCTCTTAGCTATACAGGGCGGATCTGCATTTGCTACGAGATTTAGCTTGTGGTCGGTGTTTTCACCGCACCATATGATTTACTGGTCGATTGTTCAATCTAATGACTGCGAATATCGGAAGTTTACGGCCGGGTTGTAAGGCAAAAGTGGTGCGGTGAAAACACCGACCACAGGCTAAAAAATTGTGATGACGTATAAAAAATAACATTGATGTCAATAATTTACAATCACGTCATTGCGAGCGATAGCGTGGCAATCTCGTAGCCAATACATATGTGATATGCATAGCTAAGAGATTGCCGTGTCGCACCGGTGCTTTTGCCCATGCCGCTCCTCGCAATGACATGGGATTTAAGTATTAAACAGCTATCTCCGGAATTTCCCCCTCCACAATAAGCTTACCAGCGGTAGCCTGTTTTATCTCCTCAACACTTACACCTGGCGCACGCTCTATGAGCCTGAAACCGCCGTTGGGCAAAACATCATATACACCCAGTTCGGTCACAATTTTTTTAACGCAATGTACACCGGTTAGGGGTAGGGTACATTGGGGGAGCAACTTTGATTCTCCCGCTTTGTTCACCTGCTGCATAGCTACGATGATATTTTCGGCCGATGCTACCAGGTCCATAGCGCCACCCATACCTTTTACCATTTTACCGGGGATTTTCCAGTTGGCAATGTCGCCGTTTTCGGATACTTCCATGGCACCTAAAATGGTAAGGTTTACCTTTTTAGCCCTGATCATCCCAAAGCTCATAGCCGAATCAAATATGGCCGAGCCGGGCAGCATGGTGATAGTTTGTTTACCGGCATTAATGATGTCGGCGTCCTCCTCGCCTTCAAACGGAAAAGGGCCCATGCCTAATAATCCATTTTCTGATTGTAGCACTACATCCATGGTATCCGGGATGTAGTTGGCTACCAGCGTAGGGATGCCTATGCCGAGGTTAACATAGTAACCGTCTTTTATTTCTTTTGCAATTCGCTTTGCGATGCCTTGTTTATCTAACATACATTCAATTTGAAAATGTGTTGATTTGAAAATTTGAAAATGTGCTTATTGCAAGAACGTTAAGATTTGGAACTTGCGATGATTTTCGAAAGTATCTTAATAATTACACTTGATTTTTCAAGAAGAGTTTCGTTGAACGGATAGGTCTTTGAAAACTTACAAAGCAGTAAAAAATATTCTGTTTCATCAGCCTCTTTGGCAGCGATTTTAAGTTTGTGAATAAAATCATTTTTGCTTTCTGCGTTTTGGGCTTCCCGAACATTTGCGCCTATCGAGGTTCCTGATTTGAGGATTTGTCGTGCGATTACAAATTTTCTTTTTTCTTCTAATTCTTCAGAAAATGCAATTATATCAAGCGCAAATTCAAAGGTTAGTTTTACTATTAGGTTTTCTTTGTCGTTTCTCATTATTTTAATTCATTTTCAAATTTTCAAATCAACACATTTTCAAATTATCTTACTGTTCTGTGCTCTATCCTTTTTTCATAATCGGTCCCCTTAAAAATCCGGTGCACATAAATACCGGGAGTATGAATATGATCCGGGTCAAGTTCGCCGGGTTGAACAAGCTCTTCTACTTCGGCAATGGTTATTTTACCAGCCATGGCCATAACCGGGTTGAAATTGCGTGCAGTTGAGCGATAAACCAAGTTACCCATGGTATCACCTTTCCAGGCTTTTACAATGGCAAAATCGGCATCAAAGGCCATTTCCATTAAATAATCCTTACCATTAAAATTGCGTACTTCCTTGCCCTCGGCCACTTCTGTACCAATACCTGCGGGAGTGAATATGGCGGGCATACCATAACCGGCTGCCATGCAGCGTGTGGCTAAAGTGCCCTGAGGGATAAGCTCAACTTCAAGTTCGCCGCTTAGCAACTGGCGTTCAAACTCGGCGTTTTCACCAACGTACGATGAGATCATTTTTTTTACCTGGCGCTGTTTCAGCATCAGGCCGATGCCAAAGTCATCAACCCCGGCATTGTTGGAGATACAGGTGAGTTGTTTAACCCCCTTTTTTACCAGTGCGGCAATACAATTTTCGGGCAATCCGCATAACCCAAAGCCGCCTAACATGAGGGTCATGCCGTCGGTAATGTCGCGGATGGCCTCATCGGCACCACTAACTACTTTATTCATATATTATAATTGGTTGCTATAAAAATAAGTAAAATAAGCCTGAAGCTTTGCTATGTAGATAACTTATTAGGATGGATTTGTGTTTTATGAATGTAGGGGATATTATTTGATTTAGTTCCATGTTTGCGTTGTGGCAAAGGGTAATTGCAGGCACAAGTCAGCTCCGCACAACCCCAAACACAATACTTGCGCCAGGAAGAGCGATAAAAATGATGATTTATGATTATATAAAACAATTGGAAAATTATTTTATTAATAATTAATACATCAAATATCAAAACCTATGGAATTAAGAGATGATGAGTTAAGGAGCGATGAGCTTAACCGCCCCGAAAATGAAGAAAACAAACCCAATGCATACCGGGTGGACGATGACAATAACGAGGAAGAAAAAGACCTGAAAAGGAGCTTTCTGTTTGGTAATTCGGAAATGAAAAGTCCAGATGATGAGGGGATGGAAGGAAAAGGCATGGGCGGCCATAATTTTGGCCAAAATAACATTACCCCGGCAGGTAATGACAAAGATAACCCGTCGCAAATGGCGGGCAATAATAACGAGTACTTTAACCGTACCCAACCTGCCGAAGAACATCCTGAAAACAGCAATTTCAAAGATCCCAACCAGGCAGGCAATGCCAATTACGGTAATGTGATCAATGTATCACAAAACGGCCGCTCGGATGAAAGTGAAGGGCAAACGGAAACCAATGATAAGAAACCCAATGCCCAGCAGCAATACGAGGAAGGAACTGCGGATGATGACGGAGATAGCGAAAGTAAACAACAAACCAATATTCCGGGCCCCAATGAAGTGCCTGATCAACAGAAGGTAGGGGAATAAGCTTAAACTTTATGTCATTGCGAGGAGGGACGACGAAGCAATCGCACGCTATACAGAGCGGCTTTGCTTCCGTGCGATTGCCACGCTACGCTCAATGACATGGTTTTTCTTTTTTCTTGCGCTCGTTTGCAACGAGTGCTTAACATGGGTTAGCGTTTATAACGCGACTGGCGATGCAATCGCCTAACCAAATTAAGCGCTCGTTACAAACGAGCGCAAGTTATAATGAAATGATTTTACCTACCACTTAACCGTCTTTTCCAAAAAAGAGATCAGGTCATCGGCCATAGCCTGCTGCTCTTTTATACTTGGGTGCCCGGGAGTGTTTTTATATGGAATAAAATGGGTATAAATCTGCTTGTCGTTAAGCGCAGCAACTGCTTTTTCGATATAGCCCGGCCATGGCGAGCCTGCTTTGGTTGCATCCATACTGCCCAATGCGCAAACGATCTGTGCCTTGGGATAAACCTTGCGGATGCTTTTTACAAAATCTTTGTAGGCTTTAATGATCTGGTCGGGCTCCGGTGCTTTGCTACCGAAACGTTCTTTAAACTGCGGATTATTGGGTTGGTTTACTATCCACGAATCATTCTGAAACAGGTTGATCACCACTACATCCGGCGTGTACTTTTTGAAATCCGAAATACTTGTAGGGTCTGTTGGATCAAGGCGGTTATACATTTCGGGCATGATGAGCGGGAACCAGCTTACGGTAATGCCAATACCGCTTTTTGAGGTACAAACATATTGAGCATCAAAATGACGGGCCGTTAGGGCGGCATAGCTCAGATACCCGTTTTCGTAAGGGGCGCTGCCGCGGTCCTGTCCGGTGGTGTCTTCATCGGCATAACCGCAAGTGATGGAATTGCCGAAAAATTCGATCTTACGTTTTTTAGCCTCTGGTATAGGGAGGGCGGTGGCTTCTTTAGCTAAGGTAAACTGGTAAAAAAAAGTTTTGCCTTTGTCCCACTCTGTACGTTTAAATAACTCAAGAGTATGTTTCCCGGGAGGTAGGTTTTCTGCAAGGGTATAAGCTTGTTTGGTATTGTCCAGGTGAATGGTATTAAGCACCTTATCATCAACTATAATGGTGTAGTAATTTTCGCCGCGCTCATCCTGCATCAGGGCCGAAACACCGGTTCCGTTAAAGTCGATCTTTAATGACGAACCCGTCCAATATAATTCAGCTGCTTCATCGGTTTGATTGATCCTGCCAGTGTAACGGATGCGCTGATCTTTGCTTTTAAGTATAACGCTTTGAGCAGTACAGCTATTTATGGAGCCGGTAAATGCAATGAAAAGTACAAGTAAATATAGTTTGCGCATTTTTTCAGGGTTTGGCTGCCCTAAAAATAGGAAACTTAAACTAAAATTAATGCAGCAAAAAAAATCCCCTCTTGAGAGGGGGCGCGTAGGAAAGAGCAGTAGCAGGGGTGTGTTTCTGTAATCGATAAGCAAAGCGTAGAAACACACCCCTCCGCCCCTCTCAAGAGGGGAATCGCTCCAGTCCCGCCTTTTTTATCTGGTAATTATTCAATCGGCATCCCGAATTGCAACAAATAACCGTTGTAATCAAAAACGCCAAACTCGCGCATACCGTAATTGAAATCTTCAATGGGATAACAAATTACAGCCCTATCCTTCAGTTCGCTCCATAAAAAATCAACTTTATCGGTACGGATATAGAAAGAGCCGGTAAATTTAGGTACCGTGAATGATGTATTATCAACAGGCAAGGCCAGCATGATCTCAATATCATCGCGGCTTACCGTTGCCCATCCCCAATCCTCGTCATAACCTACACAGGTAAACCCGAGATTGTTTATATAAAAATCGACACTTTCCCGTACCTGCCGGGTGTATAACATGGGGGCAATGGATTTTAAGGACATATATGTTGAAATAAGTTAGGGTTGAAATGGGATCAAAAAATTACGTCATTGCGAGGAACGAAGCAATCCCCGAATGGCAGAGCGAATATGCAAATCCACCCTGTAAAGTTTGGGATTGCTTCGTTCCTCGCAATGACGTTTGGTTGGTTGTTAATTGTTTATTTTAACCTTCCGTTTACTTCAAATATACATAAGTTATTCCATCTCCGCCACGGTCGGCATGTTCGTCTTCCATACGGTCAACCTGTTCGTATTTTTTGAGGTATTGCCTGATCATTTTGCGCAAAATGCCGTCGCCTTTGCCATGAATGATCTTGAGGTTGTTGAAGCCCATCATCAGCGCACGGTCAAACAGTTTTTCAATGGCGTGCAGCGCGTCTTCAGTACGCTGACCGCGCACATCAATTTCCGGACTAAAACTTGCCATGTCATTGGTTTGCGAGCTGAAACTCCGCCTGATCTCTTTAGGTACCGATGATTTGGAAACTTTGATCACCCGCTTCTTTTTGGCAACGGTACGCAGATCGCCAATGGCAATCACTACGTTTTCTTTAATGATCTCTATCACCTGGCCCGTTGTTTCCGAATCGGTGAGCTTTACCCAGTCGCCCGGTTTTAATTCCTCATCGGCAGCCGCGGTTGCTTTCGGTGTTTCAACCTTAACTGTGTTCTTTTTAAGTTCAACGTTCAGGTTTTCGCGCAGCTGTTTAGTTTTCTCCTTATCAGCATTGCTGCTTTTGATTTCAGAAATGGTGTTTTCTACCAGTTTGTTGGCGTTCAGGATAATGTTCTTGGCCTGATCCTTTGCTTCCCTGATAAGAGAGCGTTGATTTTCTTCGAGATAGCTTTTCAGTTTCTCGTTTTCGGCCAGCAGTTCATTTACTTTTCGTTGCTGCTTGTCCAGCTTTTGTTTGGTTTCAAAAATCGAACGTTTTTCGCGCTCCAGATCAACCAACAGCGTATCAACCTTTTTTTGCCCTTCGCTTATTTTGTTTTTGGCGAGGTTAAGTACGTTGGCTGGCAAACCGATTTTTTGAGCTATTTCAAAAGCATACGAGCTGCCGGGCTTGCCGATCTCTAACTGGTAAAGCGGCCGCATTTCAACGTTATTGAACAGCATCGATGCATTTTCAATACCTTCGGTATTGCTGGCAAATATTTTAAGGTTGGAGTAGTGGGTGGTTACCATGCCCTTAACCTTTTTTTGATTGAGTGATTCCAGTACTGCTTCGGCAATCGGCCCGCCAAATTGGGGGTCGGTACCGGTACCAAACTCATCTATCAGGATAAGGGTTTTACCATTGGCCTGCTCCACAAAATTTTTCATTTTAGACAGGTGGGCGCTATACGTACTCAAATCGCTCTCTATCGATTGGTCATCGCCTATGTCAACAAAAAGCTGTTTAAATACACCCACAACACTGGCCTCATCTGCAGGGATCAGCAAACCGGCCTGTACCATCATTTGCAACAGGCCAACGGTTTTCATACAAACAGATTTACCGCCTGCGTTGGGCCCGGATACCACGATAATGCGGGTACCCTCATCTATCTGCATATTAAGCGGAACAACCGTTTTTTTCTCGGCCTTAAAATTCAGGAACAACAGCGGGTGACGTGCATTATACAGCTTAACCCTGGCTTCGTTTATTACCTGCGGCATTTCGGCCTCAATATCAATAGCAAATAAGGCTTTAGCGCGAACAAAATCAAGCTTGGTTAATAAACCATGATAGGAGAGCAGTAAAGGTACGTAAGGCCTTAATTCGTTAGTTAAAGCGGTCAGGATCTTTACTATCTCGCGACGGCGTTCAAACTCCAGATCGCGGATGCGGTTATTAAGCACAAAAACCTCTTCGGGCTCAATGTATACCGTTTGGCCCGATGCTGATTCATCATGCACAAAGCCTTTGAGCTTACGTTTATTTTCGGCCAGCAGGGGGATCACCAGCCTGCCATCGCGTACAGTTAAGGAACCATCGGCAGCCCAACCGTTTGATGTGGCATTTTTAAATACCATGTCAATTTTTTTTCGGGCTTCCTGCTCGGCTTTGGCAATGCCACTGGTAATGTCCATGAGCTCGCGCGAGGCATTGGGTCTGATCTTTCCTTTTTGATCAATTACGGCATCTATCTTTTTAAGGATAGCCTTTTCAATAGGCAAGTGCTCAAAAAGGGCTTCAAGGTTTGGGTACAAGCCTTCACGTTCGTTAAAGTATGCGATAACGGCAAACACGGTATTGAGTGAAGCCTGTACCTGGTAAAATTCTTCTTCGCTTAAAAAAACGCCCTCTATACGGGCTTTATTGGCAAGGGACTTTATATCGAAAAAATGCTGGATGGGCAGTGCCTCATCATTAACCAGGATATTCTTAAACTCATTTGCCTGGTTCAGGAACTTATGTATCTGGTCGTAATTGCTCATTACCTGGATCTTGTCAACCATTTGTTGACCCATTTCACTCAGGCAATGCGCTTTTATCAGTTCTTTTATCTCGGTAAAACCCAGCTTATCAACACTATTTTGGGGGTAAAGCATCAGGTTATATATTGGGATTAGTTAACGGTTTGGCTTTCTTACTCTTCTTGTTTTTATGACGATGGAGTTTCTTTTCCAAATACGCTTTAGTTTTTAAATTGTCTAATGAGTCGGCTTTGCGGGCTGCTGCATTTTCATGAGGAACAACCTTCTTGGCCGAATCTGCTTTAGTTTTAATATTCAGGTTTTTTAACGAATCGGCTTTGTGGGCAGCTTTGCTTTGTTCAAGCTGCACTTTATTCACCGAATCGGTTTTGTTTTTTATGCTGATATCCACCTGGTCATAAATGGCCAGCAATTTATCAGGCTGCGTAGCGTAATATCGCATACTTTTATTGAAATGGGCGGTATCGGTATGAAGGCGCTGAAACATAGCAACATATTTGCCGGCACCATATTTATACAAACTATCCGGAGCCTGCATAACATTGTACAGGCTGCCGTCAATGATGTGCATTTCGGTTAAAACGCCGGCCATAGCATCGGGCTTAAGTACATCGCCGGGAATACTTTTGCTGTTGCAGGCACATAAAATAAGTGCTGCTGAAAAAAACAAGGTTATATATTTATGCATTCAGTAATTTAGCGGCTGATTAATTAAGCAAATTTACGGATAAATGAGCATTGCAGATAACATCAAAAGCTTAAAAAAGGAAACGGAAGCAGATAAGGTAATATTATTGGCGGTATCAAAAACAAAACCTGCCAGCGATGTGCAGGAAGCTTACGATGCAGGGCAGCGACTTTTTGGCGAAAATATAGTGCAGGAAATGGTTGAAAAGTATGAACAACTGCCTAAAGATATTGAATGGCATCTGATCGGGCATTTGCAAACCAATAAGGTTAAATATATTGCACCTTTTGTAAGTATGATCCAGTCTGTTGATAGCCTGAAGCTTTTGCAGGAAATTAATAAGCATGCTGAAAAAGCAGAAAGGGTAATTGACTGCCTGCTGCAGATCTACATTGCCGACGAAGAAACTAAATACGGACTGGGCTTTGATGAAGCGATAGAGCTGCTCCGATCGGAAGAGTTTGCTACTATGAAAAACGTTCGCATCCGCGGATTGATGGGGATTGCTACAAACACTGATAACGAGAAACAAATAAAAGAAGAATACTACGAACTGAATACTTTTTTTGAAGGCATAAAAGTTAGCTATTTCAGAAAGGAAGAAAGCTTTGATATCCTGTCGATGGGTATGTCGTCAGATTATAAGCTGGCTATTGAGCAGGGCAGTAATATGGTGAGGCTGGGCAGCACCATATTTGGCGGCAGGGTGATCAAGCATTGGAAAAATAATTAAAAAATATGTCATTGCGAGCGCAGCGCGGCAATCGCGCGGTTGCCCACCCGTTGTTGGTGTTGTTGCCATAGGTGTTCGGAAGATGAAGTTAGGTTGAAATGCTGGTTGAAAAGCCATGTCATTGCGAGGAGCGGTATGGGCAAAAGAACTTGGGCGACGCGGCAATCCCATAGTTATACAGGGCGGACATGTATTGGCTACGAGATTGCCGCGCTACGCTCGCGATGACATACTTCGCCCGTTGTTGGTATTGTCACCAGCAACATGTTTTTTGAATCGAAATTTAAGTGTTCAGTTTTTTAAAAACGGGTGTTCAGCTTTTAAAATGGAGAAAACTTAGGTGGTTGATTGTCAGTAGATGTGTGTTCAGTTTGTTTGAAAGGGTAATGAACTGTAAAGCTAAATAGCTGATTATCAGTTAGTTTTATTTTTGAAAAAACTACAAGTGTTTACACTTTAAAAAGTTGAACACCTGTTAAATAGATAGGAAGTTGTTGGTGACAACACCACAGCTGTTCGGAATATTTTTTTAATTCCCTCCCTTGGGAGGGGGGCGTTGGGATGTGTATTGGCAGGGAGGGGTTTTGCGGCATTAAAGTAAATTAGTTTGGCGGAGAAACCCCTCTCTACACCCTCCCAAAGGAGGGAATCGCACTATCCCCGAGTTTTTTGGTAATTGCGAAACAATAAAATGAATAATACAGAAAATAAAACTGAACAGGAAGCATCAAAAGTAGTTATCAGGGAAGCTATTCAAACTGATTGCCCGCGTTTGATGGAACTGGTGCACGAGCTGGCCATATATGAAAAAGCACCCGAGGAGGTTACCGTTACCTTACAGCATTTTGAAGAGACCGGTTTTGGTCCCAATCCCGTTTGGAAAGCCTTTGTTGCCGAAGTAGGCGGCCTGGTTGTAGGCTTTGCAGTATACTACATCCGTTACTCAACCTGGAAAGGCAGCCGAATGTATCTGGAAGACCTTATAGTGACCGAAGATATGCGCGGCAAAAAGATCGGCAAACTACTGTTCGACAGGTTGATCCGGGAAGCTAAGGAGCGTGATTTTAGCGGGATGGTTTGGCAGGTGCTCGACTGGAATGAGCCCGCTATTAACTTTTACAACAAGTACGGCGCGAATATTGAGGCAGGCTGGCTAAATGCTTCACTTTCGAGGGAGCAGTTGTTAAAATACTAAATACCATACCTATGAAAAATCTGTCGCTGTTGTGTTTTATTGCGTTAGGGCTGTCATCCTGTCAATGGGGTGTTCCTAACAAGGTTGCCGAAAAATCAATTGATACCTTGCACTATACTTATAAAGTAATAAAAGCGCGGGCGGCAGATTGTGGTACTAAAGCTGATAGCGCCTGTACTGTGGTGAAAATCAACTACCCGGTTTTCGATGGTGCTAAAGCTTTAAATGATAGTATAGTTCAAAAGCTTACCCTGATGTTTGCTATGGATGGGAAAGCAGACAGTAGCCTGGAACTGATGACCAAAAAGTTCCTGAAATCATATGACGATTTCAAAAAGGATGATTCGCGGTCGGGAATGTTTTTTACGCTGGATGATTCCGTTAAGGTGATCCACCAGGATTCGAGCCTTACCACACTACAGGTTAGCGGTTATAGTTACCAGGGTGGGGCTCACGGAGGATCTTTTACCGGGTTTATTAACTGGGACACAAAAGTCGGTAAAAACCTCAAGCTTGATGATGTTTTTATCAGCGGTTATCACGACAAACTAACTGCCGTTGCCGAAAAGATCTTCAGGAAGAATGAAAAGCTGAGTGATACAGCATCGCTGAAAGATAACTACTTTTTTAAGGATGATAAATTTGCGCTTAATGAAAACTTTTCCATTACGCCGCTTGGCATTAAGTTCCTGTATAATCAATACGAGATCAAGCCTTATGCAGCCGGTATTACCGGTTTGTTCATTCCTTACACACAAATCAAATCATTAGTACAACCGGGTTCGGTTGTAAGTCAATTCATCAAATAAATGCTTGTTTTTAAATTTGGAGGGGCATCGGTTAAGGATGCTGCGGGGGTAGCCAACCTTGCTAATGTCGTAAAACAATATACAGATCATCAACTGCTCATAGTGGTATCGGCCATGGGTAAAACCACCAACGCGCTTGAAAAGCTTACCAAAGCCTACATGGACCAAGCCGATGATATACATGACATCTTTAACGAGATCAAGGAGTATCATTATAATATCCTGAGCGGATTGTTTGAAACAGGGCACCCGGTATTTGATGAAGTGGCCAATACCTTTGTCGAAATTGATTGGGCTATTGAAGATGAGCCGCACGATAGTTACGATTTTGTGTACGATCAGATCGTTTCCATAGGCGAACTGGTATCAACGCGCATTGTCAGCGCTTACCTGAACAAGGAAGGCCTTAAGAGTAAATGGCTTGATGTGCGCGGGTATGTGCATACTGATAATACTTACCGTGAAGGTGTTGTTGAGTGGGATAAAACCAGGGCAAGCATCAGCAAGGACCTTCCGGCTTTACTTGATAAGGGCATCGTTGTAACCCAGGGATTCCTCGGCGGCACATCCGAAAATTTTACCACCACACTTGGTCGTGAGGGATCGGATTATACTGCTTCCATATTTGCAGCCTGTTTGGGTGCAGAATCGGTAACTGCCTGGAAGGATGTACCCGGCATCCTGAATGCTGATCCGCGATACTTTACGGATACCGTTAAATTTGACGAACTTTCCTATACCGAAGCTATCGAAATGACCTATTACGGAGCCAGTGTCATCCACCCCAAAACCATTAAACCCCTACAGAATGCCCGGATCCCATTGCTGGTAAAGCCTTTTACAGATCCATCGGCTTCCGGTACTGTAATTAAAGAGGATGGTCATAACAAGTTTGTTAAACCCGTGATCATTTTGAAGCAAAACCAGGTATTGCTGTCGGTATCAGGCAAGGATTATTCATTTATCACCGAAGACCACTTGAGCGATGTGTTTCGCCTGTTTGCCCAGAATAATGTTAAGATCAACGTAATGCAAACCTCCGCATTAAGTTTTTCAGTTTGCTTTGATTTGAATGAGGAACGTTTTGAAAAGCTGCTAAACGGTCTTAAGCAGGATTTTAAGGTGAAGTATAATGAGGGCTTGACACTTATCACTGTACGACATGATGGGGTGAACACAATCAAAGAATTAACCGAAGGCAAAACTATTTTATTGGAACAGATCAGCAGGAATACGATACAGGTGGTGGTGAGGTAATCAAATTTAATATGGGCGAAGTTACAAAGGAGGTAGAGGAAGCAATAGCTACTTTAAAATTGGATAAAAGCATCATCTCGAAAATCGATGCTCAATACAATGGTATACTCTATTACGAACTCCTTGCCTTTTTTGTAAATGGTGAAGATCGTCGATGGTGGTGGGAAGCATTTAAATCTTCGTTTGAGTTTAAAATGTTTGATTATCCTCCCGATCACTTCAGTGAGATTATTCCCGATCTCACTCGAAAGGTGTGGTTAATGATTGAAGATGTTCAGGATGATTTTTATCCCATTTATGATGTTGACCCTAATTACATTCGTGATATATTAAACGAATGCTTTGGCTTTGAATATTATATCATTGACAAAGACTACAAGTGGCTATTGTGTGAAAACCACCATGACAGTCTTTTTGGTGTAGGGGATATTTTAAAGGAGCACAATTTATCTTTGTTAGTTTAAATCACAACTACAATTGTCAGCCTTAATTTAATATCTTATTAAGTAGATCTATCTACGCTATTTAGCCCTTTCATGCCCGCCTTTAGCCTCAAAAAGTTATATTTGGGCATGAAGGCAATTAACACCATCAAGGATTCAGCAAATATCGGACTTGGAATTTTATCAGCAGCTTTTGGCCTTAAAGGTTTTCTGTTATCAAGCCATTTTATTGATGGCGGTGCCACCGGGGTATCCATGCTGATATTTGATATCACCTCCATACCTATCTCCATATTAATTTTCGTGATCAATGTTCCTTTCCTGTGGATCGGTTACCGGAAGCTTGGTCTTTGGTTTGCGATAAAAAGTACAATTGCTATAGCTTTATTAGCTCTTTGCCTAGCGTTTGTTAGCTTTCCTGATGTTACTCATGATAAATTGCTCACAGCTGTATTTGGCGGTGTGTTTATAGGCACCGGAAGTGGTCTGGCCATGCGCGGTGGGGCGGTGCTTGATGGAACAGAAATAGCCGCAGTATTGGTAAGTAAAAAGACCCAATTACTTAAAGTGAGTGATTTTATTTTACTACTCAACGTTTTGATATTTGGGGTAGCAGCATCGGTATTGGGTGTTGAACCTGCCATGTATTCGATATTGACTTATATGGCCGCCGCCAAAATGATCGATTTCTTATTGAATGGTATTGAACAATACTCTGGCGTTACTGTCATCTCAACCAAAAGCGATGCTATAAGGCGTGCAATAACGGTTACCCTTGGTCGCGGGGTTACCATTTACCAGGGCAAAAGCGGTTATGGTAAAGATGGGCATGTGAACGATCCCCGCGATATTGTTTTTACTGTGGCCACTCGTTTGGAAATCCCATCGCTAAAGCAAACTATTCTTCGTATTGATCCCAAAGCTTTTATTGTACAGCAAAGCATTGATGATACTACCGGTGGCTTGTTAAAACGGAAGAAACTACATTAATAAGCTGAAAGCTTTTTTTAAAGTGAGATAAGGATAAGCTTTCGGCCTTAAGCTTTCAGCTTTAGGCTCTACAAAACGCTTACCGGGTGCTTATGCTCATCGATGGCAACAAAAGTAAAAGTGCCGGTGATGGCTTTTTCGCGTACAAAGGAATACATTTCTTCGATATAAATCTCAACAGAAACTTTGAGGCTGGTATTGCCAATGTGGGCTATGCTGCCAACTAATTCAATAATGGTACCTGCGGGAATAGGGCGTTTAAAGTCGATCCTGTCTGAAGATACGGTGACCATTCTTTTACGGGTAAAACGGGTTGCCGTAATAAAAGCTACTTCATCCATCATGGCCATTGCCGAACCTCCAAAAAGCGTATCGTAATGATTGGTGTCGCTTGGGAACACGGTTTTGAATATTCGCGATTCTGCTTCTTTAATTCGTTCTTCGGTTGTCATAACCATATAGTGGTTTGTATATTAACAAATAAGGCTTTCCTGTAATAAAGGAAAGCCTTTGTATCTTTTATCAGGAAGTAATTATCTCAATTTACCCCACTTTAAATAAGTGGCACCCCATGAAAAACCTGCACCAAATGCTGTCAGGAGCACGTTGTCGTTCTCTTTAAAATCTTCTTTATAATCCCACAGTGCCAATGGAATGGTGGCAGCGGTTGTATTGCCATAGCGGTCGATGTTGATCTTAACACGGCTTTCGGGCAAACCCAAGGCATCACCTACAGCGTGGATAATGCGATAGTTAGCCTGGTGAGGGATCAGCCAGTTAATATCATCTATAGTAAGGTTGTTGCGTTGCAATATAGATGTACAGCTCTCGGTCATGCCTTTGATAGCAGCTTTAAAAACCACGCGGCCGTCCTGGCGTATGTAGTGCAGTTTACCGTCGAGTGTTTCTTCAGAGGCTGGGTTCATAGAACCGCCGCCGGGTACATATAAATGCTCTCTGCCATGTCCATCGGTTTTAAATACGCTGTCGATAACGCCAATATCATCGGTAGAAGGTTCAAGCAATACCGCACCGGCGCCATCACCAAAAAGGATACAGGTGTTACGGTCGGCGTAGTTCACAATGGCGCTGTTTTGATCGGCCCCTATAACTATCACTTTTTTATAACGGTTGCTTTCAACCAGGCTTGAGCCAAGTGTAAATGCGTATAAGAAACCACTGCAGGCTGCGTTAACGTCAGATGCCCATGCATTGCTTAATCCACATTTGTCACAAACAATACTGGCTGTAGAAATAAGGAGGTAATCAGGGGTAGAAGTAGCTACGATTACACAATCAATTTCTGACGGTTCAACTTTGGCATTTTCAAGTAAATTTTTTACCGCAAAGGCCGCCATATCCGAAGTAGCCATTGACCTGTCGGCAAGAATCCTTCTTTCTTTTATCCCTGTACGTGAAACTATCCAATCGCTGTTAGTTTCAACCATTTTTTCTAAATCGCTGTTAGTTAAAATGTTGTCAGGAACATAGCCGCCTACACCGGTAATAACTGCGCTACTTTTTAATGCCATAAGTATTATATATTCTCGAAAAAACATGCAAAGATACGGAAATTTGCCGGTTTACGCTTGTCATGCAACTGTATGTTTATGCAATCAGACCGCTTTTTGCAATAATAATTTACTGTTTGTCGACACAAAAAGGCAACTAAGCGACAGATTTTCTGATATCGGCAGTGCTGCTTCTACTTTTGAATCAACAGATTAGATTAAACTTAAAAGGAGAGCAAGCAATGGAACGAAAGAATTTTTTAAAAAGCCTGGTAATTGGCGCAGTGTCTTCCTCGGCATTGGTTGAAGCGTGTAAAAAAGATACCGATACCGGTACAACCAACACCGCTGCCTCAGGAAGCTCATCTTCGGGCAGTACTTCCGGATCAACAGATTCAGGAGCATGCAGTGTTGTGCCTACAGAAACAGAAGGACCTTATCCAACACATTCGCCGGCATCTTATGTACGAAGCGATATTACTGACGGCCGTACCGGATATAAACTTACGGTGAAAATTACAATCAATAACAGTAACAATAGCTGCGCTGCACTTTCATCGGCGTTGGTTGATATCTGGCACTGCGATGCCGGGGGTAATTACTCTGAGTATGGTGGGAGCGGTTCGCAATCAACAAATTATACATCGGTACATTTTTTACGCGGCAGGCAAACTACTGATTCAAACGGTCTGGTAACCTTTACTTCTATATTTCCTGGCTGGTATACCGGTAGGGCCACGCATATCCATGTGCATGTATATAACTCGTCGGGTACATCATTAAAGGTAACACAGATCGCATTCCCCGAAGGTACAGGTACAGCGCTGGCAGCAGTGAACGGATATGATAAAGGTATGAGTGGATATACTTATAATGCTGCCGATAATGTATTTAGTGATGGTTATTCGTTAGAACTGGCAACGGTTACCGGCAGCACTACTGAGGGTTTTGTATTAAGTATCAATTTCAGTGTGCCTGCTTAACATGATGCAAAAGCGTGTGATAGTTTTGTGTTACCGTAAGATCATCGATAACAGATCGGTTAAACAGTGGGATAAGCTGGTGTTTGAAAGTACTTACCTGGAGTTTAAAATTCAGGCCCAGAATTTAAACCAGGGAACAGTATTTACCTCTTATGCCGAATTAACAAGGAATGTGCCCAATGCCCACCGTTTAACCGGCATGATTACGCCATCGGTTACAGGATATATTCAGCAGCTTGACAACGTTATGCCCGATATTTTAAATAATGTTGGCCGGAGGTTTCTTACATTTTGTAAGTTTCAATTTGAGCTTATCAATTCAGATATTAATGATAGGGGTAAACACCAGGTTGCCATTAACTTTTATTCCAATCCGTTGATTTGGCATGATACGATAGACAATTATTTGCTGATTTCTGCTCATTTTACCGAAAATCAATTACATGCCGAAAATAACAGTATACCTGTCAATCTTATGCAGTTACAGCCTTACGTAAATATTAGTTCATTACAATATTTCAATTAAAATGGAAAAGATTTTGCAGGGGCAAATACATTTGGCCGACCAACGGGGTTTTACGAAAACGCAAGTCCTGCGGCGTTTCAGCAGTTTTAACTACGGCGACTATTTTAATGAACATCGTAAGCCCTTTGGCAGGCTGGAGGTTTGGAATGATGAAATGCTGGCAGGCGGCAGTTCAACCAGTGTTATTATTAAAAGCTCATGCTGGTTTGTTTTAATGCCGGTAACCGGAGAAGTATTGCTAAAACGACCAAACGGAGATACGAGACTGATTGATGCCGGAGAAGTATTTGTAGGTTATGCAGTTGCCGGTGAGGCGCTTAAACTGATTAATCTTTATAAAAGCGACTGGATCAATTACGTTTATATACAGCTAAAAGAAAATGGCGACGTCAGTGTACCGTACGATGAGATTTTTAAGTTTGATTTTACGGGCAGGCAAAATGAATTGATTGATCTGGTTCCATACAGCGGCAGATATCCCTTTCGACTGCACTTTGGGCTATTTGGCGGAAGGGCAGATGCTCTTTATCGGGTTCAAAATAAAAACTCGTTATTTTATGCATTTGTGCTCGCAGGAGCTTTTGAACTGCAGGGCCGGTTAATGCATGAGCGTGATGGCTTGGCGCTATGGCAATTGGATGAAGCGGATTTGGAAGCGCTAAGTAATAATGCGGTGATTGTGATATTGGAAATGTTATGGTGATTTAGGAATACCTGATTTAAAGGCCTGTAATTATGGGGGATTTGTAAAGAGAGTATCTCCCGGTAATTGATGGGATACTCTCTTTATCAGGCTGATTTTGATTAAATGGCCATTCCGCCCGAGGCTTCTATCCGCTGACCATTAACCCAGCGGGCATCCTCAGTGCAAAGAAAGGCTACAACACCGCCGATATCCTCGGCAACACCTGGCCGGCCTAATGCCGTTACGCTGCTAACCATCTTTTGCGTTTCTTCGCTGTTGCGCAAATGACCACCGCCAAAATCGGTCATGATAGCACCAGGGGCAACCACGTTTGCACGAATACCTCGTACTCCAAGTTCTTTAGCCAGGTAGCGGGTAAAAATTTCAACTGCGCCTTTCATTGAAGCATAGGCCGAAGAACGTGGAACTGATACGCGTGTCAATCCCGATGATATATTCACAATACCGCCGCCGTCGGCCATGAGTGGTATAAGCTTTTGGCTTAAAAAGTAAACCCCTTTAAAGTGTACATTCAGCAGGTCATCAAAAAACTCCTCAGTAACATCGCTTATGGCACTGTAGCCGCCCTGTCCTGCATTGTTAACTAAAAAATCAATATGATCGGTATCGAATTTATCTGTCAAAACTTCTCCAAGTTTTTCAGTAAACGCATCAAAGCTTTTAATTATCCCAGTATTTAATTGTAGTGCTGCTGCCTTTACACCATTTTGTTCTACCTGATTAACAACCTTTGCTGCTTCTTCTGCATTGGTATTGTAAGTTATGATAACGTCTATTCCTTTTTCGGCAAGCCTCAAGGCCATGTCTCTGCCTAAACCACGGCTGCCGCCGGTTATTACCGCAATTTTATTTCTGTCTTCCATTTTCTTTTGTTTATGATACAAAAGTAAAACGGATTGGAATCGAAGTGTTTGAATAAATCAATCCATTATTTACAAAATTCAAATAATGGTTAAAAAACGGGTGAATTTAATAATCGTACAATTGCGGTTTAAACCTTTTGGCCAGATAGCCGGTAGCTTTTTCTAAATCAATATCAGCTATAATTATGCCCGTTGTTCCATAAGCCTGGTATGCCAAGCACGTGCCGTCGGGCGCAATAACAGAACTCGCCGATTCGGGGTAAAGTGAGCCGTAATTTGAACTGGCAAAATAGATAGTGTTTTCCAAAGCGCGCATCATCATGGCCTTTTCATAATAAGGGTTTGCCATACTGCCCCATTCGGTAAGTAGCACACCGTCTGTATTGCTGCCCGAGAAATGCGGGTGAAAAACAATGTGAGCACCGTTACGCGCTGCCCATCTTACCGATTCTGGATAGCGGAAACCTTCATGGCAGATACTAATGCCAAATTTTAAACCATTAACCTCAAAGATACTTCTTTGCGTACCCGCCACCCACATCGCATCTTCTGATGGGTCCAATTGGTTTTTAGTTTGGTATCCAAGCACCTCGCCGGTATTGGATATTACGTGCGCGAGGTTTAACAGACCGTCTTCCCCATACCAATCCATAGGCATGATCACCGCAATGTTGTTTTCGGCAGCCATCTTGCTTACTTCATCCAAAGCCGATTGCAGTGTCACGTTTGATATGGGCTCCGGGGCGGTAACCATGCCCGGATATCCTGGTATATATGATTCGGGGAAGCAAATAATAGCTGCCTGTTGCGCTGCAGCATCCTTAATGAATTTCCGGGCCTGCAGTAAACCATCGTTAATTGATTTTGGAAAAGGGGGAGTGGCTATCGCTATTTTCATGCGGTGTTAATCTATATGCTAAAATAAATATTTGCATTTACCTGTGGTTAACATTCCGCTCAAGTGTCACTTTTTTATTTCAACGCCACAGCGGGCTAATATTTATAAAAATATCCTTGTACATTTGTTATGGAGATCCTCTCCTTGATTCATAAATCATCATTCACACTACTTAACATTTACTACTATGATTGAAACAAAAGCGTATGCCGCGCAAGATGAAAACACGCCGCTTGCACCATGGACTTTTGAAAGGCGCGAAGTTGGCCCAAATGATGTGCAGTTTGATATATTGTATTGCGGCGTTTGCCACTCAGATTTGCACCAGATAAAAAACGACTGGTTCCCGGGTATTTTCCCAATGGTTCCGGGCCACGAAATTGTTGGCCGTGTAGTTAAAGTTGGCGAAAATGTAACAAGCTTTAAAGTTGGCGATTTAGCTGCTACCGGTTGTATGGTTGATTCATGCCGTGTATGTGAAAATTGTAAACGCGACCTGGAACAATATTGCCTCAATGGCAGCTCACAAACCTATAATGGTCTTGAGCAGGATCATAAAACCCCTACTTACGGCGGTTATTCAAACACCATTGTTGTTAATAAGGATTTTGTACTGCAGCTTAAAGAAGGTGTTGATTTGGCAGCAGTTGCGCCATTGTTGTGCGCCGGTATCACCACGTACTCGCCGTTAAGGCATTGGAAAGTAGGCAAAGGCCATAAACTGGCTGTGCTTGGCTTAGGCGGTTTAGGACACATGGCGGTTAAATTTGGGGTAGCCTTTGGTGCCGATGTTACCGTATTAAGTACATCACCCAAAAAAGAAGAAGACGCCAAAAAATTAGGTGCTCACCATTTTGTGGTTACTACAGATCCTAAACAGGTTGAAGCGGCTAAAAATTCGTTCGACTTTATTTTAGATACGGTATCGGCCGAGCATGATTTTAACATGTACCTGTCTTTATTACGTACCGATGGTGTTCATATTTGCGTTGGCGTACCACCAAAACCAGCCGAGATTGCTGCTTTTAGTTTGCTGGGCGGCCGTAAAAGCTTAGCCGGATCAGGAATTGGCGGTATTAAAGAAACCCAGGAAATGCTTGATTTCTGTGCCGAAAATAATATTGTTTCGGACATTGAAATGATTGATATCAAGGATATCCACACCGCTTATGACCGGATGGAAAAAGGCGATGTGCGTTACCGGTTTGTAATTGATATGGCTACTTTGTAGGTAAGGTATTATTTGTTAAGAAAAGGCCGTGCGAAAGCATGGCCTTTTTAATTATAATCATTGCTGCTATAAAAAATCTTCAGTTGGAGGCAACGCCTGTCTTAAAATGATAGTAATCATTATGTACACAAAATATCACTACATGAAATTACTATCAAAGTTAACAGCAGCAGCCCTTGTGATAGGAGCCCTGTTTTTTACAAATACGGTAAAAGCGCAAACCACTCCTGCAAATGCGTTCCGTTTAGGTTTAGGAATTGAAACAGGCGTACCCACCGGCCCTGCACGTTTAGGCAGTACCTTTACATTAGGTGGTACAGCCCGTTTGCAATATGGTATAAGCGATAGTTTTGCGCTTACCTATACTATGGGCGGTTACCATTTCTTCCCTAAAAAAATCCCCGGAACAGATAAACGCTATGGTAGCTTCGGCGAAATTCCTATCAAGTTTGGTTTTAAGGAATTTTTTATACCAAGTGTATACGTTGCCGGCGAGGTTGGTATAGCCTACGAAAAACTGGAAGAAGGCTGGGGGCCGCACAGGCTTGATCTTTCGCCTGGTATAGGTTGGGCTAACAAGAACTGGGACGTAAGTTTCCGTTACGAAAATTTTTCCGGGGCTAATCAAGACCATTTCGGTATGCTTGGCCTGCGTTTAGCTTACGGATTTGCTTTATAATTTAACTATTAACTAACAGGCCCAGCTCACCAGGTTATGTTAGGTTGACTGACCCTCTTTCGGCTTTTGCCGGAGGAGGGTTTTTATTTGCTTTCCGGCTTGACGCGTAATTATTTTATCCTGATTTTAGGGTTGAGAAACCTAATCCGTTTTTATATTACATGTCACAAGTTTTGCAGCTAACGGAAGATCAGATATACGCCCTCGCCCCCGATGAAGCTTCAAAAAAAGCAGGTCGTGATTTGGCTAATCCGGCCAAATGGGTAAGTAAGGGTATCAATGAGCAGGCCCTTTGGGGCGAATGCCAGGGCAGCGGCAGCAAACCTTACCAAACGCAGGTTGATCTTAGTGCTATCGCTTTTAAATGTTCATGCCCCAGTCGTAAGTTTCCTTGTAAACATGGTTTAGGGCTCATGCTTTTATGTGCCCGGCAGCCCGGTTTATTTTCCACATCGGCTATGCCGGCCTGGGTTAGCGACTGGATAAATAAGCGTGCCGAAAAAGAAGAAAAGAAGGTTGAAAAAACAGCTGAAAAACCTGTAGACGAAAATGCACAGGCTAAACGTCAGCAGGCGCGTGAACAAAAAGTAAGTGCCGGGATAACCGAACTGGTGGTTTGGATCAAGGATATTGTACGCGGTGGTATCTTAACCATTCCCGAAAAAACGCCTGCTTACTGGGATAACATGGCCCGCCGCATGGTTGATGCGCAGGCATCAGGGTTGGCAGGTATGGTCAGGAATCTTGCTGCCACCAATTTCTGGAATGAGGGCTGGCAAAGTGGTTTTATGGATAAGCTACTCCAGTTATATTTGGTTGCAGAGGGATACAATAACATCCAAAATGTAGGTCCCGATTTACAGCATGACTTGCGTACTACAATAGGTTTTACCACCAATCAGGATGAACTGAGGGCACAAACAGGAGTAAGGGATACCTGGATGGTAATTGGTAAGGAAGCCCGGGACGAGCAGCAGTTAACCATTGAGCAAAATTGGCTTTACGGTTTAAAGACCAATAGTTATGCCCTGGTGCTTCAGTTTACCGTTAAAGGACAATTCCCGCTGCTTAATTTTTCGCCGGGGATGTATCTGGATGCAACGCTGGTGTATTTTCCATCGGCATTGCCGTATCGCGCCATAGTGAAAGATTACAACATAATAAAGCAAACAGATACTGCTACTGTAAAAACATTTACAGGCTGGCAACAAGTAGCCGGATATGAAACCGTATTAAATAGCCGTTTACCTTTCCGGAATGAAATGCCGGTTGTGGTTGCATCGTTAAAACCTGTTTACTATCAAAAACAATGGTGGCTGCAGGATAGTGAAGGTTATCTCTGCAAAATATCAGCTGCTTACGCCAACATCTGGCAGCTCGTAGCTGTAAGCGGCGGCAACCCGGTAACCCTGACCGTAATTGGTAAAGAAAATGAATATCGCCCGCTTGGTGTGTGGCGTCAAAATAATTATAAAAGTATCTGATGAGGGCCTGGGAAAGTATCATAAATACCGCCATGCTGGGCACCGATAAACCTACTCCGGCTATTGCTGATCTGCCGGAAGAGGTAGCAGTAATTGCTAACGCGATAGATGCCTTAGCTACATTAGATAAGGAAGAACGGTATTTGCAAAAAGCAACCGTGATCTACAATTACAGGCAGTCGGGCTTCGTTCCCTTTCAGAAAAATGATTTGCCGGATAATAAGGCTGCCGAAGAAACAAAGCCTTATTGCTCAGCAGAAGCAGCGGGGGTTTTGAACACCATATTGGATGAGGAGAGCGATCAGTTATTACAGCTTTGGTTAAACCAATGCAGCAAGGCCGGGTATTTATTGTTACCAGAAGCCTTGCCTGCAGTACTTGAAAAAGCTCAGAAAGATGTTTCATTACGCAATATTGTTATTGACTGCGGTGGTAACAGGGGAGTTTGGCTCAGTAAAATGAACCCGGTATGGAACTGGTTTACCACTGTGCCTGATGAGGAGTTGTGGCAAACAGGAACTCCTGCCCAGCGTACAGAAATATTGAAGCGTTTAAGACTGAATGAGTCAGCCGAGGCATTGAAATGGTTACAGCAAACCTGGGAGCAGGAAAATGCAGCAGGTAAATTAGAACTGCTTAAGGCGATGAAGGTTAATAGTAATCCCGATGATTTGCCATGGTTGGAGGGCTTATTAAATGAAAAAGGACAAAAGATTAAAGACGAAGCTTTAGCGCTGCTTAAAAGCATTCCTGGTTCATCGGTTATTAAACAATATGAAGAGCTGTTGCAGCAGTCGGTATCACTAAAAAAAGAAAAAGCCTTGCTTGGTTTAACTACCAAAACTTCCATCCAGCTAAAACTGCCTCCGGTTGTTGATGAAAGTATCTACAAATCAGGTATCGAAAAACTATCAGGGCCAAAAAGTACGGTTACAGACGAAAATTATGTTATCTATCAGCTTATCAGCAGCGTACCGCCCGCGTTTTGGGAAAAGCGGTTTGAGGCAACGCCTGTGCAGGTAGTTGAGTATTTTGAAAAGTATGCACCTGCTATGGTACCGGCTTTGGCAAACGCGGTCGCAAAGTTCGGGCAAAAAAACTGGGTGCCATTTTTCCTGGGCCAAAGTATGTTCTATCCCGATTTTGTAGAGATGTTGAGCGGCCGTGAGCAGGAAAAATACTTGCTAAAAGCACTGAGCAACGATCCTCAAAATACAATTGCTCATGCTATTCGCATCAATGCTGAATGGGGTACAGAGTTTGCCATTGCAGCGTTGCTCAAAATGGCTAACTGGCCTTACGAATACAATCGGGGTTTTTTTACAAGATATATCGGCCTGATCCCCGTTGGGGCTTTAAACCATATCGAAAATATAACATCGCAGCAGGTTAATCTTCAGCCAACATGGGATAAAACCCGAAATCACCTGATCAATTTACTCAGCTTAAAACAGCAAACGCTTAAAGCCTTTAACGCATAAAAACTTTAACATGTCACAGATATTACGGCAACATGCAGAGCAATTATTTGCACACGAACTGGAAGAACTAAAAAAGCAGGACGGCGATAAGCGCCCTGCCAACTGGGTGCTTTCCCCTCAATCGGTAGTAACCTACCTGATGGGCGGTAAGCTGAAAAACGGTTTTGAGGTTTCGCCAAAATATATAGGTAACCGCAGGCTAATGGAAATAGCAGTAGCTACACTTACTACAGATAGGGCCTTGCTTTTATACGGTTTACCGGGCACTGCAAAAAGCTGGGTAAGTGAACATTTGGCAGCGGCTGTAAGCGGCGATTCAACCATGATCATCCAGGGTACGGCAGGTACCAGCGAAGAAGCAATTCGTTATGGTTGGAACTATGCCCGTTTAATAGCACAAGGCCCATCGCCCGATGCACTGGTGGAAACACCGGTAATGCGCGGCATGAAAGATGGTAAGATTGTAAGGCTGGAGGAACTTACCCGGATCGGTGCGGATGTGCAGGATACGCTGATCACCATCCTTTCCGAAAAAATGCTGCCTGTGCCGGAACTGAATATCGAAGTACAAGCGGTTAAAGGTTTTAATATCATAGCTACGGCTAATAACCGCGATAAAGGCGTAAATGAATTATCAAGCGCGCTAAAACGTCGTTTCAATACAGTGATACTACCCCTGCCCGACTCGGTTGAAGAAGAGATCGATATCGTTCGCCGTCGCGTGGAGAGCTTTGAAAAAGTAATGGAACTGCCTGCCGAGCCACCCGCATTGCAGGAGATCCGCAGGATAGTGACTATTTTCCGCGAGCTCCGTGCAGGTGTTACATTGGATGGCAAAACAAAGATCAAAGTTCCATCGGGTACCTTAAGTACTGCTGAAGCTATTTCGGTTGTGAACAGTGGTTTATCCATGGCTGCCTATTTTGGAGACGGACAGTTAAAAGCGGCTGACCTTGCTGCGGGGATCATTGGTTCGGTAATTAAGGATCCGGTACAGGATAAATTGGTTTGGCAGGAATATCTGGAAACTGTAGTAAAAACCCGTACCGATTGGGCCGACATTTACCGCGCCTGCCGCGATCTATAATCAAACAACCTTAAGCCAATGGCAGTACATATTTTAGGCATAAGGCATCACGGGCCGGGTTCGGCGCGTAATGTGAAAGCTTTCCTGGAAACGGTTAAGCCCGATATTGTTTTGGTTGAAGGTCCGCCGGAGGCTGATGCCATGCTACAGTGGGTAAGCAACGAAGGGTTGAAGCCGCCTGTAGCTTTGCTTTGCTATCAGCCCGATGATCCGCAACGCTCGGTGTTTTATCCTTTTGCTGATTTCTCGCCCGAATGGCAGGCCATCCTTTATGCCCGCAGGCAAAACATCCATGTGCGTTTTATGGATCTGCCTGCCGGTAACCAAATGCAGGTTGAAAGGGAGCATAAGGTTATTAAGCAGGAAGATGAACCAGATAACGATCATATCAATAACGAGGGGCAAAGCCTTGAGCAACTATACAAAAGCCCGATAAGTTATCTCTCTGATGCTGCCGGTTTTGCCGATGATGAAAAATGGTGGGAGCATACTTTTGAATACCGCAACAATAACGATGAGGTTTTCGATGCCGTAGCCGAAGCTATGCAGGCGCTACGCGAGAGCCTTCCCCAAAAAGATAAAAAGCTTGAACAGATGCGCGAGGCCTATATGCGCCGCACCATCCGCCAGGCCGAAAAGGAAATGTTTCACACCATAGCGGTGATCTGCGGTGCGTGGCATGCACCTGCGTTGCAAGGCAAATCATCGCAAAAGGATGATAACGAGTTGTTAAAAGGCCTACCCAAAGTAAAAACGGAATGCACCTGGATCCCCTGGACATTTAGCCGGTTGAGTTTTTATAGCGGGTATGGTGCGGGGATCAACTCGCCGGGCTGGTACAACCATATTTGGCACCACCCGCATGATGATGGTACTTTATGGATGGCCAATGTAGCGCAATTGTTCCGCAAGCAGCAGGTGGATACTTCTGTTGCCCATATCATTGAAGCGGTAAGGCTGGCTGGTGCACTGGCATCATTACGCGGATTGCCCAAAGTAGGTTTGGAAGAGCTAAACGAGGCAACGCTGAGTGTGCTTTGTAATGGCGAAAGTATTTTGCTGAAGCTGGTACAGGATGAACTGATAGTTGGTCACCAGATAGGGGAGGTGCCTGTTGAAATTCCCAAACCGCCGCTACAGCTCGATATTGAAAAACAACAAAAAAAGCTAAGACTGCCCGCCACGGCCGATTATAAAGATTACACGCTCGATCTTAGGAAAGATACTGACCTGGACAGGAGCATTTTCCTGCACCGCCTGCAATTGCTGGGCATCAACTGGGGCAGGCAGCAATATACTACAGGTAAGGGAACGTTTAAAGAACAATGGCGGTTGCAATGGGATCCCGGTTATTCGGTTGAGATTGTTGAGCGCGGCAATTTAGGCAATACAGTAGCCGAGGCGGCCGCCAGCAGCGTAATTAGCCAGGCAACGGAAGCCAAAGAACTGAAAGCGATAGGCGATCTGCTTGAAAAAACTATCCCCGCCGAACTGCCCGGCGCTATTGAGACATTGATCAGCCGGCTTAATAATTTAGCTGCTGCATCTGCCGATGTTATTGAACTGATGGAGGTGATACCGGGTTTGATAACCGTGGCGAGGTATGGTAACGTGCGTAAAACAGATGCCGAGCTGGTGCTCAGCATTATCAACAGCATTATTACCCGGGTTTGTATCAGTTTACCAAATGCCTGCATAGCCATTGATGAAGATGCCTCACAAAAACTGCTGGAGCTGTTTTTTAAATTGAACGACGGTATTAATCTTTTGCAGGATGCGGAGATCACTACCATGTGGCAGCAAACATTAATAACCATAGCAGCCAATAAAAGCACCTCACCGGTGATTGGCGGGTACAGCACCCGCTTGCTGCACGATGCCAGGCAACTGGAGGGCGATCAACTGATGCAATATTTCAGTTTCGCTATGTCGTCGGCTACTGCACCGGTTATTGCCGCGGCCTGGCTCGAAGGCTTTTTGAAGGGTAGTGGTACCTTGCTGCTGCTTGATCAGGACCTTTGGCAGGTGATAGACAACTGGGTAGCCGGCCTCGCCGATGATATTTTTATGCAGGTGTTACCCTTACTGCGCCGTACGTTTGCCAACTTTACCAATCCCGAAAGACGAAAGCTTGGCGAAAAGGCCCGTTCGGGCGGAGGAACGGGGCATCAGCATACCAACATCAGCGCAAATTTTGACCCTGAGCGGGCCAAACAAGGACTACCGGTTATCATGCAATTATTGGGTTTAACCATAAATACAATCGAAACAAATGGAAATTGAACCGGAACACCTGCGAAAATGGCGGTTAATACTGGGCGGCAACCAAAATGAAGGCACCGAATTTAGCCTTGATGAAGCAGACCTGAAAGTTGACCGTACACTTGAAGCATTGTATGATAATGATCGCACCGGCAGCCTTGGTGCTTCATCGCCAAATGTAAGCCGCTGGCTGGGCGATATCCGAACGTTTTTTCCTTCAAGCGTGGTGCAGGTAATGCAGCAGGATGCCTTAAAAAGGCTTAACCTAACCCAGATGTTGTTTGAAAAGGAGATGCTGGAAAACGTTGAGCCCGATGTTCACCTGGTGGCAACGTTAATGACCCTGAGCCGCGTTATTCCTGATAAAACAAAGGATACGGCCAGGCAGGTAGTACGCAAGGTGGTTGATCAGCTGATCAAAAAACTCGCAGAGCCTACCCGGCAAGCCATTACCGGTAGCTTAAGCCGTAGCATCCGTAACACAAGGCCACGCCATAACGAAATAAACTGGGGGGCAACTATCCTCAAAAACCTTAAACATTATCAACCCGAATACCAAACTATTATCCCCGAAACAAGGATCGGCTATGGGCGTAAACGATCTTCGTTAAAAGATGTTATCCTGTGTTTGGATCAAAGCGGCTCCATGGGCTCGTCGGTGGTTTATTCGGGTATTTTTGGGAGTGTTATGGCATCTATCCCTGCCATCAAAACTAAAATGGTGGTATTTGATACAGCCGTTGCGGATCTGACTGAAGAACTAACCGACCCGGTTGAATTATTGTTTGGCGTGCAGTTGGGTGGTGGCACCGATATCAATGCGGCATTAACCTATTGCCAGCAAATAGCTACACGGCCTACTGATACTGTATTGGTGCTCATCACCGATCTTTACGAAGGTGGTAACGTAACCGAAATGCGCCGCCGTGCTGTTGAACTGGTTGCGGCAGGTGTGCAATTGATAGTACTGTTGGCTCTGAACGATGATGGTTCGCCATCGTATGATCATCGGAATGCCCAGTTTTTGGCAGATATGGGCGTGCCGGTTTTTGCCTGTACCCCAGATAAGTTTCCTGATCTTATGGCTGCGGCGCTTACTAAGCAAGACGTGGGCCTTTGGGCGGCTAAGGAAGATCTTGTTTTGAAAAAGTAAGTAAGAAGGCCAGCTTATCGATACAAATTACCGATTCATCGACACACGATATTGCCGGTTTGAAAATTAATTGTGATTTTTACACCTTAAAATTGTTTTGTGCCGATACTTATTTCTCTTCGCCTTATTTAACATATAGTTTTAACTAAAATTGATTAAACCATTTTCTGATGCCTGCTTTGAAATGCTCAAAAGCAGTGTGCTTAACTATGCAAACCTGAACAAGGAGTTGTTTGATGCAGATACGCTAAAAAAAATAATTGTTAAAAAAACAGGACATGAAATTAGTACCTACGCCCTTAATCGGGCTTTCGATATAATCCCGGGCAAATTCAACCCATCTGCTTACACACTCAATGTTTTGGCCATTTATTGTGGCTATGCAGGATGGAACGACTTTTATTTAACAAGTGGCTGGTAACTTAAGTTACCAGCTGAATTTTAAAAGAGCTACCCCCTGTCGTGGCAATGATACTACAGCTCCGGATAAACCTGACTTTGCCATCAGCGTAACAGGTTTTCCAAATTGTTGCAATTGGCCGGCTTTTTCAAGTGTCTTAATTTGAGCAGCCGTAGGATTTTGCGGCGATCCCATCTTTTTCCATACCTCGTATGCATTGCTATGCTCGTCATCAATACGATATTGGGTTAGTTTGATGAAAGTAGGCGGCAGGTGTTCTATCCTGATGTTTACAGTCTTTCCGGCGTCATGCAGATCATCGTCATGGTAGTTCCATAGCAGTACGGTCATTTCCTTTTTATCAACAGAAGCCAGCGCACCGATATCTGTATTACCCCTGATGCTTGAATCGGCTACGGTTTTAAGCGGGTACATTTGGTCGCCATTTACTTTCAGGCGTTTGCCTTTCATCATTCCCAGCATTCTGAAAACATTAAGAACCGGTTTATCAACGCCGTTGGTTGCTAAATCGCGGAAGCCATAAAACCAGGGCTGGTTTTCAAACTCAAACGACCATGATACCGAGCCCATAAAGTTTACGCCCAATGAATCGGCCAATTGGTATTCGCGTGCTATGGAAGCCGCAGTATAACTTGAATACATGGTGCCGTTACGGTAAGCGTTTGATGGGTTGGTAGCCATGCCGCAGGCCGCGCAACCTTCCGGGTCAGACTCGCCTATAACTATCGGCGTATTTTTAGTTTCGGGATATGAGGCCACAATTTTAAAACCTTCCCTGATATCACGGATCTGCGGGGCCATATTCATACGTACCTTACCATTAACCAGCGTAGGCTGCCCTTTGGCATGAAACGAGATCACATCAACCGGCGAACCTATTTTGCCTGTAGCGTAGTTGGTATCAGCAATGCAATGTTTGATAAAGGCATTTAAAAATTTCATTCCGCCCGGGCTTGAGCCGCCCGCAACTTCCGGTCCGCCTACATGCGCCGTAGGTAAAGCCCGTTTTACGCCCTGGGCAGCGTAGTCATATAATTTAAAAAACTCCTGCCTGGTGCCTTTCCAATAGCCAATGTTGGGTTCGTTCCAAACTTCCCAATACCAGCTTTCAACTTCTGGCTGGCCGTAACGCTGCACACAATGTTTCACCCACTGGTAAACAAGTTCTTCCCATTTGTTATAATCCTTAGGGGGATATGCCCAGCCGGTATAAACATCATCATAATTATCGCCGGGTTTCCAATAATGGCGGTAAGGTTTGGGATGAGTTGATAAAGCTTCGGGCATGAAACCTATTTGAGGATAAGGTTTCATTCCCCGTTTAATATAAGAATCAAAAATACTATCAACTAAATGCCAGTCGTAAACAGGATTGCCATTGGCATCTTCGGTGTAAGCATTGGTTGAACCCCATTTAAGGGCCGCGGTACCATCGCCGCTGGTAAGCAGGTTATGAACCCGCATCCTAACAGGTACGGGGCTTAAAGCAGCCAGTTCTGAAAGAAGTTTGCGGCCATCCTTCATATAGGTGTAGTTGGGTTCATCATGCCCAAACCATGCCCAAAAGGGGTACATATCGCCAACTTTGTCATTCAGGTTAATATTGATATGAGCCTGTTCCTGGGCAAAAATACGGGCACTGACAAACAGTAATAAACAGGGAATAAGTTTGAGGATCTTCATTCAGGTAGTTTGGTGGTTTATTGGAATGGAAAATCAAACATAAGTAATTTTATTTATTGTTAAAAGGACAATTAAAATGAAAATTAGCAACTTATATCAATTTGAAAGCCAATACAACATAAAGGATATAATTTACGTTAACACCGTGTTAATTTATTGTTTACGCGCTTCAGGAATTCTACAGAATTGAATTGTATAATTGTGTTTATCAGCGCTTAATAAGGGGGATTCTTTGCAAAATTTCAGGTTTTATTTTATTTCGATGCTATTGGCAGTCTCGTTCTGGCTGCCTGTTCATGCCCAGGTTAAGGATACATTACAAAAAGATGCGGTAAAGAAAGATTCTTTGCAAAAAGATTCTGCCAGGAATATCCTGACTTTACCGGATACTGTTAAGCATTTGCAAAGTAAAATCCCGTCGTACATACCGCCGGCGGCTTTTATTACTTACGGTTTATTATCGCTTAAGGTAAAGTTTATCCGTAATATTGATTATGACGTGAGGAATGATATGATGAAAGATCATCCCGGTTTTCATACCAGTATTGATAATTACCTGCAATACGCGCCAATCATTTCGGTTTACGGCTTGAATGCAGTAGGCGTACACGGTAAAAACACGTTTATTGACCGTACGCTGTTGCTTGCTTTATCCGAAGCCATATTCAGCGGGACTACTTTTGGCTTGAAACGAATCACCCACCGTATGCGTCCCGATGGGTCAAATAACATGTCGTTTCCGTCAGGGCATACCGGTAACGCCTTTGTTTCTGCCGAATTTATGGCCCAGGAATACGGTGACCGTTCGCCTGTGTATGGAGGCGTGGGATATGCTTTCGCAACTACTACGGCTATACTTCGTGTATACAACAACAAACACTGGTTTAGCGATATCATAGCAGGAGCAGGTTTTGGTATCCTGTCTACCAAGGCTGCATACTATTTGTACCCGCTTATCCGCAACAGTCTGTTTCGCGGAGGCAACGAAAATGGCAAAAACAATAACTCCTTATTGCTGCCCACCTACCAGGATGGAAGGGTAGGATTGACTTTTGCGAAGAGTTTTTAAAACACTGATCTTATTATTTATAATGTGCAACCACCTTAATATTAGGGTGGTTGCTTTGTTACAGGCGAAAATTTTTTCAATAAAAATAACTTAGCTATTGCAACGTACGTTTTTAATACATACCTTTGGTTTATGAGTTTGTTTAAAAAGGATACTACTGCTGATTTAACGCCCACCAAAACCGAAATGGATGTTTTGCAGGTGCTGTGGCAGTACGGGCCGTCGACGGTGAGATTTGTGCACGATAAGCTTAACGAGCAAAAGGAGGCGGTAATTTATACCAGTACCCTTAAGCTGATGCAGGTAATGAAGGAGAAGGGGATGCTTGAACGCGACGAAACCAATATGAAGCACATTTACAGCGCTGTGGTTGAAGAAAGCAAGGTGAAGGGGAATATGCTCGGGCGCTTTGTTGATTCGATGTACAATGGTTCGCCGAGTGATTTAATGGTGGCCCTGTTGGGTAACGATAAAACATCGGCCGAAGAACTCAAAAAAATAAAAGAGCTGCTCAAAAACATGGATGATAAATAATTAAACCTTACAGATATGTACCTGCTCCTTAACACCAACACCATTTCCCATAGCCTGATACAGGCTTTTAGCTGGATGCTGATCCATTCATTATGGCAGGGGATGTTGCTGGCAGTTATCAGCGCAATGGTAATGCTCCTTACCAAAAAAACAAGTGCGGCAGTAAGGTACAACCTGGTACTTGTACAGTTTTTATTATTTATTGGGGTCTGCGCGCTCACTTTCGCCTGGGAGTGGAACAAACCGCCGCAGCAAAGTATGGTACAGTTTGGTAACGCCATTGGTGGAAGGGCATCGGCTTTATTCAGCTTTAATGCCGATGGGGTCCGGGCTTTCGCCAATACTTGTGTTGGATATTTTACTGCCAATGCTCCTATGGTTGTATTGTTGTGGCTTGTGTTTTTCCTGTTCCGCTCGGTGCGGATGATGCGCGGGCTCATGTTTATCCACACTGCTAAATACAGGCAGGTATCGGAGCCGAGTGATTATTGGAAAAACAGGGTTGAACTGCTTTGCAAAAAGCTGCAATTAAAGCGGGCTGTGAGGCTGTTGGAATCGGGTTATGTAAAAATGCCTATGGTTATTGGTCATCTTAAACCGGTTATCCTGATCCCGATAGGTCTGTTGGCCGGGTTGCCGCCTGAGCAGGTTGAGGCTGTATTGCTGCATGAACTTGCCCATATCCGCAGGCACGATTACATGGTTAACTTTTTACAAACCATTGCAGAAACGGTGTTTTTCTTTAATCCCGGTTTATTATGGATCTCGGCCCTGCTGCGCGATGAGCGGGAAAACTGCTGTGATGATATCGCCCTCGCCCAAACAAAAAATAAGCGGGAGTTTATAGATGCCCTCATCAGTTTTAAAGAATATTCACTTTATGGCGCAAATTATGCTGTTGCTTTTCCCGGTAAAAAGAACCAATTGCTGCAAAGGGTAAGCCGTATCCTCGGCAATAAAAACAAAACGGTAACTTCGGGCGAGCGGGCATTTTTAATAGGTGGGGTTATTGTCCTTTCGGTAATTATAGCTACTGCCGCTATTGCCCAGATCAGGAAAGTTAATTACCCGGAAAGTGGCAGTGCTCATGTATATAAGCAGGAACAACGGGTTGTGCAACCTGAGGGTACGCAAGTAGTAGTAATTGCTAAGCAAACTGACAGGCCCAAACGTTCAAAACGCAGATACATTGCTGATGTACAGAAGCCCGTTCGTCCTATTGAAAATGTGGTTATGGCTAACGCCGAACCTTTGTCTCCACGGGAGCAACTGGAGCGCTACGCATTAGCCGCAAAGCGGTGGGCCGAACAGGAAAATCAGCAGACAGTAGCCAATAACACAAAGCCCAACCCCGAACAGGAACAAGCCCGCCGTGACCAGGAACAGGCTACACGTGATCAGCAACATGCCAAAGCAGATCAGGATCAGGCACGTCGCGACCAGGAGCAGGCCCGCCGCGACCAAGAGCAAGCCATGCGTGATCAGGCGCAGGCTAAAATTGACCAGGAACAGGCCGAAAGAGACTTGGTACAAGCTAAGCGCGATCAGGAGCAGGCGCAGCGTGATCAATTGCAAGTAAAACAACCAATAGCACCAAAACCAGCTAAACCAAAAAACACCGTAAGCGTAGAGTAAATCAAATAACAACACAACGGGCTTTTTTATTGCGGGCAGCGCCGCCTGTAAGCAGAGCTTTTATATTTTTAATTCAGGAAAACCGGGATTTTAAGAACCAGCTTTGAACTGGGTGGCATTCTATTGCCCTTTTACTAACAAAAATTTAATTGGAAATGAAAGAACATTATTTACCGAAAGGTATGGTGATTGCATGCCTGTTGCTTATACTTTTTAACGGGGCAACAAGCGTTTTACTGGCACAGGACAAGCAACAGCGCCTGGATAGCTTGTTTACAACATTGTATCATCAGCACGAGTTTAACGGCAACGTGCTGGTTGCCGAAAAAGGAAAAGTTGTTTATCAGCGTTCGTTTGGTTATGCCGATGTTGCGTCGAAACTGTTGAATGCCGACCAAACTGCTTTTAACCTGGCTTCGGTTTCAAAAACATTTACGGCGGTAGCTATTTTACAGCTTAAGCAAAATGGCAAGCTTAAACTGGATGATCCCTTCATCAAGTATTTTCCTGAGTTTCCCTGGAAGCAGATCACCTTACGGCATCTCTTATCACATACTTCCGGCTTGCCCGATTACCAGATTTTTGAAAAGCCTTACGGCGAAAACCCCGAAAAGATCTACGCATTGGATGACCTGATCCCGGCGTTGAAAAAAGACAGTCGAGGTTTATTATTCAAAACGGGCGAAAGGTACAGCTATTCAAATACAGGTTTCGGATTGCTTGCGCTGTTAGTTGAAAAGCTGAGCGGGATGAAATTCCAGAACTATTTGACTAAGTATGTTTTTAAGCCTGCCGGGATGGCCCATACGTACATTGAAACACCTCTGCTACCTGTAGCCGACAAAAACCGGGCTCAGCGTTATGAATTTGTCAGCTATTCGCCGGGGCAGTTGAAACGTGTCGATTCGGTAAAAGGCGATCATATCGAGTCGGTAATATTAGGCGCTATAATTGGGCCGACTGCAGTTGTGAGTACCACCGGCGATCTGCTAAAGTTTGATGAAGCTTTATACGGCGGCAAATTACTGCAACAGAAAGTGCTTGAAGAAGCCTTTGTTCCAACCTTACTTAATGACGGAAGTAAAGCAAGTGCTGGCTGGGCAAATACGAAATCATATTATGGTCTTGGCTGGGAGATACTACGGGATACAACTTATGGCAAAGTTGTATGGCATTCGGGCGGTTCATCGGGTGTGGTTACAGTATTTCTTCGCAATATAACCCGGAAGCAAACTGTTGTTTTACTTGATAATGTAACGCATCGCGGCCTTCATCCCGAAGGACTCAATGCCTTTTATATTTTAAATAACGGGAACAATATCTACCGGGGCAAGCGTTCGCTGGCTAAAGATTATGTAATAACCCTGTATCAGAAAGGTGCCGACGCCGCAACTGTGCTTTTCAACGAGACTAAAACAGATACCGCTCATTATTTCATGGACGAAAGGGAATTAAATCGGCTCGGTTACGACATGATGAGTGATGGCTTGCTCAGCCAGGCTTTGGAGGTCTTTAAACTCAATACACTCTTATTTCCGGCAAGTTTTAATACTTATGATAGCTATGCCGAAGCACTTGCCGGTGCAGGTAAAAAGGAAGATGCCATAAAAATGTACCAAAAGTCAATTGCTCTTAATCCGCAAAACGAGGGTGGAATAAAGGCATTGGAAAAACTAAAAGAAAAATAACAGAGATCAACAGATATAAGGCCTAAAGCCTTTGACAACTTTTAAACCAACAGAAAAATGAAAACCAATTATTTAAGAAGCGCCCTGTTGCTGATAGCAGCAACGGCATTAACAACTGTGGCAAATGCGCAGAAACCGGGAAAAAAAACGGCCTTCAACTCTTATAACAATTACGATACTTTTGATGGTAAGGGGCGCGAGCGTATCCAAACTAACTGGAAAGGTAAAACTTACCAAATGGAGCTGATGAACAACAAGCTTGTGGCCCTGGCAGTTGACGGTGAAATTATCCCGTCAACCAAATGGAACGAATACAGCGCGGCTATAGCAGCTATCCGTGAGCAGATCAGGAAAGACAGGATCCAGGCAAAAAAAGATCAGGCACAAGCCAAACGTGATCAGGAGCAGGCCGGCAGAGATCAGCAGCAAGCCAAACGCGATCAGGAACAGGCAGCCCGTGATCAGCAGCATGCAAAAGTTGAACAGGATGAAGCCGAACGCGACCAGCAACAGGCTAAGAGAGATCAGGAACAGGCTGCCAAAGATCAGCAGCAAGCCAAACGCGACCAGGAGCAGGCTTCACGCGATCAGGAACAAGCCAAACGTGATCAGGAACAAGCCCGTTTAGATCAGATCCAGGCTAAAAAAGATCAGGAACGTGCTGCCGAAGATCAGCGGGTATTAAAACAGATGACCAACGATTTGGTTGCAGATCATATTATTCCCAATGAAGATGCATTGCATGAACTTTCATTTAACGGCGAAGAGTTAATCGTAAACGGCAAAAAACAGCCCGATAACGTATTTAAAAAATACAGCGAAAAATATCCCCGCTTTGCTAAAGGCAACACATCCTATGAAAACGGCAAAAGGCAGTTTAATGGGTTGCATATTCATCGGAATTAAAATTGTATAGGTTATAGCCAATGCCGTGAACTACGCCGTCATTGCTGTAGGTACGAAGCAATCTCCGATTAGCAGGTTCGCTCTGTATAGTTTGGGATTGCTTCGTACCTCGCAATGACGCTTTTTATTACATGCTTTATTAAAGTATTTACGAAGAGTGCACCGACTTCCTTACTTCTTGAAATTCCTGGCCCTTAGCTTACTCAAAAACTCAGGCGAGATGCCCAGATAAGAGGCTATATAATGCTGCGGCACCCTTTGCGGAATACTGGGATAACGATTAATAAACTCCAGGTATTTTTCCATGGCTGTGGTGGAGATGGTTTTGAATAAACGTTTTTGAACCACAGTTAAATGCCTTTGCAGCATAAGCCTGAACATACGCTCCAGTTTGGGTACTTCGGTTAGCAAGCGCTCTTTTGAATCGCGGGTGAGGATGAGCAGTTCGCAATCTTCCAGGGTTTCAATGTACATGGTGCAGGGGCTTTGGTCCTGGAAACTGGCCAGGTCGCTTACCCACCAGTCTTCAACGGCAAATTGAAGGGTTACTTCCACGCCGTTCTCATCAATAATATATTCGCGGATACAGCCTTTGTTTACGTAAGCTTCAAAGTTGCAGATATCGCCTGCTGCAAGTAAACGGGTCTTTTTGGGTACTTTACGGTATTCCAAAATCTTATTAAACAACGCCGTTTCCTCAGCAGTTAAACTAACTGATCGTGCTGCGTAATTATTGATATTTTGAAACATGGTTCAAATATAAGTCAGGCTATAGCCATACCAGCAAATATCGGTCTGTAAATAATTTCATTTCTTGTTCCAGTTCAATGGATTTTCAGGATAGATAAGGCAATTTTACAGCACATAATTTTATTGATCAAATATGACCTATCTACCCAATCAAAACCGTTACCAGGATATGGAATACCGCCGTTGCGGTAACAGCGGTTTAAAGCTGCCTGCGGTATCGCTTGGCCTGTGGCATAACTTCGGTGGTATCGACAGCCTGGAGAATGCCCGTAATATTTTACGTTTGGCCTTTGACAAAGGCATTACCCATTTTGACCTTGCCAATAACTACGGTCCACCGGCGGGATCAGCAGAAGAAACTTTTGGCCACATTTTTAAAGATGATTTCAAAAGCTATCGCGATGAACTGATCATTTCAAGCAAAGCCGGTTGGGGTATGTGGCCAGGCCCTTATGGTGACTGGGGTTCAAAAAAATACCTGGTAGCCAGCCTGGATCAAAGCCTGAAACGTATGGGACTTGATTATGTGGATATTTTCTATCATCACCGCCCGGATCCGGAAACCCCTATAGAGGAAACCATGGGCGCATTAGACCTGATAGTACGCCAGGGTAAAGCTTTGTATGTTGGTATCTCAAGTTACAGCGCCTCTGAAACCGAAAAAGCGGTTGCTGTATTGAAAGAACTTGGTTCTCCATGCCTGATCCATCAGCCTAAATACTCCATGTTCGACAGGTGGGTTGAAGGTGGTTTGCTTGATGTGCTGGAAGATAAGGGCGTTGGCTGTATCCCGTTCTCTCCATTAGCGCAAGGCTTATTAACCAATAAATACCTGAAAGGTATCCCCGAAGGTTCAAGGGCCGCCGCCCATCGTGGTAATGGCGCTATTGACGAAGACGCGATAACTGAACAAAACATAGCCAAAGCTGCAAAGTTGAATGAACTTGCCTTACAGCGAGGTCAAAACCTGGCCCAGATGGCATTATCATGGATTTTGAAGGACAAGCGGATTACTTCGGTACTGATCGGTGCAAGTAAACCGGAACAGGTTACCGATTCCATCGGTTGTTTGGCCAATACTTCGTTTACAGATGAAGAGCTGAAGCTGATCAATAGTATATTAGCATAACATCTGTAAAGCGATTACCATTAAAAAATAAAGAGGCCACATTATACGAAATAATTGTGGCCTCTTTAAAAAATGTAAATTATACCAAGCCACCCATCAACGGATCGGTTTGCGTAGTTGCACCGGTTTCAACACGGCCTGCGAAGCGCTCTTCAAAAGTGGCGTTGCCGCTAACTTTAATTCCGAAATCGTACCAGTTATGTGATTTGGACAGATCCAGTACTACGCTCGTGCTGGTGCCTGCTGCTAAGGTTTTGGTAACGTTGCCTGTTTTGTATACCTTATCCGCAATTATAAGGGTATGGGGCTTATGATCGTTATTAGCAATATGCAATACTATGTTACCGGTTAGTTTAGCTGGGTTAAGCCTGCTTTTTTCATAATCGCATTTTACCTGCAGCAGGGGATTGTTGTTATCGCCTGTAAACTCGCGGTAGAAGCCGTTAGGGGCATATACGCGCAAATGGTACAGGCCATTTTCAAAATCGCCTAATTGCCATTCGTCTTTTAATGTATCGCCTGCTGCTGCGCTGTAATCCCATGAACGCAGGGTTTCATTTTGGTATGGGTTCATCGCATATACCCTGAAAGGTGAGCCTGCTGCTTTGCTGCCAAATACGGTATTGCCTGCTTTAAAGCTCAGCTCTAACTTGCCGGTGGTTTTATTTAAGTGGCTCTCCGTATATAACTCATAGGGGAGGGCACATGCAGGTTTAATGCCTTTTTCCTGTTGAGGGAAGTAGGGTGATGTGTTATGATCTGTATTGATTTGTGCAATGTCATCGGCCGAGAGCTTTTTGAAGTTTGCCGGGACATCTTTAAATTTTGCCTGGTGAATATCTTCAATAAACTGATTCTTATCCAAAAATACCGGGCCTTCTATTTTTTCGCCGTTATATGGGCGAAATACCGATGTCAGGTCACCGCAAATGGTACGACGCCATTGGGTGATGTTTTCGCCGATCACTTTTTTACCGGTTTTCTTTTGCAGAAAGGTCTCCAAAAATTGCAATGAAGAAGTATGATCAAAAAGCTCAGAATTTACATACCCCCCGCGCGACCACGGCGATGCGATGATCATAGGCACACGATAACCGAGTCCGACAGAAGCTTCGCGGATATTACTATCTGTAGCTGATGGATTGGTTTGCTGATCACGGGTAACAAAGTCAAGTTTGGGGTCTATTCCATTTGAAACTTTACCGGTACCTGTTTTATAAGGATTTGGAACTGTATAAGGTGGAATATGGTCAAAATAACCATCGTTTTCATCATAGGTGATAATGAAGATGGTCTTTTTCCAAACCTCGGGGTTTTTAAGCAGGATCTCCATGGCCTCACTTACGTACCATGGGCCAAACCATGGCTCGCCGGGATGATCTGAAAAATGCGCAGGCGGCATGATCCATGATACTGTAGGTAATGTGCCATTGTTTACATCCTCCCTAAATTGATGAAATACGTCGCCTTTAGGTACATTCAGTTCCCGTTCGGTACCGTTATCATTATACTTTAGCGGGGTTATTTCATGGAAAAACGGGTCATTGCTATTGATGCTGAATGCTTTGGTGTTAAGGGCTTGGTCTTGTTTCGAAAGCTTGTCGAAATTTTCGTTGGTATATTTATTTAAAGCGGTTTCAATGCTGGCAAGTACTTTTTTGGCAGCGGCCAGCTTTAAATTGCGTTTATCATCTGCAGGTTGTTGTTCAAGATCTGCAATTTGTTTTGTAATGTTTTCTTTTTTGGTTTGCAGGTTGGCAATGCCACCGGCGTGCAGCCTCACATTGTATTGTTTAAAGTACTCGAGCACGTTGGTTCCAAAATTGCTTAACCAGTTGCTTTCTTCACTTTTAAGGCCGTAACCCATAGTAAGTTCGTTTTGATAAACTTTCCATGATATACCGTTTTCTTCCAGTCGTTCGGGGTAGGTGGTCCAGTCAAGTTCAGGATAATCATAGTTGCTAACGTTCCATAAATGTGCTATACCTTCGGGTTGGTTCTTTTCACGCACAGTGCCGGTCATCCAGTAATGGCGATTGGAGTGGGTACCGGTTATACTCGAACAAAAATTCTGGTCGCACACCGTAAAGGCATCAGCAAGCGAATAGTAAAAAGGGAAATCGGCACGGTTGCAGTAACCCATGGTTAAGGGCATACCGGCAAAGTTTTTATTGCGGGTTTGCTTCACTTCCAGCCAGCGGTCATATTTTCCGCCGTTCATGGCGTCGGTTTGGTCGCTCCAGCCGTGCGGTAACGAGCCCATCCAGGCAACTTTAGTGTCTTTCACATTTAAATGGAAAGGACTGTAGGTATCGCCATTTTTATCGGTTTGCAGCCATACTTTGTTTTTATTTGGCAGGTTAATGGCGCGGGGATCGTTGAAGCCCCGTACTCCTTTTAGGGTACCCAACTGGTGATCGAAAGAGCGGTTTTCCTGCATCAGGAAAACGATATGTTCGGCATCATAAAAAGTACTGCCAGGTTCTGGGTTAATGGCTAATGCTTTTTGAATAACCGGCGGCAACATATTAAACATAGCCGCGCTGCCCGATAGTAAAGCCGCTTTTTTTAGAAAATCCCTGCGTGAATCCATTTTTTTAAAAGTTAACAAGTGTAGATGCTTTAATGAAAAAGCACGTAATGTGGTAAAGGCAAAGCTAAACCGTCAATGTTAAATTTATTTTAACTGATGCTATTGGCGGCTTTTTTACATGTAACAAATATGTAGGGAATTAGATTCAGGTCTATTTTAATTATTGTTTAAATGACAATTAAATTCAATTATTGAAGTTTGGTGAAAATCGGGCCGATGGCTTAATCTAAAAGCTCATTGATTGTAATGGGCAGATTTATCTATTTTTTGTGTTTAAATGCTATTAAAACAATTTAGCAGAATGTATCGGCAATAGATGTGTTTGTACCGAAAAAATATTTTAATTGTTTTTTGAACAATTAAAATAAAATATTATACCTTAGATTTTTGTTAGAGCGACTGCTTCGCTTTGATGGAGGCCAATTACCAATTATATTAATTTGAACCATTCAAGAACCGCTCTCCGGTTTTTGATAAAAGTAATTATAACCGATAGAGGAATGTTGGATACCGAAATTAAGTATTTGCTTAATGACATTGCTTTAAATAGCAGCAGGGCTTCCTTTAAGAGGTTGTACTTATTTTATTATGGCAAATTGTTTAGCCTGGCAAAATCATTGGTGAAACAGGATGAACTGGCCGAAGAGATCACCAACGATGTTTTCATGAATCTTTGGGCCCGCCGGGCTTCGCTGGCCGAGATCAATAACTTTACTTATTACTGTTATACATCGGTTAAAAATAAGTCGCTTACCTGTTTATCCAAAAATCAGCTCAAAAGCGTAAATATTGATGATGTGAACGCAGAAGTTGCCGATTCAAGCGCAACAGGCGAAGATAAATTGGTTTGCGAGGATCTTGCCAAACTCATCAACATTACTTTAAGCAAACTATCCGATCAATGCCGCCTTGTTTTTAAATTGGTAAAAGAGGATGGCTTAAAATATCGTGAAGTAGCCGATCTGCTCGATATTTCCATTAAAACTGTTGAATACCACATGGGCAACGCGCTGAAAACCCTTGCGCAGGGGCTAAAAGACGCTCAAAAAATGCCTGCCATGGCTAATCCGGAAAATATTTCAAAAAATAATTAATTCTTCACTGGGGTATCCTGATTATTTACAGTCTTTATATATAGAGTCGTAAATAATGATCAACAACATTTGGATACTTATTGGTAAAAAGTTAAATGGTGAAGCCTCGCCTGAGGAGTTACTTGAACTTGAGCAACTGTTGCAGCAACAGGGCAATGCCGGTATGTACACAATGGATGAGCTGGAGGAGATCTGGAAAAATGATCAGCAAACTGCGCAGGATGAAAAACTGCTGAGCAAATGGGATGCTTTTGAAGCCGGGCTTGAAGCCATCGAAGAGAAGGAAGCTGAAGAAACCGCGCAGGTCATTGCCATTCAAGCCAAACGAAAAAGGATCAGGATCATTAAACTGGGGTCATTATTAGCTGCTGCCTGTTTATTGCTGGGCGTTTTTTGGTTCACCCGCAAAGAAACTATTGCTCCGGGAAAGCCCAATGAAATAACTGCCCCTAAAAACGGGATCAGCAAAATTCAATTGCCCGATGGCAGCCGTGTTTGGCTCAATATGGGTAGTAAGCTTACCTACAGCAATGATTTTGGGGCTGATCAAAGAAAAGTAAATCTTGTTGGTGAGGCTTTTTTTGATGTTGTTAAGGATTCGCGGCGTCCTTTTGTAGTTACTACACCAACCATCAGTATCAGGGTATTAGGTACTAAATTCAATGTGCGCTCATATAATAATGATAAAACATCCGAAGCTGCACTTATTCGCGGTAAAATTGAGCTTACCGTTTTAAAAAACCCCGAAAAAAAGATCATTCTCAATCCGTCGGAAAAGCTTACAGTGATCAACAACCAGGAACCGCAGCTTAAAAGCAATATTCCAACCAATAGGGTGGCCGAAGAAACGCCGCTTATTGCATTGAGCCGTATCCACCAGGCCAAAAAGGATACTTTGCCATCCGAAGCTTTGTGGCTTGAAAATAAACTGGCCTTTGACGCCGAGGACTTTGAAAACATCGCTCAAAAAATGGAGCGCCGTTATAATGTGAATATCGTTTTTGAAAATGAGGATGTAAAAAAGCTGCGCTTCACAGGCAAGTTTGAAAAAGAATCGATTAACAAGGCTTTATTAAGCTTGCAGAAAACGGTAGCATTCCGTTATAAAATTGACACTAACCAAGTTGTAATTTATTAATTATTAAACCTTTATTAAAAAAGCCTATGCGTAAATAAGTATCAAACCTTGCCATAAAAAAATGGGAAGATGTTCCCGCATCCCCCCATTATAATGTGGTACAAGTTAACTACCAGTCCTTCTATAAACCCAATAGTTAAATAACCTTAATGCTAAATTATGAAAAAAAATGCACACCGCATTAACCCATTGCGGCTGAACCAATTTTTGAAAGTACTTCTTATGTGTAAATTTATCCTTATCCTGGTCCTCGTCTCCTCGTTGCAGGCGTTTTCAAAAGGATATGGTCAGACAAAGATCAACGTAAACTTCCAGAACGTGCCCCTGAAGAAGGCGCTTAAGGAGATTGAAAAAAAATCTGACTATCGCTTTTTGTACAATGACGACATGTTGCTTAAAAACGACGTGCAGGCCAGTTTAAATACAAAAGATGCATCCCTTGAAGAGGTGATGAAAACCGTACTTAGCAATACCAACCTGAGTTATTCGCTGAGCGATAATAACCTGGTTATCCTTACCGAAAAAGGAAAAGAATTTGCTGCCAATGCGGTAACCGGTAAAGTAACTGATGAAACAGGCCTGCCCATGCCCGGAGTAACTGTAAAGTTAAAAGGTACAGAGGTAAGCACGCAGACTGATGTTCAGGGCCGCTATATGATCAACGTGCCGGATGCCAATGCTGCTAACGCGGTACTTGTATTTACTTTTATAGGCTACAATGCCCAGGAAATTCCTGTAAGCGGCAGCACATCGCTGAATATCCAATTAAAGGCTGCCTCTAACTCATTAAACGAGGTTATTGTTGTAGGTTACGGCACGCAGAAAAAGGAAAACTTAACCGGCTCGGTTACTGTGGTAAACCTTAAGGATGCTACCAAACGTACTACGCCTGATGTTGCAAGGGCATTGCAGGGCCAGGTAGCAGGTGTTCAGGTAAACGGATCAGGTGTGCCGGGCGAAGGCGTTTCTATCCGTATCCGTGGTGTAAGCTCCTTAATTAATAACAACCCGCTTTATATCATTGACGGTGTGCCAACTATGGAGCCTTTTGATTTCCCACCTTCGGATATTGAAAGCCTGCAGGTGATCAAAGATGCTTCGGCAGGTGCTATTTATGGTTTTCGCGGTGCTAATGGTGTGATCATCATCACTACTAAAAAAGGCAAAAGCGGGGCCATGAAAATTAACTATAATGGTTACGCCGGCTTCCAGAAAAATCCAAAAACCTTATCAGTTACAGATAGAGTAGGCTATCAGCAAATTGCAAACGCTGCCGAAACCAATGCCGGTTTATCACTGGCACCGGGTAATGATCCTTCGTCAAGTAAATTTATCAGCAATGTAAATACCGACTGGCAAAAATCAGGTTTTCAGACAGGACACACCCAAAGCCATGATCTTGGTTTATCGGGCGGCAATGAAAACATGAGCTACAATGTTGCTTTAGATTATTTTAACCAAACCGGTACAACCGTATCCGGGCCCTCATATACCCGTTATAACCTGAGCGGCAATATCCAGGGTAAAAAAGGTGTCGTATCGTTCGGTACCAAGTTTGCCTATACCGAAGGCGATTATAATAACCTTGCTTATCCGCATTTACACGGAACAGGCAACCAGATAGTCGACCTGATTACTGCTATCCCAACTATGCCTATTTATGATCCCAACCGTGTTGGAGGCTATGGTGGCGTTGATCAGAACACGCAAAGGGCTATCTCCCTTAATATCATTGGTGTAAATAATTTATTGAACAGCACCGGGCAGCGTAACCGCATGGTGGCATCGGCCTGGATGGAGGTAGAAATTATCAAAAACCTGAAATATCGTCTTAGTGCAAGCTACGATCGTAACGATTTTAAGAACACCTATTTCGATCCGATTTATGACCTTGGCTGGTTTTATCCAAACACAACCGCCTATTACAGCGACGCACGTGGCAACTATTACACCGCCCTTGTTGAAAATACTTTAAGCTATAAGTTTGATATCAGCAAGCATCATGTAGAATTATTAGCTGGTACGGCTTATCAAAAAGATAAAAATGATAATCTTACCGGCATAGCCTATAATTTGCCCCAGCCATACCTGTTTGCGTTTGATAATGTAAGCAACACTACCGATAAAACCGTATTCGGCAACAGTAATGAGCGTAAATTTTACTCGCCGATATTCGGCCGTGTAAACTACAATTATGATGACCGTTACCTGTTAACTGCAAATTACAGGCGTGATGGCACATCGCAGCTGCCTGCTTATAACCGTTTTGGTAATTTTGCCGGTGTATCTGTAGGCTGGAATATCAACAAAGAGAAATTCCTGCATCTCCCCGAAACTATTAGTCAATTAAAATTAAAAGCGGGCTATGGTACATTAGGTAACGTGAACGCGCTTGCATTTTATCCGTACCAGGCTGTGGTAAATGCCAATGCCAGTTATGTATTTGGTAGTACACTGGCATCGGGTGCTACGCAAACCCAGGTTTTTGACCAAACCAACAAATGGGAGCAAAAACGTACTACCAATATCGGTTTGGATTTAAGCCTGTTCCACGATCAGCTGAGCTTTTCGTCAGAGTATTATGTGAATAAGATCATAGGCATCCTGCTGCCGGTGCCAATCCCGGTTTCGGTAGGCGCTATTAATACGCCGCTGGTGAATGCTGCCTCGTTTACCAATAAAGGTATTGAGTTTACGGTTACTTATCGCAGCAGGGATACCGGGCCATTTAACTACACCATTAGCGCAAACGCTTCAACAGTTAAAAACAAGGTGTTATCATTAGGTAACGGCGGCAACCCAATTTATGGCGCTTACAGTAAAACAGCCGTAGGCGGCGAAGTGGGTGAATTGTTCGCTTTCAAAACTGAAGGTATTTTTAAGGATGCGGCCGATGTAGCTGCCCATGCTACTCAAACTGGTGCCGCCCCCGGCGATGTTAAATTTGTTGATACCGATCATAACGGCATTATCAATGATAACGACCGTGTTTACTTGGGTTCTGCTATTCCTAAATTATACTATGGTTTTAACTTCAGCGCCAGCTACAAAAATCTTGATGCTTCAATATTTATTCAGGGCAATTATGGCAGTAAAATAGCCAATGGTGTTTATCAATCGTTAATGACCGGCCAGTATACCAATGCCAGCACCGATGAGCTGAACTACTGGACACCAAATAATACTAATACAAATGTACCACGCCCAATCATCGGCGATCCTAATGCCAATAACCGCAACTCCGACAGGTTTATTCAAAGCGGCTCATATGCCCGCTTGCAAACTGCACAGCTGGGTTACACTTTGCCAACAGGTTTATTAAACCGTACTCATGTGTTCAGGAGCGTAAGGATCTACCTGTCGGGCCAAAATCTGTACACCATTACTAAATACAAAGGCTTCGACCCGGATTTTATTAATGATGGTACTATTAACCGCGGTTTTGATTATGGTTCGTTCCCTAACCCGCGCACTTTATTAGTTGGCTTACAGGTAGGGCTTTAAAAATTGATTAACGATTTAACATTATTTATAATGAAAACGATATATACAAAGGCAGTATTTACGCTATTGTTGGTAGCTGTATTTGCCATGGGGTGCAAAAAAGGCGATTTAACAACGGTAAACCCTAATGCACAAACCACCCAAACATTTTGGCAAAATGCCAGCGACGCTGTAAAGGGAATAAACGCAGTGTACGGCAGCTTAATTATTGACGGCTCATACATGCGTTTTTCGCCGATAGTTGAAAATACAAGGGGCGATGATGCTACAAGCTATAGCCCTTGGGACCAGATCTATAATATGGGTAAGTTTAACATGCAAAGCACCGGCGATGGCGTACTGTTTTCATGGACTGCCTACTACCAGGGCATTTTACGTGCCAATGAGGTGCTGAAATATGTACCTGATATCAATATGGATGCCGAATTAAAGAAACGTGTATTAGGGCAAGCTTACTTCCTGCGCGGCCTGTACTACTTTCACCTGGCTGATTTTTACAAAAACGTGCCTATGCCACTGGTGCCTGCTGCTTCAAGTGCCGATTATTTCCAAAAACAGCAACCGCAGGATGTAGTTTGGGCACAGGTTATCAGCGATTTTAAAGCAGCCGAAAGTATGCTGCCGGTAACTTACACCAACCTATCGCCCGATGGACAAATTGGCCGGGCTACAAAAGGTGCTGCAGCCGCTTATCTGGGTAAAACTTACCTGTTCACTAAAAAATATGCTGAGGCTGCAGCTGAGTTTAAGGCAGTAATAGATATGGGGACTTACAGTTTGACCCCTAATTATTACGATAACTTTTTTGCAAACAACGAGAATAATTCCGAATCAATTTTTGAGGTTCAGTTTTCAAGGGAAGCCGGAGGTACCGATCTGGGCTGGGGCGGTGATCCATCGTCAGGATGGGGGCGTACATCTGCCCGCGCCGTTACTTTCGGTGCGGCAAGTTTCGGCTTTACCGATGTGCAGCCAACCCCGGTATTGTATAACGAATATCTGCAGGAAAAAACAACCAGCGGCGGTGTTGACCCTCGTTTGGACGTAACCATGTACTACAACAAACCCGGCGAAAAATTATATAACCAGGATTTTGCCACCCGTTATGCAGGCAGTTCCTCATTAAATGCGCTGTTTTGCCATAAGTATGAAAATGGCGATAGCGGCCAGGCCGATGAGTACGACTGGAGATCGGGGATCAATGAAAGGTTGATGCGTTATGCCGATGTACTGCTGATGTACGCCGAATGTTTGAATGAACAGGGGCAGACGAATGATGCTTATCAATACATACAGATGGTACGTAGCCGTGTTGGTTTGCCAAACCTGGCCACTGTAAAGCCAGGCATGAGCCAGGCCGATATGCGTGAGCAAATAGGTCACGAGCGTTTCCTGGAGTTTTCGCTGGAAGGTCACCGTTTTGATGATATCCGTCGCTGGGGCTGGTTACAGGACCCAACCAAACTGGCCTGGCTAAAAGCCCGCGATCCGGAGTTTAACACTTACACTGCAGGTAAAGAGTACCTGCCAATACCACTTACAGAGGTACAAACCAACGTTGGTTTGGTGCAGAACGCGGGATATTAAATAAGAGAGCGGGGGGAGGTGCGATTCCTTCCCTGGGGAAGGAGGAGGAAGGGGTTTATGAAGCCAGACACACTGATCGCTTTAAGATACCCCTCCCTGCCACTTCACTGTCCATCACACCCCTCCCAGGGGAGGGAACTAAGAAATCAAGTGAAAGAGATGACCAAGACGATGACGAAGACGAAAAATCTATACTTAATAGCGGCACTGGCAACAGCAATGTTTTCCTGTTCAAAAAAGGAAACACCTGCGCCAGCCAAAACGGATACTACCACTACACCGGTAACAACCGCATTTGATATCAATAGTATCAGTGATACTTATGCCGATATCGCTGCCTTTGCCTACTATCCTAAATGGACGGTGTATAATGTGCATGATCCATCCATCAAAAAGTTTGGAGATTATTATTATTGCTATAGTACCGATGTAGCTTTTGGTACCGATGTGAGGTCGGGCCTGCAAATTCGCCGGTCGAAGGATTTGGTGCAGTGGGAGTATGTGGGTTGGGTGTTTTCATCGTTGCCTGCGCAGGGCTCTGCCTATATTACAGGTAAGGGTGGTACGCCATACAATGCCTTATGGGCACCCTATGTAATGAAGGTAGGTTCGGAATACAGGTTGTATTATTCACTTTCATCTGCAGTAGCCCGTTTAAGTGTGGTTGGTATGGCAACAGCTTCATCGCCTGATGGACCCTGGACGGAGAAAGGCTTGGTAGTTACATCGGCTAATGATGCCAGTATCCAAACCAACGCCATCGACCCAACAGTAATTACCACAACGGCCGGCGAACAGTATATGTACTATGGTTCGGCCTGGGATGGGATCTATATTCTGAAGCTTGATCCTTCGACAGGATTGGCGGCCAGTTCGGGCGATAAAGGCAAACGCATAGCCAACCGTGGTTTTACCGGTGGTAAATACAACGGTAACATTGAGGGAGCAGAGGTGATCTATAACCCCGATCTTAAAAAGTATTTCCTGTTTATCAGTTATGATTGGCTGCAAACTAAATACAACGTAAGGGTAGGGAGGGCTGATAGCCCAACCGGGCCGTTTTATGATTACAATGGTCACGATGTTAATACTGATGAAGATCATGGGCCGATGATCCTTGCACCGTACCAGTTTACCAATCACAGCGGCTGGCAGGGTACGGGCCATTGCGCGGTGTTTGACAATGGCAGCGGGCAGTATTTTATGGCGCACCAGGGCAGGCCGGGGATCAACTCCTACTTTATGGACCTGCATGTTCGCAAAATATCATGGACACCTGATGGCTGGCCAATAGTATCGCCGGAGCGTTATGCCAACGTTGCCCAAACAACTATAGCATCAACTGATGTTGCAGGAACATACGAAAAGATCACGCTGAATTATCATGTTGTACCGGGCTATGGTACAGAACAAACCAATCCGGATTTCCAGGTGTCAACAACCTTTAAGCTGGATGCCACAGGTATCATTGATGGCAATGCGACTGATAAATGGACATTTACTGCTCCATGGCTTGAGCTTAAATACAATAACGGCGATACCTACAAACTAAAGGTTGAGCGTGAGCGCGACTGGGAGAATAAAATAACATCAACCCTGATATTTACCGGGTTAGATAACCATGGCACTGCCGTTTGGGGAAAGAGAAAATAATAGGTTTGTTTTATATAGGTTGGTAGCCCTTTGGTTTAATTACTGAAGGGCTTTTTTGTTGCATATTTTACTTTAAAAGTGTGTTCAGTTTTTCGGTGAGCTGATCGGGATAAATATTGTCTTCAATGATCTTGCCTTGCTTGTCTATCAGAAAATTGTGAGGTATAGAATTGATATTGTACAGTATAGCAACCTCGTTTTGCTGGCCTTTTAAATCAGATAGTTGCGGCCAGCTCAGCCCATCGTCTTTAATGGTTTTTAGCCAGGTTTGCCTGTTAACATCAGTGGATACGCTGATGATCTCAAAGTCTTTACCTTTAAATTTATCATAGAGTTTCACCAATTGTGGGTTCATGGTGCGGCAGGGCCCACACCATGATGATGAAAACTCCAACAAAATATATTTACCTCTAAAGGCAGATAGCCTGATAGGTTTTCCGTGCTGGTTTACCTGTTCAAAATCAGGTGCTATTTCCCCGATTTTTACTTGATTGTAACTTTTATTCAATTGTTGTATAAGGTAACCGTATTTTGAGTTTTGAATTTCGGGGTCAAATTTTTTTAGTAACCCGTTGGTTTCTTCAACGGTAAAGGTTTTATCAATTTTGTTATAGTAAAGCAGGATAATACCTGCGTATGAATGCAGGTTCGATTGAATATAATCTGTCATCGCAGTTTTCTTCACCTCAGCAATACTATCCAGGCGGCGTTTAACACTATCCTGATTGTGATAAGGAGAACTGATAACTATCTCATCCCGTTTATCTTCAATTGGGCCGGTTATTTCATGTAGCTTTGTAAAGCTATCCCACAAATTTGAACCTGAAATGGTCATACCTTTGCGATTTGTCTTGTCTCCGGTAATTTTGATATCCTGTTTATCAGTCCAAAATCCAACTAAAAGATCATCACCAATACCACCTGAGTCTTTAGTTTTACCTATTGATACCTGGTCGGGTTCACCTGTATATTTAAAATGAAGCCGGCCATTTTGAACTATACATGAGTCCAGTCCCACTATACTGGGGCCATTTAAATAATATTTATCATTTTCTTTTAAGCCTTTTATCTCAACAGATATGGTGATGGAAGCTTGTTTTTTCTGTTGGGCATTTAAATCAATTACGGTAAATAAGCTAAGCAGGAGTAGCAGGAGGTTTTTCATAATTAAGGTTCAGGTAAAAATTACAGGTTAAGTAATAGCTAAGTTAAGGTGATGCTTTAATCAAACAATGGAGCCAACAATTAATTAGATGGATAATATGATCATGTTGCGCACCCGGTTATTGAATTATGCCCGAAGTTGTAGTTTTAAAAAATAATCCATTGTTTTTCTGCTACTTATTCGTAACTTGAAATTACCAAATTAACCTGAGTACTTATGAAAAGTGTAAAGCATATCCTGGCCCGCAAGGGGAGCAACGTTACTGCCGTACCTGCCGAAACTACCGTGTTTAATGTGTTGAAATTAATGGCCGATAAAAATATCGGTTCGGTAGTGGTGACAGACAATGGGAAATATATGGGCCTGATGACCGAGAGGGATTACTCCCGTAAAATCATCCTGGTGGGCAAGCACTCCGATGAAACCACCGCAGGCGAGATCATAAGTACCAATTTCCCGAGGATCACCCCCGAGTCATCTGTTGATGAATGTATGCTGATCATGAGCGAAAATAATATCAGGTATTTACCGGTGTTTGATGTGACCGATCAGTTGTGTGGTATCATTTCTATGAGCGATGTGGTTTATGAAACCATCCATTCGCAAAGGGAAACCATTGAGCAGCTGCACAGCTATATTCAATCAACATAGAAGCTATTTTAAAACCGCTTGAAAAATAGTATATAAAAAAGCTATCGCGGGCTTTGAAAGGGAATAGCAAGGCGAAGACTTACGAAGTTTTTAAAACTTCGTAAGTCTGGATACTATTGAGCTTTACTTACCAGTTTTCGTTAAACTTTACCCAATAAATATCATCCCAGCCATTGCCGGGGCTGTTAAGCAGCGTTTGTAATTGCCGGTATGTTTTGGTTTGGCCATTGTTTAGCTGGTTGTTGATGCGGTTACTGGTAAAGATCAGGTAATTTTTGTCGGCACTTACAAAAGGGCAGTAATCAAGGGCCGTGCTGTTAATGGGTACAGGCAGATGTTTGGCTGGCAGCCATTTGCCCGATTTATCTTTACGGCTTAGATAAAGATCGCCATGCCCCAGGTCATCTGCGCGGCCATAACAGCTGAATATAATGAATTGCTCGTCGGGATCAATAAATGCATTAAACTCATCGTATTTTGTGTTAACATCTTCGGGCAGGCTTTCGGGTTTGCTGTAGCCTGCTGCCGTTGGTTTACAAACTACAATATCCTCACTGCCTTTACCGTAACCGGCTTCTACCGTAAAATACAGGTTGCCGCTTTTAGTCACACTCGGGTAATATTCGCTTTTGGGAGAGTTAACTTCCGAGCCAAGGTTTTCGGGTTTGTCCCAATTGCCATTCTTGTTTCGTTTAACCCGCCATATATCAAAGTCTTTTTTGGCGATAGTATCGTTCAGCGGCCTGTCGGATGAAAAATAGATCATTTGTCCATCCGGCGAAAAACTTGCTTCCAGGTCGCGGTAACGGCCGGAGAAGGCTGCAACTTCGGGCCGGCCCCATTTGCCGTTTTTCTTTTGGATATGTAAAATGGTACTGGTTACAAAATGGGGCTGTTGTAAGGTAAAAAAGATCTCATCACCTTGTGGGGATATGGTAAAGTCGCGGTTGCTCAGGCCGTCGGTAAGGAGCCCCTGGGCAAATAAGCGTGGTGTATCCGTTGGCATGGATGAATCGGGATAGCTTAACTGAGCGAAGCCGCTATCAGCTATCAGCATAAAAATAAAAGGCAGGATTAATTTGCGATACACCATGATTATCAAATTTATACCCTATGCATTACAGGCTTGTCACCCCAACAGGGGGATATTGGGATTGGCTTAAGTAAAATACAGTTTATTATTTATGTTTGTTAACCAGATCCCATTTATGAAGGTTTTTATTGTAGCAATCAGCGCGCTTATCTTGTCTGTATCTCCGGCTAAAAAGCAGGAAACGTTTGATGCATTTTGCAAAGATTTTGTAGCCGGGTATAATGAATTGCACTTGCCGCAACTGGAGCTAAGCTATGTAAGCGGGTTAGAACACATCGGTGACGCCGCCGATGTTCGAAAACAATTAGACTTTTTTACAAAAATAAAGGCGGGTTTATCGGCTTTTAAGGCAGATCAACTTACGGGATCAGAAAAAGTAGATTATCAGCTGATCAGCTATGAAACTGGCCTCAACCTTGAACGAATAGCACTTGAGCAGGATTGGTTAAAAAACAAGCCCGCTTCTATCCCAGCAAGCGGTATCATCAATATCCCTAACGGCAAAGCCTGGTATGCTTACCTGTTAAAGCGGTGGACAAGCGCCAATGCCACACCCGACGACATCTACCAGTTTGGTTTGACAGAAGTTAGTCGTGTTCACAAGCATATCGAAGCTATCCGTCTGCAAACAGGCCTAAGTGAGGATGATTTTTATAAACACCTCAATGATTCTTCTTTTTTTATAAGCGATCCAAAAGTGGTGCAGCAATCGTTCGAAAATACCAAAGCAATCATTTATGCTAACCTGCCAAAGCTGTTTAACAATACTAATATAGCCCCGCTAAAAATTGTAAAGGGCGAAAGCAGGCAGCTTGCTCAAACGCCCGGTTACTATGATAGTAACATGTTTTACTATAACCTATTTGATAAGCCCTATAATAAGCGGCAGGTTGATTGGCTTTTTATTCACGAGGGTGTTCCCGGTCACCATTACCAAACCAGTACCGAAGCTCAAACCAAAACATCGGCGGTGCAGCAGCTTTTTTATTACATGGGCTTTGCCGAAGGCTGGGGAGCTTATACCGAAGAATTGGGCAAACAACTTGGTGTATACAAAACGCCTTATGATGAGCTGGGCAAATGGGAGTGGGATATAGTGCGCTCGGTGCGGGTGCCGTTGGATGTAGCCTTGAATTATTATGGCTGGACGGATGAACAAGCACTGGCCTTCTGGAAAAAGAATATTCGCGGACAGGATGATATCGCTATGCGCGAGATAGCCCGCATCCGGCGCTGGCCTGCGCAGGTAGTCACCTATAAATATGGCGCACTGCAAATACTTCACTGGAAGCAAGAGCTACAGCAAAAAGAAGGCGCTAAGTTTAATGTCAGGGATTTCCACTCACGCGTGCTTGATCACGGTTCGCTGCCTTTATTTATGGTAAAGGAAAATGTGTTTAAAAAAGGTTAAGCTCCTTTGTTCAACAATTCCTGGTAACAATCAATATACTGGCCTACGTGGATACCATCAACCAAAGCATGGTTTACATGGATGGATAATGGCATGGTGCGCTTGCCATGATGTTCGGTCATTTTACCGAACGAGATCTTGGGGCAGCTATCCACAAATGAAAACATGCGCGCGTGCGACAGCGATGTGAAATTGATCCACGGTAGTGAAGAAAAACGGATGATATTATTTACTGTTGAGCGTTCCAATAGATTGTTGCTTTGCACTCGCTCTATTTCTTTGGTGGCTTCCCGGTTAAAATCCTCAAACAAAGGATAAAATTGGTATTCGCCAAAACCAAAGGTACCATTGGCCCGCGGAACAGTTGAGCCGCCATCTATCCTGTCATAAATAAAAACATCGTCGCCTTCCATGCGGTATTTGAATGGCTCAATAATCTGCGAAGCGGCCAACGATTGGAACATGGTGTAAAGAAAAAATGAGACCCCGTTATCCTTAACAAACTTGTAAGCTGCGGTTACATCAATGTTTACATTTACGCCATAATAGGGCTCTTCAAACTGTTTAAAAAAGTTGTAATGCTCTTTCCTGATCCAGTTTTCTATATCTACTTTTTGTTTCATGACTTTTACTGATGCAATATTAGGGATATTAAGTTGTAAGTTAGAAGTAGTAAGTCTTAAGTCAAAAAACAAGCTTTTGACTTAAGACTTACTACTACAGACTATATTTAGCTTAATTTCGAAACACACTAATAGGCCTGAAAATGTCATCTGCAATAAATAACATCCAATATCAAAAAGCTGAAATTTTTAAAGCTTTGCATGAACGCGACGGTTTGTTCATTATTCCTAATCCCTGGGATGCCGGTTCGGCTAAAATTTTAACGGGATTAGGTTTTGAAGCTTTTACTACCACAAGCGCGGGATTGGCCTACGTGCTTGGCCGGCCGGACGGGCATGCGATGATCAGTCGGGAGGAAACACTTGATAATGCACTCGCCATTATCAACGCTACACATTTACCGGTAGCTGCCGATCTGGAAAATGGCTTTGGCGATACCCCTCAAGCATGTGCCGAAACTATATTAGCAGCAGCAGGAGTAGGCCTGGTTGGTGGTTCGATAGAGGATGCTACAGGGAATGATAAAGATCCTATTTATGACTTCGACCTGTCGGTAGCACGGGTAAAAGCGGCTGTTGAAGCAGCGCGCAGCCTGCCTTTTCATTTTACGCTAACGGCCAGGGCCGAAAACATGATCCACGGGAAAATTGATCTGCAGGATACCGTCAAAAGGCTTGTTGCTTATGCCGACGCTGGTGCCGATGTGCTTTTTGCGCCCGGACTTAAAACAAGGGAACAAATAAGCGAAGTGGTAAAAGCTGTTGCGCCAAAACCTGTAAATATTGTGCTTGGTGCTGCAGGTTTTGATATCAGTTTTAATGAACTTGAAGATCTGGGCGTAAAACGTGTAAGTCTTGGATCGGCGCTGGCAAGGGCTGCTTTAGGTGCTTTTCAGCGGGCCGCAATTGAATTAAGTAAGGGCAGTTATAATTTTGTGAATGATGCAGTGCCTTATTTGGAATTAAATAAAATTTTTGGAAAATAATTCAATCTCATTTGCTGCTATCATTGTGCTGGTTTTTGAACCGTTTTGATTTTTGGTTATGCCATAACCCGGTAATTTTCAGCGTGTAAAACCAATTCACTTTGGTTTCTCAAAATACCAATTGGTATATATTTATATCTTTGCGCCGATTTTAATAAAACCATCATGTTAAACAGAGTAGTTATAACAGGTCTGGGTGCTTTGACACCGCTTGGAAACAATGTAAAAACTTATTGGCAAAACCTTGTTGCCGGTAAAAGCGGTGCCGCAACCATTACCCGTTTTGATGCATCCTTGTTCCGTACGCAATTTGCATGCGAGCTGAAAGATTTCAATATCACAGATCATCTGGATAAAGCCGAATTAAAGCGTACCGACACCTTTACCCAATACGCGCTTGTAGCAGCCGATGAAGCTATTAAAGATTCGGGATTTGAATTGAGTAAAATGGACCCGTTTGATATCGGCGTAATTTGGGGTAGCGGGCAAGGAGGTATGGAGACCTTTGAAGAGCAGGTAACTGAATACGCAAGAGGCAACGGACAGCCAAGGTTTAGTCCGTTTTTTGTGCCTAAGTTCATTTCTAATATGGCGTCAGGTATGATCTCTATCCGCAATGGATTTATGGGGATCAATTATACTACCGTATCTGCCTGTGCCACATCCAATACAGCTATTATGGATGCTTTTAACTATATCCGTTTAGGTAAGGCTAAAATCATAGTAACAGGTGGTTCAGAAGCACCTGTTACGCCGGCTTCTATCGGTGGTTTCAGTTCAATGAAGGCTATGTCGGCCCGTAACGGTGATCCACAGCATGCTTCAAGGCCATTTGATATTGACCGTGATGGCTTTGTTATGGGCGAAGGTGCCGGTGCTTTGATATTAGAAGATTATGAACACGCGGTTAGCCGTGGCGCACATATTTACGCTGAAGTAACCGGAGCATCTATGACGGCTGATGCCTATCATATGACAGCAACCCACCCCGAAGGCCTGGGCGCAGCCCGTGCCATGCAACAAGCGCTTGCCGAATCGGGATTAAGCATTGAAGATGTTGATTATCTGAATATGCATGCTACCTCAACCCCGGTTGGAGACATTTCGGAGATCAATGCGCTATTGGCAGTTAGCAAAAATAAAGAGATTAATACCATTATAGGTTCAACCAAATCCATGACTGGTCACCTGCTTGGTGCGGCTGGCGCTATCGAGGCTATTGCGGCTATTAAATCGATAGAAAATCAGGTGATCCCGCCAACCATCAATACCACAACGCTGGACCCCGCTATTCCCGATACTTTGAAATTTGTATTGAAGGATGCTATCGACCACAAAGTAAAAGTAGCTATGAGCAATACTTTCGGCTTCGGTGGGCATAATGGCATTGTAGTATTTAAGGCTATATAAAGAAATGGAAGACTTACGAAGTTTCTGAAACTTCGTAAGTCTTGATTCTGCATCAGCCTAAGGCAACAGCTTCCATGTTTTAAGTTCGCCTTTTATCACTACCATAATTTTATTGGTTACCATTCTATTCAGGATAACCTTTGCACCTATCCACAGTAAGCTTTTGGTAAGCCATCCCAGGTCTGCTACATTGAGCATGATGGTTTGGATCCGATTTTTCAGGCCATCACTAAACCGGTCTATATCCTGTTCTTTAATAGTAGGCCAGTTGTTCCCCGAGCTAAATTTAATATCCGGGAATTTGATATCTTCTTCAAATACCGGGATGATCTGGTAGCTATCGTTTTGAGTTGATTTAAATTTGGCTTTATCGGCATTGGCGTAGCCATCTGCAAAAATCGGGTTTGTTGTAAGTGCTTTGGCAGGTACGGTAAAGTAATCGCGTAAAAAGATCTTGCAATTATGGCGGCCCAGGAAAAAATCGTGCACCCTGAACTCTTTATTAAGGAAACCGCTAAACCCGCTCAGCGCGCCGCAGGCAATGGCTTGTTCACCTGTCAGATCGGTTGATTTACCATCAGGTGTATCCACCCGGCGGGACGGCGTGATCAGGTATTGGCCTGCACAATCCGAATCCATGGCTTCTTTAATGTTAACCGCCTTTGAGCGCATTTGCGACAGCATGGATGACAGCGTTAAGCCTACCACATTTGATACTGCCCTTGATTGTGAAATGGGTGTAGGTGCCTGGGTAGGGAATGGCTCAATCATCAGCACAGTTGAAACAAATTTGTTATAGTTGTTGTAATCAACATCCGGCTGACCGGTCAGGTCATCCAGAACACTGCGTACCTTATCAAAAGGCTCATTGTTGATCATACCACCATCAACATTCAGGGTTTGATATCCGCCCGCCTCAATAGGACTGTTAACAAAATAATTGCTTAGCCAGGGATTATTGTTAACATAGCTGGCATCACGTTTAACTATCCTTGATTGCAATCCAACCGGGAATGCGCCCGTGGCCATAGCAGCATCGGCGGCTATGTCAGTGTTAACCTTGTTTTTCAGATCTAATGGCATCCAGCCGTCGTTATGCCCATCTATTGCACTCTCGGTAAGCTGAAAACATGCGTAATCATTATGGATCCGCATATTATACTTGGTAGGCTGAGGCGATGATGAATTGAATGGAACATTATAAGCATAGCCCTGCAGGTTGGTAAGCGTAGTAAAGATCTTTAAACCGGGTTTGATATACGCCGGCGTGGGCTGCCATTGGTTAGGATCGGCAGCGACCACACGTTTAGCAACATCATTGATGAAATCGGAATTTAGGGCCGATATCACGCCCGAAGTTTTAATGTCAGACGTGTCAAGCATCTTAGAAAACATATCAGACTGTACGAGGTCCACCCATGAGTGATAAAGTTTGTTTTCAGGATGTTCGGCCAAAATATCCGCCGATGGTTTGTCGATATGGGTTATGGGGTTATTAAGTGAGGAAGCCGCCATAATGCTGGTCATGCCGCCTGCAGAGGCTCCGCCCATTACCGGGATCTGTACCTTGTGTTGCGGAACGCCGGGTTCATTACGGCGCTTGTCCCATTCGGTTAATGCCTGTAACAGGTAATCAATAACGCCTGCTGTGTATGCCCCGGCAGATACGGCGCCGGCCATACAAAGTCCTACATAAAATACTTGCTGATCTGAAGTTTTATCTGCTGCCATGAGAAAGATGTTAGGTTGGGTGGTGAAATTTAAAAAAAGGATGCTGTTAGGCCGTACGTAAAAATACGTGAGTTGATAGCGGGTTTTACCTGATCATATTGTTTTGCCGGCTTTTTGTGGTTTAGAGTGTTCCCGGGGTTTAAGTTCCTGGCCAATGATCTTTTGCTCGAAAACTCTTTCGTCTTTACGGTCGGTTTTTACGATCCATATCATCAATACGGTTAACAGGGTTATAACAATGCCTGCTATAAAATAATCGATCTGCATGTTTATATATTTGGTTGTTTAAATTTAACCACCCTGTATTAACTGGCGATTAAATTTTAATGTGAAATAAAACCTGCCGATCTGGAGTTTAAATAGCTACAAAAAACGCAATTAACCCAATTACATTATGCAAGCCCATATAACCGCCATTACTCTTGCTGTTAAAGATCTTGATGCTATTAAGGGATTTTATACCGAAAAATTCGGATGGCAAATTCTTGCCGAAAATGAAAAAGTAGTAATGTTAAAGCTTGATAATTTGGTGCTCTCCCTGTGCGATGAATTGCTTTTTACTGATTACACAAATATAAGCAATAATGCCCGGAGTAAAAGTTTTTATCTGACGATAAATCTTGCTACAAAAGCAGAGGTTGATGACAAAATAAGCCGATTAGAACAAAATGGAGTACAAATCATAAAGCATCCGGCCAATACTTTTTGGGGAGGTTACGCCGCGTTTATTGCTGATTTTGAAGGTAATTGCTGGGAGATTTGTTATAACCCTTATACAGCTAATTGAAATGTGAAACGCGTTTCATCGGGCGTTGACACCACGCCGATTGTACCACCGTGAGCCTTTGCTATTTCTGATGCGATGTATAAACCAAGCCCAAGGCCTTGCTGCCCCTGCTTAACTTCACCGCGCGAAAACGGATGGAACAGCCTTTCCATGGCAGCAGCCGGGATCTGTTCGCCGGCGTTGGCTACTGAAAGTGTAAACTTACCATCTGCATTGCATGCAGATACCCTGACAGGTGTGTCTTTGCTGCCATGAACAAGCGCATTTGAAAGCAGGTTGGAAAAGAGCTGTGCCACCCTTGTACCATCGCAAAACACTGTTCCGTTGATGTTAAACTCAGTGATGATTTCCCGCTCGGGTAATGCGAGGCGTAGTTCGGATATTACATGGTTAAGGGTTTTTTCAAGGCTCAAGGTATGGCTTAAGGCAAGCGTAACACCATCGCCAAGCCTGCCGCGTGCAAAATCAAGCAGGTTCTCTATCAGGCTTTTCATGCGCATAGATGAGTCCTGGAGAATGCTTGCCAGGCGTTTAAGCCGGTCATCAAGTGGCATCCTCATCATTAATTGCCCAACGTTTGATACCGCTGTAACGGGGTTGCGAAGGTCATGCCCCAAAATGGCTATGAACTGTTCCCGAAGCACTGCAATCTGGCGTTCTTCCAACAGTTTTTCTTCGGTTAAAGCAATTTGTTCAATTGCCTGTAAATGAAACGAGATCAGATCGGCATATAACTTAAACATATTTACTACCTCGGGAGTATTAAGCTTGGCCGGGTTGGGGTCAATGGCGCAAAGTGTACCAAAAAAAGTACCATCCTTACGAATGATAGGCATGGAAATATAGCTTTGAAACCCATACATTAATGGCGTATGATGCGTACGAAAGCGATCATCCATTTCAACATGGTCGATAATTACAGCTTCCTGGGTTTGCCTGATTTCATGGCAAATGGTTGTTTCTAATTTTAATTCGCCGCCGGGTACCAGCCCAAACTGGATGTTATCAAGAACAGCGCAGGCTATCCATTTTTTTTCGGTAACCCGGGCTACGGCGGCAAATCCCATACCGGTGGTACGGCAAATAACTTCTAATATTGAACTTATTACCGGGATCTGATTTATTGCATCAAGATCGGCCTGAAGATTTGGTGCTAATTTGCCTGACATTTCGGGGTATTAAAAAGGGGATTGTGTTTAAAAGTACGATATTGCTAACACAATATGATGTGTATTTGTTTAATTAAGAATAATTTAACTGTTCAGGTTAAATTATTGTTTTTTAATTAAGCGGAAGCTGACTTTATAACTGTACATGAATATGGTCATCATGCCTTACTGCCCCGCAACCATGAAACCTAAGCTTTGCTGTAGTAATACCTAACCGTATTTTTAAATGAGGCTCAATAAATATTTTATTGATAGCGTTTTGTGCTGCAAATAGATTTACGAGGGTTTTTGTTCGTAAACTGTCGAATGTGAAATTGACTTTATTGCCCTGGGGAACTATTTTGGTCAAAAAACTATATTGCCAGTACCCTTTTACCAGGCAGGCCTGGGTTGTATTAACTTCTCCTGCTCGTGGCCCTTCACTAATTCCGTAACCTATTGGCGAAGGGGTTTTATTACTCTCCAATCCTGTTTTGTTATCAATATAGAAAAATGCAAGATCCAGTTTCTTGCCATCATTGTGGCTCAGGTGCGGCATAAGCGGAAAACTGTTAATAAACGGAAAGCTTGCGTCAAGATAATTTAAAATACTGCCCGGATATTTTTTGTTCATTTCAGAGGCTACCACCAGCGTGGCCTGCTTAAGCCGGGGGCAAACATAATTACGGTTAAACAAGCAGGTTAGCCTGTTTAATGGTCGCAAGTGATCAGTTTCGGATAATGGGAGAGGCTCCCTGCCCCATAACCGGGCAAGAGGCGGCACGATTAAAAAAGTTGCAACGCAATAAAGAATGATAAAAACTGCAAGCTTTGTAAGTTGCCGGTAGTACTTATTGCTTACCGTTTTGTTGATTGGTTTGTGAAAGCTAATTGAAATAAGATAAATGAGCCCGCCAATTTGTGTTAAAATGGTAAGCAGGCAAAACAATAAAACAATAAGTATGGATTTTATTTTTTCAATTGATTTTAAAATTCAATTTAACGGTATTGTAAACCAAAAGGTGCTGCCCTTGCCAACTTCGCTTTCAACACCCATTTCGCCGCCATGCCGTTCAATAATTTCGGCACTAATGTATAGACCCAGCCCCAGCCCCGAGTATTGAATGCCCGAGGTATCAACCCGGTAGTAACGCTCAAATAAATGCGGGATTTTTTCTTCCGGAATACCTTTGCCAAAATCCTGAACGGATATTTTGGCCATATCGTTTTGTTTGGCAATGTGGATTACTATCCGGTTACTATCAGGTGCATATTTAACCGCGTTATTTACAAAGTTTACAACCACCTGGTCAATACGTTGCCTGTCGGCAAATAACTCAAGCCCGGTATCGCCCGTAAGTTCCAGTTCATGCGTACCTGCAAGCCTCACATGATCACAGCATTCATTGATCATCTGGGCCACCGGGAAGCGGGTTTTATGAAGAGAAAGTTGTCCGGCGGTTATTTTCGATACATTGAGCAGGCTATCTACCAGTTGCTGCATTTTGTTAAGGCTGTTGTTACCGCGGTTAATAAACTGTGGGATTTTATCAGATGAAGGATCAACCTTGATCAATCTGTCAAGTAACTGCATCGATGCTTTGATCGATGTCATCGGCGTTTTAAGCTCATGGCTGGCCACACTTATAAAATCGTCTTTTTGCTGTTGCAGGTGTTTAAATTCGGTAATATCAAGTAAGGTGCCCAATATCCGCAGTGGTTTGTTTACTGAGCCGTAATACACCTTGCCCTGTGCCCTGATCCAGCGTTGTGAGCCGTTTGGCCATATAATCCGTGCTTCATAAAAAAGCTTTCCGGTAGTGAGCGCGGTTTTGTGGGCATTAGTGCGCAATTCCACATCGTCGGGGTGCAGTGCTTTTATAAATAAATCGCGGGGCGCATCACGGCCAACACCAAAAATGATGTTAAATCTTTCAGATGTAAGTATCTCATCGGTAATCAGATCAAGATCAAAGGTGCCTATTTCAGCAGCTTCAACCGCCAGTCGTGCCCGTTCTTCGGCTTCCTCAATTTTGCGGCGGGCAAAAAACTTTTCAGTTACGTCAATGGCAATTACCATAATAGCAGTGATTTCGCCGTTAAAGCCCTTTATGGGTTCATAAACAAAATCAATAAATACCATTTCCGGGATACCATTGCGTACAAGAAGCAGTTTATGTTCTTTGGCGGTAATGGGCTGCCCTGTTTCAATAACATTATCCATTACGGGCGCATACAAATCGGCTGTTTCTGGTATGGCATCCCAAATGCCGCGGTTTTCCATCTCTGAGCGTTTACGGCCAACAAGCTCAAGATAGGAATCGTTAACTACTTCTATGGTCAGGTTATCGCTGTTAATGATACATATACCTACCGGTGCCTGCTTAACCATGTTATACAAGGTGTGCCTGCTCTCTTCCATAGCCTGGCGGGCGTGCTCTATTTCGGTAACATCGGTTGAAAAACAAATAACGCCAACTATTTTACCGCGCGAATTGCGTACAGCCTGGTAGGTAAATTTGTAATAATTGATTTGCCGTTTGCCGTCAATTATAAATTCGGCAGGTTCGTTATTGCCATAGTAAGTTTCGCCGGTATGGTATACCTCGCTGATCTGACTGCTGAAAGGCTGACCGTTAAGGTCGGGCAGCGCTTCATCAAATGGCTTTCCAATCACTGATTTGTCTTTTCCCCAGGCTTTTAAAGCAGCACCGTTGGCTATGGCAATCAACTTTTCCCGGCCCATACACATGTACACCGGAAAAGGCGATGCCTCAACAATACTTCGGAAAAGGTTTTCAGTAGGTTCCAAGTTGCAGTGGGGGTTAATTGGGGTAAACGATGCTCTCAAAAATAAAAATATTTTCGTACAGATTTAAATATCTATGGCGGGTTTTGATATTGTTTATTGACAATTAAAGAAATTAATCTGCGTTGATTTCCCCAATTGATTACACCTGTCAAAAATGTGCGAAAAATAGCTTTAGTAGGCGAAAAACACCTGCTTGCTGTTTTAGATGCCATGGGCTAACCTTGTGGTGTGATAGGCATATTTTTTTGATCAAAGCCTGCCCACATTTGATCAAAAAAATATCACAAATGAAAAGCAAATTTTTATTGGCATGCATAGTAGGGTTATTATCTGCCAGCACCATGTACGGTCGGCCAGGCACTGAAACAGGATATACTACCGTAATCCGGGATTTTATTGAAAGCCACATGACCTCCAACTTTAAAAAATTAAAATCAATAATGAGCGATAATTCTGTACAGAAGATCCCCCGCGGCGAAAAGGTGCTTGTGCAGGAAAAAGATGATCTGGTAAGCATGATGAAAATGGATGCCGGTACACAGCAAAATTGCGCTTCAAGCTATGAGGTACTTGCCCAAAGCGATGCGATGGTAATTGCCAGGGTTGATTTTAATTATGAAAACTGCGCACAGCATGATTATCTGATCATCGAAAAAAATGACAAACAGGATTGGAAAATTACCCAGGTATGCAAAATGTTTGATGACATAAAAACGCCCGTAACCAACAATAATTCAGTAGTAGCCAAAAACTAATTTTACTTCCTTAACTGATAATAATTAATCACCCTATTGGGGTGATTTTTTTTATTTTAATTAGCTTTAATTTAACTTTTTAATTGTACCCCCATACAGGTAATTTAAATTACGTTTTTAATTGAATAAGCTATCCCGATTCCCCGTTTTTTTGCTTTTGTGTTTCCTGGTGTGTATGGTATTGTTTACAGGCCGGGCCTACGCACAGAAATATATTTTTGCGCACTACGATATTGAGGACGGGCTTATCCAGTCGCAGATAAATAAACTGTCTATGGATACCGATCATAGGCTGTGGATAGGGACTTTTGGCGGGGCCTGCCGCTTTGACGGAAAGGATTTTACCTCTTATACTCGCTTAACGGGTTTACCTGATAATTACGTTGCTACCGTTTTTGCTGATAAAGGCGGCTGTACCTGGTTTGGTACAATGAACGGGCTTGCAAGGCTTTATAACGGCAAAATTATCCGGTATAAACCAGATATACCGATGAAGCGTTATTTTGTAGGTAACATCATCCAGGATGGCGAGGGCACTATCTGGGTCACATCAGCAGGGGCATTGTTCAGGATTAAAAATGATAAAATGCAGCATGTGCCTGTTAATGATGATCCTGATATTTATATTACAAGTTTGGCGGTAAACAGTGCAGGCACGCTGTATGCTGCTGTTTACAAAAAAGGAATTTACCGCTTAAAAGGTCAGCAATGGGAGCATGTAATTGATATAGGCCCCCAATACGAGGAGCAAATTATTAAGCGGATATTTTTTGATCGTTTTGATAAAAGCAAAACTTACCTTTTAACCCGCTCAAACTTGCTATGTGCCAGGGATGGCGCGGTTAAACTGTTTGATATAAAAAATGTTACCGATAAAATAAAAGGCCAGCTGTTATGTATTGAACAGGATGCTGACGCTAATATTTGGCTGGGTACTGATAACGGTGCCTATTGTATTATGGACGATAATGCAATAATCCATTATAATTCAGCTAACGGACTTACTGATAACTCAATTCCCGAGATTTATTTTGATGCCGATAAAAACCTGTGGCTGGGCAGCCTCGGTAATGGCCTTTATCGCTGCGAAGGCGACAGGTACACTATTTTCGACCGCACACAGGGCATCCCCGAATCAAAAATTGTAATGTCGGTAACGGAGGATTGGAACAAAAATGTTTTAATGGGAATTGACGGGGCCGGTCTTTTGCGGTTTGACGGAAAAAAGGCCAGTGAAGTACCCGTACCATCCGGCTCGCCGAATTTAAAAGGTGTGCAGTGTTTGTATACCGATAAAAACGGCACTGTTTGGATAGGTACCGGCCAAACGGGATTGTGGCAGTACAATAAAAATGGTTTCAGGCAGGTAAAAAACAGTTCATCTTTTGCTTATAATTTTATTACTGCCGACGATAGCGGTACTATCTGGCTTGCGACATCCATGGGCTGTTTTTACTATCAGAACGGCGAATTGAAGCAGTTAGAAGGAGTTCCTTCATATTCGGCTTCAATGCTTGGCCTGGGGGGCGACTCTGTTTTGATAGGGACACAAAGCGGTGTGATGCTGGCTGTGAATAAAAAGATAGTTCCGGGCTTTAAACTTAAGTCATTCCCCGCCACCGCAGTTTACAGCATGATACGTTATCGCGACCTGTTGCTGGCCGGAACCGACGATAGCGGGTTATATACATGGGATATGACCACCGGGGCGGTTAATATTTACAACGTTGGTGATGGCCTTAAGGCTAATAGTATTTATAGCCTTGCTGCTGATGAGCGTGGCAGGCTTTGGATGGGCACCGGCCGCGGAATCAACCGGATGCAGTATGATCCCGCAAAGAAAACTTTTTGGGTAATTGACAACATAGGCTCTAAAGAACCTATAGTGGAGGCTAATCAAAATGCCATTATGCATCGCGGTCATGAGGTTTGGATAAGCACCACAAAGGCAGTTATGGTATATAATACCATGACCAAGATGGTTCCTTCGCCTCCTCCGCATGTGTTTATCAAATCGGTGCAGCTCATGAGGGAAGATGGGGCAAAACGTTCATCGATTGACCTTAATGACTGGGCCGAACTTAATCATAACCAAAATCATTTGTCGATATCTTTCCTGGGGGTTTACCTCAAGAACCCCGATGCGGTAACATACCAGTATAAACTTGTTGGGCTTGATAGTGCTTTTAGCTCGCCCATGCGTAATAATGTGGTTAATTACCCTTCGCTGCCTCCGGGTAAATATACTTTTAAAGTTAAAGCCATAAGTCCGGATGGGCAGGTGTCAACGCAGATGGCCAGTTTTAGCTTTGTGATCATACCGCCTTTTTATCAAACTTTTAGCTTCAGGCTACTGGCTATAGTACTGTTGGTGCTGCTTGGTTTCGGAGTGCAAAGTTTAGTGCATCAGCGTAAAATAAAAAGGGACAAAGCTATTGAGGCGATGAAGCGGGAAGAGAAGCTAAAGATCCGCCAGCAAACGGCCGAAGATTTTCATGATGATCTGGGTAACAAATTGACCCGCATCACCGTCTTATCAGAGATACTGAATGCCAAAATTGATAAAGAGCAGGCAGATCAGCGTGGAATTGTTGATCAGATCAAGCAAAACGCAGCATCATTATACAACGGTACAAAGGATATCCTGTGGGCGCTTGATCCTAAAAGTGATAACCTTTATGAAACCCTTAATCATGTGCGAGAGATAGGGATAGAGGTTTTTCATGATGTGCCTGTTGATTTTGAATTTGCTGTGGTGGATGAAGACATCCAGTTGATAAAATTGCCTATGGAGTACAGCCGCAATATCACCATGATATTTAAGGAGTTATTGAATAATATCCTTAAACATGCCGACGCTTCTCTGGTAACTTTTGAGCTCGACCAAACTGATAAAAACGCTATTGCGCTCCGGGTTACCGACGATGGCAATGGTTTTGATAGCAGCATGGCCCATCGCGGAAGAGGGATTAATAACATTAATGCCCGCGCAAAACGGATTAACGCAGCACTGCTTATTAACTCAGAAATTGGCAAAGGCACATCAGTAACATTGAAATTTAGTAAAAACCAGTTAAACAATTAAGCATGGCGCGTAACATTAAAGTAAGTATTATTGAGGATGATGAAACCCTGCGTGATGGTTATGCTTTTTTAATTGGCGCTACCGAGGGCTATGAAGTGATCAGTACTTACTGCTCATATGATGAAGCCGCAAAGAAGATTGCTACCGATAAACCCGATGTAATATTGCTGGATATTGAATTGCCGGGTGTTAACGGAATTGATGCGATCCCCAAATTAAAAAAGCTGCTGCCCAATTGCTATATTCTGATCCTAACGGTTTACGAGTCAGAAAAACAGATCTTTAATGCACTGGCTAACGGTGCTTCAGGATATCTGACAAAAAATACTCCATCAACAAAGATCATCGAATCGATAAAAGAGGTGCGCGAGGGGGGCGGGCCAATGAGCATAAATATTGCCCGCTTGGTGATCCGTTCGTTTCAAAAAAACCAGGAATCGCCTTTGTCTAAGCGTGAAACCCAGATACTGGAGCTGATAGGTGAGGGCAAAAGCCGTGGCCAGATAGCCAATGAACTATTCATCGACCTGGAAACCGTTCGCAGTCACATTAAAAACATCTATCTCAAGCTTGATGTAAATTCCCGTGCTGATGCCATTAAACTGGCAAGGCAAAATAAGCTGATATAGTTAACGAGGCCTTGCCATTATCGCGTATCTCAAAAAAAAATCATTGTGAGCGTAGCGTGGCAATTGCACGCTATACAGAGCAGCTTTGCTTCCGTGCGATTGCTTCGCGCCTCAATGACATTGTTTTACAGCAATTCTGCCGTTGTTGGTGTTGTACCAACAAATCTGATGATCAATCCAATTCCTTCACAAAATTCCACTAATTCATAAATCCCCCAAATAGGGGGATACTATCCCCCTGCCGGTAAAGTACCTTTGGTATGTTAAGTAGTTTTAACTGACCGGCTACTGTAAACCCGCTTCAAAAAATTATCCTGTATGCTGTTTCGGCCGACAGGTTGGTTTCCATTATTAAATCTGGTTTCTGTTAATAGCTACTGCAAAATGAAATTGAAATATATACCCGTATATACGGCCGACTTTGAGGGACAAATTGATTTTTACACTCAAAAATTAGGCTTTAAAGTAGCAGGTACAATGACATTTTACGAGGGTAGGGAAAGCACGGTGATCCGGTCGGATAAATTAAATGTGGCGTTGCTTGTAACTAATAACGACAGCAACAGTGATAAAAGTAATATTATCATTAACACTACCGATTGTTTAAACGATTACCATGTGCTCCGTACGGCAGGCGTATTTTTTTGCAAATCGCCGGCTTATCTGCCAGCCGGACTGGCAGCCGAATTTTTAGACCCGGCGGGGAACAAATTTATGTTACTGGAAGAAAGAAATTATAACGAACAATAAAATCATATCACAATGGACTATTCAAAAGTATTACGCAACAATAACAAGATTGTAAGCCGCACAGGCGGTCAGAGGCAGGGGCCGCAGTATACTTCAGATTTAAGCCTTCGCTTTGTTTTAAGCGGTAATGAACGTTATGATATTGGCCGCAGGCATTTATCCATATACCCCGATTCATTCCTGATCCTGAACAGGGGTACTCAATATTCTACCGATACCGATCTGGACCAGCAGGTACAATCGTTCGCTATCAATTTTGATCAGCAGTTTTTGCAGGATTTTAAAGAATGCTGGACATTTGATGACGATAGCTTATTAAGTAAAGGCTATGGTAATGGTAGTACGCAACCCGAATTTAATGAAACGATATATCCATTTGCCGGTGACATTAAATACAATGTATTTCACCTGAAACAGCACCTGGATAATGGCATGCAGGATGAAATGCTGATTAACGAATACCTGCACCACACACTCATCAACTACTTTCATATTTACAATGATGAGATCTGTAAAAAAGCCGAAAAGCTTGATTTTTTAAACCAGGGTACAAGGGTTGAGATCCTGCGCCGGCTTAACCTTGCTAAAGAGTTTCTGTATAGTAATTATAATCAGAATATTAGCCTGGAGGACCTGGCCGAACACGCTTGCCTTTCGGTTAACCATTTGCTGCGCACTTTTAAGCAGGCATTCGGTTTAACACCGCATCAGTTTTTGATCCAACTGCGTTTAAAACGTTCGTTGATGCTGCTTAAAGATACCCGGTATCCTGTAAATGAAGTAGTTGGCATGGTAGGTTTTGAATGCCCAAGTTCCTTCATCAGGTTGTTCCGTACACATTATAAGATAACTCCTTTAAAGTACAGGCAATCAGCATGATAAGAGTTTTCTTTTTGTGTTAAGATGGTGCTTTTCACACATGTGGCCCGCTTTTAACACGTTATGTTTGTAGTACCAGATAGTTTTTTTGTTAAGGATATTTGGTCAGTTAATAGTTAATGAAAAAGTCAGTAACGCGAGGTTACTGACTTTTTGCTTTTTATGGTAAAGGCAACTCCCCGTAATGGAAGGTTACTACAGTAACTGGATGTAAATGAGATTGATCAGTGCTCGGAAATATGCGAAAATCAACATTTGTATCCCTGTTGTAACATTACACCAAAAACATCGTCTTTTAAGTTAAACCTACTACTATGAAATTTTTTACCTTACTGGCCGTTACCGGCGGACTGTTTTTTACTACACTCCAGATAGAGAAAAACAACTTGGCAGGCATAAAGCATAATAAAAATAAATGCTGCATGAATACTAAAAAATCAAAATGCCCGCTTACATGTAAACGGGCAAAATCGGTTAAATTAAACGGTTAAAAACGATACAGGGTTCATCCCCTCAAAAGGCGTCCGGCGTTTTAAGGGGAATCTTTTGCCGGCGCCTTTGCAGCGTTTATTTGCTTAAATCAAATTTAAGCAATTCTGCATCACCCGCTTTTATGACAACGCTGTTTGTGGTTAAATCAGTGCCCTGCAATAGCAATCTGGCATTTGTTGTTTTGCCTGTTCCCAGGCCAATCCTTTTAGTGTCGATAGTGTAAGTTTTATCTGTATCACTATAATTAAATAGGGCCAGGTAAAAGTTATTATCTATTTTAAGCGCAAACTGCTCTGTTGTTCCTGTTTCGGTATTGCCTTCAACCGGCCTGAAAGCTTTGCCATGTTGAATAACCTTTAAAATCTCGGGATTTTGGTACATGGCTTTGGCCCTGTCTGACCATTGGCCGTGGGTAGAGAAGTCATCGCCGGTTATAAATGTTCCTGTAATAACAGCCGAGAGCATCCGTTCCCGGTTAGCTCCTTCACTTTCGGTTGAAAGCACCACGTGGTCTGCATCAACATAATTATACAAGTAAGTTTGCCACCAGCCATAATTTACGCTGTTGAGGGTGTAGCGGGTGTCTTTTATAGTTTTAAAAGCATCGCATGCTATACGCCTCATATGAGCGTACCGGCCGGTTGCCAGGCTTGGAGAAATTGCTGCATAAACCAGCATCTGATTGCCCAATTGATCAATCAGATGTTCCATTCCTTTTTTATAGGCCTGCATACCGGTAGTGACCGTGGGATCGTAAAAATGGCTTGATTCAGCGGCCGCATGTCCCAGAAAATCGATCTTGATCATTTTGAAACCGCAGGCTTTTAATTTGCCAATTACATAATCAATATGTTGCAACGTACCTGGGTGCGTAGGGTCGGTTGCCCGGGCACCGTCAATATCATGATAGCCGTCGCCAACTTTTGTCCACGTTTCGCCATAGGTATAATTGCTGCCTAAAACTTTACGGTCGGGGCCGCCTTTCCATCCCCAGTCGGTAAATGGGGCCCAGTACACTCCGGGCTGTAAGCCTTTTGATTTACAATAGTCTGCAAATGATTTCAGCTTGCCAAAATCACCTTCCCAGCCGCCGCTGATCATGTTATCCCAAAATGAATCAAGATCAATAAATGCGGTATTACCGTTGCGAAACGCCGGAATGCTATCTGCAAAAAAGTTGGCTACTTTAATGGCTTTGTCGTAATTCAGCTTTTCCTGCATAACACCCCAGCTGTTCCAGCCGATAGGGGTAGGCTTTGTCCAGTTGAATATGTAGGGCGGCTCGGCAGTGCGGTTGGCTTTACCAAATTCTTCCATACCGGTGCGCCAATCTGAAAACCAGCCAACAAATACTTTGGGCGATTTAATGGTACTACCACTCATGTAGCCATGCGCTATTTTGTCGCGGTTTACAGCTTCATCGGTGTATCCGCCCCATACTTCAAAGGTGCTGGCACTATCTTTTTTAGCACTGGTACGTACACCTGTTTTCCAGGTTTCATGCTCAACAGATCCAAGCACTACACCATTGCGGCTATTGTTATCAAAAACGGTACCTACCTCGGCACTGGTATTGGTAAACGGTGCCTTAAATGATTTTGAATCATAGCTGATGAAGGTATCATTATCAAAAGGAACAAACAGCGAACGGGTATCGCCGGCTATTGTTGCCATATTACCGGCAATGGGTTCCATATAATTTGTTTTAAGATTTTTACCCTCAATATACAACTCAACAAAAAAGTAACCTTTGTGTAATGGATAGGTGTAAAACACCTGAACCATGCCCGGCAGGTTATCGCCGGTTAAGGTAAATATATGTTTTACACCTTTGCCAAAACCATCAGTTATCGGGGTTTTAGTGTAGGTGATGTTTTTGTACGCAGTTGAGGTGATGAATTTGCCGCCGATGACAGCTTTGCTGTAGCAGTTGTTAAGTACTGTTTTGCCGTTTTCAATAACAGAAAAAGTGCCTTTTTTTTGATTGTAACGGACGGTGCCCGCAGTGCCATATGAAAACGATATATCGCCCTGCTGAAATTGTTGAGTAGTAATGGTTTTGGCTGATGCTGAGGTTGTTGACGAACTGTAAACGCAAAGGAAGCCAGCCAGCTGCAAAGCCATTATTAACCAAGTAGAAAATTTTTGCATGAATTTTAGGTTATTAAATGTCTAAGGTACATTTTATTTATAATGCGCAAAAATTGTCTGCAAATCATAACGCATTATTTACAAAATGTGGAGTTATTAAAAAAGGTTCATTATAAATAAGGCACCCTTAAAAGGATGCCTTATTGGTTGCTTAGGCTTTAGTTGCCATGATGTTTTTGATTTGGCCGTTAACCTTTACTTTAACCATGTGTGGCGTAGGTGAGGTTATTTTATAGTCGGTTATTTTACCATCTTTCCATTTCATGTCAACAGTGAAATTACCACGGGCTTTGAGGCCTTTAACCTCGCCCTGCGCTTTCCATGCGTCGGGAATAGAAGGTATTAGGTCGATAAAACCCGCATGGCTTTGGATCAGCATTTCGGCAATACCTGCTGTTGCACCAAAGTTGCCATCAATTTGAAACGGCGGCCCTGCCGATAACAGGTTAGGGTATACGCCGCCGCCTGCGCCGTAATTAATATCTGTTTTGATGGTTGGCTTCATCAGCTCTTTAAACAGTTTGTAAGTGCGGTTGCCATCATGCAGGCGCGCCCACCACAGTATTTTGTAAGCTATTGACCAGCTTGGGCCGTCGTCGCCACGTACTTCTAAAGTTTTCCTGGCAGCTTCGGCAAGGGCGGGAGTAGCCTCGGGGGTAATTTCAGATGCCGGGAATAAGCCGTACAGGTGTGATACGTGACGGTGCTGTGGTTCGGTTTCTTTATAATCTTCCATCCATTCCTGGATGCGGCCGTCTTTAGCGATAACGCCCGGAGGCGGTAGTTTTTTCACTTTAGCTGCCAGTGTTTTGCTGAACGACTGGTCAGTACCAAGCACTTTGCTGGCGGTGATCACGTTGTTAAATAGCTGGCGGATGATCTGGTTATCAATAGTTGGGCCTACACAAATGCTGGCGTGGGTGCCATCGGGCAAATAAAAACTGTTTTCGGGTGATGATGAAGGTGAGGTGACCAGCCAACCCGTTTTGGCATCGCTGATAAGCATGCTGTTGTAAAATTGGGCTGCGCCTTTCAGTATCGGGTAAATTTGTTTAAGATAGTTTTTATCGCCTGTAAAATCATAGTGCTGCCAAAGGTTATCACAAAGCCAGCCCGATCCAACTTTACAGATACCCCATGATGCGCTTTCGCCAGGCTCAGTAAAGCCCCATGGATTAGTAATTACGTGTGCTACCCAGCCATCGGCATTGTAATAGGCTTTAGCGGTTTTTTCACCATGCGGAACCATACCTTTTACCAGGTCGGCAAGCGGCAGGTTCAATTCTGAAAGGTTAGAGACCTCAACAGGCCACTGGTTCATTTCAATGTTGATATCCAGGTGATAATCACCATTCCATGGCGTATGTACCTCATTGGCCCACAAACCTTGCAGGTTTGGCGGCAGTAAACCAACGCGGGTGCTGCAAATGCTTAGGTATCGGCCAAACTGGTAGAATAAAACAGGCAAACTTTTGTCTGCATCCGGGTTGTTACGGAAAGCGATGAGCCTTTGATCTGTCGTAAGTTTTTCAGCCTCCGAAGTGCCAAGATCCATTTTTACGCGGTTGAAAAGCTTTTGGAAGTTGACGATGTGCTGCTGTTTTTCTACAGCATAAGGCTTTTTCATAGTCGCCTTAAGCGCGTTATCCATTTTGGCGAGGTACTGGGGATTCTTAAAATCTGTACCTGCCGATACGTAAATGATTACTTCGGTTGCGTCCTTAATAACCAGCGAAGTGGGGGTGGTACTTAACGAGCCGCCGGTTAGTTTTGCCTTTACTCTCGCTTTGTAAGCCACACCTTTGCCATCGGTACCATTATCCAGCTGACCGGTAAGATCAAGTTCATTACCTTCGGTACTTGTAACGCCTCGCTCCGGGCGACTGATATTGATGCTCAAGTTAAGCATTCCCGGCTTGTCTGCGCTTAATTTTATTATATCTACATCATTACCAAAACTGGTAAAGTATTCGCGCTTGTAGGTAACGCCATTTACCTGGTAGGTGGTTTTAGCAAGGGCATTATTTAATGAAAGCTCGCGTTCATAGTTTTCATATTTTACATCCTTATCCTCAATACCTTTATATTGATAGCTTAAGTTTAAGTCGCCAAGCATCTGGAAGCAGCCAAAAGGCACACCACCCGACCCTTTGCCCGTACACACAAATGATTTATCAATTATGGCTTGCGCTTCCACATTTTTACCTGCTGCAAGCAAGCTCCGTATTTCGGGCAGTTTTTTATAAGCTTCATAATTATTGGCATCCTGCGATGATCCCGACCACATGGTGATATCATTCAATACCACTTTTTCATTAGTGATACCTCCATCGGGCATCATTCCTAAACGACCATTACCGAGCGCAACGGTTTCTTCCCAGCGTTGGGCCGGCTGCTTGTACCAAAGCTTTAGTTGTTTTGTTTGTGCTTGAGTAAACGTTGTAATACCTGTAATCATTACAGTTATTAGCAGGGGCGTTCTTTTTGGCATGTTTATGTTAATTAGGTTTTCTGTTTAAGTTTATTTACCTGAGGTAGTTACAGGTATTTAAATGGCGTTTTGGGCCGGTTTTTAAAAATCAATTGGTTAAAAAATAAATTACCTGGCACGTATTCCCTTTGCTGTTTTTATTCTTATCGGCGTCAATTTTAAGATTGAGCGTGTGCTGGCCTTTTTTAAGACTGGTACTGAAGGTTACATACCAGGGGAGATAGATCCAGGAGCTAAACTCGGTATACAGGTCCATCTTTTTTTCGGTTTCGCCATCTATACAGTAGCTGATGATGCCGGCATCCGGTCCCGATGCTATAGCCATTCCTATAGCTGTACCGGTAAATGGCAATGTTAACGATGAGCCCGGTTTGGTAGCTATAAGCATGGGTTTATGCACAAAGCCCTCGCGGGTGCTCAGATTATTATTTGGTGCCCAGTCGGGGTTAATAGCCCAGCCATTCAGGTTTTTTGCATTTTGGATGCCGTAATAACGGCCATTACCCAGGTTAAGCTCGTTTAAGGGTTTCGGTAACGAATAGGCCTTTGGTAAAGCCCCCGGCTGTTTATCAAAGCATGCGTTGAGTAAACTTTTTATTGTGGCAAAGTAAAGCTCCTGCCCATAAATGGCAGGGTGAAGATCCTTGAAATCGTATTGCCATGAAAACTCGTGGTTATTTAGCTTATCGGTAACTTCTTTGGCCAGGTTTACAGATGGTAAACCATAATGCTGTGCAATTAGTTCGTGGTTTTTTATTTGTACAGGGGTTATGCCATTGTTGTAATCCCGTATCTTATCCGGATCAACGAACGACATCATGACGATATCCATCATGGGGTTGGCTTTTTTTGCATGCCTTACAATGCCCTCCAAAGCGCGTACTTCGGTAAGGCTATCCAGGCCGTTCACATTATCATTTACTGCCGCCTCAACAAACATCAGGTCAACTTTACCAGAATCAAGCACATCGCGCTGCAGGCGGAAAGCATGCGGCACACTGCCCAACGACGGAATCCCGGCCTGTATAAAATGGAATTTAGTGGAGGGAAAACGTTCGGTAAGATAGCGGCTTATTTTTTCGCGCCAGCCAGGGTTATAGGTAATTGATCCGCCTAAAAAAGCTACGGTAGCATTCCCTCCTGAATTAAACACGTTATCGCTATTGTACAGACCATTACGGGCGATAAAATAATCTGCATAGGGAAGTGTTTTCTTCACCGGGTAACTATACTTCATGATCATATCTGCCCATTGTTCAGGGTGCTCAACAGGAAAATGGTGGCCGTTAAGCTGCTGCGGACCGGCAGTTACCGGATATATCATTATTGGTCCGCCTAAAGCAGTGTAGCGTTGCGCAAGGATGCTGGTGTTTTCGGCATTAGGCACTATCTTATCATCTATGCCTATAATATGCATAATAGGCACCTTAAAAGCAGCCAGGCCGTCCAGGTTATCAATTGGGTTATCTTTGTAATTGAGCGCCTGTTGCTCAGAGATATGATATACCTGCTGCAGCTGTTTCCAAAGGGTTGTATCACCAGCTGCGCTTAACTTGCCTCCCGGCCAGCTTTTAATATTACAAACGGGAGCCTCGTTATAAATGCTGCTAACTTTATCAGGGTTGCGTTTGGCCCAGCCATATACATATAAACCGCCGCGGCTAACACCCTCAAGTGCAACTTTTAAAGCAAAAGCTTGCTTGACGGTTAGATATTGGTAAAAAGCATCCCATACTTGTAATGCGTACGGGCTGCCATATTGGTCATCAACATTTACAAAAGCTATATGAAAGCCTTTAGCTAACAGGATACTATCAATATCTGTATGCCAGTCAGGAAAGGAGGCCCGCCATACCCACGGGTTGCCTTCAAGCGGCTTGTTAGGGTTTACGTAATAGGCTTTATGCGGGCCTATAGTGATATTAACACGTTCAAACCCCTTCCATGTATCGTTAGGCGAATTTTTAATAGCATATATGGCCGGGGCATTGCCTGCACTGCCATTTTCATGGCTTTGTGCTGAGGCAATACCGGCCGTGAACCCAAATAATAGCGCAATTAAAAATGGTTTAATCATTCAGCTTTGGTTATAATAACCCTACTTCAAAAACTTAGTCGTTTTTTGAAGATTGTTATTTTTGATTAAAAATGTTTGTAAAAACCTTTAGTAGCTTGTGTTTATAATCAGCATAAAAATATAAATGCCATTAGCAATAAAGTGCATTAAAATTGATCTGTTTCGATAGTATTTTGACAATTGTTTTTTGATTTTACATCTGAAACGGGTTTTTGAAACAAAAAAGTTGTAATAAGTGTGATTTTTACAACAAAATAGTCTTGGAAAAGGGAGGGATTTACTAATGATAGTTAGTGGCCAATTACGGTCAACAGAGGCTTTTCAGGTTCGTCCAAATCTGCTTTATTCTTTACTACGTAACCCTTCAATCCATAATATAAAACATATAGATAACAAACTAATGGCGCAATGAATGCCATCCGGATGCCTGAATGGTCTGATATTAAACCCATTATCGGCGGAACTATAGCGCCGCCCACAACCCCCATAATAAGGAGCGATGAAGCTACCTTGGTATAGTTGCCTGTGTTTTTGATACTGAGGGTAAAAATGATGGGATACATTACCGAGGTAAAGAGCCCCGCCATTGATAATGAAATTATAGATACGTAGCCACTTGTGAGCACGGCTACCAATATTAGCGTAAAAGCACCGATGCTGCAGCAGGTAAGCGCCTTATTGGGTTTAACCTGCTTAAGTAAAAATGCTCCAAACAAACGTCCGGCTAAAACCAAGGCCATATACAGCGTAATAAATAGAGCTGATTTTTGTTCGGTAATGCCCGTAATATTTAATGATTTTGTGTAACGGATAATGAAACTTACCACTCCAACTTCGGCACCTAAATAGGCGAAAACAGCCAGTACGCCCAACATTGTATGCCTGAACTTAAATACTCCCGATAGTTTTTGACGGCTGTTACCTTCATGGATGACCGGTAACTTTAAGAAGTAAAGCAATACGCAAAGGGCCATAAATAGCACCGCCAATGTTAAATAAGGTGCAATAACCAAATGAGCCTCACCGCTTAAAAATGCTTTTAATTGTTCCGGGTTAAACGATTGGATAAGTTTTGCCGGAATATCTTTTTCGTGGAGTAAAAATTTAGAGCCAATGAACGGCCCCACAGTAGCGCCCATTGAACCAACTGCGGATGCCAGGCTTAACCGGCTCGATGCGTGATCAGGATCGCCAAGTTTTGAGATGTATGGGGTAGCGGTAACCTCCAATATGGCAAAGCCTGATGCCATGGTGAACAAAGCCAGCAGAAATACAGGATAAAACCTGGTTGCAGCAGCCGGATAAAATATTGTGGCACCAACAGCTGCCAGGATAAGCCCTGTGAGCATCCCTGCTTTGTATCCCATTTTTTCGATGAAGCGACCGGCAGGTAAGGCCATCAGAAAATAAGCACCAAAAAATGCCGACTGGATCAGCGACGATTGCAGATCGGTAAGTTGACAGGCCCTTTTCAGGTGAGGGATGAGCACATCATTAATATTGCGGCTCAGGTTCCAGAAAAACATCAGGCTCATCACTATCAGCAGCGGAGCCAGGTATTTTGATGCGGTGCCATTGGTTTTGTTCATGGTTAATATTTTTATCGTCTGTATCCCAGTTCGGCCCCGCCGCTTACCGGCATGATACAGCCGGTTACAAACCGTGCAGCATCAGATAGGAGGAAAACTGCGGCATCAGCAACTACATCACCTTCGGGGCAGTAGCCTAATACATGTATCTCATTCAGGTATTTTTCTACCGATCCGGGATCAGGCTGTTCGGTTGCCCATTGTTTAAGTAATGGCGTCCAAACGCCAGCGGGCGAAATAGCATTTACCCTGATACCGTACTGTGCATAATCAAGCGCCATTGATTTGGTAAGGGCGTTAATACCCCCCTTTGTTGCGGTATAGGCGGCATGGAGGCTTTGCCCGATATCGCCTGCCATACTGCTGGTATTTAAAATGCAGCCTTTTGACGCTTTAAGTAAATCGATGCCATATTTGGTGGTCCAGAAAAGGCTTTTGAGGTTGACGCTCATCAGGGCATCCCACTCGTCTTCTTCAGTTTCATCAACAGGTTTAGAGGGGTGGGCAATAGCTGCATTGTTATGAATGGCATCGAGCCTGTTATAATGTTTTTTTATCGCATCAAAAGCAGCTTTTACATCGGCAGCCTTAGATACGTCGCCGGGAATACCTTCATGCAGGCCGCCAAAATTATCAAGTGTTTTATAAAGGGCCCGTTCATTCACATCCATTATAAAAACGGTTGCCCCTTCACGGATATATGCCTCGGCACAAGCCAAACCAATGCCTGATGCGCCTCCGGTAATAAATATTACTTTGTTTGATAGCTGGTTCATTTTTTGATTTTAGCTGGTTACAAGGTCGCTGCTGTTGCCTGCTTCGGCTGGTACTGCGTAATAGCCTCCATTAATATTGGCAGGGTGTTTAAAATATTTGGCCAAATGAGGTATATGTTCCAAAAATAAATTTTCATGATCAATAGCCACATGATTAAACAGTACCAGGTGTTGGTGGATCTGTCCCATATCGCCTACATGGGGCACTACCGGAATGTTGAATTTTTTTGCCAGCAGGCTTATCGTCAAAAACTCAGATACACCGCCAACACGTACACAATCAACCTGGCAAAAATCCATGGCTCCGGCCTGTAAAAAGTTTTTAAAAATGATTTTATTTGGGATATGTTCGCCTGCTGCAATTTGGAGTGGTGCAATTTCTTTAGCCAGCGTTTGATGGGCCAATACATCATCAGGATGCGTAGGTTCCTCTATCCAGTAAGGGTTTATACTGCTTAACTCTTTACAAATAGAAATAGCCTGCGGCAGGTTCCATTTTTGGTTGGCATCAAGCATAATAGTAGTTTGGTTGCCGGCCTCTGCGCGTACCAGTTTTGCCCTGCGAATATCACGCTGAGGATCATTTGAACCAACCTTTAACTTCATGGCAGTAAATCCACGGTCAATGGCGCGTGCCACATTCTCTTTGATCTTTTCATCCGAATAGTTAAACCAGCCTACCGATGTATCATATGCCTTATAACCGGTTTGTAAAACACTGCTGCGCAGTGCACGGCTATTGAAATTATTCTTTAAGATGTTTTCGGCTTCTTCAATAGTCAATACCTCTTCAAGGTAATTCAGGTCAAGCGTGGCTACCAGTTGTTCCGGGCTCAGATCAAGCAAAAGCTTCCAGAGCGGTACCTGGCGGCTTTTGGCCCAAAGATCAAAGCAGGCATTTACTATGGCTGCCAGCGCCAGCTGCATTACACCCTTATGCGGCCCCAGCCAGCGGTAAGTAGGCGAGTCGAGTATTGAACGGTAAACCGAACCGAAATCGGCCATTAGCTCTTCAATTTCACGGCCTTTGAGCGTTTCGGATAAGTATTGTATGGCTTTGCATACCAGGTCATTACCTGCACCAAGAGTAAAGGCAAGGCCAATACCTTTTAAACTGCTGCCGGTATGCAGTTCGCAAATGGCGTAAGCATATTGGGTAGAGTCATTTACGGCATCAGATCCGGCACCATTACCTAAATTAAAACGCCTGTCGGTAACTTCAATTTTATTAATGTACATGTAAGTAAAAATGTTTTGCAAATAGTTTCGGGCTTTTTCAATTGAAATAGCCGCTTTAAAATCTGTTTCCTGTGTTTGTAAATCGGTTTATGATATCTTTTTGGATAAGATATGATGTTGTAAAATTAGTGTCGTTTGGTTTTTTGCTTTCATTTTAATTGGCAACTTTCGATAGTATATTTGCCTATATTTAACTTTTCTGTTCATATCTTGTTAAAATGAAACCAATTTTAGCCGTGCTATCTGACGGGGTACTGTCAGAAGATCTATTTGTTGCCAGAGAAGTAAAGCTTCCATTTTTTTCAAATGAGTTTCATTTTCATGAAGAATGCCAGCTTGTTCATATCATAAAAAGCTCGGGCAAAAGGATCATCGGCGATCTTGTTGATTATTTTGAAAGCGGAGAGCTCATTTTTCTTGGTTCAAATATTCCGCATGTTTGGCATAATACGCAAGAACAGGCAAATGAGGATGATCCTGAACCTTATGCACATTCATTATCTATTCATTTCAACCCGGCAAAATTACTTATGCACCTCTCTGCATTTGGTAACGTGCGTAAAGTAGAGGCATTTCTGAATAAGGCCCAAAGAGGAGTGGAGTTAAAAGGGACAAGCCGGGATATGGTGATAAATTTGATGTACCAGATATTAGAGCGGGAGGGGTTGCAAAGGATCATCACCCTGCTCGAGATCCTTAATATCATGAGTTCGGATACCGAATATAACCTGTTGGCCAGCATTAATTACATCAACTATTATCAATATCATGACAGCAAGCGTATGGATCAGGTGTTTAAATACATCTTTGATAATTTCAGGGAAGATATTTCACTGAATACAATTGCCGATGTAGCTAATATGAACACCTTTGCATTTTGCAGGTTTTTTAAGGCCCGTACCCAAAAATCTTTTACCCAGTTTGTAAATGAAACAAGAATAGGCTATGCCTGTAAATTACTGGGTAATAAAGAAACCAGTATTACAGATATAGCCTATGAGTGCGGTTTTAATAATGTATCAAACTTTAACCGCTTTTTTAAAGTGATAAAAAAAGTGAGCCCTCGTCAATACCGGAACCAGATTTTATCCTAATTCCGGTTTATATTAAACCCCTGAACCCTGGCTACTGAATTTACCGGTACGGCCTCTGCCCATTTTATTTCATCGTTAATGAAATGCTCGGTACGGCAACCATTATTACGGATACTCTTTATAAATTCAAAATACAGGTCATTGAACACATACACGTTTTCTTTCAATATGGCGTAATTGCTAAGCAGAAAACCAAGCGTATTAACTTTAACTATGATCTGTTTTGAATCGTCGCATAATTTGATGTGGCTTTTAATGTTATTTACAACCGCAAGATGATTGCTTACCGGTAGCGTAAGCTTTATTTTTAATCCTTCATAAAGTACTTTCATAAAGGTGGTAAAGCCGCTGTTCTGTTCGCTGTAGGTTGCATTTATCTCATTAAAAATAGCTCTGGCTTTATCTTCATAGCCCGATGCCATATAAGACTCGGCCATAATGATTTTTAATATAAACGCATAGCCCATGGAGCATCCCTGGTATACCTTATTTAGCCCGTTAATGAATTTGGCAGTTTTGTTGTGCTTTTGGCAAATGGTTGATGTGTACAAGGCCAACAGGTAAACTACTTCAGTAAAGCCTTTTGATACACCTGTGTTTTCAACGGGATTAAAATAAAACTTAGTGATTTCGGTGAGCGACTCTTTTTTAACGATGCCGTATTTAAGATAAAACAGTATAGTTTCAATGCAGTTTACCGGGCTGATTGGTAAATTTTGCAAGCTCTTTAAGTTGTATTGTTTTAAATCAGTAAGATGTTTTTCGATCTTTGTTAAATCAAGCTGCATCACTGCAATAACAGCAAGGCAGGTTTTTATCAATATTTGTTGCTGGTTTGATAAACGGAAATGTAAAAATGTTTCCAGTACCTCTTCATAGCCAATATCAACAAACTCAAGACTGATAAAATAATTAAAGAAATCTTCGCTGCATATCTGTTTAAACAAATCCTCCATGCGCTCAGTCATGCGTGCACTTACATGTTGTATTTTAAGTAACTCGCCAATGAAGCTTATGATCTCTGATTTTTCATTTGGCAGCAGCTGTACGTTGAGGAGCGCCTTGATGTCGAATTTGTAGTCCTTGTGAATAGCATTATAAATAAACCACTTTATAATAGGCAGTTTTTTATCGCGGCTAAATACAATGTCGGTTAGGTTTATAAGGTTATCATCAAATATATAATTGTTATTATACATGAGTATCATTGCCAGTGAATACTCGAGCGTAGCTTCGTCGGCCATTTTAACAATAAAATTTAGCCTGTTTTCGCGCGAAAGGTTTAACTCTTCAAGTATGCCGGCGTTAATCATTTCCTGGTAAGCAGAGCCATACTTTTTGATCAGCTCGTAAACCTTTATTTTGCCAACCTCATATACCTTGTTATCGGTATCCATCTGATTAATGATGCCAGTGATGAGCAGTAATTTTTCAATGGCGTAATGCCCTTTATAAACACTGTGATAATAATTTGAGCTTACAAGGTCATAGTTGGTAAGATCGGTAAAATGATTTAAGCTAAAATTATCGCTGTAACGCTGATAATAATACTGAAAGTAAAGAGGATGGCTTAGCTTGTCAATAATAGGTAAAGTTATATCATGGGCAATATTGGGGTTTATATTATCACAAAGTTTTTTGATTTGTTCGGAGGTGAATAACGGTACATTAAGTTTTTGGCTGCTATCCATCATGAAGCCCGTAAACCATACATCGGGTTTGGCTATAATGTCTTCCCTGAAATTGCTCCAGGTTGATGAACGCATGGCCAATATCACTTTAAACCATGGATATTTGTGATACATAGCTATGATATCGGCCAATTGATTAAATACAGTTTCAAAAGTATTGTTCTTGAAATGAAATTCATCGAAACCATCAATAACCAAAATGAAACGGCCGTTAAAGTCTTCAACGATGTCAGCCAGTCCTTCCAGATCTTCATCCGGCGAAAGCCCGATAAGCCCTGTTAGCCAGTGGTTAAGATGGATGTTTTGAAGTGATGAGTTGAGGGTATTACCGTTAAAGAACAATATCAGGTCCTTCTCATCTTTTTGTGTGTTGGCTTTTATCAAATCTTTCACCCAATGGCACAGTCCAATTGTTTTGCCATAACCAGCCGGAGCGGTAAATACAGTAGCAGTATAAGGCTGCTGCATAAATATGGACAATTGTTCGTTAATGAAATTTCGCGGAATGGTATATTGAAATGGTATACCAGAATGATTCATTTGGGTTTGCAGGGTGAAATTAGTGATCCGGTCTGCTTTGGCGGTTATCCTTCCTGGCTTATATACATGATTCTCCTTCTTGACAATCGTTTTTTGCCGGCTTTGGCAAAATCCATCCCAGCCTGTATAGCCGCAAAACTCGGCTAACGCATTCATGGTGAACAGCGATGGGGTAAACTTGCTAAACGCAAAACCAAATATCCGCTTTAATGTGGTTTCACTTATGCTTTTTTGAGTTTTGTTGAATAGCATTAACGACAAGGCCTTACAATCGGCAGGGGTAATATAAGCCATGCCCGCTTTTTCGGTTAGTTCTTTCTTTAAAAGATCAAAATGATAAGTCGAAAATAGATGCATTGGTAAAGGTTTAAAAAGTGAAATATTATTAACTATATAAGTCAGTCAAACAAAATAGCAATAGTCGTATCAGCAAATAACAATTGAAAACTTAATTAAAAATGTAAAAGGCTCAAGTAATTCCCTGGGGTAACGGGACATTGTTAATACATGGCTAAACAAATATTTTTACATATTTAGTTTACGTCAATAATACGTACGTTAATCGGAAAAGGATTTATATTTTATCGGAAATGATATTCCTTTAGGTTGTATTTCGTTAATGAATAAAATGAACAGGAAATGAATATACAAAACAGAATGAACAGACCGGTACGAATACTGAATAATATGGCCGGAATGGTTTTTAATGAATGAAAAGCCTTTTTTGTATTGCATAGGCTTGATTTAGCTTTACGAAGTTGATTTCAAATATCTATGCCTATGAAAAACCTCGCCTTTATCAAGAACGCTTCTTTAGCGTTATTTATTTTATTGGCATTGTTTAATATTAAATATGCGTATGCACAACGGACATATGCCAATGCCGAGCAACACGGCGCAACGGGTGTTGCCTGTGTAAACTGCACCGTATTAAACGCCGCAAATGCGGCAGATGGCAATATCCAAACATTTTCCTCTATAAATGTAACTGTTGGCGTTGCCGCACAAACCTACCAGGAATTAATATTTCAGAGCCCGAAATCATCGGGCACGCCTGTAACTGTTAAATTAGGTTCAGGTGATAAATTATTGAGCCTTACAGCACTTGGAGGTGTTTTTTTACAGGCATACAACGGCAATACTGCTGTTGGTACGCCGGTAGCAGTTGCAACATTATTAACGGCTTTAAGCAATAACAACCAGGTTGAAGTAAGCATAACTCCGGCCCAGGCTTATGACAGGATAAGGGTAACCGTTAACGGAGGCTTAGCCGGCGTTTTGGCGAACACTTATTTATATGATGCTTTTACTACCGGTACCGGGGCTGGTATTTGTAGTACAGCAATTGATGAATTACACGGTATATCGTCGGGCTTGCTTGGGCTTGGTATTAATGTGGGCGGCGTAGCAAATCCGCAGAATGCTATTGATGGTAACCTTAACACTGCATCTACTTTAAATGCAGGTGTGGGTTTACTTGGTGCTTATGCACAGCAAACTATTATATATGGCAGCCCTTCGGTAATAGGTGATTCGGTAAGAATGACCTTGTCAATTCCGCAGTCGTTAATAGATGTAGGGCTGCTGTCGAACATTTCTGTAGCAACTTATCTTGGTAATACTTACAACAATGATCAAACAGCCATAAACGCGTCGCTTCTAAACTTGCGGTTACTTGATCTGACCAGCAACAGGCGAAAGGTTACCATAACTTTTTCGCCAGCAAATGTTTTTGACCGTGTGCAGCTTACCCTTGGCGGTGTAGCGAATGTATTATCAACGCTTGATCTTTACGAGGCTGTTAGGTTGATACCAAGGCCTGTTGCAAAAATTAATAATGCGCTGGGCGTAACTGCCCAGATCAATTCAGGTTCAACGGCTACGCTTACTGCAAATGCTGTTGCTAATACCACATTTCATTGGTACACCCAGGCAACCGGCGGATCGGCGGTGGCTACCGGGCCAAGTTACACAACACCTGCACTTACAGCATCTGCCAATTATTATGTATCGGCTTCGCGTACAGGTTGTACCGATGAATCGGAAAGAACAAAAATTGCGCTCACTGTAGGCTCAACAACAACTACTCCACCGGTAAACCCGTCGGGAGTGCGTACCTACGCTAACGCGCAGCAACCGGGAGCGGGCGGGTTATTGTGCCTTGGCTGTACGGTGACCAATCCGGGTAATGCTGTTGACGGTAATTTGCAAACTTACTCTACCTTAAACGTAGCTGTAGGCCTTGCCGCGCAAAGTTATCAGGACCTTTCGTTTCCGGGAGGGCAAAAAGCTGCGGGTACACCGGTATCCGTAAAATTGGGCACAGGCGATAATCTTTTAAGCCTTACCGCTTTAGGTGGGGTTTCGTTACAAGCTTATAATGGTACCACACCGGTTGGGAGCCCGGTTTCGGCAGCTACGCTCATATCTTTATTGAGTAACAATAACCAGGTTGAGTTAAGTTTTGCTCCAACCGGCGCATACGATAAGATCAGGGTTACACTTAACGGTGGTTTGGTAGGGGCACTCGGCACTTTATATTTATATGAAGGGTTTGTGACCACGGCAGGCCCGGCTACCTGTAATACTGCTATAGATGAATTGCACGGTATATCTTCGGGTTTGCTGAATTTAGGACTTAATGTGGGCGGGGTTGTAAATCCGCAAAACGCTATCGACGGAAATCTGAACACTGCATCTACTTTAAATGCAGGTGTAGGCCTATTAGGAGCCTACGCACAGCAAACAGTTATATTCTCCAATCCATCAATAGTTGGCGACTCGGTAAGGTTAACACTTTCGGTACCTGAGGCCTTGCTTCAGGTAGGCCTGCTCACCGGCTCATCGGTGAATACCTTTTACGGTAATACAGACAATAATGATCAAACCTTTTTAAGTTCATCATTACTGCAACTTCGGTTGCTCGATTTAACCAACAACAGGCGAAAGGTGGTGATCACTTTTGTACCTGGTAAAGTATTTGACCGGGTTCAGTTAAGATTAGGCGGCGTCGCCAATGTATTATCCACCCTGGATTTATATGAGATACAGCGGTTGATTGCCAAGCCGGTAATTAAAATAAATAATGTAGCATCAAACGATGCGCAGATCTGTACCGGTACTACAGCTACTTTTACAGCTACCGCCGTACCTAATACTGTGTTTCATTGGTATACACAAGCAACAGGCGGATCTCCGGTATTTACAGGGGCTGCCTTTACAACACCTGTTTTAACAGCTTCGGCAACCTATTACGTTGCCGCCATGCGCAGCGGATGCACCGACGAGTCGGACCGAACCAAAGTAACCGTTACTGTAAACGCTGTGCCGGCTGCTCCGGTTATAGCCAACAATACTGTTAGCGTTTGTTCAGGGCAAACCGCTACGTTTACCGCCACCAGTGTAGCCGGCGTTACCATAAACTGGTATAGCGCCGCTACCGGCGGTACATTACTGCACACCGGCGATAGCTTTACTTCACCGGCTTTAACCGCCGCAACAAGCTACTATGCAGAAGCAGTAGTTGCAGGTGGAAGCTGTGCCAGTGCAGCCCGTACCAAGGTAACTGCTAATATAACCCCACCACCCGTTGCACCAACACTTACCGCTGCTAATGTTACCATTTGTAGTGGTAACGTGGCTACATTATCGGTAAGCGGCGCCGTGGCAGGTACTACTTATAACTGGTATGCTGCTGCAACCGGAGGCACTCCTGTATTTACGGGAGCTGCCTACACTACATCAGCCTTAACAGCTAACGCAACTTATTATGTTGAAGCTGTAAATGCAGGGGGCTGCAACAGCGCTACACGTACACAGGCAACAGTTACAGTTACACCGCTTCCTGCCGATCCAACGGTATCTGCAGCAAATGCTTCAATTGCTGCAGGGCAAAAAACAAGCATCAGCGTAACAAGTCCGCAGGCTGGTATAACTTATAACTGGTATACATCTGCAAATGCAGGTACACCGGTATTTACAGGTACAACATTTCAAACACCTCTGTTATATAATAACACAACTTATTATGTAAGTGCCGTAAATGGTACCGGTTGCGCATCAGCAAACCGTACAGCTGTTACTATTACCGTAACTATCAACACCAACGCGCCTTGTACTTTTGCCAACCAGCAAACGATGACTGTAAACGGCCTTTGTTTAGGTTGTACCGTCACTAATCCGGCGTTGGCTACAGATGCTGATACTACTACTGCCTCAACCATCAATGTATTAGCCGGGTTATTAGGCGGAAACGTTAAGCAGGAATTGCGCTTTCAACAAGCGGGTTTTGCAGGTGACACCATTAAACTGGTACTACAAAACCCCAATGGCTTATTAGGAGCAGCTGTTTTGGGTAATATTGGTGTAACACTTGCCAATGGTACCACTACAACAGCAAGCTACCAGCTTAATAACGCGCTGATAAAAGTATTTCTGCTTGCGGGCAGCTCAAATAAATACGCGGTTTATATCCCGGCAACCGGTGCTTATGACAGGATCACGATAAGCATCAATTCGGGTGTTGCCAGTTTGTTGACCCCGCTCAATATCTACTATGCTTCACAACAATTCCCGAAACCGGTATTTAACCCAACCGCTCCTGAAATTTGTAAGGGCAGCAGTGCGGTAGTCAATATCACATCGCCTGCCAACGGAACATTTACCTGGTATACTACGCCAACAGGCGGCACTTCGGTACATACCGGTGCATCATATACAACGCCTGCATTAAATGCCAATACCACTTATTATATTGAATACACCCGCGGCACTTGCGCAGGTACTGTAAGGTTCCCGGTTACCATTTTGGTTGATGATGTTCCGGCCGCGCCAACCGTTACCGCCCAAAATGTAACGATCACCAGCGGACAAACAGCTACTTTGAATGCCACAGCCAGTAATGGCGCTACCATACAATGGTATGATGCAGCAACCGGCGGTAACCTGGTACATACAGGCAATCCGTTTGTGACTCCTGTACTAACCGCCAATAAAACTTATTATGCAGGTACCGCTCTGGGCAGTTGCGTATCGGCTACCCGTACGCCGGTTAATATTACCGTACAGCCTATAGTTATACCTACTGTATCGGTAACACCACCAACAGTTGCGCTGAACGCAGGACAAACAACTTCGTTCATTGCTTCGTCAACTACACCAGGTGTAACCTTTAACTGGTTTACTACGCCAACCGGCGGTACAAGCATCTTTACAGGTGCTACTTATACTACGCCGCCGCAATTTGCTAACACTACTTATTATGCCGAAGCTACAGTAACTGCTACAGGTGTAAAATCAACTACAAGAGCGCCAGGCGCGGTAACTATCAATCAACAGGCTTCAAACCCTGTACCTTGCGATGCCGCTATCGACCAAACTAACACCACAAGCGGTTTACTTTGTGTGGGCTGCGGTGTACTCAACGCAACAGGTTCGGTTGATGCAGACAGGAATACATTCTCGCAATTATCAGTTCCGGTTGGATTACTGAACGCTTATGCAAGTCAGACACTAAGGTTTACTAATCCTGGTCTTGCCGGCGACAGCGTTGTTGTTGAATTGGGCGTTCCCGGAACTTTAGCCAGTGTAAGTGTACTTTCACAAATTCAGATAGGTACATACAACGGCACTACTTTTAATAACGACTATGTAAATGTAAACGGATCACTGATCAATATCCAGTTATTGAGCGGCACCAGTCGTTTCAGGGTGGCGTTTAAAGCAACTCACAATTTCGATAGGGTAGAGGTTAGGCTGAACGCTGCTTTGGCTGGCGTATTCAGCAGCTTGAATATTTACGATGCTTCTCAATCGGTGGCAGCCCCGGTTATTGCGGTTTCGCCGGTAACAACCTGTTCAGGCGCGCCGGTTGCAATTAGTGCTACTGTCCCGGCTAACGTGACTGTAAAATGGTATACTTCGGCTACCGGCGGCACGGCTGTCGGCACGGGGGCTAACTACACTACACCGGCCCTCAGCGCTACAACAACTTATTATGCTGAAGCAAGCCGTACCGCTGATGGTTGCACCCAGGCAGTTCGTACTCCTGTTACTATCAATGTGGTTCCCATCCCAACAGCACCTGTTGTAGCTGCACCAAACGTAACTGTTTGTACAGGCCAAACAGCAACATTTAATGTGACTTCTGTTAATGGGGTAACTTATAACTGGTATTCGGCAGCAACGGGCGGCACCCTTGTACACACAGGTAACAGCTTTACAACTGCTGCTATCAATGCTACCACCAATTATTTTGTTGAAGCAGTGTCGGGCACGAGCTGTATCAGCACCACCCGTACCCAGGTTACGGCAACTTTGGCTCCGCCACCAACAGCACCTGCCCTTAATGCAACAAGCGTAAGTATTTGCGATGGTAGTGTTGCAACATTAGCAGTAACTACCCCCGCTGCGGGAAATACGTATAACTGGTATACAACTGCAACAGGTGGTACACCTGTATTTACCGGCCCAACCTACACAACCGCAGCTTTACACAATAACACAAGCTATTATGTAGAAACAGTAAATGCAGGCGGCTGTACAAGTGCCCAACGCACCCAGGCCGATGTTACCGTTGTTCCGCTTCCTGCTAATCCAACTTTATCGGCCAATAACACATCGGTAGCGGCAGGGCAAAAAACAACTATTGGGGTTACCAATACACAAACCGGCGTTACTTATAACTGGTATACATCTGCTAACGCTGCAACCCCGGTATTTACGGGTACAACTTTTGAAACGCCTTTGTTATACAGTAATACTACATATTATGTAAGTGCTGTTAACAGCACTGGCTGTACATCCGCCAGCCGCACAGCAATCACTATTAATGTAACCATTAACACTAACGCACCTTGTACATTTGCTAACCAGGAAACTATTACTGTTAACGGTATTTGCCTTGGTTGCGGTGTAACCAATGAATTGCTTGCAACCGATGCCGATACAACAACGGCATCAACCGTCAACGTTTTAGCCGGTTTGTTAGGTGGATATGCCCAACAGGAGCTTCGTTTTCAACAGCCGGGTTTTGCAGGCGATACCATTAAACTGGTATTGCAAAACCCTAATGGCTTGTTGAGCGCGGCTGTTTTGGGTAATATCCAGGTAACGCTGGCTAACGGTGCCACTCCAACCTCAACCGTTGCACTTAACAATGCTTTAATTAAAGTGTACCTGCTTGCAGGCAGCTCGAATAAATACGCGGTTTATATTCCGGCAACCGGAGCTTACGACCGCATTACCGTAAAAATAAATTCAGGAGTTGCAAGCCTGCTTACACCTTTAAATATCTACTACGCAGCGCAACAATTCCCTAAACCAATATTTAACCCAACTGCACCAGAAATTTGTAAAGGCAGCAGCGCGGTGATCAATATTACATCTCCTGCCAACGGAACATTTACCTGGTACAATGCACCGGTAGGTGGTACAGTTGTACATACAGGCGCATCATATACAACACCGGCCTTAAATGCCAATACCACTTATTATGTAGAATACAGCCGTGGTTCATGCGCATCGACCGTAAGGTTCCCGGTAAATGTTATTGTTGACGATGCTCCGCCGGCACCAACAGTAACCGCTCAAAATGTAACTATCACTGCCGGGCAAACAGCTACTTTAAATGCTACCGCCAGTAATGGTGCAACTATACAATGGTTTGATGCGCCAACTGGTGGCAACCTTGTATTTACAGGTAATCCTTACGTTACCCCGGTTTTAACAGCTACTAAAACCTACTACGCAGGCACAGCGCTGGGTAATTGCGTATCGGCTACGCGTACTCCGGTAATTATTAGTGTGCAACCTGTTGTGATACCTGATGTAAACGTGACACCGCCTACTACCACCGTTAGTCAGGGACAAACCACCTCGTTCACTGCTTCATCAACTACGCCGGGAGCGGTATTTAACTGGTTTACCACTCCAACAGGAGGTACAAGCATCTTTACTGGTGCTACATATACCACGCCGCCGCAGTTTGCCAATACCATTTATTATGCAGAATCATCTATTCCGGCAACCGGTGTAAAATCGGCAACCAGGGCAACCGGTATAGTTACCGTAAATCAGCAGGGCTCAAACCCTGTACCTTGCGACGCCGCTATCGACCAAACCAATACCACAAGTGGGTTACTGTGCGTGGGATGCGGTGTGCTGAATGCCGGCGGATCTGTTGACGCAGACCGTAATACCTTTGCCCAGTTAAATGTTCCGATTGGATTAGTCAATTCATACGCCAGCCAAACCCTGCGTTTTGCCAATACAGGTATTGCAGGCGATAGCGTAATAGTTGAATTAGGCGTTCCGGGAACACTTGCCAGTGTCAGCGTATTGTCTCAAATTCAAATAGGTACCTACAACGGTGCAGCCTTTAATAACGACTACTTCAGCGTAAATGGTTCGCTGATCAACATTCAGTTACTAAGCGGTACCAATCGTTTCAGGGTCGCATTTAAAGCAGCCCATACGTTCGATAGGGTAGAGATCAGACTAAACGCAGCGCTTGCCGGGGTATTTAGCGCCCTCAATGTATATGATGCATCTCAATCAGTTCCGGCTCCTGTTATTGCCGCATCTCCGGTTACCGCATGCTCTGGCACACAGGCTACGCTAACGGCCACTGCTCCTGCAAACGTAACTGTGAGGTGGTATACATCTGCCACCGGTGGTTCACCAGTGTTTACCGGTGCTACATTTACTACCCCGGCATTAACCACATCAACAACCTATTATGCTGAAGCCAGCCGCACTGCCGATGGTTGTTCGCAGGCTGTTCGTACGCCAGTACAAGTAAATGTTACTGCGCCACCGGCTGCTCCGGTTGTGGCCGTACCAAATACAACAGTTTGCGCGGGTCAGCCTGCCGCCTTCGCTGTAACCCCGGTTAATGGCGTTACTTATACCTGGTATGCTTCGGCTACAGGTGGTACTTCAATAATTACAGGCAACAGCTTTACTACTCCGGCTTTAACTGCTACTACATCTTATTATGTTGAAGCTGCAAATGGAGGCCAGTGCAGCAGCAGCAGCCGTACAAAAGTAACAGCCAATGTAACCGCAACTCCTGTTACTCCTACAGTTTCACAGGCAAGTACGCAAACATGCTCTGGTTCTACAGTTACTTTAACTGCTTCGTCAACACAACCTGGTGTTACCTTTAACTGGTATACTACAGCAACGGGAGGTACTCCGGTACATACAGGCGCGCAATATGTTACCCCGGCTTTGACTGCTAACACATCATACTACGTTGAGGCAGCTACCGGTACCTGTACAAGTGCAAACCGCGCCAAAGCCGATGTTATTGTTAACCCAACCCCAGTTGCTCCAACTATCACCGTAGTTCCGGTTGGCGGACAGATCACATCCGGACAAACAGCTCAGTTATCGGCCAGTTCAACAACTGCTAATGTTACCTTTAACTGGTATAGCACTGCTAACGGTGGTACCCCGGTTCATACAGGGGCAAACTTTACTACACCGGCTTTAACTACCAATACAACATATTATGTTGAGGCGGTATCAAACGCAACAGGCTGTATCAGCACAACCCGTACACCTGTAACTGTAATTGTTAACCCGGTATTCTCTACTTCGTGCGACTTTGCATCCACCCAAACCAATACTACCAGTGGTGTAGCTTGCTTGCTATGCGGTGTTACAAATCCTGATAACGCAGTAGATATTGATACAGTTAACTTCAGCCAGCTTACGCTTGGTGTTGGTGCTGTAGGTTATGTAGGCCAGAAACTGATTTTTGGCGATGCAGGCCTTGCCGGCGATACCGTAACCGTGAAAATAAAAGTACCGGTTAACCTTACATCAGTTGGTTTATTAGGCCAGCTGCAAATAGGTTCATTCAATGGCAATACCGATAACAATGACAGGGTTGCCTTAAGCAGCACGCTGATCAAAATAACCATACTTACAGGCAGCCAAACAGCTTTAGTGAAATTTGTGCCGAGGGCTGCTTATAACGCGATAGAAGTTAGGTTAACCACAACTTTATCGCTATTTAATTCATTAAATATTTACTACGCAACCAAACAGGTTCCAATACCTCAGCTTACTGCAAAAACAGACAATATATGTGCAGGCGGTACAGCAACATTTACGGTAGCTAACCCGGTTGCAGGTGTTACTTACAAATGGTACTCGGCAGCGGTGGGAGGCACCTTGCTGCACACAGGCATTAATTATACTACAGCTGCATTAAATGCCACTACTAATTTTTATGTAGAAAGTAGCCGCACCTCAAACAATTGTCCTAATCCTAACAGGGTTGCAGCTACGGCAAACGTAACACCGGCCCCGGTAAATCCAATACTTGCACAAAACGCAGTATCAGTTTGCTCGGGTGATGCAGTTACCTTATCTGTAACCAATGCAGCAGGTGCTACTGTGAACTGGTATGATGCACCAACTGGCGGTACTTTAGTATTCACCGGTGCAAATTACCAGGCAACACCAATTGCTACGGTTAGCTATTATGCCGAGATCACTAACGGCAGCTGTGTAAGCCCGTTGCGTACAAAAGCTACCATTACCGTAAACCCTCGTCCGGCAGCACCGGGCGTGCAATCAGCCAGCGTACAGGTTTGTCCGGGCAGTACCGCTACTTTAGCCGTGCTTAACCCGGTTGCAGGTGTTAATTATGAGTGGTTTGCAAGCGCAACCGGCGGTACTGTATTGCATACCGGTAATACTTATCCTACTGCAGCCATAACCCAGGATGTAACTTACTATGTGCAGGCTACCAATGCTACCACAAGCTGTTCAAATAATGGCGCGCGTACAGCGGTTGATGTAACTGTAACCAATACGCTTACTGCTCCTGTATTAAGCGCAGCTACCACTAATGTATGCAGCGGCGGCAGTGCTACATTGAGCGTCAATAACCCGGTTAACGGCTTAACCTACAAATGGTACACAGCAGCAACAGGCGGCGCTCCCGTATTTACCGGGCCGATATTTACTATAAACAATCTAACTGCCGATGTATCATACTTTGTTGAATCGTCAAACAGTTCGGGATGTACAAGTCCAACCCGCGCCCGTGCCGATATTACCGTGCAGCCCATACCAACCGCTCCGGTTATACAGGCAAGTGCAGGTGGCCTTAACGTGTGCGAAGGCGAATCAACCAGCCTGAGTATCGCTAACCCTGTAACAGGAGTGGTTTACCGCTGGTACACTGCTGCAACCGGGGGAACCTTGTTGTACACAGGTACGCAGTTTAATACACCTGTTTTAACTGCCGATGCTACTTATTATGTAGAGGCAGCTCAGGCAGGTAATTGTAATGCATCTGCCCGTACCCAGGTAAAAGTAACTGTTAACCCATTGCCTGCCGATCCAATATTGGCAAGCAATAACACGCAAGTTTGTTTAGGCTCACCTGCTACATTGAAGATTCAGTCGCCTGTAGCGGGTATTACTTATCAGTGGTTCAGTACAGCATCTCAAACTACAAAATTGTTTGAGGGCACAACTTACGTAACCGGGCCAATTACCGCTAATGCAACTTATTATGTTGCAGCTGTAAATGCATCTGGCTGCCAAAGCGCTAACCTTACAATAGCACAGGTAAGCATCCAGGCTGCGCCGTCAGCACCGGTAATTACCAATGGCAGCACGGTACAAACTTGTGTTAACAGTATTGTAACACTTAATATTTCAAATCCACAGGCAGGCTTTACCTATAACTGGTATAGTGCAGCTACCGGAGGCACACCATTGTTTACCGGTACAAGCTTCAATACACCGGCACTGGCAGGTAATGTAACTTACTACGCCGAGGCGGTGAACAGCACCGGTTGTACATCAACAGGTCGTACTTCTGTAAGTATTAATGTAAATCAAATACCAACCGCGCCTACGGTAACCGCACAGGGTGGTGGAAATACCACCGTATGTTCAGGTAGTACTATAGCACTTACTGCAACCAGTACAACACCTAACGTAAGCTTTGACTGGTATACAGCTGCAACCGGTGGTTCACCTGTATTCACCGGCGCAACTTACACTACGCCACCGCTTACTGCAGCTACAACTTACTATGTTGAAGCGGTAAGCAACGGCAGTTGTGCTTCAACCACACGTACCGCAGTGCAGGTAACCATAAGCACTACCACCACTCCGGCACCACAGGTAGTAGCGGCAGATCTGTCTGTATGTCAAAACAATGCAGCCACAATCCATATCAGTAATCCCGATGCAGCTACTACATACAATTGGTATAGCGCAGCAACCGGCGGCAGCTCGCTGTACACAGGCACAGCGTTTACAACGCCTGTATTAACTGCAAATACTACCTATTATGTACAGGCTTCAAATAGCCAAAGCTGTAATGCTTCGGCAAGACTGGCTGTGAATGTGATTATTGTTCCGCAGCCAAATACGCCGGTGCCTGCATTAGCCAATGTGCCTGTGTGCAGCGGAAGTACAGCTACTTTGTCGGTACAATCGCCGCAGGCCAATATCATTTACAAATGGTATAGTAATGCATCACGTACCAACCTGCTATTTACCGGACCGACTTATACCACCGATCCTATCCAGGCAAATACAACCTTCTATGTTGATGCCAGCAACGGATCATGCGCAAGCTCATCAGCAGCAAGTGTTCAGGTTACTATTTCGGCACCGCCGTCAACACCACTGCTGGTTAACAACGCTCAAACGGCTTGTGGCGGATCGCAGGTATTGATAAGTATCTCAAACCCACAACAAGGCTTTAGCTATAACTGGTATACAGCAGCTACAGGTGGTACCCCGGTTAATACAGGTACAAACTTTACCACACCTTTGTTAACTGCAAGTACTACTTATTATGTGGAAGCGGTTAATGGTACTGGCTGTAGCTCACCTGCCAGGGCATCTGCAACGGTAACCATACTTGGCGCTCCGACTGCACCTACGGTAAACGGGCCAAACGCCGGGATTTGTCCGGGCAGCACAGCTACGCTTACTGTAAACAGTACTGCAAATGTCACCATTAAGTGGTACGATAATGCAACCGGCGGAACAGCATTGGCTACCGGCGATAGTTTCACAACTCCTGCACTAAATCAAACTACAACCTACTATGCCGAAGCATCAAACAGCGGAGGTTGTAACTCGGGCACACGTACCGCGGTAACTGTACAGGTATTGCAGAAACTTGCGGCACCATCAGTTAACGTTACCGAAACTACTGCAGTAAGTATAACCTTTGGCTGGCAGGCCGTAGCCGGAGCAACCGGATACGAGATCAGCATGAATAATGGCTCAACTTTCAGCAGTGTTGGTACAGCGCTAACCTTTAAGGTTGATAACCTGCAGCCGCTGCAAAGCGCCACCATTGTAGTGAGGGCACTGGGAGCATCCGGTTGTGAATTGAGCGATAACTCGGCAGCGGTAACAGGTACAACAACCAATCCGCTTGGTAACAGCATATTTATCCCTAACGCCTTTAGCCCTAATGGCGATGGCAATAACGATACGTTCCTGGTATTTGGCACCGTGATCAAAGGCATGAATATGTCCATATACGATCAGTGGGGTGGATTGATTTTCAAATCTACCAATCAGTCGGCCGGATGGGATGGAACTTATAAAGGCAAGGCGCAGCCAGTAGGTGTATATGTGTACTACGTTGAGGCTACGCTAAACGACGGAGAAGTGATCAAAAGAAAAGGAACTATCAATCTACTACGATGAGAAATAAAATCACAATTGTTACCCTGCTGCTTCTTATTGTGGTAGCAGGACGGTTATCAGCCCAGGTTGACCCGCATTTTTCACAGTACTACGCTTATCCGTTATGGCTCAACCCTGCATTAGCCGGAGTTATCAACGGCGATTCGCGTGTGAACGCTAACTTTAAAAGCCAGTGGGCAACCATCAATAATGCCTATCAAACAGCTGCCATATCAGCTGATATGCGTACAACAGATAAGATGAGCCTGGGTGTCAATATCCTTGACCAGTCGTCGGGGGGGCACACTTTCAATTATCTGAGTGCCTATGGCGCTTTGGGATACGCTATTTCTATCTCGGCCGATGGTAACCAGCGTTTAAGCTTTGGTGTACAGGCCGGTATCATCAATCGTAGTTTTGATATGAACAAACTGCAGTTTGGTAGTCAATATAGCCCCATAGGCGGTTTTGATCCAAACATGCCAAGCTTTGAAAATTTTAATACCACCAATAGCACTGTATTTGATGCCAACGCAGGGATCTTTTATTATGATGGCGACCCTTTTAAAGATGTAAATGCTTTTGGAGGTGTTAGCGTAGGCCACTTGTCCCGACCTAAAGATGCCTTTTCGGCAACATCAGGCGGGAAAATACCGATCAGGTATACCGTTCACGGCGGTTTAAAGATCAAAGCATCTGATTTTTTCGACCTGACTCCTAACGCCGTTTATATCAAACAGCAATATGCTGATATCAAAGGTGTAGGTGCTTACTCTGAGTTTAAATTTCAAAACGATAACGGGCTCATCTTAGGTATTCTGTACCGCTTTAAAGATGCCGCGGTGGCCGATGTTGGTTACCATGTAAAGAGCCTGATCATAGGTGCAAGTTATGATGTAAACACATCATCCTTAAACCGCGCTACAGGTGGCAATGGCGGTTTTGAACTATCCCTGAGCTATATATTCCGCAAACGCGTGCAAGAACCTGAACCTGTTTGCCCAAGGCTTTAATTGCTTAACTATGAGAGCTATAATTATAACTATTTTCTTATCGGCCATAACCTTAACATGTTTTGGCCAGTACGGTAAGGATTTTCGTAACCTGGGCGATAGGGCATTTGGGGATAAGGACTATTACGAAGCTGCCTTTTATTACCGTAAGGTTGCAGAAGGTATGAACCTGCTGCAAAATAAAGAGGTGCCGTTTCAAACCATGAACAAGGCACCTAAAAAGGATAAGCCATCTGATGCCACGTATGTAAGCTACAGGCTGGCCGAATCATACAGGCTATATGAAAATTATATTGAGGCCGAAGGCTGGTATAAAAAGACTGTTGATGCCCCCGATGCGGCAACCTATCCGCTGGCAAGGCTTTGGCACGGGGTGTGTCTCCGCGCCATCCAGCGCTTTGATGATGCCATTACCGAGTTGCAGCAGTTTAATGCGGGTTATGACAAAGCCGACGAGTACAAGGCCATAGCTAATAAGGAAATAGCCAACTGTAATTTCGCTAAAGAACAATACAAATATCCGCAGCTGCTTGAAGCCGTAAAACTAAAAGGTGACTGGAATTCAGATGGCTCGGACTATGCGTTGCTGCAAGTGGGCGACAACTTTATGTTCACCTCGTCGCGCTTTGCAAAGGATGATAAAAAGCATATCAACCGTATTTACACAGCCAATGCCGCCAATGGGTTAAAACCACAGGTTGTTACCTTAAAAGATAACGATGCCAAAAAGGAAACTGAATACGGAACGCCTTCATTAACACCGAATGGTAAACGAATGTACCTTACCCGTTGGTATAAAGAAGGCAGCAAAGTTTACCATAGTATTTATTTTGCCCAAAAGCAGGATAGCACCTGGTTGCCATTGCATAAGCTGGGTAATAACGTTAATGCTGACGGCTACAACTCGATACAGCCGTTTATCACTGCCGACGGAAAGCGAATGTTTTTTGTATCAAACAAACCCGGCGGTTTTGGCGGAGATGATATTTGGGTGAGTGACCTTGGTGATGACGGCGAGGCTACAAACGCCGTGAACCTGGGCAGCAGCATTAATACAGATCGTGATGAGCAGGCCCCATATTATAATGCCGGTGAAAAGAGGTTGATATACAGTTCAAAAGGATTTATCGGCTTAGGAGGTTTTGATTTTTTTGAAAGTAAAGGTGATGTTGGTAATTGGGTTGCTCCGGTAAACATGGGGTACCCTATGAACTCGGCAAAAGATGACCTTTATTTTGTTCCCGATAATAAAGATGCTAACAAATGGTATATCAGCTCGGACAGGGAGTCGGACTGCTGTTTAAACCTGTTTGAGGTGCATAACAAAAGCTTTGTTTTGGCAGGCATAGTTACCGACTGTGAAACTCATAAGCCATTAGCCGGTGTTAAGGTTAGTTTTATTGATTCGCTTACAAAGAAAACCCTGAAAGAGTTAACCACCGGGGCCGACGCCAAATATGCTTTCGCAGTAACCTCAAAGCGGCCGTACAATTTAAAGCTCGAAAAAACAGGCTACTTCACTAAAGTGCTGCCAATTCCTGTAAGCGGGCAAATGAGTAATGATACGCTTTACAACGCCGAGATCTGTTTGCAAGCCTTTGAAAAGGATAAACCTATAGTGATCAATAATATTTTGTATGATTTCAATAAGGCGACATTAAGGCCCGAATCTAAAACGGTACTTAATAGCCTGGTTACCATTATGAAGGATAACCCTAAGATAATTGTAAGGCTTGGGGCACATACAGATTCGATAGGCAGCGTAAAATACAACATCAAGCTGTCGCAGGCCAGGGCGCAATCATGTGTGGATTATATAATAAGCCAGGGAATAACCAGTGAGCGCATTTACGCAAAAGGGTATGGAAAAAGCATGCCTGTTGCACCAAATTCATTACCTAATGGCAAGGACAATCCTGCCGGAAGGCAACTTAACCGACGCACAGAATTTACAGTAGTAAAAACAGAGTAATCATGGATTTATTAACCTAAGGGATTTTCTTATGAAAGAATCAGCAACATTTCACCGACCGTTTTTAAGAACAAAAGGCTTTTCAACCTTTCACATTCACATTTTTGAGCTGATACTGCTTGGCAAGGCCAATCGCGAGATCAACAGGCTTATGGGCTATACGCCCAAATCGCACATGGTGGTTGACCATTCGCGCCAGGTTATGAATAAAATACTTTCGTACGAGGGCTTGTGTAAACGCGATTATAAAGATAGGGTTGTGTACCCGCGTAAATACCAGTTCTGGTGGAAAAAATTACTCGAAAAGCACAAGGGTACCCTGATCCAGAAAGCGATAATACCCGAGTATTATGAAGATGTAGCACCAGGTATTTGAAGATAATGGGGCATGTTTTAGGTTGATGTGCCCTGGGTTGTAATGGTTAGTACGAGCCCCGCGGATGGATGTCTGTGGGGTTCGTTGTTTTTTGATTATTTTTTAATGTAGAGACGGATAATTGCGTCTCTGAACTATACAGAGTCGTTTTACAAGCGGGAGACGCAATTATGCGTCTCTACAATTAAATTTCCCACCCGTAACAATTCAATTACAAATTCATTGCTGCTTAAAATAAAAGTGTAATTAATACACTGTGAGTGGTTTAAATAGTTATTATTGTGTAAGCCAATTATTTGAACAGCTTTTTTAGCGATACTGCATTTGTATTTTTTGCTTTGTACGTAAATCCTTTTAGCAGGGCTTAGTAATGCTGCTTTTATGGCTGTTCATTAAACGTAAACCAATAATAATCTCAAACATGTCATTAAAAACAAAACTCACCTACGTTTTTTTGACAGGATTAACCTTCCTGCTTTATTCCTTTAAAAAACCGTTTGATAAGCCTCGTGTGCTTGTATTTTCAAAAACCTTGGGCTGGCACCACTCCTGCATCCCCTTCGGAATAGCGGCCATTCAAAAATTAGGTAATGAAAATGGTTTCGATGTGGATACTACCACCAATTCGGCTAATTTTAATGACGATAACCTTAAGAAATACCAGGCAGTAGTATTTAACTGCACCACAGGTAATGTGCTTAATGCGGTTGAACAGGCTGCTTTTGAGCGCTATATACAAGCTGGTGGAGGTTTTATGGGTGTTCACTCTGCTGCCGATACCGAGTACGACTGGCCATGGTACGGCAAATTGGTTGGAGCCTATTTTTCAAGCCACCCCAATAATTCCAATATCCGTAAAGCTACCATCGATGTAACAGATAAAAGTCAGCCGGCTACAGCTAACCTGCCAACAAGGTGGGAACGTACCGACGAATGGTATAACTACAAATCTATTTATAACGGTATCCATGTGCTGGCAAGCCTTGATGAAAATACTTATGATGGTGGTACCAATGGAGCAAATCACCCTATAACCTGGTACCACGAGTTTGATGGCGGCCGGGCTTTTTATACAGGCTGCGGCCATACCGACGAGAGCTACAGCGATCCTTTGTTTTTAGGGCAATTGCTTGGCGGTATAAAATACGCTATGGGCAATGGCAAGCCGCTTGATTATAACAAATCATACTCAAAGGTAGCGCCAGATCAAACCCGGTTTATCAAAACTGTTTTGGTGAGCAATATTGCCTCGCCAATGGAACTGGCCGCTGCCAAAGATGGCCGGGTGTTTTTTACTCAGCTGATGGGAAACTTTTCTGTATACAACACCAAAACCAACAAGTTTAAAGTGATCCATAAGTTTCCGATCACTTATGAAGGTGGTACGGGAGTAATCGGCCTCACGCTCGATCCTGAATTTGAAAGGAACCAGTTTGTTTACATTTATTATATGCCGGCCGGGCAAACCATTGAGCCGCTTAATTTCCAGTTATCCCGCTTCAAATTGAGCCCGGCAGATGTACTTGACCTGAAATCAGAAAAGATCCTGCTTAAAGTTCCCGTGCAAAAAGTCAGCGGTGCACATCACGGTGGTTCGCTGGCCTGGGATAAGGATAAAAACCTGTACCTGTCAACCGGCGACAGCTCAAGCCCGTTTCCCTCCGACGGTTATGCACCGCTGGATGAACGGCCGGGCACGGAGCATTACAGTCTTGATGCACAACGCAGCGCCGGGAATACAAATGATTTTAAGGGTAAGATCTTACGGATCCATCCCGAAGCGGATGGTACCTATACTATCCCTGAAGGAAACCTGTTTCCGAAAGGCACAGCCAAAACCAAACCCGAAATTTATGTAATGGGTTGCCGTAACCCTTACCGTATCGCTGTAAATCCTAAAACATCCGTTTTATATTGGGGCGAGATCGGGCCGGATGCAGGTAATGACTCACCTCGTGGTCCGCGTGGGTATGATGAGTTTAACCAGGCTCGTAAAGCTGGTAACTTTGGCTGGCCATATTTTGTTGGCAATAATTTTGCTTACTCGCATTGGGATTTTGTGAACGCTAAACCGGGGCCAAACTTTGATCCTAAGGCTCCGGTAAATAATTCGCCCAATAACACCGGCTTAAATGTGTTACCGCCAGCCACCCCGGCCATGATCTGGTATCCTTATGCCGCTTCGGATGAGTTTCCTGAATTGGGAATGGGCGGGCGTTGTGCCATTGGCGGCGATTTTTATGAGTTTGATAAGAATATCAAAAATCCTAATAAGTTTCCTGAATATTATGACGGCGCGTTGTTTGTTGCCGACTGGATGCGCAACTGGGTAATTGATCTGCGGTTTGATCGGAACGAGAATTATTTGCGCAACGAGGCCTTTATGCCTGCCAACGGTGATTTCAGGAGACCAATTGATATGCAGTTTGGTCCGGATGGTGCTTTATATATGCTTGAATATGGTTCGGTTTATGGTGCACAAAATGAAGATGCCCGTCTGGTGAAAATTGAATACAATACAGGTAACCGCGCACCTGTTGCTAAAGCAAGTATTTCGGATACAGCAGCTTTCAACAAGTTCAACAGGATGAAGTTCCTGACATCTGAAGTGAAGGAGTTTCCGGCTAAGAAGGAAATAGCAGGTCAGGCCCCGCTTAAAGTGAGCTTTAGCAGCCAAAATAGTAAAGATCTGGATGACGATGATAAGATCACCTACCAATGGTTGTTTGATGGCAAAACCGTTGGTGCCGCCACACCTACGGCAAATTATACGTTTACTAAGCCCGGTGTTTATAAAACCATTTTAAAAGTTACTGATAAAGGCGGCTTATCCGGTCGTGATACGGTAATTGTAAGAGTTGGGAATACCAAACCGGAAGTTACTATAGCCAGCGCCGATAATAAATCATTCATCTGGAAAGGTAAACCATTCCGTTATCATGTGGTAGTTAGCGATAAGGAAGATGGTAAGATCGACCCTAAAAAGGTGAAGCTATTTTACTTATATAATCCACAACCGTCGGCCAATAGCACAACGCAAAACCTGACTGCTTTATCTACTACAGAAGTAAGTTATCCGGGTAAAGGTTTGATAGCTGGTAGTGACTGTAAATCGTGCCATACTATTAATAAAACCGCGGTAGGGCCAAGCTTTATGGCTATTGCCAGGCGATATAAAACACAAAAAGGCGCTATCGATCAGTTGTCTAAAAAAATAATTGCAGGAGGCGCAGGTAGCTGGGGTACAGAGCATGTAATGAGCGCACACCCGCAACTCTCAAGTGCTGATACCAGGGAAATTGTGAAATACATTTTTTCGCTTACCGATAAAAAGAGCCCTGTATTGCCGCTGCCTTTAACCGGTACACTCAACTTGAAATTTAATGATGCCGAACCGCGGGGCGAATATACATTGCTGGCATCTTATACTGATAAGGGTGGTAAAGTTGTTGGCCCGCTGAAGGCTACAGATATGGTGGTTTTGCGGAATGCTGCTGTTAAGGCTGTATATGCCGATGAGTTGAAAGGTTTTAACCGTTTTAAAAACGATCTTTCGGCAGGTAATCATAAATCATTTGTACTGTTCAGGAATATAGACCTTACCAATATCAGCAAGTTTGCTTATAAATATGCTTCGAAAGATTATGATGGCGAGATTGAGGTAAGGATCGATTCGCAGGCCGGGCCGGTGATCAGCTCAGTAGGGTATCAAACAACAGGCTCATGGGATAAAACAGGTGAAGTTACCGGGCAATTAAATAAGCCCATAAGCGGAAAGCATGATGTATATTTCTTCGCCATAAAACATTCTAAACCGAGTGATGGTATTTTAAACCTGAAGGATATTCAATTTGTTGAGTAGCTTTATTTATGTAGCGTCATTGCTTCGCACCTTGCAGTGACGGCTTTTTATAAACATTTTATAAGAATAAGCCATTTAATTTTAACCATGAAAAAATCAATCACTCTTATAACCCTGTTAGCCGCTATGGCTTTGGGACAAAACAAAGTATCAGCACAAGACAAGCCGCTTTTTGCCGGCCCTATTGGTGTACAGGCTTATACGTTTCGCAGTAGTATGCCTAAAGCCACAGCATCGGTATTGGATACCATAAAATCATTAGGCATTACCGAAATAGAAGGCGAGGGCCCCAAAGGAATGCCGCCCGAAGAGTTCAGGAAAATGTGTGACGACCGTGGTGTCTCTATCCCATCAACCGGGGCAGGTTATGATGCCATTGTGAATGATCCCGGCAGTGTGATCAAGCAGGCAAAAATATTGGGCGCTAAATATGTGATGGTTGCCTGGATCCCTCATGGTAAAGAGTTTACTTTGGATGACGCTAAAAAAGCTGTTACCGATTTTAACCGTGTGGGCAAAATTTTGAGCGAAGCCGGTTTAACTTTTTGCTACCACAATCACGGTTATGAATTTGGCCCTTATAATGACGGTACCCTGTTTGATTATATCGCTCAAAACACCAACCCGAAATATGTTTCGTTTGAGATAGATATCCTATGGTCGTTCCACGGCGGGCAGGACCCAGCAGCCCTTATTAATAAATATCCAACGCGTATGAAGCTGATGCACCTGAAAGATATACGCAAAGGGGTAGCTAATGATCTGACAGGTGGTACCGATACCAAAAATGACGTTGCTTTGGGAACCGGCCAAATCAATATCCCTGAAGTTTTGAAAGCTGCAAAAAAAGCCGGGATCAAACATTATTTTATTGAAGATGAAAGCTCGTCATACATCGAACAATTGCCGGTTACCATTGCTTATCTGAAAGGTTTAAAAGAATAATATATGAGCAATTTAAACCGCAGACAAGTGTTAAAAGCAATAGGTTTAACGGCAGGTGCAGCTGTGTTGAGTGAAACAGGCTCAGCTGCAGTTACTATAGCACCCAAAATAAACAATGGCTTTGTTTACTCATTAAATATGAGTACCATCCGCGGGCACAACCTTGGTTTTGTTAAGGAACTTGAAGTAGCCGCCAAAGCTGGTTTTACTTCTGTTGAAATATGGATAGATACGCTGCAAACTTATCTGCAAGGCGGCGGCTCATTGATGGAAGCTAAAAAGATCATTGACGGGCTAGGGCTTAAAATTGAAGATGCTATTGGTTTTGCCCCCTGGCTGGTTGATGATGAAACAGCCCGTAAAAAGGGTTTGGAACAATTGCAGCAGGAAATGGAAATGCTGGCTAAGATAGGCTGTCATCGTATTGCCGCCCCTCCGGCAGGTATGACCAAGGGGCCGGTGCTTGATCTGGATGTTATCACCGAACGCTACCTCTCTATCCTGAAAATGGGCGAACAAACGGGTGTTATGCCTCAATTGGAAATGTGGGGAGGCTCACAAAACTTAAAGCATATAAGCCAGGTGCTTTACGTGGCTACACAATGCGGTAACGCTAATGCCCGTATTTTGTTGGATGTATTTCATGTTTTTAAAGGCCAGTCGAGTGTAGAAAGTTTAAACTGCGTCGGCCATCATACGCTGGATATTTTTCATGTGAATGATTATCCGGCGGGTATCAGTCCGGAGCAAATTTCAGAACCCGACAGGATATACTGTGGCGACGGTATTGCACCACTAAAGCAGATCCTGCAAATAGTTAAAAACCCCGAACGTCCGTTGGTGATCTCGTTCGAGGTTTTTAATAAAAGTTATTATGCGCAGGATGCTTTGACGGTAGCCAAAACTGCATTGGCAAAAATGAAGGCGGTGACCGCTTAAATAGTAAAGCAGGATAAAAAAAATGCAGGATTGTGCGATTCCCCTCCGCCACTCTCAAGAGGGGCGGAGGGGGGGCTGCTTTAATAGCCTACTGCAGATGCAGAAACACACCCCTTGCTATCCCTCTTTTCCGCCGCGCCCACTCTCAAGAGAGTAAAAGCCCATGAATTGACAATTCCCTCCCTTGGGAGGGGTGCGTTAGGATTGCGCGCTGGCAGGGAGGGGTTTATACGCCTTTGTGACGACAAGGCATCTCGCTGAAACCTCTCCCTACACCCTCCCAAGGGCAGGGCTGTTGCATTCTAATTCAATGTGCTTTAAAAATCGCACGGTCGAGCGTCCACGCTCGAGTGTTGGCTTTTTTTGAGCGTCCACGCTCGCGTAACAACATCAAAAAGGTAAGCGTGGACGCTTACCTGAGCAATAATTCAAGCGAAAGACGCTTGAACTTGCGACTATATATTAGAATGCAACAGCCCTGCTCCCAAGGGAGGGAATCGCTCAGCCCCCACGCCTTAAACTCCTCTATTGTCTTTTTATGGGCGATAACTCTCAAGAGGGGAATTTAAAAATCGTCTTTATTCTTTTTTCAAATTAAAGAGGGTGAGTTATCTATAATAGGTTTGAGCCAACGAGTACCCAAAATGGGTACCTCTTTTACTTTCCCCCGTAAACAAACTCAACACTATCCTTCACAGTTAGGCCACTCATATTTTGGCCCACGTAAATGATCGTATATTTTGATGGCTTGGTAATATCGTAAGCCTTCAACAAGTCAACAGTAGTCGATAAGCTATCTTTAGGGTTAACCTTGATATAGCTGCTGGCAGGTGGCGGCATAATTCTTTTGGCCATAGCGCCTTTGTATTGCATTTCCTGGCCGCTTGCATCTTTAACGTCAAGGTATTTGCTCATAAGGGGCTCAAACGGGGTATGCCATTTGCAAAACTGACGGGCAGTGTCGGCGTCGTTATAAACTGTAAATTTCAGTATAACTGAATCTCCGACCGTAATGGCGGGCTTGATTTGCATTTTAGCAAACAGGCTTTCACTTGTGGCAGGGGCAGAGGTTTGATTTTTAGCAGAATCAGAAGCGGTAGTGTTGTTTTTTACTTTGTTAACGCTGCAGGCCGATAAGGTTAGCAAAGTTGCAGATAAGATTATTTTGTAGTTTTTCATGCGGCAAATTTAAGCACTTCATTTGCTATCAACTTGTCATCAGGTTATTAAACTTTGTTTTTAAAGTTAATGACCTGATTTAAAGCCGTTTTACGGTAGTCATGTGCCAATTTAACCCTGTCTTAATATTAGTTTGCGTAATTTTGCCGGTATATGGAGCAGATGGCTTTAATTTCTTCATTAAAACACACCACGCCGGTTATCAAGAAACATCAGCCGGATGATAGCTATAAATTTCAGCCGCTGCCCGAACCATCAGGTACATATCCCTATCATTTATCGGTACATGATGTGGTGCCGGATATTACCGATGATAAAATGGTTTTCCATATGGTGGGGGATACCGGCAGTATCCGTAACCCCGGGTCGCAAAAGCGAATAGCAGGTTTGATGGCCGCACAATACAAAACTTTTTCGGGTGCCGATAAGCCTAAGTTTTTGTACCACTTAGGTGATGTTGTTTACAGCTATGGTGAGGCCCAAAACTATTATGATCAGTTTTTTGAACCCTACAGTCTGTACCCCGGACCAATCTTCGCAATAGCAGGAAACCATGATAGTGATGTAAACCCTGCAGCTGCGATGCCATATCAAAGCCTTGATGCGTTTACAACCGTATTTTGTGATACCGTTTCGCGCCCTGTAATGCTGAGCCGTAAAATAGACCGCAAAAGCATGCCGCAGCCCAATATTTACTGGACAATGGATACGCCACTTGCTACAATTATTGGCTTGCACACCAACGTTCCCAAATATGGTGTTGTCACCCGGGAGCAGCGCGATTGGTTTATGGAAGAACTAAGATCTGCAGATGTGCAACGTCCTGATAAAGCTATTATTCTTTGCATGCATCACGCGCCATATTCGGCAGATATTAATCATGGGGCCAGTTTGCCGATGATCGATTTCCTGGAAGGGGTTTTTGATGAAATCGGTATCAGGCCCGATATTGTTTTTAGCGGTCACGTACATAATTATCAGCGTTTCAGTAAGCAATATGATGATTTAACTGTAATGCCTTATATAGTTGCAGGCACAGGAGGCTTTGATGAATTGCATCCTGTTGCTTTAATGGATAATGAAGGCTTTACGGCGGAAGAGCCGCGGTTTGACGGTGTGAGCCTTGAAAATAGCTGCGATACCAAACATGGCTTCTTGAAGATCGCTATTGAGCGAAATAACAAAGGGCTTATCCTTACCGGTGAGTATTATACCACAGCAGATAAAGATGTATCGGTATTAACAGATACCTTTACTGTAAAGATTTAAGTTAAAAAAACAAGAAAGGGAGGTTAAACCTCCCTTGCTTGTTTTGTTAAAGTTCGATAGCCTGTATCGCTTTATCTAAAGCTGTTTCCTGTAATCCGGGCATTTTAACACCTTCAACCCTGAAGGTTTTGATATCTGTCATACCCATGAAACCTAAAACTGTCCTTAAATAAGGCTCAGTAAAGTCATAGGCTTTCATAAAACCTTCAGAGTAAACGCCTCCCGAAGAAATGGCCAGATATACTTTTTTGTTTTTTACCAAGCCTTCCGGGCCTTTTTCGCCGTAGCTGAAAGTTTTGCCTGCACGGGCAATATGATCTATCCATGTTTTTAAAGTTGATGGGATGCTAAAGTTATACATTGGCGTATCTATAACTATGGCATCAGCGCCCATCAATTCGGCAATAGCCTGGTCCGAGTGTTTAACAGCTTCAACAAGCTCCGGTGTCCTCTTTTCTTCGGGAGTGTAAAAAGAGGTAAGATGCGCTTCTTCCAAATGCGGGAACGGAGTAGCTGTTAGATCGTGGGTGGTTAAAGTATTATCCGGGTGTGCCGATTGTAATTCATTAACAATGGCATTGCCTAATTTTACGCTGAATGATGCTTCGCCCTGCGGGCTGCTGATTAGATGTAATATTTTCATTGCTCTATATTTTGTAATGCAAAGCTATCGCACCTAACTATCAAAAAGATACTACTATCCTAAAGGATACCGGTATCCTTTAGGATAGTAGTATCTTGATTTTGAGATATTTGTTTGAACATCAAATAGATATGTTTTATTTGATTTAGCCTTTAACCCGACGGCACCTAAACTGTGCAAAATGCATGGCACGATCTTTTTAACTCCGCGGAGCCAGGTGGTAAAAGCTTTTTTTTGCAGAATTTAAAGGTTTTATGTCTTTTTAACCTATTCATTACCACGTATTTATACGTGTGTCAATTACGTAGAAATACGCTGTAATTACCGTGCGTGCACTTGCATGTTACTAAACCCTGATGCCCAACTTTGGTATAACATCAGCAGCCAAACTGCAACAAACCTATAAACATCTAATTATCATGATTTACCAGACTTTAAGTTTTTTAACTGAGCAGTTGAACAACTATCTCAAAACAACCGATGGAAACAGCGGGCTCAGTTCAACTTTTACCCAACTTAAAAATGTGGCTCATCTGAGCGATGATGAGATCAAAGGGCTGGAAAATATCCTGGTAACACTGGTAAACTTATCCGAAGAGTTCACAATGAAAAATATGCCCAATTATGTGCGTAATGGTGATGATATCAATTATCGCAACGCACCTATGTATCTTAACCTGTATGTTTTGTTTTCGGCCTGTCTTTATTCTTCGTATGAAAAATCGTTGATCTTCCTGTCACACATTGTCGAGTTTTTTCAGGGGAAGAACACCTTTACAACTCAAAATAGTCCGACCACAAAAGTTGGCCTTGGCGATTTTCGCCTCATACTTGATATCTACTCGCCAACATTTGAGCAGGCAAATTACCTGTGGAGTACGCTGGGCGGTAAACAATTTCCTTATGTACTATACCGCGTAAGACTGGTTGAAATATTACGTGATAATGTTACCGAAACACGTGGCATTATTAAAAAGATAGAACTGACAGATAAACTGAGTTAAAGATTAGTGCGGGCGATTTAACCAATAAATTATAAACCCGATGGTACTTGACCTGAACTACGAAACGCTATTTGAGATTGCCATCAGTCATCATTATCATCTTGATGACGGTGCCACGATATTTGACACGCTTAGTGCCGATGCGCGCCTGGCTATGCTGGAGCGTTACGATATAGGCAGTTTCATGAGTGTAGTACCTACCAGGGCCACCCGGGCAAAATTTGCAGGCTTGCATGTGGTTTGTAAGCAAACGGAAACCGGCATCATTACCGGTATTCCATACACGTTAAACGGCACTAAAGAGCAACCACAAATTGTACCGGCAGATAACACGGTATTTAGTTTCAGTGTAGCCATTAATGATGGGCTTTTTGCCAATTATAGTTCGTTGCCATTGAAAGCGCCTGATGGAATGGTGTATTTTTTCACCAATGATCCATCGTTATCACCGCGAGTGGCTCCTTTTTTAACGGCTACGCCTAATGTGTATAAAGCAGCAACTGACTATTACCCGGGAGATATGCTGGTTGATAACCAGGCCGCACCAACTAAGTTGTTCATCGCTCAGCAAAAAAATAACCTTGATCCGGCTGCTGCTGCAACACCCGCCGGTAACTGGATCACTGACGCACTTGTAGGCGGTAAACCGCTAAGTTATGCCGGCAGTGCCGATCTGATCCGCCAATGCGGGCGCGTGTTTACCTACCAGGTGACTGTGGCGGGTAAAACCCCGGCACTTACGATAAAAGACAGGCAGGGCAACGTGATAAACCTGATCACCAGTTTAGAAACGGGCCCGTTAAATATTGTAAAGGCAGATATGGGTAGTTTGCCCGAAGGTTTATACACTGCCCACCTGGCCGATACCGGTTACACTGATGATTTTCCGTTTTATTACAGTACAGATGCATCAGCCTGGGCTTTTATTGATATCTGTGTAAAAACAAGTAATGCGGTATATAATCTTTTACAGGCAGATACAACACTGAAAGCGCCGGTGTTTAGCCTGCGGTTTAAAAACCGGGCAACTTACTGGCGATATATAGGTAAAACTTTTGGAGCTGCATCAGTAAGCGATAGTGCCCTGCCTCTTACAAAACAGGGATTTATAACTGTGAAGGTAAAGGACAAAAATAATAATCCAACTACTGTCGATCTGCCAAACGCAACGGCGTCGCTTATAAAACCAGAAACCAACCAGATTTTTTCAGATATATTTTTTTAGGAAGTAAAAAACAGTAACATGGCAACAACATACAAAACTCCGGGTGTTTACGTGGAAGAAATTCCGCTCCTACCTCCATCGGTAGCCGAGGTTGAAACGGCTATCCCGGCCTTTATCGGCTACACACAAAACATTAGCTACAACGGGGCGTCGCTGCAATACAGCCCTGTCAGGATCAAATCGCTTAAAGAGTACGAGCAGATCTTTGGTTTTGCTGAAAATACGTTGTTTACTACCACAGGAACGCCAACAGGTATCAAGATCAAAAAAGCAGCCGGTGTATTTTCATTTGATGCTGCCATTGATGACCCTTATGCAACCCTGAAATTCAGGATGTATTACTGCCTGCAGCTTTATTTTGCCAATGGCGGCGGCCCGTGTTATATCGTGTCGGCAGGTCAAACCGGTGCGGCTGTTAACGTGGATAAAGCGCTGCTTACTAATGCGCTTGCCGCAGTTCAAAAAGAAGACGAGCCTACCATTTTGCTGTTTACCGATGCTGTAACCCTTACTGTTGCTGCAGATTACTACGGCCTATATACCGCGGCATTGGCGCAGGCTGCATTTTTGCAGGATAGGGTAGTGCTTATTGACCCTTATGTGGCTGTTGCCGATAAAGGAAAAAAAGCATTCGGCGATATCGCAACTACTTTCCGTACCGCTATCGGCGTTAATAACCTTAGCTATGGCGCTGCGTATTATCCTTGGTTACAAACCAGCATCAATTATTTTAGCAACGAAAGCAAACAATTGATTGTTTCAGGAACCGGCGTTACAACAACAGATTTTCCGGCTACTGCCGTACTGCGGGATGATACCAATACCGCTAATTCTATCTATCATATAAACAGCGATCTGTACAATTATATTACACAACAAACCAACTTGTTCTCGGTTATTTTGCCTCCGGCTGCGGCAATAGCAGGTGTGTATGCATCTGTTGATAATACCCGCGGCGTTTGGAAAGCGCCGGCAAATGTGAGCCTTAACCTGGTGGTAGCCCCAATGGTTAAAATTGATGACGCCGACCAGGAAGATATGAACGTTACCAGCACCGGTAAATCTGTAAATGCTATAAGGGCATTTTCGGGTAAAGGTGTATTGGTTTGGGGAGCCCGTACGCTGGCGGGTAATGATAACGAATGGCGTTATATATCTGTAAGGCGTTTCTTTAACATGGTTGAGGAATCGGTTAAAAACTCAACCCAGCCGTTTGTATTTGAGCCTAATGATGGTAATACCTGGGCAAAGGTACGCGGTATGATAGCCAATTTCTTAATACTGCAATGGCGTGCGGGTGCCCTACAGGGCGCTAAGCCGGAGGATGCCTTCTTTGTTCATGTTGGCCTGGGTGAAACCATGACCTCCCTGGATATCCTGGAAGGCAGGCTCATTGTTGAGGTGGGCATGGCTGTGGTTCGTCCGGCCGAGTTCATTATCCTGCGTTTCAGTCATAAAATGGTTCAATCTTAAATCAATTAGTCATGGCTTATAAAACACCCGGAGTTTACGTGCAGGAAATTGCACTGTTTCCGCCATCAGTTGCCCAGGTTGAAACCGCTATACCCGCCTTTATTGGTTTTACGGCTTTTGCCCTGACCCCTGAAGGTAAATCGTTGGTGAATGTGCCAACCCGTATAAAATCATTACTGGAGTTTGAAAGCTTGTTTGGAGCAGGTTATGCGCCTGCGACCGTAAAGGTTACTGTTAATCCGGCTACAAATCAGATCCTGACAGTAGCACCAGATAAGCGTTTCCATCTTTACGTATCGCTCAGGCAATACTTCGATAATGGTGGCGGTCCGTGCTATATCGTTTCGGTAGGAGATTTTTCGGCTGCAGTAAGCGCCGCCCCGATTTCCGGAGGCATCGATACGCTTACAGCCGAAGACGAACCAACGCTTATCCTGTTTCCCGATGGAGTTGAGCTGATTGCGGCCGGCAATCCGGACCTTGTAGCCTTTAGTAATTTGCAAACCAAAGCTTTAGGCTTGTGCGCAACCATGCAGGATAGGTTCTCGATATTGGACGTATTGCAGGGCGATAAAAGGCAGGATGTTAGTAATAAGCCTATCGATAATTTCCGCAGTTCTATCGGCATCAATAACCTTAACTACGGTGCAGCTTATTACCCCTGGATTATAACAAGCTACGATGTAAATGTTGATTTCAGGCAGTTGGAGTTTTGGAATAATGCCTCGCCCTCGGTTAAGATCACTAACTACGATAGCTTTTCAAAAAGCACCGACGAAAAAGCACTGGTAACTAACCTGCAAAATGCTATAAAGGATACTGATAAAGTAATAGGTTTTGTTTTTAGCGCTGCTGCAGATGCAACCGCGTTGAGGGTAAATGGCATCGATGCTGTAAAGGCTAAATTAACCACACTTGCCAATAACATTGCACAAAACGTAACCCCCGATGTGCAGTTAACCGCCTATCTGGATTTAATGGCTGCGATAGTTACATCAGGTAAAAAGGCTAAAGATGCACCGGTTGGCGCATTGTATGGCAAAGATGTAGATGCGTTAAGTACAGACGCAAAACTTCAAGCTGCCATCACCAAGCTGATAGCCTACGAAAAAAATGCAAAGGTAGCGGCCAACACTACCGCAGGCCGTAATCCGACACCGGTTTATTCGGCACTGGATAATACGCCATGGATAGCAAATTCCAACTATGCAGGCATAGCTGCCAATGCAGATAATTTTACCAAAGACGCTGCCGGCGCACTTTCAATTGTACAGGCATTGAGTGATGCCGTGGCCACCATCCTTACGGCTTTTGGCGGTTTGCTAAATGGAGCACTGTTTTACGAAAACCTGGCCGAACAGGCCCTTTTTTCGGGGAACGTATTTTTTGGCGCTACTAACTCAGCCATAACGCTAAAAATGAGTACCATCCCACCATCCGGGGCTATAGCCGGGGTTTATGCCAATGTTGACGGCACCCGCGGTGTTTGGAAAGCGCCGGCCAATGTAAGTCTTAATAACGTGATTGGCCCTGCTGTAAAGATCGATAACAGTGACCAGGACGATATGAACGTTACTGCTACCGGCAAATCAATCAACGCCATCAGGGCGTTTGCAGGCCGGGGTACTTTGGTTTGGGGCGCACGTACCTTAACCGGTAATGATAACGAATGGCGTTACATCCCGGTTAGGCGTTTCTTTATCATGGTTGAAGAATCGGTTAAAAAGGCTACTTATCCTTTTGTATTCGAGAACAATGATGCCAACACCTGGACAAAGGTGAGGGTAATGATCCAGAACTTTTTAACGCTGCAATGGCGTGCCGGTGCCCTTCAGGGCGCTAAACCCGAAGACGCGTTTTTTGTTAACGTTGGCCTCAACGAAACTATGACCGCGCTTGATATTTTGGAAGGCCGCATGATAGTAGAAATAGGTATGGCTGTAGTAAGGCCTGCCGAGTTCATTATCCTTCGCTTTTCGCACAAAATGCAGGAGAGTTAATTAAATCAAATTTTTGAATTTCTTTTAAAATAAATAAAATGGCAAATTATCCTCTACCCAAATTCCATTTCCAGGTTGACTGGGGTGGCACACGCATCGGTTTTACCGAAGTAACCGGATTACAGATAGAAACGGAAGTGATTGAATACCGCGAAGGCAGCAGCAAAGAATATAATAAGGTAAAGATGCCTGGCATGCGCAAGTACGGTAACATCACCTTAAAACGCGGCACATTTGCTAATGATAACGAGTTTTATGACTGGATGAACACCGTTAAACTCAACCAGATAGATAGGCGGGACCTTACCATTAACCTGCTTAATGAAGAGCATCAGCCGGTAGTTACCTGGTCTGTTAAAAATGCTTTTCCGGTTAAGATCCAATCTGCCGATTTGAAGGCCGACGCTAACGAAGCGGCAATTGAAACGCTTGAAGTTGCACACGAAGGTTTAACCATCAAAAACGGCTAATCATGGCCTTCGACGCTAAATCGGGTTATCCGCCTTTAGGCTTTCACTTTAAGGTGGTGTTTACGGGCATCGGCGATGAAGATATCGACAGCCGTTTTCAGAATGTATCGGGCTTATCTATGGAGATGGAAACAGAATCCAAAAAAGAGGGCGGCGAAAATCGTTTTGAACATGCACTGCCGGTAAGGGCCAAGTTTCCGGCACTGGTGCTGAAAAGGGGGCTGATCACTGAATCTAAGTTACTGATGGATTGGTGCAATAATGTGTTCAAGAATTTTATTATTGAACCTAAAGACCTTACCGTAAGCCTGCTTAACGAAGAACATGACCCGCTTTTAACCTGGAACGTTGTGCAGGCCTGGCCCAAAAAATGGAGCCTGAGCGATCTGAATGCCGAGCAAAACAGCATCGCGATTGAAAGTTTTGAGTTGCAATATCAGTATTACACCCTTCAAACCTGATGTTATGCCAATCGAGATCAGAGAATTGAATATCCGCGTGAGCGTAAACCAAAGCCCTACCGAACAGGATTCAAAACCCTCCGGAGGTGGCGACGGCCAGGGCGGGGGGGGCGGTGATAAGGACGATATCATTGCCGAATGTGTGGAACAGATACTGGAGATTTTGAAAAATAAAAACGAACGCTGATGCCTGACAATGTAACCAAAATGAAGATCGTGGCCTGGTCCGACCCTCAGAGCAAAAATGAGGAAGGCTCCATGTTTGTGCAGGTTAACCCTGAAAGCTACAGCCAGAAGATCGAGATCAAATACTCTGATAAACAGGCACAGGGAACATCGGGCAAGTTGCCCAAGTTCTCCAAGATAGAGCCTCAGAAAATGGATTTCGAGCTGATGTTTGACCGCACCGGGGTAATTAATGGCGCTACAGCCGGTGATTTAGGGGTTGATGAAGATATCGACAACCTGCAAAAGCTCATCATAGAGTACCAGGGCGATAAGCACCGGCCAAGGTTTGTAAGCATTTATTGGGGTACGCTTCAGTTTGACGGGGCTTTGGAAACCATGGATATCAGCTATAAGTTGTTTGATAGTCAGGGCCGCCCGCTCCGGGCTGTTGTAAAAGCTTCGTTCATTGGTTCGGTTGAGGATAAGAAACGGGTTGCTAAAGAGAACGCACAGTCGCCCGACTTGACCAAAGTAAGGGTGATAAAAGAAGGTGATACGCTGCCGCTGCTCTGCTACCAAATTTATGGCGACTCAAAGTATTATATAGAAGTAGCCCAGGCAAACAGCCTTAATGATTTTCGATATCTCAAAACAGGTACCAAGGTTAAGTTCCCTCCATTAAATCAATAGTAAGTCATGGCAGATAGCCGCACCATAGAAACCACCCGGCCAGCTACCGTTGTTACCCACATTGTGAAAATTGAGGGTGCCGAGATACCGCGTACTATGCAGGTGGAGGCTATTGTAATTGATAAAGGTGTAAACCGCATAGCTGCTGCCAAACTGGTGATCATGGACGGCGATACCTCGGCCCAGAAGTTTGACGCCAGCAACGGCGACTTATTTATACCGGGTAAAAACATTGAGATACTGTGTGGTTACGAATCAGATAATTATACGCTGTTTAAAGGCGTGGTTATTAAACATAGTATCAAATTACGCAGTAGTGGCTCGCAGCTGATCATAGAATGCCGTGATAAAGCCATTGCCATGACGCTTGCCCGTCACAGTAAATATTTTGGCGAAAACGTGAAGGATAGCGATGCTATTAATACCGTTGCAAGTGCTTACAGTGGCTTAACCGCCGATGTAGCCGATATGAACATCACCAGCAGCGATCTTGTACAATATGAAGCAACCGACTGGGATTTTGTAACAGGCCGGGCCGAAATAAATGGGATGCTGGTTTACACTGATGATAATACGATATCCATCAAAAAGCCCGAAATAAGCGGAAGCGCAGTTGTAGAATTATCATTTGGGGCAACTATGCTGGAGCTGGATGCCGAGATCGATTCACGTATTCAATTTCCGTCAATAACCGGCCGTACCTGGAACCCTGCTTCGCAGGAAATTGAGAAAGTTGATGCTAACCCGCCATCAGGCGAGTTAAACGGAAACCTGACTGCTGATGATCTGGCAGGGGTATTTAATGAAAATAACTATCACCTTAACCATGGTGGTAAACTTTCGCAGCCAGAGTTACAGGCCTGGGCAACAGCGCTCAAACAAAAACAAGTACTTTCCAAAGTACGGGGCAGGGTAAAGTTTAAAGGCATTCATACGGTAAAGCCTGGCATGATCATCAAATTGAGTAACCTGAGCGATCGCTTTAACGGCAATGCATTTGTAAGCCATATTCAGCATCATGTTTCTGCCGGCGACTGGCAGCTTGAGGTTCAGTTTGGCTTAGATCCTCAGTGGTTTACCGAAAAGTTTGAAACCAGTATAAAACCTGCTTCGGCAATTATCCAGGCGGTTCCGGGGTTGCAGATAGGGGTGGTAACCCAACTTGAAAGCGACCCGGACGGCGAATGCCGGATACTGGTACGCATGCCGGTGATCAGTCCGGATGATCAGGGGATTTGGGCCCGTGTAGCCACTTTGGATGCCGGTAAAGATAGAGGAAGTTTCTTTTTACCCGAAGTTGGTGACGAAGTGGTGGTAGGTTTTTTAAACAGTGATCCGCGTAAACCGGTGGTGTTGGGCATGCTCAACAGCAGCAGCAAAAATGCCCCATTAACTGCAGCCGATGCCAATAACCAAAAGGGCTTTGTAACCCGCAGCAAAATGAAACTTGTTTTTGATGACGATAAAAAATCAGTAACAATCGAAACTCCTGCCGGAAAAAAGATAACAATGGATGAAGACGCAGGAGCGATAGAGTTAAAAGACGAGAATAATAATTCGATAAAAATGAACAGCGATGGCATAACTATCGAAACCCAGGGCAAACTGGTGCTTAAAGCCCAGCAGGATTTTAACGCCGAGGGAATGAATTTAAGCCTTAAAGCAAATACCGCTCTTTCGGCCGAAGGATCGGCCAGCGTAGAAGTAAAATCAAGCGGAACGGCGGCGCTTAAAGGTTCAATTGTACAAATAAATTAATAACAAAAAATGGGAGCAGCAGCACGTATAGGCGATATGCACGTATGTCCGATGGTTACAGGTGTTGTGCCGCATGTAGGAGGGCCTGTGATAGGGCCGGGTGTGCCAACAGTGCTTATTGGCGGTATGCCTGCCGTATGCGTAGGCGATATGTGTACCTGTGTGGGCCCGCCCGATTCCATAATCATGGGCTCGGCAACAGTACTGATAGGGGGGAAACCCGCCGCCCGCATGGGTGATAGTACAGCTCACGGCGGATCGATAGTGTTAGGCTGCCCAACAGTAATAATCGGAGGCTGATCAATGGAACCAAAAATACCTTTTATAGGCAGGGGATGGAGTTTCCCGCCAAGCTTTGACAAGGCCGCCGGCAAAGTTGAAATGCTTACCGACGAGGCAGATATTGAAAGTAGTTTGGGCATACTGTTCACCACCCGCTTAGGCGAGCGCATTATGCAGCCAACCTTTGGGTGCGATTTGCAAAAGGTGGTTTTTGAGGCGGTTAACCTAACGCTTAAAACCTATATCAAAGATTTGATTGAAACTGCCGTACTGTATTTTGAACCGAGGATAACGCTTAACAGCACCGAAGTTGACACCAGTATGGGTAACGAAGGGATCTTGCTTATTAAGCTTAACTACACAGTGCGTACCACTAATTCAAGGTATAACTACGTGTTCCCTTATTATAAAAATGACATTACCAGCATAACTACCAACCAATAAGAACTAACCATGGCCTGTAACGATAAAAATCCGCTTCAACGTGATGGCTCAAGCCAGTCACAGCGCTTTCTGAAAGCGCTTGACCCAGCCAGCGCCCCAATTGAAGAATTGGGCATGGAAGACTGGCTAACGTTCGCGGCTGCTTATGCCGATAAGATAAACTATTATACCCTTAAAGACAGTAACTACCCGCAAGGCGATTGGAAACCGTTTTTCATCCAGGATAAAAAAGCGTTGCAGGATTTTTTAAAACAGGTTGACGTTAAAATGCAAAATGCCGGCCTCGGGTTTCCCGATTCAAGCATTAAAAGCGATGTTGAGCCTCATCTGGCTTTGTTTATGTGTTTTATTATGCTGCTTCAGCATTCAGAAGATGCATTGAACCAGTTTACCGGACGTCATCTTGACTTTTATTTTAAGCGGGTATTGCAACTGCGTAACCGTCCCGAAGTTCCGGATAAGGTACATGTGATATTTGAACTGGCCCGTAACCTTACAGGCTACTTGTTGCCGCAAGATACAGCGCTTGATGCAGGAAAGGATAAAAGCCAGAAACCTAAACCCATTATTTTTAAAACCAATGCCGAGCTGGCAGTAAACAGCGCCACTATATCGGCAATGAAAAGCTGGTATCAATCGCCGGCAGATAAAAAGGTGGCTTATGCCGATGTTACTTTTTCGGCCGATGGCCTTGGAACACCAATTAAGGACGATGTACCTAAATGGAACCCTTTCGGCAGTAAAACCTGGCCAACTGCCTCAATGGGTTTTGCTTTTGCCTCAAAGGTATTATTGTTGAGCGAAGGAGACCGTACAATCACGTTGACACTAAATTTTAGTGGTCTTGACGCTTTTGACCCAGCCTTGATAGCAAAACAGTTTAAAGTATTCTTAACTTCTGAAAAAGACTGGCTTCAGGCAGCCTTTTCCACAACAGTACCTACAACGCTTAACCAACAGACACTGGTTATTACAGTGAATGTGCCCGCTAAAGACAAAGCAGTGGTACCCTATGATCAAACCATTCATAAAGAAAATTACAAAACCGATTTTCCGATAATTCGCCTGTTAACGAACGTTCAGGATGACGCCTATCCTGTGTACCAGGCTTTAAGCAAAGCAAAACTGACCGATGTTACGATTGATGTGGCTGTAACAGATATGAAAAATCTGGCTGTAGAAAACGATAACGGTAAAGTTGATCCATCAAAACCATTTTTCCCCTTTGGTGCATTACCAAAAGTAGGTTCAAACCTTTATATCGGCAACGCAGAGATATTTCAGAAAGAGTGGACAAAAATAACACCCCATATTATTTGGAAAGGAGTGCCGGATGATCTGAAAAGTTACTACACGGCATATCGTACAAATTATCTCAAATCAGTATTTAGTCCTAAAAGTTATGATATTACCTCAAGCAACGAATCGGCTGATAATACAGGTGGTTCAAGAGCTGTAACTGGCACGGACAGTTTTAAAGCTAACGTTTTTTACATGAAAGACGGTAACTGGGCATCGCCTGTTACAAGTGAAATAAACACACTCAATAACACGTTTGATATTGTTCCTCCGCACGATAACGCAAATAACCCTGTAAATCCGGCTCCCGCTTTCATTAATAAATATCTTTATTTTAATGTATCTGGTGGTTATAGCCATAACGTTGGGCCCCAGGCCGAAAAAGCGTTGATCCAGCAATATGTACAGCCGATGCAGGTTTTTTTTCCGGTGATGGGCTTCATTGGCTTTCAGGAGGCAAGTAATCCCGTACAAACCCAAACAGAGAACTTTTCGGCGGCAGTAAAGGATAATTATATTCTTATAAGTTTAGAAAACGATTTTCTGCATAGCATGTATCCGCGGTTGTTTGCGGCGGCAATGACTGATACAACCCGTAACTCACTTATCCCCAAAGAGCCTTACACGCCTGAAATAGCTTCGCTCAAACTTGATTACAATGCTTCTGCATCAAACAAGATTGATAAACTAACCGGTGGGAGTAACAATCAGGAGCTGTTGAATGATTATATAAACCACAATATTCAGTTTTTTCATGAAACTCCCTTTGGCCAGGCCGAGCAGCATGCTTTTCTAAAAAAACAATATCACGGGCTTATTGCCGGTAATATAACAGCAATGCCGCAAGCGCCCGATCTTTCAGCTTTTTATATAGGTATTGCAGGTGTGCAAACCGGCTCGGTAGCCAGTATCCTTTTCCAGGTATCCGAGGGAAGTGAAGATGCACTTGCTCCTTCATTTTCTGACACCGTTCAGCCCAAATGGTTTTATTTATCAGGTAACGAATGGCTGGCGCTGGATAAAAGCAACATCATCAGCGATGATACCAACGATTTTTTACGTTCAGGGATCATCAAATTTTTAATTCCCGACGGGGCTACAACAAACAATACATTCTTAAACCAAAGCCTTACCTGGCTTGGGGTTGAGTTGCCAACCGCTGTAAGTATTGATTCGGTTTGCAAATTCGTTAACGTGCATATCCAGGCGGCTAAAGCCCAATTTGCAGATAATGATAATGAACTCTCTCATCTTGAAGCCGGGCTGCCCGCAGGTACGATCAGCAAACTGGTTGACAGGCTGCCGCAGATTAAATCAGTTACTCAGCCTTATGCCTCATTCGGAGGGCTCCTTCCTGAAAATGACGATGCTTTCCGGCTGCGGGTGAGCGAACGCCTGAGGCACAAACACCGTGCAATTACCATTTGGGATTATGAGCACCTGGTAATGGCACAGTTTCCACAGGTATTCAGGGTTAAATGCCTTAATCATACCAATGATGATATAGAGGTTGCACCAGGCAGTGTGAGGGTGGTGGCTATCCCCGATATCCGTAACCAGATAAGTTTCGACCCATTTAAGCCTCGGGTTAGCAAAAATACACTGAGCGAAATTACCCAATACCTTGCTGGTTTAAACTCCATGCATGTTGATCTGCTGGCAATCAATCCCGATTATGAAGAGGTGATCCTTGACTTTAAAGTGAAGTTTTATTTCGGGCTGGATGAAAATTTGTACGCAGCCAAACTAAATACCGATCTGATCAATTACCTGTCACCCTGGGCCTATAATCGTAATGCAGATATTGACTTTGGAGGTACGCTTTATAAAAGCGTGGTGATCCGGTTTATCGAAGAGCTATCCTATGTTGATTATATAACCGATTTTAAGATGTACTTCACAGCATCGGGACCCGCAAATCCCGATGTTTTGGAGGCAGGCAATTCAAAGGCCATCCTTGTATCGGCAAAGCAACATTTAATTGATACCAAAACCATACCTACATGCCCATGATTGAGGAGTTAACCATATCGAAACAAATTGATGCGGGTCTTGGGCCTGAGTATAATGCTTTGCGCACCGAAGGCATGCAGCATATCCGCGATCTGGCCAGCGCTATCTGGACAGATTATAACGTGCACGACCCCGGTATCACTACGCTTGAGATGCTTTGCTACGCACTCACCGATCTTAATTATCGCATCACCCTGCCGGTTGAAAATATTTTGGCAGTTAGTAATGACAATACCACCAGTATGCATGAGCAGTTTTTATCTGCCATAAAAATACTGCCCGGCTACCCGGTAACACCCGATGATTACCGCCAGCTTTTTGTGCGGATAGATGGTGTACGTAATGCATGGATCAAAAAATCGCCACATAGTATTATAGCAAATTACAAACAGCCTGATGGTAAACCGCTGCTGCGTTATGCAAAACCCGGCGAAAATGCTCAGACAGGTAAAGAGGTTAAATTCGATTTAAAGGGGATAAACGATATCCTGATAGATTTTGAAGATTTTCCTGAACTGGACGGCGATGTAACTAAGATCAAAGCCAAACAGGATGATATCATCAAGCAAATAAAATCGGTATATCATTATTTCCGCGAGTTATGCGAGGACCTTGACCAGGTAAAAGCGGTTGAAAACCAGGAAATAGTTATTTGCGCCGAAATTGAACTGCAACCCCAGGCCGATCCTGAAATGATCTGGGCTAAGATCATGTTCAATATTGAGCAATACCTTACACCCGATATTACATTTTACCTGCTTCAGGAACTGCTTGATAAAGGCATGCAGCCTGATGAGATTTTTGAGGGCCCTGTACTTGATTTTGAAAGCTTACAGGGCATCGATACCAAATTTGCCAAACAAGGTTTCATCATTCCTTCCGAGCTTGCAGCTTCACAGTTACGGACCGAAGTGCGCCTGTCTGATCTGTACCGCATTATTATGGAAATTGAGGGCGTTAGGCTGGTGAAACGCATTTCCTTCGGTTTTTGTGGTTGTACAGCGCCTCAGAGCGAAGTTGCCGACAAGATCTATAAATCAAATGAATGGCTGCTTTGCATACAGGATGGCCATAAACCTGTTTTGTGCGAAACCAATTCGTCGTTTACATTCTATAAAGATGTTGTGCCCATTGAGCTGAAACAGGCTGAAGCAAAGACCGATCTAAACCAACTGCGTAAAGACTGGCAGGATAGCGTGGAGGCGAAAAAGATAGTCGACCTGCCCGTACCCGAAGGTGATTACCGCGACATCGGTCACTATGAAACCCTGCAAAACCAGTTCCCTGAAAATTATGGTATTTCACCGCTGGGCTTGCCCGATACAGCCACAACCGAACAACGTTCGCTGGCTTTACAATTGAAAGGCTACCTGCTGTTTTACGACCAGGTACTGGCCAATTACTTTGCCCAGCTTTCAAACGCCCGGGTCCTGCTTACAGCCGATGACAGCATCCGTAAAACTTATTTCGGCAATACGGTAAATAGTATCCGCGATGCGGAAAAACTCTTAGATGGTTTTGCACAATGGGAGCAAACGGTTGATGACGTAATTAAGGAAACAGGGCAGGATAATTATCCCGAAAGGAAAAATAAATTTCTTGATCATTTACTGGCCCGCTTTGCCGAGCAGTTTAACGAGTATGTTTTTTTAATGTACCGTATTTATGGTGAGGATTATCAGCGAAACATTATCAGGCATAAAGTCAATTTTTTGAAAGACTACGACCAGATGAGCATTTGCCGGGGCAGTGGGATGGATCTGTACAACGCCAAAACACCCGATCAGCAATTGGTGAATGTATCGGGTATGGAAAAACGGATCTCCATGCTGTTGGGTTTCTCCAATTATAAAATGCAGCAGCTGAGTGTTGAGGATTACCTGTTGTTCAAGGCCGATGCCCTGCATTACAACTGGACAATATCGCAACTTGGTATAGTTAAATTTAAGGGTAACGCCAATTTTCTGAAAGAAATTGATGCTTATGAAGATCTTGGCCTGGTATCCGTACTGGCCTGCGACAGGGAAAACTACCGTTTAAGTCCGGGAGCTACTGCAGGTAAGTATGTGTATAATATTGCCAATTCGGCCGGTACGCTGCTTACCCATAATGACATGGAGTTCAGCGCCGCCGCCATCGAAACCGAGATTGCATTTATCATCAAATTTATGCAAAACGATTTCAAGATGGAAGGTATGTATGTGATTGAAAATATCCTGTTGCGCCCGCCATTCGATTATACCGGCGACGATAGCACCCATCACCAGTTTATGCCCGTTTGTCTTGACCCTAATGGCGTGTATTGTGAACCACTTGATCCGTATTCTTTCCGCATTTGCGTGATACTGCCGGGTTACAGCGTAAGGTTACGTAATACGGCCTTCCGCACCTACGCCGAACGGCTTATCCGTACCGAAACACCGGCTCACATACTACCGCGCATTTGTTTCATAGGGCACGATCAGATGGTTGAGTTTGAAAGTGTTTATAAAGACTGGCTTGCGGCAAAGCATACCGCGGTAAGTACCGATACGCCAATTGATGCTGTACTGAACAGCAAATTTATTGATGTGCTTGAAAAACTGTATACCGTTTATCAGCAGGGCCAGCTAAGTGATTGCGACGATGACACCCAGGAAACCAACCCGATAATATTGAATAAAACCAGCCTTGGCACCTTGCAGGGCGGCACAAGTAATAACAGTTAAAACCTAAATGATAAAGCCATGCCTCCAGTAACCAATATAAAGCTCACCGATATAACTTTAGAGTATAACTCTTTTGTTGACAGCCAGGTGCTTACAGCCAAACAGCTGAATGATATTGTAGAGTTTTTTGAAGATCAGCAGCGCCTTACCCGTACCTGTTTAATTGGTGTTGGTTTGGTTTGCGGCCTTAGCTTTAAAGGTGATGCCAACGGCATAACTATAGGCAAAGGTTGTGGCGTAACTACCGATGGCGATTTGCTTTATATGCCCGAAACAACGTATAAAAATTTCAGGGCGTATGATAATTCGCTTATCAAATACCCTCCATTTTATCCTTTGGGTACGGATGCTGCGCAAATGGCTTTGTGGGAGCTGGTTACACCCGATGATAAAGGCGCTTTCCCGGTTGATAGCTTTGCTTTAACTGATTTTAAATCGAAAGCAACAAAAGATCTGACTGAGATGTACGGTTTGCTTTACCTTGAGTATTACTCTAAAGATCCCGACGCCTGTACAGCCATTGACTGCGATAACCAGGGGCGCAAGCAGGTGGCCAGACCCAAAGTATTGCTGGTATCTCAGGCCGATATGAACCAGATCATTGAACAAACCGGTTCGGAGGTTATTTATGATGATATCTACAAAAAATACTTCAACGCTTACAATGCCTATTTTGATGCCCCGGTATTGGCTGCCAAAAGGGTGTTTTTTAACACACAAACTACGGCTTCATCTTCGGCACTTACGTCGGCTTTTTCAAGTATAGCAAATACTGGCGCAAATGGTTTGTCAACCGCGGTGCAATCCCTCTACAATACATTCAAATTTGCGCTCGATCCGCAATCCGTTTATCCCATTACCAGTATTGTTGCCAATATAAATACTACGCTAAGCAAAGCTACAACGCCCATGCAGGCCCAATACCTGTACGATTTTTATAAGGACCTGCTAACCGGGTATAACGAGTTACGTGCACTTCTTTCGGATATTATTTATCAATGCTGTCCTAATATTTACGCCTTTCCAAAACATATCATGTTGGGGGCATTGAATACAACGCCAACGGCCAAGCCTACGCCGTATCGCCATAAATTTTATGCTTCGCCGGCAATAAGTGCCAATAAAGATAAACTGAATATTGCCCTTAATTTATTGGATAGGTTGAATGTGATGAGTAGCGGGTTTTCGCTGCCTGCAAGCCCGGTGGTGAAAATAACACCATCTACTGATAACAGTAAACCTTTAGAGGCAAGGGCTATTCCTTTTTATTACGGCAATCCGGTCAGTTTAGCTCAGAAATGGAGTTATGGCCGCTGGCTGCAGGGTACCGATAAGCTGATCCTGGGGTATAATGCTTCGGCTTATTCTCCGGCTAATGATGCCGTCGTAAATCCGCTGAGTTATTCAATTGACTCCAATAACTTTTTCAGGATAGAAGGGCATATCGGTAAAAAGTATACAGAAGCGCTTGCCGCGGTAGATAAGATCAGGCAGGATTCAAATTTACCTTTTGATGCAGTTGCTATCAGGCTGGGCGATGTAACACTTAGCGATATTAATATAGATGATTATGCCTGCCAGTTTAATGACCTGGAAGCTACGTTGAGGGCTTTTCAGGCCGAACAAAACTGCCTTTACAGCGATGTAAGCAAGTTCTTTTCCAGCTTTGATACCAAAACAGGCTACGTACTCGCTGACGAGATCAGGGCCCAGGCTGCTCAGCAAACATTGTCATTAGCTAACGATGAGGCAATTGTAAAAGAAACAGCAGTACCCAAGATGAAAATGGCGGCGGCCAAAGCAGCAGATACAGCAGATACAATAACAGGGGCCCGGATGCAGGTAACTAATGAACTTGCTGTTAACAGAAGTATCAATAAAATCGTGATCAATGGCGGTATAAACGCGGTAGATAACAACATTAACATAGCAAAGGATAGTATCGGTTCGTATTTAGATCAGATCCGTCGCCAGGGATCGGCTGTAAGCATTTCAGATTATGCTGATGCTGCCGGCAAAACCATCGATACATCTGCAACAGGCTCGTATGAACAAGCCATTGCTGTTGATATCCCTGTACGTGTAATTGCAGGTACCCGTAATATCAGCCAGTGGCTGCCAGACAGGTTGGTTGATATTGACGATGACACCATTGATAATTTTTCGGCAAGGATAGATGACCTGTGTAACGAGGTAAAAACAGCAACGCAAAAAAGCCGTTTGATATTTGCCAAAACAGATTATGTACGCAAGGGGTACGAAGATGATTATGAACTGCAATTGTGGCGTTTATCTGAAAATTGCTGTGCAGGTCAGGCGCTTGCTGTAATATTAAAGGAAATTCAGGATCGTAAGGCCAAACTGCTGGCCCAGCTTACTTTTTCGGCTTATGCTGCAAATCACACCGGGTTGGAACATCTTGCTGGTGTACCTGCCGGCGGCACTTTTGTAATGGTTTATGCCACTACCATGACTAAGCCTAACCCGGTTCCTCCAACTAAGATTCCGCTTGATGACCGATTAAAAGTGCTTCAGGCTAACCCCCAGTTTGTAAAAGGCTTTGCGAATGACGCCGACGCGATGACCTTTATAGCTAAGAATGCTGATTTTGATGATATCGCTGCCGCTGTAAAATTTTACCAGGTACAGTCGCCCCGTAAATATACGCCAACCATTGAGGCCGATGTTATCAGTAAAACCCAGGCCTTGGCGGTTGACCTTGGTAAAATAAGGGCTGTGGCCGCTAACCCCGATGTGCCGGAGGATATTGTGTTTGCTGATTTCTGCCTGCCGTATATGTGTTGCTCTGATTGTCCGCCGGTGGCATTCATTATGCCTAAGCCACAGGTAGGGCTCAGCTTACCTAAAGCAGTAGCCTGCTCAGACGAAGGCCTGCTGCAATTTAAAGTAAGCCCGGCCGATGGAGTTATTAAAGCCGCAGCTGGTTTTGAGGCTACCGTTGTAACTAAAGATGCGGTGAACTACTTTGATACAACAAAGGTTAAAGACGGAACATTTGGCCAGCAAATCAAATTTACAGTAAATGATCAGCCGACTGACTGTACAATTACTGTATTTAAACATCCTGCGGTAACACCGGCAGCCCAGGCAACTAATGATCCGGCGGCAGCAGGTGTCACCGTTAAGCTATCTGCAAAAACCAACCAGGCAACAGGCGATACATTTGCCTACACCTGGACAATGCCCGACGGGCAGGTACACCCTAACCTTGCCGCACCGGATGACAGCATTTCTTATCTGTATGCAGATCTTCGCCAAAAATTCCCTGATGGTAAGCTCACTTTCACGCTGTCTGCCAATAACCATGATTGTACCGATACACAATCTATTGGAATAACTGTACAAATTCCTGAAGAACCGGTAGGATTGAAGCTGGCCGCCAGCGAAGTTTGTTCGGACGGAGGCAATATAAACTTTACAACTGTGCAGCCTGCAAACGGAGTTATTACCTCAAAAATAGCAGGCGACGCCGTGAAACTACTGGGTAGCCAGTGGGTTGTCGACCCGTCAAAGGGTCCATATGATACTACCATCAATGACTTTATGGTAAACGGCAAACCCGTTGCAGATTGTTCGTTGATTATCCATGAGCATCCACAGGCTTTGTTTGATTATAAAGTGACTATGGATAATGAAAAAGCCGCTGCCACAGTTACCTTAACCAACAAAACACCTAATCCGGGTAGTTTTAAATTTACCTGGACATTTGACGATGGTACCACCAGCAGCGACGTAAATACAGTAAAAGTATTTGATATGCGCCAGTTCCCTCGTGGCCGCAACACGGTTATTACGCTGATAGCTATAAATGGTAAGTTTGATAAATGCCGGGCTGTATATACACCTACTCCGCCTGTTGCTTTACCTCCTACAACCACTACGCCGATAATTACCCACTTACCGCCTGTAATTACTAATCCGCCAATAGTTACAACTATTCCGCCGGTAGTGACTACACCGCCGGTAACAACTACCGTGCCTCCTGTGGTTACTACACCACCGGTTTCTACTACTGTGCCTCCGGTAGTTACCAAACCACCGGTAATTACTACGCCGCCAACAACTACTACGGTGCCACCAGTAGTTATTAAGGAAACGCCGGGGGTAACACCATCTGTAACTCCGACACCAGCAGCAACGCCTGTAACACCGAAGGTGGATACAACTACGATTAAAGCTAACCCTGCAGTAACACCAGCTGCTACACCGGCAGCCACTCCAGCTGCAACGCCGAAGGCAGATGCTACTACTATTAAAGCCAATCCTGCGGTAATACCAGCGGCTACACCGCCGGTAACGCCTAAAATAGATCCGACCATTATTAAGAAAGATCTTGGTACAACTGCTACGGAAGCACCAAAGATAGATCCGAAGGTTATCAAAAAAGATCCGGGTACAACTGATCCGGGTACTGTAAAGTAATATGAGCTATGGCAGGCAATATACATATTATCCATAAGCTGGTACTTGACATCGAAGTGCCGCACCGTAGCTCTGCCCGAAAGGTGCAGGATGATGCAGTGCAATACTTTGAACAAGTGCTGCTTGAAAAGTTAGAGCAACTATTGGATAGCATGGATGTACCTGACCATGTTTTGATAGATAAGATTGATCTTGATTTAGGAAAGGGTAAACTGGAAGATGTTTTTGAACAACTGCAAGAGAAATTGTCAAAAGTACTTGAACCTGTTGTCAACTCTTATATGCTGCCCAGTGTTGACGAACCTGATCATATTAGCCATTCGTTACTTTCTGAAGAACAGCGGGCCTTTAATGTATTTGTTTATTTTCTGAATAACGGCAGGCTCCCTTGGTATGTTGTTTCTTCTGCAGAATGGCTGCAACAGGAGGCTATTTGGCTTGATAAGCTATCAAGGCTCCTGGTAAATAATGGCCCTTACAAGCTGAAGTTTGCCGATCTGTTTAAAGGGTCGCAGGTTGTTTTAAACAGGTTATTTAGTCAGTTCACTTTGGTGTTTATTAAAAAGCTTGTAGCTGCTATAATTGGGTTAGAGGTTATTGAGTTGCAAGTAAAGCTTGATAGCATTGCTGCCGAAATTCGGAGCTTGTTAAATGATCGGTTGATAAAAGGTAATCAGGATACTTTTTTAAATGAGTTAAATGGTGCCGGATATGTTATTGAGAAGCTATTGCTGATGATTTACTTACGCCGCGGCAGTCCTGAACTCCCCCGCGGCACGGCATTGAAAGATATCTCTGTGTTGTTTGCTCAAGAAATAAATGCCACTACACTAATATCTGCAGGTGGTCTTATTCAAATTGCCGATAAAGCTATCCGTTTAGCATACAGCACACCGGCCCCTAACAAAGATAAACCGATTGCAACACCTGATAATACCCCTGAAATAGCTAAAGCAGAGGAAATTGCCGGCACCTTTATCAATCAGGCCGGTTTAGTTATTCTGCATCCTTTCCTGGAATATTTTTTTAAAGATTTTGGCTTGCTACAGGATAACGGCTTTGTTGACCTGTCTGCAAGGCAGCTCGCAGTGCATCTGCTTCACTATTTAGGTACCGGTAACTTAAATGCTTTTGAGTACGATATGTATTTCGAAAAGTTTTTATGCCAGTGGCCTGCCGGAGAACCATTAGAACGCGAAATTGAAATACCGCAGCGTATGCTTGAGGAGGGTGAAAATATGCTCCGCACAGTTGTGAAATATTGGAAGGCATTAAAAAATACATCGCCGGGCGGTTTGCGTCAGGGCTTTTTAATGCGCAACGGGAAACTTACAGAGGCTGAACGGCCTGTGCGCCTTATTGTGGAGCACAAGGATCTGGATATCCTGCTTTCATCGTTGCCGTGGGGTATTGGCGTGATCAAACTGCCCTGGATGGATGAACCTTTTTATGTGGATTGGCAATGAAAACACCTCAAAAGGCCGCACCTGCAAATACCAAACAAAACCAGCCTGCCAACCGGCAGTCTGCTGGAAAAGATGCGTTTTTCTCAGCCGGGCACAATACCGACAGGGCCCCGGAATCTCCTTTTTTTGAAGGTAACCAGGTTCAGCGTAAAATGACGGTTAATGAACCAGGCGATCATTTTGAACGGCAGGCCGACCACGTTGCCGATAAGGTTGTGCAACATATCAATCAACCTAAACCAACTCCGGTGACTGCCCCGGCCATATCCAGTGCTAATAGCTTACAAAAAAAAGAAGATAAAAAAGACGATAAACAGGAAAAAGAACAGAACGGAGCAGATAAAGAGTTGCAACGCCGCCCCATTTTTGAAAGCGACGGCGATCCTAACGAGGGTAATACACTAAAGCGAAGCGGCCAATCTGCCGTACCGGATGTATCTCCGCAAACCCAGCAAAAAATTGAAGACAGCAAAGGGGGCGGCGAACCGCTGCCAGCAAATACCCGCGAGGAAATGGAAGGTGCCATGGGAGCAGATCTGACCGGTGTGCGTATCCACAATAACAGCGAGGCTGCTGGTTTAAGTAATGATTTACAGGCTCAGGCATTTACGCATGGTAACGATATTTATTTCGGTGCAGGTAAATATGATCCGCAAAGTCAATCGGGGCAGCATTTATTGGCGCATGAGGTAACACATACCGTGCAACAGGGTGGTAATGGGGTTAAAAAGAAAGGGATTATTCAGCGGGCGGAAATGGGCGTATCGGACGGTAGCGCCGGAAAGGGGAAACCGCATACAGGCGAAGCGAAGATCGATAAGAAGAATAAAACGATAAAAGTTGAAAAAATAGAGATTCCCGGTTTTAAATACGATATGATGCCATCAAAAAGCGATTATCCATTTAAATACACTAAAAGAAGCGGTGAACACTTAACTAAATGGGAGGAGAAGGCCGCAACAGATGGCGGGTTTAATGAAAAGTTTAATAATCTGAAAAAGACCGAATTGCCAAATGGGGGAACATCTCCGGCAGGTAACAACACTTATTTCATGGTTTCGATAACTAACCCAAGCGGCGGTATCCTGTTTGGCAATCCCGATCAAATCCGTACTCGGTCGGTCAGGCCTGATTGGCGGCGCACCGGTCAGAAACATGAGTTTCAGGTTGATCATAAAGTTGAATTACAACTTGGGGGTGCAGATACCGATATCGGTAACTTATGGCTTTTATCCCAAAAGATAAATGGCGCGTCAGGGCCTAAAATCGAGGCGGCCATAGAAAACGCCATAAAGGAGACTTTAAAAGTTGAGAAAGAAAAAGACCCTGAGAGTGTAAAAGGAGTTACTTTAGACGGAGTAAAACAGAACTATAGTATAACAGCTGCGAACATAACAAAAAAGGGAACGCCAGATACTGTAGCTGATACTGATAAATACTCGCTTTCCGATATACAAAAAGGCCTGCATCTTAACGGAATGCGTTTCCTGGTACCGGGCAAGGATGATAAGTACCTGAAGGAACTTGTGGATACAAATCATGTACACCTTTTTTTTAACGAACGGAGAGGCCGGGCTGTTAAAATGAAAAAAAAGGGGCCGTTTCAACTTCAAAATACAAAAAAATATACCGCTAATATCGATTCAATTAGCTATGACCCCCAAACCGATATTATGCAGCAGGGGGGCGCTGGTACGATAACGGTAACTATGTTTAAAACCAGCAAGATTGCTGATAGAATCACAGATACGTTTGCAATAAATGCTATTCCGGGGGTATACGGCGGCTTTATTTCGAGACAGGATATTTTAGATAAACTGCGGCCGAGAGTTAAGGCTTTAAGTCCGGTTCAACTGTTAACGGCTGAATTTAGCGATGATGGTGAACTTGAAGCAAAAGGCAAGGTTCACACTACTATTCCGCTCATCGATAAAGCGGATATCGACATTGTTGTTGATGGCAATGGCATAGGCATAAGAAAGGTTTTTGACGGCGGCGAGATCAGTTTGCCTCCACCGTTTAAAATTACAGATACATCTCTCGGTATTACTTTGAGCGATTCGGGTTTGACGCTTGATGGTAACATGAACTTTGAGATCCAAAAGCTTGGAAAGGGAGAAGTACACGCAAAGGCAGGTACGTCGGGTGCTTTCGCATTGGGTGGTTCATTTGACTTCGACTCTAAAACCTTTAATCCAGCCCGTATCACAGTTGATTATGTTAAGCCGGGTGAAAGCGGCGAAGGCGGAGGTTTATCAGCTACCGGTGAGATAGGAATTGGCCCCAATAAGATAAAGGGGATCAAATCGGCCCACATCAATATAGCTTATGCAAACAAGGAGTTCACAGCTACAGGTACTGCCGAACCGGATATTAAAGGGGTAAAGAGCGCCGAGATCCACGTTAGTTACGCTAATGAAACATTGGTTATCGGGGGCAGCTTTGTTCTTGATGAAAATATGCCGGGCATCCAAAGCGGTAGCGGTAGTGTGGAAGTTACCCGCGGGCCGGACGAAATCTACCATGTAAAAGCCAACGGTAAGGCGATCCCTAAAATTCCGAAGATCAATACTGAGCTGTCAATTTCTTATGACGATGGCGCGCTGACTATAGAAGGCAAAGCATCTTACGCTGCTGACAGGGTATCGGGCGAGGTAATGGTTGGTGCAACCAATCGCGCTATAGCTGCCGATGGTACGCCATCAGGCCCGGCGGGTGATAAATTTACCGCTTACGGCTCGGGTAAATTAACACTTAAAGTTACCGACTGGCTGCAGGCTTCGGCAAGTGTGAGGGTAACCCCGGCCGGCGAAATTGAAGTTGTTGGCCGTTTGGATCTTCCTTCAGCAGTTGATGTTTTCCCTAAAAAGAGCATCAATAAAGAGCTTTTTAAAGTACCAACCATCCAGATCCCAATATTTGCTATCCCGCTTGGGCCAAAAAGCATAGGCATTGTGGCCACTATTGATGGCGGTCTTGATTTCGATGCCGCAGTAGGCCCCGGTCAGTTGAAGGATGTTTTTGGACAAATAGAATTTAACCCTTCACATCCCGAAAATACACGGATCAGCGGCGGGGCAAAATTTGTGATCCCGGCACATGCTGGTTTAAAGCTAAAAGCTGCACTGGGTATTGGTTTGAGCATTGGGCCTGCCAGTGTTACAGGTGGCATCCAAATAGTAGGTGGTTTGGGCTTGGAGGGAGAGGCAAGTGCCGCTGCGGATCTGGCATGGTCGCCAACAACCGGATTTGAGTTTAATGCTTTGGGCGAGATAGAGGTGCATCCTAAGTTCACATTTGATGTAAACGCTTTCATTAAAGCCGAGCTTGATCTTTGGGTTACCGATATTTCAAAAGAATGGACCAAGAACCTGGCATCATTTAGTTATGGCCCCGATTTGCAGGTGAAGGTTTCGCTACCAATCCATTATAAAGACGGCGAGCCGTTTGATGTTAAAACAGATGATATTAAAGTTACTTATCCTGAAATCAGCATTTCTGATATCGCGGGTGGTATTGCAGATAAAGTTAAAGACGAGATGTTATGAGCAACAGAAGCCAACTAACCGAATTGATAAATCTTGGCGCCATGCAGCAGCTAAGTGGCAATTTTGAAGCTGCCGAGGCTTATTACGCAAAGGCTGCCAATTTAAATGAACCAAACGTTACCCTGCTCAACAACCGGGGAATGTTGTTTTATCAGCAAAATAAATTTGTGGAGGCACAATCACTTTTTGTGCGTGCTTTAGAGATCGATAAGCAAAATACATCGGCGTGGCTAAACCTGGCAAATACCGAGGTTTTGTTGGGCCAATATGATAAAGCTTTAGAAGCATTCAGACAAACCATCAGCCTTAAGGCCGATCAGTTTGAGGCCTGGGAGGGATTGGCTAAATTGTATATGTTATCGGCCGATATGGAAAGTGCCGAAACCTGCTGGCTAAAGGCAGTTGAGCTTAATCCAGCAAGCTTAACTTTATTGATGGGATTGGCGCAGGTTTATCTTTCAACCGGCAGGTATGATGAAGCTTTTGAAATGGCCGATTACGTTTTATCAGAGAACCCGCAAAATGGCCGGGCATTGCAAACAGCAGGTTTGTCTCAGCTCATGATAAAAAACTATTCAATTGCAACCGGTTACCTGATCAGGTATTTAATGCTCTTTCCTGCGGATATAGCTGTACGTAACAATCTTGCGGTTGCCTATCTGCAAAGCGGACAGCTGAATGAAGGAGCTGCCGAGTATGGAAGGATTTTGGAATATGATCCTAAAAACGAGGAGATCAGGTTGAATTTAGGGGTGCTTTGCATGGGGGTTAACCGCTTTGACGAGGCGCTGCTACATCTTAACCTATTGCTTGAACAATATCCCGGAAACAAAAAAGGGAAACTATATCTTGGCATAGCGTTAGCCAATTTAAATCAAAAAGAACAAGCCAAACAGGTTTTCGAAGATTTAGCCAATGATGCCGGCGAATGGGCTGCACATGCCAAAAAACAACTTGATCTGTTAAGAAACTTAAACTAAACCACCTATGAAATACATCCAAAATACACGCCAGCCGCTTAGTCAGAAACAGGCGGATAAAGCTGAAAAGCCTTTTTTTAACGGTAGCCGTGAAAAAAGTAAGCAAGATAGCGACGCTTTTTTTCAGGCGAGAAAAATTGATGGGAACCAGGACTCTGCCCTTGAGCAGGAAGCTGACGCCGTAGCGCATAAAGTAACTATGGCGCAGCAGGCAACCGCTAATTCGTCGCAGCGAATGGGGCAGATGAGCGTTCAGAAAAAAGGTGCTGATGAGGAAAAAGACGCTAAAGCCGGCCAAAAGAAAGAAAAAAAGGACGAGAAGGAAGAAGGCAAGCCACAGAAAAAAGACGAGAAAAAAGAGGAAGAAAAGCCAACTCAGAAGAAAGAAGAAGATAAAAAAGATAAAGAGCCACAAAAAAAGGAAGAGGATAAGAAGGACAAGGAGGGCGTTCAGAAAAAAGAGGAAGAAAAGAAAGACGATAAGCCACAGAAAAAGGGCGAAGAAGATAAAAAGGACGAAGGAAAACCGCAAAAGAAAGAGAAAGGTGAGGAAAAGGACGATATGGCCGCTGCACAAAAGAAAGAAGAGAAAGCAGGCGGTGTAGAGAAAACAGAAGGTAAACCCGAAACCAATGAGGCTAAGTTTGATAGATTACTTGATGCAAGCAAAGGCGGCGGTAGCCCGCTGCCGGCAAAAGTACGCACGCAATTGGAACACCAGATGAATGCCAATTTTGAGCAGGTGAAAATACATACAGGGCAGCAGGCGGTTGAACTTTGTAACCTTTCAAAGGCGCAGGCTTTTACACATGGTAATGATGTTTATTTTAATGCAGGTAAGTTTGATCCGGAAAGTACAGCCGGCATGAACCTGCTGGCGCATGAATTAACCCATGTTGTTCAGCAAAATGGTCCGCGTAAATAAAATGGATACTAATATTAAACAGTTAAAAGCACTAATGCAATATACAGCCGGCTGTATTGAAGCCCGGCTGCAAACCGTATTTGGCAATGATGCCACTTATTTACCTCCGCTTTTGCCTCAGTTGGAGCGAAACGGCAGCGTACTTGAAACGCTGATTGATGACCACAACCTGAGCAGTAATGAGGTTATAATACTAATGATGTCCCTTGCCCCGCATTTACAGGTTGAATTTTTTGATGAAATTATTCAGCCCTACATGCGCGAATCGGGTGATTTTCAGCAGATAGGAGGCGTCAGGAGCCGTAACGGGAGAAGCTTTTTGCCTACCGGACAAACAGCGGTTTTTGTTTTGGCAGGTGATGATATAGATAAGCGGCTGGAAGTTGCTCAATTATTTCACCATCATAGCGCGCTAAGTAAACATCATATTTTGCATTTGGAAGATGTACCCGAAGGCGAGCCGGCTTTATCAGGCAGGTTGATATTACAGCCCGAATATGTTGAGCTTTTAATTATCGGTACCGAATCTATCCCCAAATTGAGTATGAACTTCCCGGCCCAGCACCTGGAAACTACTTACAACTGGGACGACCTTGTATTGAACGGCACCACCCGCAAACAGATTGCCGAGCTTGAAAGCTGGGTAAACTATCAGCAGGTATTAATGACCGATTGGGGTATGGAGCGAAAACTGAAGCCTGGTTACCGTGCTTTATTTCACGGCCCTCCGGGAACCGGCAAAACGCTCACGGCATCCCTGCTCGGTAAGTATACCGGTAAGCCTGTTTTTCGGATCGACCTGTCAATGATCGTATCTAAGTTTATTGGCGAAACAGAAAAAAATCTATCCAAATTGTTTGAAAAAGCGGATAATAAAAACTGGATCCTGTTTTTTGATGAAGCCGACGCGCTTTTCGGTAAGCGTACCAATGTTAAAGATGCACATGATAAATACGCCAACCAGGAAGCATCGTACCTGCTTCAGCGCGTTGAGCAGCACAATGGCCTGGTTATTTTGGCTACCAATTTTAAAAACAATATTGACGAGGCTTTCATGCGCAGGTTTCAGTCGGTTATTAATTTCCCGTTGCCCAATGCTGATGAACGGCATACCATCTGGCAAAAATCATTTCCGCCCAAAGCCAACCTCAACGGACATATTAATCTCGAGCAAATCTCCCGTAAGTATGAGCTTAGCGGCTCGGGTATTTTAAATGTGGTGCAATTTGCCTGTTTGCAAATGCTGGCCCGTAAGGAAAGCCGTATCACATCAGAGCTGATACTGGAAGGTATAGAAAGGGAATACACCAAAGAGAACCGGGTTTGGTAATACCAGCCTTTCGCTGCTACAAGGCTGGTACCCATAATTTATACAACCGAATCCATGATCTGTACATTGATTTGATTGATCAGGCTTAGCATTTTTATGTTAGCCTGGAGCCTGGTTTCACTTCAGTAATAAAGAAAATTTAGCTTCCTGCTTATTGATGCGATTTGCTTAAAATTGAATAAATTTAGCAAATCATCACCTATCACAATTCCGTGGCATTCACAGGAGATGATTTTGTTATGGTTTTGTCTGTAATTATCTCAATGGCAATAAAATACTGTGTGTATGTTTAAATATATATCGATATGTTTTATTGTTGTGTTTTTTGCTTCAACTGTATTGGGGCAAAAAAAGATGGACATTACTACCATTAAACTTAATCTTGATAATCAAAAAAACAAGGCCGATACCAATACCATAAAGCTGCAGATACAATTAGGCAGCTATTATCTCAATAAACCAGGCGAGCATAAGGAAGTGCTTGACAGCGGCATCACTGTTTTTAATAACGCTATACAAATGAGCGTAGCCATCCATTCGGCAAAATGGCTTAACGAGGCAATGATGCTCAAAGGTGCGTCCTATTTAAAACAGGGCAACCTTAAACAAGGTAAATCCATTTTTATGGAGGTAGTTAACTACTACCGCAAAATTGGTGATAAATATAACGAAGGTAAAACTCTGGCCCGTTTGGGTGACGACCTGTCTATAGATAATGCAGCTGCTATTCCTGATAAAATAAATAGTTATGAGCAGGCCCGTGCTTTATTTCAACAAACCGGTCATAAACTGGATGAGGCCGATATGAACAAAAATATAGCAGACATTCATCTTAACGAAAAGAAGTTTGATCTGGCCGAAACCGAATTACTTAAAGTGCTGGCCCAATACAAAGCTATTGGCTATAAAAAACTTCACTACACTTATCACTCTCTTGCCGAGGTAAGTAAGCAAAAGGTGGATTTACATAATGAGCTTTTATACAGGCATGAAGTTATAAAAAGCATGAACGCCACGGCTGATACTGCTTTAGCCGATTTTTACTACGCTAAACTGGCATTAGTGTATGCCGATCTGAATAAATATGATCAAAGCCTTGTTTACATTATCAAATCGGCAGATATCCTGAAAAAAAGAAAGCAGTATGAAGATTTTTACGGATACCTGAGTCTTATCATTTATGATTTTATTACGGCTAAAAGGCCTAAAGAGGCGCTGGCGTATCTTAAACAGGCGGTAATTGATGTGCCGCCAAAGATACTGGCCCAACAGGTTGATATGTATGAGGCCTTTGGCAATATTTATGTTGCCATGAAAGATTATCCCAAAGCAGAGGAGTACTATCTGAAAATGATGGATGTATATAAGGTCACTAATTTTAGCAAAGACTTTTATACCACTAATGAGCAAATGGTTACCGATTTTGTGCACTACAACGAAACGATGGCCGGTTTTTACTTGCTTACACAACAGTTTAAAAAAGCCGGAATTTATACCCGGCAAATCCTGTCATTGCCATCAAACAAAATAAGGCCTATCACCCTTACCAAAATCCATAATATGCAATTTAGGGTTGATTCGGCCTCGGGGAGCTATGTATCGGCAATAAAGCATTTCGAGGTACATAAGCGTCTTGACGATTCATTGTTTAATGCTATTAAAAACAAGCAGATAGAAGAGCTTGATATCAGCTATAAAACCAAGGAGAATAAACAGTCCATAAGGTTATTACAGGTACAAAGCAAAAATCAGCAGGCCGAACTTCAAAAGGTGAACATGCAGCGCAATATCACTTTTGGCGGCGTGGCTATGCTCATCATTATAGCGGGTTTGGCATTTAACGGTTACAGGCACAAGCAGCGGAGCAATCAGCAATTGCAGTTAAAGCAAACAGAAATTAATAATCAGAATTTATCGCTGCAAAAATTGCTTAATGAAAAAGATAACCTGCTTGACGAAAAAGACTGGCTGTTGAAAGAGGTGCATCACCGGGTAAAAAATAATTTGCAGATTGTAATGAGCCTGCTTAACACACAATCGGCATTTTTAAAGAATAATGCTGCACTTGCCGCTATTCGTGAAAGTCAGAACCGGGTGCAGGCCATAGCACTTATCCATCAAAAGCTGTACAGCAATTCGGATGTGTCGTATATCGATATGTCGGTTTATATTAATGAGCTGATCAGCTATCTGGCAGATTGCTATAACCCTGGCGATCGGGGCATTCGTTTTGAGCAAATAGTGCAGCCTGTAAAGCTTGATGTGGCCCAGGCCGTACCCGTTGGCCTTATTTTAAATGAGGCCATTACTAATGCCATTAAATACGCCTTCCCTATGCAAAGGGGCGAAATTAAGATAGCCCTACAACTGGCCGAGGAAACTATTATACTCACCATAGCAGATAATGGAATAGGACTGCCAACTGATTTTGATATTCAAAATGCAAGTTCATTAGGAATGGAAATGATGAAAGCACTGAGTAAGCAGTTAGGTGGTTATTTTAAAATGGGAAATTGCGACGGTGCTGTAATTACCGTGGAGTTTAGGGCCGAGAAGCAGTTAAACAATCTTGAACGAAAAACTTTTGTAGCTAATTGATAATATGAACAAAAAGATATTAATAGTTGAGGACGAGTCGTTGGTGGCGTACGATTTGAAATTAATATTAACCCGTGCCGGTTACAAAGTTTGCGGCATTGCCGATTCTGTACCAGAAGCACTTGAAATTATTGAAGAGCAAAGGCCTGAGATGGTATTGCTTGATATATTTTTAAAAGGAAACCAAACAGGTATTGACCTGGCCAAAATACTTACATCAAAAAATATAGCATTTGTATACCTGTCGGCTAACTTTCAGGAAAGCATTCTCGAGAAAGCAAAGGCTACACAGCCTTACGGTTTTTTGGTAAAGCCATTTCGTGAAAAGGAGCTCCTGATAACTCTTGATGTTGCTTTTTACAGGCATCAAAATAGTATTGAATCAAAGCTGCGCCAGGAACAGGCTCTTGAACAGGTATTTAAAAATATAGTTGCCGAACCGATAGGCTGGAAACAAAAATTGTTGAAGATAGCAATGAGTATCCAGCCGCATGTACCGTTTGATTATTTAACCACTACTATGAAAAACGGTATAGGTTTTCCCGGTAATGCCATCTCGTTTTTGCGTACAGGGTTTGATGAGTACCAGTTGATAGGTACAGATGAATTTGTGAACATCACAAAAACTAACAGGAACCAGCTTAAGCAAATGCAGGAGGACAGCCCGCGGACTACCAAAGCCGATTTTTATAACGCGGGTAATTTTGTAAAGATCTGGCCGGAGTTTCCGGTTAAAAAACTTATTGCCCAGGTTTTTAATATGCAATCGTTTTTAGGATTGCCTTTACTTTCCTCAAGCGGAGACGTTATTCAGTTTTCGTTTTATAGCCGAAAAACAGATTGTTATACCAATGACCATTTGATTTTGCTGGACCGTTTGCATCGGTCATTATTAATGGCTATAGAGGAGATCATCCCGATTGATGCGCCTGAGCCATCAACAAGCAGAATTGACAAAGGAACTGAAACTGAACTAAGTGAAAAAACAAAGGCTACAGGTTTTAAGAACATCATTTGCAAAAGCCACCAGATGCTTACCGTGCTTGATCATATTGGCATAGTTGCACCACTTGACACGTCGGTGCTGGTTTTGGGCGAAAGCGGAACAGGCAAAGAGCAAATAGCTAAGAGTATCCATTATCTGTCGCTGCGTAAAAATAAGCCTTTAGTGGTAGTGAATTGTGCTTCTATGCCGGCTACGCTTATTGAGTCGGAATTGTTCGGGCACGAAAAAGGTGCCTTTACCGGAGCTGTTGAAAAGCGTACCGGAAAGTTTGAACTGGCCGATGGCGGTACCATTTTTTTAGATGAGATTGGCGAAATGCCTGCCGAACTGCAGGTTAAATTGCTGCGCGTTTTACAGGAGCAGGAGATTGAGCGTATTGGTGGTAAAGGTCCTATTAAGATCAACGTACGCATAGTTGCGGCTACTAACCGTAATCTTGAAAAAGAAGTTGAGGAAGGCCGTTTTCGGCTCGACTTATATTACAGGTTATATGTATTTCCGATAATAATTCCGGCTTTAAGAGAACGTAAAGATGACATTCCCGTATTAGCCAATTATTTTTTACAGCGATATGCACAAAAAAGCGGCAAAGCGATAACAGGTATCTCGCCCAATGTGATGAACCAGTTGCTTGAATATCATTGGCCTGGCAATGTGCGGGAGCTTGAGCACTTTATTGAACGCAGTATACTGTTAACTGATGGCCCGGTAATAAAAGATGCCTACTTGCCAAAGTTGCAGGGAAAAAAAGAAAGTCCTGTTTATAACGAGGTAACATCCGATAAATTGAAAACCATTGATGAGCATGCCCGCGACCATATTTTGGATGTGCTAAAGCGCTGCAATGGCAAAATAAGCGGGAAGGATGGGGCCGCATCCAAATTAGGCTTGCCGCCATCTACCCTGCACTCAAAAATGCAAAAGTTAGGTATTAAAAAGTGGGAATAGGTATTTACTTTAAACAGTGTTTATAGTAAATAGCCGATATATGCGTTTTAAATAACTCAAGATGGCTGGCAAATTTCATTCTTGAAAGTTTTTCATTTTGTTCTTCAAATTTACGTTTGATCTGAAAACGATCTTACTGACGAGGTGGGCTCTATCATTTTGATAATTTGCATCTCCCAAAATGATAGAGGTTGCTTTGATCAGGTGCCGCCAATAGTTGTTTACGGGCTATTGAAGATGATCTTGAGGTTTTTGGCACAGGTTTAGTTTGCTACGGGCTTTTACCATAAAGTTAAAAGCCATGGCAATATTTTATATCATACTTAAAATAACCACTTTATTAGCAGCTATTATTCTTTCTGTCTCTGGTCCGAAAAAGAAGAAAGCACCCCCTAAAACAGAAATGAGTGGGGTTGCTGTAAACCCGGACGGCTACCTGGAGCATTTTAAAACCAGCCCTGAATACCATCAGCCGGTTCAATAATTATCAAAATAACTTGTTTTGAAAATAGAAGCCTTTCATTTTGATAGGCTTTTTTTATGGCCTGATCCGTCGATAAAAACTAAAATCTTCATTTACACGGCCTAAACCGATAAATGGTATAAGTGTGCCATAACGGGCATTCTTTTGGCATTAGGGTATGTACAGTTATTCAACAAATCCGTGCTGATAACTGAAATAAACATATAAAATGGAAGATGAACGAATTATTGTAAGGCCGGCTATTCCGGCCGATGTAGTGTTCGCCGATGAAATTATCAGGGAAATGGAAAGTTCGGCCATAGCAAGGGGCTCGGGTATTTCCAAAAGATCGGCAGCCTCAGTAATAGAAAAGATCGACGCCGGCAAAGCCATAGTTGCCGTAACGGAAAATGGCGAATGGGTAGGTTTCTCCTATATAGAAACCTGGGACAACGGAAAATTTGTATCAAACAGCGGCCTTATCGTATCACCGCAGCACCGTAACCAGGGTGTAGCTTCTGAAATTAAGGACTGCATTTTTAACCTTTCGCGCAGCAAATACCCATCAGCAAAAATATTCAGCATTACATCCGGCCTGGCCATTATGAAAATGAATACCCGCCTTGGTTTTGAACCGGTAACCTATGCCGAAGTAGCACGTGAACCTCGTTTTTGGGATGCCTGCAAAAGCTGTGTAAACTATGATGTGCTGCAAAGTAAAAATCGTTGCAATTGCTTGTGTACCGCCATGTTATTTGATCCTCAACTAAACTAACCTTTATGATAAAGACATTGAATGAGCAGCCCGCCACTTCTTTGGTAGGACATACGCTGCCTTTAAACCCGCATTTTTTTAGCGAGTCTGTTGTGCTGCTACAGCATATGATCAAAATACCGTCGCTTAGCGGCGATGAAAATGCGGTTGCTGATATTATACAGCAATACCTGCATGGTTATTCGGTTAAGGTAAAACGGCAGGGGAACAATATCTGGTGCTTTAATAAATACTATGATGAAACTAAACCGACAATACTGCTTAACTCTCATATGGATACGGTTGTGCCAAACGAGGGGTACACAAAAGATCCGTTTTGCCCGGAAATAAGCGAGGGGAGACTTTACGGGCTTGGTAGTAATGATGCAGGCGGTTGTGTTGTATCGCTCATTGCCGCCTTTCTGCATTTTTACAGCTACCACGGTTTAGGTTTTAACCTTTGTCTCGCCATCACTGCCGAAGAAGAAAACTCAGGCGAAAACGGTATTAAATCAATCCTGCCGCTGCTGGGCAGGTGTGAACTGGCCATAGTTGGTGAACCCACTTTGCTGCAAATGGCTATTGCTGAAAAGGGCAATCTGGTTATTGATTGTATAAGTAATGGTCGCCCGGGCCATGCTGCGCGTGAGGAAGGTGATAATGCTATTCATAAATGCCTGCGGGACCTGGAGTGGTTCAGTTTGTACCAGTTTCCGCAGCAATTGAAGGGAATATCTCCCGTAAAGATGACGGTGACCACCATTAAAGCAGGTTCTCAGCATAATATCGTACCAGGCAGGTGTGAGTTTACTGTGGATATCAGGCATGATGATACCTTTTCGCAAAACGAGATTGTTGATATTATTAAAAGGAATGTATCGTGCCAGGTAAACCCGCGCGCCGGATCGCTGGGGGCATCATCGGTATCTCCCGAACATCCGATAGTTAAGACGGGGATTGCAGTTGGCTGCAAAACCTATATTTCGCCTACCACGTCCGACCAGGCCTGGTTATCTATCCCTTCGGTAAAGATAGGCCCCGGCGATTCGGCCCGTTCACATTCGGCCGATGAATTTATTTACCTCGAAGAGATCAAGAAGGGCATCAACTTATATGTACGGCTGCTGGAAACACTGCCGCTGATGCTCATCAATAATCCAAACAAATACAAAAATGAAATCAAGCATATTAATAATTGATGACGAGGTAAAGCTCAGCGAACTGATGGCCCGTATTTTGGTACTGGAAGGATATAACGTGATCCAGGCACCTAACGCAAAAGCCGGTTTACGCCTCATTGAGCGCGAGGATGTAAGGGTAGTGTTAAGCGATGTAAAGCTGCCCGATGCTAACGGGGTTGAACTGGTGCAGCGTATCAAACAAATAAAACCCTACATCGAGATCATTAACCTAACAGCCTTCGGTACCATCAGCGATGGGGTGCTGGCCATTAAAAACGGGGCCTTTGATTATTTAACCAAGGGTGATGATAATGACAAGATCATTCCCCTGGTGAGCAGGGCACTTGATAAAGCCAATTTACAATACCATATTAACGAACTTCAAAATGAAGTGGAAACCCAGCACGGTTTCCCGATAGTGCTTGGTCAATCACCCGCCATACTGGAGGCAGTTGAACTGGCCAAGAAAGTAGCCCGTACGGATGCTACTGTTTTGCTTTTAGGCGAAACCGGCACAGGTAAAGAGGTATTTGCCGAAGCCATCCATTATGAAAGCCTGCGTAAAGATAAACCCTTTGTGGCCGTTAACTGCAGCGCCTTTAGCAAGGAGCTCTTAGAGAGTGAATTATTTGGGTACAAAGCGGGAGCGTTTACCGGTGCACTTAAGGATAAGAAGGGTTTATTTGAGGAAGCAAGCGGCGGTACAATTTTTTTAGATGAGCTTGGCGAGATGAGCCACGACTTGCAGGCTAAACTGTTAAGGGTACTCGAAAATGGGACTTTTATTAAAATAGGAGAAACCAAGACTATTAAAGTAAATGTACGCCTTATTGCAGCCACTAACCGTGATCTGCAAAAGGAATCAGAAGAAGGGCATTTCAGGCTTGATCTGTTTTACCGCCTGTCAGGGTTTTCGATTGTGCTGCCGCCCTTGCGGGATAGGATAGGGGATATTGAGGTGCTGGCCAGGCATTTTATTAAACTATATTCGGCCAAAGTGAAGAAGAAGCTGCCCAACGTGGATGAGAGCTTTTTTAAACTGCTTAACCAACACAAGTGGAACGGTAATATCCGCGAGCTTAAAAATGTGATTGAACGGGTTATTATCCTGATGGATGAGCCCATACTTACCCCAAAACTACTGCCTAACGAATTTCACAACGGCGGGTATTATGACCTTGTAGCGCTTGATCTGGACAGCGTAGAACGCCACCATATCCGCAGGATCCTGAAGTATGTTAAAGGTAACAAATCCGAAGCCGCGAGGGTACTTGGAATTGGCTTAGCTACCCTCTACCGTAAAATTGAAGAGTACCACATTATCATGAACTGATCATGATAAACAATTAAAATTATCGTCATGTTGAACTTGCTTCAATACCTCACTCGCTAAGCCGGCTGATAAGCAAATCGCCCACCTATCCCGTGGAGTGCTGAAACAAATTATCCATGACATGATTTTAGAAAAACTGTCATCCTGAGGTACGAAGGATCTTCTTCAACAAGCATGGCCGCTATACAAAGCGAAGAAGATGCTTCGTACCTCAGCACGACAAAGGGGCAAATGTGATTTTCCCCTTCAGAGGCCTCGGATTTTAACCATCTGCTGCCGCAAGCGTCCTCGCTTGTGGCCCGCGTTTAGGTCAACAACTCGATGAGTCGCTTGCATAGCTTAGCATAAAGCCCACAAGCGAGGACGCTTGCGGTAGCAATTGACGCTTGTGGTAGCGATGAGAGGTCTCGGATTTTTAAACTCAGCATGAGAAAACCACCATCTCAAAATGAAAAGGATCGTTCAGATATCCACAAATAAAAAATAAAGTAAAAACTAATAAACTGCTGATAATCAAATTGACCAGAAATATTGCAGACGCTTTGGTACAGCAATTGGCAGGCGTGCCATAATTAACGTAGGCCGGAACAATTAAACTAAACACTGCAAACCGTCCCGGTCGCGAACAAATAATCTCATATTCAAAATGAAAAAACTTCTTTTATTTATTGCATTAGGCCTTACACTACTTTTAGCCTACGCCCAGGCAAACGCTGCATCTTTACCAGACAGCACCATTGTTAAAGACACCGTAAAAACCAAACCCGAGCCATTTGCCTTTGGCGATTTCACTTGGCTTAACGGCAACGACCGCCGTCACAAAGCTTTGCTTGATACCAAATATTTCACTGGTCGTTTCCTGCTTGATTTTAACTATACCGCATCAAACAATAACCCTATAGACCACACCGTGGTTGGTTCAACCGCCCTGGCACGCGATCATGAGTTTGAAATATCTACAGTAGCTTTCGGCGGAGATTTTCATTATGATAACGTGCGTGCCAGCCTATTGACCCAGTTCGGTACCCGGTCGACCGTGGTGCCCCGTAATGACTTTAGCGTTACCCGCGGTCAGTTTGACCTTACTACGGCTTACCGCTACCTGAGCGAGGCCAATGCGGGTTACCACTTTAATGTATTGAATGGTATTAACGTTGATGCGGGTATCTTCATGTCGTACGTAGGTTTATTCTCGTATTACAATGCTGAGAACTGGGCTTACCAGCCATCGTTCACCAGTGATAATACGCCATGGTTCTTTAATGGTGTACGTGTACAGATCTTCGTATCAGACAAACTGAAAATTGAGCCTTGGCTGATCAATGGCTGGCAGTCATACGGTATGTTTAACAGCAGGCCGGGTATTGGTGGTCAAATCCTTTGGCGTCCTAAAGAGTGGTTACAGGTATTAACCAATAACTATTACGGTGCAGATACTCAGGACAAACCGGGCCGTAAACGCTTTCATACCGATAACAGTGTGGAGGTACGTTATTACAAAAACACTAATAAAAACAGCTTCGTAAACAGCGCAGCCTTATCCATAACAGGCGACCTTGGCGATGAAAAAGGTGACGGTGTTAACGGCTTCACATCAGATCCGGTTAAAGGCCCTGCACAATACTTTGCAAGCGCCATGTTTTACCACCGTATGGTAATGGCTAAAGGTCATTTAGGCTGGACTTTTGGCGGCGGTGTAATGAATAACCCCGGCCGTTACCTGGTGCTTTATCCAACCGGCGATGCAAACCCGATCCCGGCAGTAGGTACAGGTGCTGTTGGTACTCATCCGTTTTCGGCTAATCCCGGCGATAAATTCAAAGCTTATGATTATTCAACCACTGTGGATCTGATGCCTAACGATTACCTGACTTTCAGGATGGAAGTTGTTCACCGTCATGCTAACGTGCCATATTTTGCAGGCCACGGCGGTGTTACATCGCCCGATGGTTACAATACTACACCACTTGATGGTACCAACTTTACCCCAGATCTGGTAAACTCAGAAACAAGATTTATAGCTGCCCTGCTGGTTCGCTTTTAAGTAGTAAGCAGATTATATAAACGTATTTTAAAACCGCGATAACTTATCCCGTTTGGATTGTAAGGGTAGGTTTAGTAAAGGTTGGAGGCCGGGTTTTGCCGCCCGGCTTTTTTATGCCCTTAATTTTTAAATAAGTAGTAAACAAAATGAAAAATTCAATTAAAATGATCATCATCATGATGCTGATCGGTATACGGGCAAACCGCCTTATGGCACAAAATGAAAATGTAAAGTCAGGAATTTATTTAACTGCCCAGGATTACAAAGCCGATAAATTGAGCTACGTGCCTGAAGAGGGTACAAAACTGAAACTCAATGATTTTTTAGGCGGTAACCACATCAGCCTTACCTCCGCAGGGAAAAAGATAAGGTTATCAAAAAGTGAAATTTTTGGCTACCGCGATGGAGGTAAAGATTACAGGCTTTATCAAGATGAAGCTTACGAAGTGATTGATACAGCAGGGTTCATACTTTACTGTCATGTACAGTTAGTCCCTCAAGGTAAAGGTTATGCCCGGGCCGAGAATTATTTTTATAGCACAGGTATTGCCGCGCCTGTTTTAAACTTAACCATAGCCAACGTGTACAGGAGTTTTCCGGAGCAAAACGATTTCAGGTACAGCATCCGTAATTACTTTCATGGCGATGCCGACCTGATGGCTTATGACAGCATTAACCGGGAGTACCAGATCAAATACCTGTATTTTGAGCATCAGCATGCAAAAGGCACTCAACACGCATCCTTATAAATAAATTAACTATTGATTTCCTAACTAAACAGCAAATCCCGGCGCGAGGCCGGGACTGTTTACTTTTCTAAAGCCTGTTTAATATCTGCTATTAAGTAATGCGGATCTTCCAGACCAACGTACATCCTGATCAATTGGTGATGATTATTTTCGGCAGAGTATTCAGCCTCACTAAATGAAGCAATGGCCGGAACAGCAAGACTCTCGTGTCCTCCCCACGAAACTGCCAGGAGGATATGTTGCAGACTATTGCAAAATGTTTCAATCTTACTAAATGTGCTATTTTTTAAGGTAAGGCTAAATAAACCTCCGCAGCCCTGCATTTGCTGGCTAACTAATTCGGCTTGTTTAAATTGCGGACTAAAAGGCCAGATCACATCCTGTACAGCCGGATGGGTGGCAAGCCATTCTGTAACGATCCGGGTGCTTTCAAAGCTGCGTTGCAGGCGGAGCGGTAACGTTCTTAATCCGCGCAAAAGCAGCCATGCCGAATGGGGGGAGAGTGCGGGGCCTGTGTTCATGAACTCATGTTCAAAAAGTTTTTTAAGCATGGCCTTGCTGCCTGTAAGCACACCGGCTACCACATCCGAATGACCGCCTATGTATTTTGTGGCCGATTGCGCCACCAGGTCGACCCCCATACTAATAGGTTGCTGGTAAAGTGGGCTGCAGTAGCTGTTATCGATCATGGTTATGATGCCGTTTGATTTGGCAAACGCGGTTACTTTCCTGATATCCTGTAGCTCATAACAAAAGGTATTAGGGCTTTCAAGGTAAATTAAGCGGGTTTGCGGAGTTGCAGCTTTTTCGAAATTTTCAAAAACTGTTCCGTCAATAAACGTGGTGCTGATACCAAATTTGGGCAAAAAGTCCTTAAATAGTTTGATGGTCCAGCTGTACAGGTTATCTACAGCTATAATATGATCGCCCGATTTTAACAGCGATAAAATAGGTACGCTTATGGCGCTGATACCACTGCTGAACAAAAGGGCGTCTTCAGCACCGTCTAAAGCGGCAAGTTTTTTTCTGAGTATATTGAGTGTTGGGTTTTGCCCCCTCGAGTACAGGTTGCTTTCAAATTCATCACCCATGGCTTCCCTAAGCCCTGCAACATCTTTAAAACTGAAGTTGCTTGATTGCATTATTGGCGGCGAAACGGCGTTGAAATAGTTTTCTCTTTCCTCCCCAAGTTCATTTAAAATAAATGAAAGATCCATAATTAAAGTGTCGTAATAGGTTTTTGGCTTCGTTTAGTGATATAGTAAATAATGAGGCCTGCAATAAATGCACAGATGCATATTAAAGCAGCCTGCGGGTTTTCAATAAAAATACTGATAGTAACAAACCAGTAAGTGGTAATAAATATGACAGGGATAACCGGGTACCACTTCATAATATAGATGCCGGTATTGTTAAGCTGTTTTGTTTTGCGCCGTAAAATGAAGATCGTAATAGCGGCGGTTGAAAGGCCAATAGTATCAAAGAACATTACATAGCTTAATATGGTTTGAAACGAATTGGCAACAAATAAAATAACGAGCACTGCTCCAACAAAAAAGGTAAGTCCAAATTCCTGTACCTGGGTTTGGCTGTTTACACGTTTAAAGCGGGCGGGCAATATACCATCTTCGGCCATGGCATAGTAAACACGGGGATTAGCCATAATATTTACATTAACAAAAGCCAGTACCGAAACAAACATGAGCAGGGATACTATTTTATAACCTGCTGCACCAAATAAAACCCCGGCAAGTGTCGCTGCAAGCGTTGTTTTTTGCTGAAGACCGCTGATGCCTAAAACCGAATAATAAGCAAAGTTGATAAGCATGTACAATGATATCACGGTAGCTATCCCAAAAAATATAGCTTTAGGAATATTGATTTTCGGGTTTATAATATCGCCTCCAAAATTTATAGTTTGCTGATAACCGCCATAGGTGAAAAATACGGCTACCAAGCTTATTCCGAACGCACTTATATTGTTATTAGTATGGTATGCGATAACTTCTTTGGCTGTATGAATGTTGCCTTTAAACACTGCGGCACACAAAATCAGGATCATGCCTATTTTAAAAAGTGTGAGCACATTTTGGGTTCGCGCACTCATTTTAATGCCCAGGTAGTTAATTATATACAAAATAAGTACGGAAGTTATGGTCATGATCTTGATCCCTGTATCATTTTGCAGGCTTTGAGGCATGATAACCGGGTTAATATATTCTGCCCCAATGAGCGCTACTGCAGCAACCGAGGCCGCATTGCTTATCACCAGCACCCAATTGATCATAAAAGCAAAAGCAGGATGAAAACAATATGAAAAAACCTTGTAAAAACCACCTGTAGTAGGGTAGCGGGCCCCAATTTCGGCAAAGGTTAATGCCCCGCACAGGCTTACAGCGCCGCCCAGCAGCCAGGCCCCGAAATATAAAAGGGGTGTGCTTGAATTTTTTGCCACCTCGGCCGGAGCCGCGAAAATACCCATGCCTATTACAAGGCTTACAACAATCATTGAAAGATCAAAACGGTTAAGTTTTGGCGTTATACTCATGTAGCTTTAAAATATCAATTAACCAGGGGAACGACAAAATCTAAATTTAGCATTAATTCAGTACTAATTGATACGATAAAAGCTTTTAATAACTGCAACTTTGGTTTTTATTTTGAGGTGCCTTAGCAAATAAATGTTGCTGTTTTGAATGTTTTGTAACAAATTGTTGTTAAAAAAGCCAAAAATGGAAGCCATACATTATATTTACCCAGTCACTTTTAAATGTTTATGACGCAAAGTTAAAATATTGGTAATTAATGGAATAAATTTGCGGTATTTGGATAAAAAAGGATAAAAAAGTGCATCTTTTATAAAGATATCCTGATTTTGACTGATGGCTGAATAAGCAAAAAATAATGGGCATTTAAAAGGTTGGATGTACTAAACCTTAAACCTGAATTTGAGAACGATGATGAAAAAAAAGATATCCATTAAGGATATAGCTAAACTTACCGATACGTCAATAACAACCGTTTCGTTTGTTTTAAATGGTAAGGGCCGCATTAGCAAAGAAATCAGCAAAAAGATATTAGATGTAGCTCAAAAAAATGGGTATGAACCTAATCGTATGGCGGTTGGTTTGCGTACCGGCGTTTCAAAAGTTATAGGGCTGATAGTAGAAAGTATTGGCGGACCTTTTTTTGGTGAAATGGCAAAGGTGATAGAGGAGGAGGCCGAAAAGGGAGGCTATCGCATTATATATTGCAGCACAAATAATAACCTGCAAAAAGGCAAGGATATGATCAGGATGCTAAGCCAGCAACTGGTTGACGGCTATATTATTACGCCAATGAAGGGTTTGGAAAAGGATATCCAGAACCTGGTTGATATTGAAAAGCCGGTAGTGCTTATCGATGGATACTTTCCCGGAACAAACATCCCGCACGTTTTGGTTGATAATTTTGCAAGCGCTTACAGCGCAGTTGAGTGCTTTGTAAGATCGGGGTATAAAAACATAGGTATGGTAACAGCCGACCTGGGGCTCATTCAGCTTAATGACAGGAGCCTGGGTTATAAGGCTGCTTTAAAAGACAATAAGTTGAAAGAAAGCAGTAAAATGGTCTTAAAGATTCCATTTGATATGGATAAACATGAAGGAGTTGAGGCCGTTAAAGCTTTTATTGAGAAACAAAAACAGATGGACGCTGTGTTTTTCACTACCAACTATCTGGGTACAATGGGTTTGCAGGCCATCAAAGATCTTAAACTCCGGATACCTGAAGATCTTGCTATGATCAGTTTTGATGATAATGAGGTTTTTAGTTTATATCCGCCGGGAATTACTACTATACAGCAGCCAACCTATGATATAGCAAAATCGGCAATCGATATTTTAATGGCGCAGATCAATACCCACAAGCTTGATGCTTCAAAAATTGATCTCCAGATCCCATCAAAATTGATTGAAAGAGGGTCAACTTTAACCAAAGCCTCAGCTTAGTATTGAGTTTGTGCTTGGCAAACAAGGGTTTCTGAACTAATCAATAAAACACTTATTGGTCAGTTTTTGGATTTACAGGCCGTCAAGCCAGGACAATATAAAGGGGGAGGGCCCTTTTAGTGGCTCAGGCGCTTCATGGTTCTTTTTTTGATAATATTGATAATTAAAACCAACGCCTGCTGATCTTCAAACAGCAGGCGTTAGTTTTAAACACACTAAAATTCAATTAGTAATAATATTACAAAGGATTGTGTTTTAATGATAAAACGTTTTATCTATATTTGAGCGGTTTTAACTACTATCAATCGCAAAACCATAACTATTCATGAAAAAAATATTTATTTTATCACTACTCTTAATTTCCGGTTCACTGGCCCACGCACAGGAAGTTTTTAAACAAAAGGGCTACCAGGTAACTTTTATCAATAAAGATGCGGCATTCAGCACCGATTTGAAAGACAGGCTGATCAAGACCTTTTTTGAGGTGTACCCTAAACTGGCAAAGGAGTATAACAAAGCAACGTCAAAAAAAGTAACGTTTGTTATCGACACTGCTTATGATGGTGTGGCTGCTACCGGGAATGATACTGTAGTATTCAGCGCAAAATACATGACTAAACACCCCGGCGATATTGATGTGGTTACACATGAAGTAATGCACATTGTACAGGCCTACGGCAATAGTGATGGCCCGGGTTGGTTAACGGAAGGCATTGCCGATTATGCGCGCTTTAAATTTGGTGTTGATAATGCCGGTGCCAAATGGGCTCTGCCTGCATTTAAAGCCACCCAAAACTATGATAATGCATACCGCGTAACTGCCCGCTTTTTGGTTTGGGCCGAGAAAAATGTAAAACCCGACCTGGTAAAAATATTGGACAAACAATTGCGCGAACATACTTTCACTAACGACAGCTGGAAAAACCTAACCGGTAAAACCATTGATGAACTGTGGGCTGCTTATGCTGCAAACCCTGTTATTTAAGGTTGATTTACTTATATTCCTGTAACAAATACTTTGTAAATTATTTTAGCGGACTGTTTTATATAAATTAGTTGCCTTATCACAAAATCAAAGGCTGTAATGTAAATAAACAGGAGAGCCGCTGCGGAGATAGAGAATTCCCTCAAACATGAGGAGCCAATGATATACTTAAAAGTACAAATGAAAAGATTACTTACAGCATTATTAATAGGTTCGGCCGTTTATAGCCAGGCTCAAACCAAAACAGAAAAGCTGGTTGATTATGTTAACCCCATTATAGGCACCCAACGCATGGGCCATACCTATCCGGGTGCTACAGTGCCGTTTGGCATGGTACAGCTAAGCCCCGAAACTGATACTGCCAGTTACGAGAAAGACGGCCATTACAATCCCGATGCATACAAATACTGCGCGGGATATCAATACGATGATAAAACGATAGTGGGCTTTAGCCATACCCATTTCAGTGGCACCGGTCACTCAGATCTGGGTGATTTCCTGATCATGCCAACCGTTGGTGCTTTGAAACTTAACCCCGGCACTGCTGATAAACCTGGCAGTGGTTATCGTTCTGCATTTTCACATCAGAACGAGGTGAGCGGGGCAAATTACTACAAGGTAAAGCTTGATGATAATAACATCACTGCCGAGTTAACCACCACCGCGAGGGTTGGTTTTCATCAGTATACTTTCCCTAAGTCGGATCAGTCGCACATTATACTTGATCTGATGGCGGGGATCTACAATTATCCCGATAAAAACGTGTGGACTTACGTTAGGGTAGTAAATGATTCAACTGTTGTTGGCTATCGTCAAACCAATGGCTGGGCCCGTACACGTACACTGTATTTTGCTATGAGTTTTTCAAAACCATTCTATCAGCATGGTTACAAGAAATATGACAAACGTGAAGTGTATGGTGGTTTCTGGGGTAAATTCAACCAAACCAAAAACTTCCCTGAAATTGCCGGCAGGCAGATCCGTACTTACTTCGACTTTAAAACCGAAGAAGGGGAGAAGATCAAGATCAAGTTTGCTTTATCGCCTGTAAGTATGGATGGCGCACTGAACAATATGCGCACCGAAGCACCAGGCTGGGATTTTGATAAAGTAAAGAACGATGGCCAGCAGCTTTGGGAAAAGGAACTGCATAAAATTGAAATCGCCGGAAGCAAGGAAACCAAGTTGAATTTCTATACTTCCATGTACCATACCATGATCAATCCTACGCTGTACATGGATGCTGATGGTCAGTACAAAGGCCTCGACCAAAATGTACACAAGGCCGATGGCTTTACCAACTATACTACGTTTTCACTGTGGGATACATATAGGGCATTGCATCCGCTGTTCAATATCATCGAACCGAAACGCAACACAGATATGATCCAGTCGATGCTGGCTCATTTTGATCAAAGTCCGGAGCATATGCTGCCGGTATGGTCAAACTCTGGTAACGAAAACTGGTGTATGAGTGGTTACCACAGTGTTGCTGTAATTGCCGACGCGGTAATAAAGGGCAATGTGAATTTTGATGCCAATAAAGCGCTTGATGCCTGTGTTGCTACAGCCCGCCACCGCGATTACGAAGGTATCGGTGAGTACATGGACAAAGGTTTCATCCCCGATGAAAAAAGCGGTGTATCGGTATCATCAACCCTTGAATATGCTTTTGACGATTGGGCTATTGCGCAGCTTGCCAAAAAATTAAACAGGAACGATATTTATGAAGAGTTTATTAAACGCTCTGAAAACTATAAAAATGTTTATGACCCGGCAGTTGGGTTTATGCGCCCTAAGCTGGCTAACGGCTCGTTTAGAACTAAGTTTGACCCATTGAGCACCATTAACGAAGGTTTTATTGAAGGCAACAGCTGGAACTATACCCTTTTTGCTCCGCAGGATCCTGAAGGTTTGATCAAGTTAATGGGCGGCGACAAACGTTTTGTACGCTACCTGGATTCCTTGTTCACCATGAACCTGCCCGATAAATATTTTGCTGAAACGGAAGATATCACCCGCGACGGGATCATTGGTAACTATGTACACGGCAACGAACCATCGCACCACGTAGCCTACCTGTACAACTGGACAGATAAGCCATGGAAAACACAGGAACGCGTACGCATGATCTTGCCGATGATGTACAAGCCAACCCCTGATGGTTTAGGCGGTAATGATGATACCGGTCAGATGAGCGCCTGGTACATATTTACGTCGCTTGGTTTTTACCCTGTAGCACCCGGTTCTGACCAATACTCAACCGGCAGTCCGGCTGTTGACCATGCGGTTATCAATTTGGATAATGGCAAAACATTTACCATCAACGTGAAAAATCAAGGCGCTAAAAATGTTTATGTGCAAAAAATGGTACTGAACGGCAAACCACTTGATAAGCTTTTCATTAGCCATGCCGATATCATGAACGGCGGCGAGATCACTTTTTACATGAGCTCGAAGCACAGGTAGAGATTGGAGGTTAGTGGTTAGAGATTAGTTCTTAAGCAAAAAATGCCTTTCCTGTGCGGAAAGGCATTTTTGTTTATCGGTAATGATAGAAGATTCCCCTGTCAAACGGTGTCCATACGCAGGCAGTTTGGCCGCATGATTTTAGTGCGTTATTGGCCCAGGTGTTACAGGTATAAAACATATTGTACTTGCGTTTGGCCTCGTAAAAGGCATCATTTTTATCATAGTTGGAATTTGTTTTTATGTTGATGACCTTGCCCCCGGCATCTCTTTTGAAACTGCTATCCACAAAGGCAACCAACCGTTTATACTGCTCATTGCTGATCATTATTTTTTTGCAGTCGTTATTTTCGGGCATAGCTTGGTAGTATGTAGCATGGATAGCAGATGTGCTTAATGCAAATGCCGCTTTAAAAGCTGTGCTGAATTTTAAATCAGCCCAGGTAGGTGTACTAAGGTAGAAGCCTTTGTCGCCCCAACCTATAGCCAAGTATTTGCCCGTGGTATCCCCGCTTACAGTATTTTGATAACTAATCTCCCTGCTCCAATCGGTAATATCGTTTTTTACAGGGACAACGATATCGGTATGATCTCCATTGGTTAATATGTAGATGGCAAGATCATTCGAGGTCGCTGCCTCCTTTTTGACAGTCCATATGGAAAACAGGAAAGCCGAGAAAAGATAGAGCAGCACAAATGCCACTAAGCCCAGCAGTATTCTTAAAATTACTTTTGCAATTTTTTTAACGGTTATCATAATTAAGGTTATCAGGTTTGGTTTACCTTAATTAATACAGGAAATACAATAAGGTGACCCTATTGTATAGTTCACCTTATTGTGTTGATTTATGCCGGCAAATTATCATAAAATTCGGCCCTTATTTGCAATAGAATGCTTTCGGCTTTTTGGAGGTCTGGTTTGTTGGGCAGGGGAGAGGTTCTATAAAGTTCATTGATGTGCTCCATTTTTTCGTCAACCATTTTCATTAACTCATCAAACTCAAACTCTCCATTGCGGATTTTTAATAGAAAATCTCTGTCGGGCCGGTTTACGATTACTTGTCCATGTTGTGCTATTTCTCCAGCCATATTAAGCAGGCGGAAAGTATGCATCATGTTTTTAGCATCATAGCTTTTACCGTGTGATAATGTACTTTGATACCGGGCTTCATTTCGCTTATCCTCCCATTCGCGGTATTCCTTGTACTCCTTGCAGTATACCGAATAGCCATCCTTATTAAAATTCATTACAGCCATCTGTTCTATCCCCTTTGGTACCGAACTTAGTTGCACATCATCGGCACCGGTGCAGGATATGATCCCTCTGAAAGTTCCGTTAGATAATTGCTTTTGATGATACAGCAGGTATACATTCCTGAAATGATCCAAACTTACCAGGCCGCATTGTCGCTGAGTAAAGTTGTTTTCCTTAAGCCAATCCTTTAACGATATGCTACCGTTATTGTGGATCACGTAGCAAAAATCCAATACCGATTTGCGTTCCTCATCTATCGGTTTATTTATCTTTTTATTCAGGCCACGGGCCTTCTTTATCTGCGAATGTGCGTAGCCGGCAAAAGTATCCAGGCAAAGTTTTGAAAGGAAATCTTCTTGTTTTATCAGATTCATCAGCGGATGGCGGTATGATACAAATTGTCCGGGCGTACTTAACAACTCCAGTATATTGGGGTTGTTTTTGGTAAGTAATTCCAAAAAACGTGCGATCTCAAAATATACCTCATCGTTGGTGGGGTTAGCCACCTGGTCGGTTTGGGTAAAACCGTATAGTTGTTTTTGGGGCATGATAAAGATGCCTTTCTTATCCGTGTCCGATCCTTTAACGTTGAGATTATAAGCAGTGCTTCCGCTGATACAATCAAGCAGGAGCAGTTGCGGGTTTTGTTGCAGATGGTCAAAGGTCATTATAGTATATATTTTCTGAACAATTGGTTCAATTCGTCCGGTTGCTTTTTTTCGGATGGAAGCAATGGTATCCGCTCTTTGCAATACGTGAGCGTATCCTGCAGCCATGTCTGTAGCAGCGGTACTGGTTTTATCAGTGTTTTTTCATCAGCAGTTTGCTTTTGAACAAGCAAATCATCTACCGTATCCTGAAAGTGCCTGTCATTTATCAGGTCCCGCAGTTTGCAAAACTCCATTGGGGGCACTGTTTGCCGGTCAACTATCCAAAGGCAGGCCAGTGTTGATCGCAGTGCATAAAAGTAACGTTTCAGTTTAACTTCATTTGCCTGCAGGTCATCTTGCAATGTATTAAAGGCCAATGACGAATAGTGATTGGCTGCGGCCCTCAGCGAAAAATATTCCGGCATTATGCTTCTTATTTCATCAGCAAAATCGCTATCCTCTCTATATACTATGGGCGATTGTACCCACTCAAACAAAGATATGTTTGATTTCAGGAATAGCTTCAACGCTTTGCGGATATCCCAGCCACGGATATCCAATACTTCGTTTATAGGCAGATCGATAAAATCAGAACTGTCTGTTATGCCGAGATAGTAGTTTACCGGACGGGCATATATAAAGCGAACATCGAAGTCGCTATCGGGCGAGGCAAAGCCCCAAGCCCGGCTTCCTGATTCGCAGGCATAAAGTATTTTTATGTCTTCGGTCTGCTCCAGTTCAAGAAGCTTTTGTTGTATAGTTTGTTTCATGTGTTTTAATGTTAAAAAATGAAAGAGCTACATGCAGCAAGTGGATTTCAGGATTCGAACCTGTCTTCATGTATTGCTACATGTTTCAACCAACGAAGTAACACCCGCTTACGGCATCTTCCATTATCTTTTTCCGAAGGAAAAAAAGTTTAATTAAAAAAATCAGGTAATAAAGAGCAATAAACAGCAGCGCTTTGCGTGACTGGCGAAGTAACGCTTGCTAACGGCATCTTTATTTCCGATTGCAACAGGTTTAGGTTAAAAGATTTAATAAACAACAGGTTAAAGGCAATTGCTAACAAGTGGTTCAGTCGTCCCATGCTCTTAACTTAATCTACTGAGCTACCTTAGCTTAGCGCTAAAGGCCGGATTTTTACCGGCGACCTTGGGGTTAAAAAGCGAAGTAATACTTGTTTACGGCACTTTAACCTGCTGTTCATTTAAAATAAGGGCTACTGTCAATAAGTCTTCTGCATCATGCTCTAACCAATTGAGCTACTGCAGTTGCCTGCAGGCCGGTCTCGAACCGGCAACCCTGACATCCCAAAACGAAGTAGTACTCATTTACGGCACCTTATTTTCTTTTTCATATTTTAAAAAGAAGGGTAATAAGTTATAAGTGCTTGCTTACACTGCATTCTAATCGTCTAAACTACCCTTTCGGGGCCGGACTCAAACCGACGTCTCAGTTGGGATCATCGAAGTAACACTTATAAACGACACCTTCTTTTATAAAGAGCAACTTGCGGTGAGAGACTTAGGGGACCTGCGTGGCGAGGACTCGAACCTCCATCACGGCTTGCGCCACAATGCCCTCCCCCGAAATTGGTTGCGAAGTAACTCTCACCTAACGGCATCTTTATTTCTTTAAATGCGGGGATGTTATCCTCCCCGCATGGTTATAATTCTATGTTGTTAATTATGCTTAAAGCTGAGTTTCCGTTTTCTATAGCTGCTAAAACATCAAAAACTTTATCACTCCAGCCCGCTATTAAATACACTTCGTTTTGTAGTAGCTGCAATGGTGCCTGGCCATAGCCCGCCAAATCAAACAGGTACAGTTTTGCCTTTGGTGCAATAGTGTTTTTATATTGCACCCACAGCGTTTGGATCTCGTCCGTGCTCTTGTTACTGTTCCATAACTGGCAATCGGTAAACAGCATTACCTTATCCATTTGCACGCGGCGGTCAAGCAGGTCTTTGATCACCAGGTAGCCATTGGTAGCGTAACCTACTTCGCCTTCGCGGCGGTAAAACTCCTGCACGTTGCTTAAAATGTTACCGCGCGGCACCGTGATGGTTTTCCAAAAGTTACCGAACATACCCACCTGCACATTGTTACAACGCGATTGCAGCAGCATAGCCAGCATCAGGCCGATATCATACAGCAATACTTTTGATTTTGCTGATATGGGTTTCTGCATCGAACCGGATACGTCGCAGGCCAGTAGCACCCGGGTATTTTCATCAAAGCCCCTGATATTGGCCGCGCTTGCCTGTACTGCTTTTTCTAAGGCATCCAGCAACTCGCCGGTGTAGCCTTTGTTACCTGTTATTGCCGCTTTTGCTACTCGTGCGATGTTTTGTACGGCAGAAGTTGGCGTTATCAGCTCACGGTATGCAGCCAGGTAGCGGAATGGGAGCTGTTTGGCCCTGGCTACCTGTTGGCCATCGGCAAGTGTAGCACACACTTTTTTAAAGTGGGCATAACTTACGCTTGCTTCCTGTATGTTGCGCAGGTTACGTAGCAAGGCCATATAACCTATTTTACCGCTGTCAACCAGTTCTTCCCATTTGGCACGGAACGCAATGGCTTTTGCTTCGGCGCCGTCAAAGTTCAGCTGACCCAGGGCCGAGAGTTCCGTTTCCCAGGTGTAGGGCGTTTGCAGTCCGTTTGCGGCTATCTTGTTAAAGATCAGCTGTTGCAAATCGTCCTTAGCCCGTGGGTGTACCAGGAACAAGGCATCGCGCATTTTTATAGCACCATCGCGGTTATATTTGGCAAACTGGTATTCGTCAAAGCGGTTAAACGCTTGTGATAAACCTTTTTGCATTTGCTTTGATAAGCGGTTGAGCTTTTTAGTACCCTTACGCTGGTTTAGTGTTTCGTAGCAGGCCAGCAACTCGGTGATCTCATCGGCTCGACCGATAACCCCGTCGGTAACCCGGGCAACCAGATCGTTGCCCGAGTGCAGCTTAGCCAATTCGGTAACCAAAACCAGCGGTACCGAACGCAAATACATTTTTGTACGTGCATAAACTGCCAGTTTACCTACAAATACCGGGTTGCATTTAGCTATTAAGTTGCGCAGACGCTCCATACGGGCCTGGTCTTTTTCATAAAAGGTGTCGTTTAAGCTCCAGGTAACTACCGTGGTATATAATTCCATTTCGGCAGTCATGGTAAGGGCTTTTGCGCCTTCATGATTTGTCGTTTTGGTTTTTACTTTGCTTAACAGGTTGAATTTCATTTTGAACCTCCTTTATTTCGTTTTGTTGATACAAAGGTTAGCGGCTACTGCGCAGTGTATTTGCGCAGTGGAAATTATTTTTTATTTTTTTTTAAATTTTTGATTTTGAGAGCTTGTTGATGAGCTGATTTCACGCAAAGGCGCTAAGCCGCAAAGTTGATATATTATGAGTTTTGACATTAAATTTATTCAATCTCAATTCTAATGTCTCACATCTAAAATCTAATTGTGAAAATATTTTTAATATTTATTTTTTAATTTAAATATTGTTTGTATCATTGCAGTATGAAAACAACAATATGTATACAGAGCCAATCACCCATACTGATTTATCAGAGGAGATAACTATGTATATATAGTAAGTATATAACAACATTGAAAAATCCTCTTAGATAAAAACTAAGGGGATTTTTTGCTTTACAGGGTAGTATATCAATTGGTCAGATTACCACATTTGGGATGTGGAGGCTCCCGGTTCGAGTCCGGGTTACCCTACTGATTTACAGCGGAAATATAGCTCAATGGTAAGAGCAGCACCCTTATACGGTGTCGGTTAAAGGTTCAAGTCCTTTTATTTCCACAACATGGCCGGTTGCCCGAGTGGTTCAAGGGAGTCCTCTGCAAAAGGAATGTCCGCAAGTTCGAATCTTGTACCGGCCTCTTTTGTTTTTTATGGCGCAATATTATTGCGCCTTGTTTTACTTACCTGGGTCTCCGGTTTGGATCCGGACTTTGATAGTATTTTTACACTTATTTAATAAGTATAAATTGGTATTTTATTGCATTTTATTTCTTGTGTGCTATTGTAGATATACAATAAATAAGGCCTTCTGCGTGCCTTAGCTTTTAGTCGCCTTGGTTTATATGGATTTTATGTAATATTCTGTTATACAGTATATTGTTATTTTTATTTGGATTTATTCTAAATAAGGTATTTCTTTGTAGCTGATTACTCACCCATTACCGCTATGAATTCGTTGCTTGAAGTAATACCTCCCCAGTTTTTCATCAAAGTAAGATGTCTGTGTTATTTCAGGCTGTTCACTCCTGATTTTACATACAAGGCCGATTCAAGCCATGCAGCTAATAATATCGGTAATAAAAAATACTGGTCGCCATCATTTACGGCCAATCCGCAGCCTTTACGTCAGTTAATTGCTTCGGCTTCATTTAAGTTTTAACCTTTATCACATGCCGGTTAGGGAGTAATTCCCGGCCGGCATTTTTTACCAATTATAACTGAATATTAATGTTTGATTGCACCTGCTATGCATGATCTTATCAACGAAATAAAGTTACGCCCTATATCCCAGGTTATTTTAAAATACCTGATAGATCATCGGGAACCGGTAGATGCTGAAACCATTTGGCTGGACGTAAAAGCTAATGGAGCCTCGTTTAGCATTGGATCCATTTACGGGCACTTAAAGCGGATGGAAGGTGCTGGCCTTGTAACCAAGGTGCCAAAGGTGAACAGGAAAGCATTATATCAATACATATCACCAAATGGTTAAGAAAGATAAGTGTATAAGTTATTAATGGCCAGTTTATTCAAGCTTATCGCATCTCAGAAAGCGCTTTCGCCTAAACGAAGAATAACCCTGTATAAAATGCGAGTTAATATCGATCTATCTCATCGCAATAAGATTATATTATGTCATCTACAATTGAGCGCCGATTTGTACTTTTATCCTGATGACCGCCGAAGAAGTAAATTACATTATTTCACATTATAGTGACTTGCTTAACCTGAATGAAAAACGAGCATTAAAGCATCATCGAAGTTCATTGAAGCTTCAGGATATGCCTGATGGTGAAATTAGAAGACAACTCTATCTGCGCAATAACTGGCTTACAGACGATCCGGAAATACTAAACTATCTGAGCGAAGGATATGTACAGTTTATTATTACAACAGCCGAAAATGTATTGAAAAATCATCCCGGCAAAATGTTTTTCAACCGCTGTAAAATATGCGGCAAACTTGCTCGTACACCTCTTGCTAATCAATGCAGATTTTGCGGTCACGACTGGCATTAAGTCCTTTACTCGCTATCCTCGTTTTTGATCCCTTTAAGCAGTGCATAAATAGCCATGGCATGCCCGTGTCCCAGCTCAAAATCATTTTTAAGCCAATTGGTAACATCTCCTGCCTTGGTTTCAGCCTTTAGTTTACCATCTTTTGTAAAACCTTTCTCCTCGGCTAATTGTCTGAAGTCGGCGGGGCCTTTACCTGTTTTCTCCTTTATTGTTTTTAAATATCCCTGGAATGACATGGTTACTCTGTTTTAGGTTAAATCAAATGTATTGAAAAATTATACCCCTTTCTTTTCCTTTACAGAATCAAGAATCTTTTTAGTTTCTTCGGGATAAATACCTATGTAGTGGCTTCTTACCATATAAGGCACTTTCATTTTGCTCTGTGCCGATTCGAGCCTGATCACATTTGATGCCTTGTTGGGCATGTGGCAGTCGATGCAATACGTTTTGATAGCACTGCCCATTTGCGGCGCGAGTTTACAAAAGTTATGTTCGGCTTCGCTATGGCAACTTAAACATTTTTGGGTGTACAGCGCCATGCTTTGGGGTTGGCTTACGTGTGGATTATGGCAATTGCCGCAATCCATTTTGCTCATGGTGTAGCATTTGCTGGCTATTAACAGGTCGTACTGGTTACCATGAACATCGGGCATGTTATTGCCAGGCGTAACGCGGGGCTGTGTACGGTCTTTTAACAAGATATCACCCATTTCAAACTCAAATGATGATCGCTGCGGAATGTTTTTATTCCCTGAATGACAAACCGCACAGGCATCCATTTTTTGTGTACGGGATAAGGATGCGTAGGTGGCAATATATTTGGCCTTTTTATCATCAGGGTTATCAGTATGGTAGTTAACGTGATTGGCAGCGGGACCATGGCAGCGCTCACAGTCGATACCATAAATAAGCGATGTTTTTTCAAATCCAAAATCTCCGGTCTGCGGCGAAAGTTCTTTTACGTACGAACTATGGCACTCTAAACACCTGCGCAAAATAGGGCGACCAAAATTCATATGATCAGGCATGTAGCCAGGGCTGTTAGCCCAGTTATGGATGGCAGCGAAATAAGATATGGGTAGTTCGTACAGCATTTTGCCTTTCCAATACATGTAAGTTTGTGCTTTTCCGTTGCCTATGGAAACATCAAATGGCCGAGCTTCTGTTTCTTTTCCGTTGATATAACCTACCTGGTAAATACTGTCATTACGCTTTTCCATTACTATCTTTTGCCCCATCCCAAACTCAAATGTATTTGAATCTTTTGCAAAGCTGCCCCTGATGTTATGGATATTGGCTATTTGCGATGTTTGAAAATGCGCGGTATGCAGGTATGATGTATAAACATCGCTATGGCATTTTTTACAACTTTCGGATCCTGCATAGATTTCCCCCCGCGGATCAGCATATGTTGAGGTATAACACTGAGTTAAAATGAAACTTAAAGGCACAAGAGCAATAAGAGCTAAAAAAGAATATCTTTTTTTGAGCATTGTTTACGGTTATATGGCTGGTTATAAATTGGTTGGATTTTGAGCTATCCTCGAAAAATCCAATTCCAAAATAAGTCAATATTTAGATAAAACAAATGCCCAAACAGGCAGTAGAGGTGATGTAGGGGATGGGGGACATGGGATTGCGGAATTGGGAATTCGATTTCGGATTTGTGGGATCAGGATTGCTCGTCTCTTAATTTGCGAATCTGTTCAAGGGCAATGATATCTATTTGATCTTTTGGTCGGTTTATGACCTTTTTATTTTCGATCAATTGATTGATATGTAAGAAGGGCACCTTCACTTTTTCAATTTCCGCAATTGACGCCATTTCCAGGCATTCATCGAAAGTATAACCTTCAAGGCCTTTCATATCAATTAATATGTCTAATTTGAGGCTGTTATTAAGTTGAAAATCCGTCCAGCCAGGAACAAATTGCATATATTCAATCATCGGGTAATCGCCCATGTTACAACTGATGAAAGTTTTTCTTAATTGTTGCCTGTTTTGCAGCGTATCTTTTATCCAGATGTCGAGATCGCCTGTAAAGCGCTGATATCCGTGCAGGTTGATCGCAAATCCACCAACCATAATATATTGAACGTTAAAGTCCTGAAGTGCTTTCCAGAAACTTAATATTTCTTCGTCGAATATATCCACAAATTATTTGCTGATAAAGGGTTTATGCACTATCGAAGCCTTCTTCATGGTTTGCTGGATTTTGTACAAGCGGGTAGCCATTTCAAAGCGTTCCTTATAGCTTCGTTTCAATGCTTCTTTCAGAAGTTCTATTTCAGCTTCGCTGAGTGTCTGCTTGTTTTTCTCCATACCGTAGCTAATCAAATTTATAAAAAATATGCTGCATGATGAAATTTGAATAGCCGCGAGGTTTGATCAAATCTGCGAATATGCTGTTGGCACCAGCATGGTTGATGTTATTTTGTTAACCAGCAGCGCATCGGCATATTCGGGCACGGCGCTGATCTTTTTCCACTCCGGGTCGCTGCCGAAAGCTTTCCAATGGGAACTTTTGGCTTCAAGATCATCGAAAGTGATCATGTACGTTAGGTTAGGCCTTTGTGAACCGATCACGGTTTCGCCCCAAAAAACAGGCTTAAAGCCAAGGCGCTTAAATACATCTATTTCGCCCTGGTCATTAAACATTTCAATTTTCTTTTTACCTGCCGCTTCTGTTGCACTTTGATATTGCCTGAGTTCAAAGATCCGGCTCTTGTTTTCAGGGGCTTCCAGGTGGGGCATGTGTACAAACGCTTTGAGCAGTGAACTTTCAATACGCTCATAAGCCGGCGATTCGGCGGATGCATTGAGATAAGCGCTGCCTTTTGCCTGCAGCTCGGGGTTAGCTTCAAAGCTATCGGTCACGGTGCTGAAATGGGCAAGACTGTTATATTGTATCAATACAAAAAGCCTGGTTTGACCTTCGGGCTTCATTTCGATAAACACACCTACATGTTTTACACCTAAATGGTTGAGTGCAGGTATTGCAGTGTCTTTCAAGAAATCTTCTACCAGTTTTTGTTGCTCCTGATTTTTAAGGTTATATGTCCTTAGTTCATAATATTCAGTGGCTTTGGATGCAATTTCTGTTGCTTTGCTCATAGCGGGTAAAACAGTTGCGGTAACACCGGTTAAAAGGGTTGATTTAACAAAAGAGCGCCTTTTCATAGCAGGTTTTAATTGTTTGGCTAAGATAGGTTTTTCGGGTAAAATGCAGCACCATGTTTGATGTTTTCGAACACGGATGCATCATCTGAATGTAATACAACCGTACCTGGTTTTGGTTGGGCAGCAAATTTATCTAATTTGGCATGATACGTTTTGCAGATCATTTTACTATGGACCAGCTACTACTTCCCGCTTCAAGTTTTGAATTTCTGAAACAACTAAAACAAAACAATAACCGCGAATGGTTTGCGCAAAATAAAGAAGTATACCAGCAACAGCTTGACCAGGTGGAGGCCTTTACAGCCGGATTATTAAATATGGTAAACACTCACGATGTTATCGAAACACCGTCAGCAAAAAAAGCTTTGCACCGTATTTACCGTGATATCCGATTTTCGAAAGATAAAACACCCTTTAAAACTAACTGGAGTGGCAACTTTAAGAGGGCGGGAAAGCATCGCCGGGGTGGTTATTATTTTCATTTGGAGCCGGGTAATACATTTGTAGGAGGGGGCTTTTGGGCTCCTGACACGCCCGATCTTAAACGTATCCGTGATGATATTGCTTTTGATGCAACACCTTTGCAGCAAATTATAGCCAGTAAGGAATTTAAAACGGTATTTGGTGTTTTGGAAGGCGAACAGTTGAAAACTACACCTAAAGGTTACGATGCAGATCATGAAGCAATTGACCTGTTACGTTACAAACAATTTTTAGTGCGGCGCCGCTTTACAGATACTGAAGCTTTGAACGCAGATTTCATAAGCAAAGCTTCAGACACGTTTAAAAGTATGCGCCCGTTTTTTGATTATATGAGCGATGTGCTTACCGCAAATGTAAATGGAGAGGAAGATTGAAAGTGATTCATAACTTTGATCAGATACACTCATCACATCAATTTTCTGTTAAAAAGCATGATCAAATTACCTCAACAAAATGCATGTGATGTGCCACTGTATTTTTGATACGATTTTTTTTAATTAAATAATCCGCCGCAGATTATTAATGCCCGGTTGTGCCATCATTAGCCTCTGTAATTTTACTGAGGTTATAATGCATTTGCCCGTTATGTTCTTCGCCCTTAAGTAGCCCTTTATCAAACAGATTGGCAAAGGTGGATTTAACTAAGGCAGTAACCTGCTCGTTGACAAGGCCTGGCTGCAGCGTATCCATCTCCTTTAAAATATCCTTTATCGTACCCTGGCCAATTTGCGCCAAAGCGTATATGGCTTTATTTTGTTGGGTATCCTGAAGGTCAAAATGTGAAGGGATGTGCAGCGGTTTATATTCTTCCCTGAATTCTTCGTCGCTTAATGTCATAGTAGTACAGTTTGTGTTTAATTAAACAAAAGTTATTAAAGTTTGTGTGATATTTTTTGCTTAGGCCCAAAACAATAAACGCGGACTTGCGGTCCGCGTTCTGTCGTTTTATAAAAAAAATAGTTCTTAAACTGTTGAAGGGTTTCTGATAATGCCCAGTAAAAATGAAATTACGGCAATTACCAACAATGCATGTATTAAACCTGTTGCCGAATAAGCAAACACACTGATCGCCCATCCTATAATGAGGATAACTGCGATGATATACAATAATGATCTCATGGTTTGATGTTTTAGTTTGTTATGTATATCACTTTAAAAATCATGCCATAAATCAACCTTTATTGAAAAATATTATTTATACTGATATTAAATTAATTTTATGGAAAAAGTGTTTGTGGCATTGCTCTTGCTTTAAATTATAAATACACCTGCCACTATGAAGCCGTTCTTTATAACCACAGCTAATCACTTATCGCTCATTATTTTGCCGGATAGTGATGCACACGCCGATGGGCATCCGGTGCTAACCTATACCTATAGCATTTACCGGCACAATGCTTCGGTTTTGAACCGGCTTAATCAACCCGAAAAGCTTTTGCAGCTTAGTAAGAAAGATAATCGCGATTACCTTGGATATATTACGTTTGAACAGCCAGGGAAGATATTTAGTTATTTTGCCGATGGCGTGGATGAGTTGACATCGGATGAGGTTTTGGATGTGATTGACGAGATCAATCATTTCAGGGACACGCCTCAATTGTGGATGATTTAACCGCCATTTGATAAATAAAGGCGCGAAACTGCTAAGAAATATCTTGCGGTTTCGCGCCGTTGCATAAAATTGGATATCAATAATTTACTTTGTCGGCGGTATCAGCTGCATAAAGGTTACAATACTACTTGCTTCGTATGATTGAATATCACCGGCAGGAGTGCCAACAGCATAATTACGGTAAGTTAAATTGCGGCCATCACGATTTTTCCAGCCGGTATTAACGTTAGTTTGGATCCAATTCAGGTATTGGCTTTGACCGCCGTCATTAATGAGTTGTACTATATACTGGGCAAAAATAGCCTTCAATACACCCTGTTCATTAAAATCGCCTTCTGCAGGAAGAATACCGTTGGTACATAGGTTATCTTTTACATAATCGGCATACAATTTGGCATCGTTAAGGTAAGCTATATCATTAGTTTGTTTATATAGTGCCATGGCCGCGCCAATAGCGGTTCCTGAATTATAGGTATAGTCCTGGCCGCCGGCAGGATTGCTGCCAATTTTGTTATCATTTACTTTGCCAGACGCATCAACCAGGTTAGTTTTTGACCATGAATAGATCGATTTAGCTTTATCAAGATATGAAGCATCCTTTGTAATACTGTATAATTTCATAGCAGCTATAACAGTAGGGAAGTTGATACATGAATTTTTACCGCTGTGCTGAAAATCCCAGAACATGCCGCCATTTGTAGCATCATATGATCCTTTCCATACTCTGTCGAACCCATCTTTTGCTTTGTCGAGATAAGTAGCGTTACCGGTAAGCTGGTTGGCGCGTGCCAGTGCAATTACCCACCACATCATATCGTCATAAATAAACCAAACAGTGGTATTGTTCCAATTGTAACCATCGTAATGATTGAAATTGCCCTGGTATATATCGCCAATGCGGGTGAGTTGTGCCGGGGCTTTGGTACGTTCGTAAACGTTCATGGCCATATCCCAGTAAATGGCCTGTGTCCAGATGGCGGCTACACCATCCTTTTTGGTTGTACTGAAGTATAGTTTATTATTTGAATCGTAAAAGGCGTTATTAAACGCCGTATAAGCAAGATCGGCATCGGCGCTGCTAAAACCAGCCTTATTATCGGTAGGTGTGGTACCTGTATCTGGTTTTGAAATAGCAGGTGTAACCTCCTTACCCTTACTGCAGCTTGCAGTAGTAATAAATAAGCCCAGCGTTAAAAAGTAGATTGTTCTTTTCATGGTTATAAATGGTAGTTGATAAATGGCTTGCAATGGCTGTTAGTGTAATAAGGTGGTTTTAATTACTGCTTATGGTTTAGCGGTGGCAATTATAGCCTAAAAAATGGCTGCTAACTAAGGTTTAAGGCACAAAAAATCGTTAACCCAATTTTTAACCGCCTTTTTAACCGGGGATGATTGATCTGCAGCGGGAACTTGTATTACCGGGGCCCCCTGGCCGCAACGGGGCCAGTAATCTAAGAAATGAATAGCTAAGAATTTAGAGCCCTTCTCTCTGATGAGGGAAGCGAGGAGTATATTCAAGGTTGGGATAAAGCATGCGGACTTAACCTTGCGCAGGTTTGCGTTTAGCGGCAGGTGATTTACTTTCTTTTTTCTCCGGTAAGGGTTCGGGAGCAGCAATTGGCGATTGGTGGGGTTTGCGTCCGTGTACCAGTCGCTCATGCATAAAGTGTGTTAGCTTATGATGAAAAGGTACCAGTACCGAGGCCAGGCATACCAGGATCACCAATTCAAGTACAGGTAAATGGTTACTGATGCGCTGCACAAACGGATGGATAAACAGGGTAAGAAATTCAAAGGCCAGCAAAAGCGCCAACACGCTCATAAACTCAATTACCTTGCGATGGGTGCGGCTTTTGCTTAGCAGCAATATTATCAGAAAAAAGGTAGGTATGAACACGGCAATACCAACCAGTTGCAGGTTTACTATGCGCACTTCTTCTTCACGATGCTTTTCTTCGGCAATTTCTTCCTGCCGGGCCGCTTCGTTAAAGCTCAGGGTTTGGATCTGCTTAATTTTCTCAGCATTGAACATGCTGTCTTTGGCGGCGATGGAGATTTTCAGATACTGCAGTTCAAGGTGATCGTTTTTGCCATGGTATGCACTCGTAAGCAGGTTGCTGGCATGAAAAATTCCTTCGGGGTATAATGCCGCCCTGGCAGCATTAAGGGCCAGTGTTGCATAATAGATACTTGAATCGGCTACGCCCGTTTGTTTATAAAGTTGTGCTATACTGTTGTAACTATCGGCAAGGCTGTTTTTATCGTTTATTTTGGTGGCAAAATTTACACTTACACGGTAGTAATCAAGCGCAAGCGCAGTGTGCCCCATCTTATAATTAATATCGCCTAAAATGGATAAGGTATTTGGCATTGTAGCCGTATCTTTAAGGTTTTGCTTTATGGCGTAAGCCTGCATCTCATAATTTAATGCCGAATCGACCTTGTTGAGTTTAATGTAACAATTGCCGATGTTTGCCAGAATTATTCCAAGCCGTGTTGTTTCGTGCAGCTCTTCGGCCACAGCTTTTGCCTTAAAATGGTAAGATAGAGCTTTTACATTGTCCATCTGGTCGGAGTAAACAATGCCTATATCGCTTAAGCTTTTTAAAATGCCAAGGCGGTCGTTAATTTCTTCACGTATTTTTAAGGAGTTTAATAAAAAAGACAAGGCCTGGTCATACTTTCCGTTTTTCCACAAAACTACGCCGAGCCTGTTCATACAGTCGGCCTCACCTTTTTTGAACGAAAGCTTGCGGGCCAGCTCAAGCCCTCGTTGCGCATACATAAGTGCGCTATCAGGCCGGGTGGTCTGCAATTGTAAACTTAGCTGACGTAAAGGCTCAACACCTGCTGTATCATTTTTATGGCTGGCTGCTTGTGATCTTAATTGATTTAATATGTTTTTTTGAGCGTAGGTATTCATGGCGATGCCTGTTAAAAAGCATACGCAAACCATTCCCTTTAGTAGTTGGTTCAGCATAAATTAAAAAATAAAACAAACCCCGTTTTAAGGCAGGGGCAAATGCACAGGGTAATGGTATTGGCCAGGTAAATAGGGTCTTAACTATCCATTGAAGGTTCTTCGGTTGCGTCGTCCGGCTCAGGCGAGCCTGCAAAACCGTCTGCCCCCTCGTTTTCTGGCTCAAGACCTGTTTCATCATCAGCAAATTTACCCATTGAGGTGTTTTTGTCCCTAAAACCCATGGATGTGTTTTTGTCGAATGCTTTAGTTGATGCGCTCATGGCTTTAATGTTTAAAATGGATTTGAGTTCAGCTAATTGTTACAAGTGAAGGTATATAAATATACACTTATATTTTGTTGATAGTCAAATTTTTATGAATTATGTAAAGCGGATGTGAAGTGATTTTGGACAGCACTGCAGCCGGGCAAATGAGCGGAGTTATTGCTATTTAAATTAAATGATTACAAAACAGGGGTACATACATGATATATTTCATGTTTTTGCCTACGGACCGGTTTATTAATAATTCAGATTATAATCAAAAATAAAAGGGTGGGCAGGGGTAGGCTTGGTTGTTAAATGGATATGGCTGATCCTGGTTTCGGTCATATCCAATTCATACTCCCAACCCGCGTGATCAAGTTTATCGCTGCTGTAGTATAGCCGCATAGACAAAGGTATCCTGCCCAGTTGTGCCAGTACCAGGGCGTGCATGTTAAAATCAAAGAAATAATTAAGCGCCTGGGCGTTAAATTCAAGTTTATCTGTAAACTTTGTGAAGGTTACGTAGGTGTTATTTAAGCTATCCTGATTGGTGTAAGTGACAGATTTTGCGAGCAAGCCCTGCGCATCATACTCATACGTGGTGTTGTAATGAACGTTTTGAGGTGGCAAGCCAATGTTGGGATAATGCCTGTCCATCAGTACAATCCTGCCCTGGGCATCGTAGGTAAAAGTATCGGTATGTTCAATTTCTGTGTTGGGTACTTTGGTACCTATGGGCAGGAACGCGTATTTGTTAATATGATCAATGTACGTTACCCTTCCCTGGGCATTGTAATGGTAGTTTTCGGTATACTGGTAATTTTGCCCGTCGTCAAATACTTCGGACATTATTCGATTGCCGTCATAGGTAAAATCTACATTTGTTTTTGCAGGAAACTGGTAGGCGATATGGCTGATATGGGTTAGCCGCTTTTGGGCATCGTAGGTATAAAATATTGTATCGCTCTTGTACCAGCTTTCAAGACCAGTTTGGTAAAGCTGTGTCAAACTAAATACTTTGGGTGTAACAGGAGGATCTGGCACTTTAACCGGTTTGTCCTTTTTGCAGGCGGTAAAAGTGGCCACGAGTAATATGATAATAAAATACTTGAAGGTAGATTTCATCTACCTAAAGATAAGTGTGTTAGCTTGTGGATTTGCTGTTCGTTTTAGTCATTTGGGATAGAGATTAGCATTATGCCTGTTTATGCCCATTAAGGAAATGTGTTACGCCGGCTTCGGCATATATACCATGGTTTTTATGCCAGTCGGTTATCTCTGCCGGATCAACAAATTTAATTTCGAGACTTTCTATCGATGTTTCGATATTGCCGCTGATGTATTTGCATAAATACAGCACTACTACCGAGCTATGGGGCTGCTCAAACTGACCGGCCGAAACGGAAAAAAACTTGATGATCTCAACAGGTTCAACAACCAGCCTGGCTTCTTCCCAAAATTCGCGTTTCATGGCTGTTTCCGGGTCTTCGCCAACATCAACCCAGCCGCCGGGCAATCCCCATAAAAGGTCATCACTGCGGTGCTCAACCAATAAGCGGCCTTGCTCATCAAACAAAATGCCGTTAACACCCACTTTCGGTGTCGCGTATCCCAGGTCTTTATTAAACCGTTCTTTTAAAACTTCAGTCTGCAGACCGGTAAATTCGCTATATTCCTGGGTGGCTATATCAAGCAGCTTTTGGTAACGTTCCAGGTCGAAAGGACTTTTGGTGTACCTGATGCCGGTTTGCGCGAGGGCGTAGATGTTTTCAAGCAGATCGATATAATTCTTTTTCATACGGTGTGTGCAATATAGCTAACGGCTTATATAACCGGGATAAAGAAATTATAAAATCATTGCGGAAAGGTATGGCGAGTACGAAGATTTAATGTTTTAAGCTATCTGTCGCATTCACCCTATCATTTGTCGCATACGCACCGCAGGCGTTATTGCCTTATTGATGAGATTTGTATCATACAAAAACAAATTTTAAACTAAACTATAACAGGAGATAAAATTGTATGAGAAAGATCATTGTTTTAACATTTATAACATTAGATGGCGTAATGCAGGCACCAGGCGGCCCGGAAGAAGATTTATCGAACGGTTTTAAATATGGCGGCTGGTCTGCGCCTTATGGAGAGGAAGTTTCAGGCAAGATCATGCAGAAACAAATGGAAGCTACAGACATTTTGCTGGGCAGAAAAACCTACGATATTTTTGCTTCATACTGGCCCCAACATGCAGATTATTGGCCGGGTATCAATGATGTTAGAAAGTACGTGCTCTCCAATACCATTAAAAAGTCTGGCTGGAATAATACAGAATTTCTTACAAGCGTGGCGGATATTGAAAAACTCAAAAACTCGGAAGGCGGCGACATCAAAGTTTGGGGTAGTGGCGAACTGGTTCAACTGCTGCTGAAATACGACTTGGTAGACGAGCTCTGGCTGAAAACTTACCCGGTACTGCTTGGTAAAGGAAAAAAACTGTTTAGCGATGAAACAACTCCCGCAGCTTTTGAATTAACAGAAAGCGCCGTTACGCCAGATGGGGTGATCTTTGCCAATTATAAACGGGCAGGTGAAGTGAAGACCGGTACTATTGGGGCTTAAAGCTTCTAACTGCTTTTCCCGGTAATCAACAATTATTCGCCAAAAAGGATCCGGGTCATTTCCGCATAGTTGTTCAGGAAGTGTTTGGTAACCATGTAGTGCTCCGTTTCTTCGTAGCGCACTTGTTTAATGCCCGAATCATCCAGTTGGTAAATGGTAGCGCCCGGGTAGGCCAATAAAATAGGGGAATGGGTAGCAATTATAAATTGCGAATTTTCATTCACCAATGTATTGATGAGCGAGAGTGCTGCCATTTGCCGGTTTGGCGATAATGCGGCCTCGGGCTCATCAAATATATACAACCCGTTGCCGGTTAGCCTGTTGGTTAGCGTTGCCATGAATGATTCTCCATGCGAGCATTCATGGAGAGATCTTATACCGTATTGCCTTTCAAACGTATCCCGGTCTTTTTCGCTTTCATAAGCATTTTCCATATAGGTAGCCAGGTTGTAATAACTTTCGGCGCGCAGAAAGAAATAATCGGTCGGCTTTTTGAAGCTTTTGATGCCGGTTAAATAGTTGAAAAGCTGCGATGAATTATTGTGTGTTTGAAATTGTGTATTTTTTGAGCCGCCCTCGGTACTGAAACCCATCTGTAAAGCAATAGCCTCTATCAGTGTTGACTTTCCCGAACCGTTTTCGCCGATTATAAACGTAACATCGGGGTGAAACTTTAATGAGTTTAAACTCCTGATAGCCGGGATCTGAAATGGATAGGTATCGAAAGATGGTACCATCTCACGTTTCAGCTGGATCTCTTTGAGAAAAGGTTTGGCTTGCATGGTAGGGTAAAGATAGGGAGTGTTGTATGTAAATCGTTTGTATATGTGAAAGGAGCGAGGATTCTATTCTCGAATCATAGCTGCATATGGGTGTAAGATTAAAAAATACGGTGAAAACACTGATTGTTTTTTCAATATTTTAATATAACCTTACGAACGCCTATGTAAAAATATAATTAATTATTATTTTTACTAAATAAGTTAGTATTTTAGCCTTGAAACCAAACACAATCAATCAGTTCGGAGGTAACTGGACGGAAGCAAAAATGGAAATAGTTGTTAATTATGCAAAAGCATACTTAACAATAATGAATAAGCAATCTTGGGTCAAAACTTTATATTTTGATGGTTTCGCTGGATCTGGTTTAATTGGGGCCAATGAAGATGCCGAAGCTATAAAAGGTACGGCTTTACGGGTACTTGATATAGATAATCCTAAACCTTTTGATATGTATTATTTTGTGGAGAAGGATAAAAAGAATAAGGAAGCACTTGAAACCCTAATTAATATTGATTATACTCACAAGAAAAACAAGGCACATGTAGTTCAAGAGGACTGCAATGTAAAATTAAACGATATGGCTAGTTTTCTTAAAAGGAATCGGGCATTTCGGGCTCTTGCGTTTATTGATCCTTATGGGATGACCGTTAATTGGAAGTCAATTGAAAACCTTAAAGATTTAGGCATAGACTTGTGGATTTTAGTTCCTACAGGTCTTGGGGTAAATAGATTATTGAAAAATGATAAAAAAATTCCCGAAGCTTGGCTTTTGAAATTAGAAAGTTTCCTCGGTCTATCGAGAGATGAAATATTATCAAGATTTTATTCGCAAAAAACAATAAACACATTGTTTGGTGATGAAACGTTAGTAAATAAAGAGGTCGAAATAATACAAAAAATAGGAAATTTATATACCGAAAGATTAAAGACTATCTTTGGATTTGTTTCTGAATCTTTTGTAATGCGTAATAGTACAAATTCGATTATGTACCATTTTATGATGGCTACTAATAATAAAACGGCATTGAAGTTAGCAAACGATATTGTTAAACCAAAGTACAAGTTATAATGGCACAATCAAATATTGAATGGACAGAGTTAACATGGAACCCTGTTACAGGTTGTAATAAAATTAGCCCTGGGTGTAAATTTTGTTATGCAGAGGTTATGACAAGGCGCTTGAAAGCCATGGGGATAGATAAATATAAAGATGGTTTTAATATTCGGACCCATTCAGATGCACTAAGTATTCCTTTTACTTGGAAAAAATCAAAAATTGTATTTGTTAATTCAATGAGCGATTTATTCCATCCTGAAGTTCCTGTAGATTTTATCAAGGCTGTATTTTCTGTGATGAACAGTACTCCTCAACACATTTATCAAGTTCTGACGAAGCGGTCGGAAAGACTACTCGAACTTTCAAATGAACTAAACTGGACAGAGAATATTTGGATGGGTGTGTCTGTTGAAAGTGAAGAATACACTTACAGAATAGATGAGTTATCTAAGACTGATGCAAGAACAAAGTTTTTATCTATTGAGCCGTTAATCGCCCCAGTAAGAACAATGGACTTGAAAAAAATAGATTGGGTAATTGTAGGTGGTGAGTCTGGTCATAAAGCACGACCAATAAAAAAAGAGTGGATTGATGCTATAAAAGTAATTTGTAATAAAGAAGGTGTCGCATTTTTCTTTAAGCAATGGGGGAAACCTCAGTTTAATATAAATCCTGGCGACCCGACAATATTATCTGATCACCCACAACATGCTAAAGGTGGGTGTCAGCTTGACGGTAAGATTTACAGAGAAATGCCGCACAAGGCTGCTTGATAATAAAAGAGCTTATATTTTTATATTTATTAATTCCTGTAGTCTCATGACTACAGGAATAGACTCAGTCCTTCGGCCCCGGCTCCCGCAAGCGTCCTCGCTTGTAGTCTACATGCAAAGTGAGCAAACATTGCTTTTCAGGAGAATAGCCTAAACGCGGGCCACAAGCGAGGACGCTTGCGGCAGCATTGAGATTTTCGACTTAAAACTTCCGACTTAAGACTTCCATCTAATCCTCCGGCTTTTCCTTAGCATCAGCCATCCTTACTATCCTCGGCTGAAAGCTTGCCAATACATCAACCAAATCATGCTGTGCGGCCATTACGGTATGGATATCTTTATACACCATCGGTGCCTCATCAAGATCGCTTCCCATCAGGGTGATCCGTTTAGCTACCAGGTTGGCGGCAACCGCTGCCGGATCGACAGTTTTAAAAGCAGCGCTTCGGCTCATTAAACGGCCTGCACCGTGTGATGCCGAATTGATGGAAGTCGCATTGCCTTTTCCACGGACTACAAAACCCGGTGTGCTCATACTCCCCGGAATAATACCCAATACGCCTTCGCCGGCTGGAGTGGTGCCTTTTCGGTGTACCATTACTTCGGTACCATCGGCAAGCTGCTCTTTCCATGCAAAGTTGTGGTGGTTCTCGATCATCATTACCGGTTTAAGGTTAAGCGCACGTGCTATCTTGTTATGGATCTCATGGTGATTGGCGCTGGCATAATCGCCGGCCAGGTTCATGGCAATCCAATATTCCTGTCCCTCGTCGTTATCTAAATTTAACCATGCCAAATGCTTGGCTTCCTGCGGAAGTTTGGTTTTGCTCATGGCAATTTTTGAGTAATGGTCGGCAATACTACCTCCAAATCCTCGTGAGCCGGAGTGCGACAACAAAGCCAGGTAAGTACCCGCCGGGATGCCTTCAAGAGCGCCTTCGGTAACCGTAAGTTCGCCCCATTCCACAAAGTGGTTACCGGTTCCTGATGTCCCCAACTGGGCATAAGCTTTATCCTTCAGGTTACGGATTACCTTGGTTTCGCTCCATGTCGGTTTGTCAAACAACGAAGTATCAAAATGCGTTTTGGTAACCCCGCCGATACCGAAGTTGGTATGGTTAAGCAAAAAACCTTTAAGCATATCAGTTTCGGTATCAACCACACCGGCAGGCAAATCAAAAATGCTCAAACACATTCGGCAGGCAATATCCACCCCAACCGCAAACGGAATAATGGTATTGGCTGTTGTTGCCAGCACGCCGCCAATCGGCAATCCGTAGCCCTGGTGCGCATCGGGCATTAAAGCTCCTGCAACGGCTATGGGTAATTTAATCGCGGTTTTCATCTGTGCAAGCGCGCCCACCTCAATATGCTCAAGACCGTAAACCGGGAAATCAGCAATCTCCTGTTTCAGGGCAAAGGTAGTTCGTGGCTGTTTCATGAATTTACCTTCTTTTCTCAGGTCGATCACAGCTTCGGCCAGGTTCTTAAACTTACCGCCTTTTTTAAGGGCGTAAGGCATCGGGTCGTCAATAAGGGCTTCCAAATTAGCCAGGATCTGGGCTTTATCCATTACGCCATGTTTTAACAGGCCGTTGGCCACACGGCTAAAGTTCTCTAATATTTTTACGTCGTTAATACCTAATGCGGTGAGTTCGTTGTTGCTTATTTTTATCTTTTCCATAGCGCTTCTGAACCTCCGTCAATTGGCGGAGGGGTTTCTTGATTAGCTGCTTTTGTTATTTAATGATACAAAGTAAAATTGCAACTGCGCAATGTATTTGCGTAGTGAAAAATAATTTAATAATATTATAAAAAAATGGATATGCCTGTGTATCGACTCACCCCGACATCGCTGCGCTTGTCGACCCTCTCTCCGGCTTCGCCGCAAAGAGGGTAAAGAAAAATATTGGGAAACAAAACTCCCTCTTTCCGCCGAAGGCGAAGAGAGGGATGCCCAGCGAAGCGCAGACATGGTGAGTAGTCGCCGCATGGAAATTAAAAAATAAATAAATCCGAGATCGAACATCCCAAATCCGAAATCAAAATATGCCCGTAAACCGCAACGCCCTTATCCGCTACCGAACCATTGATAGTTGCCTGCAAAACCGCCGCAAACAATGGACACTTGACGACCTGATCGAGGCCTGCTCCGAAGCTTTGTACGAGTACCAGGGTATCGACAGTGGGGTTAGCCGCCGTACTGTGCAAGCCGATATAGAGATGATGCGCAGTAACAAACTGGGATATGAAGCGCCCATTGTGGTGGTCGACAAAAAATACTATACCTATTCGGATAAAAATTACACTATCAGCAATATCCCGCTTAATAACCAGGATATGCAGGTGCTGAGCGAGGTGGCTGGTTTGCTGGGCCAGTTTAAAGGCCTGGGCCATTTTGCCGATCTTAATGAAATGGTAACCAAACTGGAAGATAAGATCTATAGCCAAAAAACACACAGCACGCCTGTGGTTGATTTTGAAAAGAACGATAACCTGAAAGGTTTGGAATGGATCGAGGTCATCCGCAAGGCAATTGTAGCTAAGAATACGCTTTGCATTAAATACCAGTCATTTAAGGCAAGGGAGGCCAGTACGTTTTGCTTCAGCGCTTATTTACTGAAGGAGTACCGGAACCGATGGTTTGTGCTTGGAGTAAAGAATTTAGGGAATAAACAATTGCTTACACTGGCGCTGGACAGGATCCAGACTGTTGAAGTAGACGCTGATGTGTATATTGAAAATACACAGGTTAACCTCGCTACCTATTACAATGATGTGTTGGGCGTAACTAAGTCGGCAGGGCAGCGCGATGTTGAGGTAACTTTTTGGGTAGACGATAAAAACGCCCCGTATGTTATTACAAAACCTTTGCATCACACGCAAAAAATATTAAAGGTTACAGCAGACGGGACGATATTCAGTATAAAAGTGGTCATGAATTTTGAACTTGAACGCGAGCTGCTTGGCTTTGGGCCTAAAATGAAAGTGCTTGGCCCTCGGATATTGGTTAAGCAAATGAAAGACCTGTACCGGAAATCATTGGAGCACTATTCGGGTGATAGTCCTATCCCGCAGGGGAGGAATTTAAGTAGTTTGTTGAACTCTTGAGAAATCGCTCAACTTAAGCCGAAGAAAAGCACGGGCTTGTGCGATTCCCCTCTTGAGAGGGACGGGGGCTTTTCTGCTTTGTTAAGTTATCCGTATAAAACAGCCCGCCACCGCGCCTTTCATCCGCGCCCCCTCTCAAGATGGGAGTTTAAAAAAGTTGCTATTGGCAATTTAATAAGGATTAATTATTTATATTAATACCATTATGTTAACTGAAAAAGAAACCACCAGGCTAAGTAAGTTTTTAAGCCTGGTATTACGCCACCAACCCGAATTGATAGGCATTAAGCTTGATGAACATGGATGGGTTGCTGTTGATGAATTGCTGCAGAAAGCAGGTGTAAATGGTAACATCATAACGCCCGAAGCATTAAACCATATAGTTGAAACCAACGCGAAAAAGCGTTTTGCGTTTGATGATACCCGGCAAAAGGTCCGTGCCAGCCAGGGCCATTCTGTTGAAGTGGAGCTTGGTTATGAAGCACAGACGCCTCCTGATGTGTTATATCACGGTACGGGAAGCCAATCGGTTGAAGTTATTTTACAAACGGGGCTCGAAAAACGGAGCCGGCAACATGTACACCTGAGCAGTGACCTGGATACAGCAGTAAAGGTTGGCCAGCGCCATGGTAAACCAGTAGTGTTAGCTGTTGCGGCAGGGGAGATGCACCGGTTGGGACACAAGTTTTACCTATCGGAGAATAAGGTATGGCTTACTGACTTTGTACCAGCAGATTTTATCGAAAAGCAAACCTCTTAACCCAGGATAACTCCGAAATCGAACATCCGAAATACGAAATCAAAATTGACATTTTCTTGACTTTTGTACCAAGTTAGTCGAAACTTTATTTTTCAAAACACTTGCAGTACTTGTAGCAAACCTGTTACATTTAGGAAAATTATAAACTGAAATGCCAAAACACATCCTAATTATTTACGTATTGGTTGCCTGCTGTATCATGGGCATTATGATCAACTCATTTGTAAAATGCTGGTTAAGCAAAAGGGCTGAACAAAGGCGGATGCTGAAGCCTGTTAACCGTTCCTAACTGTTTAAAACTTTAAGCGGGTGGGCCCTGTGATTAAAGCGGGGCCTGCCGAAAAACATTATCCCCATTTTGCCTGCCAGCATCGCTAAAAATGTTTACCAGGCTCAAAATGTCGGTATTTAAAATTCCCGCAATTAAAATAAGTCGCTCAAGCGTAAGAGCGGTATATCCCAATTCAAGTTTGCTGTAAGTGTTTTGAGAAATACAAAGCTTACCAGCCATATACTCTTGAGAATAATTGCTGTTTTCCCTTAGTTTTCGGATGTTATCTGTTATTAACCTGAGCTTGATCCTGATATCTGCACGAGGTATGGTGATTTTTGTCATATTTCTTTTTAATATAAATTATATCCAATTACGATATTTTAGGGGTGTTGGATTTTACTAAATCCTCAAATTGGTAAATGTTATATTTTGGGTGGGTTAAGTTTAAGATACAGATTATCAACCTGGTAAAATGCATTCATTGAGGCTCTTTCAGTAGTAAATAGCGTAAAAACCGCATTGCCAAAGCGTATAATCACTATATAAAGGGGGGATTTTTATCCTCAATTTTATCTTCTCTAATTAAAGACAACTAACCAGCGAGATCGATTTGTGGTTTTCCTATGCCAATAGACAGGCTTTTTTTCAGAATATCTATGCAAACGAATCAACATCAAATTATATAAACCTTAAATTACAACCTATGTCTTTTTTATCAAACCTTTGGGACCATGTGAAATCCCTGTTCCACGGCGCTTCGGACGTTGTACATGAAATTATTACCGCAGCCGACAAAGTTGCTAATGGTATCAAAAACCTTGAAGAAAGCCAGGCCGGCCAGTTTTTGGAATCAACACTTGAAACCCTGGTGCCGGCATCGGGAGTGATTGTGAATGGTATTAAATTGTGGCTGCCTAAAGTAGTCACCGATTTGAATTGGGCTGTACAGGAAGATGGCAAAACAGATCAGCAAAAGATAGCTGATGCTGTGGGTTATTTAGCAAAATTGAAAGGAGTAAACCCCGATGCTTATGCCAGCCAACTAAACACGTTAAATGCGCTTATCCAAAAATGGATGTCGGATCAGCAAGGTGCCGGGCTTAATATTCAGCAGGCCCTTACTATAAGCCAGGTAAACCATAACCCCGACCTGGTTTCGGCTTAAGAATGCTGCTGCAATGAAAACTTACGAAGTTTGAAAAACTTTGTAAGTTTTCACCTTTCACCTTTCACCTTTCACCTTTCACCTTTCACCTTTCACCTTTCACCTTTCACCTTTCACCTATTCCGATTTTTTGATGATCTCTCTTACTATATTGTCAAGTTCAAGGGCCGAAACGGTGATGAATTTTACCAGTTCGGTAGCATCGGGATCGTGATTAAGGAGATCTCCCAACAGGTCGGCAAGGCCCATGATGCGGGCAACGGGAGCACGCACAATATGGGCCTGGGTCCACGCAATTTCTTTTAACTGAATGTTTTGCTTTTCAACAGCGCTTATGTGTTCCTTTAATTGGGTCACATCCCGTTCAATTGAGATCCAATGGGTTGTTTTACCAGTATTATCTCTAACCGGCGACACTGATTTACTGCTCCAGTATCGTTCGCCATTCTTTTTGTAATTAACAACTTCAACTTCAAAAGGCCCGTTACGTTCAAAGGTGTCAATTAGTTCACCAGTATCCGGCAATGGATTATTAGCGCCCCACAAAATATCGATAAAGGTTTCGGTAACTTCCTGTTGACTGTACCCTGTAATATAGGTAAAGGCCTCGTTTACGTATACAATTTTTCGCTGCTGCATACTATTGGGCTCGGCCTCAACTATTACTACTGCATCGGTAGCATATCGCAGTGCCGATTCTGTGATCCTGAGCCATTGTTCTTCCTCTTTTTGGCGGGTAATATCCTGCATAGCCCCTATAACTCTTATAGGTGTACCAGTAGCAGGGGCCCTGACAATAAAAGCCCTGTCAAACACATGTTTGTATTGCCCGTTGGCACATAAAAATCGATAGCTTAATTGCAGGAGCGTGTCGCCGTTTTTTAACGCTTTGTTTATTTGTTTGATAATTAAGTCAAGGTCGGTGGGATGAAGTTTATCCTTGAACCATTTGCTAACGTTCTTGACCTCATTTAACTGGTGTCCAAAAATTTCGCGCATGCCGTAATTGTACAGAATAGCATCATTAGCTATATCCCAGTCCCATATGGTATCGGTAGTGGCACGCGCAACTGTTTCATACCTGTTATTGCTTTGCTGCAGCCCGTTAAACAACATCGGGAGCAGTATAGCCATTACGGCACATAATATCACGAGGTTCACGGATACAGCCACCCATGATCCTAAAGTATATTGCAGGCTGATGCCATTTTTTAATAAGTGAAAATGGATACAAATGCCCACCGAAATGCAAATAGCAGTGTTAACATAAACGGTAAAAAACGGATATTCGCCATGGAAAATCAGCAAACAGAATAGGGTAATGGCCAAAAGGTAAACCAAGCCGGGGCCATACCAGCCAAGATAGTAAAGCAAGCCTATTGCCAGTGTATATAATAACCCGATAAACCATGCTTTACGCACCCTTATGCTTAAGCCAGGTAGCAATGCAGACGCAGCAATACTGATAACTATAAATACATCAAAAAAAGCAAGGTTGTACAAATTGGTCGCTATGCTCATGTAAACACCCGGCACCAATGCAAAAAGAAACAGTGGAAACAAGTAAAGCATCATGGTGGCAAATAACCTGTTACTCCAATAGGGAAGGCCGTGCAGTTGAGCCGAATTACCCGAGCAGTTTTTAATTATGGTAGTTTTGTATACCTGCCAGATATTCATCAGTTTTTTATTATTACACTGATGTTGAACGATCTGTTATTTTGTTGCCGAATAAAGTGCGCAAAGTACAATGCAGAGATAGTGTAGGGGAAAAAATCAGGCATAGGGTATAGGGGGATGTCAGTTTACTAAGATATTAAATAAACATACAGGTTGTACGCGCTTTTGGGTGGTTATGTAACAATGTAATGTATATTTAATTAAATTCTTGCTATGAATACTCATAATGAGATATTTATGGTGTTGAATTGTTTGTGGCTCATCTGTTTGCCTGACATTTAATGTTTTTTTGATCGTGTAAAATTATGAAAAGGATACTCATATTGGTTTTTATTCTTATTGGTAGTGCTTTTATTGAAAATGCATCGGCTCAGCAAACCGGCAATAAGCTTCCTCGTTTACTTATACGGCTGGATGATATTGGCATGAACCATTCAGTAAATATGGCTATGCTCAAGGCTGCACAAACAGGCATGCCTTTATCGGCTTCTGTGCAATTTGCGTGCCCATGGTACCAGGAGGCGGTTGAAATATTAAAGCAATATCCAAATGTTACGGTAGGAGTGCACCTAACACTTACATCCGAGTGGAAAAACTACCGCTGGGGGCCGGTGTCGGGGCGTACTGCTGTCCCGAGCCTGGTTGATGCAAATGGGTATTTTCCGCAATCAACAAGGGCATTTGCCAAAAACGGGCATAAGCTTAGCGAAATTGAAAAAGAATTGTCTGCACAAATTGAACGGGCGCAAGCATCAGGATTAAAAATAACTTACATTGATCCGCATATGGGCATAATGCTTTCAACGCCCGAATTGCGTGCGCTTACCGAAAAGCTGGCACATAAATATAAACTGGCCATATCAACCTTAAGTAGTGTAACCTATTTTGGCGAAACTTATAAAGAAATGTGGGGCGAACCCATTGCCACAAAAAAGGAAGCATTTTTAGCTTATGTGGGCAATCTAAATCCCGGCAAACCAAACATGATGGTACTACATACGGCTACACCAAGCCCCGAAATGGATGTACTGGTTGATATGAACAGTAACATGATGAATTCAAAAGATGGTAAGCCGTTAACCAGTATACATCGCCAAACTGAGCTTAATGCTTTGCTTTCGCCCGAGTTTGCAGCAATGAACGGCAAAAAGTTCCAGCTCATTAATTATGATCAGTTGCTTGCAGGTAAAGACATCAGCATTCTTAAAGCGGTTGATAACAAATAGATCATTTATTTTTTTGAAACCGCTATTATAACAACGCCGCCAATAACAAATAACCCGCCAAGGTAGGGCGGCCAGTTAACCGTTTTTTCCCGGTCGGCCGATACCTGTATAGGTCCCGCGTCAATGATCTTTTCTTTCTTGGTATAAGTAAAGCCTGTCCAGATGAGCATGGCTGCACCTGCAATGATGAGCAAAATCCCTATGGTTTTATTCATGATTTTATGATTTGTTATTTAATGGAATAACATTTTATGCCTATTTGTTTTGCGCCTGTTAACCGGGAATGTATATATAGTTTTTTTGCGTCCAACTTTTTTTTAGATTAGAAGCCAGAACCCGGAACTTTGTACCGCGAGTTGAACCTTTTGCTAACAGCCTGAAAATTAGTTACCGTAGATGCAAGATGATTTTATACTGGAAACCATATCGGTTACCAAAAACTTTTTTGGAGATAAATCTTCGGGGGTTAATAACGTTACCATTTTTATTCCTAAAGGGAAGGTAACGGCTATAGTTGGTGAAAGCGGCAGCGGAAAAACTACTTTGCTCAACCTGTTGTATGGTACGCTGGAGCCCGACCATGGCGAGGTGTTTTTTAAAGAAGAGCAGGTGCTAAGCAGACAAAGAGGAATTCAGCATGCTCATAAGGCTATGCGTATGGTAGCACAGCATGATAATGATCTTGATCCGCGCATTTCGGTATGGGACACTATAAGTGAGGGGCTACCGGCCGAAGATCAAAGCCATGCTATACATCGTGTTACCGAGGCGTTGAACCTTTTAAATATCTATCCCCTTAGGGAGATGCCTTTCGGTAAATTAAGCGGCGGAGAAAAGCAACGGGTTACAATTGCCCGGGCGCTAATAAGCAGGCCCGAAGTTTTGTTGCTTGATGAGCCTTTTAACCAGGTTGACGCCACATACCGCGAAGGGCTGCAACACGATATAAGATATATAGTAAAAGAATGGGGAGTTACTGTAGTACTGGTATCGCATGACCCCGCCGAGATCCTCTCTATGGCCGATGAATTGATTGTGCTTAAAGAAGGCGAGATAGTGGAGAATGGCAGCCCCGAACAACTATACCATTCGCCAAAGTTATTGTACACTGCTCAAATATTGGCCAGTTGTACCCGCCTTACATCAGCTCATGCAAAAGTGTGCGGTATAAAAAGTAAGCGTAGTATTGTGGTAGTTTACGCCGAACATATTAAAGTAAGCAGCCTTGGCAGTAAGTGGCTGGTGAAAATGGTATTGTTCAAAGGCTTTTTTGAGGAGCTTATTGTTGAAAAAGAGGGTATAACTTTAAGGGTGCTCAATTACGACAGGCGCAAATACCCGGTTGGCAGTAAGGTGGGTATTAGCATCGGTAAGTATTTTGAGTTTGGAAAGTGGGAGAGTTGAGACCTAATCCGCTCACTTCGCTACGGCCAATTCTTCGTTTTTTACTTTTCTATACTTTGATAAATTGATCAGCAATACACTGCTTAATATCACAATCAATCCTGTAACTTGTATCAACGTTACATGCTCGCCGGCAAAAATTACTCCAAGCAATACTGCTATTACTGGGTTAACATAAGCATACGTGCCAACTTGTGTTGCTGGCTTCACCTGTAAAAGCCATACATAGGCACTAAATGCGGCTATAGATCCAAATACGATAAGGTAGGCTAAAGCATACCAGCTTTGCGCGGGTATAGCATTCCATTGAACTCTTTCAACTTCGTTGTTTAAAAAACTTGAGGGGATGAAGACTATGCCGGCGGCAAGCATTTGCCAGGCTGTATTTACAGATACCGAGCCTTTTGTATTGTAATGTTTTGAATATAAAGAGCCCGAAGCCCAACCCAGTGTACCGAATAAAAGCAATAGCATTCCGGGCAGTTTAGATGCCCCGCCTGCTGATTCAAACACATCCTCAATCTGGTCGCGAAATAGGAGTAGCACCCCAATAAAACCTATTATAAGCCCGGTAATAGTACTTTTACTCTTGAAATTAGTGCCCCAGTTTGGTTTATCGAGCAATACAAACCAAATTGGCGGCGATGTTACCATTATGGCTACCATAGCACTTGGCAAAGTTTGTTCGGCCCATATTACTGCACCATTGCCTATCACAAGCAATAGAAAACCACTTACCGCCGCATGCAATATATTTTGTTTTACAAAAATCTTTTCGCCCTTAATTGCACACCACACCATTAACAATAGGCCTGCTGTAAAAAAGCGCAATGCTCCCAGCAATAATGGCGGAAAGCCGGCAACTGCCATTTTTATAAAAAAGTAAGTAGAGCCCCATACAATGTAAACTATAGCAAAGGCTATAACAACTAATACAGGTGATGCAGGTTTTGTGGTTGCAGGTGTCATGGCATATTTATTTTTCGGGTATAACCAATTGTTGTTGTTCTTTTACTGTTTCGAGCACTATGGTGGTCCGGGTGCTTAAAATTTTAGGAATTTTGCTGAAATAGGTACGTATCAGGCTCATGAGCGATGCCGAATCATAAGTGCGTACCTTAACAAGGTAACAATCATCGCCGGCTATACAATGTACCTCCTGTACCTCGGGAATTTTGGCCAGCTCCCGCGATGTTGCTTCGCTTCCGGGCCCATCGGCTGCTTTCATAAAAATAAAGGCCACCATTTTTTGTTGCAAAGCCAAAGGGTTAATTCGGGCTGTATATTGTTGTATTACATTTTTTTGTTCAAGCTTTTTTACACGCTCCAATACTCCGGAAGGGGCCATACCAAGCTCACGGGCAAGGTCGGCATTGGAGATGCGGGCATTTTCCTGCATTAATCGGAGGATATGCAAGTCGGTTTTATCTAAGAAAATCTCTTGTTCGATTGTCATACAGTAAAATTGAGTATAAATAGAATAAAATTCAAATATTTTTAATTAAAATGAATTTAATTCTACAATTATGTGTTTTTTATGTTTAAACATCATTTAGTCTACCCTGCTTTAAGGCGGCTGAAATTGCTTGCTCTTAATAAAATGAGGCTTTTAGAAGTTTTTTTTAATTTTTTAAAATGTTTTTAAATCACAATCGTCTTTATCTTTAAAAGGAAAAGAAATTGACAACAGCGATAATGCCCCAGGACAAAAACAGCCATATCATACAAACAATTGCGTCGTATGGTAAAAGCCTGTTGGGATTTATTCGCCGGAGGGTAAAAAACGATGCCGACGCCGAAGATATACTGCAGGACGTTTGGTACCAGTTTAGCGCTGTTATTAATTCTGAACCGATTGAACAAACCAGCGCCTGGCTATACCGGGTGGCCCGGAATAAAATAACTGACAAGCATAAAAAAAAGACGGAAACCCTGCTTGATGATATGCTGGCCGATGGTGAAGATTATGACGATGAGGCACCGGACTTTAAAGCCATACTCCTTACAGAAGCTACCACTCCCGAAACCGAGTATTTGCGCAACCTTTTTTGGGAGCAGTTATTTTTTGCGCTGGATGAATTGCCCGAAGAACAAAAACAGGTATTTGTTTGGCATGAGCTTGAAGATATCCCCTTTGAGGAAATTGCCAAACGTACCGGGCTAAATACCAACACACTGGTGTCAAGGAAACGTTATGCAGTAGTACATTTACGTAAGCGACTTGCCCAGCTTTACAAGGAAATTTCTGAATATTAAAAATTAAGACATTATATAACATGAAACCATTTTTTTATAAAAGGCGATTTTTTTTCATCCCCCTTGGGGTGATCGCCTGCCTGGCTGTGATCAGCTTTGTTGTGATGCAGTTGTGGAACAACTTATTGCCTGATATTTTACACGTAACTGCTATTACTTACTGGCAAGCCATGGGCATATTTGTACTGTGTAAAATACTATTTGGCTTTGGCAAAGGCGGCCCTAAAGGCGGTGGTGGCGCACCGTGGATGCGTGGGCGCATGGCCGAACGTTTTAAAAATATGAGCCCCGAAGACAGAGACAAGTTCCGCGCCCAATGGGAAGACCGCATGTGTGGATGGAAAGGCCGCGGGCCAGGCAGGTTTGGCCGTGACTGGGATGATTTTAACACTACGGTTAACGAAGAGAAGAAAGCTGAATAAGCCATAGGCTCACCCTTTCACTATCGTTTTAAATTTATCTACCTAAAAATAAATTACAATGGATGTATTGGTATTTGCAACAAGCGTACGGCAACGCCGGCAGGTAAGCCGGGTACAAAATTTATTAACCAAAATACCCGCCGTAGCCCAATGGAACTTCGATCTTGAAGACTGCGATAATATTTTACGCGTGGAGGCCAAAGACGTTTCGCCACGCTATATCGAATCGCTGTTGCAAAAGGCCGGCATCCACTGCCAGGAACTCGAATATTGAATAAGCTACGTGAATTTTAATTATTGACTGTTTGATAGCCCGGCTTATTTTTTTGCCGGGCTGTTTATTTCAATCCAGTAGCCATCCGGATCCTGGAAGTATAGCTGCAATACACCATCGCCACGGAAAGTTGGCTCCTTACTATCGCCTTTCCAGTTTGAATAGGGGATATTCATCTGTTCAAGTGTTTTCGCAAACTCTGTTACCGAAGAAACTGTAAAGCAAAGATGTACACCTTTAACTTGTTTTTCGTTACGTTCGGCTTGTATAACATGGAGTTTTACATTGTTGCCAAGGCTATACCATTGGTGTACGGTATCGGCAAACGGATTGTTCACTTTTTTGAGGTGTAAAACTTTGGTGTAAAATTCGGTGCTTTTTTTTAAGTTACTAGTAGTAATAGCAATGTGGCCAACCACGGGCGAGATATCGGTACCGCTTTGGGCTTTGCATGCTATTGGTAAAAATACAGTTGCAGCCAGTAACAGCGCCGTGATTTTGGCTGTTTTAATGAATATTGATAAAGAGTTCATATTTAGGATTGGTAATTTAAGTGCCTAAAGATATAGGTTTAGTATTATGGTTAAAGTAATACACAAATAAATTACACAAACACAATTAATGAAAACTGAATATCAATTTTTCTTCTTCATGATTAATACAGTCGGTGTTGTGGATATTCCAGTCATTGATATCAATAAGCCCCGCATGGGTTTTATAATGGTTGTCATCAACAGGACATTTAACCACGTATCCAATATCTTTAATCAGCACAATTATTGGTCTTGCACCGCAAATTTTACAGCAGTTACAATTAACCGACCCTGGTATATTTATATAACCCCTCATACTTCATCTGGCGTTTAATTAAATCTTTTTGCGATTAGTTATCAGGTCGTTCAACTTATGAAGGTGTTTATCTAATATTATCCAAAAAAGCTATGATTAGTCTTTTTTGGAATAAAATCCTCCATAAAAACATAATACGTATAAAATGGACTTTAGGTTACAGTAAAGCCGTTTTATTGTAAGTTTTGGGGTAAATAATTATTTGTTCTTAATTTACAGGGGAGTAGTGATAAATTTAAACTCTGTAAAGCAGCTATGGAACAAAATAAACTATATAACAATTATACGGGCAAAAGCGGTAAATGGTTGCACATAGCTACTGTTAGTGTTTTATGGTTCGGTTTAATTTTGCAGATAGCTATAGCTATACCAGATTACTTACAAAAAGGACGAACCCCTGGGGGGACGTTGGTACAGTTATTTAGTTATTTTACAATACTTGTTAACTTGCTTGCCGCCATATGCCTCACCGCATTATTTAATATTAATAGCCGTTTAGGAAAGTACTTTTTTCAACCCATTGTTTTAAGTGCCATCGCTTTATATATTACGATAGTAGGATTGGTTTATAACCTGATATTGCGTGGCTTATGGCATCCCGAAGGTTTATTCAGGCTTGCGGATGAGTTGTTACATTCTGTAAATCCGGCTTTGTTCGTGTTGTACTGGGTGTTATACGCGCCGAAGGCAAATTTAAAATGGATGCAGGCATTAAGCTGGCTTTGGTTCCCGTTTATTTATTCGGTGTATGTATTTATTCGTGGAAGTATCAGCCATTTGTATCCTTATCCTTTTCTTAATGTAGATAATTTGGGAGTATCTAAGGTTGCCGTTAATTCATTGCTGATGCTTATCGCCTTTCTGCTCATAGGCTTTTTATTTGTTTGGCTCAACCGGATCGCAGTTAAGCGTCGACCCTGATTGTTTCTTAGTCTGATATTACTTACTGTAACATTCCTTTTACCACAGTTATAATTTTGTCCTAATGGCATGATAAGTGAATAGATATAAATTATATCTATTTAAAACTATAAATCATTTGCTATGAAAACCACTGTTTCACGCTCAATTGCATTGTTAATATTAGCAGCAATGGGTTTTACAAGCTGTTCGGCCGAATACCGGGAACGCCGCAGGCATCGCCACGATGAAAGGGTTCGGGTACACGAACGTGTAGTTATACATAACTAAACACAAGTAAATACAACAAAACAGGCCATGCATATCGCATGGCCTGTTTTGTTTATGGCGATTAAAACCGTTTTTTTTATTAAAAGATCAATCGTTCCAAAGGTGCTTGTGGTAAAGATTATTTTCCAGTTTGTTTTTAATAAAAAGGTCGTCTTTATGCAAAATGCAATCGCTGTGATTGATGTCTTCTTCAGAAGTAACCTTAATGATACTTCCTGATATCTGTTCAACTATGCTTGATAGTGTGAGGATCTCTGAGTCGGGTATTTGAACGGTTAATATTGCCATGGTAGATGATGTTGATTTTTGATAATTCAAAAATATGGCAATAAAATTTACCTTATGTTTTACGAAAGTAAAATTTAAATAACCTTTATTTTACAAATGTGTCAACAATATTAATTGTCGGTTTTAGTTACAAGTACCCAGTCAACAATTGTTTTGGCATCCCCGGCTTTTATTTTGTTAACAGTATTTTCTGATAACCCATGATACGGTTTTGTGATCTTATTAACGCCGCCCGGATAACCACCGCCTAACGCAAAATTAAGGATGATGAATTTTTTGTTATCAAAAGCCCAGCGGCCATATTTTTCAACCATGGTTTTAGTTACGGTATAAGTAACCTTGCCGTCAACCTTAAAAACAAGGCTCTTCGGCGACCAATCAACCGAATATATATGCCATTGAGTTACATCAATGCCGGCAGGAAATGATACGCGTTTCACAAGCGGTGTATCACCAAAATAACCGGGCCCGTGTAAAGCATGGCTTACCCAGCTTGAGTCACCCACGGTTTCCATGATATCAATTTCGCCGCAATCGGGCCATTTACCGTTACCTAACGCCCAAAACGCAGGCCACAAACCGGCACCCGAGGCCATTTTCATTCGGCAGGAGGCTGTGCCATATGTGAATTCCATTTTAGCACGGGTATTGATACGGCCCGAAATAAAATCGTATTTATGTTGCTCTTTACTTGTGAAGCCCGGTGCATATAAAGCCTTTAGCACTAAGGCACCGTTAGTAGCCCCTTCGTCTTTTCCGTCGATCATATAAATAGTTGCTGCCGAATCAACGTAAGCCTGCTGCTCATCATTAACCGTATTGCCCGTAACTTCAACATTCCATTTGCTTCTGTTTAGGCCTGGTTTGCTAAAGTCTTCAAAGAAAACGGTATCAGTTTTAGGCTGCTTTTGTGCAAATACCTGCGATGCAGTTAAAAGTGCCGCCGGTAGCAGCAGATGTTTTAGTTTCATTTTATGATGATGTGATATTATTATTTAAAAGTATATAAATTGGAAGATACGAATTTAGTATTTATCAATTGAGATCATATTTTTACACTATTTCAGTTGAAAATTGAAGCACACAGTGACAGATAAACAGCATAGGGAATCTCAATTGACCTTACTATATTTGTTCAAATACTTGTTTTGGGGCCATGCGTAATAACGTTGCGGGTTTATATTTCAGGTCGAAAAAAATTTCACTGATGATGCTGGCGGTAACGGCCATCATTTGCTCCAGAATGCAATTCTTTTTTTTCAATGACCCTGAAGGCCCAAATGTCTTAATAGTTGCGGGCCTGGCGCTTGCTATATTTTTGCTGTCATGGGTGGCATACAGATATGCCCCATTGAAAATAAACGGCTTTAAAAGACTTTCAGCGGCAATTTGTATTCAAATTTTATTGCTTATTGGTCTGTATTTTTGCATGAAGTAATTTCTCATGAAGGCCAGGAGATGTCATTTCACCTTCAAAGCCTACCGGATTTAAACATTCAACATAACAAGTTATAAATCTAAGCCTATTGTTTCCTTTTAGAATATTACCCTCCAATTACCTTTACTTTTTTAAATTGCAGTCTTATACGTATTTATATGCACAGCAGTGGTTTTTTGAAAGTGTTAGCGGTCATCGCGTTTGTTAGTTTATTGTTTGATTGGTACATACACTCCGGCCTCAAAACCTTAACCGCCGATTGGCAATCAAACTTGTGGAGAAGCATTATTTTATGGGCATACTTAATAATATCTATAGGTGTAACTGTCTTGTTTTTATTAGGTTTTGGCGCTTTTAGCACGGCAAGCGGCATGCGTCCGTTTCACGAGTGGATGCTGAGTTTGTTCCTGACATTTTTTGTTACCAAGCTGGTTTTTGTAATTGTACTCTCCCTTGGCGACCTGGGACGGTTCTTTGTCGGTTTATTTAATATCATCAGCCGTTCGGGTAGTACAAATGTGCAACCTGTATTTCCCGGCAGACGTAAGTTTATCAGCGAAATAGCAGTGCTGGTAGCTGCTGTACCTTTTACATCGTTTTTTTATGCCATGTTTAAAGGTAAGTATGATTATAAGCTGCATAAAACCACGCTTTATTTTGAGGACCTGCCGGATGCCTTTGATGGATTTACAATAACCCAGCTTTCGGATATCCATTCGGGTAGTTTTGACAATACCGGGGCTATGCAGCGCGGTATCGACCTGGCCAAGGCTCAAAAAAGCGATCTGTTTGTTTTTACCGGCGACCTGGTGAATAACGCAGCATCAGAGATCGAACCATACATTGACAGGTTTGGACAAATCAAAGCTCCATATGGCCAGTTTTCTATTTTAGGAAATCACGATTACGGTGATTATATCCATTGGGATAGCGACCACGAAAAGGCGGCTAACCTTAATAAACTCAAACAACATCATAAAGATTTAGGTTATCGCCTCCTGCTTGACGAAAATGTTACTATTGAAAAAGGCGGTCAAACTATCTCCCTCATAGGTATACAAAACTGGGGAAGGGGATTTATACAAATAGGCGATCTGAAAAAAGCGCTTCAGGGGGTGCCAAAAGATGCGTTTAAAATACTGCTTTCGCATGATCCTACTCATTGGGAAGAGCAGGTACGTTATAACCCAACTACCATTCATCTAACTTTGTCCGGCCACACTCATGGTGCTCAGTTTGGTGTCGAGATCCCTGGTTTTAGATGGAGCCCGGTAAAATACCGTTACCTTGATTGGGCTGGTCTTGCTAACGAAAAAGATCGGTATTTGTATGTGAACCGCGGTTTCGGCTTCCTGGCATTTTCGGGCAGGTTGGGTATTTGGCCCGAGGTTACGGTTATTGAATTAAAGAAAAAGGTTGCATAACCTCAAAAAAGTTGGTTGTTATTTATGGCAAGGTTTTTATGCACTATTGGGCGTATCTAAAACTAAAATTATGGCAACTAACAATATGAAAAAAATAGGTAAAAACCCGCAAGTTCAGTATCAGGATAGCAATGCCTGGGAAGTGATGAGGCCTTTTGTACATTTTGGTATTAAAGCAGCCGGCGCTATAGCCCACACGCTGATCTATATTGTTAAGCATATTCCAAAGCCCGATTCATTTAAAACGCCCGAAAGAAAAAATAATAAGGTGATTAAAATAAGAACGGTAAACAGGTGATGGGTTTTACCGTTTTTATACCTATGTAAAATACCGTGTTTTAACGGATTGCGGCAGCGTTTTTTAATACCGAGATTTAGGCGTTGGTTAAAATGCATTCATACAAAGATGCCATTATCTTTAACAGGCTGCTAACGTTGCCTTTCTATATTGAAACATATTTAAAACCTAAACCTTAACCTTGTAAGCACCCGCCCGTTAGGCGGGTGTTTTTTGTTTATACCAGTTCAAATTAAAAAGCGTTCTGTAGGCGGCTTTGTTGTTTAAATTGCAATTTGTATTTACTTTCACGCCTCAATGAATCATCTGCTTACCGGTTACAAAACGTTTCAAAAATTAATACTTCCGGCACTATTATTTTCTGCTACATTATCAAAAGCACAGGTTTTTGGTGGTAACCCGCCATCAATAAAGTGGAAGCAGGTAAATACCTCATCGGCCAGGGTAATATTTCCGGCCGGTTTGGATTCGGCGGGTTTGAGAGTGGCCAATATTGTTCAGCAAATGAACGGTTTTGTGCGGCCGACAATTGGTTTTAAGCAAAAACAGATCAGTATTGTATTGCAAAACCAAACCACTGTTGCTAATGGCTATGTGGGGTTGGCACCATTCAGGAGCGAATTTTATTTAACCCCCGACCAAAATAGTTTCGAAATAGGCAGCTTGCCCTGGCCTCAGCAACTGGCTATTCATGAGTTCAGGCATGTGCAGCAGTACAATAATTTTAATGTAGGGCTTTCGCGTTTGCTCCGTATAATTTTTGGCGAGGGTGGGCAGGCGCTGGGTAACGACCTCGCAGTACCTAACTGGTTTTTTGAAGGCGATGCCGTATTTAACGAAACCCTGGTAAGCGAACAGGGCAGGGGCAGGTTGCCTTATTTTTTTATGGGATACAGGGCATTATGGGCTTCAGATAAAAACTACAGCTATATGAAACTTCGCAACGGCTCATACCGCGATTATGTGCCTGATCATTATCCGCTGGGTTATATGATGGTGGCTTATGGCCGTGAAAAATATGGCAGTGAATTATGGAAAAACGTAACACATGACGCCGCCGCTTACAGAGGTGGTTTTTATCCTTTTCAGGGGGCTGTTAAGAAATATACCGGCGAAAGTTTTAAAAGCTTCTCAAATAATGGCTTCAGCTATTTTAAACAGCAATTTGCCGAAGATGATGATCAACCACTTGCCGAACGCAAAAGGCACTTTGATGCCAACAGGCAATACCCCGCCTTTGTGAATGACAGCACCCTTATTTACGCCGAAAATACCTATGATCATTTACCTGCTTTCATCGTCAAAACGGGTAGCAGGGAGACCAAGTTGAGCACCCGTTCTTACTCATTAGATAGCTACTTTGATTATAACAACGGTAAAATAGTTTATGCGGCTTATCGCCCCGACTTACGCTGGGGGTATCGTAACTACAGCGAATTGATGATGCTTGACACAAAAACAGGGCAGGAACACCGCATTACTTCAACAACAAAATACTTTTCACCTGCTTTTAGCACTGATGGTAAACGTATTGTTGCTGTACAGGTTGGCCCGTCAGGCACAAGCCAGCTGCATATTTTAGATACTGCCGGGAAAGTGCAGCGGGAAATCCCCAACCCGCAAGGCCTGTTTTATACTTATCCGAAATTTTATGGCGAAGATAAGCTGATTTCGGCGACTCGTGATAAGGAAGGGAAAATGGGTATCGGCCTTACAGAAATTGCTACCGGTAAAACAGCTTATTTAACGCCGCCGAGTTTCCGCCCTATAGGTTTTATCGCCCTAAAAAAAGATACATTATACTTTACCCAAACCGACGGGAAAAACGACCGCCTGTTTGTAATGATGCCAGGCAATAAAAGCGTTTTTGAAATGCTGCCCACAGGTAATTATACCGGTTTAGGTTATTATCAACCGGCAGTAAACGACAATAAATTAGCCTGGGTTGGCTTTACTGCCGATGGTTATCAAATAAACCAGGCCAATAAAAAAGACTTGAAATGGATAGCTGCCGGTGACGGTTATGCACGCTATCTGCCCGATTTTGGTATTACAGCGCTCAAAAATGATTCGGCATCAAATTTGGTTGCCGGGATTGCTAACAAACCTTTGCCGGTTACCAATTATTCAAAAACGCACGGCTTATTTAACTTTCACAGTATCATCCCTAACATCAGCGATCCTAATTATTCGTTTGCTATTACGGGCGAAAATGTGCTGAATACATTTCAATCTGAAGTGTCTTTTGATTACAACACCAATGAGGGATATAAGCAATTTGGCTTTGATGCCATATACGGCGCTTTGTTCCCCTACATTTCGGCAGGTGCTGATTACACACTTGACAGGAGGAGTTTTTATAAAGGACAGTACGTTTATTGGAACGAAACCGCCGTGCATGGTGGTTTGCGTGTGCCACTAAACTTTAGCGAGGGTAAACGTTTAACCTCTCTTACGTTTGGAAGCGATTTGTATTTTAACAGCATTAATTTTCAGCAGGCTTACAAAAGCAGTTTTGCCGACCGTTCATATAGTTACCTGAATAACTATATCAGCTTTAGCAACCAAACTCAGCAGGCGCAGAAAAATATTTATCCGCGGTTTGCACAGAGCGTAGGGCTTAACTACAAATCTGCTGTTTCGGGTTCCGGGGCAACGCAGTTTTTAGCCACAGGAAGTTTTTATTTTCCAGGTTTATTCGTGAACCACAATTTTGTTATCAGCCTGGCGCACCAGCAAAAAGGCAAGGATAATGTGATCAGTTTCTCTAACGATTTTCCTTTTTCCAAAGGTTATACCGCCGAAAACCTGGATAACATGAACAAAGTAGGTTTAACATATCATTTACCAATAGCGTATCCCGACGCAGGTTTTGGTAACCTGTTTTACCTGTTGCGCCTGCGCGGGGCATTGTTTTTTGATTATACCCATGCCAACGCCTCCAACTTTTTTACCGATGGCAGCAGTTTTAAACAAAATTTCAGATCGGCAGGAGGTACCCTGTATTTTGATACTAAATTCTTTAATCAGAACAGCATCACATTCGGCATCAGGTACGGCAGGTTGCTGGATGAAGATTTTTTTGGAGGAACAGGACGTAACAGGATAGAACTGGTTTTGCCGGTGACGTTTTTTTAGAAGTAGCCTAAAAAGAACCGTCATTGCGAGGAACGAAGCAATCGCGAACTATACAGGGTGGATCTGCCAATCGGGGATTGCTTCGTTCCTCGCAATGACGACTTTTTATATTGCGTCGTTTTAAATACGCTTCAACTATTTGCCAGCCTGATCAGTTCCCTAACCCGGTCAACGCCGGTAACATCAATGCTGTATTCGTCGCCGGCTTCGGCGCTCATCATGATACTTTCGTTATGGAACTTCATTTTACTCGCAACCTTGATCCTTGCTGATGAGTGAACTTCTTTTACTCCTGTAAAATGGATCAAATCGGCCACGTTGGCTTCACTTACACCACTTCCGGGCATAATGCTGATGCGGTCTGCCGCTTGTTCAACAAGGCGGTTTAAGTTGCTGGCACCTTCAATAGCAGTACTTTTGCCTCCAGAGGTAAGGATTCGTTCGCAACCCATTTCAATAATTTCTTCAAGGGCCTGGTGCTGATCTGCGCACATATCAAAAGCGCGATGGAAGGTTACACCCAATCCCCATTGCCTGGCGAGGCGCACCATTTCGGTACAACGCTCTATATCTATGGTGCCATCTTCTTTTAAAATACCAATAACAACCCCATCACATCCGGCATCAATACAATACCTGATATCGGCCAGCATAAGCTGATATTCCATGTTATTGTACAGAAAATCTCCTCCGCGAGGGCGGATCAATACGTAAAGTTTAATATGGAGCAGGCTGCGGGCCATTAATATGGTGCCGTGCGATGGGGTGGTGCCCCCTTCCTTTAAATTTTCGCAAAGTTCAACACGTACTGCGCCGCCCTCCTGGGCCGCCAGGGCCGATGTTACCGAATTTGCACAAACTTCGAGCGATACGGGTTGATACATTTTTCTTTTATGTTTTTTAGTTCATGGAATAGTTCATAGATCATGGTTCATAGCAAAAAATCATATTATTATTTCGGCTATGAACTATCAACAATGAACCATGATCACATGACTAAACCCAATAATTTCTATTTATAATAACTCTTTCCTGGTATTAACAAGTCCTGCTGCTGTGCATTACAAACAGCATATGAAAAGCCGCTTTGTATAGCATAAGCACCATATTCACCCTTTTTGTTGATGGCCAGGAAACCAACCTGAATGTTTTTAGCTATCTCGGGTTTTTTCCTGATAATGCGGTTTACCGCTTCCTTGCAGGCATCCTCGGGTGATAAGCCCTGGCGCATCAGCTCCACCACTAAAAAGCTGCCTACATTACGGATCACCTCTTCACCAACACCGGTTGATGTAGCACCGCCCACTTCATTGTCTACATATAACCCTGCCCCAATGATTGGGCTGTCGCCAACACGGCCATGTAATTTAAAGGCCATTCCGCTGGTAGTGCATCCGCCAGAGATATTTCCCTTTGCGTCAATAGCAAGCATGCCAATGGTGTCGTGATTGTATTTATTACCTGGTTTGCCGCCGTTTTCGATATTCATAACGGGGCTATATTGGGCTTTTTTTAGCCATTCTTTCCAAATCTTTTCAGTTTCGGGAGTTAACAGTTTTTCTTTTTTCATGCCCTGCTCAACAGCAAATTGGGTTGCGCCTTCGCCAACCAGCATAACGTGAGGCGTTTTTTCCATTACTAAACGGGCTACCGAAATGGGGTGGGCTATATCCTCCATGGCAGCTACCGAACCGCAATTGCCAAACTCGTCCATAATGCATGAATCGAGGGTTACATGGCCATCACGATCAGGCAAACCGGTGCGGCCTACAGTATGGTTAGTAATATCTTCGGCTTCCGGGATACGGGCTCCGGTCTCAATAGCATCAAGCGCACGCCCCCCGGCTGATAATACCTTCCAGGCGCCTTTGTTGGCAATAATGCCAAAGTCCCAGGTAGAGATAACAATAGGATAACCGCCCCCGGGTTTTGAAATGACGGTTTTTGCTATGGCAGATTTAGAAAGCGCTGCAAGTGAAGCACCTGCGGCAGATAATTTGATGAACTTACGGCGGTTGTACATAGCGCTAATATATAAAAAACAGTATTAAGTCGTAAGTTCTAAGTCTTGAGTCTTGCGTTCGAAGTCAAAATTTGATTAGGTTATAAAAATGAAGACTTTTGACTCGCGACTTAAGACTTACGACTTCGAAAAACGCTATTCAAAATCGCGCTGGCAGTTAAAACAGTGCCATGCTTTGCGGCTGTAAAAAGGGAATATCATCAATAAAAATGAAACGATGGCTGTAAACCAGTGAACCCTTTTTTCTGTCGCCGAACCATATCTTACGTTGGTTGAGCCGCAGTATGGACAAATTACAGCGTTAAGTGTTTCGTCGTCAATTTCTATGTGGTCCTGGTCATGCAAGTCGCCCTCGGCGGCTAAAATTTCGCGGCAGCGCTCCAGGTCGCGTTCAAATATTTTAAGTTTAATGCCACCTACCGCCTGGTTATAAAGCGGGTTAGATGCAATTGTATTTTCATCGGCAATAAAGCAGGGAATACCATAGCCCTCTAATTTGGTACGAATGATATGCGCAAGCATCACATCGTAATAAGTTTCAAATGTTATGATCTTTTCTTCGGGTTCAGCAGCCATATTGTAGATAAATATTGATCAAAGGTAAAATGTTTTTTATTTAATTTGGACGCCATGAACCGCATCGACCGAATATCAGCTATTTTGATCCAACTACAATCACGCAGAGTGGTAAAGGCAGGCGATATTGCCGATAGGTTCAATATCAGTCTGCGTACCGTTTACCGTGATATCAAAACGCTTGAAGAGGCAGGGATCCCATTGATAGGTGAGGCCGGTGTTGGGTATTCCATTATGGACGGTTACCGCCTGCCCCCGGTTATGTTTACCCGCGAAGAAGCAACAGCTTTTTTAACTGCCGAAAAATTTGTTGAAAAGCTTACAGATACTTCAACCATGGCGCAGTATCAATCGGCCATGTATAAGGTGCGGGCTATCTTGAAATCATCCGAAAAGGATGCTTTGGAAAATCTTGACGGCAGCATTGGAGTACTGAAAAGTCACAGCCAGAAAAGAGCCGGAAGTACCGATCATATCCAGGCCATATTGGATTGTATAGTATGTAAAAAGATCATGTGTATTGACTACTTTGCCGCCCACTCGCAGGAAAATACCAAACGCGAAGTAGAGCCGGTTGGTGTTTTTTTCCTGGATAGTTTCTGGCACCTGATCGCTTACTGCCGCCTCCGTAATGACTACCGAGATTTCAGGTTGGACCGTATCAAAAAGCTTTTGGTAACGGATAAAAGTTATGTTAACAGCAAACACCCAACGCTAAAAGATTATATTGATAAAATGGCCTGCGAAAAGCAGCTTGAGCAGGTGGTGATCAAAGTGGATAAGGAGATCCATAACTACCTTGATCATCAAAAATACTATAGCGGTTTCGTATCTGAGAAAGCCGCCGGCAACAAAATTGAAATGACTTTTCTTACCATTTCTTTAGAAGGTTTTGCCCGCTGGTATATGACCTTTGGCGATCGTGCCGAGATCATCAAACCTGATACCCTGTTACAGCGTGTGCGAGAGATCACGGCAACTATCAGCCAAAAAATAAATTAATTTTCATTCACTTTTTTCCTGCTGACATAAGGTTGTCACCAGCGCATTGTTACTTTGTTTCATCATAGCAAGGACGGGGCTTTTATTGGTCATGTTTTTGCGGGTAATTTAAACCATACACTTATGAAACATTGGATAATAGTAGTATCAAAAGATCACATTAGCCGGGGTATCTCCGGGGGCTTTATTCAGGCCAACCATGGTAAGCTTGCTCCGCTTAAACGTATGGCGGTTGGCGATTGGGTAGCGGTATATTCTCCTAAGCAAAAAATGAACGGCGATGAGCCTTTGCAGGCCTTTACTGCCATTGGCCAGGTAAGGGATGAAGATATCTATCAAAAACAAATGGCTATTGATTTTACGCCTTATCGCCGCAATGTAAATTACTATGAATGTGCCGAAGCGCCGATAGCCCCGATGATTGAAGATCTCAATTTTATCACCAATAAAAAGGCATGGGGTTACAACTTCAGGTTTGGTTTTTTTGAAGTTCCCGGCACTGATTTTGAAAAGATAAAAGAGCAGATGATAATAGAAGGTAAACCACTACTAAATAAAGCTACATTATGGAAAAATTAACAGTAAATGTGCAGGTAAAATTTAAAGCACCGATTGCAAAAGTTTGGCAGGGCCTTACCGATCCTACAATGGTAAAGGAATACTTTTTTGGTACCGATCTCGAGTCGAGCTGGAGGGTAGGGGAGCCCATTAAATTCAGTGGAGAATGGAACGGGCATAAGTACGAAGACCACGGAATTATACTCGATATTGATCCGGGAACATTTGTAAAATACAGCTACTGGAGCAGCATGAGCGGCACCGAAGATAAGCCCGAAAACTATGCCAACATCACCTATAATTTAACCGAAAATAATGGTGAAACAGAACTTACCGTTACCCAGGATAATGTTAAAAACGAGGAAGCCAAAGCACATTCAGAGCAAAACTGGACAGGGCTTTTTGAAGAATTGAGAAAATTGATTGAGTAATTATTTGTGAACTGATTGTTTATATAATTACTATAATTATTTGACTAAAAATTAATTATAAATTGATATAACAAATAGTAATAACTCCATTTATGGACAAAGTAACAATAAAAGGCTTCTTTTTAGTCGGGATTTCGGTACGTACCACAAATCAGAACGGGCAGGCGATGAAAGACATTTCCGGGCTGTGGAACTGGTTTATGAGCGAGCATGTTTTGCAGCAGGTAGTAAATCGCCTTAGTGATGATATTTATTGTGTTTATACCGATTATGAGAGCGATAAGGATGGCTGTTATACAACGGTACTTGGGTGCAGGGTAGCTACTAAAGATAATATCCCTGAAGGGTTGATCTGCATAACCATACCTCCCGGAAATTATAACCGCTATGTGGCTAAGGGTGCGCTGCCGCAGTCGGTAGGAGAAACCTGGCACCAGATCTGGACAAGTGATATCGACAGGAGATACATAGCTGATTTTGATGTGTATGGTGACAGGTCACAAAATCCTGCAGATGCCGAAGTTGAGGTTTTTGTTGGGGTGAATGGATGATATTATAACCGCGTCATTGCGAGGCACGAAGCAATCCCCGATTAGCAGGTCGAGAAGAAGTCGTAAATAAAAAAAGGGAAGAAGCAAAAGCTTTTTCCCTTCCAGAAAATTCTGTAAACCCTAAAATTCTGTGAGTTCTGATCTTGATTACCGGCTAAAAGTCAAGCGCTTGCCGGCTTTACCTTCAATAAGCTTTCCGTTAGCATAAGCTAAATTGCCTGATATCAATGTATAAGCTACTTTTGAGCGAAAGGTGTTGCCTTCAAATGGGCTCCAGTTACATTTATACAGGATATTGCTTTTGTTTACATTCCAGGGTTTGTTTAAGTTAACCAACACCAAATCGGCCCAGTAACCTTCACGAATAAAACCGCGTTTTTCTATTTGGAAAAGTACGGCTACGTTATGCGCCGTTTTTTCTACTATTTGTTCAAGGCTGATCTTGCCATGGTGGTAAAGCTCAAGCATAGCTGGTAAAGCATGTTGAACTAAAGGGCCACCTGAAGGCGCTTGCAGATAAGGTTGCTCTTTTTCTTCAATGGTGTGAGGTGCATGATCGGTAGCAATAACATCAATGCGGCCATCCAATACTGCTTTCAAAATTCCATCGCGGTCGGCTTCGGTTTTTACAGCAGGGTTCCACTTAATATAGTTTCCTTTTGTTTCATAATCTGCATCGGTAAACCATAGGTGATGGATGCAGGCCTCGGCAGTAATACGTTTATCTTTTAACGGTATCGTGTTGTCAAAAAGATGCGTTTCGCGTTCGGTTGAGATATGTAAAATATGCAGGCGGGTATTGTGTTTTTTTGCGAGTTCAATTGCCATTGATGACGACAAATAACAAGCCTCTGCACTCCTGATTTTAGGATGTAAACGCACCGGGATATTTTCACCAAGCAGTTGTTTATAGTGGGCAAGATTGCTCTTGATCGTAGCCTCGTCTTCGCAGTGAGTAGCGATGAGCGTGGGGGCTTGCGCAAATAGTTTTTCGAGCGTGTTCGGATCATCAACCAGCATGTTCCCGGTAGACGATCCCATGAATACTTTTATACCGCAAACATTGTTGATATCGGTGCGCAAAACCTCATCAAGATTGTTATTTGATGCGCCCATAAAAAACGAATAATTAGCCAGCGAATTACGTGAGGCGATCTGGTATTTATCCTCCAAAAGTTCCTGGGTTAGGGTGTTTGGAACAGTGTTCGGCATCTCCATAAATGAGGTGATACCACCGGCTACAGCAGCTCTTGATTCGGTATAAATATCGGCCTTATAAGTCAACCCCGGTTCACGAAAATGTACCTGGTCGTCAATACAACCGGGAAGTAAATGAAGTCCTTCTGCGTTGATAATTTCGTCAGCTTGCTGATCAATTGTTGAGTCAATACGATCTATCAAACCATCCTTGATCAATACATCGGCAACGTATTGTTTATGTTCATTTACTATAGTGGCTGCTTTTATTAAAATTGTAGACATAGGTTTGATTTCGGATTTGGGATGTTCGATTTCGGATTTATTTATAGTAGTTATTATATGTCAAACTTACGAAGTTTTTAAAACATCGTAAGTTTTGACCCGGAAGCGGAATTACATTTCAGCAAAAGTTTCTTCAGAAGGGAATTCTCCAAGGCTTCTGTAAATGGCTTTGCCATTTGCTTCGCTATCCTCTACTGCCCATTTAGACATGGCGTACATCACCGGCCGTAATCCCATGCCTGTATCACTGAGCCGGTAGCTTACATAAGGCGGCACAACTGGTTTTGATTCCCTGATGATAATGCCATCTGCTTCCAATTGTTTCAGGTGCTGGATCAGCATTTTTTCGGTAATGGCTGGGATGGATTTTCTTAGTTCGCTGTAACGTTTGCTGCCTGTTAGCAGGTGAAATAAAATAATGGGCTTCCAGTATCCGCCTATGCGTTCCATTACATAAGTCACCGGGCATTCATTAAAAGCGGCTTGCTTGTTTTCCTGTATGGTTGAGCTTTCTTTTATTGCAGTCATGATGATACATACTTTAGGGTAAGTACTTGTAAAAAAGTAAGTGTAAAAATACCTTTGTCATCAACAAAAAACAAGTAATCATGAAAATTATAGTAACAGGCTCAACAGGTAATATAAGCAAACCCTTAACACAAACTTTGGTTGCTGCGGGCAATAGCGTAACAGTAATCAGCAGCAGTGCAGATAAAGTAACAGATATTGAAGCGCTGGGAGCTAAAGCGGCAATTGGTTCATTGGCCGACGCTGATTTTTTGACCGAAACTTTTACCGGTGCCGATGCGCTCTATGCCATGGTACCGCCAAGTTTTAGTGCCGAAAGTTTACGGGTATACCAAAATGAAACCGGTAAAAGTTATGCAGAGGCTATCAGGCGTTCGGGAATAAAAAAAGTAGTTGCCTTAAGCAGCATCGGTGCGCATCTGGATAGCGGGGTAGGCCCGATAAAAGGGATCCATGATGTTGAAGGTATTTTGAGTGAATTGGATGGGGTATCTATCAAATTTATCCGCGCGCCGTTCTTTTACATCAATTTTTATAGCAACATACCGCTTATCAAACACCAGGGCATTATTGGATCAAACTATCCGGCAGATGCGAGACTGATCATGGTACATCCTACAGATATCGCAGCTGCAGTTGCCGAAGAATTGCAGCAGGATTTTAGCGGCAAAAGTGTTCGCTATATTGTAAGTGATGACTCGACAACAGGTGAGGTTGCTGCTATTTTAGGCGAGGCTATTGGTAACCCGGGCTTGCCATGGATTGAATTTACCGACGAGCAGCTTGCGGAAGGTTTGCAGCAGGCAGGAGTTCCGCCCGAAATGACCCGTAATTTTGTAGAGATGGGCACCGCTGTACGGAGCGCAAAAATATGGGAGGATTATGACAAACATAAACCTGCTACATCCGGCAAAGTTAGTTTGCAGGATTTTGCTAAGGAGTTTGCGGTTGTGTATAATGCGTAAAATGGCTTTTGCCTTAAATAACTCAACAAGGGAATATTAAAAATGTCATTGCGAGGAGGAACGACGAAGCAACCGCACGGAAGCATATTCGCTCTGTATAGTATGCGATTGCCGCGCTACGCTCGCAATGACATAGTTTTTATTTTTTCTTGTTTCTTGACTCCTGATTTTTTACCCCTCTGTTTCTTCATTATCTTGTCTCCTGACTCTTGACTTCCTGCTTCTATCTATTTCCTGACACCGCCATGTTATGGGCAATTGTGCCTACTTCAACAAAAAGCCTATCTTTGCGGCATGGCAGTAACCTTTGAAGATTTTAAATTTAACCGGCAAATTTTGAACGCGATAGCCGATGCCGGTTATACCGAAGCTACGCCTATCCAGCAAAAGGCTATTCCGCCAATATTGAATGGGCAGGATGTGATGGGTATAGCGCAAACCGGCACCGGTAAAACGGCAGCCTATGTATTGCCTATTATCATGAAGCTCAAGTATGCCCAGGGCGATCATGCCCGCGCACTTATCATTTCGCCTACCCGCGAACTTGCAATGCAAATTGAAGAGAACGTAAAAATTTTCGCCGCCAATACCGATCTGCGCGTAGTTGTGCTTTATGGTGGTTTAGGCCCCAAAACACAAATTGAGCAGATCAATAAAGGGGTTGATATCATTGTAGCCTCTCCCGGGCGCTTTATGGATATCTATCTTGCAGGCCATATTGTTACCAAAACACTGCAGGTATTGGTTTTGGATGAGGCCGATAAAATGATGGATATGGGCTTTATGCCCCAGATAAACCGGATACTGGAAGTAGTGCCTGTGAAAAGGCAAAATCTGCTTTTTTCGGCAACAATGAGTGAAAAGGTTCACCAGCTTTCGGCCAATTTCCTGGAGTTTCCTACTGTTATCGAGGTTACACCACAGGCTACGCCGGCACAAACGGTTAATCAGCATTTGTACCACGTGCCCAATATCAAAACCAAAATAAACCTGCTCAAAAAGCTGCTTGATATTGAAGGCGACATTACCAAGTTGATCGTGTTTTGTAAAACCCGTGCAGTGGCCGAAGATGTTTATAAATTCCTGACCCGCAAGTACGGGGAACAAGAAGTGAAAGTATTACATGCTAACAAGGGGCAAAACACTCGGATCAACTCAATCAATTCGTTTAAAAACGATGAGGTGAAAATATTGGTAGCTACAGATGTGGCATCGCGCGGTATTGATGTAAGCGATGTAAGCCATGTGATCAATTTTGATGTGCCTGTAGTTTTTGAAGATTATGTACACAGGATCGGTCGTACAGGGCGTGCGTTGCAATCAGGCGAGGCAATTACTTTTTGCACCCCGTCTGAAGAATACTATGTTGGCAAAATAGAAAAGCTCATTAAACAAACCATCCCGGTTGAAAAGATTCCCGACGATGTATTTATAGAGGAAACACCTTACGAAGAACGCCAGGAGCAGGCCAAAGAGATCGATCTGCAAAAGCGCAAGGAGGATCCTGACTTTAAAGGCGCTTTCCACGAAAAGAAATCGCTTAACCAGCGCAAAAAGTTTGATGCCAATAAAGATAAAGCCAAATACGGCTCAAAGGCAGCAAGGCAGGGTACCGGCCGATCATCCAAAAGCAAAAAAAGACACTAAGCCCAATCAATGAAATTCAGATTTACCCCTTTAAACCTTTTTACCGCATTTTTGGTAGCGGTGGCAGCCTATGTTTTTATTTACGGTGCCGGTATAGCCGGGCGACCGCTTGAACACTGGGGTGGAACTATCGGCTGGATCTTTTTATTATTTGCCTTTGTGGTTTTTGTGATTGACATCATGTTCCGCAATTTTTTTATCGAAACCAAAAAAATATGGATGGTGGAGACATTTTTCATCGTCCTGGTTATAATTATATTCTTACTTGTTAAATAAAATTTAAAATGAAAACCGCTGAAATAAAGCTTACCGTTACACTTGATGATAATAACGTTCCCGAACATATTCTTTGGGAATCAACTGATTCAAACAACAAAGAAGCTTTGCCTGTAAAGTCAATGATGCTTGCCCTGTGGGATCAAAGCTATAAAAACACCTTGCGTATTGACCTTTGGACAAAGGATATGCCTGTTGATGAAATGAAACGCTTTTTCTACGAAACCCTGCAAACCATGGGCGACAGCTTTTTACGTGCAACCGGCGAAAAGAATATCGTTGAAGATTTGCGCGACTACTGTGCCCACTTTGCCGATAAAATGGAGATCACTCAAAAATAATAACCTAAATATGCGCCTTAGCTCAATTTTAGCATTTGTAGGCTTCGCCCTGCTGTTTGCTGCAACCTATTGTCCGCTGTTGCGGGTATTTCACGTAACCAGCTGGAATATTTATAAACTTAACCAGCCTTACGGCCTGGTACTTTTATTGGTATCGGTTATTGGAATCATTGTATCATTTTTAAACCAGGCTAAGATCATGCGAGTTGCAGCCTGGTTGTCAGTAGCGCTTGTGGTATTGCTGTTGGCTGCCGCCATAATGAAAGTAAATTCGGCTTTTAGCTTTATTCCTTTTAAAGGCATTAACAAGTTTTTAACCAGTCAGCTTAAGTTGCAATGGGGTTGGTACGTGATGTTTGCCGGGCCAATATTGGCTTTAATTAGCGCATTAAGCAGCAAGCCAAAGGTATTTATACCTGCCGCTGCTGATACTACAGTAGCAAATTAATATTCCTGATATGTTTTATTAGCTGTAATGTTAACATTACAGCTTTTTTTTGAACATATTTGTAATTCAGATTAATACGAATACCTAATGTTAAAGTTCTCTTTTCGCCAGCAGGTTTTAGCGGGTTTTGTTGTTTCCATCATCCTTGTATTAGTGGTTGGTGTTTTATCTTACACCAGTATCCGCCAGTTTGAGGAAGACAATGTTTGGGTTGATCATACTCAGAGTGTTATTCGCTCGTCAAATAACCTGTTGCAGCATTTAATTGATGCAGAAACCGGTATGCGCGGCTACGGGGCAACCAATAAAAAGATATTTCTTGATCCCTACAACGAGGCCCTTCCCCGCCTTGGTGTTGATCTGCAGGAGTTGCGTGATCTTACCAGAGATAATCTTATTCAGCAAGCGCGGATCGATTCACTGACTTCACTTGTTGCCTCCCAGCGAATTATTCTTAAAGAAGATATTGACACCCATGATGCCAAAGGTTTGGACTTTATGGTGCAGAACAATATGTTTTTAAATGGCAAGCAAAATATGGATACGATCCGATCCATTATTGCAGGTATCATTAAATCTGAAAATCAGTTTCTGCAAGACCGGAAAAAAAGTTCAGAAACAGCCTCTTACACGGCAGTTTTTGTAATAGTAGTTGGTTCAGCCGTATTTTTATTGATCGTTCTGATATTGTTCTTCTATATTCAAAAAACATTTGATCAGCAAAAGAAAATTGAGGAAGAGATCAGGGTTGCCAATATTGAGCTTGGTAAAGTACTTGCCGATAATGAAGCCAAAAACTGGCTGCTCACCGGTACCGGCCAGCTGAATGAAAAAATGCAGGGCCAGCAGGTTGAAAAGGAGTTATCAAATAATATTTTATCGGAGGTATCTGCATATACCAATGCCGCAGCCGGTACATTTTACCTTTACAACGAAGCAAATGATAAGCTCGAGCTTTATGCGTCATACGCGTTCCATAATCCGGATTTTGTTAAAAGATCGGTACAATTGGGCGAGGGCTGGGTTGGCCAGATAGCCAAAGACGGTAAAGCAGCTGTTGTAAAAGGCAAACTGAATGATAAACTTGAACTTTCGTCGTCGGTATTAAAAACAGAACTGGCCGAATCATTTATTATACCTTTCTTTTTTGACAAAAAGCTTAAAGGTGTAATGGAGGTTGCTTTTAATGAATGTATTTCAAAAAATAAATCTGAATACCTGTTAGCGATAGCCAATGATATTGGTATTGCGGTTAACACCTCGCAGGCACGTACCATTATGCACGACTTGTACGAGGAAACGCAGCAACAGGCCGAAGAGCTGGAAGCACAGCAGGAAGAATTGCGTGTTACCAACGAGGAGCTTGTTCAAAAAACAGAAGAGTTACAGGCCTCGGAAGAAGAGCTTCGGGTACAGCAGGAAGAATTGCGCACCACCAATGCCGAACTTGAAGAAAAAGCAAGTTTGCTGGAAGAAAAAAATCAGGCTATTGAAGAAGCCCGCCAGGCCATCAACCTCAAAGTTGATGAACTGGAAACTACAGGTAAATATAAATCGGAATTTTTGGCCAATATGAGCCATGAGTTACGTACACCGCTTAACAGTATCCTGGTATTGGCACGTATCCTTAAAGATAATAAGCCGGCCAACCTGTCTGAAGATCAGATAAAATATGCCAGCGTTATCTTCAATGCCGGCAACGATTTGTTAACATTGATTAACGATATCCTCGACCTTTCAAAAATTGAATCGGGTAAACTGGATATGCAGAATGAGGACATTAAAGTAAGCGATATTGTTGGCGATATGGAAATGCTGTTTGCCGAAGTAGCCAGCAATAAAAAAATCACCTATACTACCAGTATAAATAACAATCTGCCGCAAACCATCTTTACCGATAAAGTACGCATTGAGCAGGTGATCAAGAACCTGTTAAGCAACGCGTTTAAGTTTACGACAGAAAACGGTTTGATCTCAATAAACGTTAGGCCGGGCGTTAATGACAAAACTATAAGCTTTGCTATAAAAGATTCAGGTATCGGAATTCCAGCCGATAAACAGAAAGTTATATTTGAGGCATTTCAACAGGCTGATGGCTCAACAAGCCGTAAATATGGCGGTACAGGTTTAGGGTTGTCTATAAGCCGTGAGCTTGCTTATCTGTTAGGTGGCAGTATATCCCTGAGCAGCGAGCCGGGCGTAGGCAGCGAATTTGTACTTACGGTGCCTTATCAGGCTAAACTGGTGGCAACGGTAGAAGATGTGATACTGCCAACTGCCGAAACTTTTAAAGCAACCGCCGAATTTTTAGCACCGGCTAAAGCCGCGCCACGCGAACCCGGCAGAGAGCCTTTGGTGGTAATTGTTGAAGATGATAAAAACTTCGCCAACATATTACAGGACTATGCCCGCGATCATGGTTATAAATCAGTAATGGTTTATGAAGGTACCCGCGCGGTTGAAATTGTTAAGGAAGCCAAACCGGATGCCGTAATACTGGATATTATGCTGCCGGGAAAAGATGGCTGGCAGATATTGAAGGAGTTGAAAAACGACGAAGATACGATGCATATTCCGGTTCACCTGATGTCGGCGGGAGACGCTGCAGCAAATCGCGTGCGCAGGGAAGGTGCCATCAACTTTATGAAGAAGCCGATCAATACCGAAACTTTGGATAAGCTTTTTGCAGATATAATGGTACAAAACGGCACCAGGTTTAAGCAGATCCTGCTGGTTGAAGATCATAAAGCCCAAAGCCAGGCGCTGAAAGATTTAATGCAGGGCCAGGGCATTACTGTCGATCAGGCTTTTGACGGCGAATCAGCATTCAGGTTGCTTCATGAAAATGAATACCAATGCGTGATCCTGGATCTAAACCTACCCGATATTTCAGGCCTTGATCTGTTAGATAAGATCAAAGAAGTTGATCGCTTTGCTTCGTTGCCGGTTATCATCAACACCGCCATGGAGCTTGATAAAACATCAGTTAACAGGTTGATGCACTACGCAAATGCCATGGTTGTAAAAACCAACAAATCATCCGACAGGTTGATTGACGAGGTTAACCTGTTCCTGAACAAGATCAGCGAAAGCTCAAATGCGCAACCGCAGCCAGTGTCGCCGGGAGTTCCTGCTAAACCTAAAACAATAACCAAGAGCAAGGATGCCATAAAAGGCAAAAAAGTACTCATTGTTGATGATGATATGCGTAATATCTTTGCGTTGAGCAGTGCCCTGCAAAGCTACGATCTTAATGTAGAGATAGCCAACGACGGGGAAGAAGCTATTGTTAAATTAGAAGAAATTAAAGATATTGATATTGTGCTTATGGATATCATGATGCCTAAAATGGATGGCTATGAAGCCACAAGGCATATTCGTAAGCAAAACAAATGGGCTAAATTGCCTGTAATAGCATTAACTGCAAAAGCAATGAAAGACGACCGCGAAAAATGTATAGCGGCCGGCGCTAATGACTATATCACAAAACCGGTTGATATGGACAGGCTGATTTCGCTGATGCAGCTTTGGCTTGAGAGTTAATTATGGATACAGCGCAGGGAATTATATCACATGCACAGGTTCATGAGCTTATTGATATTGTAAGAAAAGTTCATGGATTTGATTTTTCGGGTTACACCAAAGCATCATTAAAGCGGAGGCTAACTCGTATCATGCTGCTCAATAAGTTTGAGTTTTACGATCTTAAGCATGTACTTATTAATGATACCGATTTTTTTCAGGGTTTTTTGGAAGAAATAACGGTTAACGTAACTGAGATGTTCCGCGACCCTTCGTTTTATCGTGCAGTTAATACGCAGGTCATTCCATATCTTTCAACCTATCAACATGCCAAAATCTGGAGCGCCGGATGTTCAACAGGCGAAGAGGTTTACTCTATGGCTATATTGCTTAACGAGGCTGGCTTGGGTAAAAAATCGTTTATTTATGGCACAGATATCAATACCGAGGTTTTACGAGAGGCGCGAAAAGGCATTTATAGCTTGCGTAATATAAAAAGCTACGCCGAAAACTATCAGTACACTGGCTTAAAAGGTTCAATTACCGATCATTTTACCATTTTGTACGATGCTGCATCCATACACAATGAATTAAAGCAAAATACGTTGTTTTCGGTACATAACTTAATATCTGATACTGTATTTAATGAGTTTCAGATGATAAGTTGCCGGAATGTTTTTATTTACTTTGAAACATTTCTGCAGGAGCGGATCCTTGACCTGTTTTATAATAGCCTTTGCCCGCTGGGGTATTTATGCCTTGGCAGTAAGGAAACTATCCGGTCCGATTCGTTTAAGAGCAAATTTAAGGTGATCAACCAGAAAGAAAATATTTATCAAAAAGTTGGGACCTGATAAAAAATTACTGGAGAGATGGCACGATGCCCAAATAGTTTTATTTGGTGGCTCGGCGGGCTCGTTTAAAATTTTGTTCCGGATCATTAAAGATCTTCCCGAAAAATTGGGGAAAACCGTAATCCTTATCATTCACCGAAAAAAAAATTTTTTCAGCGAAATAGAAAAACTATTTGCTGAAAACAGCCGTATGTACATGCGCGAAATTGAAGATAAGGATATTCTTAAAACGAATACTGTGTATATCGCCCCGGCAAATTATCATACTTTGATAGAAGACGGGGGATATTTTAGTCTGGATGTTTCAGAACCGGTTTGGTATTCAAAGCCATCAATAGATGTTACCTTTGAAAGCGCAGCCGAGGTTTATGGCAATAAATGTGCGGTCATTTTGCTTTCAGGAGCTAATCAGGATGGAGCAGGAGGTATGCTGAAATTGCATGAAACAGGTGCCCTTACTATAGCGCAGGATCCTGCGGATGCCGAAATGCCCGAAATGCCACGGTCAGCGATTAACCTGGGTGCGGCCGATTATGTTTTAACACAGGATGAGATTTTTAAGCTTTTACTATCGTAACAATCACCAACCCCTAATTAATATTAAATGACCCCTGTTAATATTCTTATAGTTGATGACAGAGAAGAGAATATCATAGCTCTTGAAGCATTGCTTGAGCGCGATGATATCAAAATATTTTCTACCACATCCCCAAATGAAGCCCTCAGGATAGCCTGGGAAACCAACATCGCTATTGCGCTTGTTGATGTGCAAATGCCCGAAATGGATGGTTTTGAATTGGTAGAAATGCTCAAATCTAATCCGCGTACCAAAGATATCCTGGTTATATTTGTTACTGCTATTTCAAAAGAGGCCAAGTATGCTGTAAAAGGCCTTGGCACCGGCGCGGTAGATTATCTGTATAAGCCGCTTGATCCTTACATAACATCGGCTAAGGTCGACTCATTTGTACAACTGGCCCGTACGCAGGCCGAAATAAAACAAAAAAACGACGAATTACAAGATTATGCCGTGGTGGTTAAAAACTCGGCCGATATAATTACTTCCGTAGATGCACAAAGTCTGCGCATTGTAAACATAAACCCAACGGTCGAAAAAATAATGGGCTTTATGCCTGCCGAACTCATCGGTAAAAGTATTGTTGACCTCGCCATTGATGACCACAGGGCCATGTTTCGGAAAAAGCTGGGCGAGATCATTAAGGACAACCTGAGCTATGCCATTTTCGAATTTAAGTTTGAAACTTTTGATAAAAGGATAATTTGGGTTGAATGCCGTGCATCTTACCGAAACAAGATCATCTTTTTGAACATCAGTGATATTTCTCCGCAAAAGAGTTACCAGGAGCAACTGATCAAATCAAAGGAAAATGCCGAGTACAGTAAAAAAGTGAAGGAGACGTTTTTGGCCAATATGAGTCATGAATTACGTACTCCGGTTAATGGCATTATCGGTATTACCACGCTTTTGCGTAAAACAAACCTTACCGATCAGCAAAAAGGAATGCTCGATTTGCTTGACACTTCATCAAAATCATTGCTTGGGGTAATAAATGATGTACTTGATATTTCAAAAATAGAGGCAGGCAAATTCAGTATCGTCCGTACGGCCAATAATGTTTACGACATTGTGAATTCGGTTTTTAATCTCCTCAAGTTCAAGGCCGACGAAAATAATATAGAATTTTTGCTCGATATAGAAGAGGAAGTGCCGCAATATCTTATGCTTGATTCGTTACGGCTGAACCAGATACTGATGAACCTGCTAAGCAATGCCCTTAAGTTTACCGAAAGGGGATATGTAAAGCTTAAGATAGCTGTACTTCAAAAGCATAATGACAAGGTAAAACTAAAGTTCAGCGTTGAGGATACCGGTATAGGGATCCCGGCCGATAGGCTTAACCGAATCTTTGAATCATTTGAACAGGCCGATGAAGACACTGTAAGCAAATATGGTGGCACCGGCTTAGGGCTTACCATAGTTAAAAAGCTTGCCGAATTAAAAGGCGGCGAACTTACAGTAAGCAGTCAGGTAGGCAGGGGCAGTACTTTTAACTTTGTGAACTGGTATACCATAAGTTTAAAACCAAAGGACAAATTAACCCCCAAAACTGATAAAATCCTGCCGCCGTTTAATAATGTACGGGTATTGGTAGCTGAAGATAACATGGTGAACCAGTTCATGCTTTCCAAAATTTTAAAGGATTGGAACGTAGACGTGGAAATGGTTGATAATGGCCGTAAGGTTATAGAGAAGCTTACTAATAAAGAGTACGATATTATTTTAATGGATACCCATATGCCCGAAATGAACGGCTACCAGGCGGCCAAAACCATCCGGGTTGATTTTGAGGAACCTAAGCGGAGTATTCCTATCATATCATTATCGGCAGCAAGTTATGATCATGAGCAACAAGAGGCTTTATCTGCAGGGATGAATGATGTGCTTTCAAAGCCATTTTTGCCTTATCAGCTGCATGAAAAAATTGCAAGGTTGTTGAGGGTGGATGCTTAAAACTCCAGCCTGGTTTGTCCAACACCTGATACTTTAGCTTCGTGCTCAAGCAGCCACTTTTTGCGCCATACGCCGCCGGCGTAGCCGGTAAGGCTACCGTCCGAACCTATTACCCGGTGGCATGGTACTACAACCCATAGGTGGTTTCGGCCATTAGCGGAAGCTATCGCGCGTATAGCTAAGGGATTACTCATTTGGTTAGATTGCTGGGCGTAGGTAATGGTTGTTCCATACGGAATGCGCAATAACTCGTCCCAAACCTGTTGTTGAAATTCACTGCCTTGTTGCTTTATCGGAAAAGTAAAATCTTTCCTTGTGCCTGCAAAATATTCGTTTAACTGGTCAATAGCCGTTTGCAATAACTGAGTGGGAGCAGGTTCAATTTCATATTCCTCGTCCCGTATGGATACGGATGCTATAAAGCCTTCTTCTTCGGTAATGCGGGCTATGCCAACCGGTGTGCGGAAATAAGCTATGGGCATGGGCAAATGGTATGTTATATTCAAAATTAAGCTAATTTTTTTAGCCTGTCAAATGCTTGTTCTCACTCGCAGGTAATTATTACATTTGCGGTCATGAAACTTACTAACGAAACCTGGTACCTGCTAAAAAAGGAAATTTTGCTCGAGTGGCGGTCCAAATATGCTTTTAATGGCGTTTTGCTTTACGTGGTTTCTACAGTTTTTGTGTGCTATATTTCGCTTAATTTAAATCCCGGTTTTTCAAATAGCACCGGTTATCCTATAGTTTGGAACGTATTGTTCTGGATCATTATGCTATTTGCATCGGTAAATGCCATTGCCAAAAGCTTTTTGCAGGAAAGTAAAAGCCGGTTGCTTTATTACTATTCCATCGCCAGTCCGCAAGCTATCATCCTTTCAAAAACAATCTATAATATTTTGCTAATGTCTTTGTTAAGCATACTGGCGTTAGTGATATATAAAGTATTTTTCCCCAACACCATTGGCGATTTGCTTTACTATTTCCTGGCGGTGCTGCTTGGCAGCATTAGCTTTTCAACTGTATTCACCATGATTTCGGCTATTGCTTCAAAGGCGGGTAATAATGGCACATTGATGGCCATATTGAGTTTTCCGGTAATTATACCGGTAATACTGGTGCTTATTAAATTGAGTAAAAGTGCGATGGATGGGGTAGACCACAGTTTTTTTTATGGCAATATTGGTGTTTTGTGTGCTATCAATGCTATTGTTATAGCTACAGCACTATTGCTTTTCCCTTATCTGTGGCGTGACTGATCTGGTCATAGCACCCTTTAATCATTCATTTTAATTTCCTGATCAGGTGCAGACTAATACTTTTTAGCATGATTTGCTATGCGTTGCCTCAAAACGGCAAATTTTTGCCTTGTTTTTCACATTTTCTTCTAATTTGTTTTTAATTTGGATTAAGTCTAAATTAGTAATTACTTTTGCTGCCGACTTAACCAAACAACAATGCATGCTAAAACCCTTACTTTAGTTGTACTTTCTTTTTTTGTTTCGGGTACGGTACTGGCGCAGCAGCCAAATACCTCAACTGCCGAAGATTCGCTTAATAACAATTCTGGCAGAAGCTCGCTATTAACAAATACTACCATAGGCGGTTATGGTAATGCTTTTTACCAGTATAATAACAATCACCGTACGGCCAAGGTTGATTTAGAGCGCTTTGTGCTATTTGTGGGCCACAAGTTCAGCGATAAGATCTCTTTCTTTTCTGAAACTGAGCTGGAAGACGCCAAAGTAAACGGCGGCGAACCGGGGGGCGAGATCACCATTGAACAGGCTTACCTGAAATTTAACCTTAACCCTAACCAATACATAGTAGCAGGTTTGTTTTTGCCGAGGATAGGCATCCTGAATGAAAACCACCTGCCAACTACCTTTAATGGTAACGAACGTAACTATGTAGAAACGCTGATTATTCCGGCCACCTGGCGCGAATTAGGTGTTGGCTTTTATGGCCGTTTAAATAATTTCCCTATTAACTATTCGATTGGTTTGATGAACGGTTTAAGTGCTGGTGGTTTTACCCACGGCACCGGCATTATTGACGGGCGATTTGAAGGCCGTAACGCAACAGGTACCAACCTTGCTGTTACCGGCGCGCTTCAATACTATCAAAGTGGCTTTAAAGCCCAGCTATCTGGTTATTACGGTGGTACGGTCGGCATCCGCAAAACAGAAGCCGATAGCCTTGGTTTAAACTCGGGTGTATTTGGTACACCGGTTGCTATGGGCGAGGGCGATATCCAGTATAACGGACAAGGTTTTTCGGTAAAAGTATTGGGTACTATCCTTTCTATTAAAGACGCTGACAAAATCAACAGGGCATACGGTAGCAATACCCCTAAAACGGCTTACGGTGCTTATGCCGAAATAGGTTATGATCTGCTTTACCGCAATAACTACGGAAAATTAAATGCTCCGCAGCTGATTGTTTTTGTGCGCGATGAGAAACTCGATCTTAATGCCAGTATCCCATCAAATGGTTTTACTGATCAAACGCTTAATCAAAACTTTGTGGTAGCAGGGTTAACTTACCTGCCTTTACGAAACGTGGTGGTTAAAGGCGATGTAAGGCTGGCCCATACCGGTGTACAAAACCCGGCGCTGATCATTAACCCAAGCCCGGTTGCATTGCCTTACCAAACCAGTAATACTTTGATAAACCTGGGTATTGGGTATTCATTTTAAACTTAAACAACATGGATAGAAGAGAATTTGTAAAGCAGTCTTGTTCGCTATGCCTTGCAGCGGGTGCGGGCATGCTGGTTGGCTCGTTAGCGGGCTGTGCTACCCTGCCCGTCTATAAGGCGGCTGTGGCCAACAATACAGTAACCGTTCCGGAAACCATTTTCGGATCAACTAATTTTCAGTTGATCCAGCCTAAAAACCAGTATTACAATATCGGTTTAAAAAAAGAGGCTAACGGCACGTACACCGCATTACTGTTAAAATGTACACATGCCGATAACCAACTCACCCCTGTTGGTAATAACGGTTACAAATGCGATTTGCATGGCAGCACGTTTAACAACGAAGGCCAGGTAACTGCAGGCCCGGCCGAACGGCCACTAAAGAAATACGCTACAGAATTAATATCCAATCAAATCATAATTCATTTAACTTAAATTTTTACCATGAAAAATACCTTACTTGGTCTGTCATGTGCTGCCATCCTCGGATTAAGCAGCTGTGGAAAAGATAACAACCCAGGCGGAACTCAAAATACTGCAGTTGATGAGCAGGAAGTTATAACCCAATTTGTTAGCGTTGTAGGCAATCCAAATTACATTGATATTCAGGCAAAGGCAACTGTACTAAACACTTCAATAACTACATTTTTAGCAACGCCAACTGACGCTAACCTGGCTGCTGCCCGCGTAGCATGGAAAAATACCCGCCAGCCCTGGGAACAGGCTGAAGGCTTTTTGTTTGGCCCGGTTGAAGACGATAACTATGACCCAACTATGGACAGTTGGCCATTGAACCGGGTAGATGTTGACGCTTTGATTTCAAGTTCTGATGCTATTACCCTGGCTTCTGTTGATGCTCTTGACGGTTTTTCAAAAGGTTTTCACGGTATCGAATACATTATATTTGGCCCTGGCGGTACAAGGAAAGCTACTGATATCACAGCCCGCCAAAAAGATTATCTGAAGTATGCTTCACAAAGTTTATTAAACACAACTACTGCACTTATGAATAGCTGGGCGGCTTCGGGTGGCAATTATGCATTAAAAATCACTACCGCTGGCAATGGAAGTACAGCTTTTAAAACACGCAAAGAATTGTTTACTACCATTGTTACACAAATGGGAGGCATTTGCGAAGAAGTAGGTACCGGTAAAATGGCCGAACCTTTCACAGAAAGGGATTCGACAAAAGACGAGTCGTCATATTCTCACAACACCACTACCGATTTCATCAATAACATACAGGGTGTACTTAACGTTTACACAGCTACTTACAATAACGCCAGGGGCACCACCAGCTTAAGCGCTTTGGTTGCTTCAAAAAACGCATCATTAGATACCAAGATCAAAACACAGATACAAACTGCTTTATCGGCAATGGCTTTGATAACCCCAACTTTTGAAAAAGCTATTTATGATAACCGCGATAAAATATCAAACAGCCAAACGGCCCTTGCAACACTACAGGCCACGCTTGAAGGCGATTTGATGACATTTATACAAACCAATATTAAGGACTAAGTTTAAAAGTGAAGAAGTTAAGCGTAATAGGCGCGTTGGTGCTTTTGGTGCTGCTGCTCGCAAAATGCCAGAAAGCAGCCCAGTTCCCTGCAGATAAATATGACGAGCGTTTATCGGGAGGTGATGCCACTGTGTTTGATATTACCTCGCACTCGTTTGGCAATATGTTTCCCGGACTTTCGGGCTATGATGCAGAGGTTCATGGCTTAGGCGATGCAGCATTCAGCAAGATATTTGTTACTGCGCCTGCGCCTATTAATCCGGGTTTGGGAACTATCTTCAATAACAACTCCTGCATTTCGTGTCATCATAACGATGGGATAGGCTTGCCAACAGCCGGCGAATCAAATTCGTCGCTCCTGGTGAGGATCAGCATTCCAGGTACCGATGAGCATGGCGGCCCGCTTGCTGCACCCGGTTATGGTTTGCAATTGCAGGACAAAGCCGTTTTTGGAAAAACGCCTGAATGCAAGATTAATATTACTTATAATGAGGTAGTTTACAACTTTCCGGACGGTGAAAGCTATGCCTTGCGCAAGCCTACTTATACACTAAGTAATCTGTATACTGCTCTGTCGGCAGGATACATGTTGTCGCCGCGCCTGGCACCGCCAATGTATGGTTTAGGATTGTTGGAAGCCATACCTGAAAGTACTATCGTTGCTATGGCCGACCCTAATGATTCAAACGGCGACGGCATAAAGGGACATGCCAACTACGTTTGGGATGTAGCAACACAGTCGCGCAAACTGGGTCGTTTTGGCTGGAAAGCCAACACTGCATCGTTGCTTACCCAGGTTGCTGCTGCTTACAACCAGGATATCGGTATTACCAATAAGATATTCCCGGTTGAAAACTCTTTTGGCCAATCGCAATACGATGGTTTGAAAGATGATCCGGAACTGGCCGATAGTACATTAAATGCCGTAAGGTTTTATGCGGCTACACTTGCTGTTCCGGCCCGCCGTGATGTTACCGATGCTACCAACAAAAGGGGCGAATTATTATTTAAACAAGGAAAATGTGAAAGCTGTCACCGCCAAACCCTTACAACAGGTATAAACGTAGCTTTCAAATCGGTTTCAAACCAGGTGATCCATCCTTATACAGATATGCTGGTACATGATATGGGGCCAGGCCTTGCTGATAACCGTCCCGACTTTTTAGCCGGTGGACAGGAGTGGCGTACTGCTCCGCTTTGGGGTTTGGGCTTGTTTGAAAAGGTCAATTATCCGGGTTATTACCTGCATGACGGCCGTGCCCGAAGCATTCCTGAAGCTATTATGTGGCATGGCGGCGAGGCTGAATCGTCAAAAGTATTCTTTAGTACCTTATCAAAAGTTGACCGGGATGCAATGCTCAGCTTTTTGCAGAGTTTGTAGTTCGTATCTTTCCTGATGATATTTTGAAGCGGCGTGAAGTAATTTATGCCGCTTTTTATTTGTTACCCTATAAAAATCTATATCATTGTGGAGGAGCGGCAAAGGAATGAGCCGGGGCGCGACGTGGCAATCGCATGCTACACCGGACGGATATGCATTGGCTACGAGATTGCCGCGCTGCGCTCGCAATGACATAGTTTTTGTTTGTTTCAACTCGCGCTCGTCAGCAAAGCTACCGCAACAAAAATTATACGTCAACAATTCATTAACCGTTCATAAAAAATGTGTTTTTTAGTAGATTGAAAAAAAATCCTAATTTTATTTAATGCGTTTTTATTGGTTTTTGCTTATCGCGTTTATATGCCCGCTCATGGTTTCGGCGCAAACCGGTACTATTACAGGTAAGGTAGTTCGGGCTGATACTAAAAGTCCTGTAGCCAATGCCAGCGTATTTTTAAACAATGCCACTTACGGCACGTCTACAGCCGAGGATGGAACTTTCACTTTGGCTGGTGTAAAGCCTGGCCAATACCAGTTGGTGGTTACCGGTGTTAGTATTGAAGAATATTCTACAACTGTACTGGTTGGCCGCGAACCGGCAAAATTGAGTATCGAGGTTAATCAGAAGGTGCTGATGCTGCGCGAAGTAGTGATCAGCAGCAGTGCCGACTGGAAAAAGAACTACGAATTGTTCCGCAAGGAATTTGTTGGCGATACCGAAAACGGCAAGGAGTGTAAGGTTACCAATCCGCATATTTTGAATATTATTTATCACAGGGGCAAGCAACAACTGGAAGCCTCTGGTGATGAGTTTTTGGTGGTAGAGAACCTGGCGCTGGGCTATCGTACCAAATTTTTGCTGAAAAACTTTTTGTACGATGCTATCGAGCATACTATCTCCTATTCGGGAAGTGCTTTGTTTGAAAATCTGCCCGGCAGTGCTGCGCAAAAGAAGCTTTGGAAACAAAAACGTGAGCAGGCTTATTATGGATCGGCCCAGCATTTTTACCGTTCGCTTTATAAAGGAAAACTGAAAGAAGAAGGGTTTGAGGCGCATGATTTTACAAGGCAAATTAACCCCGAACGACCTGAAGAAGCAGTGCTGATGCAGAAGATGAAAAAATACCGGGAGGGCCCGCGCGATTCGGCAATGCGTTATTATAACCTGTCGAAAATGACTAAGTGGTATCGTGAAAACCTCGCGAAGCTGCCTTACCAGGAATTTGAGATCCTGCGTAAAACACCACAGGATGGCATCTATGCACTTACTTTTCCGCACTTTTTATACGTTGTATATACCAAACGCGAGGAGACTACAGAGTTTAAGGATGTTTATCATCCGCTGGATATGCCCAATTATGAAACCAGCATCATGACCAAATATTCGGGCTACATAGCTTTTGATATGAATGGTATTGTGGTATCGAGCCCGAGTCCGCTTTATGAGGGCTCATGGTCAAAAGCAAAGCTTGGTGACCTGCTGCCGATTGACTATGAGCCTGGGGATTGATTAATTTCAAGAGGACTTTGCTAATTTCAAATTATATTTGCCGCAACTGTTGCGGGTATAATCCCTGCTACATCCTTTATGAAGTATACAAGCTTTTTAATATTAATCATTGTTTTTATTACGCAGAGAGTTTGCGCACAGCAAATAGTATTTAAAGATCAAAATTTAAAATCGGCCCTGCTAAAAAATGGGTATGATTTTAACAAAGATCATGAAATAGCAGTTTCCGAAATTGATACTGTGACAAAATTAAACGTAGCCGGAAATAATATTAAATGGTTAGATGACTTGAAATATTTTAAAAGCTTAAAAAAGATCTACGCAATGTCTAACCAGATTGCAAACCTGGATGTGTTTTTTGACAATAATACTATTGAGGAAATTTATATTGGAAAAAACGCTCTCGGAAAAAAGTTAATACTAAAGAACGTTAAAAATCTAAACATTTTAGCTGTTGCGCAAAATAACCTTGATTCAATCGAATTAAGTGGTACTGACAATATCAAACAGCTTTATCTGCAGGCCAACGCATTTGAAAATATCAAATTCAAAAACTTGGCTAATCTTAGTGCATTAGAGTTGATAGGTAATAAAGAATTAAAAACTATTGATATTAGTTCAAATTCTGCCTTATCCTACCTTAATGTGCTTTCAACGGCTGTGTCGCGATTAGATGTTTCGAATAATAAATTGTTGACAACATTGTATGTGGGTGGGACTGTAAAAATCATAAAGCATGCCAGTCAAACCAATATTAAGGCGGCCCCCATTGTAAGAGAGATTCACTGAAATGTGTAATACTTTATGTTTGTCTAAACTTACTTTCGAATCAATGAGCAAATAATTAATTACCTTTACCGCCATAAATCATATGAAGTTTATTTATCAAACATGGTGGAAGGTAGCAGCTGTTTTGCTGGTATTATCTACCTTTTACACAGGCCTGGTTTTCAAAGCGCCGAGGCTGCCAATTATTCACGAAACCATCCGTAATTTGTATTTCCACGTACCTATGTGGATGGGGATGCTCACGGTTTTTGTTGTATCGGTTTATTTCAGTATTAAATACCTGCAAACCGGTAAAGAGGAGCACGACCTTGCCTCTGTTGAATGTGTTAATACCGGATTGCTGTTTTACAGCTTAGGGCTGTTAACTGGCATGCTATGGGCAAAATATACCTGGGGCGAGTTTTGGAGCGGTGACCCTAAACAAAACAGTGCGGCCATTGCATTTTTATTGTACTGCGCTTACCTGGTGCTTCGTAACTCAATTGATGAGGAACAGAAGCGGGCCAAGATCTCGGCTATCTACAACATCTTCGCTTTCCCCATTATGATTGTGCTGATATTTGTTTTACCCCGTTTAACAGATTCATTGCACCCCGGCAGCGGCGGTAACCCTGCATTTGGTAAATACGACCTGGATAACGGTATGAAGATAGCCTTTTACCCGGCCATGCTGGGCTGGAGCTTTATTGCCCTTTGGATAGCAACCATCCGTTACCGCATCCGTTTAATTGAGAATAAGAAGAACGCTATAAATTGAGATGAAGAAATTAACGCTTTTATTGTTACTGCTTACGTTTTGTACCGCTGTTTTTGCACAGCAGGGGCAACAAGTTGAAATGGCCGATGCTTTGCGCCAGTCGGGAAAAATTTACGTAGTTGTAGCAACTATTTCCATAATTTTTGTTGGACTGGCCGTATATCTGTTCACTATAGACCGCAGATTAAAAAAAGTCGAAAACGAAAAGTAGTTCAAAAAATATGTTTAAACAATTTAAACATATTTTTAACGGCGGTGTTGGGTAGTGTATAAGGCACACTAACTAAGAAATATTTGCAATATTGATAAAAATTGTACCAAATTTGCTCACTTTTTTAAGAGATTAATATTTATACAATAGTTATGGCTACGAATATTTTGATTGCCGACCAAGAAACACACTTCTTTAGTGACGTGTGTAAAAACTTCGATCACGCTGCCCAATTCACCAAACATGATGCCGGCCTGCTTGATCAAATTAAATCATGTAACAGTGTTTACCGCTTCCGTTTCCCTATCCGCAGGGGCAACGGTTTCGAGGTAATTGATGCCTGGCGCGTTGAGCACTCGCACCACCAATCGCCAACTAAAGGCGGCATCCGCTACAGCGAAATGGTGAACGAGGATGAGGTGATGGCTCTTGCCGCACTCATGACCTACAAATGCGCCATAGTTAATGTTCCGTTTGGCGGTGCCAAGGGCGGTATTAAAATAAACCCCAAAAACTACACCGTAAGCGAGCTGGAAAACATCACCCGCCGTTACACAGTTGAGCTCATTAAAAAGAACTTTATTGGCCCAAGCATTGACGTACCTGCACCTGATTATGGATCGGGCGAGCGCGAAATGAGCTGGATTGCTGATACTTATGCTACCATGAACCCCGGTCAGCTGGATGCTATGGGCGCTGTAACCGGCAAGCCTATTGCGCTGCACGGTATTGCCGGCAGGAGGGAAGCTACCGGTCGTGGTGTGGCCATTGCTACCCGCGAATGTGTAAGCGTTGGCGAGGATATGCAAAAGATCGGCTTACTGCCAGGCTTATCGGGTAAAAGGGTAATTGTACAGGGCCTTGGTAACGTAGGTTATTATTCGGCTAAGTTTCTGTCGGAAATGGGCGCGATCATTGTTGGGCTTTGTGAGTTTGAAGGCGCTATTTATAATGAGAACGGTTTAGATATTGAGGCTGTATTTCAGCATCGTAAGGCTACCGGTTCTATTTTAGGTTACGCTGCAGCAATTCAAGAGTTTACCAATACCATGGAAGGCCTTGAGCAGCCATGTGATATCCTGGTGCCTGCCGCCCTCGAAAATCAAATTACAGAAGCAAACATCCGCAATATACAGGCTAAGATCATTGTTGAGGGTGCTAACGGCCCAACCTCACCTGAAGCCGAAGCGATATTTTATGCCAATGGCGGCATGATCGTACCTGATATGTTTGCCAACGCAGGCGGTGTAACCGTGTCATATTTTGAATGGTTAAAGAACCTGAGCCACGTAGCTTTCGGCAGGATGAACCGCAGGTTTGAAGAAAACTCCAACCTTAACCTGGTAAATATGGTTGAAGGCATTACCGGAGTAGCTTTAACTCCAATTCAACGTTCAACCATTATTAAAGGAGCATCGGAACTTGAGCTGGTAAACTCAGGTTTGGAAGATACCATGATCCGCTCATACCACGAGATCAGAGAGATCTACAAAAACAACCCTGAGATCGGAACGCTGCGTAACGCAGCTATGGTTGGTGCTATTAATAAGATAGCGGTGTCGTACCAGAATTTGGGCATCTGGCCGTAATTAAGGATTTAATAGTTTTAATATATAACGAGGTGGGTTTGAAAAAGCTCACCTCGTTTTTGTTTGGAGCTGTTTGTAAAGCTGAAAATTAATGTCATCTTAGATCAGCTTATCACATGATGAAAAAAATACTGGTAATTGCCTTCCTTCTCTTTTGTTTTTCGGCCCTAAACGCACAAATGGCAGAGAAATTCACTCCCGCCCTTATGGAAGCTAAATTTGGTGCGAAGCAGGTTTACAACAGCGATAGCCGCTCCTTTACACTTGATATTGTTACAAAGGATATTAAACCAATGAGTAGTCCCAATTTGGTACAGGTAGATAAGCACCTGGTGCAGTTTGTTCTTATTAGTAATAGCGCATTCAGTCAAACTGACACCTCCTCGGCCCGGCAACATGCCGAATTGCAAGGGTACATGCAATATGAACTTGATTATATTACAGGCGAAGCGAAACTTAAAATTTCGGATATAGAAAAGAACTTCATTACGCTCAACGGAAAGCTGTTTCTGCTTTGGTATTATAAAATGCCTGCAGATAACAATTCCGTTTTGCAGCAAATCAATTTAAGTACGCTTTGTTTTGGGCAGGCACTTAACCTCAATTCGCCGGTTACAAAAGGTGAAACTTTGGAAGAAAACAAGGACCTGTTGATAAAAATTGCCCAAACTCTTAAAATGAATAACTTTAAGATAGATCTGAATGCCTTATATAAAGAGTTGCAAAACCAATAATTCCGCGATGGGGATAGTAGCGGATACCGGCCTGTGATTAAGGCCTTGTGCTGTATGAGCGAAGAGCCCGGGCCGCAGGTATCGCCCTTTATATTGCAAAAAGGGGGGATTTAATAAAACTATATCATGGTACGAGGCAATTTTCACCCACACGTCATTGCGAGGTACGAAGCAATCGCGAACTATGCAGAGCCGCTCTGCAAGTAGGGGATTGCTTCGTACCTCGCAATGACGTACTCCTTGATCTATCTATCAATAATGATTCTAAATAATACATATGTCTTGTAATAAACATATTTCGCTGCATGTTTTGTATTTTTGCAAATCGTTATTTTAATTATATAAACCGCGGATGAAAAAAAGTGCAATTTTCGGTCTTGTTGTTATCGCTATAGCTATAGCGGTTATCATTAGTGTTTATTCAAGCTCAAGCACCTATGCTTCCTTTGCCGAGGCACAGCAAACCAGCAGCGAACTGCATGTAATAGGTCATTTTAGCAAGGGTAAGGAAATGGTTTATGACGCCACCAAGGATGCCAATTATTTTTCGTTTTACATGAAAGATAATAAAGGCGAGGAGCGTAAGGTGATTATCAATAGTACTAAGCCCGACGATTTTGAGCGTTCGGAGCAATTGGTTGTTACCGGCCAAATGGTTGGCAAAGAGTTTCATGCCTCAAAGATCCTGATGAAATGTCCATCAAAATATACCCAGGATAAGTTAGAAGTTACAGAAGTAAAGGCTAAGCAAGCCAGCATTTAATCATTTTTGATGAATACAGTTTTTAAGGGCGAACACCTTTTACCGGGACAAATCGGCCAGTTTTTTATTGTTCTTTCGTTTGGTGCAGCCCTGCTGTCATTTATAAGTTACTATTTTGCTACTACCGATGATGCCGGCAAGGCTAACAGCAGCTGGCAGCGTTTAGGCCGTTTAGGTTTTTACGTGAACTCCATCTCTATTTTAGGAATGGGCACCTGCCTGTTCTATGTACTTTACAATCATTATTTCGAATATCACTACGCCTGGGCTTATACCTCGCGCTCATTGCCTGTTTATTACCTGGTATCCGGTTTCTGGAACGGGCAGGAAGGAGGCTTTTTGCTTTGGGCTTTTTGGCAGGCGGTTTTAGGGAATATACTTATAGCAAAGGCAAAATCATGGGAACGCCCGGTAATGACGGTTGTAGCCCTGTCGCAGGTTATATTGGGCACTATGGTTCTGGGTATCGATATTTTCGGTCAGCGGATAGGCAGTTCGCCATTCCTGTTGTTACGTAACTCGGGTATTGAAGCACCAATATTTTCACAGCCTAACTATCTGGACTTCATAAAAGATGGGCAAGGCATGAACCCTTCACTACAAAATTACTGGATGGTCATTCACCCGCCTACATTGTTCCTGGGTTTCGCTTCAATAATTGTTCCGTTTGCGTATGCGGTTGCGGGGCTTTGGCAAAAACGTTATAAAGAATGGGTACAACCCGCTATATCATACGCTTTGTTTGGCTCCATGATTTTGGGTACAGGTGTGATCATGGGTTCATTCTGGGCATACGAGTCACTGAATTTTGGTGGTTTCTGGGCCTGGGATCCGGTTGAGAACGGCTCGATCTTTCCATGGTTAACTATAGTTGCAGCTTTGCACGTGCTTATCGTATTTAAAAATACTGGTCACTCATATTTTACTGCTACACTGCTGGTACTGCTAAGTTTTGTACTGGTATGGTACACGTCATTCCTTTCAAGGAGCGGTATTTTGGGCGAAAGTTCGGTACACGCTTTTACCGACCTGGGGATGTTTTGGCAGTTGGTGATCGGGATATTGATATTCCTTGCTTTATCTATTTATATATTGGTATGGCGATGGAAGGAATTACCTATCACCAAAAAAGACGAAGAAACCTACTCACGTGAGTTTTGGATGTTTGTAGGTTCGGTATTTTTAGGGTTATCGTGTTTTCACCTTATTGTGGTAACATCGGTACCGGTATGGAACGCCATGTTTGGCACCAAGATAGCACCTCCGGCCGATGCTGTTAAGCATTATAACGTGATACAGTCGTCGTTTGCATTTGTGGTGACTTTACTTACCGGCTTCACGCAATTCCTGAAATATAAAAAGACCGATATTACCAGATTTTTTATTACTACAGGGGTATATTTCCTGTTTTCGATATTGATAACAGCGCTTATTGTTTACGTAACAGGAGTTTATCGACTTAGTTTCGTTTTCAACCTGGTAATGTGCGGCTCCATCTACTCGGTTATTGCCAATGCCAAAGTTTTGGTCGATGCCTTTAAAGGTAAGTTTAAGCTTGCCGGTTCGGCTGTGGCGCATTTGGGTTTTGGCTTGCTGATGGTTGGCGCAGTAATAGCTGCCGGTACAAGTAAGGTAGTATCTGAAAATGCGAGTGGCGTTGTTAACGTACAGGGTTTTGATGCTAAAGCCGGTAATGCCCGCGAAAATATCATGATCTACAAAAATACCCCGGTAAAAATGGGCGATTATACAGTTACCTACCTTGGCGATTCGATATCATCACCATACCATTTTTACAGGGTTGATTATAAAAAGTTTGACGCCAATGGTAAAGTGGTAGAAAACTTTGTGCTTAAGCCAAAAGTACAGGCCAGCCGCGATGCGGGAATGTCTTCATCGCCCGATACCAAGCATTATCTGTTAAATGACTTGTATACCCACGTTACCGCCATCCCAAGCGAAGGTTTTGCAATGCAGGGCGAAGCTGGGCACGATGAAGGTAACGATGATAAAAACTATGACGAGCCTGTAGCTCATGAAGTTGCTATCGGTGATACCATAAGGTACCGCGATGGCTTTATGCTGGTTAAATCATTAAACAAACAGGCTACAGTTCAAAATATACCACTTACTGCCAATGACGTAGCTATCGGTGCAAACATCGAGGTTCATGCTCATGATGGTAAAGTGTATACTGCCGAGCCTGTATTTATGATCAGGGGAGGGAATGTGTTTGACTTTGCCCGTAAGGTTGATGATGCCGGTTTAAAACTACGTTTTTCGAGGATCAACCCTGAAAATAAAAAGGTGGAGATCACTGTTTATCAGCAGCCTCAAAATAAACGCCCATGGATTGTAATGCGCGCTATCAGCTTCCCATATATCAATTTCTTCTGGAGTGGTACTATCATTATGGTGATCGGCTTCCTGCTTTCTATCCAAAGGCGTAATAAAGAACTTAAAACAGTTTAATTTCTGTTAGATGGATTTAACCGGGCACCGGTTTAATATAGCTCATGACGGATTTACCGTAGTAGAGGATATGTATACCGGTGCCGAAGTTGGTGCCATTATCAAGGTCATTGAATCTGCCGATAGGTCAGGCCCGCTATTCCGTAAAACTGATGATGTGTTTGCTATAAGGCAGTTTCTGAAAGCTGTTCCGGATGTTGCTCCTCTTTTATTCAATGACAGGCTGAAAAGTGTTATCTCCAATATTTTTGGCGGCGGTTATTTTGTTGTTAAATCTATTTATTTCGATAAGCCCGGATCATCCAACTGGTTTGTGGCCTGGCACCAGGACCTGACCATTTCTGTGGATAGCAAAATTGACATAGCAGGCTACGGCCCCTGGACGGTTAAACAAAATCAGTTTGCAGTGCAGCCGCCAATAAATATCCTGCAGGATAACTTCACCATTCGCATTCATCTGGATGATACCGATGAAGAAAACGGCGCGTTGAAAGTATTACCCGGTTCACAGCTTAAAGAAATTTATCGCCCTGAAAATATCGACTGGCAACAGGAAACCGAGGTGAGTTGCAGCGTACCAATTGGCGGGATCATGATCATGAGGCCATTGCTCATGCACGCGTCAAATCGTACTACCAATAATAAAAAGAGGAGGGTAGTACATATTGAATTCAGCAGGGCTGAGCTGGCGGAAGGGATTGATTGGGCGGAGAAGAACTTTTTGTAAGTGATGTAATCTGATTGCTATAAAGGCGATACCACATCTCTACCATGTCATTATAAGGTACGAAGCAATCGCGCACTATACAGAGCCGCTCTGCTAATTGGGGATTGCTTCGTGCCTCGCGATGACGCTTTGGATAAATTGAGTTTATCCCTTCAAAAACGACAGGATCTTAGCATTCACCGTATCAGCCTTTTCAATTATCGGTAAATGTGCCGCGCCATCAACCGGGAAAAAATCAACTTTTAAAACGCTGCGGATAGAGTCGGCAAAACGTGTTGGTAAAGTTTTGTCGGCTTTGCCCCATATCAGCAGTACATTTTTCCCGACATTATTTAAACAGGCATTGCTTTGGCGGCCGTTTTGATTATAGTTGTACAAGGTTGAAACCAATGCATTTCTGAACCCTTTAAATTTCATTTGCGGCAAATAGCGTTTTATCCATTCAGGATGTTTCTTCGGATAAAGAAAATCGGTTAATTGCCCGTTGGCCCGTTCGTCAGAGTTTACGGCTTCATTATACAGGGTGAAATATTGGGGCGCTACAGGCTTTTTTTGTTCATACACCGGGTCAACAAGAATAACTTTATTTATAATATCGGGATGGCTGCAGGCAAAGTTTGTTATTACCGCGCCACCAAATGATACACCGGCCAAATTTATTTTCCCGGTTAATTTAAGCTGGTTAATAAGATCAAGCAGTTGTGTGTTGTAAAGGTCCTGGGTGTAAGGTACATCGGGCCTGTCTGAATAGCCACGGCCGTACATATCGTATCGCAACACCCGGTAACCTTTTTTTATCAAAAAATCATACGTAGGATCCCATATATAATAAGGTACGCTAAAACCATGAACAAGTATAACAGTTTCAGCACTATCCGGTCCTTCAAGCTGGTAGTGGGTTATGCCCTGGCTTAATTTGATAAAACTTCCGGGGATATTTTTGCGGTTGGCATCGGTTAAGGTTTTGGTTTCTTTATCATTGTATTTATAGAAGCCATAAAGGATTAATGACGCGGCCCCGACAAGAAATATCACAATTATGATGCTTACTTTAAGTATTTTCATGCGGTAGTAGATGTTGGTTTCTAAAATACAGAAATAATTATACTACAGTTAGTTAAATAATTTATTCATTGTAAAGATTATATGAACATAACCATAATAGGCTCCGGCAACGTTGCTACACATATGGCGGCGGCGTTTAAAAATGCTGGTCACCGCATTGTTCAGGTTTATAGCCGCAATGTGCAGCATGCGGCCTTGCTGGCTTACCACGTCGGTGCTGAAGCTATTGATAACCTTGACCAAGTTAATCCCGATACCGGATTATTTGTTGTTTCGGTTAAGGACGATGCAATAGCTGCTGTTGTTAAGGCCTTGGCAATTCATGAAAAGTTAATAGTACATACATCAGGAGCAACCGATTTGAACACTTTGCTTAATTTAACTCCCAATGCCGGTGTATTTTACCCTCTTCAAACTTTTAGCAAGATAAGAGAGGTTAATTTCAGATCTGTCCCGCTCTGTCTTGAAGGGGCCAACGATAATATCCTTGCCCAGTTAAAGCAGCTCGCTTTTACTATCAGCAATAATGTATACGCGGTTGATTCGGCCCAGCGCAAAATATTGCATCTGGCAGCGGTATTCGCCTGTAATTTTCCTAACTATTTATATAGCGTTGCCCAGGACCTGCTGGCGCAAAATCAAATGGAGTTTGACCTGCTGCGTCCGCTGATTTTGGAAACAGCCCAAAAGGTACTTGAGCAGGAGCCCCGCAATGTGCAGACCGGCCCGGCTGTACGAAATGATGAAGGTACTATGGTTGCTCATATGCAGTTGTTAAGCGATATGCCTATGTTACAGGAAGTTTATACTTTATTAAGTCAGGGTATTATCAAAAACAATAAAGGGCTTACGGCACACGAGTAATTTTGTTACTTTTGCTTAAATGAACATTTATAAAATAAAGGTCAATTTCGAGGAAAAAGGGCACGAAAGTGTTGAGTTGCCAATTGCCGAAGGAGAATCTGTATTAGACGTATGCCTGGAGAATGGCATCGAACTACAGCACAATTGTGGTGGTGTTTGCGGATGCAGCACATGTCACGTTTACGTAAACAAGGGGATGGATAACATCCAGGAAATATCGGATAAGGAAGAGGATTTTATTGACAGGGCTGTTAACCCGCGTATCAACTCGCGCCTGGGTTGTCAGTGTGTGATTGTTGATGGTGACATCGAAGTCACATTGCCTGATCAGTCGCAGTTTTTAGGCCACTAATATTTGCATCGATCCGTTTAAAACATAAATAAAACGTATAACTTACAGCGTATTAGTGTAACCCCAGTTAGTACGAAAAATCAATAAAAATGAGCGACAACAAATTTGCTTTGCCAATTCATTGGAATGATTATGAAGATATTGCCATTGAACTTTATGAAAAGTTTGGTGACGATTTTGACGAATCAAAAATATACCGCATCCGTTTTACCGAACTGTTGGAGTGGGTATTGAGCCTGCCTAATTTTGCAGGTACCCGTGCCGAATCAAACGAAGGCCACCTGGAACAGATCCAGTCGGCCTGGGTATACGAGTGGCGCGATAATCAATAGTTCAATTGCAGTTTTGAGCTGTTGGTTTGCAGTTAAGCTGTAGCTTTAATAGTTGGCATAGTTTTTAGCAATTCTGCAGGCAGAAGGAAAAAGTTAAATCACCATAATGATCAATGGAATTCCGACAAAAAAGATCGGTGAAACCAATCAGTTATCGGTGAAAACAAAAAAATAATGGAATCGTTCCTGAATAAATTAAAAGATATTACTACCCTCATTTTTGATGTGGACGGTGTTTTAACCGATGGGTCTGTTTTTGTAACGGAGTCGGGAGAACAAAGTCGTGCTTTTAACATTAAAGATGGTTATGCGCTGCAGTTAGCTGTTAAATGTGGTTATAATGTTTGTGCCATATCTGGCAGCCGCTCAAAAAGTGCTATGTACCGCTTAAACAGCCTGGGGATTCAGGATGTTTATATGGGGACGCATACCAAATCGCAAAGGTTTAAGATCTACCTTGAAGAAAAAAGTATCATTGCTACCAATGTATTATACATGGGCGATGATATCCCAGACCTGGAAGTAATGAAACTTGCAGGTTTACCTGTTTGCCCTGCCGATGCCGTTGAAGAGATCAAAGCGGTTAGTGCCTATGTATCGCCTTATGGCGGTGGCAAAGGCTGTGCTCGTGATATCATCGAAAAAGTGCTCAAGGTTCAGGACAAATGGATGAGCAAGCAAGCATATAGCTGGTAGTTTTACAATAATAGATATGTCATTGCGAGGTACGAAGCAATCGCGAACTTTGCAGCTCCGCCCTGTATAGCATGCGATTGCCAGGCTATCGCTCGCAATGACATGAAAAAATAACAATTCAACATGCTCAACATCCCTCCCGTAATTCTCGCATCAAAATCGCCAAGGCGCCAGGAACTGCTCCGGCTTATGGATATTGATTTCAGGGTTGTACTTAAAGATGTTGATGAGTCGTTTCCGGAAGGCTTAACCCCACCGGAGGTTGCTTTACATATAGCCCGAAAAAAGGCTGAAGCGTTTGACGAAACAATAGGGAATGAGGTAGTGCTCACTGCCGATACCATAGTTTGCATCGATGGTCTTATACTGGGTAAGCCCGAAACCCGCGAACATGCTATTGAAATGCTGCAAAGGCTATCGGGTAGGGTGCACCAGGTAATTACCGGTGTATGTTTGCTGTATAAAGGGCGTTACAACAATTTTTTTGATCTTACCGAAGTGTTTTTCCGCAAGCTGTCGGATGCCGAGATCATCAATTATGTAGATAAATATCAGCCGCTTGATAAGGCCGGGTCTTATGGCATCCAGGAGCTGATTGGCCTGATAGGTATCGAACGGATTGAAGGCTCCTACACAAACGTTGTTGGTTTGCCTACCGAAAAGGTTTATGCACAGCTGGTAAACTTAGGTAAATAATTTTCCTGGTCGGGCAAGTACAAACTGTTTTTCCGCGCATTGCTAAATCAATCATACTTACACCCGCGAGTTTTTTCGGTATACTGAACTTCTCCGTACCCGCACTGGTTAATGTTTTTAACAATTTAATCGTCGTAACATTTTAGCTAAATATCGATACTTTTTGATAAAGCGGGTTTTACCGGCATATTTAAATAAATAATTATTTAAATTAAACCTTTGTTTCCTGCGCAGTCTAATATTTCAAATAAAGGGAGTAATTTGTCATGAGAAAAACTATTAATACAAGGCTGGTGTTTTTGCTGGTGGCCGCCTTGTCTGCTTGCAGCAGTTACAATTATTACACCGCTGCCCGTAACAAAACCGATTTATCCGCTTACCGCACATTTGCCTGGCTACCTCCTGCAACCATGACCAATAAAGCCGGCGCAGTTTTGAAAAAGGAAGTGGCTGATGAAAGAGTTAAGGATGCAGCAATTTCAGCATTGGAAAACAAAGGTTTGAAATTCAGGGAAAGCAACCCTGATCTGATGGTAAGTTATACTACAATTACCGGCAGGGGCATGAAAACTGAGTTTTATCCTGCCTACTATGGCGGCTATCCGGGCTTCGGTTTGGGTTTTGGCTGGGGTTGGGGCGGTGGCTGGGGCTATCGTGGATTTTACGGCGGCGGTTGGGGCTGGGGGTATCCTTATGGATATGGTTACGGCTATGGCGGCGGTGGTTATGCCCGGGTACCTTACAAAGAGGGTACCTTGATTATCGACATTATGGATGCCAGATCACGTAAATTGGTATGGCGTGGCTTCGGTGTTGGTGAGTTGCACAATCCGCAAAGAACTGTAAAAGAGTTGCCAAAAGTTGTTAGCGGCATTATTGAACAGTTGGAACTTAACCAGGTACAACAACAGCCTCAGGTACCAATGAAAAAAGCATAAGAAATTTGCTGATCAATTTATTGAACTAATGCAAAAATCCCTTCGGGCGCTAAACCTGAAGGGATTTTTGTTTGCGGCGCAAATCCGTTGATAGTTATGTTTATGCTATAGTATAAACTCCATTTGGTTTATGCCTGTAAAGGTTTTTGTTTACGGTATAAATGGGTAGCAGCAAATAGGAATGCTGCAACTGCTAACACAATTACCCAGGTATCGAGTGGGCAAAACGCGTCATTATCAGTCGGATCACAGGGATCCTCTAACTGGGCAAAGCAACTTAGTGCTGTTATTACAAATATCAGGGTAGTTACAAATATTTTCTTAACCATGCTCACAATATCTTTTATTATAATTTTACAAATTTACTAACCCCAACTAACTGCTTGGTTTTATTATCAATAACTTTAATTATATAAGTTCCGGGTACAAAGTTACTAATATTATTTTTCCAGTAAAGTTGGGTAATATTTACGGTTTTTAATAGCATACCACTACTGTTAGTTAGCTGAATATTATAATCTGACGAAGCGTTTGGCTGGGCAATCTTTATATTGATGCTCTCGGCTGTTGGATTGGGATAAACAGTTAACCAGTTGTTTCCTATAGTATTATTGGTGTTGGCATACATCAGCGATGCATCTTTCGAAAAAGTGATGTCGTTATTAAGATCGGTAAGTTGCAGGCGATATTTGTTAAGCCCTTTGGCAGGATTAATGTCTGTGTATTCATAGCTGCCCAGGTTATTTGATTGAATTACATCAATCTTTTGCCATGTAGTTCCGTTATCGGTGCTTTTTTGTACAGTGAAAGTAGTATAGTTAGCTTCGTTTTTTACGGTCCATTTTGTTTGGGCACCCGCCGCAATTTTAGCAGCATTGAAATCAAGCAACTGCAAAGCCAGTGCCGGATTCTGGCGCAGAACTATAGAAAAACGATCTTTACCAAATGTGGCTGCATTTCCTTTATCAATGGTGAAGTTATATAGACGGTTGTTTTTAATGTCCAGCGAATCTTTGGTAAAGCTATCTTTTAACCAAACTTCATAAATATCCGGAAGGTCTGTCAAGTCGGATAGTTTTAACTGATATGGGCCTGATGCCGTGGCATCAGCAAATAAAGGAATTACTTCTTGCTGCTTATGCGGAAAAGGACGGCGGTGAATAGTTGCTTTAACACTATCGGCCGAAAATACCGACAGGCTAACCAAAGCGCCGCTGCCGCCAAGGTCCTCAGCATCTTTTTCAATTTGAAACAGCGGGCTGATATCTTTATCAAGCGCAATTACTACTGCATCGACATTAAGGGTGTCTTTTATGAGCCTGAAACGTAACCTTGGCTCTGCATCACTGGCATCCGATTGAGGCTGCATTGTTGCAAAACTCGCCATTTTTGACGTGGATGCTAAAACAGGCCTGTCCGGCGCGCTTAAAATGGCATTCAACGAACTGTTGCTTGGCTGCACATTTGTTTTTGCCGACTCTCTGAAAGTTAGCGATTGCCCGGTTGCTGTTGCCCTTACATAAAACCCTTGTCCGGTTGCTATCATATTACTTGCAAAACCATCACTTGATATGCCCGGATTTAAGGTTGATACAGTATCTGCCGACGCGATTGTGGTTTTCTTTTGCTCGTAGGTTGAATATTGTTTGGTTGTTGGATTGTAAACCCATATTTTAAGCGGACTGCTTAATGTTGCAGCTGATTCATCAGGGAAGCCACCTCCATAAATTGATGATTTAGCTTGTGCCGATTGCCTGTTAAACTTTTCAATATTAATAGTACTTGCATAAGGATTGCCAACTAAGTTATAGCCCGAAACCTTACTACCTGTAGTATTACTGTACATCAGGGTTGAAGATTGATTGTACCAGTGTTTAACTGTTATATTGCCGGTATTTAAGGTGCCTGTAGTAGTAAAAGTGGTACCTGTTGGTATATAGGATGCAACGGTTTCTGTTGCTATATCGGCAACGGCGCGGTCTCCTCTGAAAAAGAAGAGGAATGCATTACCTACTGGCAAAGTGAATGTGCCTGTTTCGCCGTCAAATGTATAATTTGGGGCACCATTTAAATTGTTGAGCCCTCTGTAGTTTCCGCTGGTGAAGCTTGAATTTGATGAAGCAAGGTTTTCCCTGAAAAAGTATATGGTTGGGTTGTTAGCATTTGGCGAAAGATCAAAGCCGCCCGAGGTTGTTGTTGTCCCCGTTACATATGCTGAGTTTTTAAAATAATTAACAGTGAAAATACCTGACCCATTGTTAACCGGTGAGGTTAACAGGCGATAGCCCCTTTTTGACGCACCGCCGGCAATGTACCTTTCAACACTGAAATTACCCGTAATACTTAAGCCCGAAGGAATTGCAGCTACCGTAGCCGATTGCGTTGCCAGGCTTTTCAATGTAACAGTAGCCGGCGAACTAACAATAAGATTGCCGCTGCTCATGGTTAGTACGTTATACAGATCAAGCTTGCCTGTAGTTACAGTTACATTGCCGCCGGTGGCTGTGTTGCTCACCGTCATGTTACCTAACTGCGACGAGTTTGCCGTGCCTGAACCGGTAAATGACTGATTGGTATTTGGTGATGCGCCGTTCCAGGTAATACCGGAAGCATTGAAATTAGCACCTGTGCCCATTGTTAAAATGCCGCCTGCACTATTAAATATATTACAGCCAACATTTAAAGTAAAGCCGCCGAGATCAAGTTTAGCGCCGCTGTTGACAGTAAGTGTGTAAGCGCTTTTATTGGCTGTTAAAACCGGGTAGAAACCTGTTGAAGCGGTGCCGATGATAATTGCTTCGGTACCATCCAATTTAGGTGCCTGACCGGCTATGCCTGTTGAAGTATTTGTCCAGTTGTTATCCGTACCAACCGCGGTAGTACCGGCTGCACCCGTCCAGGTATAGGTTTGCATTGTTGGGGTTACTATGGCCGTATTTTGAGTACAACCATTTACAGTTGTAGTAAGGGTATAATTTGTAGTAGTAGCCTTGCTGAAAGTAACCGGGTTGCCGCTGCCTGTAAGGCTGGTATTGGCATTGTCAACCCAGCTGTAAGTAGCGCCTGTCATAGTTTGTGCTGTTATAATTAACGGATTATTTGCACAATACCCCGCCGAGAACTTATACAGGTTCATATCATTTGATGCGGCTTCAGTAGCCGAAAGCTCGTGGTTGTAAATAGCTACGTCGTCAAGCACGCCAACAAAGTAATCATTTGCCGGGCGGCTTGGCCAGCCTTGAAGGTTATCGCCCCCTATACGCCAAAACTCATTAATTTGTTGTGGAACAGTATAAGTGTTGGTTGATGCCTGTAATGTTCCATCCACATAAATACGCATGCCGTTGGTTGGGCCATTGGTAACAATAACATGGTGCCATAAGCCGTCATTATAGGCTTTGGTAGTATTGATAGTTACTACACCGTTGTTGTATACGCCATAATAAAGCAGGCCCGCATCATTCATGTACAGGTTGCGGTCTTGAGTGGCGTTACTGCCTGTTTGATTACCGCCTATACCTATAAGCTTCCCGCCCGCAACAGTTGTTTTAAACCAAATGCTATAGCTAAATACCAGCGGAACGTATTGTGTAGTGGTTGATATGTATTGAGGGCTTGCGTTAGTTCCGTTAAAGCTATAGGCCCCATTGGCCAAACCGTTCCTGTCGGCAACAGTTGTAGGCAGGGTTGTACCCTGTAATGTACCGGTGTTGGTTAAACCCGACCAATCAGTTAAACTGCCATTTTCAAATGGATAGCTCAGCATCGGGCTGTTGATAGAGGATGATGCTTTTGGATTTACTGTAACCGTAACCGGTGTACGCACGCTGGTTACCGTGCCTGCTGTTGAAGAAACATAAAAAGTGGTAGTTCCGCCAACAAACGGCGTATAACTTGTTGAAGTACTGCTTTGTAAAGCGGTTGTTGTTGTGTTATTTATATACCAGTTATAGGTAACGCCTGGAGTTGCACCTGTTACTGAAAGCGTTGCAGTACCGGCACCGCACAGTGTAGTGCCGCTTACAACCGGCCCGGCTATGCCAACCACTACGGTTTGGGTAGTCGTGCTTGAGCATGAACCCTTACTAACCGTAAGGCTCACCGTTTTAGTGCCTGTTGTAGCCCAGATAACGTTGTATGAGGTTTGTGTAGTACCCGTTGCTACACCACCGTCAAATGACAATGTATAAGTTGCAGAAGCATCATAAGTACTGGTAAGGGTAACGGTAGAACTCCCTGTAGCAACCGCAACCGGCGATGTTGCCGTAAAAGAATTGCCCGGTATGCTGGTTACCGTTGGAGTATAAGTAGCAACCGACGAACAGCCGCCAGGGCCGCCTGTTACAGTTAAGGTATATGCACCTGCTGTTGCGCTTGAAAATACACCAGGATTACCTGAAGCGGTGCCGCCTCCGGGGCTTGTCCAGCTATAGGTGGCACCGGTAATTGTTGGGGCATAAATGCTGATAGGGCTTCCTGCGCAAACGGCTGTGTAGCTACCTATCTGGTTTACATCATTTAAAGCGGATACTGCCGACGATGATAGCTCTGTGTTGTACACTGCTACATCGTCAATTGTGCCTGAAAAGTACTTGCTTGTTGGAACTGATGGCCATGAACCGCCCAGATCATCGAAACCTATTTTCCAGTAACCGCTTCTTGTTTCGGCCGCGTAGTAGGCTAAAGTACTAACAGAACTATTATCTACATACATTACTATGCCCGATGTTGTTCCGAAGGTAACAACCACATGGTGCCAGTTGCCATCGTTGTAACTTAAAGGGGAGGCCACTGTGCGTGTGGCTCCATTGTAAACGCCAAATATTAACTGGCCGCTGTTGGTCATATAAAGGTGACGGTCATATCCGCCTGACGCAGCAACACTTTGTCCGTCGCTAAAGCTTATCAGCTTTCCGCCAGATGTTGTTGTGGTTTTAAACCACATGCTTATGGTAAAAGTTTGCGGACCGGCAATTTGCGTTGTTGATGTCATCCACTGAGAAGTGCCGTTAAAGCTGTATGCGCTATTGGCAAATCCATACCTGTCTGTAGTTAAAGAAGGCGAGCCCTGCGGTATCCCATCATTTTGATTCCCGGAAACATCTTTTGTATTGTTGCTGAATGAATATGAAATTGCAGCATTACTTAAGGGCGAACTTACTACCGGGTTAATAGTAGCGGTTACTGCTATCCGGCTGCTTTCGCTGCCACCCGAGTTATAAGTTACATAAAATGTAGTGGTGGTTACTATTGATGGTGAATAAGAAGTACCGGTAGCTACAGCGGTTCCGCCGGTTGCAGCGGTATACCACTTGTAAGTGCCACCTGACGGCGACCCGCCTGATGCTGTTAGCGTTACCTGCCCGGCACCGCAACGTGATACTGCGGCGGCTGTAGGCGGAGCCACATTAGTGAACGATACAATGTTATTGCCCGTTGTTGAATTATTTGTATATCCGTTATAAGTAGGGTTGGTATAATCGGTTGTTCTGATTTGAACCGCGCCGGTTTGTGTATAAGTATTGTATGGAGGCGGGTTCCCATAATTTAAAGATGAAAGCACGTCCACCACTAAAAAATAGTCGGCCACACGGGTTAAGGAGCCGTCGGCATTTCCTGAGCTGTAATTTGGATCGCCTGAACCTGAATTAATAGATGCAGACTGCATGGTGGGGCTGTTTATATTTACTGTTGCCAGCAATGAATTATCGCCGGTAGTGGTGTAGGTATCGTCTATTGATTTATATAAACGCCCGTTAGTAAAAAATGCATTAATGTTAGTACTGCCTGAAGGGGTAATGCCGAAGTTTATGTCTGCAAATGTATAGGTACCCCTTGTGTTTATTTGAATGCCCGAAGTAACTACGTTTGTTTGGCCAGCGTAAAATGAAGGCTGGGTGATACCGTTGGCAGTAGAACTCACACTTGTAACGCTCATTCTGCGTGTATATAATTTTACGTTGTCCCAATAAAAATTATTACCACTGGGTCTTAGATCAGTTGTAGCAAATATGGTGTAAGCGTAAGTATTGGAGCTGCTTAATGTTTGTGTAGTATTGATGAGCGTAGTAGCCTCTGTGTTTGAGCCTGAAACGGGATTAGCCCAAACCTGCCATTTGCCTGTGTTTAACCTTTGTACTTTTATCGTCCAGATTACATTGTTGGTGATAGGAAATGTAATTAAATCCCGAATATCATTTTGATTGTTTCTGTAACGGAGGATCATGTTTGACCCTACATGTGTAATATAAAACCCCTGGATAGTTTGAGATGTTTGGTCATAGGTACTGGCACTTAACCAATATTGCCATGCCGCATCCCCATTGCTTACAGGTCCTGCTCTTAAACTATTGTCATAAGGTTCAATGGGCGATGTGGACGAGTTGTTTTTGTACAGAAAAGTCCATTCGTAGTCGTAATTATTAAGATTCCTGTCGAGGGTGGGAGCGATAATTGAACCGTATATGTTGTTTTTTTGATTAACGCCGTTAATAGAAGTTAATGCTATGGTGTTATTGAATGATGTACTTGTAGTTGAAGTGAGTTGAATAGTTTTATTTGCTGCTCCTTGTACATACCCAACGCTACCGATGTTGCCATCGTCATAAGGATTATAATAAAACTGGTTTGCAGCAGTAAATTGTACCTCCTGGGCCGTAACGGTGTTAAACAGGCATAGCAGGTACCCGGCAAACAAAACTCGGAGTAATTGTGTTTTCAAACTAATAGGTTTTAGGAAGCAAATTGCAATAATGATGCTAATTCAATAAAATTGGCATGAAACTACAATATTTCACTCAATAAGGCACTTACGTTGTAAATGGCTGCATAGATTTAAGATTTTATTGAAAAAATGAAAATTAAACTGTGGTTAATTAATAATTATTATTTGCCCATAGTGGGGAATAATTTCCACCAACGTTTTAATCAATAAGCATGTTGTTAACTTATAGGCGCAGATAGCTTATAATGGGGAAATCAAAAAAAAATCTTAAATATTCCTGTTTGGAGTGAGTTTTCTTCTTTTTTTAAAAGCTACAGAAGCATTATCATGAATAACAGTGATTGTACCATTAAGATATGGTACTTTTTGACGGTAAGAAAATGAAGATGTTTTTGAAATTACACCAGGTATTTCCATCTTGAATAACGGAAATACCTGATATAGTTTACTTTATTTAACTTTTTGGATGTTGTTGCCGCGGTTAAGATCGGGCAGGGTGGCATCAGGATCAACGGTTACTGATTCGGCTTCCTGTGTTGTAGGCAATGTGTAAGTGATTTTACTGGATTGAAGCCAGGTTTCTACCGGCAGGTAAAAGCGTTTTTTGCTGCCATCTTTAAATTTTACTTCAACAGTAAATGGCATCGGCAATTGCTCTTTGTTCACTACGTTGATGGTGATGCCTTTTGATGCGTCCTTTCCGGCATATTTTGCGTCAATTAGGGCTATATCAACCAGCCAGTTATTGTAAAACCAGCCTTTCCAAAACCAGGAAAGGTCTTCGCCCGCGCCGTTCTCCATCGAGCGGAAAAAGTCATCGGGTTGCGGGTGTTTATAAGCCCATTGGTTAATGTAGTTTTTAAAGGCATAGTCAAACCTGTCTTTCCCCAAAATCTGTTCGCGCAGCAATACCAGTCCAAATGCCGGCTTATAATAAGTAAGGGGATGACGATATTTTTCAGGGATGGCATCAGGAGCCGTCATGATACTTGGCGATTGCGGGTCAAGCAGTGAAGGGATGATCTCATCGGCAGGATTGCCACCGCCGGGCGCATATTCACTGTCGCGTTTGGGCGCATATTCACCTTTATTGAATGCATCAGACGCATAAATGTCGATAAAGGTGTTCAAGCCTTCATCCATCCATGCATAACGGCGCTCGTTTGAACCCACAATCATCGGAAACCAGTTATGGCCTATCTCGTGTGCCGTTACCCAGTAAAGTACACTGCCTTTATCTGTAATGCCGTCAAATACAATGCCGGGGTATTCCATTCCCCCTGCAATACCTGCCTCGTTAATAGCAACAGGATAAGGGTACACAAACCATTTTTCCGAAAAATATTCTATTGATTTTTTGAGGTATTCGGTAGCCCGGCCCCAGGCGTCATTGCCATAACTTTCGGCAGGATAAACGCTCATCGCCAATGATTTTTTACCGCCGGGGAGATTAACCCTTGCAGCATCCCATATGTAAGCTTTTGATGCACCAAAGGCAACATCGCGGGTGTTAAGCATTTTAAAGTGCCAGGTAAGTGTGCCCTTGTTAACCGGGCGGCTGGCCGGATCATTTACCTCGGCCAAATCACGGATCATGATGGTTTTATCACTGTTGCGGGCCTGGTCCAGGCGGGCTGCTTGTGTAGCGGTCAACACTTCTTTTGGGTTAAGCAATTCGCCCGATCCGGCAACGATCATATCCCATGGCACGGTTACCTGGTAATCGATATCACCATAATCTAAATAAAACTCACCACTGCCTAAAAACGGAAGTGTGTCCCAGCCATGGCTGTCGTCATAAACGCACATCCGCGGAAACCATTGGGCAATTTCATAGATCTTGCCATTTTTGGTATCGCAATAGTCGGTACGGGCCCCAAAATCGCCAGGAATAGTATAATGATATTTGATGCGTAACTTTATATTCCCTTTTTGCAGCGGACGCGTAAGGCGCACCTGCATTCGGGCGTCGGTAACTACAAATGGCACCGCTTTAACCACATCGCCATAATCAACCGATACAGATTCTATCTGGTAGCCACTTGTATGCTGGTTGGCAGCCGGCGAATGGTCGGTGAAAAAGTTGGAGCGGGCATCCTGTTTATAGGTGTTTTGGTCAAGCTGCAGCCATAGATAAGGCAAGTTATCCGGACTGTTATTGGTATAGTTGATCTCCTCGGTACCGCTGATGGTTTTGCTTACAGTATCAAGGGTAACTTTCAGGTTATAATCGGCACGGTTTTGCCAGTACCTCGCTCCGGGAGCACCGTTAGCCGAATGGAAATCGTTACCTTTTTCGGTATAGAACATAGGCGAAAATGCCTCTGCCGGATTATAGTTTGATGAGGTATCGTTAGGGTTGAGTTTTCTTTTTTGCGCCGACGCGCTAAATGCTAAAACCGACAATAAACCAATGCCGATAAATCTTAATTTCATGCTGTGTAATTAAGCGCCCAATATACAAAGGATGCCCGGAAAATTTGATTTATGGGATAACTTAAGGTAGATATTTACTTAAAGGCGTCATAAAAAAACTATTTTAGTACCTATAAAAGCTAAACTTGCACTTCCCTGTAAATATACCTTTAGGCAACTCCTCTATTCCCGTACATTTTATTTGCGAGACACTCTCGTACTTTTTGGGGTACCAGTATTATGCCTGGTTACGTAAACACACCGCTGATAAGATCAGTACCGACCATCGGCTTATTATTTTTATCGGGGCCGCCGCAGGTGCATTTACCGGTTCGCATCTGGTGGGGATCTTTGAAAACCCGACACTACTACTCTCTCATTTCAATATTCTCTATTTTATGGGTAATAAAACAATTGTGGGCGGCATGCTTGGTGGGTTGATAGGGGTTGAACTTACCAAAAAGCAGCTGGGTGTAAAGGTTTCATCGGGCGATTTGATGGTTTATCCGCTTATTTTGGCAATGATCATCGGCCGTACCGGTTGTTTCTTAGCCGGGTTGGAAGACGGGACTTACGGTATAGCTTCCAATCTGCCATGGGCCATAAATTTTGGTGATGGCATCCGCAGGCATCCTACTAATCTTTATGAAATAGTATTCTGGCTGATGCTCTGGATCGCCCTGAAACTCATTGAACGTAAGCGCAGTTTTGCTGATGGCGCAAAATTTAAAGTATTTATGTCAAGCTATCTTGTTTTCAGGCTCCTGGTTGAATTTATTAAGCCCGATTATTTTTTCAGTTTTGGCTTGTCGGTAATTCAGTTAGTTTCTATCGCGGGTATTTTGTATTATTATAAAGTATTTTTATCTCCTAAAAAACTGCTTATAAACCATGCCTGAACGCCCGTATATTTATTATGATTTTACGCTAAGTATTTGTTCAACTTGTTTACGCAGGGTTGATGCTAAGATTGTTTTTGAGGATGAAAAGGTTTACATGCTTAAAAACTGCCGTCAACATGGGTTTGAAAAGGTATTGATCGCCACTGACGTGGAATACTATAAAAACTGTCGTAATTATGCCAAGCGAAGCGAAATGCCGCTTAAATTCAACGCCAAAACGCATTATGGCTGCCCTTATGATTGCGGCCTTTGCCAGGATCATGAACAGCACTCGTGTCTTACAGTTGTGGAAGTAACAGACCGTTGTAATTTAAGCTGCCCAACATGTTACGCCATGTCATCACCAACGTATGGCAGGCACCGCACATTAGCCGAGATTGAACAAATGCTGGATGTTGTAGTGGCCAATGAAGGGCAGCCCGACGTAGTACAGATCAGCGGGGGAGAACCTACCGTACATCCCCAGTTTTTCGAGATCCTGGATATTGCCAAAACAAAGCCTATTAAACACCTGATGGTGAATACCAATGGCATTCGCATAGCCAAGGATGAGAATTTTGTAAAGCGCCTGGCAACTTACATGCCCGATTTTGAGATCTACCTGCAATTTGATTCATTTAAGAAAGAAGCATTGGAGCAGCTACGAGGCGAAGATTTGCGCGAGGTAAGGCAAAAAGCCATCGAAAATCTTAACAAATACAATCTGTCAACAACGCTGGTGGTTACTTTGCAAAAAGGCTTAAATACGGATGAGTTGGGGACGATAATAGAATACGCGCTGAAGCAGCCCTGCGTACGCGGGGTAACTTTCCAGCCTACGCAACAAGCCGGGCGTTTAGAGAACTTTAATGAACAAACCGATAGGTACACGTTAACCGAAGTGCGCAGCGCTATACTGGAGCAAACTAATATTTTTAATAAAAACGACCTGATCCCGGTGCCTTGTAACCCGGATGCCCTGGTGATGGGGTATGCCCTTAAATTGGGGGGTGAGGTGATCCCGCTAACGCGGATGATCAATCCCGATGACCTGTTGGATAATTCAAAGAATACCATTGTTTATGAAAACGACGAACGTTTGAAGGGGCATTTACTCAATATGTTCAGTACCGGTAATTCGGTTGATAAGGCTAAAGAGCATTTACATTCGCTGCTGTGCTGTTTGCCGGAAATTGATGCACCAGGTTTAAGCTATGATAACCTGTTCAGGGTGATCATTATGCAATTTATCGACGCGCAAAACTTTGATGTGCGCGCTATTAAAAAATCATGCGTGCATATCGTAAATAAAGACATGCAGATCATCCCTTTTGAAACCATGAATATTTTTTACAGGGATGATAAACGGGAATACCTGGAGCAATTGAGAGGAGAAATTTTTGTATGATGGACGACAATAACACACCCCAAAATGTGCGCAATGAAAATCAGGACAAATTCCCTGGCAATGAAAATAAAAAGTCTCCTGCAATGAAAATAGTGGGATACAATTTGTTAGTACTTGCTGTTTACACCATTATTTGTGCAATTACGAATAAAGATGGCGGGGTTATTTTTGATATGTTTTTTATTGGCATCCAGTTTTTTGCCTGTATAATATTTGCTATTATAAATAGAAGCTGGGTGTGGCTATTAAGCGCTATTATGGTTTTAATTATCGGTTTTTCGACATGTGTAGGTATGCTGAATTTCAGCGGACTTTAATAGTCTACGCCAACATTCCCGCTAAAACCCCTTCTTTTAATGAATTAGTACACATGCTCACTTTATGAATATCCAAAGCATGCATAATAAAACGTGTAACAAGGGAGGCAGCTACGATCATATCTACCCGTACGGGGATAATGCCCGGATTGCCGGCACGCTCTTTATGGCTTGAAAAGATGAGCTTATTGGTGATAGTTAATAAATCTTCCTCATCAAAATCATAGTGCTGAATACTCTTTAAGTCAAAGGGTTTAGCTTTTTCGGTTTCTATCAACCCTGCAAAGGTTTCGAATGAGCCTGATGAACCAACGAGGGTGTCAATTTCGGCATCGGCAGTGGCGATAAACAGGTCGTTCAGGCTGTCTTCCAGGTATAAGTTAAGGGCTTCGATGGATGCCGGAGGGATGGGGTCAGTATGGTGAAACCGGTCCATTAGCCGGGCTGCACCCACTTCAAAGCTTTGTTTCCAGATAATGTTATCGGTATTGCCTAAAATAAATTCCACACTGCCGCCGCCAATATCCATAATAAGTGAGTTTTTGGCCGACAGGCATCCGCTTAATTTTACGCCATTATAAATAAAGTCCGCTTCCTGCTCTCCGTTAATGATCTCGATAGCGATTCCCGTTTGGGCTTCAACCTCTTTAATAAAATCTTTACCGTTTGAAGCACTTCGCAAGGCCGAGGTAGCTATAGCCCTTACATCGGTAGCGTTATTGGCTTTAATGAGTTCATGAAAGCGTTGCATGGTATTTACGCCGCGCTGAAAGGCCTCGGGTAAAATATGACCTTTGTTAATGCCCCCTTCGCCTAACTTAACGGCTTCAGTAATGTGCACAATTTCATGATAATTATGGATATCACCTTCTACAATTAGTAAATGAAAAGTATTGGTACCCAAATCCATTACAGCAACGCGTTTACTCATATGGCTAAAATAAACCTTTTGAGCCTAAAGCTGAAGGCTTAAAGCAAAAAGCTTTGTTAAGCGGAAAGCCCAGAATCTAAAGCAAAAACGCTTGAGTTGCTTTTAGCTTACCTATTCTTTATAAAAAAACCACTTCGCCAATTCTTTATAGCTTGCTTTTTTACCGTACATCAATATACCCACACGATAGATCCGCGCAGCAACATAGGTGGTAAACAGAAAACCGATCACCATCATACACATCGACAACGCAACCTGCCAACCAGGCGGATCAAACGGGAGACGAACCATCATGGCTACCGGTGCTGTAAACGGAATGATGGAAAGCCATACCGCCAACGGACTATCCGGTGCGCGAAACAACACTGATACTGATAAAAAATAAGTGAACAGCAATGGAAGAGTAATGGGAAACATAAACTGCTGGGTTTCTGTTTCGCTGTCAACTGCCGAGCCTACAGCCGCAAAAAGTGCAGCATATAAAAGGTAACCGCTTAAAAAATAAAATATAAAACAGCACATTATATACCCAAAGGGAATAGTTTGCAGTACTGCAAGTGCACTTACCATAGGGCTTGTTGGCGAGTTTAAAGAGTGTCCCGCAATTTTGGTAGATATGATGGATAAAATTATCCAGGCGCTGAACTGAGTTAATCCCACCAGGCCAACACCGATGATCTTGCCCAGCATGAGTTGAAATGGTTTTACCGATGATATCACTACCTCAATAATGCGGCTGGTTTTTTCTTCAATAACACCGCGCATTACCTGTCCGCCATATATAAACAACGATATGTAAATAATTATAGCACAGGCGATTCCAATTAAAATGTTAGCGCCAATGTTAGCACTTTTATCTCCTTTATCTGAAATTTCAATAGCATTTACCGATATATTGGCTCTTTTAATGTTACTCAGAAGTGCAGTATCGATATGATGCTTAACAAGGTTGTTTGAAAAAGCGATATCACTGATCTGTTTCTCAATTTCTTCAGAAAGGGGGATAGACGCTTTCTTTTTCGAAAAGATCTGTACCGAATCTTTCTGCATATAATTTACAGGAATATATAAAATAGAGATTCCCTCACTGTCCTTCAGCAGTTGTTTTGATGACTTAAGATCGGTAAGAGCATATGTGAATTTTACATTAGTAACATCATGAAACTTATTTACGAAATCGCCGCTTTTATCAATAACATTAACTGTTTGTAAGCTGGATAATTTATCGCTGTTCTCGGCAACCATTTTTATAACCACGCCCATGATAAATATCAGCAGCGGCACCACGAAAATCATGATGATGAACGATTTTTTACGCACACGGGTAAGATACTCGCGCTGTATAATGAGTAGTACTTTATTCATGGTTGGTAGAGTTTAGGTTAACTTTTTCAATGAAGATCTCATGCATGCTCGGAATAACTTCCTGCAGCATGTTTACCCGTACTTTGGGGATCAGGTATTGTAACACATCATTAGAGTCATATCCGTTGGTCAGTTTTATTTTGATAGTATGACTGCCGTCATCACCACCAGTCTCATTTACCAGTTCAAACGGCTGGGTACCATCAAGTACAATTTGTTCACCTGCATATTCAATAAAATAAGTGTCGTTACGGTAGGAATTGCGAATGTGTTTAACCTTACCATCCAATATTTTGTGCGATTTATTGATAAGCGCTATGGCGTCGCAGAGTTCCTCGACAGATTCCATGCGGTGGGTGGAGAACAGGATGGTTGCGCCCTTTTTATTCAACTCCAGGATCTCGTCTTTGATCTGTTCGGCGTTCACTGGGTCAAATCCGCTAAAAGGCTCGTCTAAAATTATCAGATCGGGTTCGTGTAAAACAGTTGCCACAAATTGAGCTTTTTGCTGCATACCCTTTGATAGTTCTTCTATCTTCTTTTTCCACCAGGTTTCCATTTCCAATTTTTCGAACCAGAACTTAAGGCGTTTTTGAGCTTCAGCACGGCTTAAGCCTTTTAAACGGGCCAGGTAGATCATTTGCTCACCTATCTCCATTTTTTTGTACAGGCCGCGCTCTTCGGGGAGGTAACCGATGCGGTCGATATGTGACTGGTTGAGCTTTTGACCATTGAAATAGATCTCGCCCGAATCTGGTGCAGTGATTTGGTTAACAATACGGATAAGCGAAGTTTTGCCGGCACCATTAGGGCCAAGCAGGCCGAAGATCTGCCCGCTTTCAACTTCTAAACTTACATCGCTTAAAGCCCGGTGACCGGCGTACTGTTTAACAATGTTGCGGATGCTTAGCATTTATCAAGGTTTATGTAGATTTTTTGCTTGTTAGATAAAGTTAAGCAAAAAAAGTTACAGGCCCGGTTTATCATATGGCGGCCAGTCGGGTTTGTCCATTTCGTAAAATGGTTTTTGCCACTGCTGACTATTAAGCATATTTAGAGCTGTTATTGCAATATAAATTCCGGTTGACGGAACAATCAGGTATATGAGCCCTATGTAGCGGAAATAGAGAATATAACTGGATGTTCCGATAAGGGGTAGTATCATCGGCACAGCCGTGTAAAAGAGTATGATAAATAGTTCGCTCAGCGCAAAAAGCAATATTGGCAACTTGAACACCGTAGGGCGTAACAACGAGGCCATAATCACAAGGCATATTATTATCAGGAAGTTGATAGCTCCATGTATCTGGTAAAATATTATTAATGATTCTCTATTGATTTGAAAAGTGGCAATCGCCGTGTTTACTAAACCTGATACTACGCTGTAGATCATATAAATAATGAACAGGTTAACTATAAAAGGTTTTTCGGTAGTATATTTTAAAATACCTATCACAAATATCATCAGCCATGCAAAAGAAACAACGGGCATAAATGAAAGCAAAGGTCTTACTACATCTGGCACTGTAAACGAAATAGTTTGCATGGCGTATAGGAGTATCAGAGCCAACATACTAATAGCACAAGCAGCAATGGTGAGGTAAGCGGTATCACGCGTAGGTTTCATAAGCAGGATAGGTTTAAATTATTAAATATTACAATTAGCCTAAAGGTAATAAGGCAACACTGTTTATTGTAATAAAAAAACGGCGTGATTGTTTTGATACAAAATACACCGTTTGTTATAAAACTGGTGATAGTTTATTTCAGTTGCCTCAGGCTAAACCTCAATGTTTCAATGGCCTCTTTTTGTCTTGAAATAATCACGTACATATAGCCCTTATAAATAATGGTATGGGGATAACCATATTGTCCGCCTTTCCATAAACCTTCTTTCTTAAGATGATACAATTCGTTAGTTATAATATAGTTTTTATCAAAGCTTTTACCATCTTTTGATAGGGAGAGTACCAACGGGTTACGGTCATAATGGTGCAGGGTATCCGGGATGCCTACGTAATAAAAACGTTTATCCGGTAACCTGCCAAAGTGGAATTTACTGTCGTTATCCGAAAAAGGAGCCTCTGCCGGCCGCGACCAACTGCCGCCATTATCTTTGCTTTCGGTTAACCATAAGTGGCCTTTCCAGCCTTTGCCGGTTACCCTTAAAAGCATGTGCAGTACATTATCATCTGTCTGAAAAAATGAACCTTCGCAAAGTGGCGGCAAGCCTGATTTTGCCGCCGGGGCATAAAACATAGCCGGGTTATCCTGCTGATAAAGCGAATCCGGATAAAAGCTGCTCAGCTTCCAGCCCGAAAGCCCGCGAGGATCGTCTGTATAAGGGAATGTGAAATTACCGCTAATGATCAATCTCCCGCTGTTTGTCATTTCCGGGCCATGGTTAGGCACAACAGGTAAGTGCATATCAAGCGGTTCGCTCCAATGTTCGCCGTCGGTACTGGTTTTAGCCCATAAGTGAGTGTTTTGACGGTGTTTGTCGTAGTCGCCATAATAGGCTACTAAAGTCCCTTTATATTGATAAAACCCGGCGGCAGTAAGTACGGTAAGCGTATCATTGATTTTGCCGGGAGATGCTAATACTTTCAGTGGCGACCAGTGTTTAAAATCTTTAGAAATGGCATAAACAACTCTTTGCCCCGGCGAATCCTCATCTGTCATCCCATCGCTCCAGATAGCCACAAAGCGGTCTTTAAAATGAATAATGGACGCATGATGATTATACAGCCATTCTTTATCGGGCGAGTAGACCATTGATCGCTCAATATTTAGCTTGGGTACGCCAGTTTCGGTTTGGTAGTTGTTGCTGATGGGAACAGTTTGCGCATTACTATTAACAGCAGATAGAAAAAGACTGATAGCAAAAAGTAGCTTGAGTTTTGCAGACATGATCCTAATTAACACAATTTATCCGGTTAGTGAAAATGGAGTTAAGGTTTGCTTGTTAAATCTTGTTCATGAAAAAGAACGTTTTTACTGTTGATTTATCGATAATGCCGGTAATTCTGTAGGTACTGTTTCACCCGGAGTTCGCTTGTTTTTGCCAAAGTTTATTTTAGCTAACACGGTTTCCAGCGCTGGAAGTGTATTGTTAAGACTTTTAGTTTTTATCAGAAAATTCCATACCGGTTCAAATTTTTTCCATCCGCCGGCATAAAAAAAGTGTTTCAATTTATGTCGGGTTGATTCGTGGTGCATGCTGGCCTTGAAAATATTATTCCATTTATAAAACTCCTTGTAAGCCCACCAATAACCGTCCTCCAGTTCCTGCGAGGTTAAACCTATTGTTTGATATACAACTTTCCGGGTATCATACAAATCCCAATTTTTAGTTAACAGCCGGCCCTGTCGCTCCATGTTTTTAAATAGTTCAGTTCCTGGATAAGGCGTAAGCACATGATAGGTTGAAGTGGTAATGGCGTGCTTTACACCCCAGTCCACTGTGCGCTTAAACACGTCCTTATCGTCATCATCCAAACCGAAAACGAAGCTGCCATTAATCATAATCCCGAGGCTATGCAGGCGGTCAACAGCTTTAATATAATCTTTTTCAAGATTTTGTTTTTTGTTGCTTTGCCTAAGATTTTGCGGGGAAATGGTTTCAAAGCCAACAAACAAACTGCGCAGCCCGGCCTCGGCTGCCTGCTCAATCAAGTTACCACGCAGTATCGAGTCGACGGTGGCAGCACCTTGAAAAACGCGGTTCATGCCCTTCATGCCACTAAAAAGTGCTGAAGCAAATTTGGTGTTACCAAGTAAATGGTCGTCCAGAAAGTAAAGGTGTTTACCTGGTAAACGATCAATTTCTGAAAGGGCGTCATCTACTTCCTGCGTATAAAAAGTGCGGCCTCCTTCAAAAAAGGCGTCCTTGTAGCAAAAACTGCAATGGTGAGGACAACCACGTGTTACTACTATTGAGTTAGGGACAAGATACAGATGCCTCTTGATAAGATCACGGCGAATTGGAGGTACCCGTTCAAGTGTGCGGGTTGTTGACCGGTATATTTTTTGTGGATGTCCATTTTTAAAATCTGCCAAAAATTTAGGAAAAGTATCTTCACCCGGGCCGATAAAGATACTATCGGCGTGGGGCGCTGCTTCCAACGGCAGAGATGTTACATGTAGCCCTCCCAAAATCACATATGAACCTTTTGCCCGGTAGTGGTCAGCTATCTTATAAGCGCGATAGGCATTGGTTATATAAACTTGTATGATGACGAGATGAGGATGGTCATCGAGTTTGAGTGTTTCTACATGCTGATCCTGCAGGTCAATTTCGTCGTCGGATGAGAGATAAGCAGCAAGTGTAGCCAGGCCGAGAGGCGGAAAGAGTGAGTATTTTATCGGGCGCCAAAATGGACTTTCGGCTTCGGTCAAGGCAGGCAAGATCATTTTTACTTTCATGATTTTTTATTTTAAAAGTACTTTGTATTTCAAAGTTATAAATAAATTTTATATTTTAAAATGGATATTTTAGTAGTTGGATAGGAGGTGCTGAATTATTTAGAGAGTAATATTAACATTACAACTATGGGGTTGCTGCAGAAGGCTAAAACCTGCCAAAATTTTATAACAAAACCATGGCAATCCTTTTACCCTAAAAATCAAGGTTCTTTTACTAAATTACAAGCTCTATCAAATACATCATTTATGAAGCGAGCATTACTTCTAATAACCACGCTTTCAGTTGTTTTTAATGTATCTGCCCAACAAAAAAAGTCGCTAAAACCTGCAGATGTGTACCGGATGCCAGCCGTGAGCGATCCGCAATTATCGCCCGATGGTAAGTGGGTTGCTTACAGCGTATCAGATGTTGATACCGCTAAAGACCGCCGTGTATCTCATTTGTGGATGCAGAGTTTTGATGGTAAAGAGTCTATGCAATTAACGCACGGTGATGAACCGGCTTCCTCACCTCGTTGGAGCCCGGATGGGAAATATCTGTCATTTCTTTCCTCACGTGATTCAAAAACAGGTTCACAAGTTTGGCTGATAGATCGTCGTGGAGGCGAAGGTGTAAAGCTAACTAACATTAAAGGCGACTTAAGCGATTATGCATGGAGCCCAGATAGCAAGCGTTTGGTAATGGTGATAGGCGACCCCGAAAACAAAGGCAAGGACGAACCTAAAACTCCCAAACCCATCGTTATTGATCGTTATCATTTTAAACAGGATATTGTAGGTTATCTTCAGCATTTGCATAGCCATCTGTATTTAATTGATGTAACTTCAAAAAAGCTTGACACGCTTACCCGGGGTGATAAAGATGAAAGTTCGCCGGTATGGTCGCCTGATAGTAAAACTATTGCATTTGTAAGTAACCGAAGTGCTGACCCGGACAGGAATCAAAATACTGACATTTTTACCATTGATGCTCGGGCCGGGGCCAGCATGCTGCAGCTCACTACCTGGAAGGGAAAAGATGCTAACCCGCAGTGGAGCCCCGACGGCAGGTATATCTCATACCTGCGTTCAACAGGCGATGCCGATTATATTATGTATGATCAAAACGTGGTTTGCGTTATGGACGTCGTCGGGCAGAATAATAAACCGCTTACGTTGCAGCTTGATCGCCCGGCGGGTGCGCAAACCTGGACTAAAGACAGTAAAAATATCGTGTTTATAGTAACTGACGACCGTACTCGTTACCTGGCCAATATCAATATCAATAGCGGAAAAGTAACTACGATAAATAAGGGCGACTATGTTTTTAACGATATAGCAACCAATATTTCGGGTAACTGGGTTGTACAAAAGACTGATCCGTACACGCCTGCCGAATTATTTGCCTTAGAGGATAAAAAGCTGCGCCGTTTAACCTTTCATCATGACGCCTGGCTAAACACGGTACAATTGGCCTACGCCCAGGGTTTTGAATCAACAAGTGCCGATGGTACAAAGGTGTCGGGCATAGTTTTAACGCCCGATAGCGTTCCTAATAAAAAATATCCATTGATCTTGTTTATTCACGGCGGCCCGGTGGGGCAAGACGAGTTTGGTTTTGACGCAACCCGTCAAACACTGGCTGCAGCCGGTTATGCGGTAGCCGCAGTAAACTACCGTGGAAGCAACGGCCGCGGCCTTGATTATTGTAAAGCAATTTATGCCGATTGGGGAAACAAAGAGGTAAAAGACCTGCTTGGTGCTGTTGATCAACTTGAAAAATTAGGCATCGCTAATCCCGATAAGCTGGGCATCGGCGGCTGGAGTTACGGCGGTATTCTTACAGATTACACTATAGCATCTGATACCCGTTTTAAAGCAGCAGCCAGCGGCGCGGGGAGTGCATTACAGCTTTCGGTTTACGGCAGCGATCAGTATGTATTACAATATGAAAATGAAATAGGAGTACCATGGAAAAATGCCGATAAGTGGATCCAGATTTCGTATCCTTTTTTTCATGCTGATAAGATAAAGACTCCGGTGCTGTTTATGTCTGGTTTAAGGGATTTTAACGTACCAACTATCGGCAGCGAGCAGATGTATGAAGCATTACGTACGCAAGGCATTCCAACCGAATTGATATTATACCCTAATCAGTTTCATGGTCTTACCAAGCCAAGTTACCAGGTTGACAGGTTGCAGCGCTATGTGGATTGGTACGATAAGTATTTGAAGAAATAAATTTATACCCCAAAAGGATTTTGCATTGTATCTATGAAATATGTTCTGTTGATTTTGGCCGCACTGGTTTTCAAACCAGCATTAGCTCAAACTATAAAAAAACCGCTTAAGCCTGCCGATCTGTATAAACAGCCAACGCTGATGGCTCCACAGTTATCACCGGATGGTAAATGGATAGTTTATGAATTATCTGAAGTGGATACGGCCAAGGATAAACGTGTATCGCATTTATGGATGCAGAGTTTTGACGGTAAGCAATCCATACAGCTTACCTATGGTGATGAGCCCGCATCTACCCCGAAATGGACGCCTGACGGAAAATTTATTTCTTACCTGTCTGAAAAAGACTCAAAAAATGGTGGTCAGGTTTGGTTAATGGACAGGCGCGGAGGCGAAGGGCACAAGCTAACGGATATTAAAGGTGAGATTGAAGAGTACGTTTGGTCGCCGGATAGTAAGAAGCTGGCATTAATTATCAAAGATCCTGAAAATAAAGGAAAAGAGGCACCTAAAACTACCCCGCCAATCAGAATAGATCGTTATCGTTTTAAGCAGGACATTGAAGGATACCTGCAACACCTGCATTCGCATTTATATGTATATGATGTTAATACTAAAAAGATAGATACCTTAACCAGCGGTGAGATGGATGACAGCTCGCCGCAATGGAGCCCCGACGGAAAAACCATTGTTTATGTAAGTAATCATACAGTTGATCCTGACCGGAATGAAAATACGGATATTTTTACGATAGAGGCTAAGCCGGATGCAGAACCTAAGCAGCTTACTACTTTTACCGGTCATGATATTAACCCAATATGGAGCCCTGATGGTAAACATATCGCATACCTACGCTCTACAAGCGATGCTGACTATTTTATTTATCAGCACGATGTTTTGTACCTGATGGATGCCGACGGCAAAAACAATCACCCGTTAACCGACCAACTGGACAGGCCTGTAAGTAACATAGCCTGGAGCAAGGACAGTAAAGATGTTGAATACGTGGTAAGCAGTGACAGGATCCGCTATATAAACAGGTACAATTTGCTTACCCGCAAATCTATATTGGTATATAAAGGTAATGAATGTAGTTTTTCTGACATTGCAGGTCATTCATTAGGAGTATGGGTAGGGAGGATGACAACACCCTATATGCCTAATGAATTGGTTGCTATTGAAAATGCCAGGATTAGGCGGTTGACTTTCCATCAGGAAAAATGGCTTAGCGAGGTTAAGTTGGCCTATGTGAAAGGTTTCCAGTCGTTTAGTAGCGATGGTACGCTGGTTTCTGGTATTTTATATACACCGGATAGCGTTGTTACTAAAAAAATGCCGTTCATCCTTTACATTCATGGCGGCCCTACCGATCAGGATGAGTTTGAGTTTGATGATATCAGACAAACGCTGGCTTGTGCGGGTTACGCTGTAGCAGCGGTAAATTATCGTGGAAGTACCGGTAGGGGGATTGACTACACCAAAGCTATTTATGCAGACTGGGGTAATAAGGAAGTAAAAGATTTACTTGGCGCTGTGGATGAATTGGTTAAGCTTGGAGTTGCCGATAAGGACCGCTTAGGCATTGGTGGCTGGAGCTATGGGGGCATTCTTACCGATTATACCATAGCAACCGATCCCCGCTTTAAAGCAGCATCCAGCGGAGCGGGTAGTGCCTTGCAATTATCTATCTACGGGTCAGATCAATGGGTAATGCAATACGATAATGAATTGGGGGCGCCGTGGAAAAATGCCGATAAGTATATCAAATTGTCGTACCCGTTTTTTCATGCTGATAAGATAAAAACACCAACTCAATTTATGTCGGGTTTAAAGGATTTTAATGTGCCAACAGGCGGTAGCGAACAGATGTACGAAGCGCTGAGATCCCAAGGCGTACCAACGCAAATGGTACTTTATCCCGGCCAGTATCATGGTATTACGGTACCCAGTTACCAGGTTGACAGGCTGCAGCGATATATTGAATGGTTTGATAAATATTTAGGCACCCAGCCGCCCAAAGGGGCAACTTTTTAACGAAGTAAAATGTAAAATCGGCTTAGGTGATTACAACTAAGCCGATTTTTTCATTCTCCAATTTAATGGTTCTGAAAATTCTTATCTTAAACAGTTAGCTTTCCTTCAACAGAATCATCAATGGTTTTGCCGATTGCAGCCCCTGCAAGTCGCTTAACAAAAGCTATGGCATTACCATGTTTGTTATCCCAATAATAGCCTTCGGTAGGTTCAACCTTGATAACGCTTATGCGCGGGTCATCAATGCCTTCGGTAAACCAAACTTTTAATATTGGCTCCCATAATTCCTTGATCTTTTCTTTGTCTTCGGTAATAGTTGCAATTCCGTAAAGGTTCAGGAAATCGGAATATCCTGATCCCTGGAAAAGAAGATGAACAAATGGGTCTTTGGTTAACTCGTTGTTTTTATGACTGTCATTAGCACTCAGGAACCAGAAGTTGCCCTCATCATCAATTTTCTGTGCAGACATTGGTCGTACAGAGGCCGGTACACCTGTTTTGAGGTTGCTTAGAAAAAAACAGCTTTTCGCACTTTCTGCAAGTTCTTTGATCTTAGCCAGTGCTTCCGGGCCGTTAAGGTCCTTCATATTATCCTCAGGCTGTTGTTGATTGATACTATCCATTGTTAAGTTTTTGATTGGTAAATGATATAAGAGTAACCAATCAAAATCTTAATTGTGTGAAGTTATTTAACTTAATAGATAATTATTTATTTAGAAGTGGTGTTTGTGGATTGAACCAAACTTACGAAGTTTTTAAAACTTCGTAAGTTGATACTAATAACTACCCAAACACCACCATCCTGTCCGGATATTTGGAAGCGTAGGTAGCTACAATATTTTTGATGTAATCATTCCCAGGGTAGGGTGTGAGATAGGTTTTAAGTTGCTGAACATTATCGGCATCAAAATAATGGGAGATATAGCCCATACCATAAAACTGACCTTTCTCAACCAAAATACAGCTGTGCTCATCACCAGTACGACCTTCATCCCTTATGGCATAAGTTGGTAAAGCCTGCTTAAGCTGGTCAATAGCATTATTTACCTTTTTATTATAACTTTCTGTAGGTTCAACGCCTTCACAGGCGCATGCGCTTCCGGCTGCACTGGTGCATAGCTCATTGTTTTTTTGAATAAAGCAAAGCTTAGGGCACAGATCAAACGTTTCTATGAGTTTGTTAAGCAGATTGTAGCCATCAAGCAAAGAATTGCAGGTATATATTGGGTCGCTGTATTTTCGGTATTTATCAACCGCCAGCCTGATGTAGCCGCGCTGGTCTTCAAAAGCGTAAAGACAGAAAGCATTTTCAAAGCGTTTTAACGACCGATTGTACTTAGGCCAAAGGCGTTTGATTTCAATGGCTTCCAGCACAAAAGCAATGAGTTCGGTGCCGCAAACCTGATGGCTTATCTGGTGGATATTGCGCAGAAACTCCTGCCGCTGAAAACCGGGGTTATTGCCTGTAAAATGGCTGCTTACCCTTTTTTTGAGGTTTTTAGCCTTGCCTACATATATCACTTTCCCCTTTTGGTCATGAAAGTAATATACACCCGGAGTATAAGGCAACTTGTCTATATCCTTTTTAGATAGATTGGGAGGGAGCACTTGGTCTTTTGAACCTTGCTTAAGCGACTGCTTAATGTGGTTATCCGTGTCGCTGTTTAGTAATAACGTAAACAACTCGGCAGTAGCTTCAGCATCGCCCATAGCCCGGTGACGGCTTTGGTTATCAATGCCAAGGTGTTTGCACAGCCGGCCCAGGCTGTATGAAGGCAGTCCGGGTAGTATTTTTCGGCCAAGCCTCACCGTGCATAGCTTGTTAGTTTGCAGATCGTACCCGGCGGCTGCAAGGTGATATCTTACAAAAGAAAAATCAAAATTTACATTATGAGCAACAAAGATCTTTCCGTGAATGAGGTGATAAATATCTGCAGCCACATCCTCAAAAGGAGGGGCGTCCCTTACCATCTCGTTGGTAATACCAGTTAAGGCACTGATATAAATGGGAATGTCACGCTGTGGATTAACGAGTGTTTCAAATCGCTTCACAACTTTTTTACCGTCATGTATGCATATAGCAATTTCGGTAATGCCATTTGCGCTGGCATGTCCTCCGGTAGTTTCTATATCGACAATTGCATACATGATATTTCAAATGTAATATAATTTTGCTAATTATATTAGTTTGATTTGAAAAAGTCGGAAAGTCCGAAAGTCGGCGGTCCGAAAGTTTTTAGTTTGGGAGGAATTGGTATTGATTGGCGAATTGAAGCTAAGCGTTAATGCAAAAGCCCCCGGGAATATAATTCCCAGGGGCTTCAGTATCTTCCGGACATCAAACTTCCGGCTAAAACCTTACGGTTTCTTTTTAGCCTGGATCTGCTGTTGCTGACGCATCATTTCTTCCATGCGGGCACCAAAGCCTGATTTCTTCTTTTTGGTATCTTCAGGTTTCTTTTTGTTTTCCTGGATCTGGGCATGGATCTTCTTATCATCAACCATGAATTTGATCAGGTATTGCTGTAAGAAGGTGAACATGTTGGCCAAAAAGTAATAATAGTTCAAACCTGCGGGGTAGCTGTTCAATGTGAAAAGGAACACCAGCGGAGTGATGTAACCAATGTATTTCATTTGACCTGTAGCACCCGAGATCTGGTTGTTGAAATAAGTATAGATCAACGTTGAAATGGTCATCAGTAAACACATTAAGCTGATGTGGTTAATACCTCCAAGAAACGCGATAGGTGCAAATTTGATAACCGAATCATAAGTTGAAAGGTCATGCATCCACAGGAAACTTTCGCCCCTTAACTCAAATAAGCTTGGGAAAAAACGAAAGAATGCAATTACTATCGGCATTTGGATCACTAATGGTAAACAACCGCCCAATGGGTTAACCCCCGCCTTTTTATACAGTTTAAGGTATTCCTGTTGTAATAAAGTAGGGTTATCCTCACCAACTTTAGCTTTGATCTCATCCATTTCGGGCTTCAGCACACGCATCTTAGCCATTGAAAGGTATGATTTGTAAGTAAGTGGTGATAATACCAGTTTAAGCAATACAGTTAACACCAGGATGATCAAGCCGTAATTCCAGTTAAACTTGTTAAGGAAGTTAAATACCGGCAATACCGCAAAACGGTTGATGTATTTTAACGGTCCCCAGCCAAGGTTAACCAATTTATCAAGATCATGTCCCTGATCTTTAAGGGTGTTAAAACGGTTAGGGCCAAAGTAAAACTCTAAAGGCAAAGAACCATCCGTGCTGCGGGTAAGCGACAGATCGGCTTTCATTTGTTTTACATTGGTAGTATCATTAACATCTGTAGCAACGGCTATATCAGTTTTAGCAATGCCGCCTTTGGCAATCAGTACGTTTGAAAAGAAATGCTGTTTGAACGCAACCCAGGCCATCTTTTTATCGCTGATGCTTTTCTGGTCATCTTTGGCTTCGCTCAGGTAGTCAACATCGCCATCGGTATTGTAATAGTATACTGTAGAGTACTGGCGCTCCATTTTAATGTCCTTCTCCTGTTTGTGCAGGGTGGTAGCCCAGTTAAGGTTAAATGAACTGCTATTGGCAATAACACCATCAAGGCCAGTAGGCTTAATGGTAAGGCCAAGTTTAAAGCCGTCTCCTTTTAAGCTGTACACATAATCAATGTACTGAGTAGGGCTGTAGCTTAAACGCAGGGTAACCGAGCCCGAATCTTTCTCGGCTATGTTAAGTGCTTTGGCGCTTGGCGTAAAATAATAATTGTTGGTGTTGATATTGGCAACACCGGCAGCAAATTTTAAACCGAACTGGTTATTGTCGCCGCTGAAAAGTATCAAAGGCTTTTTATCAAAAGTTTTGTAGTTCTTTAATTCAACAGATGCCACTTTACCACCCTGGGTGCTTAATTTAATAAGCAACTCTTTATTCTCGATAGTAACAAACTCTTCTTTACCAACCGATGCGGCACCAAAAGGCATTTTTAATAAAGCCGAATCAACTTTGGCTGTTTTGGCGGTATCAAACTTTGCGGTGGTTTTAACTGCCGCAGCTGCTGCTACACCAGCTTTCTTCAGCGAATCCTGGTGCTGCACTTCGCGCTCTTTTTTAAGGTCGGCTTCTGATGGCTTTAAAAAGTATATCGAGCCGGCAATGATCGCCATGATCAGGAATAATCCTGTAAACGTATTTTTATCCATTATCTAATTATCGTACAATTACTTATTTTTTGCGGGCATAAGCCAGCGAAGCGGCGACAAAGTTAATAAAAAGTGGGTGCGGATTAGCAACTGTTGATTTTAATTCAGGATGAAATTGCGAACCAACAAAAAACGGGTGGTTTTTTAACTCAACAATCTCCACCAGGCCATTGTCAGGATTTATGCCAGATGGGGTAAGGCCGGCTGCTTCATATTGTTTAAGGTAGTCATTATTAAACTCATAACGATGGCGGTGCCTTTCCGAAATATGGTTTTTGCCGTAGATGGCAGCTGCTTTGGTGCCTTTTTTGATATCGCAGGGATAAGCTCCCAAACGCATAGTGCCACCTTTTAAGGTGATATTTTTCTGATCTTCCATCATGCCGATTACCGGGTGAGGTGTTTCAGGATTCATTTCGGTACTGTTGGCATCTTCAAGGCCTAAAACGTGGCGGCCAAATTCAACCACAGCACATTGCATACCTAAACAGATGCCAAAGAAAGGAATATTATTTTCGCGTACATGACGGATAGCCTGAATTTTACCTTCAAAGCCACGTTCGCCAAAGCCAGGGGCAACCAGTACACCGTGTACTCCCTTTAACTTTTCAACAGCGTTTTCAGGTGTTAATTGTTCTGACGGGATGTATTCAACGCGTACTTTACATTCCTGTTTAGCACCGGCATGTATAAAAGCTTCGGTGATTGATTTGTAGGCATCCGGTAGCTCAACATATTTACCAACCAATGCAATGCGTACATCGGCAGTTGGGTTTTTGAGGCGGCCAAGAAAATCTTTCCAGTTTTCAAGACTCGGCTCGTTTTTATGCGGAAGTTTTAATTTGGTCAACACCGTTTTGTCAAGCTGTTCTTTAAGCATCAGCAACGGCACGTCATAAATACTTGGTGCGTCAATTGATTCAATAACTGCATTGATATTTACATTACAGAACTGTGCTATTTTTTTACGGATATCGTTGGTAAGGTGATGCTCGGTACGGCAAACCAAAACATCCGGCTGTATGCCGTATTCAAGCAGCATTTTTACCGAGTGCTGTGTGGGTTTGGTTTTCAACTCGCCTGCTGCTGCAAGGAATGGCACTAAAGTAAGGTGGATAACCAGGGAATTGTTGGAGCCGATTTCCCAGCGGAACTGCCTTACGGCCTCAATATATGGTAACGATTCTATATCGCCAACTGTACCGCCAAGCTCAGTGATCACGATGTCAAATTCGCCGTTTTCGCCCAATATGCGGAAGTTTCTTTTTATTTCATCGGTAATGTGAGGCACTACCTGTACAGTTTTTCCTAAAAAAGCACCTTCGCGTTCTTTGTTTATTACATTTTGGTAGATGCGGCCGGTGGTGATGTTGTTAGCTTTTGAAGTAGGGGTGTTCAGAAAACGCTCGTAGTGGCCAAGGTCAAGATCTGTTTCTGCACCATCTTCGGTAACGTAGCATTCGCCGTGTTCATAAGGGTTAAGCGTTCCCGGATCGATGTTGATATAGGGATCGAACTTTTGGATGGTTACGCGGTAACCGCGCGATTGAAGGAGTTTGGCTAAAGAAGCAGAGATTATACCTTTTCCTAACGATGAGGTAACACCGCCCGTAACAAAAATATATTTAGTCATGATTTTTTTTGAAAATGACCGGGCTTTTATACCGCGACCAATTGTTTCTGTACGGGATACAAAAGTACGAAAATTTTCAGGCTTCAGCACATCTGTTTTTAAAAAAGGAAACTGTTAAAAGGGTTTTGTTGGTAAGTTGTTTTTATAGAGACTTTTGTAAAACTTTAATCAACTTGTAGCTTGTACAGGATATTTATCTGAGTGGCTGAAATAACAACTTTGGGATGGGGGTTTTAAACACTTTCTTTCTGCCTGCTGTACAGATCAATTTTGCGGTGCAGCTCATTAGGGTTAAATGGCTTACTCACATAATCGTTCATGCCAACGGTAAATGCCATATCCTGGATATCGAGCATGGCAGATGCGGTGAGTGCTATGATAGGCAGGTTCTTGTACTTGTTGCCTGGTAAACTGCGGATAGCCCGGGTAGCCTGATAGCCATCCATTTCGGGCATCTGCAGGTCCATCAAAATCATATCATAATCGTGGGTTTGTACCAGCATTAAAGCAATTTCACCATTTTCGGCCACATCGCATTCAACCTCCCATTGCTTCATGAATTGTTTGGCCAGTATCACATTGATCTGGTTATCTTCGGCAATCAACAGCCTTGTGCCTTTAAGGCTTTTTAAACGATAAAATTCATCGCCATCGGCCGTACTGCTCAATTGTTTCTTGCTGTTTTTGAAGGTAAGGCTAAAGTTAAATACCGATCCCTTCCCGTATTCGCTTTCAACAGTTATGTCGCTGCCAAGCAATTGCAGCAGGCGCTTGGTAATAGTAAGGCCGAGGCCCGTACCGCCGTATTTACGGGTTGTATCAGAACTGGCCTGACTAAAACTTTCAAAAATATGATCGATCTTATCGGGCGTTATGCCTATACCGGTATCGGCTATTTCAAAATCTATTGTTGATGAATCAGCTGTATTACTGATTAACGAGGCCGTCACCGTTACCTTACCTTTATGGGTAAATTTAACGGCGTTGCTCATCAGGTTGGTAAGGATCTGACCTAAACGCACAGGGTCGCCGATGATGGCGTTGGGTAAGTCCTGGTCCATCATCAGTTTTATCTGGATGTTTTTTTCATTTGCTTTTTGCAGCAGCGCAAGGCGTATGTTTTTGATCAGATCGGTGAGGCTAAAGTCAACATGCTCAAATTCAACTCCTCCAGCCTCTATTTTGCTGAAATCTAAAATGTCATTGATAAGTACCAACAGATTTTCGGCCGAAAACTTCAGGAAATTCAGAAACTCCATTTGTTCGGGCTTAGGGTCCTGGTGGATAAGCAGGTGCGTGAAGCCAATAACCGCATTCATGGGCGTGCGGATTTCGTGGCTCATGATACTCAGAAATTGCGCCTTAGCCATCGCCGCCTTTTCAGCTATATCTTTTGAGTGGATCAGTGCAATTTCCAGTTCTTTAGCTTTGGCAATCCGTTCGTGTAAAAAGCTGATGATATGGATCAGGTCATCGTCAGAGTCGGAAATATTTAATTCCGCATCGGGGTTAAGCGCCCTTATAGCTTCTTTTAATTGCGAGATAGAACGCTGTTTGATCTCGTTTTGCAGTCTTAAATCATCAGTAACGGTAACATACTCACGCTCGCTTACATTAAAAGCATGATCTGCCAGTTTTATCGACTTTTCAAAATTTTTGAAACTGTTATTTACTGCACCTAAAAAACGCAAAATGGCTTCATCTTCCAAGTATTGCTCCGGAAGTATTTTCTTTATCTGCTTATCTAATAAATGATGATACTCCATAAATTAGCGTTCGGTAAAGGTGGTGATAGTCATGGTTTGGTTATGCAGCTCACAGTTTGATCCTTTATTAAGCGGCGATAATTCTCCATAAGAATAAAAACCGGCCATAGAAGTTTTGTTGCCGAAAACATACTTAGCTGCCATTAATTCTTCGTCGGTACGCTCATTAAGTACCAGTTTTCGGCCAACGCAGCTAATTAATATGGCCAGGTCGGCATGTTCGGGGCTGGTCATGGCATCGGTAGCTGCAGAGGATGAAGCACTTATCAGTTTTTCAAAATTGGCTTTCATCAAGCGTACTTTGCTGCCTTCGGGCAAGTTGCCGGCAAAGGTCATTGATTTTTCATCCTCATTAACGCTTAATATTGTTCGTACCAGCTTTTTGTCGGAACCTTCAATGCTTAACGATAAAGGGAACAACAGCGCCGAGCCGGGGAGTTCTTTAGCATACTCGCCCAAATATTCTTTGTAAAGATCGAGGGCACTTTTATCGTCTATCTCAAAAAGTACATTTTTATCCGAGCGGGTGATTGTGCGCTGAGGGCCAAACTCCTCCCAGCCTCCGCTGGAGCCATGGTTAATATGCAGGTTATCGCCATAAAATCCTATGGCTATCACATTGCCTTGTGCGGGCACGGCATCAAGACTGGTAAACGTACTGTTAAACCGTGCTGCGTCGCCAGCCAAACCACCCGTTACAGGAACTTTGCCGGGATTATCCTGGTTGAAGCCATCAACCAGTTCGCTTCCGTTTATGAAAGTACCATCGGATATGATAAATACACAGTTTAGCCCCTTCTTATCTAAGCGGGCCATTAAAAAAGCTCCGGTTTCAGCGCTGTTGGCCTGTTCATTTACATGTGTTGCTGTACAGGCTATTGATGATTTTTCTAATTCAATTGCAGTTACCACAATGCTATCATCGTATACATCGCTGCCTATGATCTCGCCGGCTGTTGAGGAAAATACAATATTAGCATTAGGATAGTCCGCTTTAAGATAAGCGTAGATCCCGGGATCGGTTATAAGTTTTGGCGCACCAAAGGCTAATACCAACTGACATTTTTCGGCGCTAAATTCCGGGTCGGCAAAATAATTTACCCAATTTTGGTTTACAAAATGATGCTGCCTTATCCTCATAACAATTTTAGGTTAATAACACCGCTATGCTATACTTGAAGCCGGTAGTTAAAAAGTAATAGTTGGTATAATACGAATGTATTAAACGGTTTGTTGTTAATGTAAATAATTTACTTTTTAATAGTAGAGCCGCGTTTAATAGTTAAAAACACCTTTAATCAGGTACATTCTACTGTTATACGGATAAGAAATGTTAAGGTTATAACTCCCTGATTTGTATGGAATAGTATAGGGGGGGTAAATACTTATATATCAAATTTTAATTTTTCCAGATCTTCCGGTACATCAACAGCGTGGGTTTCCAGCTCGGTTTCGGCAACTTTAATACGGTAACCATTGTCTATCCAGCGGAGTTGCTCCAGGCTTTCGGCTTTTTCAAGTGGTGATACCGGCAGTAATGTTATTTGCTGTAATACATCGGCACGGTAGCCGTAAATACCTATGTGTTTATAGAAAATATGAAATTCGAGCCAATTTTCGGGCTCTTGCCCGCGGATGTGGGGTAAGGTAGCGCGTGAAAAATAAATAGCTTCAGATAGTTTATTGATCACTACCTTGGGTGAGTTGGTATTATGCAGCTCCTGATCGGTCAGAATCCTTTTTATAAGGGTAGCCAGCTGTGTATCAGGATCGTTAAAGCAGGCTGTTAATTTGGTGATCTGTTCCGGATCAATAAAGGGCTCATCGCCCTGGATATTGATGATGACATCATACCCGGGGTGCAGGCGGGCTACCTCGGCACAACGGTCGGTACCGCTTTGATGATTGGAACCAGTCATTACTGCCACGCCGCCAAAGCCAGTTACATGGTTAAAGATCCGGTCGTCATCGGTAGCTACAATAACCTCGTTCAGGCTTCGGCATTTTTTAGCCTGCTCGTACACACGCCGGATCATGGTTTTACCGCCGATATCAACCAATGGTTTACCGGGAAAACGTGAGGATGCGTAGCGGGCTGGTATAATGCCTAAGATTTTCATTTGATTACGATGGTTTTAAACATCTGCAAAGCTAAGTCCTGGTCGGGTTTCGACAAATTATTGCCAGATAATTTAAAATTTAAATTTGACGATTTATTTTGATAATAGACACCGGTCATTCCCTTTGAAGTGGTTTTTAGGCCAGATTGTTTTAATAATATAAGCGCCTTCAGATTTCTGGTCGATATTATGGGCCTTTATCTCCGTTGGGATTTCTATCGGGATATATACTGTGCTGTCTTTATAAGTCATATCCGCTACATAATCGGCATCCGGATACCTGCTTTTTTGTTTAACCGTAGGAGTATGTATTTTTATTTTGGCATCCATATCAGGAGTACGGCTATAGGTAACTCCATTTTTGCAGAAATAACATTCTCGTTGCCAGTAATTACTTTTTAAATACTCCTGTTCCGATTGTATTAAATGGTTAGCGTATCCCATCGAACTAAAGTCGAAGGACAATGAGTCGTTCGGCCCGATAATATAACCCACAAATGAATCTATCCCCTGATCCTGTTGGTAATGCCAATTGGGAGGCAGAGATAGTTCAAAGCTTTTTAAATCGACCTCATGCCACGTGTTATCGGTAGATGAACTTTTGGCCCGATGCTTACAGGCGAGTAAAATTATAGGCAATAAAGCAAAGAGAAATAATTTCTTCATGCCTTATTCCTTTAAAACAACCCGTTAATCTCCCTCTCAATCAGGTTCACAATGGTAGCCATGTCCTCTGTATTGTTAGCAAAATCAAGATTGTCTTTATCAAGGATCAGGAGTTTACCCAATTTATAGTTGTTGATCCATTTATCATACTTTTCATTCAGTTTTGACAGGTAATCTAAACGGATGCCAATTTCATACTCACGGCCGCGGCGCTGGATATTGCTTACCAGCGTAGGTACCGAAGCTTTAAGATAAACCAGCAGATCAGGCGGTTTAATAAACTCGGTTATATTCTGAAAAATTGATTCGTAGTTTTCGTAATCGCGGGTAGTCATCAAACCCATATCATGCAGGTTTTCTGCAAAAATATAAGCATCCTCATAAATGGTACGGTCCTGGATAATGTTGTGCCCACTCTTCTGGATGTCAATGATCTGACGGTAACGACTGTTCAGGAAGTAAATTTGCAGGTTAAAACTCCAGCGTTTCATGTCGCTGTAAAAATCCTCTAAATAAGGATTGTTATCTACAGCTTCATACAATGGGTCCCACCCGTAATTTTTGGTCAGCATCTCGGTGAGGGTAGTTTTTCCGGCGCCTATATTTCCTACGATAGCTAAGTGCATATTCTTTAGTTCATGGGTTATAGTTCATGGTTCATAGCTGATGTTTTTGACGAAGAACACTCGCTGTTTTGAAATGAACTCCGACTAATATACACCATGAACTATGAACTACCAACTACCCGCTGTTTAAAATTTACAGAATTTACAGAATTAAAAAAGTCTCCGGTTAAATTCTGACAATTCTTAAATTCTGAAAATCCCGATCAAAATTTCCTGAAGCCAATGATCTCTCTAACTTCTCTTATCGTTCTTGAAGCGCTTTCACGGGCTTTATCTGCACCCATTTCAGCTACTTTGCGCAGATAATCGGCATCATTGGCAATAGCGTTGATCCTGTCACGGATAGGGGCAGTGGCCAGTACCATATCTTCGGCAAGCTGTTTCTTCAAATCACCATAGCGAATAGCCATTTTGTTATATAATTCGTCAAAGTGGGCAAGTGTATCAGGAGTTGATACCACTTTCATCAAATCAAACAGGTTTTGGATCTCCTGTGGTTTTTGCTGGTTTTCAACTGTCGGCCCGCTGTCTGTTACTGCACGCGTTACTTTTTTACGGATAGCCTCGGGGGTATCGCTCAAAAATATGGCATTGCCTTCGCCTTCCGATTTGCCCATTTTTCCCTTACCATCTAAACCGGGAATTTTCACCAAACTGTCGCCAAAACTAAAGGCATAAGGTTCGGGGAAATAATCATGATTATATAGCCTGTTGAAACGGTTACCGAAAGTGCGTGCCATTTCCAGGTGCTGCTCCTGGTCTTTACCAACAGGTACTTTAACGGCTTTATGTATAATAATGTCAGCAGCCATTAATACCGGGTAGGTTAGCAAGCCGGCGTTAACGTTTTCGGGGTTGGCGCGTACCTTGTCTTTAAAGGATGTAGCACGTTCCAGCTCGCCCATATACGCGTTCATGTTCAGGTAAAGGTACAATTCGGTAACCTCCGGAACGTCCGACTGCACATATATCGTAGCTTTTTCAGGGTCAATACCTGCGGCTAAATACTCTATCAGCACCTGTTTTACGTTGCCGTGCAAATCGGCAGGTGTAGGGTGTGTGGTTAACGAATGGAGGTCGGCAATAAAGAAAAAGCAGTTATATTCATCCTGCATTTTTATAAAGTTTTGCAACGCTCCGTAATAATTTCCTAAGTGTAAGTTTCCGGTTGACCGGATACCACTAACAACAGTCTCCATAGTGTGGCGAAAGTAAGGAATTTTTCTATTTTTGGTGACGATGAAAATGATATTGAGAAAAGTACACGTATATTTTTACGTTGTGAGTGTAGCCGTGGGCTTCTTTATATTGTGGCCTTTTTTCTATTATTTTTCACGTAAACCCGAGCGCTATCACACGCTCAATTTATTTAGAAAGATCTGGGGATTAGTTAGTTCTGCGTTTGTGGGTATTTTTTATCAGTTTGACTATGAACAGCCGATTGATTGGAGTAAACCTTACATCATTTGCCCAAACCACACCTCAAACCTTGATATTTCGGCAATGTGTATCCTGGTTAAAGGCAATTGCTGCTTTATGGGTAAACAGGAGCTTGAAGAAGGCCTGGTTACCGGTCTTTTTTTCCGCACGATAGATATTCCGGTTAACCGGGATAGTAAAATGTCATCATTCCGGGCATTTAAAAAAGCATCTGAAAAACTACAGGAAGATATTTCTCTCATTATTTTTCCAGAAGGAGGTATCTCAGATAATTATCCGCCTCAGCTTTGCCAGTTTAAAAATGGCCCTTTCAGGCTGGCCATTGAATTGAAAATACCTATTATTCCGGTATCATCAGCAAATACCTGGCAGATTCTTTGGGATACAGGTACCAGGCATGGAAGCAGACCGGGAGTTTGTAAATTTAAAGTGCACAAACCTGTTGAAACCGCTCACCGGGTAATTGAAGATGCCGATGCTTTGCGTGACGAAGTATTTGGGATCATAAACCGGGATTTGAACTCCGAAGATCCTGTGTCTACTTTCGCATAGTCAATTATATGGCAGCAGACCGGGAATTTGTAATATATTTGTACATAAACCCATTGAAACGGCCCGGTTAACTTTTGTTGGCGCTGGTGCTTAACTCAATATGGCTTACCATTTTATAAAGAAAAATTACAACAGGCATGACCATTGACAAAGAAACCGTTGAAAAAGTAGCCCACCTGGCCCGCCTTGAACTTACCGAGACCGAAGTACAGGACACCATGAAGGATATGAGCAAGATCCTGGATTTTATGGCCAAGCTGAACGAGGTTGATACAACAGGTGTTGAACCGCTGGTTTATATGACCACCGGCGCAAATGTGCTGCGTGAGGATGTGGTTAAACAGCAAATTACCCACGATGAAGCCTTGAAAAATGCCCCTAAGCATGATGATGATTACTTTTTGGTAGCAAAGGTTATTGAGAAGTAAGTTCAAAGTCTGTAGTCGGAAGTGTTAAGTTGAAAAGCATAAAAACGAATTCGACTAAAAACTTAAGACTTTCGACTTTAACACTGTAACATTAGGTACCCATGTGCAGTCAAAACAAAAAATAATTCATGGAGCCAACAAATACTGCCAAACCGTTAATAACAATAAAAGATATCGGGCGTAAATATGTAATAGGTGCCGAGGTGATCCACGCGCTTAAATCAGTTTCGTTATCTATTAACAAAGGGGAATTTGTTGCTTTGATGGGCCCTTCAGGTTCAGGCAAATCAACGCTCATGAATATTTTGGGATGTTTGGATACGCCAACCAAAGGTCAGTATATCCTTAACGGGATAGATGTAAGCCACATGACCGATAGCCAGCTTGCCGAAGTACGAAACTCGGAGATCGGGTTCGTATTCCAGACTTTTAACCTTTTGCCCCGTAATACCGCATTAGATAATGTGGCATTGCCGCTGATATATGCCGGCATCAATAAAGAAAAACGCATGGAGCGTGCCGGTAATGCGCTGAAAAACGTAGGCCTCGGTCACCGTATGGATCACAAACCCAATGAGCTTTCTGGTGGACAGCGACAACGTGTTGCCGTTGCGAGAGCGCTTATTAATGATCCATCTATTATTCTGGCCGATGAGCCAACAGGTAACCTTGATACCAAAACCTCTATCGAGATCATGGGCCTTATCGAAGATATCCACGCTAAAGGCAACACTATTATCCTGGTAACCCACGAAGAAGATATCGCCCTGCACGCCCATCGGATAGTGCGTATGCGCGATGGTTTGATAGAGAACGACTATGTTAATACCAACGTTCAAACCGTTGATCGTAGAGTAGAAGAGGTTTAAGTCTCGCCCCCAAGCCCTAAATTGGCCCTTATTAGTATTTGTTTGCCTTATTAGCAGATCATGATTTTTCTTTAACCGATATCGCTTTTGCTGATCAAAGGTATTTTTTGCGGTGTTTAAGCAATTTGGAGACAGCAATCCATCGGCATACTGTAAGCTTTTATGGAGGACGTGTTAATCCTGTTCTATTTTAAATGTGTTGATTGATACAGATTTGTGAAATCTAAACAAGTAAAAATGAAACGTTATTTACTCGTACTCTCTATCATAATTGCAACAGCCTGTAAAACATATGCACAAACGGGTAATATTATTGAACATGAACCTATTACTTCGGCTTTTCAAAAAAACAATATTGGCAAGGTGATTTTTGAAGCAGATACTATCCCGCTTGGAAGCCTGAAAGCCACCGATTTGCTAACCGGTTATGAGGCCAGACCTGCCAATAATTTGTATATGCGACTTCTGCTTGCAAATTCGTTAACCAATTACCTGCATAGCTTACAACCATCGGCAAGTATTGAGCAGCTAAACCAGGGTAATTTTCAATTTACTTTTTACGTAGATGACAAACAGGTTTACCAGGAAAACCTGCAAAAGGGTGCTAATCTCCCCATCGTAAAAAATACAAAAACAACCATTTTTGTCCCGTTGATCAGTAACCGCGGCGAGGATTCATGGGGGCGTTTTTTGTGGGGAAGGTTTATGAACCACGGTGGGGAGGATGCGCTGACAACCGGTACACATCAGTTGAAGATTGAAGTAAGACCTTATGTTGCTGTACCCGATTTAAAAGTTGGTGAGTTAATAGCACAAGGCAGTATAAGTTTTAATGTACCGGCAGTTGACCCGAAGGATGCCCAACTGCAACCGATAATGCCGGGCAGCGGCTGGCAGGTATCAAAAGAAGGCTTCGATGCAAAGAGGATCATGGACATGAACGCGCTTATCGCCGGCAACAGGTTCAAGCAGATCACGGGTGTGGTGGTGATCAAAAATGGCAAGCTGCTTATTGAAGAATATTTTAACGGAAGTGCCCGTGATTCGCTGCATAATCCGCGCTCAGTGGGCAAAACATTTGCTTCGGCTATGATGGGTATTGCTATTCATGACGGATACATTAAAAGCTTGGATCAAACACTAAAGGAGTTTTATGACCTTAAAAAGTTCAGTAACTACTCGCCTCAAAAAGATAATGTAACCCTGAAAAGCCTGATCACTATGAGCTCGGTTTTTGATGCTGATGACAACAAAAGCGACTCACCCGGTAACGAGGAAAATATGTACCCTACCGATGATTGGGTTAAATTTACGCTTGATCTTAAAACTGACAGCAATAAAAGCGCAGGCAAACAATGGAACTATTTTACGGCCGGCGTTGTGGTATTAGGAGATATCCTGAATAAATCAGTACCCGGCGGACTTGATAAATATTCGGCCGAAAAGCTGTTTAAACCGTTAGGCATCAGTAACTATCGCTGGCAATACACTCCGCAAAATGTACCTAACACAGCAGGAGGCCTGCAAATGCGCTCACTTGATTACGCCAAATTCGGTCAGTTATATAAAAATGGCGGCATATGGAATGGTAAGCAGGTATTGCCGCAAAGCTGGGTGAAGGAATCATTTACCAAACACCTCACTTTGCCCAAGGATGTAGTGGGCGAGGGGTTTTACGGTTACCTGTTCTGGAATAAAACCTATACAGTAAACAATAAAGTTTACGAAACGTACTATTGCTCGGGAAATGGCGGCAACAAGATCTTTGTTTTTACCGATCAACCGTTGGTAGTTATTGTAACTGCCGAGGCTTACAATACACCCTACGCGCACCCGCAAGTTGATAAAATGATGCAGGATTATATTTTACCGGCTGTGCTGAAGTAGTTTTTGTAGAGACGCATCACATGCGTTTGCCCTTATATATATTACTGAATGCACATAGGAGTAAAAAGCATGGGGTTGTGTGATTCCCCCTCTTGAGAGGGGGGAGGGGCGTGTTTATGCTTTGATAAACCAATCGTACAAACACACCCCTGCCATCGCTTGTTCCTTCGCGCCCCCTCTCGAGAGGGGAATTTAACGGCTTCATTTATTTTATTTCCTGCTGATTTAACTTGCCATTATCAACCCACCACCAATACCATTTGCCTCCTGTAGCTTTTCCCTTTTTAAAATGAGCGATATCAAAACTGCCGCTGCCTTCGGGAGTAGCCTGGATCTCATAAACCCGGATAGCCTGGTTTTTCCTGTTCCAGGTTAAAGGTTTGCCGGGTTCGCAGGTTTCGGGCGATTTTTTTGCATCAGTAATCAGGAAATAGGCTTTGCTGGTGCCGATTATGATTGCCTGCCCATTTTCATCCATACAAACAGCAGTGCGTTCGTCGGCGGCTATGCCGTTTGCATAAATGTTCCAGTTTTTAATGATACGGCTTAAAAAGGTAACATGCCGGCCTTGTCTGTTACGGGTAAGGTAATGCTGATCAATAATTACGTTTTTAAGATAAGGGGCCTGTAAAAAGTCGTTATTGTAAACTTTTACGAGTGGGGTGTAAGGATCATTGAGTGCTTCATCGGCAGTAATACTGCGATCTTCTCCACTGTAATAAAATCCGCCCAAAATAGCGCAGCCCGCGCTGGTACCGCCAACCGGTGCGTGTTTAACATTGAGCAGATAATTAATTGCATCAAGCGTTTTGGTGCCGCGCCAGTATTTCATATAGTTAGACTGATCACCTCCGGCAATGAACAACATTTCGGCATTACGGATAATGTTGGCTACCGTATCATTATTTGCCAGTTCGCGCGAATCGATTTTGAGCGTTTCAACTGAGTTAACCTTCCCCAATCCAAAGATATAAGAATTGTAAGCATCGGTACCCGAGGCGCGGATCACCACCACGTCACCGCCGCCGCTGCGGGTGATCATCCATTTAAAAGCATTATCAACATCTTTACCGCCTCCTATCATAGCAATACCGCCTTTAACCGGGGTGTTTACATCAGCGGTATCGCCAATGATCCCGATGGATGCCGGACGATGCGGGATATGTTTATCGATCTTGACAGTATCAGTTTTGTTTTGTGCCGATGATGTAAAACCTAAAGCGATAAGCCATAATAGTATTGCTGTTGATTTCATGAGGCTATTCAATTTTAAACAAAATATGAATTATTCGTCTGCCATCGAAATCAGGATTTAAGCTGATAATATTTAATGGCTTTTCATTTCGAAGTGTTTTTTAAAACATAAAAAAGCGGCTCGGTAATATTATACTTGAAAGGCCCAAAATCAAAGAAAGCATTTCCTATCAGAAGATCGGGTTTATTATCTCCGTTTATATCGCCTGCATCAAGGGTTACTGCGCGTTCAAACTTTGTATCGGGAGGGAAAGCATATGGTTTGAAGGTTAAGTTACCCGTGTTTTTAAGGTATACAAAGCCTTCTTCCGGTTGTCTTGCATCGGTAAAGAGGCTGATAGTCGCGATATCGATGTTGCCATCGCCATTAAAATCTTTGGCTATAGCTTTATAGCACCCGTTTATAGGGTAAAAATATTGTTGTTTATAATTGCCTTTCCCATCGTTTAAAAAAATGTATACGCCATGATAGGGCTTTAATACCAGCGTGGCATTCCCGTTATCGCCGCATGTGTAAACTATGTCTTTATAGCCGTCATGGTTCATATCAACCATTTCAAAATAAGATGATCCGTAAATAGGGGGGAACCTTAAAATTTCCCTCGATTCAAATTTGCCGTTACCTTTATTTGTAAAATGGAAAATACCTTCTTCCCCCTGGGCAAAAAGTACATATAAGCCGGGCAGCTTATTGTCCTGATAATCGATATACGCTTTTATGGCCCCGGGTAAATTACTTATCACATGTTTTGAAAAAGCACCGTTACCCAAATTTTCCATCCAGCAGAGTTCGCCTGTTATACTTCCGAATTCACAAATAACATAATCGGTTTTGTTATCATTGTTCAAATCAACCGCTAATATTTGAACAGGCCTGCCCAATTTATCAAAAACAGGTTTTGAAGCTAATTGCATTTTACCGGTGGGGGTAATTGTTAAAGGCGTTATGGTGCCCAGTTTATCGCTGTTTGCGCCCAACTCGTTGCCTATGGTGCAAATCATAGTGTTGCCATGGTCAAAAAGGATATCTACTACAGGGCCGGTTGTAGCTACTGAATCTATGATATTTAACTGGGCTGATAAAAGGTAAAGTTTTTTTGCCTGTCCGTTTGCAACAAAGATCCGGGCGGGTTTAACGGTGTTATCAATCTTTACATAGCACCCCAGCACCTGTTTGCCATCAAATGATTGGAGTGGCTTTTGGATATTAAAGAATGGAAGTTCTCTTTTTATAGGCAATGGTCTGTTTTGAGCGGGCAATGCAAGGGGCGCAGTGTTCATGTAATAGTCAATAATGTCCTGCCATTGCTCTTCATTTAATACGGGTTTATCCGGTATAATCAAATCGTCGCCCTTGATTGTGCCCTCGTATGATTCGCCCCTATGAGCTTTAATACCCATGCGAAGCCCCATTTGTGGAAATACATTTTTCCACTTGAACCTGTTAAGCAAAGCAGGATCAGGCAGCATATGGCATGTGCGGCAATATTGTTGTGATAAAATTTTTCCCTCGGCAACGCTTTGCGGGGTGGCCATAGGGAAATCGCTACGAAAATCAGTGGCGGTGTTGTCCTGCTTATTTTCAGATATGTGCCATAATGAATACGCTACCAGGATGCTTATGACCAAAATAATTAAACCCCAAATTACAACTTTACGATTTTTTGCACTACGGTAATTATCAGGTTTGTTATTCATGAATATTATAAAATGCGATTGATGAGAGCGATTGCAATGTAATAGAAAATATTGTACTGTAAACAGCGCTGTAAGATTATGATATCTCTTTAAATATATAACCCCGGGCCGGGGCCCAGGGTTATTTTCAGGTTTAGGAATTAGTTTCTTAATATCCAGGGTTTTGCACTAATTTTTTGTTTTTATCAATTTCTGTCTGAGGTATCGGCATCCAGTTTTGCCGCTCGAAGAAGGTATTGGTAAATATTTTAACCGGGGTGTAAGTTAATCCTGCCCCGCCGGCTTCAATCTTCATTCCATATTCCGGCGAAGTAAGTACACCGTTTGTGCCCGTTGTGATGAGCCATCTGCGGATATCAAACCATCGCTTATCCTCAAACGCAAGCTCGATGCGCCGTTCGCGATGGATATAAACCCGCATTTGATCTTTAGTTAATCCGGCTTTAACAGCTGGCAGGGACGAGCGCGCCCGCACTTTGTTCACGGCATCGTAAACCGAAGCGTCTGGTCCTACGGCTTCGTTTTGTGCTTCAGCGTAACTTAACAATACCTCCGCATAGCGGAAAATGATATAGTTTGCAAAGCTTGGTGCCAGGTTGATACTGGTTTGCCCGGTAATGCTTTCGTCAAGTGTTTTGCGGGCATTATAACCAGTATTGGTAATATCACTTGTTGAACCAAGATCTATCTGGTTACTACCACCTATGCGCGATTTAAAGATATCGCCCTGCCATGGTGCGCCATCGTATAAAATAGACTGGTAAAAACGTTGCTCACGATGCGTATAAGGATCTTGAGGATTATAGCCTGAAGCCGCGTCGGTAATAGGTAAGCCATTGTCCATTGAATAATCATCAACCAGGCCCTGGGTAGGTGCAAGGTTTCCCCATGATTGCTGAACACCATTCACATAAACAGGGCCTAAATAACCTTCCCGGTGGCTGCCTTTAGCGGGTCCGGTAGCATAGCCGCGAGCAAATATCGTTTCCACATTCCAGTTATTTGCCGACAGAAACTGATCTGCATAAGATGTGGCCGTAGTATTAAACAAACTGTACGTGCCCATATCCATCACAGATTTATTTGTAGCAGCAGCTTTACTCCATTTGGTTACATCATTGCCGGTATTTACCAGAGGGCTGGCTGCAAAAAGCTCAACCCAACCTTTTAAAGTTAAAGCAGCTCCTTTAGTGGCACGCCCGGTTTCGGTTGCTTTAGCAGGCAAAACTGCAGCTGCTGCGTCACAATCTGCTTCGATAAAGGCTACAGTTTCGTCAATAGTGGCCCGGCCAACAAAGATGTCACCTCCGTCCAGGTTATTAAGCGGGTTTGTAATAATAGGAACGCCTCCATAAGCTGTGAATAACAACGAATAAAAGTATGCCCTCATATAGGTTACCTCTGCAACACGTTGCTTGTACCAATCGTCGGTATACTTAGCTTTATTTGCAGCAGCCTGCTGCAAAAACACATTACATTTTCGTATTTTGGTATAATCAGCCTCCCAATCCCACATGCCACCCGGGCCTGTTGGCACGTTACTTGGGCCGATAGAACCAGCCCTTACAGTAGCTTGCCCATTTTCCCAGGCTGCCCCGCAAAAGCTATTATCAGCATACTGTTCTGTTAATTGGTAGTCGTTATTAATATCAGGCAGCTGGTTATAGATGTCATTCACAAAAAGATCTGCATTACTTTGTGAATTAAAAGTGGCCTCATCGGTCAGAAACCCTTTAGGTGTTACATTTAAAGAGTCATCTTTTTTACATCCACTAATACTTACAATAAGCAAAGCAAGTAAAAAAAGCTCTCTGTATTTTTTTAAAATCTGTTTCATCGCTTTCTTATTTTAGTTAAAATGTGGCATTTAAACCTAATGAAAATACACGCTGCTGATAGTAATTGGTATTACTGCCGCTATTTTCGGGGTCAATGATCTCTTTTACATGTGGTAAATAGTTGATCACATTTTGCCCGGCAAGATAAACCCTTATCGATTGGATTTTATTTCGCAACAGCTTGTTTGACAAGGTATAGCCAACTTCAAAACTTTTTAATCTTATATATGAATCGTTTCGGACGAACCAGGAAGAGGTTTGTGTATTGTTTGACGTAGGCGTACCTGTAACCCTTGGATATAAAGCATTAGGGGTAGAAGGAGTCCAATGGTCATCATACACCAATTGAGAGGCCGAACCGGATGCATTAAAAGGAAACGCAAAATAGTTGCTGATAACAATATCGCTGTTACCCGAACCCTGGAACAAAACATCGAGATCGAAGTTTTTAAAGGTTAATCTGGGCTCCAGGCCATAGATGATTTCAGGTGTATTTGGATGCCCTATAACAGTTTGGTCATTAGCATCTATCTTACCATCTGGCTTTCCGTCTGGTCCGCTTAAATCTGCGTATTCGATATCCCCCGGTTTAACTGGTCCGAAAGATGGAACTGGTAAGCCTGCTTTGAGTGATCCGTCTGCATTAAAATCTGACGCTTTAAAGTAGCCCAACGCCTGGTACCCAAATATGGTATTTATTGGTCTGCCTGTTTGCCTTCTGTTAGGATTGTTAGCCGTTGCACTGGTTTCGTAAACCTGCAATAGCTTATTCCTGGCAAATGTAAAGGTACCTGTAACATCTAACCTCAAATCTTTTGAGAAGCTATGAGAGCTCTGTAAAGTAAGGTCGACACCATGGTTGCTCATGATACCACCATTGACAAGCCCTGTACCGATACCGTACTCGCCCGGTAGTGTATTTCCGATACTCACAAGCATGTTAGACCGCTTTTCATAAAAATAGTCAGCTTCAATGCTCAACAAGCCTTTCCATAAAGTGGCTTCAAAGCCTATATCAGTTTTATTAGCTTTTTCCCATGTAATGTTTGGATTACCCTGTAATGCTTCGCTTATGCCTTGTGTTGCACTGCCATTTATAACAGCCGAGTTGGCATAAGGGTTATAAGGGCTCAGATACTGATAGGTTAGGATTGCATTTCCTGATCTTGGATAAGCTCCTGACTGTCCCCATGAAGCCCGCAGCTTCAAGTTATCAATCCAAAGTAAGTTATCCTTGATGAATTTCTCTTCAGATAAACGCCAGCCTGCAGAAAACGCCGGGAAGAAGCCATAACGATGGCCCGGAGCAAATAAATAGCTACCGTCGTAACGGCCGGCTGCTTCAAACAGGTATTTTTTGTCGTAGGTATAGCCTACCCTGTAAACGTAGCCAATTTGTTTTTGCCCGTTGGAGTAACCGCTGTTTGTAGCGTCTGCAGCAGCAGGGCCACCATAATTTAGTTCGTCGATATCAAGATTGTAGTTGAACTTTGTAGCCCCGAATGTCTCATATTTTACGCGGCGGCTTTCAAATACTCCTAAAGCAGTAATGTCGCTTTTGCCAAACGAGCCTGAGTACGATAACAATCCCTGAACGGTTAATGAATGGTTTTGGCTATAGTTTTCGGTAAACGTAGCTTTTGAGTTGCCTTGTACGCCCTCTTTATAGGTGTATGGAGTTGTAGTAACATCAACATTATAAAAAGGAATAGGCGTTGTGTAAATGCGTTGAACCGAGGTCATGTTCCCGGTAAACAGGGGATCGGGCCCATTATCGTAGCTGATAACGCCTTTTAAACTCAATCCTTTAATAGGAAGTTTTTGATCAATTGTGAATTGCGAAAGAACAGCTGTGTTTTCATTGAGCTGGTAACCGCTATGGTAAATCTCGCCGATAAGTGACTGCCCGATGTAACCAGACCACAACCCATTGCTGTAGTAGATTGGTGTAGTTGGAGCCTGACGTTGAGCCTGACCTATAATAGTAGCAGCACTTTGAGATGGGAAATGCTGATCCTCAACATAACTGTTAACAGACAGTGATACTGTAGTGGTTTTAGTTGCATTTGCTGTTAAACTTAACGAACCATTGTATTTGTCAAGATAGGTTGTACTCCACATGCCAGCCTGGTGGGTGTATCCTAATGATGCAAAATATTTGATATCGTCGGTACCGCCGGCAAGGGTTACGTTATGATAAGTAATAGGGCGGTTTTTTTGAATGATTTCCTGTAGAGGATGGCCATCAGGGTGTCCGTCAGGATCAGAATGATCTTTAAATTTCTGAATATCATCGGCTGTGTATGCAGGTGGCTGACCATCATTGGCATTGGCCTCATTTCTGAGCAGTGCATATTGATACGATCCAACAAAGGTTGGCACTTTAGTTGGATTTTGAAGGCCATAATAGCCATTATAAGTTAAAGTCGGTTTGCCCGATTTACCTTTTTTGGTAGTTACCAGGATTACACCGTTTGCACCGGCCACACCGTAAGGGGCAACAGCAGCCGCATCTTTTAGTACCGAAATATTTTCGATTGTATTTGGGTCGAGACGGCTGAAATCACGAGGCACACCATCAACAATCAATAAAGGAGAACTACCACCGGTAGAACCAATACCTCTGATCTGGATATTTGAGCCATCGTAACCTGGTTCGCCACTGCCCTGGGTTATAATTAAACCAGAAGCACGTCCAACAAGGCTGTTGGTTAAATTAACTACAGGTTTTTTTGCGATCTCTGTAGTTTGAATTGTGGATACAGCTGCGGTTGTAGACGTTTTCTTTTGTGTACCGTAGCCTACTACGATTACCTCATTCAGGTTTTTGGCGTTCACCTGCAACCTGATAGTTACAGACGTTTGTCCGTTTAAAGGAAACTCTGCCTGTTCGTAACCTATGTAGCTAACTACCAACACGGCGTTAGCATCGGCATTAAGGGTAAAACTACCGTTTACATCGGTAACAGCCCCTGTAGTTGTCCCTTTAATCTTTACGGAGGCTCCAATAATAGTTTCGCCTGTGGTTTTGTCAATCACCTTTCCCTTAATTGGACCGGCGGCCACGTGTCGGGACAACGTTATTCTACTAAATGAGTTAAAAGCAGTTGCTGCATAGCTGCTTGTTTGCATTACTACCAGCAGAATCAATGATAAAATTATTGATCCGAATTTTTTTCTCGAAGATATTTTATCAGGTAAAAAATATTGCATAATTGGGTTTGATTAAAAATTGAAAATTGGCATCGGTTTAATGCATCTGGATCCTGGTCCGTTTTTCGTTTTACTTGTTTTGTTTTACCATCATTTTTTGTTTAGGTTATTTGATTCAGTTAATAGAAAATAATTGTCGAAATAACAATTTAAATTTAAAGCGAAATTCACGCAGCACTCTCAAAGAACATAGCGGCTTCCTGGCTCATAAACCTGGTGGCGATAGTTATAGTCACAATGCGTTTTTTACATTATAGGCTATATTATCTCATAGCGCCAGGAAGCAACTTTTTAATAAATAAAAAAAATCTGTATAAATAGGCTGTTATAATATTGCAGGGGTTATGACAAACAGTCTACGCTAATTGGTTATCCAATTAACCTCTATTTTTTCAGAAAAAAAGGGGGTAAAGCTGTAAAAAAAAGGGGATAATCTATAAAAGCTTGTGTTATTGACACTAAATCGCATATAAACAGAAGTATTTCTTTTAAATAATTTAAACAGTCAAAGTTTTAACTACCGGCAAGTATTATTCAGGGTTTTGCGTTTTTTGATATACGCGTACATAATCAACTTCAAAACGTTTAGGGAATTTTGTGGCAGAAGGGGCACCGCCATTGTCGCCCCCGATTGCAAGGTTCAATAATATATAGTGCGGCTGCATAAAAGGGTTAAACTGGCTGCCGTCCTGGTTAACAAGGTCTTTTAAAGCCACACGGTTAAGTAAAAGATCATCTACATATAAGCTGATGGCGGTTTTATCCCAATCCATGCGCCAGATATGAAATTTCTTACTCCAGTTAGTTTTAAAAGTGCTCATGGCTTTGGTATTGCTATACCATTTTGCTTTGTTAGGGGCCTCAGTACCACAGGCAATATTAGCCAGAAGCTTATTTCTGTAATATTCCATAATGTCAATTTCGCCGTTGGACGGCCACGGTTTTTCAACCCCCAGGGTCCAAAAAGCAGGCCATAGCCCAGCATCGGTACTTATCCGGGCGCACATCACGAACCGTCCGTATTGGAAACTATGCTTGCCCCGTGTATTGATGCTTGATGAAGTATAGTCTATAAATTGTCTTTTTTGTTTCCAGTTGATGCTGTTGGGTAGATACCCAGGATTAGGCAGGTGCACCTTCTGAGCCTCAATTATCAACTTGCCTCCGTGGCAGGCTGCGTTTTGCTCCTGGTACCATTGATCTTCATTGTTGCGTACAAACCCCGATTCAAAGCCCCAGTTATCAGCATTGGGCGGGCCATTACTATTAAATTCATCTGCCCAAACTAATTTATAGCCGCCCACTGTATCCTGTTGACATTTACCTGCAAACGGAATAAATATGAGCAGGGCCGCAGCGATCATTCTGGTTATCATAAAAACGAATAATTATAGTTTAAAATGGTTGTATTGGTTTTATACCCAAACAAAATAAGTGATATTTTGAGGGGCAAAGCAGGGGTAAACCTATAAATTAAAGGGGGCGAAATTTGCTATCGGGCTACCCCGCGGCTCTTTTTACAAAAACAGCGCAGAACCCTTTAAACTTGATACATACTTTTAAATTTACCGCAGGTTTTCAAATTCATTTAAACGATATGATACCTGGAAATTGGCCCTGTGTTTTTTGATAAATTCTGACGGGTTGACGCCGAATTGTTTATGAAATTGCTCCCTGAAGTATTTGATGTCGCTAATGCCTACCTGTATTGCCGCCTCATTGATATTGCAATTGGTTTGGATCAGGAGTTCGGCAGCTTTGCGCAGGCGAACAAACCTGATAAAGTTGTTGATTGACTGGCCGGTAGTACTTTTAATTCTTTTGAAAAGCGTTGGATAACTGATCCCTATTGCATCGGCCAGTGCATACACATCAAAATCATCATTGATGAAGTTTTGTTCTATAACGGCAATGCAGTTATTAAGCAGGTCTTTGTTTTCGCGGGAAATATTAATTGCAACGTTTTCTTTTGTAACCTCTTTATAAAAGTATTGCTGAAGCTTGGTTTTGTTTCTTAGTACACTTTTAACCCTTGCTGTAAGTATTTCTTTATCAAATGGTTTGCGTAAAAAATCTATGGCACCTTGTTCAAGGCTTTTTATCATGATATCAGGTGTAGTATCACCGGTGAGCAAAATAACCGGAATATGTTTTATGGCCGTATCTTCCATGATCATTTTACATAAATCCAACCCGTTTATTCCATCCATAACAATGTCGCTGATGATCAGGTCTGGAATATGTTTTTTGATCAGCTCGAGGCCAATTGTGCCATCTTTTGCCTCAATAACCAAATAGTCGACAAAAAATATTTTTTTGATATATGTTCTTATCTGTTCATTATCGTCAATGACAATGATGGTGTGTTTTTCCTGGCTAAACAATTCAAGCTTTTGTAATTCATTATTTTCCTCAACAAGCTCTTTACTGTCATGATCTATAAGGTCATTCACAAAATTGTAATCGGGATTTGCTACCAGGTTTATTTCCTCAGCCGAAAAATGCTTGATCCCCTTTGGCAGCTTTAAGGTGAAGGTGGTTCCGCCGGTTTTATTATTTACATAATTTATTGTGCCCTTATGGCAATCTATAAAAACCTTAACCAGGTATAAACCTATGCCGAATCCTTTTTTAAAGTAATTATTATCTTTTACCTGGTAAAATTTATCAAACAACTTATCACCGGTTTCGGTGCTAATGCCAATGCCATTATCAGTTATTTTAAATAAAACGTGGGTATCATCGTCTTCTACAACAATATTAATGGTACCATGCTCGGGGGTAAATTTAACCGCATTTGAAATAAGGTTAAATAATGATATCTCGATTTTCTCAACATCGGCAAATACGGAGATATTCCTTCCGGATGTTTTTATCGTGTAATTTAATTTTTTGATTTTAGCCTGATGAACAAAGCATGAAAATACCTCCTCGCATATGTTTACGAAATTCACTTCGCTTATATTTAACTGCGTGTTTTCGCTTTCAATTTTGCGAAACAGCAAAAGCTGATCTACCAGCCCCAATAATCGTCGGGCATTCCGGTACACTGTACTTAGCTCATCCGAATGGCTTTTGGTTTTATCCAGCAGATCTTTGATGGGGTTAATGATCAATGTTAAAGGAGTTCTGAACTCATGTGAAACATTGGTAAAAAAAGCAAGCTTCTTTTCGTTCAGTTCTTTTTCTTTTTCAACTTTTAGGTTGGCCAGGTTAATTTCAAATTTAAGTTTTGTCTGTTTTACCCGGTAAAGGAAACAGATGTATATTATACCGAAAATAATAGCGGTGTATATTACATAGGCCCACCAGGTACGGTACCACGGAGGAAACACGATAACCTGAACGTTTATCTGTTTTGGCATCCAATTTCCTCTTGTATCTGTTGCTTTGATCCTGAGCGTATAATTGCCTTCACTCAAATGAGTATAATACGCCGACTGGGTTTTGCCTACGTAATTCCACCTGTGATCCCAGCCTTCAAGATAGTATGCATAATTAATTTTATCAGGAAAGGAATATTCAAGGGCTGTGTAACGAAGGGTGAGCGCAGCCTGCGAATAATTAAGGCTTATTGTTTTAAGGTCGGCTACCGATTGGTCTTTTAACAGTTCGGCAGAGCCATCGGCTTCTGAACTGTCAACCTTTAAGCCGGTGATCCGAAGATCCGGGTGATGGTCTGTTACCTCGATGCTATCGGGATTGAATATATTGAATCCGTTGATCCCGCCGAATGCCATATTGCCCGAATGAAGCCGTATAGCTGCATTGTAGTTAAATTGAAGGCTTTGCAGGCCGTCAGAAACAATGTAATTTGTAAACTTATTATTTGCCGGAGAAAACCTGGTAAGGCCGTTATATGTACTGCACCACAGGTTCTGTTTATTGTCGATAAGGATATTAAGAATTGAATTACTTGGCAGGCCGTTAACTTTAGTATACCTCAGATAGCTCATATCCTTAAGGTTAAATTTCAATAAGCCTCCTCCTTCAGTTCCAATCCACAAATGGTTTGAATTATCATCTGCAATGGTTCTTATCCCATAACCAACATTGAAAAACAAATGGGCTTTCCTAACAGTGTCTATTTTAATAAGCCGGGTATAATTACCTGCCCATAATGTTCCTTTCCTGTCTTCAAAAATAGTGTGTATGTTAACAAGGCTTTCATCAAATAGTTCAAAGTAATCTTTTTTGCGGTTGTAAAGGTATAATGGCCCACCGCGGGTGGTGCTGGCCCATAAATGATGCCTGGAGTCTTCAAATAATTTCCAAAGATTTTTATCGGCTGTCCGGGTTAAAGTATTATAGCAATTGTAATGCTTGAAAACGCCCGTGGCTTTATTAAATTCGTCGATACCGCCGTTGAAGGAGGCTATCCATATTTTATTATCAAAGGTTTTAACTATGCTCACGATAAAATCAGTACTCAAGCCACCGCCGGTTGATGCATGGGTATAGCCGGTGTATATATTGTTCTTAATATCCCAATAAGAAAGTCCGCCGCCATCCGTGCCTATCCACAGGTTATGCTTTTCATCTTCACAAAACGAGAGGATGAAATTATTGATCACACTGTTTTTATTGAATGGATCATTGTTATAAAGTGCAAATGGTTTTTTCAGGTTGTCAACAACGCTAACACCTCCGCGTAGTGTTGCTATCCACTCTCTATACTCCTTGTCATGGAAAACAGTGGTAATAGCTCCGCTTCGCAACGAGCCTTCCGTGTTACCATTGGTAATGAAAGTTAGTTTGCCATTGCTGGTATTTAAAATATTAACGCCTCCGCCATCGGTAGCTATCCATATGTTGTCTTTTTCATCAAGTGTTAGGTTGGATATATTATCGCTTGTAAGCCTGTTGGCGGCCGGGCTAAACCTGTTGAGTGTTTTTGTTTTGATATTGAACAAAAACAAACCGTTTTCTGTACCTATCCAAACGTTGCCGGTTTTATCTGTAAGCAAGCAGCTGGCGCTGCTGAGCCGGGTATCAACGATATTTATCCGTCCGGATTTGAAGTCATAAAAACCAAGTCCTTTGGTTTTTATAAATACCCAGGCACCATTATGGGTTGGGCATATTGCTTTTACGCTATAATTATATTGTTTGGTAAGCTCCGTTTGCAGGTAAAGTTTTCTGGCTTTATCATATCTCAACAATCCAAGTTCATCTGTGCCTATATATAAGTTGCTGTCTTTATCGGCTACTATGATATTTATATTTGAAGCTATTTTTAGGCGGATACCGCTGCTGTGTTCCTGAAAATACTCGGGGTAAAAATAGGAGTCCTGGTAATTATAAAAAACGAGTCCGCGCTGCGTACCTATCAAAATCTTATTGCCAATTCCATTTAAGGCGCTGATGTGATTGTAGGGGAGCGATTTACTGTTATTCCACTCGTTTCTATAAATCTTAAATTCATCACTGTCATACCGGTTTAGGCCATCATAAGTGCCCATCCATATAAATCCGTATTGGTCCTGGTAAATGGAGGTAACCGCGTTATTTGATAATCCGTTTTCAATGCCAAAATACCTTATAGGGTGGCCGTTGGTAAAGCCAAAAACATTCAGGTAAATAAAAAGGAAAAGAAAGCTAAAGTATATTTTCGGATTTAAAATATTATTTATCCTGGTATACATTATAAATTATTAGTTAACAACTGGTAAGTAAAAATATCAAAATCATTGGCAAAAGGGTTGTGTTTTCAGCTCCGAACGATAATGTTACAAATCAGGGAACGGAACAGGGTGATGTTAGTAACAGGAAGGTTACAGGCTTATAGATTGGTTATTTATGTAATAAATATGATACGTGCAGGGTTTTTACCTGTGTTTTATTTTACCCCCTTAAATTTCGGGCTTTACCCCCCTTTTTTTTGATTGTAATATTGCATTTTTGGTCAAATAACCGGTTATACCTATATAAATATCTGTCTTTTTCCTAACGGATAAGCTTATAGTTGGATATCAAAAAATAATTGTCATGATAAAACGTGGACTCATTTTTTCGACTCTGAATATTTTATTGTTAACAGGCCTGATAGCTTTATTGGCGTTTAAAAAACCTGACCCAAAAGTAAAAGTTAAGTGGGAACAGCTTTTTAACGGGAAAGACCTGAAGGATTGGACTGTTAAGATCAGAAAACATGCTGTAAATGAAAATTTTGGTAATACCTTCAGGGTAGTTGATCATAAGATCCAGGTAAATTATGATCAGTATGAAAAATTTGACGAGCAGTTTGGACATTTGTTTTATAAAAAGCCTTTTTCATATTATCTGATAGGTGTGGAATACCGTTTTACAGGCAACCAGGTTAAAGATGGTCCCGGATGGGCGTACCGCAACAGCGGTATTATGATATATGGACAGGATCCTAAAACAATGGGCCTCGATCAGGATTTTCCCGTGTCAATTGAGGTGCAACTATTGGGGGGCAATGGTAAGGACAAACGGCCAACAGCCAATGTGTGCACCCCCGGAACACAGTATGTGCTTGACAACTCGGTTGTTAAAAGTCATTGCCTGGATTCAAAATCGGCAACTTTTCATGGCGATCAATGGGTTAGGGTAGAGGCATTGGTATTAGGTGATTCGCTGGTTGTACATTATGTAAACGGCGAGGAAGTGTTACGTTATCAGCGCCCGCAGCTGGATCCTGTTGGCGGGGCAGAAGAAGGCGCATTGTTAAAGAGCGGCACAATTTCCCTGCAAAGCGAAAGTCATCCGGTTGAGTTCAGGAAAGTTGAAATTGTTAACCTCGAAAAATATACGCATGACCCTCAAAAGCTTGCCGGAATAATACAGCAGTTAACGGCCGAAAAACGGATTGCTAAACAATAAAATAGAATCACAAATAAATTTACCTATAACCAAAAAGTAACGATGTTAAAGTTTTCCCTGACCCTGTTCTTATGCATATCATTTTTGCTGACATTCAAATATTTTGCGAATACCGGCGCGAGCGGAATTACGCCAGCTAAACGCAGTGTTTCATCATCAACAAAAGGGCGAGATTTAAATTTCTCTAAGCGCGATTCGCTCCACTGGCCTGCCGGTTTTACAATCACCAGGTTTACCGGGCCTGATATTACGCCAAGTCCGGCTTGTTTGGCCGTTGCAGCTACCGGTGAGGTGTTTGTTGGCGTTGATATGATCGGTTCGCTGGGTAAAGATCCGGGAAAAGGGCGGATAATTAAACTTATTGACAGCGATAATGATGGTAAGTTAGATAAGCATACAGATTTTGCCGATGTTGACGATCCGCGCGGCATACTCATCATGGGCGACCAGGTTTTTGTGCTTCATACCGTTTTTTCGAAAGAAACAGGTAAAGCGAGTGGCATGATCCTGGAAGTTTTTGAAGATAAAGATCACGATGGTATAGCCGATGGGCCGCCAAAACCACTAATTGAACATTTAAGTAATGCGCACATGCTGGCCGAACGTGGAACCGACCATGCTACTAATGGTATCCGCATGGGTATTGACGGATGGATTTACATAGCAGTAGGGGATTTTGGTTTTCACGATGCGACAGACCGTGATGGTAAAAAACTGACCATGCTTGGTGGCGGTATTATAAGGGTAAGGCCAAACGGCAAAGAGATGGAGGTTTATACACATGGTACACGTAATATCTATGATGTAGCTATAGACTCTTACATGAATATATTTACCCGCGATAATACCAACGACGGCGGCGGCTGGAATATTCGTTTTTCGCATCATATCCAATCCGGCGAATATGGCTACCCACTATTATTCAAGCATTTTACCGACGAAATATTGCCCGGACTGGTTGATTTGGGTGGTGGTTCGGGTACTGGCTCATTGTTTATGGACGAACCAACCTGGCCTGAAAAGTATAATCATGTGCCTATGACCGCCGACTGGGGACGGAGTGAACTTTATATAAACAGGGTAACGCCCGATGGGCCCAGCTTTACGCAAGCAGAAGAACCATTTATTGAACTTCCACAGATCACCGATCTTGATGTTGATGGATCCGGAAGGCTTTACCTCTCGGCCTGGGATGGGGCCGGATATTCTGGCAGCGCGTCAAAGGGCTATGTTATCAGGGCCATACCAAATGGATGGTCATACAAGGCATTTCCTGACGTTAAGGCAATGACAGTGGCTGATTTAGCCAACATGTTAAAATCACAGAGCGCAGTAGCAAGGTTAAATGCATCTCAGGAACTTATAACCAGGCCTGCAAGCGAAAGTAGTAAAGCAGCTTTTGCTATTGCATCAGAAACAGGTGCTCCTTTATATGCCCGGGCAGCCGCTCTTTTTACTTATGCTCAAATTGCCAGGGAAAGTGGGATATCTAACCTTGTGCAACTTACCCATGACAATGCCCTCAGAGAATTTGCATTACGTGAGTTAACGGACAGGAAAGATGGGATAGCACAGGTTCCGATTGCTCCTTTTTTAAGTGCACTGAAAGATCCGTCGCCACGCGTGCAGGCTGCGGCAATTATAGGCCTGGGGCGCCTTGGACGTTTGGAGGCTGCCCATGAGTTGCTTAAAACTAAGGTTCCTGCAAGTTTTGTAGCACCTGCTAAAAATACCGAAGGGCCTCACGCAACACCTAATTCGGCCATAATACTGCCTCACTTAGCTGTAAGGGCACTTGTAAGTATGAATGCGGTTGACGCATGTGTTAGTGCTATTGGAACACCCAATTCAACATTGGGGTTATGGGCATTGCGTTACATGTATGATGCCAGGGCGGTAAACGGATTAATTGCTGCTTACCCAAAAGTTAAAGATCTTAAAACAAAGAAACAGATATTGGTAACATTGGCCCGCCTTTATAAACAGGAAGCGCCTTATGATGCTTCATGGTGGTGGGGAACAAGGCCCGACTCGCATGGTCCCATTTATAAAGGTGTAACCTGGGAAGCCTCACCCCGGATCGAAAAATTTCTTACGCTTCAGCGGAGCAAGTCAGGTGCTGCGGGCAAACAGTTTTTTGCCGATCTGAATGAGCGCCATCAAATGGGTATCACTGCGTTTGGCGGTGAAGAAAAAGATGCTGCGACAAAAGAGGTTAAAGTAGATTTGGCGAAAATATTGAATAAGAAAGGACAGATCGGTAATACTTCCATCGAAGATGTGATGCTGATGTTAGCTAAAGTTAAAGGAGATCCCAAAATAGGGAAGGCCCTCTTTACCCGCCAAGGCTGTGTTGCCTGTCATAGCCTTACCCGCGGCGAAAAGCTAAAAGGTCCTTTTATGGGGCAGATTGGTTCAATTATGAACCGCCAGCAAATTGCCGAATCTATTTTAAAGCCAAGCGCTTCTATTTCGCAGGGGTTTGCTACTGTAATGATAACAGCTAAAGGCAATAAAAGCTATATGGGATTTATTACGGATGAGTCTGCTCAGAAAATAGTGATGAGAAACATTACCGGGGATGTATTTACCATTAAATCAAGCGATGTGCTTAGCCGTAAGGAATTGAAAACATCCATGATGCCTGTAGGCCTTGCCAACGCATTATCCTATGACGAGTTTGCATCACTTGTTACTTTTCTTTCTCAGCAAAAAAACTAATAACGAGGCTGAATCCTGAGGAGTTGTTTGAAAATCAGCAGGTATAAAGTATCTTAGTGTTTAATTAGCCGCCGGCAATCTGCAACAAAATTAAGCAGGTTGCCGGCCTGATTTTAAAACCTACCAATTATGCAACACAACGCTGTATCGCTCAGGCCGTTCATTGGCTCTAAAAATTTTGAAATATCACGTAGTTTTTACCGCGATCTGGGATTTGACGAGGTTGTACTTGATGCTAATATGTCCGTTTTTAAAACCGGCCAACTTGCTTTTTACTTACAAAACGCATACGTTAAAGACTGGATAGACAATACCATGATCTTTCTGGAAGTTGATGACGTTGCCCGCTACTGGAATGAACTGTTAGCTTTAGATCTGCCTTCAAAATACCAGGGTGCAAGATTAACCCCAATCCGCGTAGAGCAATGGGGGAGGGAATGCTTTTTACATGATCCCTCCGGCATACTTTGGCATTTCGGTGAGTTTTCTAATAAATCTTAATATTTTTTGCGTTCTGAACTGTTTTGGAGAATAGGATTGGCCTGTTGTTCGGAATATGAATTACCCCCCCCCAAAAAAAAAATTATGTCATTGAGCGTGGCAGTCTTGTAGTCAATACATATCCGATTTGCTTAGCTAAGAGATTGCTTCGTCGTCCCTCCTCAATGACATGATTTTAATTTCTTCTTCCGAAAAATATCTGGGTGTGAGCGCCCATAATATACGCAGGCAGCGAAGTTTGCTAAGGGTATAGTCGGCTTTTTCTCCTGATAAAGCTATTAATGTCCTTAAGCCTCGCCTGGTAATCCTTATCGGATTCACGCTAATCTTTAACCCGCCCTGTAAATCTTCTTTAAAATTCGCTTGTCACTCCATCGTAATAATTCATACAATTATTTTAAACAAATGTTTTAATCAAACGATTGATTAATTTTGTGCCATTATTTAAGACATCAAACTTTTATCAAATGGCCGAGTCAGGATTTAAAAAGTGGATAATTACTATCACAGTAATTATCGCTTCATTGTTAGAATTAATAGATACTACCATAGTTAACGTTTCCATTCCCCAAATTCAAGGCAACCTTGGGGCCACAATAACCGATGCTGCCTGGGTAGTGACAGGTTATAGCGTAGCAAACGTGATCATTTTGCCTATGTCGGGTTGGCTGAGCAGTTTTTTCGGGCGTAAAAAATACTTTTTAGCCTCCATCATTCTGTTTACCATAGCTTCGTTTTTGTGCGGTAATGCCCATAGCCTTACCGAGCTTGTTGCCTTCAGGGTTTTGCAAGGCTTGGCGGGCGGCGGCTTACTTTCAACATCGCAGGCTATCCTGATTGAAACCTGGCCTGCAGAACAACTGGGCACTGCCACAGCCCTGTTTGGATTGGGAGCAGTTGTTGGCCCAACCATAGGCCCTACAATTGGTGGTTATATAACAGACCATGCCGCCTGGCGCTGGATTTTTTATGTGAATATACCTGTGGGGATTCTGGCAGCAATATTTACGGTAATGTATGTAAAGGTGACAGCCAGAGACGCGAAAGATAAGCCCATTGATTGGTGGGGAATTGCTTTGCTGGCCATAACAGTTGGCAGTTTACAAACTATATTAGAAAAAGGTGAGGATGAGGATTGGTTTGCCACCACCTATATCATTGTGCTTACCTGTACTGCGGTTATCGGCTTCCTACTTTTTTTGTGGCGTGAATTAAGTACGGACCATCCTATCGTTAATTTTAAGATCATGAGGCACCGCAGCTTTTCTGCCGGTATGGTTACCTCGTTTATACTTGGCGTAGGCTTGTATGGGTCGCAGTTTGTTTTTCCTGTTTTTTGTCAAAACCTGCTTGGGTTTTCGGCACAGCAAACCGGCGAGATCTTGCTGCCAGGCGGTTTGTTTACCATTATGATGATGCCTTTTGTGGGCATTATGCTTAACAAAGGCCTGCCCGCACAATTCATGGCTGTAGGCGGCATGATTTTGTTCTTCGTGTTTTCGTGGTTTATGAGTGGTTCAACGCTGGCATCGGGCACCGGCGATTTCTTTTGGCCGTTGGCTATCAGGGGTATTGGTTTATCCCTGCTTTTCGTTCCGCTTACTACCATTGCAATTGGTGGTTTAAAAGGTGCCGAAATAGGACAGGGTACAGGCTTAAATAATATGATGCGCCAGCTTGGTGGTTCGTTTGGGATAGCTGGTTTAAACACGCTGATCCACATTCGCGTGGCAACACACCGTAACAACCTGTTAAATAACATCAATCCGTACAATACTTATTTTACCGATAGGTACAACGCATTGTTACACGGGTTCATGGCCAAAGGCAAGTCGTTTTTTGATGCCTCAAAAATGGCCTATGCCGCCATTGATGGTACGGTAAATAAACAAAGTACACTGCTAAGTTACAATGATGCTTACATTGTGGTTGGCTGGGTAATGCTGGCAGCAATTCCATTGATATTTTTAGCGCCGATTGTAAAAGGCCAAAAGGCCGTAGCGGATACGCATTAAAAAGCCCCGGATGATATATGTTTTTGAATGATTAAATTTGAAAACATATATCATTCCATGACTATCACCGCCGAAACTACAACCGAAGAGAAAATATTGAACGCTGCCAGGCAGATCTTTACCAAAAAAGGCTTTCTGGCTACTACTGTGCGGGATATAGCAACCGGGGCCAACACAAACGTAGCATCGGTTAATTATTATTTCCGCAGTAAAGAAAACCTTTTTGCTTTTATCATGGACGAAACCATTCAAAAGCTTTTTGATAAGATCGAACCTGTTTTGAATGATGAAGCTACCACTGCCATCGAAAAGATAGATGCCTGCGTGGGATACTACATCGATCAGCTTTTGGAGAACCCCGACTTTCCTTTTTTTATGGTAAACGAGGTGCTTGCGGGGCAAACCACATTGCCTATGGTTGAAAAAGTTAAAACATTAACAGGTTCCGTTTTTGCCAAACAACTTTATGAACTGCAGGCCGATAGTACTATTAGATTTCATCCCATCCACCTGATGTGGAATATAGCAGGCATGATTGTTTTTCCATTTCTTGTGCGCCCCCGGCAATTGGAGGCAGGGTATTTCGACTCATCTGAGTTTGTAGAGATGATGAAAGAAAGGAGGAAACTGATCCCGGGATGGATAGGGCAGGTATTGAAGGGGGGCAACAATTAAAAGCCTGCCAGCCATGATCACTCTCCAATGGCTTTCATCGTAAACATTCCGCTATAGTATTTGCGGTAAGCATAGCCCAGCAACAGGTTGGGTACTACAAGCGTAACGCCCATAAGCCATCCTGATGGTACTAAAAATGTGTGGAACAATAGTACATTTAAACTGATAGGGAATAACACCACTGCCGAAAACGGTGCGTACCGGTTAAACATTAATGATAACCCGCCCACTATCTGTATTACTTTTTGCATAGGATAAAAATAGCCCGTGCCTTTTAAACCTGCTATAAAGGCACCCGCTTTACCGGTATGCAATGGCTGGTAAGGTATAAAGTGTAAAAAGTAATCAAGTCCGAATATCAGGTAGAGTGAACCGAGCAATACCCGGCAAATCAGTGTTGTAGTTTTCATGAATTGTTTATAATCCGGGCTGAATTTATCAAAAATTGATGATCAAACTTGCAATCTTAGAATATAAACGATAATGTATATGATGCCTGGTCAATTATTTAGCGTGCAATAATATACAGGTGCTCTTCTCTTAAAAATTCCACAAGGTCTATTTCTAATATCTTAGCTATTTCAATAAGCCTTGCAAGCGTTAGCTTAACGTTGCCCAGCTCAATTTTGCTGAATGTGTTTTGCGATACCCTGAGTTTGTAGGCAACGTAAAACTGGGTATAATTTCTTTCTTCCCTAACCGCACGGATCCGGTTTGCTATAAGTTTTTCGGTAAGCATTTTTGATTGGTTGTTTGATTGATAAACGTAATCAGGAACGCTTCGGATTGGAGTTTTAATAATAAACACTTAGGTTGTTTGATACAGGCGCTGAATGCTTTACTCTAAAACAGGGTGTAGTTAATGTGTTGATATACAATGTTTTATCTTGTTTTTGTTGGCTGGTTGAATCTGCCTGTTATTGCTCCCCGTAGTTCCTCCCAAACAATTAAAAACAGTAACATATGAAAAAGATGATTATCGCGGCCTTTGCATTAGCAATTTTTGCAATAGCCCCTAAAGCCAATGCTCAAACCAAAATGGTAGGCGGTGCGGCTATGTACCCAACTAAAGATATTATTGACAATGCTGTAAATTCAAAAGACCACACTACACTTGTAGCCGCTGTTAAAGCTGCAGGTTTGGTTGAAACCCTGAAAGGCGACGGCCCGTTCACCGTTTTTGCCCCAACTAACGAGGCGTTTGATAAACTACCCAAAGAAACAGTTCCAACGCTGTTAAAACCGGAGAACAAACCAATGCTGACAAAGATCCTTACATATCACGTGGTTGCAGGCCGCTTAAGCTCGGCAGATTTGTGGGCTAAAGTTAAAGAGGGAAAAGGAAAAACTGAATTAAAAACAGTGGCAGGCGGAACACTTACTGTTATGGCTCAAGGCAAAAAACTATACCTTGTTGATGAAAAGGGCGGCAAATCATGGATCACTATTGCCGATGTTTTCCAAAAAAATGGGGTTATCCATGTGGTTAACACTGTATTGATGCCAAACTAATCAAACTAAGGTAACAAAAAATTAAAAGCCCGGACGCTCTGCAAGCTCCGGGCTTTTTTATTTAGGTGCCTTGTTTAATGAGTAGGCACAGGGTTTGTAGGCGTTGTTGGGCTCGACGGGTTAGGTGTCGGGCTTGGTGTTGGGCCAGGGATATTTGGTGAATTGGCTGCGGCACCGGGTTAGGGGTATTAGGTGTTGGCGAAGGGTTTGGCGTTGGTGTCGGGGCTGGCGCAGGTGTTGGCGTCGGCACAGGCATCGGCACCCGGTTCGGCTCCGTTGGTGTGGGGGTAGGAGTTGGCGTAGGTGCCGGGTTCGGGTTTGGCGCCGGATCAGTTGGCGCAGGCGTTGGTACCGGTGTTTTTGGTTTCTTTTTATTTTTACCGGGTACGGTATCGGTAGGCATTGAATACTTTGCTATGGTGGTGCCGCTATCTTGAGGCCTATGACCATCGGCTATTGCAAATGAGCCGGCTAACGACAGGGCGATAGCTGCGGCTGCTATTCTTAAATTTTTCATAGTTTTTTCCTTTTGTTTACAAAAAGTTAACTATTAATATAACTTTCAATTTCGGGAAAGGTTTTTTAAAATTAGAAATCAGTGCATTACAGGATAAAACATATCGGAATGGAATGCGCGCCAGTAATATAGGTTAACGGCATAAACCGCTGGTACTTTACAAGTTTTAATATTAAGCGCCTATATTTGCAACCTACACCTGCAAACATAATCTATGACCGAACTTGAAAAAATGATATCCGGCGAGCTGTATAACGCCGGGGATGCCGAACTTGTTGCTGCCCGTTCAAAAGCAAGACTACTGTTTACACAATACAATGCTGCAGGTTACGATGATAAGGAAACCAAAGCCGCGCTGTTAAAACAATTATTAGGAAGCTTTAAAGGCAATATCGACATTCAGTCCCCTTTTTACTGTGATTATGGTTTTAATATAACTGCAGGCGATAACCTGTTTTTGAATTTTAACTGCATCATACTGGATTGTGCCCGCGTTACTTTTGGCGATAATGTGTTCCTGGCACCCAATGTTCAGCTTTATACGGCTTATCACCCGGTTATAGCAGCAGAGCGGATTAAAGGTCCGGAATATGCTGCGCCTATAACTATTGGCAATAACGTATGGCTGGGCGGCGGCGTAATTGTTTGCCCCGGTGTTACCATAGGTGATAATACCACAATAGGTGCAGGGAGTGTGGTAACCAAAGATATTCCAGCTAATGTTGTGGCTGCAGGGAACCCCTGCCGCGTGATCAGGGCGTTATAATTTCGGAATTTTAATTAAGATTTGGAAATTTCATGTGATCAAGACACATCGTTGCACGAATTTTACCAAACCTGGATGGGGGGCTTGCAAGACAGTTTTAAGCCGACAGTATAGGCGATGTTTTTGTACTATTTTTTAATAATTTCAATTCGGCAACAATTATAAAACTTACAATTACCAGGAAAGCCCATGAACTTATTTTCTGGTAATTTACTACTGCCCAGGTATGATGCTGATAAGCATACCGCCAGGCCCCAAGCCGGGTAGCTATATTTTCGGCAAGCCATATAAAAAAGCCAATGAGCATAAATGATAATATGGTTGAGATGCTGTAAGGTTTACCTTTTAAATAAAATACAACAACCGACTGCCTGAAAAAATAAAGGATCAGCACACCTATTCCGTAGCGTACATCAGGTATAAAATGGTTACTGAAAAAATTAAGGTATATTAAAATACCTATTGTGCGGGTAACATACCGGTTAGGCCAGTTTTGTATTTGCAGGTCAAGCCTTCGCCAGGCCTGGCACATGTAACTGGCAACACTGGCATACATAAAGCCGCTGTACAGCGGTACGCCGCCTATTTTCGTAAAAGCAAATTCGGGATAAGCCCATGATCCATAATGGACCTTAAAAAGCTCCATCAGCAAGCCCAGCAGGTGAAATATGCATATTACCAGTACTTCATCTTTAGTTTCGATCCCGGTATAATACAAAGCCGCCTGGATCAGCAGGCAGGTAATCAGCATAAAGTCATAGCGCGGCAGGATACCGGTAAACAGATGTGAAAGAGCCAGCATTACAAATACTAAAACAGGGAACAGGCAGGAGAGGGCCTGCTGTTGCACAAAAATGAAGAAATGTTTGAGGGTGGTTTTCATAGATCAGTTTAAGGCGTATGCCTCATCCATTCCCTGAATCTGGGTTTTATATTGTACTGGCAGGAGGGCATCCCTGAAAAACTTTCCTGGTTTAAGATTTTTTACTGTTTTGTAGATCGTTAAAACAGGCCAGAGCCAGGCTATTTTGCCTAATGGCAGTTGCAGGCTAACCTGTGCAGGCACGGTTAGCAGTTGTGCCTGTTTCAAGATGTGATAGCGGGTAAAACCAAGGTGCTTTTTGTATTGTTGATATAAATCGGCTGTAAAGGCGCTATTAACCAGGTTATGCTCAAGATGATCCTGGCGCATCTGCACATAGTGTTCATAATTTATTGGCAAACCTTTTAGCTGCATGCGTTTACCAACGTTATAAAACACATCAAATACCTCAGTTTTTTCGGCAAGGCAGAGCGGCTTTTCCAATAGCTCATATGAGCGGATAGATAGATCGATGAGCAGGAAAAGCACATCACGATAGGCCCAGTCTGGTATTTGGGAGCCGCGTTCGGTTTCAACGCTTTTGTGTATGGCATTTATTTTATCAATTGCTTTTAAAGCAGCTTCACGCTCCGAGAAAATAATCTGCCTGGAATACGCTACGGTGCTAAACAAGCGGGACAGAGGGTCGGCAGGGAGTTTTCCGGTGAAATAAAGCCAGTCGACAGCCTTATTTAAAGCAAACTCGGCTGCGGCACCGGCAAAAATAAACAGGATAGTATCCGCCTTGCCCCAAATCTTGCGCACTATTGAATGTTCATCTACAAAAAAATCCATGCTATATGTTTTTAATTTTTGGTATGCTGCTATTTTGTTGCCTGCAAAATAATTCTGTGAGTATTACAATGGAGATCCCTATGGTATAGGAAAGCATATCGCCCCAGGAAAACGAATGCCCAAGCAGTATAGCTGCTAACTTTGAGTTTTGTAAGCCAAGGTGGGCAAGCAGGTTAAAGTACTGTGATATTTCAATCATATACGCAAAAAACAGTGCGCCGACCGCTGTTTTAAGCCACGGCGTATTAACGCAGGTTTTTACAAAACAATAAATAAGGATAACCACAAGCAGGTCGCCACCAAATGGGCGTATGAGCTTGTCATGTAGATATATGCCGATGAATACCTCTGTGATGAAAAGGATCAGCGTTAAAATGAAGTATGGCTTGTTATTGCTCATGTTAATTAAAAAGTACTTTGTATTGCAAAGTTATTAGAATGTTTTAAATTTCAATGAGGGGAGGGACTTTTATTTTTTATGGAACACATTCACTATCATGCAGCATAATGCGATCTGTTTGCTAATTTTTATGGTATTTTTATTGTTTATAACTTTTTTTGCTAATTTTTGTAGTTTTAAAATTACTGTTGGTATACTTGTAGTTTAATTACAGGTATAAGTTAAAGCAGGTGTATGGTAAATGCAGTTTTTGAATTTGAATTTAATAACCAGGTGGTTGAGTTTGATATTAGCGATAAAGATCTGATGATCAATGCCACAGAAATGGGTAAGATCTTTGGGAAAAATCCAACTGAGTTTTTAAAGCTTCAGCAAACTAAAGACTTTATTGAAGAGTTGAAGAACATTCCATTGCCTTTTAATGAATCGAATTCTGAAGGGAATAATATAAAGAGTTCTTTGGATTTGGAAGCAATGATATTTGTGAACAGACTGGACGGCCTCTGGATGTGCGAAGTTTTAGCATTGAAATTTGCCGGCTGGCTCAACCCTAAATTTGAGGTATGGGTATATAGCACTATCAGGGAGTTTTTACCCAACTTGCGGGATAATAATGAAGCCTACAAGCAAATTGTAAAGTTTGAAGATCAATTGGATAAACTGGTGAAGAAACTGCAGGGCAACGCCGATTTTCAATCGTATATGCTATTGCAGGAAAAACTAAAAAAGCTTCCCTACAGGATCAAGAGAAACAACCAGGCCACTTTAAGGCAGTACAGGCAATTAAAAGCCATTTAGTTATTCTATATAAAGCAGGCGCAGCATTCTATCTGTTATAAAATTCGTAAGTTCAAGTGTTTTCGCCATTACCATACTTTAAGATGAAAACTCATCAAAGCGTGGGAATATGCGGTTCTTTTCTTGATCAGGGGGCTGTTAATCTCCGGGCGGCTTAATACCCCCTGCTCACGCTTTTCCCCATCGCGGCCCTCTCAAGACTGCCATGTGGACGCATCTACACCCTGCTTTTATAGGTATAGGTGTAGAAGATTTCTCTTTCGTACCGATGTTCAACATTTCATTTGCCAACCTAATGTCATTAAATCGCTGTTGATTTAGTATTAAATAATTGTTATTCTATTTTTTTTACTTTCGCTTTTTATTAGCTCCCGGGGCAATTTGGTTTGATCAACTCCTGCCGGTCAAACCTTTAGGGAAACTAAAGCAACGCGTTTTTCATGGAAAGTAAATTAAGGTTGGCCGAATATAAAGTGCTTTTATACAGGCTGTTTTTAGGGTATTTATTCTATTTTATTGCCAGGGTATTGTTTTTTGCATTCAATACTCACCTGTTTGCAGTGGATAGCTTTTGGGCTTTGCTTAAGCTCTGCTATTACGGTATGGCTTTTGATACTACAGCATTGCTTTATATCAACAGCCTGTTTATTCTGCTCAGCGTTTTACCCTTAACAGTAAATACGCGGCCCGCGTTTCAAAAAGGTGTGGCTATACTTTACTTTGTTACCAATTTACTGGCCTACGCTACCAACTTTGTTGATATCATTTACTATCGTTTTAGTCAGGTACGATCAACCAAGGCTACGCTTGATGTGCTTGCCGATGAAAATAACAAGAAACTGTTATTCACCCATTTTTCTGAAGCTTACTGGTATGTGATCATTATATTTATATTATGCTCTGTTTGCTGGATCTGGCTATACAATCGGGTGAAGCAAAAGCCCGCGGTTGTTGCGGATAAGAAGGTGTATTTTCTGTCGTCGATAGTATCATTCCTGCTTATTCTTACACTGGTAATTGGCGGTATCAGGGGCGATTTTGCGCATAGCACCAGGCCTATCAACATGGTTGATGCCTACAAGCACATTACGGTTCCAAACCAGGGCGATATTGTGTTGAATACTCCTTTTGCCGTTTTTCGGACGCTTGGCACCAATAATTATAAATTGCAGCACTGGGTGGATGAAACTTACATTAATAACAACATCAAACCCATAAAGCTATACACTACCCAACCGGCCGCCAAGCCCAATGTGGTGATCATTATATTGGAAAGCATGGCCCGCGAATATTGGGGCAGTATGAACCGGGACGTTAATATACCGGGCTTTAAATCATATACGCCGTTTTTGGATTCTCTATCCAACAGCAGCCTCATATTTACCAATGCCTACGCAACAGGCAGGCAGTCTATCCATGCCATGTCGTCGGTATTGGCCGGTATCCCGTCATTTCAGAATGCTTTTACTTCATCGCCGTATGCAAAACAACACATCCAGTCCATAGTTTCGGTTTGTGATAGCATGGGGTACCAAACTTCGTTCTTTCACGGGGCGGCCAACGGTTCCATGGGTTTCCAGGGGTTTGGCAATATTTTGGGATATCAGCATTATTACGGCCGTACGGAATACAACGATGATAAAGATTTTGACGGCATCTGGGGTATTTGGGACGAACACTTTTTTCAGTTTATGGGGCGCACGCTGAGCGGGCAAAAGCAGCCCTTTATGGCTACGTTGTTCACATTGTCGTCACATGATCCGTACCAATTGCCCGAAAAATATAAAGCAAGGTTTAAGGGCGGTCCGCTGGCTATTGATAAATGTGTTCAGTATACCGATAATTCTCTGCGGATTTTTTTCAATTATGCTAAAACACAGCCCTGGTTTAACAATACTATTTTTGTGATCACGGCCGACCATACCAGTCAAACTTATTATGCCGAATACAGCAAGCAGGTTAACCGTTTCGCGGTACCAATTTTGTTTTACAGCGCAAACAGCGCCTATAACCTTAAGGGCGTCCGTACCGATCTGGCATCACAAATGGATATTTATCCAACGCTGGCCGGTTTAATTGGCTATAATAAACCTTTCAGGTCCTGGGGGCGGAGTTTGGTAAGCAACTTGCCTGATGAACAGCCGAGGGTCATCAATTCTACAGGTAATATTTACCAGTTTATGCAGGGTAATTACACTTACCTTTTTGATGGTAAAAACTTTACGGGAATTTTTGCTGTGAGTGATAAAGGGTTGGAGAAAAACCTGATGACCGCCCAACCAAACGCCGAAATGCAAAAAGGCATGCAGGACTGCAAAGCCCTGATACAGGATTATACCGATAGGATAGTTAACGGGAAACTCGTGGCGAAGCAGCAGTAACAGTAATTTTGATTTTACGTTATTGCTTTATGCATATTCCCTGATTTACGTAGACTGGATCTCGCATCTTTTTTATAGATTTTACGATAAGTTTAAAATACAATGTTAAATTGCATTGTAATACTAACTCATTGTATATGATTGATTTATCGAATGTTCTTTTGCCCTTGCGCGAATTGCTGCTCACCACTAAGGTTTTAAAAGATAAAGACCTTATGGCTGATGAAACTCCCATTGCGCTGAAAACCGATGGTGCAGAATCTGTTAATATTCAAGGTGTAACTTTTACCATTGGCGCAGGGGCCGGTGTTAGCGTCAAGCTATTTAACGATGAGGATGATAAAGACGAGGATGAATTTGTAGGGGTAAAAGATGCCCCCATTATATTTAATTCCGAATCAGAGGCTTATTTGAAATATACCAATGCAATAACCGCTAAGTTAGATGCAAATTTACCTATTGCAAGTGCTGGGTTTGACCTGGCTTTAACTTCAGAGGGTAATGCAAAATCTGTTTTCTATAAAAAACACGCCAATACTGATATCGTCAATGCAGCCTTTTTGCAGGATATTATTCATTATCATACCATTTTTGATCCGGCAGATATAGAGGATCTTGATGAGGATGATGCGCTTGCTTTCCTGGTAACAGGGAGTCTTTCAAGTTCCATTAAAATCAGCTGGTCGGATATTTTTTCATCATCGTTAAGCTTACTTGCCGGGATTTTACCTGTTCCTGTTACGCTTGATCTTAGCCTCACGCCAAGTTTAATGGCCACGGTCAACTTCTCTGTCAAAGATGATTTTCGCTATTTCATAAAGAAACTTCCAAATAAGGAATGCCTTGTCATATTTAAAAAAGGCAAAGCAACCTCTACAGGAGTAAGTGCCGGTGCTGCTATCCAAATTGGATTGACAAACAGCAGCGAACTTGAAAATCAGCTTGAAGAGTTATATGAAAAAATTATAGAATCGGTATTTGGTCATACAGCCAACGAAATCGATACTGCCCTTCAAAAAATAAAAGGTGGTGTTGCTGATGCCGACCAGGAGGAAATGGTAAAAAGGTTATTGATTTATTTTAAGCTGGATAAGGTTCCGGATTCAATAAATACATTAATTGCTAAGATAGCAGCTATTAAAACCATAATCCCGGATAAAATAAAAGCAATTGCCAACGCCAGTTTAGATCTTAGTTTTAGCTATCAGTATAAAAGGCTGACCGAAGAAAACGAAATATTGTCGGTTAAACTTCCAACAAAAGAACTGATTGCAAATAATAATTATCACAAAGATCTGCTGAAATTTAAGCTCACCGGTTTGCTGGATGATTTGCGGGATAGCAAAGTGGCAGGTGCCGTGGTGAATTCGTATTTAAACGAAAAAAAGATCACGGTTAGCAAAAGCTGGGGATTTGGTTTGCAGCTATTTGATTTTAATCTTTTAGGGAAGGACTATACTGATTTAAAGGACGTAGTAAGAACTAATTTGGGTAATACAGCGCAGCAGATCTCAATGGAGAGGGTACTGGGCTACAAATGGGGACTGGGCAAACCTGCCGGGTCATGGAAGGGTTTAATTACAGCAGATATGGCGGGCTATTCCAAACAGGCTATCCCCGCAATTGACGAGTTTGACATCAGCATGCTCATAAACCAGATATCAGAAAACACAAGGTTGGATGAAGACGGTTTCAGGGATTTGATTGATCTTGCGGTTTTATGGGGGGCAATTAAAGTAGCCGACGTAACAGCCGTTGTTACCAAATACCTTCCTAAGGTTAACGTTAAAGACAAGAAAGTATTAACAGAACATAAGTTGCTTTTTTCCCCGGCTGCTTTTAAGCTGCTTATGCAAACAATAAGTAGTATCGGCTGGAGCGGATTGAACCTTAAATATCTTGCTATGGCAATGGGGGCTTCCATGACCTATATTTCTGATTATCAGCTTAGGCGCGATCCTGCAGCCCGGCAGCAAACCTATGGAGGGCTTTGGCTTGGTTATTTAAATGATTTTGATCCTGATACCGACCCCGGTGATTTTGCCGCAGCTGCCGAAGAGGTTGTAAGAAATATGGGCAACCCTGATCATCTCGCCCAGTTCGAAGCCGACCCTGGTAACTGGATTTTCGGCGATACCTATGCAGGTGTTATTCGTTCCAACCCCTCGCTGCAATCTGATTTAAAGGATTTTATTTTGGGTATTCAAAATCTCAATAATGCCGTACAGCAACATAGTCAATACACAAGCTTTAATAATGCTTATAAAAAAATATCCGGCGTTTTTAGCCAGTCGTTTAGTTTAAGGACTATCGGGAATTTTTTAATGCTTTACGCCCGCGATCTGAATATTTTATCGGAGATGAGCCAGGTTTTCACAATTACAATTGATCCGGATGGCGATACCCCGGAGGTGGTTAACTTTTCAATAATTTAACGCCGGGTGAAACAACTTTAAAGCAGTACTTACCATGAGCATAAGTACTGCTTTTTTGTTTTAAAAAAGCGTTTTTGTAACATAGGGCTATAGATATTTATCATCAATATCCAGATCTATCCACACTTATCCAACTTTTCAACAATGCCTTAAAACACCTGCCAATGCATTAACTTTACCCGATTAACAGAAGGAGTAACCGCTTGGCTAAAGATACAACCAAAGAAACCCCCTTAATGCAGCAATACAATGCTATCAAAGTAAAGTACCCTGGTGCTTTGCTGCTGTTTAGGGTGGGCGATTTTTATGAAACATTTGGCGAAGACGCCGTTAAGGCTGCCGGTATTTTAGGCATCGTACTAACCCGCCGGGCAAACGGCGCTGCAACACATATTGAGCTTGCCGGTTTTCCGCACCATTCGCTGGATACTTATCTCCCTAAACTGGTGAGGGCGGGGCAGCGCGTGGCGATATGCGATCAGCTGGAAGATCCAAAAACTACCAAAACCATTGTTAAGCGTGGCGTAACCGAACTGGTTACCCCCGGTGTGGCTACCAATGATAATATCCTGCATCAAAAGAGCAATAACTACCTTGCTTCGCTGCATTTTGAAAAAAATAGTATCGGCATAGCGCTTATTGATATTTCAACCGGCGAATTCATGACTGCGCAGGGCAACAGCGATTATATTGACAAGCTGCTGCAAAGTTTTTCGCCCAGTGAGGTTATCTACCCTAAAAGCCGCACCCGTGATTTTAAAGACACCTACGGCGACCGCTTTTATACCTATGCCCTTGATGAATGGCCTTACAGTGGTGATTACGCCAACGAAACATTGCTCAAACACTTTGGTGTTAAGTCGCTTAAAGGCTTCGGCATAGATAAACTGAACTTAGGCATCATTGCTGCCGGCGTCGCTATTCATTATTTGAATGAAACGGAACATCGCAACCTGGGCCATATTTCGGCCATCAGCAGGATAGAGGAAGACCGCTACCTTTGGCTCGACAGGTTCAGCATCCGTAACCTTGAACTGGTAGGTTCGGCCAATGAAAACGCGCTTACCCTGGTTGATGTGCTTGACCATACCTGCTCGCCCATGGGTGCACGTTTGCTGCGCCGCTGGATTGTGATGCCGCTAAAGCAGATCAAGGCTATTAACGACCGCTTGGGCGTGGTTGAATATTTAATAGAAAACGAAGAGTTAAGAGAAGAATTGCTGCAGTACCTGCGCCAGATAGGCGATCTGGAAAGGCTCATTTCAAAAATAGGTTTACAAAAAGCCAACCCGCGTGAGGTTTGCCAATTAAGGAAAGCCCTCACGGCCATATCGCAAATTAAACGGATTGCCGAGTCATCGCAAAGCGCGCCGTTGCGCGCTATCGGCGAGCAACTGAACCCATGCGCACTGATATGTGAAAAGATAGAACGCGAATTGAACCCCGAGCCGCCGGTAATGCTGGTAAAAGGTTCGGTGATGAACGAGGGGATCAACGATGAGCTTGACCGTTTGCGTAAGATAGCTTTTGGCGGTAAAGGTTATCTGCTCGAGATCCAAAAGCGTGAGGCCGAATTGACCGGTATCCCATCGCTTAAAGTATCATTCAACAACGTGTTTGGTTATTACCTGGAGGTTACACACAGCCATCGCGATAAAGTGCCAACCGAGTGGATCCGCAAGCAAACGCTGGTTAACGCAGAGCGTTATATTACGCCTGAACTAAAGGAGTATGAAGAGCAGATTTTAGGTGCCGAAGAAAAGATCCTGGCGCTTGAAACGCAACTATATAACGACCTGCTGTATTCACTTGCAGAATATATAAAGCCTATTCAGTTAAACGCCCAGCTGATAGCCCGTTTGGATGTGCTTCTCAATTTTGCAACCATTTCCATCAAAAACTATTACGTAAAGCCGGAGATAAACGAGAGTAAGGCGCTTGACATAAAAGGTGGCCGCCATCCGGTTATTGAGAAAAACCTGCCCATAGGCGAGGAATATATCACCAACAGTGTATACCTTGATGCTGAAACCCAGCAGATCATCATTATTACAGGCCCCAACATGGCAGGTAAATCGGCCCTGTTAAGGCAAACCGGTTTGATTGTGTTAATGGCTCAAATGGGCTGCTTTGTGCCCGCTAAAGCAGCCACGATTGGCCTTGTAGATAAGATCTTTACCAGGGTAGGGGCTTCGGATAACCTTTCGTCCGGCGAATCAACCTTTATGGTAGAGATGAACGAAACAGCGAGCATCCTGAATAACCTGAGTGACAGGAGCCTGATCCTGCTGGATGAGATCGGTCGCGGCACATCAACTTATGATGGTATCTCCATCGCCTGGTCAATTGCCGAATACCTGCATAACCACCCGACTGCAAGGGCTAAAACGCTGTTCGCTACGCATTACCATGAGCTCAATGAGCTCAGCAATTCGTTTAACCGGGTTAAAAACTTTAATGTATCGGTTAAGGAGGTAGGGCAACAGATTATCTTTTTACGTAAACTGGTGCCGGGCGGCAGTGAGCACAGCTTCGGGATCCATGTGGCCAAACTGGCCGGGATGCCTTCAAAAGTGCTTACGCGTGCAAACGAGATCTTAAAAAAATTGGAAAACGAACGCACCGGCGGCGAACATATTAAAGAGAGTATCCGTAAGGTACAAAAACAAGCTGTACAGATGCAGATGTTTTCGATAGATGACCCTGTTCTGGTAAAAATTCGCGATACGCTGAATAACCTTGATGTAAATACCTTAACCCCGGTTGAAGCACTCATGAAACTGGATGAGATCCAAAGGGTGGTGAAGAGTTAATTGTTAGATGTGCAGATTTCAGATGTGCAAATGTACATATCATTGAATCCTGATCTTCCGCTCTGAAACTTACGAAGTTTTTAAAACTTCGTAAGTTTGGCTTTTCAGCATCTGTACATCTAAAATCCGCACACCTGCACATCCACCCCATGTTGATATGTTAAAAACATCTGTATCATTGCAATAAAGTTTAAAGTTAATTTTACTTCATGAGCATATACCTGCGCCGTAGTTTTTATTTGTTTATATTTTTCCTTTCCCCATTTATATTAAGCTCATGTCATTCGCGCAAGGCCGCTATGCGCGGCCAGCCGGGTGAAGTGGTTAACCCTTCGCCGGATATCGCTTCAAAATACTCCGAAATTATGGGTGTGGGCCGAGGAGATATCCAAAACGGACGTCTTTATGCCTTTATTGACCAATGGATGGGGACGCCGTACAAATTTGGAGGGCTTGATAAAGATGGTGTTGACTGCTCCGGTTTAACTTTTTTGCTGGAACAACAGGTTTACGGTATCACTATCCCACGCATGACCAGTAAGCAAATTACCGTTATTAAACGTAAATATGAGGAAGACCTGAAGGAAGGCGACCTGGTATTTTTTGATTTTGACGGCAAGCAGTTTAGCCATGTAGGTGTTTACCTGCAAAATGGATATGTAGTACATGCCAGTTCACGCCGTGGAGTGATCATCGTTAAACTGCGGGATCCATCATTGTACAAATACTTTTCAAGGGCCGGCTCTATTGAAAACGTACCTACCGGCATGAATTAAATTGCACCAGTTCCATCAGCAGGAATTTTAAAAGAACTTTTACAAATTACGCGAGTATCGGTGCCTCAATTTTCGATATTTTTGCCCCATCATGGCCGATAAAAAAGGAGATTACTCATTCTGGACTAAATATAAACGTTTTGCCGGCACCGAAATCATGCTTTACGTGATCATGGTGCTTGGCATCATCCTCGGTATTGTGATATTTAGTTACCTTTAATCAGCGTAACGTTGTCATTATCAGCATCGGCTACCGACTGGTAAAAATCAACAAGTGCCTGGTAAGTATCCTTGCTGTAGGTGCCATCAACAATCTGTAATTTTCGGTTATAAATGAGCTTATCACCGTTTACCGTTGTGCTTGATTCAAACTTTCCGAAGGGTTTTTCGATACTTACTTTTTTGGGACGCATATCAACCTTGTAACCTGTCGGCAGGGTGTAAGTTATTTCGTCTTCATCGGTATACCCCCGGTTAATATAAACATCATTGCGCCTGTTACGCACCTCGCGCAAAGGCGAGGTTATACGGTTGGCCGGATTGGCCAGAAATATAATTTTCCCATCAGTTATCGCCCCATAATCCGTAGCTGCAATTTTTAAGGTTTCTGAAGTGTAGGGCTGTTCAACCTTAAATTGTTTAAGATCCGCGCTTTCAATTTCAAGGTTGTTTATGGGGTATATCTTTTTCAGGTCTTTGATCTGTTCCGTTTTCGACTCATATATCACGTGGTCGCGCTCTTCATAATCTGCCCCCTTAAAATTAGTGACCATTGTACCCGAAAGGCCGCCATTTTCACTTAATGTGAACGTGGCTTTGCGCTGCTCAAGATTGGCCTGGGTTGTGTATTTGGGCGTATGCATCAATTTACCTCCCTGGGGTGTACAGGCTAACACCGTACGGTCATCGGTAAAATCGCCCAGAAAGCCAAAAGGTATGTTTTGGCTTGTACACTCTACAAAGGTTGTATCGTTTTTAAAGGGCAGGCACAAGATAACGTGATTGCCCTGGTCTAAACTTGCAAAATCAGGCAGGAGGCTTACTTTTGAGTTTCCGGCCTGTACAACACAGTAGTATGATTCAATATCAACGGCCTTTAATAAGGCTTGTGTATAATTAACCAGCGCTTTGCAATCGCCATAATTTTGCAGGTCGACGTCAGATGCAAAAAAGGGCTGTAAGCCGCCAATCCCTACCTGTATACTGATATAGTGCGTTTTGCCCTGCATGTATTCATAAATTTTCCGGGCTTTAGCTTTGGGATCGGTTATGGATGCGGTAAGTTCTTTCATTTTTGCCACGGTTTGCGGCGGTAGTTGCTGGCGACCGGCGTTAAGCTTGTCATATTGCCACTGGCCAAGTTCTTTCCAATTGGTGAACGAACCGCTTATTCCACGATACATGAACTTTTCAGGTACTATTTTCAGGCTGGGCATTATAGCCCTGTAAACGGGGCTATATGGTTCATATTTTAAAGCCTTCAAATTGCTGATTTGCCAGGTGTATGTTTGTTGCCCCTGCTTGTTGGTGCCGGTAACCACATTAATGGGCAGGTTGGTTTGCTTGTATTTAATCTTGAAGTCGGGTTTGCAGATCAGTGTATAAGAGCTTTTTTCAACCGCTACACCATCAGAACTGATGGGGTGCCAGTTATCAAGATCAAGTGATTGCTTTGAACGGATATCATATTCAAAGCTGATGGTATAAGGGTATTCGGCTACTTTGGGTTGATAGTGTTTGATCTTCAGATCGGTAAAAAGCGAAAACCCGTCGTGGTTACTGTCATCATCAAAATCACTTTCCGAAAACTTGCCCGCAGGCTTACCCCACTGGTTATAAATCACGCCTTTTATATCCCTGATACTGCGGCTTTTATCATGCCATATAGCTATATCAACATCGTCGTCGCCATTTTTGTTAAAAACGGTTATGGCTTTTTTTACATGGCAAAGGGTATTGTCAAAGTCTTTAACCTCAACGGTAACTTCCTCGTTGCGTACAACTGAACTTGCGTAGGGTAATAGTTCTTTCGGAATAAGCGATACATCATAATTCTCCTGTGCTTTTACACAGCCTATTGCCGAAAGTATAAATAGTGTAGTTAAAAATGCTTTCATTATTTTTTCTTGAAGATCATATCACCTTTTTCTGTAAGGATGATCTTGTTAAATAATTCCTTTAGGTAAGGATACTCGGCCGAATCGTAAACCGATTTATTGAACTGCATAATATTTGAAAAAGTGAAAGTGTTATTGTCCTGGCTTTCAAAAGTGGTGGCAAACATACCACCTTTATTAGGCAGCGAATAAGCAACTGCCTGCGGCGGAGTTTCAACGATGTATTGCGCGGGCAGGTGCATTACCAAAACCAACCTTTTGTCAGATGCGAAGGCCCAGTCTACAGGAAAATCGCGTTCAGCGAGTTTGAAGGGATTGGTAGTGCGTTTTTCCCAAAAGTAGGGGTTAAAAGCAAGCTTATCATGATTAGTGTTATCAAAAGCCTCTATCTCCACATCAAAAGTTTCCCTTAACGGGTTTTCAAGACTGTCGAGGTTCGTTATATCTGATTTAAGTACTTTTAACTTAGGCTGCTTCTCGTCAAAATCCTCCACATATTCATCAACTGTATTGAATTTTTTAATGGCTTTACGCTTTTCATAAGCATCATAACCCTTATAGTAATTGACTATCGTGCCTTTGAGTTTACCGTTATCAAGCAACGTGAGGTCAAACATGCGGGTGGTGGCTGCCTTTTGCTGGGTACTTAATTCTATCCAGTATGATGGTTTATTAAGGCTGATCACCCTGCCTTTATCGTTTATACATTTAAGAGGAAGCAGGCCAAATGAAAGCAGCGGATCGGTTGCGTCAAGCAAATAGGTTTTATCGCCTATGGTTAACCTGGCAATTACATAATTAAAGTCGGTGAGCACAGGGTAAAGAGTGTTTACCATCCCGTGGTCGCGGGTTGAAAGTAATACAGCCTCGGCGTTAAGACCAGCGGCATTAAGCGCCGTAATAAGCGTTAGGTTAATATCGGCAACACTTCCGGTATGTGTATCCAGTGCTTTTTTTACGCCATCGCTGCTGTAAATGCCGATATAATCGTTCCATTTTACCTGGCTTTTTACCCATGCGTATAAATACTTTGCCTTTTCCAGATCATCTGTTTTACCCGCAATTACCGGTGCTATGCGTTCTTTGAGCAGGCTGGTGCGTTTTAGTTGCACGCCAAATTCATCAGCTATTTTTAACTGGCGGTCAACATCGCTCCATTCTTTGGTTACCACCGTTCGTACGCTGGTATACGGATTGGTAACCTCAACAAGTTCGAAATAAATGGCAGATAAAAAGTTTTTACGGGCGGTCATATAATCCTCGTCAACAAACGCCGGAATGTCTTTCATGCCGTAAGTGATATGTGAGCAATCAGCTTTCGAGCCTCCTGATGAGAAACATTCGCGTTCAACTTCCGAATTGTTTTTGGTTAGTTTCAGTACCCCGCGCAATGAGGCATTAAAAGTCCAGAAGCCGGGGATATGTACTTCATACTGCGAGTAAACTTTAGGGATATCGTCCTGAAATGTCCATCCTCTGAAATGGTCCCAATAGGGTGAAATAAGTTCATATTTAAACTCGATGACACAACCGGGGCGCAGTGCCGGTAATGCAAATTTTACGGTACTGCCATACTTATAGTCCTTAACAGTAAATACTTTTTTAGGATCAAGTTCGGCTTTTTGAATAATGCCGTTGTCGTCTTTATAATAAGTGAACCCGGTAACATCGTTAACCTCTTCAGAACTATTATCGCCGTTATGTATCGGGATCTCGATGGTGCCCTGGGTAAGCCCTTCCTTGGTGAAGATCTTTATTTTGGCATGATATGTATGAATAAGCCTGATATGATCGCTCACCTCATCGATCCTGGTATTGCCAAATTCATTCAGAAACACAGCGTTGGCCTGGGGATCTTTATCGTATTTGGCCATTTCAATCTCCTGATCAGTGATTCCGGATTCAAAATCCTGTGCATTAGCTAAATGTGATAAGCCAATAAAAATCAAAAGAATAAGAAAAATTTTGTTCATACAAATTGTGATAATTAGGGGTAATCAAATTAAATAATAAATTGGTATATTAAATAAATTAAAAAATTTATTCTGCTGATTAATTTTAGGACATTTGCAACCTTTGCATCTCTGAACACTGACAAATGAAATTAAATTTAAAACGCCCCCTGGCTTTCTTTGATCTTGAAACAACAGGTACCAATATCGGTGCCGACCGTATAGTTGAAATATCTGTCATTAAACTTAACCCTGATGGCAGCGAGGAAGTTAAAACATGGCGTGTTCACCCGGGCATTCCTATCCCGCTCGAATCGTCGCTGGTGCACGGTATTTATGATGAGCATATAGTAAACGAAAAGCAGTTTAAAGAGCTTGGCCAGGACATTGCCGATTTTATTGCCGATAGTGACCTTGCGGGTTACAACTCAAATAAATTTGATATCCCGATGCTAATGGAAGAGTTTTTACGCGCCGGGGTTTCATTTAGTTTAGATGAGCGCCATTTTGTTGATGTGCAGAACATTTTTCACCAAATGGAACAGCGTACTTTAAAGGCTGCTTACCAGTTTTACTGTAATAAGGTGATTGAAAATGCACACTCGGCCGAAGCGGATACCCGTGCCACTATGGAGGTTTTATTGGCGCAGATTGAACGTTATGAAAACGTGGAGTGGGAGGATAAAAAAGGTAACAAAACAGTCCCTGTTGTTGGTGATGTTGAGGCTTTACATGCATTTACCAACTTGAGTAAACCGGTTGATTTTGCAGGTCGTATGGTTTACAATGAGCAAGGCGAAGAATTAATAAACTTTGGCAAGCATAAAGGCAAGCGTGTGGAGGAAGTATTTAACTCCGAACCAAGCTATTATTCATGGATGATGCAGGGCGATTTTCCATTATATACCAAACGTAAGCTCGAAGAAATTTACACGCGTTGGAATACTAAAAAAACTGCAGAACGCCAGGCCAACAGAGCCGCGCAGCCAAAACCGGCAGATCAACAACCTGCTGCTCCTAAACCTGAGTATCAGAAAAAGGAATACACCAAACCCGATCATACCAAAAATCAGCATCATCAAAACAAGCCTTATAAAAAGAATGATGAACCGGCAAAGCCCGTTAACGATGATATGCTGGCCCAGTTAGCTTTAAAGTTTAAAAAGGGTTGATCCCTGAACCTTGATTTTGAGGATTTGAAGATTACCATGAACTTTTCCCCGGCGGCCGTGTCCTCACGGTCGCATGCCCGCATATGTCTAAACTCGATTTGTTTTAATTAAGACATTTATAGGATTTTTTGAATGAAGCCTTTGTGAATTTGCAAGGGCTTTTTTGTGGATATTATTCTGAAACCCGATAAGTATAGATTCGTTCCACTTTAACCTTTAACCTTTAACCTTTAACCTTTAACCTTTAACCTTTAACCTAAAAAATCGATATTTCGTTTCAATCCGCTAAATTTCGTGCGTTTAACTGCCGAGTTTTTAAATACCTTTTGAAAAATATCCTGGGTAATATCCTGCCAGTCATCTTTTTTCAGATGCAGCAGGTCTGGATGAGGTGTGAAAGCGGGTTCAGTGTTCAAAACAGAAAAACGGTTCCATGGGCAAACATCCTGGCAAACATCACAGCCAAACATCCAGTTATCCATTTTACCCTTAAACTCCGGTGGGATCTCGTTTTTAAGCTCTATGGTTAAATAGGATATGCAGCGGCTGCCATCAACCACATAAGGGCCAACAATGGCATCGGTAGGGCAGGCATCTATGCAGTTGGTGCAGGTACCGCAATGATCAGCTGTGGGGGCTATATCATATTCCAGCTCAAGGTCAATGATCAGTTCGGCAAGGAAAAAGAATGAGCCAGCTTTTTTGTTAAGCAGGTTGCTGTTTTTGCCTATCCAGCCCATGCCTGCTTTACGGGCCCATGCTTTATCAAGCACCGGGGCCGAATCAACAAATGCACGGCCACCTACTTCGCCTATTTTGTCATTGATGATTTGCAGTAATTGCCTGAGCTTATCTTTAATTACTGTATGGTAATCGATACCGTAGGCATATTTGGAAATTTTTGGCGATAACGGATCGCCCTGTTGCTGATCTGTATAATAATTTATACCCAGCGAGACAACCGATTTTGCCCCGTCAACCAATAGCCTTGGGTCAAGGCGTTTGTCGAAATGGTTCTCCATGTACGCCATTTCGCCGTGCATGTTTTTTTTGAGCCAGGATTCAAGGCGTGGAGCTTCATCTTCCAAAAAATCAGCTTTAGCTATACCGCAAAACAAAAAGCCGAGCTTTTGCGCCTCGCTTTTAATGAGTTGACTGTATGTAGCCTTGTTTTGCTGCATTTGTGCAAAGATAACATAATTGAAATTGATAGATGTTAGGCAGGTGATGACCGACCACCTTTATCATCGTAATATGCATGTTATTATTGTTTACTCCCTTTTGCTATAACCGTACTATTGGTGCAGTTTTTGTATCTGATTAAAAAATACGAATTTATAGCATGCTTGAGCATATGAGATACTTGCCTGCGCATGTGTTAGGGATGCATGCCGTGGGCCACGTTACCATTGGTGATTACGAGAAGGCTTTACGACCATTGCTTGAGCAACACGTTGAGCAAACCGGACGAATCAACTTTTTATTGGTGCTGGAAACCAATATAAAAAATTTTACAGCGGGTGCCTGGTGCGGTAATATCAGGCTGGGCCTTAAATATTTTACCCGGTGGAACAAGGTTGCTGTTGTGACCGATCAGGATGGCGTTCGTGAGTTCAGCCACCTGTTTAAATATATTTTGCCCGGTAAGTTTGCCGGTTATAAGCTGGAGGAATTAGATGAAGCCGTAAAATGGGTAACAGGAATTAAATAAATATCATTATGGAAACAATAGACGAAGCAGCAGCTATGAACAATGATGATTCGGACCTGCACAATGATGAGTTAGGCGAAAATACCGGTGATGATACTGTAATAGCCGAGATAGCTCATTTAAAGCCCGGCGAAATGGATATCAGCAAAATGCCGTCATCAAACAAAGGTCAGGGCCCGGCAGGTGAAAACCTGTAGTTCGCCCCCCAACCCCTAAAGGGGGAGTTTTTGATTGGCATATTGCCTATCTTCATATAGCGATAAACAAAAAATGCCTTACTAAAGAGTAAGGCATTTTTTGTTTAATATTTTCCGAAACTCCCCCTTTAGGGAGCCGGGGGTTAAAAGCTATTCCGGATACTGTTACTTAAAGTTTTAGCGCTCCAGTAGCCACTATCTAAAATACGGCGTACAGTCATCAGCGGATCAGTTTGATCACGCTTATCAGCTAATTGAAAAGCCATTTTGAAACCGCGTTTTCTAAGCTCAGGTAAGGCTGCTTTGTTCCAGATACCAAACGGATAAGCAAAGTAATCCATTTTTTTGCCGGTGATCTCTTCTAAAGTTTTGGTTGGTTTTTCAATTTGGGTAACCCAGTCATCAACCGGACGGTTGGTTATCTTACCGTTTTTACCAATGATCTTCAGGGTTGAGGTATGTGAATAACGGTCAACACGGTGGTGGTCCCATGTGTGGCTGGCAATTACGTTACCTTCGTCAGAGAGTTGTTTTACCTGCTCTTTGGTCATATAATGCGGGCGGCCTAAGGATACGGTCATCACGAAATAAACTGCCTTGAAACCATATTTTTTAAGGGTAGGATTGGCAATCGTGAATTGATCAAGATCGGTATCATCAAAAGTAAGCATGATAGGCTTTTTAGGCAGCGGTGCGCCTTTGGTAAGGTAAGCATAAAGCTGATCGGGCAATATGGTGTGATACCCGCTGTCGGCCAGCATTTTGATGTGTTCTTTAAAGGCAGCAATCTGAACTATGTAATCTTTAGCATTTTTTGAATCCGTTGGTTTCCAGTCGCGGATTTGGTGATAGCAAAGCACAGGCACCTGTTTGCGGGCTAAAATAGCAGCAGCGTCACCTTGTGTGGCAGCATTAGCAGTAGCCGGAGTAGTTGCGGCGGGAACCGTGGCCGTTGATTTATCTGAAGGCTTTGACTGGCATGAAACAGCGCCGAATGCACAAATGGCCAACATGGCTAATGTTTGTTTTATCATATTATAGATTGGTTTTATTGCTTAATTAACGGCGGCTAAATTAATAATTATATAACATGCCTATCTTTTATTGTAAATAAATTTAATGATTTAGAGTAGCTAAGTACGCACAATAAAAAAACCTGCAATATTTTTCTGCCAGAAAAACATTGCAGGTTTTTATGATTTATAGCGTTGATTACGGCTTACAGCACGATGCGTTTACCTTCTTTTATTGATCGTTTGGCTGCATCCAGTATTTGCATCACTATCATATTATATTTTAACGAGGAGCGGTCATCAGGGTGTTTAAGTGGATTTTGTAAAGCGGCTGTAAAATAAGCTACCGGTGCATCGGCAGGCGAAATAAGCGGCGACGCTTTATATCCTCTTACATGATCATTAACTTTTACCTGCACACTATCCTTATCAAAGGCATGGATATAACCCTTAGCGCCAAATATCTCCATATCTTTTATGCTGAACGGCCAGTTCCATGAGGCTTCTATTTGCCCGGTAGCGTTGGCATATTCAACAAGTATTGTAGCGTCGTCTTCAACTTTTGGATATACATTTGGTTTGTAATGCCTCGCAATAGCGGTTACAGCTATCGGACGCTGCCCTTTCATTAACCAGGTCATTAAATCGGCACCATAGCAGCCAAAGTCATTAAGTGCTCCCGCGCCATTTAAAACGGGATCGGTAAGCCAGCTCAGAAAATCCTCACTGCAGCCAATTTCGCGCGGCCCCTGGTGTCCGTCATGTACCACCATTTTGCGGATTATGCCTACACTATCCAATTTAACGGTGTTGTAAGCGTCCTGAAAGGATGGGTACCATGTGGTTTCATAGTTAGTAAGCACTTTTACATAGTATTTAAGCGCCAAAAACTCCATGCGTTTTGCCTGCTCAAGGGTTGCGGCCAATGGCTTTTCAACCATTACAGAGATACCGAGGGGTGCACAGGTTTCTACAATATCCACGTGTTTGCCAACCTCGTTATAACCTAACACAATAGCTGGCTTGCGGGCGGTGCACATTTTTTTCAGATCGTCAAAAAACAGGGAGTCGGGCAGGTTATATGCTTTGCCAAATTTTTCCCAAAGTTTTTTGTTAGGCTCTGCAATACCTACAATGTTCACATTGCCTTTGCGATATTCGCTTAATATCAAGTGAATATGATCATGATTTAAACCCATGATGCCCACTTTTAAGGTTGGGACAGGTTTGTGTACTGCCGGTACAGTATCTTTTTTTATTTTATTAACAGAATCGGCAGGCGACGTAACAGAAGTACCCGGTGCAGGGCTGCTGACAGGTGATGGCGTTGTTTGCGCCAATGTGATAGTTGCACCGCCTAAAATAAGCGCGGTTGTTGTTAGTAGTAGTTTTAGTTTGGCATTCATAATTGGTGGCGATGTATGTAAGTTTATATCAAAATAACGACGGATTTCCTCCCAGCTTTATCTTTCCCAAATGTTTATAGGCAGCTTCGGTAACTTCGCGCCCGCGTGCGGTGCGCATTATAAAACCTTCCTGTATTAAAAACGGTTCGTAAACTTCTTCAATCGTTCCTTCATCTTCACCAACCGCCGTTGCAACAGTTTTTAAGCCCACGGGGCCGCCTTTAAATTTATCGATAATGGTAAGCAGGATCTTGTTATCCATTTCATCAAGACCGTGGCTGTCTACATTTAAAGCGTTAAGTGCATATTGAGCAATCTCAGTATCAATTTTGCCATTGCCTTTGATCTGGGCAAAATCGCGGGTACGGCGCAGCAAAGCATTGGCAATGCGGGGGGTACCACGGCTACGGCGGGCAATTTCGTAAGCACCTTCATCGGTAATAGGCGTTTTTAATATCGATGAAGAGCGTAATACAATGGTGGTAAGCAGCTTGGCATCGTAATATTCCAATCGCGAGTTGATACCGAACCTGGCCCTCAACGGTGCAGTAAGCAGGCCTGAGCGGGTAGTAGCACCTACTAATGTAAACGGATTAAGCGAAATTTGAACCGAGCGGGCATTTGGGCCGCTCTCCAGCATAATATCTATCTTAAAATCCTCCATGGCCGAGTACAGGTATTCTTCAACCAGCGGACTTAAGCGGTGGATCTCATCAATAAAAAGGATGTCGCCTGTTTCAAGGTTGGTAAGTAAGCCTGCCAAATCACCGGGTTTGTCTAAAACAGGGCCGGAAGTGATCTTGATGCCTACGCCCATTTCGTTGGCTATGATGTGCGATAGGGTGGTTTTACCCAAGCCCGGAGGGCCGTGCAGCAGCACATGGTCAAGCGCCTCGCCACGTTGCCGTGCGGCTTGTACAAAGATCCTTAAATTGGCTAATATTTTATGCTGACCGGTAAAGTCCTCAAACTGCTGGGGGCGCAATACTTTTTCAATATCACGTTCGGCAGGACTGAGACGTTCGCGTTCAGGATCAAGATGCTCATTCATTGCCAACGAAATTAGTAATTTTTTAGGCTAAAGTTGAAAGGTTAAAGGTAAAAGGTTTGTTTCTTTTAATAAGGTTAAAGGCAAAAGGATAAAGGTGAAAGGTTTACTTGTGTTTGATTAAGTAAAAAGGCGAAATGCTTCTACCTTTCGCCTTTTACCTTTATCCTTTCGCCTCAAAAAATCATCCCTCCGGGTATTTTCTGAAAATGCTGTTGATCTTCATCTGGATCACGCCTAAAAATGCTTCGCGGAAAATGCGGGTAGACATTTTAGAGCTGCCAGCCGTACGATCGGTAAATATAATGGGGACTTCTACCAGCTTAAAGCCATGTTTAAGGGTGGTGTATTTCATTTCTATCTGGAAGGCGTAACCAACAAACTTAATTTTATCCAGCCTCACGGTTTCAAGCACTTTACGCTTGTAGCACATAAAACCGGCCGTAGCATCCTGCACCTTCATGCCGGTTATAAAACGTACATAAACCGAAGCAAAGTAACTCATTAATACCCTGCTCATAGGCCAGTTTACTACGTTTACCCCCGTTACGTAACGCGAGCCTACGGCTGCGTCTGCTCCGTCAATGCAGGCTTGTCGTAGTTTTAACAGATCATCCGGATTGTGCGAAAAATCGGCATCCATCTCAAAAATATAGTCGTAATGGCGGGCTATGCACCACTTAAAACCATGTATATAGGCGGTACCTAACCCTTGCTTTCCTGCACGTTCCTCCATAAAAAGACTGCCATCGTATTCGGCCTGCAAGCTTTTTACTATCTGCGGCGTACCATCAGGTGATCCATCGTCAATAATCAGGACATGAAAATCGTGAGGCAACGAAAATACCTTGCGGATCATCCGCTCGATGTTTTCCTTCTCATTATAGGTTGGTATGATTACTATGCTATCGGGCACTGAATAGTATTTTGAAAATGAGCTAAATATTTAAGGTGCGAAAATAATCAATTTAAAGGGCATCAAACAAAAAAACAGGAAAGCTTGCGCGATCCTGTAATTTCGGGCTGATATCTTATAGGTTATTAGTGTCGGCAATAACCTCGTTTTCTACATAGGGATCTGTAATATAGTTTCTTTCTTTAAGGCGTGGCGAAACAATCAGGAATATGATGATGAACACAGCAATAAAAGCCACGAAAAACCATTCGTAATTGGCACCCTTAAGATTTTTGGCCCACCAGCCGCCGTCTTCAATGAGCCCGTTAACAAGAGCTGTGATCAGGTTTCCGAATGAAACCACCAGGAACCAAATGCCCGACATGGTGCTTTTCATTGATTTTGGAGAATGCGTATAAGCATATTCTAAACCGGTAATTGATACTAATACCTCTGCAGCTGATAATATTAAAAAGGCCAGCACTTGCCACCACATTGAAGGTGCGCCGCCATGATCAATGCTTACGTGTGTAAAACCGATAACTACAAAAGATAACGCCGTCAAAATCAAACCTACACCAAGTCTGCGCAAAGGTGTTGTCTTTAATCCGATCTTATCAAAAAACGGATAAATCACATAATTGAAAAGTGGTATGAATAACAAAAGGAAAATAGTATTAAATGTAGACATTGAACCAGGTTCTATCTGGAATGAAGTAAAACCAAGGTTAATGTTCCGGTCCATTTTTGCTGCATAAAGCGTCCATTCTGAAAGGCACTGGTCCCAAACGGCCCAAAATGCCAGGGCAAAAAAGAATACAGAAATTACACGGTATACAGCTTTAACGCCTTCTACACGTTCCGGATCATAGCTTTCTTTAGCAATATCAAGTAATGACTGGCCAGGTTTCTTTTTACTTAAATGGGTAAGCGCATACCAGGTAATAAACACCAGGTTATTGCGGTTTACACCTTGAGGAGGCACCTTTACATATTTTTTGCGGCCCATAAAAAATATCACGGTTGCTAAACCCATTAATATTCCGGGAATACCAAAAGCCCATTTAGGGCCAAAATATTTATAAACAATAGGGATAGCCACTGTTGACAGCATAGAGCCGGCATTGATGCTGAAATAAAACCAGCCGTAAACCTTTGAAAGCAGATCCTGGTTGCTGGCATCAAACTGGTCGCCTACGTTGGCCGAAACACATGATTTGATACCGCCAGCGCCTATAGCTACAACCAGCATACCTATCTCAAAACCATTGAGGCTTGTATCAAACATTGCCAGCAACAGGTGGCCAAAGCAATATACTATAGAAATATAAAGAATGAGTTTATACTTGCCGGTAAACCAGTCGGCCACCATTCCGCCTACAAATGGCAAAGCGTAGGCCACCATAACAAATAAATGATTTAGCTTATTAGCGTGGGCATCAGCCTGTTGGGCCAGCGCGGCACTACCTGTAGGGTTAAAGAATTGTTTCACCAAAAAAAGGGTAAGTATTGAACGCATGCCATAAAAGCTAAAACGTTCGGCAGCCTCATTCCCAATAATATAGGGGACACTTCTGGGGAATCTTGATTTTTTTGTGGTGGTTGCAGAGATTTCTTGCATTATCGTCAATAGTTTTTGCTAAAGTACTATATTTCTATTAATTCGAAATTTAATACCGAAAGTGTTACAAGTTATATAATAAATGTTTTGGTTTTTTGCTTAGTTCAGTGGTTTTATTCTTAGTGCCTTGAAGGTAAAAGAGCGCGGTCTTTTGCTGCCTGTTTTTTGGGGTCAACATATTCATTATCAGTGCCTGAACTGGTGGCATCGGCAATGTTGCGCATATCAAGGTCATCTACATAGGTCCAGCGGCCATCTTTTAATTGGTAGCCATCGTAACTCAGGTCGGGGCCATAAGTTTCAGGTTTATCTTTGCTCCGGCCGTCGGGAGCTGCAAGGTGGTCAAACACAATAATGTTTTTCTCCGGCACAAATCTTAATAGCATAGATACCTGCCGGGCGTATTCAAATATCACACGATTGCGGGTTTTTCCGTTACCATTAAATACCGGCATACCGAATTGTGGTATGCTATTGTTAAATGAAATTACATCAATTACCTTTTTTGTTGATTTTACCGTATTGCCTTTCCATCCTAATAGTACATAGTAAGGTTTGGGGCCGTAAACCGGTAATATCTTATAATATTGAGCGCCATACCATTTATGACTGTCGGTTACGGAATCTTCCGGATTTTTTAACAATGGTGAGTAATCCTCCAGCGGGTACATTTTGAGTGCACCTCCCGTATTTATTTGTACCGTACCGTAAAAGCGATAACTGCCATCAAGGTTTGTTACATGCCAGCTCAGAATGCGGAAGCGATTATCAGGCGAGTTGATAATGCTGATACTCTTAACCGAATCAAAGGGGAACAGGAACGAGTTGTTGATCTTTAGCGCCTGTACCAGTGTTTTAATAAACTGATAGTTGGCGTTTTTGCGCTCCATATCATTTTCATCATTTACAATCTTTTTGCCCAGATGGTTAAGGCTATCCTGGAACTCGTTGAGCTTTTTAAGTCGTGTACCTTCGTCATAATATTGCGCAAAAGTTTGAAGGCAAAGTAATATGGAAAAGATGGTCAGAAGAGCTTTTTTTGTCACTATTTTATTTAATTAGATGAGCGTATTGTTACATCGTGTCATCGCGCCTGCCGCTACAAATTTAAAACGGGTCATGCAGGCCTCGTCGAAGCATAGCGGGCTGGGTGTATGCCCACGTCCTTCGACAGGCTTAGGATGACACCTCTGCGCACAATATTAACGTAAATTTTCAATAACCATTGCACTGGCACCGCCACCGCCATTGCAAATGCCGGCCGCGCCGTATTTACCGTTGTTTTGCTTTAATACGTGCAGGAGCGTTACAATGATTCGTGCACCCGAGGCACCAAGGGGATGGCCCAGTGAAACAGCGCCGCCATTAACGTTCACTTTTTCCGGGTCGAGGTTTAAAAGCTGGTTGTTGGCTATTGATACTACAGAGAAAGCTTCATTGATCTCAAAAAAGTCGATATCTGAGTTTTGTAAGCCAGCCCTGTGCAGTGCAAGCGGAATAGCTTTTGATGGTGCTGTAGTAAACCATTCGGGAGCCTGCTGGGCATCGGCATAAGATACAACTTTGGCCAGCGGCCTTATGCCCAGCTCGTCAGCCTTTTGGCGGCTCATAAGCACTACTGCCGCAGCGCCATCATTTAAGGTTGATGCATTAGCTGCTGTAACTGTACCATCTTTTTTAAATACGGGTTTAAGCGAAGGGATCTTTTCAAACTTTACTGTTTGCGGCTCCTCGTCTTCGGCAAACATAGTGATATCGCCTTTTTTATCTTTGAGGCCAACAGGCGTTATTTCATCTTTAAATTTACCATCTGCCTGTGCCTTTTGGGCGCGTTGATATGATAATATAGCGTAGGCGTCCTGCTCTTCACGGCTGATATTGCAGTCGGTAGCGCAAAGTTCGGCTGCGGAGCCCATGTGATAATCGTTGTAAACATCCCATAGGCCATCTTTTACCAGGCCGTCAATAATTTGCCCGTTGCCTAAACGGTAGCCATTGCGGGCTTTATCAAGATAATAAGGCACATTGCTCATGCTTTCCATACCGCCGGCAACTACGATATCATTTTGCCCTATCGCTATGCTTTGGGCCGCCAGCATAATGGCCTTCATGCCCGATGCACAAACTTTATTAACGGTTGTGGCGGGCAGATAGGGGAGCCCAGCAAATATAGCCGCCTGGGTTGCCGGTGCCTGCCCAATATTGGCCGACATTACGTTGCCCATATAAACTTCCTGAACCTGGTCGGCCCGTAAACCTGCTTTTTCAACTGCCGATTTGATAACCGCCGCACCCAATTGCGTAGCGCTTATGGCGGCTAAGCTTCCTCCAAAACTACCTATAGGCGTGCGTGTGGCGGCTACTATTACTACTTCTTTCATGTGTCCCTCATTAAAATTGGTGGGCAAATTTAGTGATTTGAATGAAAGAAAATACTATGCATGCATAATAAATTAATTAAGGGGGATTAGAGGTTGGAGGTTAGAGATTAGTTGGTTTTGCGTAATCGAAGTTAGAATTAAACGAATTAAGAATTTATCGAATTTGCCTGTTGTCCTAACCTCTAACCTCCAATCACTGATCACTATCTTCCTTTTTCTTCTTAGCCCCCTTTTTACGCGCAAGCAGGGCCTGTTGCATGAGGTACTCGATCTGGCCGTTGGTGCTCCTGAATTCTTCGGCAGCCCAGCTCTCAATCTCTTTCAGCATATCGGGGTTAATGCGTAATACAAATGCTTTTTTTTCGGCCATATCAACTTGCGGCCGCTGCTTCGGCCTGTTTTAACAAAACTAAATTTATGCCCAGTAACGCCAATAATGGTAATTCTGGTACTTTTTTGATCATGTCCGGATCGATTTTTACAATAAAAGGTTGTTTTCGGCTCCATACCTTGGTTTCTACATTCAGGATATCGCCCAGATGCTCATTTACCCAGGTGCAGGTGCGTGAAAATATTTTTTTATTATAAAAAGTAGCCGTAAGCCCATTGTTTAAATGCAGTGTAACCTTACGGCTCCAAACCTCTGGAGTTATTAAGCCCATTTCCATACCGTCGGGCTGCTCAATAATAAGTTTTCGGCTTGTCCAATTTCTGCGTTTTATCATCCAGATAACGCCGGCAACTTCAATAGTGCATCTGCGTTTTAAAGCACCTGTGTAAGTAAGCTTTCCATAGCTGAACTGCCCGTCGGTAAGTTCATACCATGGCCGCCAAAAGCCATGCCTTAGTACGGGTAGCTCGGTTACACGCAATTGGTCAAAACTTCTGAACTGATCCATAATAAATATTAATGGTATAATGTACCTGTGTTAACAACTGGGTTAACGGCCTTGTCACCGCATAATACTACCAGCAGGTTGCTCACCATAGCTGCTTTCTTTTCCTCGTCAAGTTCTACTATGTTTTTTTCTGAGAGTTTGTTCAGCGCCATTTCAACCATGCCAACCGCGCCCTCAACAATAAGTTTACGCGCAGCTATAATGGCTGATGCCTGCTGTACCTGCAGCATGGAATGTGCAATTTCGGGTGCGTAGGCCAAATGCGAGATACGGGCTTCCAGTACTTCAATGCCGGCACGGTCAAGTCTTTCGTTCAGTTCTTTCTCCAACATGGTGCTTACCTGTTCGGCACCGCCGCGCAGGGTAATAGCTGCGGTTTCATCTTCCAGGTTATCATAAGGAAATGAGTTTGCCAAATGCCTTACTGCTGCTTCGCTCTGGATGTTTACGTATTGAATATAATTTTCAACCGCAAATACGGCAGCGGCAGTATCCTTGATCTGCCATACAATAACGGCCGCAATTTCAATAGGGTTACCAATGCTGTCGTTCACTTTTAATTGCTGCCCGTTAAGGTTAAATGCTTTTAATGATACTTTCTTCTTAACAGTGAAAGGGTTTACCCAGAAAAAACCGTCTGTTTTTACAGTTCCTACGTACTTACCGAAAAGGGTAAGCACTTTTGATTCGTTAGGATTAACGATGATGATACCCGGAAGTAAAAATATGATGCTGATTGGAGTTAATATGAAGCCAATAACCTCCAGGCCGTAGCCAAAGCAGAAAACAGCTACAATTATTAAAACAATGGCCAGAACAAACACGGCAAAGCCGGACGGCGGGTTGATAGTTTTTTCAGGATTCATGATTTAGTTTGATTTTAAAATGATATCATAAAGATATCAAATTTATTTTTACAAAAACAAGAAAAACTGCATATAACAGAAACTTATATTATTTTTGGCAGGTTAATCACTTAAATGGCAAAACTATCCACTTCGCGCCAAAAGGCTTTACTGCGCAAATACGCCCGTAATGTTAAGTTTTTGATGATGCTGATAAGTATCGTGCTTATTGTTTACTTTTTGCCTAAACAGGCAAAGTTTAGCTACGAGCACGAAAAGGGAAGGATCTGGAACCAGAAAGACCTGGTATCGCCCTATAATTTTGCCATATTAAAAACACCGCAGGAAATCATGGCCGATCAAAAATCGGCATTGGAAAGCATTATGCCAATTTATCAGCTTGATGCAGGCATGCAAAACCAACAGATTGAAGGTTTTAAAGCCGATCTGGAAATTAAATGGCACAATGCCGGTATTAACGATAAGCTGAAGCCAAAGTATATTGCTGCAGGTACCGATTTATTAACGGAAATTTATCAGACAGGGGTTTTTAAGCCTAACGCCAAATACCAGCAAAGTTCAGAGAATTATTCTATAAGGATCCTGGACAAAAATGTTGCTACTGATAAAAATACTAATGAACTGTTTACTAAAGAAAAAGCACAGGCTTACTGCGATAAGATATTAAGCAAGCATACTGATCTGGATAAAGCCTTCCTGCTTGATCTGATCAGTAACCGATTGCAAAATAACCTTGCTTATGATAATAATCTTACTTCAAGGCTTGAAAAGGAAGTGATAGACGGGCTTTCGGTGACGCGTGGCATGGTTCAAAAAGGGGAGGTGATAGTTTACAAAGGTTCGGTAGTTAATGATGATGTATTTCAAAAGCTGGAGTCGTTTAAAAAAGCTTTTGAGGATAATGCCCGTGTTAACGGTAACCGGAACCTGGTATTGCTGGGCCAGTTTTTCCTTGTGGCGATAGCCATATCATTGCTCATGATTTTTCTTTACCTTTTCCGTAAAGATATTTATGCCGATAACAGGCTGGTAAGTTTGATATTACTGGTAATTACTACAATGCTTGCAACCTTATCGCTGGCGATAAAATTGCAGTTCCCAACCAATTTGTATTATATTCCTTATTGTATAGTACCTATCATCATCCGCATATTGTTTGATACCCGTTTGGCGCTTAACATCCATTTGCTGGTAGTGCTGATAGCCGGCTTTTTTGTGCCCAACAGCTTTGAGTTTGCCTATTATGAGATCACGGCGGGCATGGTATCCATTTACAGTATAAAAAACCTGGTACGGCGCGAGCAATTCCTGATCTCGGCAGTGATCATCATCTTTACATACTTCGTTGCATTTTTGGGGATCACTTTTATCCGCGAGGGCGATTTCCTGAATATCGACTGGATGGACTTTTTACCGTTCGTGGTTAGCGTACTGCTTACACTGCTGGCTTATCCCCTCATTTACCTGTTTGAAAAAGTATTTGCCATCACATCCGAAATTACGCTCATCGAGCTCACCAATACCAATGCACCTTTGCTGCGCGAACTGGCCTTTAATGCTCCTGGTACCTTTCAGCACTCGTTACAGGTGGCTAACCTTGCCGAAAACGCGATTTATGCCGTTGGTGGCAATGCACTGCTGGTTAGGGCAGGGGCGCTTTATCATGACATTGGTAAAATGGAGAACCCGTTATTCTTTATTGAAAACCAAAGCTCAGGCTTTAACCCGCATGATAAGCTGCCTTATGAGGAAAGCGCCCAGATCATCATCCGTCATGTGAGCAGAGGGATTGAAATGGCACGCAAGGCTAATTTGCCCGAAGTTGTGATTGACTTCATCCGCACACACCATGGTAACACGCGAGTGGATTATTTTTACCAGTCGTCATTGAAGAATTTTCCCGAAAAATTCATTAACGAGAACATTTTTCGCTATCCCGGACCCATTCCTTTCACCAAAGAAGGAGCGGTTTTGATGCTTGCGGACTCGGTTGAGGCTGCTTCGCGCTCACTAAAGGAGCCCGATGAAGAATCGATCAGCGTACTGGTAGATCGCATTGTGAAATACAAGCTCGATCAAAATCAACTGAAAGACAGTAATATAACTTTAAAAGATATCGAAACCATTAAAGCTATTTTTAAGCGGATGCTGATGAGTATTTACCATGTGCGGATTGATTATTAGAAAATCATTTTTTTTTTTGACGGGATGCTTGAATTACTATATTTGCAGTCCCTGAAAAAGGGATAATAAATTAAAAGTAAAACGGAGAGGTGCCTGAGAGGCCGAAAGGATCAGTTTGCTAAACTGACGTACTGGAAACGGTACCGAGGGTTCGAATCCCTCCCTCTCCGCAAAAGCCCAAGCTAAGGGCTTTTTTTTATTTTTGGATTGCGGTTTTTATGAGGTTTTGATTTTCAGAACGTCAATAAAAAGCGAAATGGAGAGGTGCCTGAGAGGCCGAAAGGATCAGTTTGCTAAACTGACGTACTGGAAACGGTACCGAGGGTTCGAATCCCTCCTTCTCCGCCAAGAAGATAAACAGATCCTGCGCCAGCAGGATTTTTTGTTTAACGTTCAGTTTATAAGGAGAGGTGTCAGAGTGATCGAATGTGCCTGATTCGAAATCAGGTGTACTGTAACAGGTACCGGGGGTTTGAATCCCTCCCTCTCCGCAGATTTTAATAATAAATTTTCAAACCCCTGCAATCATTGATTGTGGGGGTTTGTTTTTATGTCAAATGCTTAATACGTCACTAACTTACAAGCACCCTTTTAAGGCGAATACGTTGATAGCGGTTAACCCTGATGAAAAGCAAGTACCAGGCGTGGCATGTTGTGGCATTTGGTAACCCACAACTTTACACGCTGTTAGCGCATAAAGTTGATCCGTGCACCGCCGGCATGTGCGTTAAACTCCGGCGCATACATGCATTGGACACTTGTTATACCTGTAGAGAAACTGCCCGGTTGTACCACCCTAAGCTCGTATTGAAATACATAGTTACCTTTGTTAAGTGTACTGATGAAGAAGTTAGTACCGGTGTCTTTCGTTACCTGGTAGTAAACCAGCCCATCCTGGTATTTGTAAGCAGATAGTACATCGGCCGGCTCGGTACCAGCGGGGCGCATATCCTTTAATTGCACATACTCGAAGTTTAAATCAGCTTTCATGTTGATGACCACCTTAAGTTTATCGCCGGTTCGCGGATTATTGCTTGCACTAACTGGTGTTAAAACCACACCGCCTGCAGTTTGTCGTTCAATAAAATACTTTCTTTCTAAATGGATATTGGTTTGCGACTGCGTTATTTTATCAAGATTTTCAAGGTATTGCCAATGCAGGGCACCCCAGCTGATGGCATTGCCGGTGTTTTTTAACTCAACTTTTCCCATTGCCGGTTTTACCTGTTCATCCATCCAGGTAGTTTTGATATAACCTGTTCCTGTATCAGCTTTAACAGCAGGTTTTAGCTGTTCCAGTGGTTCGCCATTTAGTTTTATGGATGTATGGGCATCGGTGAGCAGGTTATTGCCGCCTTTCATCAATAAGGCATAACAAGCTGCGGCTGTAGCCTTGGTTGTTTGCCAGTTATTGGTTTGTTTATGGCGCAGCAGCCATATTTTCATTTCGTCTAACTGTTTATCATTGCCACCGGTTTCGGTAAAAAGCTCAATAAGTAAGCTTTGTGTTTCAATTGGCGATTGATACCAATAATAGCCCGGTTTATTTTGAGCCCAGTACATGCCCGTTTCAGCTGAATATCCGGCAATTTCCTTTAACGATTTAATGATAGCCGCCGCAACCTTTGGCCTGTTATTGCGGAGCATGGTCAAAGCTATCATCCCTTTTTCGAACACTGTTTTTTGCACCCATTGTTTTGCCGCCCTGTCAAGATAATTGTTTAAAAGATCTCTGGAAGCCGGGGGAATTGTACGGGCGGTAAAATAGCTTTGTGCATAATAACTATGGATTTCTAACTGATCAAGTGTACGGGTATTAAAATCATGTTGGTGTTGAGATGCAGATAACAGTTGTTTATCCAGGTAAGCCATAGCTTTATCCGCAATGTTTTTAAATTCCATGTCAGCGAGGTTTACCATATGCAGCTGATATAACTGCCCCATACCCGCCAGTATGTTCTGGGTAATGTACCTGTCGGCAAATGTACCGCCAAACCATGGGAACCCGCCGTCGGGCAGTTGCTTGTCTCTGAGTTTGTTCAGGTTGGTTTGCAGTTCGTAACTCATCTTGTTTAAGTCGAAAAGCAATGCCATGCGTTTCTTTTGTTCTGATTCATTCTGCGCGTCCCTTAGCCACGGCGTTTCTTCTAACAAGGTAGCTTTCAGTTCCTGGTTTTTTTCGAGGTTTGATAATAATTCAGAACTGTTATTACTGCTCCAGCTGCTAAATACCTGTTTTATGGCCGGCAGCTTATTAACCATATCGGTTGAAAAGCTGTTAGCATAATATCGGTTAAACACTTGCTCAGAACATTCATACGGTGCTTCCATAAGGTATGGTAATGCCTGTACTGCGTACCATGCAGGGTTTTGAGTATATTCAAGTGTAAGGGTTTTACTTTTTAGGGTAGAACTGGTTTTGCTGACGAGTTTTGTAAAGGTATATGACTTTGTTTGGCCGCCACGTACCATCATTGGCATCGATTCGGTTACCAGCATACGGTTTGGCAATACCGGGATGGTATTTTCTTCCCCGTCGCTGAATTGGCCCGACGTTGCAGTAAGCCGGTAGGTGAGGGCTTCGGTGCCGGCCGGGATAATGAGTTTAAATGTCGCCGCTTTATTGGTACCTGCAGACAGGTCAAATGCCTGTTTGGAATCGCTGATATTTGCAAACCAGCTCACTGGCTGCATGTTAAGTGCGTTAAATAGTTTCAGCTCAACTACTCCCTTTAGTGGCGAAGCAGTTAAATTGGCCAGTGTAGCCGAAATAACTATCGTATCTCCTTCCCGTAAAAAGCGGGGTGCACGGGCTATGATGCTTAACTTTTTTTGGGTTACTATCTGGCGCTCTATATATCCTGTTTTAAGATCTTTGGTATGGGCAAAAGCTTTAAAGTGCCAGGTAGTCAGCTCTTCGGGTAAGGTGAAATCAAGCAGGATGTTTCCAGTTTCGTCGGTATGTAATTGAGGGTAGAAAAAAGCTGTTTCAGCAAAGTTTTTACGGATGATAATGGGCACCAGGCTTGCCTGGTCGCCATAATCATTAACCACCTGCCTCATGACTGTTTGCGGCGGATTTTGGTATGGAGTCCCTGTATGCCCCTTGCCATCTAACCGTGTTGTTGATGAACCGATCATGATTTTACTGTTGCCAACAGGTTCACTGATTACCATATTAGGGTCTCCTTTGTAATTCAATTGTCCCGGATCTGCAATTGGGATCCCCCATGCGTCAGTAGTTTCAACGGAGGCAAAGATCTGATTGGCATCGGCGTATACTGTTGACATCAGGAGCCGTTCATAATTCCGTTCAATTGGCGAAAAATAGAAATTAACGTGTTTGAAAGGTTGTGTTGATGATTGGTATTGGGGTATGTTCGTCCACGTATTAGCGTAAGTCATAAATGAACGATGGTTAATTAAATAATTTAGCAAAACATAATTTATTGTGCCGGGTTGGGCGCCATTAATAGGGTCAAGCGACGCATCATATAGGCCCGCAACCATTTCTGCCTGTTGTTTGTCTGTGCCTGATACCTGAAGCTTCCACTCTTCTTTTTCGCCGGGTTGCAGTTTATCCCGGAATGTAAGGAATTTAATGGTCAGCTGTTTAGAAAGGGCGGGCCTGCCAATCATTTCACGCGCGGTATACATCTTATTTTCAAAGAGGCTTAAAAATTGGATCTCCTGATCATTATCACCTGTATCTACCGGGATGCTTACCAGTTGCTGGTCTTTACCTTTTAAATGCAGCCATTTTGATAATACCAATTTTCCATTACTGTACTTTTCCATCAGTACGTGACTTGTTGCACCTAAGCCTACCATGAAATTGGCAGTGTTATTACTGGTATATTGCTTACCCGCTGGCGCAACCCAAAAGGAGGCTCCCTGAGGCCGTGCAGGTTTATTAAATAAGTTGATAAAATAGGTGTGAGAAGCGGTATCGCCCTGCTCATTTTGAGCGTTTATCACCACTTTGTACGATCCTGTTGGTTGATTTTTTAGCTGGCTGAGATCAAATATCACCGGCGATTTACCATCAGTGTGTTGGCTGAACGAGCCCACCTCATATTGTACAGGCCATGTTTCGCGGTTATCCTCATCAGCATAAGCGTATTGCGGAAAATTATTCCGGTAATCTTCCCGGCTCATCAAATAGGTGTCAGGTTTGTTCCATAACCTGTTTTTAAATATGCGGCCCGGATTTTTGATCGCATAGATGTTTATTTTTATTTGCCCGCTTTGCTTAATTGCGTTAAGGTTTTGAACACTGGCCGTTATTTCAGAACTATCACCGGTAGCTATCCTTTCCGGAACGTTTGCAAAAACCTCTATGTTTTTTGAAGTAACGATGAGGCTGGTATTTGCTGACTGGGTTTCGCCGCTCCCGGCGGTAACATCGGCGTTTAAGCTGTAATGATAGGATAGATTTTTGTCGTCGGGGGCATTTACTGAGGCTTTAAATTTGATTTCAAATTCTCCAAGGCTATCGGTTTGCACAGTGTCTGTAACTACATTTCCGGTAATAAGCGCCGAGCGGTACCTGCGGTAATCAAATTTGCGATAATCTGTTACCTGTGTAAACATGCTAATACGAAAAGCCACCCTGGCCTGTGATAATCCATAGCCTGAATATGCCTTGACCGTTCCTTTTATAGTTACTGAATCATTGGGCTTGTAGCTGTTTTTTACCGGCAAAAATTTCACTATGAATCCGGGGCGTTTATACTCTTCAACTCTGAGCCGTTTATTGCCGAATGGAGTGGTGATCATTATCCACCCGTTTGAAATGTTTTGCGGTATAACGAAGCTTCCTGCAAAAGAACCAAAATCATTAGTACTAACCTGGGCCCCGGCTAACGCTTTGTTATTATTATCCTTAATAACGTAGTTCACTTTTTCGCCGCGCAGTGATGAGTTTTTTGCTCCCGCAATACGTATAAACAAACCTTTAAAGTAAATTGCCTGACCCGGCCGGTATATCTCCCTGTCAGTGAAAAAAATAATATGGCGGTTAGCGTTTGTGTCGGGTATATTTGAGTTTCCCCGAAACATCCTGGGGCTGTATAAGGTATCCGTGGCCGTGGTAAGCTTAATGGCGTACTGGTTCATCCCGCCTAAATCAAAATAGCAGTTGCCGTTTGCATCGCTGATTTGCACGTTAGCCTCATTAGTTGTTACCTGTACACCTGGCAGCGGTACGCCTGTTTCCCGGTTTAAAACGCTGAACTGTGTACGCCCATCTGGCAAACGCTTGCTTACTGACGTTAAAGCACTCACCTTAAATGTAGTTAGCTGGCGTGTTTCATCGCTGCCCGTTGCGGGATCCTCTATAACAAGTACATAAACGCCTTTATTAAGTGCATCAATCTTAAACTCGGTGATATGAGGCCGGTAGTCGTCAGCAGCCGGCAGTTGGAGTGTTTCAGTTTTTAAAGGCCTAAGCTTTTTCAAATAATCAAATACTTCAGGGATAGGCTGTAGGGTATAATTAAAAGCAGGGTGCCGCTCATCATGCATAGCGGCCATTTGGTTGTATTGTGTCGCCCAAATTTTATAAAGCTTTATTTTTACAGTTTTGATATTCCGGTAATTGAGCGATGCAAGAAGGGGCCTGCCCGGTATATTGACATCCTCAATGAAGGCTGTCACGGTTGTTTGTGTAATTTGCCTAATGTAATTTGCCGCATTTTTCCCTCCTGTACTTTCCGGGTGCGCAGCAACTGCCTGCCTGTAGTACTGCAGGGCTGTTGCCAGGTTTTCCATTTCTGAATAATACTTACCCAGTAAAACAAGCGCATCCGCACTTATCGGACTTGATGAAAACCCGGTAACGAAATTACGTAGCGCGTTAACGTACAGCGTGTCATTATCAACACGTGAAGAATGGGTATTTACAAATTCAATCCGTTTCAAATCAATATCAGCTAACGCATCCGTATTTTGTTTTTGCAGGTGGAAAAGCGTTGCTTGCTGCAAATACGTCATCCCTTTATAATAAACTGAAGAGGTATCGGTTGTTGCAATTCGTAAATTGGTAAATGACTTACTATCGCTAAAATAAAGCGGATCATTTAGCGTAAATAATAGCCTGGGTTGAGTTATCGTAGCTTCGTTTGAGAGAAAAAAATCAAGCGCCCGATGTAGCAATAAGTCGTATAAGGTTGGTCTTAAATACCTTGTTGATGTATCTCCTTTTAAGGCATCCCCCAATATATTTACCGGTGTGCTTTGCTCTTTTACGGCATCAGCCAACGAAAGCTCATATAAATTGCTACATTGATTGAATATGGTTTGGGTGTCCCAGTTTCTGATATCTTTATCCGGATGCTGCTGCTTGATACGCTGACTGATGCGGTAACGGTTTTGCTGATAATACACCCAATATAACTGGGCCAGTAAAGATTGCAGAATGGGTTTTACCGGGTAATCAGCTTTTCTGATCCGGATCTGGAAAGCCTCGATGTTGGTTGCCTGGTCATCTGCATCGAGCGTTGATTGCAAGCTGACACGAGAAAAGGCCGCCTGTATTTGCCCAGGTAAATAGGCATTTTTCCGTGCAGCGGAATCAAGACGTTCGGTAAGTATGAGAGCGGATTTGGGCAGGCCAATGTTTGTTAACGAATCAATCTGCGAAACAAGGGTACTGTAATTAGTTTGGGCGCTTAGTGAGGTAAAACAAAAGAGGAAGACTGCCAGCGGCAGATATTTTAGCAATTTGGAAAATGACAACAGCATCGTCAAGGTTTAAAGTTGCATAAATAACTTGCATTTGCGGCGTTTAGTGTGTTAAGGTTGTAACTATTTTGTGGTTGAAGGCCCATATGCAAATTATGCCGGGATGATTAACCCCGGAGGGATAACAGGCAATTTGGGTACTCGGTTATAAGATTTTATTTTTCATTCACAGTTTTATAGCATCAACTTTTTGATAATCAAGATGAAGTTGCTTCCGGATGCTCAATTGGAACTTAATACTAAAAGACCCGCTTGATTTGGGTTTAGACCGAACGGCTTCAGGCTGTAAGATGATAAGTATTGTGTTGTCAACCACCTCAGGAAAGTATAAAGGCCTAAACACCAAAAGTGCAGACTCAAAACAAGTCTGCACTTCTAAATATTAAAAAACGTTAAACTTTTGCCTTTTCACCAAAATGTACAAAGAGGTAAAGGGATCCGCCTAAAGCGGTAATATCCTTGTAAAGGAATGAACCCAGATCGGATAATCGTGGAAAGCCATTGACGATGTGCACTACTCCAGGGGTTGATAAAACAAAAGTACTGGTTACAAAAAATATGATTATTGATATTGCGGCACCTATCAGCCCCAGGCTGGGTTTGAATATTCCGGCGAGAATCAATAAGGCAGCAATAATTTCGGTGATGCCGATAAGCGAAGAACCGGTGCGTACACCAAAAATACTGTAATCCCAACTAACTAATGGGCTGTTAGTAACCAAAGGTGCAATTCCGTTAGCTTCTACAGCTTCAAACTTAAATGAACCGATCCAAAGCAAAATAGTTACTATTCCGAATGTGGTTATAATAAACGGCAAGTTCCATACCGCGATTTTTTTTGATAGTGTTAACATGACTTTTAAATTTTATGTGTTAAAAAATTGATGATTTGTGTGTTATTTTCAAAACGGAGCTGAAAAATTCCACGCTCCGCACTGCCTGTATCTTGATTATATTTCCTCTGCAATCGGGAAATCTATTTCGAGTTCGGTTAAGTTATGGATGTAATTGGTGATAATCTTGTCGCCAACAGTGATAACAACATCGATGAGATTGGCTTCAGTATAGCCTGCTGCGAAGAAGCCTTCAACTGCGGGCCGGGTGGCGCGGCCACGGTTCTGAACTACTGATTTTGTGAATTTGGCCAAAGCATCCAGTTTGTTATCAAAGGGGGCATGACCGCGGCGGATATCCAGTATCTGTTCATCTGTGAAACCATTCAATTTGCCTAAAGCAGTATGAGCGGCCCGGCAATAATTACATTCGTTGATCTGGCTGGTTACCAGGTTAACCACTTCTCTTTCTTTACCACGCAGCGTGCTTTTGCGATTTTGCAATGTAAGATAGTCGCCTAATGCAGTTTCATTTTTTGCGAAATAAGCATACAGGTTTGGTACAAAACCTAAACCTTTTTGAAGGCTATCAAAAATTGCCTGGTTGTTGGCTGATACTTCTGATCTGGTGGGCACTGTGAAATTTGTTTGAGTTTCCATTATGCTGAATTTTTTAATTGTTGTTACGTCATTGTTGACATTACAAAGGTGGCATGAGGGCGCTCCCCGTTTCAATGAAGTAGATTAGGAAAGGATGTTGAAGTAGTTCAATATCTCAATTCTCTATATTTGTTATTCAGACCTTAATTATATGAGCCACCAGGATACTATTATTAGCTATGCTAAAAAGCATGTTGCCTTGACAGAGGACGAGGGGATACAATTTGCAGCAGCCTTTAAAGAACACAGAGTAAAAAAAAGACAGTTCATTATCCAACCCGATTTTACCGCTAAAAGCCGCTACTTTGTTTTAGATGGTTCCTTAAGAGCGTACGTAGTTGGCGACGAAGGGCAGGATCATACCATTCAGTTAGCAGTTGAGGAGTGGTGGATATCCGATTACAACAGCTATATATTTCAGCAGCCGGCCAGCATGTTTGTCATCGCCATGGAAGATAGCCTGTTATTCCAGTTGACACACGAGCAGGAAATTAAGCTAAAGGCTGAAAACCATAAATTTGAGACTTTTTTCCGCATCCTGGCCGAACGCTCGGTGGCATTCATGCAACGCCGAATTATCAGCAGCCTCACTCAATCTGCCGAAGAACGCTATGAATTGTTTATGGAGAAATATCCGTTGATGGTTAATAGATTCCCTCAGTACGTTATAGCTTCCTACCTGGGTATGACCACTGAATTTCTTTCCAAAATCCGCAATCAACGGGTTAAGCCAAAAAGTTGAAGTAGTTCAACCTTTTTTCCTAATCTACTTCATCTCCGGAAAATCAGTTGTGAGGCAACTTTGCATAGTCAAACAAAACAAGTAAAAAGATTATGAAAAAGTTAACAAACAAAGTAGCCCTGATCACAGGCGGAAGCAGCGGTATAGGTTTAGGTATTGCCCAATCATTTATAGCGGAAGGCGCAAAGGTTATTATTACAGGCAGGAATCAGTCGGCTTTGGATAGTGCCGTAAAAGAACTGGGCAGCGAAGCCACTGGCTTCCGGGGCGACGTTTCCAGTCTCACCGATCTGGAACAGATCTACCAGCAAGTATCTGAACAATTTGGAAAACTGGATATATTGGTAGCCAACGCAGGCGTATATGTGCTTAATCCATTGGCAGACTTTACCGAAGAACAGTTTGATAAAGTAAGCGATGTTAATTTTAAAGGCGCATTTTTCACAGTCCAGAAAGCGATTTCAGTGTTGAATGAAGGCGCATCGGTCATTTTGATATCTTCTACTGTAAACGGCAAAGGTGTGCCAAATCATGCAGCCTATTCTGCCACCAAGGCTGCGGTACGTTCTTTAGCGCGGAGCTTTTCGGTAGATTTGTTACCGTTGAAAATTCGCGTGAATACGTTGAGCCCGGGTCCAATTGATACACCGGTGTTCAATACAGTCGCAAGTTCTGCTGATGAAGCCAGGCAAATGGCAGAGAACATGGGCAACTTTACACCGGTAAAACGCCTTGGTAAGCCTTCTGAAATTGGAGCCGCAGCAGTATATTTAGCATCAGACGATTCAAGTTATCTGTTAGGCACCGAACTATTGGTTGATGGCGGGCTGCGCGATCTATAAATTAAAATAAGCTTTTAATAAGGAGTCAACCGTTTTTGGTGTATTTCATAAAAAAGCACCTGCGTGTGTGACGAAGGTTAGTTTTACATGAAAGCCTTCAGAACAGATCGACCCGGTTTATTTACAGATCGATTTTAGTATATTTGAATGCAGCATTTGCAGCTAATCTTTAAAATATAAAAGTGGTGAGTAAATCGATTAGTTCGAAAATGAAAACCCTTAAAATATCAATTTAAAGCGGGAAACAGGTGTGTATACAAATCCCTGTCTCCGCAAAACGCAAAAAAGGAAGAAATAGCAATAGTTCTTCCTTTTTTGTATTTATACAGTTAATGGCTTTGTACAATGGAAGCAGTAATATTTTGTGGCATTCAGGCAACTGGGAAAACTACTTTTTTTAAAGAGAAGTTTTTTAAAACGCACATGCGCATTTCCTTAGACCAATTAAATACAAGAAACAAAGAACTCCGGTTTATTGAAACCTGTATTCTCACGTTTCACCCTTTTGTAATAGACAATACTAATCCTTCTCCAGAAGAAAGGGCTAAATATATAGCCATTGCAAAAGCAAACAAGTTCAAAGTAACCGGATATTATTTTCAATCAAAACTGACCGATGCCCTGGATCGTAATAACCAGCGTTGGGGCAACGAGAAAATTCCTGAAATTGGAATAAAGGGAACTTACGGGCGATTGCGCCTGCCTTCTATGGACGAAGGGTTTGATGAATTGTATTATGTAACGGCCGAGAATAACACATTTACCGTAAAAGAATGGTCAAATGAAATTTGATAATTTGGATGTTAAAATGAGGGTTTACGAAACCTCACAAGACCGTTGCGTTTTACCTGATATGTATATTATTGCCAGGATTGATGGACGAGGCTTCACCCGGCTCACCAAAGAGGTGCATCAATTTAAAGCGCCATTTGATGAAAGGTTCCGCGACTTAATGGTTGAAACTGTAATACACCTGATGACCTGTGGTTTCAATGTGATTTATGGCTATACACAAAGCGATGAAATATCCTTGCTATTTCATCCCAATGAAAACCTTTTTGGAAGAAAGATCAGGAAATATATTTCTGTGTTGGCAGGTGAGGCCAGTGCCAAATTTTCTGTTGGGCTGGGAAGCGTAGGGGCTTTTGATTGTCGTATTTCTGAAATCCCCAACTCAAAATTGGTAGAGGATTATTTCAGATGGCGTAATGAAGATGCACACAGGAATGCTTTAAACGCGCATTGCTACTGGCGCTTGAGGCAAGATAATAACACCGTAGGTGAGGCTACCTCGAAAATTGAAGGCATGAGTATTGCGGCCAAAAACGAATTGTTGTTTCAATATGGCATCAACTTCAATAACGTTCCTACATGGCAAAAAAGAGGAATAGGTATTTATTGGAAAGATGTAAAAAAAGAAGGATTTAACCCCAAAACCAATGAGCATGTTTTGGTTGATAAGCGAATATTGCACACAGATTTCGAATTACCCTTGCGCGAAGAATACAACAGATTTATACAAAGTTTCCTGGAAAGCGTTTAGGATTGATGAAGCTTGCATAATGGGAGTAACCAACAAATTGTGATTTTCCTGTTATTAAACAGGCATTTTGCACTGCATTTTCGGTCAAGTAATTCAACGATTTGAAATATTATGATATAAATACAAAAAGCCCATCGGAGACAGGCTTTGGCAGGTGCAGAACACGCAGGGGTATTAAAATCTTGTTTGATAAGATTAAACAAATGTAATTTATAAAATTAAAACAAATGAACGAATAGGGTCCTTAAATCTCAAGAATTTGTTTTGAAGCAAATATTGGTAATTGATCATATTTACAAAAACTGCAAGTCCTTTTTAACTGCCCGCAAAGTGTTTACCCGTTCACTTTGCTGTGTTTGTATTCAGACGGGGGACAACCATATTTTGCTTTAAAAGCAGTTGAAAAATAATTGGGACTTGAAAACCCTACCTGGTAAGTGATCTCTGCAATACTCAGGTTTTCGTTAATCAATAAATAGCTTGCTTTTTTTAGCCGGCGGGTTAAGATATATTCATTTACTGTACAGCCTAAAAGCGCTTTTATTTTACGGTACAATTGTATCCTGGAGATTCCGATGAGCCTGCAGATATCTTCAATGCTAAAATTCTCGTTTGCAATATTTTTTTCTACTATGCCTGCAAAGTCATTAATAAATTTTTTATCGAGCGTTTTAGCTGCTGTCAACTTTTCGGGCCCGGTTATATCGCTTGAATAATGTTCACGCAGTATCTTTCTGTTTTTTAATAAGTTCTGTACTCCTGCCAGCAAATAGTCAAAGTTAAACGGTTTTGAAATGTAGAGATCGGCAAGGGAGTGCATGCCGGAAATTTTTTGCTCGTCGCTGCTTTGCGCAGTAAGCAATATAACCGGGATATGCGAAGTGCGCAGGTCTGTCTTTAAGCGTTGTACAATTTCCTTACCTGAGTATCCCGGTAACACCACGTCAGAAATGATGATATCCGGTACTTTTTCATAAGCCTGCGTAAAAGCCTGGTTTCCGTCGGCGGCTGTAAACACTTCAAAGTGCTCGCTGAATTTTTGGCAAAGGTATTGTAGCAGGTCGGCGTTATCTTCAACAAGCAAAATCGATAACTCTTTTGGCTCGGCACCAAGGTGTATTTCCCGGTCAGTTTGCAGATTGTCAATATCTGCCTGGTAAGCTTTTGACTGCTCATCCATATTGGGCCAGGTATCCTTGTTTTCTGTTTTTTCGTTATCGTTTAAATGAGCATCGCCTAATGGAAGTGTTATTTTAAACGTGGTGCCTTCCCATTTTTTTGTTGTTACCTCAATACAGCCGTGGTGTAAAAGAATGATCTCTTTTGACAAAGATAATCCTATGCCCGATCCAACCCGCGGGGCATTGTCTGCCTGGTAAAACTGATCGAATATGAGGGCGGCGTCTTCTTCAGAAATACCAACTCCGTTATCGTGGATATCTACATAAACAAAATCTTTATCCCTGCGGATATAAACTTTTATGGCACCTTCGCCCGAAATAAATTTGATGGCGTTTGAAAACAGGTTAAAGAAAACCTTATCAAGCATGTTTACATCAAACCATACCGGGATATTTTTTTCGGTTGGTACCAGGTAAAACTGGATCTTTAATTTTTTTGCATGGAACCTGAAACTTTCGATAATATCCCGTACATAAGCTACAATATTGTTTTCCGACGCTTTGATGGTGTTTTTATCTACTTCAATTTTTCGGTAATCAATTAACTGGTTAACCAGCTTTAAAAGCCTGAAAGCGTTTTGATTAACCATTTTTAACCCATTGCCGGCTATATCGCTTAACTTTTCATCTTTCAGCATATCATTCAACGGCGATAGCATAAGTGTAAGCGGCGTGCGGAACTCATGTGTAACATTGGTGAAGAAATTTAACCGGGCCTCGGTTGCGGCCTGCGCTTTGGCCGACATTTCGATCAACTGATTTCGTTGCAGCTGGATCTCTTGATTTTTGGCTTCAAGGCTTTTATTGATCTTCCTGTTTTCCATTAAAGAGTAAAAGGCAAGCCCCCCCGAAACAATGGCCATTACCAATAAAATAACAATGATGTTAAGCACTACCTGCTGACTTTTGTAAACCAGTTGCTGCTCTTTTAGTAAGCTTTGTTGTTTGATGATATCATTTTGCTGGCTGTTTATTTTATTAACCTGCATTTTCATCAACTGTACATTGGTTGAGTCAATAACCAGCGACTGCAATATGTTTTCGCGCAGAAAAGGCTCTTTGTTCAATATTTTAAATGCAGTTACAATAGCTTCCTTGCCGCTTGTAGGATAAACCAGGCTCGCGTCAATTAATTTATTATCAACCATCTCCATACCGCCGCCAATGCCGGGCAAGGCATCAACCCCAATTACTTTAACCGGCTTTACCGATTTTATGGAATTGAGAACAGTGCGCGTGCCGAGCGCCATATTATCGTTATGAGCAAAAATGGCGTTAACATCATTTAGTTTGTCTTTTATTTTTAGTAACTGCTTTTCTGCGTTTGCTTTGAGCCAGTCGCCGTAAATTTTGGTTTTTACATGGATGTTTGGAAACTGCTTAATGCCGTCCATAAAGCCACGGTCTCTTTCAATAGCCGGTGATGAGCCCGGAAGTCCCATAACTTCTACAAGATTAAGGTTCCCTTTATGGGTAGTTCCTAAATAATGACCGGCCAGTTTACCCAGTTCATAATTGTCGGCACCTATATAAGCCGTATATAATGAGGAAGAAGTTTTTCTGTCGATAATGATTACCGGGATATTGTTTTGATAAGCTTCGTCAACAATGGGGGTAAGGGGTTGTGCCTCATTAGGAGAAATGATGAGCAGATCTATTTTATCCCTGAGCATTTTTGATACCTGGCTCACCTGTGTTTTGCTATCGCCATGTGCATCTGCATAAATGAAATTGACACCGGGATGCAATGATAGCTCGGTCTTCATTTCGTTAAGCATGGTTTTACGCCACAAATCAAGCCCGGTACATTGCGAAAAACCAATTGTGTAGGTTTGATTTTTAGGTGCCTTATTACAGCTAAAGCTACTTATTACTGTTATGAATAAACACAATAGCAGGCCTGACAGATAAACAAGGCGGTTTTGTTGATACATGTTAACGAAGTAAAAATGTTTATACAGGTAATAATTGGCAGGAAAAGGCTTCCCATATCAAAATTAGGGATAATGTATCCAACCTAACAAATGTTGTACTGACATTTTTACTATTAAGCAATAGTGCTTATGGTACAATAACGAAGAATTGATGATACAGGATTGGAAATATCCCGTAGTTTATATGCTGTTTGTTTTTTAAGTATCTGATTTTTAGTTATTTAAATTAAATAACAATTTCAAACGTTTTTGATACTATTTCGCTACCGCCGCCAGGCGGTAAGGCAATATTTTGCGGTCAGTTAAACCAATTATAATAAACAACCATTTATGAATAAACATTCCGTCCTGGCGTGGTCCATGGTCGTAGCCCTTGGCGGCTTTTTGTTTGGCTTTGATACAGCTGTTATTTCAGGGGCCGAAAAATCGATCCAGCAGTTCTGGCACCTTTCTGTTTTCGAGCACGGACTTACCATTTCAATTGCATTAATAGGCACAGTGATCGGGTCTTTATTAGGTGCGCGGCCTTCAGATATTTTCGGGCGGAAAAACACTTTGTACTTTGTAGCTGCGGCCTACTTCTTATCGTCATTAGGTACTGCACTTGCCGATAACTGGTACATTTTTTTAGTTTTCAGGCTGCTGGGCGGCCTTGGCGTTGGTGTATCGTCGGTAACTGCGCCAATTTACATTTCAGAAGTTTCGCCTGCCGACCGCCGGGGGCGTTTGGTTGGTCTGTTTCAATTTAATGTTGTACTGGGCATCCTGATCTCTTATTTATCCAACTACCTGCTTAGCCAGGGCGGAGATACTTCATGGCGATGGATGTTAGGGGTACAAGCGTTTCCGTCGTTGCTTTTCATCACATTGATCTATTTTATACCTGAAAGCCCCCGCTGGCTCATCCTCAAAAAAGGCGAAGCAAGTAAAGCTTTGGAGATACTGCGTATCATCAACCCGCTTGATTGTGAGCAGGAGCTTGCAGCAATTCAGGCCTCTAACCTGCATGATAGTGTGGCCGATACCAGCCTTTTTTCGGGCCAATACAAAACGCCTGTTATCCTGGCGGTGTTGTTTGCTTTTTTTAACCAGGTTTCGGGAATTAATGCCATTATATACTATGCGCCGCGCATTTTTGAAATGGCTGGTTTGGGGGCACATTCATCGTTGCTGTCAACAGTGGGGATAGGGCTGGTAAATTTTATATTCACCTTGTTGGGTATCAATATTATTGACAGGGTTGGCCGGCGTACCCTGATGCTTGTTGGCTCAGTTGGTCTTATCATTTCCCTTTTTTTAGTAGCAGTAACGTTTTACTCAGGACATTTTAACGGGTTTGCAATCCCTATGTATATGATGTTGTTCATCGCTTTTTTTGCGTTTTCGCAAGGCGCGGTTATCTGGGTATTTATATCCGAGATTTTTCCTAACCAGGTGAGGGCCAAGGGACAAACGCTGGGGAGCTCAACACATTGGGTCATGGCCGCAATCATCGCCTTTTGTTTCCCTTACCTGGCCGAGTCACTTGGTGGTGCCGTTACCTTTTCCTTTTTCTGTGTGATGATGGTATGCCAGCTCATTTTTGTGTGGCGTTTTATGCCCGAAACCAAGGGGCGCTCATTGGAGCAGATTGAAACTAATATGGTTATGCATTAATCGCCGAAGCAATGAATGAAGTTAAAAACAACCATCAGGCCATTTGCTACGGAGAAATATTGTGGGATGTATTGCCCGACGGCCCTCAGCCCGGCGGCGCACCACTTAATGTAGCTTATCATTTAAATAAACTGGGAGTAAACACCGGTATTATCAGTAAAGTAGGTGAGGATATCAGCGGTTATCAGCTTGTCAGGCTGATTGAAAAGTGGGGTATAGGCAAAAGCTTACTACAACATGACGATGAATATGATACCAGTGAGGTTCGTGTTGTCCTAAACGAACAGAATGATGCCTCGTATGAAATACTATACCCGGTTGCCTGGGATTTTATTAATAAAAACGATAAAACTGCCGACGAAGTTAAGGCTGCCTCTTTTCTGGTTTATGGAAGTTTATCCTCCCGCAATCAAACCTCGCGCGATACTTTATCAGATCTGTTAGAGAACGAGGTAACGAAGGTATTGGACATCAACATGCGCGAACCTTATGTAAAGAAAGATATACTGAAGGAGCTTTTGCATAAGGCCGATGTCGCGAAATTCAATCTTTCGGAGCTAAAGCGTTGCAACGCACTTTTTGGAAGCCACTTTACGCTTGAGCAGGATCAGGTGAACTTCTTGCAGGAAACCTTCAGTATCCCCGAGATAGTTGTCACCAAAGGCGAAGCAGGTGCTTCCTATTATTCAAGATCAGGCTACTATCATGCAGCTTGTCCAAAGGTAAAAGTGGCGGATACAATTGGTAGCGGTGACGCATTTTTAGCGGCATTCATTGCCGGTTTGCACAATCATTATACTCCGCAGGAAGTGATCAGCAACGCTGCCGCTATGGGTGCATTTGTAGCCTCAAAGAAAGGAGGTTGCCCCGAATACCAGATTCCCGATTTCTTGAAATTCAAAAGCCAATAATTTTTTAACCAAATATAAATCTATAATGAGAAAACTATTACTAACCTGCTGTATCATGCTTATAATAGCAATAAGCAGCTACGCACAGGTCCGGACAATTTCCGGCACTGTGACCGACAAAGCCTCCGTACCGCTGGAGGCAGTTACCGTAACGGTAGAAGGCGGAAAATCATCAGCACTAACGGATGCCAAGGGTAATTTCAGCATCCAGGCTTCCGTAGGCCAAACCCTTAAATTCTCGTACGTTGGCAGCAAAGCCATAACTGTTGTTATTAAAAATACCGAAAATTTAAGTGTAATACTTGATCTTGGTGCCAATGATCTTAATGAAGTAGTAGTTACCGGCTACACTTCTGAACGTAAAAAGGATTTGACCGGAGCTGTAACCGTGGTGAAAATGGCAGATATCCAAAACATCCCGGCAGGTAACCCTATTAAAGCGTTGCAGGGCAGGGTACCGGGGCTTACCGTTACCCAGGATGGCTCACCCAACGGATCTGTTGTTGTAAGAATGCGCGGGCAAACAACTCTCAATATTAACAGCGACCCGCTATATGTTATAGACGGTATCCCTACACAGCGCGGCTTGCAGGAAATCAATCAAAACGACGTGGAATCTATCCAGGTTTTGAAGGATGCATCGGCCGCAAGTATTTATGGGTCAAGGGCTGCGGCAGGTGTTATTATTGTAACCACTAAAAAGGGAAAGAATGGCGTGAAACGGATAGATGTTGACGCTTCTACCTCCATACAATATTACAACAGCAAGATTTCGGTTTTAAATACCGAGCAGCACGGCCGTGCTTATTGGCAGGCTGTAGTGAATGACGATCTGTTTGGCCCTGCGGCATCAAACCCCTATGATCCGTCAACAACTAATGGCGTTTATAAATACGATTGGAATAAGGATTACAAAAATCCGGTTTTAAATAAAGTAATTATCCCTGAGTTTGTAGATGCCGCCAAGACCATGCGGTCGGCAAATACAAGCTGGTTTGATGAAATTTCGCAGCCGTCTGTTTTGCAGCAGTATAATATCGCCGCATCCAATGGCGGGCCAAATGGTACATCTTTCCTTTCATTAGGATATTTTGATAACCAGGGCATCATTAAAAAAACAAGGAGCCAGAAAATAACCGCTCGCGCTAATGTTGACTATAACTTTTTCAATGGCCGCTTAAAAATTGGCGAAAACCTGAATGCCACCTACTTTAAAGATGCCCAATTGCCAACCGGCGATATTACTAACCTTTCCATCATCGAAAACCCGATAATCCCTGTACATACTATTGACGGTGGATGGGGCGGCCCTGTAGCCGGTATGGACGATCGTCAGAACCCGGTAAGGCTTATCGAAGATAACAAGCAAAATCACAATAACTTCGGCAGGATACTGAGCAGTACATACATTGATCTGAACATTTTACCTGGTTTAAACTTTAAAACAAGTTTTGATGTAGATTACGCAGGCAGTTACTATCGTACCTTGTTGAAGCCGTACCAGTCGGGCTTTTTGTCAAGTACCATTGCGCAGGTAACTACAGATTTTGATTACAGCGGTTCGCTTACCTGGCAAAATATCTTAACCTATGATGTTACCCTGTACAAAAAGCATAAGATAAACGCTTTGCTGGGTGCCGAAAGCATTAATAACCATAATCAGGGCTTTATTGCAAGTGCGCAGGGCTTAGCTGTTGCAGATATTGACTATGCTTACCTTACACAGGGTACTTCAAATATCCTTGCAAACGGCAGTGGCAACGCCGATGCGCTGCAGTCATATTTTGCTAAAGTAAATTATACTTATAATGATAAATACCTTTTGTCAGGTACTATCAGGAGGGATGGTTCCAGTAAATTTGGTGCCAATAACAGGTACGCTTACTTTCCTGCGGCATCGGTAGGCTGGCGCGTTAGCCAGGAAAACTTTATGAAGGCTATCCCTGCTATATCCGACCTGAAACTTCGCTATAGCTGGGGGCAAACCGGTAACCAAAGTATTCCAGCCTATGCTACCTATTCGCTGTTCCAGTCCATTTACGCAACCGACCTTACCTGGAACCCAAGTGCAGGCAGTGCTTATGATATTGATGGTCGTGGTACAGGTACACTGCCTTCGGGCTTCACCGCTACCCAAACCGGTAACCCCGACCTGAAATGGGAAACTACTACTCAATCAAACATTGGTATTGATTTCGGCTTGTTCGGCAGCGCAATTACCGGTTCGTTGGAATACTATGTTAAAAACACCAAGAACATTTTATTGAACCCTCCATATTTAGGTGTAGTAGGCGAAGGCGGAAATGAATGGATCAATGGTGCTTCGCTCCAGAACAAAGGTATCGAGGCTATTATATCTTATAACAAACAAATTACCAATGATCTGTCGATAGGGTTAACCGGTAATATAGCTCACAACGCACTTAAAATTACTTACCTGCCAAACAATGCCATTATTGCTTACCCTGGAAATGGCACAACCAACACCATTATTGGCCGTACCCCGCATTCATTTTACGGTTGGGTAGCTGAAGGTTTATTTACTACGCAGGCTGAGGTTGATAACTCGCCAGAGCAGCCGGGCAAAGGCCTGGGCAGGATCCGTTATGCTGATTTGGACGGCAATGGTGTTGTTGATAATAACGACCAAAAATACATCGGTACATCAGATCCGGATTTTGTTTACGGTTTAAACACTACCATCAACTACAAAAGTTTCGACCTGTCATTCTTCTTCCAGGGAGTAAAAGGCGGCGTGGTATCAAACACTTATAAAAGTTTAACAGATTTTACATCACTTGCGCCCGGTGCCAACTGGGGTACCAGGGTACTTGACGCCTGGACTCCGCAAAACCCAACCTCAACTATACCGGCGTTGTCAATGGCTGGTGCCAATAACGAGGGGCGTTCGTCAACCTACTTCCTGGAGTCGGGCAGTTACCTGAAACTCAGAAATGTTCAGGTGGGCTACGATCTTAAAAATGCGCTTAAGAAATTGAAACTGTCAAGAGCTAAAATTTATGTACAGGCTTCAAACCTGCTTCGTTTCAAAAGCTCATCGTATACAGCGCCCGATCCGGAAAATCCAAGTAATGCGTACCCAATTCCGGTTGTTACAACCATCGGCATCAATTTATCATACTAATCATTACAACTATGAAAAAAATAAAATATATAACAGCGCTGGTACTGCTTTTAGCTTTTGCCGCCTGTAAAAAAAGTTTAGATAAATTACCGCAGGGTGTGGTATTTAACGAAACCCTGGAGACCCCGACCAATGTTGATGCCATGGTAATTGCTGCATATTCGGCTTTGGGAAATGACCATTGGAGTGTTCCTTATACTACCATGTGGGCTTACGGAAGCGTAAGGGGAGGTGATGCCTATAAAGGCGGCGGCGGTACCGGCGACCAAAGCGATGTTAACGCTTATGAGTTATTTTCGCTTAACCGGGTTGACATCGGCGAATCTGACGGTACCTGGTACAGGCTGTATATTGGGGTGGCACGCTGTAATACCGCATTAACACTCATTAATGGTATGAACACAACCGACTATCCTCAAAAACAACAGAGGCTTGCTGAGGTAAGGTTTTTACGTGCTCACTTTTATTTCCTGTTAAAGATCTTGTTTAACCGGATCCCGTATATTGATGAAAGTATTCCGAAAACAAAATACGATACCATCTCCAACCGCAGCTATTCGAGCGATGCCCTTTGGACTAAAATAGCTAACGACTTTAAATTTGCCGCTGATAATTTGCCTGTAACCCAGGCAGAGGTAGGCAGGATCACCAAAGGTGCTGCACAATCATACCTGGCCAAAACATTGCTGTATCAGGCTTATAAGCAAGATGATCAAAACAATGTTACAACTATTGATCAGGCTAAATTGCAACAGGTAAATACCTATTGCGATAGCGTGATCAATTCGGGTAAATATGCTTTATCTGCCGATTTTGCCAACAACTTCCTCTCACAGTATGAAAACGGCCCCGAATCTGTTTTTGCTATCCAGTTTTCAAAAAGCGATGGCAGCCCACAGGGGCGTGTTGATGCCGGCGTGGGCGTAAATTATCCGATGAATGTAGAGTATGGCTGCTGCGGTTTCCATCAGCCAAGCAGTAACCTCATTAATGCCTTTAAAACTGATACCAAAGGGTTACCAATGATCACTACTTACAATGATCATGACATTGTGCCATCGGCCGATTATAAAACAAACTCGTTTGATGTTAGGTTGGATCACACGGCGGCAATTCCAGGTCACCCGTACAAATATCAAACTAACCTGGTATTTGCAGCTGCATGGTGCCGCGACCCGGCTACTTATAACCAGTTTATGAGTTTGAAAGAAGTAGTGGCTTACACCGACCCTACGTTTATGAAATACCCGCCGTTTATGTCAAGCTCAAAAGACTGGCCGGTGATCCGTTATGCAGAGGTATTGCTGATGAAAGCAGAAGCACTTATCGAGCTCGGTCGTGAGTCTGAAGCATTACCACTGATCAACATGGTCAGGACACGGGCAAAAAACAGTACCGGTTTATTGAAACAGGCTGACGGTTCGGCCACGTCAAATTATTTAATGGATACCTATAAACCCGGCGTAAACTGTACGTGGAACAATGATTTTGCCCGCCAGGCATTGAGGTTTGAACGCAGACTGGAGTTTGCAATGGAAGGATACCATTTCTTTGATCTGGTACGCTGGGGTATTGCAGATAGTTTTATAAATGGTTATTTTACTATCGAAAAGACTCGTACTCCGCATCTTTCGGGCGCAGCCTTTAAGAAAAACCGCGATGAATACCTGCCTATTCCTCAAAACCAAATAAATTACAGTAAAGGCCTGTACAAACAAAATACCGGATGGTAAATTGCAGGAAGTTTTAATTTACAGGGAACTGCTCCGGAACATCGGGGCGGTTCTCATTATTGATAGTAATATGATAAAATTAAAATATCTGATTGTTTGCCTGTTAGGTTGTTTAACCTGTAGCATAAATAGTTTTGGCCAGCAGGTTACACTTGCATCCCTGCTACAGGAACAGGCAGATTTTAGTGCTGTTGCACGGTGGCCTCATCCATATTATTACGAAATGCAGGCCAGCAGTTATGATCGTAAATCTGTTTTGCCCAATCAGCCTGGCTGGTTTGCCAACGACGACAGATCACAATACATCAGAACCGAAACTGTAAACGGACGCCGCGAACTGGTGATGATGGACGCCGACGGGCCGGGGGCAATTGTGCGTTTTTGGCTTACTACTTTTAAACGTAATGGCAACATCAGGATTTATTTTGATGGAAGTAAAGAGCCCACTATTACTGTACCTGCTTATGACCTGATGAAGAGTGGGTTGAATTTAGGTTCGGCTTTATTACAGGCGCACTCGAGTTATGAACCAAAAGAAAAGGGCGGAAGCACACTTTATTTGCCGATGCCTTATGCTAAACACTGCAAAATAACTTTTGAGGATAACGACCCCGATAACCAGCCACGTTATTATCAGGTGAACTATCGGAGCTACGCAGCGGGCGTAAGTGTAAAAACTTTTAACTTACAGCAGCTTCACCAGTTAAACAAGCTGGTGAATGATGTTAATGCAAAGCTCCTGCATCCGGATAATTTTATTGCAGGTAAGCGTATTAGTGCCCAAAATAACATTGCCGGAGGAAAGCAGGTTACAATTAATTTACCAAAAGGATCGGCTGCTATTCGTTATCTCGTTATAAAACTCAAAACACCAAACAATGACGATTATGATCAGGCACTCCGTTCAACTATATTGCAGATAAAGTTTGATGGTGAACAAACCGTATGGTGCCCGGTAGGTGATTTTGCCGGAAGTGGTGTAGGGGCCAGGCCACTACAAAGCTGGTACCGTACCATCGGTCAAGACAGCAGCCTGACCAGCCGTTGGGTGATGCCTTATCGCTCATCAGCGCAAATTTCATTGCTTAATATGGGTGATAAACCGGTGAGTGTTTCTGTACAGGCGGTTACCGATAAATGGACCTGGGATGTACAGACCATGTATTTTCATGCCAGCTGGAAAAATGAAAATAATGTTGTTATTAAACAAAATGAAGAAAATAAGCCGATTGAATGGGATTTGAATGCTATCAAAGGCAAAGGCGTATTTATAGGGGATGCTTTGGCCGTTTATAACCACATGCACAAATGGTATGGTGAAGGTGATCAGAAACTTTGGGTTGACGCTGAACATTTTCCGGCCGAATTTGGGACAGGAACCGAAGATTACTACAATACATCCTGGGCACCTGTAGTATTATATCAAACGCCTTTTGCAAATGCCCCGCGTGCAGATAATCCCGATTCATTTGGATATAATACCTTTACACGTACCAGGAACCTGGATGCTGTTCCGTTTGAAAAGGATTTCCGTTATAGCCTGGAAATGATTGGCTGGGAAAACGGGTCGGCAGATTTTGCAGCAACCACTTATTGGTACGGATTTAAAAATGCAAAAAGCAGCATTGCCGAAAAGCAAAGCCAGCCTACTCAATTACCAACTACTAAATAATAACCAAGACATTAAACTGTAAAATATGAAAAAAATTAAATTACTGTGCCTGGGATTGATCTCGATGACAGGTAGTGCATTAGCCCAGGAAAAAGGAGTGCCCACGCCGCAATGGCGACCTGCTTATCATTTTACGCCTCAAACCAACTGGACAAATGACCCTAACGGGTTGATATTTTTAAATGGGGAATTCAATTTATACTATCAGCATAATCCTTTCGAAAATAAATGGGGGCACATGAGTTGGGGCCATGCCACCAGTAAAGATTTGATTAGCTGGAAGCATTTGCCTGTTGCCATTCCCGAAATAATAACAAAGGATACAACTACCTGGATCTATTCAGGTTCGGCGGTATTGGATAAAAATAATACCAGTGGTTTTGGTACCAACGGCAAGCCGCCATTGGTAGCTATTTTTACTGCTGATCAGCCTAAACAAAAAAAGGAATCTCAGTTTATAGCCTACAGCAATGATGGGGGCTTAACCTACAAGCAATATGCACAAAACCCGGTTATAGACCTGAATATGCATGATTTTCGCGACCCGAACGTTTTCTGGCATGAGGAATCAAAACAGTGGGTTATGACCGTTTCAATGGTTGATGAGCATATGGTCCGTTTTTATGGTTCAAAAAACCTTAAAGAATGGACTAAGCTAAGCGATTTCGGCCCGGCTGGGTTTACCAAAAACGGGTGGGAATGCCCATCTATACTTCCGTTAGTGGTTGATGGTAATCCGGCTAATATCAAGTGGGTGCTTTTTGTATCGCTGGGCGGTGAGCATGGTCCGTTGATTCAATATTTTGTTGGTGATTTTGATGGAACAACTTTCAAAAACATTAATGATAACAGCAAAATATTAAAAGTTGATTATGGTGATGCCTTTTATGCGGCCATAGCCTGGCGGGATGCCCCTCAAAACAAAAAGATCCTGTTAGGCTGGTTGCAAAACGGCAGGCAGGAAACCTATCCATGGAAAGGGCAGATGTCCATCCCTCATGACCTTTCTTTAAAAACCACAAGCGAGGGTTTGGTACTTAATCAATTACCTTCAGTATTTGTAACTAAGGCTTTGCCTAAATATGCGGTAGGCAAACCTGTTGAAAAAAAGAATGTTTCTGTCAATAGTTCGGGATTGAAACTTCAGGGTGAGGGTAATGCATATTGGATAGATGCTGAGTTTGATATCAGAAATGCAAAAAAAGCAGGCTTTAATGTAGTTGAAAAGGCAGGCACCGATAAAAAAGTAATAGTTGGTTACGATGCCGAAAAGCAACAGCTTTTTGTGGATTGCGCGGGCTCCGAAAAAAATAATAAATCGCCCGAAAACCTGGTACAAACGGCACCAATGAGCATAACAAACGGTATTGTCAGGATCAAAGTATTGGTTGACAGGTCATCGCTTGAAGTGTTTGGTAATGATGGAGAAAAAGTAATATCAACCATGATCTACCCGGACAAAGACGCCACAGGTTTATCTGCCTTTGCCGATGGGGAAGCTGTAGTTAAAACACTCAAATTGTGGAACTTAAATCGAGGTGATAAATAATCACTGAATTTGTAGAAGATGTGAAAAGCCGGTGTGTTAGTATGTAACACACCGGCTTTTCTTTTGCCAGCGTGCGCAACGGTTTTTAATTCAGATCAATCAGTTTGATTAAATTGTTGCAAAAGTTTTTTAAATGATTCGTCAGAAGGGGCCGCAAAGTCTTTTATGCCATCAAGTGCTTCTTGTCCCAATATCATAGCTCTTGCCAGCATGCGGTTTTCATATGCTGCAACGGCCGTTTGCAGATCTTTAAATTCACCGCTTGTAAGGCATTCAGTTAAATCTAAGGCATCCAGCATTGCAGTATTTACCCCTTCGCCTGACGGTGGCATCAAATGAGCAGCATCCCCAATGAGGGTAACGTTTTCTTTTGTGTTCCAATTTTGATTTAACGGAAAATAATTCAATGGCCTTGGCGTAAATTGGGTGCAGGCTTTAAAGAGTGTAAAAAATATAGGGTTCCATCCCTCATAACATTGAACTAAATAAGCATATACGGCTTTGCTATCATTAAAGTTTATGCCGCTTGTCCTTATCCAGTTTTCAGGGTACAGGGATGCAGCATAAAATGTCAGTCCGCCATCGCCCCTTGGTTGTGCAGCAATAGTTTTTCCTGCACCCATGGCAATCAAATTGGCATTATTAACTAATGCGTACATTTCGGCACAATCTTTTTCGGGATGTTCAACCTCTCCCTGGATAATTGTTGCACCCGAATATAGCGCCTGTATGTTTGTTACATAAGTACGGATATTTGAACGATGACCATCGGCTCCGATCACTATATCTGCAGTAGCGGTTGTGCCATTTTTGAACTGAAGTTCCCAGCTATTATTTATCTGTTTCATTTCGGCAAACTGACTGTCCCAAACAACAGTTCCGGGCAAAAGAGCATCTATTAAAAGATCTCTCAATGCACCTCGGTCAATCTCCGGCCTGAAGTTTTCATTGCCAAAATCATCTGCAGCTCCCTGGCTACTTTCGTCAAGACAGATGTTAGCATCCTTATCAACCATACGGTATTTATCGGCCCCCTGCATATAATTAGCTTTAAAGGTATCCATTAAACCGGCGGCTTCCATTACCTTCAAACCCGAATCAAAATGCAGGTCAACAATTGCTCCCTGCACACGGGCCGTCTGGTCAAAGTCACGCTCATAAACTTTGACGCTTGCCCCTTTAAGTTGTAATAGCCGGGCCAAAGTTAATCCGCCCGGGCCGCCGCCAACTATAGCGATTTCTTTATTTTGTAAAAGATCTATTGTTTTTAATGTTGTCATTGTATAGCTATTTTAATTGATACAAAGCAACATGATTTGGATAGGGCAAACAATGCGGATACGCAGTGGATATAGGACTAATCGAAGTTTTTGCTCCGAAAGGCCAGGGGCGTTATCCCTGTGATTTTCGTAAACAGCCGGGTAAAGTAGGAGAAATCATCGTACCCCAGTTCGCCTGCTATTTCTTTTACTGATTTATTGGAATGCGAAAGAAGTCGCTTGGCTTCAAGGGTGACACGTTGCTGTATATGATATGAAACGGGCTGTCCGGTGGCAGCTTTGACACACTCGTTAAGATAGGGTGTGGTTATATTAAGATGCCTGGCATAGGTCATCGGACTTTTAACTTTCATGAAGTCATGTTCCAGTAACGATCTGAATGCCTTGGTGATAACTTCGAACCGCGAATAAGTATCTGCTGATTTTGAATGCGTTAAATACTGGGAAACGATTAAAGCGACCAGTGTATTACAACTTTCTTTTAGGATGACATCATATAATTTCTCTTGTTTCCTTTCGGAAAGCTGGATGCAGAGCGAAGCTGTATTCGAAATAACAGACAGGGTTTCTGTGTCCAATAACAGGGGTTTTGCAGGTATGAGGTCTTCCAATAGTTTCACATATTCCGGCTGGAGGTTTTCGCTGGTAATGATCCAACTGCTTGTCGTTGCATTTTCAAACGAAATTAAACGATGCACCTGGCTGGGGTGGATATAAATGACAGATGACGCTTGTATATGATGGGTTTGAAAGTCTATTTCAATTTGCGTGGTCCCTTTTTCCTGTAAAATAAATAAATGCCCGTTATCCCGGTGTGATCGCTCTACTTCTTTAAAATTTGGCAATCCATTGATAGATGTTCGGCCAATAACTATTCCCTCCCTGATACCCGCCGGTAAAGTATTAACAGGAATATGCTTGCTTTTTTTATCCATCATGCTGCATTACAAAGTTAGCTTTTTACAGTAGGTATTGATGGTATGCACCAGATATGCCCATGCCGGAAGATTTAAGCATCGATGCGGCCGGCATCCGTAATTAATACGGCGCTTTGTGCGTATATCCGCTTTTGACATCGGGCTTATAGTATCAATATCAATGATGTTTTCCATTGCTATTCTTTTTTGCCATATCAAAGTTATACCAACTGTATTTGCTTGGTAGGGCTTTTGCCTGTAATCAGTAATTTTGGTAGATAATACCGTAATTGATATAACATTTGACTCAAAAATAGGCCCCAACTTTGTGCAATTAAATTAATAAGGATCTGTTAACATCATTAAATATATGAAAACAAGAAAATTAGGTAATAGCGGCCTCGAAGTATCCGAATTGGGATTAGGCTGCATGGGTTTAAGTTTTGCTTATGGCCCGGCAACTGAAATAAAAGATGCGGTTAAACTGCTGCATGCTGCGGTTGAGAAAGGAGTCACTTTTTTTGACACTGCCGAAGCTTACGGCCCTTTTACAAATGAGGAGCTTTTAGGCGAAGCTCTTGCGCCTTACCGCGATCAACTGATTATTGCTACTAAATTTGGTTTTAAAGAGGGCAAACCCGGTGATGGAATGGATAGCAGGCCCGAGCGTATCAGGCAGGTGGCCGAAGCATCTTTAAAAAGATTAAGAACTGACCGTATCGACCTTTTTTATCAGCATCGTGTTGACCCGAATGTACCTGTAGAAGATGTGGCCGGAACAGTTAAAGACCTGATACAGGAAGGTAAAGTGAAACACTTTGGTATGTCTGAAGCGGGCGTGCAATCTATCCGTAAGGCACATGCGGTGCAACCGGTAGCTGCCCTGCAAAGCGAATACTCCTTATGGTGGCGTGAACCCGAGCAGGAGATCATGCCATTATTGGAAGAGTTGGGGATTGGCTTTGTTCCTTTTAGCCCGCTCGGAAAAGGTTTCTTAACAGGTGCCATCAACGAAAATACAACTTTTGCTAAAGATGATTTTCGGAACATCGTACCGCGCTTTACACCCGAAGCGAGGGCGGCCAACAAAGCCATGGTTGATCTGCTTACCAAAATTGCACAGGAAAAACAGGCTACCCCGGCACAAATAGCCCTGGCGTGGCTGTTAGCTCAAAATCCCTGGATAGCGCCTATTCCCGGAACTACTAAATTGCATCGTTTAGAAGAAAACCTTGGCGCTGCAGCTATTTTATTATCTGCTGATGATCTTACTCAAATTGAACAAGCATCCTCACAAATTGAAATTGAAGGCGCACGGTACCCCGAGCATTTGCTGAAAAGGGTAGGTAAATAGTATAATTTGATTTGTTAGATATTTCATTGAAGAGGGCAGCCTGCAAGGGCAGCCTTTTTTTGTGCATTGCCATCTGCATAAAATGATTCATGTAACAATTGTAACAAATTAAATATATAGTCTATAGATTTGGTAGTTTATTTTTTAATTTCTATGTTTGTCGCCGTACTCATAAAAAACAAGAGTGATGAACACTTTTTTTACCACCACAACAGTACTTCCTGAACAAGCACTACGAATGCACGCTTCTCCAAAAGCATGTATGTGCTGTTGTTGTAAATAACGCTATTTATTCGTGAAACTGATTATTGCAGGTTAACATACCGGCCCTGCATCGCTATGAAAAAAAATGATTTGATTTTGTAAGGTACTTTAACACAGCATATGAACTAAAACAATACCCCCACTAATTAAAATAACCGGCAAGGAAGCCTTGCCGGTATAGCAATGACAAACCGGCTACGTAACGCCAATCACTCCACCGGTTTGCATCTGAGCTAAACTAAACGCATTGAACATTTATTTTAACCTCGTTAAATATGGAAATATTTATCCGTAAAAACACAACTGTACTTTCCAAATATCTTTTCCTGCTCTTGTTCTTTTTGCCTTTTGCGGCAGCGGCCCAGCAGGAGCCGCCTGCAACCGTTAATTCAATTTTAAAAGGACGTGTATTTGATGCTGCCACCCGGGATGTATTACCGGGTGCTGTAGTGTCAATTAAAGGTACAACGCACGCGGTTTCAACCAACGCCGAAGGCCGTTTTGACTTTGTAACCGGTCAAAAATTCCCTTATACACTGATCATCCGTTTTATTGGTTATGATCCGCAGGAAATTGTTGTTAACGGCAGCCCCATTGAAATATACCTGAAACCTATTCCGCAGCAACTAAATGATGTGGTGGTAGTGGGCTACGGTACCAAAACCCGTAAAGATCTGATCAGTTCGGTATCAACCATCAAAGCCGATGAAGTAAAGAAAACCCCGGTTGCCAGTTTCGATGCGCAACTTCAGGGCAAAGCATCTGGTGTACAGATCAACTCCAATACCGGTGTGCCGGGCGATGGTGTTTTCATCCGTGTGCGTGGTACCACATCCATTAACGCCAGTAACGACCCGCTATATATAGTTGATGGCGTGTTTTTGAATAACACCAGTCTGCAAACGGTTAACACCGGTGGCAGGGCTACATCGCCAATTGCTGATATCAACCCCGATGATATTGAAAATATTGAGGTGCTGAAAGATGCCAGCGCTACGGCTATTTACGGTTCGCGCGGTGCAAACGGCGTAGTTATCGTTACTACCAAACGCGGTAATTACAACAGCAGGCCTAAGGTAAACTTTAACGTTTCGCAAGGGTTGGCATGGCAGCCTAAAGACAGGCTTTGGAAACTGACCACAGGTCCTGAACATGCCGAAATTGTGAATGAATTTTACCGCAATTCCGAAGCTGATGCCGTTGCTTTATCTGATGCTGCAGGTATCAAAAAATATGCTGTTTTGCCATTCCGTGCTGCGGACGATAACCCAACAGCTACACCAGCGCCGAGGGGCTTGCCTTCTGATCAAAAGACTTATGACCGTTTGAGCGAGCTGTTTCGTACAGGGCTTTTATCTAATTATGATCTTTCATTAGAAGGAGGCTCAAAAGATACCAAGTATTACATAGGTGCCGGTTACACCAAACAGCAGGCCGATATCAAACCAATTGATTTCAGTCGCCTCGGCTTTAAGGTGAACCTTGACCAGCGCATCAGCGACCGGGTGCAGGTAGGTACCAGCAACAGCATTTCACGATCATACCGTAACCAGGCCCGCTCAGGAGATGGTCCTGCCGGAGGTTTATTCCAGTCGGCATTGCATACGCCAACTTATCTGCCCGAAACCAATGCTGATGGTACCCCCGCAACTTATGCCGGTTTTGATAACCTGCAGGTGTTGCTGAACAATTATGATGTAAATACGATAAGCTTGCGTTACATTGGCAATGTTTATGCCGATATAGAAATTTTAAAAGGCTTGAAATTTCGTTCAAGCTGGAGTGTTGATTATAACAACTACAACGAATCTGAATATTGGAATGATAAAACGCAATTAGGCGCATCACCAACCAACGGCCTTGCAACATCAGCTATAACCCAAAGCACTGCCTGGATCAATGAGCAAACTTTAACCTATCACCATTTATTTGCCGAAAAGCATGCTTTTGATGTGGTTGTAGGTAATACACTGCAAAGTAACGTGGTTGAACTAACATCGGCACAGGGCACGGGTTTCCCTAACAATGCCTATACCGATATTACATCGGCATCTACGCGTACTGCCAACCAAACCTGGACAAAGGCCAACCTTTCTTCATTCTTCTCCCGCATTTCATACAACTACGCAAGTAAATACTACCTGGAGGTGAGTGCCCGTGCTGATGGCTCATCAAAGTTTGGTACTAACAATAAATGGGGATATTTCCCGTCTGTAGGCGCTTCATGGCGTGCCAAGGAAGAAAGCTTTTTGAAAGATATAAATGCTATCAGCGATCTTAAACTGCGTGCAAGCTACGGTGTTACCGGTAACCAGGCAGGTATCAATAACTTTGCAGCGCAGGGCCTATGGAGTGGCGGGGCAGGCTATCCCGACAATGTAACAGGCGGAGATAAAGCCGGAACAGCGCCGCAGCAATTGGCAAACCCTAACCTGAAATGGGAACGTACAGCGCAGGCCAACGTTGGTTTCGACTTAGGGTTATTGAATAACCACCTGAATTTATCTGTCGATCTGTACTCTAAACAAACCAGTAATGTGTTACTGCAATTGCCTGTTCCTGATATTACGGGCTACAGCACTTATTACAGCAACGTTGGTAAAATAAGCAATAAGGGTTATGAGGTAAGCATCAGCTCAAATAATATCAAAACCAAAGATTTTAGCTGGAGTAGCAGTTTCAATATTTCGGGCAACGTAAACAAGATCAAATCATTGCCGGTGCCAATTAACCAGTACAACCGCGACTGGATCCGGATGGAGCAGGGGTACTCTATGTTTTCGTTCTGGATGTATAAGCAATTAGGAGTTGATCCGCAAACAGGTAACGCCATATTTGAAGATGTTAATAAAGATGGCGTCATCAATACTTCCGACCGCCAGATTGTTGGTAATGCACTACCTAAATACTTTGGTGGCTTAAGCAATACCATTACTTACAAAGGTTTTGATGCCAGTTTCCTGTTTACTTTTGAAGAAGGTAACAAGGTGCTTAACCTTAACCGTTTCTTTGGCGAAGGCGGCGGCACCCGCGATGCCAACCGCGTAATATTTGCCAGCCAGCTAAACAGGTGGCAAAAGCCGGGCGACATTACCGATGTACCACGCCTTACAGCTTATGGCAACAACTATACACTTGAGCAAAACAGCCGCTTTTTAGAGGATGGCTCATTCATTCGCCTCAAATCATTAAGCCTTGGTTACACGCTGCCAAAGGCACTTACTCAAAAAATAGATATCCAGGCGCTGCGCATTTATGTGGTTGGGAGTAATCTGTTGCTATTCACAAAATACACCGGGCCAGACCCTGAAGCCAACGTAGGCGGTGGGCAGGATGTACAGGGACTTGACCTGGGTACACCACCGCAGCCACGCTCAGTTCAGTTAGGTGTAAACATTACTTTATAAGGAGGGCCATGATCATGAAAATATTAAAAACTATAAAATACACATTACCTGTTTTAACACTTGTAACGCTGGCCTCCTGCAAGAAATTTCTGGATGTGCAGCCAAAAGATTCGGCACCTGACAACCAAACCATTTTCGACAGGCCATCTGCCGAAACCGCCGTACGTGGTATTTACAGGGCTTTATCTGCCGATAACTACTATGGCGTAAATTTTGTTTCGGTTGGTTATTTATCGGGCGATAATATCCAGTGGACTGGTTCGCAATCCATCGTACAGCAGTTTATTGATCATAACGTAAAGGCAGATAACGCTACAGTATCAAATATCTGGCTGGCTATTTACACCACTATAAACCGTGCAAACTATGTAATTGCCAAGCTACCGGCGGTTACCGATGTATCGCTGACTAATGCCGAAAAAAACCAGTTGCTTGGTGAAGCTTATTTCATCAGGGCCTTATGTTATTTTGACCTTGCCCGTACATGGGGCGGTGTGCAAATAGTTACTACGCCAACGCTATCGGCAACAGATAAAAATGGTATAGCCCGTAGCACGGTTGAACAAACTTACGCTCAGGTGCTTAGCGATCTGAACACTGCCGAGCCATTGCTTCCGTTACCAACAGCACAAAATCCGGTAAGGGCCAATAAAGAAACTGTTTATGCTTTAAAGGCAAGGTATTATCTGTACCAAAAGGACTGGGCTAACGCAGAAAAATACGCTACGCTTGTATTGGGCGATACCCAAAACTATTCGCTGCTGAAACCATATAGTGCGTGGTTTGCCAATAATGTTATAGGCACAAAAGAATCGGTTTTTGAATTGGCTTACAGTGCAACCTATACCAATGGGCACAGGGGCCAATGGCAGCCGCCTGCTAATAATGGTACCAGGCAATGGGCCCCCAACAATACGTTCGTTACGTTGGTTAATGATCCCGCAATTGGTGGCAATCGTAGTGCCCTTGTTGCTAAAACCACGGCAGGTTTGTGGTATGGTAACTTGTACTACCGCAGCCCGGCTACTGACCCGGCCTACATCATCAGGATTGCCGAAGAGTACCTGATCCGCGCCGAGGCCAATGCCCAGCTTAATAAGCTTGATGATGCCCGTATTGACCTGAACGCCGTACGCGACCGCGCAGGCTTAACCGCAACAACCGCGGTTTCGCAAACGGATGTTTTGTTGGCTATTGAAAACGAACGCCGTATTGAATTTGCACTTGAAGGCCACCGTTGGTTTGATTTGGTGCGCACCGGCAGGGCGGCGGCAGTATTGGGTGTAACAGATGCTACGAAAAATATATTGCCGATCCCGGTTGATCAGCTGAATGTTGACCCTGCATTAACGCAAAACCCTGGTTATTAACGGACATAAAGCCGGGTGACTGAGTGGCTAAGTAGAGGTCTGCAAAACCTTGCACGGCAGTTCGAACCTGCCCCCGGCGTCTTCTAAATCAATTTAAAAACATCAAACAATGAGCACATTAACCACCAACCAAACCAAATGGAAGGAGTACGAAAAGGGGGCTTTTCGGTTCTTCTTCATTTACTTTGTGCTGCAGGCCCTTCCGCTTGATTGGAAGTACTTCGGCAACCTGTTCCGCATTCAGTGGGGCAGCCTCAGCTTTGGCGATATTTTTTACATTAGTCGTTACACGCCGCAATTTATATCAGGCAGCAGTACACCCGGCACATGGGGCATTGGCACCCTTGCCGACTGGGCACTGATAGCCGGTATTGCATTGATAGGTGCTGTGATCTGGAGCATTCGCGATAAAAAGAGCGAAAACTATAATAACCTGTATTACTGGCTGCGGGTGATCCTGCGTTATCGGTTGGCTATTGGCATTATAGCTTACGGCTTTATTAAATTTTTTCCACTCCAATCGCCGCTGCCTTCATTAAGTAATCTTAATACATCTTATGGCGATTTCAATCGCTGGAAACTATTTTCATTAAGTCTGGGTATCGTACCGGGCTACGAGTCATTTTTGGGTTTGGTTGAAATAGTGGTTGGCGTATTGCTGTTGTTCCGTAAAACGGCAACATTGGGTGCCGTAATTATTTTGGTATTTACGGGCAATGTATTTATTTCAAATATAGCCTATGACGGCGGAGAGGCTCTTTATGCGCTTTACCTTATCAATATTGCTTTATTCCTTACTGTTTATGATATACAGCGTATTTATACCCTGGTAGCATTACGCAAACCAACAGCACCTAACACGGTAAAAGTTTCGTTGAGTGGTCAGTGGCGCACCTCCCGTTTGGTTTTGAAAAGCTTGTTCATTTTCTTTTTTGTATTCCTTTACGGCTACAAAACATACGCCGCTTACCATCATGATATTTACCAATATCCGCAGGCAAAAGGGTTAGCAGGTGTGGCCGGATTATATAACGTGAGCGATTTTAAAGTTAACAGCAAACAATTACCATACTCGCAAACCGATACTACCCGCTGGAACGATGTTGTTTTTGAAAAATGGAACACCATAAGTATCGGATCTTTAAAAAGATATAAAGCAGATACCGCTACTACCGAAGAGATTAGCCGCAGCAATGACGACCGTAAGTACGAGCTTGACGGCACAACTGGCCGGGCCTATTACAGTTATGTGGCCGATACCGTAAAACAGGAGTTGCTGCTTAAAAACAGGAACAGCAATTATAAGGCCGATCAGTTCACGCTTCATTATACCAAACCGGCAAACGGCACTATCATCCTCACAGGCGTTGATCATGATCGTGATTCAATTTATGTTCAGCTTGACAGGATCAACAAAAAATACCTTTTGCAGGAGGCTGCACAGGGCAGGACCAAGGCGCTTAAACTTTAAGATAGAAACTTTTAAAGATATTAATCATGGCAACAACAGTAATAAATCCGGAGGCACAACAGCTAAACAATGTTGCACCGGAAAGTAGGCCCGGCAAACCGGCCCCTGCAGCAGCACCGTCCGTGAAAAAGGAATGGACTGCAACCCAACGTGTGGCTTTCCGTATTGCATTCATCTTTTTCATTATCATGTGTATCCCGGTAACGGGCGAGTGGTGGAACAACCTGGTAACCATCAACTGGTTTCATTTGCATTACCGCGATCTGTATGATATAGCGCGGTTTTCGCCAAGCATTTACAAATTTCAAAACCCTGCCTATAACCTGTTAGGTTATATTGACTGGGTTGAAGCGCTTGCCATAGGCATTGTTGGTGGTTTGGTATGGACCGCCATTGATAGCAAAAACAAGCAATATCATAACCTGTATTACTGGCTGCGCGTGGTGGTGCGGTACAGGGCAGGTATAGGCATAATCGGGTTCGGCTTTACTAAGCTGTTCCCGGTTCAAATGCCTTATCCTTCATTAGGAGTACTCAACGCTCATTTTGGCGACCTCACGGCACAAAAAATCTACTGGCTTTCGGTAGGCATTGTGCCATGGTACCAGGTATTTGCCGGTGTTGTTGAACTGGCGGCAGGTACTATGTTATTCTTCCGCAAAACCACCACTTTTGGCGCGGTACTGCTGTTAGGTGCTTTGGGCGATATAACTTATGTGAATTTTGCTTATGATGGCGGTGTGCATGTTTATGCATCTTATTTTGTATTGTTCTCGGCATTTTTATTATGGTATGATATTGTGCCGGTTTATAACCTGCTCGTCAAAGAGCGCTTTACCGTTCCGCCGGTTTTGATCCCTGTATTTACTCAAAAGTGGCTCAAAACTACGCGCATTGTTTTAAAAACTGCTACTATCGGCATATTCCTGGTTTGGTTATTCTATTTGCAGTATGTAAACTTTAAATATGATCCATATAAGCAACCAGCCACAAGTGGTGTAAAGCAATTGCGTGGTAACTACAATGTAAGTGAGTTTAAACTCAACGGGCAGGATATCCCTTATTCGCCTTTGGATTCGGTTCGCTGGCAGGGGGTAACGTTCGAGAAGTGGTCGTCATTAACTTTTAACGTTAACAAACCATTAAATCTCGATCTATCTAACGGCGGAGGATCGCCAATGCGCGATATCAATCGTAATTTCGAGCTTACGGGTGTTGCCGGCGGCAAACGGGTATTTTATTACGATGCCGATACCGTGAATAAAGTACTTTATTTACAGGATAAATTGCCTGAGTTTACCAAACGCAAAGGTAAGCGCGGCAGCCGTAGCGGTGATAAGGCAGCTGATAACAAATTGGCAAAATCATTTATTCCTGCCGAAGCGAAAGCTAATATCCGCAACGAGGTAACAGCTATTGACCCGGCCGCGCAATCAACGCGCCGTGAGCGCGGTGTGCCCGAGGAGCTGAAAGATAAGCGTAAGCGCGCCCATATGGTGCTCAATTACACTGCTGATGCAAACGGATCGCACATTGTACTGACCGGTAAGGACGACAAGAAAAATGATGTGTATATTGTGCTTGACCGCATAAACCGTCAATACGCACTTGCCGATAGCAAATTGGTTGCGGGCAAATACTAAAAACAGATACCATATGAAACCGGAAAAACGTGATTATGATGCAGTGATAATAGGCTCAGGGCCAAATGGCCTTGCGGCAGCGATATTGTTGCAGCAACACGGGCTTTCGGTTTTATTGCTGGAAGGCAAGGATAAGATAGGCGGCGGTTTACGTACGGAAGAGCTTACCCTGCCCGGTTTTAAACATGACGTTTGTTCGGCCATTCACCCGCTGGCAGCAGGGTCACCATTTTTTGAAACACTGCCGCTGCATGAACACGGGCTGGAATATATCTATCCCGAGATTGCCGCAGCGCACCCTTTTGATAACGGAACGGCCGCGGTACTTAAAAAATCAATCATCGAAACTGCCGACTTGCTTGGCGGGGATAGGGATGCCTACATTAAGCTCATGACACACCTGGTTAAATCATGGCCCGGTTTGGCTGCTGATGTATTAGGGCCGCTCACCATTCCAAAACATCCGGTTGATTTGGCGGTTTTTGGACTCGATGCTCTTACCTCATCAACCCATTTGGCCAAACGGTTCAAAACAGAAGAGGCTAAAGGGCTTTTGGCGGGCATGGCTGCGCACAGCATACAGCCTTTAACCAATCTAACCACATCGGCCATTGCATTGGTGCTGATGGCTAACGGACATTTAAAAGGCTGGCCGGTGCCCAAAGGAGGCTCGGTAAAAATAGCAGAAGCATTGGCTTCATATTTTGTATCCATTGGAGGGAAGATAGAGACCAATACCTATATTACCGCTTTTGATCAGCTGCCATCGGCTAACGCGGTTTTGTTTGATGTTACGCCGAAGCAGTTGCTGCAAATTGCCGGACATAGGTTTTCATCGCTATACAAATGGCAGTTAGAACGTTATCGTTACGGAATGGGGGTTTTTAAGGTAGACTGGGCACTTGACGACCTTGTGCCGTTTAAAGCACAAGGTGCAAGGCAGGCCGGAACAGTGCATGTTGGCGGTACGTTAAAGGAAATCGCGTTTGGCGAACAGCAGATCTGGGACGGACAACATCCCGAAAAGCCGTTTGTATTATTAGCTCAGCAAAGCATTTTTGATTACACCCGTGCCCCTGAGGGCAAGCATACAGCCTGGGCTTACTGCCACGTGCCCAACGGATCAAATAAGGATATGACCGATATTATCGAAAAACAGGTAGAGCGTTTCGCTCCTGGTTTTCGCGAACGGATTATTGGCAGGCATACCTTTAATACCCGGCAACTGGAAAATTATAATCCCAACTACATCGGCGGGGATATTAACGGCGGGGTTATCGACTTAGGACAACTGTTTACCCGGCCGGTGCTGCGGCGCTCGCCTTATCGTACGTCGGCAAAAGGCATTTATATCTGTTCGTCATCTACTCCGCCGGGCGGTGGGGTACATGGCATGTGCGGCTATCATTCGGCCAAACGTGCACTAAAAGATGTTTTTAACATCAGCACAAAATCATAACATATTATCACACCATAAAATTTAAACTATGTCAACCACCACTACTAAACTAACCCTGCACGAAGACTGGGCAGTAGTTATTTTAGGTTCTTTGATCATTATCTTATCGCTGGCAGGCCTGCTTTTACCGGTACCAACCTTCGGCTGGAAAACCGGTACCGATTTAACAGGTACCGTACTGGGCGCGGCCAATCTGGTTAAAATACTTCAACAATTTGTATTTGTAGCCATCATTGGCGGTGTAGGAGCATTCATTACCGGCAAATCTGTTAAAAATTATGCTTTAGGTTTTCCGCTGGTTTATGTAGTTACTATACTGGCGCTTGTGCTTGCAGGCAGCAGCCAGGCCAAATCGCTTAATCTCGAAGCTGTAATATTCAGCCTTGTGCTGGGCTTGCTGATCAGCAATTTTATCAAGCTGCCCGAATGGTTAAAATCATCACTTTCAACCGAATTGTTTGTAAAAGTTGGTTTGGTACTTTTAGGTACCAGCGTAATTTTTGGCGATATTTTAAAAGCCGGTTCTTTAGGATTGATACAGGCATTGTTAGTGGTAACCTCCGTTTGGTATTTTGCATACTGGGTTTGTAAAAAGCTAAAAGTAGATGACGAAATGGCTATGATGATATCAAGCGCAGTGTCTATTTGCGGTGTATCTGCTGCTATAGCCACGGCGGGAGCTATTAAAGGCGATTCGAAAAAATTATCTTATGTAATATCAATGGTATTGATAACGGCTATTCCGATGATGATCTTTATGCCGATCATAGCTCATTATTTCAAATTTTCAGAGCCGGTTACCGGAGCCTGGCTGGGCGGTAGTATTGATACTACAGGTGCGGTTGTTGCATCAGGATCGCTGGTTGGTGAAATAGCCTTGAAGATAAGTACTATTGTGAAGTTTTCGCAAAATGTATTACTTGGTTTAGCTGCTTTCGCGATCTCTATTTACTGGACATATACCAAGCACCCATCTGCAAACGATAAGGAAACCAAGCCAACGCTTAAGGTGATCTGGGAGCGCTTCCCGAAATTTGTTTTGGGCTTTATTGGTGCGTCTTTATTGTTTTCGTTTTTCCTGCCGCCATCGGCTGCTGCTACAGTTAAGGATAGCTTGAAGAACTTGCAGGGGCTTTGGTTTGCGCTGGCCTTTACCAGTATTGGCCTTGAAACCAACTTTGCCGATCTGTTTAACAGGAACAGCAAGAAACCATTGTATGCTTTTCTGATTGCGCAAACCTTTAATATTTTCATTACGCTGGCTATAGCGCTGATATTATTTTAAACCCTTTTATCATGCTTAAAAAGTTAAAGCTAAGGCGAAGCCATGCCCTGATTTTCGGGGGGATCACCATAATTGGGGTGGTGATCTGGCTTTGGCTTTTTTTTCAGGATAAGCAAAAATGGCCTGAAACATTTGGCTATGGTAAAACTGCCACCCAACAGGATATAGTCAAATGGGATATCGATGTACGGCCCGATGGCAAGGGGTTGCCGGCCGGAAGCGGTAACGCAGCAGAAGGGGCGGTAATTTACACCAATAAATGCGCCTCCTGCCACGGTGCCGACGGGAAGGAGATCAAAGGCGTTAAGCTGCCAGGGCCGCCATTGGTGGTGGGTGGCGGTAAAACCAAAACCATAGGCAACTACTGGCCTTATGCCACTACTTTATTTGATTATGTGCGAAGGGCTATGCCCTACAATGCACCTGGATCGCTTACTAACGATGAGGTGTACAGCCTTTGTGCCTGGCTGCTAAATGAAAACAAGATCACCAAAACCAATCAAATAATGAACGCCAGCACGCTTCCTAAAGTAGTGATGCCGGCGCAAAAACTTTTTATTGTTGACGACCGCAAAGGCGGCCCTGAAGTAAAATGAGTATGGAACAGCAGGATAAGCCGGTAAAAACCACCGAAAAGAAAATAAGTCGCCGTACTTTGTTGGGTGGCGCTTTGGCTACAGCTGTTTTGCCGGTAACATCGGTGTTTGGGAAGTATATACAGGTAGGGGTGCCCGCCGCACCCGACCCAACAAAACAGCCGGGTCCGCTGCCGGGAAAGGTGGGCACACGTTCGCCTTTTGAAAATCCTGTTAAAAAGCCGTCGGATATTTCGTCGCGCACACCACTGCAGGACCTGTACAGTACAATTACCCCGTCCGATCTGCATTTTGAACGGCATCATGCAGGCGTACCATCAATCAACCCAGATCAATACGAGCTGTTGATCCATGGCATGGTGGCGCGGCCTATGAGGTTTAGTCTGCATGATTTGAAGCGGTTCCCATCCGTTACGCGAACTTGTTTTATTGAATGCGCCGGCAACTTTCGTACGGGCAAAGAGGATATGAGCGCGCAGGAGATCCTCGGCCTAACAAGTCAGAGCGAGTGGACTGGGGTAATGCTCTCCACCTTGTTTCGTGAGTTAGGTATTGACCCTAAAGCTACATGGTTTTTAGCCGAAGGCGGAGATGCTGCCGTGCTTACCCGGAGTATCCCCATACGTAAAGCCTGGGATGATGCTATGATCGTATACGCGCAAAACGGTGAGGCTATCCGGCCGGAGCAGGGTTATCCTGCACGTTTACTTTTACCCGGATGGGAGGGAAACACCAATGTAAAATGGCTGAGACGGATAGAGATCTCAGACGCTCCGTATTTTACCCGCGAAGAAACGTCAAAATATACCTATCCGGTTAAAGATAAGATCAGGATGTTTAGTTTTGAGATGGATGCCAGGTCGATCATTACCTATCCGTCGTTTCCGCAAAAGGTTGAACGCGGCTGGATCGAGATCAGGGGCATAGCTTGGAGCGGCAGGGGGAAAGTGACTAATGTTGAAGTAAGCACCGATGCAGGTAAAAGCTGGAACAACGCAAGGCTACAAGGCCCGATACTGGAAAAGGCCCATACTTACTTTCGCCACTTGTGGCAATGGGATGGTTCGGAAACAGAAATACTAAGCCGTGTTACTGATGAAACAGGTTATACCCAGCCCACTCTCAAACAACTCATTGATGCCCGCGGAAAGGATATGGGTGGGTATCATATGAACCCTGTTACAGCATGGCGGATAAAACGGGATGGAAGCGTAGTTTTTAAACCTGAAAATTATAAATGATAATGGCGTTTGTACTAATCACAAGTGGTGCATAGCCTCGAAACAAATTCTGCCAGGTGCATGGCCTTTTCTGCAGAAACAGCATGAGTATTACCAATAATAAGGGTGTGCTCAACAATCTCGATCACAAAATCATCCAGCCTTATATCCATTATCACGTTACGGAAATTACGGTCGGCCCCTGAAATTGCTTTTTGGCGGTCACTTACCAGCATATAAAACGTATCGCTGAAGGCCTTGTCTTCGGCAAAGTCAAGTTCAACGGGGTGTATCAGCTCTTTGATTTTATCAACAAGGGTTTCGCGCCTGATAAGTACACGGCCAAAATCGTGTTTCAAATATGCCAACGCCCAAATATGTTGTTGGGTGTTAATGGTTTTACCATGATCGGCATGTTTGGGTATTGCATCGGTTAAAAGTATATAGCTGTCGTTATTTTTATTTTTTACGGCATATGAGCCTGCTACGCTCACCTCGCTGTAATTTTTAAATATGCTGAACTGCTCTAAATGAAAATCGATATGCCCGGTTTGCTCTACTCTGAACCTTTGCATCAGGTTTGTAAGTACAGCAGGTATCTCAGTTGCCGGTGTGATGATTTGCGCGGTATCAAATGATGATGACACTTTTATAAAGTTTGGTATTAAAGATTAATACAATAATAACTTTTTAGCAACAAAAATCAAAAAACTGTTAATAACGATAGGGCTTCATTTTACCGCATGAGCAAACACAATTAGCGTCGCTAACCCCCAGTTTCTTCAGAAAAAACTGGTAAAAGCCAATCCTGTCGTTCATGTTGTACATGTTTTCGCCTTTGTTACATTCAACTTCGCCATTTACGATATTAATGGTCATGCCAAAGCCCGGGGTGCGGCCTGCTGCTTTATCTTCGGCATTGGGTTGCCATTTGCCAGTCATTACATCATGTGCCGATGGTTTATGGGTTTGCGGTGTCATCCAAAAATATATGGCGGTTTTAAAGGCAATTACCGGGTCAGTTTCTACTAACTCGGGGCTTTGGAGCAATATTTTATCGTCGCCCAAAATGCAATCCGAAGCGTAACCATAATTGCCATTGTAACTGAGCTGCATTGGTCCGCGGCCGTAGTATTTTTTACCGGCAACCGGTGGGTATTCGTCGCTTTCGGCAACATAGGGCAGGCTGGTATTGCTTTCATGAATCAGCATCAGCCCGTCGGTATAAGATGCATTCATGCCGTGACGGGTTTCGTGGGCAATGTGCGCAAAAAAAGCAGCAAGCTCTTTTTTATTCACGTCGGCACTATATTCTGTGCAAAAATCGCCGTAGTCAATGGTATATGTACTGTCGGGTTTAGCTTTGGCCCATTCTTCGTTCCAATCAACATCCTGGCGTACCACGGTACTTTTACCGGTTTTTTTATCTGTGCGCTCCAGTTGGTAAACAGATGTTGCCCGTCGTGTTACTTTTACCGTGATCATGCCCAGCTCATCGGCAGCTTTAATGAAGGCGGCGTAAGTATAAAACTTGTCGCGCTGCGGAAAAAGGTCATTAAATTGTTTTTCGCTCAGTAAACTGGCCATACTCACTTTGGCAGGGGCGGCTGTAGCTTTTTGAGCAGGCGCTTTTGTGCTGCTATTGCCGCCGCAGCTAAAACCGGTTGAGAGCAGGATTACAAGTGAAAGGCAAAGAAGCTTAGATGATAATATGATTGATTTCATGGATTTAACACTAAGTATATTAGATGATGTTATTAATGCAAGTTTAAGCTAACATTTTAAAAATTACACTTCATTAGCAAAAAATATGCTAAATGCTTTAAAATACAAATTTTAAGATGATAGCTTTGGAATAACACCAATCGTGAAAAAAAGATTTTGTGTGCCGGATTTAATTTGCTGACGGACAGCACATGTTTTTTGTGTAACCAAATTGTTGTGATTTATTATTAAATTAAGTATGAAAATATATACTAAAACGGGCGACAAGGGGTTTACTTCATTAATTGGTGGTACCCGCGTGCCCAAGCACCATATCCGGATTGAAAGTTATGGAACCGTTGATGAACTTAACTCGTATATTGGGTTAATTCGCGATCAGGATATTGACGCACATGATAAGGAGGTATTGAAGCAGATACAGGACAGATTGTTTACAATTGGATCATCACTTGCAGCCGACCCCGAGCGGTCACGTATGGTTATTCCCGACTTGCACATAAGCGATGTGGAAGCATTGGAAACAGAAATGGACACTATGAATGAAAGTTTACCGCCGCTCAAACATTTTATTTTGCCCGGTGGAAGTAATGTAATTTCATTTTGCCATATTGCAAGATGTGTTTGCCGCCGCGCCGAAAGGATAACTGTTCAGCTTGCCGAAGAGAGTACAGTTGACGAAAAAGTGAATATTTATCTGAACAGGTTGAGCGATTACCTGTTCACTTTGGCCCGCAAAATTGCAAACGTTAATAAAGTAACTGAAAATCAGTGGATACCACGGGTTTAAAAAATTGAAAAAAAATATTGATATTCAAATTGAAAATGTTATACTTTTGCGAAAAAGTAAATTTTACTGATAATTATAAATATAAATAAAAACGATGTATTGGACACTTGAACTGGCATCGCACCTGGAAGATGCACCATGGCCCGCAACAAAAGATGAATTAATTGATTATGCTATCCGTTCAGGCGCTCCTGTTGAGGTTATTGAAAACCTTCAGGCACTTGAAGACGATGGTGAACCGTACGAAAATATTGAAGAGATCTGGCCGGATTATCCGACTAAAGACGACTTCTTCTTTAACGAAGACGAGTATTAAACACGATAATGAAACCCTTAGCAATAAGGGTTTTTTTATTGACCACTACTTTTTGGAATGATTTTAGTATAGGTGACTTCACATTTACTTAACTAAAACATTACAACATGAGAGGTTTATTGTACATTATTGCTGTTATCCTTGTGATAGGATGGGCTATAGGATTTTTTGCATACTCTGCACCTGGTTTAATTCACGTATTATTAGTTATAGCCATTATAGCGTTGCTTTTAGGCGTGATCAGGAGGGCTTAAAGAATTTAACCTTGTATCGCAAATCAAAAAAGCCGCAACTCTTATAGTTGTGGCTTTTTGCTTAAGAGGAGTTCGGCAATGGCAATATCTTCGGGGAAGGTTATTTTAATATTGCTGTGATCGCCTTCGGTGAGTTTTATTTCGGCACCATATTGCTCAACAACACTGGCATCATCTGTAAATTTGGTATCAAACGGCTGTTCATAAGCCTTCCTTAGCAGGGAGGCTTTAAACGTTTGTGGTGTTTGCACCAGGTAAATCTCGTCCCTGATGAGGCTTACTGATTTGCCTCCTTTTACCTGACGTATCGAATCACGGCTTTTAACGGCTACTACGGCTGTTCCATATTCGGCGGCGCACCGGTAGGCTTCGTCGATAATATCAGGCGAAATAAGCGGTCGTACGGCGTCCTGTACAGCAATTAGGGCTTCTGTGTCAGTGATCAGGTTAAGTCCGTTCTTAACCGAATGGAACCGGGTTTCGCCTCCGGTAACCAGTTGGTGAGGGATGGTGAAAGAATGTTCCTGTATTAACTGCTGCCAGTAAACGTGATAAGCTGCAGGTAAAACTAATATGATGCCAGGCCTGGCTTGTGCTTGTTGAAAAGCGGCAATAGTGTGCATTAGCACAGGTTTGCCGTTAAGTAATAAAAATTGTTTTGGCAGGCTTGATTGCATCCGGCTGCCCGAACCACCTGCTACTATGATGACGTAGTTGGGGAGATTAGTGGTTAGAGATTGGAGATTAGCGGGCATTTATTTTTTACTGAAAATTAAAGACTTTACAACTATGTCATTGCGAGCGGTAGCGCGGCAGTTGCATGCTATACAGAGTAAGGCAACGAGCCACACGTGCGATTGCCACGTCGCTTCCCTGCACAAGTCCTTTCGGCTCCTCGCAATGACATAGCTTTTAATGTCCCATCAGAGTCTCTCGCAGAGGAGCCGGAAGGGATATGAAATGTTTATTTTAACGTCCCATCAGGGTCTCTCGCAGCGGACCCTGAGGTATGTACCATGCATATCCGTTGTTCTAAATATCCTGTTAGATGTTTAAAACGATATGAGAACCTCAGGGTCCTCTGCGAGAGACCCTGAGCGGACATGAACGTTCATTTTACAAACAGGCTAATGATCAAAACTACTACAAAAAAAATGAGATATGAAACCATGGTCCCATATCTCAAATCTCATATCTTAAATCTAAAAAGATTAGATGATCAGCATCGCGTCGCCGTAGCTGTAAAAGCGGTATTTTTCTTTCACTGCTATTTCGTATGCGTTCATTACGTTTTCATAACCGCCAAAGGCCGCAATCATCATCAACAGTGTTGATTCTGGTGTATGGAAGTTGGTGATCATTGAGTTGGCAATACTAAAATCGTACGGAGGGAAGATGAACTTGCTTGTCCAATCGTTAGCTGCTTTCAACGTTTTGTTTGCAGACACGGCCGATTCGATGGTACGCATTGAAGTGGTACCCACAGCACAAATGCGTGATTTACGCTCAATGCCGCGGTTTACAATATCAGCTTGTCTTTGCTCAATAATGAACTGTTCTGAATCCATTTTGTGCTTGGTTAAATCTTCAACCTCAACCGGGCGGAAGGTACCTAAACCAACGTGCAGCGTTACTTCGGCAAAATCAACGCCTTTTAATTCAAGGCGTTTCATTAGCTCGCGGCTAAAGTGTAAGCCGGCAGTAGGGGCAGCAACAGCACCTTCGTGTTTAGCGAAAATGGTTTGGTAACGCTCTTTGTCTTCGGCAGTGGCTTTACGTTTAATGTATTTAGGCAACGGTGTTTCGCCTAAGATTTCAACGTTGCGACGGAATTCTTCGTCGGTACCGTCAAACAAAAAGCGAATGGTACGGCCACGTGAGGTAGTGTTGTCAACAACTTCGGCAATCAGCAAATCGTCGTCGCCAAAATATAATTTATTACCTACGCGTATTTTACGGGCCGGATCAACCAGTACATCCCATAAACGCAGTTCTTTATTCAGTTCGCGCAGCAAAAATACTTCGATAGTAGCACCGGTTTTTTCTTTGTTGCCATATAAACGGGCAGGGAAAACTTTAGTGTTATTAAGGATCATTACATCCTTGTCCTGAAAGTAATCCAGCACGTCTTTAAATATTTTATGCTCAATTTTGCCCGAATCTTTGTGTAAAACCATTAAACGTGATTCATCGCGGGTGGCAGAGGGTGTATGGGCGATAAGGGATTCAGGTAAGTTGAATTTAAATTGAGATAATTTCATGCTTGTTTTTATGAATTTTCAAGGGCGCAAATGTACGAATTTTTTTGTTAATTTAACAGATTTTTTTAAGAAGAAGTTTAATTACACTACCGTTATATTAATTGAAAAATACTGTAACTTAAATCATATGCTGTTGTCTAAAAAAATATTGACAGGCGGTTTAACGTATCAGTAATAAAAACGCCCGTTATATTACCATTACCTCCACGCTTTAACCGTGCAATTAGGATTGATTAACAAGTAATACCAAAATAAGTTATATGCTTTTTTTAAAACTTTTAAGGGAAAGTTTTTTGTTTGCCGGCGATGCCCTGCGCCAGAACAAGACACGTACGTTGCTGTCATTGCTTGGGGTAACCATTGGTATATTCACTATTATAGCTGTACAATCGGCTGTTGATACTTTGCGTAATAATTTGCAAAACAGTGTTAATAAGCTGGGTAATAACAGTATATATGTGCAAAAGTGGCCATGGGTAGGCGGCAGCGATTTTCCGTGGTGGAAGTACCTGCAAAGGCCCGAATCTGATCTGCGTGATTTTAATGAGCTTACGCGCCGAATCACCACTGCCGAAGCATTATCTTACGAAATTAATATTGACAACCGCACTATAAAGTATAAAAGCAACACGGTTGAAGGTGCACAGGTTGACGCTGCATCGCAGGATCATGACAAAACCTGGAACTTTGATTTTGAAAGCGGTAGGTATTTCACCGAAATGGAATCAAAAACCGGCGCCCCTATAACCAATATAGGTTATGACATAGCTCAAAATTTATTCCCCGACGGCGATGCAATTGGCAAGCAGATCAAAGTGATGGGGCGATATGTTACCGTTGTAGGTGTGTTTTCAAAACAGGGTAAAGATATGCTGGGGATATCGACAGATAAAGAGGTGTTGCTTCCCATGAATTTTGCACGCAATTTAATTGATATTCAAAGCTCAAAATATAACCCTTCAATTATTGTACGGGGTAAAAAAGGTATCCCTACAGATGACGTGGAGAGCGAGATCAAAGGCCTGATGCGTTCTATCAGGAGGTTGAGGCCAGGAGCCGACGATAATTTTTCATTGAACCGCACAACCATGATCACCCAGCAGCTCGACGATCTTTTTAAAGTTGTTAATATTGCCGGTGCCATTATTGGTGGGTTTTCAATTCTAGTTGGTGGCTTTGGTATTGCCAATATCATGTTCGTATCGGTAAAGGAACGTACCAACATTATCGGTATACAAAAATCATTAGGTGCTAAAAACTATTTCATATTATTGCAGTTCTTAATTGAATCGGTATTGCTCTGTTTTGTTGGCGGGATCATCGGGTTGTTTTTTGTGTATCTTGGTACGTTTGCAGTAAAGGCTGCGTTGGATGTACAGGTGATACTTGACGCAGCTAATGTTACAAGGGGCTTAAGCTATTCAATTATAATAGGGGTAATAGCCGGTATCATCCCCGCATATTCGGCCTCAAGGCTGGATCCGGTTGAAGCTATCCGCACAAACTAATTGTAATATGAAAATAATTAAAGGATTTTGTTTTTTAGCGGTAATAGCCGCCACTGCCTGCAATCAACCGGCAAAACAGCAGGAAGCTGCCAAAGCAGACACAACGGCTGCTGCTAAACCAGCTGAAGCGCAAGTTGCCGATACTGCCAATACAAGCGATGTTTTTACGGCTTATATCGCTTTAAAAGATGAATTTATTAAATCGGATACCGAAGGTGTTAAAACTGCTGCTAAAGCATTGGAAGCTAAACTTTCGGGAATCAAAGGTTGCAGTGAAACTGCTGCTGTTGCAAATCAAATAAGCAGCGCTAAGGATATCAAAGCGCAGCGCAGTGCTTTCCTGGTTTTAAGTAAAGATGTTATTGCTTTGGTAAAAGGGGCTAAATTTAAATCGGCACCAATTTATGTTGATTTTTGCCCTATGGCCGATGAAGGTAAAGGTGGTTATTGGCTGTCATCTACCAAACCAATTGTAAATCCGTATTTTCCCGAACATATGAAAGAGTGCGGCATGGTGAAGGAACAGATTAACTAAGACCGCTGATCCTTTTTGATTACGCTGATTTCGTTGATGATATTTTAAAGCGATAGGTGATTCCTGTCGCTTTTTTATTTTGAACCCTGATTTTTATGATTTTAGGATTTCGTGATATTTAAAGCGATAGGGAATGCTTATTGCCTCGCAGCCCGTAGACAAAGTCTACGGATATCCTATTTAAGCGTGTAAAGCTGGAGTTACAAACTCCATGCAGAGTTGATTCGAAGTCAGAGACTTTGAATAGCTGCGATAGTAGTGAAATTCGATATTCAAAATTCAAAATTCAAAAATAAAAAATCCGAAATCGAAAATCCGAAATCCGAACTCAAGCCGATTGCCTGATATACTTGGCCAGTTTGCTGTACAGTATTTCCGGAACAAAAGGTTTAGTCAGATAGTCGACCATGCCGGCCGCCAATGCCTTTTGATAAGTTTCGGGCATAGCATCTGCCGTGAGTGCTATGATTGGCAGGTCGGGCTGTACCTGTTTGATTACTGCGGTTGCTTCAAAGCCGTCCATAACGGGCATTTGCAGGTCCATTATAATCAGGTCATACGAGTTGTGGTTAACAAGGTCGACAGCTATTTGCCCGTTTAATGCTTCCTGAACGCGTGCATTCCAGCGTTTTAAAAATTTGCCGGCTATCATCAAGTTCATTTTATTGTCGTCCACCACTAAGATATTCATACCCTGCAGGTTATTAACTGTGTTATTTACCAGGACGGTAGCCGGTTTTGAAGTGGGGATTTCCGGCGCGATACCAAAGTTTATGGTAAAGGTAAAAGTGGTGCCTTTACCCAGTTCGCTGAGTACGGCAATGGTGCTGTTATGTAGTTCAACCAGCCTTTTAGTAATAGCAAGGCCTAAACCGGTGCCGCCGTAATCATTATTGATCACCTGCTGGTCCTGCATGAAAGGATCAAAAACGATGTTAAAGCTTTCGGGAGCAATACCGATGCCTGTGTCGGTAACTGCAAATTTGATACTAACCGAGTTTGAGGTTAAAGCATCTTTATCAAGCCGGATAATAACCTTACCAGTATGCGTAAATTTGATAGCATTGCCGATTAAGTTATTAAGTACCTGGCTCAGCCGCATGGCGTCGCCTATTAAATCTTCCGGGATATCGTCATCTGTTATTACCTCAAGTATCAGTTGCTTTTCAATAGCCCGGGGGGCAAAAGACTGCTTTATTTTATGGATAAGGTGATGAATGTTGAATCTGGACTTGTTTAGCTCCAGTTTCCCGGCTTCGATCTTGTTATAATCTAAGATATCATTAATGATAGCCAGCAGGTTTTCGCCCGAAAATTTAAGCGTATTGAGGTATTCTATCTGTTCGGGACGCGGGTTTTCGTCAAGCAGCAGGTTGGTTGTGCCAATAACTGCGTTCATTGGCGTACGGATCTCATGGCTCATGATGGATAGAAAATCCGACTTGAACTTTGACGATTTTTCGGCCATTTCTTTCGCCCAGATCAGGTCCAGGCGTGCTTTTTCCTGATCGGTAATATCTTCGCCAATGCTGGTAGTTTCCTTTATATCGCCATTTTCATTATAAAAAACGGTGTTTTGCCAGCTAATGGTGCGCTGTTCGCCGTTACGGCAAATAATGGGGTTTATATAGTGCGGTAAAATAGTTTTGTTGGCAAACCATCCCTTTAAAAAGTCCTTCAGATCTTCAGGTATAAAGTTATCCATCCAGTTCATGCCTATCAGCTCGTGCTGTTTATAACCAATAAGCTTGGCCAAATAGTTATTACAAAAGGTTATCAGCCCATTTCCGTCAACCGTAATGGCCACCATGTTGATTTTTTCAAGTACCGATTTGTATTTGTTTTCGGCGCTTCTATAGTCAAGCTCGGCCTGTTTACGCGCTGTTATATCCTGCAGTGTGCCAATGATTTTGCGTACGCTGCCATCTTCATTGTACAAACGTTTCCCGGCTATGATACTCAGATATTTTAAATTACCCTGAGGAGTTATTACACGATATTCGTGTGATGAATCCATGGTGTTGGCATCACTTTGCAACAGTTTCCTGATGATAAGCTTATCATTTGGATGAACATACTTAAGCAGCAGGTTTACGAATGTTTTCCGGTATAACGAAGTGTCATCGCCAAGCTCGTAGATATTGTTTAGCTCGTCCGACCAGCTTAGGTTGCCCGTAACAACATCATATTTCCAGTTGCCGATTTTAGCAATGGCCTGGGCCTCCATAAGCTCAAGCTGGCTTAACTTTACTGCTTTATCGGCCAGGCGGGCTTCGGTAATATCCTGAATAATACCAAAAGTACGCTTACTTGAACCTGTACCTGATTTTAATGCCTTTTCGCCCCTTTGTATCCGGATATATTTTAGGTGCCCAGCCGGCGTAATGAATTTATGCTCAATTTTGTTTTGTGTTGTGGTACGGATAGATGCAAGATATTCAAAAACATATTGTCTGTCGTCGGGATGTACCAGGCTTATGTAATATTGAAAGCGGTTCATACCGGCGGGGATATTTTCAATCCCGAGCAAGCCATTCAGATTGGCCGACCAAAAGGTTTCCTTGCTTTCATGATCATACCACCAGTTTCCAATTTTTGCAATGTTTTGGGCTTCCAGCAATAACCCTTCATTTTCTTTCAGGGCCTGTTCATATTTCTTTTGTTCTGTTATATCAATTACGGAAGCCGAAATTCGGCCTGTATAGCCTGTTGTAATATCAAAGATGGGGGTAAAATTGGCTGTAAATGAATGCCCGCTATCGTAATCAGATAAAAACTCTATAGATATCGGTTTGTGGGTTTCTATAACATAATTTAAGGCCTTATCATATTTTTCGGCCTTTTGCGGCCCCACAACAAGATCAAGTGTTTTTCCAACTGCTATCCGTGGGTCAACAGCACGTTCGGTTATTTCATTAAACCAAACGTTGATACAGGTTTTGGTTTCATCAAATTCAAAAATAATGTCATTAAGTGAGTTGATCAATGCATTAAGATGGTTTTGGCTTTCACGTAGCTTTGCATCATTAACCATAAGGCTTTGGTTAAGCCTCATCACACTCTCAACAGCGCTGTTGAGCTGGTACTGGTAAGCCATAACTACCAAAAACGAAACATAGGCTATTAATGTAAAAAACAGGATAAGTACCATTAGCACAGCAGGCGAAATAGCAAGCCGGGGTGCTGTAAAATAGGCTATTACGATAACTGCAAGGTTAGCCTGGCTGATAATTATAAATTCCCTGCGTTTTTTGCAAAATAAGGTCAGGGCAATAAAAATAGTTATAGCGCTAAACAGATACACATGTTGAAATTCGTTTTTGCTGAGTAAAATGCAGTTGTTTACAATCAGGAAGGATGATATTGTAGCAACGATGCCCGCTTTATAAAAAGTTTTGTTGTTTATGAAAGAAAAAAACAAGGCAAGGGCACAAAAAAAACAGTTTATACCTCTTAACCAAAAAGGATCATAAGAATTGTTGGAGCAAAGATAATGTAATGAGGGGCTTGCAATAAATAAACCTATAAGTAAGAGCCGGTAAACGGTAGCTTCGTTTTGGATCATTACCAATGAGTTACCTTTTAGCGACATGGTTGGCAGTAATTTTTTAATCAATTATTAACGTGTATAAGCAAAAATACAGGTCGTAAAATAATAAATTTGCCGGTAAATTTTTACAAACAGTAAATTATATTAGCGGTTATTAATACGCAGATTTATTTACATTTGTTGCAGATACAAATTTCTATGGCGGAAACAGCACAACTAAAAATTGGTGATAAAACATTTGAGCTCCCGGTTATTGAGGGCACTGAAGGTGAAAAGGCAATCGATATTTCTAAGCTTCGCGACCAAACAGGTTATGTAACACTTGATATCGGGTATAAAAATACAGGCGCTACCAAAAGCGCCATTACTTTTTTAGATGGGGAACAGGGAATCCTTAAATATCGTGGTTATCCCATTGAGCAATTAGCCGAAAAATCATCATTTATTGAAGTTGCTTATTTGCTGATCTATGGTGAATTGCCTACTGCCGACCAACTGAAGGCGTTTCAGTACGAGCTAAGCCGCCATACATTGGTGCACGAGGATATGAAAAAGTTTTTTGATGGCTTCCCGTCAAAATCGCATCCGATGGGGCAACTGTCGTCATTGGTGTCAGCGTTATCTGCTTTTTATCCGGAATCGCTAAAGCCTTCTCAAACCACCGAAGAACTTAATCAAAGCATTATTAAAATGCTTGCCAAGATGGCTACCGTGGTTTCATGGATCTATAAAAAATCATTAGGCCACCCGGTTATCTATCCTAAAAATAAATATGACTATGTTACTAACTTCCTGTACATGACCTTTGGTCAGCGCACAGAAGACGTAACTATCGATCCGGTTGTGATTGACGCGATGAACAAATTGCTGATCTTACATGCCGATCATGAACAAAACTGTTCAGCATCTACCGTACGTATTGTTGGCTCTTCTGATTCTAACATTTATGCTTCGGTATCCGCAGGTATCTCGGCACTTTGGGGCCCGCTGCATGGCGGTGCTAACCAGGCTGTGATTGAAATGCTGGAGAAGATCAAGGAAGACGGGGGCGATACTGATAAATGGATTGCAAAGGCTAAAGATAAAAATGATCCTTTCCGCTTAATGGGCTTCGGTCACCGTGTTTATAAAAACTTTGATCCGCGTGCAAAGATCATCAAAAAAGCATGTGATGATATTTTAGAAAAGCTGGGCATCAATGATGAAGTATTGGAAATAGCTAAGAAACTGGAAGAAGTTGCCCTGAAAGATCCATACTTTGTTGAGCGCAAACTTTACCCGAACGTTGATTTTTACTCAGGTATCATTTATCGTGCATTAGGTTTCCCAACCGATATGTTTACTGTATTATTTGCATTAGGCCGTTTGCCTGGATGGATAGCCCAGTGGAAAGAAATGAAAGAAAACAAAGAGCCTATCGGCCGCCCACGCCAGATCTACGTTGGTGCCACCAGCAAAGAATACGTGGATATAGCGAACCGCTAAGTTCAGATATGGTTCATGTTTAATGGGATCATAGCTTATAGAAAATATAAAACAGGAAAGCGATGGGGGATGACCTCATCGCTTTTTTTGACCGCTGACTGGGCGTTCATAGTGAGGAATGATTTTATGATTTCGTTGATTTTCCTGCGTTGTGTTTAGGCGGTAAATCAATTTATCAAATCAACGTAATCAGCGCAATCATCTTCAAAAAATCAACGGTCAAAAAAGCCCCGCAGGTTTTCACCGTGCGGGGCTGCATAAATCAATCAATCAACTCTGTTATTTTTTTACCAATGTGTATGTAGCTTTAGTATTGTCGGCGGCATTTAACGCGAAGGTTACATGGTAAGTGCCTGCCGTAGCTACCGGGATGTTATCATTATCAGATGATGCAAGTGTAGCGCCGTCTGCACCTACTTTTGGAATGCCGTAGCTTGTGCCCCAATCATGATTACGGCGAACTTTAAATTCACCTGGTACCATGAGCACAGTAGTTTGCCAAACCTGGTTACCATTATCATACTTGAGGTCGGTATCGGTATTCCAGGCCACACCCGGAGTTGCGTTGCCGATAAGGCTGTAATAATATTTTACAGCTTCAAAGCTTATCGTTTTGGCGTTCATATCAACTGTAACCCATGTCAAGCCGGCAGCAGGTGCGGTAATGTTTGGAGGGTTACCAGTGCCCTGAGTTATTTTGCCCGGTCCGTCCGAACCATAATTGCCGTCGTAGTTTTTGTTGGTTGGTAAAACTTTAAAATCAAGTTTACCCGCAGGGAAATTAATGATACCGGTATAGATGCCATTGCTTGTTGCAGATAGCAAACTGTCAACATTAGGACTTGGTACAGCCCAGTCTTCATAGGCACCGCCAAGATAAATAAATGAGGTTAACGGGAAGGGGGTTACGGTAAGCGAAACCACACTTGAATAAGTTGGTGCAACCGCCGATCCGGTAAACTGGGTTTTTAACCTTGCTTTTACTGTTGTTGAAACGCCGGTTGGAAGGTTCATGCCCAACAAAATGTTGTTAAAGTCAAGCACATTGAAGGATTTTGCGGTCGCTTTTAAATCTATAGAAACCTCTTTAGGGCTTGAGAAATCATCAGTGGTACTGAATTGAATGCTGTTTGATATAGCCGCTTTAAACCCATAATCAGGAGATTTGATGGTGAAGGCCACCGCTTCGCCATCAAGGTTTGCCTTACTCAGGGCCGGGGTTGTAGTACTTGCAGTAAATGATCCTTTGGCTTTTGATGGGTCGGCTACAACCTTTGTTTCGTCCTTTTTACAGGATGCCAGCATCATCACAGCAATACCGCCCAGGGCCAGGAATTTCGTAAATGATTTTTTCATGTTTTTTTCTGAAATTGAATTTGAAATATCGTTAAACGGGAGGGTAGATAGTGTCTGCACCTCCCGTGTATTTTTTAATAGCCCGCGTTTTGTTTTAGGTTAGGGTTGGCAGCAACATCACTTGTCGGTAACGGATAAATAGTGCGGTAGCTTTCAACGCTTTTACCTCCTTTAGCGCCTCCTTTAAACGGCCACAAGTAAGTATCCTCAACAAATTTCTTATAGCGGATCAGGTCTGTACGGCGGAAGCCTTCCCAGTATAGTTCGCGTCCTCTTTCATCAAGGATCTGGTCGGTGGTAATGCTGGTTACATCACCGCTTGTGTTGCCATAGGCCCTTTCACGCAGCTTGTTGATGTAGTTCACAGCAAGGCTCAGATCGCCCCCGGTACCACCTCTTGTTGTCGCTTCAGCGTATATCAGGTATTGTTCTGCAAGCCTGAAAATAGGAAGGTCCATATCTGCATAATCAAGGCTTGAACCTGGTTTACCATCGGCTATTTTTACATTCTTGAATTTTGAAATGGCATAACCATCCGTAAATGTGCTGATATCCGATATTTCAAGCGCCTGGCCATTGGTGTAAAACTGCGCACGTTTATCGGCACTTGCTGCACCATTCGGAAACAGGTTTACCAAAGCTTTAGTGGTACGTAAACCAGCCCATCCGCCGCTGATACCATACTCACCGGCCGGCATAGAGCCGCCTACCGGAGCGTGGGTCATGAAGGTTGCTCCGCCGTAGCTTTGTGTGCGCAAACCATCATAGTTAATGGTTAAAATAAACTCATCGGTATTGAGGTTATTATCGGCACGCATTAGTTTTGTGTAGTCGCTAATTAGCTTATAACCGCCATTATCAATAACTTTTTTCGAGTAGGTGATAGCGTCGCCATAATGTGCTGTACCGGTATAAACTTCGGCATTCAGATAGATCCTTGCCAACAGTGCCCATTCTGCAGCCTGATCGGCACGGCCATATTCGTTTGCCCGTGGTTTGGCTAAAGTTCCATCAATCGCTTTAAGCTCACTTTCAATGTAACTGAATAGATCCTTGCGGCTTATTTGTTTTGGCAGGGTTGAACCCAGTGCGTCATTTTCGGTAACAAACGGAGGATTAGCAAAAAGGTCCATTAATATGGAATACTGATAGGCCCTTAAGAAACGTGCCTCTGCAGCGTACATTTTTATATTGGTGGCATCAGCACCTGAAATGCCTCTGCTGCTGAGGTTAGCATCTGTTGACTGACGAATAAAATCGTTAGCAAGCGTTATCTGGTAAACTGCCCTGTAATAAATACCTTTAAGGAACAGGTTACTTGACGACCATGACATATTATGAAAGTCAGGCAGACCGGGATCACCCCATCCAACAACAGCTTCATCAGTAGGTAATTCCTGCGCACACCACATCAAACGATAAAAGTCAGATGTTCCTTCGTCGATACCCTGTACGTCGCCGTTCCCTGCAGGGCCGGAGTTGCCGGTTAAAGCATATGCACCATACACTTTGGCAAATGCCTGTTTATAACCTTCGGGAGAGTTATACACCTGAGCCGATGTCAGATCGTTTGTGGGAATTAAGTTGAGCTTTTTATTGCACGACGACATTGAGCCTGCTGCCAATAAGCCGCCAATTATTATAAGTTTTATTGAATTTCTTTTCATGTTGATTTCTTTTAAAATGATCAGCTATAAGGTTATAGTGATAAATTAAGCCCTAAAACATAGGTACGCGGCCTTGGATACAGGTTGTTATCGATACCTGTGCCTATTTCAGGGTCAACACCTTTGTATTTAGTAATTACAAACACATTTTGTACGTTGGCGCTTAATCTTAAAACTCCGGCATTTTTGAATACCTTGCCAAAATTGTAACCCACGTTTATATTATCCATGCGGATAAACGATGCATTTTGAATGTAGTAGTCTGAAAGTACATTTTTATCACTGCTACCGGTAAGACCGCTTTGCAGTACATTGGTAGAACCGTTATTGATCACACCGATAGGATTAATGATGCTTCGTTGGGTACCTGTGCTTGAAAATACGTTGTTGTATGCATAGTTACCCACACTTGCCCTTGCAGTAAAACCTGCCGACCATTGTTTGTAGTTTACATTTGATGTTAAACCAAAGTAGCCTTTAGGGTCGGGGCTTTTGTATTGGTAAAGATCCTGATTGTTGATTATCCCATCATTGTTGCGGTCAACAAATACGCCGTCAAGCGGCTTGCCGTCCGGGCCGTATACTTGTTGATATACATAAAAAGAGTAACGCGGGTAGTTAACCGAATTAATTTGAATGTTTTGACCTGTACCACCAGATATCCCCCCTACAGGAGCACCTGCATAGTTAGGGTCTGGAGCAATGGTGAGTTTGGTGATCTTGTTTTGGTTGTAAGTTGCGTTAAGGCCAACGCTCCAGGTAAGTTCTGTACTCCTGATAATATCTGCGTTGATATTAAACTCAAAACCACTGCTGGTAGCATTACCGATATTAGCCACGATCTCGTTAGAGAAGTTTGAACCAGCCGGTTGAGATATATTGTTAAGCAGGGCTGAAGTTTTCCGATGATAATAATCGATAGTACCTGTAATGCGGTTATCAATGAAGCCGAAGTCAAAACCAATGTTGGCCGCGGTGGTTTCTTCCCATTTCCTGTTAGGATAATAGCCACCCGGGCGATACAAGTTATAAAAAGTATTACCTAATTGATACTGAGCCGTATTATTGCTCAGGTTGTAGTATGAAATATAGCTGTAATTTTCACCAATATCCTGCTGGCCGGTTTTACCCCAACCGAGGCGTAATTTTAAGTCGGATACTGTTTTTGAGCCTTTAAGAAAATCTTCGTTGATCATTTTCCACGCAAATGCAGCAGATGGGAAAGTGCCATACCTTCTATCCGGTGCAAACCTTGACGAGCCATCGCGGCGTATAGTACCGGTTAAAATGTACTTATCATCGAAAATATAGTTTAAACGGCCATATACCGAAATCAACCTGTTTTCTGGCTTATCATATGGATATATTGGTTTTGATACAATGGTGCCATCGGCAGTAACATCCGGGAAATTGTAGCTTGTGGTCAGGAAATCCTGGTATGAATAACCTGCTATCGCATCGATATGGCTTTTGATATCTTTAATATCCTTGGCATAGCTTAAGTAGCCTTCAAATATTTTGTTTGATTGCAGTTGCTTGTATTGCGTATTTGTACCACCATGGAAAACACCGTTAGCGTCCTTGTATCTTTTGTAGCCCGAAGCAGCGCTATCGCTTACAAATACAGTACCGCGGCCGTTTGATACATCATAACCAAGATTTACATTGGCGTGTAACTCTGGCAGGAAGTGGAATTTATAATCTAATGTTAAGTTACCAATACTGCGATAAACATTACTTTTATCATCACGCTGTTCCAGCAAACCAAGCGGGTTTAAAGGTGCAAGTGATTTAAGACCGTTAACCGATGATGGGTCAAGCCATTCATAGTAACCGCCGAAACGGTTGCTGCCTGAATACACCGGCAGGGTAGGGTTAAAGCTAACTGCAGCACCAATAGCGCCTTCATTTGCAAACCGTTGTTTTACGTTTGCGCCTTTAACATTTAAGTTAACTTTAAGGTGATCGGTAAAAAAGCTTGGGCTTAAATTAATTGCACCGGTAAAGCGCTTCAGTGAACCTGTTTTTAAAACACCTTCCTGGTTAAGATAGCCTGCTGAAATACGGTATGGCAGTACTTTTGTAGCGCCTGATACGCTGATATTGTTATCAGTAGTTTGCGCTGTTTGGTATATCTGTTTTTGCCAGTCGGTGTTTGCAGTGCCCAATAAAGCTTGCTGAGCAGTGGTGCCGTTAGCTTTAACATAATCACGGAGTTGGTCGGCGGTTAAAACGCTAACTTCCTTGCCTAATTTTGATACCGAAAATTGTGAGCTGAAGTCGACAGTTGGTTTACCTTTTTTCCCTTTTTTAGTAGTGATTAAAATAACGCCGTTTGACGCCCTGTTACCATAAATGGCAGTAGCTGATGCATCTTTCAACACTGAAAACGACTCAATGTCGTTAGGGTTTATCAAACTTAAAGGGTCGGCAACGCCGGATATTTTTGAAGTACCATCAGCATTGCGGGCGTTATCCAGCGGTACGCCGTCAATAACGATCAGCGGGTCGTTGCTGGCAGACAAGGAAGCACCGCCACGAATACGGATCTTGCTGCCTGAGCCTGGTGCACCACTGTTGGATATAACGGAAACACCGGCAACCTTACCGGCAATTAATTGCTCGGGAGTAGTAATAACACCTTTTTGAAAATCTTTGGCTGTTACGTTGGTAATAGAACCCGACAGGTCTTTTTTGCGTTGCGTACCGTAACCGATAACCACTACCTCATTAAGGCTTTTGCTTTCGGGCTGTACGGTAAAGTTTTCGATTAAAGCACCGTTAACTGTTACCGTTTTCTTTAGGGTAATATAACCGATAAATTTTATGCTCAGCGTATAAGTGCCGGCTTTAACATTGTTAATGGCGTAGTTACCATTAGGGTCGGTAGTTGAACCAATAGTGGTACCATCGATAGTAACCGTGGCACCGGGGAGGGGCTGGTTGGTTTCATCAGATACCTTTCCTTTAATACTCCCGGTTTGTGAAAACGCCATGAACGACATCATCAGGAAAGCACAAAGAAGAACATACTTTTTTGAGTAATTTTTTCTCATTTACTTATTGATTTTTATGGATAAAAAAAGGCTTATTTTGCCGGCTATAATTGGTTTATTATTGTGGCCGAAACAGCATGCGACTAATTTACATTTACAAATATCAATTGCAAATTTTATATAAAAGATAATTTTAAAGCGTTTAATTAAGGCTTTTTTAACTTTAACGAAATATTAAAATTTATCGAAATGATGAAGAAAAATTATTGTTTTTATGCGAAATTTGGATTTAAAGACATATTTGGGAAATACCTAAGTGTCATATTTACACAATACCTGATTTTACTTTTATGCAATCAATTTCCGGGAACGTTCCCGGAAACGTTCCCGGTTTTAGCCTTTTTATCATGATGAAAAAAATAATTTTCTGCGCGTTTTTGCTTTTTGGCCAAAATTTTTTGCTTTTTAGCCAGGTGAAAATCTCATTTTTTACCGGCAAAATTTCGGCTCCGAAAAGCCCTCTGGAACACCTGTTTCTGGCAGGCGATTTTAATGGCTGGAACCCTGCCGATAAGACCTGGGAACTGATTAAAAATGAGGTAGGAGTTTACGTGTTAGACAAACAACTCCCCGCCAGTATCGTTCATTTTAAAGTAACCCGTGGCAGCTGGAACACAGTTGAATGCGATGCTGCAGGGAAGGCTATTGACAACCGCAGCCTGATCATAAAAAGCGATACCAGTGTCAAACTTGATATAGCAGGCTGGCAGGATAATTTTACCCAGCCCGAAAAGAAACATACCGCTACCGCCCGTGTACATATCATCAGTGAAAACTTTGAGATACCGCAATTAGGCAGGCAACGCCGTGTTTGGATCTGCCTGCCCGCCGGGTATGATACAGGCAGGAAGCAATACCCGGTAATTTATATGCACGACGGGCAAAACCTTTTTGATGAGTATACCTCCGGCTACGGCGAATGGGGTATTGATGAGCTCATGGATAAAATACCGACCCAACAAGAAAGCATCATAGTAGGGATTGATCATGGCGGCGAGTACCGCATAACAGAGTATGATCCGTATAGCTCAAAATATGGCGAAGGCAGGGGAGATGATTATGTGCAATTTTTGATTAAAAGGCTTAAGCCATATATAGATACCCATTACCGCACCCAAACTGATGCAGCGCACACTACGATTGCAGGCAGCTCTATGGGCGGCCTTATCTCCATGTATGCCGCACTTAAATATCCCGAAGTGTTTGGAAATGCAGGTATATTTTCGCCAGCATTCTGGATAGCGCCGCAAATTTATGACCAGGCGCAACAGGCTGTAGTAAATAAAAAAAGCCGTTTTTATTTTGTTTGCGGCGACGCCGAAAGCGAAAGCATGGTAGCAGATATGCAAAAAATGGCCGATATCGTGAAGGCCAAAGGGATAAGGGCTTCCAATGCGCCTGTAACAGTGATCAAAGGCGCATCACACAACGAAAAGCAATGGAACGGTGACTGGCCAGGGTTTTATAAATGGTTGATGGGGTTTTGATTAAATGGTATCTCCAACGCGTCATTGCGAGGAACGAAGCAATCCCAAACTATACAGGGCGGTTCTGCAAATCGCGGATTGCTTCGTTCCTCGCAATGACGGGCGGACAATTCAACTCAATCCCGCCCAAATTTCCCTTAAATTTAATAGTTTTGAGGTCAGCACACGCCCATGACCATCGACGAAATATTAAAACAGTACTGGAACCATGATACTTTCAGGCCTATGCAGGCCGAGATCATCCAATCTGTTTTATTAGGGAATGATACGTTGGCGTTGTTACCTACAGGTGGCGGAAAATCAGTCTGTTTCCAGGTACCTGCATTGGCTAAAGAAGGGATCTGCATCGTGATATCACCATTGATCGCCCTCATGAAAGATCAGGTTGAGAACCTGAAAGCCAAAGGGATCAATGCCATTTCGATAGTATCGGGCATGGGCCGCCGCGAGATAGACCTGGCGCTTGATAATTGTATTTACGGTTCGGTAAAGTTTTTGTACCTGTCGCCCGAGCGCCTGCTGAGCGAACTGGTTCGCGAACGGGTGAAGTACATGAAAGTGAACCTGTTTGCAATTGACGAGGCGCATTGTATCTCGCAGTGGGGCTACGATTTCAGGCCGCCATATTTGCATATTGCTGATTTGAGGGAACTGCACCCGAATGTGCCGGTGCTTGCCCTTACTGCTACAGCTACTGCCGATGTTAAGGCCGATATCCAGGAAAAACTAAAATTCAAAAATCCGGTAGTTTACCAGCAAAGTTTTGAACGGCGCAACATCAGCTACGTGGTACAGCATGAGGAAGATAAGTTTCGTAAAATGCTGAATATTGTCAAGGGGGTTAAGGGAAGCGGTATTGTATATGTACGCAGCCGGAAGGAAACTTTTGAGATAGCGAAATTTCTGAGCGATAATGGTATAAGGGCCGATTATTATAATGCAGGTCTTTCGGTTGATCAGCGTTCTGAAAAGCAGGAGGCCTGGAAAAACAACCGGGTACAGGTTATAGTAGCTACCAATGCGTTTGGTATGGGGATAGACAAGCCGGATGTAAGGTTTGTGATCCACAAGGATATTCCCGAAAGTTTGGAAGCTTACTATCAGGAAGCCGGGCGGGGCGGGCGCGATGGCAACAAGGCCTTTGGGGTGCTGCTGTATAACCCTGCCGACAAGCTGAAACAGGAAAAGATGTACGAGCTTAATTTTCCATCGGTTGAAGAAATTAAGCAGGTGTATCATAACCTGGCCAATTATTACCAGGTGGCTTATGAAGCGGGCGAGGGGCTAAGCTTTGACCTGGACCTTGGTGAGTTTTGCAGTCGCTATAAATTTGATGCTATTAAAACCCTTAATGCCCTTAAATTTTTAGAGCGCGATGAGTACCTGTCTTTTAACGAGAGTGTATTTTTGCCTTCACGTTTTCAGTTTGAGGTGGTTAATGAACAGCTATATAATTTCCAGATCCAAAATGCTGGTTGGGACCCTTTTATTAAAACCCTGCTTCGCTCATACGGAGGCGCATTTGAAAATTACGTGCGCATTAAGGAATTTGATATAGCAAGGCGTACAGGCTTGAGCGTTCAGCAGGTTATTGAGGGGATGCTGCAACTACAGCAATATGGGCTGATCAGCTATATGCAGCAAACTGATAAACCCCAGGTTACTTATTTAAAACCACGGGTACAGGGCAGTCACCTCATCATCGACAGGAAATATATTGAGCAACGCAAGGAGGTTTACCGCCAGAAAATGGAAGCTGTTTTTGCCTACGCCATTCATAAACGTTGCCGGAGCCAGATGCTGCTGGCCTATTTCGATGAACCTGATGGCCGTAAGTGCGGCGTATGCGATGTTTGTCTGGAAGAAAAACGCAAGGTAAACCAGGACGAGATCTTCGATAATATCACCACCGAAATTGTACAACTGCTTAGCATCTCCAACCCAGACATTGGCGGACTGATTACCGGGATCAATATCGGCACCGAAAAGGAAAAGATGGAAGCTGTACGCCTGCTCCTTGATGCAGGAAAGATCAAAACTGACGGCGAGGCTTATTATTTGAGTTAATAGGTTGCTTCAACGGGCTACCCATAAAAATCAAAGAGACGTTTGTCATGCTGAGTGTTTAAACCCGACAGGCAGGTAAGAGACTTTATTCTATAGACTTACATCGTCGCGCTCTTGGCCGCGCGGGGCCAGATACTTTTGTCTTGACACAAAAGTATCCAAGACCGAGCGATAGCGAGATAACGAACACCATCCCTGAAAAACAACTGTGAGTAACTCAAGTCAGCAGATAGGCTTCTTTGCCGCACAAGCCTTTGCCCTGCAAACCGGGCAGAACCACGGGCTGCAATTATTTTGCTCCGCCGCGCTCCCTATGCTTCTGCAAAAACTTGCTATGCCCCTTCTTGCGCACAAGGCCACCATTGTTCTGCCCGCTTTCACCCGAAGCTTACCTGCTGACGGGAACATCCTTCATTTATTATGTCATGGGTAGGAACGAAGCATCTTCTTCGCCCTGTATAGCGGCTTTGGTTATTGAAGAAGATCCTTCGCTATCGCTCAGGATGACAATTACTTAGTTTATCTTCATTCCACAAAAAAAATCTCCCTCATTTCACCGGGAAAAATCACCTGCTTACCGACAAAAACCTGCTCTCCAGCTAATTAGGCCAAATCTGCTGTAACGTTTTTTTATTGAGATCGTCATATCTATGTATTCAATGAAATAAAATAATAATCACTTGACAATCAAAATATTAATACCATGAAAACTACATCAATCGCCATCGCTACCGTACTGTTTATGGTACTTGGCTTCGCAAACATCGCATCTGCAAATACTGTTAAAAATGATGCAGGCATCGTTTTAACCGACATCAGCAAAATCAACAAAATTGAAGTTTACGGTAATGTTGAACTTTATGTATCAAGCGGCCCTGCCGATGAGGTGAAAGTTTACAATCGTTACTATTCTGAAAACGCGTTGGTTCAGTCAAAAAAAGGTGTATTGCGTATTTCATCATACAAAAACGAAAAGTTGGTGGTTTGGGTAACCGCAAATCAGTTAAGTGCCATCAATGCTTACGATAATGCAGAGATCAAATCATTCGGCAGCATTTCGGGCATTGAGCTTGATGTTAAATTGAACAACAATGCATCTGCCAGTCTTAATCTGGATACTTACAGCGCAAGCATCACCCTGAGCGGTAACGCAAAAGCCGAACTGAAAGGCAACACCAATGAATATAGCTTAACCCGTAATGCAACTTCAAATGTAAACAGCAACGGCTTAGCATACGCCCACGCCACCGAAACTTTGAACAAGGAAACCAAGCCACGAGTTGATGAGTTTGCTACTTTATAACAGCCATTTTTTTGAGTCAATTATATATAGTGTAGCCGCCCCGAAGGGGGCGGCTTTTTTGCTTGACGTTTGCGTTGTAAACGCAAAGGCGGGTTACGCACTCGTTGCAAACCTATCGTGTACCCATAAGTTTTTAATAAAAATTGTCATTTCGATAGAGCTGGGTAGGCCTAAGCATTGGGGCGAAAGAGAAATCTTATACGCGCTATAAGCGGCAATGTATAGTTCGCAAACTTGGCGTATAAGATTTCTCCTCACCACCTCCGCACATTCCCTCACCGGTTCGTTCGAAAAGACATCTCCTTTTATTAATGATAATAATTAAAAGATGTGGGTACGCGGTAGGTTTCAAGCGAGCGCGAGCTAAAGGGAACATAAAACCATGTCATTGCGAGCGCAGCGCGGCAATCTCGTAGCCAATGCATATCCGATTTGCATGAGCTACGAGATTGCCGCGTCGCCCCAAGGCACTACCCCGGCTGGCTCCTCGCAATGACATAGCTTATTAATATCATTATAAACCCTTCTTTCATCCTAATGTCATCAAACAAAATACAATCTTCGTTTTCGACTTTTTAGTCTAGTTTTGATTCGTCAAACAGAAATAGCAATGGGCAAAGCAGAAAGAACCAGGCAATTCATTATAGAGACGGCAGCGCCGATCTTTAATGAGAAAGGTATTGCCGGTACCACCATTGACGATATCCTGGCTGCTACAAAAATGGCGAAGGGTGGCCTTTACGGACACTTTGAAAGCAAGGAGGAAATTGCCAAAGTAATGGTCAATTACCTGCTCGATAAACTGAACGATAAAGTAACAACTGTTGTAAGCAAGGAAAAAACAGCTATAAAAAAGATCTTCGCTTTTATTGATCTTTATAAAGATCCGATAAATTCATTTATTGATGGCGGCTGTCCGATACTTAATTTCGGTGTAGAGGCCGACGATAATAACCCTATACTTAAACAACGGCTTAAAATCCAGATTGAAGAGGGGCAAAGGGTCTTTACCGAGATTATAAACAAAGGCATTGCCGATGGTGAAATAGCTGCCGGGATAAATGCTGCCGATTATGCGCTCAAGATGTTTTCTTCGCTGGAAGGAGGGATGCTGGTATCAAGGGTTACCGGAAGCAGTAAATATATGAACAGCCTGGTACATATGCTCAAAAATGAATTAAAGCAATACGAGGTAAAATAATTTTTTTTGATTGAAAAAAGACTTTTAGGTCTATTTTAATTATAAAACAAATGCATAAAGCCGGAAACGGCCTTTTTTTAAAGCTTAAAAAAGACTAAAAAGTCTAAAATACAAAGCGCAATATAACAGATAACAACCATGAAAACTCAAAAAATAATATTAGTTACCGGTGCTTCAAAAGGCTTCGGTTTAGAGATAGTTAAAACGGCACTGGCAGCAGGCGATAAAGTAATAGCAACCGTACGTAACAAAGCCGATCAGCTTGCAAGCTCATTGAATAATGATCCTAACCTGCTGGTGGTAACCATGGATGTGACCAACGAGGCACAGGTTAAAGCAGCTGTAGCCGAAGGCTTATTACGCTTCGGTAAAATTGATGTGGTGATCAACAACGCGGGGTATGGTATTGTGACCGCTATTGAAGAAGCTACCGATGCCGAAGTAAAAGCACAATATGAAACCAATGTATTTGGCTTATTGAACGTAGTGCGCGCGGCATTGCCTCATCTGCGTGCTCAAAGGTCTGGTCATATCATCAATGTATCTTCATTATTCGGTTTTGACGCTATCCCTGGCTGGGCTTTGTATGGTTCAACCAAGTTTGCGGTAGAAGGTATTTCAAAAGGCCTTGCTGCCGAACTTGAACCGCTTAATATCAAAGTAACCGTAGTTGAACCAGGTTTGTTCAGTACCGAGTTTTTGAGTGCCGAATCATACAGCGCTTCAAAAAATATCATTGCTGATTACGCAACTACTGTTGGCCCGATGAGGGCTGTTGCCGATCAGTTACATGGCAATCAACCTGGCGACCCTAAGAAGCTGGCCCGGGTGGTAGTTGATATCGCCCATAATGAAAACCCTCCGTTGCACCTGCCTATTGGCAAAGATGCTGTAGGTATGTATAAAGCCAATGCCGAAAAAACAAGCAAAGAAATTGATCAATGGATCGAAGTGTCAACCAGTACCGACCATGACCATGTTGCTGCAAACTAATTAATCATCATTCATTCAAACTATAAATAGAAAATATCATGTTAACTAAAAAAATAGCCTTAATAACAGGCGCAAACCGCGGAATAGGATTTGAAACCGCTAAACAATTAGGCGAAAAAGGTGTAGCCGTAATAATAGCTGCCCGCAAACTAAATGTTGCTGAAGAAACTGCTGCTCAATTAGCCGTACAAGGTGTTGAAGCATACGGTGTTCAGTTGGATGTTACCAATGCCGATGAACGCAAAGCGGTTGCTGCTTATATCGAAGAAAAATTCGGTAAACTGGATATCCTGGTAAATAACGCAGGTGTGGGTCCTAAAGAAGATGACCTTTTTGTTAAAAAGACAGCAGCAACAACTGCCGATGAGTTTGAATACATCTTTAATACCAACCTGTTCAGCGTTGTATACTTAACTAATGAGCTGCTTCCATTGCTAAAAAAGAGCGAAGCTGGTCGCATAGTTAACCTGTCGAGCATATTAGGATCATTGACATTGCACGCAACTGAAGGCAGTCCGATAGCTGATTTTAAACGTTTATCATACGCCGCATCAAAAACAGCCCTGAATGTATTCACTGTATTATTGGCCGATGAATTGAAAGGCACAAACATTAAAGTGAATTCTGCACATCCGGGCTGGGTGCAAACCGAATTGGGCAGTGTTGAACATGCTCCAATGACTGTTCCCGATGGTGCTAAAACCAGTGTTGAACTGGCACTTATTGGCGAGGACGGCCCTAACGGCAGGTTTATCCACCTTGGCGAAGAACTTCCGTGGTAAATTGAACTGACCTCAATTGTTTTCTGGAGCGTCGTTACCTTTAATAGGGTGGCGGCGTTTTTTGTTTTAATCATTCGATGTCAGATACATAGAACTGTGCGTTGTATCCCGCAGTTCCTTTTATTTTCATCTGCACAACTGAAATCTGCACATTTAGAATCAAAAATTCTTTCGCTTTTCACCGATGTAATTCCGCTGTTTACCGATAAAAATCGGGTGTACATCTAATTTGCCCGAAACCGCTGTAACGTTTTAAAAATGGGGGCGTCTTATCTGTGTATTTAATGAAATAGAAACACAAATAATTGACAATCAAAATATTAATCATCATGAAAACTACAATATTAACAATCGCAACCTCTTTAGTTTTAGCACTTGGAGTATCAACCGCAGCTAATGCAGCAACCAAAATTGACAACGGCGCAGCCGTAGTTTTAAACAACGTAAACAAGATCAGTAAGATCGAAGTTCGCGGTAATGTTGAAGTATATGTTTCAGCAGGCAAAAATGACAAAGTTAAAGTTTACAACAAATACTACTCAGAAAGCGCACTTGTACAAAACAACAACGGTACTTTACGTATCACCTCATACAAAAACGAAAAACTGGTAGTTTGGGTAACTGCAAATGATCTTAAAGCCATTGATGCTTATGACAATGCCGAAGTTAAATCATTCGGAAAACTTGCCGCTCTTGATCTAAGCGTTAACCTTCATAACAATGCTTCAGCCAAGTTGAACGTTGAAGCCTACGCAGCTACAGTTAACGTTCTTGACAAAGCCAAAGCAGAGCTTACAGGCACTGCCGATGTTTATACCCTAAACCACACCCGCGAATCATTTGTAAACAACAACGCTTTTGCAGCAGCAAACTTTACCGACAAAGTAACCAACGCACCTGCCAAATACACAGTTGAAAACGAATTTGCAGGTCTTTAATATCTTACTTTTGCAAAAGTCTATCATATATTCAGAAGCTATCACCTAAAATGTGGTAGCTTTTTTTAATTTTGATGTAACACTAAACCGCCAGTCGGCGTCCTAACAACCGAACTATGAAAAAATACCTTTTTACCTTTACTATAGCAGGCGCATTAATTACTACAGGGATATTATCATCATGTAACTACAGGTGCGTACACGGATCCGGCAACCAAACCACTGAGAAACGCCAGGCCGAAGACTTTAAAAAAATAGATATTTCCGGGGCGTTTAAAGTGCACCTGAAACAAGATAGTTCATTAACTATTGACATTAAAGCCGATGACAACCTGATCAAATATATTTCTACTTCGGTTGAAGGCGGCATATTGCATATCAAATCAAAAAAGAACTTCTGTGATCCCGGCGATATGGTGATCAATATCGGCGTGAAAAATCTTAACGAGATAAAAGCAGCCGGAGCAGTTGAGGTTAATTCGGACGGTAAAATAAACGCCAAGGATTTTAACCTTGATCTTTCCGGAGCTACCAAAATAACCCTCGACCTTAATGCGGCCAACGTTTCAACCGATGGCAGCGGGGCTACAGAAGTTCATCTTACAGGCCAGGCGGCATCGCACAAAGTTGATTTGAGCGGAGCCGGTAAAATAGAAGCCTTTGATTTTGTAGTTGGCGATTATGATATTGAAACATCAGGCATTGGCCATTGTAAGATCAACGTGTTAAAAACCCTTAACGTACATACCAGCGGCGCATCCGAAATTCAATATAAAGGTTCTCCATCTACCGTAAATAACGATAAATCGGGAGCTTCATCTATAAAAAAAGTTGACTGATCGATCATTTTTTAAGAAACATTAAGAGCCGGGGTTTTAAATAGATTTCCGGCTTTTTATTTGTTAACCACCTATTTATCACTAATTAAAAATGAAAAAGTTTTTAAAATGGATAGCCTATGCAGTTATAGTGCTTGTCCTGATCGCAATTGCCGGCATATCATACATAACGCTGGCACTCCCTAATGTGGGCCAGCCTGAGGCAATTAAAGTTGACGCCACGCCGCAGCGTATTGCCCGTGGTAAGTACCTGGCCAATAATGTAACCGTTTGCCTGGATTGTCATTCAACCAGAAGCTGGGATAAATTTGCAGGCCCTTCCGATTCGACTGTTTCAGGTGCCGGAGGCGAAAAGTTTGATGCCTCGGCCGGTTTCCCTGGTACGGTTTATTCGCCCAATATTACCCCTTTAAATTTAAGTAGTTGGACCGATGGTGAAATATTCAGGGCCATGACCACCGGCGTTAAAAAAGACGGTTCGGCAATTTTTCCGATAATGCCGTGGCCATACTACGCAAAAATGGATAGGGAAGACCTTTACTCCATCATCGCTTATATGCGTACATTAAAACCGGTTGGTAAAAACTATCCTGGTCACAAGCTTGATTTTCCGCTTAATATTATAGTGCATACCATGCCGCAAAAGGCAGCGTTAGGCAGTATTCCAAGTCTGGCTGATACCGTTAAATACGGGGCCTATTTATTAAATGCTGCGGCTTGTAAAGAATGCCATACGCAATCAAACAAAGGGCAGCTTAATGAGGCTATGGCTTTTGCCGGAGGCCAGGGCTATATTGTGCCGGGAGGAAGCAAAGTGTTTTCGGCTAATATTACGCCTGATAAAGAAACCGGCATAGGCAACTGGACAAAGGAGCAGTTTGTAGGTCGGTTTACACAATATGCTGATGGTAAAATGCAGCCAACGCCGGTAAAACCGGGTGAATTTCAAACCATTATGCCATGGTGGAGATATGGCAGCATGAAGGTATCTGACCTGGAAGCTATTTACACTTATTTGAAAACGATAAAACCCATTACTAACCGGGTGGTAAAGTTTGAGAAAAAGGGCAACTAAAGATGTGAGGTTAGCTTAACGCACTGCCCATATTATTGTCTGAGCCCCAATTTATTGAATTTGAAAATTTATCAGAAATTATATGCAAGCGCACTTGAGTTCAATCAATTGTAAAGATTTGGTAGAAGTCGGGTTAACACAAACACAGGTTCAAATAAATTTATTCGCTATATATTATGCTGTGCTGCCGGTTAGCCCGTTTAAAAGCTGCTTCATTTTCCTTTAAAACAATATAAAATCAAGTGCTAATTAAAAATAAATTTATACTTTTGCGCCTCGAATTTTGTATAGCACGGATTAGGTTTTAGGCTATATTTCAAAGGATTAAATTAAATACCCGGTAAAAGATGAATATTACACAGGAAAAAATTAATGACCTGAACGCAGTTGTTAAAATTAACATCAACCCTGAAGATTACCAGCCTCGTGTTGAAAAAGCTATAAAGGAAAATGCTAAAAAAGCAAAGCTTCCTGGTTTTCGCCCGGGCATGGTGCCTGCCGCGCACATCAAAAAAATGTACGGTAAAAGCATCCTTGTTGACGAGATCAACAACCTGTTACAAGATACTTTAAATAACTACATCGACGAGCAAAAACTGGCCGTATTAGGTCAGCCTTTACCTGCTATCGACGACAACAAAGAATATAACTGGGATTTTGCCGATAACTTTGAGTTTAAATATGAATTAGGCCTGGCTCCTGAGTTCAGCATCGATTTTTCATCAGCTGATAAATTAACGCAATACGTTATTAAAATTGATGATGAAACATTGGCTTCAAGGATCAAAAATATCCGTCGCAGCTATGGCAAAATGACAAATCCTGACGTATCGGCAGATGATGACGTTCTTTACAGCGATTTGGTTCAACTTTCGGCCGATGGTAGTGTTTTTGAGGGTGGGATTAGCAACACGGCGTCTGTACGTTTAGATCAGATCAAAGATGAGGCTATCAAAGCTTCATTGATCGGTTTGAAAAAAGACGATGTTGTTAAGTTTGATATCCGTAAAGCTTTTGATAACGACGCAGCTAAAATTGCCGGTTTATTGAAGATTGAAGAAGATGACGCAGCTGATTTAAGAGGTGATTTTCAGTTAACTGTTAAAAACGTTAACCGTTTAGAAGAAAGCGATCTTAACCAGGAGTTCTTTGACAAATTATTTGGTGAAGGTACAGTAACTACTGAAGAAGAATTCAGGACTAAAATTACTGAAGAGCTTGAAAGCATGATGGTACAGGATTCTGATCGCAAATTGCAGGATGATACGTACAAATTGGCTATCGCTAAAGTTGATTTTGCACTTCCTGATGAGTTTCTGAAACGCTGGTTAAAAGCAACCAACGAGAAACTGAGCGATGAGGAATTAGAAGGTGGTTACAATGATTTTGCTCAAAACTTGAAATGGACTTTGATCGAAAACAAGATCATTACTGATAACACTATCGAAATTAAATATGAAGATGTGTTTGAATTGGCTAAGATCCGTTTAGATCAGCAGTTCAGAATGTACAGCCCAACCCCGATCCCTGAAGATCAGTTAGGCCAGTACACTGTTCAGTACCTGCAAAACAAAGACAACGCTAACAAAATATTTGAAGAGGTAAAAGCGTTAAAGGTATTTGACTATATCAAAAATGTGATCACTTTAGATAAGCAGGACATCCTTTACACTGATTTCAGTGCATTGGTTACCGCCGCACAGTAAGCAGTTTTATCTCCGACAGGAGATTAGCATATTCACCAAAAGCAACTCACAAGGTTGCTTTTGGTGTTTTATACATACTATGATGTCATTGCGAGGAGGAACGACGAAGCAATCGCATGCTATACAGGGCCGCTCTGTATAGTATGCGATTGCCACGCTGCGCTCGCAATGACATAGTTTTAGGATTTGTTTATGCGGATGTGGCGCCCGATGTTGGTGTTGTTGCCAACATTTTCCGGTAAGCTCTACTGTTAGTTTTTGGCAAAAAAAATCCGGTTTCGTCACTTAGGCCTCATCAAAAAATTACGTAATAAAAACTATCTTGCAAAAAAACTATTGAACTAAAAACTATATTTATCGCGGGTAAGACGCCCGCATTTCCTAACGAACAACAAACAAAAACCATGAGCAGTAATATCGATAAAAACGAATTCAGAAAATATGCTGTTAAGCATCACCGTATTAACAGCCTTTATGTAGACAAATATATCGCAGGTGTTGAAAGAGGTAACATGCCAACAGGCGGTATCACTACCGTACCAACTGGCATGACACCATACATTCTTGAGGAGCGCCAGCTTAATGTACAGGCCATGGACGTGTTTTCACGTTTAATGATGGACCGTATCATTTTCCTTGGCGATGCTATTTATGATAATATTGCAAACATTATCCAGGCTCAATTGCTTTTCTTGCAGTCGGCTGATGCTAAACGCGATATCCAGATCTATATCAATTCACCAGGTGGTTCAGTTTATGCAGGTTTAGGTATCTATGATACTATGCAATTCATATCAAATGATGTGGCTACTATCTGTACAGGCATGGCCGCTTCAATGGCTGCAGTACTATTGGTAGCAGGTACAGAAGGTAAAAGGGCAGCACTTCCGCATGCAAGGGTTATGATCCACCAGCCATCGGGCGGTGCTCAGGGCCAGCAATCGGATATCGAGATCACTTATCAGGAGATCACCAAATTGAAAAAAGAGCTGTACCAGATCATTGCTGATCATAGCGGTGCACCTTACCAAAAAGTTTGGGATGCATCTGACCGTGATTACTGGATGATTGCAGAAGAAGCCAAAGAATTTGGTATGGTTGACGAAATTTTAAGAGGTAACAAAGGAAAATAATTTTTTAGTCCTGAGTTCTAAGTCTTAAGTTTGAAGTCAAAAAAAATGACTTTAGGCTTGAGACTTAGTACTTATGGTTACTAACTTTGTTTTCTGCCACTAATTATTTAACTTTGAGTAAGAAGACGAATCAGATGAATAAAAACAGCAAGGAGATCAGGTGTTCATTTTGCGGTGCCGGTAAACAGGATTCCCTGATGTTAATAGCAGGACTTGACGCACATATTTGCGATAAATGTGTGAACCAGGCCAATGAAATATTGGCTGAGGAGTTGAAGGTGCGTAAAGTGAAGTCATCGCCATTGGCGCCGGCCTTACTTAAGCCATCAGAAATGAAAACGCATCTTGACCAATATGTTATAGGTCAGGACGATGCCAAAAAGATACTTTCAGTAGCTGTATATAATCATTACAAACGCTTAAACCAGCGTATTGATAAAGATGAGGTTGAGATTGAAAAATCAAACATCATCATGGTTGGTGAAACGGGTACGGGTAAAACCCTGCTTGCAAAAACGCTTGCCAAAGTATTAAATGTTCCTTTTTGTATTTGCGATGCCACTGTACTAACCGAAGCCGGTTATGTAGGGGAGGACGTTGAAAGTATCCTTACCCGTTTATTGCAATCTGCCGATTATGATGTAACCCTTGCCGAAAAAGGTATAGTTTACATTGATGAGGTTGATAAGATAGCGCGTAAAAGTGACAACGCTTCAATAACCCGTGATGTATCTGGCGAAGGTGTACAACAGGCGCTGTTAAAGATATTAGAAGGTACCATGGTTAACGTACCACCACAAGGCGGCCGTAAACATCCGGATCAGAAAATGATAACGGTGAATACCAGCAATATCTTGTTTATTTGCGGAGGTGCCTTTGACGGAATTGAACGGAAAATTGCGAACCGTTTGCGTACCCAAACCGTTGGTTACAAATTTAAGCATGACGAGGGTGATATTGATACCAAGAATTTTTATAAATATATCACACCGCAGGATTTGAAGTCGTTCGGATTGATTCCCGAATTGATAGGCCGTTTGCCGGTGCTTACCTACCTCAATCCGCTTGATAGGGAAGCGCTGCACAATATCCTTACAGAGCCTAAAAACTCATTATTGAAACAATACAAAAAGCTGTTTGAATATGAAGGCGTTAAGCTTGATTTTGAAGACGAGGTATTGGAGTTTATTGTTGATAAAGCAATGGAATTTAAACTGGGAGCAAGGGGCTTACGCTCAATATGTGAGGCTATCATGATTGATGCTATGTTTGAGTTTCCGTCAAAAAAAGATGTAAAGCGTTTAAACGTAACATTGGATTATGCACGCGAGAAGTTTGAAAAATCTGATCTGAAAAAGTTAAAAGTAGCTTAATGCACAGTATATAAGTAAACACTTATATTTATTAAAAAATAAAGCGGCCCTGGTTATTACACCGGGGTTTGCTGTATAAAAACAAATCATATGAACGAAGAATTAGATGTAAAAAAGGATGGAGACAACATCCAAAAAGTAAAAGAGGTACACACCCCAATTAAATCGGGCCTCAAAACAAAAGAAGCTATTGTAGCCAACTGGCTACCGCGTTACACCGGCCGGCCGCTTGAAGCATTTGGTGAGTACATTATCCTTACCAATTTTTCAAAGTACATCCAGCTGTTTTCGCAGTGGAATGATAACGCGCCTATCATGGGGCTCGAAAAGCCAATGCAAAGCGTTACAGCCAATGGTATTACTATTATTAACTTCGGTATGGGCAGTTCGGTTGCAGCCACTGTAATGGACTTGCTTACTGCAATTCATCCAAAAGCGGTAATATTTTTGGGTAAATGCGGCGGCCTGAAAAAGAAGAACAACGTTGGCGACCTGATATTGCCGATAGCTGCCATTAGGGGCGAAGGGACATCAAACGATTATTTACCACCCGAAGTACCTGCATTGCCATCATTTGCGCTGCAAAAAGCTATTTCGACCACCATTCGTGATTACTCACGCGATTACTGGACTGGTACCTGTTACACCACCAACCGCCGCGTTTGGGAGCATGATAAAAACTTTAAGAAATACCTTAAAGACCTGCGTGCCATGGCCGTTGATATGGAAACAGCAACTATATTTACAACAGGCTTTGCCAATAAGATCCCTACAGGTGCGCTGCTGCTGGTATCAGATCAGCCGATGATCCCCGAAGGTGTTAAAACCGCCGAAAGTGATTCATCAGTAACCGAGCAATTTGTTGAAACACACCTGCATATTGGTATCGAATCGTTAAAGCAGTTGATCAATAACGGGTTAACGGTTAAGCATTTAAAGTTTTAAGTTCATCAGTTCACTGGTTCATTAGTTCATTTGTCTTAGCAAGCGCTAAACAAATGAACCAAATACCAATGAGCCAGGCATACCAATGAACTAATGAACCAATGAACCAATGACAATCCGCTTCATCCCCTCTCTGCCGTAAAATACCGGGAAATACATCATTTCGGCTTTGGCCGGATTTAGGGTGTATTTACCGTTGTAACGGGGGATGAGGTTTACGGTGAATGTATATTTGCCCTGTTTAAGACTGCGGCAAAATATACTTACCTTCTCCTTAAAATATTCGCGGTGTACCTCGTTGTTATCCCATTGCTGTTCCTTGCTTTCGTACGAGCATCCGGCAGGTATAGGGATCTCTATCATCACAAAATCAGCGTCGCCGCGGGCTGTTACCTCTGCTTTTAATAATACCGGCTCGCCGCCCTTTAGGGTGGTTATTGCTTTCTCCTTGCGCTCAAACCAGGTGTTTACCGTAAAATCTTTACTTACTTTTTCGGGCTTGCTGTTCCAGAACTGCTGGTAACCGGTAACGTATACAGGCAGACTGCCGGTTTTGCTGATACTGATCGTTTTATCGCTTAACGTTGCCGAATAGGGGAACTTACTGATAGTTTTTGTATCGGTGCCTGTAAGCGTGATTTGCGATGGTTTAACCTGCTTGTTTTCAATCAGCAGATCAGGAAGGATAGTTTCCAGGATCAGGGCTGATTCATAAGTGTTACGCCAATCACCAAGGCGGCGTTGTTCAAGGAAGTAGCCGCGTATTTTGGTCAGTAATTCTGGATGCCTGCCATCGTTTTTGATAATGCGGTAGGCCAATACGCTTAACTGTACCGAATTATCAAAAAAGCGATAGCCATCTTCGCCCCAATATATGTTACCAAACATGGTGTGTTTGCTTGTATTGAGCAAGCTATCCATTTTTATGGGTAGCGCCGATTCCTGCCGTAATAACATCATTCTTAATTTGTCATAACCTGATAATTTATAGTCGAAGTTTTTTTGATCCTTGGTCTGCTCTTTTTCAATGCTTGTTATATACTTTTGATAGTCAACTTTAGCCCACAGTTTATGAAGTAACTGAAGGCAAAGTATTTTGTCCCTGCGTTTGTAGCTTTCCAACTGAAAGATTAGATAGTCGGTTAGTTTTTGTTTGTCCAAATCAATGGTGTAGCCCTCTTTTTGGGCATCTACAAGCGCTTCTACTACATGCAGGCTTATCCAGAGTTCCTCGTTGCTATCTTTCCACCAGCCCCAGGTACCATTGCTTTTACGGTTCTCTTTTAGCTTTTTAATTACGTCCTGGATATTTTTCCCGTACTTAAAATCCTCGCCCAAAAACTTTTTAAGATGCCGTTCCATGAGCAAGCCCTTTAGTTTTGAGGCCAGCTGCTCATTACATAGATACTTGTATTCCAGTAACTTGCGGGTTTCTTCAGTCAACGTGGGCAATACAGAAGCCTCGGCCCGGAAAGTGACAGGGCCTAATGCCGGATCAAATTTCATGTTCACCATGGTGTCGCGGTCGAGTGCCTCAAAAAAACCTTTGGTTTCTTTAACACCCTGCGGCATTACCGGGATCTTGCGTTGCTCGCCATCAAAATAGCCATTGTCCCGTTTAATGGTATATTCAAAACTGAGGCTGTCGGCAGAGGTAGCAGTTATGGCAAGTGTATCTATTTTAGAGTTTTTAACCTCCAGTTCATCCTGTTTCAACGTTTGGCCGTTGTATTTAAAAATACGGGTAAGCTTTGCAGGTGTACTATTATAGTTCATCACCTTACCTATTAGGTTCATTTCATCGCCGGCGACGGCAAATTGGGGCGCGATAAAGTTGGCACTTAACGGTTTAAACGATTTGATGCTGCTTTGGGTAAAACCAGTTTGCCTGTTGCCGTTGATGCCGATGATAAATGTTCGCCAGTTGGTGATATCATCTGGGTAAGTAACCATGAAGCTGGCTTTGCCATGCTCGTCAGTAGTCAGCTTGGGTTGCCAATACGCATAATCAGAAAAGTTTTTACGCATGGTTTGCGAGTTGCCGGTTTGTGTGCTGTCGGCCCTTTGGCCTCCGGCCAAACCAGGTTTAGCCTTGCTTCTGATCACGATTACACCATTTGCACCACGGGAACCATATATCGCGGTGGCGGCGGCGTCTTTCAATACACTAATTTCTGCAATGTCATCTTTATTGATATCAGATAGTTTATCCACGATCTCACCATCCACTACAATCAGCGGCTGGGCCGTTGGTGATGAACCAACGCCCCTGATCATGATATTGGCCCCGGGACTACCGTCGCCTATGCTCAAACCGGCAACCCTGCTCTCTAAGGAAGATACGGTTGCTATAGATCCTGTAATATCTGCTTTTCGTTGCACGCCATACCCAACAACCACTACCTCCTGCAATGATTTTGAGCTTGATTTTAAGACAATCTTAACAGTTGCACCGGGTTGGATGCTTACTTCCTGCGTTTCGTAGCCTATAAAGCTTATAATGAGCTTACCGGTTTTAGGTACCTTTAATTTGAAGCGCCCGACTGCATCCGTGACTGTTCCTGTTGATGCACCTCTTACCCTTACGGTTACACCGGGTGCAGCTAATTTATCATCGCTGGCGATAACTATACCGCTCATCATGTCACCAAAATTGCCGGTATCAAGGTATTTATCATTAAACGCTTCTTTTATTTTGAGGGCATCGTTTTCTATTTCCCGGTCCCCATGATTATAACTGCCTGTCCGGTTGTTGATAATGTTGCTGATCCGGGTTCCTATTGAGTCTTTGCCATGGGTGGGCAATACCGTAAAGTTGTAAAAATTAGTGCCACCTGTTTTTATTGTTACGTTTTCTTTAATATCATAGCTATCACCTTTAAGCAAAAATAGAATCCTGTACCTGCCGGCGTTCAGGCTGTTAATGTAAGTGGTATTGCCGGGATAGATCATTATAAAGTCCGGGTCATCATATTTATAAACGATCACATTTTTGATCAGCAATTTTTTGTCTTTAGGCTGATCGATGTTTATGTTTAGTTTACCCGTTTCGCCCGTGATATTGAGGTTTATAAACAGTTGCTGCGTGTTGCTGCGCAGATCAAGATATTGCTGCCAGATACTTTCGGCCTCGGGCTGGGTGAGTACCTGTTGGGTATAATCATCGGCAGGGCCGAGATATGACGACAGTATAGGGTTGAATGGATAAGTAGTAGCAATACTTTTTTGCTTGATAAGGCCGGGCTCGAACAGAAACGAGTAACCAGGCTCAGTAACAAAATATCGCGAGCCGCTGCCCTGTACATCTAAATTGGCAAAGTTTTCGGCAAGTGGGCCTACAAGTACATTATTGTTCCGATAGCCATAGTCGGGATTGGGGTTGACCATAAATAGCCTTTCGTTTTGGGTGAGCAGTGCCATCTTCCAGCCAAAATTATTGATAACGGTGATCAGGTAACGGTTAATGAAATCGCATTCGTAGGTGCTCAAAGTGTCCAAAACCTTTGTTGAATGTGCATTGTCGGCATTAATGCTGAAGATCAGCTTTTTCGATTTTTGTACATCTACGCTATCCACCCAAATATTTTGATGGCTGGTCCTGAACCTGAACATATGTTTGCCAGGCGATACCGCGAAGCTGTAGCGTTTAAGCTGCTGCGTTTGGTCGAAGTAAACCGGCCGGTCATCAATATAAAGGATATGCACAGGCAGTACATCGCCGTTTTTAACCAAAAAAGGCGCTACCTGGGTTAGCGAATCTTTGGCATCTTCTTCAGCCCGGTAAATTTTGTTGGGATGGGTAAACTGGTAGTAGGCAATACTGTCGAGCCCCATTTCCTTGCTCCAGCGTTTCCAGTTAAGCTGTAATGAGCCATTGCTGTTTACGCTGCCAGTATTAAAACCTGGTTTTTGCTTGCGATAAACAAAGCCTTTGCCAAGGTAAGGTATGTAAGGTGTCTTATAGTCGGTAAACTTACTCGTCATTGACCAGGCCGTTAAATCTGCATTGGCTACGGGCTGGCCTTTGGCGTCGGTAACTACTATGTCGGTTTTGGCCTGCTGCCCGGGATAAACGGATACCGGCTGACGAACGTTGATGGTTAACAGCTTATCGCGGTACATGATATCGGTAGCCTCGGTTTTGCTTTCGCCAGCCCAAATATAATGCACCTGGAAGTTTACGAGGTTTTGATCATTGTAAGCACGTGTATAAAAAAGGTTATCGGCCTGCCCGGCATCAATTAATTTATTGCCGCCAAATACCGAGTACCAGAAATGCAGGTGCCGCGGATTTTCAACCTTTACAAACACCGAGTCGGCTGTGCGATAGCCTGATAGCGAGATGTCTGCGTTGCTATCTTTCAAGTCCAGATCGGAATAGGCGCTGTCCGCTTCAATATTGTAGCTATCGGCGTAAGGATTAATAATAGTTTTAGACGGGAGCATTACCCTAACCCTGGATAAGGTATCATACTTCGCGTTCAGACTGCTGATGGTAGCCATTGTTTGTATGGGCTTGCCATTATCAAAGGCGTTACTGATCAATGTATCACCGTTTAATTTGGCAATAACACTAAACCGACTGTACCGGTATTGCATACTGTTATCGGCCGATTGCTGCTCATTATTACTGTTCAGGAACTCGGAGTTGATCTGGTAACTGACATCAGCTTTCGGAAAAATAGAATCGGGAATAATTAGCTTGGTTTCCCCAATGGGGTCAAGCTGTAGCTGATGTGTCCAAAGCTGGTCGGGCACAAAGATGTAATTTTGCCGGTGCGTGCCGGTGCCCCGTGTGTTGAGGGTAACAGTAACCCGTCCGTCCGTAACAGGCAGGTTATTTTCGTCGACAGCTTTTAAATATAATGTAGCCGGGTTTCCGGGCCCGTGTTCTTCCTTGTCAACCCTGGTGCTGAAGGTTATTGATTTAAGCTCGTACTCCTCGTATTTAAACTGGCCGGTCAGTAAAACCTTTCGCTTGGCTAAAAAGCCCTGATCGTCATTGCCCTCATAATCATCCAATTTGTATTTTTCGCTTGATGGGTCTTCGAGCGATATGGTGTAATCTTCATCAAGCGAAAGATCAAGGCTATCTGTAAGCGCAAAACTATATTCATAAGCTCCATCACGGTAACTATTTACTTTGCCGATGATCTTACCATCCTCATCATACCGTTCTTTGAGCCGCACTAAAAGCTGAGCTGCGTTTACGGGCCGTTTTGATTTTTTATTTAAGATGAAGGCCTTGAATTTCACCGTATCATGCGGTTTATAAATGGCCTTGTTAAACACTATAAAGCCTTCGTAATTATTTGCGGGTTGCCGGCTGTAATATTGACCGTGTCCCTTAAACAGGTTTTTAAACCGTTTCCATGTAGCCTTAAAAAAGCTCATGTGGCGATAAGGATTGTAATGATAATAATATGAGCGCTGCTGCTTTTTTATAGCATAATAATTGGTTACGCCTGCATAATCAACTTTCAGTATGGTATCCCTTTTTGAAGGATTGGCTATATACAAACCTGCTTTTGAATCATAAGTAACAGTATGATCATTAAATTGTACCAAAGCATTGTTAATAGCTTTACCTGCCTGATCAACCAAAATAAAGCGGAGGTCATAGTTATTAGCCAGCAGCTTTAAATTAGCCGAGCGGTTTTCGATAAGGGAGTAGCTCAGTAAATTCTTTTTGGCAACTACTTTCAAATAGTTACCGGGAGAGAGGGTGTTGTTCCATTGATCACTTGTTTTGAATGAGTCAATGGGGTTGCGTAATATTTGCTCGTCGGGATTTTTACGCGGGTAGCGATAAAATTTAAACACATCGTCGGCCGTTATTTTATATATGTAAGTATAATAACTGCTTTGCCTGCTTGGTGTTAGCGGCTTTTGCGCAAATGCAGCAGTGATACAGAGACTTAAAAAGCTGAAATATATTAACGATCTTTTTAGTATTGTCCGCATGTTTAGGTATGTTTTGTGGTAATTACCACTGGTTTAAATTTATTACATTTATGCTTGTCAGTTTATAAGATGCATATCTATTTACTATTCCATAAAAGAAATATCATTTAAGAAACTTATTTTTGAGGCGTAACCCTGCTATATATACCGGGTTAGTAGAGATTTGAATTATGTGGTACAACAACATACTTGATACCATTGGCAATACGCCGCTGGTAAAACTGAATAAAATAGCAAAAGACATCCCTGCTACCGTTTTGGCTAAAATAGAGACAACCAATCCGGGTAACTCCATTAAGGACCGTATGGCCCTTAAAATGATTGAGGATGCCGAAAAAAGCGGCAAGCTTAAACCCGGAGGAACCATTATTGAAGGTACATCGGGCAATACCGGTATGGGCCTGGCCATTGCTGCGGTCATAAAAGGGTATAAATGTATTTTTACCAGTACCGATAAACAATCAAAAGAAAAGTTTGACGCCTTGCGTGCTTTTGGTGCAGAGGTAATTGTTTGCCCTACCAATGTAGAGCCGGAAGATCCACGATCATACTATTCGGTATCATCGCGCCTGGAGCGAGAAGTGCCTAATTCGTGGAAGCCTAATCAGTATGATAACCTGAGTAATTCGCAGGCGCATTATGAATCAACAGGTCCGGAGATTTGGGAGCAAACCGAAGGTAAAGTGACACACCTGATTGCAGGCGTAGGTACTGGTGGTACAATATCAGGTATTGCCCGCTACCTGAAAGAAAAGAATTCGGCAATCCAGGTATTGGGTATTGATACCTATGGTTCGGTATTTAAAAAATATAAGGAGACAGGTGTTTTTGATAAAAACGAGATCTATCCATACATCACCGAAGGTATTGGTGAAGATTTTCTGCCGCAAAATGTTGATTTTAACCTGATAGATCACTTTGAAAAGGTAACCGATAAAGATGCTGCCCTCATGACCCGCGAAATTGCGCGCAAAGAAGGGATCTTCTCTGGTAACTCAACCGGCTCGGCCGTGGCAGGTTTACTGCAGATGAAGGATAAGTTTAAAGAAGGCGATGTGGTTGTTATAATTTTCCCCGACCACGGTACCCGCTACCTCGGTAAAATGTATAACGACGACTGGCTGCGCGATCGTGGTTTTCTGAAAGACGGAAAACTAACTGCCCGCGATATCATAAGCAAAAAGGACGTGCAGGAAATTGTTACCATTGATTGTGAAAAGAGCGTGCTGGAAGCTATCAATACAATTAAATCGCTCAATATCTCGCAGATCCCGGTTACACAAAAAGGAATGGTGATAGGGAAGATCACCGAAAGCGATATTCTCGATTCGCTGATCGAAAATCCGTCCATCAAATCGCAGCCAATCAAAAACATCACTACCGCACCGTTCCCGTTTGTTGATCTGAACACTTCAATCGACAGGATCTCGGCCATGATCAATAAAGATAATATAGCCGTACTGGTTGAAGATGGGAATGGCAAAATTGAGATCATTACCCAATATGATATTATAAACGCTATTTCAGCCTGATTTGAGGTAAAAGGTTAATGGCAAAAGGTTAAAGGTAGCTGCAATTTGCGGTGTCCTTTAACCTTTTTCTTTTAAAACCTTTCGCCTTTTACCTTTCGCCCTTCACCTCAACATTACTCCAATCTCTTCTTCGCCAATTCAGGACTATATCGCTGATTTAACCGATAATTTGGTGTAATAATAAACACAGCCGTCCCTTTTTCGCGGGCAAGAGGATTGGTTACTTCACCTACTTTGGTAAAGCTGCCAATCATTTTTCCTTCCACAAATTCTTTAATGTTTTTGCCGCCATCTTCATCTACGTAGATCATGTATTTGCATTTGAGGCTGTCGGGTGCCCAAAGGGTAAAGCTGCTGTTTAGCGAAATTACGTCTGGATAGCCGTATCGCTTGCCATAGTGGTGCAGGGCACCTGCTTCACCGTAATTGTCGGCATAAACAATAGTTTGTTTTTGATCTTCAGGGCTGAGGCTCTTGTAGGCTTTATCAACCAGTGCGGCCATGTCGTCCCATCCCAGCATATCGGCATAATCTTGTGTGGTTGCATGTTTTTTGCCATCTTCCCAAATCATCGAAAAACGAACGGGCGGCAGATATTTATCTGCAAAGCGAAAAAACGCAAGCGTTTGGTTCATTGGTAAAACGGGCAATAAAATGGGCAGTAACAAAGCATTGGGCAGTGTAAATAATATGATCAAGGCTGTACGTAAAACATAGCCATTTGTTTTTAATAAACGCTCAAAACCAAACGCCCCTGCTGCAAACAACATGGGGTAGGCCCCAAATATGTAATAGCTTTTGCCATCCATCATCAGTAAAAAAAAGAAGATGAGTGCATAAGCTAATGCCAGAAACTGGAAATTACGCAACCTGAACGAAAATATCAGGAATGCCAGCCCATTAAGCCAAACAAATAACGCTACACCATTAATCAGTAATTGCTGCTTTATAAAGTTGGTGGGCGTGATATAATCAAGCTGCTCCTGTTGAAGGGTTTTCATATGGGTAAAAACCGGCATATGATGCCTTATTTGCCAAATGAGGTTGGGGAGTACAATAACTACCGTTATTACGGCGGCACCAAGAATGTGCCTGTTAAATAGCAATTTGCGCTGTTTACTGATGAGGATGCCTGCAAGCAGCGAAACGGTAAAAAACAACATGGTATATTTGGTAAGTATACCAAGGCCAACTGCCGCGCCAAGCCAGTACAGGTACCTTACGTCGGTAGTGTTGAGGTATTTTATCAGCAGCCAAACCGTTAGCACCCACCAAAACTGATCGAACACTACGGGCTGGAAAAGGTATTGGCTTGCTACAAAGGCGGGTGCAAAGATGAGTGATAAACAAGCAAGGGTTATGGCGAACCTTTTTCCGCCAAATTCAATAACGATTAGTCCGGTAAGCAAAACAATGAGACCGCCAAACAGTGTAGGAAATAACCTTGCAGCAAAAACCGAGTTGCCAAAACAGGTAATGGAAATTTTAGCCAGTATGGCTATAAAAGGAGGGACTTCCTTATATCCCCAGTCCAGATGATCGGCCAGTACAAGGTGCAGGAACTCATCGCGGTGGAAACCAAAATTTGATATAGCGAAAAGGTTAAGAACAACTTTAATAAATACAAATATCAGTACAAAATAAACGTAGGTAGATTTCCGGTTTTTGTAAGGCATTGTTTATATAATGGTTTTTTAAAGGTAGTATTTTTGAGGTGAAAGGTAAAAGGTTAAAGGCGAAAGGTTTTTAAAAAGGAAAGATCAATGGTCCCTGTATGTACAACTATTTCAGTATTCCGGGCTTAAATAGCCTATTTTATATGAAAAGTTCTAAAATAGAAAAAGGTTAAAGGTTGTGCTAAGTGCAGCTACCTTTAACCTTTAACCTTTCGCCTTTAACCTAAACTTATATTCTTGTTATATCAGCACCCAAAGCTTTTAGCCTGGTATCGATATGCTGATAGCCGCGTTCAATTTGTTCAATATTGTAAATGGTTGATTGGCCTTGTGCCGAAAGTGCTGCGATCAACAATGAAACCCCGGCACGGATATCCGGCGAGGTCATAGAGATACCACGCAGTTTAACCTGGTTGTCCAGGCCAATTACGGTGGCACGGTGCGGGTCGCAAAGGATGATCTGGGCACCCATATCCAGCAGTTTATCTACGAAGAATAAACGGCTCTCAAACATCTTTTGATGGATCAGTACCGAACCTTTAGCCTGGATAGCAACAACCAATACAATACTTAATAAGTCCGGCGTGAAGCCCGGCCATGGTGCATCGGCAATGGTCATGATGCTGCCATCAATGAAAGTTTCTATTTCGTAGTGTTCCTGTGCGGGGATAAAGATATCATCGCCCCGAAGTTCTAATTTAATGCCTAAACGCTTGAAAACATCGGGGATCATGCCCAGTTCTTTGTACTGAACATCTTTAATGGTGATCTCAGAACCGGTCATGGCAGCCAGACCAATAAACGAACCGATCTCAATCATATCGGGCAGTAAACGGTGCTCGGTACCGCCCAGTTTTTCAACGCCCTCAATAGTCAACAGGTTTGAGCCAATACCGCTGATCTTAGCACCCATACGGCTCAGCATTTTGCAAAGCTGCTGCAGGTAAGGTTCGCAGGCTGCATTGTAAATGGTGGTAGTGCCTTTGGCCAATACCGCAGCCATTACTACGTTGGCTGTTCCGGTTACCGAAGCCTCATCCAGCAGGATATAAGTACCCTGTAAATTAGAAGCATCTACATTAAAGAAACCGTTTTCGGGATTATAGTTAAATTGAGCACCAAGCTTCTCAAAACCCAGGAAGTGGGTATCCAACCTGCGACGACCGATTTTGTCGCCACCCGGTTTAGGGATAGACGCCTTGCCAAAGCGGGCAAGCAAGGGGCCAACTATCATGATAGAACCACGTAAACCGCCACCTTTTGATTTGAAGGTTTCGGATAAGAAAAAGTCTTGGTTAATATCTTTAGCTTCAAAAGTATAGGTATGCTCGTTGATGCGTTCAACAATAACACCCATATCGCCAAGCAGCTCAATCAGCTTGTTTACATCCTTAATGTCGGGGATATTGCTGATAGTTACCTTCTCGTCGGTAAGCAATACAGCAGATATAACCTGTAAAGCTTCGTTTTTTGCACCCTGCGGGGTTATTTCACCTTTTAGCGGTTTGCCGCCGTTTATTACAAATGCGTTAGTCATGCGGAGTTTCGGATAATTGATAAGATCACCAATGATAAACTGTAAAAGCTATGATCGGTTTTGTCAAATAATTTATATAGGGCAAAGATTAGAAAATTAATGCAGATAAAATAAAAGGCAGAGGGGATTTATCATTAATGCAAAAAGGTCATCGCGAGGCATGAAGAAATCGCGAATTATACAGGGCTGATCTGCTAATATGTATGGCGTATACATCAGAGTCCTCTGCGAGAGACCCTGATGGGACGAAAATACAAAAACGCCATTGCTCGGAGCGAAGCAATCGCGAACTACACAGGGCGGACCTGCTAATTGGGGATTGCTTCGTACCTCGCAATGACGCTTTCTTATTGCCGGGTACTGTGGGAGTGCCTGGGTTAATATTTCTTCGCGCCGCCGTTGTTACGGTTGCGGTTTTGGTTGTTGTTGCGGTTTTGATTGTTATTTTGTCGGCCGCCGCTACCACCGCCACGGTTTTGGTTGTTTTGGTTGTTGTTACGGCCGCGATTGTTGTTATTGGTATTGTTTTGCTGGAAATTATTAGGACGGAAATCAACCCGGTTAAGGTTAATGTTCTCTTCCAGTTTCAGCGTACCGCCTGATAAAGCATACAGGTCGGACAGGATACTTTCGTCACTTACCGAATCTTTATTCCACTGCACGTAAGCCATTTTCATGAAATTGGCTATAGCTTGTATCATGTGACGCTTGCGTTCTGGCTCTTCTATAGCCTTGGCCTTTTCAATCATTAGCTCAATGGTTTTACCATAGTGCTTGTATTTGATACGCTGATGAGGGTAGTTTAATGGCGCGGGCTTAATATGCGCGGCTTCAGGCAATGGCTTTGGATATGGCGAATCAACATCAATCTGGTAATCGGATATGATGTGCAGGTGGTCCCAAAGTTTGTGTTTAAAATCGGCCACATCGCGCAGGTGGGGGTTAAGGAAGCCCATAAGGTCAATAACTACCTGTGCGTAGCGGTTACGTTCTTCTTTAGTTGGCAGCGCTACAATATATTTAACCATATTTTGTACGTTACGGCCATATTCAGACAGGATGAGTTTATTCCTGGTTGAGTTATAATCAAAATTTGCAGGCGTGTTTTCTTTAGCCATGTTAATAGTTTTTTATGAAAGTTTGAAAGTTAGCCAGGCAAATTTCCCTGATTGGAAGGGCAAAAGAGGCTAAAATTGAATTGTTACTTGTATTGAAGTAATGCAAATATAAACTAATACTTATAATATGCAAATTACGTTGGTTAATTGTTGCAATTATTTGTTTTAATTTAGCTTTTAAACATTTACAATTTGGAAAATCAGCAAATTACCATCACTCATATAGATATTTACCGCTTCAGTATCCCGATGGAGCCGTTTACCATAGCCACGGGGACTTTATCCGATGCCCAAAATGTTTTTATCCGCGTACATACCGATGCCGGTTTTTATGGTGTAGGGGAGTGCTCGGCTTTCCCGATGATTGTTGGCGAAACACAGGATACCTGCCTGATTATGGCGCGTGAGTTTGCCCGGTTATGGAAAGGCAAGAATGCGCTTGATATAGAAGCGCGGTTGCAGGAGCTGCATAGTTTTACTGCCGGTAATACAACTATAAAAAGTGCTTTTGATAATGCTTTGTTTGATATAGCCGCCAAAAATGCGGGCTTGCCTTTATACCAGTTTTTGGGTGGCGAAAAGCGTGTTGTAGAGTCAGATATTACTATAGGTATAGCCGGGCATCATACCATGGCGCTAAAGGCCCTTGATTTTAAGGCCTCGGGTGCAAATATTTTAAAGGTAAAGCTTGGTAAAAATGTAGTAGAAGATGTGGAGCGCATTCAACAAATTCGCGAAGCTGTTGGGCCGGCTATGAAGATCCGCATTGATGCCAATCAGGGCTGGAGTTTTAACGAAGCCGTTTTTGCACTGCAGTCTATCGCACAGTACGATATTGAATTTTGCGAGCAACCGATACGTACGTGGTATGACGACAGGGTGCCCGAACTGATGCAGTTATCGCCCGTTAAGATCATGGCCGATGAAAGTGTTTATAATCACCATGACGCCCGCAAGCAAATCAACGCCGGGGCCTGCCATTATATCAATATCAAAATGGCTAAGTCGGGAGGGATTTACGAAGCCAAAAAGATCCATGATGTGGCTGCTTCATATGGCATTCCCTGTATGATGGGCGGGATGCTGGAAAGCCGTATAGCCCTAAGTGCTAAACTGCATTTTGTATACGCCTGTCCCAATATCCGGTTTTATGATATGGATACATGCAAATTAGGCCACCTGGTTGACCCCTGCATTGGCGGGGCTGTGTACGATGGATATTATTTAACTATTGATGACGCGCCGGGAATTGGTGCTGATGCTGATGAAGCTTTCCTGACAGATTGTGAACGATTTACTATTTAACCTCATGCTGATCAGAAAAGCTACCATTGAAGATTTGCCTGTTTTACTACAGTTTGAACAGGAAATTATAAATACCGAACGGCCGTTTGATAGCACACTTAAGCCCGGCGATATCAGTTACTATGATCTCAAAGCATTTATTGCCTCGCTCGAAGCAGAGGTTTTAGTGGCCGAAATTGACGGAAAGATTGCAGGCAGCGGATATGCCCGTATTAAAAACAACCCGGATACATATTATGACTTTGAAAACTATGCCTACCTGGGCTTTATGTACGTATTGCCTGCGTATCGTGGTAAAGGTGTAAATCAAGCACTTATTGAAGAACTTAAGAAATGGGCAGGCAAACAAGGCCTGGCCGAAATAAGACTTGAGGTTTATAATGATAATATCGGCGCTATTAAGGCTTATGAAAAAGCCGGGTTTGAAAAACGTATGATTGAAATGCGGATACGCGTATAAAAAAAGAGCCGGTAAGTTTTGCTTACCGGCTCATGGGGTGTCATAAAATATCTTATAACAGGGGCTTTCGTTTCATTTTGCTTCCGCTTAACGCTTTAGCTGCGTTTGTTTTTTCCTGTTTTGACGACTTTTGATCGCGCAACTGCTTAGATGCATCGGTCTTTTCTTTGTCCAATTCTTTAGTTGCCATGGTTGTTATGTTTTGTATGATAAGATAATATCATAAATTTATTATTTGTTTTACGCAAATCAAAAAATAACTACCCTTAGTGTGCAAATTAAGGCATCATGACATTAAAGTGATAACTCGGCAAAATATTTGTGGAACAGCGGAATGGTTTCTATGCCCTTATAATAATTGTAAATATCATATTTTTCGTTAGGCGAATGCAAGGCATCACTATCCAGCCCAAAACCCATCAATACAGTTTTTAAACCAAGCTCGGCTTCAAACAAGGCAACAATAGGAATACTGCCACCGCCACGGGTTGGGATGGGTTCTTTACCAAACGATTCGGCAATGGCTTTTTGCGCCGCACGATAAGCAACGCTATCGGTAGGCGTTACAGCAGGTTCGCCTCCATGATGAGGCGTTACTTTTACTTTAACATTTGGTGGGGCAATGCTTAAAAAGTGATCGGTAAATAATTTGGTTATCGCTTCTGAAGTTTGGTTGGGCACCAAGCGCATAGATATTTTGGCATTTGCTTTTGAAGGTAATACCGTTTTTGCCCCTTCGCCAATGTAACCGCCCCAAATACCATTTAATTCAAGGGTTGGGCGGGTACCTGTACGTTCAAATGTGCTGTACCCTTTTTCACCCCAGAGTTCGGCAACGTCAAGGTCTTTTTTGTATTCGGCTTCGTTATAAGGTGCGCTGTTCAGGGCGTTGCGTTCAGCCTCGGTAAGTGGCACTACATCGTTATAAAAGCCGGGAATGGTAATGTGGTTGTTCTGGTCATGCAGGCTGGCAATCATTTGCGCCAGGATAGTAATAGGGTTGGCTACTGCGCCGCCATAAACCCCCGAATGCAGATCGCGGTTAGGGCCGGTTACTTCAACTTCAAGATAAGAAAGGCCGCGCAAACCGGTTTCAAGAGATGGGTGCTCCATACTGATCATCGAAGTATCGGAGATCAGCACTACATCGGCTTTAAGTTTTTCTTTATTCGCTTTTACAAAGATGCCCAGATTTGATGAACCAACTTCTTCTTCTCCCTCAATCATAAATTTGATATTGCAGGGAAGCGTATTAGTTTGCATCATTAGCTCAAAAGCTTTTACATGCATGTAAAACTGGCCTTTATCGTCGCAGGCACCGCGGGCATATATTTTGCCATCGCGAACGGTTGGTTCAAAGGGCGGGGTTTTCCACAGTTCCAAAGGATCCGGTGGTTGTACATCGTAATGCCCATAAACCAATACAGTAGGTTTTGATGCATCTACAATCTTTTCGCCGTATACAATGGGGTAGCCGGCGGTTTGGCAAATTTCAACATTATCGGCTCCGGCATCCCGGAGCTTTGCTGCCACATAATCGGCAGTCTTTAATACTTCAGGTTTGTATTTTGGGTCGGCACTAACCGATGCTAAACGTAACAGGTCAAATAACTCATCAAGTAAACGCTGCTTGTTTTGCTCAACATATTGCTTTATGTGCTGCATAATATTATTGTTTGCAGCAAATATAGTTAGTTCATTGGTTCACTTGTTCATTAGTTTATTGGTGCGTGATTTTTTTAACAGCTATCACTAATTCGCCAATTCACTAAATCGCTAATTAATCATTAGTCTGCCGATCCCAGATCTGATTTTGGAGCATTTACCGCTTTGGTAGTAAACTCAGTTTTTTCAACTTTTATTTTAACTTCTTGTTTTGCTTCCTTGTGGGTTAATGAAACGGCGGTAAGGCCTGTGGCTATTAAAACCGCTGCTGCTATGATAAATTTTTTCATGTTGTTAACAGTTTTATGATGTGAGGTGTTTATTGTTTTTTAAGGGCGATTATGCCATGAAATCAGCAGAACCTAAATCTCTTTTTGGGCCAGGACCAGATTGAGCAAAATCAGCAGAACCTAAATCTCTTTTTGGACCAGGACCAGACTGAGCGAAATCAGCAGAACCTAAATCTCTTTTTGGACCAGGACCAGACTGAGCGAAATCAGCAGAACCTAAATCTCTTTTTGGGCCAGGACCAGACTGAGCGAAATCAGCAGAACCTAAATCTCTTTTTGGACCAGGACCAGACTGAGCGAAATCAGCAGAACCTAAATCTCTTTTTGGGCCAGGACCAGACTGAGCGAAATCAGCAGAACCTAAATCTCTTTTTGGACCAGGACCAGACTGAGCGAAATCAGCAGAACCTAAATCTCTTTTTCGGCCAGGACCAGACTGAGCGAAATCAGCAGAACCTAAATCTCTTTTTGGACCAGGACCAGATTGAGCAAAATCAGCAGAACCTAAATCTCTTTTTGGACCAGGACCAGACTGAGCAAAATCAGCAGAACCTAAATCTCTTTTTGGGCCAGGACCAGACTGAGCAAAATCAGCAGAACCTAAGTCTCTTTTTGGACCAGGACCAGATTGAGCAAAATCAGCAGAACCTAAATCTCTTTTTGGGCCAGGACCAGACTGAGCAAAATCAGCGGAACCTAAGTCGCGTTTTGGTTGAGGACCGAAAGCGAAGTCAGCAGAACCTAAGTCGCGTTTTGGTTGAGGACCGAAAGCGAAGTCAGCAGAACCTAAGTCGCGTTTTGGTTGAGGGCCGAATGCGAAGTCAGCAGAACCTAAATCACGTTTTGGTTGAGGACCGAAAGCGAAATCAGCAGAACCAAGATCACGTTTTGGTTGAGGGCCGAAAGCGAAATCAGCAGAACCTAAGTCGCGTTTTGGTTGAGGACCGAAAGCGAAATCAGCAGAACCCAAGTCGCGTTTTGGTTGAGGGCCACGAGCAAAATCAGCAGAACCTAAGTCGCGTTTTGGTTGAGGACCGAAAGCGAAATCAGCAGAACCTAAGTCGCGTTTTGGTTGAGGACCGAAAGCGAAATCAGCAGAACCAAGATCCCGTTTTGGTTGAGGGCCGAATGCAAAGTCAGCAGAACCAAGATCGCGTTTTGGTTGAGGACCGAAAGCGAAATCAGCAGAACCAAGATCACGTTTTGGTTGAGGGCCACGAGCAAAGTCAGCAGAACCAAGATCGCGTTTTGGTTGAGGACCACGAGCAAAATCAGCAGAACCAAGATCGCGTTTTGGTTGAGGGCCGCGAGCGTCGGCAGATCCTAAATCACGTTTTGGTTGAGGACCGTTGGCGGCATTTGCCAATGTTGCTGTTGATAATATGGTGCTTAATGCTAAAGTTGCTATCAGTGTTAAATTTTTCATGATGTTTTTTAATGTGTGGGGGTACGTAAATATTTTTTGTTTGATATATCTCTGTTGTATGATGTTGCTTTTTCTTAGTCGGCGCTGCCTAAATCTCTTTTAAAGCCGGTTGTTAATGAGTTTACCGGTTCAATGACAAATTTTTGTTTGTTTTCATTTTTGTTTGTAGCTGATGATAATGCACCTGCGCTAAGTATTACTGTTGTTATGAGGATGAATTTTTTCATGTTGTTTTATGTTTATTGATCTTGAATAGATAAATCAGTCAGCACTTCCCAAGTCCCTTTTATAGCCTGTTGTGAATAAATGGAGGTTGGCAAACTCAACTTTTGGGCTTTCCTTTTTGCAGGATGAAATCACTCCTGTAAATAAAACTGCTAAAGCGATAGTGATTATTTTTTTCATGATCGTGTGATATTATCGATGTTGAATTGTAAATATGATTTTGAGCGAATTTCAATCGGCACTTCCCAGGTCACGTTTAAAACCCGTTGATGTTTTTGTGAAATTGACAGCTGTTGGCTGCGCATCTTTTTTTGCCGACGATGACAAAACTGATGACGATGACAGTACTCCGGCGCCTGCGGTAAGGAGTACGAAAAACACTGTTTTTTTCATATTGATTAATTATTGTATTTATTATTCTATTTTTTAAATTAATACGATAGTGAGTATTTAATAAAACTCGTTAAGCTTATTGAAAACTTATCACAAATATTTTAAAAGCCTGATTTTACTCTCTGTTTTTTAAAATTTGTTTGTTTTAAAATTTGTAAAAAAAACTCCCTGTTTCGTATTTTACGTTATTAATTATTCCGTTAAATTACTAATTTTAAATGTAATATCATTCCGGTTGGTTACTGGTATGGTATACAATTTGTTGCACGTTTTTCACATTATTTCGCTTATTTGATATACAAATTATAAACATATCGCATATTTTGCATATATGTTTAATTATTTATTTTAATTGGTTATAAGCTTTTTGAAATGCTGTTTTATGGCGGTATTTGTGTATTTAATACATTGTATATCAGTTATTTAACGATGCAAATATAAATATGTTTTTTTAATTAGTTAAAAAAATATAGAAATAATTTTCCACACGGTTTTTTATTCTTAACATTAAATATAATTCAGCATTATTTTATAACTTTCACCCCAACAGAACGTAGAAGTGTTTTAATGAAAAAAATCGGCACATTTATATTATTCCTTTTATTATCGTTATCGGTATACGCGAATGATATGATTGATGTTGCTGCTAAAGACACCAATGAGGTTATAACCATAAATGCTAATGCGTATAAAAACAGGCTGACAAATCCGCAGCAAACTGTTGAAGATGCAAACAGGGCCCTCAAGCTGTCAACTAAGCTAAATTATATTGATGGCATTGCAGAAGCTTACCGTGTTATTGGTATAGGTAAATACTATTTGGATCAGCCCGAAAAAGCTATAGAAAATTACCTTAATTCACTTTCATATTTTACCCGCAACAATAACCTCAAAGGCGAGGCAAGTGTTTATAATAATATCGGGATCTTGTTTCGTGATCATGATTATGAACGCTCTCTTGATTATCTTAATAAGGGCATGGAGATAGCCCAAAAAATAAATGATACTAAACTACTTGGATCATTATATCTAAACATAGGCAACGTTTACACGCGTAAAAATAATTTGTACATGGCGCTTAAGTTTTATGACAAAAGCTTTCCTATGTTTCAAAAGCGCCACGATACGATAAACATGATCCAGTGTTTGCAAAATCGCGGTGTTATTTATTTTAAGCTTAAAGATTATGACAAGGCACTAAGTTTACTGCTTGAGGCCAACGCAGGTGCAAAAGCAGGGGATTTGAATGAGTCGGTAGCCAGTGTTGATCTTACCCTTGCAGCGCTTTATATGACCAAGGGCGATTTTAAAAATGCAGAAAAAATGGTGCAGGAGGGCACTGCCTATACCCAATTGGTAAAGGACCCTAAGCTTGACTATGATTATAAATACACCACTTACGAGCTTGAATATAACAAAAAGAACTACGGGCGTGCGATAGTGTTATTGCGCGAAATTTACACGCTGGACAGTACTACCTACAAAACCAACGTATCGGCACAAATGAATTTAGTTGAGGCTAAACGCAAACAGGAAGAGCAGGTGAAAGAAAACGAGCGGATTGCTGAGCGCCAGGCCTATGACCGGTCGAAGTTTTGGGCGGTAACTGTAGTTGCCGGTTTGATGCTTGTGGTAATTGGTTTGCTTATCAGCAATGTGAAACGTAAAGCTAAAACCAACGCGCAGCTTACGTTGTTAAACGGCGAGGTATCACGACAGAAGGATAATCTTGACCGGATAAATCATCACCTTGAAGAGATCATTGATGAACGAACCAAGGATCTGCAATTGAAAAATAAAAAGCTTTCTGAGCATTCTTCCTACCTGTCCCATCAAATCAGGGGGCCTATAGCTACTTTACGCGGCTTGATTAACCTGGAAAAAGAAGGCCTGGTTGACCAGGCCGAATGTTTGGATATGATGGATAAGTGCGTATCTGAAATTGATGAGAAGATCATCGAAATGAGTGACATGTTACATAACCCGCCCAGGGTTTAGCTTGTATTTGATACCATCTTCACTGCTAAACAAAATGCACAGGCAAGCTTGAGTGTATCTGTGCCTCTATAAGGCCAAGATAGATACAATACCACGATATCATTTGTAAAACCAGTAACTGCCTATGCTTATCATACCCTTGGGTTTCAAAGGCAAGGGTTTCACTACCTGCAGTTACAAAAAATCTAACCTCACCCTGGCTTGGTTTAAAACGGGCCCTCAATAAATCAAATGCCTTGATTTTTAACTTACTTTTAGGATCATGAATAATACCATCGGTTAAGGTTTCATTTTTTGATATCGAGATAAGATAATTTGACATACAATTTGATTTATAATTTGTACGCCACAATTATTACTCCAAAATCATCATAAAACGCTCATTATCGATAAATTAGCCGATATAAAATTGCGAATTTTTAATTGTGTTTCCTTTTATTAAATAATGTTAACTGGTATTTAATTGGTTAAATAAAACAGGACACCAATGCGAAGCAAACAATGTACACTATCTGTAAACTGTAAGATTTACAGCACACATTTAAACAGCCACACTGGTTTTGTTACGCAACTCTTCATAAAGTAGTATTACCTTACGTTGCAAATTGGCAATTTCTGATTCGCGGTCTATAAGCTTTTTTTGCGCAACGCTTAAGCTCGACGGCTTCATGTCAACCTCTTCGGTATCAAGGGCCAGTATGTTTACAACGTTAACCTCAAAAATATTAGCTATTTGCTCAAGGCGCGATAAGTTAATATCGGTTACCCCGGTTTCAATTTTTGAAAATGCAGGAATAGAGATGCCCAAACGGTTAGCCACATCTTCCTGGCTCCATCCATGCTGGTGGCGTAATGTCCGGATGTTTTTACCAACGGATTTGTTTGTTTTCTTTTTTACAGTATCGCTCATATCAATTAAATATTAATTAAGGAAAGGGGATACTTATACAATCCAAATGGTATGCCATCATTAAATTACCTTTAAATTTGTGTTATAAAGGCAATTTAACGATTAGTTGTGGTGAGAGCTGGGGAATCAATTCCTCAAAGTAGGGATTTTTAACTCTCAGTTTATGTTTACTGAATGATGTAAAGCTTGGCAAATTTCAATAATAACTGCTTTTGGCCAATCTCTTTAAAGAAGATAGTAGCCTTTATATCGGGCTTATTGCCCTCCAAAGATATCACTTTACCAAAGCCGAAACGCTCGTGCTCAACCTCCATACCTACCTGTAAACCGGAGGTGTCAGATGGCTTGAAATTAGCCGAAGGTACATGGGCTTTAGCCAAAATGGAAGTGGTTTTTACAGGTGCAGCTGCCGCCGGTTTGGGCTTTGAAAATGTATCAGGCTGCTTGTCCCTGCTCCAGGCTTTGCGCTCGTCGTCAAAAAATGGGTTGCTGCCTGATGCGGGTTTGGCAGTATAGTCAAGCTCAAGGTATTTAGCGTCTATTTCATCCAAAAAGCGGCTTGGCTCGCAATTAATGAGTGTTCCAAACTTAAAACGCGAGGTAGCGTAGCTGATATGCAGCTTACTTTCGGCACGGGTAACGGCTACATAAAATAACCGGCGCTCTTCCTCCAAATCGCTGCGCGAGTTAAGGGACATTTGTGAAGGGAAAAGATTTTCTTCGAGCCCCACAACATAAACCTGCGGAAATTCGAGGCCCTTTGACGAGTGGATGGTCATGAGCGATACCGTTTCGGCATCCTTGTTTTTATCCTTGTCATCATTGGTAAGCAGGGCTACATCCTGCATGAAAATATCAAGGCCTTTTTCTTCAATATCCTCACGCTCCGAAAACTCCTTGATACCGTTTAAAAGCTCCTGGATATTTTCGTAACGGTTAAGTCCCTCTACCGATTTATCTTCATACAAATCCTTCAATAAGCCCGAGTGCTGAGCAATATATAAGGCAGATTCATAGGCCGATTTGGTTTTGGTAAGCACCTGGAAACTTTGGATCATGGTAGCAAAATTGGCCACTGCGCCTGATATTTTCCCTTCCAGGTATTTTCCCGGCTCAACAATCACTTCCCAGGGTGTTATACCGTGCTGGTCGGCAGCTACAATGATCTTATCAACCGAGGTATCACCTATACCGCGTTTAGGATAGTTGATAACGCGTTTTAAAGCTTCTTCATCATTAGGGTTAAAGGTGAGCCTGAAATATGATATCAGGTCCTTAATTTCCTTACGCTGGTAAAATGAAAGACCACCGTATATTTTATACGGGATGCCCAGCTTACGCAGGGCTTCCTCCATTGAGCGTGATTGTGCGTTGGTACGGTATAGTATGGCAAATGCCGACCATTTAAGCCCGTTCGAGCTGCGATCCTGCATAATGGCTTCGGCTACTATTTTACCTTCTTCGTTGTCGCTGAAGGCACGCATTACCTTGATCTTTTCACCCGATTCTTTTTCGGAGAATACGTTCTTTTTAAGCTGGTCTTTATTATTGCGGATGATGCTATTGGCCACATTCACAATGTTTTGGGTTGAGCGGTAGTTTTGCTCAAGCTTAAACACTTTCAGATCCGGGTAATCCTTCTCAAAATTGAGGATGTTTTGGATGTTGGCACCGCGGAAAGCGTAGATACTTTGAGCATCATCACCTACAACACACAGGTTTTCGTTAACGGCAGCAAGCTTTTTAACAATCAGGTACTGCGAAAAGTTGGTATCCTGATACTCATCAACCATGAGGTATTTAAACTTGTGCTGGTACTTGTTTAATACATCGGGGTGCAGTTTAAGCAGTTCGTTGGTTTTGTACAGCAAATCGTCAAAATCCATGGCACCGGCACGATAGCAGCGGGTTGCATACATCTCATAAATTTTGCCCATTTGTCCGCGTCCGCTCGAAAAGTCGTCGGCCTGGATCTGTTCGTTTTTGTTATATTCCTGCCAGGAGATCAGGTTGTTTTTTGATGCCGAAATGCGGTTGAGCACAAAGTTTACATTGTATAGCTTATCATCAAGGTTCATTTCTTTTAAAATGGCCCTTAAAACACTTTTGCTGTCGTCGGTGTCGTAAATGGTGAAATTGCTGGGGTAGCCAATTTTTTCGGCTTCTACACGTAATATTTTGGCAAACACCGAGTGAAAGGTGCCCATCCATATATTTTTGGCTTCGGTGCCAACAACGTGCGTAATACGCTCGCGCATTTCGCGGGCGGCCTTGTTGGTAAAGGTTAGCACCAGTATGTTAAATGAATCAACACCCTTGCGTATCAAATGTGCCACGCGATAGGTAATAACACGTGTTTTGCCCGATCCGGCACCGGCAATGATCATCACCGGCCCCTCAGTTTGTTCAACTGCTGCCCTTTGTTCGGGATTTAAACCCTGTAAATAATCCAAAATCTTTTCCTCTTTCTATGAGGCAGCGAAATTAAGGTTTTGGGGCGAAAGGGGAAAGGATTTCGGATATCGAATTTGAGATTTCGGATTTGGTTTTTTTGTTGGGATTACAGAGTATGATTTTTGTTTCTGGGATTACACCGATTATTTTTTGATTACACCGATTTTGACTGTTGATGTAGGTGATTGCATTGATTACGCTGATTTTTTAAAGACGGGTTTTAGATTTGGGTTTCTTTTTTACTTCATTTTTATCCTTGCGCTCATCTGTGATGTGTGCTTAACCTGGTTTCGCGATTGTATCGCGTAGTGAAAGATATTTAATACCGTTAAACAAAATTTTTATAGCTTTAATCCATGCTACAGCACTATGATAAACAATGGCTCACTCAAGAGTTTGAACAAAAGAAACCGGTTAAATATCTTTTCTTTTGGGGCCACAGCCCGAAACCCGGCGAACAGGTAGGGAAATTTTGTTTCAGCCAATGGTATGAATTGCCTTTTACCGTTGAAGGGATAACCTATCGCACCGCTGAACATTGGATGATGGCCAAAAAAGCTTTGTTGTTTAACGATACCGAAATTCACGATAAAATTATTGAAGCCGTTAAGCCCGGCGAAGCCAAAGATCTTGGCCGGGAAGTACGAAACTTTGATGATCAGGTATGGAAAGCACAACGTTACGAAATAGTTAAGCAGGGCAATATTCACAAATTTGGCCAGAGCAAGCTTTTTGCCGATTACCTGCTGGCTACCGGAGACCGCGTTTTAGTTGAGGCGAGCCCGACAGACACGATATGGGGCATAGGTTTAGGAGGGGATAATCCCAAAGCACAGCATCCTGATACCTGGCGTGGATTGAACCTGTTAGGATTTGCGCTGATGGAAGTAAGGGATACTTTGAAAGCTGCTAAGTAGTATTTTGTTAGGTTTATGGGGAATTGCTTTTAATTAAGCTGGTCTTCAATTCAAAAACCTATTGATGGTTTTCACCAGCTTATTTACATCAAAAGGCTTTGGCACAAAAGCATCATAACCAAAATTAACCAGGGCTATGGCCTGTTCATGGTAGGCCGAGATCAAGATCACGGGGATATGCCGGGTATCTTCGTTGCCTTTAATAAGCTGGCAAATGCGGCCGCCATTGAGGCCGGGCAGCATATAGTCGGTTAATACCAGGTCGGGATTGTAATTTTTTACGGCTGCAATAATATCATCGGTGCGGTCAAGACCTGTAACCTCAAAATCATGAAAGGTTAATACTGTTTCAAGTACCCGCAAAATTTCGGCATCATCTTCAATTATGAGTATATTTTTTGCCATAGATAAAAATGCTAATTATGGTGTATTTGCTATTAGCCTTTAATGTAGCAAATAAACAAAATGTTTTATAATTAAAAATATTCCCTGATGTTTAATTGAAGTTAATATAGGTTTATTTTACTGATATGTTCCTTATTAACAGTTAGATATGATACAATTTTAAAGTATTTTATCTTTTTGTAAAGATAATTATTTCGGATGCTTTTTTGCAATAGAAACAACTGATAGTTAGTTGGATAACCGCATTGTAATAATAATGTTAAGATGATTGCTGGTGTTATTTACTAATGCGGATGCAACGCATCAAAAAGTTGGGTGTCATTTGCAGTATATAACCTGACGGATATGATCTGCAAAACCAAAATGAAATTTAACCTTGGCTTGATGTTTTTGATCTGTTTTGTTGCTGTTGCAAACAAAAGTGTCGCCCAGATGGCTGATAAAACGGAAATCGATAATACTGCGGTTTACGGCCCAAACGAACCCGATACGCTTGGCAGCGGTGCAGTTGGAATCATGCCTGTGCCGGAGGTTTCTAAGCTTACAGCGATCATTTACGATGATGCTTATACTGATGGTGAAATCGACTATGGTGCATTAAAAATAGCCTCAAAAAAATATAGTAAAACCTATACTGCGGGCAAATTGGATGAGTTGATGATCGATAACCGTTTTGGCGAAGTGAAAATTAATACCTGGAGCCGCAATGAGTTTAGCGTGGAAGTACAGGTGAAAATTTATGCTGATAAGCAAGCCGACGCACGAAACTTTTTAGAGCTAATCAATGTGATTGATAGCAGGAAAGAAGCCTCAGTATCCTTTAAAACAACTATTGGTGATAACGGCGGAAACAGTAATGTGTTATGGAAAGGGGAGGACAAACCTCATCTTAAAAAAATAGAGATCAATTATGTGGTGTTTATGCCGTCAAAAAATGCTTTGAACGTGAGTAACAGTTATGGAGCTGTTATTCTGCCCGATTTTGAAGGGAAGCTGATGCTAAACAGCTTGTATAGTAACCTTGAGGCAAAAAGATTGATCAATCCGCTTAACAACGTAAAATTAAATTTTGGCAACGCCAATATAGAATCATTTAGCGGTACCAAACTTGAAATTTTGCATGGCGGTCTCAACCTTAATGAAGGGAATAATTTTAATGCGAGCGTAACCTATGGGCCGGCGCGGATAGGGAAAGTTTATTCGACGGCTAACATTAGCGTAAAGTTCGGCAAGCAACTCAGGATTGATAATATCGACAAACATATAAAAACGTTAAATGTAAATGCTGCATATACCAGCGTACAATTCGGTAAGATTGCGGGGTTAAATGCAGATTTTGATATGAGCGCCTGTTACGGACGTTTGAACAGCCGCGATCCTCATATTAAGTTAGTTGCCAACCCAATGGCCGATACCCCGGTTAAAAATTATAAAGGTCGTTTAGGCAAAGGCAGCGCAAGCAGGAACATTGTTGTTAAAACAAATTTTAGCCAGGTTGATTTTGATTGAAAAGCGGCCATAAAAAAGGCGATGAGCCCAAACGCTCATCGCCTTTTAGAATTTCCTCTAATCTCTAATCCCCGGATAAATCCGAAATCGAAATTCCCAAATCCGAAATCAAAATCACTCTCCCCTGTAAATGTTGTTTTTCAGATCTACGTCTGGCAGTTGGTGGTCAGGGTCAATCTCTATGCTTTTAATGGCCGATGTTGAAGGATATTTAAATTTCCAAACGCCGTCACGTTGCCAGATATTTACCGGTAAATGAAGGGTTTCTGTTTTACCGTTGGCCTGAACAATTTTAAGATCAACAGGCATTGCCATTTTTTCGTTATTCGTTAGGGTGATCATAGCACCGCCCGCCGGGTCGCCTTTAATGTAATTTACCGATGTAATAGCCTGGTCAAGTTTCCAGGTAGTGAAGAACCATGACTTCCAAAACCAGTTCAGATCTTCGCCGCTGGCATCGTTAATTGCCCTGAAAAGATCATATGGAAGCGGGTGTTTAAATGCCCAGTTTTTAACATACTCACGGAAAGCATAATCAAAACGCTCGGGACCGAGTACTACGTTGCGTAAAATATCCAAACCTAAAGCAGTTTTGTTGTAATACTGACCGTAATCTCTAAGTCCGATAGCCTCAGGAGGGGTCATGAGTGGATCTTTGCTGTTGCGATAACCAGCCAATACATTTTGTGCCGAACCGCTTTTTTCAGCATACTCGCCTTTATTAAATTCCTTGGTAGCATATTCGTTAATGAAGGTATTGAAACCCTCATCCTGCCACATGTATTTGCGCTCGTTTGAGCCTACAATCATCGGGAACCAGTTATGACCTATTTCATGGGTAACGTCGCCCCAAAGGTCGCCATTTTTAAGATTGCTTAAGCAAAAAATAGCACCAGGATACTCCATGCCTAATGCTACACCTGATACGTTTACTGCCGAGTTCCATGGGTATTCAAAATATAGGTTTGAATAAATTTCCATGCTGTTTTTCAGGTATTCGGTTGAGCGGCCCCAGCCATCTTTACCGGAACTTTCAAGTGGGTAAGCCGACTGCGCAATGCCCTTACGCCCCGATGGGAAATTAACCCTTGCGGCATCCCAAATGAATGCATCAGATGCTCCCCAGGCAATATCGCGGGTGTTTTGCATTTTAAAGTGCCAGGTAAGTGTGCCCTTAAATGGCCGGGTTGAACCTTTGCCAACCTCTGCTGCACTTATTATAGTTACGGTTTTATCGCTGTTGCGGGCTTCTTCCAGTTTTTTTAATTGAGCAGGGGTAAGCACTTCTTCCGGGTTTTGCAAATCGCCCGAGCCAACCACTATTTTATTGGCAGGAGCGGTGATGTAATAGTCAAAATCGCCATATTCACAATAAAACTCGCCTAATCCCATATAAGGCAGGGTGTTCCAGCCTTCTACATCGTCATAAACGCACATGCGTGGATACCATTGAGCAATTTCGTAAACATAGCCTTGTTTAAATTTTTTGCGGCCCATACGGTCGGCACCATAAAAAGGGATCGCGAAATCGTAATTTACCTTGATCTCTATTTTTTCGCCTTTGCCGTCCATAGGGGCATTAAGGCGTAGCTGCATGCGGGCATCAGTGATGATCGGATCAACTTTGTAAGTCTCGCCTTTGTAAGTAACCTCAACCGAGGCAATATGATAACCTCCGCGACTAAACCCGCGAACGTCAAACCTATCGCCGGTATAAGGAGTAACCGCTGCCCCGCGCGAATCTGGTTTAAACAGGTTTTGATCTAACTGCAGCCACAGGTAATCCAGTTTGTCCGGACTGTTGTTGGTATAGGTAATTTTAACCTCGCCGGTAATGGTTGTGTCTTTGCCTTCATTAAGTGAGGCCTTAATTTGGTAATCAGCTTTGTTTTGCCAGTAAGCCGGTGAAGGTTTGCCAGCAGCAGAGCGTGTGCCGCCACTGGTAACCGGCCAGGTAATAGGGCCAAAAAGGTCCTGGTGATTGTATTTTGTAGTATCGGTACTTTGAGCAGATGCCGTTTGCGTTAACGGCATCAGCGCCACAGCGCATAATAAATAATTCAGTTTTAAACAGTTCATCTTAAATTTTTGATAACAAGGGGGCAAATAAAGGGAAATAATTTGTGAGTTTGATAATTTTAGATGCCGAAAGGGTTGGATATAAGTGATTTTGACATATTAGGTTAGGGTTGTAATGGGGATGTTACTTTTCGTCGCAGCATTAAACGCCGACGGATATTTTATCAGAATAAATGTGTTTTGGTATAAACACAATATAACATGGAAACTAATCATACCCTTTTAAACAAGGGTATTAGTAAAAATGATAGCAACTCAAATGCTGAACCCAGTAAAAAAACTGAATCGCAATTAGTAAAAGTTACTAAAGAGGTGATCGATTTGGCACGCCCTTCTGTGTACAAGTATTTGCTGCCATAAGTGTTTGATTCTTATTTAAAGTCCCATCTGGGTCTGCGAACCTCAGGGGTCTCTTCGAGCGATACTGAGTGAACAAAAAGATATTTCACGCAAAGGCGCGAAGGCGCTAAGAAAGAAACTTTGCGTCTTCGCGCCTTTGCGTGAAATACTCTCACTTTATAACGCTTATAAATACCACCCTTCTCGTAAAACTTTTCTAAATAATTACCATTTAACTTACAGGTGCAATTATATCTGCATTTTTGCATCAAATACATAGCTTATGAATCGTTTGGCCAACTCTACATCGCCATATTTATTACAACATGCCAATAACCCGGTTAACTGGTACCCCTGGGGTAAAGAAGCTCTTGATAAAGCCAGGGCCGAAAATAAACTGATCCTGGTTAGTATTGGTTACTCAGCCTGCCATTGGTGCCATGTGATGGAGCACGAAAGCTTCGAGGATGAAGCCGTGGCTGCTGTAATGAACGAATATTTTGTTTGTATCAAGGTAGATAGGGAAGAGCGCCCCGATGTTGACCAGATTTATATGAGTGCCGTGCAACTCATGAGCGGCAGGGGCGGCTGGCCGCTTAACTGCATCTGCCTGCCCGATCAAAGACCTATTTACGGCGGTACGTACTTCCGTAAAAACGACTGGACATCGCTGCTTTTTAACCTGGCCGATTTTTATAAACAAAAACCCGAAGAAGCCGAGGATTATGCCGTTCGCCTTACCGAGGGGATCCAAAAATATGAGTCGATTGAATTTGTAGAGGCCCAGGCCAGGTATACCAAAGAGGATCTGCAAACTATTGTCAGTAACTGGAAGCGCTATTTTGATAAGCGGGAGGGAGGCAGCGGCAATGCCCCCAAATTTCCGATGCCCAATAACTGGCAGGCCTTGATGCGCTATGCTTATTTAATGAAAGACGATGAGGTTGCTGAACAGGTAAAACTTACACTGCATAAAATGGCTTTCGGTGGTATTTATGATCATGTTGGCGGTGGCTTTGCCCGTTACTCGGTTGATGGGCTTTGGCATGTACCACACTTTGAAAAAATGCTGTATGATAATGCTCAGCTTATCAGTTTGTATGCCGAAGCTTACACCTGGCAGCCTGATGAATTGTACGGGCAGGTTGTTGATGAGATCGTCACTTTCAGTACGCTTGAGTTGATGTCGCCCGAATATGGTTTTTATTCTGCCCTTGATGCCGATAGTGAAGGCAAAGAAGGCAAATTTTACATTTTTACCAAAAGTGAGATAGCAGAAATTTTGGGGGATGAGGCTGAACTGTTCTGTATCTACTACAATATTACCGAAGATGGGAATTGGGAAGAGGAAGAGTCTAATGTATTATTCCGTAAAGATAGTGATCATGAATTGGCGCAAAAATTAGGGATTGCTGTTAATGAACTGTCTGCCAAAATAGGAGCTTCAAAACAGAAGGTATTTGAAGCACGTGCACGGCGTGTAAGGCCAGGACTGGATAATAAAATCCTTGCATCGTGGAATGGTTTAATGCTGAAGGGGCTTGCCGATGCTTACCGCGCTTTCAACAAACCAGAATACCTTGAACTTGCGCTAAATAATGCCGGGTTTATTTTAAATAACCTGCTGGGTCAAAATGGCAGGCTATCACGGGTTTACAGTGCCATATCGTCGCAGGGTAATCCTGTTGCATTTTTGGATGATTACGCTAATATCATTGACGGCCTTATTGCGCTGTATGAAGTTACCTTTAATGAGGACTGGCTGCTGCAGGCCCGCAAGCTTGCAAATACTGCTCTTGCGCATTATTACGATGAAACTAAAGGGATATTCTTTTTCACTGCCGATGATGACGAGCAATTGATAGCCCGTAAATCAGAGATCATGGACGGTGTGATTCCGGCATCAAATTCGGTTATGGCGCGCGTGCTTAAAAAGTTAGGCTTGCTTTTTGATAACGAAGAGTATACTGAAGTTTCGGCGCAGTTACTACGCAATGTAATGCCGCAATTACCAAAATATGGCTCGGCCTATTCAAACTGGGTAATGCTATTGCTTGATGAGGTATTTGGCGTAAATGAAATTGCGATAACAGGTACCGGTGCCGAAGATTTCAGAAAGGAAATGGAAAATAATTACATCCCCAATAAAATTATGTTGGGCGGTAATGCAGGAAGTTTACCTTTGTTGCAGGATAAGTTTGGTGTATCAACACAAATTTTTATTTGTAAAGATAAAACCTGCGGATTACCTGCTAATAACCCGGCCGACGCCCTTAATGAAGTTGAAGCCAGATTTTACAACTAAAAACAATTTATAATGAAGATTGCACCTCAGCACGTAGTATCATTAACCTACGATTTGTACGTAGACCGCGAAAACACAGGTACCGAAACATTGGTAGAAAGTACTACCCAGGAACAACCACTAACCTTTTTATTTGGTGCAGGCCAGATGCTGCCTAAATTTGAAGACAATCTAAGCACACTTTCAACAGGCGATAGCTATGAGTTTCGCTTATCTCCGGAAGATGCTTACGGTGTATATGATGAAGAAGCAGTAGCTAACCTGCCGAAAGAAATGTTTCAGGGAACCGAAATGCCTGAAATTGGCAGCATTTTGCCTTTACAGGATAACCAGGGCCACCGTTTCCAGGCTATGGTAGTTTCAATTGCCGAAGATGCAGTTATTGTTGACCTTAACCACCCAATGGCTGGTCAGGAACTGCACTTTAAAGGTAATATCCTTAACGTACGCCCGGCAACTCCCGAAGAATTATCACACGGCCACGCACACGGCCCGGATGGTCATCACGATCACTAATAACCCCACCCAGCCCTCCCCTAAAGAAAGAGGGCTTTAAATAAAAAGGTCATCTTGCGATAAGTAAGATGACCTTTTTTATTTATCATGCTAATGAGAAGTCCCCCATTTTCGGAGGAGATTTAGAGGGGCTGTCAGCTGCTGGTACTAATAAAACTCCAGCCCACCATCGCTCCTGAATGCGCATTTGATTAATACCCGGCAGCTAACGGCTTCGCCGTTCACTGTAGCGGGTATAAAAATCTTGTCGGCAGGATCCGGTACGTTAATGCTCATGTTAAATGTTTTTTCAAAAGAGCCACTGTATACATGTACTTTGAATGACGCAAGCCTTCCAAGCGGACTGATCAGCAGTTCTACAGCACCAAACGATACATTAGGATTGAGGTTCATTAACTCAGGTGGAAGCTTAAACAGGTTCAGATAAGGGAGATAACCAAAAAACCTGCCCCCTACTTTAACAGGCTTGGTTGTTTGGGCGGTATCATTAAGTTTTAAATCCACAAAATACTGCAGGTTTGAGGTACTGTCTTCGGGCGCTTCATAAGTGATCTGATTGGTCTTGTAATCAAAGTTTTGTACCAGGTGCCCGCGGTTGTCAAAAAAATGCCAGACACCGGTCCTTTTATCGTTATCATAATAGCCACTGGCCAGCGCATAATTTTTTTGATAAAGGGCCTGGTATAAGCCTTGCCGTATGCCCTTGTTAATTTTCTGTACATTAAACCGCTCCACCACCGAATCGGTTAGGCGACGTTTTACAATAACCGTTTCAGGGCCGGTTTTTCCGGGTGCTGTATCTTTGGTTTGCGCAAACGCGCTGCCGATATATACTATCGATATAAAAGTTAAAATAAGCTTTTTCAATGCAGGGTTATAGATTGTTGTAAATATATAACAGCGTTTAACGTATCTCCAAAAAAAGCGGAATACAAATTATGCTCTGGCTTCGAGGTTAACACAGTACCCTGCGCTTAAGTAGCGGCCGGGCATATGCAGTTGATAAAAAAAGAATGCCTATAAACGTAAGCTTAAGTGTTTTTTCATAGTTTAGGGTCAATTTAGGCTATTGACCATTCAGTTTAACAAAGGTTTAACAATTTAACCTTATGTAATGTTAATGTTGCGTAAATTATATTTTAGTGCATAACCTTATACTATACTATCATTATTTATGAGCACTTTACCTGATATCGACGGTTATAAAAGTGTGGCTTTTTCACAGGCCACCATTACCGAGCTGATGATCCCTTCTTATTCAAATTTCGGCGGTAAAATTCACGGGGGCATCCTGCTTTCGCTGATGGATAAGGTAGCTTATGTATGCGCTGCCAAACATGCGGGTAACTATTGTGTAACAGCATCTATCGATACTGTGGATTTTTTACAGCCGGTAGAAGTAGGAGAGCTGGTATCGCTCATGGCATCGGTAAACTACGTGGGCAACACCTCGCTGGTGGTAGGGATCAGGGTGATCTCTGAAAATATCAAAAACCATTCGGTAAAGCATACCAATACCAGCTATTTTACCATGGTTGCTAAGGATGAGTTTAACAAGCCGGCCAAAGTGCCCGGTTTGGTACTCGAAAACCGCGAGCAGGTGAGGCGTTTTATAGAGGCGCGCCGCCGTAAAGAAATAAAACAAAGTTATATGAAGGAAGTTGAACAGATTCAAATGCCTGATAACTATGAACATTGTATCGAACTGCTGCGGGGGGAGCGCTGCCTGGTTGCCGGGTAGTTGTTGCGTATATAAAGTTTATTGTTAGATTGCGGTTTGAAACTATTAACTAATGAGGCGGCCTGTAGGTTTATTATTGCTGTTATTGATGCATGGTACTACCTATGCTCAAAAAGTAGGCAAAACCGAACCGAAAAGTTTTTCTGCATTGATCAAAACCATCGATAGCCTTAACACGCTTATTGAAGATACCTACGTTGGTGCCCCTCATGAAGGCCGGATAATGGCCGAGCATGCTTTATTGCTTTCGGAAAAAATAAAATATAACGAGGGCACGGGCTGTGCTTTTCTAAATTTAGGACATGTATACTGGTCCCAATCATATTATCCTATCAGCTTATTTTATTTTAATTCGGCTTTAACCTATCTGCCCAAAAATAAGCCATTGTTACTTGCTCATTGCTACAGTTCCATAGGCCGGGCTTATACCGATTTGCAGAACTATAACAAGGCATTAAAAAATTTGAATACAGCCGCGCGATTTGCAGGTCAGGATCATAAAATGCTTGCTGAGGTTTATAATGAACGCTCATTTGTTTACGCAAGGCTTAAGCAATATGATAAAGGCATTGCTCTTGCCAAATTTGCCATGCAGCTTAGCCGTACGGTGAACGACCAGCCGGCTATTTGCATATTACATAGCAGGCTGGCCAATGCTTACCGGTTAAAAGGACAATACACGCAGGCAATAGCTCATTCAGATACAGCTTTGAATATGAGCTACCGGGTTAATAACAAGCGCTTAAGGGCAATATCATTTATTGAACGTGCTGTTATTTACAATTCGTTAAACCGGTATGATGAAGCCATTGATCTTGCAAAAAAAGGTGCAGCTTTATCTGATAGCATTGGTGTTATGGATGGTTTATCGTCGGCTTATAAAACGATGACTTACAGCTTTGAGCAAAAGCAAAACATAGTACAGTCCTTAGTTTATCAAAAAAAATACACCCAGGCGCTTGACAGCCTTAACGCTACTAACAAACGTAAAAATACCGAACTGATTCAAAGTTATTTTGAATTAAACAGCCGTCTTAACGCTATTGCAGCTGTTGAGCAAAAGACTAAAGAGTACGGCGAAAAAATACATTTACAAAAAGCGATAATCATTACCCTGATCATTGCATTGTGTATTGTAATATTGGCTTTATCGGTTACGTACTATCATTATAAACAAAAACGAATTTTAAGTAACCGGATGCGTAAGCAGCACAAAGCTTTACTTATCCAAAAAGAATTAATAGAAGAGCAGTCTGTAAACCTGGCTGGTATCAATAGCCTTAAGGATAGGTTATTGGCTGTTATAGGGCACGACCTCCGTACGCCAATTGGCAACCTGCATTCTATATTGCGCCTTTATAATACAGGTGTTTTAACTGATGCAGAAGTACGGGGACTGATGAGGGAGATTGAGCCCGTAGTACAGGGTGCCGAGCTCACCCTTTCAAATTTGCTTGAATGGGCAGGCAGCCAACTCAAAGGCGTTAACCATGAGCCATCGGCGGTTGATATCGGTTTAATTGGCATTGAGATGGAAGGCACGTTCAGTTATCTTTTTCAGCAAAAGAATATCAGCTTTAAAAATAAGGCTTTACCCGGAACATGCGTGCAGGCCGACGAAAGACATATCAAAGTAGTTTTAAGTAACCTGATTAGTAATGCCATTAAATTTACCAGTAATAATGGTGTTATTACGCTATTAAGTGCTGTTGATGGCAACGATTTGATAATAAGCGTTGCTGATACCGGTAATGGCATTCCTGCCGAAAAACTGGTTAGTTTATTTAACCTCAATACTAAATATACGGCAACAGGTACCTCCGGCGAAAAAGGCAATGGTATCGGCTTGTTTTTATGCAAGGAACTTGTTGAGTTTAACGGCGGCAGGCTTTGGGTAAACTCAGAAATAAACAAGGGCAGTACTTTTAGTTTTAGCCTTTCTTTGATAGGTGATTGACACTTCCACAAAAATTATTCCTATTTAAATTCAACTGTTTTATCGCCTTGATGTTCTTATTAAGTAATATCTCGCCGAAATTGACTTTTATAATTTCCTATAAAGAAATTTAATTATTCTGAAAAAGTTTTAATCATTTGTTGGGTAATTTAAATCTATTTATCCCGTTGTTACGTATAAGCAATAAGTACTTTTTACTATATTGTGACAAAATAGACAAAACATTCCCCACTCTTAACTAACCTCTCAAAACTTAATGGCATTTTTAAACACTGTGCTCGAACCACCTGCATATGGTTGGACAGATGAACTTGGCAACCTCTCAAAACCTACCAACAAGCAAATTGTAAAGGAATTTTTTAAGCGGCTTAATGTATTCAGCGATAAAAAGAACTGGCTTTCGTTTTTAAGCTGGTCGTTGGTTGTGGCTTTGGTGCCGTTTTTAGGCCTGTTCATTTTTAAGTATTTCACTATCACTGGTCTTATAGTAGCCTTTGTATACAGTATGATCATTATGGGTACCCATGGTACTATCTGGCATCACAGGTATTGCACTCATGGTGCTTATACTTTTAAAAATAAATTCTGGCGTTTTTTTACTCAAAATCTTACGCTTAAAATTATTCCCGAAGAGATCTATGCGGTATCGCACCATGTGCACCACGCTTTGTCAGATAAGCCTGGTGATCCGTACAATGCACAAGGAGGCTTTATGTATTGCTTTTTGGCCGATGTTAACCACCAGCCCATAGCCCGCAGTATGGACGAAGCCTGTTATAAAAAATGTGTTAATCTCATGAAACATACAGGGGTAACTACAAATACTTACAAGCAATATCAAAAATGGGGCACCCTGGCCAATCCAAAACGTACCATAATTGGGATCATACTCAACTGGGGTTTTTGGTTTACAGCTTTTTACCTTTTAGGCGGCCCTGCACTGGCTTGTGCCGTATTTGGTTCTGCCGGTATTTGGGCAGTTGGCGTACGTACATTTAACTATGAAGGCCACGGTAAAGGAAAAGATATGCGCCGCGAAGGCATCGACCATAACCGCGAGGATATGTCAATCAATCAGCTATGGCCAGGTTATGTGGCTGGCGAATGGCATAACAACCACCACCTGTATCCTAAAAGTGCCCGCTCTGGCTTTAAACCATATCAGTTTGACCTGGCCTGGTGCTATATAAAAATGATGAGCATGCTGGGAGCCGTAAGCTCGTACCGCGACTCAAAAGCTGATTTTTTGAAAGAGTACTGTACTCCTGCGCCTGTTATTGTACCGGTGGCGGTATTGGTTGCCGATGACGCTAAAGTATTGGTAGCTGCGGAGTAAGCTGATTTTATAATATTTATATATGGAAGGCCATAGCGAGACAATCGCTATGGTTTTTTTTATTGATGGGGGATTTATACCGTTGTTAGTACTGCCACCATTGTCCTTAACTTAAAGTGAAAAACTCCTCAAAAGCGAGGGGTTGTGCGATTCCCCTCTTGAGAGGGGTGGAGGGGTGTGTTATTCTACGTGCGGCTTATCGCTTGTATAACACACCCCTGCCTACTCTCGTTCCTCCGCGCGCGCTCTCGAGAGGGGATTTTAAAATCCTTTATTCAATTAATTGCCTGGGTTAACAGCCACGATGTTACCACCAGCAAAAGCACACATCTTCTATGCCTTGCGTGCCGGATGAAATCGAGCCACCGTTTTTTACAACAGATCGCCCTGCAAGGTGTTAAAATTACACTTTGTAAAAATCTGGTTAGATCTTAAAAATGTGGAGAATTGTTAAAATAGTACTATCTTAATTGCAAATTGATTATATACCTTTAGTGGAACCAATTATAGTGTACACTAAACACCAAAACCAATGCGCTGTAAAATATTAAACGTTGTGTTATGCATGGCTTGCCTTGCTTTGTTTTCGTTCCGGGTTAATGCCCAGGGACCGGGTATCTTTGACGGGCAAACCGATGTAGGTACGGTCAAACATCCGGGAAGCGGGGTATATGATGCCAAACTACAGCAATACACCTTAACCGGTTCGGGCCAAAACATCTGGGCTACACATGATGATTTTCATTTTGTGTGGAAAAAGATGAAAGGCGATTTCATCCTCCGCACCAATGCTGCTTTCATAGGCAAGGGCGTTGAAGCCCATCGCAAGGTTGGACTAATGGTGCGCAGTACGCTCGATTCAAATTCAAAACATATCAATGCCGTTGTGCACGGCGACGGTTTAACTTCACTTCAATACCGTAAAGCGATAAGTGGTATAACCGAAGAAAAGAAAGCATCTATCACAGCCGCTGATGTAATCCAGCTGGAACGTAAAGGAAATACGTATACCATGTCGGTAGCCCGCAAAGGCGATCTGTTTGTGAGTGAAGAGGTAACCGATCTTGATTTGGGCGATGAAGTTTATGTAGGTATTTTCATTTGCTCGCACAATGCCGATGTTACCGAAAAAGCGCTATTTAACAACGTGCGGATAGTTACGCCTGCGCCAGCCACATTGGTCCCTTATAAACAATATTTAGGAAGCGCTATCGAACTGCTTGACCTGGCCAGCCAGAATACTACAGTGATCTATCAATCGCCAAAATCTATTCAGGCACCAAACTGGACGATTGATAGCAAGTCGCTTATTTACAACAGCGAAGGCTCGCTGTACAAATTCGATCTTAAATCGCACACACCAACGGTACTAAATACCGGCATCGCTAAAAACAACAATAATGATCATGTGCTTTCTTTTGACGGCAAAATGCTTGCTATCAGCAGCGGAGACGGCGGCCCTTCTATAGGGTACACCGTATCATCTGCCGGGGGCGAAGCTACCCGTGTAACACAAACCGGGCACGGGGCAAGCTATATGCATGGCTGGTCGCCCGATAAAAAATACATCGTTTTTTGCGGCGAGCGAAATAAGGAATTTGACGTTTACCGTATCCCGGCTGCTGGCGGTCCTGAAGAGCGGCTTACCAATACTCCGGGCCTTGATGACGGGCCCGAATATTCTCCGGATGGCAAGTACATTTACTTTAACTCGGTACGCAGCGGCTTGATGCAGGTTTGGCGTATGAAAGCCGATGGCAGTGAGCAAACCCAGCTTACCAATGATGATTATAACAACTGGTTTCCACATATTTCGCCCGATGGTAAATGGATAGTATACATTACTTTTCTTAAAAGCGAAGTTGCGCCCGGCGATCACCCATTTTATAAACATGTATATTTAAGGGTAATGCCGGTTGAAGGCGGTGCATCAAAAGTGGTTGCTTATTTATACGGTGGGCAGGGTACCATCAATACCCCGTCATGGGCACCGGATAGTAAGCACCTGGCCTTTGTAAGTAATTCTGATCTATTATTTCCTGTATTCCCAATAGCTAAATAACCTTAAAACGTAAAACCATGCACACATCACGCAGATCATTTTTAAAAACCGGGGCCATGGCCGTAGCCGGTGCCGCTTTGCTTCCTGATAGCTTATTTGCAGCAACTGATAATAAACTGAAGCGGGTAGGGGTACAGCTTTACAGTGTACGCGATGCCATGAAAGCAGATCCGCAGGGAACGCTTAAAAAGATAGCTGATGCCGGCTATGCCCACGTGGAGCATGCTAATTATGTCGACAGGAAGTTTTATGGCTACAATGCCAAAGAGTTTAAAAAGATCCTGACTGATCTTGACCTGAAAATGCCAAGCGGCCATACCGTTATGACTGCCCAGCATTGGGATGTTTCAAAAAACGATTTTACCGATGCCTGGAAATACACTGTTGAAGACGCCGCCACAATGGGGCAAAAATTTGTGATAAGCCCATGGCTTGATGAAAAGGTACGTACCGACACCGATGCCCTGAAACGTGCAATGGAGCAGTTTAACAAATGCGGTGAATTGTGTAAAAAATCATCAATGATGTTTGGTTATCATAACCACAACTTTGAAATCAGCACCAAAGTGGGCGATATCACCCTTTATGATTATATCATCCAAAATACCGACCCGGCATTGGTGGCCCAGCAGATAGACATTGGCAATATGTTCAGTACCGGTGGCAAAGCCCTTGAGTTTATCAACAAATATCCCGGAAGGTTCCAGTCGATGCATGTGAAAGACGAAATTAAAGTACCTCCACATGATGGTGACGATACCGAAAGTACCATTTTAGGTGCCGGGATTTTGCCTGTTAGGGATATCGTGAAAGCCGGGGCTAAAAAAGGTGGCACTTCACTGTTCATTATTGAGCAGGAGGCATACCAGGGCAAAGACCCAATCGATTGTGTAAAAATTGATTTACAAATCATGAAAAAATGGGGCTATTGATAGTATAAAGCTAACTTACACCTTCGTGAAGAATTAAAATTTTTCCAGACTTTGATTTTAAATTGTAATTATTAAGTTTGGAACTACGTTATAGATCATAAGTAAGCCTCACCCTTTATCTGTTTAATAAGTAAAATACTAAGGACGATAAAATAGGCTTCGCTAAAACAATTTAGTTTAAACAATGGACCGGCGCACCGTCATTAAAAACCTGGCTTTGATAGTAGGAGGGGCAGCATTGCTCCCGGCTTGTTCGCAGAACAAGGCAAAGTCGAAGGTTGCACTTAAAAATATCGATATCACAGCCGATCAGGAGCAACTGATAGGTGACGTAGCGGAAACCTTTATCCCTAAAACAACTACGCAGGGTGCCAAGGACCTGCAGCTGCATTTATTTGTGTTGAAGATGTTAGATGATTGCTATAAAAAGGAAGATCAGCAGGCATTTATAACCGGTATGGGTCATTTTACCGATCAGTCGCAAAAAATATATAGTAAAACGTTTAATCAGCTTGATACTAAAACGAGGGAAGTATTTTTGCTGGATATAGAAAAAGAAGGCAAAGCAGAAGAGGAAGCTGCAAAGAAAAATATCCAGCAAAAAAATACTGCTCCGGCTGCTCCGCCGGCGGGCAAGTATTCGCCCGAACTTAAAAGGTTTTACAGCATAGTAAAAAGACAAACCATAAACGGTTATACCAATTCAAAATATTTCATGACCAACATAGTGGTTTATGAGCTTGTGCCGGGCAGGTACAACGCGCATTTCCCTTACAAACAAAAGCAAGCGGTATAGTAATGGCTAATTTAAATATCGACAGCGTTAAGGAACGCACATTCGACGCGATAGTAATTGGCTCGGGCATGAGCGGGGGATGGGCTGCTAAAGAGTTTACTGATAAAGGATTAAAGACACTGATACTGGAACGGGGCCGCGATGTTAAACACATTAAGGATTATCCTACCACCAATATGTACCCATGGGAGTTTGAGCACCGGGGCGAATTGCCAATGAGTGTTCAGGAAGCCAACCCTATAGTAAACCGTTGTTACGCATTTGGAGAAAGCGCTGCGCATTTTTTTGTAAAAGATGCCGAGCATCCGTACATCCAGGATAAACCTTTTGATTGGATCCGTGGTTACCAGGTTGGTGGTAAATCCCTGCTGTGGGCGCGTCAAACCCAGCGCTGGAGCGAATTTGACTTTGAAGGCCCTGCCCGCGACGGTTTTGCTGTAGACTGGCCTATCCGCTATAAAGATATTGCGCCATGGTACAGCTATGTTGAGAAGTTTGCAGGTATTTCAGGAAACAGGGATGGTATTGCCGAATTGCCCGACGGCGAGTTTTTACCGGCGTTTCCGTTAAACAACGTTGAGGAATATTTTAGAGATCACGTGAAAAGCACCTATAAAAACCGCTATGTGATCAGCGCACGTTGCGCGCACTTATCAACCCCTAACCAGATCCATCTGGATCAGGGCCGTGTACAATGCCAAAGGCGCACTATCTGCGAGCGGGGCTGTCCATTCGGTGGTTACTTTAGCGCCAACGCAACCACTATTCCGTGGGCTTTAAAATCTGGTCATGCCACTTTGAGGCCATTCTCGGTAGTTGAATCTATTATTTATGATGATAAGCTTGGTAAAGCAACCGGCGTAAGGGTGATTGATACCAATACCAAAGAAGCTATTGAATACCACGCTAAAGTGATATTTGTAAATGCAGCGGCCTTAAACACCAACCTGATATTATTAAACTCCAAATCACACCGTTTCCCAAATGGTTTGGGTAATGATAGCGGAGTGTTGGGCAAGTATGTGGCGTTTCATAATTACTCTGCCCATATTGGTGCCGAGTACGATGGCGCTAAAGAATGGACAACCGATGGGCGTAACCCGGCTGGTGGTGGTTATATTCCGCGTTTCAGGAACGTTTACAAGCAGGAAACCGATTTTTTACGTGGCTATGCATCTGGTTTTAGCGCGTACAGGTATCCTGAACGTAGCTGGGATGGGGTAGGCAGTAGTTTGAAAGATAACCTGGCTAACAAAGAGCTTGGGCCGTGGCACGTAGGCTCGCACATGATGGGAGAGACTATTCCGAAGGAGAGTAACTTTGTAAGTTTGGATGATAAGCAAAAAGATGCCTGGGGTGTGCCATTGCTTAAAATGAATATAGATTATGATGATAACGATGAAAAGATGAAGAAGGATTATGTGGAGCAGTTAACCGAGATGTTCACCAGTGCCGGCTTTACTAACATCAAAGCCAGTACAGACAGGCGTGCCCCCGGATTAGATATCCACGAAATGGGTGGTGCCCGCATGGGTAACGATCCTAAAACATCTATATTGAATAAGTGGAACCAGGTGCACAGTGTTAAAAACGTATTTGTTACCGATGGAGCTTGCATGACCTCAACCTCGTGCCAAAATCCGTCGTTGACTTATATGGCCTTTACGGCAAGGGCGGCTGACTATGCCATGAGCGAGATGAAAAAGGGAAACCTGTAGTTTGCAGTTTTGAGTGGACAGTTTGCTTTTCAGTTTGCAGTAATCAGTTGGCTGTTTGCAGCTAAAAAAGGATAGATTATTAATTTAATCAGCGCGAACTGCAAACAGAGAACTGCCAACTGGTAACTGCTTACTGCAAACCGAAAACTGCTAACTGATAAAGGGACATTGTGTAAAAAAAACACAATGCAATTTTGGAAAATGAATTTTATTCATACATTTAACCGGATAACCAAGTACTAAACAAATTAAACTAACCATAATATTCGTATGTCTGCAAACACTTATGACGCAATAGTCATTGGCTCAGGAATTTCAGGCGGGTGGGCTGCCAAGGAACTAACACAAAAGGGTTTGAAAACCATCATGCTTGAGCGTGGTCGTAATATCGAACACATTAAAGATTACGTTAACGCTACTAAAGATCCGTGGGAATTTCCGCACAGAGGTGGTCGTACTCAAAAAATGATCGAGGATTATCCTGTTCTTAAGCGCGACTACCCCTTAAATGAGACCAACCTTGACTATTGGGCAAGTGATAAGGATAGTCCTTACACAGAGATCAAAAGGTTTGACTGGTTTCGTGGTTATCACGTAGGCGGCCGTTCATTAATGTGGGGACGCCAGTCATACCGCTGGGCCGATGTTGATTTTGAAGCTAACTTAAAAGATGGCATCGCTGTTGACTGGCCTATCCGTTATAAAGATATTGCTCCATGGTATAGCTATGCCGAGCAGTTTGCCGGTATCTCGGGTAATAAAGATGGTTTACCAATCCTTCCTGATGGCGATTTTATGCCGCCAATGGAAATGAACGTGGTTGAAAAGGACGTTGCAAAACGTTTAAAAGAATATTATAAAGAAGCACGTCACATGATCATTGGCCGTACCGCTAATATCACTGTGCCACATAACAACCGTACTAACTGCCAGTATCGTAACAAATGCTGGTTAGGCTGTCCGTTTGGTGCTTATTTCAGTACACAATCTGCTACTTTACCTGCGGCTATGGCTACCGGTAACTTAACAGTACGCCCTTGGTCTATCGTTACCAAAATTTTGTACGATAAAGACACTAAAAAAGCAAAAGGTGTTGAGGTATTGGATGCAGAAACCAACAAAACTTACGAATACTTTGCTAAGATCGTATTTGTGAATGCTTCAACCATCAACTCTGCATGGATCCTGATGAATTCGGCTACCGATGTTTGGGAAGGCGGCTTGGGCAGCAGCAGCGGCGAGTTGGGCCACAACCTGATGGACCACCACTTGAACGTTAGTGCTTCGGGCAGATTTGAAGGCTATGAGGATAAATATTACTTCGGTCGTCGTGCAAATGGTTTTTATATTCCTCGTTTCCGTAACCTTAACGGCGAAAAGCGCGATTACATTCGTGGCTTTGGTTACCAGGGTTCGGCAAGCCGTGAAGGCTGGGGCCGTGATATTGCCGAATTAAATATTGGCGGAGCATATAAAGATGCATTAACCGAGCCGGGTTTATGGCATGTAGGTATGGGCGCTTTTGGCGAAACATTACCTTACCACGATAACAAAGTAACTATCGATAAAACCAAGAAGGATAAATGGGGCCTACCGGTTGTTGCCATTGATGCAGAGTTGAAAGAAAACGAGCTGAAAATGCGCATCGACATGGAAAAAGACGGCAAGGAAATGCTGGAAGCAATTGGTTGTAAGGATGTACAAACTTCTAACACCAATCCGTTCCTTGGTCGTGGCATTCACGAAATGGGTACTGCACGTATGGGCCGCGATCCAAAAACTTCAGTGTTGAACCAGTGGAACCAGGTTTGGGATGCCAAGAACGTATTTGTTACCGATGGTTCATGTATGACATCTGCGGCTTGCCAAAATCCGTCACTTACTTACATGGCGTTAACTGCCCGTGCAGCTAACTACGCTGTTGATGCACTTAAAAAAGGCGAAATTTAATCACTATCACATAAAAACAACCTATAACAAAAAAACACCCATGACTGAAGAAAAGGACAAAACCCCTAATCCGTCGAGAAGGCAGTTTCTTAAAAGCAGCGCTATTGCAGCAGCTGGCTTTATGATCGTTCCGCGCCACGTATTAGGTGGTAAAGGCTTCATCGCCCCGAGCGATAAATTGTTAATTGCCGGCGTTGGTGCAGGTGGTAAGGGCCAAAGTGATATCGCTAACTTTTACAAAAGCGGTAAAGCTGAAATCGCTTTCTTATGCGATGTGGACGACAGAAGGTCGGCCAAAACACGCGGCGATTTCCCTAAAGCAAAGTATTATAAAGACTGGCGCGAAATGTTTGACAAAGAGCACAAGCATTTTGATGCCGTATCGGTTTCAACGCCCGATCATAACCATGCTATCATCACCTACAACGCAATGCAGTTGAACAAGCACGTTTATGTTCAGAAACCTTTAACCCATGATATTTGGGAAGCCCGTATGTTAACCGAGGCTGCCAAGAAATATAAAGTGGTAACCCAAATGGGTAACCAGGGTTCATCAAACGATGGCACACGCTTACTTTCAGAGTGGTATGATGCCGATTTGATTGGTGATGTGCACACCGTTTATTGCTGGACAAACCGTCCGGTTTGGCCGCAAGGTATTGCATGGCCGCCGCCACAGCAAAATATCCCTAAAGAACTTGATTGGGACCTGTGGTTGGGTACAGCACCTAAAAAAGATTACGTTGATAAACTGGTACCATTTAACTGGCGCGGCTGGTGGGATTACGGAACCGGTGCACTTGGCGATATGGGCTGTCACCTGGTTGAAGCGCCTTTCCGCGTGTTGGGTATCCAATATGCAAAAGATGTACAAGCCAGCGTTGGTAGTGTTTATGTAGATGAGTTTAAAGAAGGTCACTTCCCTGAAAGCTGTCCTCCGTCAAGCCACATTACGTTAACCTTCCCTAAAACTGAAAAAACTAAGGGTGATGTTACCCTGCACTGGATGGACGGTGGTATCCAGCCTGAAAGGCCTGTGGAACTGTTAGCAAGTGAAAGGTTTGGTGGCGAAGAAGGTAACGGTACATTATTTATCGGTACTAAAGGAAAAATGTTTGCAAGTACTTACTCTGATGCCCCAACATTGCTGCCAAAATCATTAACCAAAGACGCGAAAGCTCCGCAAAAATGGAAACGCGTACCTGGTGGTGCCGATGGTCACTATGCACAATGGGTTGAAGGATGTATTGCCGGTTACGGTAAAACAGAATTAAGCTCATCGTTTGATAAAGCTGGTCCGCTTACTGAGGCATTATTGATGGCTAACCTTGCGGTGCGCGGTCATGAGCTGCAAGGCGGCAGGGTAAAACTTGTTTGGGATAACCAGGCAATGAAAGTTACCAACTTTGATGCTGTTAACCAATACATTAAACGCGATTACCGTGAAGGTTTCGTGTTAAAAGCATAAACTAATTAGTGGATTAGTGAGTTAGTGAATTAGTGATTGAAAAGTTGCGTTCACTAATTTACTAATGCTAATTAGCGAATTAATGAATTAGCGATTAAGTGAATTAAAAATCACTAACTCACTAATTCGCTAATTCATCAATAATCTAAATCACTAATTCATTAATTCACTAAATCAATAATTAATTTATGAATAGAAGAGAAGCGATAGGCAGGGTAGGTTTGATCCTTGGCGGTACCATCATCGGCGCCGAGTTCTTCATCTCCGGATGTAAACCATCTTCGCCAAAAGTAAACGATCTTTTTACGCAGGATGATGTGGCCCTGATGGATGAAATAGGCGAAACCATTTTGCCTGCAACATCATCTCCGGGTGCTAAAGCAGCCGAAGTTGGCAAGTTTATGACTGTTATGGTTCAGGATTGCTATACTGCTGATGATCAAAAGATATTTACCAAAGGTTTAAAAGACCTGAACGATGCAAGCGACAAAAAATTCGGTAAAAAGTTTTTGGAGGCTACTCCGGAGCAACGTACCCAGTTGTTAACCGAGCTTGACAAAGAACAAAAAGACTATACCAAAAACAAAAAGCCCGAAGATCCAAACCATTATTTCAGAATGCTGAAAGAATTGACCCTGCTGGGATTCTTCACTTCAAAACCAGGTGCTACACAGGCCTTACGTTATATTGCCGTTCCGGGTAAGTACGATGGTAACGTAACATACAAAAAAGGCGATAAAGCCTGGGCAACCTAAAAAATTGCGATATCAATTGATCTTACCTTTGGCTTTAAGTCCAATGAAATTATTATCAAAAACAGCATTATCATGTAATGCTGTTTTTGATGTATACAATCGATTGAGAAGCCTTTAGTCAAAAAACATCAACCCCAACAAAAACAAATGAAATTAAGATTAGGAATGATTGGCGGCGGGCAAGGTGCCTTCATTGGCGCTGTACACCGAATAGCAGCCCGTATTGATGGCGAGTATGAATTGGTTTGCGGCGCTTTTAGCAGCAATGCCGAAAAATCACAAGCCAGCGGCCTTTTACTTGGCTTACCTGCAAGCCGCTCATACAGCTCATACCAGGAACTGATTGAAAAGGAAAAGCAACTGCCCGAGAACGAACGTGTTCAGGTGATCAGTATCGTAACCCCTAACCATGTACATTTTGCCCCAACCAAAATGGCATTGGAAAACGGTTTCCATGTTGTGCTTGATAAACCGATGACCTTTTCGCTTGAAGAAGCCAAAGAACTGGAAAAAGTGGTGAAAGCCTCAGGTAAACTGTTTTGCCTTACACATACTTACACCGGTTACCCTATGGTTAAGGAAGCAAAACAACTGATAAAAGCAGGCGCTATTGGTACTGTTAAAAAAGTTTATGTTGAGTATCCGCAGGGCTGGTTAAGCACATTTTTAGAAGGAGAAGATAACAAACAAGCATCATGGCGCACCGATCCGGGTAAAAGCGGTATTGCAGGTGCTATGGGCGATATAGGCACGCACGCCTTTAACCTGGCCGAATATGTTACCGGTTTGGAGGTTACTAAAATTTGCGCTGATATCAACATCGTAGTTGAAGGTCGCAAACTTGATGATGATGGCGCTGCGCTATTGAAATTCAACAATGGTGCAAGCGGAGTGTTAACAGCTACCCAGATTGCTGCCGGTGAGGAAAATAATGTAAAGATCAGGGTTTACGGTGAAAAGGGTGGTTTAGAATGGCATCAGAGCGATGCCAACTCACTAACTGTAATGTATACCGATAAACCTGCCGAAACCTGGCGTACAGGCGGTGGGTATACCAGCTCATTTGCGCAGCATAACACCCGTACACCTGCCGGTCACCCGGAAGGGTATTTGGAAGCGTTTGCCAACCTGTACCGTAACTTTGCTTTAACAGTAAAAGCCGGTTTGGAAGGTAAAGAGGCTACTCCTGAAGAACTGGATTTCCCTGGTATCGAAGAGGGTGTTCGCGGAATGGCCTTTATCGAAAATGTGATAGCATCAGGTAAATCGGATACCAAATGGACTGATTTCACTATTTAATTCATCATCTATTTAAATCAAAAAAACATGACCACTATAAAAGGACCTGCCATATTTATAGCACAGTTTATAGGAGATACGGCACCATTTAACAGCCTTGAATCAATTTGCCAGTGGGCAGCAGGTTTGGGTTACAAAGGTGTGCAATTGCCAACGCTTGATGCACGCTTTATCGATCTGCAAAAAGCCGCCGAAAGCAAAACTTACGCTGACGAAATTAAAGGAATTGTTAATGCCGCCGGATTAGAAATTACAGAACTTTCAACTCACCTGCAAGGTCAGCTGGTGGCTGTAAACCCGGTTTATGATACTTTGTTTGATGGTTTCGCGCCCGAACATTTACGTGGCAATCCGGCCGAAAGGCAGAAATGGGCCGTTCAGCAATTAAAATATGCTGCACAAGCCTCAAAAAATTTAGGTTTGAATGCGTCGGTTACTTTTAGCGGTGCGCTGCTTTGGCCTATGGTATACCCATGGCCTCAACGTCCTGCTGGTATTGTTGAAACCGCTTTCGAAGAATTAGCTAAACGTTGGACACCGATTTTGGATGTTTACGAAGAAAACGGAATCGACCTTTGCTATGAGATACATCCGGGCGAAGACCTGCATGACGGTATCACCTACGAAATGTTCCTTGATCATGTAAAAGGCCATAAACGTGCTAACTTACTGTATGATCCATCGCACTTTGTATTGCAGTGTCTTGATTACCTGGAGTATATTGACCTGTATCATGAGCGTATTAAGATGTTTCATGTTAAAGATGCGGAGTTTAACCCAACCGGACGCCAGGGTGTTTACGGTGGCTACCAGAACTGGGTTGACCGTGCCGGTCGTTTCCGTTCGCTGGGCGACGGACAGGTTGATTTTAAATCGATTTTCAGCAAATTAACACAATATGATTTTAAAGGATGGGCCGTGCTTGAATGGGAATGCGCGCTTAAACATCCGGAAGACGGTGCAAGAGAAGGCGCCCAATTCATCAAAGATCATATTATTCGTGTAACTGAACGTGCTTTTGATGATTTCGCAGCATCAGGTTCTGATGATGCTTTCAACAGGAAAACGTTAGGAATATAGTTTGATTTCGGAATTGAGATTTTCGATTTCGGATTTATTGAATGATTTAGCATTAAAAAAAAGTTATGCCGAAACAAGTTCGGCATGACTCTTAAATTTTGTCATCCTGAGCGATAGCGAAGGATCTTCTTCAAGAAGCAGAGCGGCTATACAGAGCGAAGAAGATGCTTCGTTTCTCAGCATGACAAAATTTTTCATCTCGCGCTCGTTTTTAACGAGTGCGTAACGTTGCTTCGCGTTTGTAACGCGACAGGCGATACAATCGCCAAACCATATTAAGCACTCATTACAAATGATTGCAAGTGGTATTCGTTATTTAATTTATTACCCGGCCTCGTGAAGATGGGATTCACAAAGCAGGAAAAACGCTGAAATAAACCGTCAGCGAAATGCATTTTGATACAGCCAATTAACCAATTATTATCATAACCTAAATAATTTAAAATGCAAACTATTAACCGTGCACAGCTATTCAGGGCAAGCTGCCTGTCATTGCTGGTAACTTCATTGTCATTCGGTATCCGTGCCGGCATCCTGAACGATCAGGGTGTAAGATTTCACCTTAATGCTTCTCAATTAGGTACCATAGCGGCAACCGCGTTTTGGGGGTTTCCACTGGCCATCATTATAGGGGGCTTTATTGTAGATATCATCGGGATGAAAAAACTGCTGGTATCAGCTTTTGTATTTCACCTGGTGGGGATCCTGCTTACCATTTTTGCCAATGGCTACTGGACGCTGTTCCTCTCTACCTTAATGATCGGTATAGCTAATGGCACTGTCGAGGCTTCCTGTAACCCGCTTGTGGCTTCACTATATACCGATAATAAAACAACAAAGCTTAACCACTTTCACCTCTGGTTCCCGGCAGGTATCGTAATAGGTACCTTAATAGTATTCGGGCTGGATACTGCTTTGGCTCATGGCGTATCGCCAAAACCCTACTGGATCTCGCAGGTAGAAATTGCCTTGATGCTGATCCCGACTATCGCTTACGGTTATCTGTTCTCAAAATTAGATTTCCCTGTTACCGAACGCGTATCGGCCGGTGTAAGTACCGAGGATATGTATATGGCATTGGTCAATCCGTTGTTCCTGTTCATGATCATTTGCATGTTTGGCACTGCCATTACCGAATTGTTTACCAACCAATGGACAGACGTTTTATTCAAAACAGTTACAGATAATGCCATACTCATTTTAACCTTCGTTGCTTCGGTACAGGTATTGGGCCGCGCATTTGCAAGCCCAATTGTACACCGTTTGGCACCGCAGGGGGTATTACTGATCTCGGCTATTTTATCAGCATTGGGTATTTACCTGATGGTACACCTTCATGGCGACGCCATTTATTTTGCGGCTGTAGTATTTGGCCTGGGCGTAGCTTTCTTTTGGCCATGCATGATTGGTTTTGTGGCCGAAAACCTGCCCCGTACAGGTGCTGTGGGTTTAAACCTGATGGGCGGAGCCGGTATGTTTGGCGTATCTGTTTATATGATGTTCATGGGGGGCTTTTATGATAATATCATGGTTTCAAAATTACCGGCAGGAGCAAATTTAGATACTTACCGCTCGGCCCCGGCAGGCTCGGAGATGGCAAAGGCGTTTGACGCTGCACGATCGGCTGCGGGCCCGGAAGTGCTAAATACTACCCTGATAATTCCGGTTGTATTAATCATTGCATTTGTAGGCCTGGTAATTTACATGCGCTCACGTAAAAAAACTACTTCATTAGGCGCTATATCGGTTTAATGGGGTTTTATTTATGATAAAAAGTTGTAATTTTCGCCTGATTAACCAACCCAATTAAAATTACGTGATGAAAAACAGCAGGAGCTTTGCTAAGGAGCAGATTTTCGGCAAGGTTATCATCAAAAACCACAATTCAACTTTTATGAAAAAAGTATTCGTTATTCTTTGTATCAGTGCGTCGTTTGCTGCTTGCGGCGGAAATTCATCAAAAAACACTGGTGGCAGTGATAGCACCAACGGAGTAAACCAAAGCGCAAAAGCTGCCGATGCTAATGCTGATACAGTTGTAGCAAAAACAGGTACCGAATCGGCAGGTGGTTCTGCAGGTTCATCAACAGGCGAAAAATTAATGGCAACATTAGATTGCAGCACGTGTCACAAAGTTGATACCAAAGTTATCGGTCCTGCATTTGAAGAGGTAGCTAAAAAATATGATGCTTCAGATGCCAACATCGAAATGCTTGCTAAAAAGATCATCAGCGGTGGCAGCGGTAACTGGGGTAATATTGCCATGACCCCGCACCCTTCATTGCCTGAAAGCGATGCCAAAGAAATTGTAAAATACATTTTATCATTAAAAAAATAATCAAATAAAATTTTCATGACCATAGGGATAAGATCAAAACTATCGTTCATGATGTTCCTGGAATTCTTTATCTGGGGCGCATGGTTCGTAACTTTAGGTACTTTTTTAGAGCATACACTGCATGCTACAGGCGCACAATCTGGCCAAGTGTTTTCTACACAATCATGGGGCGCTATTATCGCTCCTTTCATTATTGGCCTGATTGCCGATAAATATTTTAATGCCGAAAAAATATTAGGTGTATTGCACCTCGTAGGCGCTGCGTTGATGTATCAAATGTACTCGGCTGCCGATGTTTCTGTATTTTATCCTTATGTGTTAGGTTATATGGTGCTTTATATGCCAACGCTGGCATTGGTAAACTCGGTTTCCTTTAACCAAATGAAAGATCCTGAAAAGGAGTTTTCATCTATACGGGTTTTTGGTACAGCTGGTTGGATCGTGGCCGGTTTGCTTATCAGTTTCATTTTTCACTGGGATTCACCTGGTGGAATAAGCAGAGGTATGTTGAAAAATACCTTCCTGATGGCCGGTATAGCATCAGCGGTTTTGGGATTGTTCAGCTTTACTCTGCCTGCAACGCCACCAAAAGTTGCTAAAGGTGAAAAGGTAAGCATTAGCCAGGTACTTGGTTTAGATGCGTTAAAATTGCTTAAGGATCCAAACTTCGCAATCTTCTTTGTGGCTTCAATATTGATCTGTATTCCTTTGGCATTTTATTACCAGAATGCCAATAGTTTTCTTACTGCCATAAAAATTGACGACCCAACCGGTAAAATGACCATCGGGCAGGTATCAGAATTATTGTTCCTGCTTTGTTTGCCTATTTTCTTTAAAAAGGCAGGCTTTAAGTGGACAATACTTGTTGGTATGCTGGCCTGGGCTTTACGTTACGTTTTGTTCGCTTACGGTAACGCGGGTGATCTGAGCTTTATGCTTATCATTGGTTTGGCGCTTCACGGCGTTTGTTATGACTTTTTCTTTGTATCTGGTCAAATCTATACCGATTCGAAAGCTGGTGTACAATACAAAAGCGCGGCACAGGGTATGATCACCCTTGCTACTTATGGTGTTGGTATGCTGATTGGCTTTTACGTAGCCGGTAAAATATCTGATAGCTATAACGGCCCGGCAGGTCACGATTGGAAAATGATTTGGCTGATACCTGCTTCAATTGCGGCGGCTGTATTCCTGTTGTTCTTCCTGACGTTTAAAGAAAAAAGGGAAAAGACTGTATAATTATCTGCACAAACCCAAATATAACCAATGGCATCAAATCAAAACAGGCGCTCGGCTATTAAAAGCATGATCGCAGGCACGGCCGCTATAGGAGCGTCGGGCGTATTATCTTCATTTACCACCGAAACTGAGAAAAATATGCAGGCTGATGATAAACTCAAAGGCAATATTAACCATGCTGTATGCCGCTGGTGCTACGGCGATTTTACGGTAGATCAGCTTTGCGCTGCCGCAAAAGATATCGGCATAAAAGGTATCGACCTTGTTGGCCCTTCAGATTGGCCTACACTTAAAAAATACGGCCTGTTCTCATCCATGTGCAATGGTGCCGAGATTAACCTTACCGATGGTTTTGGCGATAAACAATTTCATGCCAAACTGCATGAAAATTATACCAAAATGATTCCACTGGTTGCCGAAGCCGGTTATAAAAACCTGATCTGTTTTAGCGGCAGCCGTCGTGGTAAAACTGATGAGGAAGGCTGGAACAATTGCGTTGAGGGGCTTAAACCTATGGTTGCCCTTGCCGAAAAACATAATGTTGTATTGGTTATGGAATTGCTGAACAGCAAAATTGACCATAAAGATTACCAGTGCGACAGGGTAGAGTGGGGTGCCGAACTTTGCCGCAGGCTTGGTTCTGAAAACTTTAAACTGCTTTATGATATTTATCACATGCAGATTGACGAGGGTGATGTGATCCGTAACATCCGTGCTAATCACCAGTACATTGCTCATTATCACACGGGCGGTGTTCCTGGCCGTAACGAAATTGATGAAACGCAGGAGCTATACTACCCGGCTATTATGCGTGCCATTGTTGAAGTTGGGCATAAGGGTTTTGTAGCCCAGGAGTTTATTCCAAAGCAAAAAGACAAAATAGCTTCACTTAAAAAAGCGGTGCATATTTGTGATGTTTAAACCTTACATCACCTTATCACTCTAAAAAGCTAAACTAAAAAAACAAATACATGACAACCAGAAGAACATTTTTAGCACAAGCCGGATTAATGGCAGCAGGTGCATTGATAGCACCTAAGTTGGTATCGGCGAAAGCTTCAAATAAAGTGGGCCTGCAATTGTATAGCCTGCGCGATCAATTACCCAAAGATGTAAAAGGCGTTATTGCACAGGTTGCAAAAGCCGGTTATAACGAAGTTGAAACCTTTGGCTTTAACAGGGAAACAGGTTATTGGGGATTAAAAGGAAAGGAATTTGGCCAGCTGTTAAAAGATAACGGGTTAACAACACCAAGCGGTCACTACGGTTTGGACGAGTATTTAGGATCGGGCAAAACCGACGATCTGAACGCTTATATTGAAGTTGCCAATACTATTGGTCAATCACATATCATTATTCCTGCTTTAAACCACAACTTCATTAAAACGGTTGATGACTGCAAGGGCGTTGCCGAGAAGATGAATAAAATTGCTGAGATCCTTAAAAAATCTGGCTTAAAACTGGGTTATCATAACCACAACTTTGAATGGGCCCCTGTTGGCGATACTACATTTTATGATGTGGTATTAAACAACACCGACCCTAAATTGGTGGCCATGGAAATGGACATTTACTGGGTAGTGCGTGCCGGTAAAAATCCGGTTGAGATTTTTGAAAAACATCCGGGCCGTTTCGCCTTTGTGCATGTTAAAGACAGGGATAAAACCAATGCCGAACTGAATACTGAAATAGGTAACGGTAATATCGACTTCAAAACTATATTAGGTAAAGCTAAACTTGCGGGCATTAAGCACTTTATTGTTGAGCAGGAAAACTATACCAATATCGATCCATATGTAAGCATCACTAAAAGTGCTTCATATCTGAAAAATACGCTTCACGTTTAAACCAATCAAAACCTAACAGAGATGAAATATCCTTTAATATTAACCGCCCTTTTAGCAGGTAGCTGCTTTATGGCAAACGCACAAAATGCGAAACCAGAAGACACTGAGGTTTGGGAACCAATCCCGAAAGTGGTTACCCCCGGCAAAAGCTTAGGCGATGCCCCATCTGATGCTATTGTTTTATTTAACGGAAAAGGGCTTGATGAATGGGTTTCTGTACAGGACAAAACCCCTGCACAGTGGCTTGTTAAGGGCGATGTACTTACTGTAAATAAATCTACAGGTAATATCGAAACCAAACGCACCTTTACCAATTACCAACTGCATATTGAGTGGAAAGTGCCTGCAAGCATTACCGGCAGCGGGCAGGCCCGCGGTAACAGCGGCGTATTTTTGGCTTCGATAGGCAAAGGTGATGATGGTTATGAGTTGCAAGTGCTTGATTCACATGAAAACAAAACTTATGTTAACGGTATGGCAGGCAGCTTATACAAACAAGCTATCCCATTGGCAAACCCGGGTCGTAAACCAGGTGAGTGGAATGTTTATGACGTGATTTGGACTGCACCGGTATTTAACGAAGATGGTTCGTTAAAGTCGCCAGCAAAAGCTACTGTGTTTTTCAATGGCGTATTGGTTGAAAACAACTTTGAGTTGCTTGGCCCTACACAATACATTGGTAAGCCATCGTACGAAGGTAAAAAACATGGCCCTTCGCCAATTAAATTGCAAGCTCACGGCGATAAAAGCGAGCCGCTTAGCTTCCGCAATATTTGGGTGAGAGAGCTGTAAACAAAGCAGTATTTTGAAAATATGATAAGCCTTCCGGTATAGTTGCCGGGAGGCTTTTTTTGTGCTGTTTAGCTTTTACAGGCAGCTATGCCGTTGCTTAATAGTATAGCTGTTATTGCTTTTTTTATCTATATTAAACTTATAAATATAATAGCCGTAAAAGCTATACTATAAACCATCCGTTTTCTTGTTTTAGGAAATAGATTATCATTGAACTTAATAAAACCCGTTACCGTGAACTTGTATAGATATTTGTTTATTGCAGTTACCTTATTAGGGGCTCAAAACGGGTTTGCGCAGGATAGGAACCTTAAGTTTGAGCATATAGGAACCCGCGAGGGTTTATCGCAAATTAATGTGAGTTCCATAATTCAGGATAGCCGGGGCTTTATGTGGATCGGTACCCGCGATGGTCTCAACAGGTATGATGGTTATGGCTTTGTAATATACAAAAACAGCATCCTTGATACTAATTCGTTAAGCAGTAACCTGGTGTCGGATATTGCGGAAGACAAGGATGGCAATATTTGGCTGGCTACGCTTTTTGGGCTAAATAAGCTTGATCGCAAAACAGGCAAATTTGTACGTTATTTTCATGACGGCGCTAATCCCAATACCATATCAAGCAATTTTGTAAATAAACTGGTGTTTGATCATGAGGGAGTTTTATGGATAGCCAGCCAAAAGGGTGGTCTTGATAGGTTTGATATCCGTAAAAATAAGATCACCCATTATAAGCATAGCGACACAAACCTGTCTTCGTTAAGCGATGACGATGTGACCGCATTGAAGGAAGATTCAAAACATCGCTTATGGATTGGTACCCTAAGCGGCGGCCTTAACTTGTTAGATAGGAAAACCGGTGCTTTTATACGGTACCAAAATCAGCCCGGGATAAATACAAGCATTTCCGGAAGTTATGTAAGCAGCATTTATGAAGATAACTCCAACCGGTTGTGGATTGGTACAGAAGACGGCGGCCTTAATTTATTTACCCCCGAAAAGGGCACATTCAAGCGTTATCTCCACAGCGATAAAGATGGCAACAGCATTTCGGGCAATACCATTTTATCGTTGAGTATGGATCTGAATGGTAAACTTTGGATAGGTTCGGAAAACAATGGCGTTAACATTCTTGATCCCGTAACCGGTACAATAGCCAGCTATAAGCACGATGATATCGACCGGGGGAGCATCAACGGCAATTCCATATACAGTATTTGCCGCGATAGAATGGGCAACATGTGGCTTGGAGCCTTTAGTGGCGGCATTAACCTGTATAAACGCAGTACCGAAAGTTTTTTGCATTTCAGGCACAACTCATCACCAAATAGTTTGGCTAATAATTTTGTGCTTTGTTTGCATGAAGATCAGGCTGGTAACATTTGGGTTGGTACCGATGGGGGCGGGGTTAATGTGTTTAACAAAGACGGTACCGTTAAACACTATCTGAATGATCCGGCCAATCCAAACAGCCTGATAGGAAATTATGTATTGAATATCAGCCAGGATTTTAGAGGTGATTTTTGGATGGGTACCTGGGCCTATGGTTTGTGCAGGTATAATCCCGTCACCGGCAAATTTACCTACTTTAAACACGATGACACAAAACCGGGTAGTTTAAGCAATAATAATATCTATGCCCATACTCATACGCGCGATCACCGTACCTGGGTTGGTACTTACAACGGGGGGCTAAACTTATTTGATGAAAAGTCGGGTACATTTTCGGCGTTCAGGTATGATCCCGACGATCCCAAAAGTATCAGCAGCGATAGGGTATACGCACTGCTTGAAGATCATGACAATAACTTCTGGGTGGGTACATTTGATGCCGGACTCAATTTGATGGATAGGAAAACGGGGACTTTTACCCGGTTTCAGCACGATGAAAAGCGAAACAGCATCAGCAATAACAGCGTGCCCGATTTGTTTGAAGATGATCAGGGCAGGATCTGGATCAGCACACTATCCGGCCTTAATTTACTTAACCCGGTTACCAAACATTTTACCGTATTTACAACCAAAGATGGCCTGCCCAGTGATGTGATCTACGCCGTTCGGCAGGATAAGCGGGGCACTATTTGGGTAAGTACCAACAATGGTTTATCCAATTATGATCCCATTAAACAAACCTTTAAAAATTATACAATTGAAGATGGTTTGCAGGATGAAGAGTTTAAATCACATTCGGCCCTGCAAACAAAAGAGGGCAGGATATTTTTCGGTGGTGTTAACGGTTTCAATTCCTTTACGCCCGAACAGATCCTAAAACCATCGGTCTTTATGCCGCTGGTGGTCACTAATTTTCAATTGTTCAATAAAACTGTAAAAATTGCCCGTGATAAGCATGATCCATCACCGCTGAAACAGGATATAAGTGATACCCGGGAAATTAAATTATCGTACAAGCAATCGGTAATAACACTACAGTATGCAGCCCTTGATTACTCATCGGCAGATAAAAAGAATTATAGTTATATCCTCGAAAACTTTGACGCCGACTGGAATAACGTTGGCAGCCGTAATACAGCATCATATACCAATCTGCCGCCGGGCGAGTATACTTTTAAATTAAGATATCAGAATGCATCGGGATTATGGTCGCCGGCTTCGGCAGGGTTGAAAATTACTATAGTTCCGCCGTTTTGGTTAACCTGGTGGTTTAAATTAATTACAGCAATAACTGTAGTTGCCTTAATATACTTTATTTATGCGTACCGGGTTAAGTTTCTGAGGGCACAAAAAGCCGTGTTGGAGCGTCAGGTAAAGGAGCGTACCGAGAGCCTGGTAGAAATGACAGCAAATGAGCGCCTAGCCAGGGAGGCATCAGAAACAGCACGTGAAGAAGCCGAAAATGCCAATAAAGCTAAAAGTATTTTCCTGGCTACCATGAGCCACGAGATCCGTACTCCTATGAATGGCGTTATTGGTATGGCTACCCTGCTCGCAAGTACAAAACTTAGTACCGAGCAGGAGGAATATACCGAAACCATAAAAAACTGTGGTGATGCCCTGTTAACTGTTATTAATGATATACTCGATTTCTCTAAAATTGAATCGGGTAATATGGAACTTGATGAAGAGGATTTTGACCTGCGCGATTGTATAGAAGGTGTTTTAGATGTTTTTGCTGAAAAAGCATCGCGTTTAAATCTTGATCTGGTTTACCAGGTTGAGCACAATGTACCGGTACAAATTATTTCCGATTCAATACGTCTTCGTCAGATTTTGATTAACCTGGTAGGCAATGCTGTGAAGTTTACAACCCAGGGAGAGGTTTTTATACGGGTAGAAGTAAAAGAACAAAAAGGGGACGACCTTGAATTACGCTTTAAAATAAGGGATACAGGTATCGGCATTGCCGAAGATAAACTGGAGCGGTTATTTAAACCATTTTCGCAGGTTGATTCAAGTACAACACGTAAATACGGAGGTACTGGTTTAGGTTTGGCCATTAGCGAAAAACTGGTTAAGCTAATGGGAGGTGATATCAGTGTACAAAGCGAAATGGGAAGGGGGACCACTTTTTCGTTTACCATAAAATCAAAAGTAGGGCAGCAGGTAAAACGGAATTACGTTTACCTTAATCTTGCCGAGCTTGAAAATAAACGTATTTTATTTGTTGATGATAACGCCACAAACCGCGATATTATTGATGCTCAGTTTAGGCAATGGAAATATAACCCGGTAGTTGTTGCTTCGGCAGCCGAAGCGTTGAAAGTACTTAACCGGCATGACGAAAAGGTTGATCTTTTGATAACAGACATGAGCATGCCCGAGATGGATGGCTTGCAGCTGGCTAAAGAAGTAAAAGGGAAATTTCCTGAAATTCCTATTATATTGCTGAGCTCCATAGGTAGCGAACAGGGTAAAAGAGAGGATAGCGTGTTTAATGCAGTATTAACAAAGCCTACAAAACATAATCTCTTACATAAACACATTGTTGAACAACTAAAGGCTGGCAGCGGGGTGAAAACGGAATACCAGCCGGTGCAAACAGCGTTTTCAAAAGAGTTTGCTAAAAATTACCCCATGAGCATCCTGATAGCCGAGGATAATTTGATAAACCAAAAGCTTGCTATACATATGCTGGGCAAAATGGGATACAGCGCAGATATTGCAGAAAACGGTCATGCCGCGCTAAATGCCATGGTAACAAAACATTATAACCTGATTTTGATGGATGTACAGATGCCTGATATGGATGGCCTGGAAACAACCCGTTTTATCCGCAGTAATATGCAGGAACAGCCTGTAATTATAGCCATGACAGCCAACGCTATGCCAGAAGATAGGCAGGCCTGCATGGATGCCGGTATGAACGATTACCTGAGCAAGCCTATGAAGCTTTCTGATTTAATGGAGATGCTGGAAAAATGGGGAAAATATATAAATGGGCTTAATACTACTTTATTAAAATGAGGTTATATTTACTCCCGAAACCATCTGTAATTATGAACTTCTTTAATAAAATTTCCGTAACCTTTTTAGCTTGTTTTTTTACAGTTGCAGCCGTATTTGCAAGCGCGCCTGCACGCAACTATTATCAGCTTAAAATATATCATTACAAAACCCAGGCTCAGGAAAATACAATTGAAAAGTATTTACAACAAGCCTATATACCTGCGTTGCACAGGGCCGGTATTAAAAGCGTTGGTGTATTTAAACCCGTTACACAGGTTGATACTGCAAAGCTGTTATATGTGTTTACGCCGTTTCAATCATGGGATAAGTTGATGGGGCTCGATCAAAGGTTGGCGTCTGATGCTACCTATCTTACCGACGGGAAAGACTACATTGATGCTGCCTATAACCAACAGCCTTATACCCGCCTGGAAACTATTATTCTGCAAGCATTTCCTGGTATGCCTTCAACAGCCGTGCCTGATCTTAGCGCCAATAAAGCGGATAGGGTTTATGAATTGCGCAGCTATGAAAGTCCTACCGAAAAATTCAACGTTAATAAGGTAACCATGTTTAATGTTGGTGATGAAATAGGGCTTTTTAAGCGCCTTGGTTTTAATGCTGTTTTTTATTCGGAAGTTATTGCCGGAAGCCACATGCCAAACCTGATGTATATGACTACTTTTAACAGTAAAGAAGACAGGGACAAGCATTGGGATGCCTTTAACAAGGATGCTTACTGGAAAACCCTCTCGGCAAAAGCAGAATACCAGCACAACGTATCGCACGCAGATATTATCTTTCTTCGCCCGGCAGATTACTCTGATTTTTAATGCTATCGCTATCTTGTGAAAAAAAATTAATTCATAGGTAATTAATACGATTGTAAAACTTAACTTCGGTGTCGGTGTTTACTTCACCGTACAATCGGAATAATGCAACAGGATAGCTTGAAATTTTTAGAAGGGGGCGGCGAAATGGGCGCGCTGATCAGGGCACATGACTGGTCCGGAACATCTGTTGGTGCGCCGAATCAGTGGCCGGTAAGCCTGCGCACTACTATTGGTATCGTCTTAAATTCCCGTTTCCCTATGTTTATGTACTGGGGGCCCGATCTTATTTGCTTTTATAATGATGCTTATCGCCCCAGTCTTGGGGTGGGTGGTAAACACCCCGCGCTTTTAGGAAAGCCGGCCAGGATATTCTGGGCCGAGATATGGTATATTCTTGAGCCATTGATAGATCAGGTACTATCCGGCAGGGGCGCAACCTGGCATGAAGATCAGTTGATCCCGTTTTTTCGTAATGGCTCCATAGAAGATATTTACTGGACATTCAGCTATAGTCCGGTCATAGATGAGTCGGGTAAGCCGGGAGGCATCCTGGTAGCCTGTACTGAAACCACCGAAAAGGTTTTGGCATTCAATAAAATGAGGGATAGCAAAACCGAGCTTGAATTTGCCATTGATGCTGCCGAACTGGGCACCTGGGACCTTAATCCCCAAACTAATAAATTTATTGGTAACGACAGGCTGAAAGACTGGTTCGGCCTCGCCCCGGAGGATGAAATAGAGCTTGATTCGGCAATAGCTGCAATTGCCGAAAAAGACAGGCAACGTGTTGCCGATGCTATCCGTTCAGCATTGCTGCCTGCATCTGGCGGTAAATATGATGTAGAATATACGATTATAAATCCCCGAACAAAGTACGAGCGCGTTGTACGGGCAAAGGGGAAAGCATTATATGACGAAAATGGCGTTGCCATAAGGTTAAATGGTACGCTGCAGGATATTACTGAAGAAACAGTTACGCGCCTTGCACTTGTAGAAAGTGAGCAAAATTTTCGCTCGCTGATATTACAGGCACCCGTAGCCATAGCTGTTTTTAAAGGGCCGCAATATGTTGTTGAAATAGCCAATGCCCCGGTATTTGAGCTTTGGGGTAAAACTCCCGAAGAAACCGTTGGAAAACCAATTTTTGAGGGGCTGCCCGAAGCCAAAGGACAGGGCCTGGAAGCTTTGCTTGATAATGTATATAATACAGGCGAAAGGTTTATTGCAGTTGAGCGCCCGGTTTATCTGCCCCGAAACGGTAAGATTGAGAAAACCTATGTAGACTTTGTTTACGAAGCTTTGAGAGATAGCAATGGGGTTACCGGAATCATTGCCGTAGCATCAGAAGTTACCAACCAGGTAATTGCCAAGCGTAAAATTGAAGATGCCGAAGAACGCGCAAGGCTTGCCATTGATGTAGCCGAAATGGGCACGTTTGATTTGAACCTGGTTACAGATGAGATGATCACTTCGCCGCGTTTCAACGCAATTATGGATATTGACGAATCGTTAGTACATGATAGCTATATCGACAGGATCTTTCCGGATGACAGAAACATAAGGGACAACGCATTTGACATGGCCTTAAAAACCGGGTATATGTTTTATACAGGCAGGGTTTTATGGCGCGATGGCAGCATGCACGTTGTTGAAGTTGAAGGACAGGTTTATTACGACGAAGAGCATATTCCTGTCAGGATGCTGGGTATAGTAATAGATGTAACCAAACAAAAGGATGCCGAAGACGAGTTAAAGCGCTTTAAGTTTATGGCCGATAACGCTTCGGACATATTTATGCTGTTACGTGCCGATGGTTCAATTGCTTATGTAAACAGTGTAGCTCTTGATGATTGGTGTTACAGTGAGGGTGAATCCCTGACTTTAAATGTAAGCGATGTGGACGTTTACCACGACGATGTTACCTTTAACCGGGCCTTTAAAAAGGCCCAGCAGCAAAACATCCCGCAGTATGAAACGCTTTATCGCCGTAAAAATGGTTCGGTTTACCCGGTTGAGATCAATATGGTTAGTTTGATGTTATCGGATAAGCCGTATCTCTTTGCAGTTGCCCGCGATATCACCGAGCGCCGTAAGGCGAGGGAAGAGCTAATTCAGATTAATCAACGTTTGGAAATAGCCCTTGAGGCAGGGCGCCTTGGCTCTTATGAACTCGACCTGGAAACGGGTATCATGTTCTGTACACCGCAATGTAAAGCCAATTATGGGCTGGATAAAGATGCTGTTTTTAATTTCTCTGATCTTTTATCTGTTATGCTGCCCGAATATCCCGAACAGGTGCAAAAAAAGGTAAATGCAGCTATTAAAAATAAAACGGTTTACAATGCCGAATATCGTGTTGCCTGGCCCGATGGTTCAATACACTGGATCAATGCTTCAGGGAAGGCCCGTTATGACGATATGGATAAGGCTACGCAAATGGTAGGTGTAACTTTTGATATCACCGAGCAAAAGCTTTTGCAGCAGCAAAAAGATGAATTTATTGGCATTGCAAGTCATGAGCTAAAAACCCCGGTTACCAGCATTAAAGCCTATACCCAGGTACTTGAACGTATGCTGACCAAAAAAGGCGATACCCTGGAAGCGACAATGATTGGCAAGATGGATGCCCAGTTAAACCGCCTTACCAGTTTAATTGCAGATTTACTGGATGTTACCAAAATAAACTCTGGCAGGCTGCAGTTTAATTATACCGTATTTGATTTTAATGCCCTTATTAAAGAGGTGGCGGAGGATTTGCAGCGCACTACAAAAAAACATACACTTATTGAACAATTACAGGAAACAGGACAGGTGTATGCCGATAGAGAGCGAGTAAGCCAGGTTTTGGTTAACCTGATCACAAACTCCATTAAATATTCGCCGCACACCGAAAATATAATTTTAAAGAGCTGGCTCGAAAATGATGAGGTAGTAGTGTGTATACAGGATTTTGGCATAGGCATTTCAAAAGAAAAGCAAAATCGTGTTTTTGAACAGTTTTACAGGGTTAGCGGCGCTAAACAGCATACATTCCCGGGTTTGGGCCTTGGTTTATACATATCATCTGAAATAATTAAGCGCGAAGGCGGCCGGATTTGGGTGGATAGCGAAGAGGGAAAAGGGTCGACATTTTATTTTGCGCTTCCTGTTAAAAACAATAAAGAGTAGGATAATGTCTCTTTTGTAAAAAAAAATGTTATCGATTGTTATCGGGGCTTGATTTTTGTGGAGTTAGGGTGAAGTGGAAAATACGAAGAAGATCATGATAGCGGACGATGATCCGGGGATTGTGGATGCGGTGGAGATAATGCTTGATTTTGAGGGATACCAGGTTTCGTCGACAGTAAATGGTTCGACGCTTTTAGATATGCAGACAGAGTTTCCTGATCTGCTGTTACTTGATATCTGGATGTCTGGCTCCGATGGGAGGGACATTTGCCGGGAACTTAAAAAGCGCGATTCAACCAAAGGGATCCCGATCATCATGATCTCGGCCAGTCGCGATATCGAAAAATCAGCCTATGACGCCGGTGCTGATGATTTTTTAGCAAAACCGTTTGAGATCGATGACCTGTTAGGTAAGATCAGAAAGCACCTCAATGCATGAGGGATGAATCTGGCGTACCTGCACCACAGGTGCAAAAGGTTTGTAGTAATAAAATGGATTTAATTTTTAGCGTGCCGGAGGTACACAACTTCTACCTCAAAGAATCATTCTCCCCCTTTAAATTAATCAGCGAAATCAACGCAATCAAAAAACAAATCAATGGTCGATAACAGGAGTTTTGTCCGATATCGATCACTTTTTGAAAATTAAAAATCTGTAACTCATTTATTTTTAGCTGTTTAATATTGGTATAGCTCTTGCAAAACCTTGTCCAAAGGTTATCACAATGGATAAGGAAATTGCACTTGAAGTTACAACTGCCAAACGCAAAAAAACAGCGCTTGTCATCACAATAGGTCTGGCTGTTTTGGTGCTTGCCGTAATGGTTTTGCGTGGATATATAAAGTCAACCATCACACGGGCCGAAATAACAACTGCCAAGGTTGAGATAGGCGACATCGAAAATACAATAAACGCTACCGGCGAGGTCTTGCCGGAATTTGAAGAGATCATTACCAGTTCTATCAACGGTTCTATCAAAAGTGCGCTGATGGATGCCGGTAATAAGATCAAAGCAGGTCAATCGATATTAACGCTTGATAAATCGGCCACCCAAACCGATTATGAAAAACAAAAGTTTCAATTTGAGACCAAGCGTACCGAGATCAGCAAACTCAAGCTTGATCTTAACAAAAGCTTCTACGATATCCAATCCAACAATGACATCAAGCAACTCCACATCAGTAACCTTGCAGATGCGGTTGAAAATGCAAAGCGCTTGTATAAAGCAGGTGGCGGCACCCGCGAGAACATAGAACAGGCCGAGTTAAATCTTAAAGTTGCCCAGCTCGAAAAAAAGCAACTGGAAAATGAGATCAAAAGCAAGCAGCAAACCATGCAGTTGGAAATCAAAGAGGCCGAAATAGCTGCCGATATCCAGCAAAATGATTTAAAAGAGTTGCAGCGCAAGCTTGATCTGGCCAATGTGGTAGCCACCCGTGCAGGTGTTATCACCTATGTTAACAGAAATATTGGAGCCAACATTCACGAAGGTGAAACCCTTACCCGCATTGCCGATTTAGGAAGCTTCAGGATCCAGGGCAGTGTTTCTGATAACGTGGCCGATCAGATACGCAGCGGTTTGCCGGTAATTGTGCGCATCAATGATGATCAATTACGCGGGCATGTAAGCAATGTATCTCCATCGGTACAAAACAGCATAATTTCTTTTGATGTACAGTTAGATGACCGTGCAAATAAACTGCTTAGGCCAAACCTGAAGGTAGACGTTTTTTTGGTGACAGCTACACATAACAAAATCATGAGGGTAGCCAATGGCCCTGCATTTAAAGGCCCTTCTGTGCAGGATATTTTTGTGCTGAACAATGGCAAAGCCGAGCGTCGCACCGTACACATCGGCCTTACAAATTTTGACTATGTGGAGATACAAAGTGGTGTAAAACCCGGTGATGAAGTCATTACATCGGATATGAGCGAATACAAAAATTCGAAGGAAGTAACAGTGAAATAATTGTAAGAAGCGTCATTGCGGGGAACAAAGCAACCCCGGTTTATAGCATGGATTTACAAGGTTTGGGCTTGTTTTTCCAAGTTCGGGAGAGGCCGTTCTCGCAATGACGATTTGTAAATGAAGTTAAGCAATGAAATAGCCGGCACTGCTGTTGGAGTAGCAATACCGGCAACGGAGAAAAGAGAATGATAGTAATAAGCTAAATACAGACCGTCTTTCTTCGAAATGACGGTTCAAAAAAGGAATTAGATACAATGAAAATACTATACATTATATTATTACTAACCATAAGCACAGCGGCATTTGGCCAGAGCGGCAATGACACCCTGCGGCTAACCCTGCAGCAGGTGGTAGAGCTTGCCAAAGCCAATTCCATAGCCGCCAAACAGGCCGCCACCACGCGCGAAACCAAGTATTGGGAGTATCGTACCTATAAATCGGCCTATCAACCGCAGCTGGCCTTAAGCGGTACTTTACCTGGCTATACCAAAACATTTTCACAGGTGCAGCAACCCGATGGTACTTTTCTTGTGCAGCCCATTCATAATGACAACTCACAGTTAAGGCTTGATTTTAGTCAAAGTATTACCGCAACTGGTGGTACTGTTTATGGCACTACGCTATTACAGCGGTTTGATGATTTTGACAGGCATAATGTGTTATATAATGGCATTCCCTATGGTATAAATTATTCACAGCCACTGTTTCAGTTCAATAAACTGAAGTGGGATAAAAAGATCGAGCCTTTGAAATTCAATGAAAGTAAGCAGGTTTACATTGAAGCCCAGGAAAAAATAGCTGTCGACGTGGAAAGTTATTTTTTTGACCTGCTGCTGGCCCAGGTAAATCTTAAAATTGCCGAAACCAATTTTGTCAATACAGAGAGAATTATAAAGGTAGCAAACCTAAAGTATGAGTTAGGAAAAGTATCAAAAAATGACATCCTGCAATTACAACTGGAAAAGATCAACGCACAAAAAGCGGTGGGTACAGCTAAACGCGATATGGAAATTGCCACACTTAACTTACGGAGTTTTATAGGGCAGGAAGGTGACGATAAAATAGTTTTAATTGCACCTAAACAGATCAGTAACATGATCGTTTCGTCGGAGAAGGTGTTGGCCGAAGCCTATGCTAACAGATCTGCAGCTATAGCGTTTGCACGCCGCCTTGCCGAAGCCAAACGTGATGTGGCCATAGCCAAAGGTCAAAATGGCTTGACTGCTACACTTACCGCCAGTTTGGGTTTTTCAAATACGGCCACCAATATTCCGGATGTATACAAGAACCCGCAAAACCAGCAGGCATTGGAGGTGCAGTTAGCCATACCGATATTGGATTGGGGCCGATCGAAATCAAAAACAAAAACTGCCCTGGCCAATCAGAAGCTTACAGAGTACGCTGTTGAGCAGGATAAGCAAACTTTTAAGCAGGAGATAGTAACGCAGGTATCGCTTTTCAATCTGATGAAAGAACAATTAGTATACACGGCGAGCGCCGATAGCATTGCCGGTGAAAAATACAAGATTGCCCGCGAACGCTATGTGCTGAGCGACTTGAGCATCACCGATCTTGGCATAGCCTTCCGTGAAAATGACCAGGCCCAGCGAGATTATGTAACAGCCCTTCGCGATTTTTGGGGAGCTTATTACCAATTGCGCTACCTTTCGCTTTACGATTTTGAAACAAACAAAAAAATAACCTATAACTGATTCTATAATTCAATAACCCGATTTCAATCTATAACCAATAAAAAATCACTAAATCACTAATTCATTAAATCAATAACTAACCTCTCATGATACGTTTACAAAACATTGAAAAGGTGTACCGCACCGATACTATTGAAACCCTGGCCCTTAACAGCGTAAGCCTTGATATTGCCAAAGGCGAGTTTTTATCCATCATGGGCCCGTCGGGCTGTGGTAAAAGTACCCTGCTTAACATTATGGGCCTGCTTGATGCACCCTCAAAAGGACAGATCAGGATTGACGATCAAAAAACAGAGGGCATGAATGATAAGCAGCTGGCACAGTTCCGCAATAAAAAGCTGGGCTTTATTTTTCAGAGCTATCACCTCATTAATGACTTGCAGGTGCTTGATAACGTGGAACTGCCCTTGCTTTATCGCGATACCACCGCCAAACAACGCCGCGAACTGGCTGCCGAAGCGCTGGAAAAAGTTGGCCTGGCTAATCGGTTAAAGCACTTTCCTACACAACTATCAGGCGGTCAGCGGCAGCGTGTGGCAATAGCCAGGGCTATTGTTGGCAGGCCCGAAATTATTTTGGCCGATGAGCCTACCGGTAACCTGGATAGCGCCATGGGGAACGAAATTATGGAGATCCTCCTAAATCTTAACCGCAACGACGGCACTACGATAGTAATGGTAACGCACGATGAAAATATGGCTCACAAAACCCACAGGTTGGTACGCTTGTTTGATGGCGCCCAGGTTCAATAATTAACCGGTTTTAAAATTAAAGTTATGCTTAAAAATTATTTTAAAATAGCCATAGCGGTACTCAAACGCCGTAAGTTTTTTACTTTTATTAGTTTGTTCGGCATCAGTTTTACCTTAACTATATTGATGGTTTTAACTGCTTTTATCAACAAGGTAATTGGAGATAACTACCCGGATAAAAAGCGGGACAGATCATTATACATCAACAGGCTGGCAGAAGTAGGAGACCAATCCATGCAATCGAGCACATTGTCTTATTACTTTTTAAGTCATTACACCGGTATGATGAAAACCCCTGCCAAGGTTGCCATATCATCAATGTTTAAGGGTACTAATACCTATGTAAACAACAAAAAAATAGCCGTTAATTTTAAATACACCAATGCCGAATACTGGGACGTGCTCGACTATGATTTTACCGAAGGTAAACCATTTAATAAGCAGCAGGTAACTAACGCAGATCGTGTTGCAATTATATCTGAAGATATGAGAAGGGACTATTTTGGCGATGTTACGCCGGTAACAGGTAAATACATCGAAGCAGATAATGTGAGTTACCGCGTAATTGGCGTAGTGAAAAATGTACCTGTAACAAATTATATGCTTTACAGTGATATTTATTTGCCATACACCGTATCAAAAGAAGATTATAAAAGCAAAGGCTATTTAGGTGGGTACATGGCAATCCTGCTTGCCAATTCGCCAAGCGATGTGCCTAAAATGCGGGCCGAATATGAAAATATTATAAAACGCGTGCCGGTAGAACGTAAAGAATTTAAACATGTTTACAGCCATGCCAATACATTTTTCAGGAGCTATGTTGATACCGGCAATGAAAAACAATCGGGCGTATTCATTGTGGTTACGGCCATCAGTATTTTTGTATTCATTTTTACCCTGCTGCCAACACTTAACCTGGTTAACATCAATATCACCCGTATCATGGAGCGGTCGTCAGAAATTGGTGTACGTAAAGCCTTTGGGGCATCATCAAAAACGCTGGTTTACCAGTTCATTGTCGAAAACCTGATACTTACACTACTTGGTGGTTTAATCGGGGTAATTCTTTCGTTAATAGCGCTTTATGCTATCAATAACGCTAACCTGATTGATAACCTTGAGCTAAGTATCAATTTCACGGTTTTATTTATTGGTTTGCTGGTTTGCCTTGCTTTTGGTTTGTTATCGGGTGTTTACCCTGCATGGCGTATGTCAAAACTGAACGTGGTTACAGCGCTCAAAGCTTAATGATCATTTATCTTTAAATCAAAATATTATGTTTAAGCATTTATTTAAACTCATCTGGAATAAAAAGAAGCAGAATTTTCTGCTCATTACCGAGATGCTGGTATCCTTCCTGGTATTGTTTGCGGTATTTACACTACTGATGTTTTACTATAACAATTATAAAAAGCCAATGGGCTTTGATTATCAGGACGTGTGGGTTATCAATTATAATAATTCATACCAAACAAAAAATGTCGACTCGCTTAACCGTTATTACGAAACGCTGCGCAAAACAATAAAATCATTACCTCATGTAAATGACATCACTTTTGTGAGTGGTAATATCCCGTTTTCGTCGCGAACTAACCAAAGCGGGCTAACATACAAGGGCAAACACATTGACCATCTGAATAATTTTACGGTTGAAGATTATTACGAAAAAGTAATGAATGTTACGTTGTTAGAGGGGCGCTGGTTTAATAAGGAAGATGTGGTTAGTAAAAATCAGCACATCATTATTGATGCCGACTTAAAGGAGGCGATATTTGGCAACGAGCCTGCCGTAGGTAAGCTTTTAGGCAATGATGATGATAAAAACAAGTTTAAGGTAGTTGGTGTAATCCAAACCATAAAGAGAAACGGCGACTATCTGAAAGCCGGCCCGGGGATGTATTTCAGAACAGATACAGGTTCATTTCGCTGGCTTGATAAAATACTGGTAAAAGTTGACCATGGGGCCGATGCCGCCTTTGAAGGGAAGCTTTACAAAACGATGGCCAACTACATGAAAAATGCTAATGTTGAAATTGAACACCTTGCTAATAAGCGGACAAATGCCAATTACTTTGCACTGGTGCCCATGATCATATTGGCCATTGTAAGTGCATTTTTGGTGATCAATGTGGCGCTTGGCCTGTTTGGTGTATTGTGGTACAATATCAATAAGCGCAGGGGCGAGATAGGCTTACGCAGGGCCATTGGTGCCACAGGGAAGTCGATATCAGGTCAGTTAGTGGCCGAATCCATGATCCTGGCAACGCTGGCACTTATTATCGGTACTTTTTTTGCCGCCCAGTTCCCGCTATTAAATGTATTTGACTTACCTGCAATTGTTTACATCGAAGGTATATTGTTATCTGTTTTATTTGTTTATCTGCTGGTGCTTATTTGCTCTCTTTACCCCGGCAAACAGGCTGCGGCCATTTATCCCGCTGTTGCTTTACACGAGGAATAATTACGATATTAACCGCATATTATGATATTGGTTATTGATGATGATATTGCTGTACGCACCTCGCTGATCCTGCTTTTAAAAAGCGAGGGCTATGATGCCGTAAGCACTGGCGAGCCAGCCGAAGCTATAAAGGTTATCAAGAAAAATGCTCCCGAGCTGATCATTCTTGATCTCAACTTTTCGATAGATACGTCGGGGCAGGAGGGAATGGATTTACTTGGAAAAATCAAGGCTGTCAATAGTGCTATTCCGGTTATCCTTATCACCGGCTGGGGGAGTATCGAATTGGCTGTTAAAGGCATGAAGCTGGGTGCCAATGATTTCATCAACAAGCCATGGGTTAACGAGCATCTCATCCAGTCGGTGAAAACCCTTTTGGATCTGCAGGATAAAAAAACCGAACACCGTACCCGTAAGCAGCTTGACAAAACCTATAATTTTGAAAATATTGTGGGTGAAGATGCCCGGATGCTCGATATTTTAGAAACCATAGGCCGCGTTGCATCTACTGATGCATCGGTACTGATCATGGGCGAAAGCGGTACTGGTAAGGAGCTAATAGCGGAAGCTATTCACCAGAACAGTCTTCGCCGTAATAAGCCATTTATTAAAGTGAACCTGGGCGGGATCTCTACTTCGTTGTTTGAGAGTGAAATGTTTGGCCATATCCGCGGGGCGTTTACCGATGCGCGGTTTGACAGGATAGGCCGCTTTGAAATGGCCAACAAAGGCACCATTTTTTTGGATGAGATAGGCGATCTGGATGCCAGCAGCCAGGTAAAGCTGCTCCGTGTGTTGCAGGATCGTACCTATGAAGTATTGGGCAGCAGTCGCACCAAAACGGTTGATACCCGTGTAGTATGCGCTACCAATAAAAACCTGAATGAAATGGTAAATCGCGGTACTTTTCGCGAGGATCTGCTGTATCGTATTAACCTGATCACTGTTTACCTGCCTGCCCTGCGCGAGCGGCCGAAAGATATTCCTTTGCTGGTTGATTTTTTTATTAATAACTTAAAGCAGATCTATAACCGGCCCAATTTGTCGGTAGCGGCATCAGCCATGAAGTGGTTACAGCAGTTACCTTTACCTGGCAATATCAGGCAGTTAAAAAACCTGGTGGAGCGTTCCATTTTGGTGAGCAGGAGGGATGAGCTGAGCATCGATGATTTCCGGTCACAGTTGGAATTATCGCCGGTAAAAAAAGGGAATATCCAGTTGCCGGGTGTAGGTACTTTAACTTTGGAGGAGGTAGAAGTGGAGATGATAAGGCGGGCTTTAGACCATCATAAAAACAAAATAAGTAAAGCAGCGGCGGCGCTGGGCCTCACGCGCAGCGCCCTGTACCGGCGGCTCGAAAAATACCAGATCCCGTACGATGAAGCTGAAGACTAAATACATTTTATTTGTGGTGGTCCTGCACCTGCTTACCCTGGTGCTTACTTATTTTATTTTCAACGATAACAAGATCTATTTTATCATATCGGAGGTTGTTGTGATCATCTCTTCGGTAATTGCCATACAGCTTTACCGGCAGCTCATTCAGCCACTAAAAATGCTGATGCAGGGCGTTGAAGCTATCAAAGACAAAGATTTTAATGTGAAATTTCTTTCAACCGGTAAACACGAGGTTGATGCGCTGATTGATGTTTATAATCAAATGATGGACGAGTTAAGAACCGAACGGACAAGACAGGAGCAGCAGCATTTCTTTTTAGAAAAGCTGATCCACACCTCGCCAACAGGCATCATCATCCTTGATTTTGATGACCGCGTGCAACAGGCCAACCCCAAAGCTTTGCAGGTGCTCGGTATTGATGAAAAAGCGCTGATTGGCGAATTAATTGGCGAATTGGATCATCCGCTGCTGGCACAGATCAAGGCCCTTAAATCGGGCGAAACAGTTGTAATAAAGCTGGACGGCATCAACTCGTTCAAATTGCAGAAATCACATTTTATCGATCGCGGATTTTCGCGCCACTTCATTATGCTTGAGGATCTGACCGCCGAGATACTTGCAGCCGAAAAGAAAGTTTATGGCAAAGTGATCAGGATGATGGCGCACGAGGTTAACAATACTATTGGCCCGGTTAACTCCATCATGCAATCGGCCATGAAAACTGATCAGCTTTGGGCCGGCCACGATTTCGACCCGATAAAAGATGCGCTGCAAATTGCCATGGACAGGAACCAGAACCTCAACCTGTTCATGCGCAACTTTGCCGATTTGGTGAAGCTGCCTCAAGCCAACAAGCAACCTGTGATATTGCAAAAACTGATCACCTCAGTAACCAAACTGATGACTATCCGCGCCGAAGAAAAAGGCGTTGCACTTAGTCTCGATTTGCCCGAAGAGCCAATTAAAATCATGGCCGATGAGCAGCAACTGGAACAGGCATTCATCAATATAGTAAAAAACGCTATCGAGGCCATTGATGATAAAGGGTCGGTAACGTTTGCCATCAACCCAAAAGAAAAAAAACTGGTGATCACCGATACCGGCAAAGGCATTAGCCCTGAGCAGCAGGCTAATCTATTTACCCCGTTCTTCAGCACCAAAAAAGACGGGCAGGGTATAGGCCTCACCCTGGTGCGCGAGATCATGCTAAACCACGGCTTTGAGTTTTCATTGAAAACCGTTGCCGAACGGCAGACGGAGTTTGTGGTTTATTGGGGTTGAAATTGGGAGATTAGAAAGAAGGGGATTGTGCGATTCCCCTCTTGAGAGGGGTGGAGGGGTGTGTTCCTGCGCTTGCTTATCGCTTGCAGAAACACACCCCTGCTACCACTCGTTCCTCCGCGCCCCCTCTCGAGAGGGGATTTTATATGGCGGTGTAACGCCAATAAAAATCCATAATTGTATTAGTTTTTGCTTAATCCTTTTAGTAATGTTGTAAACCAATTTAAATGTTACTTTAACAGATAATCACATCGCAATTACCTTTACTATGCAAAGACGGCATTTTATCAAAATTTCTGCAACTACCGCGGCTGCAATGCTTTTCAGCAAGCTTACTTATTCGGCGTCAAACGGGGCCGCTATCATAAATAGCCCTGATGAGGTTTGGGCTCAATCGGGTGCTGATTGGGTTAAGCTTACAGCTTCCGGCGGCTCTCATTACACCTATAAAGATCTCAGCGTAACCCTTAAAGCTAATGGCAATGCACTTGGCGTTTATGTATCATCGCCAAAGCAGGAGTTAAACAGCGTACGGTTAAAATGGAAACACAACACTGCTGCTTCAGCCAAATTCCTGGGCGATCATTGGGAGCGTTCCTACGGCGACCTGCAATGGAAAACCATAGCTGCCGGTATTAAAAATCCGTGGTATGTAATTATACATGATGATAAACAAACCGCCTGCTTCGGCGTAAAAACTGGCGCTAACAGTATTTGCTGGTGGGGTGTTAATGCCGATAATATCGAACTTACTTTAGATACAACTTCGGGCGGGGTAGGCGTATTACTGGGCGACAGACAATTACACGCCGCCGATATCATAACTACTAATGCTAAAACCAACGAAGATACCTTTGCCGCAACGCATCGTTTTTGTAAAATGATGTGCGAAAAACCGCGCATACCGAAGCAACCGGTATATGGTATCAACGATTGGTATTTTGCGTACGGCAATAACTCGGCCGATTTGATCAAAAAAACAACCGCCATGATGGCCGAACTGGTTACCGATCACAGCAATAAGCCTTTTTCTGTTATAGATGCCGGTTGGGCAACCTATTCGCCACTATTACCGGGCGATGGTGGCTGGAACGATGATTTTTCGAAGCCGAATGATAAATTTAAGGATATGCATGCCCTTGGTGATGAGATCAAAAAACTGGGTATGCGCCCGGGTTTGTGGATGCGACCGCTTTGTGCTAAACATGATGAAAAGGCCAGTTTACTTGCACCAAAGATCCCCGGCAGGGACAATCCAAAAAATCCAACGCTCGACCCAACCATCCCCGAAAATATAGCGCGTATCAAACATAATTTTGATGTGTACAAGCAATGGGGCTATGAAATGGTAAAGCACGATTTTTCAACATATGACATTGCCGGTCGCTGGGGATTTGATATGAAGGATAGCTTTACTTCGCCGGGCTGGCACTTTAACGACAGGACAAAAACCAATGCCGAGATCATCCTGCACCTATACCGCTCTATCCGCGAGGCCGCAGGTGATGGCATCTACGTGATCGGTTGCAATACCATGAGCCACCTTTCGGCAGGAATATTTGAGCTTTGCCGCATAGGCGATGATACAAGCGGCCACGAATGGGCACGTACCCGCAAAATGGGTGTTAATACCCTGGCTTTCCGCCTGCCCCAGCACAACGCGTTTTATGCGGTAGATGGCGATTGCGTAGGCCTCACTAAAGATATTGAATGGAAAAGGAACAAACAGTGGTTGCAATTATTAGCTGAAAGCGGCGCACCGCTATTCATCTCCGGTCAGCCCGAGGCGATGGGCGAAGAGCAAAAGAAAGCTGTAAAAACAGCATTTGCGCAAGCCGCCAAAGTACAGCCGCTTGGCCAGCCATTGGATTGGATGGAAACATTAACGCCCGCCAAATGGAAACTGAACGGCAGGGTGATTGATTTTGATTGGGCGTAAGGAGGCTATTTTTAAGATAGTCTAAAGTTTTTTGTCATCCTGAGCGATAGCGAAGGATCTTCTTCGATATGCAGAACTGTTATGCAGGGGCGGAGAAGAGGCTTCGTTTCTACCCTTGACATAATAAAAATAAGTGTCACGCTGAGCCTGTCGAAGGGCGCACAACCCTTTGACGGGCTCAGCATGACAGTCCCTCTTCACTTAATAGATCCCAGACTTCCGAAGTTTTAAAAACTTCGGAAGTCTTTAGCCGTTTTGTTACTCACTCTTCAAAGCGCGCTGAGTTTTCAAATTCATGACAATCACTTTTTAACTTGTTATGGATAGGAGCGAAGAAATTCTCATCTGAATGTGTAACGCACAAAATAATTTGCAATTAACTATTAGGCGATTAAAAAAATATAACGATTATTGGCGCGTGGTAAATTGTGGCCTGACCTGTTTTTACTGACATTATTTTGTCAGTGTTCAGCTTTTAAAAACAAGTGTTCAATTAAATATATTGGCAAATATTAAACTGTTGTTTATCAGTTATTTAATTGTTTTCTTGTGATTGACTGAACACTTAAGTTGTTGACTGTCAATATTGAGTGTTTTTTGAAGTGTTCACCCTTTTAAAATTGAACACTTCTGTTTTTGAATATTAAACCTATCTATAATAAAGTAATGAGTACTACCAATACAAGCAATACTTTCAGCATGATCAATACCATGCGCTGGTATGGCCCTAATGATCCGGTGAGTTTGTCAGATATCCGCCAGGCGGGCTGTACCGGCGTAGTAAGCGCCCTGCATCAAATCCCTAATGGCCAGGTATGGACAGTTGAGGCTATTAACGAACGCAAGGCTATTATCGAAGCTGCCGGCCTTACCTGGGATGTAGTTGAAAGTGTACCCGTACATGAAGCCATCAAAACACAAACCGGCGACTATCTGCAATATATCGAAAACTACAAGCAAAGCCTGCAAAACCTGGCGCAGAGCGGTATCCATATCGTTACCTATAACTTTATGCCGGTATTGGATTGGACCCGTACCGATCTGGGTTTTACTGTGGAAGATGGCTCAAAAGCCCTTCGTTTTGAAAAAGCTGCCTTTATTGCCTTTGATGTATTTATGCTGCAAAGGGAAGGGGCAGAGCAGGAATACACCACAGATGAACTTGGCCGCGCCAGGGCTCGTTTTGAGAGTATGAGTGACGATGATAAACAACTGCTGCAGCGCAATATCATAGCCGGTTTACCCGGCAGCGAAGAAAGCTTTACGCTGGATAAATTCAGGGCTGCGCTTGCTGCTTATGACGGTATAGATGCCGAAAGATTAAGGCAAAACCTGATCTTTTTCCTGCAGCAGATCATCCCGGTTGCCGATGCTAATAACATTAAAATGGTGATTCACCCCGACGATCCTCCATATGCTATTTTAGGCCTGCCAAGGGTGGTAAGCACCGCCGAACATATCAATGCGCTGATTGAAGCGGTTCCATCATTAAATAATGGCCTATGTTTCTGTACCGGATCATATGGCGTAAGGCCTGATAATGACTTGCCTGCCATGGTTAAACAATTCGGCGACAGGATCAATTTCATCCACCTGCGCAGCACACGCCGCAACGAGTTTGGTGATTTTTATGAAGATAACCACCTGGAAGGCGATGTGGACATGTACGCAGTGGTGAAAGAACTGGCACAAGTAATGAAACAGCGCCGGCTAAGTATCCCTATGCGCCCCGATCATGGTCACCAAATGTTGGATGATCTTAAAAAGAAAACTAACCCTGGCTATTCAGCCATTGGCAGGCTTCGCGGTCTGGCCGAGCTGAGGGGGCTTGAATTAGGCATTATCCGCTCAATGGAATAAACTGTTTTTAAAATATATCCGGATACGGGGGGCCTAAAAAGGGCCTCCCGTTTTTGTTTAAGAGGTTTGAAATAATGGTGTACTCAAATGAAATATCAGTGTAATTGTAAGTTAATTGATGTGCATAGCTTTAACTGATTATTAAACCAATTAGTTAAATCAAATTATGAAAAAACAATTAAACAAACTGATGTTTGGCGGCACGCTGCTGCTTTTAACCCTCGTATCGGCCTGTAGTAAAGATGCAAGCAAGCCCGCTGCTAAAACAGGTAACACAACCGCCCCGCGTGCCGCTGTGCCCCAAAGCGGCTTTAGTTTATGGGGAACGTGTAATGGCGCTCCGTATAACATTTCGGGTACCAACGGTATTTGTGTTCCGGTAGGTAATTGTAGTACCGATATTGACGCTGCGCAGCAAAGCACTGGTCAAAACGCTACAGGGCTTCAGTTTAATGGTTGCTTTAAAGGTGGTACAAGCGCCTCCAGTTCGGCAAGTGAACAGGCGGTTTTTCTTTGCGACAATGTTTCACAATGGAACGGTAATGAGATGGGTTTTGTGAAAACCTTGAATGATAATGCCTTAAAGGGCTATCTGCAAGGTGGGGGCCAGTACATTACACAGGTTATTTCGGTGGGTGATAACGGCTATCATACCTTTAAATGCCAGGCCCGTTCGGGCAACGTACACCAGGTTGATTTTTATGTAGATGGTACATATAAATTCACCCTTACCAATAACAGTGGCACTTACTACAATAACTGGTTTTACTTTGTAGGCACCAATCACTGGTATGGCGGTTCAAGCAATACCGGTCAGCAAATTGAAATGTACAATATGACAACTTTTTAATTTGTGCCCTTGTTAAAAAGAAAAGGCCTTTGCATATAGCGAAGGCCTTAATTGCTTATTATTGGTTAGGTGCTGTTAGCCCATATTATAAAAAAACTGCTCTGCTATAATTTTGCCGTCTTTTACTTCGTAAACGGCTATTTCGTTCATCGGCATACGGCCGCCTTCTTTGTAGGTAACATCCATATCCATGGTTACAGCAAAAAAGTTACCGGTAACAATCGGGTCCGACACCTCGCCGCTGTGTATTTCCTGTACCGAGGCATACCAATATTCGGTTTTACCCTTAACAGCTTCTTTACCCTCGGTAAGCTCCATCGGCGAACCTTTTACTTCACGGCTCACAATATTATCTGCATAAAGTTCATCAATAGCTTGGGTATGTTTGCCTTCGCGGCAATACTGTACTAATTTTTCTGCTACCTGGGTGGTGGTCATGATCTTATGGTTTTAATTGTTGTTATAAAGTTAGTTAATAACAACTCAAACCAATTGCATATTTCGTTTAAATTTCTGTTAAGTTTGATCTGCAATTGTATCCCCTGAAAAAAAAATAAAAATTTTCTGTAACCATTTTCTACTGCCGAAGTACTTAGGGTATATACATAATTACAAACTGATTGAACACGCTTACAGACAACGCCATTATGCTAAAGGTGAAAGCCGGCGACCTTGACAGGATGGGTATGCTCTTTGAACGCTATAATCGGCAGTTGTATGGCTTTTTGTTCCACATGACCTATCAACGCGAGCTGAGCGAAGATATGGTGCAGCAGGTGTTTTATAAGATGCTTAAATACCGGCACACCTTTACCGGTACCGGCGAATATATCCACTGGATGTACTCCATCGCACGCAACGTTTTAAAAGATCATTGGCGCAAAAACAAGCAGCATGTACAGCACGAGGGTGTGGAAGCTGCAGAAACCATAGCCGGTGGCCTTGTACCCGACGAGCAATTTGAAAAAAAGCAGGCCAAAGCCGAGCTGCACCGTGCCATGGAAAAGCTAAGCGAAAGCCAGCGGGAGATTTTAGCTCTGAGCCGGTTTCAGGAGCTGAAATGCCAGGAGATTGCCCAGATACTGGGCATGACCGAAGGTACGGTGAAGGTGCGCATTCACCGGGCAATGCAGGAGCTTAAAAGTATTTATGTAAAAATGGAACGATAAAACAGTATTAAGATGAAATGTGAGCTATACGAGGAACTGTTTACCGGTTGGATAAACAAAGAATTAAGCCCGGAAGAAAAGGGGGCGCTGGAACAGCATATATCCGGCTGCGACCATTGCCGCAATGAGTTGCAGGCTTTACAGCAACTATGGGGCCATATGGAACAAATTGAAACACCCGAACCATCGGCCAATATGAGTGTGAAGTTTTATGCCATGCTCGATACTTACAAAGAATCGGTAAAGGAACAAAGCAGTTTATGGGCCGATATTAAGTTTCATTTTAGCAGTTTCTGGCAATGGCAGCCAAGATGGCCTATGGCTTATAACCTGGTAATGGTGGTGATATTAGTTGGCGCAGGCTACCTGTTTTTGGGCAAAAGCAAAAGCGACGATCAAGACAAACAACTGAAAGCTTTAAGCTCGCAGGTGCATGAGCTTAAACAAACCATGATGCTGGCCCTGCTTGAAAATCCATCGGCATCTGAACGGATCAGGGGGGTGAGCTATACCAGCGAGATCAAACATGCCGATAAACAGGTAATAGATGCTTTGTTAGCTACGCTGAATAACGACCCTAATGTAAATGTACGCCTGAGCACACTTGATGCATTGACTCATCTTGCCGGTCACGCGGAGGTGAGGGAAGGCCTCATTAAATCAATAGTTGAGCAGGATTCGCCGCTGATGCAACTGGCCATTGCTGATGTGATGCTTAAACTGCAGGAAAAAAGATCAGTAGGCTCATTCAGGGAGCTATTGAAACAAAAAGACCTTGATCATGGCGTACGCGACAAGATCAAACAAACCATAACCCAACTTATTTAAAAAATAAACCAAATCATGAAAAGATCATTAATGCCTGTTTTAGCAGGTCTGGGGCTTTGTTTTGCCCAAATTTCGACCCAAGCCCAGGATTATAAAGAGCATGTAAGCAAGCAATTTACTTTGCAGGGGGCAGCTTCGGGTACCACGCTGGCCATTTACAATATTTTTGGATCGATAACCGTGCAGGGATATTCGGGCAACCAGGTATCCATTGAAATTGATGAAACCATCAGGGGGAAAAACTCAGGAGATGTAGAAACTGGTAAAAAGGAAGTTAAATTGGGATTCGATCAAAAAGCTGATAGTATTATCGCTTACACGGCAGCGCCCTATGATACCCGCCCGCGCCGTAACTGGAACCGCGATGAAGAGCACAGACATATTGACTACACTGTGAAATTGGAATATACCGTAAAAGTGCCTTATGGCATGAACCTATGTGTATCGACAGTAAATGAGGGCGATGTTGAAGTTAAAGATGTTTACGGTGCATTAAAGGTAAACAACGTAAACGGCGGCATAACCATTGCCGATGCTAAAGGTACAACCAGTGCACACACCATTAACGGACCTCTCAAAGTAACTTATTTATCAATACCTCCCGATGCTTCAAGTTATTATACGCTTAATGGAAAACTTGAAGTAACTTATCCTGCTAACCTGGCGGCCGATTTGGAATTTAAAAGCATGAACGGTCAGTTTTATACCGATTTTCTGGATGTGGAGGTATTGCCTACAAGGGTAAGTAAAAGCGAATCAAAAAGCGGATCGGGTACTACGTACAAACTCAGCAAAAATAATGGCGTGCGGATAGGTGCAGGCGGAAAACTATTTAAGTTTGAAACACTTAACGGTAATATTTATATCAAAAAGCAACAATAAAAAATAACAACATGAAAACGATAAAATTTACAGGCGTATTAATATTAACTGTGCTGCTGAGCGCGAGGCTTTGGGCGCAGGGCGTAGAAAAGGGGCAATTAGTTGTACCGTTAAGCGATCCGGGAAAACCGTATAAGCTGGAAGTGGGGCTGGTTAATGGCTCCATCACAGTAACGGGATATGAAGGGAAGGATATCATTGTCGATGCCCAGGGCGAAGAAAAAAAACACCGTGAAAAGGAGGCTGCTCCTACAGGTATGAAGCGTCTGTTTGCCGGGAATAATCTGGATGTACAGGCAGAGGAAAATAATAACACCGTAAATATTCACGGTAGCCCTAACAAAACCACCAATTTAACTATTAAGGTTCCCATGAACAGTACAAGCGTTAAATTGTCGACAGTAAATAATGGTAATATTAACGCAAGCAACCTTAGCGGCGACCTGGAGATCAGGAATGTAAACGGTTATATTAAACTGGGCAATATTTCGGGATCTGTCGTGGCCAATACAGTTAATGGCAATGTGGAGGTTTCCTTTAAAAGTATTGATGCAAAAGCCGCTATGGCATTTTCTACACTAAACGGTAAGGTGGATGTTACTTTCCCGGCGGGTCTTAAAGCCAACGTCAAATTAAAATCTGACCAGGGCGATATATTTACCGATTTTGATGTGGTTACCGAGCAGAGAAAACCGGTAGTTACAAAAAATACCTCCGAGAAAGGAATGTACAGTTTGAAAATGGAAGACTGGGTTTACGGAAAAATAGCCGGAGGTGGTCCCGAATTATTGATGAAAACTACTTTCGGAAGTATTTATATCCGTAAAGCAAAGTAATCGATAGTGTTTTAAGTGTTAATTTATAAGATGATTGGTTTGCCATGGGGAAACCGGGGGAATTTTGTCCGCAATAAGTCTCCTTTATTTAGTACTGCCAAAATTGGTTTTAAGAATATTAGTGTCATAAACTAAACATTAAAGTTTTAACTGGTTAGTTTGCGTGCTGTGTCATGATTGATCATCTAAATAATACGGGCCCGCGAGGGAAAATAACAGAAAAATAGATGGTGAATGTGTTTATAGAATCAAATTTGCGCTGTTTGCTCACTAACAATTAGTTGATTGTGAGGTAAACCGATAAATTGACGAAATATCTCTCCATTACTAATGACTTGGCAACGTTGATGATACAATTTGTGTGAAAAAGGCGTTTTGAACATCATTTGGAACGCCTTTTTTTATAAATTAGCTTTCAACTGACCGTTGTGCAATAGGCTAAACCATTTTTGTGCACTATATTTGCTAACTGGTTACCTATTGCAATCACATAGAATAGTATGGTTAAACTTTTTATCGTGGGTTTTCCGCGAGACATGGAAGAAATTGAACTTGTTGAACTGTTCAGCGCTTATGGTACGGTGAGTACTGTGCGGATAATCACTGATAAAGACAGCGGCATTAGTAAAGGTTATGGTTTTTTAGAAATGACCGACGAGGCAGGCGCTCAACGCGCAATTGATGCCATGAACGGTGCTACGATTGACGAGCGCGAAATAAGTGTCAGGGTAGCAGAGCAAAAACACCAGCCACAACAAAAACAGCATCAGCAGTTTGCAAGGCCCAAACCTGGTTTCAATAAAGTAAAACCACAGGGTTATAATAAGCCCCGTTTCCCGAGGGAAAATAACAACAGGTTTGAGCAGCAGGAAGCTGCCACCCCGGCAAGGGCAAAACGCCCCCGCAGGCAGCAGCCATAAGCTTTAGTTTCAGGAATTGTAAAGTTCGTTTGCTAAAAACTGGTTCCTGAATTTTCCATGCGGATCATATTCGGCTACCATTGCTTTAAACGCGTCCATTTTTTCGTAGCGTGCCGCCAGTGTTTTAGCTGGCATGGTGAAAATTTTACCCCAATGCGGCCGTGCTTTAAATGGCGAAAGTTCCCGTTCAATTTGGGGAAGTAGTTTCAATACCGCTTCGGTTTCCTGTTTCCAGGTAAAATGGATTGCTACCGACTTTTGGTTATGGGCAGGGCTCATCCACAAATTATCAGCGGCAATAGTACGGATCTCGGTAATAAACAGGTGTGGGCTGATCTGCTTACCCAATTTTGCTACAGCCTCAATGGCTTCAACGGCATGATCAAAAGGCACAAAAAATTCTGACTGCAACTCTTTGCCACTGCTGGGGGTAAAGCCCATTTTAAAATGAGGTAAACGCTCATACCATGGGCCGGGTACGCCCATTTGCTCGGTACAGTTTTCGGCAGAGAGGGCTATGATGGGATGCAGGTTTTTTGTAGCAGCCTTTGCTCCGTAAAACTCTTTTAGGTTTTCATCTTTATCTGTGCCTATACGGCTCTTTATCCAAACTTCATTGATGTGATCACTTTGCCAGTCGGTAAACAGGCTTACACTATACCCGGCCAAAACAATTTTTTCAAAGTGCTGCTTTAGCTCGCTCATAGGCAGACCGGTAAATACATGTTGTTTCATCATGTAAGTTGGCTGTATTTGCAGCGTAACCTTAGTAATAACACCCAAAGCGCCAAGACCAACAATGGCGGCGTTAAGCTTCGCGGCATCTTTTGCTTTTGAAAGATGTACGATGCTGCCATCAGCTTTAACAATTTCCAAACCAGTTACCGCGCTTGACAGGTTCCCATTTTTTACGCCTGAACCATGCGTAGCTGTTGTTATTGAACCAGCTACCGATATGTGCGGCAATGATGCAAGATTGTGCAAGGCAAAACCTTCTTTATGAAGGTATGGTGCAAGCTCGCCATATTTTATGCCTCCCTCAACGGTAACTGTATGGTTTTGCTTGTCAAGTGATACCACCTTATTAAGATCGCGGGTTGATAGCAGGTTATCTTTGCTATCGGCAATATTATTAAAGCAATGTCGAGTGCCTAATGCCTTTATTTTATCGTGTTTTTTAATGAGTTGCTGAACTTCTTCAACTGATTTAGGATAAAATACATTATCCGTACTATAAGTTAAATTGCCCGACCAGTTTTGTAAGCGTGATTGTTGCGCCCATGAGGGAAGCGATGATAATAGGGGAGATGCCATTAAGGTAGTACTTAATTGAATGAAAGTTTTTCTTTTCATAACAAATTGGTTAGTACAAGATAGTTAATTATTGCGCAGAAAAGAAAGTGAAATTGCCGAAAGGTAAAGCATTTGTCTAAGTGACTAAGTTTTTATATTTTTTTAAAAAGTAAAAAATAGATTTGTAAATAATTTATAAACTTTTTACCTATTTTGGTGAAATAATTAGTGTTTACTCGTTAATTAGGTATTTGCTTTGGGTTAAAGGTGAGTTTTTGGTACATTGAAACTGAAATAATTTATAAAACAACGGTGAAAGAAGTTTATGCCCAATTTATTCTGGGTACTTACAACGAAAATGATCTTGATGAGCTATCTGCCTTAGTTAACAAGGAGAAAAAGTATGCTATTGATAATCTTTTATGGAGCGATACAGGGTATTTTCCATCAGTTAGCTTTTCAATAGCTTATACAGAAGATGCCATTGTACTAAAATATTATGTAAAGGAGCTGCATAGCAGGGCGATATATACGAGTGCAAACGACCCTGTTTATAAAGATAGCTGTGTAGAGCTTTTTATAGGGTTTGACGATGATAGCAATTATTACAATCTGGAATTTAATGCGCTCGGAACCGCATTGGTTGGCTTCGGTAAAGATCGTAATGAGAGGAAAGCTATACCCGATGACAAAGTGGGAAACATAAAATCGTCAGGTAATATTAACAGCACTCCGGATTCAACCGGTTTTAATTCATGGGAGTTGACATTACTGATCCCTTTTGATGTTTTTATTTACCATGATATAAAATCATTGAAAGGAACAATGAGCAAGGCAAACTTTTTTAAATGCGGCGACGAATTGCCCGAGCCGCATTTTATAAGCTGGAGTAATATTGATAGCCCCGTGCCCGATTTTCATTTGTCGCAGTTTTTTGGTACAATAAAGTTCGTTTAAAAATACCTCTAATTAAAATAACATACTATGGCCCAGGCAACAACCTCTGTAATCGAATCGCCGGTAAAAAAATCGGCGATAAACCCCATTGTAATTATCGGTGCTTTGTTTTTCATTTTTGGTTTTGTAACCTGGATGAACGGTACACTAATTCCGTATTTAAAAATAGCATGCGAGTTAAGCACTAAGGAAGCCTATTTTGTAACCACGGCTTTTTATATTGCCTACGTTGTAATGGGTATCCCCGCCGGAAAAACCATAAAGAAATTTGGTTTTAAAAATGGTATGGCCATAGGCTTATTTGTAATGGCGGTAGGCGCATTAATATTTGTCCCCGCCGCAATCACCCGTACATATGGCGTATTTTTAATTGGCTTGTTTGTTCAGGGCACCGGATTAACAGTATTGCAAACCGCCTCAAACCCGTACATTACAATTTTAGGACCTGCCGAAACAGCTGCAAGAAGGATAAGTATCATGGGCATTTGTAATAAAATAGCCGGTGCTTTGGCCCCCGTTATTTTAGGAACTGTGGTACTTGCTAACATTGACGCAATAACTGAAAAGCTTAAAACTTTGAGTGCAACAGAAAAAGCACTGGAACTTAATGATCTGGCATCAAGAGTGATCATGCCTTATGGCATTATGGTAGTAGTTTTAATTTTACTTGCGGTACTTATTTATTTTTCATCACTGCCCGAAATAAATACAGAGCATGAAGATGAAACTGTAGCTGCGGCAAATACCAACAAAACAAGTATTACGCAGTTTCCACATCTGATGCTTGGCGTAGCAACGCTGTTTGTTTACGTAGGAGCCGAGGTTATTGCAGGCGATTCTATCTCGCTTTATGGCACTTCTCAGCACATTCCTTTGTCAACAGCTAAGTTTTTTACATCGTGTACTCTGGTATCTATGATAGTTGGTTACCTGGTTGGTGTTTTTTGTATTCCGAAACTGATAACGCAGCAAAAAGCGTTAGTGGCCTCAGCAATTTTGGGTATCGTTTTAACAGCTGCAGCATTGCTTACGCATGGTTATGCATCGGTATTTTGCATAGCACTGCTTGGTTTAGCCAATTCGTTGATGTGGCCTGCTATATGGCCGCTGGCGCTGGCAGGTTTAGGCCGCTTTACCAAAATTGCATCTTCATTGCTGGTTATGGGAATTGCCGGCGGAGCGGTTTTGCCACCGCTGTACGGCTATTTTTCTGAAAGGTTTTCGGCTCAGTCGGCCTATATCATGCTTATCCCTATTTACCTGTTCATCCTTTATTACTCAACAGCAGGACATAAAGCCGGCAGGCATAACGTAAAAGCATAATCTCAATATTTCTTTTTTTAATATTTACCGGGTTTTAGCACTATTCATCATGCTGAAACCCGGTTTTATTTTGTTGATGGTTATGTGTTTGATGTATAGTGTTTTATGTCGCGCTGTATTTCGTCGATGAATTGAGTTTTTTGCGATATATAGTTATGAAATTCAAATTGATTTTATTTAATTTATTGATTATTAGTGAATTGTGAATTTGGTTCAATTGTTGGCTTAAAACGGATAAAATGAACAACATTTGCCGGAAAATTAGTCCATAACTTTTGATGAACTATGCTAATAAACAGGGTATTAAATTAAATCAACATCATGAAAAACGTAAAAACCTGCAAAAAGCTCAATCGTACTTTAACCAAATGGGTTATCGATCTGCACGGAAAAGGTTATATCAATGATTTTTTGCAATTAAATAATCAAAGGTTACGTTGCCTTCAAAACAGTGAGGATTTTCCGATATCCGATCTTAATATCAATGTTATCGACCAGGGGTTTGATCAGCTAACCCGAACTTACAAATACATTCACACGATCGAAACCATGGATGGCGATAAGGGGCTGCTTGTCAATGAAGCGTTGTGCATCCCGCAGCTGGTTAATTGATTCTGTGTAAGTTGTTTATTTAGCCTTTCATTCGGTTCATAAAATCTCATGCGTGAGAGATAGTTTTTACCCGAGAGTATCAAAAATCCGGAGAGTTGATAGGCCAATTCGCCGGATTTTTTGTTTAATACCGTTTCCATACAGTTTTAGATATTAAGCTTAGTTAATTGTGCCAGGGTGGTTTGCAACTAATAATCGTCAATGCCCGAAATATGGTGAACCTTTCGATCGGGATATTTTATTTAATTTATTGATAATTAGATAGATGATGTGATGGCATGCGGTATGCATACAGCTTTGTAACAAACTGAACTAAAAACATCTAAAGAAATTAACTATGGAAATGTTCATATTCTGGATAACCCGGCTGGTGCTGCTTGCCTGCCTTGCTGTACTTATTTACATAATGATACCAAACTACGCCGAACAAAACGATGGGTGGGAATAAGTTATAATGATCGTTAATTTTATTACAATAATTTATTAATTAATACTCAAACCTTTGCAAGGGACTATCTGTTCAATATAGTATCAATTATAAAACTAATTATGGACAGTAAAAACAAAACCGGATGGCCTGACAGCAACCTCATCAATACCAGTGAGAATTATGAGGTTGAATATTGGGCAAACAAATTTGGTGTTCGGCCCGAAAGATTAAAAACGGCAGTACGTGCTGTAGGGAATTCAGCGGCCGCAGTAGCCAAGTTTTTGAATAACAAATAGCATCAATATGAGCCTGGAAAAGTATGCCGAAAAACGCGATTTCAGCAAAACTAAAGAACCCAAAGCGGGCCGGAGCAAGGATAAGGATCACCTGATGTTCGTGATTCAGAAACATGACGCTTCGCGCTTGCACTATGATTTCAGGCTTGAGATGGACGGCGTGCTAAAAAGCTGGGCTATCCCAAAAGGCCCCTCAACTGATCCTAAGGTAAAGCGCCTTGCTATGATGGTTGAGGATCATCCTTTTGATTACCGGAACTTTGAAGGTATCATCCCCAAAGGTGAATATGGCGGCGGTACCGTCATTGTTTGGGACGAAGGTACCTATGAGCCGATAGATGAGATCAAAGGAAAAAAAGCGCAGGAAAAGCACTTGCTTAAACAGCTTAAAGCCGGTTCCGTAAAGATCAAACTCCATGGCGAAAAGCTGGAGGGCGAGTTCGCCCTTGTTAAAACACATGGTATGGGTGAAAACGGCTGGCTGCTCATTAAGCATAATGACGAATTTGCTTCTGCCAGGGACATCACCAAAAAAGATAAATCAATCCTTTCCGGCAAATCCATAGAAAGTATGGAAAAAACAAGCGAAAAGGTTTGGCAGCGCGGGCATGAGGAGGATTTAGAAAAGCCGAAGAAGGCAATTAAAAAAAAAGCCCTGAACGAACCGGTTCAGGAGCTGGAAGATAAAGTTGATACCAACGATATTGAACATTTTGATGTTGAGCAGTTATTGAAAAAAGCGCCCAAATCGAAAGCCCCCACCAACATCAAGCCCATGAAGGCCACCATGGTTGATGAGCCTTTTGACGATCCCGACTGGCTTTACGAGGTTAAGTGGGATGGCTATCGGGCTATTGCGGTGATCGATAAAAAAGGAGCGGAACTCATCTCCCGTAATAATCTTCCTTTCGATAAGTATTACCCTATCAATAAATTATTAAAAGACTGGCAGATAAACGCTGTAATTGATGGCGAGATCCTGGTGTTGAACGATAAAGGAATCTCCGACTTTGGAGCCCTGCAAAACTGGAGGAGCGAGGCTGATGGCAACCTGGTTTATTATGTGTTCGATATCCTTTGGTATGAGGGCAAAAACCTGATGGATTTGCCCCTTAAACAACGCCAGGCAATATTGACATCCATCCTCCCCACAAATGACGACCGCATTCGGCAAAGTAAGGTTTTTGATACCGGTGGCATCGAGTTTTTTAATGCTGCTGAACGCATAGGCTTAGAGGGGATCATCGCCAAAAAAGCAAGCAGTGTTTACACTTCTGATCTTCGCTCAAAAGAGTGGCTTAAAATAAAGGTGCACCGCAGGCAGGAAGTGATCATTGCAGGCTTTACTAAAAACGCCGGCACCTCTAAATCATTCAGCGCATTGATCCTTGCTTTGTATGATGATAAAGGCAAGCTGCAATATGCTGGCAAAGTGGGTACCGGTTTTTCTGATAAACTGCAAAAGGAAATGATGGAGCAGTTTAAGCCCCTTATTACCGATAAAAGTCCGTTTGAGGTTGAACCTGATGTAGATAAGCCATCGCGGTTCAGGCCACAGCGTTTAGGTGCAAAGCCTACCTGGCTCAAACCCGAGCTGGTTTGCGAAGTTGCATTTGCCGAAGTAACCGGCGATGGCGTGTTCCGGCAAGCCTCCTTTAAGGGAATGCGTACCGATAAAAAAGCAAAAGATGTAGTGCTGGAAACCCCAAAAGATACTACTGAAACGGTAGAAGAAGTTGAAAGCACTGATAACGATACTCATGCTAAAGCTATTAAACCCTTGAAAGATACAGATCGTAAAACCCTGCTTAACCCGAAGGATGAAACCCAGGTACGCAAAATTTGCGGACACGAGCTTAAATTTACCCACCTGAGCAAAGTTTACTGGCCCGAAGATGGCGTAACCAAGCGTGATATGTTTAATTACTATTACCAGGTTGCCGATTACATTCTACCTTATTTAAAGGACAGGCCAATGTCGCTCAACAGGTTTCCCAATGGTATACACGGGCCAAGTTTTTATCAAAAGGATGTGAAAGGCAAAGCGCCCGACTGGATCACCAAAACTTTTCCGTATACCAATGGGGAAGGGGAGCATAAGGAATATCTGGTAGGCTCTGATGAATCATATTTACTTTGGATGGCCTCATTAGGATGCATTGAAATGAACCCTTGGTTTAGCCGGGTAAAATCGCCGGATAACCCGGATTATTGCGTGATAGACCTCGATCCTGATAAAAATACCTTTGACCAGGTTATTGAAGCCGCTTTGGAGGTGAAAAAAGTATTGGACGCAGTGGATGTACCGTCATGCTGCAAAACGTCGGGTTCAACAGGGATGCATATTTATATTCCGCTGGGTGCTAAGTATGATTATGATCAATCGCAGCTATTCGCACGGCTTGTTGTGGATATTGTGCACAAGCAAATTCCAGATTACACCAGTCTGGAACGCATGGTAGCCAACCGGAAAGGCAAAATGTACCTCGATTTTCTACAGAACCGCCCGGGTGCTACCATTGCCGGTCCGTATTCATTGCGGCCCAAACCCGGAGCTACTGTTTCTATGCCCTTGCATTGGGACGAGGTTAAGCCTGGGCTTACCATGAAAGATTTTACCATTTTCAATTCTATAGATCGGCTCAAGGAAACCGGTGATCTTTTTAAAGGGGTACTGGCAAAAGGCATCGACCTGGAGAAAACGATTAAAAAGGCGAAGAGTGTTTTTGAGTGAAAATTAACAAAAAGCGTCATTGCGAGGTACGAAGCAATCCCAAACTATACAGAGCGGCGCTGCTAATCGGGGGTTGCTTCGTACCTCGCAATGACGCGGAGTATAACTGTTCAAAATGACAAACCCTGTATCGTTTCAAGCCACAGCCGCCGACAGGATAATACCATTGTGCGCATTTTCCACGCCATTGGCATAACCATTACTGTCGATAAACATCTTTTCATTTTCGATGAGGAAATGTGCCCCGCCAACAAAGAAATTTCCTTTAATGGTTACCACATGATCAGGGTGCTGCGCGTGAATTTCGTTAAGCACGTGGCTTGATAAACCAGGATACTCATGCGGATCGAACTGGTAAACATCCAGCACTGGTTCGGCATGGCCGGGTTGAAATACCTTAATGCGGCCGCTGGTTACATCAAGCTGTACATTAGCACTGTTTTCATTAGCGTTTGCACTTATCCTGATAGCCTCGCCGTTTTGTGTGTTGATACTGGCATCAATAGTAAGCACTTTGCCTTTTTGATCATCATAAAACGAAAGGATCTTCAAAAACTCAATATTACTAAGCCCATCGCTGTAAGTTAGTGTGTTCTGCTCGCTTAAAAAAATGGTAGTCCCAAAAATGAATGCATGTTTCATAACGGAAATATTTAATTGGTTGATTAATAATGATACAATTATCAAAACCACAAAATGTTTTAAAATTCCATTATTCTTTCCATGGTGAATGCAGGATACAATCACAAAAGTTTTTCCTATGAAAATTGGGGATCATATACGCACAAACATCGGCTTTGATATTACCAAAAGTAGTTTCGGTTTTATGCTCAAAGCCACCAAAAAATGTAGGGATGATCTTCTTTTTAAAATCATTGCGCGGGAATGCTGTAATGATCTCTTCCCTGTTGGCATCGCTTAAATTTTCATAGCCTTCGCCCATTACATCAAGGCCAACGCCCGAATACATCAGGGCAACCTCCGGTTCTTTATACTCGGCTATGCCGATGGTGGTATGGAGGGCAATGGTATCCCAAACCAGTTGCAGTTGATCTTTCGGTAAACCGTAGCTTGTTAAGAAATCGCGCGCTGCGTTGGCGCCATCTACCTCGAAACGCTTATCAGCGCTGCTGTAATGCGGTGTTAAGCCCAGGTCATGAAATATGGAGCTTACGTACAGCAATTCGGGATCGTATTTTAATTGTTTACGCC